>NZ_VIWO01000004.1 GCF_007829335.1 Chitinophaga polysaccharea
GCGCGTTAGCGAATATCCCAAAGGACTCCCTGACACCGTTGACCTATACTTACTACGACGATTATACCTTCCCCGGTGCGCAAAACTATGCCAGCAGCGATATTACTAAGCCGCAGGCAGATGGCAGTCCTAATGCGGAAGCACTGCCGGCTACCCGCAGCAACCTGACGAAGGAACTGGTGACCGGTACAAAAGTAAGAGTATTAGGTACCGGGCAATGGTTAACCACCACCAATTGTTATAACGATAAAGGACGGGTAATCCAGGTATTGGCAGAGAATATCAATGGCGGATTGGATATCATGACCAGTCTGTATGATTTTAACGGTAAGGTGCTCAGTACTTACCTGCGGCATAAAAACCTCCGTAGCAGCCTTTCTCCGCAAACCACGGTATTAACGATGCTGCACTACGACGCAGCCGGCCGGCTCACCAGTGTTAAGAAAAGGCTCAATGATGCCAGTGCTACCCTGGATAAAACCATCGCGGTAAATACCTATGATGAGTTGGGACAACTGAAAACCAAGCGTTTAGGCGTCGCCGGTAGTTCACAACTGGAAACGCTGACATACGATTATAATATCCGTGGCTGGCTGACAGGCATTAACAAAGCTTACGCAAGCACCGCCAACAGTTCGGCTAACTGGTTTGGACAAACGCTGGCTTATGACTCAGGCTTCACCGCTTTGCAGTACAATGGAAACATTGCAGGAAGTACCTGGAAGAGTAAGAGCGACGGTATTGCGCGCGCCTATGGTTATAGCTATGATAAAGTGAATCGGCTGGCATCTGCGCCTTTTTCGCAGCAGAACAGTGGTAGCAGCAACTGGACCGTAGACCAGAAGGATTTTTCTGTGAGCAACCTGGGCTACGATGCCAACGGCAATATCATGGCCATGAGCCAAATGGGGATGGTAGGCACCGGCAAAACGATGATAGATCGTCTTACCTATACTTACCGGGCCAGCAGCAACAAATTAGCTGCTGTAGCAGATACTGCCAACACGGCCAGCGCTAAGCTGGGAGATTTTATCAACGGCACCAATAGCGGCGATGACTACGACTACGATGCCAATGGCAATCTTATCAAAGACCTCAACAAAAACATTACGGTCATCACCTATAACCACCTCAACCTGCCGGATAGCATCGTGATCACCGGCAAAGGGCGAATAAAGTACCTGTACGATGCCGCGGGTGTAAAGTGGAGAAAGATTGTAACGGATAAAACCACCAGTACGGATAAAGTGACCGTTACCGACTACATCGGCGGTTTTGCTTACCAGAACGACACCTTACAGTTTTTAGCACATGAAGAAGGTCGTATACGCCCGATATTTAAGACAGGGCAGGCCACCCAGTATCCTTTCGATTACTTTGTAAAGGATCACCTGGGCAATGTGCGTATGGTATTGACCGACCAAACCGACTTTACCATGTACGCCGCTACCATGGAAGCCCCGGCAGCCGCCACGGAAACCGCCTTGTTCAGCAATATCGATAATACCCGTACCGATAAACCGGTAGGTTACCCGGCAGATGAAAGCGCGGGCCAGAATGCCTCTGTAGCCAAGCTCACTGCCACGGGCGCTGGTAAAAAAATCGGACCTTCCATCGTATTGCGTGTAATGGCCGGTGACACCATTCAGCTGAGCGCCAAAGCTTTTTACAAATCGAATGGCCCTAAAGAAGGTAAATCAGCCGTGGCCACTGCGGAAAATATGGTAGCCGACCTGGTGCAGGCCTTCAGTGGGAATGCCGGACAGGCCAATGGTGCACATGGCGAGGCTGCTTCTGATCAACTGACACCTTTTAACAGTAATTTCTATAACAACGACTACCGCCGCCTGAAAGAGAAAGAGCCGGATCAACCTAATGCAGATCGGCCGAAA
Organism: Chitinophaga polysaccharea; assembly: GCF_007829335.1. GTDB lineage: Bacteria > Bacteroidota > Bacteroidia > Chitinophagales > Chitinophagaceae > Chitinophaga > Chitinophaga polysaccharea_B. The sequence goes on from NZ_VIWO01000004.1 coordinate 1,893, forward strand.
GCGTATCTTAATTTTGTACTCTTCGACGATGAGTTTAAATTAGTAGGAGAAAACAGCGGGTTAAAACAAGTAAAAGCAACGCCAGATGAGTTGCAGACATTGGGCCAGGATAAGATGGTGATTAAGAAGACTGGTTTCTTGTATGCTTATACCAGCAATGAAAGCGCGGAGCCAGTGTTTTTTGATAACATTATATTAGGAGTTAATTCCGGACCGCTGTTGGAAGAAACACATTATTATCCGTTTGGGTTGACAATGGCCGGGATATCTTCTAATGCGCTGAAAGGTACCAACTATGCCGAAAATAGGCTCAAATATAATGGCAAGGAGTTGCAGAATAAAGAGTTTGGAGATGGAAGTGGATTGGAGTGGTATGACTATGGAGCGAGGATGTATGATGTGCAAATAGGAAGGTGGCATGTTTTAGATCCTTTATCAGAAAAAATGAGAAGACACTCGCCATATAATTATGCGTTTGATAATCCGATTAGATTTATCGATCCAGATGGAATGGGCCCGTTGGATATCATTGTTGCGGGAAGCGCGGAATATCAGAAGAGAGTCTTGAATGAAATGCAGAAACTTTCTAGCAATATTTTATCGATGGACGAAAATGGAAAAGTTACAGAAGTGAAAGGTACTTCATTAGATAATGGTTCATCAACAGGAGGTAAAGAAAAAGGCACCCAACTTATTACTGATCTCATCAATACAGACAAAGTAATTACTGTCCAGGAATCGAAAGACGATAACATTACTTATGCTGTCAATCAAGAAAATGCAGGAAATGGTAGTGGCACAAGTTCTAATGTTTATTTTAATCCTGACAATAAGGGGCAGGGAGTATTGAATGCAGATGGGTCTGATGGAAGATCTCCGCAATCCGGACTTGCTCATGAGTTGTTGCATGGTCGTGAAAATAGTCAAGGTACACGTGACAAAACTAAAGATCCGGCATTAATAGATCCTGACACAAAGAAGAAAGGTATCATTAGTAAAAGCGAGAAACTTATTCGGGAACAAGATACTGAAATTAGGATTGAGCAAGGAGATAAACCCAGAATGAAACCCTATAAAGAAAATGAAAAAGTCAAAAAGTAAAATGAAATATAAGATCCAAATTTGGATGATATTTTTTGCAATGCCCGTTGTTGCAATCGCTCAGAAGATAGAGCTAAGACGTACTGATTCAGTGTTTGTAAGTTGGAATAAGGCAACGATAAAGAGCATCGAAAATCAGATAAAGACGGCCTCAGATAAACAGGCAGAAATCCTATATTTAAACGAAGATTCAGCTTTCAAAAGCTATCTTGATATTGACAATGTAGCGATGATCAATCGGAAATCTCTGCGCTATACGTTCTTGCATACTTTTAATTTTTATTATGGCAATTGCAGTGGTGATATTTATATCGTGGAAGCCAATGAATCTGGAGAGAAAATCAGAATCTGTAATTACGTACTCTTTTTAGATACTATCACCAATACTATTGATATTGGAAGGTTTGGTCTGGTTAATGGTAAATGGATTAGGGATGCCGATACAAAAGTGAAGTTTGATGATTTATATTCGGAATGGAGCAAGTTAGATAAAGAAAAATGGATGGATACTGTCGGGCATGGAGTAAATGAGGATATTGTAATCGTGACAAAAATTAAAAATGCTGATATCATGTATTCAGATTTTTATTCAGAAGGAATACTCCGGAAAGATAGTCCGATTAATAACATACTGCTAAGACGGGTCAGAGATAGAAAGCTGTTTTGATTTTAAGAAGACGACGCTGAATAGAGAGTTTTGGAATAAGAGTGGATTGGAGTGTGCCCAAATAGGAATTTGAAGGTCGATATCGATCAATTATGTATAGATATATGGCAATGTTGCTTTTGCTGGTTAATAGCGCTTGCAATTATAAATTTATGGTTAATAGGGATCGGGTGTATAATACGAGGGAGGGATATTTGCTATTCCTTAACAGACAAATGATTTTCTTTCCATCATAGGCATACTGACAGAAATCATATTTATAATTAAAGATCTTCGGAGTTTAAAGTATTTTAAATAGAATAACTATGGCTATTTCCCTTTTGGTAGGGCCCAGTGGTGTGGGTAAAACCACTGCCTGTGGTATTGTAGCAAAGGAGAGCAGCATTAAGGTCATTGACCTTGATGAATTTTTAAGACAGAAAATCGGTGTAAAATCTCTTTCTGCTCACTTGGCGGAAGTAGGAGACGAGCAATTTTTTACATTGTCCAAAGAAGGTATCGAAGAAATTGAGAAGGATGCTTCTTCTGATTTAATAATTGTTGTTGGTGCTGGGTCTATTAATCTTCCAGTCAGCCATAGTTGGTACCAGTCTAAAAATCTTCTCGCATTAGTAGGAGATCCTCAGGTAATTTATGAAAGAGGCAACAGACAAAAACATCATCCATCAATCAGCGGGTTTATTAAAACAGAGTTTAATGAAGCTAGGAGATGTTTGTACAAAAATGCAGGCTCGATGATTGACGTTACTTTTAAAACTCCTGAGGCGGTAGCCGATGAAATAATTAGGATAATAAAGGGATAACGGGCTGTAGAAAATAGAAAATCAACGGTGGTCTTCCGGGCTTAAAGATCTGGACTTGGTAGATTATGGGGGCAATACCTAAATGGTGAAGCTGAATATCAGAAGGCAGGATTTTACCGATTCCCCCGAAGACTTATACCCCTGTAAATAACGGAAGTAACGCTCTTTTGATATATTCCTGGCGAGATGTAAATATGCTTTAAAGCAGCTATCTTTAATATCCTCGCCAACATTATGAATATAAAGGAAATTAATGGACGGTATTCCTATCGCGGCTTATCTGAAGTCCCCATTTTTTTGTTAATGCAATGGGCATGTCTTTGTAGTTTGACCAGTAGATCTGGCCGGATGGGATGTCAATAATTTTAAGTTTATCTTTTTGAAACCTACTTTTCTGTAGTCCTAAATTTCCATATTGTAAACTGTCCACATATAGATACTCATTGAAGTTTTCAGCAATCAGGGCTTGGAATCTTTCCAATGTCTGTGGGTTAATGTAATCCACAGGGTTAGAATAAATACTTAGTCTATGAATCTGGTCCGGCACGTTTTCTATCCGTGTGATCTGATTATCCGCAATATTCAAGCTTTCTAAATGGCTTACTTTTTTTAATTGTAAAGGAATTTTCGTTAGCGCATTCGAGAAAACTTCGAAGTGCCTGATATTGGCGCAGTGACCGATACTTTCCGGTAAGTAATCAATTTTATTCATACCAAGTTGTAGGTAGTCGAGTTCAGTAAGGCAGCCAATGCTTTCAGGAATATCTGTTAACTTGTTATCAAACAGGTTTAAAGTTCTTAGCTGGATGAGTCGCCCTAGGTGATTGGACACTTTTTCCAATCTATTTTTCTGCAAGTAGCAAAGTGTTCAAATCTGGAAGATTACATAATGCGTCCGGTAGATGGCTAATAAGGTTTCTATTGATAAATAGCTGCTTTAAATGTTTAAGGTTTGTTACGCTGTCTGGAATATTGGTGATACGATTATTATTAAGATGCAACACTTCTAAGGTCGGTAGTGTGGTCAATATATCTATATCCAATAACAGGTTATTACTCAGATATAATACCTTGAGATTGGAGAGTTTTGTTATCCAATTTGGGATGGTAGTCAGCAAGTTGTTTTCTAGATTCAGATGAGTAATTTGCTGGTTTTCTAGCAGCTCAGCGGGAAAGTCTGTTAGCTGTTGGCCCTTATAATTTAATAGTGCTGCTTGCATGGTCCTTTAAATATGATAAATAGTTTGCCTGGCTGTATTGCGAAATCGCGTTAACAAGGACATTAATAAACCTTCTTCATTTCCCAGGTTCCGGTGGCTATTTCTATGTAATCGCCATCGGGGTGAGCATATTCTCTTCCGAGAAGCTCCCAGTCACCGGAAAAGGTTTCGCTTACAGGGTCATAATGTCCATGGTAGCTTAAGTCTGGCTTCTTAAGCCGTGAATTTGCAATAACCTGGTTATCCTCAGTGATAGTAAAGAATTGATCATATTCTTTTGTAAAGCTGATAAAATCGTCTTCTGTAAGGCCTTTAACGACCGCGGGATTATTTTTGCTAATCTGGCTATCCATATCATGACAAGTTTCTTTGAAGTTATTGTCGCCGGTATCTGTTAGGGATAGTTCAAAGTTTACTTTACTGCCAGACAATTTTTCTCCGTATTCGGGTCCGTAAATATAGTATCCCTGCCATTGGCCAGTGATGGAAATCATAAGTATGAAGGATTTGCTTGGCCCCAAGATAGTATTTGTTTTATTGCCAGCAAAGTCATTGCAAAACCTTGATACTTACCTTGGCATAGTTTGCCGGGATGATATAGTTTGATTAGATTGCATACCTGAACCTATACCTAGTATCCTTATGAGTAAATGGATAATTTTTGCCATTGTTGTGAGTATTATAGCGCTGGGCGCTGTCAAAGAGACCTTTCGCATATTAACCTCTGATGCCCCTGATATAAGTCAGAATTGGGGAGCTTTGATACCGATGGCTATTCTTTTAACGGGTGGGCTTATTTTCCTGGCAGTTAAGCTTTGGAGAAAATCCGGTAACCGTAATCTGTCATAACAGTCAGTGTATTTATGGCTATTATCACAACATTTGAGTCGTTAGATCAGCAGATAAAAAAGGCTGGCGGGAAACCAGTTGTATTAGAAGCGCTATGGAGTGGAGACACTAATGGGTGGTACCTGTCGTGCTATCTTTATACAGTTACTTATCCTTTCTTCTTCAGGAGGGAACACCACTATTTCCTGGGACAAGTTGCTGTGCCGGAAGGAACGGAGTATTTTACCAATAGTAAACTTACTATCGAAGGAGTGGCAGAAGCTTTGGGAAACCAAGCCGCTCAGAAGTACGGTCTCACCTTTTACTTTCCTGCGAAAGATGGACCAGATGACGAATGTCCCGCTTGGACAGAGAGACACTTGGGTATTCTGTGCCAGGATTGTGGCAAACTGATTTTACCAAGAAAAAGCCCATATATACCACAAGAAATTTGCTACCCTTGCCACTTGAAGCGGGAGTGGGACGAAAGTTTAAGGAAAGCCGAGCCAGCTGATGATGGTTATAATTTATGCCTCTTAAAAGGTGATGAGTGCCTTAAAATGGGCTACTGCACAAAGTTCGAGGCCTTCACCATTGCCCCGTTTATACGGGATAAAGTCCAGCAGCGGATCACTAAAGAGATAGTAAGTATAGTTGCGCTGGATATAGCGGACATCTTGGTACTCAAAGGCCAATTAGAAACAGTCCTGGATAAATTGCTGCTGGCCTATGAAAAACCTTATATTGAAGAGAGGATGAAAAAATTCATTGGTACCTATAAAGTTCAATATCAGGGGCGGGAGTACGAGTTGATGGACAGGCGTAATCAGGTACATGCAGATATTGCGAGCTATATTTACAATATTGAAACTGCAGAGAAAGCCATTACAGAGGGCTATACTTACCAATTTTTCTTTAAGCAGGGAATCACCTCCCGAGATGACTCTGTTTTGCGATTTGTGCATTACGTCTGTAAGGGAGAAACTATAATTTTTAATATTCAACAACGGTATGTCCATTCACTCACCGCGGAGGAAGTATCAGCAACAATAGGCAAACTGGTGCAAATTGGCTGTCTAACCGTTTCTGGAGAACGGGTCAGTATAACAACACTCGGTAACTGCATAGTTTGACGCATAGATCGCATTTTGAATGATTATCCCCATAATATGAAATAGATAGCCATGATAGATAGTAAATCTGACCAAGATTTCTCGCAAGAAGTATCGTGCAGTTATAAAGGTGAACGATATTCGGTACGTGATAGCGGGCAGGTATTACGGCATTCTCCTACAAGCAAACGACTACGGTCGACTGATAACAAATGGTCTTTTGGCAAACCTAATGACCGACAGGGTTATCTGCAGATTGCTTCCGTCCCCATTCATAGAATAGTGGCAACAGCTTTCCACGGCCTTCCTCCGACAGAGGATTATGTTGTGGACCATATTGACATCAACAAACGAAATAACCGACCAGAGAATCTCAGGTGTGTTAGCTTGCAGTACCGGCCAAGGTCTTTCATATGGTTGCTATGCCTGCGGTCGGCGCATATAACCAACATCAAAATGGAGGTAATGGTTATAATGCAGGCTATCCCTTTTTTGGTGAACATACTTATTCATGTACCGGAATTTATACAGGCTTCTTTTATAAAAATCCTTAAACATTGCAAATACATGAAGATATTAATGCTTATATCACTCATAAATTTTTTTTCAAGCTGCAGCTTGGAGGGGTCAAAGTTTGTACGAAAAGAAATTGACAATAAGGATATTTCAATAAAATGGTATTACTATAGTTACATTACAAACAATAGCCCCGATTTTGTAGTTGTGGAAAAGAACGGCAAAAAGAAGGAGATTTTTAAAGCAACATGGACTGTTTTGAATGTGACGCTTAAAGACCACAATATTATTTTGAAGACGCTTGGCCCATCAAAAAGTACGGTATTTACAAAGCATGTAGAAGAAGAGGTGTTTGGATATAAGATCACTTTGGACACAACGGGTAACTATATGGAGACCAGATTAATACCTGATGGGAAAAAGGAAAGATGGTAAATGAGAAATAAACGCGTTTATATGCAGCCAATTATCATTTCAGCCATCATTTGTATATCATCTGGTGCGGCAAATAGCCAGGTGAAGGAAGCTGCCGGTTTTAGAGATATTGACATGTTCTCGCTGTCTGGTAAGACCTCATTAAAGGAATAGTCCAATTTTCCCTATATTCAGATAGTGGAAAAGGCACGAAGGGAAAGACGATTACCTATCATATTAATGAAAGGTTTAAGCAAGTAAGGACAAGTTGCTGATCTGGATGGCGTGTGTACTTAGTAAATAACCAATTTATGAGAGCTTTTATTTTTACCGTATTAGGTTTCATCTGGTGTATATATGTTTCTTGCAAGGTTAAACCTGGTCTCTCAAAAGAAGAGCCTCTGAAAACAATTCCGAGTGATTCCGCGCCAAAAGGAGCTAATAGCGGAGCTGTTAAGTCAATCTCCGATAAAATTGGAATTAAATCTAATTCTATAATTAAAGTAGAATCAGCCAATTGGGAATCGCATGAGTTAAAACCCGATGATGTAATGTATTCAAAATGCAAGGGGTGGAAACTTTCAAATGAATCTATTGTTGCTATTTTGAGGCATGGGAAACCAATAAGTATGCTTGATTTTCATTATCTCTATTATGTACTGCCTTGCGAAGTGAATGGATTAGTACAGATTGATAGTAATCAATATAGATATAGGATAAATGCTGGATCATTTTTTACAATTTCAAGTAAGGATTCAACATTTTACTTTGAGTGTAATTCTCCTGAATTTAAAAATAAATTTTTAATGAGTGGAGGTAACCCACAGAAGGATCTTGGATTGTAAATTAACTTCAACGAGCTGGAAAGAAGCGAGTATTAATTGTTAATTGATGCCTTTCAGCAGAACTGAAAGTTTAATCCATCTTTAGAATACAAAAAAGGCGCCCGTTTTTAACGAGCGCCTCCACATCAAACAAAACCCTATAATCATCGGCGGCCTAACCGCCTTCTTCTGACACTGCCGCCTGGCTAACACCACTCATCACCGTGCCGGCAACAGCAATATAGCCGGCAATTTTTATGATGATGGCGGGGATCGCGGGGATACCCATCAGCGCACCACTAATCGCTGTAAGGATCAAACCTATATTGCGCACCTTACTGAAAAAAGGTGGGGTGGATGCAGTGAGTCGTTGTGCAAGTTTCATATACACAATTTAGCGTTAAGAAATGCCGGTCCATAGAGGCCGGTGATTACATACCGGAAATGTCTACCAGTGCAAGGGCATTGTAAGTGCCATTTTTAAGGCCATACATAGTCCCGTTAACCTGCTGGTAAAACTCAACACCCAGTGCCAGGAACAGCGGTTTGGTGCTATTGGCTGTCACATTTACCGTCAAAGCCATAACAGCAGTAGGTGTCGCATCGATGGGCAGTTCAGGGCTGGCAGTATTGCCATTCACGAACGTTTCCGCTTCGAAATCAATCTCCGCACCGGCTGCCTGCACCTTGAAATGGGTAGCGCCCATAGGAGCGGCCACCATGTTCACGGGAACGAACGGCGGAATATCAACCTTCAGGGTGCCCGCAGCGCGATCAATGGCGGTGGTGAATGGAGCGTACAAAGCCCCGGTCAGCCGGCTGTTATTGTTAAACTCAAAGCCTTTGAGTAACTCAGCCTCTCCATCAATCACATTGCGCAAACCGCGCGCATTGGTGGCATCTGCCTGGATCACCTTTACCATTTCGCGGGTCAGGCGCGACGCCATATAGCTGTCTCCGATGTTCAGTAGCATGGCCCGGAAGGCAGTCCGCAACACTTTACTCGCTTTACCCGCACGGCCGAATTCTGCTCCGTTTTCACGGGTACGGACAAACGCCGGGTCGGTTGCGATCCTGTTGGCGTTCATACTGGTTTTTTCACGTGCCAAGTGTCCGGATTTCGTCTTGTAAAACGTGATGTTGCCGATTGTTCCTTGCAGGGGAATAATTCCACTTTGTTTTGCCATATAGAAACAATTTAAACAAGAATAGGGCTGTTTACGTAGCCAAGCCCGTTAGGCTCACATCTGCGCAGGATGTTGTAACTTTATTGGTAACCACTCCAAACATAAGCTGGTATTTTTGTTCAAAGAAATTTCCATTCGGATTGGCTCATTTTAATATGGAATTGTATTTGGCAGGGTAGTAGTTGAAACAAGAAATGGCAGCGAATGTGAGGTGTATGTTATAGAGCAAGTTATAAGAGTTGGACGAATTTTAGATAATTGATGGACACAATAGCCGTACCGGTTGAAATTTGCTGCAACCATAAGTCATATCAAAAGTATGTTTAGAGTATAGATATTCCACTAATGCGTTGCCATGATACTGCTATGTCCAGTAAATTCTTCTCATTTCCCAGGTTCTGATGATTACTTCCACGTACTCATCATCTGGGTGACGATGTTCTCTCCTGAGAATCTCCCAATCACCTGAAAAAGTTTCACTTATTGGGTCATAATACGCGTAATAGCTCTGGTTTGTTTGATGATACCTGTAGGCCCATATATTCAATCTCAAATTCTACCTGTGGATGCTCGTTAATATACGAAGAAATAGGTATATTTATCTTTTCAGTTAATCCCATATTGGAAATTCATGGAAGACAATATCGACTTTTCATTCATCCTGGACAAACACGGTTGGAGTACTTTTTTAATTAGTATAAAGGGGGCGATTCATCAAATAGGAATTTCTAGTGTGCTTAGCGATCCAATGTATGATATTACCAGCCTATTACTTGCTTTACTCAATAATGAAGACAAGGTGGAAATGCAGTGGTTTGAGGAACCGGGCTGGAGTATTTTTCGAGTTATCAGGGATAAGACGCAGCGACATATTCTTTCTGTGGAAATTGGCAACGCAACTGACCAGTACGGCAGCGAGTATGAAAAGGTGGTAGGTTTTAGCATTAAGCAAAAGCAATTTTTAATCATAATGTTTTACCAGCTAAAGAAAAGTTATCATTTGCTCATGGAAAAAAGCTTTGCAAAGGATAGGCAGGGTGAATTTCCTTATGATCGATATAAAAAGCTAGTTGAAAAGATTGAAGTTACTTGTCCTGGTATTTTGTAGGCTTTATTTGGCACAGTAACCTGTGAAGGATTGGCAATACATAGGCATACTGACAGAAATCATATTTATAATTAAAGATCTTCGGAGTTTAAAGTATTTTAAATAGAATAACTATGGCTATTTCCCTTTTGGTAGGGCCCAGTGGTGTGGGTAAAACCACTGCCTGTGGTATTGTAGCAAAGGAGAGCAGCATTAAGGTCATTGACCTTGATGAATTTTTAAGACAGAAAATCGGTGTAAAATCTCTTTCTGCTCACTTGGCGGAAGTAGGAGACGAGCAATTTTTTACATTGTCCAAAGAAGGTATCGAAGAAATTGAGAAGGATGCTTCTTCTGATTTAATAATTGTTGTTGGTGCTGGGTCTATTAATCTTCCAGTCAGCCATAGTTGGAACCAGTCTAAAAATCTTCTCGCATTAGTAGGAGATCCTCAGGTAATTTATGAAAGAGGCAACAGACAAAAACATCATCCATCAATCAGCGGGTTTATTAAAACAGAGTTTAATGAAGCTAGGAGATGTTTGTACAAAAATGCAGGCTCGATGATTGACGTTACTTTTAAAACTCCTAAGGCGGTAGCCGATGAAATAATTAGGATAATAAAGGGATAACGGGCTGTAGAAAATAGAAAATCAACGGTGGTCTTCCGGGCTTAAAGATCTGGACTTGGTAGATTATGGGGGCAATACCTAAATGGTGAAGCTGAATATCAGAAGGCAGGATTTTACCGATTCCCCCGAAGACTTATATCCCTGTAAATAACGGAAGTAACGCTCTTTTGATATATTCCTGGCGAGATGGAAATATGCTTTAAAGCAGCTATCTTTAATATCCTCGCCAACATTATGAATATAAAGGAAATTAATGGACGGTATTCCTATCGCGGCTTATCTGAAGTCCCCATTTTTTTGTTAATGCAATGGGCATGTCTTTGTAGTTTGACCAGTAGATCTGGCCGGATGGGATGTCAATAATTTTAAGTTTATCTTTTTGAAACCTACTTTTCTGTAGTCCTAAATTTCCATATTGTAAACTGTCCACATATAGATACTCATTGGAGTTTTCAGCAATCAGGGCTTGGAATCTTTCCAATGTCTGTGGGTTAATGTAATCCACATGTAAAAGTCAAATTAGTGAATGCTCCAGGGAACTATCCGGAGTTAATAGGTGAATTTTATGACAAGCTTTCCTTGAAAAATAAAACCACTACCGATCTTGACTTCACTGTAAACCTCCCCCAGACGCAGGGATAGCTGATAAGATTTATGGATAAGAGGATAATGACTAAATAAAAGTTCGGCTTTCTGCTGCTGTTCTCTGGTCCATAGTCTGGGATGTTTAAACAGCAAATATCTGCTTCTGGCCAACAGCTGCTTCGCTGTGTCGCCATTGGAGAGCCTGGCAGGTTCATACTTCACTGCTGCCCGTTTCGCTTGCTCATACTCCTGATTTTCCTGTTCCAGCGCCTCCCAGCGATGTTTAATTCTGATTTCCTGCACTGCGTCAAAAGCCAGGTGTTGCACATGGAAGCGATCTATCACCCTATGGGCGTTGGCGAAACAGGCTTTAACGGCACTAAACAGTTTGCTTTCTGAATGATATACCGAAAGCTTTTTCAGAAGTGTATCGCATTTTAAAGTCCGGGGGGATATTTGTCATTGGCCTGATGGACAGCACCAGTGAACTTGGGGAAAGATATATGCAACAGAAAGAAAGTAATAAATTTTACAGAAATGCTTATTTTCATTCCACAAAAGAAATTATGCAACTTTTGTCTAATGCGCGTTTTGGTGATTTTTCATTCTGGCAAACACTAATAAAGCCGGAAGAAAATAGCTAAAACTGGGTTATGGCAGAGGAAGCTTTATTGTCATAAAATCAGTTAAAAATAAAAACATTGCACTATGATGAATAATCCCTGGGTATGGATGAGTTGGGGAATGTGGATCATTCCTGCCATCATAATTGTCATATTATGGAAACTGAGCAGTAATAATCAGGTTACACATCATCATCACTATCATCCGGATAATAATGATAAAAAAGAAACTCATGAAACTCCATTGGATATTTTAAAAAAGCGGTACGCCAAAGGTGAGATTACAAAAGATCAGATGGAAGAAATGAAAAAAAATATCTGATGAAAAGATAGCTTCAAAGAAAGTACAATGGAGGAACGATCAAAGTAATCATGGTTATTCCGGATAAACAGAAAAAAAAGTGAACAATAATATTTACATACATCCTTGTTCGCCTGCTACTGGTATTGAAATAGCTGAACGAAAAGGGATAGGGCATCGATGATGGCCAGGTAGGCAGGGGAAACAGACTTGACGGGTTAATTACCCCATATAGGCCCGTGAGCCTTGAAGTATCAGCAGGCAAAAACCAAATCGGCCATGTTGGAAAAATATACAGCCTGTTTGCTTTTGAGTTAAGCAAAGCTAATGTGACAAATGCTTTGGCTGAAGAAGCAAGTGTTTACATTGTTTCTCAAATTGGAAAGCCAATTAACCAGCCGCAATTGCTTGATATCAGATTGAAAAATCAATCTGCTCATAATACAGCGATAGAGGAATTCGTACAGGCTAAACTTGATTGTTTGCCGACACTCTGGAAAATAATAATCAACTCTAAAAAGAATTATGTAGCAATTTAAAATACCGTAAGATGAAAATTTTATTGCTTATCAATGATGCTCCTTATGGAAGTGAGAAAAGCTTACAATGCTCATTAACGATTATTAGATATTTTTAACCGTTACGTTTTAATGGGACGCTTTCACCACAGAGCCGACTTTGTTATTGTATCTCATCGGCAGATATGAAATGAACTCATAAATACAAGCAATTTTTGATTGGCATTCTGGTAATGATGTCTGTGCAACCAGGTCCAGGTATTGTGATCACAAACTTATCTACTTAAGATACTTGCTGGCTAAGCTCTATCTTGATAGGAAGGAGGCAACAGGCATTATAAAATAACAGTTCTGCAATTGCTGGATAAGTTCATTTTGTTCGGCGTGTATGCAGGCTTTCAATGTCTAATTGACACTAGTGGAATTAACATTTCTATAACAAACGGGATAGAATATATTTCGACCGCAAGTATTATCATTGCAGTCTTATAGATTAGCAGACTATCGAGAATGTCTGTAAACCTTTACCAAAGAAGAACTAAAAAATTAAATACTGTAGCATGTTGGACCCGGTTTAGCCCCCGAATCTTCGTAATAATTATTGAAGCAATAACCTTAATACTTGTGGAATGTCCTTAATGTACCTGGGAAATGCAGCCCGTAATAATTTCTATGTGATAAAATCCCTTGACATCTTTGCCGGTTAAATCCGGCTAAGATCTGGTTTCCGTCCAGTTTTCCATCATTAACCGCAATTCATAATTTGATGAAAGCATTCATCATACAGCTATTTGTATGCGTTTCGCTTACAGGTGTTCTGCATGCCCAGCAACGGCGTGATAGTAGTGCTATTATTCACTCGAATGATAGCATGTGTAATTGTAGTGTGTGTAGAGGGAAGCTGAAACATCAGATTGATACCGGCTATTACTATGGATTATCTATCTGTAAATCTGTTAAGGTATTACCGCTGCTCTTATTTTCACAGGGTAATGATACGGTCAGCGTCGTCAGGGAAAGGACGCGGAAAGCTGCCAGGCCTGTTATACCAGCTGTTGCCAAACCTTTTTTAACAATACATGGTAACGTCATGTATGATTTGTATTATCGATCAAACCTGGATACGCCTTTCGTAGAAAAGGATGTTTATCAACATACGCTGCAAACCTATCTTGATGTTACTGTCAAAGACCAATATCCGATGCGTATTGCATTTACCACAAGTATTGGTAATTCCGATTTTTTCAGAAATATTACCGGCGTTAACCTACAGTATACAAACCGGGACTTCAAACAATCATTATTAAATAAGGCGCAAAGCTGGGAGTCTTCACAGATGAAGCTATTGGCTGAGTTACAGTCTATACGGGAGCAGGCAGACGAAAAAATTCGCCAGGTTAACCAGTTGAAAAATGCAATGGCCGCGCCGTCCCGCTTGCAAAAAATGGTGGAAGAAAACGAACGTGAGTTATATGGAAGAATACGGGATTCATTGGTGAAAAATAATAGGGAAATAGATACAAGCCTCCGTATAAGGGAAATTTCAATAACAGGTAATAGGCACCTTTACAAACCTAAAATAAAGGATTTGATAACATGGCAGAAAAATGAATTGAGTGCTGCCGATACCGTTAGTACTAAGCTTTCCGATGTAAACGACAGAACACAGAGAAGGATTGACTCCCTGAAGGAAGATTTGGCGAAGCTAGAACATCTATATGAAAAGAAGCGGCAAAAAGTCAACACTGCCAAAACTCATTTAGTGGATGTACTAATGAATAGCAGGAGCAATAAAGAATTGGCAGATGAGCTGGGAGCTATGAATTTACCCGATAGCATTTTACCCAAAGGGTATCGGAATCTGCTGGCTATCAGATCAATCGGCCTTGGAAGGACGTTGGTTGATTATTCGGAGTTAACTGCTAAAGATATCAGTATTACGGGCGTACAGGCAGAATATAATCCTTCCTGGTACCTGGCATTTGCCACCGGGGCGGTGGATTACCGTTTCCGTGATTTCGTAATAGGAACGAACCGAACGAAACAATACTTGAACCTGGTGCGGGTGGGAGCAGGTATGAAAGAAGGGAACAACGTGATCCTTACCTATTATACCGGGAAGAAGCAATTGTACAACTTCAGCTCTGCTGGCACCGTCAATAACACGGAATGGTCTCCAGATTATAATATTATGGGGCTGTCTTTGGAGGGAAGGTGGCAGATAAATCCCAACAACTATGTGGTGGGCGAGGTGGCTAAATCGTCTATACCATATTATGCCGCTGCGTCAAAAGGACAGAAAGGTTTCAGCAGCATGTTTGGTTTTGGTGATCGTTCCAATGAGGCCTGGTCTGTAAAGGCATTTTCCTTCATTCCTCGTACAGCAACCAGTATTAATGGCGTATATAAATCAATGGGAGCGAATTTTCAATCCTTCAGTTTATATACGACTGGATCTTCGCAAAGTTCCTGGTCATTAAGGATCGATCAGCCCTTTTGGCGCCGGCAACTTTCCATTGCTGTCGCCCTCAGAAAGAATGATTTTCAAAATACCTATCAATACCTGGATTTTCATAGTAACACCGTTTATAAAAGCATCCAGGCAACATTGCGGATAAAGAAGTGGCCGGTGATCTCTGTAGGGTATTATCCCAGCTCACAGTTGACAAAGCTGAGTGAAGATCATTATGTGGAAAACCGGTTTTATACATTTACAGGTACCGCCAGCCATCTTTACAGGTATCATGGTATTATGATGAACACCATTTTTTCATTTACGCAGTTTTACAACAGGCAAACCGATAGCAATTTCGTCTATTTCAATACCAGGAATGTAATGTTCAATCATACTGTACTCTTAAACAGGTTTACACTTAATACAGTGCTGTCAGCCGCAAAGAGCAGTGACTATACACTGTATAATGCAGATGGAAATCTTCAGTTTAAAGTGAATAAATGGCTCGAGATGGGCGGGGGGGTGAAGTATAACAGACAGACGGTATATGGGTTGCAGCAGATCGGGTATTCAGCTAACTCGCGCATGCGTATACCCTATTTCGGAGAGCTTTCGCTTTTCGCAGATAAAGGATTTATACCTGGCGCAAATAAAAGATTGACATCTAACAACGTAGGGAGGATCACCTATACAAAAATATTTTAAACATGAAACGCATGAGGTATTTACTTTGGCTACCATTGATGTTTGGGATGGCATTGCAGGTAAAAGGACAGGTAAGTATGACCGTACAGCTTCCACCTGCGGGTATATTGCAGAAAACGCAACTATGGAACATTGTGCTGGTATCTGTCTCTGAGAGGCCGGAGAATGTCAGGGTAATGTTGCGTTTGTCGGATTTGCGCACCAATCAGCCTTTGTTAACTGGTATTTCACGTAATATTACCCTGAACAAGGGAGCCAGGCTACTGCAGATGCAGGACGTAGAACCTGTGCAATATGAATATATTTCGCGCATCGTTGACCCAGGGGTAAATGGATTTTTTACAGCGGGTAACTATCTGGCTTGCTACAGCATTGTTGCTGAGGTGGCGGATAAAAAGGCAACAGTGGGGGAAGACTGTGTTTCCTTCACTGTGGAGCCGGCCAGCCCTGCCTTATTGAATATGCCTGCCAATGGAAGTATATTGGAAACAACCTTACCCCAGTTTAGCTGGTTGCCGCCAGCGCCAGTCAGTATATTTAATGACCTGAACTATGATCTTACACTGGTAGAAATGAAACCCTCACAATCCGCTGCTGAAGCCGTACAGCAAAATATTCCTGTGTACCGGTCAAATTACAATAAATATCTTTTTGCAAATTATCCTGCCTCTGCCCCCAGGCTGGATACGGGTAAACAATATGCCTGGACAATAACCGTCAGGAATGGGGCGCAGTTGGCGGGACAGACGGAAGTCTGGACTTTCCGCCTGAAAGGCCTCCCAATGAAACAAGCGGAAAATGAAAGTGCTTACCTCCAGTTGAAAAAAGAACTGGATGCCTCAATTGTCACTAGTGGTGGTAATACACTCCATTTCAACTATCGTAATGAACCCGGAGATAGCGTGGTTACATGTGAGGTGCTTGCATTGGATAATAACAGTGTGCTGGTATTTAAGAATACGTTAGCCGTCCGGCCAGGCGAGAATTTGATAAGACTACCGCTGGGTGGCAAAACGCACCTGGAAGAAGGGCGGCACTATTTGCTCCGCCTGACTAATTCCAGGCGGGAATACTGGTATCTGCAGTTTATTTATTCGAAACCGGAAAACCGCGGGAACTGAATTGGCACTATTGACAGATATAATGATCCCTGATTTTAAATTAAAATGATATGATACTTGTGCTTGCCACAAAGAGTAGAAAAACACTTGCTTTTACATTGCTCGTTTTGTGCTATCTGGAAACGATATTGCCGGCTTACGCCCTAAACAGCAGGTTTAAGGGTAGTTATCATATGCCCCGGGCTGTTGTCAATACCACAGGTGTCTTCGGGAAAATTGCACCTGTTTTACCGGTAGTGCGAACCGGTCATTCTGAATCCAAGGCGATGGATGGTGGCCCCGGACAGCCGGAAAACAAGGGTTTCCATTCGGTAAACAACACCAACCTGGTGGATCTGTTCAGTGGCGATTTTTCTTATAGTATTCCCTTACTGGATGTTGGTGGATATCCGGTAACTATCGGTTATAACAGTGGTATATCTATGGCTCAGGAAGCCAGTTGGACAGGCTTGGGATGGAATATAAGCCCGGGGGCCATTACGCGGAACCTGCGGGGGCTACCGGATGATTTTGACGGATTGGATACCGTGCAGAAAGAAATTTCCATAAAGGAGAATAAGACGATTGGCGTTACCGCCGGGGCAGATGTAGAACTGGTAGGATTCCCCCTGAATGTTGGCGCCAGCCAGGGAGTTTTTCATAATACATATCGGGGCTGGGGATTGGAGAAGAGTGTGAATGCAAGTATTAATGCAGGTGTAGGAAGTATGGGATTGTTTTCAGGAGGGTTATCAGTTGCCAACAACTCGCAGGAAGGCCTCACATTGGCGCCATCTTTATCGTTAGGGTTGTCACAAAGAGCAGCCATAGATAATGGGGGGATTGGAGGAAGTTTAACGATTGGAACAGCGTATAATTCGAGAACGGGGTTAAAGGGATTACAGCTGGATGCCGGTATCCGGCAATACAAAACAGACGATGATACTAAAAAAGAATCTACGCCGAATGCTCCTTTACGTCAAATGGGCACCGGTTCGGTGTTTGCTTCGGGCATTTCATTTGCGCAGCCTTCTTTTACCCCATCCATGAATCTGCCTTATACGAGTGTGCTTCAGACTTACACGGCTAAAGTAGGGACGGAATTTAAAGTAGTGCATCCCAGTTTATTTGTGAGTGGGTATATATCCCGGCAATTTATCGATAAAGCTGACCAACGCCTGTCTCTTCCCGCTTATGGTTATCTGAACTACCAACACGGTAGTTCAAATCCTGGCGCGCTGTTGGATTATAACCGGGAGAAAGAAATTCCTTACCGCGAAAAGCCGGCTGTGCCCAATATCGGGGTACCTGGCTACACCTATGATGTATTTTCAATGTCAGGTGAGGGTACAGGCGGTATGTTCAGAGCATATCGCGGAGACATAGGATTTGTATATGATCACCAGATGAAGAGCAAAGACAACTCTTCCCGGATAAGTGCGGATGTAGGGGTTGCCGATCTGCTGCATGCCGGAGTGGATCTTAACTTTACCAGGGCCTTTACACAAAATGGTCCCTGGCTGGAACAAAATCCATTGGCAAATACTATTGGATTTAAGGAAGCAGATAAAGATTTCGAGGCCGCCTATTTCCGTAATCCTGGTGAGAAGGCGGTAAATACCAGCACATTTTATGATGCCCTGGGTGGAGATGATGTAGTGGCGGCAGATTTATTTCAATCCGGTAACAGTAGTTCCGTAATTACCACCACTAATTTTCTGAACAGGTATAGAAACAAACGCCCCGTAGGCCAGGTGGCCCTTAACAAAAGTAAAGTGTATAAACCAGCCCGGGACAAGAGGACGCAGCTAATCACTTATCTTAATGCGAAAGAAGCCAGTGTTACCGGGCTTTCACGGTACATTGAAAACTATACTCCCAATCAATTTAGCCTGAGCAACTGCGGTGATGTATTTCCTGATGATATTAATGGTCCGGGTGTAGGATTAAAAGGAGAATATTTCAACGGTGAATATTTTGAAAATAAGGTATTTGAAAAAATTGATCCCGTAATCGATTTTGGGGATGGCAATGATATTAATATCAATCTGCCACCGGGCGCGCAACCCGTTAGAGAACATTTCTCCGTGAAATGGACAGGCCGTTTGAAGGCGCCTGTTACCGGCCGCTATGACTTCAGAATGGATACCGACGATGGCGCTGTGCTTTTTCTGAATGATTCCATTATTATGAACACATGGTTGGATAAACCTACCACCAGGTATGGGAGTGCAAATTTGGTGGCGGGTGAGTTATATAATATCCGGCTTGAATATCACAATGGCCCTACCTATATAAGAATGCATCTTCGCTGGTCATATCCGGGACAAACTGAACAGGTGATCCCGCAGCGTAACCTTTACCTGATGCCTTCAAAAGATACGTTTGTGGTGAACTCAGGGTTGTCTAAAGAAAAAAGGGTAAATGATTTCCGGAAGGCACACCATATTTCTGAGATCAGCGTACTGAATGCCGACGGCAGGCGATACGTTTATGGTATACCGGTATACAACATTAGGCAAAGAGAGGCCACTTTTTCTGTAAATGCAAGCGATGGTAATACTCCTGAAGGGCTCGTGAAGTATACGCCAGGGACAGATAATACAACCAATAACCGAAAGGGCGGTGATTGGTATTTCAACGGAGAGCGAATGCCGGCCTATGCGCATTCTTTTCTGCTCACGGGCATTGTTTCTCCGGACTATTCGGATCTGACCGGTGATGGGATTACAGATGACGATCCGGGCGAAGCTATCCGTTTTAATTATAGTAAAATAGCCGGTGTTCGTAATGCTTATAGCTGGAGAGCACCTTATGATACGAATGCGACCTATAATGAAGGACTCAAAACGGATAAAAGGGATGATAAAGGCAGTTATGTATACGGGGAAAAGGAATTATGGTACCTGCATTCCATTGAATCAAGAAATATGATCGCCACTTTCAAAATAAGCGATCGGGACGACCTGGCTGCCATCGATGAAAATGGGAAAAAGAGAGGAGACCATATTGCAAAGAAGCTGGATGAGATTAATTTATATACAAAGGCAGATTTCTTAAAACACAATACAGCTGCCATCCCTGTAAAAACGGTGCATTTTGAATATACTTATGAATTATGCCCCGGTGTAAATGCGCCACTTAATAACCAGGGAAAGTTGACCTTGAAAAAAATATGGTTTAGCTACAATGGAAACGATAAGGGAAAGAAAAACCCATACGTCTTCTACTATCACGCCAATAACCCTGGTTATAACAATAAGTCCTATGATCGTTGGGGTAATTACAAAGATGCACTGCAAAATCCCGGCTCATCGCCAACTAATCTGATAACCAATGCAGAATATCCGTATGCGTTACAGGACAGTACAATAGCTGCTTACAATGCTGCCGCGTGGACTTTGGATTCCCTGCAGCTGCCGTCCGGCGGAAGGATGAAGGTTACCTATGAAAGTGATGATTACGCTTATGTTCAGAATAAACGGGCTATGCAGCTTTGCCAGGTGGCGGGTTTTTCCGCTACAGTACCTAAATCCACCGGGGATTTAAGTAACTGGTTGTATGGTTATGAAGACAATTTGTATGTAGCGATACAGGTGCCCCAACAGGTTTCTTCTGTAAAAGAAGTTTATCGCCGATACCTGGAAGGAATTGAGAAAATATATTTCCGTATGTATGTGCAAATGCCGGGCGACAAGTATGGCAGCGGAAGTGAATATGTGCCCTGCTATGCCATCCTGGACCCGGCAAACGGATATGGGTTTATTAACAGCAATACTATTTGGGTGAAGCTGAAGGGGATTGATAAGGATGGAAATACGGGTGGACCTTTCAGTCCCCTGGCCAAAGCTGCCATTCAGTTTCTACGGCTTAATTTGCCATCTAAGGCTTATCCCGGATCGGATGTAGGGGATGATTTGGACGCCGCGGATGCGGTGAAGCTGATATTCTCCCTTGCCGGTAATATAAAGAATGCTTTTGGAGGATTTGACAATAGCGCCCGCATGAAAGGATGGGCCGGACAAGTGGATGTTACGCGGACGTATGCACGGCTCAATAGTCCTGTTTATAAAAAATATGGTGGCGGATTACGTGTGAAGCGTATTATTACCTATGACAACTGGAACGCGATGACGGGGCAGAAAGAAGCGCTTTACGGGCAGGAATATCAGTATACAACAACTAAGATAATAGATGGTGTGCCTACTGTCATTAGCAGCGGGGTTGCCAGCTATGAACCAACTATTGGAGGGGAGGAAAATCCCTGGAAACTACCCCTTGAATATGTAGAACAGGTGGCCCCCCTGGCGCCGGTAAACCTGGGCTATACAGAAACACCCTTGGGTGAATCTTTCTTCCCTTCTGCTGCTGTGGGGTACAGTAAGGTAAGAATACGTACTATCAATGCCAGGAATACGAGATCTGCCAATGGGTATGATGAAACTGGATTTTATACCAGTTACGATTTTCCGACAATTACTGATATGACATTACTGGCCGATAACAAGAAAAGATACAGGCCGGCATTGGCTAATCTATTGCGTGTCAATGCAAAACATTTCGTGGCAATCAGCCAGGGTTTTAAGGTAGAGCTGAATGATATGAATGGAAAACTTCGTTTCCAGGCGTCCTACGCGGAAACGGACCCTGATAACCCTATCGCCTATACGGAAAATTATTACCGGTTGGATAATCAGCAGGCTGCTTTTAAACAGCTGAATAGCACCGTGATGGCTATTGGCCCTGATGGAACAATTGACTCCGCAGCCTCCATAGGTAAAGATGTGGAATTGATGGTTGACATGCGGGAGCAGCGTTCTGTGACTAATGCCAATAACTTTAATGTTAATGGGGACTTCTTCAGTTTTGCTATTCCCCCGGTGTTACTGATACCAAGCTTTCTGAACCTGGCACAACGGGAAGAAAACCTATTTCGGTCGGTAGCGGTTACCAAAGTCGTTAACCGGCATGGTATCCTGGATAGTGTGATTGTAATGGACAAGGGGAGTCGCGTGGTAACCCGGAATCTTTTATACGACAGTGAAACGGGTGATGTTGTACTGAGCAGCGTACAAAATGAGTTTAATGACCCCGTTTTTCAACTTACTTACCCGGCGGCTTGGGCTTATGATGGTATGGCAGGCGCCTATAAGAACGCAGGCTTAAAGCTAAGCCATATCTATATTAAAGAGGGGCGTATTATCAGTGGCCTTCCTTCCGGGAACCCGGCAGATTACTTTGCTTCAGGTGATGAAATCCTTTGCTATTCTAAATTTAAAACCGGTGGCGATACCTGTAATCCGCAAATAGCTTCTTTCCCGGCCAGCAGTAAGATATGGGCAATAAATAAAAATATACTGGACCGCTTGCCTCCCAATACAGGTACGCCAGACATCTACTTTATGGACAGAGATGGCAAGCCCTTTACAGGCAACGATATTTCCATGAAGATTATTCGCTCTGGCAGAAGGAATATAGCCGCTACCGTTGGCACAGTCACAATGATGGTGAACCCACTGGTGAAATCTGCCGGCGCCTATAGCCTCATCATTAGCAAAGATTCCAAAATCATTAATACTTCTGCCACGGAATTCCAGCAACAATGGAAGGCAGAGGATAAGAAAAAACAAAAAGTAAACTGTAGCCTGCAATAATAACAATATGAAAAAAATTATAATAGCAACGATGCTGCTGCTTACAGGCAGAAATCTGTTGTATGCGCAACAACCAACGGGTGATGAAGCACGCATCAGGGGAGAATGGATACTGTCAAAAGTAGAGACGAAGCTGCATGCGCAGGAAGATGGGCGGCTGCTGGAAGAAAAAGTATTTACTACTCCTGAATCCACCCATGTTATCAACGGCTGGGTACCCTGGAACCTAAAATTCCTGGAACGGGAGTGTATTGTCACTCACCGTAATGGTATGGAAGGTGGTTTGTACCAGGTAACGAACAATGGAGAGCTGAAGTATTTCCCGGAAGAGCGAAGTGGACCGGCAACACCATTACCGGTTCCGAGATTTGTTATTAGATATAGTTTGAGCCAGGAGCACACACTGGTATTACATATGCCATCGGGATATTATAAAGATAACGACAGAGGCCTGGCAGTAAGGCTGGAATACACCTGTTATTATCAACAACGTCTTAAATAAACCCCTATACACGGATGAAAATGACAAAAGCTGTCTTCATTTTAAAAAAGCCCATTGTTGTAGCCCTGGTACTGGCAGGTCTGCTGTCGGCGGCCTTCCAAACGCAGGCACAATGTAACTGGGGGATCAGTACAGTACCACAGGCATCTGCCTGTGCGGCCAGTGGCAAGATAACAGTATCGCTCACTGGCACGGATGTGGGTTCACTCAGTAATATATTATATAGCCTGGAGCCTGTTACCCCCGGAGGGTATGCTATATCTCCCAATGGTTCTTCTATATTGGAGAATATTCCGCCCGGACAGTATAAGGTGCGTGTTCAGGCAACCTGCAACGGCACGGTGATGTCAAACTATTCAGACGTGCAGATTCAGGGGAATTATATAGCCTTCACTGCTGCTATAAGTCAGAAGCGGCCAGCATTGAATGCCTGTAACACTGGGCAGGCCACAGTTACCGTCACGGCGGGCAGATCTCCGTATAACATTAAAATACAAAGCGCACCAGCTGGTTATACAGGTCCGGTCACGTTTACGGTCCGTACTTCTCCCTTTTTGTTAGATAATCTTAACAAGGGAGACTATACTATTTCCATCGCCGATTCCTGCGGATCTACTGAATCGACCCAGTACCTGACCATCGCGGAGCTGCCTCCATTGGTTTCGTCGCAGTTTTATCCACACGAACTATCAGTAATCGATGAAGTATGTAACAGGTTTTATGTGAGCGCTCCCTATATCCTTGCCAATAGTTCATTAAGCGGTTACGATGGCTCAGAAACGCCCCTGATGTATACGGTAGCTTTTGATGGGGGCGCCAAACTTCCCTATAAACAGATGAATTATATTTCTCCCGGCAATAACGACACTATTATATTACCTGCTGGAAAAACCCTTAAGGATGCCTATGGTAAAATCCTTACCTATTATGTAAAGCCACCCTGCGGCCCGGAGGTGGTAATAAATAGAACACTCTATACCCCTTTCCCATATTTCTCTTCTACTCCTAACTGTGATATTGATTTTGATGCCCGCTATACCTTAAATGGCAATGCCTTGTTTGCTTGTTTCCCGTTGTATACTGTTTTTAAAAACAATAGCACAGGTATTTATCACAGAGACACTATAAAGACAAAGACTGATAATATTTATGATCGGGTGGTTAAAAAACTTCCTTATGGGGGGTATTCCGTTACATGTACTACAGCAGATGGATATGTTTTGTATGAAAACAATAACTGGGTTGTCAATAAGCCGGCGTCCAATCCTTATGCTGTTTCAATTGGCCCATATATGGGGGGCAGTGGAAATGATGGAGCGGTGATGTTTACTATAAATAAATCGACCGGCAATTTTGTGGAAGGAACCGAGATTCAGTTGGTGGGTCCATCTAATTATAATTTTTATACCAAAACATCTTCTTTGAACGTGCGTAATTCCTTTTTCGCGTTGGCAACAACAACAGATACCCCTGCCCGTTTTTTCTATCCCGGTACATATCTATTCAGGGTAACTGATAATTGTGGTAGTTATGAACTACCTGTTACGGTGGCAGAGAAGGAAGCGTATCGTTATAATTGGTCTATTTCTCAACGGGAAACCTGTACGGGGCTGAAATTGACAGGCGCCGGGTCCTGCACCTACAATAATACTAATTACCCCATTTATATGAAGATAATAACCGGTCCATCCGGATTTAATAATGGTGTAGTACCTATTGACAGTTCTTTGATTTTGCCATCTCCGGGAACCTATAAGATTGCGGTCAGCTCGGAGCCCAATAATTTTTATGCTTCCTTTACTTTCACCACCATCAATAATGGTGTTGCCGAAAAGTATATAACCTATGATTATAAGCCGCTCGGCGTAGATGTTAACAGCTCCTGGGGTTGGGTATGCCCCGGCGGAGCAGATAACGACGGAAGTATTAATGTGCAAGCCATAAATGGCCGGGTTAGCACGTCTGGCGCCTATACCTATAAGCTGGCGGCAGCCGGTAATGGTATCGCAGGGCCATACCTGGCAACCAATACTACCGGTAAGTTCAGTACGGCCATGTCTGGCGGGGCGTATGCCCTGATGAAAAATCAGAACTATGATATCCGCGTGGAAGATGGCTGTGGCGCCGGTGTGGTGCAGACTATAAAAGTACTGGACGTTGGCGCCACGCAGATTGCTTCCTCCGACAAATCGCAGTATTGCGAAGGGGACATCATCAGGTTGAGCGCTTTTAATATGCCTTCCGCCAATGTACAGTATCAATGGACCGGGCCAAATGGCTTCAGCAGTACAGCGCAAAATCCCACTGTACCAGCGAGTTTACCCAATGCGGGTTTATACCAGGTTGTCATTACCGGTTTTTGTAGCGCGTCTATAACCGGACAGGTAAATGTCAGGGTAGCTCCAACTGTTATAACCTGCTACAGCGCTGTTACAGATACCAGCGTAAATCCATATGTATATGGATTGTTAGGGAACTGGAGAAAAGTTAAATCCTATGTAAACTATGGCAACCGTACAGGTAATAGCAACGACATACGCCAGGATGGTTTTTTTGCTAACTATACTCCTTATTGGAAATCATCGGCAAAAGGACTGCAATTAGGGGATAACCTACCGGCAGGTGGCTGGGTGTGGACCGGGGAGGTTACCCTGTATAATAAAAAGGGATATGAATTGGAAAGCAGAGACCCGCTGGACCGGTATAATGCCGGATTATATGGATATGGCAATACGCTTCCGGTGGCTGTAGTACAGAATAGCCGTTATCGGGAAGCTGCTTTTGAGGGGTTCGAAGATTATGACTTTGAAAATAACGCATGTGGCGCCAGTTGCAGCACACCAAGGAGTTTTGATTTTTCTTCCTATAAATCTCAGTTGGATTCAACCGAGAAACATTCAGGTAAATATAGCCTGCGGGTAGATGCAGGTAAGGCAGCGGGTATGACTGTGGCAGTGACGGCCAGTGATAATAACTCCTATGGATTTACTAGCAATACGGTGCTTGATAATTGTGGCGGTAGTTCAGGAAGTCAGTATTTATTGAGAAGTGTCCGGGCCACATCTGATGCCTTGTTGCCTGCTTTTTCTCCCTTGTCAGGTAAAAATATCCTCTTTAGTGTTTGGGCAAAGGAAGCGCAGAACTGCAACTGTACCGGTTATAGTAATAACCAGATGGGGATCGTCATAACACAGCCATCTGGCACTACTACCGTCATCGCAAAACCTGTGGGGGCTATTATAGATGGTTGGCAACGATATGAACAAGTGGTTTATCTGCCGGCAGATGTTACCAAGCTCTCCTTCACCCTGGAGGCAAAAGGGGCCTCTGTTGTTTACTTCGATGATCTGCGAATACACCCCTACAACGCCAATATGAAGTCGTTTGTATATAATCCTGTAAGCCTGCGGCTCATGGCGGAGCTGGATGAGAATAACTATGCAACGTTTTATGAATATGATGATGATGGTGCCCTTATCCGGCTGAAGAAGGAAACACAACGAGGTGTTCAAACCATCCGTGAAACAAGAAACGCATTATTAAAAGAGTAGAACCTATGAAACATCCGACGTTGATATTAATATTTAGCTGGCTGTTAGTCCTGACATATCACAATGGTATGTCACAGCAGGATAATCATTTGGATGAAATGGCTACTGTCTTGAAAGATATACAGCTGGCTTATCAGAAGCATCCGTTGTCATTTGAGGTGAAGTACACCTATGCCAACGAACATACTCCTCGCGTGGTACTTGATTCGCTGGAAGGAAAGGTATGTATGGCCGGAGCAGATTACCGGTACATACTGGACAATACCGAAATGGTCCGCACCGGGAACTATAGCGTTGTGGTATTTAAAGAGGATAAGTTGCTTTACCTGGGAAAAACCACAACAGATACACTCGCGGCAAGTCCATTGCAGCCCTTGCAGGATATGGCAAGACAGGCAGGCGTCAGGCATTGTGAAGTAATGTATAAAAAACATCGTAAAACTTTACAGGTGGATTTTCAGGACGGGCTTCCCTACCGGCACATAGAAATGACGCTGGATACGCTCTCCGGGTACCTGCTTCAAATGCGGTACATCGTAAAAACCACTTTGTTAATAGCTCCAGGGGCAAGTGAGGAGGTTGGAAAGGAGTACGAGGAATATGCTTTGGTGGTGGCGGATTTTCATCATTACCAACCACTCGCTGCTGAAAAAGACCTGTTTGATGAACGCAGTTTTTTTGTGAAGAAAGGCAATGAAGTGTTTCCAGCGGCGGCGTATGCGGATTATAAAATATTTATTGCAACCCCCAATTTTTAAGCAATGATGTATTTAGTAAAGAAAATAACAAGGGTCGCCATCTTCGTTTTGTTGATGTGCCAGAGCATTGCTGGCTGGTCGCAAACAGCTGTGGGACTGAAGAAACTGCTGGACGGAAGTAAACATCAACTTGCCAAAGATTCCCTGGTGACGGTAACAGACACTACTTTTTTCAGTGCTTTTATGCAACCTAAACTGGTGCTGCCATATCCAGCCAAAAACATAATCAGCTTCCGGCTTAATGAATATTCTCCGCTGTTTTTACCATCGCCCTTCAGTGCCACAGCCAATATACGCATTATCTATACCAAGGCTGATCAGCAAAAGGATTCCGTACAGACATCGATTACCATTAATTATGATACATTAAAGCAATATACAGTTCGCAATAGTTATGTATTCAATGATGCCCATCAGGTGACGGTAAAAGTGCTTGACGTTACCACCACAGCTGGCAGCGTTGATGTACTGCCAGCGTTGCTGATTGAAAATGAAATGATTGTACAGCCCACTTTTAAGTGGTCTTATACTGATGATGCCGTTAAAACGATATCCTCCAATTCGCCGCCGAATACTGACGCAACCGACGAAATCATGATAAGTTGGCCGGCTATTACCGGTGCAGACGAGTATGACCTTGAATGGGCTTACATTGATTCATCAGCCCTGGCGGGCAACAGGTATGGTAACCCGGTGAAACCATCGTTGGTATTTGACAACAACGCTACCCGGGTAATGATTCCCGGGAATAGTTATGCTGTGCCGTTACTCTATGATGACCGTGGGGCGTTATTTTTCCGGGTAAGGGCGGTACAGGTGAAGAAAGGAGATAAGCGAATTCCTACTGCCTGGAGTTCTGATTATGCCAGTGGCTTGGGAAGATATGATTTCGGAGGGCACCAGCGAAAGCTAAACTGGCACGCGGATATTAGTTTTGCGGAAGGAGGTAAACGTAAAGCGGTTGTACAATACTATGATGGCAGCCTGCGAAGCCGTCAGTCTGTTACTAAGGATAATACGAGTGGTAAAACGATTGTGGGAGAAACTTACTACGATGGGCAAGGCCGGCCAGTAATACAGGTGTTGCCGGCCCCTACTTTGAATACCGTAATACAATACAGCCGTAATTTTAATACGGCTATTAATGGGGCAGAGTATGACAAGTCGCAGTACGACCTGCAAACAAACCAATGCGACGCCGGCGCGCCGGCTTTTTCCAGTACCAGTGGCGCGGGATTGTATTATTCCCCTAATAATCCTGAAAAAACAGACGGCTATCAACGCTATATACCCGATGCACAGGGTTATGCTTTTACAGAAACGGCTTATACACCCGATAATACCGGAAGAATTAACAGGCAAGGCGGGGTGGGTGCAGGTTACCAGCTGGGGAGTAACCATGAAACAAAATACTATTATGGCACTCCTTCTCAGGAAGAGCTGGATGCCCTTTTTGGAACGGAAGCCGGCGATAAATCCCACTATTTTAAGAACATGGTGCGTGATGCCAACGGGCAGTATAGCGTTAGTTACGTTGATATGAATGGACGTACCATCGCTACTGCGCTTTCGGGGATGCCAGAAAATGCGAGTCTGGACAAACTTTCCTCTAATGTGGAGGTGTCTGTAATTGATACCTTGTCCAGCCCCGGAAGTAATGTGGTAAAGGAGCTGGCCATGGAAAGCAAACAGTCTCAATTGATAGCCGCTGAAGGAGATTATCAGTTTAGCTACCTGCTAACCCCGCCTGTATTACAGAAGAAAGATTGTAATAACAATACCGTTTGCTATACAGGTTTGTATGACCTTGAGATAAAAATTACCGATGACTGTAATAACCAGAAATTAGGTGGAGTACCTTATGTTAGCAAGTTACAGAATTATACCCTGGGTAATATCATCGCTGATTGTACTGCTCCCAGCCCTATGACGCTGCAATTTTCATTGCATCTGCCTCCAGGTAATTATGAGATTACCAAACGTTTGCTGGTGAGTAAAGACGGGATGGATTATTACAGAGATAATATCTTCCTGCCAGCGAATACTTGTAAAACATTGCAGCAGTTTATTGATGAACAACAGGTGATCTTTGCCTCGCAGAACCCATCCTGCGTACCGGATTGTAAATCCTGTTTGGATAGCATCGGGAGCTGGACCACCTTTAGGGACCGTTATATCAGCAAGACGGGGATAGCAGCCGGAGAAGTCAATAACGGGCAGATACTTTCGGCTTACCAGGCTGCCATGGATGCCTGTAACGCCTTGTGTAACAAGTTGACCGATGCAGATGATATTCAACGGGCTATGTTGCTGGATGTATCCGCTCCGTCGGGGCAATACGCTGCTCCCGCTGATTCTGCCAGCAAATATTCTATCTTTTATCAGCCAGATATCAATGCTACTCCTCCTTATAGAAGCAGTGCTATCATTTATCTTGATGAAAGCCGGCAGGCAGATAAAGTATACAATGAACAAACAGGGACTTACGTTGTACCGCAATTACTGCCACCGGCCCTGTTTGCGGCTAAGTTTAAGCCATCATGGGCGGAAGCGCTGTTGCCTTTTCATCCAGAATACTGTAAACTGAAGGAATACCAGAAACATGCTTCCAGCCTGGCCTGGGACCGGTTAGTCACCGGCGTGGACACCTATGCGGAAGCTAAACAAAAAGGGTATCTCAACCCAACAGCGAGTACTATAGCACCAGCCAATTTGCCAGCCGTTGCAGCAGGACAGGACCCGTTGAGCCAGGAAAGTGCCGCACTCAAAAGCCAGCTGGAGGCTAAACTGAGTAAATATGCGGGTAATTATTCTATGTGGGCAGTAGCCACCTTGTTGTCGAAATGCACTCAGTCTGATATGACTGCCTGCGCGGCCATTTATGGCGCCACGCCTTTTGATGAAACAAAACTTTGTGGCAGTGAACTGGATATGGCTTGGCGCAATTTTAGGGAATTATACCAGAATACCAAGCGGGATATCATCAACAACC
Organism: Chitinophaga polysaccharea; assembly: GCF_007829335.1. Lineage (GTDB taxonomy): Bacteria > Bacteroidota > Bacteroidia > Chitinophagales > Chitinophagaceae > Chitinophaga > Chitinophaga polysaccharea_B. Next base: position 32,028 of record NZ_VIWO01000004.1, read on the forward strand.
TGGTGAAACAAGCGGCTTGCGCTGGTGCCGGAGAGCTGATAGCTGCCGGAAAACAACCCAACTTCAATAACGCCACTGACGCCCTCAATCAAAATGGTTTTGGGTATCTGAATGACCCCAACCTTACCGCTGCTGGCGCCATTACTTCAGGCAACCAGGCTATGAGCCAGTACTATTCAGATAACTGCAATGCCTATGTGAAATTATGGATGCAGCAACTGGCCCCTTGTAAATATAGCCAGGCTGCCCTGGAAGAGATTATGCCTAAGCTGATCCAGGTGTGCAAGGAAGGATCTGATCAGTCGCATCCCAATGGAGCCAGTACTGTAAAACCTTCCAGTACGAACACCTATCGCAGTTTTCAGCAAGTACTGGATGAGTATAACCGGCAACATGGGATCACAGACCCGCTGAGCTGTAATGCGGAAATGATCACCGCTCCGGCGCCGTATGATAAGCAACCGGCATATGGCAGCAGGCCTTCCTATACCGGACCGGATGACTGTGAATGCCGCCAGCTTACAGCACTTCAGCAACAATACGTAGTTGGAAAACAACCGGAAGATGTCACTTTCTCAAAATATTTAGCCAGAACAAGGGGTATTACCATCACCGAGGATGCACTGCAGCAATTACTGACTGCCTGTGCCCAGCCCCGTCCTTCAACCTGTAATTATAGTGCCGCTCCTATGCAGATACCGGCATTTATGCAATGCGACAAGGCGCCCGCCTGCGTAGGATGCAAAGATATAGCGGATATGTATCAACTGTTTAAAACTACCTATCCGTCTGTCATCCCAACAATTAAAGAGGGGGATACTATCCAGCAAAAGAAAAATGGACTGTTTGCGAGTTTTATGAACAACCGGCTGGGATTTAACAAACAGGCATGGGAATATCTGCGCTTTATAGATAGTTGTGGTTCCAGTTCATCCTGGGACAGTACCGCATGCCGGTCGCTTATCAGCTATTCCAACAACAACGGAACGGATGTTATAAATAACCTGGAAAGAACATCAGATGGCGGCTATATTTTAGTGGGGTCCAGTACGGGGAGAGCTACGCCAGGCAGGACCGACAGGGATGCCTATGTGATCAAAACAGATAATAAGGGGAATGTTTTATGGGCAAAAACATATGGTGGTGCAAAAGATGATTGGTTTGCCCGTATCAGGCCAACACAAGACGGAGGGTATGTGGCTATTGGCGGTACCCAGTCGGGAGCACATACCATGGATGTATTTGTACTAAAGATGGATGGAGCGGGAAATGTATCCTGGAGCAAAGCTATCGGCTATGGTACCAGCTATGGTGAAGAATGCCGGGATATTATCCAGACCAGCGACGGTGGATACGCCTTTTCAGGTAACCATAACCTGGGGCCAGGGGTTGCCGATATGCTGATAGGATCGTTAGACGCACAAGGAACCCCGCGGTGGATAAGACGTTTGGGGACCCCCAGTACAGACCAGGCCTATACGCTTGTTGAAAATCACGATACCCTGGTGGTTACCGCCATTGCTTTCGTGGGAGGGTCCAGTGTGTATGACGGCCTGGTGGTAAAATTGGACAAAAATACCGGCACTTTGTCAAAAGTGAACCGGTACAACGTAGGTGCAAGAAAAAACACCTTAAACGGCATATTTAAGACCGCCACCGGATATAGGATAGCCATATTGAACGGGGACGACATCGATGATAGCAATGCGAATGTGGTTTTCCTGGATATCAATGATGCCGGTGGTGTTATTGCAGCCAAAAAATTGGATAGGCCGGCGGGGAAGAGTATAAAATGGTGGTTTCCTACAGATACAACACCAGATAAGGGAATGATAATAGGGGAAACCTTGAGGAATATTCCCCAGCAAACACTGTACTTAAACAAAATTAAGGCTGATAACACATTTGAGTGGTCCAGCGGGATAAATATCCCTGGAAATATGGAGCTTCAGTGTATAAGGAGCAATGCCGACGGAAGCTATGCCGGGGCTGGTATATATAATAACCAGGCGATGTTGTTGCTAACCACTGCCCGTGGAAAAGCGGGATGTAGTACAGATTCGCTGACAGCAGGTTATACAGATGTTGCATATACGCAAAGCGTGGGGAGTCTTTTCTATGACAGTTATTTGCAAGGTGGTGTAGTAGATTTCCCGGTTACGGGCGTCCTTTGTTCTCCCTCCATCAATAGCTCACCTTGTTCTTCGGGGACAGGTGTGGATTGTATTACCTACTATAAAGGTCCGCTGCTTTGTGGTAATGCTGCCCCGGTATTTGAACCCGTTGATGTAAATACCATCAATAATTGTTCAGATAATAACTTCTTTGCAGTCAGCAAGGGTACGGAGTTGTTCAAGGCGTATCGTGATTCTATCCTGGGCAGTTTCGATAAGGACTATATCACTACTTGTTTGCTGGCCGGTTCGCAGGAACAATTCACCGTTACGCATAATTTGAGTGAATATCATTATACACTTTATTACTATAACCAGGCAGGTAACCTGGTAAGAACAGTACCTCCGGCAGGGGTAATCATTGATCGCAGCGCCACCTGGCTGAATCGGGTAAAAGCCGCCCGTAAAGCCAACCAGTTACTGTCGCCGGCGCATACGTTGATTAGTAGTTACCGTTACAATACGCTGAACCAGGTAGTAGTGCAGCAGACGCCCGATGGCGGCTCTACCCAGTTTTGGTACGACAGGCTTGGGCGTCTTGCCGTATCACAGAATGCGCGGCAACAGCCTCAGTCCAGATACAGTTATACGCTCTACGACGCCTTAGGCCGAATAACTGAAGTAGGAGAAACTATCAGCGGCGCCGTTATGACAGATGTTATCAGCCGTAACGCCAATGCTTTAACACAATGGATAAGTAACGCAAGATACAGTAAGAGCCAGGTAACCACAACGGTGTATGACCAGCCATACGCTCCTTTAGCGCCTGTGATGACAGCGGCCAATCTGCGTAACCGGGTATCCTGGACCGCCTTGTATAATACCGCTACTGATATGAGTTATGGTAACTATGCAAGTGCAAGCTTTTATAGTTATGACTTCCATGGTAATGTGGATACCCTGATACAGGATTATAAGCAGGGTAGCATGGCAACCATGAATAACCGGTTTAAAAAGCTGCAATATAATTATGACCTCATCAGCGGCAAGGTAAATATGTTTTCTTATCAGCCGGGACAGGCAGATGCGTTATATCAACGTTATGAATATGATGCAGAAAATCGTTTGACCAATGTGTACACGAGCCAGGACAGCCTCTACTGGGAGAATGATGCCTACTATCAATATTACCGGCATGGTCCCCTGGCCCGGTCGGTTTTAGGTCAGCAACAGGTCCAGGGAGTTGACTATGTATATACGCTGCAAGGTTGGCTGAAAGCAGTAAACCCGATGGCCGGTGGAGATGGAGCGGCGGGCAGCCCTGTGGCTGCGGATGCCTATAACTATGTGCTTCAATACAATGGCGGTGACTATAGCGGAATCAATGCCGCCTCCGCAGGCGCAACATTTCCTGCCCAGCTGGGAACGGACCATCGTCCGCTATACAACGGGAATATCAGCAGTATGGCGGTAAACATCGGGAAGTTGAATACTGCGTTGTTGTATAACTATCGATATGACCAGTTGAACCGCCTGGTAAAATCGGATGCCTGGAAGGGGACGACGGGGAATTGGTCTGGTTTACAGAAAATAGCCGACCTGGGAGAAGCAATCAGCTATGACCCCATGGGTAATATCGTCAGCAATCAGCGTAAAGGTAACAACAGTCTGTCTGGGAAACCATTGGAGATGGACGATCTCAGTTATCATTACCTTCCAGGTACCAACCGCCTCGATTATATCAGCGACGTAGTGCCAGCCACCAATTATACGAATGATATCGACGACCAAACTGCCGGGAACTATGGTTATGACGCTATCGGTAATCTTACTACAGACAGACAGGCCGGTATCAGCAACATAAGCTGGTCAGTTTATGGTAAGATCCAGTCCATCACGAAAACAGACGGTTCTACGATCAGTTATACCTATGATGCTGCTGGAAACCGAATCAGCAAAACCTTTACTGGTGGCGGCAAAACACAAAGTACGTGGTACGTACGGGATGCACAGGGTAATGTGATCAGTGTTTATACCGGCGGCGATCCGGACGTGAATGGCGGCAACCTTACCCAAACGGAGAGCCATCTTTATGGTAGCAGTCGGCTGGGTATGAGTACACTCCGTCGAAATGTACAGAACATTTTAGCTCCAAATGCTGTAAATTTACCGGGCCTTGGTCCCGCTATTAACTTTACCTTTGTCCGGGGTAATAAGCTCTTTGAGTTAAACAATCATTTAGGTAATGTGCTGGCCACCGTCAGCGATAAAAAGCTTCCGGTACCTACTGCAGATAATAAGTCGATAGCCAGTTATACAGTGGATGTTTTGAATGCACAGGATTACTATGCGTTTGGGATGTTGCAACCGGGAAGGACGTTTGCGGCGAATGGAGGTGTATATAGGTATGGGTTTAATGGGATGGAGAAATCGGATGAGATTAAGGGAGAAGGAAATAGTTATACAGCGGAGTTCTGGGAGTATGATCCGAGGATAGGAAGGAGATGGAATAATGACCCTGTCTATAAGCATAGTCCCTATGAGGCTTTTGGTAGTAACCCAATCATTAACGCAGATCCTTCAGGATTAGATACAATTAACTTTAATAGGAGTGTAACAACATTTAATCCAGGTGGTGGTCGAAGATCTACAGGTACATCTTCCTTTAATATTGGTATTACAAAAAGTTCTGGAGCAGATGTATTTATGTACAATTTTACCAGTACTGTAATTAATAGTAAAGGAGGATCTACAACAACGAGTACAAGTACACAATTGCACCCTGAAGATAGAGGAAGTGCGAGTGGCATGACTTGGGGGAAAGACCTGTATTTTGACGGGGTGTTCTCTTCTTCTCGGAAAAATTATGATTGGGAATCTATTGGGAAGATGATGAGTGCAGACAAGTCATTTGCGAGTTACATGGTAGGTCGAAATGCAAATGCTGCGGATTGGATGCAAAAGTCGGGGAGTTTTACGTTGATGGAGGGCTTAATGCCAACAATGGTTCAAAGTGGTTTGGGTGCTTATTCAGGGGCAGCTTTTTCTACTAGTGGTAAATTTTTAGCAGGTTACGGTAATGATCAAATAGTTCTGGAAAGTATGGCTAATCTGCCATCTAGGAAAGGATGGTTCGATGTTGTAGTACATGGGGCTAAAAACGGAGAGGAGTTTATTTTTAATGGACAACGGATGAGTGTTGAGGCATTATATTCAAAAATGCTTGCTGATGGCTATCAACAAGGTACTCGTATAAGGTTGATGTCTTGCTGGTCTGGCTCATTGGAAGGGGGGGCTGCTCAACGATTGTCTACGATGTCTCAAGCGATGGTTGTAGCGCCTACTAGACCAATGTTTGTAGGGTATCCCGGTTCTTGGTTCCAATTAGGTAAGCCTATAGTTCCAGGAGGAATTTTCAAAGTATTTAAACCTTAAATTAGAATATGAATGTTGTTGGTTTTTTGCAAGTTCATGACCCGCATATTGCATGCTCAAAGGATATAGATGATCTTTTTTCTGATAGTTTTCTTAATAAAGAAAGGTTATCTGAGATTTGTAACTATTTGGAAAATGGAGTTTCAATAGTTCGTTATATATCTAGTTTGTACGATACAGATGGGGAACTTATTGGACCTAATATTATTTATACTGACGGTCTTTGGGTCTGGCCGAGTTATTACTCTTTTTATTTAAAGAAGTATCCTCAGATATTGATTCCAGAAGAGTTACAATCTCACATTAGTTTAAATATTGACAAGGCAATTAGTTTAAGCCAAGAAGAAAAAGAGTATATAGAATATCTAACGGGTAAAATGCTAGGTATTAAATTACCTAGCGGGTACAAACTATCCCAAAATATTAGCACTATTATGAAGGAAAGAGGAGATACGATTACTTGCTATTAAGTAAGTGATTAATTTGATAAATGATAAAACCCGGTCGACGACCGGGTTTTATCATTTATCAAATTAATTTTTATTGAATGGCTTTGAACTTTACGTTATTGATCATGGCATCCAGTGCATACAGGATACATTTTTTATCCTGATCAGGGAATTTAGAAATATCATTCAGTCGTTTAAGCATAGAGGGATCTTTTAAAAGTTCCCGATCTTCCGACTCTCCGAGTAAGTACCCCACGGTTGTCTCCAGGACGTCAGCGAGTTTTTTAACGACATCAATAGTAGGCTTTACTTCATCGCGTTCATACTTACCAATAATAGAGTGGTGAGAGGTTATTTGCCTTGCCAACTCCGCCTGGGAGAAGCCTTTGGCTTCTCTGGCCTCTCTTAATTTTTTGCCGAAACTGCTCATATTGGCGCATTTATGGTATTAAAAAGCTTGTTAAGCGTTGATTTTATAAAAATACTGACAAAAAATGAGCTAATAAAACCATAAATATTTTGTCTGTTGATATAGATGTTCTACATTTATACCAAATATTGTCAGGTTAAAAAAGCTAAAATATTTTTTATGTTGACGAGTAATAACAGACAAATCAAGCTGCAACCCAAACACCGGGATCAATCAGGGAATCATACCGTAGTACCGTGGCTCAATATCAGCGGTGTGTGGTTGGAGGAGTTAGGTTTTAAAGTGGGAGATATGGTAAAGATTACTACCCGTGACAGGTTGCTAATCATAGAACCACTGGAAGACACGGAGCAGGAAGCACATGAATATAGATCTGCGTTGCAGGAAATGAAGCAGACGCTGAAAAAGTTGGCGCAATGAATATACAGGAGATCAAGCAGCAGCTTACGTTATCGTCTGTATTGCAGCACTACGGGTTAAAGCCTGATAAGCATCTGCGTTTACATTGTCCGTTCCATGATGATAAAACGCCGAGCCTGCAGGTGTATTATAAAACGCATACCTGCTATTGTTTTAGTTCCAACTGTAAAACTCATGGCAAGGCGTTAGACGTCATCGATTTTGTGATGCATCAGGAAAGTTGCAGTAAGCATGAAGCTATCCAGCGATGTAAACAATTAATCGGTGTCCCCATATCTGCCGCCCGCATCCCCTCATCGCCCGGTGTAGCTATACTGGGTCATATGTTTACCTATTTTAGAAATGCTGTACATAATAGCAGACCAGCGCAGGACTATATACGTAGTCGCGGGCTGGATGCTACTGTTTTAGAAATCGGTTATAATACAGCGCAGTTCCATCACGGCAACCGCAGAGATGAAATGCTGATCAGTTCATGTGTGGAAGTGGGGTTGTTATCACCATGGGGAACCAATAACCGTGATGGCGGGCAGGCTTACAAGGCTTTTGCTAAGTATTGTATTGTGTTCGCGTTGCGTGATCGGAGTAACCAGGTGAGTGGCTTTTACTTCCGCAGTACTGTTAATGATGATGAGCAAAAGCATTTTTATTTAAAGGATCGTAAAGGTCTTTATCCTGGCTATCCAACAGCAGAAGCGCAGCGTCTAATCCTTACCGAAGCTATTATAGATGCAGCTACTTTATTACAGCAGTCGGCCATTACTAAGGAATACAGCGTATTATCCTGCTATGGTACCAATGGTTTTACACCGGAACATTGGGCGGCTGTTAAATCCTTATCAGGCTTACAGGAAATCATTTTTGCTTTTGATAGTGATGAGGCAGGAAATAGAGCAGTCGCTAAATACGCGGGGCAGTTGCGGGAGCAACTGCCGCATGTTATTGTTAGTACGCTGGATCTTCCTGTTGGTGAGGATATCAACAGTATGGCCTTATCGCATGAACCGGATCTTTTTGTACACCTGCTAAGTGAACGAAAGGATTTTTTTCTTTCATCTGAAAAAACAACACCGGAACCCTTACCGGTGGCTGCTTTAAAAGTGCCGTCACCTGGTCTTGATACCGCTAATCCTTATAAACTAAGCTATAGTACTGACCATGCCTTTTATTATGTACAGGGCGGTATCAGTAAGCAGCTAGACAGCATGAAAGTAACGCTGGTGGTAGAACGAAAAGATAACAGCCAGAAAAGCCGCAACAAGCTGGATTTATACGAAGATAAGCAGGTAGACAAGGTAAGCAGGGAAGTAAGTGAAAAGCTGTTATTAGATAAAACGTTACTGGAAGCGGATTTATACCGTTTAACAGATCTGCTGGACGGTTACCGTGAAAAGGATCTGATAAAACCGGTTGAGGGTAGTGGTACAGGCGTATATCCGCTTACGTTACAGGAGCGTAGCGCGGCAGAAGCCTTTTTAAAGGCCCCGGACTTGATAGGCAGATTAAATGATCAGTTGGGTATGACAGGTATAGTAGGGGAGGAAACGAACCGTTTATTTTTACTGCTTATCGCCATCAGCTATAAGATGCCAGAAACGCTACACGCGCTGATACAGGGGAGTAGTGGCAGTGGAAAGACCCGCCTGTTAAAACAAATCTCCGATTGTATCCCGCAGGAGAAAGTAACGAAGCTAACCCGTGTCAGTGACAAGGTATTATATAATTATCCGGAACATTATTTTATAAACCGGTTGTTATGCCTTGAAGATATAGATGGGTTGAGTGAAGAAGCTGAGTTTGCGTTTAGGGAGTTGCAGAGTAACGGAGAACTGAACAGCGCCACCAGTATCAAGCTGGATAACGGGCAAATCACCAGCGGTCAGAAGACCGTAAAAGGTCCTATTGCCTCCCTTGCGTGTACTACCCGCGGAGAAATCTATGAGGATAATATGAGCCGTGTGTTCCTGCTGGCAGTAGATGAAAGCAGTGAGCAAACCAGTTGTATTATTAGTTATCAGAATGCTAAAGCCTCCGGTCAGATCGATAGTAAGCAGGAACAGACTACCAAATGTTTTATACAAAATATTGTGCGTTGCTTAGAGGTGTGCCAGGTCATTAATCCTTACGCCAGTAAATTACAGCTACCTCCCGATGCACATAAGATCCGGCGTTTAAATGATCTGTTTTTAAACTTTGTAAAAATGATCACGCTGGTACATCAGTACCAAAGAAAAAAGGATAGTAAGGGCCGTTTAATCACAGAAATATCCGACCTTGAAGCGGCTATTGATATTATGTTCGATAGTATTGTGCTGAAAGTAGATGAGCTGGACGGCAGTTTACGTCAGTTCTTCGAGCAGTTGAAAAGCTGGTTACAGCAGCAACACGGCGATCAATATCAAAGTGCAGTGTTCGGTCTGCGTGAAGTCAGGCAATCATTGAAGTTCAGTAAAACGCAGGTGTTCCGTTATGCAGGAGATCTAACCCGATTGGAATATATACAGATATGTGGGGGCCATATTAATAAAGGGTTTACCTATAAGCTCAGTTATTGCGATAATTACCAGTTATTGCGTGAAAGAATCCGTAATTATCTTACTTCTCAAATACAGTCTATCCGTGTATCTGCTCAGGATGGAACGCTGGAACCTTCACCAGTATTGAAATAAGTTTATGCAGGGAACACCAAATAAATAAAATGGAACGCTACGGAACGCCAGTGGAACGCTGGAATCCTTATCCAACCTGAAAAAATGCCCTGGCGTTCCGCGTTCCAAAAAAGTGCTCAAGGCCCCTTTTAGAAAAACGTCATACCTATACCAGAATCACCGTACAGTTAGCCCCTCCATTTATTTTATCACAAAATAACATCATTAATTATGTACCAGATCGTAGATAGCTTTAAAAGCTATCTGTCCGTGCTGGGATATAGCAGCGGCATACAAAGTATGCTGCCAGCGTGTATCCATGATTTTTTGGAGTACGGGCAGTATAGTAGCATAGAGGAAATAGGACCAGTGGATATTAACCTGTTTTATGAATGGTTGCATGAGCGTCCGTTAAAGCGTGGTGAAGGAGGGTTGAGTGAGATGATGATCAGCCATTACGTGTATGCGTTGAAGGTGTTTTTTAGCTGGCAACTGGAAACGGGAGGCATCGCTATAAACCCGGTTAGTGTGTTGAAGTTTAAAAGCCCTGAGCGTGGCTACCGGGAACCCTTGACGGTGGATGAAATACAAACCTTGTTTAATGCAGCCTTCACTTTTAAAGAGTATGCTATGCTTCACCTGTTTTATAGTTGCGGGTTGCGGCGCAGTGAGGCCGTGTGGCTGCGGTTATCAGATGTTCAGTTTAGGCATCGGTTATTGTATGTAAGATCAGGGAAAGGCGCCAGACGCCGCGTAATCCCGTTAACAGGCAAGGTAGCGGATAGTCTGGAACAATACGTATTACAGGAGCGAGGCACGGCCAGGTATACCGGATCATCGTTTATGCTTAATCGTATGGGTAGGGCTATGACAGGTAAGAATTATGTAAGCCTGCTTAAATCTTTATTGCGCAGAGCAGACATGTGCAAGGACATCAGCCCTCATTACCTGCGCCACAGCATCGCTACGCATCTTTTACAAAACGAGATGAGCATGGAGTATGTACGTGACTTTTTAGGTCATCAGTGCCTTGAATCTACACAAATTTACGCGCGACCTGGTGTGCATCAATTACAAGCCTTATGACACTATATGAATATCTTGAAAGCCACTACACACCAGCTACGGTAGAAAGTTATCACCGTGAAATAACTATTTTTTTAAGCAGTTATCCATCTGCTTCCATGGCTACTTATGCGGATCTGATTAGTTACCTGGGTGTTTTACGGGAGCGTTATAATAATGCTGCTACACTCAACCGCATCTTGTGTAGTATTAAAGTGTACTATGATTATTTATGCTGTACCAGCCGCCGCAGTGATCATCCGGCACGTTCCATCCTGTTACGTGATCAGCGCAGCCGTGACGTACAGTTGCAGGATCTTTTTACCGGGGAAGAGCTGGAACGGCTGCTGGATCGAAAAGAGCGTTATCAGGCGTTATATTACCGTAACCGGGTATTAATGGGGCTACTGATCTATCAGGGATTAAAACCGCAGGAAATAGCTGCAATAGGCATACAGGATATTAATCTGGAAGTGGGCAGCATCTACATAAAATCTACTCCCACTACCAACAGCCGTACCTTATCATTAAAGCCAGGTCAGATCCTGTTGTTCTACACCTGGCTGCGGGAGGTACGTCCGCAGTTATTAAAGGGCGCTGATAGTGATGTGCTGTTGATCGGCCACCGATCACGGTCTATGAGCGCTGATGATATAGTAAAGCATGTAATCAGTAGTTATAAAAACGTGTATCCCGGACGATCAGTAACGGCACAGGCTATACGTGGCAGTGTGATAGCTAACTTATTGGCTCAGGGCCATGATATTAGTGTGGTTCAGCGGTTCGCGGGCCATAAATATCCGTCCAGTACGGAGCGTTACAGACAAAGCCAGGTGGAAGCGTTGAAAAGTGCTATAGAGCAGTATCACCCGATGAGATGAAAAAACTGTTTTATTGTTGTCAACCGGTTCGAATCCGCTCGGAACCTCCGGAGTGCCTGAAAGGGTTAGGGAGTTCGAATCTCCTCCTTCGCACTAAAGTTAGACCTACTGACTCTTAATCAGTAGGCCCCTCCCAAAAACTTATCAGTGTATAGAGCAACTGCCTTCTAAGCAGTAGGTCATCTGCGTTTGGGTTCGACTCCCATCTGGGGTACAATTATTAAAAAACAGGTAGGTGGAGATGGCGGGAATCGAACCCGCGTCCAATGTTTTTTATCAAGGGTTCGAATCCCTTCTTCTACGCTATTGTTTACTGAGGTTATGAGCATCAGATTGTGGTTCTGAGGGTGGTATGCCCAGAACAGGAATCGAACCTGCACTTGTAAAGTTGGTGTTGTGCTAAAAGTGTAGTAACCCCGTTTATGCAAGGTAAAGCCTTTATGTTAAAGGAAAAGCGGTCTCACTGCGGGCTAGGTCGGCAAAAAGGCGCGCCAGTCCTCCGCTTGCCCCTTCCGCTGCGCTACAGGGGCTGCGCTTCGTCCTGTCACGCTTTTTGCGCTCCCGTCGCCCTTCGTTCGGCCAGCTCCCGGTCTGGCTGTGAGCTGTTTTAAATCGAGGTGGTTTTAATGCCCGCCATCCCTACGCTGTCCATTTTGTCCGCCCCCCGCTATCCCACCTGGCCTTGCATTTTTGATTTTGCCGTCCGCTGGCGCTCCCGGCCAGATATAGGTCGAAGGCGCGGCTAGCTGTGGCTCGCCCTCGCTGGGCCCTTCCGCTGCGCTCCAGGGCCTGCGCTCAGGCTGCCGCCACAGCAGCCAGGTGGGAATGGCGGTGGGGGCGGCAGACCGTCTGTTAGGGCGACAGGATATAGCCGTCAGCGTTATACCGCTACCCGGCGGCTGAAGAATAAACTGCTCGAACACCAGCATCAGTACCCTGATCAGCGTTAGTACTATCGCGCGTCCGTCGGGAGGACAGATGATGCGGTCATCAGTAGAACATAGGCTGGACGGTAGTTCTATGACCATCGATAGAATATATCATCAGCTGTAGTAACGCATCATCTATCCTCCCGACGGTATTTTACGCTTATGCTCCCGCGGATATTATTTTTTTTCAAATGGAAAACAGATGAAATAAAAAATAATATATTTACGGGAGTTCTTTGAGTAAAGCGCCAGGTGTGAGAGGCTGTAAAGGCCGTTGGGCGTTGGCGGGGGGATATCGTTATGGGTTTAATGGGAAGGAGAATGATAATGAAGTGAAAGGAGAGGGGAATCAGCAGGACTATGGGATGAGGATTTATGATCCGAGGATAGGGAAGTTTTTGAGTGTGGATCCATTGACAAAGAAATACCCAGAGCTTACTCCATACCAGTTTTCTTCCAACAGCCCAATACTAAATGTTGATCTTGATGGTGAAGAGAGTATTCCTCATTACATCGCAAAAGGGATAAGAGGCACATTTACAATTTCAACATTTGCCAGCGTTTCTTTTGGAAGTGTTCAGTCAATGGCAAAAGGTATGGGATATGACAAAAATGGTAATGTTGCACTTTTTTATTCGAGAACAGCTGGTCCAAGTGTGGCAACCAATTTAGGTTATGATGTAGGTATTAAAGCGTCTTTTCTACCTGGAATTAAAGATGTATCTGGCATAACAGGTATGGGGACCTCCTTTGGAATTTCTGGAGGTATTCCACAAACACATTTGTCAGTTGGAGGATCACTTGAATATAACTCAGACGAGAAATTAGTGGGTTGGGGTTTGCAGATAAGTGGAGGACACGGTATTGCTCCAGCATCATGGTCAATGGAAAGTACGAATACAACAGCGGTATTATTTTCGGAAGGCGAGTATAAACGTTTCTCATCATTTGCTGATGGTTCCGATAAACGTAATATGAGTAGGATGATGGAATGGAATGATAATGAAGCTAATCGAGATGCTAATAATACGCCCTATGGTATTTGGACACTTGGATCTTCTATGATGTCACTACAGCCAGTGAAAGATCAAAATGGGATTTTTGAAGCTGTGATCACCACTCAATTTAATTATATGGTAACAGGTGGGCACCGAGATGGTATTCAACAAAAGGATCAAGTAGTGAAGGTGGAAGATAGATCTGGTGTGTTTTTCACAAAACCTGACGATGAAAATTATAAATCTGTAAATTATAAACAATCCGAAAATTAAAATGATGTGGAAACAACAAATTATAATAGTCATTTTGTTTGGCTTAACCAGTTGTTATACAGTATTTGACAAGGAAGGGGCTAAAAGAGTAGCAGTTGAAATATTTGATAAAAATAAACCAGATTTTCGGGTTATAGGAAATATTTGCGACTCTTTAATGGCGAAATATCCTAAAGATACTTTTGATGTGTCATATGCCTATAATTCAAAAGGGTTTGGAATATTACATCGTAAGGAAAATGGATTATTAGATGCTGATGCAAAAGGAATATTTGATCATAATAATTTGGGAGTGTCCTATGATGAGATGAAACAAATATGTGATCGTAATTATATTTTGTCAATACGAATTAGGCAAGGTAGAGCAGATATAAGATTGAATGGATTACAGGCAAGGGACTATGAAATGTTCATCGTATACACCAAGGCCAATTATTGTGAATCATCTCCTAAGAAAAATGATAAGGATTGGTGTGATAGCATAGTTCCAGATTATTTTGTGTCAGGTCGTTATATTGAATGATATGCTTTAATGAAGAGAATACACCCGGTCGGCGACCGGGTGTATTATTTTAATATCGCTTGTAATTTAGATTTAGCGAGGAAAGCATCCAGGAGGGAATAAACGCACTCTTTATCTTTATCGGGAAGGTCGTTGATCTCATTAATCCGCTTCATCATCTTAGGATCTTTAAGTATGTTAGTATCGTTAGCCTCACCGAGCAAAAAGCCAACAGTCGTATCAAGGGCATCCGCCAGTTTTCTAACAACGTCAATGGAAGGCAACATCTCATCACGTTCATAGCGGCCGATGACGGTATGGGCGGAGCCCAGTTTTTTAGCCAATTCCTGTTGTGAGGAGACAGAGGGTATTTTGGGCATGATCTGCATACCTTTAAGGATTGCCTATTGGAATTATATAATCATAATGGATATTTTAGTAACAAAAGGATAGTTTTATCTGGAATGGATAACCTTTTGAATCCGGATATTGCTTCGTTTTTGCAAATTATTAAAGAAGAGTTTTTAATATTTAAATTTGTAGTAGAATAAAGTAATATACTGGAGCTTTAAATACGCGCATTATAAAAAAGAACACCCCGGTCAGCGACCGGGTGTTCTTTTTTATTGAATGGCTTTTATTTTTACGTTATTGACCATAGCATCAAGTGCAAACTATGAAATTTATAGCATACCAATTTTTAGCCTATTGCTTCACTATAACCTTATTAACAGGTTGTTCAAATAATAAGAAAACTCTTATAGAAAGAATACCCGCGAACGGTCAGTATTTCCTACTTAAGAAGATATTTAATGAAAAAGATGTTTTAATAGAGGAAATCAGACTAAATGAGGATTCGGTTCCAGATGGGATGTATAAAGAATACTTTTTAAATGGGAAAATTAAGTCCAAAGGGTTTTATAGAGATGGCATAAAGGATAGCGTTTGGACGTATTATTCCGATAGCGGAAGTATTAAAGAAGAACGAAATTGGTTTGGTGGAAAAAATTTTGGTGAACAAAAGATTTACTTTGATGATGGACGAATTGAGAAATATTCATTTAATAATTTAAATGGTGAGCCGATATTTTCGGCTACCTATAACGCGGTTGGTAAGATAATAGGATGGGAGGGGACGCCTATTTATACAGCCTTTAATGCAGACAGATTAAAAGTAAATCAAAGTTTTGAATTGTATTGTTTCATTGGGATCCCTCCTGGATCGGATTTTAAAGCGAAGGTGGAAGAGCGAGAATTGGGCACGTCAAATATTTTGTTTCAAAAGAGATATGATCTTGAAAATATAATCAATTTGTATTTTTCCAAGAAGATTGGCATAGAACAAGTATGTAGCAATAATGGAAAATATATTTGGTCAATATATGTGGAACACTCTTATGCTGGAATCGTAAAATCGGATACGATTCGTTTAAATTTATCTGTTGAGTAATTGATCCAATCCGAAGTGATAATCCAATTAAAACAATAGATTATTCAAGGCTGATTTTGAAGAAAGATATACAACAGTAGTTGTCGTATTTATAATTTGGATCGCTGTGTAGCGTAATTGAGCCTCGACTTAAACTTACATTTACAATACGAGGTGCTGACGATATTTCCAATAAATCAATAAATGCCGGTTTAACACGTCCCTGTAAATATTGCATCATATGTTGATAATGCTACGAAAAGGCTTTTGGTTGCTAGATTTGATACCAGGGAGATTCGTACTTTTTATAAGGCTAATCCTCAGATATCAGCCACTCCATTTGAGGATGCTGTGAAATTGGCTACAGAATTAAGTTGTAAGTGCTATTTTTAAGCCCGTTCCTTGCAAGGGAATAATTCCACTTAGTTTTGCCATATAGAAACAATTTAAACAAGAATAGGGCTGTTTACGTAGCCAAGCCCGTTAGGCTCACATCTGCGCAGGATGTAATAGTTTTGTTGGTAACCATTCCAAGCCTAAGCCGGTATTTTTGTTCGAAGAAATTTCCATTCGGATTAGCCCATTTTGATATGGAATTGTATCTGGGAGGTTTTCCCGTTAGAAGATGTCTTCTGCTCGAATCGCTCGTAGTGCTGGGAATTTAAAAACATGATGGCGAAGTAAATAACCAATACCAAAGCTATCCGTACAACCTCGAAAGGGATTTGTTCAATCACTTCGCCTTTCAGACTGAACATTATGACCATAGTAAAAAGCGGTGCTATCAACATTAGGTTGGGTATTCCATAAAAAAGAGGGCGTCTTTTTTATGACACCCCCTTTACTTTCATCAACAGGAATATTACCTTATCTCCAGCTTATAAGGCGGCGTATCCGCTGCAACCAATGTCCTGAACTGTTTAAAGCGTGCTGTATTCTGTTTCTCACGGCCAAAAATTTCCAGGTGAAATTTCATTCCGCTGACCTCTTCCTCCGTGTACTGGTTCAGACTAACGACTCCAGATATTCCCAGGTGCGCCTGGCAATTAGCACAACCACCAACATCCCAGCGGCTCAGCACAGACTGATAGCCGACAAGATATTTAGTATCATCCCCTTTGGTGGCGTATACACCAACAATAAAGGAGCCTTTGATACCTCCTCTGCTAAGCCCTGAAATATAGAGATGCAGATCGCTTCTCTTTGAATCAACAGCCCTGGCAGCTCTTGCAGCTGCAACAACATCGTTTTGCGACAATGAGCCATCGCTATAGGTGTAATTCAGCTGTGATTCAATATTTATGCAATCTTCTGATGTGAAATAGGTAGTACCAGTTTTTATAAACGGTTTCAGCGCAGTGCTCATAGTCAGTGTTTCATTCTCCGTTTGCCCGTTGGCAGGGCCTTGTCCGTTGCCGCCATTGAAACCATTTGAGGTACCCGGATCTGCGGGGTCTTCGATGATGTCAAAAATTTCTGTAAAACCCTGCTTTTGCTGCCATAACCAAAACACACGATCTATATTACAGTGGTGAAAAAAGAAGATAGGATCCAGTCCTGCCGTATCATTCTCACCCATATCACCATTTGCATCCGGTAGCTGAGATAAATCATAGCCTCCGTTATTTATGCCCTTAGGAAGATTAAAACCACCAACTGCCAAATGAATATCGTTGTGCGGATGCTCCAGTGCAGTGTACCCTTTACCATAATAAGCAGCAGATTGCGTATTGGAAAATATCGTATAAATAGGCGCGTCAAGACAATCACTGAATGCCTTTGCTATACCTGCCGGTTGTGGTACCCCCGTGTCTCCTGGGCCACATCCGGGTATATAGTAAGTCACATTATTAAGCCATTGCAATACATTCGCATTCAGCAAGGCAATATTGGCGTTAGGATCAAAGAAATTAGCATTATACGCGTAAGTATTGGCCTGGGCCTGCGGCGTTCCCACAAGGCCAGATAATGGGTATCTTACTGTTTGGTAACCTTGTGGTTTGCTATAAACGGAGTCGTCATTGTTCACCTGGTCAGTTATTTTTTTAGGGAAAGTAAAGGAGGCCAGTGGATTGTCGATGGCATTATTATCATCAGGTACAATTCCCTTATCACGCAAACACTCCGGGAACTGTCCCTTGAATGTAAACTTCGGAGCGGTAAGTGCACGCGGTATGCCATATGTAGTTGAATAGGAATCTGTCTCATCCCAATAGGGTTGCATCACATCTTCACAACCAGGAGTGGTCTGCAGGGCTTTTTCCAGCATGTAAACGTATACCCTGTGCCAGGTGGGGAAAAGCACATTCTGGTGATTACAGTAGCCCCCCCACCATTCCGGGTTTGTAGCGCCTTCTCCGGCAAATGGTTCTCCGTGATACCCACCTATCATAAAAAAGGAGTTAGGATCAGTAGGTGGTAATGCTTTAATATAAGCCCATGCTGTCATCAGTTTTTCCAGATCATTATTGATGCCTGCATCATAGTCATTCTGAATTTCAATTATAGAGCGGCGAACGCCTATGCCATTTCTTGTCATAGTTAAGCAATTTTATGTTTCTTGTGAATAAGTTTCAAGGATACATTGGGGAAAT
Organism: Chitinophaga polysaccharea; assembly: GCF_007829335.1. Taxonomy (GTDB): domain Bacteria; phylum Bacteroidota; class Bacteroidia; order Chitinophagales; family Chitinophagaceae; genus Chitinophaga; species Chitinophaga polysaccharea_B. Next base: position 50,195 of record NZ_VIWO01000004.1, read on the forward strand.
TATTCAGTAAAGATCCTGTCAGGATCATGCCAACGCCCGCAACCAGCGACCATTGCGTGCCAGGGAAGAATGCGCGGGTGCTCATGATAAAAACCGCCCCCAGCATGCTGATAATGAAAGGAAGGTATCCAGCTACTCTTATCCGTTTATACAAAAAGAAAAGATGTATCGTCAGGAAGATCATCATTACAGGCAGCAGCCATTTCATGTAAGGTAGCTTCGCCAATCCCAGGCTGCCGAACATACTCATATAAACAGCCCAGCACATAGGACATTTCGGAAAAAAAGCAATCAGGATGCTCAATATGACCGAAGGTGCACTCCTGGCAGTTTTCGAGGACATCGTTCCCAACGATTGCTGCTCATCGGAATGCCTGACATGGCAATTGCAAGTGTTGCATTCATTTAAATTTTCCATAGCCTATATTGATGTTGTAAGAGGAAAGGCCGAAAGATATTTCTACGTAATCCAGCCATGGATAATGGTTTCAAAGAAGCAGCAGGGGCCATCTCTGCAATGGTTACTATGAAAGAAATAGGGAACACCATTTTTCATAAGACAACATTTATGGATAATACAATCAGTATACTCATGCACTGTAAGAAATCAGGGAACCGGAAAAGGCAACAACATGGCTCCGCCAAAGACACGCTATGCATGCCGGTTCAGTCAGGACAATAAATTCAGATAATTGCAACAATGCAAAACACTGGCATCAATACGCGGGTATTTATAATGAAAAGGGCTGTGGGTTTTGGTTATATGAGGTTTAAAATGTCATACAAAAATGCTATGATTAAATACTTACGTTGAATCATTCAAATAATGCTGTTATCTTTTTGACGATCGGTGATATCCGAAGCTATTAAAAAATAATTAATCCTCAAATTTTTTTTGTTTTTTTTAATAGGAAGGTATGCTAACTATGATTATGGATGATCCGTTTTATTATAGTAGGGATAAGGACTTCCGGAGATGAGTCCGGGATAATTCTACAAAAAATAGTTGCGTATAACATATACAGTTAGTATCGGTGTTTTTTGACATATACTTTGTACTGTTTAGATCTGAACCATGGAACTAACAATATCCCGACGTGGATATTTAGAACAGCACATCGTCTCCGCTGCATGCTAAATATCCACGTCACTAAATAATTAAATCCCTAAATATCAACGTATTCATTTTTTCTTCCCCGCTTTCTCCAGCTTTTCAAATGCATCTATATACGCTTTCAGTTTGTCGTCTGTTCTGTCGATATCTGGTACTTTATCCGGCTGATTGGAAGTCGCATCCATCACGAAAGAGAAGTCAGCCCCGATTCCCTGGGCAGCGCCATGGCAGCCCTGACAGCCTCCCATACTGTAATGTTTTCCATTTATGAAAACATTATGACGTCCGTCATGAGGATGTTTGAAGCCGCTTCCTCTGAAATCTCCCAGTGTTCGATCTGATTCTATGACGTAGTTAGCCAGGTAGAAGCTGAATGAAGTGCTGTCATTAGTAGGCATGCCCTGCACACCTACCAGGCGGTAATTTAACCAGATGGATTTTGGATTCTTTTTCTTTAATTGATCCTGTACATATTTGGTAGAAGCATCTGCCACAACTGATATTGGATGAAAGCGATCGTATCGTTGTGGTGTAGGATTACCTTTTTTTGGCAACTCTATGTAACCCATGCTATCCTTTTGAACATCTACATGTTCAAAGGTAGCAAAGGTGAAAGCAGGGTAGTTAGCAAGTTTATGGATGATATGAATACCTATAAGCCCGTATGTTTTGTTTACGGAAACCGTTTTACCTGTTTGCGGATCCTTTTCATAGACAATTACTTTCCGGGTAAAATGTGTATTTTCTTCTGCGGCATTGGTCATCTCTCTCCAGGCGCTCTTTACCTCCAGTGCCCCGGTATATCTACCAAAACGCGTATCAGGATCCTTAGCGTTTCCACATGGCAGGCAAAATATACCCGGAGGGCAATTACAATTGCCGCCTGTATACTTACCACCTGGATAATCTTTTGGATTATAATATGCTGAATCCTTTGCGATATTGCTGGCAGTTCTATTTACCGCAGCTATTAAAGATGCCTCATCAGGATAATTCTTACGCTTATAATCATATTCATCCCGGTTCACTTTTGCTTCATACAATACCTGATACTGGGTATTGTACTGATTTATTTTTGCATACAGGTCACAGGAGCCAATTTCATTGTTCTCGTCCAGGTTATTGAATAAAGTGGTATCAACACTATTATCCTTGCGGGGAATATATTTTTGATAATCATACCTGGGGACCTTATCGAAAGGGAGCGTATTCCCATGATTAGGCCGCAGCTCAACACGATGAGCATAGGTTTCCCATACCACAGGATCATTCATTGGGTAAGCGCTTTGATCATTAAATGTCCATTGGGGATCTGCATATCCTCTGTATACGTGCGTATTTTTCTTATAACTTGATTTCCAGTTCAGCGCAAAAAACTCATTCCAGGCAAAGCTGCATAGAGCGGCAGAATCGGCGTATTGACTCAGTGTATTAGGAACGGTCGAATCGAATGTTATATTGAAACTAAACTGGTCCGCTTTTCCATGCACAGCCGCAGCCCTGGTGGGCGACTGCTTAAAAAAAACGATCAGGGTTGCCCCTGCTGCAATACCGGCGGTAATAATGAGGAGTGCTTTTTTCATAAGCTGAAGTGTTTGATAAATGGATTGAGTAACATTTTCTGTTGAAGAAATGAAATGACAGATCAGGCAAAAAGTACAATGCTTTCTGGCTTAGTCAGGACAAAAAAATAGGTAATATGAGCTCGTATCAAGTACTGAGGTTAAAGGTTATTTGAGGGTTGAATTAAATGCTGTAGCGGGTAACGTACTGTTGAGTCTTATAAACAGGGCGGATAGTTCTGAATAATGATAATCTAATCTATTTAAAAAAATCGAAAAATAAAATTTTTTCCATACTGCTATTGCCGAATACTTCCAGCAGGTACCGAAGTATCCCGGCCACAGGGCGGACTAAGAAAAGATTAGACATGATTTTATGCTGTTTTCTTTCTAAGATTGTGTGCCATTGCCAATAGTCCTATTTTGATAGTTACTTTATCCAGCCCTTTCAGCATAGATCTTTTAAAGCCATGGTTGTGCTTGATACTGGCGAAAATAGGCGCCACATCATAGCAACGTTGTTTGCACTTCTGTATACCTTTTTTCTTTTTAATCGTTTGTCAGCAAAAGATTTAAGTCGATTTGATAACTATTCCAAACCTAAGCCGGTATTTTTGTTCAAAGAAATTTTCATTCAGATTAGCTCATTTTAATATGGAATTATATTTGGCAGGTAGTGGTTGATAAGAAAAAGGCAATGAATGGCGGTTGGGGGGTATGTTGGAGAGCAACTGAACAGGAGGGGCATAAATTAGGTAGTTGATGTACATAAGAGCCACACTGGTTGAAGTTATCTGCAACTATGAGCCGTATCAAAAGCGTGTTTAGAGTATAGATATTCCACTAAGGTGGCGACAGGACGCCGTTAAATTCTTCTCATTTCCCAGGTTCCGGTGGCTATTTCCACGTAGTCGCTATCCGGATGAGAATGTTCTCTCCCAAGAAGCTCCCAGTCACCGGAAAAGGTTTCGCTTACCGGGTCATAATGTCCATAGTAGCTCAAGTCCGGGTTTTTAAGTCGCGAATTTACAATGACCTGGTTAGCCTCAGTAATGATAAAGAATTGATCGTATTCTTTTGTAAAGCTGATAAAATCGTCTTCGGTAAAACCTTTAATAGCAGCTGGGTTATTTTTGCTGATCTGGCTATCGGGATCATGACAAGTTCCTTCGAAGTTGTTGTCGCCGGTATCGGTTAGGGATAGTTCAAAAGTCACTTTATATAAGGCCTTAGTACCGGATTTATAACTGCTCTGGAGGCTTCCCATTAAAACGTAACGGTTAAAAATATTGAAAATCGTTAAGGACAATTACGGTAGAGAATATAAGATATGCCTGGAGCGTCACAGGTAATGACGGATGGATAGGACTTTCTGTAATTCCGCTAAAGGTACAAGACAGTTTGCTAACAGCTGGCTTTAGCTATCATTCCAGGGAGATAAAAAGGACTACTACAGATGGGAGCTTGGAGGTAATTGTTGTAAGACGACAGGTGGTGATTACCGCTTATATTGTCCGGCAGGTAATCTTATATGGGCTGAGCATAGGATGGAGACCGGAAGTAAAGGGTGCTATTTTGAATCTTGGAGAAATAGATGACAAAATAGATTTAAGATGCAGAGGCTAATGTGGGAACATGTAAATACAATAGCTGTAGGGGCCCTTGAAAATATTGGTTTTGACTGTGCAGATGCGCTTGTAGTAGCAATCAGCTGTGATCTGACGATCTGGTCAAGAGTTCATCAGGTGCCTTAAAACAAAAGACGGTGAACATTAGTAGCAATACCCGTCGTACTGAGCTAGTGCCTAATAGTCTAGTAATTTCTAATTAAAATAATATATAATGTAAATGTTTATATAATAAGATACCCTATTTGAGCGCCCGACAAGAAATGCAGGATAATCCATCTTTTATCCTGAATTGTATATTTTTTTGATTTGCATGGGGCCTAATTTCGGGCTTATATTTTCCGCAACAGTCCTGTCGCCTGGGTTGAAAAAATAAATGCTAAAAGAATGCCGTTATGAAGGAATGGATACATCTCACATCCGACGAAATATGCCAGTTAGATAGAGGCCTGCCTGTAATTGTTCCACTTGGTCTGATAGAATCCCATGGGCCGCACCTCGCTGTTAGCGTGGATACCGATACCGCCAATTACTTTGCAAGGAAAGTCTGCGAAGAAACAGGAGCCATCCTTGCCCCGGTTATCAATTATGGCTTTGCCGATGAAATGGCCGGGTATGCAGGAACGCTGGGCCTTACTGCAAACACTTATATGCAGGTGATTGCAGATGTATGCCTGGCACTTTGCCAAAAAGGTTTTTTTAAAGTAATTCTTATTACCGGCCATGGCGCCAATAAAATACCATGTGAGCTGTCATTCTGCAAAGTATGGGAACAGTATCCTTCCTTCAAAGGAGTGTGCTGGAATTGGTGGAGCGACTGTGGCATAGAGGGTATTCATCATGCAGATAAGGGCGAAACGGAAGTTGCGCTGGCATTGGGTACGGTAGCTCATATGGACAGGGTAAGGGATTTTACAGTAAAAAAGCCCTGGTATAAAGTCAGATCAAGATTTGAACTGGAGGCTGAATCCGGCGGCATCAATGGAAAGCCCTCAGAGGCAGACGTGGTGAATGGGAGGTACATAGTTGAAAAGGCAACATCGGCATTGATAAAGAAGGTCAAAGCGGCTATTGAAGATTAAATCTGGAATTATGTTGAATCATTTGTTTTTACATCGATTGATGCCTGCAGTTACATTCAATAGGGAGGAAGAAGTGTTGCCTGTAACAGAGGCGATATTGCAGGGCGGATTAAATGTAATGGAAGTTACTTTTCGTACCGGAATTGCATGCAAAGCGATAGAGATGATACGGAATCAGTTCCCTGAAATGCAAGTTGGGGCGGGTACATTACTTTCGACCGAACAGATAGACCTGGCTTTAAATGCGGGGGCTTTTTTTGGCGTAGCGCCAGGGCTGAACAGCAGCATAGTGAAGTATGCAGCCGAAAAATCATTTCCTTTCATTCCTGGAATTATTACGTCGTCTGAACTTGAAAGCGCACTGACAATGGGGTGCCGGGTTCTAAAACTTTTTCCCTGTGATCTGGCAGGAGGAACCTCTCTGATTAAAGCATTGCAGGCACCATATGCGCATACGGGGGTAAAGTTTATCCCAATGGGAGGCATTCACCTTTCAAATCTGCGTGAGTATACAGATCTTGATGTTGTATTGGCTGCGGGGGGCTCATGGATTGCCCCAAACGAAGTCATCGAACAAAAAAGATTTGATCAGATTCGGGAGAACGTCAAACGTTCTATTGCGATTACAGGAGTAAAGAATGAAAGATAGTTATTCCAATATTTAATATATAGTTCATGGCTTATGTTGCAATTTCCACACTTGAGAAAGACACGGCAGTAGCGGAGATTAATAAAAGATATGTCTTTCTCGTTTGTGCCATCACAGCGCTTGGCGGTGTATTGTTTGGATTTGATTTAGTGACTATTTCGGGTGCCATTCAGTTTGTGGGAAACCACTTTCAATTAAATGACTATGAGAAAGGCTGGGCAGTTGGATGTATCAATTTAGGCTGTATCATCGGGTCAATCCTGGCTGGCAGATTGAGTGACAGATGGGGAAGAAGGAAGCTATTGATCTTTTGCGCTGTTTTGTTTATAGTTACCGGTGTTGGAACCGGATTTTCGGTGAGTTTTAATATGTTTGTTACGGTGCGAATACTGAGCGGTGTAGCAGTTGGAGCTGCCGCGCTGGTATGCCCTATGTACACGGCGGAAATTTCACCGGCTCATCTGCGAGGCCGCATGGTATCATTTTATCAGCTGGCTATAACGGTTGGTATTTTGCTTGCTTATCTATCCAATTATTTATTGTTGAATACCGGCATAAGCAACTGGCGATGGATGTTTACGGCACAATCGGTGCCTGCGTTATTTTTCTTTATCGGTCTTGTGGCGATAGCCGAAAGCCCTCGTTGGCTTATAAGAAAAAACAGGATAAGTGAAGCCCAGAGAATATTAGCGAAGATAGGTGGGGTTGATTATGCCAGGCAACAGGTAGCGTTAATCGCCAGTAGTTCTTCTCAGGCATTGAATGAACGGTTCATGGATATTCTTAAAAAGAACGTATTTCCTATTACAAGTATTGGATTAGTCATCGCCATTTTTTCACAAGCAGTGGGTCAGAATTCCCTTTTTTCTTATGCCCCGGAAATATTTAAACAGGCTGGTATGGGAGTAAAAACTGCCTTTATTCAGTCATTTATTATCGGGATTATCAATTTTATTTTCACTTTCATTGCAATTTCATTAATAGATAAAGCAGGTAGAAGAAGCTTGTTGCAATTTGGATCAGTGCTGTTGCTTGCTGACGCGCTGTTGTTGGCTGCTGCTTTTTATTTTCATTGGAATGGTATGTGGACACTTGTTTTTGTCCTGGGGTTCATTGCCGTTTATTCTTCTACAATAGGACCGGTAACCTGGGTAGCGCTTTCGGAGATTTTTCCTAATCGTATCCGGGGCAATGCTATGTCTGCTGCCACGCTCGCATTATGGCTCACCAATTTTTTTACAACAGCTTCCTTCCCGGTATTAAAGATGAGAGTTGGTTTACCCGGAACCTTTCTTATTCATGGGGCAATATGTTTCATCTACTTCCTGTTTATCCAGAAGCGTGTGCCAGAAACAAAAGGTAAGTCGCTCGAAGAAATCGAGAAGATATTAGTAAAGTAATGATTCCCGGCATAATGAGGAAAAATGTAAAGACAATCTTATGTTGTAGCTTCTATTGTTGCTCTCCCTTACCGGTTTGGTAGAGAAATTCGTTTATATACTGCCTGGGAGAAACACCCATTTGCTTTTTGAATAACCGTGAAAAATAGTAGGGGTCGTCAATGCCAATTTTTGACCCAATCTCACTAATCGTGTATTTTCTGGCATGAATGAGCTGGATGGCTTTTTGTGTTTTTAAGAAATTGAAGTAAGCAATGGGGGAGTATCCTGTACTCTTTTTAAAGTTTCTGAAAAGAACAGTAGATGAAATACCCAGCTCCCGGGCAATTACTTCAACTGATAGTTGTTCATCTATATGCTGTTGCATGTAGATGATAGCGGTATTGATATAATTGTTGTCAATGGTAGAGGCGGGAGATAAATTAGTGAAACTATCGGGAGATATAAAGGTACCAAGATAGTTGGGTAGTACCAGGTTTGCATAAAGCAAATTGGGAACACTAAAGCCTTTAGTTAAAGTATTCAGCATTTGATGAAAAAGTTTGACCCTTTCTTCTGAATGTACGGTATGTATAGGCGCCCGTTGTGTGTTTAATCCAACTGCTTCCATTAATTCTTCCACGTTTTTTCCGGATAGGTGCATCCAGAAAATACTCCATGGCCTTTCTGCGGAGGCTGCATAACTATGCGCAATATATGGTGGGAAAAAAAAGGCGTCCCCTGCTTTTAGCGTAAATTTCTTAGTGCCAACTTTAATCCATCCTTCTCCATCGTAACAATGTAGAAAAACTGCATACGAATATTTGCGGGCCTCACGGGAATAATAATGATTTACGGCATTAGGAAAGTGCCCCATCCGGTTAATAAATAAGTGCTTTATTAAGGGTAAACGGCGGCATTCAGCTAATACGTGCTTCGGAAAGGCAACTACCTGCCCCCCTTCTGTATTGAATGTGGATGTCTTGTATTTCATTTTGATAACAATAGATTGATTTCCTGGTAGTAAAGGTAGGATAATCCATCTTTAATCCCGTATTGTATATTTTTTCCTGTACGATCTTACCTAATTTCGGCATACTAAACTTTCTACAGCATTTATTTTTACTCCTAAAACAAACATTACATGAAGCTAACTTTTCCATACCAGCTGGGAGTTATACAAGAAAAGATATTACAGCAGGAAGAAACCTTAAAAATAGTTGCCGGTTTGTATGCAGATGCAATTGAACATGGAGGATTAATACATGTGTATGCTAATGGACATTCCCGTGTTGCGGTTGAAGAGCTATGTGTTCGTATGGGAGCTTTAAGTGGATTCAGAGCTATTTTATCCACTGGATTAACCACGTTTACCGATGTAGTGGGCTCAAATGGTTTGAGACTGAATCAGTTTTTTGAGAAAGTTGAAAAAAGTGGAGCAGAACTCCTGGATGAAATTGATTTCGGTCCGCATGATGTGATGCTTGTTGTTACAGCTACAGGTACCACCGCTGCTGCCGTAGACATGGCACTTGAGTTTACGCAACGGTATCCTTCACTTCCTTTGGTAGCTATATCATGCGCTGAACAGTCAAAGAATGCACCGGTTAAACATAGTTCCGGTATGAACTTATGGCACATTATAGAAAAAACAGAGAGGGGGTTCTTTATCGATAATGGGATGCCTGTGGGAGATTTGAGCACAGATGTTAAAAGCTCAACTCAGCAGTATAGAATTTGCCCATTGAGCTCTGTTGGCGCACTCACGGTTGTTCAATCGTTGAACGAACTTACGTTACAATTACTCGTTGAAAGAGGCGTAGAACATTTTGTGTTGCAGAATATGCACCTCAATAGCACAGGGGAGAATTATGAAGCCTGGCTTAGAGACCAGCGCAGAAGATATGCAAAAGCTACTTATAACGAGGCTGCATTGACGCCCGGGAAATATTAATGTGGGAGGATAATGGCAGGGGAAATATATATAGTTACCGGGGCATCCGGTATTGCCGCAGCAACCATAAAGCTACTGCTTCAAGGAGGTGCACATATATTTTATATCGGAAAGGAGCCAGATCAATGCAGGAATTTGTCGGAGGAAATCAGGTCAATGGAACTCTATGCGGATTATATTATTGGTGATTTAACAGATGAATCTACCGTTTATGAACTGGTATCTTCCTGTATTAAAAAATACGGCCGTATAGATGGATTGTTTAATGTGGCTGGTGCAAGCGGCCGGAGTTTTGGCGATGGACCGCTGCATGAATGTACACTGGAAGGATGGCAGGAAACTTTGAACATTAATCTGACAACACAATTCCTGATGTGTAAATATGTATTGAATCAAATGTTGTTGCAGGAGCCAGGCGAAAATGGGGGAAGAGGGGTAATACTGAATATGTCAAGTGTGCTGGCCTTTTCTCCCGAAGCCGCCAATTTCAGCGCCATTGCATATGCAACGGCCAAAGGAGCCATTATCAGTATGACGAAAACGGCTGCCGCTTTTTATGCAAAATCCAATATCAGGATAAATGCAATCGCACCGGGACTGGTATTAACCAGGATGAGTGCAAGAGCATCCGGGAGTGAGAAGATCGTTGCTTTTATGGAAACAAAGCAACCACTCGCTGGAGCTGTTATGGATCCGATAGACGTGGCGAAATCCGCCGTTTTTTTATTAAGTGACGCGGCTTGTATGATTACTGGCGAAACACTGGTGGTTGATGCGGGCTGGAGTATTTCATGAGTATAAATTTTAGCGTTGAAATGAGTGTGATAAACTATGCAAAAGATATACAGGTAAAAGGCATTTATGATGTCATAGTGGTAGGGTCGGGGTCTGCTGGCTCCACTGCAGCAATTGCCGCGGCCAGGCTTGGCGCGAAAACGTTGCTTATTGAGCGATTACCTTTTTTGGGTGGTATTAGTACCGCGGTGTTGGATACATTCTATGGTTATTACACGCCAGGCAAACAATCAACAAAGATAGTAGGAGGGATAGCCGATGATGTAGTACGCGAACTCTGTGTTTACAATGCCTGTTTTGAAAGACCCAATACTTTTGGCGCAGGAACAGGTATTACTTATCATCCCGAATACCTGAAAGTTGTTTGGGAAACGCTGGCGGTAAAGGCGGGTTGCCATATCCTTCTGAATGCGTGGGTGCAGGATGTAGTGAAAGAGGATGGGCGCATTACTGGATTGATAGTAGCAACAAAGCTCGGCTTGACGTATTATAGGGCTAAACAGTTTGTTGATGCAACTGGTGATGCGGATCTTATTTATCTGGCTGGATTTGATTATGAACAGGCTGGCGAACAGGAGCCTGCGCAAACATTAACCACTACTTTTAAGATGGTTAACGTCGATACGCTAAAAAGAAAAGCTGTTTCAAAGGAAGAATTTCATCAGTTGATGAAACAGGCTGCGGAAAGTAACGACTACGATTTACCCAGGAAAGAAGGTAGCGATCACATTACCCCTGTAGATGGAATGACGGCTACCATAATGACACGTTTGAAATCATATCAGAAAATAGACAGCAAAACAATTAATGCCACTGACCCGGAGTTTCTCAGTAAGGCTGAAATCAAAGGGAGATTGCAGGCATTGGAGTACATCCGGTTTCTGAGAGATTGTGTGCCTGGTTATGAGAACGCATCGCTTTCTACGTTTGGTATGCAAATTGGCGTCAGGGAAACCAGAAGGATATATGGTGAGTACCGATTGACAGAAGAGGATGTGTTGTCGGCCCGGCAGTTTGATGATCAGATAGGATTGTGCGGCGCGCCAATGGAAGATCATCATGATGGAGAAGACACAAAATGGAAATATCTCCCTGAAGGGAAGACGGTAGGTATCCCATACCGAACATTGATCCCAAAGAATACAAAGAATGTCCTGGTTGCAGGCCGATGTTTCAGCGCCAGTCACGTTGCGCACAGCAGCGTTCGTTCCATGGCTCAGTGTATGGTGATGGGACAAGCGGCAGGCATTGCATCTGCATTATGCGCGGAGAAAAATATTTCGCCAGTGCAACTTGATGCAGGACTATTAAAAGAACGTCTCTTACAGCAGGGGGGAATCATTAATGAGCCATGACACAACAATACATAGTAGCATTTGATGCTGGCGGAACCAGACTAAAGGTGGTGGTAGTCAATCTTGAAGGACACATTTATAAAACCTTTCATACTCCTTCCTATGCCAATGCCGGTGCTGAAGCTTTATTTGATGCCATGGTGGCGCTGCTTGAAAGCCTGAAGCAGGAACTGAATGGCGAACTTGCGGGCATAGGGCTTAGTCTTTCAGGTGTAATTCATCCTGATAAAGGAGTAGTATACCTTCCTGGTAAATTCAAGCAGCTGGAAGGTTATCCTTTGGTTGCAAAGCTAAAAGAAGTTTTTCAGGTACCTGTAGTTGCGGATAATGACGGGAGATTAGCTGTATATGCTGAGAAGTATGCTGGATTGGCAATGGATCTGAGTTGGGTTGTTGGTCTTACCATTGGTACGGGAATAGGTTCAGGTGTTATTCTTGACGGAAAACTGCTGACAAACCGCTACCTGCAGTTTGGTGTACAGGTAGGCCATCTTATTCAAAATTCATCGAGTAACCTGTTTTGTTTGACAGGAAATTATGGGACAGGCGAAACCTTATGTTCCGCAACAGCCCTTGTATTACAAGTAAGGGGAGCTATTCAGAGAGGCATTTCAAGTATATTATCAGATGACTATTTTTCTGATCCGGTATCCATAGATTTTGAAAAAATTGTCAATGCTTGTCGCAACAAGGATACACTTTGTCTTCGTGAATTGGAAAATTGGAGTAATAATCTCGCCAATTTGATCGTAAATGCCATCCACGCTTACTCGCCGGAGATGATCATTTTGGGAGGGGGATGCACGTTAGCCGCAGACTTATTCCTTGATCATGTAAAAAGAGCTGTAGGCAAACGGGTGTTCCGCTACCCCGCAGATGAACCGGTTCCCATTGTTATTTCAAACATGCAGGAATTTGGCAGTGCCCTGGGGGCTGCTCTTAATCTGCAACATCGGTTAAAAAGGGATTATAAGTTAGTTGACGAATAGTTATATAGTTAAACATCCAGGTTTGTTAACTGTATTGTGTTGTGTTTTCATATTTATATGAGGAAATAAGGAGTCATCATTTCTTAGCGGCTCCGTAATTTTTTAACTAAAACGATTGCCTATGGATAATAGTGTTTAGATAATGAAGTGGGAGAATGCGGTAACAACCTCCCATTTGATGATCACACATTGATGCTTTGCCGGGTATAATAAGATTTTTTAATCAACCAAAATTTAGTTATGCGAAATTGTATTTCCGCTGTAAAGTCAAGTCCACGTCCCTTTAAACGGCTATTCCGTTATATTAGGGTTTTAACTTTTTTTTCATTGATAAGCCTGCAGGTGTTTGCATCTAATGGAATTGCGGGCCATATGAGCAACCTGAACAATCATGAAATCAACCAGGTAATTAAAGGTGTTGTAAGAAATGATAAAGGCGAACCGCTGGTAGGCGTTTCCGTAAAAGTAAAAGGTAAGTCAGGCGGGACAAAGACCGGCCACGATGGCCGCTTTTCGATAGATGTAAACGCCGGTGATGTATTAGTATTTTCCTATATTGGATATTCAGGTACCGAGTTGAGCATTACAACGCAAAGTAGCGTTGAAGTAACGCTGAACGAAAGCAAGAGCAAACTTGATGAAATTGTGGTGGTGGGTTATGGTACGCAGAAGAAAGCAAGCCTTACTGGTGCTGTACAGGTGATTAATTCAAAAGATTTGGAGAACAGACCGGCCGCTAATATTACAGCCCTGTTACAGGGAAATGCAAATGGGATAGCATTTACCTCTCCATCCTCTGGTTTTTCTCCCGGTGCGGCGCAAACTATTGCGATCAGGGGAACTGCCTCTTTAAACAGTAGCACTCCGCCTCTCGTGGTAATAGACGGTATTCCTACTAATATGGAAGATTTTAATACGCTGAACCCGGATGATGTAGAAAGTGTCACGGTTTTAAAAGATGCGGCAGCTAGCGCTATCTATGGATCGCGAGCTCCCTATGGCGTGCTGATGGTCACTTTAAAAAAAGGGAGGAGAAATCAAAAGCCGGTACTTACCTATTCAGGCAATTATTCCATTGTAAAACCAGTTAATTATCCCAATCCTACAGATGCATACACTTTTGCCCTGGTACGAAATGAATCATATCTCAATTCTTTGCAAAGTGCATATTTCAACGCTGACCAGCTTGCAATTATTAAAGGGAATGTTGAAAATCCGGGGAAATATACACAGGATCAATTGGTGCCGCTATTAGCTGATGGGTCCTGGGGATGGGGGCAGAATGGGATGACAAATACAAATTGGTTTAAAGTATGGTTAAAAAACTCGCAGCGTCAGTCACATGAACTATCGCTGAGGGGCGGTACCGAGAAAACTAACTATTTTGTATCGGCCGGTTATCTCTATCAACCCGGTATTTTCAAATTCATTTCAGATATTGACAACTATAAACGTTTTAGCCTGAATGGCGGTTTTAATACAGATATCAACGACTGGATCAAATTAGGCTTCCGGACCCGCTACTCTTTGGCCAGAACGGTTGCGCCTACATTTCAGGGTGCTGGTATGGGATTGTTATACGGTTTCATGTATGGCGCATGGCCGGTTGTTCCGGTGATGAATCCTAATGGGGAATACAATCAATCCAGCCGTATTAAGCCGGGAATTAAGGGAGGACAAAGCGATGACGATCAGCATCGCCTGGATAACGTGTTGGAGCTGAATCTTAATCCCGCAAAAGGGTGGGATATACATGTGGATGGTACCTGGAGAATGTTTTTCGAGGATAATCAATCCTTAAACAACCAGGTGGTAGATCGTTTTTATGCAGACGGAAGAACAACTACTTCAGGCAGTTCTTCTATTTCAAAAACAACTAACTTTTCCAATTACTGGACCATACAGGCTTATACGTCCTATGGAAAGAGTATTGAGCGGCATTTTATCAAGGTGCAGGCTGGTATTCAGGAAGAGGAAACTAATAACCGGGGTTTGTCTGGCAGTGGCAAAAATATGCTGATCCCCGACAATTATTCCATCAACCTGTCTCAGCAAAATAAAACAGCAAGCGATGCCATGAGTACATGGTCCACCATGGGATATTTTGGCAGGCTCAATTACAATTATGATGAGCGTTTCCTGGTGGAGTTAAATGGCCGTTATGATGGATCCGCCCGTTATGCGCAGAATAAACGTTGGGGATTTTTTCCTTCTGCCTCAGCCGGTTGGAATTTGAGTAGTGAGCAATTCTGGAAAGGTATAATGCCAGTTGTTAATTTTGCCAAGCTGCGTATCTCTTATGGTACATTGGGCGACCAGGGGAATATTGCCAATTTCTTATATATACCTACTTTATCGGTAAGTCCAAACACCTCCTGGGTATTCGGTAATCAAACCGTTCCTTATGTAAATACCCCTGGCATACTTAATCCTGATATCACCTGGAATAAGATTACCACTTTTAACCTGGGTACAGAATTGAAGTTCCTGGACAGCAGACTTTCTTCCGAGTTCGATTGGTTTAACAGGCGCTCATGGGATATGCTTGGACCTCCCAGTCCTGTGCCGTCGGTATTGGGTACCTCAGCGCCTAATGTGAATAACGCGGCATTTGTTACCAAGGGCTTTGAATTGCAGTTGGGTTGGAAAGATAAGATCGGCAAAAAATTGGATTATGGCGTACGCGTCTACGTTGCCGATGCGCAAAGCACCATTACCAAATATAATGTGGCTAAGAACTATGTAGGACAATGGTATCCCGGTATGAAAATGGGAGACATCTGGGGGTATCATGTTGAACGGTTATTAAACGCCAGTGATTTTAATCCGGACGGTACCTTGAAGATTAGTCAGGGTTTATTTAGTGCCAAATGGTATCCTGGTGATGTGAAGTATGAAAAATTGGATGCTAAACATCCGAATGAGATATATACCGGAGATGGCAGTGTTGAGAACTCCGGCGACAGGAGAGTTATCGGAAATACTACCCCAAGGTATAATTACAGCGTAAATATAAATGTAGGATATGCTTTCAATCAGGCAGGAAGGCTCGACTTTTCCATGCTGTTACAGGGAGTAGCTAAGCGAGATCAGGTGGGGAACTACTCCATGTATTATTGGGGTATGGGATCAGAAACAGGTAATAACTCGGATGTGAATGTCTACAACGGAGGAAAGCAACTCGATTTTTATCGTGATGCAACTACGTCACCGGAATTATTGACAAAGTTGGGAACTAATACTAATGCTTTTTTCCCGAGACCTTATATTGGAGGGGATGGGTTTAAGAACTTCCAGCCCAACGACCGCTATTTAATCAGCCTCGCCTATATGCGTGTAAAAAATGTGCAGTTAACATATAGTTTGCCTGCAAGCTGGCTTCAAAAAGCAAAGTTACAGAGCTGCAAGGTATATTTTTCAGGTGAGAACTTGTTAACATTCCGTTCTTCTTCATTGCCATATTGGGTTGATCCGGAAATGCCACAGTCCAATTCTTACAGCAGCTGGGTGGGTAGAAACTATTTTCAGCAAGCCAGTTACTCCTTTGGCGTCAACCTGGGATTTTGATTGTTTCATTCAAAAAGTTTAAACAATGAAATGGAAATATTTTAACTACAGAAGCAACAATTGGTCAAAGTTGATGCTTGGACTTGGGATGGCAATGTCATTTGCTTCCTGTAAGAAGTTTTTGGATAAAGGGCCACTTGATACTTTATCTCAGGCAAATTATTGGCAAACTGCCAAGCAGCTGGACATGTATATTGTTGGTAAGTACAGCTGGCTGCCAGAAACCAATTTTTGGGCCGATGATGCCTCCGATAATATGATGGGAGGGGGGTATGTTGGTGGCTTCAACAGTTACATGAATGGACAAACAGTTACACCTGTTGATGCCGGTAGCGGAGGATGGAGCTGGAATCGGGTGTATGAAATTAATTATTTCTTTGATAATTATTATAAATGTACGGAGCCTCTTGCTGCTTATCAGCAAACATTAGGAGAGGCTTGTTTTCTGAAAGCATATGTTTACCACAATCTGGTAAAAAGCTTTGGTGATGTTCCCTGGTATTCACATGTAATAGGCCCGAATGATCAGGAAACATTGACCAAAACGAGGGATACCCGGGCACTGGTGATGGATTCTGTGATGGCGTTGATTGATAAATCTATTCAGTTGCTTGGCACACGGTCTGCAGTTGGTGTTAACAGAATTAATAAAGAGACTGCACTGATTTATAAATCAAGGGTGGCGCTTTTTGAGGCAACATGGGCTAAGTATCATGCAGGTAATCCCTCCGCCTCTACAGTAAATGCAAATGCCTATTTTCAGAAAGTAGTGGATGCCTATACTCAATTGAAATCGCTATCCGGCAACTTTTCCGGGATGATTTATAGTACCGGAAATCCAAATAAAGATTACTTCAATTTGTTTAACAGGGAAAATTATGCAGACATTAACGAAGTAACCTTGAGCCGTACTTATTCAAACAATATCACCGGGGCCAGTGGCAATGGCCTTAACTGGTGGACGACAGTTGGCTATTTTAACAGAGGATATACTTTGGGATTGGTGCAAAGTTTCCTTGATAAAAATGGACAAACAATAGATGTCACAAGTATTGCTTTATTCCCCAAGAAAGGAGCCTCCTGTTTGCCTGATCTGAAAGCCTCATTAGATCCACGTTTTGGTCAGTCTGTATTTGTGCCTGGCGATCATTTTAATAATATACTTGAGCCGAACAGGATTTATACTGTTTGCGAAAACCTTGGTACAAATTATTACAATGCCACAGCAACTGGATACTGGCCCAAAAAAGGGAATAATCCAGATATTAATTACAACAGTACCGCCGGTAACCCTACTACGTCAAGTATCTGTTTCAGGATACCCGAGATAATGTTAAATTATGTGGAAGCCTATGTAGAGCTGAACAATGCCTTACCGGATTTGACAGATAATATAGACAGGATCAGGGCGAGGGTTGGAATGCCCCCTTTAACAGGCCATTTACCAACAGTTAATGCTACCTGGCCAAATTATGGGTATGCTGTTTCTGATATTCTGGCCATAGTACGTAATGAAAGAAACACCGAGCTGTTTGGAGAAGGCTACAGAAAGGACGACTGGATGCGATGGAGGGCGCATGCATTGTTTAACAGCAGCGCGGTAAGACCTCGTGGATTTAGGTATGATCCTGCTGACTATGATGCTGCTACCAACGCTACATTATCTCAGCAATTGGACGATAAGGGCTATTATGATCCATGGAAATTGACACTTCCTCAAGGGTTTAAATTCAGGCCAGAAAAGGATTATTTAGCACCGATTCCTTTGGAAGATATCACCCGGAGCAATAAAATGCTTACGCAGAATCCAGGGTGGGATACCCCTTAAAGGCTGA
Organism: Chitinophaga polysaccharea; assembly: GCF_007829335.1. Classification (GTDB taxonomy): domain Bacteria; phylum Bacteroidota; class Bacteroidia; order Chitinophagales; family Chitinophagaceae; genus Chitinophaga; species Chitinophaga polysaccharea_B. The sequence goes on from NZ_VIWO01000004.1 coordinate 68,104, forward strand.
GAAGGATCGGTTGATAATTAATAACTGGTTTATTATTCCGGTGCGCGTCGTCGTCGCACCGGAATAATATTGATTACATTTTCGGATTAATTGAACGTTATGCGGATTGGATATTTTTTGAAACATCAGGGCATTAACAGGAAATGCTTTGTTTTCTTATTGTTATTAGTATTATCGGCTGTTTCATTTGCGCAAAAAGGGTATGTGCCGGGTTAAATTTATACAAAATAAAGAAGGAGTGGTTTTGTTGCTGGAGAAAGTACCTCAGGAAATAGATTGTGTTATAGAACTTACATTTTGAGATAGGATATTATTATATATAAATATACTTTGTTTATCGCAATCAATGGAGAAGTTGAAGGTACAATTATTTAATAAGTACAGAATGATTTTCACATGAATAAAATAGAGCTTCTTGCAGTGTTTCTACTTTTTTGTTTGCCTGGGTTTTCCCAACAAGTTATTCCCGGCATGAGTGTCAACGTAAAAGTGCAATATTATAATGGGAATAGGCCGGAGGAGTACCGGGAATTTGAATTTAAGAACAACCGGTCTGTCATTTCTGTGAATGATGCGGTGTGGGAGTGTAAGCGGAAAAACGATACCGCCTCCGCCGGCCGTGAAACAACCCTTACTTTTCAGGTAGCGAAAGGAAATGTAAGCAAGGCTGGCGTTGCAGTGAATTTTTTGTTCAACAATTGGGAGGTTGATAATTATGTCATTATGCCTGCAGCTGCATATAATGGTAACCGTTTTGATGTACTAGATTATGGGTATCCTCCTTTATTTAAAAGGAAAGATTATAATAAGAATCCGCCCATAACAATTACAAATGTGCCCCGGTTGAGTAAGTATGAAGGTGAATCCCGGATGGATCTGAATACCGGCGATCTTTCTACTCCGGCAGTTGGCATTTATTTTCCAAGAACACAAAAAGGTATCTGGATATTGACAGAACAATCCACAGAACTCGGCAACAGTGTTTTAATTTTTAAAGAAAATAGCCAACGCAATAAGGCTGAGTTTACCATTGCTGCACCGAGTGTGAGAGAGAAGTATTACAGTATGGCCAATTTGTCCCCTTCCAAAGAAACAGGTGCTGATTTGAAGCAGGGTGACAAAGTAACCATCAGGTACAGAGTTTATACATTCAATAATCTTTCTTCACCTAAAGATTTGAACAATCAATTTTTAAGTATCCGTAAGAGCTTTGCCGCCTCTGTCCGTGTCAATCAACTTCCTTTCAGCAAGGCATTTGAGCTAATGGAGCGGCAAGAAAACGACTGGTGGAGTGCCCGGGACAGCTTATATACTTTAGGTGGTGATAGTTGGAATTTGAAATGGCAACTGGGCTGGGTAGGTGGTTTGATGGTCACCCTACCTTTAAGTGAAGTGGGAGCTGATAGTTCCGCAGATAGATCGTTTAAGAATTATGATAAGGTAATTACTAAAAGCCAGGCGAAGAGCGGTTTCTTTTATGGCTGCGGCAAAGGTAATATTTGGTGCAGCGATTGTTTTTGGGAGCCTCATCCGGATAATTTGCTGCTGTTACGAAAAAATGCGGATGCATTGTATTTTATTTATAAGTATTGTTTTTCACGACAGTTGAAGAATAGGGATTGGAGGATGCCGATGGCATGGAAGGAACCTCTTCATAAATTAAGCGAGGCATTTGTTAATCTTTGGCTGCAGAATCATCAGTGGGGGCAGTTCATTGATATTGAAACGGCCGAAATAAAAGTAGGTGGCAGTAACAGCGCTGCGATGGCTATTGGAGGATTGGCGTTGGCATCGAAGTTTGAAAACAGGCCTCAATGGTTGAAGGTGGCTAAGGAGGCAGCACGGTATTACTACAGGAATTTCACTGTAAAAGGAATTTCATGTGGCGGCCCCGGCGAGATACTGCAAAACAATGATGCGGAAACGGCTTTTGCCATGCTTGAATCATTCATCACCCTGTATGAAGTAACGGAAGAAAAGGAATGGCTGCAATATGCAGAAGATGCAGCTGCTTTTTGTTCCACCTGGATGATAACTTATGATTATAAATTTCCTGCATCCACTTTGTTTGCTCAGTTGGATATGAAAACTACCGGCGCTGTTTGGGCCAATACTCAAAACAAACATGGGGGGCCTGGCATTTGTACACTATCGGGTGACTGCCTGTTTAAATTGTACCGGGCAACTGGCAATAAATTATACTTGGGTATGGCCTATGATGTGGCGCACAATATAATGCAATATATTTCAAGAGCTGACCGTCCTATCAAAGACCAGCATATTGGCTGGATTAATGAGCGGGTGAACCTCAGCGACTGGGAAGGAAAAGAAAATATCGGTAATATCTTCCATGGCAATACGTGGGCACAGGTAAGTGCTATGCTTACAGTTGCACAGTTACCGGGTATTTACATCAATCCCGTTAAAAAGGAAGTGGTTGTGTTTGACCATATTGATGCAACGCTGAATGGCAACACCCTTACGATTAACAATCCTACAAAATTTGATGCAACTGTTCGGGTGTTTATTGATAATAATCCAACCATCAATTATCCGCAGGGGTTCATAAGCACTTGTCCTGTTGTATCTGTAAAATCTGGCGAAACCAGGATTATTGCATTGTCGGAGATAGGAAAGGGAACTATTAATCAGTAGTTTTAGGCCTGATAAACTCTTGGAATTTGATGCAAATGTTTTTCTCGTCTCAATACTATTTAATGAATATTAAACTAACTATTAAGATGTTCAAAAAGATTTTTCTAGCTCACTTGTTTTTTTCGTTGTTGGTGCCAGATCTTTTTGCACAGAAGAAGACATTAAATGATTACAATGTTGTCTGGCGGTCGCCAGGAATAAATTCGCTGGGATCGATGCCCATAGGCAATGGCGATATTGGCGCCAATGTATGGGTGGAGGATAACGGCGACCTGGTCTTTTATGTTTCAAAAACAGACGCATGGGATGACTTGGGCCGGTTGTTGAAATTGGGAAAGGTAAGGGTGTCTATTACACCTAATCCATTGAGTAAGGGATTTTTTTCGCAGGAACTTAAATTACGGGACGGGGAGATCCTTGTCAGTTACGGCGATACAAAAATAAAATGCTGGATAGATGCTAACCATCCTGTAATACAGGTAGATATAAAAAGCAAAAACCTGGTGAATGTGCGGGTGACTTATGAAAACTGGCGAAAAGAGCGGCGGCCATTGCTTGGCCGCGAAGGCTGGGGCGTTTGGGGTATTGGCGCCAAGCAGGTGTCTGAAGATTGCGAGAAAATAGTGTATGAAGAAGCTGATTCGCTATTGTTAGGCAATAACGATAGAATTGTTTCATTTCATCGTAATGTTAATTCTATCTGGAATCATAATATTCAAGTACAAGGTTTGTCAGATTTTGAAAGGAAAAGCAACGATCCATTACTTTACCGGAATTTCGGGCTTATGATCAAAGCGCCGGGATTGAACAACATGTCCGACACGGTGCTTACCAGTAAAAAAGCGGCGAACGTTTTTCAGATTGGTATTTTCCCGCTTACGCAGGCCGGCAGTGTAGCCGAATGGAAGCAAACGCTTTTCGCCCGCGCAAAAGCTATTGAGGCCGTTCCCCTGATAAAGCGGGAATTGGCACATAACGTATGGTGGGAGCATTTCTGGAACCGCTCTTATATTTTCGTCACGGCAAAGGATTCGGTTACCAGGAGAAAAGCAGAAACGGTGACTCAGGGATATATTTTGCAACGTTTTATGACTGCATGTAGTGGTAGAGGCAATTCTCCCATAAAGTTCAATGGCAGCATTTTTACCGTAGATACTTATAACCGCACAGGTGATTATAAAGGCCTGAATGCTGATTTCCGTCTTTGGGGCGGATGCTATTGGTGGCAGAATACGCGCTTGCCTTATTGGTCATTGCTTGAAGCCGGTGACTTTGATCTGATGCGGCCACTATTTTCCATGTATATGAAAGCACTGCCTATCCGGAAAGAGGCCACAATGAAGTATTATGGGCATGCGGGAGCTTTCTTTCCTGAAACTATGAATTTCTGGGGTACCTATGCCGATGGAGACTACGGATGTAACAGGGACAGCCTGAAAGATGGCTATGCCAAAAATCCTTATATCCGTTATTACTGGCAAAGTGGACTGGAGCTGTCGTTGATGATGCTGGATTATTACTCCTTTACGAAGAATAATCAGTTTGCAAAAGACACGTTGGTTCCGTTTGTTTCAGAGATTCTTTCGTTTTATGACAAGCACTGGAAACGTGGCAAAGATGGAAAAATTCTTTTTGATCCTGCCATGTCGTTGGAGACCTTTCATTCCGCGGTAAATCCGTTGCCTGAAATTGTTGGCATTACAACAGTAGCCGGAAAAATGCTTGGTCTTCCGGAGCAATTTACTGGTAAAGAGAAAAAAGAGGAGTGGGCGAAATTGGTGAGCGAATTGCCAGCATTGCCTATCCGCATGGTAGGCCGGGATACTCTTCTTGCTCCCGCGCAGGTGTATAGCAATAAGGCTAATGTGGAGAATCCGGAAATGTATGCTGTATTTCCTTACAGGATGTTTACGGTAGGCAAGCCTGGGGTAGAGTTGGCGCGGAGAACTTACGGGGCAAAAACACATAAAGAAAACGGCGGATGGCAGCAAAACTCCATTCAGGCGGCGTACCTGGGTTTGGCGGAAGAATCGGGAAAGATGATTGCGGAAAGTTTTTCAAGATGGGATAATGACTTCCGTTTCCCGGCATTTTGGGGGCCTAATTATGATTGGACGCCAGACCAGGATCATGGTTGTGTGGCAATGATTGCGCTGCAACGTATGTTGTTGCAATACGATAACGAAGATGTGCAGCTTTTACCCGCCTGGCCAAAGGAGTGGGATGTGCGGTTTAAATTAAGCGGACCGGGAAAGAGCGTTTTTGAAGGGACGGTTGATAACGGGAACCTGAAGTGGGGTAAGAAAATCAGAAAGTAACAAAATGATATCATACCGGGGCCGGAACATGAAATATTACCTCAAGTGAGAAGATACCGCAGGAGGTTTGCTTATATAAAATAGTTCGTAAACAATTTAATAGATATAATAATGAAATATTTATTGGCAGCGTTGCTATGGATGTTTGTGCTTGCGGCTCATACAGCGATGGCCCGAAATACGAATTGTCGGGTAGCTGTGGATTCCGTTTATAGTTTAGGTAATGCAAAAGTGATGGTGAAGGAAGGGAAAATTATTGCTTCTACCGGCAAGTTGGAACGGGTATGGAAATGGACAGGCAGCGGATTACAAACTATCAGTCTTAAAGATTTACTACGCAGTAAGGAATATGCGCAAATTACCCCCGGGATGAAGTGCGACTGGAGCCTGCCCGGAGCCATCAGCGATTCTTCAAAGGCAACGTTGATGAGCGTAACCGTTACTGAAGGAGATGATGAAGGGTTCAGTAGCAGGTATCTTCAAGTCATATCTACCATAAAATATGCCGCATCCAAATTGTTGGTGCAGCATGTGGTATGGATATATCCTGATGCAGTTGGTATTCGTACACAGTTGCGTATTAGGGCGTTAGAGGGATTTGTAGCCAAAGGCATCAGGGCAGAAGAAGAAAAAGTAGACAGCTATGGGTACAATATGGAACTACCAGGCCCTCGTTGTGATTATCTGCCTTTGAATTTTAAGATGGAAAACCAACGCCGCTATTGGGGCTACTATAATAATCCAGGGGGCAGACATGACCCCAGCCGTGATATGCTGGAGGAAAAAATAGTAACCGGTTATCCTTTGTTTTTACCAGAAGACAATAATTGGGCAAGCGGATTAAGCGTTGAATATAGGAAAGGAGAGGAAGGAGTTACTGTGGTAAAAGAATCGCCTAAATGCGTAAATCAACAGGCACATCTCACAGGTAGTTTTTATGCCGGGCCTGATGGCTTAATGGTGACAGGTTGGGGACTGAGCGCTGAAGAAATTGTTGCCGACCGTTTCCGTGAATGCTGGGCTACATGGACCATTTTATGGAATGGTGGCAACGACGGTATGCAACTGGCATTGAAAAAGTTTGATCGTACCCGTTATCCTGTTTTTCCTGAAAGAGATATGTTCATCCTTAGCAATACCTGGGGACCTGCTGACCCGGACGGGGCAAGATTTACTGAAGAAGATTATTTGATGAAGGAAATCCCTGCATTAGCAGATCTGGGGGTAGAAGTTATGCAAATTGACGACGGCTGGCAGAAAGGAGGGCGTTTCGGCGATGCAAGGGATTTTGAACCACGTTATAAAGATGGTTGGAAAACAATTAAAGCAGAAGCTGATAAATTTAATCTTCGTTTTGGGCTTTGGGTAACAGCAAGGTATTGTACAGCTGAAGAAATGAAAAAAAATATTGACGCCCTGGGGTTTGTCTCCTGGAAAGTTGACTTCGATCAATTGCGTAATCGAAAAGATTATGAAGAACGGATAAATAAGTACAGGGATGTGATGAAGCATGCGCCTATGAAAACACAATTCACTTTGTGCCCTGAGTACGACGACCCTCGATATGGCTGGTATTATTGCAAAGAATATGGTAGCATTTATTTTCAAAATATACAAGAAAGTCTCCCTGCCCATTTAACGATGGTACCATACCAGGTATTGCGTCAGCATTGGCTAATGTCAAAGTATTTCAATAGCAATAAATTACAGGTATTACTGCAAAATCCAAAGCGTACGAACGCTGAACGAAGCGATGCACCGCAATATGGCCATTCCTATGCCTTTGCTATGGGCCTGCCTTTTGTGCCTTGCTTCTTTCAAAGTGGCCAATATCTCGATCCTCAAGGGCATGATGAGTTAAAGAAATTTATTGCGCTCTATAAAGTGCACAGGGGAAAAATGTTTACTTCCTATACTTTTCCAATAGGTGATAAACCTGATAATGGAGGTTGGTCGGGTTTTCAGATGATCAGTGAACAAGGCTTAACAGACAACTATTTATTACTGTTCAGGGAAATACACAATGATGAACCAGACAAAAAAGTAACTTTAAAATTTTTGGCCGGTAAAACCATCAGAATCGCTGATTTGAAAACAGGAGTAAAAATGCTGAAAAAGGCTGATGCCAAAGGTAATATCAGTTTTTTTATTAAGAACCCAGCCAATTTCCTGTTTTTGAAGTATGATGTGATTTCCAGGTAAAGGTATTATTTCAGATTTCCTGTGCAATTGCTTATAATAACCTCTTTCTAGTGGGTAATTAAACAGTTGTACGTGCGTTACGACGTGATATTTATGTCAGTTGGGCGATAGAAGCAATACGTTACCAGTTGATTGAGAGTATTGGAATAATGCGCTTTAGCTTTAATTGTGTGCAGTAATATGTAATAAGAAACCGGTTGTTGAATGCTTTACTTTCAACAATCGGATAAAATATTTTGGAGGCTTGTAAGGGACATCAAGTAGGAGGTATCCGGATTATTCCCGGATGCCTCCATAATATTCTTTATCAGTTACAGGTTGCAGCCACACAACCGCTCCTTTTGGGGTATTGGGGCTTATTGCAATATGGGTAAGACTACTGTCACTGCTGGCGCCATGCCAGTGAACAACATTAGGCGGACACTTTATCACATCGCCGGAACGTATGATTAGCCTGGGTTTTCCTTTTTCCTGATAGTATCCTTTACCGTGGGTCACCAGCAGAATTTGGCCGCCCGGATGGAAATGCCAGTGGCTTCTGGCCCCTGGCTGGAAGGTAACATTGCCTATCTGTGTGTTATAAACAGTATCAGCAGGTACCAGCATTTGTAAAAACGCTGTCCCGGTAAAGTTGCCGCTCGCAATGATATCACCCCGGGGGAATATGGTATCCGGATCACGGTCCTGTACAGCCTTTGGTGCCTTCCCCCGGAAACCGCATGAATACAGGACTATCATAAACGAGAGAACTATTGTTACACCACGTCGATTCATACAGCTATTATTTAAGGTACTGACCAAAAAAATCAGACAGTTTCTTCACCGCTTGCGGCACATATTCCGGCTTATCGTACATATCAATATGGGAGGCACCGGGAACCTCAAACAGCTCTTTGGGGGCCGACGCCCTGGCGAAAGCATCGTCACTGAAATAACGGGAATCGGCGTTCTTGCCGATAATCAGCAATAGAGGACGGGGCGAGATCATTTCCACCTGGTCCAGTGCCGTGAATGCCATCAGTTTATCCAGGCTTGTAAACACATACTTATTCTGCGAGTTGGGATGCTGCCCTCTTGGTGTCCGGTAGTATTCATACCCTTCCTTATACATACCGGTTGCCCCGGCAGGAATTTCTTCACGGGTACTAAATACGTAGTTTACATATTTTACCGGCTCCCCGTGTGCTTCCCGCGTCCGCTGTTTACCCACTTCATCAAGACGTTGCTGCATCTGCGGTTTTAGCACACCATTCAACCCTTCCCGCCGTAGCTGACCAAGATCCACCATACTCACAGTGGCCACTGCTTTTAGTCTATGCTCTGTCTGTGCAGCCTTGATAGCAAAACCGCCACCTGCACAAATACCGAGTACCCCAATGCGGTTCGGATCAATCGACGGATGGTTGCTCAGATAATCAGTCGCCGCACGAAAGTCTTCCACACGTACCGCAGGATCTTCCAGGAACCTGGGTTCCCCGCCACTTTCTCCCTGGTAGGAAGCGTCAAACGCAAGCGTGATGTACCCCTGTTCCGCAAGTTTCTGTGCATATAGCCCTGCTGTCTGTTCCTTTACACCGCCGGCAGGATGACCTACCAGTATAGCAGGGTAACGTTTATGTTGATCGAAGTTCTTCGGCAGAAACAAATTGCCGACAACAGTAATATTGTGATTGGGAAAAGTCACCTTTTCCACAATAACGTCGTTTCCCGTTTTTACCAGATCAGCGGATGCGGTGTTGAATAGCTCATTCAGCATTTTCGTAGCAGTACTGCCTTCCTGCCATCCTACTTTGGTAGAGATCAAGAATGCCATGCGCCGTAGTTGCTGTTCAGTAAAACCAACATTCCTGCCCACGTTCAGGTGAGCCCGCAGCTGCGCTTCTGTACCATCCATACTGGCTAACGCCGAAATAGTGGCTATCTCACGGCTTTGGTAATCCATATTGTCCCTGCTGAAAATATCTGCAAATAAGTGCTCCTTTAAAAAAGTATCAATAACAGGAACATACTTTTGAGGGGCGCCAATGTTCGTTGTGCCGGTTAGTTCAGTTTGTACCGCTTTCCCGTACTCAAATTTTGAGGGTTTGAAAGTAACAGCGGCAGGCGATTTTCCAACGGCGTCATTGATTCCACTTTGTTTCCTGTCACTTACAACATTCTCCAGTGTACCGATTGCGTTTAAACTGCGTGGAAATCCGGCATATGCGTACAGTTGCACCAGTATCTCCTTTACTTCATTGATACTTAAGCCCGCATCCAGACCTTTGTTCAGTGCCTGATTCAAATTCGTCTGGTTCCCTGTTGCTGCATAAGCAGCAATGGGGATGATACTTTCCTGTTTATCTGAAAGAACTTGTTCCCTCTGCTGTGCATTCACTGAACCACACATCCCGGAAAACACAATTGACAATGCCATCACCGAATTATTTTTGAATATGATCATCTCATTTTTTTTATTTCAATAAATTGATGCTGCGCAGCCATTCCCGTACTTTACTATCCGCCTCAGCAGCCTCTTTATCCTTTATTGCGAGCATCTTTCCGTCCCTTTCGGAACCTCCTCTGATGGAAAATCCTTCCAGTACTTTACTGTCCGGACAAAGTTGCTTCACTGTATCAAAACTGCTTCCTATACCGTATCCACCATTGGTGTTGAAAGGAATAATTGTTTTTCCTCTAAAATTATACTGATGTAAAAAGCTCTTCATTGGTGGAGGCAACTGCATCCCCCAGGTGGGGAAGCCAATAAAAACAATATCATACTTCTCCATACTGTCAATCTTTGTCTTTAGTGCAGGCAGATATCCCTTTTCATTTTCAGCTGCTACCTGTTGCACTGTTGCCTGATAATTGGCGGGATAAGGATTTACCAACTCGACAGGCACCAGATTACCTCCCATATATTTGTGGATGATTCCGGCAATTGCTTTTGTATTGTTCGTTCTGGACAAATACACAATCAAAATCTTTTGATCGGTGGCTATAGGTTGGGCTTTGGCACAACCTGACAGGAACGGAACAAACATCGCTGTCAATAGTAAATTAGCAAGTATTGTTTTCATCAGAAAAAAATTAGTCGAGTCCTTTCTCCTTTAAAAAATTCGATAACAGATCAGCAATCTGAATGTTGTTCAAATCTGAAAATGGGAAATGGGTATTGCCATGAATTCCTATCTCCGGCAGATGAATTAACGTAACATCGCCACCATGTTTATTGACCACATCTCTCCATTTTCGTGCAATATCCAGGAATACCCGCCATTGTTCCTGACCAGGATTCGTACTGGGTTTGTCAGGTATGTTGTCGCCATAATAGATGGCTATTGGAATCTTTGTGAATTTTTGGAATTCAGGAAGGGGAACAGTAGCTGGTTTGATAATACGTCCACCCAATACGATTGAATCCGGGGCTTCCCCCTCCGGAAATACAAAATCACCACCTGGCTCATAAGAAACAACGGCTTTGATATTGGTGTTCTTCAATACAGTACGCCAGCCCAAGCCGCCACTTTGCGAGTGTGTTACCAGAACGCCGGCGCCGATCTTGTTAAACAGTTCTGATACCGCATTCGTATTAACTTCCGGATTATAGGGACCAATATTGGGCGCCGTCTGCCGGAAAAACTGGTTCAAGGCTTCCGGATCTTTGGAAAACTGAACACCGGGATAAAAGTCCGGCCATACACCTAAACGGAAAATACCAAACCACAGCTGGTCATCCGCTGTGGGCGTGAGGTTGACAGGCTGTGGACTTTTGCCACCGTGCCCGCGTCTGGGCTGGTCAATTACATACACCGGAAATCTGCGCCGGAGGAATATGGTCTGAAATCCTTCCCGGCCATCTGGTGTGGTTTCCCATGTTTTGGTAAACTGTCCGTGCCCGTGCCAGAATACCAGTGGCAGCTTTCTTGGGCGCTCCGGGATCTGATAGAAAACATAAGCATGATCTACATGAAGTGTTTGTCCTGCTGTGCTTGGATTGACAGGATTGTAGGCCCCGTCTTTGATCGGATCAAAAGTACCGGGATTGGTCACAATTGTTCCGCCAACAGCAAAGCTGCCTTGTTGTCGCAATATTAACTGCCCCGTATCGGTGCTCGCCTTGTTGGAAGCACAACCCGTTATAAATACCACGACTATCATCAACGCATAATATATATTCCTGTATACCTTACTGAGAAGCATAAATGATTTTTTGAATTTCATGAAGATAATATTAGGCGGCACTGCTATTGTGTTAACAGCCGTGTAAATGACATAGCGCCTAAAGACCAGCCGTTTTCCTGCCTTGTATATACTTCTGTCACAACAAACGAATTGGTCACTTCGTTACCACCAACAACAGCCAGCAACCGGATTTTATTCAACAGGATGGCAGTGTTTCCGGTCAATTGCACAGATGTTTCCAGGATATCTGCCTGCTTATATTGAATGGACCCTGATTTAATAACGTTCAGTTCCTGCGCCTTCGTCATCGTACCACCCATGTGAACGAATACAGCTTTTTCATTGAACAGCGTATCCAGTGAATCTACTTTGCGGTCCGCCATCCAACGCCATTTTGTTTTAGAAAGGCTGATGATTTCCTGCTCTTCATTTTTAACCTGCTTACTAACATTGTTTATCCGGCTATACTCTTCCTCGCTAACCTTCTTTAGCCATATCGTTTTTCCTTTTTGCGCAGGAGATACCGCTACATAGGCGAAGGTGCTGTTCGGTGTAGATCCATGCCAGTGTTCCACACCCGGTGTACATTTTATAACATCGCCTTTGTGGACGATCTGCACCGCTTTACCTTTCTCCTGATAATATCCGCTACCTTCAGTTATCAGCAGAATTTGTCCACCCGGATGCATATGCCAATCCAGTTTGGACGCTGGCTTGTAGGTGGCGCCAGCTATGTTGAAATCGAAATTACTGTCGGCTTTCACTAACTCATTCAGCCAGATGGTTCCCGTGAAGTTATCCGTGTTGGTTGCTATTTCCCCTTTTGGGAAAACCTGTGGGTCCTGTGCTGCCGCATCGTAAGAAAGAGCTACAAATGCAAGAATAATAAGGTTTTTTACTGGTTTCATTTTCTTTTAATGTTATTTAGGTGGTCGATGATGTTAAAGGGCGATGGTCGTACCGTTTATTTCCCAACCCGTGCCTGCAGGTGTGTAGGGTATCTTGCGCCCTGCACGCTGATCTTTGAAGCGGCGTTTTCAATATCGGCGAGATCATCGGCCGTTAGCGATACTGTAACAGCGCCTACGTTTTCCTGCAACCGGTGCAATTTTGTAGTGCCGGGTATCGGTACTATCCATGGCTTCCGGGCCAAGAGCCAGGCAAGAGCTATCTGCGCCGGCGTAGCGTTTTTCTGAACCGCAATGCTGGTCAGCAGTTCAACCATAATCTGATTGGCTTTCCTGTTTTCTTCAGAAAAACGAGGCACAATGTTCCTGAAATCTGTTTTATCGAACGTGGTGTGCTCATCTATCTTACCAGTGAGGAAACCCTTCCCAAGTGGGCTGAAAGGAACAAAGCCGATACCCAGTTCTTCCAGCGTTGGTAGTATCTCGTCTTCCGGCTCCCGCCACCAAAGAGAATATTCACTTTGCAGCGCAGTTACCGGCTGAACAGCATGCGCCCTCCTGATCGTCTGTGCGCCGGCCTCTGAAAGCCCGAAATGTTTCACTTTCCCAGCCTGTATCAAATCCTTTACGGCACCAGCCACCTCCTCAATGGCCGTGTCAGGATCTACCCGGTGTTGGTACAACAAATCAATAACATCTGTATTGAGCCGTTTTAACGCAGCATCTACGTATTGCCTGATGTGTTCGGGCTTACTGTTCATACCTGACTGACCTCCATCTGGGCCAAAATTGAAACCAAATTTGGTAGCAATAACTACCTGGTCACGGAACGGGGATAGCGCTTCCCCCAGCAGTGCTTCATTGGTGTATGGCCCATAGGCTTCCGCCGTGTCGAAGAAGGTTACACCACTGTCAAAAGCAGCGCGAATAAGTTTAACAGCGTCTGTTTTATTCAGCGCCGGTCCATATCCGTAACTTAGGCCCATACAACCAAGTCCCAAAGCAGATACTTCCAGACCGGATGCTCCCAATAATCTTTTTTCCATGTGATGATCGAGTTTATGAGTTAAATATTCATTTTCCTTTCCCCGAGCCATTTAACCATTGCAGGGTCGCGGTGATCGAAGAAACTGCTGGTGGGCGAATCCAGCACTTTTATGGCATCCATGTCCTGGCTACTCAGTTCGAAGTCGAAAATGTTGAAGTTTTCTGCCATTCGTTCCTTGCGGACAGACTTGGGTATAGCTATCACACCACGTTGGGTAAGCCACCTTAGAATCACCTGCGCAATTGATTTTTTGTATTTATCTGCAATGCCGCCCAGTAGTTCGTTGTGGAAAATATTGTTCCTTCCTTCTGCGAATGGGCCCCAGGATTCAATCTGTACATGATTGTCCAGCAGGAATTGCTGCGCGGCGGTTTGCTGGTGAAAAGGATGCGTTTCTATCTGGTTTACGGCAGGTACTATCTCATTATGGATAAGCAAGTCCATTAACCGGTCAGGGTGAAAATTACTGACACCAATAGCCCTTATACGGCCTTCTTTGTACAGTTCCTCCATTGCCCTCCATTCGCCATAAACATCACCGAAGGGCTGGTGTATCAGGTATAAATCAAGATAATCAAGCTGCAGCCTGTTAAGAGAATTTTTAAAAGCCCTTTTGGTGCCGGTATAGCCGTCAGATTGTATCCATAGCTTCGTAGTAATGAACAGCTCTTCTCTGGCTATACCCGATTTCTTTATGGCGGCGCCCACGGCCTCCTCGTTACCATAGGAAGCAGCAGTATCGATAAGCCTGTATCCGGTGGCAATTGCATCCAACACACCTCTTTCACACTCAGCCAGGTCTGTCACCTGAAAAACGCCGTATCCGAGAATAGGCATTTGTACTCCATTGTTCAGCGTTACCTTTTTCATACTTTAGTTTAGTTTACTTTGACTTTACAAAGGTGTATCACATTTTCTGCATCGTTCTTATACCAATTACGGGTCTTATTACCATTATTACTGAAATGGGGGACTCAGCCGGGATGCAGTATGATTATTCAGTAATTTTAACAAGCAAATACCTGTGATTGTTTATGGATAATATGTTGAAATTCAATACCATTAGCGATTATAACGCTTTTAATAATAATGAAACACTGCACCCGCTGGTCAGTGTGGTGGACCTCTCAAAGGCCAATCCCAGAAGTGGTTCCCGCATGTACTTTGGGTTTTATACTATTTTCCTGAAGGAGGTGAAGTGTGGCGATATCACCTACGGCCGGCATACTTATGACTACCAGGAAGGTACACTGGTCTTTCTCGCGCCCGGGCAGGTGGCAGGTGTTAATAGCAACGGGGAGATGTACCAGCCCAAAGGGTACGCGCTGGTCTTCCATCCGGATTTAATACACGGTACAGCACTTGGCCGCCGAATTAATGACTATTCCTTCTTTACTTATGACACGCGGGAAGCGCTGCATTTATCAGAACGAGAGCGGCAGATCGTGATGGATTGTTTCTCTAAAATCAGCTACGAACTACAACATGCGATTGATAAACACAGTAGGAAACTAATCGCCTCCAATATTGAATTGTTGCTGGACTATTGTGTGAGGTTCTATGACCGTCAGTTTATCACGCGGGAGCACGTCTATAAAGGATTATTGGAACGTTTTGAGCATTTACTGAATGATTATTTTGAGTCCGGTAAGTCGCAGAATCTTGGCTTACCATCTGTTGCCTATTGTGCCAGTGAATTGAATTTATCTGCCAACTATTTTGGCGATCTTGTGAAGAAGGAAACGGGGAAGACTGCACAGGAGTACATCCAAACCAAGATAATAAACATCGCCAAAGAAAGAATATTCGATGTGAACAAATCTGTTAGCCAGGTGGCGGGTGAATTAGGGTTTAAATATCCGGCGCACTTTACCCGCCTGTTTAAACAACGTGTTGGCATTACGCCGAATGAATACCGGATGCAGAACTGATGTTTTTAATATATCATTTAGGTAGAATATTTTTAATATCTGACTTTTTAGTAAAGAAAATGGACCCTACAGTAAAGGCGGCGCAGATAACTATCGGTAATTTACGGAGAAAGTTTGCAGGCCCAAATCAAAATAATTGATGATTAAATTAAGTGGTATATCCGCCTATTGGAAAATAGCTAATAAATAAAATGAGCTCTCTGTATTCTATATTTATCGATTCGCGTAATCAGCATATTTGGGGATTTGGAAGACCCTTTGCTCTCCTTGGACTGTTACCTCACTTTATGGCAATGGCTATAGGTGTTGGCATTGGCCTTATCCTGATTGGGCTGGCACCTTGTATCGCTATGGTTATCGTTTGGATATTTCTGTATGCTGCTTTTGCGTGTGGCCATTAAGGTCTGTCATGATAAAGCCTGCCGGTATATTTCTCACAAAAATTCAAAATCGAGATGTAGAAATTTATAAAATTGTAGATATACTTTGAAAATCGATTGGAAAATCGGAAATTGCCAGGTACCAATCCTGAAAAAAATGACAAGAAAAATTACCAGCGGCCCTATTAGAAATAAAGAAAGAACTAAGAACAAACTTTTAAAGGCAGTTGGTTCTATTTTGAAAAAAGAAGGTTTCCCCGGATTAAATGTTAGCCGGGTGGCTTCAAAAGCAGATGTGGACAGAAAACTTATTTACGAGTACTTTGGAGGAATAGAAAATCTTGTACAAGCGTATTTGAACAGCAAGGATTACTGGAAAGTTAACCTGGTTAACATCGATGAAATTATAGAAGGAAGCCGGAAGGATTTCGGCAAGCAGATCGCCTATACTACTTTAGAGGGACAGTTTGATGCTTTAATGGCAGACAAAGAAATGCGTAAAATTATTACCTGGGGCTTATGTGAGAATTTCAAACCTTTGACAGATTTGAATATGGAACGCGAACGCCTGGGAGAAGCACTTTTCAGCAGTATTAGTGATAACTTTTTCAAGGATAAAGAAGTAGATATCAGGGCAGTGCAAGGTCTCTTGATCGGGGGTGTTTACTACTTAACGCTTCAGGCCAAGATGAGCGGTCAGACCATGTGCGGGATTGACATCAATACAGAGGAAGGAAGCAGAAAAATAAAGAAGACCCTTGAACAGATTATTGAATGGGCTTTTTCTTAATGGCCTCTTAAAATGTAAATAGATATTTTAATAGAAATGTTCTTTCTCTTAAAGGAATTTGAAACACTGATAACTGATTTGAGTTAGAATTGATTTGTTTGTATAAGTTTTGGTTTGCCAAGTTTGTACATTGAAATTCGAAGCAGCTCTTCCATTTTATGGGCGCATATTTAACTTGTAGATCCGGAAAACCGTTACGCACTGCCTGTTGCAACGATTGCTGGTACGAAGTAAAAGCATATGATAGTGTATAGGATATTTGGCTGTTTAAATTGTGTTGCCACCCGGCTTTTAATTTGCGGGTGTTGGTTTCGTTTTTAACACTGGCATTTTGGAGTGTATTTTGATAGTTTATAAATTTTGCCATTTCTCCGGTAATAGATATTGTAGCTGTGTTGAATATTTTTTTTCTGGCAGTTATGGATAAGGCAACGTTGTAAGTGTCGAATGGTGTAATTTCATTATTATAGAAACTACTTCCTTTTTGAAGCCCCAGATTGGCATTAACCCAAAGGGTGGTTTCCACAAAAAATAAGTATTTCGACAGGCTGCCATTTATAGCGTAATTATCGGTTTTATTTCTAAAATCAATCGCTGTAGATTTTGTTAATCCTTTGTCTATAATATACGAATTTATAAAGTTTTGTTTTGTGCTGTTATAGTTGAGATAAATACTATAGAACAGCATTTTCAATGGTTTTCGGTAAGAATACCTTAGTATAAAAGAATTTGCATCAGTTTTTGGCAGGGGCGTTTCATTGAAGTTAAACTGCCTGTAATTTACTAAAATCGCACCTGGATAAATCTCGTTAATTTGCCCAAATTCAGTTTGCTGTGCATACCTGAAATTCAAATCACTGTATTTGCCCATATTTTTACGAAACTCAATAATTGGATTGATTAAAAAATATTTATGCTTTGTAGCCTGACTTTTTTCGGGTGAAGTATAGATGATACAATCATACGATGGGCTTGTTTCGATACTAAGCGATCCTTTTGGAAGAAGATAGATGAGTGATGCTTTTCCAAATAAGCTTACATGATCAAAGTCGACATCATTTTTAAAACGATTTCCTGCAACGCCGGTATTATTAGCGCTGTCCGTTTTATATAAATTACTATTCAGCTTATTGCGTTCAAAAGAAGCACCTGCAGACGATGAAAGTATAAGCTGTTTAAATTTTGTTTTATACGTTACAGATTGGTTGACGAAGGTACTTTTAGCGTGCACCTGCTGATCCAGCTTCAAATAGTCTGCACCATCATTTACCAGCTCTTGTTGAACTCCCGGAAGGATTTTTAAACTTTCGTCCATTTTGTAATATTGTACAACAGAATTATACTGGAGGATTTGACCTGCTCCCAACGCTTTTACAACACTGGTTTCATTACTTAGCGATAAATAACTGGAAGGCTGGTTTTGTGAGAAACCTAGTCCGTTTTGGACCGAGTTACCATCTCTATTCCATTTTGGTAAATCCAGTTTAGTGATAGATTTTAGATAAACAGAGCTACTGTTCTTTTCAATTTGAGCCTGAATTTGCCATTGGTTCAGTTTATGAGTATTATCCTGCATCTCCTGATAAGCTACAGTATCAGCATTGGGTAAAAAATAATTCACGAAATTGCTGTAATGATATTTTCGTTTTAATTGCAATGATGATAGGTTCAGACGTAGGCCCCAATCAGATTTAAACTTGAATAAGGTGTTAATGTTTCCGGCATTGTCATTGTTCATTAAATAGTACTTATCGCTCAGGGCTGGCTGCGTAGCACCATCAATGGATAAATAAGGCCGTGCTGTTTTTAGATTAACTTCATTATTAAAAGATGTTCCAATATCTGCATTTTCACTGAGCAAATCTTGTCCGGTATTATTTGCTTTGAGGTTAGCAATACTTTTAGCCATCTTTTTAAAAACGAGGTTGTTTAGCTCTGCAGAGTAGACTTTATTTCCAAAACCGACATGTCCGGTATTAATGGTTGTAGTTCTGGCACTATCGGTAAGTTTAAGATTTAGTGATACATTGTTGGTAACCACATAACCATTCAGCGCTTTTATGGGCTGGTCTCTTTCAATAACCTGCACCTGCTCTACCGCATTCACCGGTATATTGTTGGTGGCCAGCCTGTATTTTCCATCCATTAAGTTATCACCATCTATATAAACTTTTGAGATGGAACGGCCATTGTAGCTGATAGCGCCATTTTCGTCAATTTGTATACCGGGCAATCTGCCAATCAAATCGGCAATTACCCTATCGTTCTGGTCTTTAAAGGCCTTTACATTATACATTAAAGTATCGCTGGCCAGCGATATCTTTTTTTGAGTAGTAATGTTAATTTCTTTTAGGGTGTGTACCGTTTTTTTTAGGATAATGGTAAGCGGCTCACTGGTGTTTTTGGGAATAGGTAAAATCAATTTCTGATATCCCAAAGCGGTAATTTTGATAGATAGGGTGTCGTTAGGCACCGTGCTGGTAAAAAAGCCTTTTTGGTCGGTTTTGATAAAAGCTATACCCGCTCCATTTTTAGCGATGATAGAAACTACTGCCGAGGTCACCGGCATAGCGAGACTATCTTTTACAGTACCAGTTATAGTAATGGTTTGTTGTGCCCTTGCCGAAATTATATACAATAACAGGCAAAAGCTTGATAAAAAGATTTTTATGTACAAATGTGCTGAATTACTGTGTGAGTTCTAAGGGATAATTTATAGTAAATTTCTTCTTGGGAGCTGTTTTAATTTCGCCGCCATCTGCAGCCGTAATCTTATCCACTGCTACTTCTGTACCAACAAAATTGTTTATTCCCAAGCCCTGGGTACTGGCCTTTTTCATGCGTTCGTATTCGGCAGTGGAAGTAGTTATTGCATTGATGGGTATATCTAACGATTTTATATTTTGAAAGTTGCCATTGTTTACTACTTTAGTACAGGTGAATTTTATAAAATAGTGGTCATCGTGTGCCTCTAAGATCAGGCCTGGAAGGCCCAGCAACTTCCAGGGACCAAAGCTTGCAGGTATGTCTGTAGTGAACCAAACGGTGTATTTTCTGCCCTTAACCATGCCAGTAGCCATTTGTGCCGTATAGCCCAACAGTTGTTTCGTTTCTTTACCTACTATCCAGTTGATTTTCTCTGAGGCATCCTTAATCAGATAACTTTGCTGGTCATAGTTTTTTACTACGGCAAGTTTACCTTTCTCTACATAAATATCATCTTCAGTTGTAGGCAAAATTAACCCCATATTGACCAGGCCGTTATTGTTTTTTTCTGCTTCCCTTAATTTTTCTGCTATGGTCGAATCTTGTTTTACTCTTGTTTGGCTGGTATATATACTTTTATCGGAATTAAATGCCAATATAAAATCCTCGCTCCAAACCTTCCAACGCTGAGTAGTATCCTTAATGTGATAAAATTGATAATAAGCCAGGGTTGTAGGTGGATCGGGCAGCTTTGTACTTTTATAGCTGAACGAATACAGGCAACATAAAAATAATGCTGATACAAAAACCCTTATATAATAACGCATATATTCTAAATTATTGGTTTATAAAATACCCCAGGCCAGACCTGAGGTATTTTGAAAGAAGAAAAACCATCTTCTACACTCTATCAAGACTAATTTTTAAAGTTTGCTCCGGATCTATAAACGATTATAGACCATGAAAGCAACCGTTGCTGTCTGCACCAGCAACAAAATCATGTTGAGCTACGCCGTACATTTGTGAGTATGTTGCACTACTGGGGCCTGACACGTAAATAATCCACATGTTACCACACGCATCTTCAAAAAGGAATTGTCTTTGAATACGGAGAAGACCTGTCTCAGTATTGCTTTGGGTAGAGGATACTATAATTTCGTTTTTGTTCTCTTTCGAAATTGTTTTTAATTCTACCTGCTTATTTACAAACGGAAGGGTCTTTTTTGGAGTTGAATTGCTTGCTGAACTGCTAAACCCGATTAATGTACAAATTAATGCAATAAGAAGATGTTTCATGTTCTTGTTTTTAAGTGATAAATGATTAACTAAATCTATTTAGAAGCAGAGGATGGCTTTACATTTCCTTCTTCAGAAGCACGAAGTTAGAAATTAAATTTTAATTCACACAATTGTGAATTAAAATTTATTGCGACCTTTTTTTGGGTTACTAAAACATAGTTGGCCATGCAAGCTTAGATATCTATCTGAAGAAGAATTTCTTTTAGGAGGGAATTTCTGTCTTCAAATAGTGTAGAGGAAGTTTTAGAATATGAATTGGGATTGCCAAAACTACCGGAGCGCCTGGCTATAAAGACCGTTGAACAGATTGTAAGTTTGTTAAAGCTTCAAGTAATAACGATTGACCAAATTTTTGTAAAATAGGGTTCTGGTTACTATAACCAGAAATCAAATAGATTGACTGTTAAACAAATTGCTCATAGACCGAAAGAACTTGGAGTCAAGAATAGGATTATTAGTGACGCAAGAATATTAACATCTAGATAAGTTGAGTGTTTGTGAGACCCACCATGTAGATAGAATGATTCGCCATTATCGTGACTCCGGCGGCGGATCCCTGTATTCTTATTAGTTGGTTTATCGGAGCTAATTTCCGGATTTACATTTGTACTATTGCATATATAGCAGCTAGCCCAAAAGCAATGAACTGTTACCGTTGTGTAATAATTCCCAATGTTAGGAAACGACCTTAAGCAGGCGGAGGATTTCCGGCCGAAAGGTCTGACATGCGGTAATTGTTACTCACTCAACATATAATCGAGAATTGGTGCACATTTCTCTTTGCATGGCTTATAGTAGGCGCCGTGTTTCCAGGTGGTGGATTTGGGAGATAAGCCCCACCAGAATTCAGCTAAAGCCAATGGCTCCATGTGGTGACGAAAGGCGTACTGGAGTAGTTTAGGGCCTGCACATTCTCCGGCGCCGGCAGGTGGCTGTCTATAGCCATGAGTAGTGAAGATATCTACCATATTTTTTACGCGGCCTGCTTTATTGCTGAAATTATATTGCTCGTGGAGCTTTTTTTGCAACGCGATGGAATGCGTTTTACGTAATTCCTTTAACTGTGTGATTGCTGGCTGATGAAAAATGGCATCTTCCTGCACCAGCGCGGCAATTTTACCATTGATTTCTGATAAACGGATCATGCCGGTATTTAGAAAGCTGTCGGCTTTAAGTCCGTCGAAAACGGGGCTTACAAATTTGTCATGATGATTTCCATTGGCCAGCTTGCCTGAAAATGCCGACAGGTAGCCTAGTGTGCCGTCGTGGGTCCGTACTACCAAAATGCCGAACATCTTGCCAATAACGGCGCCGGCGCCATTGCTGTCTAACCCGAAATTGTGTTTCCATTCATTTTGCCCGGCAAGATGTTGTTGTAATGCAGCCACAGCAATTTCGCAAAGTGGATGGATCGCATTATTCGGGTGAAAGGTGAGGTCTTTCGCCATGGATTGGGCGGCATTCTGATCCTCAAACCTGCAGAAAGCGTTATCTGGCGCTGGTACGGTTTGAGGGCAATCATCTCTGGTGTCGGTCATATTACATTTGTAGCATCTTCCCCCGGCCATAAAAAGGGCGGCGTTTGGCGGACGCAAAGGTACATTATTTTGGATGACATATAAGCGATGCAGGAGGCGATTTTGTCAGCCTCCATCATCTTGTTTTTGCGGCAGTTTGGATTCAAGACCGCCGTCATATTTTATCTGTTGTATTGACCAGGTAGTCATGAGAGGGTTGCATAACAAACGAATAATGGGTATTGAGTTACTATTTTTTATTTAAGCAATTTTATTCGTATGTGGAGCATCAAACATGTAACATACTTTTCAAGCTAATCCATTTAAGCAGGCTCCATCATTGGTCTGGATTATCATCATTATCAATCAAAGAGCAAATATCGACCAGCAAAGAATAACTTTTTTATAAAAAAATTTTTCCCGTCAAACAAAATAACGTCTGCTCTTGTTAGTAACTCAGCAACTTTTTATCATTAACTCAAAATAACCGTGACTTAAGGCGTTATACCCAACCCAAGATTACTGCACGAAAAGATGGGAAAAGCTACAACAAAACATTTACGGGCATAAATATTCATCAGTAATGTTAACGGCTAGTCTTTACTGCTAGTACTTTGCAGCCGTTTCGTTCATGGGTGTTTAATGCATAGGGTATACTATGCCCTGTTCATGCTTGTTTCTTCCGTTCCCAATAACTATTCCTTTAATAAATGGCGGATACCGAAAAGCCATAACAGAGTAGGTGTAAACTTAAAAATCCTATTTTATGACAACCACAAGAACAAAACCAGTAAAAGGTGCTCGCACAGATCAGTTTGAACCAGCTGATATTGAAATTACAATAGTGATTGACACAAACTATGTAATTAAATATTGTGAAGATAACAATATTGATCTTACTAAGTACACACAAGAAAGCCCATGTCCGATAGACCATAAGAGCGAATACATGGTTTGTACCGGATCACGCGGAATCGTCAGTGGTCAGGGTACGGCCGATTTAAGTTTCAAGGCACATGTAGAGGATACCGTTTCTTTCCGTGCAGTATCTGCTTCCAATAATCAGGATAATGCAGTGATTTTGTATGGCGTTGTTAAGAACCCGAACCCGAATATATCACCTAATGATGACGTATTTGATGCATTTCAATATACCCCTATAACAAGAACTGGTGCAGCAACACCAAATCCGGATCGAAATTCAAATGGATTGCCAGCTAAACCGCACAACGTCACCTTTTATTCCTATAAAGCAACTGTAGGTCAACCTGGAACCGAAGCATTTATGGTAAATTTTGCACTATACACATTGGATGATTCCGGAAATAATCAAACCATATATGGCTATTTCCAATGGGATCCAACCATTACGGTACCAGAAAAATAACACATACATATCCGAAATTTCAGGCTGGCTAAAAAGCATATACTGATTATATGTTTTTTAGTCAGTCTTTTGCCAGGTGGATTAGCTTTTGCCTTTTTTTAATTTGGTAAGCGTTTCTTCAATCATTTCCATACGCTTTTTCACCTTTTCTGCCGAAGCGTCCAGTGTGTAGCCATCGTCCATAAGTTCCTTAACGAGCAGCATTTTTTTTATGTTTTTATAATCATACCGCCTGTTTTTGCCTTCTTCTTCGGTTAGGCTGGTGATAATCCCTTTCTCCTCCCAATACCTTATCTGACGTGTGGCGATGCCTGTGATTTGCGAAACTTCGCCTATACCTACTACCAGCTTATCCAAAAAGTCGAAGTCGAACGACAGGTCATTTTCTGATTTACGCTTTGTCATTTTGTAAATTATTTACAATTTATGTTGCAAATATAAAATTAATGCCTTTATTTTGCAATTGTAGATTATTTACAATTATTGAAAATTAAGCGCAATAAATGAAATAGAAACAACCAGTAGAGGCGTATACCGTAAAATGTAAATAACAAAACAAGAAAAATAAAATAAGGATACTTTTTTTAATCTTAACTATTTAACAATGACTGCAACTAGAAACGCACAAGAGCAAGCCAAATCAGCCTTAATCCTCATTGAAACACAAAACGAATGGATGCACAAAGACGGTAAATTATACAAGGCATTGGTTGAAGATAAGGAAATGATGCACAATTCAATCGCTAACATCGAAAAGGCGTTGGACTATGCAAGGAAAAACAACATCGAAGTTATACACGTAGGGTTACGCTTTGAAAAAGGCTATCCCGAATTAGCCAACGGAAAGAGCGGCTTGCGCAAAGCCATTCCGAATGCCGGAACATTTCCGATTAACGAATTTGGTTCACAGTTCTATGAAACAGTAAAACCGATCGACGGCGAGTTTATCGTAACCGGACGTGTCGGGGCAAGCGGATTTACTGGGTCTAATTTAGACGTGTATCTGCGTAACAACAAAATTGAAACCCTGTATTTGGTCGGATATGCTACCCACGTTTGCGTGGAAAGTACATTGCGTGATGCCCACGAAAAAGGCTACAATACTTTTCTGATTTCGGACGGAACTGCTGCGTTCAACCGTATGCAGCAGGACTATGTTATATGCGAGGTCATCCATCACTTCGGTGAACATTTGACAGTCAAAGAATTTATGAATGAGTAAAGATTTATAAACGTAATCCCGGCGGAGGCCACAAAGCCACAGCACCATCCGTTACGGCGGGTTTTGTGGCTTGTGCGTTATTAAACTATCGCTGCAATTCTTCCCGATAGGAGATCTTATCTACAATCCACCATTTACCGTCTAACTTTACCAGGTTAAACCGGTCAATGAACCGGAACGTATCAAAGGTCAATTGTACGTGGGCCGACCCGGTATCTCCATCCCACGCATATGACAGGAGCTCCGGTTGGCATGCCTGTAATGTTGCCTGGGCAACCAGGTCCAGGTATTGTGGCAATGTCCATTGCACCAACTTTCCGGCTATGATGGTCCTGATGTATCCATCGGGGTGAAACGCTGCCCGGAGCCTTTCGATGTCTTTTACCGGACGTCCCTGAAGATAGTCATTCAGCGTAAGCAGGATCAAATGCTTTTCTTCTTCTACGCCGACTTTGTTTGCTGGAGTTTTCATGTGATATACCCTGTTTTGTTTTGATGAGGCAAAGCTAAGGTCTCACGTTGTTTTGCCGGTTGGTGTTATCAAACGAATAATTGTGAAATTCAAAGAATGGGAGGACCAGCTTCATTTACTGTTAATTCCAGTAGGTATTTAAATGCTTGATTTTTCCGTTGGAAAACGTATTGCGCCTTATGCCCCATATTTTTTATAGCCATGCACTGGCGTAGTTTAAATATCCTTACCGGGAAACAGGTTGGGAAGCTATAGAAGCCGTATGCCGGGAGCTTTTAGTACCTAAATTTATAGCTCTTGCTATTCGTGGGCGATTATATCGTTGAAGGAAAATTGGATATAGGTTTAATACGATATTTAATCCAAGTAGCCACAAAGATTTGAGAACTCCAAATTTAAATGCCGTGAAAACATTAAATCCAAATACTATGAGCAAGATAATTATGTGGCCTAGTTCAGATTTTTTAGTTTGATAATGCAAATTCATCAAAGATTTGATGTTTTTTTCTACTGGCTTTGATTTTTTATTCAGTTTTTCCCATCCAACCCAAACTAATAATTTCCTGTAGAAATTTATTCCGAATATTTCGTATATTTTTCCTCCCCGTTCCCATCCCTTTTCATTATAGTAAGATGAAGTAAGTGGACTTTTCAGTGATGCTGTTTCCTTTTTTTCAAATATACGCAATTCACTCAGCCAACAGGAAGAGCAATAATTTATAGCCTGTCAGACTGTAGGATACAACGGATATTTTATTTGAGTTCATAAATGTTGTTCCGACAGATTGTGCGTAAATTATAACAAGTAAAGCTATCAAAGCCGTAAAAATAGCAAGATCTGCACATTTTTACGAAACTGTATGGGGTATTTTTGCAATACTAAATGAAGAATATGACCAGTGAAGTGCTGTTGTATATAAACAACAACCTGGATAGTAAAATCACGTTGGAGCGATTATCAGAAATTACAGGGTATTCCCCGTTCCACCTTCAGCGAAAGCTGAGTGCAGACTTGGGCATGAGCTTGGGTAAATACATTCAGGAACAACGATTGCATACCGCTGCCTATTTTTTGGCTTTAACTAAGTTGCCCCTGGATGAAATAAAGTACCTTGTTGGGTTTGATGATAATAGTTCATTCGGCCGGGCATTTAAAAAGCTGTATGCAGTCACCCCGATGCAGTACCGGAAATCTAAAAGAATTCAGCAGGAATTTCCTTTGCGGACGTTTCGTTATATATCCACCAATGGTGTTCTTTGTAAAGAACAGCCTCAAATTGCCCGGGTTTTTGCCTATCGGGGCGATTATTTCTCCAGCAGTATTTATGCTATCTGGAAAGAGGTGGCAGCTTATATTGAAGCTATAAATAAAACCCCGCAGGATTTTGAACATTATGCTATACTGCATGAATGTCCGCATCTTACGGACAACAGAGAAAGTCGCTATGATGCTGCAATCGTGCCCAAAGGGTTTAAGCTTCCCGCAGCGCCTTATCTTCAGGCCAGAATTTTAGAGGGCCGATACGTAAGATATAATTTCTGTAGCAAAGTACAGGACTACGAAGCTGTAAGTGCGGAAGTAAATAATGTATTAGTGCAGCAAAAGAATATAGAACACAGGCATGGGGTATCCTATTTTAAGTTTGATTCGATGCCTGATCCCGAAAATCCAGATAATTTATTCATCAATTGGTATCTCCCCGTAGCGTAATTAATCAATAGAAATATGAAAAATAGAATAGTAATATCCCTAACCTGTTTAGGGGTAGCTGGACTTGTATTTGCCTTTGGCGACCTTTTAATTGATCAGGAAAATGCAATTTTCAAAGCAGCACATGAACCTGAGAAATTTGCAGCACTTACTACCAGCAACGCATACCTCTGGTGGGCAGGGCGCGGATTTTTTGGAGTTTTTCTGGAAATGATTGGAACACTTGGACTGTATCTTTTTCTGCAAAAGTCGAAAGCTGAAAAGTGGGCTTTTGCTGGTTTGCTTCTAACGCTCTCACACCAGCTTTTGGGTATTGGGGTTTTTGCCATCGCCTTTTTCCTTTTTCCGGCGGCTGGTCATTTATACCAGCAGGGTATATCAGATATTATTCCGTTTGTTAGTATGGAAGGTGCATTGGCAGTGTATTTTGGCCTGTCATTGGTGAGCACGATGCTCGGGCTTTTCTGTATGGCAATTGCTATACAAAAAAGCAATATGTTACCTAAAGCTTCGGGTTGGATGGCACTATTAGGATTTGCGCTTATTCCCGTTCCCGGTGTGATTGTTCAGTTTTTAGCAAATGCGATATGGGGGGCTGCCTATTTCTGGATGGCGATCTATATCCACAAAATTTCCAAAAGAAGTACCAGGAACTAGCGAAATTGGATTTGCCCGGTTCAAGGCGGATTTTCCGGCCAGCTTCTTTTCAGTAATCCTTTCATGTGGGGTTTTCCGGCCGCATACGAATTATTTAGGGACAGGGTAGGCTATCCCAGGCGATGAGCATTGATGTGGTAATGAATAATCTACCTGGTTTTCATCTGATAACTGATGGTTGTGCGAAGTGAAAAAGGTGCTTTCCCGCCCGCCAGATGGGTATGTATAATTCCCGCGTAAAAAGGAGCGGTGTCCAATTAAATTGCAAAGTAATTGGATAGGTTTTAGGACTTGATTTTTTCAAAAATAAGTCCGAACTTACTATAAACGACCCAGCGCCGTCTACCCCAAAAATTAATCCTTATGAGTATGCCCAATGCCGTGAAATGGATTAAGCTGGAATTTGTTCGTATCCACGAAAGTATGTTGACGTTGAACTATGAAGATAGTTCCGGCGCGGAAGTCATTGCCCGCGAAGCGTTTCAAATGCTTGATCTGGAGGGCTGGCCGGAGCCGCTGTTTATTGATCCGGCTATACGGGATTATATTTTAAGAGAAGACTTATTTTCAGCGTTGCAGCAGGCGCGCTTATCCCTTCCCGTTTACGTTGAAATAGAAAAGATTTCCCTTTGGCCTGATCTGCCATTACTCAGGAAAGACTGGTTAATCCGCACGTTACTGTTCACTATTATTCCCCGGGAGGTAGGTTTTCAGCTGTATTATTTTAACGAGCACATTCTTTCAAAACAGGGAATCAGCTATCCGGTTACTATTGGTTTTGGAGAGGGTAATCACTCATTTTATAATCAGCTTCATCTTTTACTTCAGGAGGAAATTTTAAGGGAACCGATATATGAGAAATATCGTTTTTTCGAAAGCTGGCTTTGGTGTAGCATCTTGATCCTGGGATATCGGGACATCGTAAATATTTTAGCGGCTGACGGCTTGAGTACGGCCAATCAGCTGGTTGTTATAACGGCAGATGACTATAAGGAAATGCCAGATGAATTATTGGGATTTCTTTACCATAATCTAAAATTGCTGCCTGTTAATAGTATCATTCTTACTTCCCCCAGAGATCAACTACAATTCATATCGAAGTTAATTGCGAGACTGGCTGGCCGCTTTTCGTTGTCGGAAGCACTGGATTTTGTCCGCAGCGAGTATAAATACGATGCGTCCCCGATGGTGATATCCAGCCCGGCTGGGAGCGGGCTACGCAGGGAAGATGATGTATGGACAAACGAAAGCGCTCCCAGCTATCCGGCAGGCAGCTCAAAGGACAAGTGGATACTGGACGATGATGATGATCGTACCCTGGCCGCGAATTCAACTCCTGCAGAGAATATTAAAGTTAACAACCGTAAAGTAGATGTGGCAGTTGAGCAAGGCGATCGCCACGGCAAGTGGTTAAGCAGGTATTCGCGGGTAAAACGCGGTGCTTTTTATCGCCTGCATGTCAAAATAGGTCAAACAGGGCCGCATAGCCTGATACAAGGGAAGGTGCCTGCGATAGACCCGCTGCTGCCTGATCTTGCAGGGGAGAAGGGACACGAGATCGATATCGTGGTGTTTCCAAAGGATTTTGCCCTGAGATCGGCATCGGTGCAAACGATATTTTTACCGCTGGAAGGTGAATCGAAGATATCCACGTTCGACCTGGTAGCGCCCAAAGAGGGGGAAATAGCCAGTTTGAGGATAGGTGTTTTTCACCGCAATGTTTTACTACAGTCATTTATCCTGGAGGCCAGGATGACAGGCTGGATCAGTTTTTCTTTGCTTCCGGCTATTAGTGTAAGGTTGGACGTTGCCAACTCCGGGAAGTTTGATAATCTCAGTGAGCTAAAGGAACGGAGCTTGTTTATTGGTGTGAACGGGAATCAGGATGGAACACATTCGATTTTCTTCAAGAAAGAGGAGGTGGCCGAGGAGATTACCGGCATTAATCAGGCCGATATTGAAGCAGCGCAAACCCAGTTTTGTGAGCTGATCAGGGATATTTATGGCGGACAGGAGGCGCCCCGGTATAACCTGAAGGAACTGGAAGGGAGGCCACTCAGCGAGTCTTTTTATGAAGATGTACGCAAGTTGGCCAGGTTCGGCTCCGGCAGGTACAATTTATTTTTTGAGCCTTCCAAAACACCCCTGGGCAGGAAGTTAAAGGAGATCAGGGTGCTTGCTGACCAGCAGATCACCATTGCCAGGCACCAAATGGATTTTGCCTTTCCCTGGGCGGCTATTTACGACTACCCGATGCCCACCGACATAGCAGGTAGTGTTCCCCACCCTGTCTGCACCGGCGAGCTTTTTGACCCGGATCAGTACAAGGATTTTTATGACGCCTCCTGGCAGGGATGCCCACATAACCCTCATTATAAATGTTATTGTACTTCAGGTTTCTGGGGTATACGTCATCGTATAGAACAGCTGTTAACTACAGATGCTGCCACTGATTCGGTACTTACATTGAGCGTTAGTGCCAACCACCGCATTATTTTCTCCAAAAATTCTACCGACCAGGCCACTACCCAGTTAAGCAGCGATTTACAGTCACTTCCGGCGCAACTGACAGAGATAACCTATGATAAGGATCTACTTTCGCTGTTGTGGGATAATAGCACCAGGCCGTTAGTGCTCGCCGTGATCGGGCACCTGGAAACAAATCCCATCAATGGCGAGCCGGATTGCTCCAGGATTATTACGTTCCCAAAAGCCTTATGGCCTGCGGGTCTTGGCACTATTCCGCCTGAGAAATGGATCTATCAGCAACTGTTGCAAAATAAAATTATGCGCGATGATGCCTGGGAAGGGGAGCCCCTCCCCATGGTGTTTTTAATCAACTGCAGTAGTATGGCCATGAATTTTAATAGCCTGGATTCTATCTCCAAGGCGTTTCATACCGCCGGCGCATCAGCTATCATCGGTACGGAGGGTACCATACATGCCAGCATCGGCACCCGGTTCCTAAAGCAGGTGCTAGAAGATCTCTATTGGAAGCAAATGGAGCTGGGAGAAGCCATCCAGGCATTTAACAAGGGTATGTTTGCGTTAGGCGCCCCGGTGGCATTTATCTTTACTTGTTTTGGCAATAGTAATCTCAAACTTGTCAAATAAATAACCCCATGAATAAGTTCTTTACTTTTTTTGTCGTGCTGGCCTGCTGTTTTGTAATGCCGGTAGCAGTAAGTAGCCAGGTGCCGGGTCCCCTTTCAGCCGAACTGAATGGTACGGTGAGCATCGATACGATTTCAATGCCTATGCCATTGGAAAACGGTCGTCCTCCGAAACTGTCGCTTGCTTCTTCCAGGCCTTATACAGTTAAATCAGGAGGTAACCTGCTAGGAGAGCAGTATAGCCGGGCATTTAATATTTACCTGGATGAGAAGGGATTTCCAACTATAGGGATTATCGTAGATATGCGGTTACTGGCAAAGCCGGGAACTTATGAATTGGCGGTGGTGTTTAAAAAAACCGATTCCACCCTGGAGCCTATCACCGTAACACTGGTGCGTCCAGCCCCTGTGCTGGACACCATTAGCACCGCCAGGGTTATTATAGAGGGTTGTACGGCTTCATACAGTACAGCGCTCGTATTGAAAGAAACGAGTAAGCTGGCCAATATTAGTGGGCTCGTGGTGCATCCGCCTTATTTTAATATTTGCAACGACAGTACGTTGGTAGCCATAAACAGGCGCCCTGTTAATATTCCTGCTGGTACTATGCTGGAGTTTATTTATCACCTCAATAACGCCAGTGCCGACAAATTACCGCTTGGCAAAAGTGTAGGATTTGCCCAGGTGACTTCACCCAATCTGCAGACGCCCCTGGTTATTCCTTTTGAGATTATCAATAAGCGCAGCTCCTGGTGGATAGTTGTAACTATTGTACTGGGGCTCATTACCGGCCTTGTGGTAAGGCACTACCTGGCAGACAAAAAGCAATGGGAGCAACAGCGGATGAATGGATTCATCTGTATTGAAAATATTCAAAAGGAGGTAGCCCGAATACAGGATAAGCCCTATCGCGATGCGGTAGCGCAACTTTTACTGGGACTAAATGCATTGCTCGAAAAGGCGGGAGGAGCCGCTTATTTCACCGGTATTGCCGATCCGGATATTGCCACGAAAATACAGGAAGTAACTACGGCCTATAACACGTTAAAGGCCGGCCTGGAGCAAAGGTTAAAAGATCTGGATGGCAAACTTAAAAAAATAGCGGGCTGCTTTGAAAATGACCCTCCCGGCTCTTTGGTGGCAGGGAAACTGGCTACCGCCAGGCTCTCCTATGAATTTGTCCTGGATAGAATGGGAGGCTTTGATCCCACTGCCGCGGAGCCCTCCCTGGCAAAAACGATTGCCGGTATCGGGGAGGCTATCGGGGACCTTAAAAACTATTTGCTGTCTGTTCAGCAACTGTTTTCAAAAGACGAAAACTATCCGGCCAGTATACCCCAACAACTGAAAACCACCATCAAAAACACGATGGGTACAATAATGGGGAGCCTGTCCGAATTAAAGGATGATCCAACCGATCTCCTGTTGTTAACCGCCAACCTTACCGTTTTTCGAAAGATGTCGGGCAAGCTTACTGACCTTATGAATTTCTATAGTGAAAGCCTGGACAAAGCATATAAACTGCCGGCCAATAAGACTAATCCCGCTGTCGTGAAATTTGTACAGACCCTTGCAGCATGGAAAACAAAGCTTTCAGATATTGCCACCAATGCAGCTGACTCTCCGGATGCGGCTACCTATTTGGATGCTTCTTTTGTCCAGCAAATAGAACAGCAGTGGGCAGAGGTACTGAAGGTAGAAGATCCGGCATTTGGTTCGGACCGGGTAAGCCCTAACACCTATAGTTATATTGCCGTAGATACCGGCAAGCAACAACCGGTGCCCCCGGCAACTGATATATTTGATAGCAAGAGTCCGCTCTGGCAAAAGATCAGCGCTGAAACTACTGTTGCCAGGAAAAAACTCATATTTTATGGGCTCCTGCAAACCATTATTTTGGCTATTATACTGTGCGCCATTGCCTATAATACTTATGGCCCGGGCTTTATCGGCACCTTTAACGAGCTACTCGTTTATTTCCTGTTTGCCTTTTCAATTGATATTACGGTGGATACGGTGCTCAAGTATAAAGGAGGGAAGGTGGTATGAGATCCTTCTGGTCGCAGCGGGAGATGCCAGGTTAGTCCTCTTTCAGCAGCCGGTTATTCCTGCTATATTCCACCGCTTCTTCTATGCTGTTCACCTGGAATTTACGCAGGATGTTCATCCGGTGCGCTTCTATCGTGCGGATACTGATGTTCAGTGATTCTGCGATGTCTTTGTTGTTATGTCCCTGGCTGATCATTCGCATAATTTGTTCCTCGCGGCGCGAGAGGGAGATCTCGGGTGTACCGCCGTTTCCGGCTGTTTGCCGGGCATCCAGGTATTTCTTTACGAGCACGTCGCTTACTTCGCCAATGAAGTAATACCTGCCCTGGTGAATGGTGCGAATGGCACTAAGGAATATTTTGTTGCTGGTATCTTTCAGGATATAACCGCTGGCGCCCATTTCGAGGGCGGCGGCTACATAGTCGGGTTCATCAAAGAGACTAAAGAAAAGAATTCTTCCACGGGGATTTTTCTCCAGCAGCTGGATGCTGGTTTCCAGGCCGTTCATTCCAGGCATGCGGATGTCCATAATAATAACATCCGGTTGTATTTCTGCCAGCTGCTGTATCGCATCTTCCCCGCTGCTGGCTTCACCGGTTACTTCCATATCGGCTTCGCTGTTGATCAGCTGTTTTAAGCCATTCCGGAATATTTCATGATCATCCACTAAAAAAACGCCTATCTTTTTCATTGCTAAAATGTTAGTGCCAATTGTATACTTGTTCCGGTGCCGGGCTGTGAATCAATCAGGAGTGTTCCTCCAAGCAGTTCCGCCCTTTCTTTCATATTACGGATGCCATTTACTTTCCTGGCCTGTTCGTTAGAGTAGAGCTGGTGACTGTCGAAGTGAAAGCCTTTGCCATTGTCTCTTACGGTGAGCTGCAGGAAGTTGGCGGCGCCGTCAATGTCTATTTCAATGATGTCTGCATTTGCATGCTTAATAGCATTGTTTAATGATTCCTGCAAGATACGATAAACGCCTATTTTAACTTCTTTTGGCAATGTTGTGGCAGACAAGGTTTCTTCCAACCGGAAATCGATCCTCGGTGCGGTTTGCCGGCATAGTCTGAGCAGTTCATCGATGGCGGCCCGCAGTCCGAAGTCTTCCAGCACGCTGGGCAGCAGGTCCGCGCAGATGCGTTTGGTTTCGTTGATAATGCTATACATCATGGTATTGACCATGGCAATTTCAGGATCGTGTTGCATGCTGCGGTCTTCTATCTGTTCCAGCTTCATCCGGAGGCTAGTCAGCATTTGCCCGATGCCATCATGTATTTCCGCGGCAATCCGCTTGCGCTCTTTTTCCTGTCCGTTGATAATAGAGTAGGACCGGATGCGTTGTTCCATTTCCTGGCGCAGTAATTTCTCCTGGTTAGCCAGCTGTACTTCTTCGGTTAGCTTTCTCGCCCGTTCCTGTGCATCTACCAACCCCCGGATAATTTTGCGGATACGGGTAGATAACGGGTAAAAGATGAGGCCTGCTTCCAGCATCAGGGTAAAGAGTACCAGGCCAAGCACGATATATTCAATTTCCTTCAGGTTGCGGATACGTTCCTTCGAAAAACGGTCATAATCGAATACAATCAGCTCCATGCCCAGCAGGTATGATTTCTCGTATGCCAGGATGGTTTGTACATATGGGCGTATACGCGATGTGTTAAAAGCGGTATCCTCATTCAGTACAACGATCATGTTGCTGGCGGCGTTCCATATTTCCTGGTGCGGGTTACGGATAATTTCAAACATCTGCTTCAGTTCATCCTGGTCATTTGCCGGCAGGTTAAGGAAATTGCTGCCAGATTGTAAGCCTTCGTGCGATTTCTGCCACTGTTTCAGTGTATTTATAAACTCTTTCCGGTTGTCCTCTATATCGCGGCCCGACTCCAGCAACAACGCCAGCTTACTGAGCGTTTGGCTATAGGTGCGCAGCCTGGCTGCAAAGTTGATCACATGTGCATCGTTCATCTGGTGGGTCAGCGCCTGCTGGATTTTTATCTGGCTGAATACAGACAACAACGCAATAGTGGTAAGTGCCACCGCATAAAGGATGGTGAAGATCTTAAAAATACTTCTTTCTTCGGATACTGGATGCATAGTGATAAAGATAAACAAAACCCACGCGCGTCTTAGCTATACGGCAATATGTTTTTCCAGTTCGGCGTGTTTCAACGCTTCAGCAGTACCATCCAATACCATCCGGCCACGGTCCATAAAATAGTAATGATCCGTTACCTGGTTGGCAAAATCAATTTTCTGTTCTACCAGTAAAACCGACAACTCTTTCTCCTGCACCAGTTGTTTCAGAATGCCGCCAATCTCCTGTGCAATGGAAGGTTGTATGCCTTCTGTAGGTTCGTCAAGCAACAGGAGGGAGGGGGCGCTTACCAGCGCCCGTGCAATAGAAAGCTGCTGTTGTTGTCCCCCGCTGAGGTTTCCGCCGGCGCGTTTCCGGAAGTCTTTCAGAATGGGAAACAGCTGGTAGATCTCTTCTTCGGGGATCTTCGCTTTGCGGTTGGGATGGGCTTCCAGCCCCAGTAGCAGGTTTTCATATACCGAAAGCTTCGGGATGATTTCCCGGCCCTGCGGTACGTATGCAATACCGGCTTTTGCTTTTTTATACGGCGGCAGGGAAGTGATGTTTTCATCATTGAAAACAATACTGCCTTCCTGCGCCGGAAGCAGGCCCATGATGGTTTTTAGCAGGGTGGTTTTCCCTACGCCATTGCGCCCCATCACAGTAGTGATGGCTCCTTTTTTTACGGCAAGGCTGGTGCCACGTAAAATGATGCTCTGCCCGTAAGCGGCGGAGATATTGTTAACAGTTAATACCGGTGTGTTACTCATAATGTTTCAAGTTGTGCGTTAGTACGTCCCAAATAACAATCTATTACCCGTTGATCGTTCTTCACTTCAGCAAAGGTGCCTTCCATTAGTCGTTTTCCGCGAACCAGTACCGTTACCAGTTCGTTGGCTATCTGTTCTACGAATTTCATATCGTGTTCTATCACAATAATGCTGTGGGATTTCGACAGCTCGAGGAGCAGGGCCCCTGTTTTCTCTGTTTCTTCGTCGCTCATGCCTGCTGCGGGTTCATCTATGAGCATAAGCGTTGGGTCCTGCAGCACTACGATGGCTATCTCCAGCCATTGCTTTTGTCCGTGCGACAGATCGCCTGCTGGTTTATACATTACGTTGGTGAGCGACAGCTTCACGGCCACATGGTGTATTTTCTCTTCCAGCGCGGGTGTAGATTTGAAGAAAAGGGAGGTGAAGATATCTTTCTTCATTTTTGCGGCGAGCAGCAGGTTGTCGTACACGGTGAGTCCCGGGAATACGGATGGCTTCTGGAATTTCCGGCCAATGCCGGTCTCCGCTATCTGTACTTCCGATTTGCCGAGTATGGATTTGCCGTTGAAGGTAATTTCTCCTTTGTCGGCCTTTGTTTTCCCGCAGATGATATCGAGGAAGGTGGACTTGCCGGCGCCATTAGGGCCAATGATAACCCGCAGTTCCTTGTCGCGCAGGCTGAAATGATCGAGGTTCAGTGCATGTACACCGCCAAATGATACTGACAGATTATTTACGTTGAGCAGCATATCAATGGGTTTGAGATGTCTTGAGCCGGGTGGCGGAAAATTTCTGCCGGATGGTATCTCCCAGTCCCATAAATCCTTTATCGAAATATAATACCGTAATCACAAACAGGAAGCCCAGGATGAATAGCCATGAATCGGGGAATAAACTGGTGCAGATGCTGTAAAGGAAGTTTACCAGCAAGGCGCCTATCACTGCGCCTTTCAGGTTGCCTCTGCCGCCAAGTGCCACCCACATCACCATTTCAACTGATGCTTTTACGTCCATACGCCCTGGCGTTATAATGCCTGTTTGGGGAAGATACAGCATTCCGCCAACGGCAGCTAACAGTGCCGCCACTACGAAAACGGCCAGTTTGTAGTCTACCACTTTGTAGGCGGTGTAGCTGACCCTGGATTCGCTGTCGCGGATAGCCTGCAGTACTTTCCCAAACTTGGAGTGCGTTATCCGGTAGCAACAGTAGTAAGCGGTGCAAAGTACGGCAAGTGAAACCAGGTACAGTGCCAGCTTTACGGAAGAAGCCGACAGGGAGTAACCCAGGATGCTATTAAAGTCTGTGAGACCGTTGGTGCCGCCCAGGTTGGTTTCATTCCGGAGAAATATTAACCACATGGCCAGCGTCAGCGCCTGTGTGATGATGGCCATATATACACCTTTGATCCGGCTTCGGAATAATACCAGGCCAATAATGAAAGCAAATGCCGCGGGGATTAGTAAGCATAGTATCACCGACCATCCAAAGGAATGGAACGGCTGCCAGAAGAAGGGTAATGTTTCTATTTTATTCCAGGCCATGAAGTCGGGCAGGGCAGCCCCGGCTGCTACCGTTTTCTTCAACAGCAGGTGCATGGCAATGCCGTAGCTGCCCAGGCAGAAGAAGAAAGCCTGGCACATGGACAGGATACCGGTATATCCCCAGATAAGGTCGATGCCCAATGCCGCTATCGCAAAGCAGAAGTATCGCCCCCATACAGAAATGGTGTTCACGGAAAGGAGGCCGGTCAGGTAACCTGCCGGCAGCAGGATCGCAAAGAAAGCGATGAATAGTATATATAACAGTATGTTGTTTTTCGTTTTCATGTTCCGTTTTTTAATCTTCAGCAATGCGGCCTTTGTCCGGGAATAGTCCTTTCGGTTTATACTGCATGAACAGCATGATGAACACCAGGATAAATACTTTGCCGTATACCGCCTGGAAGAAAGACTCGGATATTTTTGTAAAGAAGCCAATACCAAGGCCCGAAAGTATAGTTCCGGCCAGCTTCCCAACACCGCCTGTAACTACCACGAGGAAGGAGTCGACGATATAGGTCTGACCCATATCAGGCACCACGTTTCCAATCAGCGTAATGGCGCAACCGGCCAGTCCGGCGAGGCCCGATCCGATAAAGAATGTGATGGATGCCACGCGCCTGGTTTCTATACCGAGGCAGGCGCTCATTTGCCGGTTCTGCGTCACTGACCTGATCTGTAAACCAAGCCTGGTGCGGTACAGCATCAGGTAAGTAAAGAGGACCATGAGGATTGACAGCGCGATGATGAAGAGGCGGTTGTAAGGTAATGTCAGGTGTGGCGAAACCTGCCATCCACCTGCCAGTAGTTGTGGCGTTTTAACAGCCGTAAGGTCGCCAAATAACAGGCGGGCGGTCTGGATGAGTATCAGGCTTACTCCCCAGGTAGCCAGGAGGCTCTCCAGTGGTTTGGCATACAGGTGACGGATTACCAGCCGCTCAAGTACCCATCCCAATGAACCTGCCACCAGGAAGGAGAATGGTAGTGCAAAGAAGAAGAAAAGATCTGTCTGCGGAATTCCCAGTGCTTTGGTGAATATGACCTGCGTGCAGTAGGTGGTATAGGCTCCGATCATCATAAACTCGCCATGGGCCATGTTGATAATACCGGCCAGGCCATATACGATGGAAAGTCCCAATGCAATGAGCACGAGGATACTGCCAAGGCTCAAGCCACTGAAGAAGTGCTGCACACGTTGGAGATTATCATACCGTTTTTCCAGGCCAACGGCTTTAGCCGCGGCATATTGGGCTGTTTCCTGGTTCAGGAAGCCTGATCTGGCATAGTCTCTCAGCAGTACAGGTGCATTGTCGCTCCAGTTGTCGGCAATACTGTCGATATAGGCTTTGGCGATGGCTGTAGTAGAGACGTTGTATAGCTGCATAGCGTATAGTGCCTCTTTCCCGGTGCGGAGTGCATCGGTATTACTTTCCCTGGCCAGTGCAGCTTTCAGGGTACGGAGGGTAGCGCTATCGCCCGTGTGTTTGAGCTGTGAGTAGGCGAGGGTGCGTTTCTGCGGGTCGTTACTGAACAGGTTGAACAACGGGGCAATACTTGCCAGTTGAAGGCGGTCGGCCCGTGGGATGTCTACCGTTTTGAGGGCAGACAATTGTAACAGCAGCGGTTGCCCGCTGCTGTTGGTAAGGAGAGTGTTATCAGGATAAAGAGAATAAAGCCGGTAGGTTCCTTCGCTGGAAGGATGGCTGTCTATTGTAACCGCTTTTTGATCCAGCAGGTACAGCTTTTTATCGTTAATCGCCATCAGTAAAGGAAAGGTGGCCGGTATGCGGAGAGCGGCCAGCCTGCCAATAGCCTGTGAGCGCACGGAATCGGCCGGTGGTTGCAGGAGCTGTGCGGTGTAAATGGAGGCGCTGTCCTGGCCGGCCGAAAACAGTGGCAGTAGCAGTAAGCAGCACATCAGCATCCGTAGTAAGGAAGTGTTCATCGCATCATTTTTTGATAAATTGGAAATAGCCTGTCTTTATTGGATAAAGCCCGTTTATTTTTTAGCGTAGGTGCCATTGTGGTTAACCCAGTCACAATCTTTATCAGGAGAGGTTAGCGGCGACCATGGCTGTGGGTCTACCAGTCCTCCGGATTTCCAGATGATATCAAACTGTCCGTCGGGTTTGATTTCGCCGATCACTACCGGTTTTGCCAGGTGATGATTGCGCGGGTCCATTTTCACGGGGCCGTCGGGTGAATCGAAATCCAGGCTGTATAAAGCGTTACGTACTTTCGAAACCTCGAAGGAACCAGCTTTTTCAGCCGCTTTTGCCCACAGGTATACGCCGGTATAAGCCCAGCAGATAGGGTCATCGGTTACTCTTTTGTCGCCGCCGGGTAAACCTTTTTTCGCGCAGAAGGCTTTGAAATCGGCCACAAATTTTTTGTTCTCCGGCAGGTCGTTTGATTGGAAGTAGTTCCATGCAGCGAGATGGCCTACCAGGAATTCGGTATCCATTGATCTGAGCTCATCTTCTGCTACAGAAAATGCCATAATCGGGCAGGTGGCGGAAGAGAGGCCCTGGTTGGCAAACTCCTTATAAAAAGGCACATTGGAATCGCCGTTGATAGTGGAGAGTATGCAGGCTTTACCATCTGCAGCAAAGCGTTTTACTTTAGAGATGATGGTTTGGTAATCCTGGTGATGGAACGGCGTATATTCTTCAATGATGTTTTCCTTGGGAATGCCTTTAGAGAGGAGGTAGGCTTTGAGTATTTTATTGGCGGTGCGGGGAAATACATAATCGGTACCCAGCAGGTAGAATTTTTTGTAGCCTCCACCTTTTTCACTCATGAGATATTCGGCAGCAGGAATCAGTTGCTGATTGGGTGTTGCGCCGGTGTAGATCACGCTGTTGGAGCATTCTTCTCCTTCATATTGTACCGGGTAGAAGAGCAGGCCATTGTTCTGCTCAAAAACCGGGAGTACCGATTTGCGGGATACGGAAGTCCAGCAGCCAAACACGGCAGATACTTTTTTATCGATCAGCAGTTCCTTCGCTTTTTCGGCGAACAGGTCCCAATCTGATGCCGGATCTACGATGACCGGTTCTATTTGTTTACCGAGTACACCGCCTTTGGCATTGATTTCATCTACGGCCATCTGCACCGCATCTTTTAAGGAAACTTCAGATATAGCCATCGTGCCGCTGAGGGAGTGGAGTACGCCTATTTTTACCGTTCCTTTTGTGGCGGAGGAGTCGCTGCCGCCGGTTTTTCCGGCGCCGCTGTTACAGGAAGAAAAGAGTGCGGTAGCGCCCAGCAGGAGAATAGATAGTTGATTAAGGAAAGCGTTTCTCATGTTGACTTATATTTTATAAAGAGATGATTGAATGTTTGATAATCAGAAAATGAAGAATTGAGCCTGAAGCCATACTTGTCCGAATGTCTTTTTCGTATAGTCGTCTGGTATAGCAGTGGCTACATTGTAAGTGCGGGCGGTGTAGGAGAGGCGGAGGTTAGTGCCGGTGCCGTTGAAAAAGTAATTGAGCCCGCCTCCCATGACGGTGCTGGATTTGAGTTTATCAAAGTTCGCCGGTTTAACAGCGCCGGTTTGGGCGGCATCTGCGCTAACGTCCTGGTTTTCGTAGCGTATCCATGGCTGTAGTTTCGACTTTTTGAAATAGTAGCCGAGTTCCAGGAATTGGACGGTTTGTTTGGGAATGAGTGTGGCGAAGGAGTATTTGGAGTCTGTTTGTGTGCCGCCGGTCATGTACTGGTAGGCAGCATTGAGCGTAATGGAGCCTGCATTGCCGAGAGGGTGGTCAAAGAATACATCGGTGCTGAGATTGTAATAGTTCGCCTGTGCGTCTACACCGGCTGCCCAGGCCAGCGTTTTGCCATTTCCCAGTTTGGTGCCGGCGTAGTAGTAATCTTTTTCGGCATCCAGGAAGTTATAGGCCACACGACCTACAGTGCGAAGGGGGGCGCCGCCATCCACATTGCGGCCGGTGAATACGCCCAGGCGGTATTCCAGCTTGTCGTTTGCGAGAAACCCGCGGGCGTTGATACCGAGATCACGTCCGAAGTTGCCCTGCAGCGGACTATTTGCAAACAGGTTATACGGATACTGGAAGAAGGTAAAATCGTTGGCCATTAACCCGGCAGCACCCTGTAGCCCGTTGCGGTTATTGGATACCAGCTGCATGCCTGCTATAAGCTGAAATGCGGAGTTAAAGGTGTATTCCAGCTGCGCATCGAGAATGATGGGAGCAACTTTTACATTCTTCTCTCCGTTGGATTGAACCCCAATGGGTGAGGGGATCTCGGTTTCCATGAAGAAGCTGGCTTTTTTAGTAAGCTGACCGCCCACCAGCACCCTGGCGCGATAAACAGAAAAGCCCTTGTTCCAGTCTTTCGCCGTCTTCTCGTTGCTGGGAGCGCCAAATCCTGTTTGCTCCCCGGAGGCAAACATATGTACAATGGCGCCTACCTGGATAGATGGTTTAAAAGGTAGTTCTGACGACTGGAAAAGGGTAATGTTCCTGGCGCTGTCGGTGCTGGTATTCAGGGATGCTGGTAATTCAATTAAGTAACTGCCTCTCTTTTTCTTTCTGGGGGGATCGTTGTTCTCGGCTTTCACAATAAAGGGAGCAGTGGCAAACAGGAAGAGGAATGTGACTGAAAATTTCATAAAAGAAGTAATTAATAATTGAACAATGTACTTAAGTACTTTTTTGGTTGATCGATCAGTGTACTTAAGTATAAAAGTAGAAGATTAATTTACTTAATTCATAAAATTTTTCCTGTTTAGGCTTAAATTTTGGTAAATGGTTGATTTTATTATTATATATTTATTATTATAATACAAATGTAGAAATAGTAAATTATTGAATTAAAATATTGATATAGAATATTTTATTAGTATTTATTGCATGATTTAGGTCGTAATAAGAAGATTTTTTGTTTTTTTAATTATTAATAATGATTAAAAAATATAATATGTTTGAAAATAGAACTTGTCGTGCACCCTTGAAAACAAACGAAAGGTCATCGCCCCCCTCGACAGCCAGCTTTTCAAAGTTGGAAGGAGGCATTGAGGCTAGTAAGAAAGAAGGTTTGTCAGCCGAATTTGTAACTGAATTACGGAATGCTATCCATAGAGAAAGTTTGGTTATGCAGGTAAATTGACAATGAACCAGTAGCCTCAGGGCAAGGAAGAGCGCTGATTTCGTAATAGTGAATGTTGTTTTTTTTCACTAATAGATCGTTGGACCTGGTTATTGACAGATAGTGGAAGCTTTTTTACTTAGCTTTTGTTGATTTGATATTAAATATTATTTGAAACAAATGTTTATTTATACTAAACTTTTCTGTTTTGAACCAGCAATTAATAAAAAGATGAGTTTTTAAGTACAAATTGAAAAGCATTTGGGTTAAGGCGATTAAATAATAAATGAAATAGCAGGAGAGCAGGATGCCTGATATAGTAATGTAATCTTTTTCTGTATTGTATTTGGATGGTTTTTTACCACTGCGTCCCTGGTTATTTATCTGAAATTTGTTTTTTTGAAGATCTTTAAAATTTGAACGCTGTATTGTGAAATACTGGATTTATTATCTATACTTGTGTTTAGTATTTGTATTTTGTAATAATCCACTTGAAATGAATAGAAAAGACTTTCTGACCCAAACCAGTCTCGCCGGTGGAGCTTTCTTACTCCCACGTTTTCCTGAATGGAAGCCCTCCCGCAAAAAGATCAGGTTTGGTGTAATGGCAGACTTACACCACGACATTATGCACGATGGGCCGTCACGCCTGTCGGCATTCATCAATCAAATGAAAGAGGAATCACCTGATTTTATTATACAGATGGGTGATTTCTGTTATCCGAAAAAAGAGAATCAGCCATTGATGGATATCTGGAATCAGTTTAAAGGGCCATCTTACCATGTAATAGGCAATCATGACATGGATGGAGGACACACGCGTGAACAGGTGGCAGCCTTCTGGAATGCCAAAGGCAAGTATTATTCTTTTGATGCCAACGGATTCCATTTCATTGTACTGGATGGCAACGAACATAACGAAAGTAAGTCACGCCCACCGGGCTACGCACGCTTTATATCGCCCGCCCAACTGGATTGGTTGAAGAAAGATCTGGCCGCTACTGCTGCGCCTACTATTGTATGTTGCCACCAGGGACTGGATAATGATGCCGGTGGACTTGAAAATGGTACACTACTCCGCTATACCCTTGAACAGGCCAATCAGAACGGCAAACAGAAAGTAATCATGGTACTGAGTGGTCATCACCATCAGGACTATTACAACTACATCAATGGCATCCACTATGTACAAATTAATAGCGCCTCTTACCAGTGGCTCGGCGATGATTACAAAGAGATACGTTATTCCGAAGCAGTAGATAAAGCCCATCCCTGGATAAAATATACCGTACCTTATAAAGACCCACTGTGGGCAACCATTGACATCACGGAAAACGGAGCCATTACGATAAAAGGTAAGAAAACAGTATTTGTTGGTTCGTCACCAGAAAAACTCGGCGTAAAGCAGATTGATTATATCTATCCGATCGTACCCTTTATTTCAGACAGAAAGCTCGAAATATAACGTCATCGAATCTTTCTATTATTATAAAGTATCAGGACTTATAAAAACATTTTTTCTTTTAAATAGCAGAACAATGAGAATAAAATCATGGCCGGTCGGTATGCACCGACCGGTTGTATTACAATGATGATACTATGAAACGTGTGGTAATGATTTCCGAATGTATTAATGATTCCGGCATTACAGGATAACCTGGCTGCTGCAGTATTTATCCGGTTAAAAAAGGATACAGTAAAAATCTAAGATTACTGTATCCTTTTTCTTTTCAAATGCTTCCTGTAAATCTTCTGCCCGGTTATATTTCCGGCCTTACTTTATAACCTCCTTCAATTTCTCCGCCAGTTTCTCTCCGCGAATGTCTTTCGCGATGATAATACCATTGGGGTCTATGAGAATATTTTGTGGTATCGCCATTATACCAAATTGTTTCGCTACGACGTTGTTCCAGCCTTTCAGATCGCTTACATGAATCCATGGCAAACCATCTTTCTCAATTGCCTCCAGCCATTTGGATTTATTGTCATCCAGGGAAACAGCCATGATTTCAAAGTTTTTGTCTTTGAACAGTTCATAGGCTTTCCTGACATTCGGATTTTCCGCGCGACAAGGGCCGCACCAACTCGCCCAGAAATCCAGCAATACATATTTGCCTTTCAGAGAACTCAGCATCACCGGCTTGTCGTTTACATCCTGCTGGGTGAAGTCCATTACCTGCAGTCCTATAG
This sequence comes from Chitinophaga polysaccharea, assembly GCF_007829335.1. Lineage (GTDB taxonomy): Bacteria > Bacteroidota > Bacteroidia > Chitinophagales > Chitinophagaceae > Chitinophaga > Chitinophaga polysaccharea_B. The sequence continues at coordinate 112,327 of NZ_VIWO01000004.1, forward strand.
CGGATTTTTTGGTAATATCCAGCCTGCGGGCTATATCTTTGCCCTCTTCGCTATCGCGAAATTTTTGGTCAACAGCCATAAACATGGGCTCAAAAGTAACGGGATCAATAATGCCGCTTCTCTGTTTTACCATATCCCAGGTTACATAGGAAGAGGGGTGTGCTTTTCTGAAGGCATCTTCCACTTCATTCATCTGTTTCCGGATGGGCCTTATCTTTTCCATAGTGGGCTTTGCTCCCTGTTCATCCTTTACTACAAAGTATTTCTTCAATTCGTCGGTTAAAGGTTTCAGTTGCCGCATGTACGGTTCCAGCTCCTTATTCAGCTTATTCAGGTCGGCCTGTGCTTTCCCGCCGTTTACCACGGCTTCTTTCAGGTTAGTTCCTTCCACGGTTATGCGTCCTTTTTCCAGGTAGAGGTCACGGGTATCCCTGTCCCATATTTTTTCCAGGCTCATCGTGCCGTCATCATTCAGGTTCTTTACAGTGAGACTGGCCTTCATCGGTTGAGCTACATTCCCTTTCAGGGTAAAAATACCATTTTTGATCTCAGTAGAATCGATAATGTGTTTTTTTCCTATCCTGTAATCGAGCATGATTTTAGCGTCTTTAACTGCCGTGAGCTTCCCCCTGATAGTATAAGCTTCCTGTGCGTTCGCCTGTGTGGCTGCGGCCACCAGTATCATTCCTGTTAGTAATCTCTTCATGGATTATAGTTTTTGATTGTTCAATACGAGTCATTTTGATCAAGACCATTTACGGTAACTTCCAGTCCGGGTAGCGGCGCTATCGATCTGGGGCTTTTATATGGCAGTACCTTTGCTGCTGCCGAAGGAGCATCTGTTCGTACTACATCCTTCCCCCGTCTTAGCAGGTCGAAGATGCGCTGGCCTTCAAATGCAAGTTCTTTCCGTCTCTCTTTCAGCACGAGTTCAGTCAATGCCGTGCCGGTGGCAGTAGTAGGCAATGCAGCCGTATCTGCGCGCATCCGGATCTGATCGAGATAAAAAATGGCGCTGTCGGTGCGATTCAGTTCAGCATAGCATTCTGCTGCAGTAAGGTACATTTCCGACGAGCGGATGAGTGTTTGATAGTGAGCGCCGTAAGGATCAAAGATGCCGGGTACTATACCTTTGGGATATTTGGAAACCTTCCAGGTACCGGATTGCTGGTACAACCAGTTATTACGCACATCCGTAGGGCTTTCCTGTAATACGCTTACTATATCCTGTGTTGGCAGGAAGTAGGGAAATACGCCTCTGAAATAAGTGCCCGAAAAATTATTATAGATGTTGGTGGTGGGAGGCGCCAGCTGGAAGATCGCCTCTGTTTCCTTATCAGTAAACAGGTTTTGAGGATATCCTGTTGTCATAAAAGGTATGGCCTGTATTACCGCCACTGCCAGATTTTTTGCGGAGGAGTAGTCGCCTTTGTAGAGGTATGCTCTTGCAAGCAGCGCTTTTACAGCGTTGGTGCTGATATAGTTTTTGGCAGATGTATTTGCAGGTAGTAGTAACAACGATTCCCGCAAGTCCCGGATAATGTTCTCATAAACTGTTTTAACCGATTCCCGGCTAAGTTTTTCACTATAATTGGAAGTCACTATATATGGTATTCCCGGGTGAGATGCATCCGTAGTAAATTTATAGGGCTGGGCAAACCTGTTCACCAGTTCGAAATGCATCCAGGCACGTAACGCCAATGCCTGACCTTTTATATTGTTTGCCTTTACGGGGTCTTCATTGCTGAAACGGTCTACATTCTCCATCACCAGCGCTACACTGCGGATGGTTTTGTAGTAGGCATTCCAATAATTATTCTGGTTAGCATCTCCTCCGGCATCGGAAGCTACTTGTTTCCAGTTATACTGTGCAAGGAAGAGTGGGCTTCCGGGAATGGGCTTTACATCGTCCGCAATCAGGTCGGCATATATAAAACTCAATCCCCAGTAAAAACCATCAAGCATGGTCCGGTATGACCCGTTCAGCAATTGCTCGCAGGATGACAAGCTGGTTGCAAACTGACCCAGCTCTGCACTGGTAGTAGGGGGTGTTTCAAGAAAATCCTTATTACATCCGGTTGTTGCAAAAAGCATTACAAATAATATGGCCGATACTATTGCTTTCATAATAATGCGCTTTAAAAAATTAAAAAGAAACATCCACGCCCAGTGAATATGTTTTGGTCTGAGGATAAGGAAACGCAGTATTTCCGTCTGCCGTTACGTTTTCAGGATCTATTCCCGTGTACTTTGTCCAGAGTGCCAGGTTATTACCTTGTGCATAAATGCGGATGTTGCTCATATGTGTGCTATGGGCCAGGGCAGGCAGGTTGTACGACAGCGTTACATTTTTAAGGCGTATAAAATCGCCGGGAGATAAATACCGGGTAGAAGTATTGGTGCCACCATCCGGATTGTTCAGCACTCTCCTGGGATTCTTAGCCTGGTCGCCCGGGTGCTGCCATCTGTCCAGGGCGGCTTTCGACTGATTCAGATATGGAAGGGTGCCATCATTCTGTAAGGCGGCGGTATTATTATCGTACATCATATTCCCGTATTGATAGTAAAGGAATGCTGACAATTGTAATGCATGGTACGAAAACGTATTAGTGATACCTCCAAAGCCTTTGGGCTGTATTTGCCCTACAATTACCCGGTTATCCAGGGAATAACTGTTGGTTATCTTACCATTGATATCATACCATTGTGGCGTGCCGTCCTGGGGGTTCACACCGGCCCAGCGAACCATGTACACGGCGTTGAAAGGTTCGCTTTCTCTTCTCAATTGGTAGCCGCTGATGTTTTCCTTCTGGTAGGCTTTTACCAGCTTGTTTTTGTTGGCACTCCAGTTAGCGTCTACACTCCACTTAAATTGTTTGTTATGTATGATAGCTGCATTGACCGAAACTTCTATTCCTTTATTCATCATATTCCCGACGTTGCCGAATCCGTAGGAATACCCGCTGCTGCCAGGGAGGGACACCAGGTATATCAGATCGGAGGTGAGCCGGTGATATAGGTCAACCGCGGCGCCAAAGCGGTTTTTAAACAGATTGAATTCCAGCCCAAGGTCTTTGCTGAACTGTTTTTCCCATTTGATGTCTGGATTACCCGGGAAAACAGAAAGCATAGCTGTTGCAGCACCGTCATAGTTTCCACCCAGTGAGAGTAATGAATAACGGGTAGTAGCGGTCAGCGAGCTAGAGTTGCCTGCCGTACCAATACTTCCTCTCAGTTTGAGATAGCTGAGCCAGTGGGACGTCTTTTCCATGAAGGATTCATTACTGATTATCCATCCGGCTCCCAGCGACCAGTAGTTACCATAGCGGTTGTGGGCGCCGAATTTTGATGAACCATCTCTTCTTACACTTCCCGACAGCAGGTATTTGCTCTCATAGTTATAGTTAGCCTGTGAGAAGAGAGAATGCTGCGTTTCTTTAGCGCTGTTTCCTGTAGTGCTCAATGAGCCATATACAACTGTGCTGCCGGCTGCTACTTCTTCAAAATAAGGTGCAGTGAATCCCCTGGAGGTCGCTGCTATGCTATTGGCGTAAATGGTTTGTGCCTCCTGGCCCATTAACACCTGCAGCGAGTGTTTCTGCCGGAAAACATTATTATACTGCAACACATTGGTAGAAATAATACGGGTACGTACTCTGTCAAATGCCGATACTTCGCCTAGTCCCTGGATGGTACTGATTGGTAGCCGCAGGTCTGTTTTGGTTTTATCCTGCGATAGCATAAAGTCACCGCCCAGATCTGTCCTGAATTTAAAGTGGTTTAGGAAATACGTTTCTGCAAATAAGGTTCCCATTGCCCGATAATAAATACTCCTGTTCACATTCCATTGGAGTGCGGCCGCGGGATTGGATAAATTGTAGTTGGTACCGGTGGTAGACGGTAGGTAATAGGCGCCGTTCTGCAAATAGGCAGGGTATACTGGTGGGGCGGTATAGGGGAAGCCGAAAAGTTCAGTAGGGTTCTCACTCTGGGACGGCGTTTCCTGCCGGTTGAAACTAAAGGATGTGTTCAGGCCCAAATTGATCCAGCTAGCCGGCCGGTTGGAGAAATTATAACGGACGGAGGCCCTTTTATAGCCGCTGGCCTTTGCAATTCCTTTCTGATCCAGATAGCTCAGGTTCAGGTAAAATAATGTTTTGTCGTTGCCACCGGATAAGCTGAGTTCTGTATTGGTGGTAATAGCAGCATTGTTATAGATCAGGCTTTTCCAGTTGGAAGGCTCATACAATGCTGAATCGCCGGGAGCCTTGGTAAGAGAGGGGAATCTCTTCTTCAGGTCGGCATCTATCGTGGCATCGGTCCATAGGGTAGAATTGGCATTTTTATAGGCTTCTCTCAACAATGTTAAATACTCCTCTTTATTCAATACATCGGGTTCTCTGCTATGGATAAGTGATGCCACATCCACCTGCTGACGGAATTTCACATTTGTTTTTCCCGCATGGCCTTTTTTCGTTGTGATCAGTATTACGCCGTTGCTTGCCTTGGACCCGTATAGTGCAATAGCGGCGGCATCCTTCAATACGGTATAAGATTCCACATCACCGGGATTGATCTGGGCTAGTGGATTGGTAACCGGGGTGGTTCCCAGATTAAAGGAACGTTGGGTCATATCTTGCGTCACCGGCACGCCATCGATAACGAACAAAGGAAGCCTGGCGCTGCCGCCAACGGCTGTAGCAATTCCACGTATTAACATATTGCTGGCGCCTCCGCCTGGCTGTCCGTTACCACCGGTAACCAGCAATCCAGGTACTGTACCCTGGAGGCTTCTGTCGAATGAACGATTAGGCAATGATGCGATAGTTTCTCCTTTCACAACAGATATGGCACCCGTGCTTCTTCGTTGCGTAGTGGTATTGTAGGCTACTACTACGGTGGCATCCAGCTTGCTGATAGCGGCGTTCAATGCAATGGTAAACTGGCGGGCAGCGGAAGGGGTCTTTATAGTGATCTCCCTGGAGTCGAAACCTACATAACTTGCCACCAGTATGCTACCTGCTGATACATTCAGCGTACAGCTACCATCTGGTCCGGTGGCGGCCGACAGGGACGAATTCTTCACCCGGATGGTAGCACCTATCAATGGCGTGCCATCCGATGATTGTACTACAATAGTGACGGGCCAGTTAGCGGGAGGCGATGCAGGAAGAGGTGCGGAAACAGGTGCCTTCCGGGAAAGAATAATGGAATTTCCCCTGATACGGAATTCCAGCGGCTGATCTTTTAGCACCAATTTCAGAAAATCTGCTAGTGGGAGCGCCGATGCCGTTACCGACACCAGCTGGCTTTCAGCCAGGTCGCCCTGGTTATAAAAAACTACGTACCCAGTTTGTTGCTTTACGGCGGTAAATACTTCCTTTAATCCCAGTTTCTTAACTGACAATGTAATCGTTTGTGAAGTTGCGGTAGCATAAATAGTACAGAAAGCGCCCGTTAACAGCAGAGAGGTCAGCTTCATCTGTAGCAGCATGTTGGTTTTACACCGGCTCCTTATCCAGGTTAGCCAGGGGCAATAATTCTTTTTTTGCATAGATTGCATCAGTTACGGTTGATAAAATTGAAGTTTGTCCGTTGAAATTTTCGTCAATCGGAACTATTGCCGGAAGCGGCTCTAATCACTTCCGGCATTTTGTTCCTGCAGGTTGGTTATTGGTTGGTTTTGGTATTCAAGTGGTTTGGTTTAGCCAATAAAACCCCTTCCGGCCATCAGAAGCCAAATGTTTCATTGTTCACTCAATGAGTGTAGTATTAATTTATTCCTACCCCTAAGGCATTACAATCAACTTCCTGTTATTCTCGATCCTGAAATGAATATGTACATCTTGCAGTGTATTTAATATTTCAGAGAGTTTCAAATTACGACTCAATTCTCCGCCGAAGCGTAAATCGGGCACTCCCTTTTCATACACCACTTCAATATTATACCAACGCTCCAGTTGTTTCATTACCTGTTGCAGACTGGCTCCATCAAAATTGAATAATCCGTTTTTCCAGGCCATTACTTTGTCAATATTTACAGCGGTATTTAATTTTATCGGTCCTCCTGCCATAAGCGCCTGCTGGCCGGGTTTTAAGGTAGCTGTTTCTCCTGCATATCTCACCCTGACCGCACCCTCCAGTAGTGTAGCAGTCACGCCTGGTTCATCTTTATAAGCATTGATATTAAAATGGGTGCCCAATACTTCCACTGTGCTGGTTTCATTTATTTTAACCTTAAAAGGCATATTGGTATGTTGTGCCACTTCGAAGTAAGCCTCCCCTGTTATTTCTACCAGGCGTTCCTTGCCTTTAAACGCAACCGGATACCTGATAGTGCTGGCTGCATTCAGCCACACCGCTGTGCCATCAGGTAATTTCATACAGAATTGCCGGCCATTGGGAGTTGATATACTATTATAAACAACGTCACTGGCTCCTGGCGCTGCATCATATACTAGTTGTCCCTTTTGCAGCATTACGCGGACGCCGGTCTGAGTGGCTACCACGCCGTTTGCCATACTATCGAGTTGCATCCGGCTGCCATCTGCCAGGGTGAGAATAGCTCCACTGCCCCCCGGAGCTACATCATTCTGTGCTAAAGGCAGGTGAGCGGTGGGGAGCTGATCAAGCCGGGTTTTCAACAGGTAAAAGATACCGATACCGATTAGCAACACCGCGGCCGCCGCATATGCCAGCAGGCGCCGCAACCTGGCTGTTCTTACCTGGTGTTGTATACGGCCCAGTATAAGTGAATTCAACCGCTTACGGCGGCCCTCCGTTTCATTACCTGTAAACGTATCTTCCATAAATGTTTTTTCCATGGATGCTTCCAGCAGTGCGCGGTAATGATCGTCGTTCAGCAGCGCTGTTAACCGCTCTCTTTCTTCGACGGAGAGATTGCCTGTTAAATACCGGTCCAATAATGAATAAAATTCGCTGTTATTCATACGTTTTGTTTGAAGCTATTTTCCCAGCTAAATATAAAGACGCAGTATTGAGTAGGGCCGGGTAGGGTATTTTAAAAAAAAATTTTGAGGCCGGGTAAAATGAGTAACATAAAGACATTATAATGCAATGCTTCCCTCAACGTATTAAGGGCAGCCACCATATGAAATTTAACCGTAGTGGGGGAAATCTGTAGCTGTACAGCAATCTGCTGGTAGGTGAAATTTTCAAACCTGCTCAGAATGAACACAGCTTTCTGCTGGGGGGGAAGCCGGCCTATGGCCTGCTGTATTTGCTGATAGGTTTCTTTCCATTCCAGTTGTCCGTCGGGGAGCCATCCTTCGTTTAGATCATCATCCGTGGGGGGCGCAGCAGTTTTTAGCCGTTTCCTTACAGCAGAAACAAGCTGGTTGCGGGATAATATAAAGAGATAATTTTTGAAGTTCTCTATTTCAGGCAGCCGGTGGCGGTTATCCCATATTTTCAGGAATACATCCTGTACCAGTTCTTCAGCCTCCTGGCAAGATTTAAGATAGCTGAGGGCATGTGAATATAGCTTATTTCTGTAAAGGTCCAATAGTGCAGAGAAGGCAACCTCATTACCTCTCGCGGTTTCGCTCAGGAGCTCTCTTTCATTATGTGTTGTTTTCTCAGGCAATATTATGCAATGTCTCGGTTGGTTGACGATGCAAACTAAAAGAAAAAATCTGATTATAATAAATCCATTCTCACATTTTCCATTAGTTGACACCTCTTGTTTCATACTTTCTTAGCATATTTCCCGCCTCTTTCTTTATTCTCACTACTTCATAAGAGGGGATCTTAACCGGCATGGTTAAAATTGTGCGGGCAATCTTTTGGGCATTTTCGGTGTCTTTTACTTGGTCATATAGTTTTAGCAATTCCATTTTTGTTGTGAACCTGGATGGAATATAATTACTCAGCCACCTGTAATTTTCAATGGCCATTTTGTAGTTGCCAGCTTTTTTATAGGATCGTCCCAATGCCTCCATATTAATGGAAGAGATAACATACCTTTTAGCTTCTTCCAAAATCGTAACAGCTTCTTGGCTGCTTGCGCTGTCTTTCATGAGAAACATACCGTATTCCGTTAGGAATTTGCCATTATATTTGAATGCTTCATACAGCTGCTCATAGCCTTTTCTTTCTTCTACGTCTGCCAGACCCTGGTTACGCAGCTTATCCCACTGCATTTTTGCCTTCCATTGCTCAAATGAGTTATAGGAACCTAGTGCTGCTATGAATAGCGTAAGACATAAAACGATCTTGCCCGCCAAGGGGCGGATTGTTTTTAGTACATAAAGATATGGCAACCTGGTACGGAAGTTTTCGTCAAGTACCGCCGCTAGCGCAAAGCAGAAGAAGATCAGGAGCAGCAATATATTCACATGAAAGGGATAAGATGTAAAGCCACAGGCAAGAATAGCAATTACGGTAAGTTTTGTGGCATTCAGCAATGGTTGGTTTCTTGTGGATTTTGTTTTGAAGAATAAGATCATAATTATTATAAAGCCTGCAAAGCCGGTTAGGCCAACGGTTTCCATAATTTGCATGTATTCATTGAAAAGAATAAAGCTTTCTGATGCACTAAAATAGAAGTCTTGGGGTGGATTCGGATGACTGGCGAAATAGCTTGCCTGCCATTGCGGATAGTGCCAGGTAAAGCGCCCTATACCCGTTCCCAGCAGGGGATTGTCGCTTAAATGCCCTCCCGCAATGTATAGCTTCATTACCCTGCCAGATGCCGATAACCTTTTTAAATGAAATAGATAATGTATGGCATAGCCCAAGCCTCCAAGGAGTACAAAAGCCAATGAGAGCACAACAGGTCTTGGGAGTTTGTAAAAACGCTTTCTTACCTGAATATTATTATTCATTGCCAGGAAGAAAAATAAGAGTGTTGCCATTGCGATAATGGCAGTCCGCGATTCAGATCGCCAGATAATAAATGCAGAGAAGCCCAGGCAGGCGCTAAAAATTAATATTCTGGCAGCCTTTGAAGCGCTTTGAATCCATGCCGTTGTGCTGTCCTTCCTTTTAGAAAGTATTCCCGTCTTAAAATTAAAAAGTACATAATACAGAAAAGGCAGGTTGGAAACAAGATAACAGCAGTATACGCCAGTGTTTTGCAAGCTTCCTTCAATATTCAATGGGGTGATATTGCATTCAAATTTGTCCATCTGATCAAATGCCAGGTAGAGCTGCCAAAGAAAGGCAACAGATAGCCCACATATTATTACGTGCAATACTCTTAACTTGGCGGTGAGCACAATAATGAATAATAGGGAGATTATTGCAATACAGGTGAAGTACTCATTAGCCAGGCTATAACAGCTACTATATGATAATAATAGGATAAAGATGTTTGATATCAACAGCATGATGAACTGATAGCAACTAATGGCGCTCTTAAACGCATGGATCGAAAAGAAAAGCAGGTACAAAAGCCATCCCGTGATTACTGTAAACGCAGCGAAGTATTGATCATTGTTATCAAGATCAAAATTGAAGGCAAACCTATATGTGAACAGTGCGCAGTAGAAAGCGGTGGTAAGGGAAAATAATATAAATAAACCGGGTAAATATGCTATAGATTTGATAGCGATCTTTTTTAGCTGGATAAACATACCTATTTAACTTATTTCATTAAGCCAGAGGGCTACAGGTCGAAATGTGCTGAAAGTAACAGCATCCTGGGTTGCAGCAAATACCTATAGGTGGCAATCATATTATTGGTAGTGGTCACAATATTGTAATAACGAACATCTGCCATGTTATTGGAGCTTAACCTGAGCTGGAGTTTGCGCCATTGTGGATTTTGAAAATTATATTGAATATAGCTATTCATTAATACGGCAGAAGATATGGTTTGTCCTGTCTGTGAAGACTGCAGGTATTGATTGTCGAAAGAAATACTCAGATGTTTGACAGGATAAATAATAACAGAGGATGTTTCATTGAATTGGCTGTTTGATTGTCGTTGGAATCCCGCAGCAGTTGAAGAACTTGTATTGAATATATATGCCGTAGATACCTTTACTTCTAACCAATCAGAAATTGTTGGGGTGATATTCAGCTTGTAGCTCGATATATTGTTGTTTACATCAAATAATACACCATTCTGCATTTGCTGCGATGTGCCATGGGCGAACGAAGCATTGACAGCAACCATGGTGTTGAATGAATAAATATATTTGCTCGCATTGCAGGTAAGGGAAATATTCTTGCTCGAATTATTAATGGGAAGCGCCGTAACCGTAGTAAGATTGCGCTCAATTGTCTGGGAATCTAAATAGTAATTTTCGTTTAAGCTGTACGCCAGGTCTATATTTGCGAAGAATGCCAGCAGCATTTTTTTGAAGTTGAATCCTATATCAAATGTCTGTGAGCTGCCGATAAGCAAGGGTCGGTTGTATGATGAATAGTTACGGTATCCGTTCAGCAATTTCCCGCCAAATATTTGCGCAAGCGTTGCTGCCTGTTGGCCGAAGTTGTAGGTGAAGGAAAACTGATTTTCCTTGCCCACTTTGCGCTGCCAGCTCAGTAATGGGTTAATAAAAATATGATTTAGTTTATCACGGTTCGTTAAAACGGAGTCGTTGAAGTAATTGATGTGCGTGAAGTTTATGGGGGCTGAAATGTTTAGTTGATCCCTGTCATTTTTGAATGCTATTTGGGGAGTAAGGTAAAATTGTTCTTTTTGCCAGTGCAAGTCATTTGAAAATTCAGCGAGTCCCGTAGTATAATGATTGTTTTGTAACAGTTGAACATTGGAATGAAAATATTGTTGCTGGTAATTCAGGCCGGTGTTTGTTCCGAGTATCCAGTGTCCAAATATGTGGCTGTACGAAATATTGTTATTGGTATAGAATGTAGATGTGCGCTGGAACTGATAGGTATTTAAATAGGGGACGCTGTCGTTCAGGTTGTCTTGCATGGCACCCGGAGATATCGATAATGTTTGTGGAACATTTGAATATTGCGCGGAAGAGTAATAATTGACAAGATGTTTTTTGTGAATTTGAAGATATCCTTGTAAAGTATTGCTGAAGCTGGTATTTTTTGTTGAGTTGTGCTGCAGGATATTTTGCCCGTTCGACAATATTTCCGCGCCCAGGTTGGCACATGTTTGACTGAGGGAGAATGTATTATCAAAGTACGTTTTAAAACTATTTACATTATAATTTAATTGAATGTTGAAAGCGTCAGTTGGCATACTGTTTTTGTTCGATTCATTGTACTTCACTGTATCGTTTCCTGGCAGGTAGTATGCGGTCGACGACTCATTTTCGGTTGATTGCTTATCGTGCAGATAGTATCCATTAATGCGCAAACTTTTGTATTTATTGAATTTGTACATATTGTTGAGGTTGGGCATTATAGCTTTATTAAACAGGGATAGGCTCCTTGCCAGATTGGGCGCGCCACCCAGGCTGCTGAGGCCAGTTTCCCGTGAATAATCAAGCCCCTCATTGTTCGATTTTAGTTCGTTAATGGCCTTATACTTATCATTGAAAACCATGTTGTGAATCGTTCCATTCCACTTTCCGGGGATACCACCTTCCAGTTCGGCATTGTTGATGACATGAAATTTGCCTTTATCTTTTAACGTAACGTTTATGGCTGCCTGGTCCGATGGCACAATACCATTCAACATTTTCACATGCTGATTGTGTTCAATTACCTGCACTTTGGCTATTTCCGCAGATGGAATATTGTCCGTCGCAATTTGATAGCGGTTGTCCAGCAAATTATCTCCTCCAATGTAAAAGTTGTTGATAGGCTTTCCCTGATAGCTGATTATTCCACCATTGTCGACTGTAATCCCTGGAAGGTTTTTGATAATATCACCTAAATATCTATCGCTTTTCTTTGTAAAGGTATCAGCATTATAGCTAATCGTATCTCCTTTCTGCACAATCGGCTTTGTCCCTTTTACAACAACGTCGGGTAAGGTTTTTTGAAGAGATTTAAGTTGGATTAAATTATCCTTGTTCACCAAAACCGGATGTTTTATTAACTTTTCAAAGTTTATGGCATTTACTTTTATGGCCAGGCTATCAATATGGTATTTGTCTGGAATCTGGAAGCTAAAACGTCCACTTTCATTGGTGGTATTAAATGAAATTCCTGCCTGGCTACGATAAATAATGATGCTTACGATTGCCTTATCAATTGGATGATGAATAGAATCTTCCACTTTCCCAAATATATGTGTCATATGTTCCTGACCTTCAGCGCATATGGAAGAGGTCATGAAAAATAACAATAGGACTATCTTTCTAATCGTCATAGGAAAGTGTGATAAAGAGATATTTTTTCTAAATGAAAGCAGGGCATTTAATCTGCCCTGCTTTCCCAGGTTTTAAAAATAGATGCGTCGAATATCTACTTTAAATCAATAGGGTTACTATTTGTGTTACTGGTTTTATTATCTTTTCCAACTGGCTTGCCACTGGCTGCATTTACTCCCGTTACAAATTTTATCTTACCACTGCTGGCGCTGTTATTCCAAAAAGTGGCGGGATCCTTTTTGAATGCATTGTATAATTTATTATACTCTTTGTAGGTGGCCTCAGTGGCGTTTTTAGGGACTCCTATCTTTTCATTGCTTATGTTACTTTCGAGATTGTTGAAAATATAAACAACTTCGTGTTTTTGGTCATAAGCTTCGAGTATCATGCCTGGCAGGCCACTAAGTTTTCTAGGCCCAAAGCTATAAGGAATATCGCTGCAAAACCAGGCAGTGTATAACCTACCATGACTTTCTCCTGTTGCTTTCTGGCAAATATTTCCCTGAATGGTCTTGGTGGAATCTAAAATCTTCCAGTCGATTTTTTTAGCGGTATCTTTTACGAGGTAGAAAGAATTGGCAACTTGCTGCCCGGTAAAAATTTTATTTTGTGGATCCGATATTGTATAAATGACCTCTTGTGAGGAATAGTTGAACGACGATAGCAATGACTGGACGTCGTTATAGGAAGTAGTCGGATTTGCGGCTATCTGCTTCCTGATGTTTTTCTGGATAGCAGAATCACGCATTTTTTTTGAGTAGCTTGTGAACGAGCTGGCTGTTTTGCCGAAGTCCAGCTCCAAATCTTCCTGTAAGAGGTAGTTGGGTTTTGTAGTATCGGGTATATATTGAAATTTATAGAAGACTTTACCCACAATGGCCTGTTCTTTTATGGGAGCATTGGATTGAGCTATAACATTTTTAGTAGCTACTACGAAAAGGATGATAAGGAGGAATTTTGATTTCATTTCTGCTATTTGATATGATTAATGGGAGACAGGGCTAATTGATGCGATTGCTTTTATAAGGTCTTCTTTATCTTTTTCTCCCTCTAAAGGGAAGCCCGTGTATAGTATTTGGGAATCAGCACCAATAAACACTGTTTTTACCTTTCCAGTTGCCGAAATCAGTTTCGGATTTAATCTTAATGTTTCATTGTTGATATCTAATAGGAGAGGGAAAGGGAAATACTTTAGCTTTTGGGTTTTAAATAGATATTTCATATACCTGTATTTGTCATCAGAACGACATAATAACACTATCGGGATTTGATATTTTTTTAGGCTGTCGGAGTAAAAATTATTCCATTTATCTACTTCCACGATACACACAGGGCAGGAAAAATCTACATCTACAATAAGCTTATAGGGCGCCTTCATGAGAGCAGCGCTGTCGGCTGTGCGTCTTTCCGGGTTGGTATAGAAGGTTTCCAGACTTTTTGGCAGTGTGTATTTTTGTGTATTGACCTGGCTAATCGTAGTTGTTTGCTTTGTTATCTCTTTTCCTTTACATCCAACCTCAATCACGTACAATGAAAGAAAAAGGAAGCAGCTGGTAAGTGTTTTGATTGATTCTTTCATTTGGCGTTAGAATATAATGGACGATTTAATGATCTGTTTGCCTACCGGATCTACAGCATATAACTCTTTGTCGTCTTTTGAAACAGCTATACTGCTGACAAGTTTGTCTAAATTAAGTTTTTCTACAGGGGTACCATCCCAGCGGTATATAAATATACTTTTTCCGTAGAACTGATCCGGGCCATCACATTTGTTGCCTGAATAAAGCAAATAAATATACTTATCTGTGGTTGCACCGCCCAGAAACGCATACCTGGTTTTGTTGTTCCGGATGATTTTATTAAAGCCACCCACTGAGCGATATCCCAGCTCTGGCCCGAAATTATCGGGTCCGGTAACTGTTTTCAGTTTTTTATGTTGGGTCAGATCAAACAGCTCAATTCGATCGGTATATCTGCCAGCGCTTACTAACTGGTTGCCGTCAGGTTTCATGAATAGAAAGCTCTCCTGTTTATTTTTCCATTCGAGTGCGGACTCCGTTTTAGGAGCTGAGGTATATTCTCCAAACTCACTGATTATCGTACCTTTTTTCAGATCAATTTTTTGAAGTTCTTTCAGAGATCCGTTATCTCCATTGGCAATGACATTGAATCCTGTATCAAGCAGGCAAATTGAATAGAAAAACTTTGGAAGATTAAATTCTGTGTAGGGAGTACCTCCATTATTATTATTGGGAGCGCTTCCCAGGTTAAATACCACAACTTTACCGGAAGAAATATCCTGTACCAGGAAAAGGCTGTCTTTGTATAAGCCACAGGACAATGGGCTCAAAACTTCCCCGGAGTCTCCTCCAAATTTTACTTTGTCGAAAACTATTCCGGCGGCATAATTTTTCAGGTTAACAAAACTTAGAAGGTGATCATATGAGTTTTGCATGTGACGCAATACCAGGAAGGAATCCTGCAGATGCAAACTGGCAATGCTATTTTCTATTTGTAGGATATTCTGACTCTTTAGAGATTGTTCTTTCGGAAATTTTGTGGAAGGATCCTGATCTTTATTTCTACTGCTGCCTGCAATACAACTAATTAATGCAATTACAGGAAGTAGAAACGAAATTTTTACCGGCATGGGCATATATTATAGGGTTGTAAAAAGTTTGATTGATAATTGTTTGAATGGCCAACAAAATGCGGAGTAGGAGTGAATCAATTTATAGTTATCTATCAAATGCATGGAATGTTATTGGGTGTTAAGTTAATAATACCCAATAACATTCTTAAGGGATAACTGCGGGGATTACTTCAGTTATTGTTGTATTCCGCAGCTGCCACCGTTGTCACTGTTTACACAGCTGGTAACTCCCCATAACTGACCGTTTAATACGATCACGCAATAGTCACTGGGGTTACCGCTCCAACGACATCCACTGAGGGTTTCTACTTGGGAGAACGCTTTAGTTGCGAAGATACCGGCTGAAATGATCATAATGCCGGCGAAGAAGCCAAATAGTTTCTTTTTCATAGAGTTTTTAATTTAGGTATCCGAAGTTAGTTTTCCTATTTAGAATTGACCACCGTTATCTTGATTTTTAGTGATGCTTTTTTGCGGGTTAATACCTCGATAAGTATTACTTTCCTGTGTAATGGATTCCTCGGGTAGGTGCATATTTGTGTTACGAGTTAATATTGCAACGTTTTGGGGAGAGTGATGATGATTAAGGATAAGTGGATATAATAGAAGCAAATGATAGCCCTTACGAGGTATTTATTTAGGAATGTAAGTTCCTGATAAAACGGCTTTAGCATATTCTTTTATTTGCCAGACTTCAGGAGATGACACCTTCGGTTGCATTTCAGTAATCAAGGCCGCGAGTTCTTTGGCCTCTTTCATCCTGAATGAAGATACATATATCTGGAGCAGGATATATTTGGGCAGGAACAGGCCGGGAGTATAGTCCGTTAGCCATTTATAACAAGCGGCTGCGTTTTTATAGTCGTTATTAATCAAATAGGCGTTGCCGGTAGCCTCGATCGTCGCAGATGAGATAAAATGGGCTTTTGCCTGGTGAAGGAGGTCGATGGCATTCCTTGTTTCTGTTGAGTCACTTAACAAGAGTATTCCGTACTCTGTCAGAAATTTGCCATCTTTTTTCAACGCTGCATACGAATCTTTATACACTTGTTTCCGTTCTTCAACAGGTAAATCGAATTCACCTCCCAGTAAGACAGCCCTTTCATTTGCAATATATTTTTCCCACCATCCTGCACTCAATACCATAAATATTATCAGGAGTAGCCTTATCTGGATTGTATTGCCGTTGCTGGAAGCAGTTTTGAAAGCGGGGTTAACGGATTCCTTGAGCCCTATCAGTATACATAGGAAAGCATCGAGAATTAAAATGTTTGTGTGAAAAGGGTAGGAGGTGGCTCCAGCCAGCGCTACAGATAGCAAAGTGGTTTTTATAGCATGGAAGGGATGGCTCCTTGGATATTTTTTTCTGAGAATAAATGCCAGTAATAAAATCAACATCAGCATCTTTAGCGCGCCAATAGTCTCCAATAATTGTAAAAGGTCGTTGAAAATTATATAGGTTTCGCCGGAGGCGTTTATTAAATTCGCCGGAACTTTCGGATTGTTTGAGAAATAGGTTGCCTGCCATTGCGGATAGTACCAGGTGAACTTGCCTGTTCCGGTGCCCCACCAGAAGTGATCTCCGATGTGCTGTAATGCTATCTTACTGGTGAGTATTCGCCCGTTGCTTGATCCCTGTTTAATGGAGAACGAGTAAACCAGAACAGTAATTGCCATAAGCAATACTAGTATTTGTTTAAATTGCCGTTTAAAGATGTGGGATGGTATTTGTAAAGAAACGCCGGCCATTATAAATGATAATACAAACAGGGATGACCTGGAGCGGTTCAGGATAATTACGATGACTATGCAGGCTAGTAATGGAAGTAGTAGTTTTCGGAAGTGCCGGGAGGACATACTACCGGGGAATTCAGACGGGTATAGCAGCAGGTGTAAGATGCTTGCAGCTGAAATTGATAGGTAGATAGAAAATATGCCTGTATTATAAAATGTCCCGGTCAAAGGTTCCTTTTTTATAAACTGAAAGAGCCCCACGGCAAGTTCCAGAAGGGACAATGCTATTTTACTGGCGAAAAATAAGCTGGTAAGCCTGGCGGCATCAATTGATAGCAGGGAGCCGATAATTATCAATATTCCCGTAATTGCGCACAGATATTCGTTGTAGTAATTGAGGTAGCAATATGTGAGGCCGCAGGCGGAAATAAGAAACCATGTAATGGTATTTTTTTTCGCCTTGAAGCGAAATGTATATAGCAAAGCCCAGCCGGTTAAAACGCTGCTTACCATGCTCAGGAAGAAGTACTGGTTTCTTACAGTAAGCTGGTAGTTAAAGGAAAAAATATAGCTAAAGATAAAATAGATAGTGGAAGCAAGGAAGAATGCCAGTGGTAATGTTATCTGAACAAAGATCTTCCCTTTAAAGAATGGAAAGATCTTTTGTTTGGAATACCGGAATATGAAAGAGAAAGGCTTGATAGCATAGGTAAATGAAGCGTCACGGAAAATCATGTGCCGGGAATATTCTGCTGTTTATTTTCAGTTAGTGACTAAATAGATTGAATGTAAAGGTGCGCTGGTTTGGTTTGTTTCAACAACAACTACTTTGAAAATGGCTGAAGTATCAGCTGCATTTTTGTATTGTACCCTGATAAAGCCAGTTTTTCCAGGATTGATCGGAGTGCTGTCGTGATACGGTATTGTGCAGGAGCAGGAGCCAGCAACATTTATAACTTTAAGGGGTGCTTCCCCCGAGTTTTTATACCTGAATACTACTGTTATTGAATCTCCGACAGAAATGCGGTTGATGTGTATGGTGTCCATGTCAAAAGTGATTTTGCTTTCCGGGATATTGCTTTGTGGTTTATTGGGGGAGTTATTGCAGGAGAAGAAGAGAGGTAATAAAGATATAAATAGAATATATTTCATATGGATAGTTATTTTTTAGTTGAAAATTGAGATAACAGGGCTATCAGATTTTTCTGATAGAAGTAGTTGGCGGCTCCTCTGTCGTACCCTATCAATGAATGTACGATATTCCCTTTATGAAGAATAACTTCCGTTGGGTAGCCAGATACGTTCAATTCTTTTATTAATAATCCATCTTTATCATACATGAAAGTGAAATGATAGGGAATATTATTGATAGCGTCAGTAAATTGTTCGTAAGAATCTATGTTGCCTGCGTTTACAATCAGAAATACGATGCTGGTATCTCCTTTGAAATGGGCCACGACATCAGACAATGGTTGCATTTTGGTTAAACAGGGGGGGCACCTTTTATACCAGAAGTCTATAAAGATAGTTTTTTTATTTAGATAGATTGAATCAAATGTGATTGATTTGTTATCCCTGTCTAGTAATGTTATCCGGCGCACTTTCTTTGAAGGAATGTTGTTTTCATATAGTGTTAAGGTTTTGTAATGCAGGTATGGTACACCTATAAATACAAACATACAAATGCCGCATAAGAATAGAAGTGACAGAAAGACCCCGCCTTTGAATGATTGCTTGTCCAGCCAGCGGGCAGTATTGTAACATATAAAAAGAAGGATCAACTCCACTGCTGACTGGAGTTTGGTGAAAATATCAATATTGTTGAAAATAATCCCAAAGAAAATAAGGATGATAACGATGGGGAGGAAGAATAATATGCGATCTGCCAGCTTTGTTTTTCTTAAGTAAAATAGGGTTCCCGTAATCCCGTATATGGCACATCCTGACAAGTATTTTATCTGCGGAATTTTCAGGGTATTTAGGTAGGAAACGAATATGGCAGCCGCAATCCCACCTATGAAGAGCAGGCAGCTGATAAGTACATTGTAAAGTATTTGTCTTCGTACGGACATATATGTTTGTTGAAGAATCAAAGAATATTTAAGGAGAGAAAACTGTACGGCTGCTGATAAAGCAAGTCCGTACAGTTGACAATAAGGAAGAACCCTTTACTAATAAAAGCCCCCGGTAAGATATCTCTATGTAACCGGATACATTTTTTATATTGTTAACACAGTTTTACAGTCGCCATTGCAGCGATTTTGCCAAAACCATCCGCAGCCTGTACTAATGGTTTTACAACTGTTCTCACCTGCATTGCAATAAGTATATCCTCCAACCCAGCTATCGGTGCAAGTGTTAGGTTGACCATCTGCGTTACAGGAACAGTCAGTCTGGGTTTCTGCAAGGCTTACCCCTTGCGCTGTCCTGCTATAACGATTCCCTGATATTGCGGAGACTCTTGTAGCTTTAAGGTGATTGCCAGTTCCTCCAACATTGTCAGGATTGATCAGCGAATAAAAGAGCAACACACTTTCTTTGTAAGTGAACAATTTATTTGCTTTGTACTCATTTTGAGCCATCTCAGATGCATACGTTTTATCGGCAGGATCAAACATGCCAGGTTTCAAGGTATTGATGACATACTGAATGAAGTCATATTTTTCTTTGTTTGAAGAAAAATATGGTAGCAGATTGGTGAGATGGGTTTTCCATAATTGGAGTTTTTCCTGCTCATTGAATTTGTAGAGCGCTACTTTTTGAAATGTTTTATCAGTACTGCCTAATACAGCGGCAATTTTATTGTTTATCCTTTCTTCATCTGGTGATCTGGGGGACTGGTCTTTTTTTGTGCAGCTGAATAGAACAGCCAATAGGGCGATAATGAAAAAATGCTTCATAAATTGATTTTGAGTTTATTGGTTATTAAAGAATGACGGAATGGGTATAGTTTGGGCGCTTTCGACTTTTTATGAATATTAATTTGGGGTCAGCGCTATTTCTTTTTACTATTATTGATTCATTTTTATAGGTGATTTCATATAATTTGGATGCTTAAATTTGTAATGTTTTATGGGGATAACCTACTGCAAAATTGATAATTACCAATGCTTTCTTTGCGTAACCTTAAAAGTGTTGATGGTGTGCTATCCAGCTTGTTTTTCAATACAATCTTTTTTACCCTTGATAAATTGAGCATCCTGTTGAAACATGTTTTTTGGGAACAGATAAACTATTCAAGAGAGCCTATAGTAAATAAAGCATCATATAATGCTAAGAAAACGGTTTTTCTATACCCTTGGGCTTAATATATTTGGTTCCGCTTAGTATGGTGAGGTAGGGAGAGGTGGGCTCATCATAATATTACCCTTTTTGAGAAGTGCTGGAGATTCAGTTCAGTTAAATAAAGCCCGATCATGTTTAAATACTTCCCTATCCTGATGGCAGGCATCATATTTATGGAGTTCACTGCCTGCAGTAGTCCCGCAGTTCCGTTTTCTAATAGTTTTAATAAAGACAGTCTTTCCCTGCTGGTAAGCGACAGTGCACTGATGGACGCCCTGGTTGAAGACGCCTATGAGAAAATACTGCCCCCGCTTTATTACAATGCCAGTTCAACAGATGACCGTACCGATAATATTTATTTTGACGGACCTAACCCCGTAGTAATTGAAAAGTTTGACAGCACCTATACAAGTGAGTGGGACCAGATGGATAAAATCAGGCAATGCGATGAGGTGGAAAGGGTGATAGGAAAGAATAGTTCAATAGGAGCAGCTAGCCGGGTATACTGGAAAGCAGAGCTGTTGTTTTTGAAAAGTATGGTATATTATTATCTGGCGCAGCGGTTTGGCGGTTTAATCATCGACTCTTCGGCAACAACAGGTAACTGCTTTTACCCGGAGCAAAAGCGGTCTTCGCTATCTGAAACTTATAGTTATATTATTACCAGTCTTCAGCGTTGCACCGTACAATTACCTGATGTTGCAGCTACCGGGAGGGCATCAAAAACGGCAGCGTTGGCGATGCTGATGAGGGTGGCCTTGCAGGCGGCGGCCTATGTTCCGGAAAACAGGGGAAGATACCTTGACGTGCTACAACGGTCGGCCGTGGCCATCTTGGGAAATGGGAAATATGTGTTAGATACCAGCTACAGCAATCTTTTTAATGATTTTGATAAAGGACTTAACAGTCGGGAGATAGTGCTGGGTGTATTCAAGAGAAGGTTCAATACAACCTTTCAAAATACATTAATGCAGGATCTGGTGGTAAACCAGTCGAATGAGAAAATGCGACCGGGATATGGGCCCCCATTGGCTGACCGATTTGATGGATCATCTAAACGCTATCCCTCCCAGAACCTGGTGGATGCTTATCTTGTTATCGATGACGACCACCAGGCTAGAAGATGGAATGAAACCAGCCAATACCGATTGTATCGGCAGGGACTTGCATATGCTTCCGCTGTATTGTATAATAATCGTGACAAAAGATTTTATGCCAGTATTGTATATGATTCATCCCATTATTTTAATAGCCTGATTCTGACAAGGGATAGTGGTAATCTGTGTACTTCTGGAAGGAAAGATGGCAATCTTATATCCCCAACGGGATACTATGTACGGAAGAGTCTTTACGAAAACAGGAAATTATGGTACCTGGATGGCAGCGATCATCACTTGCCTGTATTAAGGTTGGGGGAAGTTTATCTGAACTATGCGGAAGCGCTGTTGCTGTCAGGTAAGGCAAAGGAGGCTATTCTTCTTATGAATGTAACGCGTACGATACATGGAGGACTACCGCCTATCGACACAAACATACCGTTATCACTTGCCTGGGATATTTATAAAAATGAGCGGCGGGTAGAAATGTTTTTTGAAAATGATCGCTATTGGTCGTTACTCCGATGGGCTAAGTTCAGCGCCCAGACTTCAATACCTGAGCTGGAAAAGCCGATCGATGCTATTAATATTTCTGCCAATGGGAAGACGTTTAATATAGCAGTTATAGAGCGGTCAGGGAACAGAGAAAGAAGATTTAGCACGCAGCGCTTCCTGCTTCCACTACCACAACAGGTTGCGAATACTAATAAATGAAATTATGAGAATAAAAGATAAGATATCTTTAGCACTGCTTGTTATCGCCATTACTTCTTGTAGCAACAGTAGGCCGGGTTCACGTATCGATAAGATGGTTCGTGCGTATGCCCGAAAGCCGGAGGATTCCCTGAAACTTGAAGCAGCTTTATTTTTAAAGGAACAATTGAATCAGCAATGTTCGGAAAGAAGTTTTTTTTATAATGAAGAAACCGGCAAAACAGTTGCGGTTAACCTGGATACTGTAAATGGGGATACCGGGCTATTAGATCTGTTGCTTAACAGGAAGCTTTCCGTTCACCATGAACGTTTACCAGACAGGGAGATAATGTCGGACACCTTGTTGGCCACCCACATTGACGCCTATGGGTTTTATATAAAAACATGGCCGTGGAACCGGAAGGCTGATAAACAGACGTTGCTGAATTATTTACTTGCCTATAAAGTGTATGATGAAGAACCACAGGGATGGCGCACTTATTTTTTTAGAGAGGAGCAGGATTTTTTAAAAAAGGTGTTAGCTTCTTACAGGTTAAATCTGGGCCGCTATGATAAAAACCCGATGACGATAGCATCTCAGCTAATGAGCATGGCCGGTAACTGGTATACATATGATGATGCATCCACCGGGGGAATGGCTTTTGAGATGATGAAATGCCAGCGTAAGGGAGATTGCTATCTGGGCGCCCATATAGGTGTTTATGTTTTGCGCAGTTTTGGTATACCGGCAGCACTAGATTATGTACCGATATGGGGATCGAAGAATGGTGGACATGTCGAAGTGGCTGCATTAGACTCAAACGGTAAAATAAGCGCCATTCCCGGTCATGAACTGGCCCATGCCGCGAAAGTTTTCAGGATGAGCTTTATCCCTGTAAACCTCTGGCGGGATTCTATCAAGCCATTAATGGGTAGAGATACTTTCCTGCTTTCAAATGTAGTACATGATCACTCGCTGGACGTCACTGCTGTTCATACCAACGCTGCCGATATTGAAGTCATCCTCCCGGAAAAGACCGATAAGAAAATTGCTTACATCTGTGTATATAATTATGGGAAATGGCAACCTGTTTACTGGGGCAGGATAGCAGATAGCAACAGGGCCTGCTTCAGGCAAATGGGGAAAGATGTGTTGTATTATGCTGCCTTACCAGATAAAGACGGTTTCCGTTTAACAGGCAGCCCTTTTTTATTGGATACATCAGGCCGGAAAATCATGTTTATTCCTGACAAGAAGAAAGCAACAGGCATGACGCTGTCGAAGCTCAATACTGGTTCTGGTTCCTGGGTGAAAAAGGGGAGGAGCTATGTGCTTTATTGTATGAATAGTACCGGCAGCTGGCAGAGATTATCCGACCTTGCCTGTATCAGGGATTCCATACTAACTGTTGAGAATATGCCATCCAAGGGGCTTTACAGGTTGGTAGAGAAAGGTGGCAAAGGACAACTGGAGCGGCCTTTCGGGTATCATGCCAACAAACAGATATGGTGGTAGCTTTTTTTGCGCTGGTATATAGGAATAACAACTCTTTAACATTATAAGAAGGCACACCAACCCAACCACTTCGCTGTTTTATTTGTTTAATGATTATTACGCTAAAGTACCGGTTTCGCTAAAGCAAATGATCAATGAAACAATACCCCTGTAATTCCCTCAGAAAATTTAAAGTACCCCTTAAAAACAATTGAAATGCGTACACTATTAAAAGTGACCTGCCAGGTAGAAGCATCAAACAAAGCCGTGGCGGATGGAACGCTTGCCAAAATCATGAAGTCAACAATGGAAAAACTAAATCCGGAAGCAAATTATTTTTTTGCATCGGAAGGATGCAGATCAGCGATGTTCATCTTTGATTTGAAAGATCCATCCGATATACCAGGGATAGCTGAGCCTTTCTTTATGTCGCTCAATGCCAAAGTAGAGTTTAGTCCTGTTATGAATGCGGAGGACCTCCAAAAAGGACTTACTAATGCAGGAATGCTAAAGTAGAGATCCGTGTCCTGGAAATTATAATGGTTAACCTTTGCCCGAATGGGATATTCATTCTCTCTTGAGAATGAAGCGACGGGCTATATGGTTTTATTCAACAACGGTGACATCAAATACTTTTGTATTGATGGCCTGACCGTCTTTTTCCCATACTCTTCTTTGTTCAAATGTAACAGTTGTACGGCCCGGCGAAATGCCGGTAATTAAAAATACTTCGTCGTTGCTGGTGCCGGCATCACGGCGCATGGAGTCTACGGTATAGTCATATGGCTTTACTTCAACGCAATGTTCGTTATCAACTTTAAAGAACCATTGAAAACCTGCTGTACCCAGGCCTGGTAAAATGATAGGAAGATCGCCTCCTGTTTTCAATTCTTTTGGTATGATTTCCATATATCAGTTTTGGCAAAGTTACGAATTACGGATTACAGAAGGGAAGCGCTTTTTAAATCAGGCAGCTTCGTGCTATCGCCTCCATATCGGAGTCGGTTGGTAGTCCGTAATCCGTAATTCGTAGTTTACTTTTTATACATACCATTTATGGTACATAGCAGAGTCGGTGCCTTCTACAAAGCAGTCCAACCGGCCAGCCTGCCAGGATGATACACCCACGGCTGAAGATAGGATGCCGCCCAGGTTTTCATCTCCGCTCCAGGCTTTGCCATCCCACCATTTATGCATCATGTTGTAGTTCTGTCCGGGGAAGAATACATCTATCCGGTTAGGTCCCCATGAAACAGCGCCAGGGCTATCAAACATGTTCGACTGCAGGTTTTCCCAACCACTCCAGCCTTTGTCAAACCATTTGTGCCAGAGTTTATTATCCTGGCCGCGGGCAAAGCAGTCTAACCTGCCAGACGCCCAGGAAGATACTGCCGGCGCAGAAGTAATAATACCTCCAAGATCTTCCCAGCCATGCCAGGTGCCATCAAACCATAAGTGCCACATGGAAGAATTCATACCACGGGCAAATATGTCGATTCTGTTAGGACCCCAGCTTACACAGGTTGGTTCGGAAGAAAGAGTTCCTCCGAGGTCTTCCCATTGGCTCCATCCCCCCTGGTAGTACCTGTGCCACAGGTGATGATTCAGGCCTACAGCAAAGATGTCCAACCGGCCAGCCGCCCAGGAGCAGATAGCAGGAGCACCCTGTATTTGTCCGCCCAGGGATTCCCAGCCCTGCCAGGAGGTACCATTCCACCATTTGTGATATACGGCAGAGTCCAGGCCCCGCACCACTACATCGATCCTGTTGGCTGCCCATGAAACGGCATTAGGCCTGGAAGTGAGCAAACCGCCGAGGTTTTCGTAACCATACCATCCGCTTTTTTGAGCGGGGAGCACCACACCACTAGCAGTCCAGAATGGGAATTCTGTATCTATTCCTGCTTGTCCATAACCGATTTTAAAGAATCCGCCTTTACCCCATCCAGTGCCCCAGGAGTTTTTGCAGATCCAGCAATGTTCAGCTTCCGAATATCCGATAACGGTAACGCAGTGTAATCCTTTGTCAACGCCGCTTACATGGGTATATACGCCGTCTGCATAAGAAAAGAAATCTTCGAAAACGTGCATTACTGCAGAGCAGGGCCCATGGGCAGAAATATAGTTTTTCCGGTCAATTACATTGGCGATGGTAGTGGAATTGGTGATTTTTACCGCACGGGCGTCCCTGTTAGGCCCTATCGTGCAGTGCGGAGGTTGTTTCCAAATGTTGTTGTCGGGGAATGCGGTAGCATAAGGGAAGCAGGCTTCATCTGGAATACCGCGGGTTTTTATTTGACTGAAAGCGTCTGTGGGCCACCAGCCGCCGCAATTAGCGCCATGATTGGAGCAAAAATGCAAATCTGCTTCAGAAAGGTCCAGTAACTGGCCATGTTCTATAGAGGCCATGGCTTCTGTAACAGAAGTGGTACAGAAGGACACGCAGGAACCACATCCACCCTGGTCTTTAACAGGGGTAATATGGTTACCGTTGTGGTTGCGCCAATCTACCTCGGGGGCATAATTGGCAACAGGCGCAGCGCCAGCCACAGGTTTCATTACGGATGCCAGTTCCGCTGTGTTAACAATAACACCCAGCAGGGCTTTTTGTTGATCTTCGGGCAACTGGGAAATGGAGGTTTCTCTTGCCTGCCATCGGTTAGGGCTTTTGTTAAGGTCTGCAACGAGATCTGTGATTTTCAGGTTTGACATAAAATAGTCATTTTGAGGTGAAATAATAGAAGGAATGCCTTTGATGTAAATAGATTAGTAAGTGCTCCGATGTTATGACAATATATCAACGGCGGTAGATGAAGGAGTTAGGACGTCAACTATAGCACCAGTCATAGCATAACTTAACCTGTCTAACAATAATGGTAACAGAAATTTTTGGGGTGAAATCATAACAGCTTTCGACAGAAAGTACCTGACAACAAATAGTATATTTTAGTTAGTGGACCCGAAAGTATGAAGTAATAGGAAATGAAAAAAATATACTTTTATAACAATCGTTTGCAGCAGGAAAAAATAACAAACGCACCATAGGAGCATGTTGCCACGGATATATGGAGAATTTATAATAGCACTATAATATGCCATACATCTGGTACGTTTTTGAGCGCTGCGCAGGTTTTGTTTGATAAACCAGGACAAACCGCCCATCTTGGAATTTATGTAAAAAAAGGCTAAATTGGGTGCTGTCCGTTTGAAAGCAGCGCGATGTATTGCTGACACTATCTATACTTCATAATAACTAATCCCCAAAACGACTACACCTTATGGAAAGTCAAAAGATCCTGTACGAGCTTGAAATATCTCTGCGTACCAAATATTGAAAATTAAGCCTCCCCAATACTTCTATTTTATAAACCAACATCTCAATGCACTATGGATAATTCAAACAATGCTTCGACCGTTGTAACCGGCAATCCACCTGCCACCACCAACGGTACTACACAGTCCCCCGAAACAAATGGAAAGAAATTGCAGCCGCTCCTCGTAGTCATCCTTGGATTGATAGCGTTTATGGGCGCATTTAAACTTATTTTGAACGGTGAAAATGAACAGCTACAGTTTCACGAAATAAACTGGAATACCCGGCAGGTACTAAACAATGTTATTGACAGCTCACTTCAGGATTCCACCGCCGTCTTGTCGTTGGTACAGGAAAGGCAAAAATTACAATTATTGCCGCAGGCAGATACGCGCTTGAGGGCATTGAAAGACAGCCTGGTCGGTAAACAACGGGACGCCCTGCTCAAAATCAGGGGAAGAATTGCAGTAATGAACGACACAGAGCTGCAGCAGTTTTCCAGTAAAAGCCTGCGTATCGACTCTTTGGATTTAAGGTTGCTTAAAAAAATGAACGGACATGAGATAAGCCAGTATCAACAACCTGTGACCGTCGTTTTCTGTGATTCAACACTTCAGGTAAAGGAAATCCGCAAGAAGATTACGCTTACAGCGATTCCATATGATTCCGATCGTTTTATGGTGAAATATCCGGTTTTTGGTTATTGGATAATTTCATTAATCGTCCAGGCAACACTGTATTGCTTGTTAATCCCTTACTTACTGTCGATCATCTTCAGGAAGAATAACGGTGAGCATCGGCTATCCGTCAAGTGGAAGATTATTTATGTGGTAATCGTGATAGCGGTATGTGTGTCATTTTATTTTCTCTTTTTGAATGCGCCCAGTGATGAAGACAATATCGTACGTAACGAACTGTTCATGCACAATCTTCACACTGTTTTTACCATCATTAATTCATTGGGCTATTTTACTGCAGCGCTATGCTTATCCGGCATGCTTTTTACGTTTAGTGATACCAGGGCGTTACTTTCAGCTAAAAGTGCCCCGACATATCTTTCTGACTTATTATCTGTTAACAACGACTTTAAGGTATATTTTGTGTTGGCTGCATTGATACTTACGTTCGCAGTAATAGCAACGGGCCAGTTTTACGCTGCTTTGAATACGCTTTCGTTTGTGAAAGCATATAATTTATCTATCGGTTATGATTATTTCCGGCTAGATGTAGTTTACTTTTACGGGATTCTGCATACGTTTTTATTACTGTTGTTTTACATCCCTGTTCAATTACAATTAGCAGAAGCGAATGCGGAGGTGGCTGCGCAGGCAGTGGCTACGGGCGCTGGCGATGCTGCCAGGATTGGAAAGACTTTTGAGCCGGCCGGAACAGCCAAGAAAATAATAGACCTGTTGGTAGTTGGTTCGCCAATGATAGCTGCATTCGTAAAAAATTTAGTTGACCTGGTATTCAGCTGAGGGAAATAGCACTGTGAATGATGTAACGATGAGGCTGATTTCAATATAGCCTTTAAGAAGAACTTTAGGGAAAAAGATATGTAAGATTAGGGGAAGTATCGACTGCCCTCTTATCTTATTTATCCGAATTATTGTCCTATATTATTTGGAATCCGAATAATTTTATTAACTTAATATCCATAGTTCCCTCAATATACATATTAGTCATGTACAATAATCATAATAACCCTCGTTATTTTTTCACCCTCAAAATACCATTACTATGGAATCCAACATCAGTCCCGATGAACTGAAGAAAATTGCTGTACGCCTTTGCAATGTGGCCGGTTATGCGGATCCGGACAATGACATTAAAACGCTTATGCCGGGCTGGAGTATCGCCTGGAGCAGTGGTAAGGCTACTGATCCCAATTATTTTTTCATAGCGGAGCACGAATCCAAAGATGTTTACGCGTTGGCTATCAGGGGATCTGTTAGCAGGAATAACCAGGATGTTTTAGTAGACTGGGGCCTGGAAGACCTGGATGCTGCATTGGCCTACTGGCCTTTTACCAGCAATGATGTCGCCTCGGGCGCTGATAAAATGCCCTGCATCAGCGCTGGCGCCTATACAGGTTTTACGGAAATGTTATTGTTGAGAAATAATCTGGGATTCGTACCATTGCTGACACTCCGGGAAGCGTTGCTGTACTTGACAAAAAACGGCGATAAACCGCTGATTATTACCGGGCATAGTCTCGGCGGAAACCTGGCGAATGTTTATGCCTCTTATTTCGCTGAATGCCTTAAAAGGCAGTTCTCGAAAGCGGCGGGCAATATATCGCTGGTTACTTTTGCAGCACCTGCCTCAGGTAATGCGGATTTTGCCAATGACCTGGATGCTAAAATTACCAACGCCTGGCATTTGCATAACATCCGTGACGTTGTCCCGAACTTCCCGGTTGCAGCAAGGCTTCTTCTTGTCAGCAATTTTTATAAGCCTGAAACACCTGATGCCACCGTTATCCAGGTATCGACCGGGAAAGGACAGGATCCAATGACAGTGCATGATTTCTACCAGAACCTGGCAGGCGCTTTACTCCTGTTAGGCTACCAACAGCCGAAGAATAATTATGAATATTTCGAAGCCAACCTGGATGCCAGGTGGCAGGGAAATAACATCGATGATTGGCATAGCCAGGTAGGTTTCCAGCATCAGCTCTTTAACTACGCTAAGTATGTAGGTGTGGATTTACCACCGGTGAAGCAACCAATAGTTACCGCAGAGGCAATAGTATAAGTATTTGCCGGTAAATAATCACAGGCGCCTGCCACGCTGAAAAGCATTGGGCAGGCGCTTCGTAATTTGGTGGTTATTGCTAGTAATGCAGCGATAGCACCTGGTTGGCGATCTGTTTACCAGTAGTTTTTCCCGCATCGCTGTCGAAAGTATAATGGATGCCTCCATACACTCTTGAAACAGCGGCTTCATTGATCATATCTGTGAAGTTGTTAAAAGCACGCGGGGTAAAACCGTCTGCTGCTTTTTGATTATCTGTAAAAGCGTAACTGTTGCCAAAGTAAGCCGCCAGGATATTGCCTGTAGCACTGGTAAAGGTTGCATGTCCGGAGGTGTATGATGGGAAAGGAGGAGTGCCTATTAATGGCGTCCACGTACTGTCAATATACCGGTGAATATAGGAAACCGGCCGGATCAGGTTGTACTTGTATTTATATTTCCAGCAAAGAATAGCAGCGTCGTTGAGTCCTATGCCAACCTGCGCCAGCAGGGTGGCGGCGGCTCCCAGTGTTAATTGCTCATCATTTACCAGTTGTGCGGTTAAACCCACCAGGTGTCCGGGAGGAGTAAAGGTACCACCTCCATCGGCCCAGTACTGCGCAATATTCTTTTCCTCCGGGGTTAAAGTCTTCCCTTTTTGATACACTTCATCCGCCGCCCGGTAAAATGGGGAGTCACTGTTGGTCGAAAACGCAGGTGGCATCAGATCTGCTTCTGCTCCTTTCAGCAGGGGCCGGTTGTTTCCCCAATAGGGTAGCATGGCCGGTTGAAAAAGCGGAGGAGTGGGTATCCAGTAACCGGGACCGGTGGGCGGAATATAGTCGCTTGGGAAGTTGTTAAGATAACCGTCTTTCCCCCCGTCAGTGGCAGACCATTGATAAATAGCGGTGGCAATTAGTTTACCAAAATTTACCGAACGCGTAATAACGGCTGCACTGCAGCCGCCACTATGGGCCTGTTGATTATCCTGTTCCAACTGGGCAATTAATGCCAGGTTGGTTGCACTGGCATTAGGAAACAGGCTCCGGATAATTTGTGCCATAGCACTATTGGCAGCAACTGCCCAGTTATATTGCTGTCCTCTTTCCGGCGCAGGCAATACCTGCAACCCAGTTAATTGCCCTGCCAGAGACGGCGCCCTGTTCATGCTACCCAGTACCGCTTCATGCAACGTAACGCCGGTATAGGCAATTGCCCTGGCTGCTACCGGAGGAGTAAATCCTGCACTCTCTTTGATCAGTTTCAATTCCAGTTGGTACCAGGATACAGGTACCGCCACATCACCTGTTGCTGTCAGCGCTTTGGTAATAAGCGCATGTTGAATGCCATCGGATGGAGCTACAGGCACGTCATTTTTTTTACATGCCAGCATGCTGCATATAAAAAGCATGCATATAACACGGGATAACAAACTAGCTTGTTTCATTTTTTTGAAGAATTATTAGGTGTTAAGAAGAAATGGTTAAATAAATCAAATACCGGTCATCTCCTTGATTCATCTTTAAAATAATTTCCTGGCTGATATATTTTATGACTATTTTGAGTATGAAATCAAAAATAAACAGCGGTTACGCAATCTATTCGCGTAGCGGTTTTGGTTCCACTTATGATGCCGGAGTCCGGATCATCGCCAGCCAATAATTATCATGGATGGTAGAATCAGCAATACATTTGGCAGGGTGCTGGAGCGTACCAGCAAGAGTTAGAATAATACCTATACCTATACCTTGGTCTGTTGCCAGGCCCTTCAGAAAGTGGCATTATAATGGTGGAGTTTCAGGCTATGAAAAATATATTGATCATCTTCATTATCGCTTTGGCTGCTACTGCCATTGTGAACAGAGCAAATGGACAAAGTCCGTCCACAAATGGTATTGATACTACCCTTGAAAACAAGCGAAAGGTCATCGACTCCCTCGATAGACAGCTTTTCGAGGTGCTGGGTGCCAGAGAGCGCGTTGTCCGCGAAATAGGTGTTTATAAAGCAGCGCATCATATCGCTCCATTACAGGCGGCCCGCTTTCAAAAGGTATTGGAAAGAGGTATTGAGGCTGGTAAGAAGGAAGGCTTATCAGCTGAGTTTATCACTGAATTACTCAACGCCATCCATAAAGAAAGTTTGAGGATAGAGGAGGCAAGCCCCGATCACAAGCATTAAATACCGCTATCCCCGGGCGCCTGCCATGTTGAAATACATTTTGGCAGACGCCTTTCCTTTTTGTTAAAGAGTAGGAAGCGTAATTTGTTATGTTGCCGGTTGTTGGCTGAAAAGTAACCTTATAAAGGAAGATCTTTTACTGGCAACATATTGTTGACATCTACCGGAAAACTATCATACTTATTATACAGCTTCAGATATTTGGCAGGGTCAACGGGCTGTTCGCTGAGGATGTCTACTAATCCACGGAAGAAGCCTTCTCTTTTTTCTGCCGGATTGAAAATTAATGTGAGTATTACCGCTTCATCCGTATCGTTGGCAAAACCGTGTGGCGTAAATCGTGGCACATACGCCACCGATCCGGGTTGCAGGTGATGTGTATCTTCACCGGCGTACACGGTAAGTACGCCTTTATTTACCATAAAGGTTTCATCCATAAATCGATGGTAGTGCAATCTGGCGCCAATGGTGTGTGGTGGCAATGTGATCTCACACATGCCCAGTTGGCTGTTCGACATTTCGCTGGTTACTTTAAAAACGAAGGAAGCACCTCCCATACCCAATCGTTCTCCCTGGCCTGGATGATGTATGGTGGCCTTATTGGCGAGCTGGTCTTCCAGATAGTCTGTCTTTTTCATAAATGTTGTTTTTTATGAAGACAAAATTCAGGCAAGCCAACCCGAAAAACATTTACAAATGTTGACGTTTCAAAAAAATTATAACTCGGCGCGTATACGACTCAGTTGCGTCGGGGTAATACCAAGATAGGAGGCAATTTCGTGCTGTTTTAGGCGGTGTTCCAGCGCGGGGAATTGTTGAAGGAAGGCTGCGTAGCGGCTTTTACCGGTATCATAGCGCAATGATATTTCCTGTGGCTCTTTTTCTATTACCCAGTGTATTTCCAGGTAACGGATATACAACGCGGCTATATCAGGATAAAGCGTTGTCAGCTTTTTAAATTCATCAAAGTGATATACTAATACAGTGGTATTTTCCAATGCCTTGATGGTGAACTGGCTGGGACTTTGGGTCAACATCGCACTGACCGACGCGGCCAGAAATGTTTCAGGAAAGAAACGTTTGATTACCACATCGCCATTCGGCGCGGTATAGTACTGGGAAAACAACCCCTTTACCACATAGGCCACCAGCCGCGGCACCTGGCCTTCTGCCACCAGCGTTTCATGCCGTTTGTAGGTGCGGCTGGTAATGATATTCCCCCATGCCTGCCGGCTTTCATCCGATAGCGGATGATACATCGTTACTTTTTCCCAGAAGTTGTTCATGGACGTGAATTTAAAAACAAAAAACCTTTAAGCCATGGCACGATAAATTTTTCTTATAGCATATTGTTATCAGGAGGATAAAAAAACGCCGCATGATACGCATCATGCGGCGTTTTTTACTATGCTACCCCAATACCCAGATACTGAAGGTATTGATCCAGTACAGCTTTGTCAAATACAGGCTCCGGTATGCCCGATCCCTGCATGAATTTATCCACGTTATCACGGTGCCATACGTAAGTGTCCTGGTACAGTTCCACTGTGGAAAGCCCCTCATGCATGTTATCCCTGAAGAGACTGGTAAGCGGGTAAAGACGGTTGGTACTATCGTCTTCCCATTGTTTGCGCCAGTCATGGTACGACAGCGGCCGGAGGTTAAAACCATAGGTAGCTATCAGGCGTTGGAAAAACTGTTCCAACGTAAGGTTAGTCTCCGGGGAACAGATCAGGTTAAACTTTTGCCCGATAGCCTCTTTGTTTTTGGTGATGTGTACGATCGCTTTCGCCATATAATCCACTGTAATAAGGCCTTCGCGTAATTCCCGGAGGGCGGGATAAGAGGCGTATTGTACACAGTTTTTTACCAGGCTGGCCCACCATTGATAGGGGGCGCTGGCGCCAGACTGGCTGTGACACATCGCGTATCCGAGGCGGAAAGTGATCACGGGCACGCCTGCTGCTGCAGCGAGATCAGCTACTGCTTCCATCACCCATTTACTTCTGACATAGCCAATGTCTTTGCTTACCGCGAGCAGGTTTTGAGAGATGTCATCGGTTTCTTTCATGATGGTTTTGTGCGTGAATACATGTCCCCAACTGTACACGGAGATGGTGGACAGGAGCGACAGGCACTTCATTTTACCGGTAGCGGCAAAACGAATGATCTCCCGGAGGCCGTCTACATTTGGCTTTTTCATGAAGGAGTAGGGCTCAATAAAGTTCACCGAACTGCCGGAGTGATAGATCACTTCTACTTTGGCAGCCAGCTCCCGGTAGGCCTCTTCAGCAATGCCCAGTGATGACTGCGCAAAATCGCCCACCACGGCCACAATACGATGCCGGGTATTTTCCTGCACGGGGATATGGTAGGTGGCAAAAGCCTGGTGGATTTTATCAAGGGCATGATGTTCATCGCGGGCCCGAACGAGGCAGTACACGGTAGCAGCGGTATTGTCCAGTAGTTCCTGCAGCAGGTGGATGCCCACGAAACCGGTAGCGCCAGTGAGGAGTATTGCGGACTGGCGTTCCAGCACACTGGCATCAAACGGTTGCCGGTATTCCACACCTGGAAGCAGCCAGGCATCCTGTTGCAGCGATACATAAGGTTCTACATCTTCTTCCGGGATGCCGGTATCTCCGGTTGTTACGCGGTTGTCGATCATCGTGGCCAATGCCCGTAGTTCGGGATACTGGTACAGATCGCGGAGATACATTTTAATGTTGAAGCGGTCTTTCAGTTTGGTTACTACAGTGGCTACCAGGAGGGAATCGCCGCCGATGTCGAAGAAGTTATCACCGTGATGGATATACGGCCTTTCCAGTATATCGGACCATACTTCCGCAATGATGCGTTCCGTTTCGCTGATAAGTTCATCCGCTTCCTGGTAACTGCCTGCAGTCTGGGCAGATAAGGCGGCCAGGGCGGCTTTATCTACTTTGCCGTTGGCATTCACCGGCAGTTCACGGACGGTGATAAAACGGGCGGGCACCATATAACCGGGCAGGTCCTGTTTGAGTTGTTGCCTGGCAAGTGCAATGCCTTGTTGTTCGTTAGGATGATCCTGCACAATAAACGCTACCAGTTGTTGCTGCTGGCGGTTGTTATCTACTGCAATGAGTGCGGCGCTTTTCACATGTGGCATCTGCAACAGGGCTGCTTCTATTTCGCCCGGTTCCACGCGGAAGCCGCGGATCTTGACCTGGTTGTCGATGCGACCGAGAAACTGGATGTTGCCATCGGGCAGGCGGCGGGCCAGGTCGCCGGTGCGGTATAACCGCTGACCAGGCATAAAGGGATGCGGCACAAACTTGCTGTCGGTAAGTGCAGGATTTTTAAAGTATCCCTGTGCAATACCAATACCGCTAAGGCATAGTTCCCCAACAGCACCGGGGGCCAGCAGCTGTAGTTCGCGGTCCAGGATAAAAGCCTGCGTGTTGGCAATGGGCTTACCGATGGTCGGGAAGTATTGTCCGTCTACATCTATTACTGGGCGGTGGGTGGCGTACACGGTGTACTCGGTGGGCCCGTAGTAGTCGATCAGCTGGTACGGTAATCCGCTGGTCAATACAGGTTTCATTTGTTCACCGCCGGAAAACAGGTATTGCAGCATTAACCCGGGTGTTTGCCGGCTCAAGGCAACCAGTTCCGGCAACAGTACGGCGGGCGCGAAGGCATGGGTGAGCTGGTTGCTCCGGTAAAACTCCATCAGCAGTCCTGCGTGGGTTCTTTCCTCACTATCAGCGATAAAAAGGGCGGCACCGGACAGGAGGGCTGACCAGCATTCCCATACGGAGATGTCGAATGCGAGGCCCGCTACGAGTGATAGCCGGCTGTTGCTGTTAACCGCATACTGCTGCTTGTGCCAGCAGACCAGGTGCTGAATGGACAGGTGGGAGATCATCACTCCTTTAGGTTGACCGGTAGATCCGGAGGTGTAGATGATGTACGCCAGGTCTGTTGGAGCCGGCATCCGGTCTGGTGCGGTAATCGGCTGGTCCTGGAGAACAGTGAGGTTGTCGAGGTAAACCACCGTGGTGTTGTGTACCTGGAACAATCGTGAGCCCAGCGACAACTGCGTGATGATTACTTTGGCTTCCACTTCTTCCAGGATAAAGGCCACTCTTTTACCGGGATAGATGGCGTCTACCGGGATGTAGGCAGCGCCGGTTTTCAGGATACCCAGCACGGCGATGGCCCATTCGGCACTGCGTTCCAGGTACACCGGCACATAGCTGCCAGTGGAAACACCCTGTGCCAGCAGGTAATGTGCCAGCTGGTTGCTTTTTTCATCCAGCTCCTGGTAGGTGAGGGCGTGGCCCTTGAAAGATACTGCCAGGTTGCCGGGCGTACTGGCGGCCTGCTTAAGAAATAGGGATACTAATGTTTCCCTGGAGTTGTAGTCTTCCCAGGGTGTGTGTGACAGTAATTCAGCCAAATGCTGATTGTCCTGGGTAGCAGCAATAGCTGGCTGTTGCCCATAGGCGTTGTGGTGGATCGCGTGGTCCATAGGATTACGGTTTAAATTAAATTGAGGGTTTAAAAAAGGATTTTCAGAAAAAGTACATGGTAAGTGTTGTCAAATAGTATGGTTTAAAAGGTGAGCAAAAAAGGTTCACATGCATTGTTTGGTATGAAAGATGAGCAAAAAAGGTGTTCACTTAATAACGGACAGGTGGATAGTTTATTGATGATTAAAAAAGCTTCAGGTTTTCCTGAACATGCAAGACCAGGAAAGCATGACGAGATAAATGGTTATTGAGTTTATCATGTTCGACGATGGGCAAATTAAATTGTCACACTGAAATATTACTGCAGTAAAAAAGATTATCAGGCCGTCACCGATATCATTTTTAATGCATACTCTCCCAGTTGTCCATTACCTGTAGTGGTTACTTTGTTTATCGCATCAGCAAGCTTCTCTGGCAATATGAAACCAGTTAGGAGAGTCGTCTGGTCCAGCCCAGGCAACAGAAAAATGGCGTCACCAAGTTGATATTATCCCTGGATGTTGACAACGCCCGCAAATTGCCATCGAGCAGGTGCGAGGCAACGTCCTTTACCTTCCAGAGTCTAGCTGTAAAGCTATATTCCGGCTGCTTATATCTTCGGTTTACAATGCCTCAAAGAGAAGGAGCGCCTCGCAAATGTGAAGGAGCTGCTTACACTTTGCCTGCGTGCTACTCATGCACGGTCACGCCAGGCGCCACCAACGATTTAATATACTCCGTGGGTGTAAGCCCCGTGATCTTTTTAAAATACTGGTTAAAGGATGATTTGGCCTTAAACCCGCAATCATATGCCAATGTCAGCACATTCACCGGCAGCGCCTTTTCGTTCATAAAGCGGATTTGCTCCATGGCCCGCCGGATGCGCCACTCATTGATGTATTGGTAGAACGATTTGCCGGCATAGCTGTTCAGGGTCTCTGAAATGTGATATTTGCTGATGCCTGTTCCCTGCGCAAGTTTGTCGAGGTTAAGCTCCGTATCTGTATATATTTTTGTTTTATGGAGATGTGCTTCCAGCAATTGCAATACCTGCTCTTGGTCTTCGGTACTAAGCTGCATTTTGCGGGGAGGAGCTATCTCTGTCGTTATGGATGGCGTGTTTATTTCCGCTGGCTGTGATCCTATAATGCCCACATATTTGTAGCGGATGATCACCAGGCATATGATTATCAGCAGGGAGTATACCATATCGCGGCAAACAATATTATAAGAGCCGTACAGCAAGTGAAGTGATTGGGCTATTTTAAATCCTATCGAAATAATACTGATCGTGCCCAACAGGTAACTGATATAGTTGATCAGTTTCTTTTCCTGTGGCATATCGGGTAAACGCTTTGCAATGCGGAGTGATAGCGCCGGGAAAAGGAAACCCAGCAACATCATGGTCCAGGTGGTGGATTCATTATAATAATACAACACGGCATGACCTGCTTCCGCAGACCATAAGAGCACACATGCCACCGTAAGATAACCTATCGCCCCAAAAATAAATGGCAGGAAAACATACCACCGCGATGCCGGTATAAATGCCGTGTCCCGCTGCTGACAGGCATACAGGTAGAGTAGCGGCCCATAACAGAAACCAATAAAGGTATTCATCTGTGTACGCACTTCCGGGTCGTTCACAAAAGAATAGATGCAGAATTTAATAGCGAGGTGTGTGGCAATACAGCACAACAATAAGATCAGCAGGTAGTCTGCCTTGCTACGCAGTTTACTGCTACTTAGTAAAGCTACAGCGGTTAACGCCTGAAATGCTCCGATGGCAATAACATAAATCATGTGCGCGGATATGCCATCGAAAGTATAAAACCAATATTAACGCAATGTTAAATGGTCGTTTCTACCCATCATCTCTCCATTTGGTAATGATTTCGTAATACAAGTTAAGGTGTTGATTTTCAACAAAAGTAAGTACGTTTAAACCGGAAAATACGT
The DNA here is from genome assembly GCF_007829335.1 of Chitinophaga polysaccharea. Lineage (GTDB taxonomy): Bacteria > Bacteroidota > Bacteroidia > Chitinophagales > Chitinophagaceae > Chitinophaga > Chitinophaga polysaccharea_B. Next base: position 150,227 of record NZ_VIWO01000004.1, read on the forward strand.
ATACACGTAGCAGTAGTTGGACGTGGTCGGGCACATGGTCAGCAATGTTCACTTTTGCTGAAAAATACCTTCACATGGATCACATTTTTATACCATTAGAACGTCGCTATTGCTGCACATTACTACTCCTGTTGGTGATGGCAGTAACGGTAAAGGCACAAACGATCAAGGGAATTGTCAACGGAAGAGAAGGACATCTGCCCGGCGCATCTGTACAAACCGCCGGCAACAAACAAGGTACAGCTACCGATCTAAATGGTGCATTCACGTTAAACGTACATGCCACCGGCAAGATAAAGTTGCTGGTATCTTATATTGGACATGAAACACAAACCCTGGAACTGAACCTGCAAACTGGTATCAACGATGCCGGGACCATCGTCCTTGTACCTACGGGTGGTAGGCTGGGAGAGGTACTGGTAAAAGGAACCATGGCGCCTTCCACCGTAAAAGCATTGAGTATTAAAAAAAACTCGCTTGCTATCATGGACGTGATCGCTGCCGATGCCATCGGGAAGCTGCCGGACCGCAATGCGGCTGAGGCGGTGCAGCGTGTACAGGGCGTGGCAGTGGCCCGCTACCATGGAGAGGCCGATGCAGCCACCGTAAGAGGTACGCCTTTCGCCTGGACGTCGACCCTCTTCAATGGCAGCCGCCTGCCCAGCGCCAATGTACTTGGCAACCGTAACTCGGTGCTCGACGCTGTACCCTCAGAAATTATACAGTATGTACAGGTGGCCAAAGCGATCACGCCCGATATGGAAGGCGATGCTATCGGAGGCGCTATTAACTTCATTACCCGCACAGCCCCCGCTAAAAGAACCCTGAATGTAAGCGCGGCTGGTGGGTATAATACCTTTTCGAAAGATGCTACCTATAATGCCTCACTGGTGTATGGCGACCGCTTTTTCAAGGATAAGCTGGGCGTGATGATCGCCGGGGCTATCTGGGATCGTCAATGGGGAACGGATGCCTTTGAAGTGGCCTATAATACCGCTTTGCCCGATCCTGCTCAGCAGAAATCCCTCAGCACTGCTATGCTCAAGCGCTATATGGGAAAACGCCAGACCTATGGGGCTAATGTGGGGCTCGAATATAAGTTCAATTCCGCCAATAAGGTATTCTTTCGCGGACTTATGGATAAATTCAATGATATACGCCCGGTATACGAATCCTATGTAGACTACAACAACAGCCGCTATCAGTATAATTACCGCTACTCTTACTACCAGACAGTGCTCAACGGCGGGGAACTAGGCGGTGAACATCAACTGTCCCCCAAAGTAAAAATAGACTGGACTATCAGCGACTACTATACGAAATATTTCCTGGAAACGCCGCCTACCAACAATAACAAAGGATTACCCATTGCTACTTTCCGACAGAAAATAACCGGAGGGTTTAATAATCTCTCTGCAGATGGAAAACGGTACTGGGGCTTCGATTCGCCCAATGGGACAGGGGGCGATCCGTTGCACTTTGATGCCGGTATTAAAAATAACGGAGAAGTAATGGATCCTTCAAAGCTCACGTTACAACAGCTGGTTATTGCGCAACTGGATACAAAGGAAGAGGACAAAACCGCCCAGCTGAACTTTAAGGTAAGCGCATCTTCCAGGATAAACCTGAAGTTCGGTGCTAAATACCGCCATAAAGACCGCACCGGTATGTATGGCTCCAACATCGTATACCTGCCGGGAGCAACGCTGGGCATTCCGAATTCACCAGCCCTGTTGCCGCTGAGTAGCTTGCAAACCACCGACTTCCCCGTGAGAGATGGCTTCTTCAAAGGGCTGAAAGGTAATTACGACCAATTCATGGTTACCCCGCTCACTAAACAACAATTATTTGATTTATACGATACGGCGGCGCTGCGCAAAAACGGTTTCGCAGACTATACCCCGAAATCCAATGCTACTAACATTTACACCGGTACGGAAAATGTGGCGGCAGCCTATGCAATGGCAGAGGTGGATGTTACTGATAAACTGAAAATGATTGCCGGTGTAAGAAATGAATATACCGCCTTCACCCTGCATGGATCAAAAGCTACAACAGAAGGAACACCGAAGCAAACCACTATTACGCAGGCTACCGTGAAGAATAACTATAATGCCTTGTTGCCGATGTTGCATCTTAAATACAGTATCAATGACCAGGCAAATCTTCGTGCCGCCTATACCCGTACCTTCATCCGCCCTAATTTCACAGATCTTACCCCGGGAGAATCGGTAGACAATACCGGCTCCAATGTAACCATTACCAAAGGAAACCCCGATCTGCAGCCCACTTTCTCCAATAACTTCGACCTGATGGGCGAATACTATTTTAAAAATATCGGTCTTATTTCGGGAGGTGTTTTTTATAAGCAGGTCAGCAACGTGATCTTTGCAGATAAGCAATATTATACCGACAATGGTGTGAACTATGTGGTAGCACAGTCGAAAAACCTGAATAATGCTTCTCTCGTGGGTCTGGAAGCGGGCATCAACAAACGGTTCGATTTTCTGCCGGGCATACTCAGTGGCTTAGGCGCGGAGCTGAACTATACGTACATCAGTTCAACTGTAGAGGTGCCCAGAACGGTAAGCGGAAATAAGCTCACGGATAAAACGAGCCTTCCTAACCAATCGCGTCATCTCTTTAACAGTATCCTGTTTTATGAACGCAAAGGTGTCATGATCCGCATTGCAGGCAACTATAGGGGCGCTTCAGTAGAAACCATTAACCAGCAACTAGGTAAGGATTTCTATATCTGGACGGATAAGAATTTTACTGTAGATGCTTCTGCCACTGTTAACATCACTTCCAAAATACGGGCGTTTGCAGAGCTGAATAATATCACCAACGAGCCACTGAAAACCTATATGGGCGACAAACGCCGTATTGCGTCGGAAGAGTGGTACGGGGGTCGCGGTCAGGCCGGCATCCGCTGGGATATCATCAAATAAATCATCTCACAAAAAATAAAGAATTTAATATGAAAAGAATCATTTTGGTACTGGCAGTGGCCATACCGGGGGCAACTTTCGCCCAGTTAGCTGATAGCGCTCAACGGGTAGTGCACATGCAGGGAACGGTGAACTTCCGCGATGTGGGAGGATATACCACCAACGATGGTAAGAAAGTGGCATGGGGAAAAGTATTCCGCTCTGCTGATGTAAGCCACTTAACGGACCAGGATCTCCGGGTGCTGGAGCAAAAGCATATTCATACGGTGATTGATTTCCGTGGCGTGAAAGAAGCCGCTGCGGCGCCGGATCATTTGTTGCCCGAAACAGATTATCTCTTATGTCCTGCAGGAAGCGATAGTCTCCCAGGGGTGGCACAAATGGCAGAAGTCATTAAGAAAGGTGGTTTCCTGGAGAAGTTTTACGGCAATACCCAATACCTGGGCAATCGTTATAAACCCTTGTTCCAGAAACTGCTGGTGCTCCCTGTCAATGAATCCATCATGTATCACTGCACCGGTGGCCGCGACAGAACCGGTATGGCTACTGCGTTGTTCCTCTACGCGCTGGGCGTACCGCAGCAAACCATTGAGGCCGACTTTACCGCCAGCAACATATATCTGTTGCCGATGAATAAACGAATGTTCCAGGGCTTGCAGCAAAATACTGGTCTCGATGAAGAAACCATCCGCAAGGCATTAGAACTGAAACCGGAACTACTGCATAACTTTTTCAGCGCTATTAAAGGTAAATATGGTACGGTAGAAAATTTCTTTGAGAAAGAGTTGGGTATTGGCGAAAAGGAGCGGGCGATCCTGAAAGAGAAGTATACGAATTAGCTACTTAAGCGGAGGGGCTTGCCTCTCCGCTTAAACTATTTCAGATCCTGATGGGAAGCCTTTTTACATATGCCGTAATACGGACAATCTTGCGCGGGTCCATACCAATTTTGGATCGCTATTACATTAGTTATTTTGATTCAAGCTGCTTTTATGCAGTTCTCTTCTGTACATTATCAAACCCACCGGCATCGGCAACCAAAAGGAAAGAAGCCTGTAAAGTAGCGTCACCACGATGGAAGTCCCTACCGGCGCTCCCAGGCTCACCAGGAAGTAAACCATGCCACTTTCATAAACGACAAGGGAACCAGGCGATATAGGTAAGATGGAAATGATCCTGGTACACATAAAAGCCAGGAGAACAACCAGGGGCGATATTTGAACGCCCATACCCCAAAATAGCGAGAATACCGTTAAACTATCAACTGCCAGTACCAGGAGTTGAAATATTACGGCGTTCACAACTTTCCTGGGTTCCTTTTTCAGGAATTGGTGTTGCGATTGCCCACCTCGTGAGAAATCGGGCGACAACTTCTTGCCTATAAATTTTATTTTCTTAATTTTTTTGTAAATGCTCATAAGCGTTTTTTGTTTGCCTGCGAGCAATATAAGCGTGCTTAAAGACAGGAAGATCACAATGCCTGCAAACAGGACAATCTTTATAACATGGGGCGACTTATAAAATAATAAACAAAAGAGAAGAAGCGGGAGGACCAAAGCTTCAATGGCTGCATAATAGCAAACCATTTCTGTGACAATCAAATTGACACTGTCTCTTGCAGACAGTTTGAATTTTTGCAGAAATCTGAAAATATAAGTATTGCCACTAATACCACCCGAGGGAACTGTTTGGTTAAAGAACAGGGCAATAACTGCTGCTTTAATAAGTTCCCATATTGAAGGCTGCTGCTGTAATTTGTGGGCCTTCAACAAAATACCATAAACAACAGCTGCAAATAAATAAGTTAATAACTGGCAGCATACGGCTATCACTAACCAATATATCTTCACCCTCTCAAGCAGCAATACTTCTTTTTTGATCTCAGGGAGATAATGGGCGACAAGTACAATGGCAAATACAATGAAGATAACTGTCCATACCCAGTATGAAAGCCGGACCTTTCCGCCGGGCTTAACCGTACCGGTATGTGTATTATTTGCAGGCATTCATGATTAGGATTATTTGTACTTCTATATGCCTTTATAAATTTAAATGATAATTTAAATTCCAGCAACACAACAATTGGTATAAATTATTTGTATAAACGACAATAATTTATGATCTTGCTACCAGCGACTGAATATTTTGCCGGGTATCCCGGAACAGTGGTCCGCATTATTTTCGCACGCCAGGCAGCGGACGCCACGAAGATACCACCATTAAAGCTGGTACAATATGATTACCAGCTAAGAACAGGCTGCCAGGAAGAGATGAGGATGCTGATAAACATCATCTACCAGTTTGATGTATATATTTCTGTGGTTACTGTGGCGCGAGCAAGGCCGTTCTGTTACGTCCGGGCATTACCCAGGTATAAAAATATCATTGACATCGATGGTTTGTTTCATTCCTCCCTGGAGAAACCAGTGTCGAACAGGTATACTTATCAGCTGAAAACAGGTATTACCACAGATCGCCATGGGATGATCATTATTGAAAATAAAGGATTGATAGGGTTGATCCGCAAGGGGAAATAAGGGCATGACTATTATGGCAGATGATTGTTTTATTTTCAAACCAGCTGGGTAAGAAGAAGGCTTGTGGCGATGTTATTGGATTTCAGGCGCCGGAACGCTTCACTTCAAACGCCCTCATCGAAGTGATATTTCCTCTTGCCTTTAATTTACCCGCCTCCACAAGTGCCTTAATCCTTCCGCTGGCTAAAACTTCGTTCACCGGGTTGCGGGGATGGCTAAGTCCCATTGTTTGCCCTACAATCCGCACGGCTGATCTCCATCGTGTTGGGTGACAGTATTCTAAAATCTCATTATCATGTGTAGACAGGTCGAGAAAAAGTAGCTGACCATTCTCGTCACATTCCCGCAGTAGTTCTGGCCGGGCCACAATCCTTTCGTATTCGGCTGCCAGCTCGTCCCGTGTGGCGGTATCCAGTTGCCTGGCCTGCGTAATATATGGAGCCAGCTCCCTATCGTTGTAAACATAAAGGCTATAGTTTCCATAATGTGGAGGCGGTTGCACTACCCAAAGGGCAACCGCCGCAGCTTTTAACCACCAGCAAACCATACGTACAAACACATAGTCATTGCCGTCGCCGCCAGCCCAGATAACTACGCGATCAACCGGGCAATCCCGTAAACGTTGCTGTAGTTGACGCCAGATTTCAAAGGCATCACTACGGTAAGAGTAGAGGTTACCCATACCATTGTCAAAAATGAGTCCACGCAAATATTGAATTCTCTTTTTACCATCATCCAAAGGCCCAATGCCCGGGTACTCATCGAAACCCAATGCCTCTCCCGTGAGCAGCTTTTGACTGATGGCATTGCGAAGGGCGCCGGCTGTACTTAATAGCGTAGTAAGGTGTAAATCTTTCATATAGTGAATATGTAGCTATAATATGAAGGTATAAAATAGGAGTGATTTGTGCAGGTTCGGTTTGACGAAGAACAGAAAAAGTAGTAATTATTATTGTATAGATGACGTTTAATATTTAAATTTAGGCTTATTAATTGGATATTACCCAAGCTGATTAAATCCCCTAATTACAGCTACTATGATCAAAAACAGAACTATCTTTAGTTTAGTCATCTGCTGCCTGGTATCATTATCTACCATACCCGGCTTCGCACAAAAGAAAGAAAACGCTCACGGTACGGTACAACGGATAAAAATTCACAGTAAACTACTGGAAGGAAATCTTAGTGGCGATAGCGCCGACCGTTATATATCCATTTATTTACCTGCCGGTTATCAATCCGAAAGTAAGAAACGCTATCCTGTTGTTTATTTTCTGCATGGTTATACAGACAACGATGCCAAGGTATATGGATTCCAGCAACATTGGATGACGCTGCCTGCTATCCTGGATACCGTATTTGCCAAAGATCGGGTTCATGAAATGATCGTTGTTACCCCCGATGCCTATACGCTTTTTCAGGGCAGTATGTATTCCAATTCTGTTACAACAGGGAATTGGGAAGACTTTGTTGCCCGGGAACTGGTAAGTTATATCGACAGCCATTACCGTACGCTTCCGGGAAAGGAAAGCAGGGGCATCTGCGGTCATTCTATGGGTGGTTATGGCGCCTTCCGGATTGGCGAAAAGAACCCGGATGTCTTTTCAGCGGTTTACCTGCTGAGCCCCTGTTGCATGGCTTCCCCTGAAGGGCCGGTAACGGCGCAGACTTCGCAGTTTCTTCGCGCAGATAGCATCAAGACTATCGAAGCCTTTAAAAAGGCTGATTTTTTTACCAAAGCGCTCTTTGCCTCGGCGGCTGCATGGTCGCCTAACCCGGCAAATCCGCCGTTTTACCTGGATCTTCCGGTGAAAGATGGCCACTTGCGGCCAGAAGTGCTGCATAAATGGGATGCGAATCTTCCATTGAATAATTTGGATCAATATATTTATAACATCAGGAAGTTAAAAGCAGTGGCCTTCGACGCCGGAGATAAGGACAAAGGCATTGCGGAGAGTATCGAAAAATTGGATGGCGAGTTAAACAAATATGGTATTGCGCATTCATTCGAAATTTATGATGGCGACCATATCAATCGGGTAGGAAAACGGATTGAAGAAAAAATGCTGCAATTCTTTTCGAAAAACTTATCGTTTACAGGAAATAAAACCAGCAAATAAGGACATTTCCTGGCGGCTACGGCTACGCTGGAAGGCTACAGCAACATACGGCAACCGATATCATGCGCTTACCTGAATAGGGTACACTACAGCATTACTACACGATCCCCTATTACGTGGCCGTGAAATTCGGGATGTGGGATACCATCCTTGCTATTCCTGCACCGGGGGAGGACCTGGTATATCCGCAGGCCATCTGGCATTATGCGCGGGGCATGGCATTTCTGGGAAAGAACAAAATAGGGGAAGCACAGCAGGAATTGGGCCGCCTGAAAACACTGGCAGGGGATACGTCGCTCCAACACCTGACCATCTGGAATATCAACACCACGGCCGACCTGGTACAAATAGCAGTGAAAGTATTATCTGCTCAAATAGCCGCAAAGCAACACCAGGCAGATACCTCCATTGCCTTACTCAATGCAGCGGTAGCAATAGAAGACAACCTGAATTATAATGAACCGCCTGATTGGTTCTTTTCTGTCAGACATTACCTGGGCGCTACACTCCTGGATGCCGGAAAATACCGGGATGCGGAACAGGTATACCGCGAGGATCTGCGAAGCTGGAAAAAGAATGGATGGGCATTAATTGGGCTATATCATTCGTTGATCTCTCAGAAAAAAAATGGCGAAGCGCAGCAGGTGAAGCAAACATTTGACGACGCCTGGCGATTTGCAGATGTGACTATTACGTCGTCTTCTAATATCCAACGGTAATAAATTAGAGCTAATGCGAGGCCCTGGGTTCATCCGAATCCAGGGCCTCGCATTATATGTTAGTGACTAGACGTTGTCCTGAACGAAAATTCCCTTCTGCTGCCAATTAGCCAATGTTTCCGTAGACATGCCACATTCCAGCATTATTTCCGCCAATTCATTATTGTCTGGTGTCATACTCCAATCGACTGAAAATGCAATAAATCCAGGTGAAACAGGAACTTTGCCATAGAGTTTTTCGGTGGTAAGTATGTTGGCTACCTTGCGAATCATCCTGGTGGCTGCATAGTAGTTGTTAGTATCCTTCACCCGGTTCATGAATGCAACGAACAACCGCTCATACGAATCTGGTAATGTAGGTATATGGTTGGCTGGAGAGATAAAAAGATCGACGAGCAAGTCTTCTCTATAAGAAGACTCCTTTAAAATTTCCTCCTGTTCTTCAACCGTAACTACCATAAGATAGGGATGATAGGAACTTATTTCCCGGTAATTTAATTGAACAATGGCAAGAGGCGAATCGAATGCTACCTGAGAAAGTGTATCTCCAATGACCTGGCCAATCTGTGCTGCCAGTTGATCTGCCAATTCTTCTATAGTGAGTTCAGAAGATGTTACAAAGATAGGTCTACGCTTGAGATCTTTGTCAACCGCATTAATTTCTTCCAGTTCGCCTGATGAATTGTAAGTGTATATTTCCTGGTGATTTTCCGGGCCGCTGCCCGGAAAGGAAGACCAACAGTCAGCATGGGTAATGCGGTTGTTTTCGTAATGATATAGAGATAGGCTGCAAATTTCATTTGTTGGCAACTGTTCGGCAATTTCCCGGGGCGATAGGCCCTCATATTGCCTTCCTAATGTAAGTCCATTCAGCTGTAGAAACTGAAACCCTTTCTTGCGGCCATTTTCCAATAGTAGCCGTATCAGTTTTACCGGTTTCATGGATGATAGCTCGAATTCTATGTATTCAATAGCAGCGTCGCTAAAGTGGTAAAATCCCTCCCAGTAGACTTTGTTCCAGGTATGCTCTGCCCGGCTATAGCATGGTCTGCCATCGGCATCGAGCCCATAAGTATATGGATTTGTTTCCGGAGGTTCGGTCAGCAAAGCGCCGTGGGCGGGAATGACACCATCACGATATCTTGAAATATCATATCGATTTCCATCCGAATATACCGTCATTACAATTGCCTTTTTTTTCTCACAAATACGGTCTGATTCGTCAAGTGCGGCTGTAAATCGGTCTAGTAAGTCTGTTCGAAGTTGATCTAATGTCATTATTATTTTGGTTAAAACTCGTTAAGCAAACCCTTTAGTTATCTGCCATTCAAAACTAATGAATCATTTTTAGACAGGGATTGAGTCGGACTGACAAGTAATGACTTGATAAAATGATAATACAATTGCCTGGCAAATGGATCATCACTATATTTGCTCCCACTGATATACCGCGCCGCCGGCGCAGCTCATACACTCATTAACTGGTTTACATTAACAGCCCAATGTTTAAGACGCTCAGCACGATATTATTATTAAGCCTGGTCCAGGTATGCCTGGCACAAAATAAGTTCACCGCATTGATAAAAGACGCCGACAGCAAATCTCCCCTGCCGGGAGCTACTGCCCTGCTTGCAGGTACCGGCAAAGGTGATAAAGCAGACCACAATGGGATTGTTACGATTACCGGTATTCCCAATGGCAGGCAAATTATTACCTGCAGCTATATTGGATACCAGGAGAGAGCTGATACTTTTTCCTTCCCATTACCTTCCGATACCATCACCATTTACCTGGAACATGCAGGTGAAGAAATGGAGGAAATAGTCATCTCCTCTACACGCAGCAATAGAAGTATCCGGGATATACCCACCCGCGTTGAGTTTATAGCCGGAGAAGAGCTGGAAGAGAAGGGAAACATGAAGCCTGGCGATATACGTATGATGCTCAACGAAAGCACTGGTATCCAAACACAGCAGGTATCTGCTACTTCGGCCAATTCCAGTATCCGTATCCAGGGGCTCGATGGCCGGTATACACAGCTTCTCAAAGATGGGTTTCCCCTGTATGCAGGTTTTTCCGGAGGTCTGGGATTACTGCAAACGCCTCCGCTGGATTTGAAACAGGTGGAGGTGATCAAGGGCGCTGCATCTACTTTATATGGCGGAGGCGCCATTGCCGGCCTGGTCAACCTTGTTTCAAAAGTGCCCACCGAAGAGCGGGACCTGCGGTTGCTTATCAACGGCACCTCTGCCGGTGGCCTGGATCTCAACGGGTTTTACGGCCAACGGTTCAACAAAGTAGGCGTGACCGTTTTTGCATCGCGGAACAGCAGCAATGCCTATGATCCATCCAGCACCGGGTTTACTGCTATACCAAAATTTGAACGGTACGTATTTAACCCGAAGTTGTTTGCCTATTTTAATCCTAAAACGCAGATGAGCCTGGGCGTCAATTATATTACGGAAGACAGAACGGGCGGTGATATCCTGTATATCAGGGGCCATGGTGACAGCACCCATAGTTACTATGAGAAAAATAAAAGTAACCGCTTCTCAACCCAGTTTTCATTCAACCACGATTTCAGTGAAGGAAGCAGTATTACCGTTAAAAATTCCATCAACAGTTTTAAACGGATAATATCTATTCCCGGTTATGTATTTGATGGGCAGCAGTGGTCTACCTACTCAGAAGCCACCTATCACCGGCAACGGGAAAGTATGGATTGGATAGGCGGCATCAATGTTTACACCGATAATTTTAAAGAATGGCCCACCGATACCCTGCCTAAGCGCAACTATCATCAAAGTACGCTGGGCGCCTTTGTGCAAAATACCTGGAAGGCCAGCGACTGGTTACAGGTGGAAACAGGTTTGCGGAGCGACTATGTGATCGATTACGGCCTGGTACTGCTTCCCCGTATTTCCGCCCTGTTTAAAATTTCTCCGGAATGGTCTTCCCGGATAGGCGGGGGGCTGGGCTATAAAACGCCTACCATATTTACGGAAGAAACAGAACGTATACAGTATAAATCCGTACTACCCATCAATGCTGATGTCAATAAGCTGGAGCGGTCTTATGGCGCTAACTTCGACCTGAATTACAAGACATCCCTGTTGGATGATAAAATGAGTTTCAGCATAAACCAGCTATTCTTCTATACCCGTATCAACCACCCGTTATTGCTGAGTACAGTACCTGGAAATCTCTATCGGCTGGAAAATGTGGAAGGATTTATTGATACCAAAGGCTGGGAAACAAATGTCAAATTTGGATATGGCGACTTTAAGCTGTTCATCGGCTACACTTTCACCGATGCCAGGTTGAATGATAATGGCATCATCCGTGAAAACCCGCTTACGGCACGTCACCGGCTGAATAATGTACTGATGTATGAAAAGGAGGAAAAGTGGAAAGTTGGATTGGAGGCCTACTACTACAGCAGGCAGTCGCTTACCGATGGTAGCACCGGTAAGCCTTACTGGATATGTGGATTTATGGCGGAAAAGCTCTGGGAAAAATTTTCCCTGTTCTTGAACTTTGAAAATTATCTCGATACCCGGCAAACCCGTTTTGATACTATCTATACCGGTACGGTAACACATCCGGTGTTCAGGGATATTTATGCTCCGCTGGATGGATTTGTAGTCAATGGCGGGTTAAAGTTGAAATTATAGCGGGTAACCCGGTGCCACCTTACTTGCCGTAAATTCAGTATCTTTTACGTATCAAATTGAATCCAGGTTGACAGCTAACCTACACAATAAGTAATGGATAAGGATAATTTAATGCAGTTTGTCCGGAAAATCTTACCCATGAGCCGGGATAAAGCAGAGCAGTTGGTAGAGAAATTCCAGCCAATGAAAATCGGCAAACATGAATATCTGCTGAAGGCAGGTAAGGTATGCAGCGAAACACATTTCATTGAGAGTGGTACACTCAGGGCCTATACCTACGATCTCGATGGTAACGAGGTAACCACTGCATTTTATGTGAAACATACTTTTGCGGCCGACCTGCTTTCATTCTTTAAAAGAGATCCTGCAAAGGAGTACATACAGGCCATTACTGATTGTGAAACCTGGTACCTGACCTATGAAGATATGCAGGCCAACTTCCACACTATCCCTGAATTCCGCGAGTATGGCCGGCTAAATATCGTGGAGCAGTACAGCCAGCTAAAAGAAAGAATGTTGTCGATGTTACAGGAAACGGCGGAGCAACGCTACAGCCGTTTGATCAGTTCAAGCCCGGAAATTTTCCAGGAGGTACCTTTAAAATATATCGCCTCTTACCTGGGCATCGCCGATACGTCGTTGAGCCGGATCAGGAAAGAGTTTGCTAAAAAATAATTGCCGCCTGATTTCTTGACATTTGCGAAGTGGAAGCACGGATATTTGATTTTCCTTTGTGGTATCATTAAAACGATGTCAAATGGAAACTTACGTATCGGCCATGCCGCTTTGGGCCATAGTACTATTTATTGCAGGTTTTCTCTACTCCATTATTTTTATCAGCAAACCAGTAAAGCAGGCGGCGCTAAATGCAGGTATGACGCCGCAGAAAGCAAAAAATATCCAGCTCGGTATTATCATCTTCTATGTAGCCTATCTCAGTTATGTGTCAGTATTCGCCCTAATGGGTGTGTTTGATGTGGATGCCATACCGCCTAAAGTAATGGTGTGGGCAGGTTTTCCGCTGATGGTTATCCTGTTTGGTTTTATTGGCAATACCCGTTTATTTAAAACATTGCTCCGGTCTATTACATTGGAGTCGCTCATTGCAGTGCATGTATTCCGGATACTCGGTATCTTCTTTATCATATTGTACGGGTATCGCCTGTTGCCAGCAAAATTTGCTTTTTCGGCCGACCTGGGAGATATCATTACCGCTATTTTAGCGCTACCGGTGGCCAGGATGGTGGCTAATAAACATCCCTGGCGGAAGGCGGCCGTATATGCCTGGAATATTTTTGGTATACTGGATATCATCAACTTGCTTACGGTGGCTGTTTTGATTGGCGCTAATGGTAACCTCCGGGAAATGACCATCTTCCCGTTTGTTTGGTTCCCGGCTTTTGCGCCGGCTACCATTTTATTTTTACATACGGTAGTTTTCCGGAAATTATATATGCTGGAACATGAACAACCAGTTCCTTTTAACAGCCATTTAGCACCCTTACCAGAATAGCTGATTACCCACAGGAGCATTTTGGAATTCGATTAATAAGTACCCTGATCTTTTGTATCAGGGTATTTTGTTTAAATACATTTTATCACCTCTTTGCTGCGAACCTTTCCTGTCGTCGACAGATTATCCGGTAACTTATTTTAAATATCGCCTGCTTTGAAAATCTCGGCAATTATGTAAATTTGTTCAATTGTAGTACAAAAATGAAACCAATGGTCAACGGTATTAAGCCAATCGCTTCCAGGTCCATGGCGGAAAGGGTAGAAGCCAGTCTGCGCGAATATTTTGCAAAAGAGAATTTTAAGCCGGGTGATCCCCTGCCAACGGAGCTGGAACTGGCCGCAGCGCTGGGCGTTAGCCGGAATGTGGTACGGGAAGCGCTCAGCCGGTTCAAAATGCTGGGGATCATTGAAACGAAGAAAAAGACCGGTATGGTCATCTCAAATCCCGATATCGTGGGCACTTTTGAAAAGGTACTGACCCCCGAGATCATGGACGAATCCACACTACAAGACCTGTTTGAATTGCGGCTGGTGCTGGAAATGGGTATTGCTGATTTGCTGTTTCTCCGTAAAACACCCGCCGACCTGGATGAGCTGGACGAGATCGTGGCCCGGGAAGTGAAGGACAAGAACTTCCGCATCAGCAATGAAATTGCTTTCCATGGTAAATTATATGAAATGACCGGTAATGAAACGATGAAACGTTTCCAGAACCTCCTGCTGCCGGTTTTCGGCTATGTAATGAAATTAGAGAACAGGAAGAGCGTTGCCGGTAAAGTTTCTCACCAGGACCTGGTTAAAATACTACGCAAAGGCACCGTGAAGGACTTCAAGGAAGGGATGCAGGCGCACCTGCAGCCACACCTCGACCGGTTGCAACAGCAGAAAGGCAAACCCTGAGTTCACCAGCTATACACCATATTGACAGCGGCGCTTCCTGCGCCGCTTTTTTTTGCCCCGGAAATTTTTCCGGAAATATTTTGAAATCAAAAAACAATTCCTACATTTATTATGTAGAACATAACTACTAATACTATTTTTACGTTATGAAATGACTTGGATTCCACGTTCAGGAATAATGCGTGTCTGCGCATATCTGTTTCTGTGGTGAAAAAAGGACCTATACATCACATTTAAACTCGCGCAAATGAGGTTATTAAAACTTTGTTGCTGCCTCCTGCTATTATCGGGGGTAAAGGAAAGCTTTGGCCAGAATGGCGGATTTACTGTTACCGGATCCGTAAAAGATGCTACCACGCATGAACCGCTGATAGGAGTAAGCATAGCGGTAAAAGGAAAAACAGGTACAGGTACCGCTACCGGCGCCGACGGCCAATTTACATTACGGTTACCCTCTGGTAACGACACCCTGTTGTTCCGCATGATGAACTATTCCGCCAGGGTGGTACCGGTCAACAACCGGTCGTTCATCAACATCACACTGGCCACCTCTTCTTCTCAATTAGGAGAAGTACTGATAGTCGGCTATACGGAGCAATCGGTGAAAAAGAATACCGCAGCCATTGCTAAAATGGACGTAGCTGAACTGAAGAACAACCCTAATCCTAATCCCGTGCAGGCCATGCAGGGCAAGGTGGCTGGTGTTTCTATTCCTATCAACCAGGGACAACCAGGCATAGGCGCCGCCAACATTATTATCCGCGGCGGTACCAAGCCCAATGTATATGGTTCAGGCCTCGGCAACAACAACGGCGCCCAGCTGGGCAGCGTAGAAGGTACCAATCCACTCGTGGTAATAGATGGCGTTTTCCGTACTATCAACGACGTCAACCCGGACGATATCGAATCCCTGCAGGTAATGAAAGATGCAGCTTCCACCGCTATCTACGGCGCCCGGGGCGCCAATGGCGTAATCGTGATAAAAACCAAGCGGGGAAAACTGAATACAAAATCCACCGTTACGCTCAATCACCGTACTACCTGGGAAACACAAGCCAGGGATTACGATTACCTCAGCGCGGCCGAATACCTGCGCCTGGCACGTACCACCGTTGCCGCCACCAGCGATGCACTCGACAAAAACAACCTGTTGTATAACGGCGGCTTCTCTGCCGGTACGAAAAAATTTACCCAAAAAGGCCAGTATGGGAAAAGTACTTATCTCACGGCGCTCTACGACAATATTGTGCAGGTAGAAGGGCAAGCTTATGTAGATAATCTCCTCGCACACGGTTGGCAAACCATGGACGATCCCATTAACCCGGGCACCAAACTCCTGTTTGCGGATAACCATTACCAGGACATGCTCTGGAACACCGGTATCAGCAACACCGATAACGTAACGCTCAGTGGTGGTACCGACAAAGCCGACTATAATTTTTCCATGGGCTATACCAACCAGAAAGGCGTGTTGGTAGGTACCCGATACCAACGTTATAATGCCCTCGGCAACTTCGGCTACCGCGCATCGGACAACCTCCGGCTCGAATTCATGATCAACTATCAGAACGTGATACCCAATTACGTGGATGCCTACCAGAACGACCTGGTACGCGCTATCCGTATCACGCCATTGATCCGTATTTATAAAGATGATGGCAATCCGGCCCCGGGAGAACTTTATACGGTGCGTAATCGCTTTCATACGCTGAAATACGACGATATGCGCACCAATACCGAACGGCTGGTAAGCCGCGTGGGCGCTGATCTTACCATCGTTAAAGGACTGCACTGGCGCCCGTCTCTTTCCTATATGCTGGAAGACTACACAGAGTTGTTTATGCGCAAGGCTACACCATCCGACGAAATCCAGCCTTCCATGCTGCGCTGGAAAGACGACTATACCAACGCCTCCCGGCAGCTGATGCTGGACCAGGTGCTGCAATACGATTTCAACATACATAGTGATCACCACTTCTCCGCGCTGGCCGGGATGAACTTCACCCGCAATACCAACCACGAAAAAGACATGGGGTCACAGCGGGCGGCTAACGATTACGTATATACGATAGAGGAAGACCCTACCACCATCATAAACGGCCAGGTGGTCAGCAACGTGGTCGACTTCCGTACAGGATTGGGAGAAAGCCGCTCAGCCAGCATTTTTGGGCAGTTCAGCTACGATTATAAAATGCGTTACCTGTTAGGAGGCTCCCTGCGTTATGATGGATTCTCCAACTTTGCCCCCGGTAATAAATACGCATTCTTTCCATCCATTTCCGCCGGTTGGAACATAGACCAGGAACGTTTCTGGCACAGCCGTAAGGTAAGTAGTCTGAAACTGCGCGCCAGCTGGGGCGCAGCGGGATTGAGCGGCCTTAGCATTGCAGATACCTATGGCGATTACAACCCCGCCAGCTATGCCCTTAACTCAGGCATTGTTCGCGCAGGACTTTCCAATCCCAGGCTCCGCTGGGAATCTACCGTCACCACCGATATTGCACTCGATGCAGGATTTTTCAATAATCGCCTGAACCTCTCGCTGGATTATTATAGTAAGCTCACGAAAGACAGGCTAACTACCAAACCGCTGCCATCGGAAGCACCGTTCCCGGATATCACCTATAACAATGGCTCGCTGCGCAACCGCGGTATCGAGATAGCCGTAGGCGGTACGGTGATCAAAACGAAGTTGTTCACCTGGAACGCCAATTTTACCTTCGCGTTTAACAAAACTACCATTACCGATCTCCCGGATAATGGTCGCGCTAAAAACCGCCAGGGCGGCGATATCATCTACGATAAAGCTGCTGGTAAAGAAGTAGAAGCCGGCGGACTGGCCGTAGGAGAACGCCCTTATGCCATTTACGCTTACCACGTGCTGGGCGTATTTGCCACCGATGAAGAAGCCGCCGCCTGGAATGCCAAAATAAAGGACAACCTGGCTTCTCCGCAAGGTATAAAAGTAGGTAAGCGTGGTGGTGATTTCATCTTCGAAGACGTTAACAACGATGGGGTAATTGATACCAAAGACCAGGTGTTCATCGGTTACCGTAATCCCGATAAAATGGGTGGCCTCCAGAATACCTTCACCTATAAGGGCATTTCATTGCGCATTAACATGGATTATGCCCTGGGACATATGATCAGCAATGGTGCATTGGCCCGCTCTATGGGCCAGGGCCGCGCTTTCAATGAAGGCGCTCCGGCGCAGGCACTGGCAGATGATGTATGGAAGCAGCAGGGCGATAAAGGTAAAAAGTATGCCCGCTTTTCCTTTGCAGACTACGATTACGGGCAACGGAACTACCTCCGCAATGCCACCCTGGGAAACAACAGCAGTTATAACTCAGATGTATCTGTGATGTATGAAAAAGGAGACTTCCTGGCACTACGGGAGATCACGCTTTCTTATGAGCTGCCCGGCGCCCTCCTCAAACGCATCCGGGTATCCGGCCTCAATATTTCTGGAAGTATCTATAACGTGGGATACCTGACAGCTTATAAAGGGCTGAATCCTGATATCTATAGCGGGTTTGATCCCGGTGGTTATCCCAGGCCGAGACAATTTTCACTGGGCGCCAACCTCCGGTTCTGATGCAGTTCCTATCATCTAAAAAATTAACGTATGAAAAAGACTAGCTGTTATATAATGTTCCTGGCGTTGCTGTTTACCAGCTGCGACAAACTGCTGGACGTGAAACCACAATCGCAGATTACAGACCAGGTGTTCTTTCGCAATGAAGGCGACTTTGAACCTAATGTAGTAGGGATCTACACAGTAATGCGTAGTATAGCCAACAACGTTACCTATGGTACCGAAAGGAGCGAGGAGCTGATTTCTGCTACCAATTCCCGCTTCACGGTGGCCTGGTCGCAAACACTTTCACCGTCTTCCGGTGCGGTTAATTATTCCGAATGGTACCGCGGCATTGGACACTGTAATCTCCTGCTGGATAAGATCCAGGACTTTGCGTTCGCGGCTAACCCCAATCTGAAAAAGAAGATAGTGGGTGAAACGCTGGCCCTGCGCGCTTATTTTTATTTTCACCTGCTGCGTGTATTCGGTAGCGTGCCCATTGTGCTGGAAGCTATCACGGATGAAAATGTGATCTTGCATAAACGGGCCAGCGCACAAGAAGTGATCGCGCAGGTGCTCAGCGACCTGGACAAAGCTACGGCGCAGTTTACAGGGATGACCGATTTTTCGAAAACAAACTATCCTACCAAATACCGGTTTGCCTATGGCAGTGTGATGGCCATGAAAGCCGATGCTTTGTTATGGAAGGCCAGCGTGGCCGGCGGCGGGCCAGCAGATTTGCAGGCCGCAGTGGCAGCGATCACAGAAGCAGAAAGTACCGGCGTATCACTCCAGCCCGATTTTGCCAAAGTAACGGGTGTACGGGCTGCGGCTAACAACGAAGTATTGATGGCTGCCTATTACAATAAAGATGAAACACCCGGTGGCAACTACGCGAAGAATGCCTTACCTTTTAAAGATATACTGGAAGGGGCTATCAACAAGGAACAGATTCCATATGTGAAAAATTCGACCAATGGCCAGGGTGCATACCAAATCAGCCCCTTGTCGAAATCGTTGTTTACCAACCCGGCCGACAAGCGCATTCCGTACACCTGGATCGCTGATATGTACGCTTCGGGTCCAAAAATCAGCTGGATCACTAAATATCCCGGAACAGTATATGCAGACGATCGGTATGCCGATAACGACCTGATCATCTATCGCCTGGCCGATCTATATTTGTTGAAGGCAGAAGCCTATGCAGCGCTGGATGATTTAAATAACAGTAAAAAATACCTGGATAATGTAAAGCTAAGAGCCGGCGTAGAGGCATATACAGGGGATATGACGAAGACAGCGCTGGAGAAAGAGATCCTGAATGAGCGTGGCCGCGAACTATTCTTTGAGAACAAACGCTGGTTTGATCTCGTGCGCTTTCATAAAGCAGGCATCATTGATGTATACAACTACGTACCCAATCTGAAGGGTAAAACCACGCCATTGTTCTGGCCGGTGAATACCACGGTATTGGCCAACAACCCGGATATGACACAAACAGATGGTTATAAATAATACTAATCACGACAAGATGAAAATAATAAAGATCAGGTGTTGCCTTTTGATGATCGCCGCCATTGCTGTGGCAGGCGGCTGCCGCACTACCCGCACCGCTGCGGATCATATCATTCGTGAATCACACGTTGTATTTGAGCCGGATAGCCAATACGCATCCATGAGGATTCCTGCCCTTGTACTGACGCCAAAACAAACCCTCCTGGCCTTTTGCGAGGCGAGGATAGGAACTGCCAGCGATTGGGCGAATATGAACCTGGTGATGCGCCGCAGTACCGATGGAGGAAAGACCTGGAGTCAGATCCATATACTCGATTCCTGCCGTAAGGGACCTGCAGGAAATCCCACGCCTATTGTCGACGACAAGGGCGTAGTACACCTGCTATACCAGAAAGATTATAAAGAAGCATGGTATATCCGGTCGGAAGATGACGGGAAAAGCTGGTCGCAGCCGGAAAATATCACCGCGGTATACGATCAGTTTAAGCCGGCATACAACTGGAATGTGCTGGCGCCTGGCCCTGGTCATGGTATACAACTGAGTTCTGGCCGGTTACTGGCGGCTGTTTGGTTGGCCAATTCCCGCAAGCTCACACCCAGGAGAAGCCATGGCCCTTCCTGTGTGGCCACCGTTTACAGTGATGATCACGGGAAAACCTGGCACAACGGCGCTATAGTGGCCGATTCTTCTGCCCGCATGCCCAACCCGAGTGAAAGTCAACCGGTAGAATTATCAGATCACCGGGTGTTGCTGAGTATGCGTAACCCTGCTCCGGTGAAACGCCGTGCATTCAGCGAGAGCAAAGATGGTATCAGCGGCTGGAGCCCGGTGCGATATGAGTCAGCATTGTTTGACCCTACCTGCATGGCCAGTATTGTGAATATAAAGGACTGGCGTCCGGAAGGTAAACCGGCACTGGTTTTTGTTAATCCCGACAGCCGGAATATTGAAAAACAGCCACGCGCCAACCTTACCGCCAGCGTGTCTTTTGATGATGGCAATACATGGAACGTGCACCAGGTACTGGACAGTGGGCCTGCCGGCTACAGCGATATGACTGCCGGTCCGGATGGTACGATTTACTGTCTTTATGAAACAAATACACAACAAAACAAAGGATTCAACTATAGCCTGGTATTAAAGAAATTCAATACGAAGTGGCTGCAGCAAACAAGTAAAAAATAAGTATAACCCATGAGAGTACAAGGATTGATCGCTGCTACGTTCAGCACATTTAATGAAGACGGTTCCCTTAACCTTTCACTGGTACCACGCCTCGTCGATAACCTGGTTAGCCAGGGTATCAAAGGCGTATTTATCTGTGGTACCAATGGAGAAGGCCCGAACCTGACTACCGAAGAACGTATGGCTACCGTTGACGCCTATGTGAAAGCCGTGAACAAACGCTGCCTGGTCATGGTGCATGTAGGACATGCGTCCATTGCGGAGGCGCGCAGACTGGCGGCGCATGCACAGCAGGCAGGCGCAGATGCTATTTCCGCCGTATCGGCGTTTTACTTTAAACCAGGTTCCGCCCGTATCATGGTGGATTGTATGGCGGAAATTGCGGCGGCTGCGCCATTGCTGCCGTTTTATTACTACCATATTCCTGCGATTACGGGCGTAGCGGTGAATCCGCTGGAATTCCTGCAGCTGGGAGAATCGCGCATACCCAACCTGGCCGGTATCAAGTATACGGCTGCTACCCTGCATGAGTACCAGGCCTGCTTAAATTACAAAGACGGTAAGTTCGATATCCTTTTCGGTTATGATGAACTGTTGTTGCCGGCGCTGTCGGTAGGTGCAAAAGGAGCCATTGGCAGTACGTACACCTTTGCGACGCCTTTGTACCTGCGGATCATGGAGCTTTTCAATAATGGCGATATCGTTGCGGCCAGGGAGCTGCAATACCAGGCGGTAAAAATGATTCAATGCCTGGGATGGCATTCACCTATTCCTGCGCAAAAGGCGATTATGAAACTGCTGGGCACAGACCTGGGGCCTTGCCGCCTGCCGTTGCAGGCACTTGATAGCACACAGGTGGAAGAAATTAACAGCTATCTCGGAGAAATTGGGTTTGTTAAAGTGTTGGAAAATGTAACCACGGCATAAGCAGAAAGCATGCACAAATATTTTTTTATAATAATGGCTTTATCTTTTTTGATGCACGAAAACTGTAGCAACCCGGGGGCGGGAGCACCATTGCTCCCGCTACATTGGGACACCCTGCCGCCGATTCCCGATCCTACAGGGTTTGCGGGGTCATTTGCCGGCACATCGAACGGCGCGCTGATAGTGGCCGGCGGTAGCAATTTTCCCAATGGCGGTACACCCTGGAATGGCGGAAAGAAAACCTGGTATGATCATATCTTTATATTGGATAAACCTGGTGGGAAGTGGCAGCTGGCCGGTAAGTTGCCGCGGTCACTGGGGTATGGTGTTTCCGTTTCCGACGGCAAAGGCCTGATCTGTATCGGGGGTAGTAATGCCGATGGACATTATCCCGATGTATTCCGGCTCCGCTGGCAGCATGGAGAGATTGTAACAGATACGCTGCCGGCGCTACCCACACCACTCGCCAATACTTGCGGGGCCATGGCCCAGAATCGTATATACGTTGCCGGTGGACTGCATGTACCTGCTGACCAGGCGGCGGCGAATGATTTTTATATGCTGGATCTTTCTACGTTAGACACGCTTCCCCGCTGGCAGCAATTACCATCCTGGCCTGGCCCGGCGCGCATGCTGGCAGTGGCGGGAACCGACGGACCCGATTTTTACCTGTTTAGCGGTACCGCACTGGAACATGGCAAACGAAGCTACCTGAACGATGCGTATCGTTATCAGCCAGATGCCGGCTGGAAGCGGGTGAGCGACTTGCCCGCACCTGTGGTGGCGGCGCCCACACCCGCCTGGAAAACAGGGGTTCATCAACTCACCATTTTTGGTGGGGATGATGGTAAGCATGCCGACCAGGCAGCCCAGTTGCGGGAACATCATCCCGGTTTTTCTGACGCCATCCTGTCTTATAATACCGTGAGTGATCGCTGGGAATTACAGGGTAGCATGGCAACACAGCATAACGCTGATGCACCTGCTAATCCTAATGGCAGCTACTGGGCGCCGGTTACTACTACGCTGGTCGACTGGAATGGCATGCTGGTATTACCGGGAGGAGAGGTAAGGCCGGGCACCCGGACACCACACGTATTAACAGCCACTAAAATATTACGTTGACATCACTCAACAGACAAGTAAAGGTTATGAAGAACGGTAAGTATTATCCATGGATTGTAGTGGCATTGTTGTGGTTTGTAGCATTGCTGAATTATCTCGACCGGCAGATGCTGGCTACCATGCGGCCGGCCATTCAACAACAGCTACCGGCGCTGGAAAGCGCTACCAACTTCGGGAGGCTGATGGCAATTTTCCTGTGGATCTACGGACTGATGTCGCCGGTGTCGGGCATCATTGCCGACAGGGTCAACCGGAAATACCTCATTGTAGGCAGTTTGTTCGTATGGTCTGCCGTTACTTTGCTGATGGGATATGCTACCAGTTTTAATCAATTGTATTGGCTGCGGGCCATCATGGGCATCAGCGAGGCACTATATATTCCCGCCGGACTATCACTGATTGCCGACTATCACAACACGGGGACACGGTCGCTGGCGGTGGGCATTCATATGACCGGATTATATATGGGGCAGGCTTTGGGAGGCTTTGGGGCTACTATTGCCGCCGCATTTTCCTGGCAGCAAACATTCCACTGGTTTGGCCTGATCGGTATTGCTTATTCGCTGGTGCTGATCCTGTTCCTCCGTGAATGCCGGCCAGTGGCCGATCCTGGAACACCTGACCAAAAAACGCCGTTCTTCCGTGGTATAAAAGGTGTGTTGTCGCTCCTGCCTTTCTGGATTATCTTCCTGTATTTTTCCATCCCCAGCATCCCCGGTTGGGCAATTAAAAACTGGCTGCCCACACTATTCGCCGGATCATTGCAGGTGCCCATGAGTGAAGCAGGACCACTGGCCACTATTTCCACCGCCATTTCTTGTTTTATGGGTGTAATAATAGGTGGCCCATTGTCGGACCGCTGGATACAGCGCAATCTGAAAGGTCGCCTTTATACCAGCGCCATTGGGTTGAGCCTCACCGTGCCGGCGTTACTGTTCCTGGGGCTGGGCAATGCCCCCGTTTTCCTGGTAGCTGC
This sequence comes from Chitinophaga polysaccharea, assembly GCF_007829335.1. Lineage (GTDB taxonomy): Bacteria > Bacteroidota > Bacteroidia > Chitinophagales > Chitinophagaceae > Chitinophaga > Chitinophaga polysaccharea_B. The sequence goes on from NZ_VIWO01000004.1 coordinate 173,952, forward strand.
AGCCTTCTGCTTTGGCGTTGGCTTTGGTATGTTCGATGCCAACAATATGCCCATCCTCTGCCAGTTTGTACCTCCCAAGAGCAGGGCCACCGCATATGGGCTCATGAACATGGGAGGTGTATTTTCAGGAGCAGTGATTACCGATTTCCTGGGCCGCTCTACTGATGCGGGACATTTAGGACGCGATTTTGCATTGATATCGCTTGTTATCGTAGCGGCCATTATTATGTTGTTATTATGCCTGACACCCCGGACAGGTGATTGTAAAGAATAGCAACAAAGCGCTGTATTGGCCGGCTATGAATAGTTGTATGGTTTTAACATTATTATAACAATTGAACATTTAACTTTCGCTTATCGCTGTTGTCAGAAAATTTTGGTGTTGAAAAACGTCAATAAAAACACCACGATTTACAGCAAGGTATATTCCTATTTGATCTTGTTTTTAATCAATTCAATTTCATTTAGCATGATGAGCATTTTTAAAAGCAAAAAAACAGTCGCACAAAAGTCAACAGGCACCAAGGCCACGTTTCTTACCAGCACCATTATTCCCGATACGATTAAAGTACAATCGCTGCATGCCTTCCTCTCTCAAAAGGATGGGCCATCTGTTTAGCTAACTTCCCACATCCGATATTCCATAGTGTTGCTTTAGCCGTGGCCAGAGCATCCTGTACATGATATGGCTATTCCCGCAGCATGGGGACAGCTTACGGCATTTTATTTTTCACCAACTGGATATTTTAATTATCAACCTTCAATCATGTCAGTGTTATTTAATTATCTGAGAGTTTTAGTTATTGCTTTTTGTTGTCTTTCTTTCTTTGCATTTATGGCGCCGGCTCATGCCCAGAAGCCCGCTGGTAAAGCGAAATCGGCGTTCACCGTTAGGCTGATCAACATCGCATCTACTGCCAAAGAACCTTTCCGGTACAATGGTAGCCTGTATAACGGTAGCGGTCATACGCAGATTTATGAATTAGTGGCATCTGCTCCGGAGGGCTGGACGGCCTTATTCCGTACAGAAGGCAGCCAGGTAGCCGGGCTGAGAATGGATTCCGGCAGAACGCAGGATATTTCCATCGAAATTGCCGCTGCACCACTGGTGAAGCCGGGGAAATATACCATTCCGGTGGCGGCAGTGACAGCCGGAGATACCCTGCACGTTGACCTGGAAGCGGTGGTTACTGGCAGCTATGGCGTTGAATTAACCACGCCATCGGGGCGGTTGAGCGACGATGTCACAGAGGGCCGCAACAAACAGATTCAATTAACCGTCAAAAATGCCGGCACCCTGCCACTGGAAGGCCTGGAGTTGGCGGCACAAGCGCCTACCATGTGGAGCGCCACTTTTGAACCCGCCAAAATAGACAGGTTGGAGCCGGGAAAAGAACAAAATGTTACAGCAACGCTGCATGTGCCCGATAAAACAATTGCAGGTGACTACGTGACCAATTTCACCGTTAAGAATAACAATGTGAACAGCAACGCCACTTTCCGGATGACGGTGAAAACGTCTCCACTGGCGGGCTGGATAGGCATCCTCGTGATCCTGTTATCGCTCGGAATCGTGTATTACCTGATTCGTAAATATGGAAGGAGATAACGTGTTATGGAAAATCCCATTATTGAACTGCATGGATTAACAAAATACTACGGTACTGTAAAGGCGGTAGACAACCTTTCTCTGAAAATTGGTAAGGGAGAAATATTTGGATTGCTGGGACCTAACGGCGCCGGAAAAACCACCACCATATTGATGATGCTGGGACTGGCAGAACCGTCGGAAGGGCAGGCGATGGTTTGCGGTATTAATGCTACCCGCCACCCGATTGACGTCAGGCGAAAAGTAGGCTACCTGCCGGATAGTGCAGGGTTCTATGATAATATGTCGGCCCTCGATAACCTGATGTACATCGGGCGTCTTAACGGCATCCCGGAAAAGGAAATCGTATCACGTGCCAGGAGCACCATGGAAATGGTAGGACTGGGAGGCGAAATGCACAAAAAGGCGGGGGCCTATTCCCGTGGTATGAAACAGCGGCTTGGTTTGGCTGACCTGCTGATCAGGAAACCGGCAGTGATGATACTGGACGAGCCTACCCTGGGTATAGACCCCAGCGGGATAAGGGATTTCCTCCACCTGATACGGCAGCTCAGCCGGCAGGAAGAATTGACTGTGATCCTGTCATCACATCACCTGCACCAGATGCAGCAAATCTGTGATCGTGTAGGCATATTCGTAGAAGGCCGGTTGCTGGCGGAAGGAAACATGGAAACCTTATCACGCAGCCTGTTTGGGAAGGATTCCTTCGCGGTGGAGATTACCGTCAGGGAACCTTTACCGGCCGCGGAACAACTGGAGCAACAACTGCTGCAACTGAACGGTGTTACCGGCGTCGGGATAGACGCTGCTACCGTAGCGTTGTCGTGCCACACCGATATTACACCCGATATTGTACGGCTCTTTGTACAGAACGGGTTAAATGTAACCGGTGTACATAAAAAAGAATATGGATTGGATGAAATCTATCATCGTTTTTTTGAGAATAATGTTAAAAAAGAAAGCTTTCAATGGCAGGTTCACTAGCTTATTTCAATAATTTTTTATCGAAGCAGCCCGCGCTAAGTTCCTTCGGGGTAATGGTGCGCAAGGAAGTGGGAGACCATATCCGTAGCTGGCGGTTTATTGTAATGCTCCTGCTCATCCTCTTTACGTTTGCAGGAACGATGTATGTATCACTGAGCAACCTGGGGCAGGTGGCGCGTAATTTCAACGATCCCGACCACGATTTTATCTACCTGAAATTGCTGACTACTTCAGATAATTCGTTGCCCACCTTTCATATCTTTATCAGCTTCCTGGGTCCCCTGCTGGGAATAGCGCTGGGTTTCGATGCCATCAACGCAGAGAAGAATAATGGTACATTGGTTCGCCTGCTGGCGCAGCCGGTTTACCGCGATAGCCTCTTGCTGGCGAAATGCTATGCAGCGCTGCTCATCGTAGGGACGCTTTTTTTAAGCCTGGTATTGCTCATGATCGGCGCAGGACTGATCCTTACCGGCGTTCCAATGGAGGCAACAGAACTATACCGTATACTTACTTTTGTGGTGTTGAGTGTGCTATACGTGGGCTTCTGGTTAAGTCTCTCCATTTGCCTGTCTGTTGCTTTCCGGCATGCTGCTACCTCTGCTATTACTGCTATTGGCATATGGTTGTTTTTCACGGTCTTCTACCAGATCATTGTCAATATGATAGTCAGGGCAATACTGCCCGACCCGGCATCATTACAAGCAGAACAGGTAATTGCTTACAACAACCTGCTGTTATCGTTTCTCCGGGTGGCGCCGAGCCAGCTATATACAGATGCAGCCACCACGTTGCTGATGCCATCTGTAAGGAGCCTGGGGCCTTTAACTATGGAGCAGATGGCGGGAGCCATTCCTACTCCTTTACCTTTTAAGGAGAGCCTGATGATCGTATGGCCGCAGGTGACCGGCCTGGTAGCGGCATCTACGGTTTGTTTTGCAGGGGCGTATTATATGTTTATGCGCAGGGAAATCAGGACCTGATAGCAGCACTATCTCCAACGCATTAAAAAAGGTCGACGCCTCCCGGCTGCCGACCTTTTTTACTAATTCTTGTTACGATAGTAAAGCGGTTAAAGGGAGAGGTGTTGCTGCATTTCCCCTCCAGGCCACAAACCCATCCGGCCTTACCAGCAGGGCATCGCCAGGCGCGGTACCGGTGGTTGCCTCCCATTGTGTGATCAAATCACCGGCTAACGGGTACACCTGCACGAAAAGATCATGTTCATCTAATGCCGCTTGCCAGGGGGTGGCATCGCCATGTACAAATAACGTGAATTGTCCCTTTATCAGGTCGAGGGTGGATGCCGTGCGGGCTGCATCCAACCACAGGTGCGGCACCCGCGTACCGGGCAGGCCGTAGAAAACTTTATCTGGTGGAAGGAGGGGACATGCAGAAATTACCTTCACAGGATATTGATAGTCTGGAATACCGATCAGCGTCCTTACATTTTGGGTAACCTCCATACTTTTCTGTGTTTCGCCGGCTGTTTCTTTTGAAGTTTTCAGTAGCCCTGCCGGTTGCCGCAGCATGATTTCCTGGTCTTTTAGTATTCCCTGCTCATCGGCCAGGGTAGCGGAACGGAGGGCGTTAAACAGTCCTATGGGCTGCCTTTCGGCGGTATATGATTCCAGCAGGGTAGGGGTGGCATGTCCTTTTAATACAGCAGCCATCTTCCAGGCGAGGTTTTGCGCATCCTGAATGCCGGTATTGGCGCCTTTGCCGCCATAGGGCGTCATCACATGGGCGGCATCGCCCGCCAGGAAAATGCGGCCGCATTGCATCGTATCGGTCACGCGGACGGTCATCTCCCAGGGCAATACACTGATAATGTGTATGGGGAGTTCCGGCATGCCTAACGCCGCATGCAATAGGTCGAGGAGTCGTGCGGTGGTATAATCGGTTGCTTTTTCGCCTTTATCAGGATAGTAGCGCAATTGGTAGGCCCAGCGATCGCTGTTGTTGATAGCAGAAACAAAACCGGTTAAGCCGGGTGTATCAATGATACAGAGACTGAACTCCCGGTTGCGTACCAGTTCCGCCATATCGGCTTCAAAATAGATATTGAGGAAATGCGCCAGTATACCGGGGCCGGTGGTAGGCAACTGCAATTGCTGCCGGATGGGGCTATTGGCGCCATCGGCTGCTATGAGATAGTCGGCTGTAACGGTAGTGGTGGCGCCGGTTTCCCGGTTGAGCAACACGGCAGTTATCATGTCTTCCTCCTGCGAAAAGGAAATCATCTCGGTATAAAACCGCAGGTCAGCGCCCTGTTCTTCTGCTGCGGCCCGCAGTATGGGTTCTGCCAGGTCTTGCGTACAGCGGGCGCCTGTTTCAGGACTGAGCGCCGCCAGGCTTTCCAGTCCTTTCAATTGACTGGGATAAGTGATCTGGCCATCTTCCCTTGGCTGTATGGGAGCCAGCGCTTCTGCCAGGGTGTTGGCACGCAGTACGCCCCAGGCCGGGCCCAATGCTTTGCCGGCTTCACGTAAACTTTCGCTCAGGCCCAGTTCCCGGAACAATTCCATGGTACGGATATCAAATCCCCGCGCCCTGGGATGGATAGAAGTGCCGCGATGGCGTTCTACCAATAAAGGCCGGATACCCTGTTGCAAAAGAAATAAAGCGGCGGAAAGACCGGTTACCCCACCACCGGCAATCAATACCGGCACATGCTGTTGTGTGGATGTTGTCATGAATAAAATATTTAGGACAAAATTCTTGGTTGAGTGGGACGGACGAGTGCACAAAACGGATAAATAAGTACCATTTTTGAAGTACTTCCCCGGAGGCAGGGGAAATAAATGCAATTTTTTCCGCCGAAAAATAGATATTTGACGCACTAACTGTCAGGCTGGCACCGGACCTGCGATAATCAACCAAACGTCTACGGGGAAAATCATGGATGAAATAAAGGACAGAAGATATATTAAGGAAATTATCAGGGAGTATAATGCACGTTTTGCCTCCTGGGGCCCTTCAGATTCCTGGGACCTGGATCAGTTTAAGACACTCGAAAACATGATATTCGAGCTGACCAACACCATGGTCAGCGCCAATACACTCAAAAGATTCTTTCAGCAACGTACCGGCAACCCGCAGCTGGCCACCAGGGACGTACTATGCCGCTTGTTGGGCTATACAGGGTATATCGATTTCGTGATGAAAAAAACGCAGAAGGAAGAACCCCTGCCTGCATCGACAGATACCGCTGATAGGCCCATTCCTGACATAGTACAAGCTCCGCAAGAAACGCCGGTAACACCGGTGAAGCCCAAAAGCCGGCGGCTCATTTATTTTTTAATAGCCCTGCTGCTGCTCATTGGTGGCGCCTTACTCTACACGCTAAAGATCAGCGATAGCTATACAAAATACCAGCTTTCTAAAATTGAGTTTGCCGCCTCGGATACCAAAGGCATGAACCCACTCACGGTCACCTTCTCCTACGATATCCCTTCTGGACTATTGGATGATATCCAGTTGATTTTTGAAGAACCCAATGGCGACACGCTGAGTAAGAAACTTTCCAAGCCTGTTGGACAGGTAAACGCTACTTATATTTTTGAAGGGGATGGATTCTGCCACCTGCAGTATAAAGGAAAAACATTCAAGACTATCGGGATCGAAATCCGCAAACCAGGTTGGTCGGTGTTTACGAGGAATGAACGAAAAGGTATTTTCAGAACGGCGTCTATACGCCAGGCTTACCATAAAGACGGGTACGTAAGTATGCCGCTCGATAGCGTAGTGCCGGAAGCGCGTCCGAATCATCTTTTCGTGAGTTATATATTTTATAAAGAACAACTGGTAAACGGCGATAATTTTATGCTGGAAGCCAGGGTACGTAATTCCGCCCTGGAAAACGCCATCCCCCGTTCGGATGTAATGCTCTATATCCTGTCGGATAGCGGGCGGCATGGTTTTGCCCTCAATGAAGCCGGCTATGCTTATATCAAATTCATCAGCGGGGAAAAGACCATTATGGGCGATGAATATAACCTGAGTAGCCTCAACTTCAACGCTTCCGAATGGCACGTCATGGGCATCCGGGTAGAAAATAAAAAATCCGCTTTCTACCTGGATGGAAAGCGGATTTGGAATATAGATTATAACAAACCGATAGGCGAGGCCAATGAAATCATATTGCGCTTCAAAGGATGCGGTGCGGTAGATTATGTAAAGCTGAGTAAACTCGATGGTCAGCTCGTTTACGAGCAGGATTTCAATGAACAGCTGCCATAGCCGGTTACCTGGCGTCCATCATTTTCTGTACTTCCATGCCGGCGAAGATAACGGCAAAAGAGCCATGCGTATCGTTGTCGAAGAAAGGACGGTGCATGTAATAGTCTACGTCTGCAGAACACATAGTACCGATACATATTTTATGCACGGTACCATCCTCTTCAATTTCTGATGCCACGGCTTTCCATCCTTTTTCCACAACGGGTGTAAACTTTTTCCGGTCCAGCCATCCCAGGCGAACGCCTCTGGCCATGGCCATGGTAAATATAGCTGTGCCCGAAACTTCCGTGGGAGAGTCGTTGCGGTTAATGACGTTATGCCAGAATCCTTCCGGAGCCTGGTAACGGATCAGCGAGTTGGAAAAAGTTCGATACAGGGCCAGGATGTCTTTATATTTTGGATGATCTTTAGGCAGGGCCATCAACACTTCTGTCATGGCCCAAATGGCCCAGCCGTTGGCCCGCGACCAATAGGGCAACTTCACCTGTGGGCGCTGCGAATAGTTGGCATGCATATAAAGCTGTGCCTCCTTGTCCCATACATGTTTACTGAAGTCGAGTACCTGGCTGGCCGCATCATTGAAGAACGCTTTCTTTTGTGCCGGGTCAGCGGCATACAATCCCGCCTGCACCAGAAACGGAATACCCATAAACATATCATCCACCCATACGGTATATTCTTCCGGCGTAGTGCGGGTGTAGTTGGTATAACCTTCACTCCTGATCTGGCCGGTTTGCGCATAGTTCATCATTTTACCGATGTATGTTTTATAGAGATTTTCATTTTTAAATCCATTCTCTTTGCGAAGCCGATAGATAAGCGGAAGGGAAGGAGCCAGGGTAAAATCAAGCAGGCGGGAATTGATGACCATAGCATTCGCTGAATTGTAGGCCCTGAGCCTATTTACCTGGTAGTTGACAAAGGGCATCCCTTCCATCTGGAAATCGCAGAAGCTGGCCGCCCATTGGTTGTATTTTTTTTCGCCGGTCAATTCGCCCAGTTGTTGCATGGCCCAGGCTACGCCGCCGTTATGGTAGTTCCATTGGTAGGTGGTGCCCCATTCCTTAGCGCCAATCACATCTCCCAGCACTTCAATTTTGGGGATGGTCCAGGTAACGGCAGTTGCCAGGCCCGGATACATAGCGCCAAAGCGAATTTCTTTTTCCGGCGATCTTGCTGTATCAATACCGGGTGCGAAAGGACCAATCACCAGCCAATCAGCCAATTGCGATATACTTTTATCAACATGCTTTACCTCCTTTAACCCAATTTCAGGGTAGGACCTGGAATCAGCCACCACGGCGTCTTTTTCGCTGGGTGGTTGTAGGAATACGCACCATTCTTTACCGGAAGTAGCCGATTTAATTAAAAGATCATTGCTGCCTTTTTTCAAGTGGAGGTTGAATGATCCGGGCATAGTCATGCTGCGTTCATCCCTTTTTATTTCAATATCCTGGTTCCCTTTTTTCTGATATACCAGGCTGCCATTACACCAGATTTTACAAGCGTCGTTGTGCGCTGTTTCCAATGTGATAACGGTATCCCGGGGAAACGTGAGCTGCGTGTACGCATAGGCTACTGCTGCTTTTCCTTTACCAAATGTGCTGCCGAAATCAACAAAGTGCAGGTTGTTGAACGAGGGATTACGCCCCGGTAATATTAATCGGTAAGCGAAGGGCGTTTCCCGGATCAGTTTATCGCCAATCTTTTTTATTTTATCTACCGGTTGCTGCGCCCCGGCGGTCCATGCCAGTAGTAAAACAAATATGCCTGTAGCAGTGCCTCTCCTGATAATCATCTTCATATCTCCATTATTTTTTGCTGTTTGCCAGATCTTCTATACCGGCTGTTCAATGTCATGGGGACACGTGCTGCGTCCCCATGGTAATTTTTATGGCAACATGCCTGGTTAATATCCCTGGTTTTGTACACAATTAACGTTCCGGTCCAGCTCCGTTTGAATGATAGGCAGGGCATACTGGTTATTGGAGCTCCAGCTGATGGCGCCTGCCCGGGTGGTTTCGTATACCTTCGCCTCGTTGGAACCGAGGTTCCATCTTCTCACATTAAACCACCACTTTGCTTCGCCGAATGTTTCTGCCCAGGTTTCATAGTAGAGCGCATTTAACGCCAGTTGGTCCTGGAAGCCGGCATCTGCCCGGTTGGGATGAAGATTGGCTTTGGTGATTCGGGTACCTGATGTTACGGCGGTATAGTCGATCGCCTGGTTGCTGTTGTCTGGTAGGTTCCAGGCCCTGCGATGCACCCTGTTGATGTAGTTCAATGCGTCGGCATCAGTATTATTGCCGCTGATCTTCCAGTAACATTCTGCCAGGTTCAGGTATATTTCCGGCAGGCGGGTAAAGTAAAAGTCAGCGCCGTGCATACGTGGATTCTGGCTGGCCTGCATATCAAATAAATTGAACTTGCGGAGGCTCCAGCCGTGTTTAATGATACTGCTGTTCTGCGCCTGGTTCAACTGGTACTCGGTTTCCGGGCCGCCGCCATAGGGCAGTATAGCCACTTTCGCGGTGTTGTTCATCACAGAATCTACCCAGGGCTGGTAGGCGCATACCCATAAACGCGGATCGGGATCTACGCCATACCGCTTCAGCGTTTTCATGTTGCGGCAGGAGTCGATATAAGACGTGGTTACGGTGCGACCTGGCGTGCCCAGGTCTTTCATCACAGGATAATATTGCTGCGGGAATCCAAACCTGCCCAGGTTCCGGTCGTGCATAAACATATTGCCATAACCGGGTGTAGCACCGCCAGGCACGCCATTGTCGTAGAAAGGCGTAATGAGCAGGCTCACGGCCGATGCGGTAGAACCGCCTGCCATGGCGTTATCACCGGATCTCACAATGCTGATCTGGTGCAGGGCTTCAGTATTATTATTTTCTGTAGCGGAATACTTGGGATTACCATTCCACATATTGTAATAATCATCGAACGGCATTAATGATTTTCCTGCATTTTGAACGATATCCAGGAAAGCATCCCGGGCTTCTGTCCACCGTTCTTCATACATCAGCGCACGACCCAGTAAGGCTTCTGCGGCGTAGTAATCGATACGTCCTTTATCTGCACCCGCCCAGGTTTTTTTGACACCGTTATTCGGATCTGTTAAATGTGCCATAGCTGCTTTCAGATCCGCAATTACATAGTCCCAGCATTGCTTTACCGTGCTGCGGGGACGCATTTCATCCTGACGGTCGCCGATCTTGATATCGGATGTAAAGAGAATCACGCCAGGCGTGGCATTGTTACCATTGCTCTTTACAACTACTTCCTGGGCATATAAATTCATCAGGAAGAAATAGTGCCAGGCCCGCAGGTAATAAGCTTCTCCGAGTTTATATCGCAGCGCCAGGGTGTCGGCGGCCGACAAGCTATTGCCTTTCCTGGTTTTGTAGTTGGGAACGATTTGATCGATAAACGTGCGCGCCTGTTGCACGCCACGGTACAATCCTCTCCAGGGGGCGCCCGAATAGCTGTTGGCGGCGCTGATGCGGAGTACCTGCAATTCGTTCCACTCGCTGGTGCCCAGCCAGGCCAGATCGCCGGTGTGGTCGAGGTTATAGAAGAATCGTCCTAAACCGGAGAACCCGAATAATTCAACACAATGCGTGTTGGCGTAGGGCGAATTCAGGAAGTAATCTACCTGGCCCATATTCTCCGGAAATATATCCGGGTTCAGCACATTGTACGGCTTGGAGTCATCTACAAAATCCCGCGTACATCCAACCAGCCACAGGCTGAGTATAAATAGTAATGTGATACTGTTGCGTTTCATGATGGTAATTTTTTCGTTTAAAGGGACCGTTAGAACTTGAGTTCAATGCCAAATGCATGTAACCTTGTTTTAGGATACACTTCGGCGGAAATGATCCCTTGTGCCAGGGCGGTGGAGTTGGCGCCGGCATAGCCTACTTCCGGATCAACGTTTTTCACTTTGGTGATCACAAATAAGTTTTGTCCGCTGTAATAAATCCTCAGGTTCGACAGGTGGATGCGATCCAGCACATTTTTAGGCAGGTTATAACCAATCTGTAAATTCTGCAGGCGCAGGAAGGAGCCCTTCTCTATATGAAAATCGGAGATCCTTTTATAGTTGCCGTTAGGATCATACTGGAAGGCGCTACCATTTAAATATCCCCACCTGGGCTGGCCGGTTAAACCATTGTCATACATGAAGGAGCTGTTGAATACCTGGGAGGTGGTGTTGAAGTCGTTGTAAATACTCTGGTAGTAGCCATTCACGCCATTGTATACATCATTACCCATTACGCCGTTAAAGAATGCTGCAAGATCAAAATTGCGATAAGTTAATCCAATGTTGAAACCATAGGTCATTTTGGGAAGCGGGTTCCCAATGATGGTGCGGTCCTTGTCGTCGATGGTATTATCACCGTTCAGGTCTTCATACCAGATATCACCGGGACCTGTTCCAGCTGCATAGTAAAATGCTTTACCGGCCGCCTGTGCTTTTGCATTCAGGTCATCGATGGTTTTTTGATCGGGTATTAATCCTTTGGTTTTAAAACCATAGAACTGGGAGATAGGACCGTTTAATTCGGTGCGGGTAACGGAACCTGACCAATATTCCCCGGCGGTACCAGCGCTGATCGGCAGCTTTTCACCCCCGAACGACAGGATCCTGTTGCGGTTGAAAGCGGCGTTAAATCCGATATCAACGCCCAGTTTACCGAATGTTTCGTGGTAGTTGAGGGTTACCTCTAATCCCTTGTTCCGCATCTTACCCAGGTTCATATCCATGGCATAGGTATCTGAAGAAGAGTGGCCGGTGCCCATACCCGAGCTGAGTGGCAGATTGCGCTGATACAGCATGTTTTTGGTATCGCGGATATAATAATCTACGGTGAGGTTCAGGCGGTTTTGAAAAAGGCCGATGTCCAGTCCTATGTTGGAGGTGACCACCGTTTCCCAGCGGATGTTATTATTGGCCACGCGGCCAATTCCCCAGCCGTTTACCGGGCCGGTGCCGGGCAATTCGTTGAACTGTGTTTTGTCGTAGTTGGCGAGCGACGGAATATACGCGTAGCTGCCCACGCCGTCGTTGCCGAGGCTGCCGTAGGTAAGCCGCAGTTTAAGATCGGATAACGCAGGGATCTTGTCTTTGATAAAATTTTCTTCTATCAATCTCCAGCCCAAGGCGGCAGAAGGGAAGGTGCCTGCCCGGTAGGCGGGTGCAAACCGGTCGCTGATATCCTGGCGCAGGTTGGCTTCAAACAGGTATTTATCTTTATAGGAATAATTGATTCTTCCGAAATAACTCAGCATGCGGGTAATGCCGTAGTTGATATCGGTAGAACGGCCGCTGGTATTGGCGGGCACATTGCTCAGATCGGACGACTCCGCAAAACCTACGGGGAATGCGTCAACAATCACCGGAACGGAGTATGCTGAATTTACAGCATAGATAGAACCGGCCAGGTTATCGGTGGAAGTTTGCCGGCCTTCGGTACCCGCCAGTATTTTGAATTCATGGGAACCGATTTTTTTATCGTAGGAAGCCACCAGGTTGCCCAGGTAGGCAATGGATAAAGCGCTTTGTTTTTTCAGGTTATCCTGTGGCTGATTGGATTGACCAGATACATACCATTTGGCTTCAAACTGCCGGGCCATGCTGGTGGTCCAGTCGGCCGCACCGGTAGCGCGGATATGGAGGTCTTTGATGGGTTCATAATCGATATACATATTGCCTTCTGCTTCGAGGGAATTGTACCTTCTGTCGGTGGTATTGACATAAGCTGCCCAGTTGCCTCCGTTGTAATTGCCGGAGGAGGGAAGCCCGCCCCAGGAGCCGTCGTCGTTCTTTGGCCGCATCATGGGTGTAGAGCGGAACGGCAACGCATAGGCATTGGCCTGGGTGCCGGTGATCACGGGTGGGTTTTCGCGGTAAGCGTAAAGATTTAATCTTTCGCCGATCTTCACTTTCTTTCCTACGTTCAGGTCACTGTTGATACGTACGCTATAGCGTTCGGACCAGGAATTATTCACGATACCGTCTGCGCGCCGGTAGCCCGCTGATAGGTAATAGTTCTGCTTTTGATTACCTCCGCTCACGGCCGCGTTGTAGTTTTGTTCTTTCCCGGTGCGGTATAAGTAATCTACCCAATTGGTATTTACCGATTCATCCCAGTTGGCAGCAGCTGGATTGATAGCGCTCCAGGCTTTTTTGTAATCCGGTGTACCTAATAATTTAGGGAAAAAAGTACCATTGCTGAAGCCTTGGCTCAGCGAGATGTCGACCGTTGTTTTTTCATTGCGGGATCCTTTTTTAGTAGTGATGAGGATAACACCACCAGCTGCCCGGGAGCCATAAATGGCGGAAGAAGAGGCGTCCCGAAGGATCTGTATATCTTCAATGTCTCTCGGGTTGATATTAAATCCGGTGTTGCCGATAGCGGGTACGCCATCGATCACATACAGGGGCGACATGCCCCGGATATTGCCCACGCCGCGGATAACCACGGTGCCATTAGCTCTTGGGTCCCCACTGGAGTTGGTGACCTGTACGCCGGCGGCACGGCCCTGGATCAGGGTGGCGATACCGGTAACGGCCATCTTGGAGATGTCTTTGGTTTTTATGGAGGAGACGGCGCCGGTCAGGTTGGCTTTTTTCTGCGTACCATATCCAATCACTACGATATCGTTGAGTTGTTTGGCATCATCGGCGAGCACAATCTCCAATGCGCGTTGCTGGCCCGTTACGGCTACTGTTTTGGTAACGAATCCGATACTGCTGAACGCCAGGGCGGTAGGCGTCTTTTTCAGGGTAAGGGTAAAACGCCCGGTGGTGTCGGTGCTGGTGGCGTTCAACGTTCCCTGTTCAGCTACGGTAACACCCGGCAGTGGCGTGTTTTGCGTGGACACTACCACGCCTCTTATTGTTATGCTCTGCGCCTGCACTTCTTTAGTACCGGCAACAAAAGCCAATAGCAGGCATATCATGCTTAGTAACTGCTGCATTCTCATATAAATTGCATCGTTTTAGTTTTTAGAAATTGGCATAAATGGTAAACAGGTATAGGACTAGTAATCTTTTTCGGCCGCGCCGATGGTGGGTGGTTTAGTACCGGAAACAGGAATGCAGAAGAAGTCTTTACCCCCGTTGCTATTGATGAAAATGCCTGCTTTAACAGCCGGGGAGCCGGGCAACAGTTTATACCCGTTAACGGTATTCATACCGCTACTGCCGGTGCCTGGAGCTGCCAGGAGAGGATTGGCCGCGATGGCGTTGCTGTCGCCCGCTGCTTTGACTCCGGAATAATAAAGATTGTGATCGTACACGATGTTGGCCTGATCGTCGAATTGAAGCGCCGGTGCATAGAAGATATTGTTCCGGAATTCCAGTCCCGGGTGGATACCTGTTCCCCCGGCCCTGTCCATCACGCCCACCAGCGTGTCGTTGTAAAAGGTATTATTATAGATATAGATAGGCACTACTTTACCATTGGGATGACCGTGTAATTCGAAGGTCCTGCCTCCAAAGCCGTTACCATCGTTTTGACTGATATTGTAACGAACAATACCCTGGGTGAAATTAGGCCCGGGATCGCCCATGTGTAAGAAGAATCCGCCTGCATTGTCGTGTGAGTAGTTGTATTGAATAATCGTATAGCCGGGGCTACTCAGATCGATATCAAATGCTTCTGAATCCATCGAGGAATAGGGTACCGGGTTGGTGAGCCGCGTATAGGCTACCTCGTTATATTGGAGGGTCATGTCTTTGCCGCGGCCCCATAAGCCTGCGAGCACAATATTCATATTCACGCCAAGGGTATAGGCGCCGGCATTTAACACACGGTTATGTTCTATCAGCACATTTTTCGCGGTATATACGATAATGCCTTCCAGGGCAGTGTTGTCGATCACATTTTTGCGGATGGTGACATGATTGTTGTAAAAGGTGGTGTCCTTATTGGTGCCATCGCCCAGCAGGATGCCCCGGGAGGAACAACGTTCAAGGTTGTTCCCTTCAATCAGCAGGCTGTCGAAGTAAGCCTGCGCGGCATTGGAGCGGATAAAGATACCTCCCTGCATATGCCGGTTGGTAATAGGCATGCCTTCTATATCGTGTATATGATTGTTTTTAATCGTGATGCCGGGGTAGCTGCCATTGGTGGCCAGGGCTACATAAATGCCGCACAGCGACATATCCGGCGGACGTACTGCCCGCGGGTGGCTGATGTCAAAGTTTTCAAACGTGAGGTACCTGGCATCCTGGATCAGTACGGCCGACAAGGTGGTGTTATTGCCGGTTATCCGTGGTTGCTCGCCCGAACCATAGGCGCTGAAAGTAATTTTTGCATCGGCGGTGCCGGAACTTTTAATCACCAGCGTACCTGTCCAGGCGCCTCCTCTTTTAAAGAGGATGGAGTCGCCGGGCTGAAAGGTGACGGAGTTTACTTTGCTGAGCGTTTTCCAGGCTGTGGCGGGGGACAGACCATTGCTGGTGTCAGACCCGTTGGTATCTACATAATACCGGGTAGTGGTAACTACCGGGCCGGTATGGCCATGAGGCCATCCGGCGCCGATAGCGTGCCATTCTTTGTAACAGGAACTTAGCAATAAAGGTTGCAGGATAAGAAATCCCAGCAGGTAGGGTACGTGCTTTTTTGTTTTTTTCATATGTGGAATACTTAAGTGGAATTGTCAATTTCGAGCTGGCTCACCAGGCAGATTCAAATCTATTGGCAGGGGATGGGTTGGAGCAAACAGAAACGCCGAGAAAATGAGGACAAACTGCGGATAAAGTTTGATCAAAATTTTAATTTATTTATATTCAATTATTTACAAATAATTATTTATATAATTATTATAGAGGGAGACAAAAAATAAATACCACTTTAATAGCCGTTTCCGGCTACATTTGTAATCATGGAATCCTCTACTGCCCATAGCGTTACCTTCAATGATATCTTCCAGATTCCCCAGGGGGAAGTGCATGAGTACAGTTTGCCGATGCCCGGCATAGACGGCGCCGGTAAGTTCGTGCTCTGCAACGACATGGCCATTGCCGATGGGAAAGTGACCGCCGGACCGCCCGACTTCTCCTGGCAGCATTACAACGAACAGGCTTTTGTGGAGCTTAATTTTGTGATAGCGGGGCAATTATGTCAAACGCATGAGGGACTGATTGAGCGTCAGGTATTTAGACAGGGTTATTCCAACCTCTTATTTAATCCCCGGTCGTGGGAAAAGAATGAGCTGGCCGGCGGGCAGGGGTTTCGTAACCTGGGTATTTATATCAGCCAGGAAAAGATGATAGGGCTAATCAGCAATTATGCGCCGGAATTGCAACACCTGGTGACCAAAATAGAAAAGGGGGTCCCTTTTGTGATGCATGCACCTACGCTTCATTTCAGTCCCCGGCTGCAGCAGGCGCTCGGGCAATTGTGGGAGAGCCCTGTTCCGCAAGGCCTCCGGCGTTTGCATTTTGAAACGCAGATACTGCAACTTTTCTACCTGCAATGCGAGGCCCTGCTGCCTTCCCGTACACCTCAGCGGGGAGAGACTTTGCGTATGGCCGACAAAGAACGGTTGTACCAGGCCCGTCAATACCTGCTCGAACACCTGGCTTTTCCGCCTACCCTGGGAGAGCTGTCCAGGATTTGTGGCCTCAATGAATTTAAGCTAAAGAAGGGCTTCCGGTTATTGTTTGACCAAAGTGTGTTCACTTTCGTTAATAATGAAAGGCTGGAAGCGGCCAGGCAGCAAATACTGCAGGGCGACCATAACATTTCGGAGATTGCCTACGGACTTGGGTATACGCATCCCCAACATTTTCACCGCGCCTTTAAAAAGAAGTTTGGGACTACGCCGGGAGGGTTGTTGAAATAAACAGTCAGCCCATGATGAGGTGGAATGCCATTCCGCATTTAACTACGCTACCGTTTCCCACTTCTCTTCCAGCAGCTGTTCCAGCTGCGCAATTTCTTTCCCGTACATAGTTTTCTTCCTGGTACCGAAGTGGAGTGTATTCTCCAGTGGCTGATGGCCTTCCCAAACTATTTTAATTTTTCCGCTGTTGATCGCTTCCACGCACAAGAAATCTGGTACAATGGACAAGCCGGTATTGTCGCTCAGGCAGCGGATAATGGAGCTGATATTCGGCACAATGTAGTTGGGGCTAAAATCAGGATGCTCTCCAAAATGCCGCTGCCAGAAGTTCTTCAGGTGGTCCATATCGGCCGCAGTGCTGTACCAGAGTTGGTGTTTTAATAGTTGGGTGGCCGCCTTCATTTTATCCTGGTGCAACAGCTCTTCCAGTTCGGTGGTATCGGTTTTGCTGCCGGCAATCAGTACAATCTTTTCTTTGGAGAAGGGGCGGTACTGCAGATTAGGCTGATTCCCTTTTTGTGGGGTGATGATGAGGTCCAGCAATCCATTGTCCAGGTCGTGTTGCATCTGGGGGTATTCCCCGAATTTGATGATAAGATTGAAGGGCAGGCTGGCAACATGTTCTTCCAGGGTGTATTGAAATGTTTCAAAGCACATGCCTACGCTAATGGTTACACGTTCATTCTGGGAGCGCTTATGAAAGTGTTGTTCTCCCGTTTCCAGTTTCTTTAAAGGATCCAATATGTAATTGTACAGGATCTTCCCCTTTTCTGTGGGCACCATTCTTCTGGCAGAGCGGTCAAATAGTTTATACCCCGTAAACGCTTCCAGCGAGTTCAAATGGAGGCTTACTCCCGGCTGGGAAATATTGAGTTCCTGCGCGGCGGCAGATAATGTTCCGGTTTCATATATAGCGTTGAATGTTCTGAGCCATTCTAAGTTCCATCGCATAACTATAATTTTTATGATACAAAGGTACAATTTAAGTTATTTGTGTGATATATAAAAGTGATAGAAATTTGCGGTATCAATAATTAAAATTATAGACATGAAGGTATTCGTTATCAACGCAGGCCAGGTCTTTGCCCATTCCGGCGGGCTTTTTAATAATACATTAACAAGCTGGACCGTGGAGTTCCTGGACCGGAAAGGAATGGACTATCAGGTGATAAATATCAACGATGACTTTGACCCGATGGCGGAAGTAGAACGTTTTAAATGGGCCGACCTCGTCATCTATCATTCTCCTATTTGGTGGTTCCAGGTACCCAACCGCCTGAAGAAATATATCGACGACGTGTTTACGGCCGGTCATCAAAATGGGATGTATGCCAGTGATGGCAGGAGCCGGAAGAACCCCGCTATTAATTATGGCACCGGAGGACTGATGCAGGGAAAGAAATATATGGTCACCACCAGCTGGAATGCACCGGAAACGGCATTTACCCTGCCAGGTGAATTTTTCGAACAACATTCGGTAGATGAAGGGGTACTGTTTGGCTTTCATAAAATGAACCAGTTTGTAGGCATGGACCGGGTACCAGGATTCCATTTCCACGACCTGGAAAAAAATGCCACGGAAGAGCGACTGGCCAATTACCGCCACGACTATCTCAGGCACCTGGAAGCAACCATCACCTTTGAAAAACAATTGTCATGAGTATTTATTTAACCGCTATCATTAAAGCGAAGCCGGCACACCGCAACGAAGTTATTGCCGTACTACAGAATATGGTGAAAGAAACAAGAAAAGAAACAGCCTGTCTTCAATATGATCTTCACCAGGGAACAGAAGATGAAAACGTATTTGTTTTCTATGAAATATGGGAAAGCCAGGAAGGGCTTGACCTTCATGGGCGGCAGCCTTATATTGTTGCATTCGGCCGTTTGGCGGAAAGCAAATTACAGGAAGCTCCAGCCATTTATCTCACTAAAAAAATATAAGTAATGGAATATAGAAAGTTAGGTAATACCAGCCTGCAACCCGCTATCACCGTGGTATTGGCGGGTGCGAGAAATGCAGATCAGGCTATTGCTAATGCCAAAGCGATGGAAATAGCCTGATCTGTTGAAGAGCTGCAATTTATACGTGCCGCACTGGCAAAGATTTAACTAACCATATCCATTTTCTAAAAGGCTGGAAGAACACAACTTCCGGTCTTTTTTATTGCTGAACAGCGTAATGCTATTAAAAAAAATTTGTTGAATTAAAAATACATCGTAATATTGCGATATAATAAAGCATAAGCTCATGGGCGCTACGAAGACAGATTTATTCACCCAACAGCAGAACGAGATCGCCGCTATGGCCAAGGCCTTGGCGCACCCGGCCCGTATCGCCATCCTGCAATACCTGGTGAAAAAGAATGCCTGCGTATGCGGCGACCTGGTCGATGAATTAGGGCTGGCACAGGCCACCACTTCCCAGCATCTGAAAGAGCTGAAAACGGCCGGCATTATACAGGGTACTATCGAAGGTGTGAGCGTCTGCTATTGTATCAATCCCAAAGTCTGGAAGCAGTATAAGGAATTGTTTAATGCCTTCTTTAAAGAGGTAGACTTACAGCAAACCTGCTGCTGATATTTTTTTACTTTCATTTATCGCAATATTGCAATAATACAATAAATAAAACGCAATGACTACTGATGAACAAATGAAGGAAATCGTAAAACAGAAATATAGTGAAATCGCGTTGCAGGACAAAGCTACTAACGCTGCTTCCTGCTGCGGCTCCGGTTGTTGCTCTACAGAAGTATACAACATTATGAGCGACGATTATACCACGCTGGAGGGGTATCAACCCGCTGCTGACCTGGGGCTGGGATGTGGGCTGCCTACCCAGTTTGCCAAAATCAGGCAAGGGGATACCGTGATTGATTTAGGCTCCGGCGCGGGCAATGACTGTTTTATTGCCCGGCAGGAAACAGGTGAGACAGGAAAGGTAATAGGCATCGATTTTACGCCTGCCATGGTTGAAAAAGCCCGGGCAAACGCAGAGAAGCTACATTTCAATAACGTAGAATTCCGCCAGGGGGATATCGAGAAAATGCCTGTCACCGCCAATGTAGCCGACGTAATAGTCAGCAATTGTGTATTGAACCTGGTACCCAACAAAGACGGGGTTATCAAAGAAATATACCGCGTACTGAAACCTGGTGGGCATTTCAGTATCTCTGATATCGTGTTAGCCGGCGAGTTGCCCGCCACCATTCAACAGGCCGCTGAAATGTATGCTGGCTGTGTATCCGGGGCTATACAAAAGCAGGAGTACCTGGACATGATTGAAAACAATGGCTTCAAAAACATCACCATTCAGAAAGAAAAGGTCATTACCATCCCGGATGATATCCTGGCTAACTACCTGAACACCGCTGAAATAGCGGCATTTCGTGCAGGTAATACTGGTATTTACAGCATCACCGTGTATGCAGAAAAGCCAGCCGACGCTGCCTGCTGTGCGCCGGGTTGTTGCTGATCAACACGCTTAACTATTTTATTACATAGACAACATTACCATGCAAAACTCCCATCCGGCCCAGCGTAAGCAGCTGGGCTTTCTGGATCGTTATCTTACATTATGGATTTTTCTCGCGATGGCTGGCGGTGTAGCTATCGGGTACTTTGTTCCGTCATCTTCGGGGTTTATCCATTCCTTCTCGTCTGGAACCACTAATATTCCCCTGGCTATAGGGCTCATTCTGATGATGTACCCGCCGTTGGCTAAAGTAAAATATGAGAATATGGGAGAGGTGTTCCGTAATACAAAGGTGTTGTCTGTTTCTTTGGCGCTCAACTGGATTATCGGGCCAATCCTTATGTTTGTTCTTGCGGTGCTGTTTCTGCATGGTTATCCTGAATATATGACGGGCCTCATCCTGATTGGCCTGGCTCGTTGTATTGCCATGGTCATCGTATGGAACGAACTGGCGGAAGGCAACCGCGAGTATGCAGCTGGTTTGGTGGCCTTAAACAGCATCTTCCAGGTATTGTTGTACAGCATTTATGCCTATATCTTCATCACCTGGTTGCCCACCGTTTTCGGTATGAAAGGGATAACTGTGCCCATATCCATTGCCGAAATTGCCAGTAGCGTGGGTATCTACCTGGGTATTCCGTTTGCTGCCGGCATTATCAGCCGTTACGGCCTCATTGCCTGGAAAGGGGAAAAGTGGTTCCGGGAAAAATATGTTCCTTTTATTTCGCCGGTTACTTTAATCGCCCTGTTGTTTACCATTGTGGTGATGTTTAGTCTTAAAGGAGAATTGATTGTGCAAATTCCATTCGATGTTGTCAGGATAGCCATTCCACTGGTGATATATTTTATTATCATGTTCCTGGTAAGTTTCCTGTTAGGCAAAGCGATGGGGGCCGACTATTCCCGTAATGCATCCATTGCCTTTACGGCGGCGGGCAACAACTTTGAGCTGGCTATTGCCGTGGCTATCGGAGTATTTGGTATCAACTCCGGTCAGGCTTTTGTGGGCGTAATCGGACCGCTGGTAGAAGTGCCTGCATTGATTGCCCTGGTAAATGTTGCCTTCTGGCTACGAAAGAAATGGTACGATACTCCTGTTTCTACCATTAAAGCGTAAATACCTTTAAAACTATATACCTTACATCAAATGAAAAAAATATTGGTGCTTTGTACCGGCAACAGTTGCCGTAGCCAGATAGCAGAAGGCTATCTCAGACATTTTGCTGGTGATAAGGCGGAAATTTATAGCGCCGGTGTAGAAACCCATGGCGTCAATCCCCGCGCCATCGCCACCATGGCAGAAGATGGCATTGATATTTCCGCACATACCTCCAACAACATAGCGGAGTATGGCGATATACCATTCGACTACGTTATTACTGTTTGTGACAATGCTAAAGAAAGATGTCCTTTCTTTCCCACAACGGCGCAAAAATTCCATGAAAACTTCCCCGACCCTGCGAAGGCTGTTGGTACGGAAGAAGAAATCATGCAACAGTTCAGGGCCGTCAGACAGCTGATTAAAGATTATAGCAGATCCTTTGTGGCAGCCAACCTGTGATGTAACAATTGACATAATGCCTGAATCCCCTGCTTGAATAAATAGCAGGGGATTTTTTGATGCTCAAATGGCCGCCCAAAACGACTCTTACCCTGAGCCACTCAACAAAGCATATTTGAGCTATACAACAAAGCAGATATTTCCCGCTTACCGGACCTTTGTGATGTAAAAACAAAACATATGAAAAACATCACTAAAAGTTATATCAATGGCGAGTTTGTCACACTCCATGGAACCCAGGTTTTTAATTTGATCAATCCCACCAATCATCAGCCAGTTGGCCAGGTGACCCTGGGCGATGAGGAAGATGTACAGCGGGCTATTGCCGCGGCCAAAGCGGCTTTTAAATCATTTTCCCAAACAAGCGTAACTGCCCGTATCCAGCTCCTGGAAAATTTAAAACAAGCGGTAAGTAAAAGAGAAAAGGAGCTCATTGAAGTTATGATTCTCGAATACGGAGGCACCCGGCAGTTCTGTACCATGAGCCTGCAAAATGCCATTGGATCTTTTGATAATATGATTGACACGCTGCGTCATTTTGAGTTTCAACGGAAGTCGGGTAATACATTTATCCAGCTCACACCCGTAGGAGTGGTTGGTATCATCACTCCCTGGAACTCCAGCAATAGCTTCATTTGCAGCAAGCTGGCCACCGCCATAGCAGCTGGTTGTACCGTGGTAGTAAAACCCAGCGAAATGAGCGCCTCACAAACGCAATTGCTCACTGAATGTTTCGATGAAGCAGGATTGCCCAAAGGCGTTTACAACATGGTGAACGGACTGGGAAGTGTAGTAGGCGCCGCTATCACCAACCATCCGGATATCGCTAAGATATCATTTACCGGGTCGACCGTTACAGGTAAACAAATTGCCCGGTCGGCCGTGGATACGGTTAAACGGGTAACCCTGGAGCTGGGAGGTAAGTCCCCGAATATTATCCTGGACGACGCCAACTTTGAACAGGCCATTCCCCAGGCAGTATTGGGGGCGTACATGAACAGTGGACAAGCCTGTATTGCTCCTACGCGTTTACTGGTGCCTAAGGCCAAACTGGAAGCTGTGAATCAGCTGGCTAAAGCAGCAGCAGCAAGTGTGGTAGTGGGCAATCCGGCTAACGATGCTACAAATGTGGGACCCATGGTATCCGAAAAACAATTTGAGCGCGTACAGCATTACATCCAGGTGGGACTGGACGAAGGCGCTACCCTGCTGGCAGGAGGACCGGGCAAACCTACCGGCCTGGAAGAAGGGAATTTTGTAAAAGCAACCATTTTTACGAATGTCCGCAACGATATGCGTATTGCGCAGGAAGAAATTTTCGGCCCGGTACTGTCTATCATTCCCTATGAAAATGAAGAAGAGGCCATTGCTATTGCCAATGACACCATGTATGGATTGGCAGCCTATGTCACCTCTGCCAATGAAGTACGGGCACTGAAAGTAGCATCCAGGATTGATGCAGGCAGGGTATGTATCAACGGATTTAAACATGATCCCATGGCGCCTTTTGGAGGCTTCAAGCAATCCGGCCTTGGACGCGAATTTGGCGTATATGGATTGGAAGAGTACCTGGAACCTAAATCCATCCTGTTATAGGGCACAAACCAAAATGTTTTATATTTATGAACACCGCCCGGGCGCGTACCGGGCGATGTTTATATACAGACCGATAAATAAAATGCCTGATAACACGAGCAATATTAATTATTCCTGTCACTTTACCGTATTCCGGGAAGGAGAGCAGTTTGTTACCCACCACAGCCTGGCAATGGTGATTTCGGGAGAGATGGAATTAAATGATGGTACCGAACGGAAAATGTTCAGGAAAGGGGATATCTATCTTGCCAGGAAGAACCAATTATTGAAGTTTATTAAAAGTCCAACGGAGAAAGAAGAGTTCAAGTCTTTGTCCATACGATTTGGCGAGGAATTACTCCGGCAGGTCAGCGCCCGGGAGGCTTTTCAGCTGGAAGAGAAACTCACTACGCCCTCATTTATTGATTTATCGCCGGCACCGCACCTGTCTTATTTCATGGAGTCGCTATTGCAGTACCAGGACTTACTGGAAAATAAAGCCCCGGAACTGCTGGAACTGAAACAACAGGAGGCGCTGATGTTATTGTTTGCTTACGATAAGAATCTGAAGAAGGTATTGTTTGATTTTTCAGATCCATATAAAATCAACCTGGAAGAATTTATGCAGCAGAACTACCACTTCAATGTGAGGCTGGAACGTTTTGCCTATCTTACCGGCCGGAGCCTGGCTACCTTTAAGCGGGATTTTCAGAAAATATTTCAGACTTCGCCCCGTAATTGGCTACAGCAAAGGCGTTTACAGGAAGCCTATTTCCTGATTACCCAAAAAAGACAGCGCCCCAACGATATTTATCTCGACCTGGGCTTTGAAGATTTATCGCATTTTTCTTTTGCCTTCAGGAAACAGTTTGGACAGGCTCCTTCGGAGCTATTGAAGAGCTGAGGCATTATCTACTGTTGTGGAGATACCCCTGGCAAAAAAGTCACCGAAGTAACTGGTCAATGAGTGTTTTTAGTTTCCCATCACTGGGAGGCGGAGCATCAGCATTAATGACTACCCCTTGTTTATCCAGTAAAATAAAGCGGGGGATTGTTTCTATTTGATACTGGGTAATGATGGCCGACCGGTTAATATCGAGCAAAAGGTAGTTGTTATCTATAAACGCTTCATTTTGAGAGGCATTTTCCCATTTTTCAATTTCTTTGTCAAGAGAAATTTTAATGAACTTGATTGCCTTTCCGCTATATTCTTTCTCCAACGCTTTAAGAAAGGGGAATTCTTCCCGGCATGGAACGCACCAGCTAGCCCATAAATCGAGGAGAATAATATTCCCTTTTTCCTGTTTTATTATATCCTCAATGCTGCTTTTTTTCAATGTTTTAATAGATAAGACATCATTTCGTGATGTACTGCGTTTAATTCCGTCAATCTTTCTCTTCTGTTTTAATTGATGCCTTACCTCAGATTTATATTGATTATTGTTGCACACTTTGAAATAGCTGTGGAGGTATTCGGATGGAATATCCAGTCTTTTGGAAAGCGTCTGATATATAATATCAGACAGCAAATAATTTCTCGCTTCCCCGGAAAAATTTTCATTGACTAAATTATACTTGTTGATAAAGTCTGTCGTGCTTTTTAGCTCACTGTTGATATTACTTTCCGCTTCTACATAACTGAGTAGCTCTTCAGCACAGCGCCGGAAGTAAAAGAAAGAAACTGTTTTTACAGGAAGGGCGTTAAGATCATGAATAAATGACTGGCATATTTTCCACCATTCATCCCGGTTTTTAGTTGGCTTCAATAATGTTTTATAGAGCGAATAGGTTTTTAATAGTGAATCTGCCTGGATTTCGTATCGTTTATTGTCCAGGAAATCCCTGGTTAATGAATACACGGCAGCCAGGGAGTCTGCCAGGTTGTTTCTACTGGTTGTTAAAATGGCAAGAGGTTGTTTAATTTCAGCTATAGTGGTAATCTTTGGGAGAGATGCCGGGGTGTTTTCTGCATAATACTTTCCCAGTAAGCGCCTTTCCAGATCAAAGTTGCAGCTGTCAATGAGCTTAGTGCAAAATAGCGTTATATCTCTTTGCCTGTTGGAAGTATGATAAATGAAGGAACCATAGTTGTTTTCACTGACATGTATAGTATCGCCAGGATAGGCTATTCGCCAGCTAAGTATCAGGCCCATAGGATAAAAGAAAACAGGCTCCTTGGTATGAATAATAGTTTCATGGTTTTCCCTCAATACCAGCGTTTCTCTTTTGATCCTTTTTCTTCTTTCGATTAAAAGATCGATTTTGTCAGTGCTGTCCCGGTGAAATTCGTTTGATGTAAATAATGAATGTTCCCCGATGAAAGTAATCGTCTTTTTTGAACAGGATGAAAGTAAGAGAATGACTACAGTAAATAGTATAATATCGGGATAACCTCGTCTCATATGCATGTGTTTATCTGGATATTGGTGTCGAAAGGGGCACGTGATATCACGTACCCCTTGGTATGAGAAGGAAGGTCAGGTTAGCATGCGGTTCCCCAACTGCATTTGTGGGTAACTGATGAGCACACACCGCTTACCGTAACCTGCTGTCCGCAGCCATTCGTAACTGTTTTCGTTCCGCAATCAGAGTCTTTGGTACACTCTTTTGAATCGCCGCTGCCGTCGCCACCTAAGATGTTCTTTAATTGTGTTCTTGTAAGTACTTCGATAGCGCCAAATTGAACGGCCTGCAGTTTTAATTTTTTCATGTTGATAATAGTTTTTTGTTAAAAATGGATTTTGTTATGCTTCAGATAAAGACCTGGAGCTGCCGCTACATCATTTATCGCATTGTACACTACGCCAAATATATAGCAGCTACGGAGTCAGTTACCATAGTACTCTGGATAACGTGGTAATCTCCGACTTTCTCATGGGGATAATGCCAGAGAGAAAATATTTTATATCACTACTACTGTTAGTTAGAAATAATTATCATGAAACATGTTTTTCATGATATGGGCTAAAGCCGCCAGAAGAAAATGGAAGACAGGTGTTCTTATATTGATTAACATTTATTGGATGTATTTATGAGTAGGGTTATGAGTGATAGTGAATCTACCTGGAAGTATGTTTGTAGGATTTCCTGGCTTAACAAAACAGTTATTGGGCTAATATTGATTCAATTTTCCATGTTTTTTATATAGGTTCATTGATCTGGAATTTTTTGAATGATACTCGATAATATTGCTATTAGGCACAGCTTTGTTGGGTCCATAGGGTGCTACTGTTGCTACGAAAATAAAAATATAACTTACTTAAAACAACCGCTATTTTGATCTGTTTAGGTTTTTTTTTGATATTGAAAATCGCGGTTGGCTTAACAAGAGAGGAATACTGATCAAAAAGTCTTTTAATGAACATATGGCCCGATACCCCCCTGGCAAAGTCTTATTTCCCCCCAGGTATCTTGCTGAGAAGCCGTTAACTTTATACTATCGTACACCTCAAATCTCAACATCATGGAAAACCAATATCAGCATCCGAAAACGGCTACGCGGAAAGAATGGCTGGCTGCCAGGATCGCCTTACTCCGGGAGGAGAAGGAGCTTACCAGGCGTAGCGATGAGCTGGCGCAACGGCGCCAGGAGCTTCCCTGGGTCCGGGTAGATAAAGCCTATTATTTCGATACGGAAGCAGGCAGGGTATCCCTCGCAGATTTGTTCCAAGGGCGGTCGCAGCTCATGATCTATCACTTTATGTTTGGACCGGACTACGCCGCCGGCTGTCCTTCCTGTTCTATGATTGCCGATGGCTTCAACGGGATTGACGTGCACCTGGCCAATCACGATGTGATGTTCTGGGCTGTTTCCCGGGCGCCATTGCCGAAATTACAGGCATTTAAAGCGCGTATGGGCTGGACTTTTCCCTGGGCATCGTCTCACCCGGGCGATTTCAACCACGATTTTAATGTCTGGTTTACAGAAGATGAGCAACGAGCGGGCGAGGTGGAATACAACTACCGGAAAGAAGCTGCCTTCGAATGGCGTCCGGAACAGGAGAATGGAGGACAATCCGCTGAGGCAAAGTTTGCAGCGATGTGCGGAACAGATGTCCCTACGTTTCATCGCGACCGACCTGGTATGAGTACCTTCGCTATGGAAGACGGGGTTATCTATCACACTTATTCTGCCTACGCCCGTGGACTCGATAGCCTATGGAATGTTTACCAATGGCTGGACCGGTCGCCTAAAGGCCGCAATGAAGCAAACGGTGTTTGGTGGCGCCGTCATGATGAGTATGATCAACGCCCGGTTTGAACACCACATAAATGGAAATGAATAAGAAGAAGGTTGGTGCCGGACACCAATTTTCTTCTTATTCATTTATATGTAGTGGTGAATGCGGTTGTATCACCTCCTTTCTTCTCCTTCCTCTCTTTATATTCCGGGTATAATGTACTTATAGCAGTTGGTTGGCAGACTGCAAAAATACCATTTGTAATAGTCAAATTAAGAGTTGTATCCTGCTTATCAAGATAAGATCTTTGATAGTGATTAGAATTATTATTGGTCGGACAATGAACGAGTAATTCCACAGATTAACTACCTAAATTTTATGAACCAAACTAAATCGCTTCTAGGAGCCATGGCACTCCTATGCCTGGTCTTCCTGTGTGCTACACGGGTGTATGCACAGAACAAAATTAATGTCAAGGGCATCGTTACCGACTCCCTGGGAATGCCACTCCCGGGTGCAACGGTCAGCGAAGACGGAAATGTAAAGAACGGAACTGTTACCAAACAGGATGGTAAATTTGAAATGACCACTTCCAGCGGCGCCCGGATCAGGGTGACCATGACCGGCTTTCACACCGCTTATGCTGTGGCCGGAACTTCTCCGCTTACCATCAGGTTGAGCACAGCTACTACCGAATTAACTGATGTGGTAGTAGTAGGATATGGTACGCAGAAGCGCGCTAAAATGACATCCGCCGTTTCCTCTATGAGTGGGAAGGACATTGCGCTGATTCCTGCTACTAACCTCTCTAACACACTGGCAGGTCGTTTATCCGGTGTTTTTGTCAGTTCACCTACCGGTACCCCTGGTATTGGCTCTACAGTAAAAGTAAGATCGGCGTCTTCTTTTAGTAACAGCGCCGTGGAACCACTGTATGTAATTGACGGAATAGTACGGGATAAAACCAGCTTCGATGCATTGGACCCGAATGAAGTGGCCGATATTACCGTGTTGAAAGATGCTGCTTCTGCGGCTATCTACGGTTCCCGTTCTTCCAACGGCGCCATCCTGGTTACGACTAAAACAGGTAAAAGCGGGGCAGCTGTTATTAATTTCAATGCTACGTATAATACGCAACGGGTGGGCGCCCTGCCTAAGTATATGCCGGTAAAGGACGGTTTAAATTTATCGAAATCGGTGAATGGCGGTTTGAGTGATGAGGAAATTGCCTGGGTGCTGAAAAATAATCCCAATGGCGATAACTATTACAAGGAAGCATATACCAATCCTAACAGCCAGCACTACGCGTTGAGCGCTTCCGGTGGCAACGATAAAATCAGGGGATATATAGGTGGATCCTATGTAAGCGAAAATGGCTTCCTGCCCCAGGTAAACTATAAGAAATATAACCTGCGTGGTAACCTGGAGGCCAACCTGGTGAAAAACCTCACGCTGGGTTTGAACCTGAGCACCAGCTACGGTACCCGTAGCCGCTTCAACTTTACGTACGACTACGGCTCCGATGACCTGAATAATCTTTGGGGTAAGCTCCTGTACTGGGATGTATTCGCTAGTCCTTACATCAATGGTAAGCCTAATAACCCAGGTTGGTTAGGAAATCCTATAGAGATGATGAGAAACGGTGGATACTGGCGTAACAACAATCAACAGATAGATGCGCTCGTTACCGCCGAATACAAAATACCGTTTGTAAAAGGCCTGAGTGTAAAGGGTACTTATAGCAAAAACTTTGACAATAACTATGTAAAGACTTTTGCCAAAAAACAATTGCTATACAATTTTAAGAAAACAGGCCCTAATGGACTGATATATACCGACACCCTGACCGGTACCACCATGAGTGGAGATCCGGGAACCCCTTACCTGGGAAATTCATATACCAGGGATAACAACTATCAGTTCAATACACAGGTGAATTACGACAATACTTTTGGAAAACACACGATAGGCGCTTTGTTTGTGTATGAACAATTTGAAGGGTTCAATAATGCTTTTGGCGTAACACGATATAATTTCCCACTGGTAGCTTCTGACCAGTTTTTATACACCAGTGCCAATAACGCAGATTGGTCAACCGGCGGTGGTGAAAAAGAAATCGGAAGATTATCCTATATCGGAAGGATCAATTATGATTACGACGCCAAATACCTGTTTAGCGCCTCTGTTCGAAGAGATGGTTCTACTAACTTCGCACCTGATAAAAGGTGGGGCTGGTTCCCATCTGTATCCGGTGGCTGGGTAGTTTCAAAAGAGAACTTTTTCAACTCATCAGCAGTAGGTCGTGCTGTTGATTTCTTAAAGCTGCGCGCATCCTATGCTACTACCGGTAACGACATCCTGGATAAAGATGATCCTAACAGCCGTTGGAGATGGATGGAGCAGTATATTATCTCGGGTGGTACCTATTTCCTGGGTGCTAATGGTACTCCTGCGCCACTGCTAAGGTATGGTGGTCTTCCCAATAGCAACCTTACCTGGGAAAAATCAAATTCTGCCGGTGTTGGCGTAGACGCTACCCTGTATAAGAATATCAGGTTCAGCTTTGATTACTGGAAACGTCAGTCTTACGATATCTTAGGATCCAGGATACTGGCTGTGCCTAATGAATTTGGAACTACCCTGCCTCCGGAAAACTATGGTAAAGTAAGTTCCCATGGTATTGAAATAGAATTGGGATACAATAACAATATTGGCCGCAATTTTAGCTACAATGTGAAAGGTATGTTTACCTATGCCGCCAATAAAGTAATCCGGAAAGATGTAGCCGCCAATACCCAGGAATATGCCAACCCTAACGGCAAACCCCTGAATTATGGAACCGGCTACCAGGCATTGGGTATCCTTCGTACACAAAAAGACCTCGACAATTTACCAGCAGGTTACACGATCAACGGTATAGCGCCGGCATTGGGAGATATGTTATTTGCAGATATCAGCGGTCCCAATGGCAAACCAGATAATAAGGTAGATAGTTACGACCAGGTAGTGTTAGGTAACTATTTCGGAGCAGACCATGCGCCTATCAGCTATGGACTGAATGTTTCCTTATCATATAAAGGCTTTGCAATTGAGGCGTTGTTCTCCGGGCTCACCGGCTATAAGATCTTCTATAACGATGCCTGGGGCCGGAATTTTGGTGGCGGCGGAAAAGTGCCTGCCTACCACGCTGATTCCTGGAGTACGGATAATCCAAATGGGACTACACCTAAAATATACCCCTGGGGTGATCCTCATTCATATGGGTATACCTGGACATCCAATTTCAACGTATACAACGGCGGGTTTTTACGGATGAAATACCTGAACATCAATTATAGCCTGCCCAATGCTATCTTAAGCAAAGTGAAGATGAAAGATGTCAGGATATTTTTGGCCGGATCTAACCTGTTCAATATCACCAAATTTAAGTTATACGATCCTGAAATAGCCCAGTTTATGAGCTATCCAACTACGAAGACCTTTACCGCAGGAATTGATATCCGGTTGTAGAAATGTGTGTTTACATTAAAAGCTTAGAAAAATGAAGAACAAAATAAATACCGCTATACTCGCCGCCCTGACGCCGTTTTTATTAACCGGCTGTAGTAAGGTACTCGATAAAACCAACCTTTCTGCGGTTGGCCCTGACCAGGTATGGTCGGATGTCAATATGGCCACTGCTTATCTAAACCAGATCTATTCCAACCTCATGCCAGGTAATACGTCTGGCAGTGGTAATGGAACAGATGAGGGCGTACCTTATCAAAAGCAGACCAACGACTGGTTCAGGGGAACAGCCACCTTCGATTCTAAAAATAATTTCTCGGATTACACGCCCATAAGAACCATCAATATTTTGCTCGGCAATATCGACAAGGCAGCTTTCAGCCAGGCAGATAAAGATAAAATTAAAGGCCAGGCACTGTTCTGGAGAGCCTGGGCTTACCATGACCTGGTAAGCAATTATGGTGGGGTGCCGCTGATCCTGGAAGCCCAACCACCTACCTCAGACCTTGCTACATTGCAACGTCCACGGAATAAAACCTCCGAATGTGTGACGCAGATTTTAAAAGATCTCGATGATGCGATTGCATTGTTACCTGATGCCTTCACCGGCGATGACATGGGCCGGATCGATAAAGGAGTAGCCATGGCCTTTAAAGGAAGAGTGCTGTTATTTTATGCCAGCCCTTTATTTAATGGTTTAGGTGGAGTGGCTTCCTGGCAAAAGGCTTTCGACGCCAACAAGGCAGCTAAAGAATTCTTAGATGCGCATGGAAAAGGATTGTACGCCCCTTACAGCAAAATATGGGACGATGAGTTAAATAAAGAGGTGGTCATGGTACACCGTTTCAACTATCCACAGGCAACTTATTTTCAGGGTGGTCTGATGCCGTTGAACTGGTCTAAGGATGACGTAGGATATGACCGGCCCTCACTGGAACTGGTTAATGCTTTCCCAATGAAGGACGGTTCCGCCTGGGAAGCGCAGACAAGAAGCTACGACACTTTGTTTGCCAACAGGGATGACCGTTTTTATGCCAATATCTACTACAATGGAGCGCCTAATCAATATTTAAAAGGGATGCGCGATGATAAAACCTACCTGTGGACATACTTTACCAGCATCACGGCTTACAGCGGTGCTACCGGCCTGGAAGGAGTACACAACTCCGTTACCCAAGACCCATTATGGTCTAATTCCAGCTTTTACCGTATCAAGGCCATTGATAAAACCGTTGATAAAGGTACGGTATACAATGCAGCGGTTGACTGGATTGAAATCCGCTACGCAGAAGTGTTGATGAACTATGGCGAATGCGCCAATGAAGTAGGCAACACAGCAGTGGCATTGGATGTATTAAAGCAAATCAGGTCCCGTGCAGGCGTTGTACCTGGTACATTAGGCAATTATGGCATTACAGCAGCCACCCAGCCAGATATCCGCAAATTGATGCAGAAAGAACGTTTCGTAGAATTCTGTTTTGAAAATAAACGCATGAACGATTTACGCCGCTGGAAGATGTTTGATTACCTGAGAGCACTTCCACAGCGCCATGGTATTGCAGTATTGCTGAAGACCGGCCAACCGGATGTTGCGCCGCTGTCAGATATCAATACCGTATGGAATAGGTTTACTTCCACCGTAATCGCCACCGATGCGGTAGATATTGCCATTAAAGACCAATACTATATTTACGGTATTCCTAAAACGATATTAGACCGTAACCCGCTGTTTAAACAAAATAACAACTGGGGAGGCGATTTCGATCCTTTGCAATAAATAGTCGTTAATGTGATTTGACCGTTACAGTAAAGACAGGGACGCCCATGAGGCGTCCCTGTCTTTTTTATGGGAAGGTGTAGACAGATTTATTTATCTTGCATATCCTAATATATGAAATTATACACGACCCTTCAAATTGGCGCCCATCACATCCATCATTGCGAAGATTACCTGGTAACTGCCCCATTGGGCACAGAGAAAACGCTATGTGCCGTCATGGACGGATGCTCTATGGGTAAGGATAGTTACCTGGTAGCTACATTAACGGGCAAGATCCTGCGAAAAGTTGCTAAGGAAATAGCCTTTCGGGAATTTGCAGAGAAGCGCACCACTATACTTCCGGATTTATTGAAAACTATTTTAAGGCAACTGTTCCACGAACTAAAGCAATTGAAGAATACTCTCCAACTGGAAAGAAATGAACTGTTAACCACCCTGGTAATCGCCGTTATTGACGCTAAAGAAAAAGCAGGAGAATTTATGTGTATAGGAGATGGCGTGATTGATATAAATGGCAATTTATACGAATTTGACCAGGATAATAAACCAGATTACCTGGGATATCATTTGCAGGAAGACTTTGAGCATTGGTTTAGTGTCCAGCAACAGCGATTGTCGGAAAAGGGAATCATCAATTTCAGCCTGTGTACAGATGGTATTTTTACTTTCAGCAGGTTTGATAACAACATTTATGAGCCATCCGGCAATATAATAGCATGGCTGCTGACAGATGATACCTACAACGAAAATGAGCATATGCTGAGCCAGAAAGTAACGGAAGTGAAGATGAACTGGGGGCTTGTACCAACAGATGATTTGGCCATTGTGAGGGGATATTTAGGCGATTAATTAACAATTTATTTTTTCTCTTAATAGAATAAAAAAACTCATGTATCGCATGAGTTTTTTGTTTGTTTTACGCAAGGTAATAGGTTATCAATAACCACTATAATCATGAAAAGATAGTCATTGCTCTTAAATGAAACGGCTATATGAAATTTAAAACCAGGGTCCATTGTATTTCAATACTGTAAAGGGTTAGATAAGATTTGAAGGGGTGAAATACAGTCGTTTTAATGCATTTGTACAACACGTTGGCACAGCGTTTGCAAAGTGCCCCGTGTTCTAACTCAGGTACCCGATGTTATGTTGAACCCACTATTATATGCCGTAGTGTGAAATTGATTTATTATTTAACCCGATTCATTTTATTATGACGACGTTTACAAAATTCAGGAAGTCGCTTTTGATGGCTTCTTCAGCTTTAGCATTGACAGGAACCGCATTTGCACAGGATAGCACGCATAAAGTTGACCGTGTAACCCCGTTTAATGGTGTAAGAGATTACCGTACCTGGTCTGTGGGTGCATGGGGCGGCGGCTCCGGAGCATTTGGTCCGTTTGGTGGTCCCTACTACTTCAACAACTTTGACTTAAAGAATACTGGTTTGGTGTACGGTGCTTATGTTAAAAAGCAGATCTTTCACAACTTCGGCCTGCAGGCCGACTTCCTGAGAGGGCAGGTGAAAGGTACCACCAAGGCATCCCAGGCATTAACTAATATAGCCGGTACACCTGTAGCTACAGGAGGTATCAATGAATTTACAACTGATATCGACTGGGCTGCTTCCGTGAGTGGGGTGTTTAGCCTTGGTAGTATCAACTGGATCAATAAACAGAGTTACATCATACCCTATGTATCAGCGGGTGCGGGTGCTATCGCCTTTAAACCAACGGCTATTGCTACCGATGGTACACATACTGCTGTATTAAATTCCGATGGCAGTAAAACACATCGTGAATTATATATCCCGGTAGGCGTGGGCGCTAAGTTTAATGTAGCACGTGGTGTGAATATCGACCTGGGGTACAACGTAAATTTTGTTAACAGCAAGGTATTTGATGGCGTAAACAGCGGTAATAAAGATAAATTTTCTACAGCACGTTTAGGGGTGGAATTTGCGCTTGGCAGCAAAAAGAAACCACAATTGGCCGTAGTAAATCCGGCTGCGCAGGTAGCGATGGATTTATGGGATAGGAATGCAGCCCTGAAAAGTTCACTGGAAGCAAGCGATGCACAAAACAAAGCTGCTATCGCAGGACTGAAACAGGAAATTGCCGATATGAAAACAGACTCCGATGGTGATGGAGTCCCTGATTTCCTCGATAAATGCCCGAATACACCTGCAGGTACTAAGGTAGATGGCGCCGGTTGTCCGCTGCCCACTCCTGTACAGGTGGTAAAAGAGAAAATCATCGTAACAGAAGCCGATAAGAAAGTAGTGAAAGATGCGATCGATAACCTGGAATTTGACCTGGGCAAAGCAACGATCAGACCTACTTCTTTTGCCAGCCTGGATAAGGTAGCCAGCTTACTGGTGGAGAAAAACTTCAGCCTGAAGCTGGCTGGTCATACCGATAACACCGGTTCTGCTACTACCAACATGCGTTTGTCTAAAGAACGTGCCGAGGCAATCAAAGCCTACCTCGTATCTAAAGGTGCTAACGCTTCAAGGATCGAAGCTACCGGTTACGGATCTATGCAGCCGATTGCTTCCAACAAAACAGCGGCTGGCCGTCAGCAAAACAGACGGGTAGAATTTACTTTGTACTAAGTCGTTTTTATTTCGATATAAAAGCAGCCCAAGTGGGCTGCTTTTTTTATCTGGGTAATAATAAAAGCCGCGATGATGGATACCTGATTTGGTGGGAGAGTTTATTCTCAGACTCTTGGCCGGATCGGAAAGCATTTATAAGCACAGGGTCGGAATTTTTACAGGCGGCTAAATGGGGCTGCTTTAGCGAGGTGAATGTACTACAGAGAGCTATCGACGAGATAAAATAAAAACATAAAAGCCTTGCTGCGTCAGCAGCAAGGCTTTTAAATTACTGCTTTACCATCGTAAAAGTATACTTATCCCCCTGTACCAGTACATTTTCCGTTACATATACCATTGTTTTGCAATCGAAGCTCGTTATGGTACCTTTTAATATCCCATTACTCGTTAAAGTATTTCCTTTTAAAGTCCAGGTGCCATGTTCATTACCGGAAGGATTGCAAACCGTACCCTGGTCTTTGAAATCATAGGTGCCATCGCTTTTCAGGAGAATGATATCATCTTTTTCACAAGGCTCCCAGGAGTCTGTTTCTTCTACCGGCGTGGCGCTGGCGCTCGACTTATACTGGAGGGAGGTGAGCTTATAGGTCCCGGAAATATTTGCCATATTCACGCTGCAGGTGGGAGTGGGGTCGCTGCTTTTTTCTTTCTTGCAGGAAAAAAGTAAACTGCCTGCTACTAATACCATTAAGGTCCATTTCATTGTAATTGTCTTCATACATATTGTTTGAGTAGGTGAAAAACTATTGTTTGATAGTAGTACCTCCTCCGGGATCCAAATGGTTGGGAAAAAATAAAAAATATTTTTTTGCCGGTTACCCAACCTTTGCCTAAAAACAAAGG
The DNA here is from genome assembly GCF_007829335.1 of Chitinophaga polysaccharea. Lineage (GTDB taxonomy): Bacteria > Bacteroidota > Bacteroidia > Chitinophagales > Chitinophagaceae > Chitinophaga > Chitinophaga polysaccharea_B. The sequence continues at coordinate 210,197 of NZ_VIWO01000004.1, forward strand.
TATTAGTGATGAAGGAGGTGGATATAGGACTGTTATTTGATGATTATCAGTAATGTGAATACATTCGATCTCCGGGAAACAATGCGTAAATAACCGATGATATTCAAAGTAAAATGAGAAATGCAGTATTAATGATGGGAATTACCTGCCTGGTGGGATGTGGTACTTCTATGAAATTAGCCATCCCAGACGCTTTTAAGCAGCAGGCTACCATGCAACACGTAGATGGCGCAAGGGGGAATAAGATGTCGTTCGCCAATATCAGCACGTCGAAAATTACAAGAGGAGTGCATGTAAGCTACCCCGGCTGGGGCGGCCGTGCCTTTTTCCTGCAAAATCTGATATTGAATAAATATGGGATACAAAAAAATGAAACCGTAGAAAAGGAGAAAGCCAGGTTCCGTTACACGATAACAGACGGGAAGAATGCCCTGGAAGTATATGCCAATGAGAAGCAGGTAACCAAGAAACTGGAGTACCAGTTGATTAAAGAAACCGGTTACTTTAGTAGTTTTGAACAATTACAGCATTATCAGTACGTTTTTTCCGCCATTATTGGTACCGGCAATGTGCCAGGTCACAAAAACTGGGAGTTGATGGTAACGAATATATACGACCGGGAAGCAGAACATGACCCAAACCCATTTACCTACGCAAAGCAGGAGGACAGCGGGCTGGCCACCAATGGAAAGGATACCATCTATATTAACCCGTTGAGTATCCGGAAAACCGAGTTAAGTAACGGGAAAACCGGCAAGCTGCCTTTTAAACTGTTATCTGGCTATGAGCTGAGCAACAGCGACGGCGTAGTGGCCATTGTAGATATGATCGACCGCAATATCTGGTTTTACAATGAGCTGGAGCCAGCAGAAAAATTAAATATCAGCGCCATCGGAACAGCCCTGTTTGCACGGAAAGTCCACGATGCAAAGTGGTAGTAGCAGCTGATCTGGAAAAGTGAGGTATCAGTATTAAACGATTCAATAGTTCCTGGAACAAGCGTTACATCATATCATCATCGAATGCCGCAGTGGCAACAGGAAAGCACAGGAGCAGCTGTACCGGCAGTTCTATGGCTTTGCGATGGCTATTGCCATGCGCTACGCTGCCGACACCCATGAGGCGGCCGATATCCTGACGCAGGCATTCGTAAAGATGTTCCGGAGCATTCATACATTCGACAACACTAAAGGGAATTTTCACGGCTGGCTAAAGCGGATCATCATCAACGAATCGCTGGACCACATCAAGCAGCGGAGCCGGTTTACCAGCCTGGAACTGGATACCGTAGAAGAACCAGTGGTAAATAATGATATTATTGAGAAAACAGATGCGGCAGCTATCCTGGAATTGGTGAGACAGCTGCCGCCTGCTACCCACGCCGTATTTGTGTTATACGCTATCGACGGCTACACGCATAAAGAAATTGGCGGGCAGCTGGGCATTAGTGAAGGGACCAGCAAATGGCACCTGAGTGAGGCAAGAAAAATTCTTCAACAGAAAATAACAGCGATTAAAAATTAGTGAATAACACCACACCATACGAGAAATTAATAGCAGCAAAGCTGGAAGAGATGCCGGTGCCTGATATGGCGGACAGCATCTGGGCCAGCATTGACATGCAATTGGATGCCGTAGTGGATACGCCTAAGGAAAATCCTGTTCAACCATTTAAAATAAACGTAAAAGGCTGGTTCACCATCGCCGGCGTTGCCCTGCTCATCGGGGCCATATGGTGGTATATACACAGCCAGTCATCGGCAGATAAAACAGTAACCCCAGCACCTGTGCCGGAAAAAACAGCCCCGGTACCCGTAGCCCCGGCCGACAGTTCATCCCTGTACCCAACACCAGGAAATGGAACTGTATTGCCGCTTCCTCCGTTGATGAAAAAAGACAGTATATCCGTGATCGATAAGTTGCCTCAACAACCGCCGGTAGACTCTATCCACCTGCAGCCAATACCTGCTATCCCGGTAGATTCGCCTGCCGTAAAGGATAACCGGCCGCAGGAGCGGGTTTTTGATTCTATCTACGTATTACCCACCCACAAAAAGCCCAGGGGCGTAAAGGGTATTACTCCCAATGATTACCGGATATCAGTGCAAAAAGACTCGACCCATAAACAACCCTAAAAAGGATATGCTTATTTTGACCGCTAACAGTCAATATCTTTGAAGAAGAAGATAATATCTGCAAGTTTTTTATTTTTCTATCTGCTAATTTCGCCCCCACGCTACCTGGATAACTAGCTGTGAACGGTGTTATAGTACAAGAATAAGTAATCTGCCACGTTGAATTCCCGTTGCCGGATGCTATCACGTTTTACCGACAACTACCGCCCGGTACCCCGGGAAGGGAGTCTGAATATTTATCCGTGTCGGTTTTTACGGTGAAAAACTGTTAATATATGAATATATTGAAACGATGCCTGGCGATAGGCTGCTGGCTAGCCTCGGCGCAATTTGCATCGGCACAAACGCCCCGCTGGGAGCTGATACCAGACGGTGGCATCCGCTGGAAAGTACAGCCGGGGCCTGCACATACCGACCATCTCGAAATGAGCGGGCTGCAGCTCTCCGCCATCATTACCTACGGCCAAAATGAACAGCAGGAATTGTTGCTGAAGAAGCAGCTGGTATTCCCCATGCTGCGCACCATTCCCAATAACACGCATGCCAGCCTGAAAACGGATTTCGATGGCAGTGAGCTGCCACCCATGAAGGCAGATGGCGTGCCGCTGAAAATGATACCGGCAGATTGTTACCTGAAAGGGTTATTACAGGTACATTCCCGTACCAACACAGGAATAACAGTAACGGATATACTATTTCCATCTACAGATAAAGCCGGGTTTATACAGTTGCGGGAACTGACTAACAGTGGCAGCCGTCCCTGTCGCATAGAAGTCGACAGTTCGCAGACCACCCGCCACACAGTGGCAGACAAGGGCGTTTACGGCGAGTATGTCATCGAATCCTGCGTAAGCGGCTATGGAAGTTTTATACTGGCGCCAGGGGAGAAGCATCGCCTCGCGGTGATCTATACCGCCCGTAAGGCAAATGAACTGCCCCGCTATATCTCCCCGGAATATGAGCTGGCAAAGCGCGCTGCTTTTATTCATCAGCTCACACAGTCGCTGGTGCTGGAAACGCCCAATGACACGCTTAACCGCGGATTTGCTTTCGCTAAAATACGAGCTACAGAAAGCATTTACGACACCCGGGGAGGACTGATGCATGGCCCCGGTGGAGGCGCCTATTATGCGGCCATCTGGGCCAACGACCAGGCAGAATATGCCAACCCATTTTTTCCCTTCCTGGGTAATTTGAATGGCAATGAATCGGCCGTAAACAGCTTTCGGCTCTTTGCCGGGTATATGAACAACGCATATAAACCCATACCCAGTTCCATTATTGCTGAAGGAGATGGATACTGGAACGGCGCCGGCGATCGTGGCGATCAGGCCATGATTGCCTATGGCGCTTCCCGGTTCGCATTGGCCTCCGGCGATACCGCATTGGCCAGGCAGTTATACCCGCTCATCAACTGGTGCCTGGAGTACCTGGAGCGGCATAAAAGAGCAGATGGCATTATTACCTCCGATGCCGATGAGCTCGAGGGACGGTTTCCAGCCGGTAAAGCCAATCTCTCTACCAATGCGCTGGCATACGGCGCCTACGAGAGCGCTGCCTGCCTGGCCGCTGCTTTGGGCAACAAGGATACCGCTGCTTTGTATCGCCAACGGGCACAACAGCTGAGTAAAGCCATCGAACAATTTTTTGGGCACAATGTACAGGGCTTCGATACCTATCGTTACTATGAAGAAAATACGGTGCTGCGCTCCTGGATCTGTTTACCACTGGTGATGGGAATCAATGAAAGGAAAGATGCTACGATGAAAGCATTGTTGTCGCCCTACCTGTGGACACACAACGGTATCCTCACCGCTGCCGGCGATCATACCTTTTGGGACCGGTCTACACTCTACGCTTTCCGGGGACTCTTCTTCGCCGGCGCTACCGACACTACCCTGAAATACCTGGCTTACTATACCCGTCAACGGTTGCTCGGCGAGCATGTACCTTACCCCGTGGAAGCCTGGCCGGAAGGCGATCAGCGGCACCTCTCGGCAGAAAGCGCGTTGTATTGCCGGGTGATCACCGAAGGGCTTTTTGGCATCGTGCCAACAGGGCTCCGCAGTTTTGATATGTGCCCTCGTTTACCGGCTGCCTGGAACAATATGGCATTGCGTCATATCCGGGCATTTGGGGCCGATATGGATATCGTGGTAAAGCGCGCCGGCAAACAACTAAAAGTAACAGTGGCGAATAAAGGAAAAGTTGTCACGGAAAAAAATTGGGACGGCAAAAGCACCCTGAATATTTTATTAAGGGATTAAATATCTTTGTTCAAAACTACCACTATGAAGAACAAGATTCTATTTGTATTGAGCCTGCTGTTTGGTCTCATGTTTATAAACGCAGGGCTGAATAAATTCCTTAACTACATGCCACCACCTAAAGATATGCCACCTGCCATGATGAAGGCCATGGGCGCTTTTATGGAAATATCCTGGCTGATGCCGCTGGTAGGCACCATTGAAATAATAGGAGGTTTGCTTTTTATCATCCCTAAAACAAGGGCATTGGGCGCTATCATCATCCTGCCGGTAATGGTAGGCGTGGTGTTAACCAACCTTACTTATATACCTTCCGGGTTAACAATTGCCTTACCGATGCTGCTGGTCAACCTTTGGGTAATCTATGACAGCAGGGAACGTTATAAGCCAATGATCCAATAAAGATGCGTGATACTAAAAATCCCTCTTTCGCCTTTAGCGGAAGAGGGATTTTTTTATGATGTCATACTTATTTCAACCACCACGTTACGCTATCCAGGAATACTGTCTGTTGATCGGCATACAGGTAATGCGAGCTGTTATCCACATACCTGAAATTTTTTGTTCCCAGTAGCTGTTCCAGGTGATGGAGCATGCCGGTAGAAAATATACCATCCAACTTACCGTATAGGCCATAAACCGGGATATGCTTTTCCCGGATCAGGAAGACCAACACAGGTTGTACATCAATATTCACACGTGTTTCGTTTTTATAAAAGCGCTCCGGCGCATTTTTATTGCGGATATCTGTTTGTTTTAACGCGCTGTTGTCATAAGCCCGCGAAATTTCCTGTGCCTCGGGATCTGGATGGACTACCCGGAAAAAACCGTTTTCACTGGCTAATCGGAAACATTCGCTCCGGTAGCGTGCCGACTTTTTATCTAATTGTTGTACCAGGGCTACTTCCCTCAGTTTTTCGGTATCTGATTTTTGCCGGTAAATGCGTGTCACAGTATCCAAAATATGGTTGTAAGTGGTCTGTTGTGCAAACAGGGCGCTGCACAATACAATCGCCTGCACCTTTTCAGGATATTTCTCTGCAAACAGTGTTGTTACCAGTCCACCGAAACTAAAACCTACCAGGTTGGCTTTTGTCAGCTTATATTGCTGGTAGATGTTGTTCAAATCGGTGAATGCTTCTTCATAGGTCAGCGCTGCGTTGGCATCCACTGATCTGCATTCTCCCCGACGGTCGTATACAATAACGTAAAATCCTTTGTCTGCCAGCTTTTGCGCAGTGGTGGCTTCAAAATGTACGGCGCTGCCGGCAGGGCCACCGTGAATGAAAATGAGGGGAGTACTGCCAGGCTTCCCGAAAGTTTTGATATAAAGTGATTGGGCTTGCGCAAATATGCTGTAGCTGAGTATTGTTAGCAGCAATAGAGTAAAACGCATGGTAAATGAAGTATTGGGATCCAAATGTAGAGAAACATTTTTGATGGAAAATCATGATTAATTGAGCCGGTGTTACAAACCTTTTCCTTTACTCACCCATGTATTATCTTTTATGGAGAAGCGATAGGGCAGCAATGCATCTGCGCCGGCATACTGTACACCCACGCGGGTGCCCGTCAGGATCTGATTATCGGGTAGAGGAGGGGCATCTTCAATCCAGATGTTACCGCCAGTTAATTTTTCGCTGTTAAGCGTGGCATCGATGCCCAGGGCTTTACAAAGGCTGCCCGGACCAGCAGTCATCTTCACCGTGTTTTTATGCGGGTAACGTTGCTGCATGGCAGCGATGCCGTCCAACGGTTCCAGTGCTCTTACCAGCACCGCCTCGGGCACCTCTTTTACATTGGTAACTACGTTGAATAGATAGTGCAGGCCGTAGCAGAGGTATACGTATGCCAGTCCCCCGGGTTGATACATCACTTCGGTGCGTTGGGTACGGCGATTATTCCAGGCATGAGAAGCCCGGTCCCGGATGCCGGCATAGGCCTCCGTTTCTACAATGATGCCCGCCGTGCGTTCACCGTCTATAGAAGTAACCAGTACTTTGCCCAGTAGTTGCCTGGCAATACTGGTCACATCGTCTTGTCGGTAAAAAGATAGCGGTAGTTTTTTAGCCATGTCTGAAATATCCGGAAAGATAATTATTGTCTGGATAAAAATAGAGAGAGGGTTAACCTATTATATTCCGAAATATACACGAACGGTACTATGACTGTACCGATAAAAAGATATCTTCAAACCTCATTTCACGTTATGTCTATATCCCTAAAAAAATTACATCGTTTAACCGGGCTCGTTATCGCCTCGTTTTTGTTGCTGCACGTGTGTAACCATCTCTGTGCGCTGGGTGGTCCCGCTTTACATATCAGGGTTATGAATGCCTTGCGGCATGTATACCGGTTTTGGCCGGTGGAAGCATTGCTGTTGTGTTGTGTGGCATTCCAGGTAGTGAGTGGAATCAGCCTGGTGATAAAGAAAGGCTTTATCCACCAGCCTTTTTATGTGGTGATGCAGGTATTAAGTGGGTTATATCTTTCCTTTTTTATGATATACCATGTAATGGCGGTATTGCGTGGGCGTTTCCAATGGAAAGTAAATACCGACTTTTATTTCGCGGCAGGCGTGGCAAACTACTACCCGCAAAAATTATTCTTCATTCCTTATTATACCTTGTCGCTGGTAGCGGTGTTTACCCACATTGCAGCGGTACATTATATCAAACGGTTGGAACAATCGGGGCAGCCCTTATTGGCGCAGAAGCAACGCCAGTATGGGTGGGAGGCGATGGGGATTTGTCTTGCCGGAGGAATAATCACTACCCTGATCATGATCTCCCTATCGGGTGTATTATATAAAATAGTGTAGAAAGCTATTGAAGCAGCCAGCTGCTTCAATAGCTTTCAGTTGTCGTTAACTATCTACCCGGAATGATACCTTACAGATAAGACCGTAGGTGCTTATCTTCCCATCTTTTACATGGGCCTTGATATCTTTTACAAATACAGAGTCGATATTGTGAATGGTTTTAGACACCTCCGCTACTGCATTTTGTAAAGCATCTTCAATGCTTTTGTCAGACGACGAAATAACTTCAATGACTTTTACGATAGACATAAGCAACATGTTTTGAGTGATGAAATAAGGCCTCACGCCGGCTAACAGGTATAGCCTGGCTAGACTCCCCGTGTTGGAAGCGTGTAGGGAACAGTACTTAAACGGAGAATAACAGGAATTGTTCAATGGCGGAGTGGCCCTATTTGCCGGCCAGCTGTATCCATACCGGTGCATGGTCGCTGGTTTTTTCCCAGCCGCGTACTTCGCGGTCTACCCCAGCTGCCTGGAGGCGCTTGCTCACCTGCGGACTAAGCAAGAAATGGTCGATGCGTAAACCGGCATTACGGCCATAAGCATTGCGGAAATAGTCCCAGAATGTGTAAATGGTTTCTTCGGGATAGAGCTTACGGATGGCGTCTGTCCAGCCCTGGTCTACCAGGTTTTTGAAAGCCGCCCGGGTTTCCGGCCGGAACAGGGCATCATCTACCCAACGCTCAGGCTTATATACATCTTTTTCGGTGGGCATTACATTAAAATCGCCGGTGAGCACCACCGGTATGCCCTGGTCCAACAAGCCTTTGGCGTGGTCGGTCAACCGCTTAAACCAGCTGAGCTTATAGTCGAATTTAGGACCGGGGGCGGGGTTACCGTTGGGTAAGTACAGGCCGCCAATGAGCAGGCCGTTGATGTCGACTTCTATATACCGGCTGTGTACGTCATCCGGATCGCCGGGGAGCGTACGCCTTATTTCTTTCATGGGTAGGTTGCGGGATAGAACAGCCACCCCATTCCAGCTTTTCTGGCCATGCCAGATCGCCTGGTAACCGGCATCCAGGATAGCCTGCTCCGGGAATTTTTCCTGTGGGGCCTTTAGTTCCTGTAAACACACCACATCAGGAGTGGTTGCTTGCAGCCAGCGAAGCAATACCTGGAGATGTCCATTAATACCGTTTACATTATAGGTGGCTATTTTCATACGATAAAGCAGGTTTATAGCCAATAATTTACAACATAATTGCCATATAGCAACATCTGCCGGCCGCGGGCAATAAAATAGGATATAGGCGTTGGCGTTAGGGATATAATATTTTGCCGTACTCTCATAAATTGTTTATTTTCAATGTGCCACCGCGCAATCGCTTAATCAGTACCGATATGATGTTTAGCAAAGTATTTCCCGGAACAGTCCTGCTCTTTCTGCTGGTATTTTCTACACAGGCGGGGGCACAGTCACCCAAAGCCGCCGTAACGGATATTACCTTCGACTTGGTAACCTGGACCCGACATCTGAATAATGATATTGATAAATATTTTTCCCGGGAGAAGGCTGCCGACCTAAACCAGCATCTCGAAGATCTGAAGCGGGAACTGAAGATTTACATGAAGCTGCGGAAAGCATTGTCCGACAGCTTATTCCGTAACAATATTACCCCGGGTAAAAAAGACGAGGCGCACCTGGAAGCCCTCAAGTCCAGCATGAACCTCGTGATGGAACAAATGCGCAATGTCACCGATTATGTCAGCGATCCGCTGAAGATCGAGGGCGATAAGCTCAATGACCAGATTTACGATATTTTATACGGACAACAGGTCCGCTACCTGTCCAACCTGGACGCTTTTTTAGCTGGCAATGATATCAGCAAAAGAGACCTGGCTATCGATGGCAGCGCCTGTTATGGTCGACTCGAAGAAAGCCTCAACCAGATTGCCATCTTACAGGAAAAAATAGCCAGGAAGCGGTAGGGATAAGTAGTATCAGGCATACCGCAGGACCATTACGGCCAGGGCCGTCAGCAACAGGAAAATATTGAAGGCCACGGCGACATATTCGCCACGTTTGTAGTGAATAGGCGCCGCCATTATCATAATTACAGCAAAACCCAATGCTGTAAAAGGAGTCAGCCACGGCAAAATACCGGTGGCCCAGGGGACTATAATACCCACCGCGCCTAATATTTCAATGGTGCCAATAAACCGGATCATAGGATAAGATAAGTTGGCTACGCCCGTTTGTCCGATTTGCATTAGTTTTTCTCTTCTCTGGGAAGATTTCATGATGCCGGAATACATGAAAACGGCGGCCAGCAGGCCCTGGGCAATCCATAATAGCGTGTTCATAACCTTGTAATTTTGTACTACAAAGATGGATACCCGTTATTTTTTTTCCTTTGACATTTATCAATTACTATAGCCGGCGCGGATACGGCTCAGTGTTTCGGGGGTAATGCCGAGGTAAGAAGCTACCATGCCCAGCGGCACCCGCTGAATAATACTGGGATGTTGCGCTATCAGCTTTTGGTAACGCTCCCGGGCGGTGGCAAAATGCAGGTCGTCGAAGCGTTGCTGCATTTGTACCAGGCCATGGCTTACCAGCAAGCGGCCAAAACGCTCTATTTCGTGATTTGCATCGTAGAGTTGTTGCAAATCGTCGTGACCAATGGCCCATAACACAGAAGGCTCCAGCAATTCAATGCTGCGGATATCCGGCAGGCCGGTGATAAAGCTCACAATAGAGGTGGCAAAGGTTTTTTCTACGCTGATCCAGTCGGTTACATCTTTCCCTTCTTTGCTATAAAACGTCCTGGTAAGGCCCTTCTCAACAAAATACACGTGCCGGCACACCGTCCCTGCACGTACTAGTTGATAACCTTTGGGTAGCTCCTTCTTGTCAAGAATACCTGCCATCGCCAATTTACTATCGGCAGAAAGAGTGATGAAAGATTTGATCACGTCAAAAAAATCGTTCAGCGATGGATCGTATAACGGAGCTTGCATAGCCTTGGCAGTGAATATTTGTGTGAAATTAAGAAAAGTTTTCAGCGGCGCCCGGCGCCTCAATGAATTGTTAATATTTGTGATATTCTTGTATATATTTGCCGCCTGTCTTAGATTGGGGCTGAAATGGGCATTTCTACACACTTACAAAAAGTAGCATTATTAGCGGTACTGATATTGGCAGGCATCGTATCACAGGCGCAGGTACGGGTGAGCGGAACCGTTTATGACCGTACACAAATGGTACGCATGGCGGGCGTGAGCGTTATGAGTAACTCCGGCGCCGGCGCCATCACCGATTCTTTAGGACACTATAGTATCATTGTACCGGTAACGGATTCCATCAGTTTTTCTTACCAGGGAAAGCCTACCATGAAATTTGCCGTAAGGGAAATTCCATTCAACCGCCCATTTGATATGAGCCTGCATGTGAGCGTAATGACCCTGCCTACCGTGGTGGTAACGGAAAAGATGCGGGGATATAAGTTTGACTCGCTGGAACGCCGCAATGAATACCGGAAAGTATTCGATTATGCGCCGGACTACCTGACCAGCGGCGGCAATGGAGTAGGAGCCGGCGTTAACCTGGACGCCCTGCTGAGCATCCGGAAAATTAAGCGGATGGAAGCCTTCCGGCGTTTCCTGGAAAGGGATGAGCGCGAAAAATATATTGACTACCGCTTTAACGCCGTGCTGGTAAAGAAAATTACAGGATTACAATCGCCCGCGCTGGAAGCATTTATGAAAGAATACCGGCCCAGCTATGAGCTGCTATTAAGCTTTGAAACAGAGTACCAATACTATAAATACATTCGTGACTGCGGAAGGTTTTATACAGGTAACAATACTTCCCCACATCAATAAAAAATCCCTCCCATTAAAAATGGGAGGGATTTTTTATTGATGGTGATGCAATTATTCATATCCATTTTTCAGCACCAACACGCTACCTGGTTGGCTATTCAGCTGAAGAAAACCATCCCCTGCATTTTTTATCACAAATCCTTTGTTGCTGGCCGCGTAAAATGTTTTGAAAGGTAGTTTCAAGCGGGTAGCGCCGCCTTTTTCAGACACTATTTTCACTTCCGCCACCTGTGCCCCATCTTTCTTCGCGCTTACCAGGAAGGCGCCCTCAGTACGTAAATTTTCAAAGGCCACGTTATTCCAGTCAACAGGGATGGCCGGCATGATTTCGATAAAGCCGGCGTAGCTCTGCAACAGCATTTCCTGTAGTCCGGCGGCAAAGGCGAAGTTACCTTCCAGGGTGAACGGACGATACGTGAATTTAGACAAACCCGATTTGGTTTGGTCGCCATTCAGGTGGAAACTGTTGATAGAGCAGAAGGCCTTTGCAAAGATTTGTAAATCTTTGGCTGCGCCGGCGCCATCTTTGGCCCTGGCTTTCAGGTTAGCCATCCAGGAATAGGAGTAGCCGCACCAATATGCCGGGCCCATACTATCGGTGAGATGTATGGTATTGCGGATAATGGTTTGGGCAGCTTCACCGTCTTCCCATTTAATGAGTCCCAGCGGATGAATAGCCATCATATGCGAAAAGTGGCGGTGCGATTGGTTATACGCCATGCTCGGGGCAAACATCAGCTCATGTTGAGGGCTGAGTGCAAAGTCACCGTATTCGGCCAGTATCTTTTTCCAATGAGCGGCTTCACTGTTCAGTCCAAGCACTGTGGCCAGTTCTGCGGCTTTGCTGAAGGTAAACTTCATCAGCGCCAGGTCGTAGTTGGTGTTTTGTGGAAACCAGGCGTCCAGGCTGTTGTCGTTGATCTCCGGGCTGGAACTGATTTTTAGCTTACGATGACCACTTTCATCTTTTACGGTAATGTTTTCCAGGAAGGTAGCCGTGTTTTTAAACCAGGGGTAGGCTTTTTCTTTCAGGAAATTTTTATCCATGCTGTAACGCCATTGCAGGTAGTAGTGCTGGGCCAGCCAGGAAGATACGGTGGGTGACAGCGAATATTGGATCCATCCGCCCATTTCGGTGCCGTCGAGAGTGGTTACGCCCGGTACGGCGAGTCCTGGCACCCCAAAATACATCTTCGTATAGCGCAGGTAGTTAGCTTTGTTGTTTTCCAGGTGACGGAGATAGCCGGTGGCTTCTTCGAGGTGGTTGCTGCTATAGGCAGGCCAGTAGCTGAGCTGCGTATTCAGGTCGTGATGGTAATCGCCCTTCCAGGGTGCAATGCGGCCATTGTCGGCTGTCCACACGGCCTGCAGGGAAATAGGCGGCGCATCCTTCCGGGCAGCAGCGCCAAATTTATATTGCTCCAGGTACCACTGTTTTTCCAGCAGGGTATCCGGTACATGAATAGCAGATTTGCTCCAGAACTGGCGCCACCAGCCGCTATGTGCCATCAGCGCTTTGTCGAAAGTTTGTGCCGTGCTGCGGGCAGTTACTTTTTCCGCGAGCTCCTGCACCGCCTGTTTGGGGTATTGCGATGAAATACTCCATACGCCTTCAATGGTATGAGCGGCTGTTTGCTTCCACCGTACATTGATATCATAGGTAAACCCATTCCAGCCTTCCTGGTGATAAGTAATACTATTGCCGGTTTGATGGATATCGCCTTGTTTGTAGCCTAACCGCGACAGGTCATCACCTCCCACCGGATCGCCGCTGTTCTTTATGGCGCCCTGGTATTGCGGCGCTACCAGCTGAGGTATCAGCTGAGCAGGGATGTTTTCAAAACGAAACCAACCCACTGGTTTTACCGCATCAACGAAGGTTTGCAGCGAGGCGCCATTGTTCCATTTTACCTCGCAGAGGGCGTTTTGCAGGCTCAGATGGACCGATTGCACCGGTCCCCAGTCTTGGGTATCAAATTCCAATGCCCCACCGGGAATTTTAGAAGGCGCGGCTTCTGCATCGTAGGGCGCATCGAGGTATTGTTGTACGGGTTGATAGTCCTTTTTATGTACCTGGTCTATTACCCACTGGTAGCTGAATTCTTTGCGGTGCAGTCCTTTCATGGGGCGAAGGTCCCACAGATCGGCCCTGTCGAGCGAAAACCGGAGATGATCGCCTTTTTGCCAGATCAGGGCGCCCAGCAGGCCGTTGCCCAATGGTACGGCTTCATCCCAGCGGGAGGCCAGTTGGTTGAATTGCAGGTCATGCGTGGAAGATTGGCCATAGCTGGTCATTGCTGCAACAGACAATGCCAGGGCCGCGATAAGTTTGTTCATCTGTTCTGTTTAATTAGCCACCATAAGTCAGTGCCTAATTTACCCGAAAAAATGAAACTTTTTTTGAAAATAGGAAGAGTGGAAAGACGCCAGTACATGGTTTCCCTCTCCGTTTTGCATAGCGCCAATATTATCACGCATGTTACTGCGGGATCTGTTGCATTGATCCTGGGATTGGTGGCGTTACTGACCCGGAAAGGAGGAATACTGCACCGGAAAAGTGGTCGCCTGTTCCTTCTATTCTTGTCAGTGGTGATTGCCACAGGTTTGATAGGCGTTTTTGTATTTGGAAGAAATACTTTTTTACTGGTCATTACCCTATTAAGCGGATACCTTGGATATTCCGGTTATCGCGTGTTACAGGCAAAGTCTAATCAATTTAATGGGAGCGATGTGGTAGTGGCCCTAGTAGTGCTTTGCGCAGATTTTTATTTCCTGTACTACTTTAAATCTATTGGCATGATCTGGTCGCCGGTCATCATTTACAGCACTACCGGGTACTTGCTTTTCATTATCACCTATGATTAAGGTCTGATAGTGAATATAACAAATATAATTACAAAAGAAAACCCGGCTAACAAGCCGGGCCTTCTTTGTTTTATCGATCACGCTAAAGTATACTATCGGGCGGGTACAATTTTTCCGGTGGCGTTAAACTGACCTACGCTTAATCTATAGATGAATAGTATCCTGGACGTTTCAGGTACATGATATTCTATCAACTGTAAACTACCCTTGGTTACTTCTCCACTATAAACAACCGCTACCCGGCGTCCCTGCAGATCATACAATTCCAGTTGTGCTTTACCTGTTTCCGGTGCTACATAACGGAACAATATAGTTTCTGTATATGGATTCGGGAATACGGTTACTGACAGGTTCGAAGGAGCTGTTTCCTTGCTGTAATTCAATTGACCCGAATTGTCGTATGATACGCTTGAAATATTGCTGATGGCAGTAACAGTCTTCGCCCATCTTACCAGTACGGCGCAGTTATTAAATCCATTATTGATCGCATCTATGGCCGCATTTACATCTGAAGCGCTTACGCCGCTGACGGTCTGTCCTCCGAGGTATTTATTGGCCAGCATAAACAAGCCTTGTACGGTGGCCTGTCCGGTAGATGACAAGTAGGCCACGACGTTGATTGGCAACTTGTAGGCGTCTATCTGTGATACCGGTGTGTTGCTGCCGCAGGTGGTCAGTTTGGCGGTAAACAGGGAGTCGCCGTCGATGGTCAGTGCTGACAAGGTCGGGGTGATTCCCATATTAAAGAACAAGGTCATTGTTTGAGACAAGAGCACATTGTTAATCTTACCGAATGTTGTTGATGCGGTGGATATTGGTACATTAGGCCAGGTGGCTGATTTGCTGTAAGTAGCATATCCTTTCAGCGCAACGGCTGTACCTCCGCCAGGCAACATATTAAATATGCTGCTATTGGTAATATCGCCCAGGAACAAGGTAAAGAATTTACCTGTTGATTTCAGTCCGAAGATAGCGGAATCGCCTGGTTGAGCGTCTACTACCTGCGACATCATTTGCTGTGCTTTAAGGCTGCCGCCGCCAGGAGTACATCCTACGCCGCCCTTGTTGCCATAGAAGCCCTGGGTATAAGTACAGTAGCTTACACAACAGCTTACGGTAATAGCCTGTTCTACATAGATGGAGTTGCCACATTCGTCGGTGGCTGTCCAGCGCCTGATGTATTTAAACGGACAAACGGTTCCTTCTTTCCTGTCGCTGGTGGTCACGGTAACTTTACCATTACAGTTATCTGTAAATGTTGGTGCGTCATACGCGAGTGGAACGCTGCAGCTGATCAGCTTATCGCTTCCCTGGGCGGTGGCTACTATCGGGGCAATACTGTCTTTTACGATAATAGTTTGTTTGATGGTATCTGACTTGTTGCCACAGCCATCTACAGCCCACCATTTACGTACTACTGTGAATTTGTTTACGCAAGTGCTGTCAGTGGTTACAGCAGAGAAGTATACAGTGGCCCCACTGCAACTGCCGCTGGCAGTAATGGTTTGCGGACTCGGGATGTCTTTGGCGCAAGCTACGACCAGGTCGGTCACTGTACCGGAAAGTACAGGCACAACATTGTTTTTAATGTGGATGGTTTGTTTAACAGAGTCGCTGTTACCGCAAACATCTGCAAATATCCAGGTACGAACAATCGTAGAGTCGCAGGAGGTACCGCTACCAATTTGACTGTATACCGGTGTAACAGCCGCATCGCAGTTGTCGGTGGCAGTTGGCGCAGGCACCGGCGGGATGTCTTTTAAACACTGTATGTTCACATCTGTAGTGAAGGTAGCAGTAATCACCGGCTTCACGTTATCGTTTACGGTAATGGTTTGTTTGAGTGTATCAGAACTGTTACCACAGGCATCTACTGCCCACCACTTACGTACCAGTTTAAATTTATTCACACAAGTGCTGTCTGTAGTGTACTGCTTCATCTGCACTGCTACGTTAGCAGTACAATTGTCGGAAGCGGTAATTGCCGGAGGCGCCGGGATATCTTTTGCACAAGTAATAGCTGCATCTGGTGCTGTACCGGAAAGTACAGGCGCAATGCTGTCTTTGATGTGGATGGTCTGTTTAACAGAGTCGCTGTTGCCGCAGGCATCTGCAAATATCCAGGTACGAACAATTGTAGAGTCGCACGCGGAGCCACTGCCGGCTTCACTGTATGCCGGAATAACGCTGGCATCGCAGTTGTCGGTAGCTGTTGGCGTTGGCAGCGCCGGTATGTCTTTTACACACTGTACTTTTACATCTGCTGGGAAATCAGCGGTAATCACCGGCTTCACGTTGTCGTTTACGGTAATGGTTTGTTTGAGTGTGTCAGAAGTGTTGCCACAGGCATCCACAGCCCACCACTTACGTACCAGTTTAAATTTATTCACACAGGTACTGTCAGTGGTCATCTGGCTCATCTGTACAGTCACATTGGCGGTACAATTGTCAGAAGCGGTAATTACCGGTGCTGCCGGGATATCTTTTGCACAAGTAATAGCTGCATCTGGTGCTGTACCAGCAAGTACAGGTGCGATGCTATCCTTGATGTGAATGGTCTGTTTAACGGAATCGCTGTTACCGCAGGCATCTGCAAATATCCAGGTGCGAACAATCGTAGAGTCGCAGGCGGTACCGCTGCCTATTTCATCGTATATCGGTGTAACGAGCGCATCACAGTTATCGGTAGCGGTTGGTGCAGGCGGCGCAGGTATGTCGCTGACGCACTGTACTTTCACGTCTTTCGGGAAGTCAGCGGCGATCACTGGTTTCACGTTGTCGTTCACGGTGATGGTTTGTGTGAGTGTATCAGAGGTATTGCCACAGGCATCTACTGCCCACCACTTACGTACCAGTTTGAATTTGTTTACGCAGGTACTGTCAATGGTCTGTTGGCTCATCTGCACTTGTACATTGCCTATACAATTGTCAGTAGCGGTAATCACGGGTGCTGCCGGGAGGTCTTTTGCACAAGTGATAGATGCATCTGGCGCTGTACCGGAGAGTACGGGTGCGATGGTGTCTTTTACATTTACCATCAGGGAACAGGTATCTTTTACCTTACCGTCGCTGGTAGTGGTAATCAGTTGCAACGTATAGGAGCCACAGGTGTTGCCGGCCATTACGGTTACTGTGTCATTGCTCATGGCGCCTGTTATGCTGCCGTCGCCGGTAATGCTCCAGCTATAGGAACCCACCTGGGAAGGTAATGGCCCCATATATACGTTGGAAGAACCCGGACAGACAGGGTTAGGTCCATTAATGATGCAGGGCGGCGCCGGGTGTTGGGTAACCGTTATCACTACGGTGTCCTTTCCTACGCAACCGGCGCTGTCTGTAGCGGTAACTACAAACTGGAATGTTCCGGTACCTGTTGGTATAAATTGTGGATTAAAGATATTTGGATTGGAAAGTCCTGTTACAGGGCTCCAACTGAATGTATACGGGGGGACGCCTCCGCTGGCGGATGCGCTCAGGTAGGCGGTATCGAGATTGGTGATACTCTGATCGGCGCCGGCATTGACCATTACTTTTGACAGTGTAATCAGCTGGCCGGGATAAACATCAGACCCCAAATAGCTGGTATCAGCAAGCCCGTTGCGGGTAACGATCAGCTGAAGACTGAAGGACCCGGCAGTGAAGGTAGTACCAATGGGAACCACCTGTATATTGGCAAGGGTATTATTAACAATTTTGGCGTTGGCAGTATTGCTGCCAATGATACTCCACAGGTAAGTAAGACCTGTAGGATCATCTACGGTAGAGGTATAGTTCAATGAGGTGGTTTCGATGCAACCTGCGGAAGGACCACTGATGGAGCCTTCAGGAGGAATATACACCGCATTGGTTTTCAGGGACCTGTCCTGGTTACCAATGCTAATTACATTACCATCAATGATCCAGTTTTTTAATCGCATGTGATAGGGCGATCCGTTAATGCTGGAAGCGGAATTGGTTTGACCGCTGGCATCTTTTCCCCAGTCAAGCACGCTGGCGATATGTCCACCCCACGCCAGTACTACGGTTTCCTTCAACGCGGTGAAAGTGATGTTAATCACCGTTTCAGAATTAGACCCTGTAAGGCTGCCTTCGGAGGCATATATCAGGCTGTTGAGGGTGGCATTGTACCCTGTCATCACCCGTTCCGATGCAGGCAATGCATTGAAGCTGGTGGTGGGTTGCCCTGCAACAGGCGATCCGGCGCTGGAAGGCGCTGGAATGGGGAGCGTACTGGTAGAGGTAAAATAACTTTCAGGAAAACCTGTAATGTTTAATAAAGGATTTACCGTTTCCGCTGCATGCAGGAAGATGCCATGAGGTTCGAGCCGCTGGAACTGTGTGATATAGTCCAGCGCGTGTTTTCCACTAGCTGTTATATCCAACCCGATAACGAGCGTGTAGGTTTTGTTGGCTACCAGGTTAGTTAATACTGCCCGGTAAGGTACCGAATATCCTTCCAGGAAGTGCGCCTGGTTGTTGTTCAGGTTGCCATTCACCCAGTCGACCGGGGAAGTGGGCGCCGTGGAACTACCATTGGATCCCTGGTCTAAGTTAGCTGATTGGGCATTGCTCCGCAGTACAGCTGCCATGAGGAAGAACAGTAATAACAGAATTGGAATTAGTTTAGATGGAAACGACGGTACATTTGGAGAATAGCGGGGTAAATCTATTGCGTTCATAAACACAGATTTTGCCGTGAATAAAAAAGGTTATTTCGCGGGTAGATATCTACTCGTGCTTACCAGGGAAGAGGCAACGATGTATGTTGTTGTACTGTTTGGCAAACACAGTATAACCACATGTGTCATCGCCTGATCACATGATTACTGGGGGAATCCATAAATGAAGGTTAAAACGAGGTAACTCAGGGATACAGTCAAAACGTAAGTGAAAGACAAAAGTTGGTTGTTAGTTGATGCTCCGAACAGTGCGTTTATTTAAATCCAGTTGGTTGATATATTCCTCATATGTTTATGCGAAGGTGAGCTTTTTTTTTAAACCCAAAAAATATTTAACATATTAATATTTTACAAAGACGAGGAAAGACGAAGGATCTTCCTTTAATATACTATTTTTAAGCATTTAAAAGCTATTTTAATATGGAGGACCAATTTTCAAACAACCTGCTGTCCTTGTGAAGCCAGCATCTTCTATTTTACTGTAGCCTATACCACCCTATAAAATAAACAACGGCAGATGAAATACTTATTGTTATTATTCGTATGCAGCGTGTCTTTGCAACTCCAGGCACAACAAACAAGACCAGTTGATGCTATACTCGACGAATTTTATCATCACCCAGAACACATTATGGTGGCTGCTCACCGGGCCGCGCATACAAAATATCCGGAAAACTCGCTGGCCGCTATCAGGGAGGCGATTGCAGAGGGTATCGACATCGTGGAAATAGATGTACATGCTACGAAAGATAAGGTACTGGTGATTATGCACGATGATAATATTACCCGTGCCACCGGCAAAAAAGGGAAGATTGCGGATTATACCTACCAGGAATTATTGCAATTCCCACTGCTGTTTAATGGTCAGCCCACGACTGAAAAAATCCCCACCTTTGAAGAAGTGCTACAGCTCACGAAAGGCAAGATCATGGTGGATATCGACTTTAAGGAAGACAGCGTGGAGTTTGCGAAACAAACCATCGACATGGTGGCCGCTCACCAGATGGAAGACCAGGTACTGTTCTTCATCTATGAGCCGCCATTCGCCACACAACTGCGCAGTTTCAACGCCCGCCTGCCCATTATGCCCCGGGCGCATAACGTCACTGAAATAAATGATATCGAACGGATGTCTACCCACCTGGGAAAGTTTCCGGCCATCCATATCGATGATTCTTTCTACGCAGATGCACTGGTGCAAGGTATAACCAGTAAAGGCACCCGTATCTGGATCAATTCCCTGGGAAAATATGACAAGATGGAGGCAAAGCAGGCCGGCAGCGGATTTGATCAGCTGCGTAAAGACGCCCGCTTTGCCAATGTGCTCCAAACAGATTACCCCGAAAGATTACTGGCCTACCTGCGCAAGCAAGGATTGCATCGTTAATGGATGCGCGATCTTTCATCTTCGTTACCGGTACTGCCCGTAGTAACTTTATGCTCGCTGCGGCCAAATTTATAGCTGACACTGAGCAACAGGAACCTGTTGAGCTGGAAGTTGGTGAACTGCTGCGGAATACCGTTAATTGTAGATCGCATGGCGACGGCACTGCTACGGAAAAGATCGTTCATTGTCAGCGCGAGGTCTAACTGTTTTTTCAACAGCGAGGCCCGTACGCCCAGGTCCAGTTTATAATAGGTATTTGTTTTACCAATATGGTCTATTTCCGGGAACTGATACCAAAAATTTACAGCAGCAGCAAAGGTTTTGTCTTTGTTTAAGTAAATGTTGTTGCTGGTCGACAGGTAAGCACTGAATGCACTGATGCTGCTGATCGCAGGCAACAGGGAGTGAGCATCGGTATGATAGAGCGTTACTTGGTTATTGTTATCCCACCAGGAAAGTGGCGACAGCGCAATACTCTCTGTGATGCCAACGCGATCGGTACGAATAAAGTTTAACGGTATCGTATATACGAGATTGGTGTCTGCACTGGCCATGGTCACATTATTGAAACCATTGTTGGTGATATTAAAAAATACCGAAGTGGTGAACCTGCTTTTATAGGAGTACGACAGCTCAAAATTGCTGCTGTACTCAGGGCTCAGGTAGGGATTACCTTCTCCATAACTGTAAGCAGTATACAACGACTTAAATGGATTCAGGTTCCAGAAGGAGGGCCGGTTTACCCGTTTACCGAAAGTAAAGGAAAAGCTGTTGTCAGCATTAGCCTGGTACGATGCCAGCACAGATGGAAACAGGCGGAAATAGTGATGGAGCGTAGTTTGTTGTACGGTATACGAGTATCCTTTAGTTTGGGTTAACTCTCCTCTCAGCCCGGCTTCGAATTTCCATTTATCTATTTCTTTACTGGCGTTGATATAAGCTGCCTGGGTATTTTCGCGATAGTCGAATTCGTTGCTCAGGTTAGGATCATAGATCTTTTCATCTGCCTTATTTTTTTTGTAGTAAAATGCGTTACTGTAGTTGTCGATGAAACTCAGTTTGGTGCCAAACCCAATCCTGGCAAAGGTGGTGGGTATTTCTACATCCGCCTTGAAGGTATAAATATTAATGTTTTGCTTATTGTCGTCGTAGTAGCGGGTAGTACCCACGGAATGTTCCAGGTCATCTCCCCGGTAGTTATTCGTTTCGAAATTTGATCTGTCGGTACGATAGTAATTGAAGTAGTCGGCATTCAGCAGCAGCTTGCGGCCCGTGGAATCGAAGTGTATCACCGAATGCAGGTTAATGGCATTGCTCAGCGCTACCGGATGGTAGGTAGCGTACGTTTGCATCAGGGAATCCAGTTTGCCCGTAACCTTGTTATGCACAGGATTATAAACATGATCGGAGCCATCATAAATATTTTTGCCTCCCTGGTAGTTGATACCGATGCTGGATTGATAGCCCAGTTTATAATCCACACCTGCTACCACGTTTACGTTGTTGTAGGTATAATTGCCGGTATCGGCCTGTTGCCATCTTTGCTTGGGATAGTCAATGGTGGTTTCAAAGCCTTCCAGGTGATGGTCCTGGTCTGCGTTGATGCTACCATAGGCCGACCACCGGGCGCTATTGTAATTGAGTACTGCGCTGGCGTTTAATGCTTCATAGTTGCTCGTGCCAAAGGCTTCAGCCGGGCTATGAAACCAGCGTTTGGCATTGGCCTGTATATTACCGGAGTATCCTTGTTGTTTACTTTGCTTTGTGGAGATGTTGATCAGTCCGGCATTTCCGTCCGCCTCATAATTGGCCCCGGGGTTTTTGAGCAATTCAATTTTAGTAACCTGGTTGGCCGACAGTGATTTCAGGTAGCGCATGAGGTCTAATCCCGACAACTGGAGCAGGCGTCCGTTGACCATTACTTTTACTGCGCCTTTTCCCGCCAGGCTAATCTCGTTGTCATTTACCCGCACCCCAGGAATTTTGCCGATGGTAGCAAGTATATCGGCGCCGGTGGCGGTAACGTTGGATGATATATTATACACCAGTTTATCCGCCTGATCACTGATGGCAGGTTTGGCAGCACTGACGGCTACTTCTCCCAATTGAACGGGGTCTGTTTTCAACAGTAGCACAATGCCGGTGTCTTTACGGATAGGTAGTTCCAGTACGAGTGGCTTATAACCCATCATCGTTGCTGATAGCTGCCAGCTACCGGTGCGAAGGCCGCTGAAGCGGAAATGCCCGGCACTGTCAGTCATAGTTACCCGTTGCGGTGAAGCGTCAGGAGATTGTAATGTAAGGGTCGCAAATGGAATGGGCGTATGTTGTTCACCGTATATTGTTCCTGTTAGCGTCTGAGCGCGGCTGCTGCCATACAGAAAGGTTAATAGCAGCAATAAAAAAGAGCTTTTCAAATATTACAAGGTTTATTATTTAGTTGATGTACCTAGTTGATGTACCACAGGTCAAGATAATAAATAAAATAAAAAAGAGCACTCATAGCGGATGAAAGGGGGATGCTCGATAAGAAAATAAGCATCGTTTACCGAAATCAATGATTTTTTACAATTCCCCGCCTGGCAAGGGAGGTACTTTTGTGAAAACAAATCGCATGATACCAGCACCAGCCCGGATATACCTGTTGTCAGCATGCTTGCTCTTCACAGGTATTTCCAACGCGCAAACCATTCGTAAAAAACATTTCACAAAACAGGTAAACACGGTAATAATGGAAACAAATAAGCAAGTGATCAAAGAACTATATGAAAAAGCATTGAATCAACAACAGACACAGTTGTTAGCCAATTACATCTCCGATGATTATACCGGCCTGCAGAGCGGAAAGGGGGCGGCTGCATTCCAAACGCCAATTGCAGCATTGCTGACAGCTTTCCCGGATATACATTACCAGTTGGAGGATTTGCTGGCAGAGGGAGATAAAGTAGTGGTCCGTTGGAAATGGACGGGTACACACAAGGGTGCTTACCTGCACCTGGCGCCTACCGGAAAGGTAGTCACCAACGACGGCATGGCTATTTACCAGTTGTATAACGGCAAAGTCAACCACGTAGAAGTATTAACAGATCGCCTGGGCTTCCTGCAGGCATTGCAGGTATTGCCTCCTGTACTGCCGCCACGGCAGTATTCGCAACAGGTGGCATTCATCGATAAATTCCTGGTACCGCAGGCGGCCATTGCTGCCTTCCGCGAAAGAACCGGTATTAACCGCCGTATGATTAAAACCCTGCCCGGATTTATCAGTGATGCGGCCTATGAATATACCGACGACAAGGGCAATTTGATTTGTGTAACGGTGGCACAGTGGGAGAGCCGTGAAGCGCTGGCGCAGGCGAAAACCAGTGTGCAGGCCAGTTACCAGGCCAGCGGGTTTAACATGGCCGCATTCTTACAGGAAACAGGTATCGTAGCCGATCGCGGTGTGTATATGGGAATGGATCCGCAATAATCACTGCGGGCACAAGATTTCTTTATCCCACAGGAATACCGCCATTTTAGCGGCCAGCGGAAAAGGTACCTGTTTACTCCAGGTGGTTACCAGCATGCCAAAAGTTGATATGGCCGGTACCATCTGCAGCAGTGGGTAAATTTCCACCGCATCGAGGAAGGCGATATCTCTTTGCAGGTTAGGATGGCGGATAGCGGTTTTCAGTTGCAGGCAATCATCCACTACACACGATGTGGTAACATATTTTATGGCCGGCGAGAGCTGAATGCTTCCCGGCCATAATTTTAGCAGGTTCGGAGCTTGGTTGTTTCCTGCTGCCGTGGGCGGCAGCGGGGTAGTGGTTTGTTGCAGGGCATCTGATAGTTGTTGCGAAAAGGGGGTTGTTGTAATTTTTTCAGGGAGATGGGGAACGGACCGCTCTTTCCAGAAAGCGTGCATGGCGCCGGGCCAGCCTTTTGCATAATACTGCCGGGTCCATTGGGTATGATGTACCACCGATTCCAGTAGTTTTTCCTCATAAAATTGTTGTGCCATAACAGCGTCGCCTCCCTTCAGTACTGTGTTGACGGCAATAGTCGCCTGTAGGGAAAAGCGCATGGCTTTTTCTACGCCGGTAGACGACAGCGGGTCTATCGCGAAAGCAGCCTCGCCCAACTGTAACCATTCGTTGCGCCAGGGCTGTATATGTGCATAAGCAGTAACGGGGCAGGATTGCAGGCGTTCCGGCAATGCAGGTACCCGGAATAATTTTGTTTCGCGAAGCAGTTGTTCATATACAATCGCTGCCGGTTGTTGTTGGAGGCTATTCGGATCTACAAACGCCATTACCCGGTATTGATTATCGCTCGTTGGCGCGCCCCATAGCCAACCTTCGGCTACTGCTTCCACACACGTGGCAGCTGGCATTTGACCGGTGTCGACGTGCGACCATAACGCCACCATAGGCGGCGCCGTTATTAATTTTTCAGATTGGGTAATGCCTTGTCTGCCCCGGGCGTCGAGCACAAACCGGCTATGTACTGTTATGCGGCGTTCAGGGAGGCGGACTTGTACTTCCCAATGCTGCGCATGGCGAATGCGTTTTTCATAGCGCGCCGGTTGCAACAGGTGCAGGCCACGCGCTACGGCGAGTTTCAGCAGGTCTTTGTCCAACAGGCCGCGGTTTACCATTACGCCATGTCCCCGGAGCTGCGGGGTTAGTTGAAAAGGAGTGGTGGATTCCCAGATGACCTGGGCTGGCAGCTGATGCTGGCAATGTGGTTGCTGTAAGAGAGCCGTAGCATCGAGGTAATCGAACAGGTTGTGAATACCCGGCGATAGCGATTCCCCAACCTGGTGACGGGGAAAGGCGGCACTCTCGGTCATGGCTACACGATATCCCAGGGCCAGCAGCCGTAATGCGGCACAGGTGCCCGCCGGTCCGGCGCCCAGGATGAGTATATCAAAGGTATCCATTTGTTGCATTGTTTACATAAACCAATCCGGGGCGAGGCGACTCAGGCGTTCATGTGCCTGTAAGGTGTAATGCAGCCACCCGCGGATATAATCGCATGCATGCCGTCCTTTTTCCAATACCTCGTGGTGGCAGCCGCCTCCGCATAGGTATTGTGCCCAACAGCTGTTGCAGGGCGTTTGCTGATGTACATGCCGCGATGCCAGCCAGTTGTTTTGGAGGGTGCTGTCTACACCATCGTAGATATTTCCCATGCTGCCGGCCGGTTCATTTACGAAGCGGTGACAGGCAAATAATCCGCCGTCGGCAGATACGCCCATGTATCCTGCTCCCGCACCACAGGGGTATGGCCGGTGCGTATTTTTACCGATTTCCTTCAATGCATTGATCATGTTTAGAAAGGGAAAGCGTTTGCCTTGCAGCACGTGTTGTTCAAACAGGAGGCCGCAGGCAATCATGCTTTCCAGCATCATTTTCAGGTCTTCCTTCGTCATTTCATCGCGGCCGTTAGCAGCGCGGAGCAGGGGAGAGAAGCCCACGCTGTGAAAACCCATATTGACAAATTCCAGCAAGGTGGCACCCAGGTCGTTTTGTCCCGGCGTTACCGTTACCCGGGCCGATACCTGCATCTGTTGCTGGATACGGAGCAAGGGCTGTATTTTTTCAATGATATGCTGATAGGTACCACTGCCGTTTTTAAAGGGACGTTGCCGGTCGTGCTGGGCACCAATGCCATCGAGGCTCACCGTTACCGCAAAGCCATAGGTTTCAAAGAAGGTGGCATCATCTGGCTTCAGCAAAGTACCGTTGGTGGTAATAGAAAAATGGACCGGTATGTTTTTACGGGCGCCTGCTTCCGCCGCATAGATAGTGGCCTCCCGCAGTGCGGGGCGGTTAATGAGAGGTTCGCCTCCCAGGAAGGTTACCTGCACTTTCCGGCCAGGTTCCGCATTATCCAGCAGGAGGTCGATCGACTTCTTAGCGGTATCCAGCGGCATATTTTTAGCGGGCCCGCCAAAGTCGCCCTGGTCGGCGTAACAGTAAGTACAGCCCATGTTACATTTCTGTGCAATGGCCAGCGACAACGCGTGTACAGGTGGATCCTGCAAAGGGGTGTCGTTGATCGCAGGCAGTGTGTGGAGTCCCATGGCTACCAGCTCACGATGGATGGCGGCTTCATCTCCCTGCTGTATGAGCTGTTGCAGGTGTGCTGCGGTTGTATTGGCAATCTTATAATAACGGCTGCCATTGCTCACAAAGAGCCGGGTATGGTCTGCGCCGGGGACCAGGTGTATTTGAGAAGAGCCAGGCAGAGATTGCCTGGCTACTTCTAATGCCAGCTTGCTGGCGATGGTGTTGATCAACTGGGTGGTTGTATCTGAGGGAAAAGGAGGTATCATGATTTGTTTTTACGATCATCGGTGGAAGTGCTCGTTGCTTTTTGCTTAGGCTGGCTGGGTTCTTCCACGAAGTCCATTTTTCCATCCCATTCCGGGAAACGGCCATCGGGCGTGTCAGCAGCCGGTTTACCGCTACTGAGGGCATCGCGGCCATTGATGATAAAGTTCAGTTCTCCTTCCCAGTTTTGAAACAGGTCGTTGTAGGAGAACAGTCTTGAGTCTACCCGGTTATCGGGTACATATTCCCCGGTGCGCCTTTTAGCCAGCCACATATCGCCTTTACTGAGCCCGTTTTCCCCCGGTTCTACGTTTACATAGTCGGGGCGGGTAGCGGCCCAGTAGTAACAGGCGCATTCCCGGTAGTCGTTTTGCCAGGGTGCGCAAAGGCCCTGGGTCAGTTCGCCGGGGCGTAATATCTGTGTGGAGATAGACGCATCGTTGGTGTTGAATATTTCACGCACGGTGAAGGTCAGTGCAGGGAATGCATTGGTTTTCAGTTGATCTTCGGTTACCAGTACGGGGAGGGTAGCTGCGCCGGGGGTAAATTGCAGTGTTACCGTATCGCCGCCTTTGATCTTCAGGGAAGCGATGAAGTTAGACCACTCCATGAAGGCTGCGCCGTTAGGATTGTCCTGGGTACGTAACGGTACGTTATCGCCTCCGGGGAAAACAGGGCCTTCTCCGGCCACCATGGTAGGCTTCCCGTTGATGCCTACAATCCGGCGCCCGGTCAGGTTATTACTGGTGGTGTCTTCCAATACGTAGTTATCATTTTCACTGATGGTAATGCCAATGAAAATATGTCGCCACAGGTTTCTGAAGTCAGACTCCAGACCGGGGAAGCAGTTTGAGATAGCGGCCCTCGACAGTACACTGTAAGGGTTGCCCTGCCCCCGGTAATGGAGCTGCGCGTCGAGATCCGACGCTTTGATGGAATCGGACGGATATATTTTTGTTGTACTGGCATCGGCGTTATCCCGGAACATGGCAGAAGCGGCGGCTTGTATCACCGTGTTGATCATGCGATAGGTGAGGGTTAGGCCGCGTCCATCGGCGCCACGCATCAGGCCTGGCATTTTACGGCGTTCTTTGTCGGACAGGTCGCCTATTTTATCCGGCCGGCGCAGGGCATCTGCAAACCAGGCGGCCATGCCGGTGCTGAGGCCATTGAATACCCTTTCATGCAGGGTACGCAGGGCCAGGTTATCTACAATAGAACCGGCCATAATCGGTTCGTATAGCCGGCCAAAATCGTTGGTATCCTGCCGCACCATGGTGCTGGCTACGTTCCACCGGCCATTGATAGGATTCCCGTTCATCACGGTGGTATTCATCAGCGTGATGGATTCAAAGGCGCGGCGCACAATTTCTTCCGCTTCTTCAATACCTACTTCTCCATCGCGGTCGGTGCCATGGAGTATTTGTTCCAGTTCATCCGAAATGGCGCGGATAGGCAATATATCGGGTGCGAAGGCGGGAGGGCCGGCGCAGATATGCGCGGAGGCGGTTAATGGGGCCTGACCGGTTGTTCCGATGTTAATGATCACTGTACCATCGCATTCATCGTCGATATATCCCCAGCTATGCTGATTGCCGTCGGCGTCGGAATAGCCGGCGAAGATCTGGGCGGGCATAGTGTAGGTAGGATTGAAGTTGGGCGATTCGCTGTATTTGGCCCAGGGCTTGGTTGGATCGTATATAACGTACGCATCGCCTTTGATGTTGGGATCGTGCGTAGCCGCCTGACCCGCGGTTTTGATACTGTTGCGGGAGCAGCCGTATACCGCGCCTGGGCCGGGTGTATAGCGCAGCCGGATTTCCGGGAAATCCTTATTGGGTTTGATGAATTGCACAAAACCCAGCGGTAGCTTACTCCCCGTCAGGAAGTTATCACAGGAAGCCAGTACCGCCTGCGGCGCAAAATTGCCCTTTTCAATCACCACATTGGCAGTGATGTTATCTGCTGCCTCGCCTGTTCTGCGCATAATTTTCGAGTTACCCAGGGCGATTGTCCAGGAGATATCCGTGAGCTGGTAGCCGGCTTTTGTGAGCAGATCGGTGGTAAGTGGTACCAGGGTACCGGGATTATCTTCCGTGATAGCAAATATTTCCAGGAAAGGCGCTACCGGGCGGATAGTGCCAGCCGTATCCGTGGTACTGGTGGCATCTTTAAATATTACTTCCTCCGGCGTATCAACGCTTAGTTCGTGTGTGGCCGGGTCTACATAAAAGGTAGGCTGGGGAACGATTTTACGGAACCCCAACGGCTTGTCGACCGGTACTTCCAGGTCGTAGGCAGCCACCGGTACAAGGGAAGATCCCAATCTCGCTACGGCAAAAGGAGGCAGTATACGTATTTCAGTAATTTTCATAGCAATAGTTTTAAGCGGTGATGTTAAGCAGGTACGGCTACCATATCGCGGATAATCTGCAGCAGGTTACGATCGGCTTCCTGCAGGGCATACAGGTAGCGGTGATGCTGTGCTGCTGTAGTTTTCAGCAGGGTGTCGATCATCGTCGCAGATGCCTGTAGCAGGTCGGCATGTACGCGCCACCTGTTGTGTTCACCTGCTGGTAACGACAGCGTGTAAGGCGTGAGGAAGGGCGGGCCTGCTGTTTTATCGCCTGTACCCACTGTCAGCGGCATCTGCACCATGGCCGTGGCAATGCTGCGCAGGTTGTACATCTCTCCGAAGGTGGAGTTGATGATCAGTCCCCTTGGGGTCATGGCGCCGGCACTGTTTAAACCATCTTCCAGCACAAAGCTATGCGTGAGGAAATTGAGCAGTAGCCGGTATCGGAGGTTAAAGAGATGTCCCCAGTTTTGTGCGTCGGGGTTGGTGATTGGATCTCTTTCCTCGTCGGCGGTTTGTCCCTCGGAAGGATCGCTGCTGCCGTCTTCTACGTCTTCCGGAATGTAGGGGTTTACTGCCACATTCCTGGCGGGCGCCCAGCTGTTACCGGCTTCTGTCACTACGGCACTCATTTGTTTGTATATGTTGAGAAACCGTTCGAAGTGGGATGGATCGGTGCTGACACTGGTATTATCTTCTCCCTGTTCTGCAATAGCGTTAAGGGCGTTGAAGGCATCGTCTCTGCTGGCCAGCGGCATTACCAGTACATCCGGGCTACCTGGGGGACTTCCGTGCTTGGCATTGCCCCGTTGTCCGCCGGTATAACCCCGGCCCCATTCATCAAATTTGGCCTGGTAGGGGTAGGTATCTGCCTGGAATATTTCGTCGCTAATAACCTGGGGGTCCTGTATCAGGTGCAGGAGCACATGGAATAGAGCGCCTACTGTATTGGCTTTGGGCACTTCGGCCGCTACACGGTCTTTGATCTCTTTGGCCCACGGATCGTCACTGTTAATGAAGGCTGCCGGTGCTTCTGCATATACATATTTCGCCAGTGAGTTCAGCGTAAGTGGTTCCAGCTTAAAGGGGAACGGATAGAAGGGGGTATCCCAGGGATAATCTTGCCGCTCAAAGTGCAAAGGTGCGCCAATCAGTTTCAGTACATTTTGTACCGATACAAAATGCCCCATTTCCTCTTTGGCAATGCCCAGAATTACTTCCTGCCAGGAACTGACCTGGTCCCGGTATTGATCGGGCACCTGTGGCCCGCCCAGGCTGTAGGCAGCATACAGGTATTGTAACATCAGTCCGTGCTCAATTTCTGCATCGATGTGTAGCAGGAAGGTCACGTAATCTTTGCCATTAAATTCAGGGGGTACCAGTATCTGTTGCTGGTCTTCCTGGGTAACGGTTTCTGCGGTGAAAGTTTGGATTCCTTCCTTTCCGCCGATAAGGGCAGATTGTCGCATGATTTCGGCCCGGCGATCTTCTATTTGTGCTCTTTTGAAGACGGGACCAAGAAAACGGAGGTAGTTACTTTGCATAACTGTGGCGAGTTTACATGGTGATAGTGGGTGGTGAAAATAAACGGACCAGGGCCGCTTAGGATAAGTCAAGGTGTTTTCATGGGAGTTATTTTGAGTGCGATAAAATAAGTTCATTTTTGCGACGTGACAAAATTAATTTCCCCTACCCGGGGAAAATCCCGGTAGTGTTTTTTTACTATCTTCACCGGGATATTAGTGATACCTATGATGACTGGCTGTACAACCCTTTACCAGATAAGTTTACCCAACATCTTGTTATCCCGGTTTTAAAACACCCTAATTAAATTGTTTACCTATGTTTTACTGGAAGAAGTTTTTTTTCTTTTGTTTATTCATGTTTGCCGGCACCCAGATAACCCTTGCCCAGGTTACCGGTAGTTTCCAGGTAAAGGGAGATCTCGATAAATATTACCCGGTTACATTTGCCGACGGTGGTTGGAATAATAATGCGGCAGTGGAACTGGAGCTCGGTCGTTCCAGCGTTCACATCGACGGAGAATGGCGTGGGTCGATTATTGCAAAATTCAGGTTCCATGTCACTGCCTGGGGAAATGGCTCGGCGTTTATTAATGTCGATATGATGCAATTCGTGCCTACCACCGTCAGGTTTGTTGCAGGATGGACGGACGTTTCGCGGAATGGTATTGGTGGTAGTATCCTTATCTGGTTACGTGGCAATACTACCTACAACTATAAGTGTAATTACGCATTTACACCCGTTATATACGATAACGTGCAACAACCGCTTCCTTACCAGGAGCCGGGAGGCCCTGCCCATACGTTTAAAACAGCTGTCGATAGTACCGTAAACAGTTATGGTATTACTTATGGCAATGCTATGTATCTTACGGCCAATACCAACCACTACATCGCCGGCAATGTTGGCATCGGTACGCTCACGCCCGGCAGTTGCAAACTGGCAGTAGAAGGAACGATCGGGGCCCGGAAAGTAAAAGTAACCCAGGGTACCTGGGCCGATTTTGTATTTCAGCCAGATTATACCTTGCCGCCGCTGTCGGACGTAGAAGCGTTTATCAAAGAAAACAAACATCTACCGGATATACCTACTAAAAAGGAGGTAGAAAAAGAAGGACTGGACCTGGGAGAAATGAACAAGAAACTATTGCAGAAGATAGAAGAGCTGACACTCTACCTCATCGACCTCAAGAAGGAGAATACGCGGCAGTGGCAGGAAATAGAGCAGTTGAAGAAAAATAAATAGGCGAATCAGGGGATCAGATCATTCATCTGGTCCCCTTTTTATGCGTCTTCAAATCGCTTAATCATCTGTTCCAGTTGCTCCTTACTCAAATCAATATTCAACCCTTCTTTATCCAGGATATTTTTCTCTCTCAACTCTTTCAGCGTCCTGTTAAAACTCCTGACAGAAATACCCAGGTAAGCAGCCATATCTTTTTTAGCAAAGAAAGTTTGCTGGCTGGCTTCCAGCGACAGTAACCGCAGCAATGCATATTCTACCGGGTACAACTGCTGGTAGGAGGTCCGGATACAGGTTTGATAGATACGGGCGGCCAATACTTTCAGCAGCAGTTCATTGAATTCCGGGTAACTGCGTAGCAGTGCCATAAACCGGTCGTGCGGAATAGTAAAAACAGTTACCGGGGTAAGGGCGGTAATATTGGATAAACAGGCGCCCTTGTTAATGGCTTCCAGTTCCCCGGTGATTTCGCCGGTACCTAAGAATTCGAAAATATAGTCTTTCCCGTTATCTTCTGCAATATAACATTTGGTGATACCTTCCCGGATAATGTATACCTGGGAAATGATAGAGCCCTGCCGGATCAGGTAGGCGCCGGCGGCAAATGATTTCAGCTGTATGGCATTTCCTGCCTGCTTGTCCTCGAAAAGCTGTTCTACGAACTGCAGAAAAGCGGTGTTGGTCCGTAACATATCCTGGGAGTGGGACAAATGTCCCGTTTTATTTCAGCGCCGGGTTTTATTTTTGCACCCGGTAAAACACAAAAATAATACAATGGTAGATCATATTAAAGTCATCGCATTTGATGCCGATGATACCCTTTGGGTAAACGAACCTTATTTCCAGGAAGTAGAACAACAATTTTGCAGCCTGCTGGAAGATTACCTGCCCCGGCATACCGTATCGCAGGAGCTGTTTAAAACAGAAATGGCTAACCTGCCCCTGTATGGCTATGGGATTAAAGCATTTATGCTTTGCATGATAGAAACGGTGCTGCGGGTAACAGAAAATACCGCTTCTCCTGCCATCCTGCACAAGGTGATTGAATATGGACAGCAAATGTTAAACAAACCCATTGAAATGCTGGATGGGGTGGAAGACGTGCTGAAAGCGCTCTCCGGTAAATACCGGCTGGTAGTGGCTACCAAAGGGGACCTGCTGGACCAGGAGCGTAAATTAAAAAAATCAGGGCTGGCGCATTATTTCCATCATATCGAAATTATGAGCGACAAAAAAGAAAGCGACTTCCAGAAATTACTGAAGCATCTTGACTGCTCCCCCGAAAACTTTGTGATGATTGGTAATTCCCTCAAGTCGGATATATTGCCGGTACTGGCGCTTGGTGGCTATGCCGTGCATATTCCTTATCATACTACCTGGCAGCATGAGCATGTAGACGTCACCATTGAAGACCCGCATTTTTATCAATTTAACAGTATGGCCGACATACTACCGCATTTAATATCATGAAACAATTACTGCCACTCGATACCTGGGTAAGAAAAGATCATTTTGAATTTTTCAGTCGCTTTGAAGAACCCTTTTTCGGGGTTTGCACGGAGATCGATTGTACCAGGGCTTATGAACAGGCCAAAGCGGGTGGACATTCGTTCTTCCTGTGGTATCTGCACCGTTCCCTGGCGGCCGCCAATGCAGTAGCCCCTTTCCGTTACCGTATCAGCGAGGGGCAGGTATGGGTATACGACCAGGTACATGCATCGCCTACTATCAACAGGCCCGATGGTACCTTTGGTTTTGCCTATATAGATTATCACGCTGATTTTCCCACATTTGCAACTGCTGGTCAGCAGGAAACCGATCGGGTGAGAAACAGTACAGGACTGGTACCGGCCATATCGGGAGAAAATGTGATTCATTATTCATCCTTACCCTGGATCAACTTTACCGCTGTTTCCCATGCCCGCAGTTTTTCTTTTAAAGACAGTTGCCCGAAGATCAGCTTTGGGAAAATGACGGACGTACATGGGCGGAAACGTATGCCGGTATCCGTGCACGTACACCATGCCCTGATGGATGGTTATCATGTAGGCCAATACCTGGAGCTTTTCCAGGAAAAGATGAATGAATAGATTTTCACGCAACGCAGCAAAGGAGCCAAGACGCAAAGCGCTTTGCCGCGTTACGTCTTTGTGTGAAACCACGCCGCCCATAGAGTAGTTTTGTAAATTAACGCGGGTTGTATTATTTTCATGCATCACTACGTGTATGAATAACTGATACCGACCTTGATCCACGAAAATGAACAGGAATTATTGCTCTCTGTTGCCAGCGGAGATGAGCGGAGCTTCCAGGTTCTTGTCACAAAATACTGGCCGCAGGTGTATGGTACGGCCCTGCGCCTGACCCGCTCTCCCGAGCAGGCAAAGGACCTGTCGCAAGATATCTTCATTAAGCTATGGAATAGCCGGGAGCGGCTTCCCGGGGTAGCCAATCCGGCTACTTTCATCTACGTATGCGCCCGTCACCTCATTATGGACCATCTGCGGAAGAAAGTGCTGCATACCGATAATATTGACCTGCTGGCCGATTGCCTGACAGCCTCCCAGGCAGGTAATGCCCAGTCTTCCCTGGAATATAAGGAGCTGGAGCAGTCGCTGACAAAGGCTATTGAACTACTTCCTGAAAAGTTGAGAGAAGTATTTGTACTACATCGCTTCAGCGGGCTAAGCCATGCCCAGATATCCCGTAAACTGAATATATCCGTGGTCAGCTCGCAAACTTATGTAGTGAGGGCGCTGCGGAGCATCCGGGAGTACCTGAGCCATCATTCGGAGCGTGTGTTGATACTGCTGCTGGTGTTTTCCAACTTTTTTTCATGAAATTTTATTTTTACTGTCTTACCCCTGATCTGTTTTCCGTCCTTATCATAGGAACGGGTATTGCTGATATGATTAAACCTACATCCGTATATGACCTTTGAAGCATTATTTCAAAAATATATGAGTGGTACACTCAATGTAGAAGAGCTCCGGCAGTTTCGCATGATGGCGCGGCAACCGGAGAACAAGGCATTGCTGGACCAGCTGCTTCAACAGGCGTTTACCGATCCGGCATATATAGAAAATGCCGATTACAATGCGGAAGAGATGGCCGCCGACATCATGATGCAGGCTCGCATGCAGGATGCCGCCATGAACGTGGTACACAAGGTATACACGCCGCTGATTTCCCGTTCCTGGTTTAAATATGCCGCTGCTGCCGCTATCTTTTTGGTGCTGCTGGGTATTAGCTGGAAATGGCATACGCACCACTACCGGGCAAATAAAATGATGGCGAGACTGGAGCTGCCCGCAGGTAAAGCGGCTCATCCTATCCTGATCCTGGGCGATGGCTCGCGTATTTCGCTCGACAGTGCCGGCAACGGAACGATCGCTCAACAGGGCGCCGCGCAGGTGGTGAAGCTGGCCAATGGCCAACTGGCCTACCGTTCGTTGGACGCTAAAGCAGGGGAGTTAATATTTAATACCATGCAAACGCCCAATGGTTCCCAGTATCAGCTCACTTTGCCGGATGGCTCCCGGGTGTGGCTCAACGCGGCTTCTGCTATCCGCTACCCGGCTACATTTGCGGATAGTAACAGGAGAGTGGAGGTAACGGGAGAAGCCTATTTCGATATTGCCGCCGATGCCAGGAAGCCCTTTATCGTGGCTGCCAAAGGCATGGATATACAGGTATTGGGTACCGCTTTTAACGTGAAGGCCTATACGGAAGAGGAGGCCATTACAACCACCCTGGTACAGGGGGCTGTAAAAGTGAATAATCAGATGGTATTACACCCGGGTGAGCAGGCGGTGCTGCAACACCGTACGGGGCAACTGCTGGTGAACAAACCCAATATGGAAGAAACACTGGGTTGGAAAAATGGAGAGTTTTATTTCCGGGAAACCAATATCCGCAGCATTATGCAGGAAGTAGCCCGTTGGTATGATGTAGAGGTGAAATATGAAGGAGACTTGACCAACGTAACGCTGTCCGGTATTGTAGCCCGTACAGCCGGCATTACGCAGTTGTTGAAAGCACTGGAGCTAACCAAAATCGTACATTTTAAGATACAGGGAAGAACTATTACCGTGATGCCTTACCAGGCAGCCAATTAACTCATCTTTTTAAATGAATATGTCATGACCTGATTGCTGCACGGATACAATACGTATGCCTGCCGGAACCAGTTGCTGAGGGCCCTCGGCACGGAACAGCATGTGCTGTACGTAAGTATACACTTCCACGTTTTATGATTGCTAACGTTTAAATCCACGAATGAAAAATATGAAGTTCCTTGCCTCGGGCTTACTCTCTGTCACCAAAAGAGGGCCTGCCAAATTACTATGGATACTGCTGATAGTAGCACTGCTGCCGGTTTGCGCTGCCGCCCAAAATGTAACCGTATCGGTGAAAAATGTACCGCTTGAAAAAGTATTTGCGGTGCTGAAACAACAAACCGGTTATTCCTTCATCTGGCGCGGACAAACCACACCGGCCATGAATAAGGTATCACTGGAATGCACCAACGAACCCTTTACCCGGGTGCTGGGCACGCTGCTGGACCGCCTTTCGCTACAATATGAAATAACAGATAAAATTGTTGTGGTTACCAGAAAGGAAACGCCGGCTACCACCGGGAAAGAGCAGCCGCCGATGACCATCACCGGACAAATCAGCGATGAAAAAGGAGGCACGTTGCCAGGTGTTACGATCCGGGTAAAGGGAACTGCTTCCGGCGCTACTACCGATGCGCAGGGGCGGTTCTCCATCAATGTTCCCGGGGAAAACAGTGTGCTCATATGTTCCTATGTAGGCTTTGAGCAGAGAGAAGTGACGGTAGCCGGTCAGCAAACATTACATATCACCCTGAAATTGCAAAGCGCGTCCCTCAACGACCTGGTGGTAGTAGGATATGGTACCCAGCAGAAAAAGAACGTTACCTCGTCCATCTCCTCTGTAAAAGGCAGTGAGCTGACAGGGATAGCAGTAACCAGCCTGGATGGCGCCCTGCAGGGTAAAGCCGCGGGTATACAGGTAGTACAGAACTCCGGCGCACCAGGTGACGAAACGTATATCCGTATCCGTGGTAACGGCTCGCTGTTTGGCGAAAACAGGCCCCTGTACGTAATCGACGGCGTACCTATGAGCAACCTGCCCGCTGCTCAATACGGCATCTCCGGCGACGGACAGCGGATTGCTACCACCAATAATATTAATCCCAACGACATACAATCGGTTGAAATCCTGAAAGACGCTGCCGCCGCAGCGATCTATGGTTCCCGGGGCGCCAACGGCGTGATCCTCATCACCACCAAAAGAGGCGCAGAAGGGAAGTCAAGATTTAATTTCAGCATGTATACCGGCGTTGCTGATATCCCAAAACGGCTGCCCGTGTTGAACGGCGAACAATTTGTAACACTGTTTAAAGAATCAAGGGCCAACGCCGGAATGCCCGACGATCCGGCTATTGTAAACACCGGCCGCAATACCAACTGGCAGGATGCCATCTTCAGATCAGCGCCGGTATCTAACTATAACCTGTCCATCTCCGGCGGTTCCGGAAAAACTTCCCACTATGTTTCACTGGGCTACCTCGATCAAACCGGTACCATTGTAGGATTGCAGCATTTTAAACGCTATAACGGGCGGGTGAACTTCGACTTTGCCGCTACCGATAAATTAAAAATAGGAGTCAACCTCACCGGGGTACGTTCTATCAACAACCGTATGGATAACAGCTTTTCCGGTCAATCTGTGCTGGCGCTGGCGCTGATAGAAAATCCAAATGATCCTATTTACAATCCCAATGGTACTTATTATACGGACCCCGGCCGCCACTGGACTAACCCGGTAATGATCGCCAATAACCTGCGTTTCCAGTCGATCGTAAACAGCTATATCGGCAACGTATTTGGCGAGTACAGCATTTTGCCCGGCCTGAAGTTCAAAACCAGCTTCGGTTTTGATAACCAGCAGGTGACCGACGACCGGTACCAGTCCAAGCTGGTTAACAATGGCTCGGCCGCCAGCGGCTTTGTATCCGTGTTTACACAGTTTTTATGGGTCAATGAAAACACCCTCTCGTATACGCCTGTCCTGAAAGGCCGGCATAAATTAACCGCCCTGCTCGGGCAGAGTGCACAGGAAGCCAGCGTACGGCGTATAGGCATTTCCGGTAATACCAACTCCACCGATATTATACAAGCTGTAACAGGGTTTACGTCCCTTTCGTCGCCGATAGACTATCGCTCACAATGGGGACTGGTATCCTATTTCGGCAGGATCAGCTATAGCTACGACGACCGCTACCTGTTGGAAGGCGTAGCCCGTACTGATGGATCTTCGCGTTTTGGCGCCAACAAGAAATACGGTTTCTTTCCTTCCATCTCAGCTGGCTGGCGCATCATCAATGAAAATTTCATGAAGCAGCAACGTTTTTTCAATGACCTGAAGATCCGTGCCAGCATTGGCGTTACGGGGAATAACGAAGGGCTTGGCTCGGATTTTCCTTCCCTGGCCACTTATTCGACCGGGTATAACTATGGCACCGAAGCGGGAATTGCCGCTACTTCCCTGTCGAATGCAGACCTTAGCTGGGAAGCCACCACCGCTACCAACCTGGGACTGGATGTATCTTTCCTGGACAGCCGTATTAACGTCACTATAGATGCTTACCGCAAGCTCACCAACCGCCTGATCTTTAAACTGGACCTGCCCTATACCTCCGGCTTCGCCCGCACTAACGGCGCCAATATAGGCCAGCTGCTCAATAAAGGACTGGAGATTTCGGTGAATACCGACAACATCCGGAGCGCTTTTACCTGGAGCACCAACTTCAACCTGTATTTCAACCGCAATAAAATCACCAGTTTGCCTGAAACCGTGGCGGGAGACCCCTCCAGCTCTGATTTCACAGAAAGCCTGCCAGGGTCATTTTATACCAGTCAGCCTACCAGCATTTTTCGTGTAGGCGAGCCAGTTGGATCCTTTTTTGGCTACCGCAATAAAGGAGTTGATCCGGCAACCGGCAACATGATCTATGATGATATTAATAAAGACGGGAAAATAACAGCGGCCGACCGGGTGATCCTGGGTACCGCGCAACCGGATTTTACCGGTGGCCTTACCAATACCTTTGGTTACAAAGGAGTAGACCTGAGCTTTTTCCTGTACTGGTCGTACGGCAATAAAGTATACAACCAAACCCGCAGCATGCTGGAAAGGATGAGCAGTTACAACAACGGTGACGCCAAAACGCTGAACCGGTGGACGCCGCAGAACACCATTACCGACGTGCCACGTGCGGTATTCAACGATCCTACGGTGCCGGGTAGCTTAACCAACGGAGAAGTGTCGCAACGCTTTGTAGAAGATGGTTCGTTTATCAGGATGAAGAATATTACGCTGGGTTATACCATCCCATCTGCTACCTTAAAGAAAGTACGCATCAGCAGTGCCCGGGTATATGTCAGTGCGCAAAACCTGTTTCTCATTACCAACTATTCAGGTTTAGATCCTGAGTCGCAGAACCAGTCGGTGAAAAACTCGCAGCTGGGTATTGACTGGGCCGTACAGCCACAGGCCCGTACTTTCCTGGTAGGATTAAATGTGAACTTTTAAAAGCAGCCGTTATGAAAAATTTACGACTAATATATATCCTTCTTCTTTTTGCGTCTTGTACCAAAGTGCTGGACCAGGTTCCGGAGTACACGATTGCAGATGAGAACTTCTGGCAAACCGGCAATGATGCCGAATCAGCTGCTGTGGGTATTTACCCGGCTATACAGAGTATTGCGGCACAATTTCCGCTCGCATTTGATGCCGGCTCCGATGCCACTACCGCTTTGCTGATCAACTACAGTCCTTTTTCTACCCATGGTATCCCGGTAGATAACCTGATCGTGGCCGCCTACTGGCAGAATAACTATACGGGTATTGGTCGCGCCAACGATTTGCTGAAACATGTGCCTCCCATGAAAGATAGCTTGTTTGCTCCCGGCCGTAAAGAACAGTTGTTAGGAGAAGCACATTTTCTGCGGGCCTACTTTTACTTCAACCTGGTAAAAGCCTATGGGGCGGTGCCTTTGGTGCTGGAGCCTTATACTTCCTTTAATGCTGATTTTACCGTTCCCCGTACGTCGGTGGACAGTATTTTCAAACAGATTATTGCCGACCTGAAAATTGCGGAGGCGAGCCTGCCGCCTACTTTCGCCGCTGCAGTTACTACTCGCGGCCGCGCCAGCCAGGGTGGGGCCAAAGCCTTGCTGGCGAAGGCATACCTGAGCATAAAGGATTATAACGCTGCTGCGTCTAAGGCACAGGAGGTGATGAACAGCCCGGTGTATAGCCTGGTATCCGGTAGCGCGGCGTATAGCGGCATGTTTTCTACCAGCGGTAAAAACAGTACGGAAGCGATTTTTGAGATCCAGTATGTCAGTGCTTCTGCACAGAGCAATGGCTTGTACAGCTATTATATTCCTGCCAACGGGATTCCCGCAGGACTTCAAACCGGCGGCTACCAGATTGCGCCTACCACAAAGATTATTAACGCATATGAAAATGGTGATATCCGCAAGGCCGCGGCGTTGGGCTTCAACAACGCTACGCCGGCTTTGCCTTACGTCAATAAATATACCCGCTTAACCAATGGTACAGAGCCTGATATTATTGCGCTCCGTTTGGCAGATATCATATTGGTGAGGGCAGAAGCCCTGAACAACCTGGGGCAAACGGCCGATGCGGCAGCAGCCTTGAATATCATTCGCCGCCGTGCCTTTGGGTTACCAACCGATCAACCGTCTGCCCACGACTATCCACAGGCGGGAGAAACAGACCTGGCGCTGGCCATCGAAAACGAGCGGTTTAAAGAGCTGGCCTTTGAAGGACACCGGTTTTATGACCTGGTACGCACCGGCAGGGCAGCAGCCGTGCTGGGTATCACCGCCGATCAAACCCTATGGCCCATCCCGCTGCGGGAAATTGGCCGTAACCCCCGGCTGGTGCAGAATAATGGTTATTAATCCCTAAAAAAATAATAAAGATGAAAAACATTATTACTACTATCCTGTTGCTGTCCGCTAACCTTGTATACGGACAGTACACTACCACCTGGGTAGGCAACAATTTTTCTGATGTAGCCAATCACGTAGGTAATTGTGCCCGCTCTATGTGGGTGTCGCCGGAAGGGGTGGTATATACCGCCTCCATGTGGGATGAAAAGGGCCGTAATATTGGTATTTATCAGCAGGGCGCTACCCTGGGATCTATGGGCGGTAACAAGGAGTCGCAGGGCAGTGCTATCGGCGGCAACGCTACCTATATCTTCACCGCGCAGCAGGCGCCTAATGCCGGGAAGGTGGGCCGCTATAACCGGGCTACCAAAACCCGTGACCTGCTGTTTGCCGCCAGCACAGGCACTGGCGATGCCATACAGGGCATTGCTGTTTCCGGTGGGCGGGTATTTGTGAGCGACTCCAGCGGTAGCCGCGTGGAAGTATTTACCACGGCGGGTGTAAAGATCCGGGAATGGGCGGTTACGCATCCCGGGGCTATTGCGGTAGACAGCGCCGGCGCCGTGTGGGTGGTATTGCTGGGCACGGGCACGGTACAACGTTTTGATTCCACCGGCGTGGCAGGACCCGTTTTAAATGTAGGCGCTACCGCACGCCCTTCTGCCCTGTATGCAGATAGCGCCCGCGGGCAGCTGCTCGTAGGTGATCAGGGACCCGATATGAATATCAAGATATATGCAGACCTAACGGGAACGCCTGTATTAACAGGCACCTTTGGCGTAACCGGCGGCTACCTCGATGAAACGTCGGGTACCCGCGGAGCAACCGGTGATAAGCGTTTTACACGGGTAGTGGGGATAGGTCGCGATACGGCGGGGAA
Source organism: Chitinophaga polysaccharea (assembly GCF_007829335.1). Lineage (GTDB taxonomy): Bacteria > Bacteroidota > Bacteroidia > Chitinophagales > Chitinophagaceae > Chitinophaga > Chitinophaga polysaccharea_B. The sequence goes on from NZ_VIWO01000004.1 coordinate 251,515, forward strand.
CTTATATGTCCTGAATAATCCCTGGGGAGGTACCTGGGACTTAGGGAGAAATGGCGCTACGGATATTCACTGCTACAATACTGCCGGTACGTTGCAATGGACCTTGCAGGCCCTGAATTTTGAAGGGAATGCTGCCGCCGATGCAGGAACAGATGGACAGTTATTGTATAGCGGCAATCTTATTTATTCCTATACCGGTACCGACGGAGGCGCCTATGTTGCTAACACCGTAGATCCTTACCGCTATCCGCAGGATGCGCGTATACAAATGAGTGATCATAGCCGGGGCGAACACTTTGGCCACCTGGCCAATGTAGGCGGACACCGTATCCTGGTAGCCAATAACCAGAATGCAGATATCTTTTACACCTACTACTTTAACCCGGCTACCGATGGGTACATCGCGATCCCGGGAGATACCATCAGCAAAGTAAGAAATGGTTTTTGCCTGGACTCCCTGGGAGATATCTGGATTTCGCAGGATAAAACCAATGCCATCCAGCATTACCCTTTAACCGGTTTTGCCAGCAATGGAAAGCCTATATGGGGCCCGGTTATTTCTACGCCTACACCGACCTCTATTGCCCGGTTAAACCGCCTGGAATATATACCAGCCAGCGATGTAATGGTGCTGGCCGGCGGTAATACCGACTGGACGCTGATTGGCAACCGGATAGAAGTGTACCGGGGATGGGTGGCCGGAAATCGTACGCCCGATACCGTTATTACCCTGAGCAGGGCCCAGGCCAAGTCTATGTCGGCCGCCGGCAATTACCTCTTTGTCGGCTATTATGCGATCCCTGACATTGATGTATTTGACCTGAGAACAGCGGCACTGGTATTAACTATGAATAGCAGCAACCCGGCGGTATATGTGGGCAACGATGTGGATTCGCAATACGGCATCAAAGCGTACCATCGTTCCAACGGCGAATATTATATTACGAAAGACGATTACAATGCCAACAAGGTAGTGCTTTACCGTTGGACACCGGCTCCGGATTCAGCAGCAGCACCAGCTGCCGCACTGACGCATATGCAGGTGGTAAATGAAAATGGCTTGTCCGTATATCCGAACCCGGTAGTGAGTACGCTGCATATCGATTTACCATCAACAAAAGCGAAGAATTGTGTGATCCGCGTGTACGACATCTCCGGAAAACTCATTAAAAATAACCTGGTAAAAACAAACGAAGCCGTAAACATAGATGTAAGCAACCTGCCATCGAGTGCTTACATCCTGGTGATCACAGATGCCGCTACCGGTAACGCGATAGGCCGGCGAAAGTTTATAAAGCAATAACAGATGAGATATATATGGATGATTGCACTGGCACTGATCAGTGTGGTAAACAGCATGGCCCAGATGAAAGCACCGGAAGAATGGGTAAACTACGAATCGGTGATGGGTGTCAAAAACCGTCAACGACATTATGATTACAACGTGATGTTGACACGCGCGGCTATTCCCTCCAACGTACTGTGGCCGGGAGAACAGCCATCGTATACAATACAGGTGGTGAATGAATTGAATGAACCGTTGGTAGCCGATGGGAAGATAGAATTGATCAGCTATGCTACGAAGGGACGTCCGGGTGATATATGGCTGCCGGAAATGGAGCGGCATGCAGTTATAAACAGCACGCCGGTAAAGGTAAAGATAGACGCCAGGGGATATGTGAACCTGGAACATGCGCCGCAAATCCCTGATCGTTTCGGTGGATATGCGCTGGTGCTGGACCTGGGAAAGTATGGCCGCCGATTTATCACCAGCCTGGTACGTACGTTTAAAGCCAATCCACAGCGGATCCAGTATCCTAAGCAGTCGCTCGATGATATGGGCGCAGATTTCCTCCAGCGGGTAGGCGTACAGGCCATCCGCATGGGGGTAGATTATACGCCTGCTACCGCCGGCGACTATACGGAAAAGATGGCGGCGCTGGACCGTAAGCTGGAAGAATATAAAGAGAGAAATATCACCGTATTGCTGATGTTTGGCGCGGGAACTGCCCCACTGCCCCTGGGGAGGCCCCGTTCTTTCCTGGATTCAGCGGGTGTCATGAAAAAAACAAAACAGGACTTTGTATGGGCGCCATCGTCCGACCACGATTTCCAGGAGTTTGTACACCGGTTATGCGTGAAGTATGGATGGCCCAAAGGCCCGGTCACCGCGGTATCGTTATGGAACGAACCATGGGAGGGCGCTTCTATTTCCGGCTGGCAGTCGGATATTCCACGTTATCGCGAGATATATACAGTGATGGCCCAGGCAGTACTGGATGCCCGTAAAAAAGGAGCAGATGTACTGGTAGGTGGGGGCGACTCTAATTCCAATGCCTGGGACAAACTGTTTGCAGATGGGAAAATGACCTTTCTGCCCATTTTCGATTTTTGTTCTATACACTACCAGGGTATCGAATCGCCTGCTATTTATCCCGATTGGGTCAACAGAAAATCCCCGCATGGTCGCGTTAAAATATGGGATACAGAAAGCTGGGTGGGTAATACCGACGATCGTATAGGCCTCACCGTGGCCACCTGCCGTTCGGCCGGGTACGACCGGTCCATGGGCATTTACGCCGGGTATATGTATACCGGTGGTCGCGGTAGCGAACGATTCACCCAACAGATACACACACCGGAGGGCATGAAAGAAATGACCCGTATTCCGGATACCTGGTCTCAGGCAGCAGCGCTGGGAGCCGTACAACACCTGGTAGGAGAGCGTGATTTTAAACAATTACTTTTCACCAAAGGGCTGCCCTGGGTGATGGTATTTGACGGGGCGCCGAAACAGCCAGACGACGGTACCGTAGTGATATGTGGCGACATAGGCGAGGCCTTTGGCCCTGAACATGTACTCTTTCGCGGCGTACGCGGACTATCCAGTAAGGGCGCATATGAACCGTTGCAGGGCGGTAGCATGACACTGCCCGCTGCAGGGGTGCAGCTATACGATTTCTATGGTAACACCATCGCACCGGTAGCCGGGAAGCTGGTGGTACCGCTGAACAGCCAGGGATATTTCCTGCGCACCAACGGCCGCAAAGGTTCTTTTGCCCGCCTGTTGCAAACCCTGAAAACGGCCCGTATAGAAGGTTATGAGCCGGTAGAAATTATTGCGCAGGATATGACCGCCCGCATCGAACAGCAGCCTGTTATGCCGCTGCAACTAACCAATATCCTTAACCGGCCGGTGACAGGCAAGCTCCAGGTAACACTGGGAGGACTGTCCCTTCGTATACCCGATACCCTGCACCTGGCCCCGCACGAAACCCGTATCATCCCGGTGAAAATCACCGGCGGCACAGCGGCAGTAAATAATACCTACCCGCTGAGCGTACGTTTTGATGCCGGCGCCGATGGCATCGCCTCACACCAGGAAGATATGCATGTGAACGTGATATCACGGTTAGGGATACACGTAGATGGCAGACTGGATGACTGGAAAACGGCCTTGCCGCAAACCGTGAGCAGTAGCGGGGCGGCGACCGTCAGCGTAACGGAAGCCGCCTGGTACCCGTTCAAGAATTTTGATACCAATGCGAATGGCTATACTAACGGCTACTTCGCCTATGACGACCAGTACTTTTACTTTGCCTCCAAAGTGGCCGACAGTACCCCGCATCCGGGAACTTACCGCTTTGAGCATCGCCCCGACGATGAGTTCTTTTATCCCGATACCGCGTATATCATGGATATGCAACGCGCGCTGATCAGTAAAACAGGCAGCGTACCTGCTGATACGCTGAGCGGCCTGCAACTGCCCAATGGTAATGGCTATACGATGCAGTACCTGGAGAGCGCCGATAATACCAACGCCTTCGGCGTCGACTTGCAATTACCGGAAGATAAGCTTACGCAGGTAGGCCTTTATCTCCCTAACCTCCGGGTACCGGGGATGATGGTGGAAGTATATAAGGGCAACCAGCGTGTGCACCAGCGCTACATCAAAGATTTGTGGAACGGCACCTGGGAGCTGTTGCCCCTTTCCGGCAAAGTACGCATCGTATTGCGCAGCAGGGACTGGTGGTACAGCGTGAAGCTGGGCGCCGTGGTGTTTGACGATGCTGTCGCTACCGATACGGCCAGGGAAGATTTTGATACCCGGGGCCATTGGAAAGGCGTATATGGTAAGCGTGGCTATTACCTCGTAGGGCACCCCCCGGTATTGCCCGCCGATGTGACGCTTTCTGTGCCGCATGAAGAGCTGAAATACCCGCTCGCCTGGCCTGCTGGTGTGCGGCATTATACCTATCGTAAAAACCCGGTAACACCCGATAACTCCGGTTTAGGCTATTCGTTCGACAACGTGTTACTGGCCTTTAATGTAATCCCCGATGGGAAAGATGGTATGCTGGCTAATCCACCGGGAACGATGCCGCGGTATACCGGTTATAAGTGTACCGATTACGAATATGCCCTGAATCCCGTGGCGCCGGAATATGGCGGCGGCGCAGAAATATGGCGGCTGTTGACGCCGGGCCTAAACCGCAAGCATTTCTTCCCCCGTCAGCCTAAATCCGAAGGGGAAGGACCCGTAAAGAACGGACAGCTGGTCATACGCCGGGAAGGAAACACCGTAATCACCGAATGTGCTATTCCCTGGGCCGAATTGCCGGATGTAAAGAATGCGCTGGACAAGGGACAGAAAATTAAGTTATCGTTCCGGGTAAATGATAACGGTGCGCCCGGTAGTTGTATGGAGCTGGCAAAAGAGCGGAGCGTATCCAAGCTGAATGCGAGGGCCTTTCATCCTGACTGGAAAACCCATTGGGCCAACGAAGTAGCGTTTGGAATAGAAAAATAAAGGATCATTCAAGAAGGCGTATGACTGGGTTGGCCCCACCGGCTGCCCGTCATACGCTATTTTTTGTGGCTACCCGGTAGCATTTAATGTAGCAATGGCATAGCTTGCTCTTCCATCCTTCCACTAACTGTAGCAAAAAGGCAACAGTACGCTTACCGCAACCCCGCGGGTGACGAGCGCGTCATAAAGGCAACATATTTGTGGTAGCTCTCCCGATATAAAATTATGGTTATGAAGAAGGATAAAAAATTGCTGGCCATTGCCGCTACAGCGGGCGTATCTGCGGCCGCCGCCATTTTATTGTATAATGCGTTTAAAGTTTCTATTCCCAAGGGGGCACAGCCTATCTATCCTTTTGATGTACGGAAATACCTGGGCACCTGGTATGAGATAGCCCGGCTCGATTACAAATTTGAGCGCCATCTGACCAATGTAACCGCCACTTATGCCATGAACGGCGGCAGTGATATCAAAGTAAGTAATAAAGGATTCAACCCGGGTAAACAAGCATGGAAGGAGAGCACCGGCAAAGCAAAATTTATAGGTCCACCGGAACTGGCCCGCCTCAAAGTATCTTTCTTTGGGCCCTTCTATGCAGGTTACAATGTGATAGATGTGGATGAACATTACAAACATGCGCTCGTGGTAGGCAACAACCTGCATCATATCTGGATATTATCCCGCCATACCAGCATTCCTGCCAACATCAAACAACGATTCCTGGAAAAAGCGGCATCACTGGGCTACGATACCAAGGCATTTATCTGGACAAAGCACGACTTGAATGCCTGAATGGGCGGAGTAAAAAATAAATTATGAAATACTAAATAAATTAGTATTTTTGTAGCGAAAGCAAATTGAATAATGTAAGGAAGTCCTGGATGCCCTGCTGTAGAGGTAGACAGGGCTTCTTTATTTTATTAAGGTGCTAATTTAATTAGTAAGTGTATCCCGGGCAGCGGGAGATATGTCCGCCATCCGGGGGCACAAAATGTAACGTACAATCGTTTGTTCCCTGTATGATATCTTTCCCATGCATTTTCTTTTTTAAGCAATGCGCTGTATATTGATGAGGAATATATGCTGCTATTCTGTAAGTTCCACGTTACAGCCTTCGCAGTTTTGTCTGTATCAATTATCATTTTTTACGAGTTATGTTATTGAAAAAAGTCATGCTGCCCGCATGTGTACTGTTACTGGCAGGCCACTCCCTTTTTGCCGTTACCCCCAGGGAGGTAGATGTTTGTATTTACGGTGGCACCTCCGCCGGCGTTATTGCAGCCTATACCGCAAAGCAACTCCATAAAACGGTGCTGTTGATTTCACCGGATAAACACCTGGGTGGGCTTACCACCGGTGGGTTAGGGTATACTGATATCGGTAATAAATCTGCCATCACAGGCATTTCCCGCGATTTCTACCGCCGAATTGGCCAGCATTATGGTAAGCTGGAACAATGGATTTTTGAACCCCATGTAGCCGCCGATATTTTCCAGCAATATATTAATGCGGCTAAAGTGAATGTGCTGTATGAATATCAGCTCGGCAGTGTCCGCAAGAAAAATGGATATATTACGGACATCACCGTGAAAGGTCGCACTTCGGAAGTGGTGAAAGCCAAAATGTTTATCGACTGTTCCTACGAAGGCGATTTAATGGCGAAAGCCGGCGTAGCCTACACGGTAGGTAGGGAAGCCAACAGCCTGTATCATGAAACGTATAATGGTGTGCAAATGATGCATGAACACCAGTTTCCTGATGGCGTGGATCCCTACAAAATTCCCGGCAAACCCGAAAGCGGGCTATTGTGGGGCATTAGTCCAGCTACTCTCGATGCTCCCGGCACCGGCGATAAAAAAGTGCAGGCTTACAATTACAGGATTTGCCTGACTAATCAACCCAATAACCAAATACCAATCACCAAACCGGAAGACTATGATCCGTCCCGGTATGAGCTGTTGCTGCGACTACTCCCCAAATTAAATGCACCCACGCTGAATACCATTATGATCATCAGTTCTATGCCAGGCGGCAAAACCGATATTAATAACAAGGGCGCTTTTTCTACCGACATGATAGGGATGAACTATGATTACCCGGAGGCAGATTATGCCGGGCGGCAACGTATTATAAAAGCACATGAAAACTATACGAAAGGACTGCTGTACTTTATTGGCCATGATGAACGTATGCCTGAACAGCTGCGCAAAGAAATGCTTACCTGGAGCTATCCAAAGGATGAATACGCCGATAATGGGCATTGGTCGCCGCAAATGTATGTAAGAGAAGTGCGCCGTATGGTAGGTGCTTACGTGATGACCCAGGCCAATTGCGAAGGGCATGAAAAGATCAATGACGGCATAGGCATGGCCGCTTATACCATGGATTCGCACAACTGCCAGCGTATCGTGGTAAACGGGATGGTGAAAAATGAAGGGGATGTACAAAAGGGTGGATTTGGACCTTACCCGGTTTCCTACCGCGCTATCATTCCGAAAGCCAGCGATTGTAAAAACCTGCTGGTACCGGTGTGTTTATCTGCGTCTCATATTGCTTACGGGTCTATTCGCATGGAGCCGGTATTTATGGTACTGGGACAGTCGGCTGCTACCGCCGCTGCCGTGGCCATCGATGGCCACGCCTCAGTACAGGAGGTAGATGTAACGGCAGTACAACGAATGCTGAAAGAAAATCCGCTGGCCAACAATAGTAAACCGGAGATCCTGGTAGACAACGATGATGAAGCCCATGTTGTGAAAAGCGGTTCCTGGAACCGGGTGACCTGGGGCGGCTATGGTCCTTCTTTTTTAGAGGATACGTCTAAGGGCGCGACGGACAAATTTATGCGCTTTTTACCGGAAGTGCCCGCGCAGGGCCGTTACAAGGTATATGCATATATTCCCAGGGTGCCCAATCATGCTACTGTTACCTGGGTAAAGATCAACAACGGGCAGCAGGAAACCAGGATACCTGTTAAATCGGAGTCGGTGAAAGTAGAAGGGCAGACTTCCGGAGAATGGGTGGATTTGGGAGCGCATACCCTGAGTGCAGGTAAAAATACTTATGTAGAAATCAGCAACCGGGAATCTGATGGGGTAGTAGTAGCAGATGCTATTTTATTTATTCCGGAATAAACGCAAGCATATGCGATAATAATACCGGGTAGCGGCATTGTTTGTAGGAGTAAACAATGCCATTGCCCGGTATTTTTTTTGTCAGCAATCGAAGGTGTAATGCGTGGTAGTAGTAAAGACAGTAGTGGTAGGAATTTTCTGTCCTTGCGCATTACCATTTAATTTGGCCACCTTTACGGCGCCCAGGGTCATTTTTTTTGCTTGTTGCTTTTTCATACTCAAATTTTTATTTAGTGATTAATAGAGGCTTTGTTGCTTGTTGCTTTTGTGCGATCGCGAGCCGGGATTCATAATACCGGTGCAGGAAATGATAGAGCACCAGTTCATGTTTACGCTGGTTGGACAACAGTATGCGGTTAAGGAACATGTGTAAGTAACTCGACAGCAGGTCATCATTTCCCTTGATGCCGGTTTCCTGCAGCAGCTGTTTTATTTTTCCGGATCGGGTGTCGAAGAAAGCGATAGCGGTGGAGATGTCGTTATCGTTGTCTTGTGCAGAATCGAGAAAGCTGCTGACAGGGCGCATTTCCGCACGGTATTTATCGTTGAGCTGCAATAGCAACGGCTTCCCTCCGCCAAATTCTTCAAAGAAACCTAACTGCAATTTTTTTAGCAGTGCTACTTTGTGCGGAAGACGATAACCAAAATCGTCCAGCAGGCTATCCATCCCACGCAGTGCAAGTTTCCAGCGATATGCTTCTCCTTCTTCTTCTTCCAGCAGATCGATAATGCCTGTTACACATTCACTGTCGTAATGGAAAATATCTTCGCTGAACGTCATGGTATGGATGCCATATCGTTCAATTTCCCGTTCATAAGTATCTGTCTGCATGCGATACAGTTGCCCGTTCCCGATATAAGGTGCAAGGTGTTCATGTAGTTTTTCCATCACTGTTTTCCAGAACCCTTTGTCGGTGGTGTGATGGAACCTGACCCGCAGGTGATGATCCGGATCGGTGTAGCGGATGAAGAACCACTTGTCGATGAGCTTTTCTTCCTGCATGGATAGTGCAAGAGGGCGTATCACTGATTTCAGGAGGGATTCGGCGTTCCGGGTACCGGTGTACAATTTTACATACAGCCATTCGCTGCCGGTGGCAAATTTCCTGGTGGGTAAAGTACCGGAAGTTGATGCCGGGTAAATATTGGTATCTTTTTTATTTTTTTCGGAAGAGATATTCTTTAGCGGGATGATCAACTCGTTGGTATGTTTCCCGTCAGTTCCCGTTATCCAGCAGTTGTCGGGTGTATGGAGGTATTCCTGCAGGGTGACTTGTTCTTTTTTGAGCAGTTGTGTTACCAACAGGTGCACGGATACTTCGTTGTGGAGATCTGCAGGCAGTTCATTGTCGCCTTCCTTGATGACCACATACCGAGGAAGCTCCAGTTGTGCGCTGATTTCCCGGAAGAGGGTCATATAATCCCCTGCTGCTGCGCCGGCGAGTGCGGCGTAGTTTTTTTTATGCAGCACCCAGGTGCTTTTACTGAGAATAATATTGCCGTATTGTACGCGGGGAAGGAAAGAGATATCGCCGGGAATCTGCCAGCGCCACATAATGCCGGTGTGATAGTCCTGTTGTTGCAGGTCGCACAGGAATTTGTATACAGGGAGCCCCTGGTGGTAGTTGTGTGCGGTGCTAAGCCGGGGAACGACGATCTTGTCCAGTTTTTTAGATCGCAGCACGACTTTGTTATTTTGTACGCTTACCATCAGGTCGGAGAGTAGTAATTGACAATCATCCGGTGTAGCGCTGTTGGCCAGGTACACGATTTCATATTTCCTGAGTCGGGGACGCATCAATATATTGCCGGTTCTGGATTCGGGGAGGTGCACCACTTCCGCGTAGATTTTTTCCGGGTCGGCGGCTTCTTCCTCCTGCAGGCATGCCTGCACTTTCGCCAGTAATTTCTCGTCGCCGTGACAAAATCTGCCGAGCAGGTTGGCAGCGGAGGGACCGGAGCAGCCGCTCATATCAAACAGGTAGTGCCCATGATCGATGTCGGCCGCGCTGCTGGCCAATATACTACCCATCAGGTACATACTGTGTGGCAGAATGGGATTGGTATCCGTATCTTTTAGCGTATCCAGTTGTTCCCGGGTAAGGGTAATGGTTTGTTTACGTTGTTGCAGGCAGGTCAGCAGCTGTTGCAGCTGGAAGTCCTGCATTTTGGTGTGGGGTTGGTTATTCGCCGGTGCTTGTTTTATAATATGCACATCGTCTACCAGTGGTGTATGATCGGATCCGCTGCCGGAGTAGGAGCCATACCCGATGCCAGCTTCGGTGTCGAGCGCCAGGCTGAGCGGAATTTCCTGTTCTTCATAGCGCTGACGGAATGCCTGGCAGAACTGTTGCAGGTCGGTATTTTGTTGTTGAGTGGCCAGTTTCCATAGTTGTCCCATTTGAGCAGAGAGTTCATTTACGACGGTGTGGCTCAATTGATTGCTGTTGGTGGCCAGAAACAGGTCTGTTTGTACCAGGTCTTTATTGTTGGTATCGGGTAATAGTGATTTAACGAGTGCATGGGCAGCCGTATATTTCTCAACGCCGGTGTGCTGCGTCTGTAGTATTTTTTGCAGTTGAGACAAGGGCCTGGTCCATGTTTCTGCTTCCGGGAGCGTAGCGAGGCGGTTTACCAGTTGCACAAAAAATTCCTCTCCGGTAACCGTCGGTTCCAGTTCGCTCACCAGTAGCTGATGTTCGAGTAGTTCAGCTGTAAATTCGGCGGCTTCTTCAGCAGTGATATCTGCGCTGGTGATGCTGTCACGTATTTCGCCCAACCGGGCGCCGGTAGTGGCGGTAGCCAGCATTTGGTCGAGGTAGGGACTTTTATTGACGGCAGTAAGAAAGTAAGTGCGGATTTTATTTTTGATGCTGTATGCGGCGTAGCGGTAATGTGCGCCGGTGGCATATAGTGAGTTGTTGGGATAATAGCGCAGTTGTTCCCGGATAGCAGGGGTGGCGGTGATGGTAGCGGCCAGTTCTGCTACGTAGTTCATATCCAGGCGGCAATGTTTTTTATGCGCGGTTTTTTCCTGCAGTTGAATGCTGGTATGATCGGTGGTTTCACCGGTAGCACAGCCGGCAAAGAGGCCGTAGGGTGTACAGCGGGTGCTCATCCTGAGCAGGTAGCGATAAAGTGTGAGGGCCAGTTTATATTGGTCTTTTTCACTGATGCCGGTGTCGTGTTGCCACTTTTGCCATTCCTGGTACAGCTCCGGGGAAGCAATGTAAATAGCTTCCTGCAGGCAGGGGTCCAGGAAAATATCTTTGATCACAGTAGAAAGTGTGGCATTAGTGATATGGCTTAATTGCTGGATAGTATTAACAGGTAAGAGTGGCGATCTTACCACATAGAAATTTTCAGCTCTGATCATGGCGCAAGGTCAACATTAGGTGTTGAAGGTACCGATTCCGTCTATGGCAGACCATCACGTAAAACAGGTAAATTTTAATAGGAGTATTTAAAAATCACGTTTTTCCGTGAGCTGCCGTCTCTAAGTTTCTCCCTACTTTTATAGCAAATCCTGTAAGCCCGTGTTGGTCACCCTATTTAATTAAACCTGTAAACCTGCCCGCTTTATTGTCTTTTATTTTTCACCACATAAATTTTGCATGATGAGAAAAACACCAATTAAGAAACTTACGTTGGGTAAGTTGAAAGTAGCCAAATTAAGTCTCCGCGAATCTGCTGATGTAAAAGCGCCTACTTATACTGGTTGCAGTTTATTTGCGAAATGTCCTCCTCCTATTTCAAAGGATACTTGTTTCTAAGTAAACAACCGGGAGTAATGCCGTTTTTCTTCAACAATTAACTGTACTGCTTAAAAATCAGTTTATGAAAAAAGTCACCGCGAAAAAACTTAACCTGGGTAAAATAAAAGTTGCTGCGTTGTCATCGCAGCCAAATGCGCCGCAAATGGCTGCTACCGGCGTGCTTTGCGTCATTTCTTTCCGGGTATGCACAGATAACATGAGCCAGGGAGCTCCTATCTGCAGCGTGGATTCCTGCCGTTTTTAACGGTCGCTTTTTATACCCCGGCAGGGCATAGGTGTGCCGCCTGCCGGGTATATTTTCCGGCGTGGATACGTAGAGGTTATTACCCGGCGTATGCGCCCGGATTTATACTTACCAACTGAACTGTATGGCAAAACATGTACGCGCAAGCAATACATGTTTTGCCATTATATATTTAATAACGGAATCAATTATATGGATCAAAGAGAAGCAGCCGTATTGCTGCTGCGAAGGATTTGCGGAGAACTGGACCAGTTTATCGCCACCGATACGCATGCGGGACTGCTGGGCGGCTATACCGGCGCAGCATTATTTTATGCATATTATTTTCAGCTTACCGGCGAGGAGCAACACCTGGATAAAGCAGCGGCCGTAGTGGAAAAATGCTTGTTGGCTTTATCGGATACACCCATGGATGGTTCCCATTGCAGCGGGATGGCGGGTATCGCCTGGTGCCTGCAGCACCTGGGCACCCTGGGATTGCTGGATACGGCCGACGCTGCCGATGCTTTTACAGAAATTGATGCAGGCGTGGCAGATTTTATGGCTGCCGAACTGGCGGCAGGACGGAATGATTTTCTGCACCAGGGCCTGGGGGGCGCATTGTATTTCCTGGAACGCTGGCCGGCAACGGAGGCAGCGGCGCCATTGGAGGAACTGATACGGCACCTGGAAGATACGGCGCTGACACTGACAGGGGGCATTGCCTGGAAGGACAATTTTTCCAGCACCAGCGAAGCAAATAAAGGCCAGGATCTTTTTAACCTGGGATTGGCGCATGGGGTACCGGCTATCATATCGGTGCTGGCCCGCTGCTATGAAAAGAACATTGCCCGCCACCGGGTACTCCCATTGTTGAACGGCAGTATATCCTGGTTGCTGCAAACCAGGAACCTGGCCAGCCCGGTAGGACAGTCGCAGTTTCCCACGCTGATAAATGCGGCCGGCGACGTAGTAGGCGCGGCACACAGCCGCCTGGGCTGGTGCTACGGCGACCTGGGCATAGCAGCCACGCTGTTGGGAGCAGGGCATCGGTTACAACGGGGCGACTACCAGCACGAGGCCTTGCTGGTATTCCGCCAGGTGGCCCGCGAACGCAATGTAAAGAACGGGGCGGTGCATGATGCATGCATGTGTCATGGCAGCGCGGGGATTGCACATATCCTGCAACAGGCAGGCTTGTATTACGGAGATGAGCAGCTGCTATCGGCTTCGCAATACTGGTGGAAAACAACCCTGGAAATGAATACCTGGGCCGATGGTCCGGCAGGTTTCAAGTTTTATCATCATCCCGACTTTATAAGTAGTCATAATATGCTGGAAGGTATTGCCGGTATTGGCTTATCGCTGATCAGTTTTGCCGATACCACTATTAAGCCTGCCTGGCAGGAAAGCCTGTTGATATTTTAAACTTGTCGTGAGAAGGAATCCCTGATTTTTTTTATTATCTTACAATACTATAGTAAATGAGCTATTCACTTGTTTACCCAGCTCAGAATGCCACAGCACATACACGTTACAACAAATTGAAGAACCATGATCCGTATATATTTTGTTGATGATCATCCATTGATCCTTGAGGGCTTGAGATCCTTGCTTGGCAGGGAAACCGATATACAATTAGCAGGCGAAACCCGGACTGGCACATCCTGCCTCCGCTTCCTGGATCAGCACCCCGCCGATGTAGTATTACTGGACACTTCCCTGCCGGATATCAGCGGAGCCGAACTTTGTGCCAGCATAAAAAAAAGATACCCCGCCGTAGCCGTATTGGGATTGAGCTATCATAAAAATGACCGGAGTATAGCCGGATTACTCGACAGCGGCGCCAGCGGATGCCTGATGAAAAATGCCGATAGAGAAGAATTACTTAAAGCCATTCATGATGTATACTCAGGGAATATGTATTTGTCGGCCGAACTGAAACAGGCGCTGAAAGACGAGTGCGCCCATCATCTGCACATTACCAAAAGAGAAAAAGAGGTATTGCGGCTCATCGCCAGCGGACATACCAATCATGAAATAGCAGAGCAATTATTTATCAGCTCCGATACGGTAGACAGCCACCGCCGTAACCTGTTGGGGAAGTTTAATGCACGTAATACAGCCATGCTGATTAAATGTGCCGTAGATAACAAGGTGTTATTATAAGCCGGAAGCGGTCAACTCCGGTATACGCCGGAGTTGACGCTTACATTAACAGGTTGCTCCCGGGGGTAAAGACAGCAAAGGGATATTAGCGTTATATGCCAGTTTTTTAGAGATACTGTTATGAAATAAAGACGCTATAAAACCGCGCTCCTGCGGTACTACCATCAACAGGGACGCGTGGTGACGATTGGAATAGTCGAGTATACCTTCTACTATATCATCTTCCCTGACATAATCAAAAGTAGCATTATACTTTTCAAAAATATTGTGTAGGTTGGTAATCGCCTCCTTCGTTTCCACGTCATATTTTTCATCCTTTTCTTTGGCAATATTAAGCACCTGTACATCTACAGGGAAAGCATCCAGGAATTCATATAGCTGATGTACCGGGACGCTGCTATGGTCTTTCAGGTCGGTAGCAAAAACGATAGATGTCATCGGCTTCGCCAAAGGGGTATCTTTAGGAACTACCAATACAGGTACCCTGGCTTCGGCAATCATCAGCGAAGAAGTACTGCCCAGTAATAGCCGTTCCAGTCCCGATCTGCCCGATACGCCCATCACCAGGATATCTATACCCTGGTGTTTACAAAAATCCTTTATATGTGCCGGCAGGGAGATATCCTCGGCCATCAGTTCAATGGGAATATGAGGCACCATAGGCTTAATCCGGTCCTGCACCAGTGCCAGGTTTTCCATGCCCTCCAGGTATATCTGCTGGCTTTCCTTGGTACTGCTTACCGGTAAATCGGTGCCCATCACCACGGTTTGGTAAGCGTGGTAGAGAATGATCCGCTGGATATGTAAAGGATCAGCTATCTGTGCGCCGTATTCGGCAGCCCGGAAAGCGTTTTCTGAAAAGTCGGTGAGTATTAGCATTGTTTTCATAAACCAGTTGATTTTCTGGTGAATAAACAGATGGAGGTCTATACAAGATAAACAACCGGGAGGTGTATATGTTCATTACAGCAGTTTACTAATTAATTTTATCTACGAAGCGTCACCGGTATTGGACTATTTTTATCTTGCGTATAAATTTAGTTATAAATAATTTTTGTTTTTTAAAATAAACTTTAGCTTTGTGATTGTTCGTTGACTCGCAACCCTTTTGTTCTGACTTGTAGAGTTCTCGTACATACGTTTGTTAAGCAGGTTTATTATTGTTATTCCGTTTTAAAATCCTATATCATGAAGTATTTTGTACGTAGCTATCATCGTGGTAATCCGCTCATTTATTCAGACCAAAGTCCATTAACGTCCAGGTAAATCACAAACCCGGATGAAGGTATTGATAAATGCCTGAAAAGACTGTCTGTGCATATTCCTCTCTGTTTATTGCTGGTAGGTGTCTTTTAGTAGTCAGGACACATCATTAGCCCTCAACAGAGGTAACCATCTGTGTTTATTTCTTAGCATATTGTATCCCCCAATTTAAACTGTATGGCAAAAGCTATAGGGGCGTTGTTTGCGTGGATGTTGATTTCCGCGTCCGTACATGCTCAAATTACCAGTAAAATATCTTCTGTAAACAAGGCGACCGGTGGCGCAGTCAGGATCACTTCTCCCATGGAAAATGATATGCTGCAAAAGCTGATGGCAGATTCATTGAATAAGCGGAATGCTCCCGGTATTTATTCCTCCACGGTGAAGCAACTGGGCCCGGTGGTGCCGGGTGTAGGAGCGGCTCAATACCTGCAAATACCGGTTAGGCAGCAGTTTTCCGCCTATATCAGTAACTCCTTTGGTAAACAGCAACTGGCGCAGTTGCAACAGGGGATGAACCTGGCAAAAGATTCTAACCGTGTTAAACAGTATATCAACGGAAAGTTGAGGGGTTTTTACGCGCTGAGAAATGATGCAGGTATTGATCAGCTACTTGCCAAAGGCGCTTATAAGAATGATTTGAAGGGACTTACGCTGGGCGGATTTATTGATAACAATCCCGGAAACTCAGGTGTAGCTGGCATCAATGCCCGGCTGGACGATCAGGTGATGATAAAGAATATACCCATTAATATAGGGTATTCCAATATTTCAGGGCGCAGCGTTTGGGACAATGACATGATTAACCAGTCGCTGTTTAAGTTTTCTTTTGATAAAGAAGCTTATGTAAAGCGCCTGAATGGTATCGTAGAAGAAAAATACAACCTCAAAAAATATTTCCTCGATGATATAGATATTGCCGGAGCGGTGAAATCATTTGTGGATGACCGTTTGGCATCCATACAGCAAACTATACCTGATATAGGCGCACCGCAGGCCGCCGCATTTAAGGCGTTGTTGAGCAGCGATCATATTATCCAGCTGGATTCCCTGCAGATAAGAAATGAATTGTTACATAATCCTGCTCTTTCACTCACGGAAGCAGACCTCGATCCCCAGGTAGCTAAGCTGCAGGATAGTTTAATGCGGCATATGGGAGGAAAAGATAGCCTGTTAACCGGGCAGTGGGAACACTTACGTACTGCCAGCGCAGCCAGAAGCTACCTGGAAAAAGTATACCAGCTGAAGAAAGATGTGGGAGAAGGACTACAGGCGAAGGCTGTTATTGCGGATCAGCGTATTACGGGAAAACGCATCAGCAGTGAAATGGACCAGGAGGCCAGCAAGGTAAGGAACATAAAGGATTTGTTACCACTGGGTATGTTGCAGAAGTTACTGCTAAGCGCAAAGCAGGTAGATATCGGAAATATTGCAGCCAGCGGAAGTAAGGGTGGTGTCCAGGACTTATTTATGTCAGGTATACAAACTTCTTTCCTGGATAAGGATAAATTTTTAATGCTGGGTGCCGGTAAGCGGATGGATGGAGGGATGGTAAAAGATCAGCCATTCAATTCCTCGCTGGATCCGGGTGCTTACAGTATGCAGTTTTTGCAGACGGGTAAAGGAGATATCGGTGCGCCTCATAGCCATGCAGGCGTGGTAAATGCCAACACCAAAAGTGATAACCGCCGGCAATATTCTACGTTGAACCTGCCCCGGAATACATTTGTAGGCGCATTTTCCGAAGATGTAAGTGTGGGTAAATACGGACGTATTGCGGCGCAGCTGTCCAAATCCAACAATAGTTTCAGAAATTCCGCCACAGGAAATGATCCTATGGTAGCCTCCAAAGCCGCCGTACTGGGGATGTTCAACGACTTTTGGGAAACCTTGTCTGTGGGGCTCGATTATAACGGTAAAGTGGATGAGTGGAAACTGACACAACGTGCTTACATCAGCTATTCCGGCCTGGGATATAATAACCCTGCATCTCCGGGGGCGGGAAGAGGAACTATCCGTTATGGTTTGCGGTTGAAGCGCAGCTGGTACAAGAATAAGATTTCGGTAGGCGTACGGTCGGATTTCCAGGATATCAGCGCTTCGGCACTGACCAATAGTAAATGGAGAAACCGGCAATTTGCCATCGACGGTCGTTGGAAGTTGAACCGTAAGTTGTCATTCGACGCCCACTTTAACCAGTCGGCCATGAAGAGCACCGGCGGAGATAAGCCGGGCCAATTGCAATATCTCACCCGCCAGTTATCTGTCGGTTCCCAGGTAAACGGCGCTGTATGGTCGTTGCCTTTCAACAGTAATGTAATATTAGGTTATCAGCAGGTAGATGTTTTACCCCAGCATAGTACGATGTTAAACCTGAACCTGAATCACAACTTCATAATAAATACCCATGTACTTTCCCTTAACCTCTTTTACAATAAGGATATTAAAGGAGAGGCAGTGTATGCCAACCTGCTCACGCTGGAATCCGGGTGGACCTACCAGCTGTTGCGCAAGCTGAATTGTTCCAGTGGCCTTACCTACCTGGATAACAAGGCGGTAGTGCAGCAGGTGGGGATCAGGCAAACAGTTGGTACCAACATCCTGCCGAAACTGAACATGAGTATGTTTATTGATTGCCGGAAAAATTTGTTAAATACCCCACAAAACTATCTGTTTGGCAATTTCAGAAGCGAGGTGGCTTTCTCTTACCTATTGAATTGAGTTTTATGTTGAAGTTATATTCTGGAGTGATATTCCTCTTCCTGCTACTTTTTACCCAAACTTCCTATGCACAGGTATCCTTTGTTTTTATACCTGAAATGCAAGGGCGTACCCTGGATGGCCTGATGCAGGTGAAGGTGGCCAATCCTGCCGGTCAGTCGCAAATGGTAACGCTTACGGTTAGGGTATCCGCTGCAAATGCCGGCGAGGTGGTAGCTATTAAATCGGTCGCTTTTCAACTGATGCCGGGCACCAATACTTTGCCCGCAGGTCTGTTTTCCCGGGCAGCTATACGTTTCGGCAACAACAAAATTGCTACGGTGTGCCGGCAGTCCGGATATTTTACGGAGGGTGATTATGAGTATTGTTTTGAACTCAATCCGGCAGATGCGTCGCACCAGGGCGAAACGATCGGGGAGCAATGCTTTGATTATTACCTGCAGCCATTTACACCACTTATCCTGATCAATCCCGCGGAGGAAGATAAAATCTGTAATAAACGGCCGCCTTTTTTCTGGCAGCCTTTATTGCCATCCATTCCTGGTGTACAGTACCGGATGATATTAACTGAAGTGAAGCAAGGGCAGGCAAAGGTAGAAGCATTAAATTATAACCTGCCGGTGATCAACCAATTCAACATTGCCATGCCTATGTTATACTATCCACCACTGGCAAAAGACCTGGTGGAAGGCAAGACTTATGCCTGGCAGGTAACCGCCTACAAGAATGATATGATGCTGGTGAATTCCGAAGTATGGGAGTTTACAGTGGAATGTGAGGACAACAATGTGAAAATTGTACCGGAGAGTTACCGGGATATCGATGATCTCACCAAAGGTAATTTCTACCTGGCTAAAGGAAGTATACGGTTTGCCGTACAAAATACCTATGCAGACACAAAGCTCGACTATTCCATTCGTTGTATCTCCAACCCGGAGCAGCAGGTGAAAAAATTACCAACGGTAAAATTGAAATGGGGTAGCAATAACATACTCATACCGCTGTATGATAACAAATCATTTGTAGATGGATACTACTACCTGCTCGAAATAAAATTGCCCAACGGCGTAGAAAAACGCTTGCGGTTCCTTTTTAAAAGTGAAACAGAATAGGAGATGAAGCAACTATTATTATCAGGAGCGATTTGCGGAGTACTGTTTTCCTGTAATCAGCGGGAAAAAGTAGCAAAAACCCTCTATAGCAACCAGAATAAATCACTGATACAAGAGCTGCATGCGGGCGATGTATCGATGTCAACCACCTATTTACCCGTTCAATGGGAGCGGGCATTAGGACGAAATAACCCAGATGCGGCTAGTGAAATAAGTTTCAGGTTAAATATCCAACTACCCAAAACAGCGGATTACAAACAAAGAACAGGTGTTGCCATCATGAATGTAGACACGTTGTTTGGGCTGATTACCGGCAGCGATACGCTACTGCCTTTAATGGCGCAACAGATCGCCAATGGTAACCCAGTGGCGCCGGAATACCTGGTCACTTTTAAAAGAGCATTGCCTGAAAGGGGGGCGGTGATGCGACTGGTTTTTAAAGACTGGATTTATACCAGTCACCGGATGGAGTTCCCTTTTGAAGTAACCCGTATTGAAAATATTGACTCTATAAGTAACAGGCTATGATATTTGGTAATATTATATTCAGAAAGTCCATTGCAATTTTTTTCCTGGGTTTGCTGACGGTACAACTGTTGTTACCAACGGCTGCCAGTGCACTGACTTCCGGTCCTGCCCAGCCGGAAGCCAAACAGTTTGCCACTGCTGGTACCAGCGATATGGTGGATCTTTTTACAGGAGGATTTAAGTACAATGTTCCGGTCATGGACATAGATGGTTATCCCATCAATTTGAATTACAGTTCCGGCGTGGGAATGGATGACGAGGCCAGCTGGGTAGGCCTGGGCTGGAACCTGAATGTGGGGGCTATTAACCGTGGATTAAGAGGGCTGCCCGATGATTTGCTCGGTGATGAGGTAACTTCCGAGCATTATGTGGCGCCCAAAATTACCGTAGGCGGAAAGGGGACTTTAAAGGGAGAATTTAGCGGCTGGGGCATTGGTAAATTAAAAGGCTCAGTATCGTTAGGGGTATTTAGTGATACCTATACAGGCATGGGGGCAGAGTTTGGCGCTAATGCCGGGTTGTCACTCACAGAAGCAAGCAGTGGAACCTTAACATTGGGATTGGGTATTAATTCTAATACCAGCGAGGGCGTAAATCTTACACCCAGTCTCAATTTATCGCTTTATAACGCCAAATCAGAAGACCTCGTTAATAATAGCCTGGGGTTGTCGCTTGGCCTGGGATATAATACCCGCCAGGGTTTAAAGAACCTGACGCTCACGCAGTCCTTCGGTTTTACTACCACTGATATTGCCGATCCTACTAAGTCTGGCTCTGCCAGTTATGATGTGGGAGGAATCGGTTTCAGTTTTAATACGCCGGCATTTTATCCTCAAATCGGAATTCCCTATAAAACAACGAACCGCACTTATAGTGTAGATCTTGGTGGGATGGCGTTCCTGTGTTTTACAGGAGGAGGATTGACCGGGTATAAATATAAAAGAGAGATCCAGCGTCGCACGAACAAGAATCCTGCCTTTGGCTTTTTATATGCCAATAATGGAACAGATGTGCCCAGGGCGATGATGGATTTCATGCGGGAGAAGGATAATCCCGTGGTACGTAATATCCCCAATATTGCCGTGCCTATTTCCACGCCGGATGTATTTTCTTATTCCAGCCAGTTGGGTAGTGGACAGTTCAGGTTATATCGTGGCGGAAATGGGGTGGTGTTTGACCCGGCGGTAAATGATGTAACGAATACGGCCACCGCTGGTCTGGATCTTGGATTTGGCGGTATTTTCCATGGTGGCGTAACTTTCTATAAACAGGATGTAAGTAATAAAACCAACAAATGGAAGAATGATAATAATTTCCTGGCAAAGGGGGACTATAAGAATGAGGAGACCCAGGGAGAAGAGCATGCTTATTTTAAGCAAATGGATGAGAAGAATGTAGGAAACCTGGCTTATGAACAGGCAATCGGAGGTGAGGGAGTAATGCATGTAAACCTGAATGGCCTCCAGGCACAGAGTGAATTAAAGAGCAAGAATAATGAAGTGACCACCATTAGCGGATCATATGCTAAAAGAGGGCGACAGGTACGCCGCACCGCTATTTCCTACCTCACAGGTACGGAAGGCGCAAAGGCAGCCGTGAGCAAGGACGTAGAAAGTTATCCCGAAAATAAGATCGGTAGCTTTACTCCTGTTATCCCGACATCCGACAGGGCAACAAAAATCAGCCGAACAACAGGCACACGGGCTAACCACCTTTCTGAAATCACGGTTACCGGCGACGATGGAAAGCGTATGGTATATGGGGTACCTGCTTACAATAATTTCCAGGAAGAATATTCCTTTGCAGTAGATCCTGCTAAAAAAGTTGCAGGAGATATCAACCGGAACCTGGTTGGTTTTAACCTCGAAAGCGATGGTAGTTTCAAACATAATTATCCGAATAGTGTAGATAAATACTTTCACCGGGAAAGACAACCTGCCTATGCTTCTTCCTTTTTGTTATCAGCGGTGCTGTCGCCTGATTATGTGGATGTAACCGGCGACGGTATTACGGACGACGACCTGGGAACGGCGGTAAAGTTTAATTATACCCGGACGACCAGCACTTATAAATGGCGTACACCGGGTGAGCCGGGGAAAGCCCTGTATAACAAAGCCCTGAATGCCGATCCGGATGATGATAAATGCAGCATTGTATATGGTGAAAAAGAGTTGTGGTACCTGAGTTCTATAGAGACGAAAAACAAAATCATGTTTTTCATTACAGATACCCGTAAAGATGCCCTGGGGGTTACCGGACCAACAGGTACTTTGGATAAATCTGACGGAAATAAACAGCGGTTGTTGAAAGAGATACGTTTATATTCGAAGAAAGATCTTACCACACCTATTAAAACAGCCATATTCGATTATGACTACCTGCTTTGCAATAAGATACCGAACTATGATACTTTGAACGTTGGTACAGGTCGTGGAAAGCTTACCCTGACAAGCCTGGCATTTGCCTATGGCTCTTCTTCCAAAGGGAAACATTTTCCTTATACCTTCAAATATAAAGGCGGCAACCCGGACTATGCCTATCTCTCTACTGACAGGTGGGGAAATTATAAACTGCCCAATTCCAATAGTAATGCAGGATTCGGTGCTTTACGCAACGATGAATTTCCTTATAGCACGCAGAAAAAATCCGATGCAGATATAGCGGCTACTTCCTGGAATCTGACCAATATCAATTTGCCCACCGGAGGAGATATCAATGTCACTTACGAATCGGGCGACTATGGGTATGTACAGGATCAACCCGCCATGCAGATGGTGAAGCTGGTGAATGAGTATGTGAATAGCGATGGTGCGCGGGTAAATAATTTATTTGATGCAGCAGGTTTTGTGGTGCAGCTGGATAGAAGTCTTCGCGGAAGTTCTGATGGGGAGAAACTGGCAGATTTTACGAATAACTACCTGAATGGTACCAATAACTTTTATGCGAGGCTATATGTCAATGTGAGTGATAATGCAAGTGGCCTGGTAGATGCCAACTGTGATTTTGTTTCCTGTTACGGAGAGGTGGTAAAAGTCATTGACAGGGGAGGAGGGCAGGTCTGTGTTATATTGAAATCGATGCAGAATGGCAACGTGAGCTCTAATCCTTTTATCTTTTCCGCCTGGCAGAAGATGCGAACGGAATACCCGATGTATGCTTACCCGGGGTATAAGAATCGTGTATCCGACGATATGCCTATAGCCGCCGCGCTTTCTGCTATCGTCAATTCCCTGGGTAATCTGCGGGAGATCACCGAAAACTTCTATGCCAAGGCAAAAAGAAAGCGTTTTTCGGCATTAGTCGATTTTAATAAGAGTTATTGCCGTCTCGCCAAAGCTGATGGTATTAAGGTGGGAGGTAGCGCCAGGGTAAAACGGGTAATCATATCCGATGCCTGGGGTACTATTACCGGTGCGCCTAATACGGAAGCTACTTATGGGCAGGAATATACGTATACCACCACCTGGAATGGAAAAACGATTAGCAGCGGTGTAGCCAGTTATGAACCACATGTAGGTGGTGATGAGAACCCACTACGTTTGCCGCTACGCTATTCTGAATCGGTTCGGGGCGGATTGGATAATTATTTTTACCTGGAACGGCCATTTGGTGAATCGCTATACCCCGCGCCGGTGGTCGGATATAGTAAGGTGGTGGTGAAGGATATCAATCCTGCTACAGGTACGGCAGACGTTGCGCCTAAAACGGGATGGGTACAACATGAATACTATACTGCGAAGGATTTCCCTGTACAGGTAGATTATGACCATAGTCCGGACATTTATAATTATGATTCCAAAGGCTGGTTTAGTTTCCTGGGGGCGGATATTGTGCATGAGCAGGTGTTATCACAAGGATATGTGGTGAAGTTGAATGATATGCATGGCAAGCCCAAAGCCGAGCGGGTATTTAACCAGTCGGGCGCAGAAATCGCCAGCACCCTCTATTACTTCAATGCCAGGAACCTGGATGCAGGTACACAGGCGCTTGTAAATAAAGTAGATGTCGTGGATGAGAAGGGTAATATCACAAAAGACCAGGTCATTGGCCGTGAAATAGAAATGACGACGGATATGCGGGAACAGGAAACTGCCAATATTGGTAAGAACCTGCAGTTTGGTGGAGATATCATACCCTCGCCGATCCCTGTCATTCCTTTTATTCCTGTTCCACACTGGCCCAGTAGCAAGAATAACGAGTATCGGCTGTTCCGGTCGGCAGCCGTTTTAAAAACGATACAGTATTCGGGTGTATTGGATAAGGTCGTGAAAACGATCAATGGTTCTACCGTGACCACGAAAAACCTGTTGTTTGATGCGGTAACCGGCGACCCGGTGGTAACCACTACCAACAATGAGTTTGATGATCCGGTTTACCAGGTAAATATCCCGGCTTACTGGACGTACGCCGGAATGGGCGGGGCTTACCGGAACAACAACTTGAAAATTGGTATGTCTACCGGGGCTTACAATGCCATCAATGCTGCATTGACCAGCTTCCTTACGCCCGGCGATGAGCTGATAGATGTAACACCAGGGAATAACCATTATTGGGTGATTCGAACAAAAGCCGATAAAGAGTCGGCTCCGTCACTGAAGCTGATAGATAGAGGAGGATCTACCGTTCGTGTAGCTGAAGAACGCCAGATGAAAGTATGCCGCTCAGGCTATCGTAACCTGCTAACTGCCCCGGGAGCTTCTTTTGTATGTTTGAAGAACCCGGTAGAGAATGGCGTATTCCGTTTCAAAACGGATGAAGAGCTGGCGTCCATGAATGTACTGGATGCCAAGGCAACGCTATACGACCAGGAATGGGCGGCCAGGCTCCCTTGTATGAGTATCCCTGCGGGATATGACTATGAACGGCCAGACCGGGATGCCTATATCCGTAGAACGCATATACTAACGGATAGGTTGAACCTTGCTAAGGCTCCCAACAATCCTGCTGAGCATGGAGAGGATGGCGCCACGTTCTTTGACTCCAATGGGAACTTGATCATACACCGGATGGATCCTTATTGGTACGGTAAGTTAAGAAACATCGGTGCATGGCCACAATCTGCATATGACAACCAGAACTATTACACTTATGAAACCACTATTACTATCCCTCCGGCCAGTGCATACTCCATTGGATATGGTGCAGATGATGAAATTATCATTACCCTGGATGGAACCTGGGTGGGCGGCCTGACTGGAGATGGCGAAGCCAATCATACGCAATGGCAGGTAATAGGCTTGAATACCCAACCTGGTAAACACAAATTAAGAGTAAGAGCCCGCAATATTGCTGCGCCCAACCGGGCATTTGCCATGGAGATTTACAACGTTGGTATCGGACAAATTGCGCAAATGTCTAACGCGGCGGCCAATGTAATATATTCCACCACAGATTGGTTTACTTATCCGCCCAATGCACTGGAAAGTACCGATATAAATGGATTAGATACTGTAAGATTTGAACAATACTCCATACCGATAGACTACCGGGTTAATCCTTACCAGCTGGGATTCCTGGGTAACTGGCGCGCACAGGAAGGAAAAGCCTTCCTCGTGAACAGAACAGGCCAGCAGCTAACTACGCCGGCTATCCGAAAAAATGGCGCCTATCAAAACTTTACTCCCTACTGGTATTACTCCGCTGCTGCTGGTGGTTGGGTAAAGAGTAATAGTAATAGCAGCAGATGGGTATCCACTGGTACCACCAGCCTCTTTGATGCCCAGGGTAATGGAATTGAATCGAAAGATGCCCTTGGTATTTTTAAGAGTGCGCTCTATTCCTTCAACAATACCGTGCCTGCTGCCGTATCAAATAACGCGATGCAGCGGGAGATTTTCTATGACAGTTTCGAAGACTATGACTATCGCAGTGCCGATATCATGTCCAGAACCTGCCCCAGGGATAGTTGTAACATTTTTAGCAGGATACAGGAAACCGGCCAGCAATACACCAACTGGATCGATAACCAGGTAGCTCACACCGGTAAGTCGAGCCTGAAGTTACCGTCGCCATTGACGTTGTATGCTTATGTTCACAGCGACGTGCATCACACACAGCCTTATCTCGACTTCTCCAAAGAAGGAGAATACCAGCGTATTTTATCTCCGACCCTTTACCCTAGAGGATTTAATCCGAAGCCTAACGCTTTGTATATATTTTCTGCCTGGGTGAAGGATGCACAACCTGCCGGTAAAAACTCTGATTTTAAACTAGGCATCAACGGCACGAATTACGATCTCACAGTGGCCGCTGCTGTGGAAGGGTGGAAGTTGGTAACGGCCTCGTTTTCCGTACCTGCAGGTAAACTACAGGTACAACTGAGTGCCGGAAGCAGCACTACCCGTGTAGACGATATCCGCATTTTTCCAGTACAGGGCAGTATCAAAACATTTGCTTACGATCCGAAGAACCAGCGATTGATGGCAGAAATGGACGACAACAACCTGGCTACCCTATACGAGTATGATGACGAAGGCACTTTAATCAGGTTAAAGAAAGAAACAGAAAGGGGGATTATGACGATCAAAGAAAATCGTTCATCCTACCGTTCAAAAAACTAACTGATTCAACATTGTAAGATGAATAAATATCTGAGACCCGGAAAACTTATTATGTTATCACTGGCGGTAATGCTGGGCGTAGGCGCCTTCGCAGGAATGCCCCTGTTGCGGACCTGGTGGACACCACAGCCGGTGAAGGATGCCCCTGCCGAAAACCCGCGGTATGGAGAAAAAGAGGCAGCTATCCTGAAAGAACTGATAGCCGTTTACCGGCGTATGGATAGCATACCTGTACTGGAAACAGGAGGGAAAATTGTGGCTACGGACCCTGCCAACCCTTCCGATGATTTACGTACCGATTTTAATTACCAGCGGAAAAATAGCCTTTTGTATTATCAATTGGGCGAAAGCGAGATGGTACAATTGCAAGACGTTAATATTTCTACCAATAAATCTGTTAACAGGATGTTTGTAACCCCGCCCCAAACGATTACTACAGTCGCGCATTTGCCGGTAGACAGCATCATCGCGCTCTGGGAAGATGATAGCTATGCCATCAGTACCAGGGAGGTAGATCAACAGGTAACCGTTTCTTTTTTATGCGAGCAGCATGCCTCCTGTAAAGAATTGAAAATTACCTATAACCGTGCTTCCCGGAAGATGAACGGCATGTACATGCGGTTGACAAATCTCTCCGACCCATTTAATAAAGCGTTGGATCGTGTAGTAGATATCACTTTCAACCGATGGGAAGAAGGAAAGGTCAATGATAGCTATTTCATGCTGTCCCGGTACCTGAAAAAAGATGGCAATAGCTGGCTGCCAGCCGGTGCCTACAGCCAATATAAACTGATTTCAACACTGTAAGGTGTTAACCTATATTCACCATTAATGCCCCTACCTATGGGTTGTAGAAAATTTAATATCTTTTGTATCCGGGCTGTTGTTAGCTTATTGCTGATGCTTAGCATCTCGGCTGTTGTGAAAGCACAGGTAGAATCCTATCAGCAACAATTGCATGGCCGGTTCAAAAAGGGAGATACGCTGATCATCAAAGATGAGAAGTTTAAGAATGATGCATACAACTGGAGTACCATTAACAATAAGCTTGTAAGCGACATCATTACTTTCGGCTTATACAAGGATTCGGTATACCAGCCGGAAAAACCATTTAAGTGCGATCTGGACCTTAAAATTGAATACTGGAGCCAGCCGGACCAGGAAGATCCGATTACGATCGATCATGCCAGTTTGAAAATAGACTTTGATACGGCGGCAGCCGCACCGTTTCAGGCAGAACAGATCTATACCTTCAAGAATGCGTACAAGATAAAACTGACGATAAATAATATCACCAGTAAGGAACTGGGAGATGAATTGCCACCTATTTTTATGCTGAAAGGACAGGTGATTGTCGACCGCCAGTATACGTCAAAGAAAGAGGAAGCGCTGACGATGTCCGCATTTTTTAGTGTAGCCGACCCGGGTACAGAGACAAATAGCCAGATGCGCGGCCTGGCAACGCCAATGGCCGCCCCCGCAGCACCGCTTTCCGACAAGGTTAATGTTAACTGGAACGAGGTGGTGCCCGGCCAGGAGTACGACCTGGAGTGGACTTATATCGACGAAGAATCAGACAATGGACGGTTCATTACTGCCAACCGGGCAACTATTACCGATGCACAGCTGGAAGGTATGTTCCGGAATAACGCTACACGTATCACTACTTCGCAACATAACTATGATATCACGTTGTTACATAGCAGCAAGTACCTGCTGCTCCGTGTACGTTATGTGCTGTATGTAGATGGATTCCGGGAAGAACACCCATGGACCTACCAGGTAAAACTGGCAGGGGGAGACGTGGCCAGGGTACTGGATATTTCCTGGCACCTGCCCGGTTTTAACTGGCAGTTTAGCGCCAGCTATGCGGAAGAAGGGAAGAAAAAGGAAGTAGTGAGTTATTTCGATGGTACCCTGCGTAACAGGCAGACCGTTACCATCAATAACAGCGATAAGAAAGTAGTGTTGCAGGAAAATGTATACGATGAATTTGGCCGGGTAGCCGCTAACATCCTGCCAACACCTATAGATAACGACGTCTTTAAGTATTACCCCAATCAAAATCTTAATGGCGCCAAAGGTGTTTATACTTATAAGGATGTTTACAACAATACCACCGGAAGTTGTGTAGTAAAACCAGCACCGATGGATATCAGCGCTGGTGCGTCCCGTTATTATTCTGCACAGAATCCATTCCTGGGCAAGGATGCATTTACGCAATATGTACCGGATGCTGGAGGATACCCACTATCTGTAACGGCTTATACCAACGATAATACAGGCCGTGTACGTGTGCAGGGAGGGGTGGGTGAAACCATGCAGCCCAACCAGGACGAAAGCCTGAATCATGCCACGAAGTATTTCTACGGCAAACCAATGCAATGGGAATTAGACCGGCTTTTTGGGCCGGCGGATGCAGGAAATGCATCTCACTTCCTGAAAAATATGACGATCGATCCCAATGGGCAAATCAGCATCAGCTATGTGAACAGCAGTGGGAAACCGGTTGCCACAGCGCTGAGTGGTAATGCACCAGATAATGTATTGCCATTGAGCTCTAAAGGCCTGGCATCTACCACAGATACCCGTATATTGGAGCCGGAGTCTTTTGTATTTGATCCGCAGGAGATGAAAATAAAAGGGACTACTACTTATCTCTGTGCAGTGCCTGATCATAATGCGAGTATTAAATACCGTATCGAAAAGTTAATTAAGCGTTACCGGGAAAATAATGTGGACATCTGTAGTAACTGTTATTATGAACTGAAAATAAATGTATTTGATGATTGTAATAATAAGATAGATGCGAACACTGCGGCCATAAAAATAGGCAGCACCGCTTCTAATTGTAATGATGAAGGAATTGTCGAGAACTCGTTTACCGTCGATCTGCAAAAAGCGGGCGAGTACACAGTTACTTTTGAGCTGGCATTGAATCCTGATGTGATCACTGCCTATACCGATGACTTTATTAAAAGGAATACTAATCTCAGGGTTGAATTTTTCTACATCATGGCGCAGCTGAGGAAGACTGATTTCTCCGGCTGCTTCAGTGATTGTAGTAATTGTGAAGTCAATCTAGGTACGAAAGCGGTTTTCCAGCAAAAGGTAAACCAACGTTTAACTGATAATAAAGTAGAAGTAACTAAAAATGCCACTGAATTAAATGCCTGGAGCAGCGGGCTGTATGATGCATTATTAGCTACCTGTAAGGCTTCCCAAACTAATTGTGGTAGTGGTCCTTGCGACGAACTAAGGAAAGTGATGCGGCAGGATGTAACGCCGGGTGGCCAGTATGCGCTCTTTGACTCCTATGGTACCGCATTGGAAGAGGAAATTAATGTACTGTCACAGTCTTTCAGAAAAGTCTTTCCTCCATTGCCATCAACTTATACCACGTATAAAGATGCGAAATTCATGAAACCCGATGGTACGGAAACGTCTCCCTATGATTCATTATTTACGCTGAAAGACCTGGTAGACAACTGGAGGGACGAATGGGCCGATAAATTCGTATTTTATCATCCGGAATATTGCCAGTTGCAAACCTGCGAGGCGTTAGCCACATACAAGAAATGGGATGCGAAAGTACAGTCGATGTGTTTAACCGCGGCAGACCTGCCAAAGTATGTCGGGAAAACGTATGATCCGGCAGATGCACTCTGGTTATTTTCAGCAGATCCCTTTACGGCGAATACACAGTACCAGTCCCAGATTGGCGATCTGGCTACGGCTTTGAACATTTATTCTTCCAGGGAAACACCTTTTGCCGGTTATGGATTTAATTCGAAGAGCCTGAGCAAGTATGTAGATTATCTATTGTATTGCAGCGATAGCCTTTCTAATATCAGTACCGGCGCTAATACAGGGCTGATTGCCAGGTGGAATAACTGTACTCCCCAGGCGCAGTGCCGGGTAATTGACCGGGAATGGGCGTTGTATGCCCGTTATTATTTCCAGTTAAAGGAAAAATATTATCAGCAGATAGCTGACCAGCGTTGTGGAACCATGTGTAAGATAGGCCGTCCGATAGAGGTGTTTTCCAATAATTGCCCGTCTGCAACAGATTTTGCGATTGTGGCCGATACTGCTAATTGTAGTAGCTCAGAACAATCTGTGCGCATCATAAACAATGGACAACCAATAAGAGTAACTACGCGGGTGGTATTAGGATTTCCGTACTATGCCAGTAGAGGCACAGCGGTCGCTGTTTTCCAGCCGGGAGATCGCCAGCAGAAAATTTGTATATACTCCGGGGCGCCACTGAATGTGGTAACAGTGGATACCGTTTCCTGTGCCGGGTATACATCTTCCAGTTTCCCGCCATCTGTTATTTACGATACGGTTTCTTGTACGCCTGCATATACGCTACAGATAGATACCCTGTTATTAAGCTTTGCCAAGACCACCGGGCAATCAGCAGTTCTGAGCAGCGGCGCTCCTCAGTCGGCCCGCTTTGTCATTCACCTGACAGAGCCTTTTGCTCCCGGTAGTATAGTGTTATTTAATGTGACGATCAAAACTGTAGGTAAAACAGAAGTGAGAACCGTTACGTTGACCGGCCCCAATGCATATGCTTACGAGTATTTCACCGGGTTTTACTCAGGAGATCCCATGCCGACTGTTACCATCAACTGGAGAAAATGTGTTAGCAGAAGTCCCCTTTCGTGTTCGCCGCTCTATAAAAATAAGGTGTCGAGACTGGAACGAATAGACAGTAAATCATATCCCAGCAATGGCGATTCCCTGGCTATTGATGGCAAGCTGAAGGTAACAGCCATGATCGCCGATAATTGTGAGGCCAATGCAGACGCCTGGATCCGGCAGTTGGGCAGCACTTATCCATCAACAACATTGGCGACACTACGCCAGAAACTGGTGGCAGTATGTAAAAACGGAGGAGATGTAGCGCATGTTAACGGCGCCAGTGCTGCTACCCCTGTAGCTACCGCCGAAGGATACCGCTCCTTCAAAGACGCCATGCTGGGTGTGTTAGGTGCAACATCCATGAAGATGGATTGCAACCCCTGGATACTCAGTAGCCCGTATCCATATAATGTAAAGGCACAAACGGTTGAACAGACGATTGATGTCTCCAATACCAGCATCTGTAGCCGCTTGTCGGCGTTACAAACAGAATATGCCAGCCAGGGCGCAGGCAAAACATTCTGGCAGTATCTGTCTGGTAAGTACGGGGCAGCTATGACGCTGACCCAGGCAGAGCTGGACCAACTGGTAAAAAGTTGCAGCAATTGTCGCTACCTGATCGCTTCAACGATAACCCTGCCGGTGTTCCTGGATGGTGATCCACAAGCCAAAGGCTGCATCACCGGTACGGAGTATAATGCTGCTATGACAGCGTTATCGCAGGAGCCGTGGAATGGTGGGCTGGATGTGAATCATGCCAATTATGAAACGATTGTGACCACTTACCTGAACCATCGCTGGGGATTTGCGCTGGGATATGCCGACTACCTGGCATTCAGCCAGAAAATAACGGCGGAAGGTACTACCGCGATATTATGCAATAGCCCGGTATATAAATCGCAGGATATAGATCCATTCAGTTGTATGCTGGATATGCTCGATGGAGCAGTGGTGAGCGGAAGGCGCCGGTACAGCGAATATGTTGATTCTGTAAGGCAGGATTTTCGCGCCCGTTATGTCACCGTATGTAGCGGCGCCAAATCGATCGTGAACCTGAAGGCCATGCAGCAACAGTATCATTTCACACTTTACTATTATGACCAGGCGGGTAACCTGGTAAGAACTGTGCCACCGGAAGGCGTAGATGTATTGGATGATCAGCGGCTAAATAGTACCACTACGACTATCCCGGCGGATTTCACCTGTAACTATACAGGACCTGTTCAGAATGCCGATTTAACCAGTAGTCTCACTGCCCTCAATACAACACTGGATAGTAAGAATACCTCCACCATCGAAATGTGGATCAAGGGGCGGGCTAGTGGTGCTTCCCGCGTTATTACGGCTACCACAGGCAATAAGTATTTCATTACCACCTGTCTGAGCAGCACCTATTGTTATGTAACCATACATAAGCTGGATCCGGTGGGGGCGGATGTGTCCATTACCAATACCAATGATATTGCGGTACCGGTGAGCGCTTTCCCAACGGGCAGCTGGACACACCTGGCCCTGCAGGGCGATTTTGCCGGTGGTCCTATGAGTTTATATGTAAATGGAGAGCTGATGTCGAATGACACCAAAGCGCCATTTTCACCCTGCGAATGGGAAATGACGGCTGGTCCATCCGGTACTACCATTACCCAGGACCTGGCGGATCTTAAACACCTGAGAATATACAATAAGGAGTTGACTTCCGGGGACATCTATGCTAACTCCCTGGAACCTTGTATGAACGTAGCTGCCGGGCAAACCGCACTCACCATGTGGGCGAGGTTTAATGTGCCGGCAAACGGTGCACCGGGAACCGTAGGAGGGCCTAACTCCAACGTGGAAGTAAGGCCTATGCCGATAGCGCCTATGCATAGGCTTACTACCGATTATGCCTATACGTCGCTCAACCAGGTAGTGTCCCAGAAAAGCCCGGATGCAGGCACGTCGAACTTCTGGTTCGATTATAAAGGCAGAATGGTAGGTTCGCAGAATGCGAAACAGGCCAAGAGCGCTAAATATAGTTATACTGCCTACGACCAATTGGGGCGCATCATCGAAGTTGGAGAAGTGTTGCCTGTATATTCCGTTCCATCGCCTGGATTTATGGGGGATCTGGATTATTCCTACTTCCTGACTATCAACAATGGGAAGCCTGATTATGTAGAAACTATATATGATCTGTCGACCCTGCCCATACAATATGGTTACCAGGAGTTCCTGCGCAACAGGGTGTCAAGAACTACGCATTACAGCTATAATGCACAGGGTGGGCTGGTAACAGATGATCGCCTGTATAGTTACGACCTGCTGGGCAACGTTAAGTCTACCTGGCATAACAACCTGAAAATACAGTATGGCAGAACAGACTATAACTATGACCTGGTGAGTGGAAAGGTAAATACCGTATTATATCATCCTGACAAAGATGATCAATTCTACTATGGTTACGACTACGATGCAGAAAACAGGGTTATTGCCGCCAAATCGGGTATCGCCAGTGTATCGGCCGATAAATGGACTATTGCCAACCCTGTTACAGATGCCGCCTATCGTTATTACAAGCATGGACCGCTGGCACGTACGGAGCTGGGTCGTAACTCCATACAGGGCTTAGACTACGCTTATACGCTGCAAGGCTGGTTGAAAGGTATTAACGGCAACTTCCTGCTGCCAGGTACCGAAATGGGGAAAGATGGTAACACCGGTAGCCCTACTGCCAACTTCGCTAAAGACGTGGCAGGGTTTAGCCTGGATTATTTCCAGGGCGACTATAAGCCTATTGGCGTAACGGGTACTGCTAATCCTTTCGCGCTACAATGGAGCGCCCAAAGTGGCGACCTGGCCGGGCAAAACCTGTACAACGGTAACATTTCGCACTCAGTATTGTCACTGAAAGGTATCAACAGCGGCACCCCGGTAGGCTACAGCTATCGGTACGATCAGCTGAACCGCCTGAGAACTATGCGTCAGCATGCGCTCACCAATGCTGCCACTACCTGGGGCATGGCACAGAAAGTAGATGCCTATGCGGAAGATATTACGTATGATGGCAACGGTAACATATTAACGTATAACCGCAATGGCACCGGTACTACGGTAATGGATCAACTGACCTACCAGTATCCACGCGATACCAAAGGCCAGCTTACGAGCAACCGCTTAAGGTATTTTAAAGACGGCGTAGCCGCGCAGGTATATCCTGGTATCGATGTGTTTGATCAACATCCCGCTGCCTATGTGCAAAATGCCACTGGTAATGCAGCGGGTGACTACTACCAATATGATGAAATTGGAAACATCGTTAAAGACACGACTGGGGGGATATCTGACATCCAGTGGAATGTATTTGGCAAAATTTCCAAAATCACCAAACCTGGCGTTGTCATTGAGTACTTTTATGATGCCTCCGGCAATCGTAGTATGAAAGTGGTAACCGCTGCCGGCGTGAGTACCTATACGATCTACGAGCGCGATGCCCAGGGCAATGTATTGGCTACCTATGAACAAAAAACAGGCGATGCAAATATTACGTGGAAAGAACAGTATCTTTATGGAAGTAGTCGCCTGGGAAGCTGGAAGCCTAATATGAAACTGGCCGGTACCGCTACTAAAGATGCGCTGTGGACAGCTATCAATAACCGGGACTATGAAATTATCAATCATCTCGGAAACGTATTGACAACGGTGAGTGATAATAAAGTGGCTTCCGGAGGTTTGTATGATGCGACGATTACCAGTGCCGTGGATTATGCGCCGTTTGGCATGCAGCTCGTGGGAAGGAAAATGAATGGAAGTTCTTACAGGTATGGATTTAATGGGAAGGAGAATGATAATGAAATCAAAGGTGAAGGAAATCAGATTGACTATGGAATGCGTATATACGATCCACGCATAGGCAAGTTCCTGTCAACAGATCCTCTCTCAAAACAATACCCACATTATACGCCGTATCAATTTGCGGGAAATACACCTATTCAAGCTATAGATCTGGATGGCGCGGAGGAATATCATTTTACATATATAAAGGATAAGGATGGTAATACACAGCTCCGTTATTTAGGTAAGAATGATATTGTTGATCGGGTTCTGGTTGGGTATAGAAGTTCTCATAGTACCTACAATGATGCGCCTGTTCCTGTGTATGAAAATCGTGTAAACCAGCGTCAACTATTTACTGTACATACTACATATGATGAGCCAATAGATAGGTATGGTGGACTTGATGCCAAACAGCCCCAAGAGTGGAAGAATTTTGATGTAAGGACGTTTTATAACTCTTTGGAAGACCTTTCGAGTGGAAAGAATGGGCATAGATCTTTGGCTGATATGTTGGGTATTACTGTGGCTAAGTATAATGGCGCAATAGGGCCGGAGAATGCAGCATTGCCAGCTGGAGGATTAGGAAACATCAAGGGTGGAAGTAGATTTAGGGTAAATATTTATGGTGAAGGTGAGGCAGCTGGATTTGCTGATATAGCTGTTAATCCTAGATTTGCAAATGGTAGGGCATTGTCGTCAACATTTGCAAATGGTTCTGCTGAGCAAATAATAATAAATAATTCACCTTTATTTGAGCAAGAATTGTCTGAAATAGGCAGGTTGTCTCGTTCAGGTACAACGATTACTTACTCTGCTGCTGATAGTCCGTTTTTCTCAAAGTTATCCAATTTTTTAAAGGACAAGGCTCAGTTGGTGTCAGAGAAATCTCAGACAATGCTGCCTGGTACGGCTGATGAATTTGTTCAGAAAACGGTTCAATATAAAATGAAGTAAATGAGCTCAGAATTAGAATTACTACTTGCCAAGCATCCCGATGTTAGAATAAATAATTATTCAGATGACATAGTATCTATTGAAAAAGGGATAATATTTTTGTACGCTAATTGGAGCCATGCTATCGTACAATTGAGAAATTTAATACAGTCTTTAGTTGGCGCTATTAGCATACCTCTATATTTTTTTGATATAGATAATCCAGATTCGCTACCTTATTTTGATAGAAATGGATTGCGTTCTGATGGTTGGGGTGAAACATATTGGGTAAGAGATGGAAAGATTGTTTCGACCCAGAAAAAATATAATTCTCAGAATATTGAGGAATTAATTTTAAATAATGCGTTGTTGAAGTAGAATCGACAAGGATGGTCAAGCATTTTGGCCATCCTTGTTTATTAATGAGTATACGTTTGTTGAATTTTGCATCTCTGATAAAGACAGCTATCATAAGTACGATGTAGGATAGATCCTGTTTATTGAATAGCTTTGAATTTTACGTTATTGATCAAAGCATCGAGTGCATATTGGATACATTTTTTATCCTGATCAGGGAATTTAGAAATATCATTCAACCGTTTAAGTATAGAGGGGCCTTTTAAAAACTTCCTGCCTTCGGACTCACCCAATAAGTACCCGACAGAAGCTCAAGACATAGGGAAAAACTTGAGGGTAAAAGATGCGGGTGTGACAACAATAGCTGAAAATAATGGAGCTGCTGTTTTGACAAGGGGTGAAAACTATTTACCTTTTTAAAGGCATCGAATAGAAATGTAAGAACTTATTAACTATGGGTATATATAATATTTTGAAGTTGAAGAGTTGCTCTTGTCCTAATTGTCAGCATATCCAAAGCTGGGCTATTCAATTTAAATATGGTGATTGTTGGCGGCATGAATATAATTTATTTGACGAATTAGTATGGGATAGGAATGACGTTGGTGTTCGAGCAGCTTCGATCGTCTTAGTAGAAGGAATAAGTGAAGATACTTGTCAGAATTGTTTGAAGGGAGATTTTTATGCACGTATTTTTATTGATGATAATAAAATAGTTACAGCCTCCCTAGTGATAAAGAATATTTTATTTCCAATAGATAGCGATGGAGATTATTTGATAATTAACTAATGGAGATGGTACATAGCCTCAGCATTAATAAAACCCGGTCAGTTGACCGGGTTTTATTAATGCTGAGGCCCTCCGATTTATCGGGCCAGTGCGAAGTATAGAAATCGGGGTTATGACCATTTGTTCATTCTTATTTTAATGCTAATACAGGGCGATTGAAACCTAAACCACTGTCACAGTATGTAAAATCACCCGATAATATTAATGATAACTTATGGGGACAACTTCAGAAAACAGTATCGCAAAAAGTAGAAATATCGCAGGAACCTACCGTAAAGCCATATGTATTGCAATAACGATATGCATTTTTTATAGTAATGTTTGGGCTCAGTCATTTACAAAAGAAGTTAAAATGATTCAAGAGAAATGCAAATCCTTGATTACAAAGTGTAAATGTGAAATCAGTAAATTTTCGGGAGATAGAAATATTTATTTAAAACAGATTCGAGGAGATTATAGGACGACGAAAAGCGCAGCAGATATGCGATGCTTCTCTCTGGATTTATGGGTTTATGGGAAGAAACTTTCTCTTGATTCAATATATTATGCTAATATTGAAAATGATGATTTGCTATATATAGGTGATTTTTTTGAGGGTTCATATACACTCTCGGGAGATCAGATACAATTAAAACTTACGTTTATAAACAGTGCTTTAAATACGTCTGCGCCATCAGATCATACTTTTCTAATTGATTTTGATAGATCCAAGAAGAAGTTTATTCAGACGAAACTAAAATTTGCAGATGAGTAGCGCATAGTGTCTTCCAATGAGATTATAAAGATAACTTGCCGATTGCTCGTAACGTCTGATATTGATGCTAGATAATTTTTTTGCTGTTAAAGAATTAACTAATAATTGTAAAGGCAGGTTAACGGACATACAGGTAGCCGTTCTCCAGGCGGGAAAAAGGCACCGGTATTGTTCTGAATGTCGACCGGAAAAGATATCTGAGCACGAGCTGGGATGAACTGTACCGGTTATTTGATAACATTTCAGTAGCAAAGGAGTATATCATTACGGTGCAGCAATTTGATACAGATATTGACTTAACCATTGGATGATTATTATATTTGTTAACCTGTCATTTTAACCCGGAAAAAATTCAAAGAACCTCTATGAAACTTATTACTACTACAGGGATTTTCCTCCTGTTTTTCCTGAATATTCTTGCGCAGGAAAGCTTACAAACTGTCACACAACGGGGGGATAGCACTACCGTTCGTACACGTCTTCAAAAAGGTGCATTAATAACAAATAGCAACCTGGTGGTGGATGGCGGAACGATGAATTATAATGATCCGCTTGTTGTAAAAGGCAACCTGGATGGAGCTGCGCTCATTCGGTCAAATGGAGCCGACCGCTGGGATGTAAGCAGGGATGTTTATGAAGCAGACAACTATGCCGGCACTTCTTCTTCTCTGTTGTTTAACTATGGTAATTCCGGTATTCCTTACTTTCGCCGGGATGGACATGATTTTACTATTATGAAGATATGGTCGCCGAGAGCCAATAAGAATGCCTATGAAGCTACGCTCGCCCTGGTGAACGGCGACAATGAAGAGGAGATAATGGATATCTATAACATGAGCTATCCACAGAATCACTCCTTTGGGATCAGGTTGCAGAAAAGATATAGCGCGCAGTATAAGCCGTTCTTTTTCGAATACAGTGATGGCACGGTTACTTATCCGGTAATGAAGCTGGCTCCAGATTCCTCCGCTGCCTTTTATGGCAATGTGGGTATTGGAACAACAGATACCAAGGGATATAAACTGGCCGTGGCGGGAGCAATTGTATCCGAAGCTGTCAAGGTGAAGCAGAAGAACAATTGGCCCGATTTTGTTTTTAAGCCTGCTTACCATCTTGCTTCACTTCAGGAGGTGGAGAACTACATAAAGACATATGAGCATTTGCCTGATATGCCGGCTGCCAAAGATGTGGAAAGTAATGGATTGGATTTGGGAGAAATGAATAGAAAATTGTTACAGAAAGTAGAAGAGCTAACGTTGTACCTGATTGAGCAGAACAAAATAATACAAGAACAGGATAAAAGGATCAGGGAGCTCGCTGCAGAGATAAAGAGAAAATAAATCCGGATTGGATGGTTCGAACAAAGCCGCAATAGCCGTAATAAAAAGTAATCAACGCCCGGTTTAAAGCATGTCAAAGCCGTGTATAGTGTATGCCAGGTGCAATCACAACTAACTCCCTCATTCCCTCAACTCAACCCCCTTTTTCGCTGGTTCATGCCAATTTTCATGGCCATTCCCCGCCATCCTTCCAATTTTGCGAACTAATACCCATTCGCATGAAGTTCAAAAAAGTGCACAACAAAGGACAGGCACAGATTTTTGCCAACCGCTACCTGGAGTTATTAACGAAAACCCATCCCATCGTTATTTTTGGTATGTACCTACCTGTGATCGGGTATATGCTCTACTATGGCTATACCAGCTTACAGTACTCCCTCTTGCGCATTGCGCTAATTTACTCAATGGCCGTTTTAGCCTGGTCGCTTTTCGAATACGTAGCTCACCGCTTCATTTTTCACTGGGTGAGCGAAAATCCCATGGCCAGGAAGATTACCTATACGCTGCATGGCAACCACCATGAATACCCGCGCGATAGGCAGCGTTTGTTTATGCCGCCGGTGCCCAGCGTCATTATCTCATCTTTCCTTTTAGCGGTCTTTTACCTGTTGATGGGTAGTAATGCTTTCGTGTTTTTTCCCGGATTTATATCGGGCTACCTGGCGTATGGCAGTATACATTACGCTATCCACGCCTGGGCACCGCCGTTTAAATGGCTGAAGCCCCTGTGGCGCAATCATCACCTGCATCATTATAAAGACGATGCCCTGGGCTTTGGCGTAAGCTCTACGCTGTGGGATCGTGTGTTCGGGACGATGTTTCATTCATAATGCATGCACCAAAAATATTTTCTATCTTACCAGCTGTATGCTTACCTTCCTCACCTTATTTTGCTGTAGCTGGTGTTCGCCCATGACTAACGATAGTATTCCTTCGTTAAACCAGCTGAATTATACAGTAGAAAGAGCCCTCGACTGGGATAGCCTTTTTATCCGCAATAGTGGCTGGTTTGGGGGAGATGGTATTTTCACGATTCCTTTCAATGGTGTTGATACGCCACACGAGGGGGATAGTACGCTCATTGTGTTCAGTGATACCATGGCAGGTGATATCCGCGATGGTCAGCTGCAACCGGGTTTTTCCATGATTCATAATTCGGTGGCCGTGCTGAAAGGCAAGGAACCGCTAAAAGAAAACATCCATTTCTACTGGAACACCGATAACCATCACGCGCCGGCAACGCTATTTGAACCACGTACGCCCGCCGCGGGGAAAGCCGACTATTACTGGCTGGGCGATGGGTTTGTGAATACCGCCCCGCACCACAACATCTATATCTTCGCTTACCGCATCCGTAATGTCAGCGATAAGGATTTTGGCTTTGAAGAAGTGGGAAATGCCCTGTTGGTATTGCCGGCGCATAGTCGCCCGCCATATACGGCGCAGCGGCAGCTGGATACCCCTTTTTTCCTGGCGGCCGACAGCACCACTGGCAGCGGCTCTTTTGGCGCCGGTATTTTCGTGAACACCAAAGCCGCCGGCGCGCCTCATCCGGATGGCTATGTATATGTATACGGGGTGAAAGGGACACAGAAAGCCGTGATGGTAGCCCGGGTATTGCCCGCCGATTTCGAAAATTTCGGGAGATGGCGCTTTTGGGATGGGCAGCAATGGGTACCCAATATCCGCCACGCGGCCACCATTGCTAACCGCGCTTCC
Organism: Chitinophaga polysaccharea; assembly: GCF_007829335.1. Taxonomy (GTDB): domain Bacteria; phylum Bacteroidota; class Bacteroidia; order Chitinophagales; family Chitinophagaceae; genus Chitinophaga; species Chitinophaga polysaccharea_B. The sequence continues at coordinate 292,167 of NZ_VIWO01000004.1, forward strand.
AATGAATTAAGCGTCACCCCGCTGAAAGACGGGCGCTATGCCCTCATCTTCCAGGTAGATGGCATAGGAACGGCCGTGGGGCTTCGCCTGGGGGCCAGTCCCGCCGGCCCATTCGGCCCCGTCATCAAAATATGGGAGTGCCCGGAAGTAAAGGAAAACAAACACTTTTTTGTGTATAACGCCAAGGCACATCCGCATTTATCCCGGCCGGGAGAACTGCTGATCAGCTATAATGTCAACTCATTCGATTTCCTCCATGAGCTGCCGGCATCTCCTCATCTTTATCGCCCGCGCTTTATCCGCCTTATTCTCCACTGATCACATGATAAGTAGCGTTGCCGGCACAGGAAACATCCGCCGTGGTAGCGTTCCGCGCTTCGCTTTCCACCACTTGTCAATATCGCCTTTGAAGAAAGCCCTACCTTTCTTATCTTGGCTGATCAGCTTTTATAGCTGCTCCAAACAACAAATATCTATTCGGTGCTTATGAAGAGATTATTAGCCAGTTGTGCTGCCCTGCTGTTGGCAGCCATGTCCCATGCCCAGGAAAATGCCCTGTGGTTGAGAAATCCATCCATTTCCCCCGACGGCAAAACGATTGCCTTTGGGTATAAAGGAGATATTTACCGGGTAGATGCGAATGGCGGCGTAGCCGTGCCACTCACCATCCACGAAGCCCATGATATGATGCCGGTATGGAGCCACGATGGCAAATATATTGCCTTTGCGAGCGACCGGTACGGCAACTTCGACGTATTTGTGATGCCCGCTACCGGCGGTACGCCCGTACGGCTCACCAGCAACAGCGCAGGCGATTTTCCCTACGATTTTACAGCCGACAATAAACAGGTACTTTTCGGCAGCGCCCGGAATGCACCAGCATCCAGCATCCGCTTCCCGTACCGCCTGTTCCGGAATATGTATACCGTGCCCGTTACCGGTGGTCGCGCTACCCTGATCAGCGCCGCCGGCGCCGACGTGGCACACTATAATAAAACAGGCGATAAGATCATCTTCCAGGACAGAAAGGGATATGAAGACCCCATGCGTAAGCACCACGTATCATCCGTTACCCGCGACATCTGGGTAATGGATGTGGCCAAAGGTAGCTATGAAAAAGTGTCTGCCTTTGAAGGAGAAGACCGGGAACCGGTATTCGGCAATGGCAACGATATCTATTACCTGTCTGAAAAAGGGGGAGTTTCCCAGAACCTGTTCAAAGGCTCACTGTCAGATAAAAACAGCCTGCAACAGCTGACCCACTTTACCAAACACCCGGTGCGCAACCTGTCTAAGTCTGATAACAACACCTGCTGTTTTACCTATAACGGGGAAATATATACGCTGAAAGACGGGGAACAACCCCGTAAACTCGAAGTAAATATTTTCAACGACGGCCGTGCGGCTACCGTAAAAAATGTACCGGTAAGCGGCAATATCACCGAGTTTGCCATGAGCCCCGACGGAAAGGAAATGGCGTTCATCGCCAGGGGAGAAGTGTTTGTGGCCAGCGTAGATGGCAACTTCACCAAACGCATTACCAACACGCCCCAGCAGGAACGTATGGTGGCCTGGTCGCCCGACGGAAAGAAACTGGTATACGCCGCAGAACGCAACGGCAACTGGGATATCTACCAAACCACCAAAGTGCGTAAGGAAGAACCTTATTTCTTTACAGCTACTTTGCTGAAAGAAGAACCGGTCATCGCTACCGATGCAGAAGAATTCCAGCCGGTATTTTCTCCCGATGGCAAAGAAATTGCCTACGTGGAAAACCGGAATGTACTGAAAGTGTTCAATATCGCAGCCGGCAAAAGTCGCACGATACTGCCCGAAGGGCATAATCATTCTTATTCCGACGGCGACTGGAGCTTTGCCTGGAGCCCGGATGGCAAATGGATCGTAACAGACGATTCGCAAGGATATTTCTTTATGAACAATGCCGCACTGATCCCCGTGGATGGTAAAGGCAAACCGTTTTACCCGGTGAACAGCGGCTTTGGCGAAGGAAACTGCAAATGGTCAGATGATGGAAAGATCCTCACCTGGACCAGCAGCCGCGAAGGACGTAAGTCCCTCGCCAAGCAAGGTAGCCGGGAAGTAGATGTATACGCTGTTTTCTTCGATCAGCCAACGTATGATAAGTTCAAGCTATCGAAAGATGAATTCAATCTGCTGAAAGACAAAGAAGCTGCGGAATCTAAAACCACAAAGGATTCCACGGCAAAAACAAAAGATACTGCCAGCAAAAAGACTTTCACACCCGACTTTACCAACCTGGAAAACAGGAAGATAAAGCTCACCATCAACAGCGCATCTATCGGTGATTATGTGCTGAATAAAGATGCCTCCAAACTGTTCTACATGGCCGCTTTTGAAAAAGGGTACGACCTGTGGGTAACAGAACCCAGGACCGGTGAAACAAAGATCCTGGCTAAAATGGGCGGTACCCCGGGTAGTATTGAACTGAGCAAAGATGGCAACTCCCTCTTTGTCAGCAACCGCGGTAGCGTGGTAAAGGTAGACGCCAGCAGTGGTAAGATCACGCCGGTAAGCATCAATACGGAACTGTCGCTGAACCAGGAAGAAGAACGTAAATATATTTTCTGGCATGCCTGGAAACAGGTAAAGGAGAAGTTTTACGATCCTACTCTCCGGAATATGGATTGGAAGATGTATGGCGACAATTACGCCCGCTTCCTGCCTTATATCAGCAATAACTACGACTTTGAAGAATTGCTGAGCGAACTGCTGGGAGAACTGAATGGTTCCCATACCGGTGGCCGTTATTCACCACAGCCAGTCAACGGCGATAATACCGCTTCTTTAGGACTGCTGTACGATGAAACCAGTCGTGCCGACGGCCTGCAGGTCGACGCTGTGATTGCAGGTGGTCCTTTCGACAAAGCTGCGAGCAAACTAAGAAAAGGTGACATCATTGAAAAAATTGATGGTAACGCCATCAATGATAAAAGTGACTGGGCCACATTATTGAACCGCAAAGCCGGCAACAATATCCTGGTGAGCATTTACAACCCCAATACCAAAGTGCGCTGGGATGAAACCGTGAAGCCTATTTCTGGTGGCGAAGAAAATACGTTGATGTATAAACGTTGGGTAGCCGCTATGCGTGCAATGGTCGATAAGCTCAGCAACGGGCAGGTTGGCTATGTACACGTACAGGGTATGAACGATGCCAGCTATCGCTCTGTATATGACGAAGTAATGGGGCAGAACCGTGATAAAAAGGCGCTGATTGTAGACACCCGCTTTAATGGCGGCGGATGGCTGCACGATGACCTGTACAACTTCCTTAGCGGTAAAAAATACCTGGAGTTTGCGCCCCAGGGCGATCGCCTGAAGGGTGGCGAGCCTTCCGGTCAGTGGCAGGCTCCCAGCTGTGTGCTGATGAGCGAAGGCAACTACAGCGATGCCTTTATCTTCCCTTACGTATACAAACAAGGCAACATCGGGAAATTAATCGGTATGCCGGTACCCGGCACCGGTACCGCCGTATGGTGGGAAACCCAGATAGATCCTACGATGGTATTCGGTATCCCGATGGTAGGTACTATCGGCAAGGAAGGACGTCCTACCGAAAACCTGCAGATAGAACCCGATATCCGGGTACCGCTGCGCTACGAGGAGTTCCTGCAGGGTAAAGATGCCCAGCTGGAAGCCGCCGTAAAGGAAATGTTACAGGAAATAAAATAGTAGAATGATAGATTAAGATAAGGCCTCTGCAGCGGTATGCTGTGGGGGCTTTCTTTTGCGCGCCAAAAACTTCAAAATTGCTTTAAATTTACCCCGCACCTTGCATACAGGTATGTTTTTATGAAAGTATTGATTGTAGAAGACAACAAGGAACTGGCCAGCGGTATATACGATTATCTCAACGGGGAGAAGTATATCTGCGAACTGGCCTATAACTTTGAGGCGGCCCGGGAAAAGCTTTCCCTTTTTACATACGACTGTATCCTGTTGGATATCATGCTGCCAGACGGTAATGGCCTGGAACTGCTGAAATTCATCCGCCAGGAAAATATCGCCAGCGGTGTACTCATTATTTCAGCCAAAGATGCCCTGGACGACAAGGTAAATGGACTGGAGGGCGGCGCCGACGACTATGTTACCAAGCCCTTCCATTTGCCGGAGCTCCATGCCCGGCTCCGGGCTATCTACCGGAGAAAGAAGCTGGAAGGCAATAACTTAGTAGTTTTCAATGAAATAGTACTGAATACAGATACCGTGGAGGCTATGATCAACAACACCCTGCTGGACGTTACCCGCAAGGAATTCGATCTGTTGTTGTACTTTGTGGTCAATAAGAACCGCGTACTTTCAAGGCAATCTATTGCTGCACATCTGTGGGGCGATTATACGGATAACCTGGCTAATTTCGACTTTGTATACCAACATGTAAAAAACCTGAGAAAGAAGATCAGTGCCGCAGAAGGAGTAGATTACATTGAAACGGTTTATGGCTTAGGCTATAAGTTTAATACGTCGAAGACATGAAATTACTGAATAAAATAACGCTCTGGTTTATCGGTATCGTGTTCCTGGTAACGCCCATTACCATGGTCATCTCCCGTAATAATATCAAAAAACACCTGGACCAGGCGGAAATAGAGCGCATGAAAGCGGTGAATGACCGCGTGGCCCAGCAACTACGGGCAGGAGAGAAGCCCGATCGCTATACCCATGGCCGCCCCATTGAAATAGCGGCCGTTCCTGGCCCCATTCCGGAAGGAAAGGTGGAAACCAAAAAAGACTACGCCGTAGCGGAAGACCTGGGACAGAAAGAATGCCGCATTACGGTCAACTCCTGGTACAAGGTAGGCAACCAATATTATAAAATATCTTCCTATAACTATGTGATCCGCTCGGAAGAAATCTTCCGCGGGATGCTGGGCGCCGTAGTATGGAAAATGCTGCTGATGATACTCACTGTGTCGATCACCGCCAGACTGCTGTCACGGAAGATATTTTCCCCGCTGCGCCACACCATGAAAGCCATTCACCGCTTCGACCTCAAAAAGAAAAAGAAGTTGCAACTACCGGAAACCAATACCACCGAATTCAAAGAGCTCAACGCTTTCCTCACTAAGATGACCGACAAGGCCGTGGAAGATTATGCCGCTGTGAAAGAGTTCAGTGAAAATGCGTCGCATGAGTTGCAAACACCGCTGGCCGTAATCCGCAGCAAAATTGAACTGCTCTCGGAAACCAATATCGACAGCGTACAGGCAGCGCTGATCGGTGATATGCAGAACGCGATCGAAAAATTATCGCATATCAACCGCTCGCTCATCCTGCTCACCAAACTGGAGAACCAGGAATTCAAAGTGTCTGAAAGTATTAAGTTCTGCCGCGTAGCGAAAGACGTGATGGCCACTTATGAAGACTGGATCACCATGCGGGAAATCAAACTCACCTCCAGCCTGGATAAGAACATACCACTCAGCATTCACCCTGCCCTGGCAGAAATGCTGATCAGCAACCTGTTGAGCAATGCCATCCGCCATAACCGCGATGGCGGGCAAATAAATGTATTGCTTACTGCCAGCGAATTATGCATCAGCAATACCGGGCTTCCTCCGCAGATACCCACCTGCGAGCTGTTTCAGCGCTTCAAGAAAAGTAACCAGAGCGCCGATAGTATAGGGCTGGGACTGGCCATCGTAAAACAGATCTGTGAAGTCAACAACTACACCGTGGTGTACGACTACGCCGATGGCTGGCACAGTATCCGGGTAAGTTTTTATGATAAAGAAGCGTTGTCGGTAAATGGCCAGGGGGCTTTATCCGGGGCGGATACGATGGCCGTGTAATATCCCTTCTCACAAAAAAATATGAATTTTATATTTTCCTTCAAGTTTACTTCAAAATGATGCAGTCATTTTGTGGTTGGATATCCCTCAGGATGTTTCAACTGTAAAATCTAATTATTCATGTGGAGTAAGAAACATTTGCTGTTGGCAGCAGTGCTGGTATCTTCAGGGTACCGTACCTATGCCCAACAGGTCTTTACCCTTAAACAGGCTATTGATACCGCTATTGCCAACTACGGCACTATCAAAGCCAAAGCCAGCTACACAGCCGCTTCCCGGGAGCAAGTATCCCAGGCCCGCCGCGATTACCTGCCCAACCTGAACCTATCAGCCCAACAGGATTACGGTACTATCAACGGGCAAAATGGCCCTATGTATGGATTTGGCGGACTTGCGGCAGCTTCGGCCGGACCGGCACTGGATCATCAGAATTGGAATGCCGCTTTCGGCGCATTATACCTTACTAATATTAACTGGGACTTCTTTGCCTTCGGCAGAGCCAAAGAAAAAGTAAAAACTGCATTAGCGGCCGCTACACAGAACGATAAAGATTGGCAACAAGAGATTTTTAAGCACAAAGTAAAAGTGGCGGCCACTTATTTAAACCTGGTGGCAGCGCAGCAGCTCACGCGCTCATACCAGGAAAACCTCGACAGGGCGGATACCATTCGCCGGGTAGTACGCACCCGCGTACTCAACGGTCTCATTGCCGGCGTCGATTCATCGCAGGCCAATGCCGAATATTCCAGCGCAAGAATTGCTCTCACAAAAGCGAAGGATTTTGAACAAACCCAAAGCAATGAGCTGGCACAACTCCTGGGCATTCCGCCACAGGAATTTACACTGGACACGACTTATATGTCGCGTATCCCCGCCATCCCTTCAGATACCTTCACCCTGGAAAATCACCCGGTACTGCAATGGTATAAAAGCCGGATTGCCCTGAGCGATGAACAATCGAAATACGCTAAAACCTTTTACTACCCTGCGTTTACATTGGTAGGCGTATTGCAGACCAGGGGCTCTGGTTTTGGCGCCGGCTATATCGCTAATCAAAACGATTATTCGCACGGCTACTGGGATGGGGTGAATCCTACCCGCACCAACTACCTGTTGGGATTAGGCGTTACCTGGAACATTACCCAGCCTTTCCGCATTTCGCGGCAGGTAAGGTCGCAACAGCAGATCAGCAAAGGATTACAATACGAATATGAATTGGCCAATCAGCAAATTCACGCACAACTCGATCTCTCAGATAAGAAAATAAAGAATGCGCTCGACAACTACCGCGAAGTACCGGTGCAGGTGAAAGCCGCTTCTGATGCCTATCTCCAGAAATCGGTGTTGTATAAAAACGGGTTAACCAACCTGGTGGACGTTACCCAGGCCTTATATGTGCTTATCAGGGCGGAAACAGACAAAGACATTGCCTATAGCAACGTATGGCAGGCATTGCTGCTGAAAGCCGCTGCTGCAGGTGATTTTAGCATATTTGAGAATTGACGCTTTCGTTAAACGGACGCCCTTCAGGGCTTTATTTATCAACTTATCATTACTATGAACTTAATCAGTTTTGCATTAAAAAAACCTATTACTATCCTGGTGCTGGTGGCCGGCCTGTTCTTCTTTGGGATAAAAGCGGTGAATACGATTAAGATCGACATCTTCCCAAAGCTGGACATGCCGGTGATCTATGTATCCCACCCTTTTGGCGGATACACACCCAAGCAGATGGAGTCTTTCTTTGCTAAACAGTACATCAATATATTCCTGTTCGTAAATGGGGTAAAAAGTATCGAAACAAAGAACATCCAGGGGCTTACCCTGATGAAGATCAACTTCTATCCCGGCACCAACATGGCCCAGGCCGCAGCGGAGGTGAGCGCCTTTTCGAATAGGATTCAGGCCATCTTCCCTCCGGGTTCCAACCCACCATTTATCATCCGCTTCGATGCCTCTACCTTGCCGGTAGGACAGCTCGTACTCAGCAGCGATAAGCGTAATAACAACGAACTGCTCGACCTGGCCAACGTATACGTGCGTTCTTCCTTTACATCTATTCCCGGTTTGATTGGCTCTACGCCCTTCGGTGGTAATATGCGTACTGTGGTGATCAAAGCCGATCCAGAGCTGCTGCGCCAGCACAACATGACGCCCGATCAGCTGGTGGAAGCGCTGCGGCTCAACAACCAAACCGCCCCCTCCGGGAATGTGCGCATCGGCAACAATAACTATATCACACCCGCCAATACTACCATCCGTAATGTAAAGGACTTTGAAAATATACCCTTGTTTAAGGGAGATGTATCTAACCTCTACCTGCGCGATGTGGCTACTGTAGAAGATGGCGCCGACATTACCGCGGGCTATGCCCTGGTCAATGGCCGTCGCTCGGTATACCTGAGTATCGCCAAAAGTGCGGATGCTTCTACCTGGGAGGTGGTACAACGACTCAAAAAGGCATTGCCTAAAATGAAGGCGCAGCTGCCGGAAGATGTGAACCTGAGTTATGAGTTCGACCAGTCTACTTATGTGATCAACTCCGTAAAGAGCCTGCTCACAGAAGGTACGATAGGCGCTATTCTTACAGGGTTGATGGTGCTGTTGTTCCTCGGCGACCCAAGAGGGGCGCTGATTGTGATCCTTACCATTCCTACTTCTATTATTTCGGCGGTACTGTTCCTCAATCTCACCGGGCAAACCATCAATATCATGACCCTCAGCGGGTTGGCGCTGGCCATTGGTATCCTGGTAGATGAAAGTACGGTAACGATAGAAAATATTCACCAGCATCTTGATATGGGGAAACCCAAGGCCCTGGCTATCTGGGATGCCTGCCAGGAGATTGCGTTCCCTAAGTTGCTGATCCTGTTTTGTATCCTGGCGGTATTTGCACCGGCATTTACCATGGGCGGTATTCCAGGCTCCCTGTTCCTGCCGCTGGCGCTGGCCATCGGTTTCAGCATGATCATTTCTTATTTCCTGGCACAAACATTTGTGCCTATCATGGCCAACTGGATCATGAAGGTAAAACATCATAAAAAAGCAGATGGCCAGGAAATGACCGATGCAGAAGAGTTTGCTGCCGCAGGATTATCCGGGGAAAAAGACACCTGGGAGCAGAAGAAAGTATTGGTAGAAAGAGCAGACAGTAACCATGACGGAAAGATCAGCCGCTTTGAGCGCCTGCGCAACCGCTACCTGCGCTTCATTAGCCGGATGATGCCTTATCGCAAACCCATTGTGATCGGCTACCTGGTGATCGTATGCGGCGTAGTAGCATTGCTGCTGTCGGGCATCGGCAGGGATGTATTGCCCAAAGTGAACGGCAGCCAGTTCCAGGTGAGAATGCGGGTGCCGGACGGTACGCGTATTGAGCGCACGGAGGAACAAACCATGAAATTACTCGATGGCATCAACAATATCGTCGGGAAGGAAAATGTATCTATCACGTCGGCATATATAGGCATGCACCCCCAACTGTTTTCTACGGCGCCCATCTTCCTGTGGATGGCCGGTCCGCACGAAGCAGTATTGCAGGTGTCGCTGAACGAGCATTATAAAACCAACCTGGAACAACTGAAAGATAAGATCCGGGAAAAAGCCAGGGCGATTGATCCGCAGATGATGCTGTCGTTTGAGCCGATAGAGCTCACCGACAAGATCCTCAGCCAGGGATCGCCCACACCTATAGAGGTAAGGTTTTCTGGCCGCGACCGTAAGCTGAGCGAGCAGTATGCCCAGAAGTTGGTCGACCAGCTGAAACAGCTGTCCTATCTCCGCGATGTGCAGTTTGGTCAGTCTATTAAATATCCTTCTATCAACGTAAATATCGACCGTATCCGGGCCGCGCAGCTGGGCGTGGATGTAAGCGATGTAACCCGCTCCCTGATTGCGTCTACCTCTTCCTCCCGTTTAACGGAAAAAAATATATGGGTAGATGAAAAAGCGGGACTAAGCTATAACGTACAGGTACAGGTACCGGAAAATAAGATGAACAGCAAAGAGGAGATAGGGGAGATTCCTGTATTGAAGAATGCTTCCAGGCCCGTGCTGAGCGACGTAGCTACGTTATCGGTCGATACCACCTATGGCGAAGTAGATAACCTGGGCGCTATGCCGATGATGACCGTCACCGCCAACCTGAATAATAAAGATCTCGGCAGCGCTGCCGCCGGCGTAAAACAGGCTATTGCAGCGCTGGGACCATTGCCGCGGGGATTGAACGTAGAAATGATTGGACTCAGCACCACCCTCGGCGATACGCTCGATAGTTTACAGGGCGGATTGGTCATAGCCATCGTAGTGATTTTCCTGATGCTGGCGGCCAATTTCCAGTCGTTCAAAGTATCGGGTATTGTGTTGGCCACCGTGCCTGCAGTGTTGTTGGGCTCCCTCGCATTGCTGATGCTGTGCCGGTCTACCCTCAACCTGCAATCGTATATGGGCATGATCATGTCGGTAGGGGTATCCATTTCCAATGCGGTGTTACTGATTACCAATGCGGAGCAATTGAGAAAACACAATGGCGATGCTTTGTTATCTGCCACAGAAGCGGCTGCGCTGCGTTTACGCCCCATTGTAATGACTGCCCTGGCCATGGTGGTAGGTATGATACCGATGGCGAGTGGTATGGGAGAAGCCGGCGATCAGTCATCTCCCCTGGGTAGAGCTGTTATCGGGGGGCTCGTAGCTTCTACCTTTGCTGCCTTGTTTATATTACCTTTGGCATTTGCCTGGGGACAAGGGAAGGCCACTACACAAAGCGTATCGCTGCATCCGAGAGATGAAGAAAGTATTCACTACATTCCTTCAGAAGACGATAAGGCCTAATCAATCAATCATCATTCATCTAATTGCTATTAAAATATATTTTATGAACAGCGGTTTCCGTATCTCGATTTCTTTCCTGTTGCTGACAAGTATTGCCGTGGCATTGCACAGCTGCAGTGAATCCGGGGCCAAAGACGAAAAATCCGGCGCTGCCGCAGTGGCGCCGGCTCCTGCATTGTCCGCTTTCTCCCTGGAAAAAGGAGCCATCTCATCTTCTATACGTATTCCCGGGGAGCTGGTGGCTTTCCAGCAGGTGGACCTTTACGCCAAAGTAAACAGCTTTATCAAAAAACTATATGCCGATGTGGGTACGGAGGTGAGTGCCGGCCAGCTGCTGGTGACCATGGAAGCGCCTGAAATCAACTCACAGCTCTCCGGTGCGGAGTCGCGTTTAAAATCGCAGGAAGCAATTTATTTGTCGAGCAAAGCTACCTATGATCGCCTGTTGGAAACCAGCAAAACGCCTGGTACCGTATCGCAGAACGACCTGGATCTGGCCTTTGCCCGTCAGAAATCAGACCTGGCGCAGCTCGAGGCCGCCCGGGCTGCGCACCGCGAAGTAGGCGATAACCGCAATTACCTGGAAATACGCGCTCCCTTCAGTGGTGTGATCACCGCACGTAATGTAAGCGCCGGCGCTTATGTTGGCCCTTCTGGTAAAGGCTCTGAAATGCCCATCTTCACGTTGCAGGAACAAAAGAAACTGAGATTGGTAGTAAGTGTACCGGAAGCCTATACCAGCTACCTGGATAACCAGAGTGACGTGAAATTTACCGTGAAATCGCTCACGGGTAAGCAGTTTACCGGTAAGGTGATCCGCCTGGCCGGCGCCCTGGATCGCAAGCTCCGCTCACAGCATATCGAAATAGATGTAGCGAACAACGACAAAGCCCTGTTGCCCGGTATGGTGGCAGAAGTGGCCATTCCGCTTACAGGTAATGGCAACAACTTCCTGGTGCCTTCCAGCGCAGTGCTCAATTCATCGAAGGGTGTGTATGTGATCCGGGTAGAAAACAACAAAACAAAGTGGGTACCCGTTACCACAGGTCGCAGCGAAAGTGGTAAAACCGAAGTATTCGGTGATCTGAAAGAAGGAGATACGCTGATTACCACTGCTGGTGAAGAAGTGAGAGACAGCGCCGTAGCTAATGTACAATTGAAATAGTAGATAGTGATGAATGCAGGGACTGCCTGTTTATACAGGCGGTCCCTTTTTGTTTAACTATTGAGCGTATGGATCACGCCCCGGAAATAGCCCGCCGATTCGGCGATGCCCGGCAGCGGATCATTCATATCTTTTTCATATTCTATACTGCATACGCCCTGGTAATTGATTTTATCCAGTGCGGCCACCAGCTTTTTAAAATCGATCACGCCTCTGCCTAGTTCAATGGCTTTGCCATCTTTGGCGGCAGCGCTCACATCTTTGATATGCAGGTCGAAGATCCTGTTTTTATACGTCAGCACGGCTTTGTCGGGTGCTTCGCCTGCCCGGGTGGCATGGCCAATGTCCAGGCAGAGGCCCAGGCGCGGGTCCCGGTTTTTGATGAGGTCGTACGCGTTTTTAGGTCCGGGGTAGAGCGCATCCTCAGGTCCGTGGTTGTGAACGGCGAGCCGGATATTATAGGTTTTGATTTTCTCTTCCGTATAATCCAGTAAATCAGGGGTAGGTACGCCTACGATCAGCGGAACACCCACCCGTTTGGCATATTCGAAGGCCTCGTCTACTGCCTGCTTCGTTTTCATGTAAATAACACCTACGGCATATACGTTGATGCCGGCAGCGGAAAATTTCCCCAGCACCTCTTTGATCTTTTCCTCACTGCTATTGAGCGGCAGCTGAATGTCTTTCACCGAAATATTTTTGATATTCACCCGGTTCATGATAGCAATCGCCTGGTCGAGGTTGAATTTGGCAAAAGTATATCCGGCCATGCCCACCGGGAGCTGCACCTTATCCCGGCGGCCGGAAACCGCTGCGGTGGCTGCCAGTGGCCCCATGGTGGTAGCGGCCATGCCCAGGGCTGTTTGTAAAAGGAAATTTCTTCTTGTCGACATAAAAATGGTTGTTACGTAGTTTTACCAAAAGGAATACTGACCGCCTAAGATCTCTAAAATTTTTTATTTTTTCATGATCAATACCATTTTTCGGGATAACCGGGCAAGATAGGTTCAGGCACGTTAATTGCGGCCCGGGGCATCGCAGTTATATAACGCCTAAGCGAAGAATATGAAGAGATTAGTTTTACTCATGATGGCGCTTTTGAGCTATTGCAATACCATGGCCCAGTTCAGCGACTCTGTACACTATTATATCAAGTATGCCTCTACCGGGTCGGTAAATAGTACCCAGGATGGAAATGCTTACCTGCTCAATAACAACCTGGGCTTTAAGATCAGTAAAAAGAAAATAGTGCTGAACACGGCTGCCAGCTATGTATATGGCAAACAAAACCATAGTCAGACGAACAATGATGTGTCTGCCGTTACCGATTTTAGTGTATACCGGGGAGAGAAGAAAATTTACTACTGGGGACTAGCCAACTACGACAAGAGTTATTCCCTGAAGATCAACAACCGCTTCCAGGCCGGCGGCGGCGCCGCTTACGATGTCATCCATCGCCCCAATGCCACCCTCAATATCAGCGAAGGGATTATGTTTGAAGCCAGCGACCTGTTTTTGCAGGATACCATCCGCGACGTATATCAAACCGTCCGCAACTCGCTGCGGGTATCCTACAAATGGACTATCTGGAACATGGTGGTGCTGGAAGGCGCCAATTATCTGCAAAACTCGCTGACTAACGGCAACGACTATATTCTCAAGTGCAACAATGGCCTTTCTGTGAAGCTCCGTTCCTGGCTAAGCATTACCGCCGCCATGGTGTATAATAAAGTGAATCGTACTGATCGTGAAAACCTGCTGATGACATATGGGCTCACGGTGGAGAAGTTTTTTTAAGTGCCCTGCAATAGGGGGAAGCCGGCAAAGTAAGCCTGGACGATCCAATCGGTAAAATCTGCTTCCGGTTTTGCGAAGGCGCTTCCTGGATTAAAACAGGGAATATATTTTCACGCCAGGAACACAACATGCACCTGGCGTGAAATGAAACATTAATGTGCTCCCGGATCCGGCTCAAAATCGAGGGAAATGGAGTTCATGCAAAATCGTTTATGGGTAGGCGGTGGTCCGTCATCGAAGATATGCCCCAGGTGTGAGCCGCAACGTTCGCAAATTACTTCTGTGCGCTGCATGCCGTAGGAGTTATCAGACTTATAAATGACGCTGTTGGCTCTCAACGGCTCGAAGAAGCTTGGCCAGCCGCAGGAGCTGGCAAACTTGGCATCTGAGCGGAACAAAGGATTACCACATACAGCGCAGTAATAAGTGCCTTTTACATCGCTATCCCAGTATTTCCCGGTAAAGGCGCGTTCGGTAGCAGCCTCTCTCGCTACGGCATATAATTCCGGCGAAAGTACTTTCTTCCATTCTGCATTGGTGATATGCAGTTTCCGGGTGTCTGTCCGGGAATAAAAAGGATTGGGAACGGCAGGCGGCTGTTTGCTCTCGTTTTGGCTATGACAGGCAATCTGGCTGGCCAGGATCAGGGTGAGCAGAAATAATGTTTTCATCGCTGTTATGAACTACACGTGAACAAATATGATGATACAAATTTACCGCTTTATCTTCTTATTTGAGCGGCTGTACGGCGATTTACCCATCGCCTGTTCATTAGACGCAGCAAATGAAAAATCCTTACAACAATTCTTCCAGTAAGGCCGTTACCCGTTGCGATAATTCGCTGCCCAGCGTTTCCAGGCCGCTATAGCCCTGCAACTGCTGCAAAGGGTCGCTGTAGGTCACCGCGGTGGTATGGTCGGCCACTTCCCGCAGCACCAGCTTTAAGGGCACTTCTATAACGGCGGCTGGATCAGCCTGCAATAGTTGATGCATATAGACCGGGTGGAAGAAGAGCAGTTGCCGGATAGGGCCAATGACGATCTGGTGACTCGCTAATATGACCTGTGGATTGATCTCGTGCAGGAGCAGGAAGCCATTGTTAACGATGGCTTTCCTGGCGGCAGTCAATACCTGCTCAAATGGCTGGTCAATAACGATGTTGATTTTATCTGTTTTCATAGCTGTTGGCATTTGCGGGAGTAACTAAGGGCCAGTCTACTTCAGTACCGGCTACTACGTTGAGATAGTTGGTAAAAATATTACGTACTACGTTGGCAATGATTTCCAGTATTTCGCCATCGGTATAACCGGCATGGCGCAGCGGCGTTACGTCAGCGGTGGATAAATCGCCGGGGGTAGCCAATAGCTTTTGGGTGAATGCCATGCCGGCAGCCACTTTTGGATCGGTAGCTGTCAGCGCCCGGGCTTCGCGGATATCGGCTTCCGACAATCCTGCTTTGGCGCCGGTAAAGCTGTGGGCCGACAGGCAATAGGTACAACCATTATATTCTGCCGAAGCAATGGCAATTCTTTCTGCCATCGGGGCGCCCAGGCTGCCTTTACGCAGGGAGTTGCTGAATTGGGTGTAGGCCTCCAGTACGGCCGGGGAATGCGCCATTACGCTATACATGTTGGGAATGCGGCCCAGTTGGCGGTTTACCTGTTCTAATACACGGGTGGCTTCGTGGCTGGCTTCACTCAGTGGAAGCGCGGTAATAGTGCTCATAGTATTTGTTTTTTTATTATAGACCAATTTGTCTATTATTGATGAAAAAAATAACCCTTTGCAGGGTGGCATTTGTTACAACTTACTCAGCAAATGTTTGATCGTTTTTTTAGCGGCTTTCACGGGCCAAATATCCCGGAAAACCTTGGTTTCTACAATTGCTCCTTCAAACAGCAGGTAGATGGTATCTGCCCAGGTATCTGCAGCCGGATGTCCTTCCACCCCCGGAATAGCCAGCAGTAGCTGATGCAGGTAACGACGCAGTTTTCGCTTATGTTCGGCCACCTGCTGTTGCATTTCTTTATGGCTACCGCCAATTTCTGCCAGCATATTAATGAAGCGGCATCCGCGAAAGTCCTGCCGGGGCAGTTGCGTTTCCAGGAAATCGAACGGTGCCAGCAGCCTGTCCAACGGCGCTATTTTGGCCTCCACCACCGCTGTTACCGCCTGGAACCATTCCTGTCGCGCGGCCTTCAGGTAAGCCAATCCCAGCTCGTCTTTCGAGCCAAAGTGGCTGTATAGGCTCGCTTTGGCTACCCCCGCTTCCTCCAGCACCTGGTTAATGCCGGTGGCATTGTACCCCTGCTCGTAAAACAAGCGCGCCGCAGTGGCTAAAATCTTCTCTTTTGGATTACCTGGCCTTGCCATAACAGTACAAATGTAAAGACAAAAATAATAATAGACAAATTTGTCTATTATTATTTTTTAGAGAGATGAGTATCTTGTGGTTCACCTTCATGTCTAAAACATTTACCATTGGCACGTAAGTTATTTATTCTTGTTATCAGCACTATATTCAGCAGTTTTATTGCCAACGCCCAACAGTACTACCTGTTTGTAGGCAGTTATAACCGCGACAAAGCCAAAGAAGGCGTATATGTATACCGGTTCAACGGAAAAACGGGCGCCCTGGAACGCGTATCGGCGCTGGCAGGTATTCTTAATCCTTCGTTCCTGACGATTGCCCCTGGCGGTCAATATATCTACACCTGCTCAGAAGCGCAAACGCCCAATGTAGGCGGCGTTACCAGCCTGGCATTCGATAGCACCAGGGGACTACTTACTTTGCTGAGCCGGCAAGACAGCGGCGGCGACAACCCCGCCTATGTAGGCATAGATCCAAAGGGCAAATGGTTGATTTGTGCGAACTACAGCGGCGGAAGCCTGGGCATTTTTCCGCTGGGTGCAAATGGTCTCATTGCACCAGCAGCACAAATTATTCCCTTCAAAGATAGTAGTGTTACCAAGCGGCAAACATCCTCCCATATACATGCCGCCGTATTTGCGCCAGACGGGAAATATGCATTCTTTCCCGACCTGGGCGCCGATAAGATCAGGGCTTACCAGTTAAAACCAAACGCGTCACCGGTATTGCAGCCAGCTACGCCGGCCTATACGGCTACCATACCTGGCAGTGGTCCCCGGCACATCGTTTTTCATCAACGACTACCTTATGCCTATTGCATCGAGGAAATGGGAGGGATGGTATCTGTATACCGCTACCACGAAGGGAAACTGGATCGTGTACAACGGGTGAGCGCTCACCTCGATGATAAAGCGGAAGACTATAATGCCGCTGATATTCATATTTCCCCGGATGGATTATTTCTCTATGCTTCCACCCGCGAGTCGGCCAACACGATTTTCATTTACCAGGTTAACCAGCAAACCGGCCAGCTGAAACAGATCGGTAAAATACCCAGTGGTGGCGTACATCCACGTAACTTTGCCATCGATCCTACCGGCAATTTTGTGCTGGTGGCCAATCAACGGTCCAATAACATCGTAGTGTTTAAAAGAGATCAGCAAACAGGATTACTCTCGGCAACCGGTACCACCGTTTCCCTGCCCAACCCTTCGTCTTTGCAGCTACGGTTGTACCACTAGTCTCTGCCCGCTTTTAAGGGAAAATGACTTAGTTTTACAGCCTTATTTAAAAAACGATCACAACACTTGAAAAGGATACTCTATTTTTTTCCGTTGAATCCCGTTGAGAAAAAAGGGGGAAGTCAAACCCGTGCCCTACACCTGCTAAAGTATTTTAAAGCACGGGGCATGAAGGTGGATTTTATTACCAAGTCCGTTTGGGGACAATATACCCCGGAAACGGTGAAAGCCTTTGAAGATAGCGGTTTGGCAGAACACATATGGGTGCTGGACCGTAAACCGGTGAAAGGTAACCCCGTAAAATATTTCTTCACTTATAAGCTATGGCATATCTTATATGAAAGAAAACTGAAGCTGGTACCCGGATCGTTTCCCAATCATACCACGCTGAACCTGCGTCGTCAGTTCGATGCCATTCTGCGCCGTCAGCAGTACGATTATATCATTATCAGCTATGCTTACTGGGCCGATTTTATCCGCGATAACCCCCTGGTAGGAAATGCCGTTACCATTATAGATACGCATGACCTGCTGGCTTCCCAGCATCAGAACGACACGGGTTTTGATAAGGGCGCTGCCCTGGGAGATGAGTTACGCCGGCTGGCACAGTTTAACCAGGTATGGGCTATTTCACCCGAGGAAACCTACTTCTTCAGCCAGTTCCTCAAAGAAAAAGTGAAGTATATCCCGATGATTATGACGGCGCCGGCGCCCGTGAAAGAAACAGTGGAGAAAGATGTTGACCTGATTTATGTGGCATCGGATAATCCGCATAATTTACGTTCGGCCACCTGGTTTTTTAAAGAAGTATATCCATTACTGCCCACTAATATTCGGATCTGTGCGATAGGGGTGATTACTGCGCATATCAGTAAAGATTATCCCAACGTCACCCTGATCCCGTTTGTTGATGACCTGGATGCGTATTATCGCCGTGCCAGGGTGGCGCTATGTCCTATGCTCACGGGCACCGGCGTGAAAGTAAAAGTGGTGGAGGCCATGTCGCATGGTTTACCGGTGATCTGTTCGGAGCGAGGCCTGGATGGTCTCCCCGATAAAACCAGCAATGGTTGTCTCTCTGCCAACGATCCGCAAACATTTGCCGCGAATATACAGCGGGTATTATCAGATAAAGCATTGTATGAACAGCTGAGCCACCAGGGACAGGCTTATTTTCAACAGCATTTTTCCATAGAGAGCGGGTATCAGAAGCTCGACAAAGCGATGAGTATTGATCGCTAAAAGCAACCACATGAAACCAAAGAAAGCATGGTTAATATCGTTTAATGGTAAATCTTATGCCGGTGGCGTAGAGCGGGTGGTCTATTATCTCGATGAATATTTGCATAGCCGGGGTATTGAAACAAAACTGATCGACGAAGATTATCTCATTAACCACACTTTGTTTGGCCGGCTATTTAACCAGTTGTTCAAATACCGGCATTTCAAAAAGCGCAAGGCTATTTACCTCGCGCGGTATACGTCAGCCTTTCTTTGGTTAACCTGGCAACGGGGAAGAGTGGTGATTTCCCAGGGGGAGTCGGTACCTTTTTTTCCCGCCGATGTGGCCTTTATCCATGGAAGTTACCATTGTATGGAGGTAGCGTACGGGAGAACCGCACCTGGACTGAGCCGTATGGCAGCCTTACAGCAAAAGGCCTGTAAAATAGCCAGACAGATACTGGCCGTATCTGCCAGGGTAAAAGCAGACCTGGTACAGTACTACGAAACTGCGGCCGATAAAATTACGGTAGTCAACAATTGTGTAGATACCAGCAGGTTCCATCCTTTTGAAAAGCGGCAAACAGCTGTGCGTACGCTCTTGTATGTAGGCCGGATGGAAAGCGCCAAGGGAATGGACGTATTGCTGAAACTGGCGCCGGTAATTGAACAATCAGAACACTGGCAATTATTGATTGCCTGTAATCAATCGCCCAACAGCGCCTTGTTTAACGGGTTTACAAAAACCACGGTAAAAGAAGGGCTGCTGATAGACAACATTGCGAGAGAAGCTTACGCGCTAGGCGATTTGCTGATATTGCCATCTAAGTTTGAAGGATTTGAACTGGTTACACTCGAAGCGTTATCTGTAGGAATACCAGTAACAGGGAATAAAGTGGGAGCTATACAGGAGCTGAATGAGCGCGGATTTCCAGGTGTTTACCTGCTTCCGGATATGTCGGCCCCCGATGCAGGCACTTTGGCCTATTTTGATGAAATACTCCATGCCGCTGAAAGAACAAATCAACCGGAAACATTACATCAGCAAGTGACACAGGAATTCGGTATTGACCACTATTTTAAAAAGCTCGATGTTATTTTGGCGCCATTGTTTTTTCGTACCACCGAAAAAAGCGATGCGCCAACCGGGGACTGATGCCGCTGACCATGGCGCCGATGTTTAAAGCAACAATTCTTTTGCGATATGCCCGGTACAATCCTTTCCTGTCCAGGGTAAGATCGTGCCGGTGCTCTTTCAGTTGAGCAAAAAATATGGGCCACGCCTCCTGCTGTTGTCCATTACCTGCGGCGTATATTTCCATATATCCACCGTATTGCAGTATACGGGTGTTGTGATAGGCATAATAATAGCGCCGGTATTTTTCAAAGATATTTTTTGAGTGAAGGAATGCTTTCATTAACAGGTCGGCGCTATAAAAGCTAGAAATCTTGGCTGCATTCACCTGTTGTGAAGTAATGGAGTGCTGCAATACTTGTTTTTCCCGGACGAAATAGGCGTAAAAGGTATCCGTCAGGAACCTGATGTTACGGGAGGCATATACCGCTTCCAGCACAAAAGGTGAATCTTCAAAAGTGGATTGCCTGAAACGAATTGAATGCTCTTCTATCAGCGCCCGACGGTATAATTTCCCCCAGGCAGCGGTATTGAGTTTATCTTTCCGGTGCATGGCCTCGCTGAAGAAGCTAATAATATAATCGCTGTTGATAAAGCTCTCCGGCTCATATGTCCAGGGCTCTGCTTCCATGAGTGAATCGCCCTGCTGGTAAACCTTTCTGAAGCCGAAACAAACGATATCTGCCGCATGTGTTTGTGCTTCGTTGATACAGCGGGCTACCGTTTGGGGGTCTATCCAGTCATCGCCATCTACAAAAAGCACATAATCGCCATTGGCATGATCCAGCCCGTTATTCCGGGCAGGCCCCGGTCCGGCATTCTCCTGCGAAAGAATTTTTATTGCCGGATATTGTTGCTGCAAAGATTGAAGTATTGCCAGGGAATTGTCCGTAGAGCCATCATTAACAAATATTAGTTCGGTAGATGTATAAGTCTGATGCCTAAGCGACTCCATACAGCGCAACAGGTAGGGCGCTACATTATATACAGGAACTATAATACTCACTACTGGATTCGGCATATGTGTCTTATTATCAGTCAATGGCCGGTAAAGATAGCTGTTTTCATCCCCGGAACAATATTATTTACCCCTTACACGTTGGAAAAGCAACTATTTATTTATTAGTTTCACACCTACACTACACTGTTACATGAAAAGCATTACTATCTGTTTCTATGGCTGTTTAATAGCCCTGTTGCTGGCCAGCTGCAGCAAAAGTGAATCTCAAACCATGGTTACACAAGGGTACGGAGATATCGATAAAGTATTGATGGACTCCGTACCGGCCGTATTTGGCGGAAAGGCCTATGTAGCCATTCATGTAGATGGTAAAACCGTATATGCCAAGGGATTTGGCGGATATGACGGCGGTACCCGCCAGCTGATTGCCTCTTGCTCCAAATGGTTGTCGGCCGCCGTGTTAATGAGCCTGGTAGATGAAGGGAAAATTAAGCTGACGGACACTGTCGGCAAATTCCTGCCGGTATTTACCACTTATCACAAAGGAAATATTACTATCGCCCAGCTGTTTTCCCATACTTCCGGTTTCCCCGGTAACTCCACACAGGGATACGAATCGAATGTGCTGATCACGCTCACACAAGCGGCCGACCTGATCGCCAAAAATGTGGACTTGCTCAATCCTCCCGGCACTACCTTCTATTATGGAGGAGTGAGCATGCAGGTAGCGGGTCGCGTTTGTGAAGTGGCTTCCGGTATGGACTGGAAAACACTGGCAGCTAATAAAATATTCACGCCCTGCGGCATGACCAATACCGACTTCGGACTTACGGCCAACCCGCAGGTTGCTGGTGGCGCCCGCAGTACGCCCGACGACTATATGCGTTTTCTGGATATGCTCATGAACAAGGGTGTAACGGCCACGGGTATACGTGTGCTGAGTGAAGCCGCAGTAGACGCTATGGAGCAGAGCCAGACAAGTAATGTAACCGTAGCATATTCGCCTTACCCGCCAGCTATCATCAATACCAAAAATATCTACGGCATCGGCAACTGGCGCGATGTAACCGGCGCCGGCGATGTACTGATCGAAAACAGCAGTCCGGGCGCATTTGGCAGTCATCCCTGGATAAACCGGGGTAAGAAAATGACCGGGTTCGTATTTACTTTCATTGCCAGCAACGGCTACCTGGTTACCATGCCTACCTGTCTCAAAGTGAGGGGCCTGGCCAGAAGCAAATAGATTTAATCCACAGAAGGTATGATCAGAAAGTTGATATGGCTGTTACTCGGTATAGCCATCACCGTTACTATGCAGGCGCAGGACAAATACGTGACGTTTTATGGCCCGCTCAACAATGCCTGGTACCACATCCGGCACGATAAAAAAGCCACCGTTACTTTCCTCGGCGGCTCTATCACTAATATGAATGGCTGGCGCACTAAAGTATGCGATTACCTGGGCGCTGCTTATCCCGGCACGGCTTTTCGTTTTATCAATGCCGGCATTCCTTCGCTGGGCAGCCTGCCTCATTCTTTTCGCTTTGAAAATGATGTGCTGAAAAAAGGGACTACCGACCTGCTTTTTATAGAAGCTGCCGTTAATGACCGCGTAAACGGTACCAACGAACTTACGCAGCGCAGGGCCATGGAAGGCATTATCCGTCATGCACTGGCAGCCAACCCGCAGATGAATATCGTGCTGATGGCGTTTGTAGACGAAGATAAAATGGCCGATTATCACGCGGGGAAAGTGCCGGTGGAAGTACAGGTACATGAGGACCTGGCTAAGCAGTATCATCTGCCATTTGTCAACCTGGCCAAAGAAGTGACCGACCGTATCGACGCGCACGAGTTTACCTGGAAAGAAGACTTCAAAGACCTGCACCCGGCACCGTTTGGACAAACGCTCTATTTTAATACGATCAAACGCATGCTGGATACTGCTTTCAATCGCCCGGTTCCGAAACAGCTGACCAGCGCCGTACTGCCCAAAGCATCCGATCCGCTCAACTATGAGCATGGCGCATACGTAGATATCCACACCGCCACCAATAAAAACGGGTTTACGATCAACGAGTCCTGGGAACCTTCGGACAGAGTAGCTACCCGCGAGGGCTTTGTGAAAGTGCCTATGCTGGTATCTTCCTGCGCTCATGCGTCGGTAGACCTTCCTTTCACTGGCCGTACCGTGGGCATAGGTATTGTTTCCGGCCCTGATGCCGGTATTATCAGTTATAGCATCGACGGAGGCACGGTACAGCAGAAAGACCTGCGCACCCAATGGAGTAAAAGTCTTTACCTGCCCTGGTTCCTCATCCTGGGAGATGATCTGAAGCCAGGGAAACACGTATTGAAGATCGTTACCGGCGATGCGGCGGAGGTAACCAGGATCGTACATTTCCTGGTCAACAGATAGGAGCGGAGGCTAATAGCCCTCCGCCTGGATTTCCTTTTTATAATCCCGGGGCGTTTTCCCTTTTAGCCTTTTAAAGAAGCGATTAAAATGGGTGATGTTACGATACCCGCATTTGTCCGATAATTCGGCCATTGATATTTCCTTTTCCTGTAGTAGCCGGCAGGCGTACCCAATCCGCAGCTCATTCACAAAGTGGGTAAATGATTTCTGGGTACGGCTTTTGAAAAACCGGCAAAAGGAGTGCACGTTGATGCCCGCTACTGCTGCTATTTCCGACAGGGGTATATCTCTCCTGAAATGCCGGAAAATGTATTGGAAAACATCATTCATGCGGGACTGGTCTTTGTCGTTGTACAGGTTTACATAGTTGCTGCCCGCCAGTAACCGGTATGATTTGGTGTCCATCATTTTTTGCAGCAGGGTCATAAAGGAGATGGTTTTTTGCAGCTCGCCGTCGTGCAGCATATTTTGCATCAGGGCCAGTATTTCCGCTTTGGCCCTGCCCTGGAACTGGATACCCCGCTGCGCCTTTTTTAGCCAGTTTTTAACCGCTGTAATGTTCATAAAAGGGGCAAGGTGCTCCAGGAGCTGATCCGGCGAAATATAGAGTGCCAGCGACCTTGCCTGCAATTTATCGGTTCCTTCAAAATATTTTTGTTCGTTGTGCCATACATGTGGCGTGCCTGAACCGACAAAAATCATTTCCCCGCTATCGAAATATTCGACGTTGTCGCCTATAATACGGCGCCCGGCGCTCTCTACTACATATACCAGCTGGCATTCCTGGTGAAAATGGAACTCGGTAGAAAAGTACGGTTGCGTAATTTCTTTGATCAGAAACACTTTCTGTGCAAGGGCTTTATCGCCCGGTATGGCAAAAACTGGCTTCATATTGTCATGTGAAAATAGATAATTTAGAGAATAAAGTCAAAATAGTGTTTATTTAAGTCAATCAGGCCAGGTCAAATTGCTGTTTCATATGCTAATTTTGGATTATCCGGCGGCGTATATTAGCGCTGTATTTTCCACTGCTATAATCGGAGTTATGATACTGAAGAATAAGATAATTGTCATCACTGGCGGCGCGGCCGGCATCGGCGAAGCCTGTGTACAGGCCTATATCCGGGAGGGCGCTACTGTGGCGGTGATCGACAAAACACCGGCTACGCTGTCAGCGCCACATCTCTTCCTGCTGGCCGATCTGAATGAAGGCAGCGCTATCCAGCAGGCCATCACCACTATCCGGCAAACATATGGCCGCATCGACGCCATCCACAACAACGCCGGTATTGCAAGTCCGTCGAAGCCCCTGCATGAAACCGGGGAAGCGGAATGGGAGCAGGTAATGAATGTGAATGTAAGAGGCATTTACTATACCACCCGCTATGGCATCGAAGCACTGAAAGCGTCCAGGGGCTGTATACTCAATACCAGCAGCATGGTGGGGGAAATAGGGCAGGAAAATCATGCCGCCTATGCGGGCAGCAAAGGAGCCGTAAATGCGCTGACCAAAGCCATGGCGCTCGACTATGCCAAAGACGGGATCCGGGTAAACGCAGTGGCGCCCGCCGGCGTGTGGACGCCCATGCTGCGGCAGTGGCGCCTGGAACAACCCAATCCCGGCCACATAGAACAGTATCTCAATAACATACACGCACTCGGCTATTGCCCGGAAGCATCGGTTATCGCTGACGTATGTGCGTTCCTGTTATCCGACAACGCCCGCTTCATTACCGGCGCCATTATGCCGGTAAGTGGAGGAGCAGAACTGGGTTATAAGCACTCACTATAAAATATCTTTTCAATAATGAAGAAAATAATCACGTTATGTTTGCTGCTATGGGCGGCCACTGGCCACGCGCAAACCAATGCACAACTGAACCCGAAAATACTGACCACCAAAGCGGTGATGGACCAGTTTATGAGCCTGCGTTTTGGTATGTTCATCCACTGGGGACCGGTAAGCCTGCGTGGCACTGAAATAGGCTGGTCCAGGCACGTACAGGTGCCGGTGGCGGATTATGATACCTTATACCGGGCATTTAATCCTACTAAATTTAACGCCGATGAATGGGTGAAAACCGCCAGTGAAGCCGGTATGAAATACCTGACCATCACCGCGAAACATCATGATGGATTTTGCCTATGGCCATCTGCCTATACCAACTATAACATCATGGCTACGCCTTTTAAGAAAGATGTAGTAGGATTGCTGGCCAAAGCCTGTAAGAAATATCATATCAAATTCTGTATTTACTACTCTGTGCTGGACTGGCATCACCCTGATTATCCAATCGATAATCCAAATGATACGGTGAACGGTATCCGCAAAAACGCCCATATGGAAAAGTATGTGGCTTATATGAAAAACCAGCTGGCAGAGCTGATTAAAAAATATGATCCGTATATGCTGTGGTTTGATGGTCCCTGGGAAAAGCCCTGGACACCAGAGATGGCGCTCGATATGTACGCTTATCTCAAAACACAGAAAAAAGATATTATTATTAACAACCGCTTAGGTAAAGCCTTTTCCGGAACCGGGGCAGATGGTACGCCGCATTTCCTGGGTGATTATGATACCCCCGAACAACGCATTGGTGATCTGAACATGCATACGCCCTGGGAAACCTGTATGACTATCTGCGAACAATGGGCCTGGAAGCCCAATGATAAAATGAAATCATTGACTACCTGTATCCATACCCTGGCGAAGGTGGCCGGAGGCAATGGTAACCTGTTGTTCAATGTAGGTCCCCGTCCCGATGGCTTGATGGAACCTGAACAGGTAGCGCGTTTGAAAGAAATGGGTAGCTGGTTGCAGCAGTATGGCACTGCTATCTACAATACGCATGGTGGTCCCTGGTATCCCAACCAGCATTTTGCAGCCACCCGTAGCGGCAATAAAATCTATGTACATGTGTTGCAGGCGCCGGGACAAACCCTTAGCCTGCCAGCTTTACCAGAGGTGAAAATTACCAAAGCCTATATCATGAAAGGCGCAGCGGTAGCCATTCAGCAGTCAGCGCAAAATATTACGCTGACCCTGCCGGCCACCTTACCGGATATCAATGATACCGTGATTGTATTAGAAACAGATAAACCTTCGATGAATATTGCCCCGATAAAAATATAGTGAACACATGATTCGAAAAATAGTTGTTAAAGACGCCCGGTTCCCGCTAACCAATGGAGCTGGCAGCGATGCTGTGCACCAGCAGCCCGTATATTCCTACACGGTGGCTTGTGTATACGATGATAAAGGTAATTGCGGCACCGGGCTGGCCTTCACGCTGGGCGCGGGGAACGAGCTGGTATGTGCAGCCGCCAGGTTCTATGGAGAGCAGTTAATCGGTAAGGAGCTCAACGAAGTGATGGCTACTTTCGGCGACTGGTTTAAGCAACGGGCAGATGAACAGCAGTTCCGGTGGCTGGGCCCACACAAGGGGGTGGTGCACCTGGCGTTGGCAGCAGTTACCAACGCCTGCTACGATTTATGGGCTAAACAACAGCAGGTGCCTTTATGGAAGTTATTGCTGGACTTGAGCCCGGAGCAGGTGGTCAACACCCTGGATCTTTCTTACCTGGAAGAAGTATTATCCCGCGAAGAAGCGCTGAAGCTGCTTATAGACATGCAAGCTTCAAGACCGGAAAGGGAAGGGATCTTACGCACCGGCTACCCTGCCTATGATACCTCCGCCGGCTGGTTCAACTATTCCGATGACCAGCTGGAAGCCAATTGCAGACGCGCGATAGATAATGGCTTTAAAGCCCTGAAATTAAAAGTAGGCGCTAAAAACCCGGACACGGATATACGAAGAGCGCATATTGTAAGAAATACCGTGGGTGCAGATATCAAAGTAATGGTAGATGCTAACCAGCAATGGAATCTTCCCCAGGCTATCGCCATTGGCAAGCGGCTGGCGGATATAAATCCCTACTGGATAGAAGAGCCTACGCATCCCGATGATGTATTGGCGCACCAAACGCTGGCCGCTGCATTACAACCATTGAAGCTGGCATTGGGAGAGCATGTTCCCAACAAAGTGATATTTAAAAACTACCTGCAAACAGGGTGCGCCGGCTTTATACAGGTAGATGCCGTGCGAGTGGGGGGCGTGAGTGAGTTTATCACGGTCAGTCTCCTCTGTAAGAAATATGGTGTGCCGGTAGTGCCACATGTAGGCGATATGGGACAGCTGCATCAGCACCTGGTATTATTCAATCATATTGCCATGGGGCATGAAGCATTGTTCCTGGAGCATATTCCACACCTGCGGGCACATTTCGCAGAACCGGCCAACATCACCGGCGGGTTTTACCACACGCCCGAAATGCCGGGCAGTAGCTGCGATCTGTTGGCGCTTAATACATTTGCCGGATGATTACCACTTTAGACACTGTTATTACGATCAGCTACATTGCTTTCATTGTATGGCTGGGCTTCCGTGCCGGGATGGCAGGGAAGAAAGGTGGCAATGCAGCAGGGGAGTACTTCCTGGCGGGTAAATCGTTGCGTTGGCCGGTAATTGGCATGGCGCTCTTTGCTACCAATATCTCCTGCCTGCACCTGGTAAGCCTGGCGCAGAGCGGGTTTGATACCGGTCTGATAACAGGCAACTATGAATGGATGTCGGCCTTTACGCTGATCCTGCTGGCGCTGTTTTTTGTTCCTTTTTATATACGTTCCGGCATTGCCACCCTGCCTGATTTCCTGGAACGGCGCTATAATCGGGCCTGCCGCGATTGGCTGGCCATCGTATCAGTGGTATCAGCAGTCGTTATTCACATCGCTTTTTCGTTCCTGGCCGGCGGTATTGTATTAGAAACGTTGTTTGGCATCAACATGTTTACCAGCATTATTGTCATCGCTATTATTACCGGCGCCTATACAATTATGGGTGGTTTAAGAGCGGTGGTAGTCACCGAGTCGGTGCAAACCATGGTATTGTTGGCGGGGGCAGTAATTATTACGGTATTGTCGTGGTGGAAGGTAGGAGGCTGGCAGCCCGTATTACAGGTGTTGCAGCAGGAGCAGGGTATGGAAAAGCTATCAATGTTGCATGGCAGCAGCGACCCCAGTGGGCTTCCCTGGTATGCCATCTTCCTGGGATACCCGGTGATTGGTATCTGGTACTGGTGTGCGGATCAAACCATTGTACAGCGGGTATTGGGTGCCCGGGATGAAAACCATGCAAAAGCAGGCGCCTTGTTCTGCGGGGTGATCAAAATGTTGCCGGTATTTATTTTTATTCTTCCCGGGCTGCTGGCGTATGTGTTATACCGGCAAGGACAATTGGATCTGAGTGCCCTGAAAGCAGCAGATGGGGTGATGCATACCAAGGGAATTTATTCGCTGATGATTACACAACTGGTGCCACCGGGATTGGTAGGCGTGCTGGTGGCGGCGCTGTTATCGGGACTGATGAGCCAGATTTCCGGCGCGCTCAACTCCATTGCTACGCTGGTAAGTTATGATTTGTATAAACGGTATCGCCCGGAGGCGGCCGATAAGCAACTAGTAAAGATAGGCCGCTGGGCGGCAGGCATAGCATTGCTATTATCGCTGGCATTATTGCCACTGCTCAACAGGTATGAGAGCCTTTTTCATGGTATCAATGATGTGATTTCACATATTGCGCCGCCTATCACCTGCGTATTTTTGCTAGGCATCTTCTGGCGTAAAGCTTCGGCAAAATCCGCACAATATACCTTGTGGCTGGGCTCTGTGCTGGGAGCAGGCGTATACGCGGTGGGTAAGTTAATGCCAGGAGGTTTTATCAGCCAGGTGCCACCGCTGATGATGGCGTTTTATCTTTTTATGGCCTGTGCGGTTTGTCAGGTAGCGTTATCGTTCCTGTTCCCTGTACAGGATACGGCAGGAAGCGAACGCCTGTATTGGAAAAGCCCGTTGGAGCCCCTGCGATTGAAAGGATGGCCGGGGTTGGCAGATTACCGCGTACAGTCGGTACTGTTACTATCGGTGATGGCTATACTATATTGGTGCTTCCGGTAAAATGCAAAAGAGGCGGATCAGATCGATCCGCCTCTTTTTTTGCGCTATTTTTATTTAGACATCTGCGCGATCACTGCTTCTGTAACCCCGGTACTGGAGAAGCCTCCATCGTGAAACAGGTTTTGCATAGTGACCATGCGCGTATAATCTGAAAATAAGCTAACGGTAAATGCTGCACATTGGTCGGCGTTGGCATTACCCAATGGCGACATCTTTTCTGAATACGCCACAAAACCATCAAATCCGCCAATGCCTTGCCCGGCGGTAGTCATCGTAGGGGACTGGGAGATAGTATTGATGCGAACTTTTTTCTTCATACCATACTGGTAGCCAAAGCTGCGGGTAATACTTTCCAGCATCGCTTTGATATCCGCCATCTCATTGTAGTTGGGAAATGACAGGTGTGCAGCGATGAAAGTCAGCGCCACTACCGATCCCCACTCATTGATAGCATCGTGCTTCATCGCGGTTTGCAGGATCCGGTGAAGACTCATCCCTGAAATATCCACCGACTTATGCATGTAGTCATAGTTCAGGTTCGTATAGTCGTTACCCTTACGAACGTTTACGCTCATCCCGATGGAGTGCAGGATGAAATCAACGCCACCACCAAAATGTTCTTTGGTTTTGGTAAATAAATTGTCGAGATCGTCCATGTTGGTAACATCCGCGGGAATTACGGGGGCGTTGCATTGTTGCGCCAGCGCATTGATTTCGCCCATGCGAACGGCCACCGGTGCATTGGTTAGCACGATTTCCGCACCTTCTGCCACACAGCGAAGGGCTGTTTTCCAGGCAATGGATTTTTCATCCAGGGCGCCGAAAATAATTCCTTTTTTACCTTTTAATAAATTGTGGGACATGACCAGGTTTTAGTGTACAAAATATAATTACTACAAGGTTTAAATGTAGCCTAATTATACTTGCAGGGATGGCTGCGCCACAAATTTTAACATTTTGTAAGAAGGAACGACTAATGTCCCATTTGTTGCTTCATGTCCATTTGCAGCTGCCAGAGCTCTTCTATGGGTACGGCTTTTCTGCTGACAGCATTGATATCTTTTCCTTCTTTGGAAAACAGGAAAGGATAGCTGCTGAAAGCCTGTATGCCGTTTATTTTTGCTACGTCATTTTCCCAGCCCTGCCAGCGGAAGGCTTCATAGAAGCCTGCAATATCGCCGGTGCAACAAAAGCTGATAAAGTCGCTGTAACTGATTTCCATATTTTCCCATTCCAGCGTATCGGGCGCAAAGTAAAAGACGCTGCCAATGCCTTCCTGTGGCGCCAATGTACCGTTGTTAATGGCAAAAAATCCGCCGATCACATCGTCAGCAATCAGCAGGAAGCCTGGCTGCGCGCCGCTTTGGGTAAATGATTTACCTTCATTCCATCCGGGTAGGGTACGGTCCAGTTTTGCATGGCCGGAGCCCAATACCCTTATCCAGCCATGATCTACGAGTAGTCCCCCGGTTTCATAAATGATAGCGCCCATCGGTGAGCGGGTAGTTACCTGGGTTTGATATAAAGCCTGTTCAGCACGGGCCTGTTCTTTCGGAAGAATGTCAATAGGATTGCTACCTGCATTAATCCATTCCTGCACCAGGTCCCAGCCAGGTTCTTTCGTATTAATCAGTTCATTCAGCGTTCTCATGGTTGCAAGTTAAATAAAAAAAAGTGGGTGTTCCTGCCAGCGTCCAGTAGCATGGATTGAGCTCTACCCAGTTTAATTGCTTTTCCCCAGCCCGCGCTCGTCCAGGAAGGCGCTCCGCTTATTTCCAGTTTGGCGGTTGGAGTGGTGGTGCCAACACCGATATTGCCACCAAAGAAATTGGTACCGCTACTATTGTAATAAACGGTGCCTGAACCGAAAGTATTCCCATTCATGTTAACATAACTGTCAATACTGGTTTTGAAGGTCTGTGGTCTGCTGGTGGTACCGGGAACATTAATAACCGGTTCTTCGAATGGCAGTGGATTGGTAACGCCATCGTAAACAGTTGCCCGGTCATTGTACCGGGAGCTGAAGTAATAGCTGGTATTTCCCCGTAGCCAAATAATGATGATAAAAGCCGAATTATTGGCAGTGGCATCACGCCAGCCGGCAATAAATTTACTGTTGTCTGGAACATTGCTGTATTGATGTATATCTGCATCAATGAAGCTGGAACCATTACCCCAATTGGTAGTATGATATCTGAATTTAGCGATCAGGGAGCCGCGCCAGCTGGAGTCCCGGTGTACATCAGAGCGTCCTATTTGTATTTCCGAAGCTTCGTGGCGCCACCAGGCGGAATCAGTAAATACTACCGGGTAAAACTTGTCGAGCGTACCATAAACGGTGAAGGATTTTGTGACTTGGGCACTGGCATGTTCGCTAAAGAAACATGCCATGAAGGCCAGTAACAGGCCGGGTAACAGGATGAATTTCATAAGTAATATAGGTTCTCTATGTTCAAAAAATATCTTGGGATTATCCGGGGGTAAAAATACATTTGTGGGTAAGATAAAAACAAAAAGAGACTACCGTTGCCGATAGTCTCTTTAATACCAGGTACGTTTATATTTCTCCCTTCTTCAGCTGTTGTACAGCATAATCTACCGCCCGGGCGGTGAGTGCCATATAGGTGAGTGATGGATTTTGAGTGGAGGTAGACGTCATACAGGCGCCATCCGTTACAAACACATTTTTGCAGGCATGCATTTGATTCCATTTGTTGAGGATCGACGTTTTAGGATCCAGCCCCATACGGGCGCCGCCCATTTCGTGTATATCCAGTCCGGG
This sequence comes from Chitinophaga polysaccharea, assembly GCF_007829335.1. Lineage (GTDB taxonomy): Bacteria > Bacteroidota > Bacteroidia > Chitinophagales > Chitinophagaceae > Chitinophaga > Chitinophaga polysaccharea_B. Next base: position 323,940 of record NZ_VIWO01000004.1, read on the forward strand.
CGCCTGTTTGGAATCGCCAGTCTTAATATTGGTAAACCCGGCTTTGGTGTACATTTCCGTCATTTGCTCGAAGAAGTCCTTCAGCATTTTTTCGTCGTTATCGTCGTAGTCTACGTCGATATTGATTTGTGGAATGCCCCATTCGTCTTTTTTATTGGTGTCGAGCGTAAGGGTACTTTTTTCTTTTGGAATGGTTTCTCCCATCATATGAGAGCCTACATACCAGGGGCCTGTTTCTGGATTGAACAGTTGTTCTTTCAGGCTCTTGCCAAATCCGTCGGTATTGGTATGCCGCCCGCGGCCGGTGTCGAAGCCAGCAGCATACCCCCGGAGGAAGTCTGTTTCCTGTTTGTGTACATTACGGAAACGGGGGATATAGGCACTGGTAGGGCGCCGTCCGTCGGTGGTGGAATCTTTGAAGCCTTCATATTGCGCGGAAATATGTCCGCGGTAGTTATGGAAGGCAAAGTATTTACCCAGGGTGCCGCTGTCGTTGCCCAAGCCGTTAGGAAAGCGGTGAGAGGTAGAGTTCAGCAGAATCAGGTTGGTATTCACGGCCGCCGCGTTCACGAAGATCACATTGGCGTAATATTCCATCATCTCCTTGGTGTTGGTATCAACTACCCGAACGCCGGTGGCCTTTCCTTTTTGTTCATCGTAAATAATGGAATGCACCACTGAAAACGGACGAAGGGTGAGGTTACCGGTTTTCTGCGCCCAGGGAATGGTGGAGGAGTTGCTGCTGAAATATCCGCCAAACGGGCATCCGCGCTGGCAAAGGTCCCGCTTCTGGCATTGTCCTCTGCCCTGGTCCAGGTGTATTTGTTGTGGCTGGGTCAGATGCGCACAACGTGCGTAAATCACCTGCCGGTCTTTATAGTTGTCTTTTACAAAATCCTTGAAATAGTTTTCTACGCAACTAAGTTCCATAGGAGGTAAAAATTCTCCGTCGGGCAGGTGAGGAAGACCGTCTTTATTCCCGGAGATGCCTACAAACTTTTCTACATAGCTATACCAGGGGGCAATGTCTTTATAACGTATAGGCCAGTCCGTAGCAAAGCCGTCGCGTGCGGGGCCTTCGAAATCAAAGTCGCTCCAGCGCTGGGTTTGCCGCGCCCACATGAGCGACTTTCCGCCCACCTGGTAACCCCGGATCCAGTCGAATGGTTTGGGCTGTCCATAGGGATGGTCGTTGTCTTTTACAAAGAAGTGCATGGCATCTTCTTTATAGGCGTAACAGCGGCTGATCGAGGGGTTGGCCTCTTTGATAGCGGCCGGTACCTGTCCGCGGTGTGGGAACTCCCAGGGAAACTGGCTGGTAGTAGGGTAGTCTTTTAAATGTTTTACATCCCGTCCTCTTTCGAGCACCAGTGTTTTTAATCCTTTTTCGGTAAATTCTTTCGCTGCCCATCCGCCACTGATGCCAGATCCGATAACAATGGCGTCGAATGTGCGATTTTGCAGGCTGGTATTGTTATTACTCATGTTGTTAGTAGTTAGGCAGTCTTCCTGGCCGAGGGTTTAAATGGTACACAACCTTTATAACGGGCGGGTACCAGTTCATAGATATCCACGTTGGTCATAAAATATTTGGATTGCGTATAAGCTTGGATGGTGAGGCGTTTGGTGGCACGGTAAAAAAACGAAAGGTCATCTTTACTGTCTTTGGCCGCTTCCAGGGAGGTAAGCAGTGCTTCCCGCTGTGGTGTGGTGCTTTCGAGGAAGCTGCGACCGTTGAGTTTTTTATTCGCCTGTTCAAATGCTTTCAGGCCATTCATCCATTGTTGCTGCTCTTCTTTTTTGTAGCAGTCGTCCATCATGATGAGGGTAAACAGATGGGTGGACAGCGCCTTGGCGCCTGGGGTAGTAGTAGGGGGAATAATGGTGTCTGCCAGCTCGGCCAGCATCTTCTCCTGGTCGCCATCTACCGAAATGTTTTTTAATGTCAACGAAGCCCTGCTGGTGTGTTGCAGGCAGGCGGGCAACAAAGCCATACCGGCTGAAACATACAGCAGCTGTTTAATTGCAGATCTTCTGTTCACTGCCATGGAAATAATTTTTGTGTAATAGAACGGGAATCTTTCATCTTTTATTAGCTCGTGATGGTGAAAACGCCTGAAAACTGCGTTCCTGGTCGTAAAGCGGGACTAAATATATACGTTTCCCCACTCTTTTACAAGGAAATTTGTGAGGAAATCTCTTTGCCGGTGGGCAAGGATGTTTTGCGGAAAGAGCAGTTGACAAAAGGGAGGATCCGGCGTCCTATTTTATTGATCAGCCCTATCTGTACCACTTTGCCCGCCTTGCATGCATTGATGAGCCCTACCTGGAGCCCGCGGCCATACGTGCTTTTGTTGTGCAGGCCGGCAATCATAATGCCTTGGAATTCGTAGTGGATACTAACAAGGCCGGTTATTTCCAGGCCATGTACGCTGCTGTTCATCGAAGTCAGTCCATTGATGCTGATGCCGCGGGTGCAGGCCAGTGCTCCGCCTGCGCTGAGAGATAGTCCCCTCACCAGGCATACTTCACCACTGTCGGCATCGGGGTAAACGGAAAAGTTACCCAGCATTTCTCCGTAGCGACTGGTCGCCCCATTTTTTCGGACAAAGGGAGAGGATACGAGTCCTATGACATTGTAAACGGCTCCAAATGCTGCCAGTGGTCCTATTTCCAGGTTCAGGCCATTTACCTCGAGGGTGTCGGCCTTCATCCAGGGGATGGTCATAAAACTCAGGGCGATGCCGTTAATAGTGGTGTTCCGTTTCACGGGCGTGGTCCACGCACCGGTGCGGGTATAATGTCTTTGGGGAATGCTGTCCTGTGCTGCCACCGGCGAGGTGTATGCCTGAAGCAGGGAAAACAGGACGATCCATATCAGGTAGTGCTTCAATTGATCAGTTTATGTCAGAAAAACATAGGTACGTACCAAATATACAAAAGGAGCGCCCGATATGGGTATCTCTTTGGCACCTGATAAATATAGGGGCCTTGGGGTACCCGATATCCGGCAGACCCGCCAGCTGAGAGAGCTGCTGGAGTTGGGAGCCCTGCGGCTGGCCATACAATGTACCGACAATGAACATATCCAGCTGCTGGAAAAGGTATCACCAGTCGCTAACAGCTGTCTGAACGGCTGAGCGTCCTTCGGGAAAGTGGTGGAGAAGGCATTCGCCGGCGGCCTGCCAGGGCATTGGTCGGTATGGACGCAAAAGTGGCCGGGCTGTTTGGGCGGATAAAAAATTGTATCATTGAGGATTATAAGGATGTGGGGCGGGTAACTGTGGCCTACCCGCATCTGACAGATGATAGCTTTATCAAAGAATTTTTATCACAAGACAGCATAAAAAAATTATTGTCGCATGCTTAAAGAACGAATCCGGGAATTAACCAGCGGTTTGCTGGGGGAGGCCACTGCCAACCGGCGCCACCTGCACACGCATCCAGAACTTTCCTACCGGGAATACCAGACGGCGGTTTTTATTGAAGAAAAACTGCAGGCGCTTCAGATTCCTTTTGAAAGGATGGCCGATACCGGCATCGTTGCTTTACTGGAGGGAACTGCGGCGCCATCTGACCGGGTGGTGGCCTTGCGGGCCGACATTGATGCATTGCCCATTTATGAACTGAATGAGGTGTCGTATCGCTCCCGGAACAACGGGGTGATGCATGCCTGTGGCCACGACGTACATACCGCCTCCCTGTTGGGGGTAGCGGGTATCCTGAGCCAGATGAAGCCCGAGTTTTCCGGTACGGTGAAATTTATTTTTCAGCCGGCGGAAGAAGTGATTCCCGGTGGCGCCAGCTTGCTGATTAAGGCGGGCGTGCTGGAAAATCCACGGCCACACCATGTGCTGGGGCAACATGTGATGCCGGAGTTGCCGGTAGGAATGGTGGGATTTCGCGCGGGTTGTTACATGGCCAGCAATGACGAAATTACCATCACCGTAAAAGGAAAAGGGGGGCATGGCGCTATGCCTCACCTGGGTATAGACCCGGTGCTGATTGCCAGTCATATGGTGATTGCACTGCAGCAGATCGTCAGTCGCCGCGCCAATCCTTTATCGCCTTCGGTATTGTCTTTCGGTAAGATGATTGCCAACGGCGCCAGCAATGTCATCCCGGATGAGGTGAAGCTGGAAGGTACTTTCCGTTCGCTGGACGAAAACTGGCGCAAGGCGGCACATGAAAAGATTAAGAAGATGGCCATATCCATTGCAGAAAGCATGGAGGGGAGTTGCGATATCAAAATTGAACGCGGATATCCCGTGTTGATCAATGAAGATAAGCTCACTGCTGCCAGCAGGGCGCATGCAATCGACTTCCTGGGGGCTGAACGGGTTACAGACCTCGACATCTGGATGGCGGCAGAAGACTTTGCTTCCTATTCGCAGGTAGCAGATGCCTGCTTTTACCGGTTAGGGGTACGTAATGAAGCCAGGGGCATTGTTTCCGGCTTACATACAGCCACCTTCGATGCGGACGAACAATCGCTGGAAATCGGCGCTGGCCTGATGTCTTACCTGGCTTTGAGAACCCTGGGCAACTAACCGTTGTTTTTGTTAACGATTGGTTAACAACAACTGATCTGCGACGTTCACGGACAATAATAATGCGTTGACAAAATTAGGCGTATAACTAACTTCTATGAATATATCTTTGTATCGGTTTTTCATAGGATATGGTTAAAAATATTAAAGGGGAGGTAGTCTTACCACCTCTTTTTTTATGCCCTGAAAGGTAGCCAGGCACCTGTTTTTTAAAGCGTTGTTTTAACACCTTCTCTACGATACTTACACACGGATATAAATGCAGGTATGCAGATATTGTACGTTTACGAGTTATTATGATGCGTTCACGGAAAAAGTAATTTCACTATGAGGTATGCGTCTATCTTTGTATCAGGTTTTTCATAGGATATGGTTAAAATATTAAAGGAGAGGTAGTCTTGCCACTCCTTTTTTATGCCCTGAAATGTAGTGTGGTAAAGAGTTGTATTGAATACTGTTTTCTCCTGCAAGTGTTGTTTAAACGTTTTCTTTCACCCGTCATTTTGCAAATATTTATTGCTGCATGCAGATATTGTACGTTTACGAGTTATTATGATGCGTTCACGGAAAAAGTAATTTCACTATGAGGTATGCGTCTATCTTTGTATCAGGTTTTTCATAGGATATGGTTAAAAATTAAAGAGGAGATATTCTTATCACCTCTTTTTTTATGCCCTGAAATGTCCTACAGTTCTATATTCTATCAGGATGATAATTTTTGTTGCAAGTGTATTTGTCACCGTTAAATTTCATGTCGTACGTTAATTGCTGGTTAATGCCGGCCCATATCATGCATTCACGAGTTATAATGACGCATTCACGGAAAAGACAATTTAGCAATGATGTAAGCAATTATCTTTGTATCAGGTTTTTCATAGGATATGGTTAAAATATTAAAGGGGAGGTATTCTTACCACCCCTTTTTTTATGCCCTGAAATGCTGATGGTTACAGGGTTTTAGCGAACTGTGAAATAGAAGAAGAACGCGGTGTTCGTGTTAATCATTGGTTAAGGCAGGTCTATTTAATGCATTCCCTTGAAATAATGATACATTCACGAAGTTCATCTTAGTACGTATTACTGATGGGTGTATCTTTATAACAGGTTTTCATAGGATAGGTTAAAATATTAAGGGGGAGGTAGTCTTGCCACCCCCTTTTTTCATGTCCCAAATTTCGCGATGATATCACCGTTATTTCCTTCCATCATTTTAGTAGTAGTGTACAATTGTTAAGTGTTGGTTAACGCATGCCTTTTTAGCGCATTCACCGACAATAATGATGCGTTCACCAAATTCCTGTTTAAACTATCGATAACGGGTATATCTTTACATCAGGTTTTCATAGGATAGTTTAAAATATTAAAGGGGAGGTATTCTTACCACCCCTTTTTTTATGCCCTCTGCTTTCACAACTATCTTTCTTCCAGCAGGAATTTATTGGATATCACTTTGAAAGATATACGCCGGTCAGCTGAACGGATGACCAGCCCTTCGCGTTCTACTTTACGATGAACGGGGCTCAGCACAGAAGCGCCTTCCGCCTGGACGAGCAGGGCGTCAATTGTTGCCGGCAGGTGGAAAGCGGTTTCCAGCACCGGTACATGCTGTAAGCCGCTGTTGCTGATAAGCGCCAGAAAATCCGGCATAGACAGGTATTCCTGCGTATCAATGTTGAATGCATTGAAGAAGTAAATGGCTTGTCCATGCAAAGCGTACGGATTACCCTGAATGCCTTCCCCAATCATTTCTCCCTGTAAGGCGATATTCTTTCCCATCGCTGCCAGTTTCCCGGCTATATCCAGCTTCTTTGCCACCCTCCAGAGGGTATTCTCCGGGGTGTCGGTCAACTCCAGGTTACGGGAGCATACGCCAAATTCCCCGTTGTAGTGATAATAGGTAACAGACGAGCCATCCAGCTTTTCTGTTACAAAGCAGGTGTGTGACAGGTAGGTATCATAAAAGGCGCTGAGGTTCTGGATTCTTTCCTCGTCCGTTTTGGGAATAAAAGAAGGAAATCCACCTTTCATGATACCAGCCAGGGCAGCGGGTATGGGCGCTTCATATTTAACGATCTGTAATTGTGCCGCTACATCTTCTCCCAGCTCATACACGTTGGTGGTGAGTATGTTGATAGGCAGCAAAAGACCCTGGGATAGCTGTCCACGCAGTTTCATTGTCTTGAGGCGGAAACCTTCCGTTTCGCCGATTTTCCGGTAGGAGCTTTTCCTCAGGAATTCAAAAGCAGGTGTAACAGGAAGAAAAGCGTCTATTTCGCAATACACTGCATGATCGCCTGGCTTGAATTCATTTTTCCTGATAACCAGTTTCCATCCTTTTACGGTGGCTACTTCTATCATGTCTGCACCTGGTATGGGAGCAATGTCGTCGATGACGACTACGGACGCGAGTTTTCGTTCCATTGGGGTTAAATAATTAATCAGGTTAACAAATATTCGGGCGCAAATATATATTTTTTTTCATTTACGGAACGAAAAAGAATGTTATTTATCTTCGCGCACTATGTTCACAAGTACTGATTCCATTGATATTATCATCCCTTCTTTTAGATTGGATGAACAGTTTTTGCTGCCGTTGATTCGCCTGCCAAAACCGGGCGGGTGGCAGGTTAACTATTATATCGTGGCAGATAATCCGGGTGTGAAGCCTGGAGCAACTCTCCTGCAAATGGCGCAGGAAGGTGTGATACAGCTCATTATTAATACGAAGAATATTGGTCCGGGTGAAACCCGCAATAAAGGGATAGACGCCGGAAATGGCAGCTGGATATTATTCCTGGACGATGATATTGTAGCAGATGAAGATTTGCTTTTCCAGTATGTAAAAGTGATCGGCGAAAAAAAAGATGCCATTGGGTTTATTGGATTAACAGATTTTCCGGCGCCGGAAAATTCATTTACCCGCGCATTAACGGTGGCCGGTCTTACCAGCATATTTACCATTGCTAATAAGAAAGACCAGTTTATGTGGGGCGTTACTGCCAACATTATGTATAAGCGCAGTGCGTTGGGCGACTTGCGCTTTTCGCCGGAGTTATCGGCGATTGGTGGGGGAGAAGATGTGGATCTGGGCGCCAGGTTAAGTATGCAGCATCACACGCAGTTTACTTGTGTAAAGGAAGCGCGGGTAACACATCCCTGGTGGAATCATGCACAGCCGCATTACGACCGCTTTACGCGATACGGCGCCGGTATGGCGTTGTTGCTATCCCGCTTTAAGCAGTTCAGCTGGTATGCATTTCCCAATCCTATAGAAGGGATGTTATTAGCCTTGTTGAGTGCCCCGTTGTTTTTTATTTATCTCAGCTGGCAGAAATGGCTGATATTATTAGTGGCTATTCCGTTGATTGATATGGTGATCAACTATATCCGCGCAGCTGGTATGGGTTACAAGGATCCGGGCGTGGGATACTATATGACGTTGATCCGGTGCAGTAATGAATGGGGACAACTAAAGACCTTACTGCAAAGGGGGCAACTGCATTACTTCATGAAGCGCATTAATATTGATTTTACGCGTCCCCGGCATTTCCGTACCAATCGTTGGCGGATTATTAAACTGGTAATCTATATTATCCTGCTGGCAGTGTTGATCTATTAAAAAGGCCACCGTACCGTTTATCGAACCCTGCTCGCTTACCTACAGGTTATCAACCTGCCTTCCGGCAGGGGCATTGTTGTAAATTAGCGCAACGAATCAACAAATAGTTTGTAGTATGAGTAAGCAAGGAATAAGGCGTCCGTTGTCAGTGTTAGACCTGGCGCCGGTATTGGAAGGACAAACGCCCAGCGATGCTTTTCAGAATAGTATGCGCCTGGCTAAGCACGTTGAAAAATTAGGGTATAAACGCTTCTGGATGGCAGAACACCATAACATGGTGAGCGTAGCCAGTTCTGCCACCGTTGTTTTACTCGGTTATATTGCTGGTGGCACCAGCACCATTCGCGTAGGCTCCGGCGGTATTATGTTGCCCAACCATGCGCCGCTGGTGGTAGCCGAGCAATTTGGCACGCTGGCTTCCCTGTATCCCGGGCGCATAGACCTTGGATTGGGCAGGGCGCCGGGCACTGACCAGGTAACGGCCCGCGCATTGCGCCGCGACAGGCTTGGTGCCGGGCATGATTTCCCCGAGCAGGTGGAGGAATTGCAACAATACCTTTCTTACGACAATCATACCAGTGCCGTTAGGGCTATCCCGGGCGAGGGCCTGGACATTCCGATCTGGATATTAGGCTCCAGTACTGACAGCGCCCACCTGGCAGCGGCTATGGGCTTGCCCTACGCCTTTGCCAGCCATTTTGCGCCAGCACAGCTACACACGGCACTTAAAATTTACAGGGAACGGTTCCGGCCTTCAGAGTTCCTGCAAGCGCCCTATACCATGGCTTGTGTGAATGTGATTGCCGCAGATACTGATGCTGCAGCCAACCGCCTGGCGACGTCCTTCTACCAGCTTTTCCTCGGTATCATACGTGGAAAACTGCGTCGTATGGGCCCTCCGATAGAGAGTATGGAAGGTGTATGGACAGCCTATGAAGCCGCACACGCGCAGCAAATGCTTGCCTGCTCCTTTATAGGCAGCGGCGCCACTGTACAACAGGGATTACAGCAATTCCTGGAAGATACCCAGGTAGATGAAGTTATAGCGACCGCACATATATACGATCAGCAAGATCGTTTGCACTCCTACGAAATACTGAAAGAAGTATTTGACGGGTTGTAAACAGCATGGCAACAGATTAACTGCAACAATCAGGCATAGCAGGTGTTAAATAGATAGAAAGTACTTATCTGTAAAACCTGAACTATGCAATTGACCATTGCCAGATTTTCTGTTGCTATGTTACTGTCCTTGTCGCTAGGGATATGCAGTATGAACAGCTATGCACAAAGAGTAGATCCGCAGCAACCGCGTCCTGCTACGCCTGCACCACCTCCGGCTCGGCCTGCGTCGCCACCGCCACAGGCAAGGCCGCAACGCCCCGCTGCTACACCTTCGCAGCCACCTGCGAGACCACCACAGCCAGCGCCGCAGAACAGACCAGTGCGGCCAGCACAACAACCGCCACAGCCCGTTACCCGGCCGGTAAGTCCGCCCGCGCAAAATAAACCGGTACGGCCTCCACAGCCGGCCAACCCTTCACAGCCCGTTACCCGGCCAGTGAATCCGCCGTTGCAGAACCGGCCGGTACGCCCTTCGCAGCCAACGAATCCTGCACGACCCGGCGGGAATCCTCCTGCACAGAACCGGCCGGTACGCCCTTCTCAACCCGGTAAACCCACTGTACCGGTTACACGACCTGGAGAAGGAACATCCGGCAGGCCCGCTAACGGAGCAGGAGTGAAGCCACCGCCCGCCAGGCCGGCTATTCATCAGTCGGGCGGCAGCGGCCGCATTACCGTGAATAACACGCAGATTAACCGGTATTACTATAAAAATGTACAGGTCAACCAGCAATATATCACGGTAAACCGTTACCGCGACAGGAGTGGCCGGGTAACGATCATTAACCAGCCACCCAGGCGAATTTATCCGGGCCGTTATACCTATTACTACCATCCTTACCGCCCTTATTACTGGGGTTCCAGCTGGTACCCGATAGGTTTTTGGGCGGCAGCATTAGCGACAACCGCTGCTATTATCAGTTTCCAGGAACGCCAGTATTACTACGACCAGGGCGTGTACTATGCACCGGCAGTATCGGGCGGCGGTTATGCCGTAGTGCCGGCTCCGGTAGGCGCCGTCGTTTATTCGTTGCCATCGGGATATACCACTGTATCGGTTGGCGGGTACAACTACTATTATTATGGCGGCGTATTCTATATTGATAATGGCAATGGCTCTTTCGAAGTAGTAGCGCCGCCATCGGGTGCTATAGTATACGAATTGCCTGCGGGCGCCCAGGAAGTGATCATCAGCGGCCGGCAATATGTGGTGTATAACGGCACCTACTATATGCCGTTTTCCTACAATGGTCAATATGGCTATGAAGTGGTAGGGGTTAACTAACGTATCAGCGTTACCGTTCCTTTCCTGCTGAATCGCCGGCCTGTATAATCGACCCCCTGCACCATCCACACATAGGTGCCTGCCGGAGCCAGATGCCCCTGGCAGGTACCATCCCAACCGCCGGGCAGGCTATTGCTGCGGAAAACTTCCTGTCCCCAGCGGTCCCAGACAATAAAGAAGTCCAACTGCGGTATGCCGGCGGCAATTACCCGGAAAACATCATTGCGCCCGTCGTTGTTAGGCGTGAAAGCATTGGGCACATAAAACTCCGGGCCCTCATACACCTTTACATTGATCTGGTCTTCATCGCGACAACCTTCCGGGGAAACAAGGGTGAGGCGATAGGTCTGGTCTTTATGCAACAAGGCCACCGGGTTGGGGATATAGGGATTATTCAGACCTGTGGCGGGTGACCAGGTATATTGCAGGCGGTCATCGCCCCATTGTGCCTGCAACTGAAGGGGCTGTCCGCTAGCCACAATAGTATCCCTGCCGGCCCGGGCATATACGGCGGTGACGCTAACGGGTATATTAATTTCCGGGGAGGGACAACCATCATTGCTTACTGCGTATAGGCGTACAAGGTAGTGCCCTGTGTCAGGATACTGGTAAGTGGGTTGTATGCCTGTGAGGGTAGCCTGATTGTCCATGTCCCAATGCCAGGAAGCAACAGGCGTGGCAGGAGTGAGATTAACACCCTGGAAATGTGTGCTGCTGCCCAGGCATACATTTTCCCCGCTACCGTTGATGGTGGGTATTTGGCTTACGAGGACGGATTTTTCGACGGTATTTGCGCATCCCTGTTCCGAAGTAACGGTAAGCCTGATATTACGAGGGCCGGTCGTGGCATAGGGCGCCAACGGGTTTTGGCTGTTGCTGGTGGTGCCATCTCCCCAATCCCATTCCCATTTTTTCAGGGTGCCTACGGCAATGGAAGTTTGATCGCTCATGGTCATGCCACCGCCGAGGCACAGTACATCCGGAGTAAAGCGGGCTACCGGGTACGCCCCTACGGTAAAAGGCGCCTTCAGGGTATCAGAGATACAGCCGCTGTTGTCGGCAATTACCAGTTTTACCTGGTAATGACCGGCCGATGGGTAGAGGTGTGCAGGCGGTTGCGGGTCCACTGAAAAGCTTCCATCTCCCAAATCCCACCACCAATGGGTGATAGCGCCGAAAGAGCTGGAGTAGTCTTTGAACTGGATAGGCGTGCCGTCGCAGAATATCTGTCCGCCATCGAAATTAAATGCAGGCCGCAGGGCAGCGCAAAACTGCTGCAGGTTGGAGTAGCCCCCGGTAGAGCCGGCGAAGCCCCAGTATACTTCCGGGTCGCCGCCAAAGATATCATCCACCAGGTCTTTGTTGAGTGTAAGCCGTAAGATATTATCCATGCTCACGTCCATCTGTTGCCGTACCGCGTCCCATTGAATACGGAAAAGGTGCCACTGACAATCTTCAATATTGTTGCTGTTTGCCAGTGCGGTAACTGGTCCGGCGAGATTATTACTGCTGAGATGGTCGGTAACGCCATCCATCTGTATGGCCAGATGATCGAAGGACGGATCATTTTCATCGTTGTTCTGGTAAGTGTCGATGATCACGCCCAGGGAAGGGGAGATACCTTTGAAGCCAATACCCTGGCCGGTAGCGCCCAGGTTGGTGCCTTTGGTTTGCAAGATAAACCCGATGCCATCAGCACCGTTATCATCTTTACAACCCAGGTTTACATCAAATACATAGTTGAAAGATTGACGGAGGTTAATTTTATTTTTATTCCATACCGTGCCGCTGGTTGTTTGCTGATCGGGTGTGAGTATATAGCAGTTGCAGGTACGCTGGGTAGCGGCGCCATTCAGTATATAAGGCAGCTGTACTTGTCCCGACAGCCGGAAGCTGCCTGCCAGTAAAAGGAGTAAGGCAAGGGTGAGCGTTTGTTTCATGTGGTGGCCGGGCAATTGCGATAAACAAGTTAATTACTTTGCCGTTAAGATCAAAGTAACGGCTTGGGATACATTTGTTTTTCCGTTAGATTTGCCGGGACCCAAAGTGACGTTGACATGCAAATAACGATTAGTGTAAAGCAACCCGGGAGAAAGCATGCGTTGATAGACAGGCAAATGCTGGAAGTAGCAGATTTGCCGGATCATCCATCTCTCCATGAGCTGTTGCTCGCCGTGGTGGCCCAGCAGGTAGCCGCTTATAATAGTAAACCACTGGAGAAAAACCTTTTATCATTTCTTTCAAGCGGCGAGGTAGCCGATCTTGTGACCACCGGTAAAGCCGGTTTTGGCAGTATCTATAACGAGCATAAAGCCGACAGGGAAAAAGCACAGGAAACAGCGCTGCAGGCATTTGCCGACGGGCTTTTTGCCGTATTTATCGATGACGAAGAAATTAAAAAATTAACGGATCATTTTTCGCTAAATAGCCATACAGTTGTTACCTTTGTCAGGTTAACCTTTCTCGCTGGCAGCATCTGGTAGAGAAACATTATTTTAACCCATCACTCATAGCAAAGACCTTTTATTATGGATGCTAAACAATTCCTGGAAAGCCGGGAACTCCCTGATTATTTGAAGAAGATGACAGCGGAACTGGATGCCGTGTATGCTCATGGCGCCGCTCATCCCTTGTTAACCAAAGAAATGGCAGAATTAGGACTGTTGTTTATTCATGAATCTCCCCAGGAGCAACCGCCCAGCAATTTTGCGTACCGCAAGCCGGTTACGTATAAGAGTCAACGTTATAACCGGATCGCGGAGTTATTGGGGGCGGGCGACTGGAACACGCCACAGGCATGGAATTTACTTGTATATATATTTGAAGAGGAGAAGGCGGCGTATGTAAAATATGCATGGGAGAAAATACCTTTCCAGATGTACCAGACGTCCAGCGGCAGACGATCATTTACTGCGCCACATGACCGGGAAATGTACCTGGTGAACCAGCTCAACTTCCTGGTAACCACTTTACCACAAGCCTACCAGGTGGTGTATACCCCCAAAACCGTTACCACCTGTTATGATCTGAGCATTATTGAACAGGTACGGTACGACCAGCTATTGCAAAACCCTGCATTGTTCCGGCTATGGGCGGCGGCGATTGATAAAGATCATGAGGGATTACTGCCACTCATGGAAGATATTATTTTCAATAAAGACAGTATAGGCAAAGTAACGCGGCCTGTTATCAAGGCTTTGCTGCTCAGTGAAAAGAAAGAAGCCTGGGTGTTGGTGGAGAAGCTGTTGATTGCTGCACAGCGCCAGGAAGGGCTAAGGCAAACCATTCTCGAAGCGCTGGATGAAACCAGTTTACCTGCTTTGCGATACATGCTAAAAGTGTTGCTGGATCATAAAATGGCCCGTTTTTCTTCCGTAGTAAGGGCGATAGATGTGTGGGCCGGTTTAGGCTGGGAGGCTGAAAAGGAAACCACTGTAAAGCAGTTTCTCGAAAAAGCACACCAGTACCTGGAAACGCCTGCACAGATACCAGCTGCTGTAGCAAGCAAGCATAACATGGATGTATATACGGCCTTATGGGCACAGGGCGTATATGATATTGCCGGTGTAACGCCTTTACTGAAGCGGCTTTTCGAAGAAGGTGATACCGAGAAACGTTGCCTGGCGCTGAAGTTTGCCGGGGAAACGAAGTACTATAACATAGATATGCCACTGTTTTACCAGGCCCTGGAAGATAAGGAAGAAGCGGTATTGGGAATAGCTTTAACAGCGATCAATAGTATGTTGTTTAGCAGCGCGAGGAGTTACAATGAACATTTCCCGGAATTGTTTGACCGCCTGCATGCCGTTGTACAACGCAGTGGCGGTAAAAAGGAACAGGTATTTACCGGCAAAGTATTTTCCTGGATGAATATTAAGTTCAATCCGAATGATGCGCTGGAATCTATGATCCGGCTGGTGCTGGATAAGCAGGATCGGTTGGATATAGTATTACAGTACTTCGATGACATGGATGTGTCGTTGCGGGAACAGTTGACGCGGCTGGTATTCCCGGAACATTCTTCCTACTACTGGAAAGATACAATGGAGATCTCCGCATTGACCCCATTTCAACGCAACCTGGCTATACGCCTGGTAAGGGACCGGGGCGAATACGTAGTAAATGTAGCTTTCAGGGCATTGACCAGGGAGCAGTTCAGCGTAGAGGAGATGCCTGTATTTGTAGAGCTGTTGAAGCGCAAGGGCGCCACTGCCCGTGGCAAGGCGATTGAGTTGATATTGCGGCAGAGCGATGAAGCGGTGACGGCTACGGCCACGGCGTTATTGCAGGGCGATGCCGAGCAGCGTTTAGGAGGACTGGATATTGCCGTGCAACTGAAAAAAGCAGGCCGGCTGAAGGCTACCGTCGATCAATGGGAAGCAGCGTTTAGAGAGCGGAAGAATATTGCCCCCAAGGAAGAAGTACTGCTGGCACAGTTATCGGCCGACCAGGGCACCTTATCGTATAATGTTGAGAATGGTTACGGGCTGTATGCCCCGGCAGCTATTACGCCAGTGGTGGCCCCGGTAGTAAAGGAAGACGACTACTACGCACAATGCCTGCGTAAAAACGAATACGGCTTCTCGAAGCCGGTAGATACCATCCGTGCGGCGCTGGATGATCTGCATGGGCGATTTAAAGCGCATGGGGATTATGAGTATGAAGTAGAGCAGTATGATAACAGCCGGCAGAAAGTATTGCTGATAAACGGGGTGAGCAAAAGCAAGCCCTACACTTATAAATTTGAAACACCGGAGGCGGAGTATGCTGCCTACCCATTGCCGGAAGTATGGGAGCAGTGGTACCAGGATCATCAGCTGGAGCCGGTAGATCTGTTTCTCTTAAATTATGTGATGTTGGACAATGGCGAGCATATGCAGGATTGGCTGGCGTTGGCCAGGCCTTACTATCCTACCATGGGGCAGGTGTTTTCGGAAGAACTGCGCGGGAAGTACCACTACCGGTGGAGCAACCCGGTATCCCGTATCATTGGGGCGCTGACGCTGATCCATCCTTTTGAGCAGCGCAATGCTTTTGTACTGGGAGCCTGTAGCCGGCTGTTTGCCTCGTTTACGCCGGAAGTATTGCGGTACTATTCTGATGGGAAGATATACCCCTATACCCGTGGAGGATGGCAAACAGTAGGCGTGTTGAATAAGTTGTTGGAGGGCGTCAATTTCAGGCGTTGTACGCCCGATGAAATTCGTATCTGTTGGGAATTATATCACTGGCGGCAGTTTAGCGGCCTGCCGGAAAGCATTCCCGGTAGTCTCCCTCCGCTGACTATCTTCTGTTATGCTTACCAGCAGGGGCTGATCAGCGAAAGCGAGTTATACCGCGGGATGATCAGCCAGGAAAATATCCGCCACTTATCGGTAGCCAAACCAACCAGGAATGTGTTTGATTATATGAACATGTTCGCCTTCCTGCCGCCTTTATTTGAGCGGCTGCGGGAACATTTCCTGGACATAGAGCTGAAGCGTGGCGATTCTGCTACGCCGGTGACGCCGTTTGTACAGGAACTGAAAGTGGTATATGGTATTCAGCGTTTGGCGGAAATATTAACCGGCCTCGGTAAAACCACCTTATCAAGAGGTTATATTTACTCTTATAATAATTCCCTGAACAAGCAGCAGCAGTTCAGCTCATTGTTAAAGAAATGCTTTCCGCTGCCAACAGATACGCAAGAAGATTTTAATGCAGCTGTAAAACAGATCAAAGCGAGCGAAAAGCAGTTGATTGAAGCGGCGGTGTATGCACCGCAGTGGCAGCGATTTGTGAGCCAATACCTCAACTGGAAAGGATTAGATGCCGCTATCTGGTGGATGCATGCACATACAAAATCGTCGGGCGCAGCGGAGCAAAATGCAGAAGCCGAGAGTGAAATTGCCCGTTATTCGGCTGTAGACCTGGCTGATTTCAAAGCAGGAGCAGTAGATAGAGAATGGTTTCTGAAAGCCTATAAGGAAATAGGGAAGGAGCGCTGGCAAATAGTATATGACGCCGCCAAATATATCAGCGAAGGGAATGAACACCGGCGCGCACGTTTATACGCCGACGTTATCACTGGCGATATTAAGATTAAGGAAGTGACCCAGAAGATAAAGGAGAAGCGTGACCAGGATTACCTGCGCATGTATGGCCTGATTCCATTGAGCAAGGCCAATGCAGCGAAGGATGTATTGAGCCGCTACGAATACCTGCAGCAATTTAAGAAGGAGAGCCGGCAGTTTGGCGCGCAGAAGCAAAGCAGTGAAGCGCTGGCTATCCGCATTGCCATGGAGAACCTGGCCCGCAACGCCGGGTATGCAGATCCGCTGCGATTGACGTGGGCCATGGAAACCAGGCAGGTACAGCAGATCTTATCCCGCGAAACACAAGTGCAATATGATGGCGTAACCATCGGGCTGGTGATAGATGAAGCAGGTGTAGCCGATGTGGTGGCTTTTAAAGGGGATAAGCCCCTGAAGGCTATTCCGCCGAAATATAAAAAAGATAAGAAGGTAGAAGAGCTGGTAGAATATCGAAAGATATTGAAAGAGCAGTTCAGTCGTTCGCGGAGATCCCTGGAAGACGCCATGGTACGTGGAGATGCTTTCTTAGCTCCCGAGCTGGCCAATCTCTTTGGGCACCCGGTGATCAGCAGGCACCTGGAAAAACTGGTATTTGTATCGGGCGAAAGCCACGGTTTCTACCATAACGGCATCTTACGTTCGCCGGAAGGGCAGGAATTTTCACTGGCTGATGGCGGCGAGGTGCGCATTGCGCATTGCGTTGACTTGTACAAACTGGGCGTGTGGAGTACCTATCAGCGGTATGCTTTTGAGAAGGAGCTGCAACAGCCATTCCGGCAGATCTTCCGGGAACTGTATGTACCGATAGCCGATGAGCTGGCGGAGAAGTCGATATCCCGCCGTTATGCAGGACACCAGGTACAGCCGAGTCAGACCGTAGCCCTACTGAAATCGCGGCATTGGAAAGTAGATTATGAAGAAGGACTGCAGAAAGTATTCCATAAAGAAGGATTTGTAGCGAAGATATACGCCATGGCAGATTGGTTTTCGCCGGCGGAAGTGGAGAGCCCTACGTTGGAGACCATCGTCTTTCATGACCTGAAAACCGGTAAGGCAATAGCTTTTGAACACATCTCCCCATTAATATTCAGTGAAGTAATGCGGGATATCGACCTGGTAGTCAGTGTGGCACATGTGGGTGGGGTAGATCCGGAGGCCAGTCATTCTTCCATTGAAATGAGGCGGGTATTGCTGACGGAAACGCTGCGTTTATTTAAAGTAGATAACGTAACGATTACCGGCAATCACGCGCGTATCAAGGGACATCACGGCGAGTACAGCGTGCATTTGGGCAGCGCGGTGGCGCACCAGTTGCCGGGAAGGTACCTGTCGGTATTGCCGGTACATTCCCAGCACCGTGGCCGGATATTCCTGCCGTTTATAGATGATGATCCTAAATCGGCCGAGCTCATATCCAAAGTGCTATTGCTGGCAAGGGATACCGACATACAGGATCCTACCATCCTGCAACAGCTGAGTATGAACTAAGGCTTTTTGCGCGGTTTTAAGTAATTTGCAGGAGATTTTAAGGGTATTATGGATATCAGCGTAAATAAATATATCAGCGAAACCGGCTTTTGCAGCCGGAGAGAGGCTGATAAATATATAGAACAGGGTAGGGTGACGATCAATGATAACATTGCATCTAAAGGCAACCGCGTGAAGGATGGCGATGTGGTAGAAGTAGACGGGGAGCCGTTGAAGAAGAAGAAATCTACCGTGTATATTGCGCTCAACAAGCCTAAGGGCATCACCTGTACCACGGATCTGAAGGACAAGACCAATATCATCGACTATGTCAACTACCCGTCGCGGATTTTTCCGATAGGGCGGCTGGACAAGCGTTCGGAAGGACTGATTTTCCTGACCAACGATGGCGATATTGTGAACAAAATACTGAGAGCAGGCAACCAGCATGAGAAGGAGTATATTGTAACGGTAGATAAACCGATAGACCTGGAGTTTGTGAAAGCTATGCGTAGCGGGGTGAAGATCCTGGGAGTTGTAACGCAGAAGTGTTTTGTACAGCAGGAGGGGGCCAACCGTTTCCGTATCATTCTAACGCAAGGGCTCAATCGCCAGATACGCCGTATGTGTGAAGTGCTGGGGTATGAGGTGGTAGCGCTGAAGCGGATCCGTATCATGAACTTCACTGTTAAAGACCTGGCGCCAGGCAAATGGCGTTATTTCACCAAAGAGGAGATCAATACGATCAGTGCGATGGTGGCTAACAGCAGTAAAACCGACAAAGGAGACCAACGCCATGAAGGAATGGACGAATAGTAGTTGTTTGCCTGTAATAGTGACCCGCAAGGGGCAGTCTTTCCCTGTATCGGTAGCCATATCCGCGGTGGCGCCGCAGGAGCTGGAGGCAGGGCAGGATTATTTTCTCCATGCCGATGAACATACTACCTTAGCCGGTGTTGCCCGGCGTCAATATCTATTGGGCCGCCATGCTGCAAAGCTGGCGGCTTCTCATTTTACCGAGGTAGCTGCGCCGCTAATTCGTATCCGCCCCGGTGTATTCGGACAGCCGGTGCTGGACTGTCCCGGCCACAGCAATGTACAGGTAAGCATTTCGCATAGCGGTCCACAGGCTATTGCTGTGGTATATCCTGAATGGCACCCGATGGCGGTAGATATAGAAGAGATAAGGCCGGACCATGAACTGCCTGCGCTGGCTCCACGTGAAGCGGACTTGATAGCATCGTTGCCTTTTACACACTATGAAAGCGGGTTGTTGTTATGGAGCGCCAGGGAAGCGCTTTCCAAGGTATTAAAAACAGGGCTCACCACCGACCTGGCGTTATTTGAGATCAGCACGCTGCAGATGCAGGAGGGGTTTCTTTTTTCCACCTTTGCTCATTTCATGCAGTATAAAGCTGTCAGCCATATAGCGGGCAATATGGTATATACGCTGGTATTGCCTCAACGCAGTGATCCGGATCTTACTGCATTACGAACATTAATTAATTCAGTTTCCTGATATAGCTGAAAGAAGAGTCCGCATGGTTGTAGGTGAAAATAAATTTACCGGTAACATCTTGTCCGCCGAGCGTGGTATGCCCCAGTTTCTGGTTATACACCGGTTTATGCATGAATGCTACCACAAAGGAGTCGATGCTCAACTCATTGAACCCCATTTCTTTCATGATTTTAAATGCATTCCTGCTGCGGTCGTTCATATTTTCGAGGTTCCACATATCCTGCGGAAAGTGCTGAAAAGTGCGCCGGTATTCTTTTACCGATTCTACAAAGGCCATGCTGGGGTGAACGGCCTGCTTTTTCTTTTTGACTTTCCAGGGAATGTTAAAGCCGCCTTCTTCTACGCGTTCGTGTGTTTCCAGCACGCCGTCGGCGCGGCGGGAGTAAGTATACGCGTATCTTTTTTCGGAGCTGCAAGCATAGAGGGTCATGGCTACAGTGACGAGGTAAAGGTGTTTTTTCATATAGTCGCTGAGGTTATTTTTATTTTTTCTTGAAAAAAATTTGGTAGTGATGGGATAATTCTTATTTTTGCATCCCCTTAATAATCAAGGTGGTAGCGGATTCCCTAGCTCAGTTGGTAGAGCAATACACTTTTAATGTATGGGTCTTGGGTTCGAGTCCCAAGGGGATCACTGGAGAAACGGGAAACCTGCGCCTAGCGCGGGTTTTTTGTTTTTGGTCTATTTGTTAGTCTATCAAAGTGCGAAATTGCGATTCGTGGTTACTTAGTTTTATTTGGGTTGACCTGCCTTTAACAAGGTAAGATTTTTTTTAAAGGATTGTGATTTACTCAACTCTCATATGGCATGATTCCAAGGTTTCTTCTCTCAATTCAAAATAAGCCCCATACACTTTAATAATGAATATTGAGGTGTACTTTATATGTTTTGCTATTGATCTCTGGGGGAAAAATAAAGACAAAGGTGGCATTTGAATCTGAACTCATTTTCTTTTTGTTCGCGGTGTATTTATCGTTATCTTAATGTTCATTTATGCCCAAAAAAAATTGTTAGAGTATGATTTCAAAATCTCAATAGCTAGTTTCAAAAGAATAGAATTTGCTGAAGTAGAGCTAGGAGAAAGAGCGGTTTCTATCGGACCTAATAATGCCGGGAAAACGACGTGCTTACAAGTCTTGGTACTATGGCATTTGGGATTGGTCAGCTAATCTTGTGAGAAAAACAGATTATCATGTATTACTAAAGTATTTTCCAGCGGAGAATCTGGATGTTGAGGTTAAAGAGAAACTTCACTTGATTTTAGGTATCGCTGAACGGGCCGAATAAAGGACCGGATTTAATGGAAGATATGCATGTTGTTGATAATAGATCTTTATAATTAGATGGTACAATGCATAAAAAAGATTTAAGTTCTGATGGCGGCACACTCAATGGTTACAGCTCGTCGGAGGCACAGGCATATGCTACTGCCAACCATACCCACTGGTGTTGCACTTCATGTCCAGTGCAAGTTGGTATTGCCCCACCAGCAAATTTTGTTGATTTGAGAAACTGATTCTGGAAAATGGAGCAGTTTTTTGATCGTAGTGCTGCTATATTTTATGCTTGAAAAATGGGGTTCATTGCAACAGTACAATTGGGAATTTTTTTATTTATGAAATTTTTTTTGCGTTTATTCTGTTTGGTTAGCACGATTCTGGCTAATTCGCTTGCGGGTTTTTCCGTAAAACCGGCTGCGCCAATTAATGATCCCGGTAAAGCCACCATTACTTTCAAATTGAGTAAAGGAAGCCGGTTGTTTTTTTCATATCCACAGAATATTGTTCAGTTTAAAGAGCTGTTATTGGACAATGTATCACGGGACTCCTCTTTTACGATAACAGTTAATACAAAAGTACCCTTTGTTATTTACAATTCAAATAAGACTCATACACCTTATCTTTTCTTTCCGGGATATA
Organism: Chitinophaga polysaccharea; assembly: GCF_007829335.1. GTDB lineage: Bacteria > Bacteroidota > Bacteroidia > Chitinophagales > Chitinophagaceae > Chitinophaga > Chitinophaga polysaccharea_B. The sequence continues at coordinate 345,499 of NZ_VIWO01000004.1, forward strand.
TTTATACCGCCGAAATCAGAAAAGGGGAAGTAGATATCACTTTTCAATGTGCCGACAGGCTGAAGGCATTTGAATGCAACGCATTAAGAGAAGTAGAAGAGGCAACAATGAGATTTGAACTGTCGTTAAATAAAAATGCGACGAAATATTTATATCAGAGCAGGCAATATAGCAGACCACTGGATTCTTTCTTGCTTGCCTTAAAGAATAAACGGCATGAAAAAATAGAAGATTACAGAAAGGCAAACAAACTATCTGAAGAAGGATATAGATTTTTGCATGCGTATATCAATTACGATTTTATAGGCAAAAGACTCATACCTTTTTATTATCCGAACTTTGACCTTAAAAATATGCCTGCCTGGTATGCAGATACAATGCGTCAATATCAACGTACTTTCGATGATTCATCTATGTTACGCTTATATTCCTTTCAGGGCGCATTAGTATATGATAACCGTTTTTTAGGTACCGATCCGAAAAAAGGTACATCATCACTGGCACGGCAGTTTGCAGTTGCAAAAAACTTTACAGGCTCGTCACAGGTAAATAATTTTTTACTGTACCAGATCCTGAATAACCATAAGAATAAAGAGGATAGCGAATACCCAATGTATGTTGATTCCTTTAAACTGTTTTGTACAGATACACTCTACAAAACAATTATCCAAAAAAACTTCGAGTACCTGGCTAAGGAAAAAACATTATCAGCTGCTGTTCAGCAATTATTCACGATGCAGAGTAAGATGGCTGATTTTGATTCGCTGATCAGCAGGCAAAAGAAGCTTATTTATATTGACTGCTGGGCTAATTGGTGTGTCCCGTGCAAAAAGGAAATGCCCTTTTCAGTAAAATTACAGCGGGAGTTCGCCGGAAAAGATATCTCCTTCCTGTTCTTTTCACTGGATGGTAGTGCCACGCAATGGGAAGCAGCCGCTGGCGACTATGATTTTATGAATAGTGGCAACAGCTTTCTCGTGACAGGTAACTTCCAGTCTCCATTCGTGAAAAAACACCAAATTAGGACTATTCCCCGCTATATACTCATGAGTAATGATGGAAAAATAATTGACGATGATGCCCCCCGCCCAGGCGATCCCAAATTAAGAGACCTGATAAATAGAAACTTATGAGCCGTTTCCATCGCATACCAACTTATATCATTAACCTGAAAAAGCGAAAAATTATGGTGTATAGAGCGGTTTTCCGGACTGCAATTTACGATCATCTTCAGAAAAATATTCAATGCTATATTAGAAAACTGGTTGGGTAAGGGCAGATAAGTTAAAGCGGTATAAAGTGAGACCCCATGTTTTCTTTTTGAAGGATGAAATCTGGCAGCTATTCCGCGAAGAGGATAAGCATATGGATAATTATTAGAGATGAAATTGGTCGCTGACCGCTGCCTGTGGAACGCTGAACGAAGGTGGCAAATGTAATGACTAAACCACCAAATAAAATAATCAAAATAAAATGTCCGGAAACGTTAACTCCAAACGTCTTAGTTATGCAGCGTGAAAGATTCACGTGTAATTTCTCAGCATAAAAAAGAAAAATTATGAATGAATTAAAAGACAAAATTGCAGTGATCTATGGGGCAGGCGGCGAGATCGGCGGCGCTGTTGCCCGTGCTTTCGCACGCGAAGGAGCCAGGCTTTTTCTTACCGGGCATCGCTTGGCGCCTGTGGAAGCGGTTGCCAAGGACATCGTGTCTGCTGGCGGCGATGCCAGGGCAGCGGAAGTTGATGCCCTTGATGAGCAGGCTATAGATAAGCATCTGCAGTCTGTAGTGGCTAAGGCAGGCCGTATCGATATTTCGTTCAATGCGATGGGGAACTCGCCAACCAAGTACCTGGGGGCATCGCTGGTCGATATGGATCTTAAACAATTCTCCATGCCGATCACGAGCTATACCACATCATACTTTCTGACTGCGCGTTTAGCGGCAAGACGCATGCTCCCGAATAAATCCGGGGTGATCATGACCGTTACTGCGCCCCCCGCAAGAATAGGTACGCCAAACGGAGGTTATGGTCCGTCACAGGCTGCCAAGGAGGCGCTTACCCGATACCTGTCGGTTGAACTCGCACCTCAGGGCATCCGGGTGGTCTGTCTGCAGCCGCACGGCATGCCGGAGACAGAAACAATAAGGGAAATATTTGAATGGAGGGCTAAGACAGCGGACGTAACCTGGGAACAGTTCGCAGGTTATCTTGCAGGCATGAACCATCCCAAACGCTTCATGACACTCGCAGAGATGGCTAATGTAGCAGCCTTTGTGGCTTCCGACAAGGCAAGCGGGATGATGGGAACGACCGTCAATCTGACCATGGGAGCCCTGGACGACTAGTATCGGCTGACAAAAAACTAAGTGATATAAACATCAACATAAAGAAAACTATTATGACTGAATTTGTATATTTCTATCGAGGTTACGAACTACCCGCATCTCCTGAGGAAATGCAGACGAAAACCGCCAAATGGATGGCCTGGCTTAAGGATCTCAATGATAAAGGCCATGTGAAATCACTCGGAGAGCCTTTGCAACCGGTGGGCAAGGTAATTAAAGGCACAAAAAAGCAGGTTATCGACGGCCCCTATGCCGAAGCTAAAGATGTGGTGGGAGGTTATAGTATCATTGTGGCCAGGGATATCGAACAGGCTGTGGAGTTTTCCCTGGAATGCCCTATTTTCGAGGATGGCGGTTCTATAGAAGTACGTCCAATCGGACAGTTAGAATTAGGTGATGAATATTGAGGAACATTTTTTTCGGCATGAATTCGGAAGAATTGTTGCCACGCTTACCCGGCTTTTCGGAGTCCGTAATATCGCATTGGCAGAAGACGTCACTCAGGACGCCTTCTGCCGTGCGATGGAAACGTGGAAGTTACGCGGTCTGCCGAAAAATCCTTCCGCATGGCTGATGACGACTGCCAAGAACCGTGCCTTGGATATCTTGCGCCGGGAGCGCACGGCTAGAGTGTCTGAGTTGGAACTAACGCGGTTTCTTGAATCGGAATGGACGTTGGTTCCGACGGTAGAGGAGGCGTTTAGTGCGTACGCTGTGAAAGATTCCCAGCTACGTATGATGTTTTCCTGCTGCCATCCCCGCCTCTCTGAAGAGGCTCAGATTGCACTTATATTGCACATATTATGCGGATTCCATGTAAAGGAGATTGCACATGCCTTCGTAAGCAGTCATGCCGCTATTGAAAAACGCATCACCCGGGCAAAGAAAATATTGGCGGAATCCACGAAGCTTTTTGATCTCGCCGATGCGGATTTTCCCTCCAGGCTTTCCTCCGTTCTGCAAGCATTATATTTGCTTTTCAACGAAGGGTATCATGGATCCTCACCTGAGACGGCAGTGCGCATGGACCTTTGTCAGGAAGCCATGCTGCTTATGAATTTACTCATCGAACAACCTGCTTTAGTAACCCCCCAATCATATGCGCTTGCTGCCTTGATGTATCTCAACGCGGCCCGTCTGCCAACTCGTTTAGATGGTTCGGGTAATCTTGTTTCGTTCTTTGAACAGAATCGGTCTTTATGGAATCATCACCTCATAGCTGAAGGACAAGCGCTTCTTAACCTTTCTGCATCTGGTACAGAACTGACGAAATATCATATTGAAGCGGCTATTGCTTCAACGCATACTAGTGCCGCCAGAAGCGAAGATACTGATTGGAAACAGATAGTATCGCTTTATGATATGCTTATGGCTATCCATCCTTCTCCAGTCATTGCACTTAACCGTGCGATTGCCATCGCACAATTGGATGGCCCAGAACGGGGATTGCAGGAGATACGCGTTATCCATGACCTTCATCGCCTTTCTTCTTACCCGTTTTACCCGGCTACACTTGGTGAACTTGAACTCCGTCGGGGAAATTACCCGGTTGCGAAAACGCACTTCTCCACAGCACTTTCGTTGGCACGCAATCCTATGGAACGTAATTTCTTGCAACGGCGTATAGATACATGCAAAGAAAGCTAGTCAAGCCGCAGAAAGTAGCAGCTGTCATTATTCAGGCCGCCAAAGAAGTATCGGGCAAATAATTTCCGTACAGTTGCATCTCAATAAAATTATAGCAGTAGGTAAGAGCCTTTACAAAAGTGGTAGGCTTTGGCTTTGAGAGGTGGAATTTGGCTTAAGGGAATTATAACTAGGGATTTAATTGGTATTTTTGTCTTCAAAAATCATCTTGCATAAGGCTTTACAAAAAAAACATTAAATTCATTCCTAAATGTGTGATAATGTAAGATACAGTTATTGATAATGTCTAAAAACGACAATAGCATACCCTTAAATTCAATGGCCGACAATCTCAGTCGAGGTATTGCTATTGATAAAATCAGCATTAAAAAATCTGACTTTAAGGCGGCAGAACAATACAAAGAAGCAACGCAATCACATAGGGACGAAGGACACACATTTCATATCCTTGAAAAAGGAACTGTCATTATTGAAATAGATTTTCAACAATATACAATCAGTGCTCCATATGTTGTGTATATGCATCCTAATCAGGTGCATCGGATTTTGGATTTCACAAACATGACGGTTTGTTCTCTGGCTATTAAAAATGAAAACCTAAACCCGGACTACCTTACATTTTTGGAAGAACTTTTGCCTGCAAAGCCATTGGCCTTGACGAAAGAAACTTATAGCGAAATTTTTGAAACCTTTTCGCTTTGCTTCAAATTTTCAAAGCAAACCCATAACAAGTTACACCATCTACTTTTAAATGATAGTTGCAATGCGTTGGTGGCATTGATTATTTCGGCGTTTTTAAGTCGGGAAAAACCTTCAAATAAACTTTCAAGGGCTGAGCTAATCACAAAATCATTCCGGCAGTTATTAGAAAAAAATTATTACACAATTAAGCGACCAACCGAATACGCAAAGCAGCTAAATATTTCAACTCATTACTTAAACGAAAGCGTAAAGAACACAACAGGAACAGCTGTTTCACAGCATATTCAGGAACGGATTATCCTGGAAGCCAAACGTCTGCTTTACCATACCGACAAATCAGTGAAAGAAATTGCTTTTGAATTGGGGTATGACGATTATCCTTATTTTTCAAGACTTTTTTCTAAAAGGACAGGTATGTCTGCACTGAATTTCCGAAACAAAAGGCACGATTAATCCAATACTTACCCCGATTAGTCTTTTTCCGTTTTTATCATACACACGAATTTTGCAGCATAAAATTTAAACGAACGGAGAATGGAACAAACTAAGAAAATACTTGTATCGGGTGCAAGCTTTGCAGGTCTGACAACGGCTTATTGGCTCAGTAAATTGGGTTGCAAAGTAACTGTTGTGGAAATTGGCAGTCACCTCAAAATGGGCGGCACGCCTGTTGATATAAAAGGCCAGACCATTGATATTGTTAAACGGATGGGGCTTTTTGAACAAATAAAAGCCAATAGAATTGGGCCTGAAAAATGGGAGTTCAAAAATGCCGGCAATGTTACCGAATATTCAGTTTTGTTAGAGAAATTACCCGACAATGAATTTGAAATAGAGAGAGATTTGTTGCTCAATATGCTTTTTGACCTCGTAAAAAAAGATGTTGAATTTGTTTTCAATAACAGCATTACAGCATTAAACGAAACAAAAGATAATATCGAAGTTACGTTTAAAGATAGCTCACTGCAGGTCTATGATTTGGTGATTGGTTGTGATGGTATACATTCTGTGGTGAGAAAAATCTGGTTTGGACACGAAACGGAATATGCCCATTTTTTGGGTCAGTATTTTTCTATTGCCATTTCAAACAAATTATTGGTGGAAGAAGGCACTTACCAAATGTTTGCAGAACCCAATAAAGGCGTTGCGTTGTACGCTTACAATCATAAAACCGACATTATTTTTACTTTCCGTCCCGAAGCAGAGATTCCTTATGATTTTCGCAATCAGCAGCAACAAAAGCAAATGATTTTAACGCAATTTGAAAATGTTGGTTGGCGGACCAAAGAATTATTGGGAGAACTTATAAACGCCAAATCATTCTTCTTCGACAAATTTTGCCAGATAAAAATGCCTTCGTGGACAAAAGGGCGAGTAGCGTTGGTAGGCGATGCAGGCTATTGTGCTTCGCCGGCGGCAGGTATGGGTGGTGCGTTAGCGATAATCGGCGCAAAATCATTGGCAGACGCTTTTGAACAACACAATGGAAATTTTGAATTAGCTTTTGAATCATACAACAAAACCCTTCGACCATTCATAGAAGAAGTGCAGGCAGGAGCAGTAGAAATGTTGGACAAATTGTTACCCAGAACAGAAGAGGAAGTGAGGCTAAGAAATCAACATGGGATTGAAATTTGAAGTAACTGAGCAATCATAAATAAATGAAGCCAATCAGCTTATGATACAGGGAGCATTGTTTCGAAAATCGTGTGCAGTTAGGCGCCTATAAAAAAAATAAGCAGGAACCGAATAAGAATGGGAAAAAAATAGTATTTTCCAGTAGGGAATCTGATAAGTTAAACCCGTTATTCCTTAATCTACTGACATTCCTTAAAAAGGCTTGTCAGTCTTTGATTTCCACATCTAGAGCGCGATAATAAATCATTGCAAAAGAAAGTACTGACAAGCCCCTTCTTGTCTGTTCATTCTCTACCTCAGTTTATCAGTATCAATATTTTGCATGGGAGCACGAAACAGTGAATATTTATCTAAATACAATTAAAACTATGACAAACTCGATTGCACACAAAGAATTCACAGTGAACGATGTAGGCCAGCTTTCTCAGGATTGACCCTTCTTGAGAGTATATTGTATTACATCGTATTAACAAACCCTGTCAGCCATATGCTTACGCCGGTTTAAGGCTGGTATTTTATCAATCAATCTATTTCCACAACCCTAAGAATTTGTACCCTTATGATCAAAAAAACTATCCTTACAGCGCTATGCGTTGGAGTATTTCAATTTGCCCATTCCCAACAAAAGGTGCAGACCAGTCATGAAGCCGAAGAAAATGAGCAGCTTGACCAGGAATTTAAAAATACCCAATGGTATAAATTAATGCAAAAGCCACATGCCAACTATTTCAGTATCCGGAAGAAATTTGACAGGTATATGGAGCGGCATCCGCAGGGGGAAGGCCCCAGGGAAACGGGCGAAGAATGGTTCCGGAAAAGTATTTATTACCTGGATAGTAAGGGGAGGGTACAGGCTCCTCCTGCCTTTAACTACCTGGGTCTTCGTGCAGGTATTGTCCCTACTTCAAATGTTACAGACACGATGGCGGGAGACTGGCGTATGATCGGCCCGCGTAACCAAACATTGCCAGGTGGGGGGGCCGGTGTAAAGGGAGGATTCTCCTATTGTGTGCGGATAGACCCCACCAATCTGCAAAAAATGTTCATCAGTTTTCAGACCGGTGGCCTTTGGGTATCCTCTAATGGTGGCATTGTATGGCATCTCGTAGATGGCAATATGCCTGATAACCCTTATTTTGATATTGTTGTTTGCCCCGTCAACACAAACATCGTATATGCCATTTCAAAATCCGCCGTCATCAAGTCCACCGACGGAGGTTATACCTGGGCGGTAACCGGACTTAATAGTACCACTTATTCTTCAGGGCAGGGAGTCGATGTGGCAGTGTCTCCTTCCGATCCCAATATTGTTGTGGCTCGCTGGGGTAATTCATTATACCGGTCAACGGATGGTGGTACCACATGGACTTCCATTTTATCTTCCCTGAATACCATTAATGCAGATGGCTATGTCAATAATACCGGTGGGATCCTGGAATGGAGTAATAATGACCAAAACCGTGTTTTCTTTATAGATGCAGCATGGGACGGCACCACGGCTGCCATTTATGCCTCCACTAATAAAGGAGCCTCCTTTACAAAATTGACAACAATTAATATTCCTACAGACATTCCGAGCCAATACCAAAACTTAAAGTTCATAAAAATTGCGACGGCAACAGATAACACATCTGCTGTTTTTGCTTTTTTAAACTGTGGTTATAACTATATGCAGTTATATCAAACGGATGTGAGCAATGGAGCTACAACGCTCCTGCGGAAAAATATGGTCAATAATTCAGGAGCTGACGCCATAGCAATGGATATCAATAATTCCAATAACATTATTTATGGTACCTATGGCGAAACAAATGTCCATTACTCAACAGATAACGGGCAAACTTTTGCTACATCCAACCCGATGCACTTCGATATCAGGTCGATACATATTGTTAATGGCAAAGTCATGGTGGGAAATGATGGGGAAACCGTAGTGTCGAACGACAAAGGCGCCACTTTTTATAATGTTTCCGGAGGCATTTCAAATATTGAACTCTGGGGTTTTGGTGCTTCCTTTAAGTCTGATATTCTGGCTGCCGGCTGTAACCACGGTCCTCTTACTATTCGCGACTATGTCGGGAATGGAGGCTGGTACACTGTATTCGGAGCTGATCAGCAAAACACGGATGTGAACCCGCTCGACAGTATTCATGTAATCACCAGGGGATATGGGACCTCTTTAGTATCAAGAACAGGGATGGGCACATTTACATCTACTCCTACCCAGGTGGATCCTGGCAGAGAAGACTGGATCAATAACCTGACCTATCATCCACATTTGTTTAATACGATCGAAAGCCACACTGCAGGCGACTTCCCGGAAGATACTCCTGTTGCCACAAGGCAAATCTGGCGGAAATCCCTGATCAGAAGCGACGACAATGGCCTTACGCTCAAGGTGGTGTATACTTTCAACGACAGGTTAATGAGCGAAAAAATCTGTATGAAAGATACCAATCGCATTTATTGTATCGTTTCCCCTTCCAATAACCATTTATGGAAAACTTCCAACGGTGGCGTAAACTGGACAGAAATCACGCCCAGTACATCAGTAACCGGATCGGGTGTAACAAACATCAGTGATGTGGCAGTGAGCGATACGAATCCTGATGAGATATGGGTAACTTATTCGGGCGTGCAGGGCACCTGCAAAGTGCTACATTCAACAGATGGTGGTGCGAGTTATACTAACCTCACTACAGCTACGCTTGGCTCATATCCTATTTTTAAAATAATTTTTCAGCGGGGTACCAACGGTGGTGTTTATGTAGGAAATAAATCAGGTGTTTTCTATCGGAATAATAGCATGGCCGACTGGCAGAAACTAGGTACAGGACTACCGATGCTGGAGGTACATAACCTGTTTATCAATTATTATAAAGGAAAATTATTGATCGGTACCACCAGGGGGGCCTGGGATCATGATCTCTACGAACATTCCTCCACGAAAGCACAAATATCTGCCAGTACAAAAAATCCCAGTTGCCAGTCTCCAACGGTACAATTCCGGGATTACAGTGTAGTGAGCAATGGAGGCACTGGCGCCACCTATTCCTGGAAATTCCCCGGAGGTACGCCATCTACTTCTACCTCAGAAACACCGTTGGTCAACTATGCTGGTGCTTCGGCAGGTAGTTATGACGTTGAATTAACCGTTACAGACCAATATGGGACCAGTACGCACAAACTTACCAATTTTATCACTTATGATCCTGCCATTTGCTGTCAAAGCACTGCTCCAGGCTGGACATCGGAAGACATTGGAGGCCCGGCAATAGCTGGATCGACCTGTTATAATTCCAGCTTAAACCGTTTCACGGTGAAGGCATCTGGTACCGATATATGGAATACTTCAGATCAGTTCCGGTTCAATGACACTGCGCTGAACGGTAACGGACAAATTATCGCAAGAGTTGCAAGCTTTAATGGTACCAATGTCTGGGCAAAAGCTGGTGTGATGATCCGGGAAACCAACAATGCTAACAGTCAAAATGTATTCATTGCAATAACGCCAGGTAATGGCGTTACTTTTCAGTACAGAACGCCTACCGGTAGCTATTCTTCATACACAAGTGGGGCTACAACTGCCCCTACACCATATTGGATTAAACTTGTACGGTCAGGTAGCCAGTTCACTGGTTACAGCTCGCCCAATGGAATCAACTGGGACTCAGTTAGCACTATTAACATAGCAATGAATGCTGCCGTAAGAATCGGTGTTGCTATTACCAATCATGATAATACCCAACTCGCAACTGCTGTTGTCGACAATGTGAGTGTCTCGTCTTCCTGTATAACGATCACGAAACAACCACTTTCAACAACCACCTGTCTTGGTAACAATGCTACCTTTAGTACCACCGTGTCAGGAACAGGTAATACCTATCAGTGGCTGACAAATAGCGGTGGTGGCTGGTATAATGAAGGTGATGGCAACTGGCCCAATGGTGCTGTTACAGGTTCTGCTACCACAACACTGGTGAAAACAGTGAATGGTGCTACTAATAACGGTCAGCAATGGCAGTTGAAAGTGACCAATCCTGCCTGCGGCACCATCCTTTCCAATCCGGCAACACTCACCGTAACAGGGGCTGCTATCACATCACAGCCGGTGTCTGCAACAGTTTGCATGGGCAACAATGCTGTCTTTAGTGCTGCTACATCTGGGGCTGGTAATACTTACCAATGGCAAACCTACCAGGGTGGCAGCTGGATTAATGAAACCGATGGTCCCAAGTCTGATGGGGACGTCACAGGTTCAACTACACCAACCCTGACGAAAGTAGTGAATACTTCTACGCAAAATGGCCGGCAGTGGCGGCTCCTGGTTAACAATGGAACTTGTAGTGCGCTTACTTCTAATACCGTAACGCTTACCGTTGCAGGTACTGCCATCACTACACAACCTGTTTCAGCAACAGCATCCATTGGCAGTACTGCCACTTTCAGTGCAATAGCTGCCGGTACTGGCAATACCTATCAATGGGAAACCAATCAGGGATACAGTTGGTACAACGAAGCCGATGGCTCCTGGTCTGATGGTGCTGTTTCAGGGTCTACCACACAAACGCTCACGAAAGCAGTGAATGCCTCCACGCAAAGTGGCCGGCAGTGGCGTCTCAAGGTCACCAATGGTGCCTGCAAGGTTGTTTCCAACATCGTAGTTTTAACGGTTGGATCAACAGCAAGGATAGCAAATACGCAAGCCTCCACGCTCAATACAAAGGAAAAAATCTCCTTGTATCCTAACCCTACACATAATGTGCTCACCATTACAGGAATGACCGGCAAAAAAATAATTGCTGTTTATAATACTGCTGGCGTGTGCATTTATTCGGCAACAATTACCGAAACAACGAAGACCATTAGTACAGACAACTGGACAAATGGTGCATACGTGGTAAAAATCACGGGAACAGATGGTCAAATACAAAACTTTGAAGTTATTAAGAACTGATAATGATCGGTTATAGTCTTTAAAAAACAACAAAGCCCGCTACGGCGGGCTTTGTTGTTTTTACTCTAAAATTTATTCTATTTTGCCTCTGTTTTATCCATGCTATCAGGCGTACACCCAGCTGTGCTGACTTTATGTCGGTTTCGATAGCTTGCATCAAGAAGCAACAGCAAATTCGTTTTATAGATCTTTAGATTTTATACTTATTACACCAAAGGGGGCTATGGATCTAATCTTCAAGTCGAGCTTAGATGGTTGAATATAGGATATATCTTGAATATTGGATTTGGTTTGACTATTCATTACGATACTCTTTATCCTGTCTCCTGATATTAAAATTCCATTTATCATTATAGGCTTTTTGGTATAATATGATTTTCCATTTACCTTATTATATAAAAAATTGTAACTAAATGTATCATAGATATAATCTTCAAAAGGCGTGTTAGGTGTATTAATAATCAATACTGGTTTGGTAGCCGGTTCTAAATTCAGTTCTTTATTAAAATCTTCATTACGAATCTTTTGCCAGTCATTCACCTTTCCTGCAAATTGAGATGAATCTACGAGCCCATCCACCAGACGAATAAAACTCCTATCATTAAAATTAACAGTCTTCAGGACTCGTCCACCAGTATCAATTAAATCAACAATAGGAAGCGAATCCTTTGATTGCGCTATAGTTGTTATTGGGATAAGAAAAAAGCATATTGAAAAAATCTGTAAGGGTTTCATATTTTAAAAAATTAAAGTGACTAATAAGGGTTCTAAAATTTCAATTGATAGACATGGCCTTATCAAAAATTGTCCGTCGGTGAAGACTTCCTATGGGTCAATAATTGAAAAATCTCTGTTAGAAGTTGTTCTTTCTGCAAACGGATTTAAAGATCTATGGCACATCGTTACTGATGCCGATTAACAAAGAATAACAGGAAACAAACACTTACATTTATAATAGAGCTAAGGCTATATGCTGCATCATCAACAACTGGGATAACGGCTATCTGCTGAAGCTTCTGAGATAAAAGTAAGCACAAGTGTCGTCTTAAATTAACGTTAATATGACTTTTTGTGATGCTTTTTTGACGGGAATCCAGTTAATAGATTACTTATAAGTGGTGCATTGTTGCCAGCTATGAATATATCTTGGGATAGGTCTGTTTTTTTTGACTTGTCCCATTTTTTTGTATAGATTACTGCTCTCTGACAGATATGCAATATTTGGAATCCCATTATTACCGTATCGTATAATCCTTCACATCCACTTCCGATAACCTGAAATATCCATAAGCAAAGTTTTCGAAATGGGTTTGATTGATGATATTTCCCCTCACCGAACCTGGTGTTGCCTGAAATGGGCCATTTCCGGCCCCGGATGCCGCTAACAGTTTTCTGAAGTAATCATAATACCTCCTGGAAATTCCATACAGATTGATGTGTATCGTGTCTCCGGCCTTCAGGTCTTTGTCAGAAAAATATTCCTGCATTAGGTTGCCTTGACTGTTCTGGTCATCGTTTGCTTTATAATCCGGATACGCTGATACTGGCGATACAATACGGTGTAAGTAGTAGTTTTCCTCATTACCATTATCCTGATAGGCGTATTTGATTTCCACTTCATCACCACCAAATCCGCCTTTATCATTCTGTTCTATATTATTTTCAATATGCGGTGCGCCCATACAGGTTTCGGTGGCGGTATAGATCTCTTCATTTAAAACTACTTTTAATGTATAGCTTTCTCCGATAACCGGATGGAAGTTGGAGCAGATATATTCTCCCGTACCGTGCTTTTCTATAAAGTTAAAGGCGATATTTGCTGAATTGGTTATAACGATGTCTGCTCCTGAAACCGTTGGAAATGTGGAATTGTAATATCCGGTGGTGGTGGAGAGTTTGATTTTCTGCTCATTGCCTGTTGTGCCTTTTATCCAGTCAATCGATGCGTCAATGACCAATTTTGGCGGGGCTGTTTCTAGATCCACTTCCACTACTTTGGTGCAGGACAGCAGGAAAAAGCAGCATGGAATAACCAGGTATTTAAGTATGTTCTTCATTATTATATTATTAGCATTAGAATTTGAAATTGTAGGTCACACCGGGTACGATACCAAAAATGGATATCTGCTTTGCTTCACTCAATCCTGTTTCCCTGTTTTGCTCAAACATGAGAGATGCGGCGTTGTTTCTGCCGTAAATATTATATATACTGAACACCCATTCACCTTTCCATCTTTTCTTACTGTCAGGTTTGGGAGTGTAGGTAGCCGATAGATCCAGGTGATGATAAGCCGGAAGTGAATTGGCATTTCGCTGGCCGTAATTTGCAATCGTAATTCCCTGGTACTGGTATTTGCCGATGGGATAGGTGGCGGCTTTCCCTGTCTGGTAGGTGAAAATGCCGCCGAAGCTCCATTTTTTCGTTAGTTGATAAGCGGCGGTAAGTGAAAGGTTATGCGTTTTATCGTAGTTGGCACGATACCATTGGCCGTTGTTAATGCCAGGTTCCGTTGCATTTCTTCCCGGTGTGCGCTGCTCAGCTTTAGAAAGTGTGTAGGAAAGCCAGCCTGTCAGCCTTTCGGTATTTTTCTTTAGCATTACCTCAAGTCCGTAGGCTCTTGCCTCCCCATTCAGCAATACCTGTTCTATAGCTTTTTGAGCAATCAGTTCGGCGCCGTCAATATAATCTGCTTTGTTTTGAATTTTCTTGTAAAAGGCTTCTGTTTCCAGAGCATATTTTCCATTGCGAAAATTTCTGAAATAACCCAATGCAACCTGGTCAAGAATTTCGGGCTTCAGGTATTGATCGCTCGGCGCCCAGATATCGAGTGGAGATACGGAAGCAGTGTTGGAAATTAAATGGATGTACTGGCTCATCCGGTTATAGCTCGCCTTAATGGATTGATCGTTATTTAAAGCATAAGAAACTGCCAAACGAGGTTCTAAGTTTCCAAAGTCAATGATTTTTTTGTTTTTATTGTAATAGGTTATACTCGTTGGTTTCCCTTCTTCGTAAATTTGTAGTTCGGGATTGAATAACACTGCCTGGTTATTGGCATAATTATTTACATGCTGTTCTCCTAAACGCAGGAAATAACTATATCGCAGTCCATAAGTCAATGATATTTTATCTGTGAGTGTTTGCTCGGCGCTGATATATAATGCATTTTCCCAGGCATACTTTTTCTCAATCTGGTCGGGATTGATAGCTGATGTGGAGTCTATGGGTTTTATGGTGCCGGGATTGAATTTATAATAGATGGAATTGACGCCGTAATTCAAAACCAGCTTATCCGACAGGTGATGGTTAAAATCATACTTAAAATTAAAATTGCGGATGTCCGACACCCAGTCAATGCCGACATATTTTATCTTCAGGCCATAATCATATTTACTGTAAATGAACGATGCATTGGAGAAAAATTTATCAGAAAAAATATGATTCCAACGAAGATTAAAGAAGGAGTTACCATAATTGTTGCTGAAGAAATTGTTAAAATCCATTTTATCCTTGCCGAAGTATCCTGAAAGAAAAATCCTGTTGTTGTCATTGAGCTTGAAATTCAGTTTAGCGTTCAAATCGTAGAAAGAAATGGAATTAGGGTTGTCTGCCAGTTTCATGAACAAATGAGCATAAGAAGTGCGGCCTGCTACCACGAATGAACTTTTATCTTTTACAATAGGGCCTTCCGCCAACAACCGGCTCGAAATCGCCCCGATGCCACCTGTTATGTGATATGTTTCGTTGTTCCCTTCTTTTTGGTAAATATCCAAAACAGATGACGTGCGCCCACCGAAATTAGCGGGTATACCACCTTTATACAATTTCAGATCTTTGATCACATCTGCATTGAAAACGGATAGAAAGCCGAACAAGTGTGAGGTGTTGTAAACAACCGCCTCATCTAATAATATCAGATTACCGTCCACCGAACCGCCCCTGACGTTAAAGCCTGTTGCCCCTTCCTGTGCAGTGGATACTCCCGGAAGCTGCAGAATAGCTCTCAAAACATCCACCTCGCCCATCACTGCCGGCATCTTTTTGATGGTGGAGATAGAGAGTTTATTTACACTCATTTCAGGTTTTCGGATGTTGTTTGCTGATCCGTTGTATTTTATCACGACTTCATTTAGGTTTTTGCTTTTTTCAAGCATTGAGAAATTCTTTCTGGTGTTTGCTGCCAGAACGATATGTTCCTCAATAGTCTCAAATCCCACGCAGCTGATAACGATGGTATATTCGCCTTTGGGTAAGGTGACGGAATAAAAACCGTATGCATTAGTGATGGTGGAAATTTTTGCACCTGGAATGAAAATGCTTGCGCCGATAATTGTTTCGGTACTTGTTTTCATGTTGATTATTCCACTCAATGTGACTTTCTCCTGTGAATAAGCCCCCAATGAAATGGTTATAAGCAGCAATGTATAAATGATCTTGTGTCTCATCCTTTAGAAATCGATTTAACAATTACAAATTCGACACAAAACTATTCCTTTGGATAACCGCCTTTTTGTAATTATACCAAACGCGGCATCTTTTATAGCAAAGTATACCAGGGTACTACAAAATATATTGCTTATTTTATTCATTTTTGTGATGCACCTGTTTTCGTATAAAAAACACACGCTTTCGTATAAAAGCAGGCCAGCCCACAGCATTTATTGTTAAATTTGTGCTATACAATTTGATAAATGAATGATTTTACCCGTCAGCAACTTATTAGTGAAAATGTCCTTTTCCGTTTCCTGGTTTCACCTAACCTCAGGATATTCAGGCATCTGCTGCTCATTGTTTTTATAGGTATAGTACTGTACAATAGCACACCCGTAATTGATAGCCCGATCGCAGTATTTTTATATTTTATTATATTGTTCTATGTAAATATGTATGTGCTGGTGCCAAAGCTTTTGTTCAGGAATAGAAATATCGCCTATTGCTTATCTGTGCTAGGCATCCTGCTTGTGGTGGCTTTTTGTGGTTATTTTTTCAATCCTTTTAACAAAGAAAATGGGCTGAATATCCCACTTTTTTCCTTCCTGACCGTGCTGCTACTGGCGGCTTCCGCTTCGATTAAACTGTTTCAGAAGGGAATGATGGACAAGCAATTGATCTACGAACTGGAACAATCGAAAGCTTATGCAGAACTGGAGCAATTGAAAAACCAGATCAACCCGCATTTTTTGTTTAATATGCTGAACAATGCCAATGTGCTGACAAAGAAAGATCCGGAGAAAGCTTCACAGGTCTTAATGAAGTTGAGCGATTTACTTCGCTATCAACTTTACGACAGTGCAAGAGATCGTGTACTGCTGACTTCAGATATTCATTTCCTGGAAGATTTTTTAAATTTGGAAAAGATAAGGCGGGATAGCTTTGATATCCTGATTTCAAAAGAGGGAGATTTGAGCGGCGTGCAAATTCCTCCCTTGTTGTTCATCCCGTTTGTGGAAAATGCTGTGAAACACAACAACGATGCAGCGAGATCGTCTTACGTTAATTTGTATTTCGATGTTAGCAACGATGAACTTTTCTTTAAATGCATCAATTCCAAGCCCCTGTTTAAATCCGTTAGTAATACAGGCGGATTGGGGCTAACAAATGTCAAACGAAGGCTGGAGCTTTTGTACCCGGCAACGCATCGTTTGAATATCGAAGATGACTCCGAGAGGTATTGTGTAACTTTAACCATAAAGCTATGATGGGCGTAGCTATAAGCATATAGAATTATGAACTGTATTATCATAGATGATGAACCATTGGCAAGAGAGGCTATAGAGATGCTGATTAACCAAGCCGGTGATTTAGATTTAATAGGTTCGTTCAACAGCGCTGAAGCTGCCGGAAATTTTATGGCAAGCAATACAGTCGAATTAATCTTTCTCGACATACAAATGCCGGGAATTAATGGAATTGAATTTGCCCGAACCATTCCCAAAGAAACATTTGTGATTTTTACCACCGCCTATGCTGAATTTGCCAGCGACAGCTATGAGGTGGATGCGATTGACTACCTGATAAAACCCGTAAAATCAGGGCGTTTTCAAAAGGCTGTTGAAAAAGCCCATACCTACTCTAAATTATTCAAGGCGGATTACGCCAATAACAAAATTGAACAGGTAGCAGACGACTTTTTCTTTGTGAAGGCAGACCGTAGAATTTTTAAAGTCTATTTCGATAACATACTTTTTATTCAGGGTCTAAAAGATTATGTCGTGATGCATAGCGAAAACCAGAAGGTAATGACGGCTATGAATATCAAAACGATTTACGATCAGTTGCCAAAAGATAAGTTTGTGAGAGTAAGTAAATCCTATGTCATCAACGTTAAGCATATCGATTCCATGGATAATAACACGGTGTATATAGGTACAAATGAAATCCCTATTGGAAGTATTTACAGGGATTTCTTTTTCAATGAATTTGTGACGAAGAAGATTGTGGGAAGGTAAAAGCGATCCTCCTTAATAATTACAGATTGGTAATAGTGATATACAACAGTCTGCCTCCTTCTTCATTTGATAAAAGGATTTTACCTCCGCTGGTTAGCTCAACCATGGCATTGCGTGGGATTTCTTGCTGGGTTACCAGGTCTTTCATCCCGTCTAATGCCAGGTTTACCAATACCCATTTGTGCTGATGGAAGACAAAGTATCCTACTGGCTTTTTATCTTCCGGACCCAGGTTTTCGTTCCTGATAACCTTTCTGGAAGCATGCCATTTGAAGAGATATTGATTGTGGTAAATCATCAGGCGGTGCCCTTCGGGTTTCCAGATGTCATTTTTGAATTTGTAATACAGGTCTGCAACAGGTAGTGTGCCTTTGTGTGGTGTGCCACAAAACGGACAGGCAGGTTTATCCGTATTATCGAATACGTACCACTTTTCTTCACAGGAAGTATTGCTGCAGGGCTGAATTAAGTCTACCGTCTTAAGCAGGGCGGTTTCCCATTCGTTGGCAATTGGGCGCATCATTGGGTTGTGAAGGCCATCAATAAAAGCGCGCCTGAACAGCTCTGATAAATACGGGCCGGTAGCGGTATAAGGAATTTTTTCAGGGTTGCCCCAGAAGGACTCCCATTTGCGCAGTTGGTCGGTTTTTACCTGGTTTGTTTTATCGTTGGGATGCTCTACAAAGAGTGCTTTTTCTCCCATTGCCATCAGCTCATCTTTTTCTGTGTCAAGGTCCCATATTTTCCCGCCGCGTAGCGGATGCCGTCTTAGCAGGTACATGTAAATAAGTACTGCCAGTGCATGCAGGTCTGTGCGTTGATTAGGCAGGATACGACCCACATCTGAAAGCTTCAGGTGTTTGGTTCGAAGCACTTCCGGTGCAATGAAATCGGCAGTACCAATTACTTCCGGAGGGAACAGGCCAGGCACTACCAGGCCATCCAGGTCTATGATATTGGCTGATTTGGTAACCGGGTCCACCAGCACATTATTGTAGGAAAGATCGGAATGCGCGAGCCCCATCTGGTGCATTTTTTTAACACCTCTGGAGATGCTAATCGCAATCTGGAAATAGCTGATCCAGTCTCCTAACTCACTACTGTCGAGAGACAGCGGGTATTGCTTGTTTCTAAAAGACGGAGCTGTAAACCATTTTCCTACTTTTTCGCCTCCCTTGATATTATCATTGACACCGTAGCCTTTGCTGAAGAAAAACCTGGAGTCATAGATGGGGACTATTACACCTGTTTTTCCGTCACGTTCTACGGCATCATATGGCCAGCGATAAATATCCTGCAGGAAATAATCCGGGGCATTCCCTTTTTTGATATTCTCCAGATACAATGTGACGATTCGCTTGATCCGGTCTTTCTGATTATAGTCCAGCGGCGTTCTGAAAAATGCGACAACATACTTTCTATCTGGCGAAAAATAGACATCTTTCACACCTCCTTGTTTAGGGCTGCCGTTGTCCACGTATTCATAGTATCTGGAGGCGTCAATAATGGAGTTAACCTTTACTATTTGCATAACGTCAATAAATTATAGCGAGTGTTCTATCATCATGATTGCCTTTGCTCCAGAAGTTGAGCCACGACAACAGCTGGTCTTCAATACGCTCATCCCTGAGAAAGTCGACTCTTGCATTGTCTTCATTTTGGCCGTCAAGATCTGCGAAAAAGGTATCCCATGCTGCTTTATTCTCCAGTTTGTTTTCCGTAACAAATTTTGGATCATAGATACCGTCAGTCATCAATACGAGCCTGGAGAAATTATCAAATCTATTAATGGCAAAACGGCTGGCCATATCATTGGTGAAGATTTCGGGCATAGTCACAAACCTGGTGCCGCCGCCAAATTCGCCAATGTCCAGCTGGTTGAGGAGTTTCACTTCATCGGGATCGCTGGTGATAACGCTTACCGGACAGTCGCCAACACCGAATGTCAGCATTAGATAGCCGTTATCAAATTTCCGGACCAGTGCGAAAATCAATGTGGTATTGAGATCTTTCAGTTGTATTCCCTCCTGGCGGGCAAAATCGCCCAGTGTTGTATGCAGGCTCCGTACTGACTTGTATAGGATATTGATGATGGAAGATTTATGCTTCAACACCTGTCCTTCCTCTGCCGAAGATGTTTCCTGGCCGGTGGTGGTGCCGGCAGTAGTAAGATAATCAATGCAACGATCAGACAGTTCGGTCAGCAATACCTCATCATGAAAGCTTTCTGCAATAAGCGTTGTGGCCATCATCGAACCCTGACGGGAGAACTTGGCGGATCCGGCGCCATCTGCCAGGGCAATGATCTCCCAGTCCAGTGGTAGTTTGCGGGTACAGAAATGATCATCCCGGAACAGGCCTTCATGTGCATGCGACCTGCCACGTTGTGATGCCACCACAATGTGTTTGTCAAGAAATGTTCCGGCATACTTGTCACTGTCTGCCTTCGCAAAGAGATCATTTTTGTTACTGGGCTTATTTAACCAGAGGTCCTTAGGATCAGCATTTACGATAAAAGGGATGATTTTAATCTCTTCCAGCTGCTCCTCTTCCTGGCCGCAGGTAAAGAATAACTGTAGATCCAGCGAGAGCGCAGACGTTGGTATACCAGATATTTTTGCAGAAGCGGGGTCAAAGGATAGTCCAACTTTATCGAGATTCCGGATCTCTTTAATATAAATATGCGGGAAACAGGACAGATCGAACTGGTATTCATATGGCTTCCTGGAAACGGCATTGGGTAGTAAAATCTTGGTGTCTTTAAATGCTTCCGTTTCATTATACATATAAAAAATATTTATCGCCTGTTTTTTGGCGGCAATGATGGATTTTGTCAATTCGTTAATTTTCGCATTGTGTAACAGGCGCGCAACCGTATTGTCCGAAGCTTTACCTGGTGCGATGTTGAACTCTGTCAACAGTTGTTTTAAGAATAGTTCTACCATTATTCTGATGTGCGGTTGATGTAAAATGGTATGGAGCGTAATCGTGGCATAAATACCTGCTTATACGACGATAATTAATTCACCGGGTGGGGGAGGCAGTACCATGTTTTCGCCGGTTCCCTGCGATTTACTTCCTGCTTGAATAGAGGAACTGACCCATCTGAAGAAGGTGGACAGTGTATTGACGTCGGTAGTGTCCAGCCTGACAACTTCGTTGGTGAGTTCTTTCAGAAAGCTGATTTCAGATTTAGGGCCGGCTGCGCAACCAACGATCATTCCGAAGTCCAGCGCCTTTACTTTGGTGGTGGACTCGCGGTATAACTGCAGGTCTGAAGGCTTGCCATCTGTGAATACAAACAAGATTGGTTTCCAATCGCCTTTGACCTCCGCTGATCCTTTTACCAGGTCAGTTCTTACAAGATTACAAAGCATTTCCAGTGCTCGTCCTGTATGAGTAGGCCCGCTGTCAGGACATTTAATTTCCACTGGTTGGAAGCTGGCCAGATCTGTAAGGGGAATAATGTTTTTAACATCGTTATCAAAAGTGATGACGCTGACATACAAGGAGTCCATTGCCTGTGGATCGGATCTAAGCATACTGATCAGGCCATTAAATCCATTATTCAGCGCCTGTATAGGCTCTCCGTGCATAGAGCCGGAGGTATCGAGCAGGAAATAGGCGAGTAATCTTCTGGTCATGGCTAGGCAATTATTACTAATTTCGATGGTGGGGGCGGCAATTGTTCCAGGCCTGTTACTTCTTTTCCGGATTCCTCGACTTTGGTGGAGGTAGTGGATATGGAGGCAGTCACCCATTGGAAAAACTTGGAGATGCTTTCTGAGTCTGCGTTATCCAGTCGCACTACGGAATTGGTTATTTGCTTCAATACTGTATCGTCGGCACCATGACCGGCAGCGCAACCTACGATTAGTCCCTTATTCACGGCTTTGAGTTTATTGTGGCCCCGCTGCCAGTCGTCGGTGGGTCCACCGTCCGTCATAATAAATACCAGCGGTTTCCAGTCGCCTTTTTGTTCCGGTGTTGTGCTGGCTACTTCATTTTGGAGTTTATCTGCCAGTAGATGTAGTGCCGCGCCCATGGCGGTTACGCCTCTGGCTTTAAGGTCCACCATCTGGAAGGAGGCCAGGTCTGTCAGCGGAATTACCTGTATGGCGGTAGTGTCAAATGTAATAATACTTACAAAGGCTGTTTCGATGGCCTGTGGATTCTGGCGGAGGGAGTGGATCATCATCTGTACGCCGTTTTTTACCGCTTCGATCGGTTCACCGCTCATGGAGCCGGAGGTGTCTAATAGCAGATATACCGGTAGTCTTCTCATTTTACAGAAATTTTTGTTATATCAGTTGAATTTGTTCAGGTAATCCTGCAGGCCGCCTTTCATGCCAGCGCCTACTGCTTCAAATTTCCACTCACCGTTCTTTTTGTAGATCCGGCCGAATTCCACTGAAGTTTCGATAGAGAAGTCTTCCTCCAGTTCATATTTGAGCAGCTCTTCACTGGTGTGGGAGTTGAAGATGCGGATGAATGAATTGCGCACTTGTCCGAAGTTCTGGTTACGCGCTAGAGCATCGTGAATAGTTATCACGATACATATTTCGCTGGCATTCGGATCAATTTTGGAGAGATCCACAATGATTTGTTCGTCATCGCCTTCTGCATCGCCAGTCAGGTTATCGCCGGTATGCACCACCGACGCATTAGGGGATTGCAGGTTGTTGTAGAAAACAAAATGTTGGTCAGACAGTAATTTCCTGTTCTCTCCTAAAATAAAGGCAGATGCATCGAGGTCAAATGCACTGCCTGTTGAAGAGCTGTTTGCCTCCCAGCCAAGTCCTATGGTAAAATTTGGCGCCTGGAGGTTTTCTCTTTGGCCTTTGATCAGGTTAATTGACATGATTTTCCTGGTTTTAGTTTTGAAATTTTTTGTTGACGATGTTTATGACGGCAGGTTACTTGGAGCCAGCTCCCCATGTTAGTCCCCATTTATATGCTTTGTCGCATTCGCCATGCTGGAGGTGGAAGGTGACCAGCTTTTTTACACTGATAGCGTTGCCCGAAAACAGTATTTCAGCGATGGCACAGAAATTATAGGGGCTGCTCTGTTTGCCCATTTGTACTTCGATGTCGGCACTGCCGGGTACGCTAACTGTTACGACCGCATTGGTTTCCTGCCATTTGGCTACGCCTTCATAGATAAAGCAGTAGATGACGATGCGTTTCAGGTCCTGCATACCTTTGGGGTTCACAATAATGTTTTCTCCTGATCCGGCTGCTGCACCTCTGTCATCGCCGGTATGCCATATCCACGGAGCGGCGGTGTATCTTCCCTGCCTGGTATGCCTGTCTTTGGCGCCACCCCGGCCTTTGGAGAATTGCAGGCCATCTATTACATTTTTTTCTCCATTGTTCAGTTCATAGAAGCAGCCCAGGTCCAGGTCAATATCAGCACTTTCGCTGAATATCCTGCCAAACAGCCCTTTGGGGCTTACTTTAGACCAGTTCAGGTTGATGTTGATTTCTTGCGTAATGCTGTCGATTTTTTTGGAAAGATCGATGACGTGAGAGTCGCCTGCTTTTTCCAGGGTGATTTTTTGTAAGTTGATCGCCATAGTAATTATCGGGTTTTATGTTAGTGGCTATTTATCGTATTGCCTGTAAATGGCTACGATGATATTGCAGTTCAAAAGTAATGCTGCTGTTTGGAGCTATTTTACGGGAACCCGTAAGTGGGGGGTAATGGGGGGAGGGGCTTGTTTTTACCGGTTATTTTTAAGGTAAATATGTTTTACGGTATTGACTGGGTGTTTGTTGTTTTACTTCCGTGAATTGTTTACTAAAATGCGCCCAGCTTTTATAACCGCTTTCATAGCAGATATCCAATATTGGCTGGTTACTGGAAGTAAGCAATTTGCAGGCGTGACTGATCCGCAGATCTCTCAGGAAATCAAAATAGGTTTTTTTGATATTCTTCTTAAAAAAACGGCAGAAGTTGGGTATGCTCATGTTAGCGATGGCTGCTGCCTGCTTAAGGGTAACTTTTTCCTGGTAGTGTTTAAAAGAGAAATCAATGACTTTTTCGATGACGGGATTTACCACGTTGCTGGTGTCGGTAAAATCTTCCGTGAGTATTTTATATTGTTTGGAAAGCCCTATTTTGTGAAGGCACTCCAATAATAGCATAAGTTTTTCAAAGCCCTTTTTGCGATGCATCAGTTGCATGCTCTCTGTTACCTCTTTTTTTAGGTTTTTTTCCAGTTGTATCCCATTGTTCTTTTGCAGCAAGGACTGTATGGCCTTCATTTCGGCCATTTGCAGTAGTCCTCCGCCCCAGCAATCATTGGTGAAATGTATAACCAGCGCGGCGCCTATCATTTTAGGATGATTTTTCCTGAACCAATGTGGCAGGTTGCCGGCTATAAAAAACAGGTCGTTAACGGAATAGTCGCATACACAATCTCCTATCATGGCGGTACCATGTCCTTTCAGGATAAGGATCAGCTCATACTCAACATGCTTATGCCAGTTGGTTTCAAACTGGGGTGTTTGATAAACCCGGCAGGCAAAGCTCTGGCTGGCATCGTTGGTGATTTTTTGAAGAATCGTTTTCATTTTCCCGGTAGATAGCCCATTTTATCATACAAAATGCTAAAAATTACTCATTGTTGATAAGATAGCATATTTTATTTCAAAAATAGCGGTTGCCAACTTTTTAAATTCAGACAATATTTGCCTAAAAATAAATCACGGTTATGAAAATAGTAACAGGAAAGAAAGAATTTTTTAGCGGTATTCCCGCTATTCAGTATGAAGGTCCACGTACAGATAATCCTTTGGCTTACCGCTGGTATGATGAAAACAAAGTGGTAGCCGGCAAGTCCATGAAAGAGTGGCTGCGCTTTGCCGTTGCTTACTGGCATTCTTTTAATGGTACTGGCGCCGACCCCTTTGGTGAAGCTACACACCTGTTTGAGTGGGATAAAAATGCCGACCCGATTGAGCGGGCAAAAGACAAAGCGGATGCTGCTTTTGAAATGATTACTAAACTTGGTCTGCCTTACTATTGCTTCCACGACGTGGATGTGGTAGACTATACCAATAACATTGAAGACAACGAAAAGCGCCTCCAAACGCTCACGCAATACCTGAAGCAAAAGCAGGAGGAAAGCGGTGTTAAATTACTATGGGGTACTGCTAACCTGTTCAGCCATCGTCGTTACATGAACGGAGCGGCCACCAACCCGGATTTTCATGTACTTACCCATGCAGCCGCCCAGGTGAAAGCTGCCCTTGATGCCACCATAGCGCTTGGAGGAGAAAATTATGTGTTCTGGGGCGGCCGGGAAGGATATATGAGTCTTTTGAATACTAACATGAAGCGGGAGAAGGAACACCTGGCCAGGTTCCTGCAGGCATCAAGAGATTATGCCCGGAAGAACGGATTCACCGGTACTTTCTTTATCGAACCTAAACCCTGTGAGCCCACCAAGCATCAGTACGATTATGATGCGGAAACAGTGATCGGCTTCCTCCGTCAATACGATCTGCTGAATGATTTCAAACTCAACCTCGAAGTGAACCACGCTACGTTAGCCGGACATACTTTCCAGCATGAACTGCAGGTAGCTATTGATGCTGGTTTGCTGGGAAGCATTGATGCCAATAGGGGAGACTACCAGAATGGCTGGGATACAGACCAGTTCCCTACCAACCTCAATGAACTCACCGAGGCTATGCTGATTATCCTGGAGGGCGGTGGCTTCAAGGGAGGTGGCATCAACTTCGATGCAAAGATCAGGAGGAATTCCACCGATCCGGCCGATCTCTTCTACGCCCATATCGGTGGAGTAGATAGTTTCGCCCGCGCCCTCATCACCGCCGACGCCATCCTGGAGAAAAGCGCCTATAAGCAGATCCGCCAGGAACGCTACGCTTCTTTCGACACGGATGCGGCAAAAACTTTTGAAGCAGGACAGGCTACACTGGAAAGCTTGCGCGCATATGCGGTGGCTAATGGAGAGCCCGCAGTAAAAAGTGGCAGACAGGAGTACATTGAGAATATTATCAATAATTATCTCTAAGATATTATCGTAAAGCGATAGTCCACTCCGCCGGTATTTAACTGGCGGAGTTTTTTGTGCTTTTATCGCCCAACTAATCTTTCCTCCATACAACTTTCGCCACCGCAGCTCCCCCGCTAGTAGGTGTAGTGACAGTATACGTCAGCAGATTATTTTTCAATGAATAAGTGCGCACCTGCGCTATTCCTTCCCAATTTGGATAAAACGCATGTTGGATATTGAATACAATGATTTGTTTGTTGGCGTCAATAGTATAGGTGCCAAAATGGGAGTTATTCCCCCGCACTAACGCCGCATTTTCTTCCGTTGTAGCTT
The DNA here is from genome assembly GCF_007829335.1 of Chitinophaga polysaccharea. Lineage (GTDB taxonomy): Bacteria > Bacteroidota > Bacteroidia > Chitinophagales > Chitinophagaceae > Chitinophaga > Chitinophaga polysaccharea_B. The sequence goes on from NZ_VIWO01000004.1 coordinate 371,603, forward strand.
TATCTTTATCATTGGCCAACACTTTACTTCGATCAGCCTTTAGTATCTGGATCGCATATTTTCCTGTCTTTGTAAATATGAGCATCCCCAGGGGATGTTCGCCATAGGGGGAAATTTTACTGCCATCAGCTTTTATATTTTCAATTGAGATAAGCGACCATGTGCCCCAAAATTGTTCCTGGCTTTTATAAATTGACCTTCCTTTATTGTCTTGTCCCTGTACAAGGGAGCAAGACATGGCAAAGATGAGAGATGCTATATACTTCATTTTAAATTATTGTTTATGGTAACCAACTCTTATAATTTCCCCATTTATTGCTGTTTCAAGACATTTAATATAAGCGGCTGTTAATTCATCCCCACTGATATCCGAAACTTTAGAAGGGCTGATACCATTCAATCTTATTCCCCTGGGCATTTCCTGTGCGGCAGCCATTACAAAGCTGTTGATCGCACCATTGACAAATGCTTTTCCCGATGAACCTTTAGCAGGGAATTCACCCATTTTCCCGGATATAAGCGTGATCGAACCATTATCCTTCAGGTATTTCATACCGGAAAGTACCAGGTTGATCTGTGGCCATAGCTTCTGCTGAATACCCACCATGAATTGCGCTTTATCCATTGCTGAGAGGTTATCGGTGATGCTATCCCCTGCCGCGCAAATGATGGCGTCAACATCTGATACCCGCTTAAATAAACTTTCCAGAGCAGTTTCTGAAGAGATATCAGCTATAATAGCCCCGGTATTTCTTCCTACTGTGATGACCTCATGGCCTTTCAGCGCCGCTGTAACTATCTTGCCAATGGTGCCGCCCGCACCAATCATTAAAATTTTCATTGTAGTAAAATTTATATTGACAAAAATATACAAGACTGCTGTTATTATAGTTGTACATTATTGCGCTAATTTTGTATTTTTATAACATGGGGAGGGAAACTTTACACCAACAATATGAAATTGAATGGAAGGAATTGCAGTGCTTCGAAAAGCCGTTAAAGCGCAATAATTTCTTTGAACTGATCTATGTGATGGAAGGAACCGGCGTACAGTTTGTCAATAATCACCAGTTTAATTACCGGAAAGGCAATTTGTTTTTATTAACCCCACAGGATATTTACTCGTTTGATATCGACCAGAAAACCAGTTTCTTTTTTCTAAGATTTAATGAATCATACATTAGAGAAAAATCAGGCAAGGATCAGGATACGGTAACGCATGTAGCGTATATTTTACAAAATGCCAGCCATAGGCCTGGGTGTATCTTAAAAAATAAAACAGACAAACCTTTTATTTTTTCACTGGTAAATGCCCTCCTTGATGAACAGACCAGGCAACAGATCTATTATACGCGCATTTCAGCACAAATTGTTAGTACTATCATTACGGTTGTAGCAAGAAATATTGCGTTAAAACTGCCCAAGAATATAAAGGAAAATACAGGGGAACCTATTTTGGAAATATTGAATTATATACAGGTAAACATTTTTGAACCCGGGAAACTTAAAACTGAAAATTTAAGCCGTCATTTTAATATTTCAACAAATTATCTGGGCCGATATTTTAAAAAGCAAACCGGTGAAACATTGCAAAGCTATATTACGCTTTACAAAGTCAGGTTAGTGGAAACCAGGCTATTGCACAGTGATATGCGTATGAGTGAGATAGCCTATGAGCTTGGATTTACGGACGAAAGTCATCTGAATCGTACTTTTAAAAAGTATAACAGGATAAGCCCTACGGAGTTTAAAAAGACGGGGAAAAGGATATAGGTATAAAATGTAACAATATCTTTAAGATAAATCAGCCGTTTCAGACGATCGTCTGAAACGGCTGATTTATCTTAAAGATATATACTACTACCAGCCCGGATTCTGCGATAAATTACCGGATGGATACAAGGCTATCTGTCCGCTGGGGATCGGCTGAAAATAGTTCTTGGGATCAATGAATGTGCGTTGAGCAGTGGTGGCGGTATAAGGCGTAATATAACCGTCGGCATCTCTCAGCACTTTTCCATTGTCGGGAACTTTAGCGCCGCGCCAGATGTCTTTATTGCTGGTATTCAAATAGCTGCCTTTGGCCCAGCGCATCAGGTCCTGGAAGCGGAAACCATCGAATAGCAATTCTGTTCTTCGCTCTCTCCTGATTTCCCAGATGAGGGAAGGTACCGTCGCATCTTTGGCGGGATCGGTATAGGTGGCACCATTCACCGCTACTTGTTGTGCGCCTTTATACTGCAACGCAGGGATGGCTGCGCGAACGCGAAGCAGGTTAATGGATTTGTCGAGATCCGCCTGTGAAAAAGTGTATTGACCCAGATTGTCCAGCTCGGCCGCCGCTTCCGCGTAGTTTAGCAGTACTTCTGCGAGCCAGAAGAGGGGGGCGTCTGTATCATTGTAGGGAGCCAGCACATTAGCTACAGCGGGTTGCAGGAATTTAGCAGGGCGATAGCCGGTACTGCTACTGCGGCCACTCACCAGGTTACCGTTGTAACATAATACCGTATCAATAGACTGAAGCAGGCGCTTATCCCTGTTGGCGCGGGTATTCGCCAGGTTGTCATCACCCTTGTAGAGAGGCGATAGTCCGATGGGTAATCCGTCTGAACAGAGGAATGCGTCAATGGCGGATTTACTGGGGCCTGCCATAGGCGTACTGCTGGTCAGGTAGCCTATTAAGGAGTGGGTAAGATACCCGGGCAGATATTTTTTGTATAGTAGTACTTCTTTGTTACCGGCGAGGTCGAGCGAGTTGTAAGTGGTTACATAATCGGCATTTAATACGGCGCCGGATGCCATCACTTTTTCGCTGGCATCTTTGGCTGCCAGCAAGAATTTGGCTGCGCCGGCCAATTGCGGGTTGGTATGATATTTACGCCAGGTACCTTCGTACAGGCATATCCGTGACTTGAGTGCCAGGGCTACATTACGGTTGATGGTATTGTCCAGGTCTTTTACCCGGATATTGGCTGTGGCAAAATCCAGGTCTGCCAGTACACTGTCCATCACCACGGTGCGCGGATCACGGGGTTTATAGATATAAGCAGTATCGCTGATATCCATCGATCTTCCTATCCAGGGCACATCCCCATAATCTTTTACGCGGTTAAAATAAACGAGGGCCCGGAAAAAACGTGCAACGCCCTTCCAGTGATTTTTAGCTTCATCTGAAATAGGTACCTGGTCTATTCTTTCCAGCATGATGTTGGCTTTGCGGACGTCTTTAAAGTCCCAGGCAGCGGAGCTGGCGGGAACGTTTTGGGTGAATTTTGTGAAAGCCGTGCTGGCCTGGTCATCGGAAAAAGAGGTGAAGTAAAAGTCGCCAAAGCTATTACCATTGCCATAGCCCAGGAAGTTTTCATAGAATGGCCAGTTGTACGACCGGATATTATCTTCCGACCGCCAAAAGGTGTTGTCATCAAACTGATCAGGTAAGCCTTTGTCTACATATTTTTTACAGCCAACGACTGTCATCAGGCTCGTTAGTATAACTGGTAAGAATATACGCTTGTTCATGGGTTGTTAGTTTAAAGGGTGACCTGTAAGCCGAATGACCAGGTTTTTTGAAACGGCCATGTTCTGCCGAAAATGTTTCCTTCGCCGGTAGTGATTTCCGGATCCAGCGGCACGCCTACATTAGAAATAGTGGCAATGTTTTGTGCGCTGCCGTATATCCGTAGCCGTTGCAGGTGGATTTGTTTAGTGATACTGGTGGGCAACGTATATCCCAGTGTGATATTCTTCAGGCGCAGATAAGCTAGGTTCAGCAGGTATTTCGACTGCGGATAAAAGTTGTTGCCACCGGATAATAAGCCGGAGATCTTACCATTGGCATTGCCGGGATATGGCCGCGGATAGTAGGCATTGGTGTTTGTAGGCGTCCAGTAATCCAGCTGGTGTTCATACATGATATCGCCGGCGCGATACAGGGGCAGAGTTACATCTCCCAGTCCCCAGTAATTTACTTTACCAACGCCCTGGAACAATACGTCGATATCAAATCCTTTGTAGGTACTGCCCAGGCGGAAGCTGTACTGGTAGCGGGGGAGAGAGTTGCCGAGCAGTTTCAGGTCACCGTGGTTGCTGCGGGTCACCTTTCCTCCGTCGATAACGCCGTTACCGTCCAGGTCTTTATACTTAACGTCGCCCGCGCCGAATACGAAGTTGCCGTCTGCCAGTTTCGACTGATCGGGTAGTTTACTAAGGTCATCATCTTTCGTAAAATAACGGTCTGTTTCAAAACCCCATATTTCTCCGAGCATCTTTCCTTTATAGTTCAGCGATAATAATTCAGACGGGTTATTCCATTCTGTAAACATTGTTTTGCTGTCCCAGAAAGCAACGGAGCCATAGAATGCCCATTCTTTGGTGATATTGTAATTAGCATCTATTCCGATTTCGTAACCGCGGGTGCGAAGAGCGCCATCATTTTCGCGGGGGGCATCTGTACCAAAGATAGCCGGTACCGCTTTGTTGGTAAGCATATTGTCGGTATTACGCTGGTACCAGTCAACGGTAACGCCTATATGATTATTAAACAGGCTGATGTCGGTTCCAATATCGAGGGAACGTACTCTTTCCCAGGTAAGGGATGCTGCTACGGCACGCGGAGCGCCTACGCCAGAAGCATAGTTGCCGCCATTCATCCAGTTGACCTGGGTATTGGTGGTCATGGCCGGTACATACCATTTTCCACCCATGTCCTGGTTGCCCAGGGAGCCATAAGATGCCCTGATCTTCATATCAGATAGTACCCTTTTGAAACGGTCCATGAAGTGTTCTTCTGTGAGGCGGTATCCTACAGAGGCAGACGGGAAGAAGGCCCACCGGTCGGCCAGGGGAAAGGAGGAGGCGCCGTCGTATCTGCCATTCAGTTCCAGTAACCATTTGTTTTTGTAGCTATAGTTGATCCTGCCAAAAAATCCCGCATAGGCATTGGCCAGGTGGCTGCCCGATACCAGCTGGTCGCCGCTGGCCAGCGGAATTTCCGCTTTGGTAGGGTCTAATGGATTGCGGCGGTAGGCGCTGTAGTTCAGGGTATCTACATCTTCTGCATTGATGCCCGCAATAAATTTCAGCTGGTGGCTTGCGCTCAGTTTCTTATCGTAGGTAGCATACAGGTTAAATGTGTTCACCTTATAGTTGCCGGCGGCATAGCCCACCACATCTTGCGAGGCCGAGGCGATATTGCTAAATGGCATACCGGCGGCCCAGAAGTCCCATGCCATTACCTTGCCGCCTACATCATGACGGGTAATATTATCGCGGCCGATCGTATACTCTGCCCGAACGTTCAGATCTTTTGTCAGCTTCAGGGTGGCGCCGAGGTTTACGCGGGTGTAATTGTCGGTAACGGTGCTGGTGTTGGCGTTTGCCAGGTATCCCGGTGTGTGGTGGAAATATTTTCCCTGGTAGGTGCCGTAGGGGAAGTACGCACCCCAACGCCACATATACTGAAAGTAGTTCTGGTATTGGTAGGGATAGTCGTATTCAAAGTTGCGGTACATCATGCGCACATCCATATCCAGCCATTTGGTGACAGACGCATTGACACTACCGGTGATGTTGTACTTTTTTACGTTATCCGGATTCATTTTCAGGATACCGCCGGAGTTGCTGTATCCGCCGGACATGTAGTAGGAAATTTTTTCACTGCCGCCCTGTACGCTGATGTTTTGAATTTGCTGTGGCGTATATTTTTTCAGCATCATATCTTTTGCGTCCCATACCCGGTAGAAATAAGCCGGGCCGCCGTTGGGATCAATTTCAAAATCTTCTCCCGGCACCATTTCAATGCCTTTGCGGTTATTTGCATATTTCTGTTGCCAGTTTTGGATACCGTCGCGCAACTTGAGTAGTTGCATGCCGAACAACTCCGGCGACGTAGTGCCTGCCCGTACTCCGGCGTCGTATAGTCCTGTCAGTTCTTTTACGGGGTCTGCAAAGTTGGGCAGGGCAGTAGGGGTACTCCAGGCAAAGTTGTTGGAGTACCGCACCCTGGTAGGCATGTTGCGGAGGCCTGTTTTCGTTTTGATCAGCACCACGCCGAAAGCGGCGCGTGCGCCATAGATAGAAGTGGAGGCTGCATCTTTCAGGACGGAGATGCTTTCGATATCATCGGGGTTGATCATGGTGAGGTCGGGCGTTTCTACGTTATCGACCAGGATGAGCGGGCGTCCGCTTCCATTCACAGAACCAATGCCACGAATGTTGATGGCGGGCGACTGGGTAAGTCCTCCATTGGAATAGGTGATGTTGAGGCCGGGTACAATTCCCTGCAAGGCTTTGGATGGATCTGTAATGGGTCTGCTTTGCATAGTTTTGGCAACATCTACGGTGGTTACAGCCCCGGTGAGATTGGCTTTTCGTTGGGTGCCATAGCCTACCACGACCAGCTGGTCCAGCGAATGTTCATCAGGATCCATGGCGATCCGGTATTCTTTTGTAGTGCTTAAAGGAAGCGTCTGTGACTTGTAACCTACAAATGTTACCTGTAAGGTAGTGATGCCGGCTGGTACCCGCAGGGTGAATTTTCCTTCTGCATTGGTAACAGTACCGGTTTTACCGGCTAAAATAGTGGCGCCTATAATAGGTTCCTGGCTGCTTTTATCTATTACGGTACCTGATATGCTCTGGGCCCAGGAACCGGCATAAAACAGCAGGAAGGCGAAAGTGATGAGTATCCTTTCTTTCATATTGGAAGGGTTTGAATTTTGGTTGAACAGGTGATTATGCTAACAAAAGGTTGATTTATAATATTTTATTTGCGTACAAGTTTAGATTTATTGGTCTACAGGATTCTCTTTCACGCTGCTTCGCTGCAATTTTGTTGCAGGTATTTGCGTTTTATTGCATGAATATAAAACACAAATGCGATATTTTGTATTAATATCTGTTTAAACGCGTTTTTATTATATTTGAAACATGCTAAAACACGCATAATCAGATTGGATTACTTTTTTTTAAATTTGTGCAGGTTTAAAAACACACGCCGCTAATGTTGAAAGACGAACGTCAGGCCTTTATCATGAGGCAGATCAATCTCCACAATAAAGTATTGTCAACAGATATCAGCGCTATGCTGAACATTTCGGAAGATACGGTGAGGCGCGACCTGAAAGAGATGGCGGAGGAAGGGAAGGTATTAAAAGTACATGGAGGCGCTATCAGCCGCTCTTTTCACTATCCGTTTAATGCAGATAATGCCGTGTATGCACAGTCGGCTAAGCAACAGATTGCTCAAAAGATCATTAAGCTCCTGAAGAATGACATGGTGATACTTACCGGTGGCGGCACCACTATGATTGAACTGGCGAAAAGTATCCCCGACAACCTGCGCGCCACCTTTTTTACCATCAGCCCACTGGTAGCCCTGGAACTGGTGGAACACCGCAATCTTACGGTCATCAGCATTGGCGGCCAGCTTTCACCCAGCTCTCATGTACATATGGGCGCAAGTGTGATCAACCAGCTGGCGGATATTAAGGTGGACCTTTGCCTGCTGGGCGCTAATGGCTTCTCGGTACAGGATGGAATGACGGATTCTGATTGGGAAGTGGTACAGGTGAAAAGAGCCATGATCCGCGCTGCCAAAAAATTGGCCATCATCAGCATCGCTGAAAAACTGAATTCTTCTCAACGTATGAAAGTGTGTGATCTTAACCAGATCAACTACCTGATCACGGAGCTGGCCCCGGATAATCATTTTCTTTCTCCCTATCAACAACTAGATATGGAATTACTTTAACTAATTTCCCGGAATGCCCGATACTGTTTTAAAAACTTGTTGGGAGGCAGTCCCTTTACCTCCTTAAAATGCTGGTAAAAATTAGAAAGGTTATTATACCCGCTTCGATAACAGACCTCTGATATATTATGGTTACCAGTCAACAATAGTTTAGCGGCATGAGAAATACGTATATCTTTTAAAATTTCGACAAATGTACTGTCTGTTGTTTTTTTTAAATACCGGCAAAAACCACTGGCCGTCATATGAATGACTGCTGCCACCTCCTCCAGGGAGATCGCATTCCTGAAATTCCGGTATAGATAATCGAAAACCTGCGTAATCCGCTGCTCCTGCGCAGCCGTTTTCCAGATTTTTGAGAGAGGTGAATCCAGCACCGTTTGGTCCTTTGAATTCGCCAGCAGATCCAGCAGCGCTATCATCCGGATAATTTTTAGAAAACCTGTTGCTTCCAACAGCTGCTGCAAAATTACCCGGGCCCGGATAATAGTATCTCCTGAAAACAGCATACCCCCCAGGGCCTTATCGAACAATATGTTCAACTCCCTGGCTTCCAGCGTTTCCAGGAATTCCTTACCAATAAAATAAGGGGAAAAGTGTACGATGTAAGCTGTTGGAAGTGGGGTATGATCTTGTTGCCGATGGGATTGCCAGCAATGTGGCAGGTAGCTGCCCAAGAGTGCCAGCTGTGCTCCGTTAATATCAGCCATGTGATTCCCGATAAGGCTTCTTCCCCAGCAGTTCTCCAATAATATAATTTCAAAGTTTAGGTGGCTTTGAAAGGTATTATACTCTGTCATTCCGAATGTATCTTTCTTTACAGTAAATGACTGATCTGGAGGAAATGTGAAACTTTCATATAAATATTTCATACTGATGGCTGATAATTTATGGAGCAAACAAAGAAGCCGGTTCTGACTTGAGCCGGCTTCTTTGCGCGTGGCGCAGGCACTATCACTACATGCGTCAACTCCCATCACTCACGGACTAGTAATTGGGATTTTGTTTCAGGTTTTTATTCAGGTCAATTTCCTTTTGAGGAATAGGCCAGAGATAGTGTTTGGCGGGATCGAAATTGCGTGGGCTGCCCACCATTATCCTCGATGACGGGTCGAGCGTCAATGCACCGGTATTGGGGTCTACGGTGCCTTTCAGGGAACCGGCTACTTGTCCCTTGATGACTTCTTCTCCAATCTTCCAGCGTTGTATATCATACCAGCGTAAACCTTCCAAAGCGAACTCCACTCTCCGTTCACGCCGGATCAGTTTCCGGAGGGTTGCCTGGTTGTTATAGCGGGTACGGTCTACAGTTGGCATGCCCGCACGCGTACGTACCTTATCGATGGCTTCATACACAGACGCATCTATTTGCCCTGCTTCTATTTTCGCCTCTGCATAGGAGAGAAGTATTTCTGCATAACGGATGACCATGAAGTTTAATCCCACATTCCAGATATCATCAAAATCTTCTGAGAGGTGAGAGATAAATTTCTTGCAGATATAGCCGGTAGGTGGACAGTTACCGTTCTGGTAATAATCGGGTGACAGTTCACCCAGGGGATCGAAATAACTGTTTTCCCATTTTAAACCCGGACGCAGTATCGTAGCATCCAGTCGTGGGTCCCGGTTGATATAGGGTTGTGCCGGGTTGTAACCGGATGCCGGATCATCGATGGTCTTGCCGTTTTTCATCTCGTATGCATCTACCAGGTTTTGGGTGATGGCAACAGAGCTTTGCCCGCTCTTGGAATTAGGAGGCAGCACGCCGAGGCCATCAAAGGTATTGTACGTTTTCAGGTATTGTATATCGAGTATTACTTCGGCGTTACCCATCGCCAAAGGCCGGAACAGATCACTGTAGTCGTTGTATAAATTGTAGGCGAAAGGAGCAGACATGAGCTGTTTGCAGGTGGCAATACAACCCGTGTAATCATTATTAAACAACTGGATACGTGCGGCCAGGGCAAGTGCTGCTCCCCGCGTGATCCGTCCCTGGTCTGCACTGGCGTAGCTCAGTGGCAGATCCCCGGCAATGGCATTCATTTCCGCCAGCAGGAATTTTATTATTTCCTGCCGTGGTGTCTGGCGCACCAGGTTGGCGCTGTCTATGGATACAGTGTGCAGTACCAGTGGAACATCGCCATACACCTGGCTCATAGCAAAATACTGGTAGTCCCGCAGGAACCTGGCTTCTGCTTTCATCCTCTTTTTCAATGCAGGATCGATAGGGGCATTGTCAATATTTTCCAGGAACCAGTTACATTTTTGAATGGTCTTATAGTCCCATCTATTGGCAGATCCTGTGTTTACCGGAGTGGCGTTGCCCTGTGTTACCGGCTCATAGCCTTCCCAGGGGTATTGATCGTATGCGTTGTCGGTAAAACAATCGTTGTAGATGACATTGTAGCCACTTTCCCAGCCAGCATAACAGCCGTTGAGTGCAGCAGTGGCATCGCTGACGGAAGTCCACAGCGTACCGTTGCTATAGGCATCCAGCGGCGCTTTGTTGAGAAAATCTCTTTTACACCCTGCCAGTGCCACTACAGCCATGAATAAGCCAGCTATTATTTTGTTACGTTTCATGATCATGATTTTTGTTGATTAAAAGAGCACGTTGATCCCAACGGTATTGATTTTTACCTGGGGATAGCTATAGCCTGATTCAGCCTGGGGAGCTTCCGGATCTACCCACTTATAGAAGTTGGAGAAAGTCAGCAGGTTTTGGCCGCTGTAGTAAACCTTGATATTATTAAGCCCAATGCGGTGTACCCATGTTTTGGGCAGGTTGTAGCCCAGCTGCAGATTTTTGAGACGGAGATAGGACGCATCCCTTATCCAGAAAGATGATGGCATATTGCTGGGTCCATTGTTTTTGTAAGAAAACCACAAGCGGGGGAAAGTAGTGGAATGATTCTCCGGCGTCCACCGGTCAAGAAAAGCGGTGGTGGGTTTGTTGCTGTTAGCGCCTACACCACCCAGCATGTTGGACTGTACATAGTTCTTTACGCCGAGCGCTCCCTGGAAGAAGGCGCCGAAGTCAAAGCCTTTCCAGTCGAGGTGAAGATTAAACCCGAAAGTAGTTTTAGGAAAATAGCTACCGAGGTAGGTCCGGTCGGCGCCGTCTATCTTACCATCGTGGTTAAGATCTTTATACATGAGATCTCCCGGAGCGATTACGCCGCCTGTTTGCTTGGCATGTTTGGCAACTTCTTCTGTTGTCTGGAAGATACCTTCACAAACATAACCATAGAAAGCATAGATCGGGAAACCTACCTGTTGGAAAGTACCACCGCTGATGTAAGGGCCGCTTCCTTTAAGATCGGTGATCCGGTTATTGATAAAGGTGGCATTGGCATTTATGCTGTAGTTGACCTCGTGTATATGTCCGTTGTAACCGGCAGAAAACTCCCATCCCTTGTTGGTGACGGCGCCGGCATTCTGGTAAGGCGCAGACAAGCTGTAAGGTGCTCCTATAGGCAATTGCAGCAAAATGCCCGTAGTGTTACGGATAAAGTAGCCTCCGCTGAAAGTTAATTTATGCTGTAGCAGGGACGCATCCAGGCCGAAGTCAGTAGTGTTGGTTGTTTCCCAGGTGATATCGGCATTAGCGCCGGTAACAGGAGCTATCCCGGAAGCGATGATGTGGTTGAAGGAATAATCCTGTCCGGGAGATACGGTTGAAATAGCGGGGTAGTTACCCACTACGTTCTGATTGCCCAGCTTGCCCCAGGTACTTCTGAGTTTCAGGTCTGAGATCAGTTCCCGCAGCGGGGCAAAGAAATTTTCCCTGGCAATGTTCCATCCACCGGAGAAAGAGGGGAACAGACCCCATTGATTCGATGGCGCAAACCGGGAGGAGCCATCGTAGCGCAGACTGGCTTCAAACAGGTATTTTTCATCGTAGTCATAATTGAAACGTCCGAAGAACGACCGGAGCGCTACCTCGTTGGTTAGCCCTTTGCTGGTTTGTCCTGCTGTTGGTCCGGCATTTATCTGTGAAATGGCATTATTCAGGAAATTTTCCCGGTACATGGAATTTTCCCGGTATGTGGTGGATTCCTGTGATCCTCCACCAAGTAAGCCAAGGTGATGAGCCCCGAAATACGTGGTGTATTCGAGTATCGCCTGCAGGTTGGTATAGGAGGTGTTGTCGTAGTTGTTGGTAAGGTTATTGGGCCCCTGGTATTTGGTTGGTCGTCCTGAGTTCGGATCGTAGAATTGGATATCCTTTACAAATTTTTCTCCCTGGTCTATATTGAGCCTATATCCAAAAGTGGGCTTGAAATGGAGCCCTTTCGCCAGCAGGATGTCTGCGCCGGCGTTTCCCGTAAGGGTATAACGCTGGGTGCGGTTGAACGAGCCTAATTCCAGAGAGGCAATGGGATTTCCATTGGGACCGTAACCATAATATCCATTGTCGAATTTATAAGGTACCACGTTGGATATCTGGTTAGCGACGAACGTGATAAGCGACAGGCTGGAAGCGCCCGGGTAGGAGCTGATCGGTTCATTGAACGGGGAGTAGAGATAACCAATGTTGGCAAATACACTGGTTCTTTTACTGATATTGGAACTGATATTTACGCGTGCGGTAAACTTTTTATTATTGGTTCCTTTGATGATCCCTTCCTGGTCGAGATATCCCAGTGAAACCATGTACTGCGTTTTTTCATCGCCTCCGTTCAGGCTCACGTAGTGGTTGTGTTGTATGCCGCTACCGCGGTACAGCAGGTCCAGCCAGTCGGTATTGGGATGCGCGCCGGTTTTATCGCTACCGTCGCGGAACTGCTGTATATCTTTGTCGGTCCATTTCACCGGAGCGCCTTCATTAGCAAGGGCTTCATTGTAGAATGCGGCCTGCTGCCAGGACGGGAGATATTCGGGAAGCCTGGTGGCATGCTGTTTACCCAGGTAGGCATCGTACCGCACCTGCAGCTTTCCTTTTTTCCCTTTTTTGGTGGTGATGAGTACTACGCCGTTTGCTGCCCTGGAACCATATATAGCAGCCGATGCGGCATCTTTCAGTACAGAAACAGATTCCACATCATTGGGATTTACATCGCTCATGGAACTGATCAGTCCATCTACCACTATCATCGGGTTGCTGTTACTAAGTGTACCAATCCCTCTTATTTTGATCGTGCCTTCGTCTTTTCCGGGCTGACCATTACTCTGCATAACGGTTACACCCGACATGGTACCTTGTAATGCGTTGGTGACATTGGTCAGTGGCCGGTTATCCAGTTCCCTGGAAGTAATCGCTGATATGGATCCGGTCAGGTTGGTTTTCTTTTGTTTGCCGTAGGCTACAATCACCAGTTCTTCCAGCGCCTGGCTGGCAGCGCTCAGGCGTATCTCCAGTGGTTGGGTAGCGCTATTCACATGTAGCTGCGCGGTGTATTTTCCAAAACCGATCAGGGATACTTCGATCGTGTAATCACCTTCGGGTACCTTCTCCAGGAGAAATTTTCCCTGAGCGTCGGCAGCCATCCCTTTCTGGAAATCTTTCCCTTTCAGCAATACAGAGGCGCCCACCAGGGCGGTTCCTTTTTGATCCGTTACTACGCCGGATACCGGGAAAGATGTACTGGCGGCGGCTGTTGGTGCCGCGGGCATTATTTTATCTGTATTCCTGTTTACCACAATTACCTGGTTGGTGATCTGGTAAGACAACTGTTGGAAGTTCAGGCATTCCGATAGCACCTTCTCCAGTGGTGCATTCTCTTCGTGTAAGGTAACGGGTTGGGCATTGTCGAGCAATACCTTTTCTACCATAAATGAAAGACCTGTTTGCTGCTTGATGCGTTCAAACACATCTTCCAGCTTACAGTTTTTTTTGTTGATGGTCACCCGCTGGGAAAAGGATTTGGCGCTGATAGGTAGCGCGGCGGCCATTAGCCAAACAGTAAGTTTCATGATCGTCCATAGTTTTAAAGGCCAATGCGGGGAAACGCTTTGGCCTGATGCAGTAAACTTCATAACTTAGTATGGTTTTGGGTTGAAATGTGAAATAATCCGTTTTGTCATTTTGCGATTTGCCCGAAATGTTTGCCGGCGGTGAGTTCCAGTCACCCCGGCTTTTTTATGGCATTTTGGTTGATTACCCTGTCATCTGTGTTTTTAGTTTGATTAGAAAATTATTTTGGTCCCGGCATGACAATAATCTTTCTGCCATCGATTCTGAAATGAACATGGCGTGTCACTTCCAGTACCTCCAACAGTTGCGATACATTATGCTGCCGGGGAATTACCCCGTAGAATTTATTTTGTGGAATGGCTCCCCGGTAAACAATCTCTACATCATACCAACGGGCCACTTGCCGCATAATAGAGGCGATATCGGTATCGTAGAAACGAAATTCTCCCTCTTTCCAGGCCAGCACTTCTTTCAAATCGGCTGGTACGATGTGGAAGTTGTTTTCACCGTTGGGTAAAATGGCCTGCAGGCCAGGTTTGAGCTGCTGGCTGCTTTCTTTACTGACAACTTTTACCACGCCGTCTATCAGCGTTGTTTTGATGCTGTTCTCGTCTTTATAGGCCATAATGTTGAAAGTGGTCCCCAGAACGAGTACCTGCATGGAGCCGGCATTAACTTCGAAAGGTGCTGCCGCATTTTGCGCTACTTCAAAGAAGGCCTCGCCATCTATGTCAACGTTTCTTTTATTGCCGGAAAAAGATAAGGGGTACCGGATAGAGGAGGCGGCATTAAGCCAAACACCAGTTCCATCGGGCAGGGTAACATGGTATTGGTTTCCCGGCGGAATAGTTAATGTATTGTAGGTATCACCCAATGTATCACTTCCGCTTCCTGTATAGGAGAGGGAGCCATCTTCGTTTTTTATTACCTGTAGGGTACCCTGCCTGGCTATGGTGCCGGCTGCCTGGTCATTGAGCAAGAGGTGTTCGCCATTGGAGAGTGTCAGCACAGCTTTGTTGCTCCCTGCTGTTGTAGTTACCAGCTTTGTGATAACCGGCCTGACTTCGGCAGTTTTGTGTGTCAGTAAACCAAGCCCCAGCAGCAACAACAGCGACGCTGCAATTTTCCCCCAGTTATTTTTCAATATCGTTACTACCCGACGGTTCGCCGCTCGTCCTTGTTTTTCCAGTATACGCATCAGTATGCCGTCTCCATCCACATCGGCCGTGGTATCCTGCTCCGGAACATGATCCCAGGCAATTTTGATACTTTCGGGAAAGTTGGCGGTAGCATCCATGGCGCCTATCAGCGTCCAGAGTTCATCCAACTCCACCGCAGTGATAGAGCCAGACAGGTATTTGTCGAATAAAAGATGTAAGCGTTCTTGTGGGTGGTTCATGTTAAATTACCTTCTGTAAACATAACAGACGTAAAAAAGAGAAGGTGGTAGTATCGGGGTAAGAAAAAAAATGAATTTAAAGCGGGTAGGTTCAAAGAATATCCAGGATCATGCCGTCTACTCCCTGTTTGCGGAGGAATGCCCGGATGGATTTGATGGCATTGGACATTGTTTTTTTAACCGTGTGCGGCGACATACTTAATTGCCTGGCAATTTCTTCGTGTGTAAGTCCCTGTTCCCTGCTGAGGGTGAAAACGAGCTTGCGTTGAGGCGGTAATTGGTGAATGGCCTCGCGGAGCAATGCTTTATACTCTTTTTCTAACAGGTATCCATCATTTATTTGGGAAGGGTACCGGGTCAGTTCTAGTGCAATTAATGCCTGTATCTTTTTTTCTTTTGCGGCAAAGCGGAAGAAATCAATAGCCCTGTTGTAGGTTACCTTAGACAGGAAGGCATCTACATTTCCGATGCTGGAGGCTACCGCCCTGTTGATCCAGAACCGGGTAAAGATTTCAGAAAGCAGTTCTTCGGCTGTTTCCCGTGATTTGGTAAGACGAAGGAGGTAGGTGAAAACCTTCCTCCAGTAACGTTGATATAATGCTGAGAATGCTCTTTCATCCCCCAACGCAATTCGTTCAAGCAGTAATGTTTCATCTGCCGGCACGTCTATCATACTATGTGGGGGATGTTCCTTCATGATAATGATCTGTTAGCGGCGCGTATTATTTTAGTTTATCGGCATTGTTCCAGACTTTCAAATCCTTGATTACGCCTTTGAAGGCGTGTGCGGTGTCTCCGATGTATTGTAGCGGAAAAAAGAGCGTTTGTACGATGAGCATGGAATCTTTGGTACCCCGGAAGTTGCGCTTTTGTCCCTGGAGGCTTTGTACCAGTTTGTCATTAGCGTACAAACGGGTGCCTTTATGATCTCCGCTGATAGCCAGTCGCGTCCATTGATTTTCGGGCACTACATAATCAAACACATAGTCGTATCCTTCCCGCGAAAAACCAAGTTTTCCGGTTTGTTGCTGTTTGAGTTTAACGACAGCATTGGGAGAACTGAATAACACGGTGTTGGAAGCGTTACCAGTGGCTGGTTTGATGCTGAAGCTTACGGTATAGTCATAACCAATTTCGGGAACGGGCATTTGTACGAAGCTGCGCCCGCCGTGAAAATGCAGCCCATCTTTTTTACGTATAGCTGCTCCTGTTATTTTGCCTGGTTTTACCTGGCTGTCGCTATTATCTTTATGTGCTGGCTTTCCCTGCTGGTATTGCAACACCAAGCCGTTTTTTCCGGGCAGTTTGCCACGCATATTTGCGCCGGGGCCCTCGCCGGTGTTGGCGGCGCCGGCAGCAAAAACAGCATAGGATTGCGTGCTGTCTGTACCTTTCCACATTTTTTGAGCGAGCACCTGCATGGCTGGGAATACCCGGTCGTGTACATCTTTTTCGGTGATGCCGTTGCCAACACGATCGTTCCACACGGCAAAAGAACCTCCTTTAATTTGTGGATCGCCGTCTTTAAAGCGAACATTGTTTACCTGTACCGGTTCCCACTTATTGTATAACGATCGTAGGTTAAGGTAATCATAGTAATGTCCTGCCGCGGGTACGATGTATAGCCAACTGTCGGGTGTGGAAATAATGTTGTACCCGAGTTTTGTCATCTCCACCGGGTCGGCATAACCATTAAACCATATGTTCATGGTGACGTCTTTTACCTTAACAGGTGTATTGCCATGTGCATCCGTAAGTGCTCCCCATATGCGGGCTTTTTTACCATAGCTTTCTACCAGGCGGATATAATGATCCGTGAATGCGCGGAATTGTTCTGCAGCGCCGTCTGCATATTCGTCGGTCCCTATATGTACTTCCGGCCCCGTAAACACCGGGTTGGGGCCGGCAAGGTATTCCATGAATATGCTGTCGATCACCTGGTAGGTAACCGGGTTGTCGAGATCGAGATGATCCATCCCATATTTTTTACTGCCAATTTCAGGGCGGAGTTTTGAAAAGGCAAGCGAATGTGCAGGTACATCAATTTCCGGGATAATGTTAACGCCATATGACATTGCCAATGACTGCAGCTCCCTGAATTCCTGTTTGGTGTATGATCCGTCCTTAGCTGTAAGGGCGGGATAAAAATCGCTCTGCAGGCGGAAGGCGGCGTAGGTGCTATCCCAGTTGCTCCCAAAATGTGGGTAAAAACCATTGTCGTTTAGATGGATGTGAAAATCATTCATTTTGTAATAAGACATGAATTTTACATACTGCCGGAGGAAATCAATGCTGAAAAATTTTCGGCCCACATCTAGTACGAATCCACGGATGGCGTAACGGGGGTAGTCCTTCGCTATACCACAGGGAAAATGAGTATGAAGACTGTCGTGTTCCAATACTTGTAACAATGTACGGGTTCCCCAGAACACTCCCTGGATTTCAGGTGCAGAAATGTGGAGGGTCTGTGGCGTTGCCACAAGCAGATATCCTTCTTTTCCCAGCGAAGTATCCGCTTTGTTTAGGCTTAAAAAGATATCGCCCGCTGTGGGTATACCGGTTTTTACCGGAAGAAGCGCTCCCTTTGTTAGCTGGAGCAGGTCTTGCTGTAGTATGTGCGCTGTGGCAGATAAGACTTTTGCAGATCCGGGTTCCAATACAATGGCGCTTGCCGGGAGAAGGGAGAATTGTGCAGTATTTCCTTGCCATTCCCGCAAGCCGGGAATAACAAATGGCGGAGCGTTAACAGTTTGGGACCGTGCATCGGGCTGAAACAACCATAGTTGGAGAGTAATAAACAGGACGGCTTTTTTCATATCATTGTATCCTAAGGTTTCATTTTATTTGTTCACTAATAATTGTTCACTGTTCTTCCATTGACTCTGCAAAATGAAACGACTTTGGTTGATTGGGTAACAGCGGATTTGATGCGGCTGTAACGGGGCGTAAAGATATCAAATTCCGGATAGCGTGGGGGTGGCTTGTCAATATTGCATAGGTATTAGTCAATATAATTGAATTGCGGGATGAGTTGAAAGTGAGCGTTATGAACTAAAGTCAGGTTGGTTTATTTTGGTAAGTTTGTAGGAAAGGTAACAACACAACCTATAACATTAGCAATAACATATGAGTTTAAATAATAAAGCAATTTTGGGCTTTTGTCGTCGGTACTGAGATATAATTGCAGCAACAATCAAAATGGGATTAATATTTTAAAACTGAAATCAATATGAATTCACAGGATAAAATATTGCATTGCTATAACCTGGTAGCGGAAGACTATGCTGTGGAACGCTGGGACGAATTGTCCAAAAAGCATGTTGACCGGCTGTTGTTAACGGAATTTGCATCCTCGAATAAGGACGCGGGGCTATGTGCCGACTTTGGTTGCGGACCCGGACAAACAACAAGGTTTCTATATGATAATGGGCTAAAAAACATCGTCGGCATTGATCTTGCGCCGGCCATGATTAATGTGGCGCGGCGGCTTTCTCCTCAAATTGAATTTCAAACAGGCGACTTACTGCAGATCGCTTATCCTGCCGGACACCTTGGAAGTGTGCTGGCTTTCTACGCTATCGTACATTTTACACTTGACCAGGTGCGTGATTGTTTTGCAGAAATAAACAGGGTATTGAAAACAGGAGGCAACTTTTTATTTTCTTTTCATGTGGGAGAAGAAATTGTTCATTTTGACAAAGCACATGATAAGGAAATAGATGTGGATCTATGCTTCTTTCAGACAGCGGATATCCTAAAATTGCTGAGTGAAACAGGTTTTACCATGATTGATGCCATAGAGAGATATCCCAATGAAAATATGGAGTATGCCACCAGGCGGGGATATATCTGGGCGGAGAAAAAATGAGTGCTAATCAAAAAAGACACAACCATTGTTTTTACCTATCATTGTGTATCTATTCGCTCTCCTGACTGACTAAAGGGATCATCAGGCGTCCAACGCCGGAAATAATGTTTCCCGTTTAAAAGTAGGAGGAAAATGAAAGTGGTCCTCCTACTTTTAATTGCCGCTGAGCATCCGGAGATTTTTATTCAACCGGCTTCCTGCCCACAAATCGCAATACAATGCCGCGGCCGTTATGAAAAATACCTTCGCCCTGCTCTACCTCCGTTTCTTCCAGCAGTTGTATATCGTAATGACCGAAGCATTGCAGCAGTTCCTCGGCAGAGTAGAGGTTTTCCGCTCCTTTTGGTCCGCCCGCAGTAGGATTGACTTGCTGGTATTTTACATGCTGTTTGCTGTATGCTTCGAAAATCAGGTAACCGCCGGGCTTCAGGCTGCGGGCTATCCGCTGCAGCAGAAAAGATTTCTGATCTGGCGGAAAATGGGCAAAGATAAGCCCTATGGCATCGAATGCTGATTCGGGGAGACTGAGGGCTGCGATGTCGCCCACCAGGTATTCCAGCGTAGTGCCTCTTTCAGCGGCTAGTTGCAGGGCTTTGTTACGACCTTCCTGGCTCAGATCGCAGGAGGTAACGGTCCAGCCGTTTGCCGCGGCGTGCACGCCGTTACGGCCTTCTCCATCAGCCGGCATTAATATAGAGCCGGTAGGGAGTTGGGTTAGCTGTAATTTAAAAAATTCGTTAGGCTCTTTGCCATAAACGAATTCCTGTCTTGAGTAGCGTTCGTCCCACATGTTTTGCATCGTAGATAGTTATTGTTCTGTACAAATTTACCGGATGTATAGTGCCGGAGGTAGGACTAAAATCGGGATTAATAGGACTTATTTGAAGTTGCTGCGAAAAGCTTCCGGGGAGAAGCCGGTGTGTTTTTTGAAAAAGCGTATGAAATAGGATACGTCCTCGTAACCCAGTATTGCGGCCACCTGGTTTACCTGGTTGGAGGTGGCGAGCAGTTGCCTGCGGGCCTCGAGGATAATCATGTCGTTGATGAGTGCGGAACAGCTTTTACCCAACAGCGTTTTTGTAACGGTATTCAGCTGGTAGCTGCTGAGATGCAGTTCCGCGGCGTAGAAAGCCACCTGTTTATGTTCTGGTAGATGTTTTTCTACCAATTCCAGTAACTCATCCAGCCTTTCCTGTATGTACTCCGGCCGCTCACCGGAGGGCTGCGAATGTCCACCCTGCCGCAGCAGTTCCAGGAACACCATATCCAGCGCAGATTTTATTGCCTGCTTATAGCGTTCCTGTTTTTCGGTGTATTCACGGTGAATGATTTCAAGCAGCTGGTATAGCCGGCTGAATGGCGCCTGCTCCATGGGGAAACAGTTCCTGGTGCTGATACTGCGTAATACTTGCCTGGCGGCCCTTTCAGCCGGGGAATAGAAATCATCTGTAAAATGGAGGAGGTAACCCCGGCTGCCATTTTCCAGGAATAGCTGATGTATCTGCCCTGGTCGCATAAAAAAGACCGTATTATCATTAACAGGGTAGGGCGCAAAATCGATCGTATGTTCACCACTGGCTTTTTCCAATGCCAATACGTAGTAGAAGGTGTGCCGGTGCAGCGTTTGCAGCATATCCTGCCCTTCCATAAAGTCTTCCAGGGACCGCATGCTGAAGCCGCCGGAGAACCCGGGTTCTTTGAGCGCTTCGTTGATATATCGAACCGGGATTTTGTGCATTGTACCGCAAAATAGGGAAAGTTGTTTGATATAACAATTGCGGCACATGCACCCGAAAGCCCGCACACAGGCTGTTTGAGCGGCACATCCGGTTACAGCTCAATACGAAAGTTTTTTCCCATCCCACCCCGTGCTGCGCAGAAATTGCTCCCAATTAAGGATAGCCGGGGCTATTTTCCTGCTCCATGTTAAGTCACGGTCTTCCCTGAAATATCCATATTCCACCGCGTATTCCACCATCCCTGTGAGTTCCTGCACCAGGAGTTCGTTGGAACCGAATGCCGGGAAGTGACTAAGGAGTTCTTCCCGTGAATAGGCGGAACTATATACTGCTTGCTTGCCGGTTACGCCGACAAATGTATCTACCATTTGCTGCGGAGAGATCATATCTCCGATAACAGGAAGGGATTGCCCTGCATACTGATCGGGATTGGAAAGGATTTCTAAGACAGCGGGCCCGGTGGCTGTAAGCGGATCCACAAATGGAGCACAAAAGTCTTTGGGTAAATAAATAGGAAATACAAGGGTATTGCCTTGTAAGATGGGCGTGTAAAATTCCATCAGGTTGGTGTAAAAGAAAGCCATGTAAATAAATGAACTTTTGACGGGCAGGGTTCTGATATAGGCTTCAATTTTAGCCTTGTCTGTGAAATGTGGCGCAAACTTTTTCCCGCCGGTACGTTCATCTACATTTTCCAGGCTGCTGAACACGATATGAGGTACTTTCGCTTCTACCGCGGCATCCGCCAGCTGTTTGCCCAATTCAAACTCATGGGTGGCCGGTGGCGCAATGTTGGGTGTCATCAGGAAAACTCCGTCAGACCCCTGGAATGCTTTCACAAATGCTGTTTTGTACCCGAGGTCAAGCGGGATACTCACCAGTTCAACTCCCTGCTGGGACAGCATAAGCGCTTCCGGGGAATCGGTACGACGTGTAATACCGCGCACCCGGTACATCCCGGAAGCCAGCAGGGTACGGGCTGCACTCCATCCCTGTTTGCCCAAAATACCTACAATTGTAATAACCGGTTTATCTTTTAGTATGGTAGCACTGTTTGCTTTTGAATTGTTCATCATGTTATGTATTTGTTAAACTATAAATATTATAGTTGCAAAACTATTTTTAGTAGGGTACATTTGCAATAACTATCCAAACAGATAGTGCCAAAAAACGATCGCATGAAAACTGAATGTATTAGTGATCAGATAAAGCTGAATGGCAAGCTTTACCCTTGTACGGTAAGTTTAACCATGGATTTGGTGGGTGGAAAATGGAAAGCGGTTATCTTATACCATCTAAAAGATGAAGCAAAAAGATATCATGAGCTCCGCAAAGAAATGCCGGCTGTCACGGAAATGACGCTGAGCTTGCAGTTAAAGCAGCTGGAGAAAGACGGCTTAGTGGCGAGAAAAGTGTATGGCAAAAAGCCGCCTATCAAAGTCGTTTACAGCCTGACCGATTTTGGCGAAACCTTTATCCCTGTCCTGGAAGCGATTACTAGCTGGGGAAACCAGGTGGTGAAAGAGAAAGGCGAGTTTGTTGCCACCGGGGAATAAACAGGCCGGGAAATGCTTTACCGAACTACAGAATTACTTCAGAATTGTCTTTTAGTTTGCCGGGCGTATAGCCATTAAATAAAACCACCATTAATCTACAGTTGTCTGTATACTAGCCATTAAGCCATCTTTATTAATCCCATTCATTTGTTTGCTCATATTGCTAAAAAGTATAAACAGAAATGAATAGAAACGAATTTCTGGCTGCGTTAGGTATAAGTTCAGCGTCGGTGATCTTAACAACATGTTTGGGATGTTCTAAAAGTTCAGGAGGAATTTCCCCTTCAGATCCGCCGAGGAACATTGACTTTACATTGGATTTGACTGCATCTGCCAACGCAGCCCTACTTACTAACGGAGGATATCTCACTTCCAATGGTGTAATAGTGGCTAAAACCTCTGCTGGTGCTTATATTGCAGTACAGCAGTCGTGTACCCATGAAAGTTATCCATTAAACTACCAGGCTTCCAGTCACCAATTTTACTGCAATAACCATGGCGCCACGTTCAGTGAGGACGGGAGTCTGTCTAATGGACCGGCAAGCCGTTCCCTCACGGTGTACAAAACACAGCTCACGGGTACCTCTTTACGTATTTACGCTTAAGCATTACATTATATGAAATTATTAATTTCCCTGTTATTGATTTTCGCTGGGCCTGGTGTGAATTGGTCAGAGAATTTCCCGGAAGCTCAGACCGCGGCACTCACTTCTCATAAACTGATCCTGGTTAATTTTTCAGGATCCGACTGGTGCGGCCCCTGTATCCGTCTCCGGCAGGAAATTCTGGAGTCGAAGGTGTTTGAAGATTATGCTGCTTCACATCTTTTACTCGTACGGGCAGACTTCCCCCGCCAGAAGAAAAATCAACTAACTAAGGCGCAGGTACGGCTAAACGAAGCACTTGCAGATAAATATAACCCGGAGGGAAAGTTCCCCTATACCTTACTCATCGATGAAAATGGAAAGGTGTTAAAAGCCTGGGATGGGTTTCCGGGAGTGGCGCCTGAGAAGTTTGTAGGAGAAATAAAAGCCATCGTGCATGATTGATACCGGCTATCCGGCAAACGGGCCACAATTACACAGGCAGGTATTGAAGCTGATGGGTAATCGCTTCGAGTTCAGCGTGGTGTGTGATAATAAAGAAGAAGCCACCGCGCATATTCAGGCAGCCATTGCTGAGGTAAGCCGTATTGAAAAATTGCTGACCACCTTTAGTGATGATAGCCAGACCAGCGAAATCAACCGCTTGGCGGGAATAAGGCCGGTGAAAGTTGATAGGGAAGTATTTGACCTCATCAGGCGGTCATTGAAAATATCCTCGCTTACGCAGGGCGCTTTTGATATCACTTACGGTGGTATTGACAAAAGTCTCTGGAATTTCGATGTAAATATGAAGGCATTACCAGAACCATTACTGGCCAAAAAATCCGTTAGGTTGATCAACTATAGGAACGTGGTGCTCGATGCCGAAGAGGGAACAGTATTCCTGAAAGAAGCGGGGATGCGGATAGGCTTTGGTGGTATTGGGAAGGGATATGCAGCCGATCGTGCAAAAATGATGTTGCAGAGCAGGGGTGTTACAAGTGGTATCGTCAACGCTGCCGGGGACCTTATTACCTGGGGAACACAACCCAATGGTAAGCCATGGACAATTGCCATCGCCGATCCGGATCATTCCGGCATGCCATTCTCCACCCTCAATATCAGCAATATGGCTATCGCCACTTCCGGCAACTACGAAAAGTACGCCTTGATAGATGGGCGGAAATATTCGCATACCATTGATCCTTCCACCGGATTGCCGGTAACGGGAATAAAAAGCGTCAGTATTATCTGCCCCAGTGCAGAACTGGCGGATGCGATGGCCACGCCGGTAATGGTGATGGGTGTAAAAATTGGCCTCGATCTTATTAATCAGCTGCAACACATAGCTTGTGTAATCATAAACGAAAACGATCATATTTTTTGTTCCAATAATATAAACATCAAGAATTGATATGTATAGAAGCGTTTGCCTGATACTAATTGCTGCCTCCCTCTCTTTGGTTCACAGTTCCTGTACCACGGTGAAGGCCTACCAGAAAAACAAGCTGAATGATACGGAAATGGACCTATCGGCACGAAAGTCACAGAAGTTTGAACAGAGCTTCCAACTGTATAGGGAAGGTGGATCTGGCGCCAACGGTGGAAAAAGCGGGGGAGGCTGCGGTTGTAATTAAACTTAAAATGTGGTAAATGAGACGACTAAATTTTGGGATATTGGCCTTATACCTGGGCATACTGACTTCACAGGCACAAGCACAGCAGAAACAACCGGCAGATACGTCTAACTATCAATCCCGGAAACTTACTTTAGATGAAGTCAATATTGTATCTGCCTACTACACACAAGATGGTAATAATTCCGCGGTAACAGGCGGTATCGGTACAGAGAAACTTACAGATTTCGCTAATACCTTTGATATACAGCTTTCAAAATTTAACAAACAAGGACATAAGCATACCTTCCTGTTTGAATTAGGGATTGATCACTATACTTCTGCATCGTCCGACAAAATAGATCCTTATAGTATATCTTCAGCCTCCAGTTCAGATACACGGATTTATCCATCCCTGAACTGGACTAATTCAAATGTAAAAACCGGTAACGCTTTTGGAATAACAGCTTCCTACTCTCATGAATTCGATTATCAGTCATTTGGTGGGGGCGTGAACATCACCAGGGTTTCAAAAGATAAGAACCGGCAATTTGATATCAGGTTGCAGGCATTCCTGGATAGATGGAAAGTAATATTACCTGTTGAGCTGCGGCCGCCTGGTTACGGTTCCGGGTCGGAAGGGGATCAACGTTCTTTGGATTATAAGCCCCGGAATTCCTTCAGTGCCTCGTTTGGCCTATCGCAGGTGATTAACGAGCGGACACAGGTAATGCTGGTGGTTGAACCATCCTATCAGCATGGGTTGCTGGCTACCAGGTACCAGCGAAATTACTTCACCGATGGGTCGGAAAGGATAGAGAACCTACCAGACAATCGTTATAAGTTGCCAATAGCTATCCGACTTAATTATTTCCTGGCAGATCGTTTTATTATACGAACTTTCTACCGCTATTATATGGATAGCTGGGGAATCAGAGCGCATACCGCCGAAATTGAAGTGCCGGTTAAGCTGACCTCTTTTGTATCTCTGAGTCCATTTTACCGGTATAATAACCAGCAAGGCACACGCTACTTTGCTCCCTATGGTCAGCATAACCCCGGCGATACTTACTATACCAGCGACTATGATTTATCCACGCTTCATAGTAGTTTCTTAGGGGGCAATATCCGGTTATCACCTCCCAAAGGCGTTTTTGGCTGGCAACATTTTAACGCGCTGGAGTTAAGGTATGGCCATTATATGCGTTCCACCGGTTTAAATAGCGATATCGTAACATTAGCGTTAAAATTCAAGTAGTTGTTTGCTATAAAATGACCATCCGGAAAAGAAACACTGCCAGAAATTAAAACGAATCGGCAAAGCCGGCAAATGTTTTATTTGCTGGCTTTGCTGTTGTTGTGGCGCTGGAGTATTTGCACCTGCTGAGCGGATACGCCGCCGCTACTATGGCTAATTATAACCGTAAGCGACAGGGATATATATGGCTCTATCAGGCTGCCAGGTAAGTTGTCCGCTAACGACTACCTCATTAAAGTCCGGTCCAA
Source organism: Chitinophaga polysaccharea (assembly GCF_007829335.1). Classification (GTDB taxonomy): domain Bacteria; phylum Bacteroidota; class Bacteroidia; order Chitinophagales; family Chitinophagaceae; genus Chitinophaga; species Chitinophaga polysaccharea_B. The sequence goes on from NZ_VIWO01000004.1 coordinate 397,538, forward strand.
AATAACGCTTGCTTCTGCGCGACCAGTACAGGTTGCCGGCTATCCAATACTGTAAAAATCCTTTTTTGTCGTCGATATTGCTAAAAGAGGTGGCCCAGTCAATTATCTTTTTTTCATGTTCCGGTTTGTATAAGGGACTGCATTTATACGGAAATGACTCATTGAGTTTACGAAGATAAAAGTGAAAGTCTGTTTGCTGAAGGTGGCCATTTGTGTTCATCGTAGAAGAATGGCTATTGTTAAAGTGAAAGTTGCTACCTAACTATGATGCCGGTTTGATCGATGAAAATATTCATGTGCTATATATATTATATATTTTTTAATTTATATTATATGCGTTTTCGGCAATTTGATTCTGGTCATGTGACCTTCGATGACGAAAATCAGGGTATATGCTAACGCGTATCATATATTGCTTTTCGTTCTGTTGGTAATTTCGGGAAAAATGTTGCCATGCAAAAGATAGCAGCGATATTTGATGGTTTCAGATTTTCAGAAAGTACGCTTCACTATGCCATCTGGATAGCGGCGCATCAAGGGGCGCATTTGACCGGTGTTTTTCCGGATGATCTGACTTACAATAGTTTTAATTTATACCAGTTGTTGAAAGAGGGTACAGACCAGGCTATTATCGGGCAGCTGGAAGAGGAAGACGAAGAAAGACGTAAGGCTGCAGCAGGAAAATTTGAAGCCGCCTGTCAAAAGGCCGGGATCCCTTATAGTGTTCACAGGAACAAAAATATTTCCCTGTTAAGCGCATTGGAGGAAAGCATTTATGCGGATTTATTGGTTATAGATGTTCGGGAGACATTTATGCACGATGTTAGTAAACCGCCCACTCGCTTTATCCGTGATTTGCTGACCGATGTGCAATGCCCTGTACTTATCGTGCCTGCACAGATTTCGACGCCCCCGGTTTTTAGCAATGTAACGAATATGGTGCTTTTATATGATGGGGAACCATCTTCTGTATATGCCATAAAAATGTACAGTTATCTTTTCTCTTCCTGGCAATCATTACCCACAACTGTTTTGTCGGTCAACCCGGAAGGAACCCACTTTGAGAACAAGCATTTAATAAAGGATTTTATCAGGAAACATTTCCCGGACGCAGTATATAAAATAATGGAAGGGGAACCGGAGGAGGAGATTGTAACCTATTTACTGGGCCAACAGGAGGGAACCGCAATTGTGCTGGGTGCTTACAGGCGAAGCAGTGTGTCAAGGTGGTTCAGGCGGAGTATGGCGGATCTATTGATGCAGGCATTGTCATTTCCGTTGTTTATAGCGCATAACAAATAATATTCGCACAAAAATAAATCATTATGGAAAATAATATAATCTGCCAGAGTTGCAGCATGCCATTGGATACAGCAGCGATTCGCGGTACAGAGAAGGATGGGGCTCCCAGCCGTGACTATTGTAAATATTGCTATCAACATGGCGAGTTTATACATCCGGACTGGACGCTTAATGATATGAAAAAACACCTGACAGGGATAATGGAAAAAGAGGAAATGCCTGAAGATATATTGGAGACGGCGATTGGCCGTTTGTTGCATTTAAAAAGATGGACCAATAACAATGTAAACGTCGATCTGCATAAACAGGACGGGTTTTAATAACAAAATATATAGCTATGAAAAAAGTATTATTAGCCATGGATGGTGCGCATTTTTCTGCAGGCGCATTTGAATTTGCATCTCAATTAAATGAAATCGCGCCTTTACTCCTGATTGGTACTTTTTTGCCAAAGATGGATTTTTCGCCTTCCTGGAATGAAGCACTTCTTTCCGGTTCTGTTTTTGAGCCTACATTAGAAGGATATAGCGATGAGCTGGTAAATGAGAACATCGCTTTTTTCGAGAAGGAGTGCGTTCGGAAGCATATCGAATACCGGGTACATAAAGTCGCATATTACTCTTCTATACAGGATTTACGAAAGGAAACACGTTTTGCTGACCTGCTGATACTGGGGAGTGAAAAATTTTATGAGAACCGGGGCACTGAAACTCCCAACGAATATCTGAAAATGGCACTACATAGTGCTGAGTGCCCGGTGCTATTGATTCCTGAGCATTCATATTTTCCTGAAAATATCGTGCTGGCCTATGACGGCAGTGAGCAGGCTACCTTTGCTATTAAATCTTTCTGTAACCTGATGCCGGAACTTTCCCGGAAGAATGCTATTCTTGTGTATGCTGCAAATAAGGAGAATACTGAAATACCCGATATGCAACTGGTAGAAGAGCTGGTGGCAAGACACTTTGCTAATTTCACTATTCACACGTTGAAAGGTACGTCTCCCAAGCACTTCGATACCTGGATGGCAGGAATTGAAAAACCTATGTTGGTATGCGGATCTTATTCCCGTACAACGCTTTCAGAATTATTTAAGAAAAGCTTTGCTACAGAAGTAATAACCGGCCATGGGATGCCAGTTTTTGTTGCGCATGAATAGCATAAAATCTCTTCCCCCTGTTATTGATTTTTATAGGCTAATTTCAATGTACTTGAAATTTATCAGATAGTCCATTTCCACTTTTTTAAACACCTTATTATCACTACAGGTAATATCGAGTACAATAATATAATACTCCAGTTTTGCCAGCTAATAGAGGTGATTTCAAGCGCTAATCGTACCGGCGTTGTCCAATAGGCCACGAACGACAGGATAACGCAGCCCGCTATGGAATACCAGATGGCTTGATTGCGAAATACATCTGTCTTATGGAATGCTATTTTCCGGTTAAAAGTCATATTGAATACCTGCAATAGCTGTGAAAAAATTAAAGTATAGAAGAGAATATTATTATAAACTGCATATTTCTGTTCCTTGTCACGAAGAATTAAATAGCTGGTGGCCACAGCAGCGAGGGTCGTAACAGTGATTATAAGGGAATAAACAAGTATAGCCATCCATCTTTTTTTATCTATTATTGGCGTTCCTGGTGGATATGGCTTCCGTTGCATAATTTGATCACCGCTGTAGCTCACCCCCAGTGCCAATGCAGGCATGACATCTGTCACAAAATTAATAAATAGGATCTGTAACGGGAGAAGCTGGAAAGGAAGGTTAAATAACGCGCATACTGTAAATGTCAGCAACTCGCTTAAGTTGCAGGATAATAGGAAGATCACATATTTCCGGATATTTTCGAGAATGATCCTTCCTTGCCTGACAGCGGAGACGATAGTTGTGAAGGCGTCATCTTTCAGGATCATGTCTGCTGCTTCCCGTGCTACCTGGGTGCCTCTTTGTCCCATAGCAACGCCAATATCAGCTTTTTTTAACGCCGGGGCGTCATTTACGCCGTCGCCCGTCATGGCTACTATCATTCTTTCATCCTGCAAAACGGCAATCAGTTGCTGTTTTTGTTCAGGACTCACCCTGGCAAATACGGTACTGTTCAACCACTTTTCCCGATCAGAGACTGTCAGCTGGTCATAAGGTTTCATCGCGCTGCCAGGCATCACTTCTTCCGTGGGAGTGGAAATGCCCAATTGTAATGCAATATTCTTTGCAGTTTCAGGATGGTCGCCTGTTATCATTACGATCCTGATGCCTGCTTTTTTGCATTCTTTGATTGCTTCCTTTACGCCCTCTCTCAGAGGGTCACTAAATCCAATAATTCCTGCCAGCGTTAAGTCATGCATGAAGTACTGTTCGTAGGCTGATGTTTCCCGGTAGGCAAACGCCAACATTCGGAAACCGGATTGTGCATGTTTTGTGGCAATGGTTTTCCATTGTTCTCTTTCTTCTTCTCCCATTTGACTTTTCCCGTTTTCAGCTTCTACGGAAGTACAGTATTTCAATATTTCTTCCGCTGCGCCCTTGGCAGATACATAATACTGCCGGCGATCTTTTTCCTTGTGACGTGTAAACATGACTCTCGTTTCTGAAGAGAAAGGCAATTCGTCAATTTTGCTGAATGCCTGCTGGTATTGTGTCAATTTTGCACCTGACGCATGCACCATTTTAAGCAAAGCGATCTCCAGTGGGGATCCGGAAGTAGTTGAAACATCCCCGCCCGGTTGATAAACCGCCGTATTGCATAATGCAGAAATTTTGCATAAATGGTCATAAGCAATTGCCCTGGAAATACAGTTGTTTTCCATCCAATGTATAGAAGTACCTGTAGCATCAATCTGGACATGCGCTGAAAGATCTGGAATATGAATAAGAGATACTTCAATATTATTTTTAGTAAGCGTACCTGTCTTATCTGTGCAAATAACATTTATTTCGCCGAGTGTTTCAACGGCAGATAGCTTTTTAATGATGGCTTTATGTTTGGCCATTCGCAATACTCCAAAAGACAACACCAGGGTAGTTACAACGGGTAGTCCTTCTGGAATAGCCGCAACTGACAATGCTATTGCTATCTTTATTACTTTCGTGACAGGCGTTCCGTAAAAGAAGCTGCCGGTAAGGATTACAATAATTAGCGCCAACGTTATCCAAATCAGTTTTGTACTTAATTGGCGAACTTTTATCTCCAATGGCGTCGCTGTTTGTTCTGATTGCTGAACAATATCAGCCAGCTTTCCAACCTCAGTTTTTATTCCTGTATTTACAATGATGGCTAACCCATTTCCTTTTGTAACCAAAGTCCCTTTGTATAACATATTATGTCTTTCAACTAATGCTGTATTTGCAGGCAACGGGTAACATATTTTATCTGCTGGAAATGATTCACCCGACAGCATTGATTCATCGACCTGAAGCTGCTTGGAGTTAATGATTCTGGCATCGGCAGTTACCATTCCACCTGTTTCAACGAAGAGCAAATCTCCTGGCACTAATAAGTCAGATTTTATTTCTACCATCTGTCCATCCCGGATTATCCTCGCATGGACAATATTTAATTTTTCCAGTGCTTTGATGGAGCGGTGCGCCTGGTATTCCATCAGGAATCCGACAATAATATTCAATATAATTACTATCAGTATCGCAAATCCGTCCAGCCATTCTCTGAAGAAAAATGAGAGAATCGTGGAGATGCCCAGTAATAGCGTGAATGGACTGGTAAACTGCCGCAGTAATATTAATAGCGCCTTGTTTTTTCTAGCGGTGATGACATTGTTGTAGCCATATCTGATCAACCTTTTTGCGGCTTCTTCCCTTGTTAACCCCGATGTACTATCTGTTGCACAAACTTTTGCAATAGTATCGGCATCCAACGCCCAATATTTGTTGTTTTCTTCATTTTGAGATGACAGCATTTTTCCTGTTTATCATTTTTATGACATTATACCTTCTGTAGCACCCTGCTTAGTGATATACTGGCTGTTGCTGCAATTGTTTTTAGGCTGTCGTTATTACTTTGCCGGGCCATTTCTTCCGGATCTGCAATGCATATCTCCACCTTCCCATCGTCATGTTGCTGTATTACCACATTGCAGGGAAGCAACAGGCCTATTTTTTCATCGGCACATAGCGCTTGGTATGCCAGCTGCGGATTGCAGGCGCCCAGGATAGTATAATCTCTGAAATTAACGTCAATTTTCTTTTTTAAGGTGTCTTTTACATCTATGGTAGTGAGAACGCCAAAGCCTTCACTTTTTAATGCTGCTGTTATTTTTTCAATAGCCTCGGTAAAAGATAAGGCAACCATTTTACATAGTTGTACATTCATAAAATAACTTTTTTATTAGCCAAATATTCAATAAACACGCCAGCTGCCCAATGATTCCAATCAGCGTATCGGGTGATATCTGTCAGGAAAAAAAAGGGTATGTCTATTGTTATTTTTGAGGGCTATTGTACGCCAATAGCCCCGTTGTCTTTATGTTAATTGCAGCTATACCGTATGTTGATAAACGAGTAGGTGCCTAGCTCAATGAAGTCGGCAAGTGAAGCTCCTGGATCCAGAACTCTGCCATTTTTTACTGGAGCGCTTATACCGAAGGCGAGCGGAAGCCCATGTTTATTATAGCTTTCCCCCTTTATGGGGTTGTTCAGGCTGTACATCCTGTCGAGGAATTGCCATACAGGATGTGTCAGATGCATGTTGACCTTATTATCGTAACCACTAATGATAAGGCTGTCTTCTTCAGGGAAAGTAGCTGACTGATACACCACCTTTACTAGATTTCCTTCCTGGTTATAGGTGTAGTACCTGGTAAGCCGACCGTAGATCCAGCCTATTGAGTCTATTGTTTTCGTTATTCTTCCCATTTCATCATATTCAAATGCTGCATAGCCGCGGATAAACTGATTAGGCGCAAAGGGAGAAGGCCTGGGAACTTCTCCCAGTAAACCAAATTGAAAAATGCTGTCAAATACAATTCGGTTTCCACGGTAATAGTACCGATGCCAGGTCTCAAATTCATTACTGTTGGGGTATAGGGTAATGTAGTCTGTAAGCCGGTTATTTTTATCATACCTGAACTGGTAGTTAGGGAACCCGGTGCTTGGAAATGCCCTGGTGACAGTTATGGGATTACCTGCTATATTGTAGGAAAAGGACACGGTATCAATAGGCCCATTAAAGTTGCCGGTAATACTTAAAATATCGCAATGTGGTCCGGGAAAATGAATGCCCGGTTCTTTCCTGCAGCCGGTGTTGACGAAATTGATAATGGCAATGTAAATAAAGAGCTGTGTAAACGAGATTTTGGCCATAAAATGAAGTTTAATTGGGGTGTTAAATAACTGAACCTGGCGAATAGCTGATTTCTCAATGGGCTGGCGTTGCTTTTCCGTGCGTTTGCAAAATTATAGTAGTATTAATAGGAGATAAATGATCCTGATCATGTTTGTGGTCAAATTTGGCCGTGGGAAGAAAAAAATATTACTTAATAAAGGATAAATTTGTCTTTTATTTTATTCCTTATTAACTTTGTATCATCCAAAGCAGGGAAACTGTTCTCAAAAGCATATGAATTAGCTTTTTTATTGTGACGAAGTGATGCCAAAAGAATAAAGGAGAGGAGGACAGTTGATATTCCGGTTGGAGAGAATTTTTGGTAATGATCAGGGAAAGTGCTACTTTATTATGAGTTTAAGAGCCAAAATAACCAATATAGACGATATTCAGTTACTGGTAGATAGTTTTTACGCTGCAATCAGGAAGAATGAGCTGTTAGGCCCGATTTTCAACGGGATCATACAGGATCGCTGGCCGGCACACCTGGAGAAAATGTACCGCTTCTGGCAAACGGTGCTGTTGGAGGAACATACCTATAACGGCAGTCCATTTCCACCCCATGCTACTTTATCAGTCAATAAACAACATTTTGATACCTGGTTGACCATATGGCACCAAACCATTGATGACCATTTTGAAGGCGACATTGCGGAAGAGGCTAAATGGCGGGGTGTGAAAATGGCGGGAATGTTCCTTTCCAAGATTGAATATTACAGCACCAACGGCGGAAGGCCATTGGTATGATATATACAACGCTCATAGTTTACATCAACTAAATAGAAGCATTATGGATATCAATCAACAAACCATCGTAGGAATGCTGGTAGCGGCCGACTACCGAACAGCAACCATTTTCAAAAACCGCGGTATTGATTTTTGTTGCAACGGTAACCGCAGTATTGCAGATGCATGCGAGAAGAAACACCTGGATGCTGACAGGCTGATTTCCGATTTACAGGAGGTAGCCGCACAGACCAACAATGCCACTGCCGATTACAACACCTGGCCGCTTGACCTGCTGGTGGATTATATAGAGAAAAAACATCACCGGTATGTGCGGGAGAAAATCATGGAAATAGCGCCATTCCTCCATAAGGTGAGGAGAGTGCATGGTGAAAGTCATCCTGAACTGAAAGAAATCGAGATCCTTTTCCAGGAGAGCGCAGAGGAGTTGACCGCTCATATGCATAAAGAAGAAGCAGTGCTGTTCCCTTTTATCAGGAAAATGGTAGCGGCAGGAGAAACTCCTCTTCATACCTCTTTTGGTACAGTGCAGTATCCCATTCATGCGATGATGCAGGAACACGAAAATGAAGGAGAGCGTTTCCGCCTTATTGCTGCACTTACCAATAATTACACCCCTCCCGAAGATGCCTGTAATACCTACAGGGTTACCTATTCGTTGTTGAAAGAGTATGAAGCCGACCTGCATCTGCATATTCATCTCGAGAATAATATCCTGTTCCCCAAGGCCATTGCGCTGGAACAGAAGCAATTAGCCTAATAGATAACTGTTGCTTCAAAAAAAGTATTCTTTCGTATATCCCCAACTATATGCAGATAGACTACAATATACTGATTACGTATGGTGGCGTTGCCCGGAAGCTCCCCAAAGGCGCTATCATTTTTCATGAGGGGGGAACACCTCTTTTTTATTACCAGGTAGTGGAAGGGTCTGTAAAGATATTTACCAGCAACGCCGACGGCAAAGAATTAATACAGGGCATGTTTTCGGCTGGACAAAGCTTCGGCGAACCGCCCCTGATGGTGGGTAAATGTTACCCGACTACCGCACAAACCCTCACCTCATGCGTGGTCATAAGAATTGCCAGGGAGAACCTGTTGGAGATTTTGAAAAACTATCCTGAGATTACTGAAAAGCTGCTCTTTACCTTCGCAGAACGTATTTACAATAAAACAACAGCGGCCCAGGTATGGGTGAGCCCTACACCCGAAGAAAAGATCATGCTGTTTCTGAAACATTTGAATGTTCATCTTACCTCCGCTACCACAGACCTGGTACCTTACACACGGCAGCAAATTGCGGACTTTACCGGGCTTAGGGTAGAGACCGTTATCCGAACGCTCGTCCGCATGAGCAAGAAAGGAATGGTGAAAATCATCGATCACAAATTATATTACCAGTAATATGGACAGGCCGTTTGCCGGAAAATGGTTTCGATGGGGATTATTAAATTTGGCGATTGTAGCCCTGTACGGTACTCTAATGCGTTATAAAATTGCTTTTTCCCTTCCGTTCCTGGAGCAAAATAACTTGTTGCATGCCCATTCTCATTTTGCTTTCAGCGCGTGGATAGGCCATGTATTATACAGCGGGCTTGCGCTGGTGATCGCTCCCTTTGTTACCTCATCGCAGCAGAAAAGATACAGGCAATTGATTATGCTGAACCTGGTATGCTCATTCGGTATGCTGATAGCATTTTCCGTGCAGGGGTATAAGACGGTATCTATTTCCTTCTCCACGTTGACTATTGTTATTGGGATGGCATTTGCCGGTATCTTTCTCCGTGATGCAAAATATCTTCCTCTTAGACATCCTGCCAAACCCTGGGCAATAGCCGGCCTGTTACTGAACGTATTATCTTCCGCCGGACCGTTTTTCCTGGCCTATATGATGGCTACAAAAAATATTGACCATCGGTTTTATCTGGGTTCGGTGTATTATTACCTGCATTTTCAATACAACGGCTGGTTTTTCTTTGGAAGTATGGCGCTTGCGGCAGACCAGTTTCCTGCTGTTTTTGAGGGAGCTAAAAAGTATTTCCTGGTGTTTGTGATCGCTGTTATTCCTACTTTTTTTTTATCGATGCTATGGGCTAACTTGCCGGTCTGGCTATATGCCGTTACCGTTGCAGCTACTGTACTGCAGTTGTTAGCATGGATTATTTTTCTCAGGAAATCCTGGTTAATCTTCCGGCAGCAGCCATCAAGCTACCCCGGATGGATCAATTTCTTCTTCTGCGCGGCTACATGGGCGCTGACGATTAAATTTCTATTGCAAACCGTTTCTGTCATACCATCCCTCAGCCAACTGGTGTTCGGATTCCGCCCGGTTGTCATCGCTTATTTGCACCTGGTTTTACTGGGCGTATACAGTCTTTTCCTCATTGGCTATATGCTCGCCCATGGCCTTATAAAAACGGGTAAACGCACAAAAACCTTTTCTTTTCTATTTTTTTCAGGGGTACTCTTCAACGAATTGTTCTTAGCAATACAGGGATTCGCAGCTTTTTTTTATATGCCGGTTCCATATATCCGTGAGATGTTATTTGTTGCTGCATTGATACTGTTGGGCAGTGCCACAGTGTTATTTGTTTCGCAAGCTGGCAACCGGCAGTAGCCGTGGCTATATCTTTTGTTGCATTACCGCCGCGATAGCTTTTGCACGATATTTCATCTTGTCCGCATTAGGACCGGAGAAATGAGCATCAATGGTTTGGTCAAACAGCTCCAGCCACCGGCTAAAGTGTTCCGGTTTGGTTCGATGTTGCAAATGGATTTTACGATGTGTTTCCAGCGGATTCCCTTCATAATCGCCGGTGTAGAATAGTACATTTTCCCAGAAAGCACACATGGCAGGAAGATGCGCTTCCCAGTTAAAGGCCACCACTTTAGTAAAGAAAATACCCACTACAGGATCTGACTTTATCTTCCTATAAAATTCATCAACAACGACCCGGATGTCTGCTTTACTGGTGAGATCAGGTTTCATTTTGGTTTGACATTTAGTTGTTAGGCAGCATTATAAATCTCTTTTGTTGAATTTTCGCAGGGAAAAATAAAACGGTACCACCACCCACAAAGCAAGCAGGGAAAAAGAGAGTAATAACCCCCAGCTGTTTCCGAAGAAATGCTGGAAAATAGCCCCGGTATAGCCCATCATGGCCGATACATCCAGCCTTAGTAACATTAGTATGCGGCATAGGTCAACGGGACTTAATGCACTCAATATCACGATGGGCTTTTCGATCGGGTAATCTGAAAACTGGAAAAACAGGAATAATACTAATCCATCGAATAGCAACGCAAAGTATAGCCACAGCATAATGGAAATACCGATACCTTTTGCTTTATCTCTTGTAAGAATGCTGGCCAGGAATGCAATGGCCACAAAAATCACCGAGAGCAATGAACCCGATATGATCATGATCAGCGCCGTGCCCAGGTCCGTAAAGATGAGCAAGGGGATGCCGATTCCTACGATGTAGGCCACTGTCATGCTTAGGGACAAGCCGGTGAACAGGGCTTTCCATATCATGCTTCGCTTTACAGGATGACTCAATAGCAGCTCAATGAATTCTGCGCTATTGTACACGTAAATGGTTGCAAATAGTACAGACACGAGGGGTACAGTCAGTAACACAATATTAAGCATCGTGACCAGCCCTTTGGCGGTATTGTCTTCCAGGCTAAAAGCGCTCCAGGAGAATAATGCCAGCATAATGGTGTAGGCGATCACAATTTTCGTTTTTAGAATATCCAGCGCCACATATTTTAATATACGCATCATACAGTCTGTGTTTTTAGCAGGTGAACAATGGACTGGGCGATCGTATCCTTGCCGGTGTCTCTTTTTAGCTCCATTGTATTTTTATGTAACATCAGTTTGCCATCCTGGATGAAAATGACCTGGCTCACAATACCTTCCAGTTCGCTTAAAAAGTGTGAGGTAATGAGAAGAAGGCTGCCGGCTTTTTTGGCGGCAATGATCTTTGTTTTCAGGATTTCAGCCGCCACAGGATCCAGGCCGGCGGTGGGCTCATCCAGTATGAGTACCTCTGGCCGGAACATAAAGGTGAGGGTAGCGCTTACTTTTTGTGTGGTACCGCCGCTGAGTGTGCGCATTTTTTTATGGAGCATCTTGCCGATCTCAAATTGCTCGTACAGGTCGTTATCCAGTACTTCATTGCTGTTGCGGATGCCTTTTATCATATCAATTACCTGGCCGATGGTCATGTTTTCCGGGTAGCGGCCAATCTGTGGCATATAACCTATATGCTTCCTGTATTCGTTATTATGCTTTATATTTTGACCGTTGAAGATAATGTCTCCTTTTTCGGGTAGCACCATGCCCAGGATGGATTTGATAAGTGTAGTTTTGCCGCAGCCATTGGGGCCGATAAGGGCAATACACTGTCCTTTTTCGAGCTTCAGATCCAGGTTGTCTAAAGCCTTTAGCTTGCCAAAATGTTTGGTGATATGTTTTATTTCAATCATAATTTGTAAGGAATCATGCGTGGTGTATTATCCACGAAGTTTTCGGGGGTAAGGCTCGGCATTATTTTTTCTGATTTATCCAACAGGTTTACCATGAAGCTCTGATAGAGCAGCATGGCGGGCGGGTTCTTTTCTACAATCACTGCGTATAAACTGAGCGGATGAAAAGGAACATCCCCGATTTTATCTTTATCCAGGTCATAGCCCTGGTATTTATCCCAGTAGTTTTCGCTGAAGTGATTGAGGGTCAATGAACCATTGGTAGTGACATCGAAAGTATTGCCGATGAAATTATTTTCCCTGATGATATTATCCATACAATTGGCTTGCATCCGCATTCCCCAGCCATTTGCACGGAAGATATTGTGTTCAATGGTAATGCGGTTGGAGCCATCGAAGAAAATACCGGTAGTATTGCGTAGGAATTTATTGCCGGAGAGATAGCAATCTGTTAACTCCTTGAATAATACGCCATAGGCCGCATCTCCCCAATTTTCTTCAAATGTGTTGTTTATCATGGTCACTCTTTTGGTAAACATGACTGCTACACCGGCGCCGTTGTTTTTAAAATAATTGGTGATATAGGCGTCGTCGTTGGAGAACATAAAATGCAGCCCATAGCGGAGGTTATGGTGAGAAATATTCCGCCAGATGACGGAGTGTGTCACAAACTCAAAGTAAATACCATCTCTATGGCCGGCAATGCGATTGCCAATTATTTGCAGGCTGTCGCCCTTCCAGCAGTGGATGCCATTACCCGATTCATGTTCTTCTTTTTGAGAAGCCGTTATAACATTGTTTTTGATGGTACAGTGGGTGGCATATTGCAGGTATACGCCAAAGTAGTTATCAATTAAAACGTTATCTTCTATCTGCACATTTTTTGCGTCGTACACTTTTATAGCACCGGGATCGCTCATAACGGCGCGTCCTGAGTGCTGGAGCTGGAACCCTGTAATCGTTACATCATTGCTTTTTACTGAGATAATTTCGTATTTCAATTCACCATCCAGCACGGGCATACCGGTGCCTGTAAAACAAATGGGTTTATCTATGATCAGATTGCCTTCCCGATAGATGCCTTTTGTAACGATAACGGTATCGCCATTTCGACAGGCAGCCAGCGCGGCTTTGATAGTGGGATAGTGCTGCCCTTTCCCCGCGTAGCGTGTAGCTGCCCATAAGCGTGAGGTGCCTGCATATAGCAGCATTATCAAAGCAAAGGAGCGATATAATTTACTGTTCATGACCATGATGAAGACTGCCTGAAGAAACAGCGGTACTTAATGTTTTCCAATCCACGGCGCTGGTCCCATACCTGGCGGCCTGTGCGTCGGCAGCAGATTTTGTGGCGAATGCGGCGATATTTCCTCCCATCGGGCTTCTCAGCGATTCATGTACTACATACCATGCAGTGGTGGCATCTATCAATTCATGCTCCTTTTCAAAGTTTCCGGTATAGTAGTTCCCGATATACTCCTTTCCCAGCCCGGAGATGTAGCTTAGCAGGCAATGCATGTCGTCAAATTTATATACCCTGCCTTTCCGGGTAGTTACTTCTCCCATGAAGCGGCCGTCGGAGATAGACATTTTGCAGAAGTCGCAGGCATCTTTGTGAAGATTAATGGGGTCAGGGCCGTTATTGCTGCAGGAGGTCAGTATAAACAGGATACTTACTGCGGCGGCTGCACTTTTGGGATTCCTGCGCAATTGTCCTAACACGCTGGCTTCCTTCAGAACCGCTATGAGCAGTAGCAGGCCTGCGCCAACAAACAGCCATCCACCGATGTAAGGGACCGAGTAGGCGCCGAAGTTGAGTAATTGTTTAAAGCCGATCAGCGGTGGTTGATAAGCCATGCCCGGTACTTTGATGGCAGCATTGGGATCGAGGTGGTGGCCGTAGTCATATTCCCATTTCCAGAAGTCAGCCATGGCAACAATGCCGAATAACACAAATGCAGCAAAAACGATATATAATCTTCTTTTTCTGAAAAAGACAGCGGTGGTGGCAAACAGCAGTGCAAAAAACACAATGATGTATGGTAAAACGGTGAATTCGATGAAGTCGGCTGTATGCAATCTTTTCATCCCTATATAGTGGTTCAGACCATTAATAATATCTATATCCCCGGCTATTTTATTTGCCCATATCCGCAAACATAGCCCTTCCGGGTATTGGGGAGCATCCAGGTAAATACTCCAGATTGGCACAAACAGGGAAGCGGCCAGCGATAACGCTGCTGCAAAAAGCAGCATCCTGGATATGATTGAAGGTTTATTTTCCATAAGTCTTTTTTTTTGCACTCTGTTGAGGCTCGATAGTCGTTACCGGAATAAAATCCGTTTAAAAAGGGCAACAGGTTAGTAATTCTTGTTGCCCTTTTTGTGGGGTAGGCCAGGATAGTAGATCTTACGTCATTATTTGGTAGCCGTAAGGTTGTTTTTAAGTTTATCTCCGAGGCTATAAGTTAACGGCACGCTGCTTCCTTTAGGTGAAACCCGTACGTATCCTTGCATTTCCTGGTGGAGGGCAGAGCAGAAATCGGTACAATAGATAGGGAATATGCCTGTTCTGTCGGGCGTCCACTTTAAAGTAGTGGTTTCACCTGGCATAACGAGTAATTCCCCATTGGCGGCGCCTTTAACGCCAAATCCGTGCGGCACGTCCCAATCCTGTTCCAGGTTGGTGACATGGAAGTATACTTCGTCGCCCATTTGTATGCCTTCGATATTATCCGGGGCAAAGTGGGAACGTATAGCGGTGATATATACGTGTACCTGGTTGCCCTGACGCACCACTTTGGCTTCCCCTTCTCCCTTGGTGGCATAAGGGTGTTTATTGCTGTTGATATCGAAAATCTTGAGCTGTTTATCTTTTATCAGGGATGCGGGTACCGCCTGCGCATAGTGGGGTTCGCCGATAGTAGGAAAGTCGAGAATGAGCTGCATTTTGTCGCCGCTGATATCGAACAATTGTGCGCTTTGCGATAACTCGGGCCCTGTGGGCAAGTAGCGGTCTTTGGTAATTTTGTTGTAAGCCACGAGGTATTTGCCAAACGGTTTTTTGGTATTACCGCCCGGAATCATCAGGTGACCCACAGAATAGTAGGTAGGTTGCCTGTCTAATACTTTTAAATCTTTAATGTTCCATTTTACTACTTCTGACGAAACGAAGAAGGAAGTATAGGCGTTGCCGTTTCCGTCAAACTCCGTATGCAAAGGGCCTAACCCTGGTTTTTTCACTTCGCCGTACAGGGCAGCTTCATACTTTATCACGGGTAAGCCGGCATATTTTTCAGGCTCAAATGCTTTGTCGGCAATGGCTTTCTGTATTTTATCGTAGCTGAAAACCGGTAGTAGGGCTGCCAGCTTACCGCTGCCTACAATATATTCCCCGGTTGGGTCTACGTCGCAGCCGTGAGGGGATTTAGGGCAGGGGATGAAGTAAACAATATCGGGAAATTCGGATACATCCAATACGGTTACTTCATTTTCCATTTCAGAAGTAGCTGTATGTGTTTCTTCATTGTATTTGTTGTGGGCGTATTTTATGGACTGTTTTTTACCTTTACCCGCTTTTACATATTCTTCGGCCTTTTTCCAGTTAACGGCCATGATAAAGTCTTTATCCCGCTGGGAGGCATTTACTTCCAGCAGGGTATTAGCTTGCTCGGAGTTATAACAGCTAAAGAAAAACCAGCCATTTGATTTTCCTTTGCCGGCCCGGGCCAGGTCGAAATCTACGCCGGGGGTCTTTAGCTGGAAGGCAATGGCCATATTGCCGGTATTTTTATCTACACTTACAAAGCTGATATGACCTTTGAAATTTTCTTTGTAAGAGCTGATGGGCACATCACCGGCCTCGCCATCTTCTGGCACGCTAAAGCGAGTGCCGGCCACAATGTATTCTGAGTTTTCTGTACCAAAGGGGGAGCTGTGGTTGCCGGCGCTGTTGGGTAGTTCAATAATTTCGGTAGTACGGAATGTCTTCAAATCTATCCGGGCCAGTCGAGGCGTATTGTTACCATTTACAAATACCCATTTGCCATCTGCTACGCCATCAGTCATCGACATTTCCACGTGGTGCAGGTCGTCCCAGGGAACAAAGCCATGAGAGGTATTCAGCATAGGTTTGGTTTCTTCGCTGTATCCCCATCCTTTTTCAGGATCTACGGAAAATACGGGAATAACACGCAGCAAACGGCCGCTGGGTAAACCGTACACGGCCAGCTGCCCGCTGAAACCCCCAGATACGAAGTTGTAAAATTCGTCGTATTTGCCGGGAGCTACGTAGGTTTTGGAAGCCGCATCGCCGCTTACTGAATTGCTGGTTCCTTTAGGCTTACATGAGGTGATGTACAGTGCTGCAGCGGCAAGCATACAGATGGACAAGTTTCTGGTAGACATTGGTATATAATTAAGTATGAAGATTGAAATAGAAGGGTTCACTTTCTATTTATTTTGCGCCATCGTTCTGGCGCATAAACTCAACGATATCTCGTGCCTCCTGCTCCGCCAGGTTTTGATTTGGCATACGCACCAAACAGATCTCCAGTTGTGCCTGTACTTCAGGGTCTTTGTTGATCATCGGATCGGGATTGGTGATAAAGTTCATGATCCAGTAGGCGGGGTGCCTGCTGGTAACACCTTTCCAGCCTGGTCCTACCAGTTTCTCTTCGCTGGTTTTGTGACAGGAAAAACACTTTGTTTCGGCGATCGATTTGCCTTTGGCAGCCATTGACGCATCGAGTGTCCCCACTGTAACATTGCTGGCGTCGTATTTACCTTCACCACGTTTGGGATCATAGGAGCCAGGATCGGTTGCAGCACTTTTAGGCTGTTCAGATGATGCGGTAGTAGTGGTGGCGGATGCAGATTCATGGCTGCTGCCTCCGCATGCTGCTATCAACAGCGCGGCTGCAATGCTTAGGGTTGTGATGATTTGCTTGTTCATTTTAGGTGCTTATTTTATCCAAAAGTAGCCTGCGCCTGGCAGGTGGCTTTATGACTGAGATCATAACACTTCGGATATTTTGGAGGTAACTTGCTGCATTTTAACAAGTTTATAAATGCACCTTTCTCTTGAGATGGGGAGCGTTTGCATGAACGCTTGCAAGCGGACAATTACTGTATCAAAAACGCACATTTATTATTTTTATATATTTGTATATTATTGATTTTTAGTTTAATAAGTTAATGGCATTTTTCTTGGCGCCAGGCTACGTCATTCTTGTTCAACTTTAATATGATATCTGCGATGTTGAAAAACTATTTGAAAACAGCCTGGCAAAATTTGCGTGGTAATAAAGCCTATGTCGCCATTAACACAATTGGGTTAGCGGTAGGCATCGCAGCCTGCCTGCTTATCTTCTTATTAATTCAATATGAAACAAGCTTTGATAATTTCCATAAAAACAAAGACCGCATTTATAGGGTGGTATCAGCTACCCAAACCCCGCAAGGCGTGAATTATTCGAAAGCCAGCGCCTTTCCAGTGGCAGAGGCGCTGCAAATAGATTACCCGCAACTGGAACACGTAGCCCGCGTATATGGACGGGAGAATAAGCAGATAACGTTGCCCAATGATAAAGTGGATGCTACGCAAAAGAAATTCAAGGAGAATGTATTTTTTGCCGAACCTGAATTTTTCGACATATTTAATTTTCCGTTCCTGGCGGGTGATGCAAAAACGGCGCTATCGGAGCCAAATACAGTGGTACTTACAGCGGAAAGAGCCGATAAGTATTTCGGGGATTGGCATACCGCTATAGGGAAGTTCATTAAGTACGATAATGGCCAGCTTTGTAAGGTAACTGGTATTCTGGCAGATATTCCGGTTAATACAGATTTCCCGTTACAGGTGGTGTTTTCCTTTAAATCTGCCGGCCAGGAAGACATTTTAAGGGACTGGGCAGGCCTTGACGGATCTTTAAACACGTTTGTCGTGCTGCCCAAAAACATGTCGGCACAGCAATTCGATAATGATCTTAAAACTTTTGTAAAAAGGCATACGCCTGTTGAATATGCCAACCAGGGCTATCAATTGCAGCCGTTGAGCGGTATACACTATGACAGTGAATTCGGGACCTACACGAGGGGGACCTTCAGTAGGAAGCTGATTACTGCCTTGGCTTTAATAGGTTTATTCCTTTTAGTGATTGCCTGTATAAATTTTATCAATCTTGCTACAGCCCAATCCATCACCCGTTCAAAAGAAGTTGGAATCCGGAAGGTATTAGGCAGCAGCAAAAAGCAGCTGGTGATGCAGTTTCTGAGCGAAACTTTTCTCATTACATTTGCTTCGGTCGTACTGGCCATCATCTTTGCATTCCTTGCATTGCCCTTGTTTAATAACCTCCTGCAAACACCATTGGCTGTACAGCCCAATTTCCAGCTGATGCTATTCTTATTCGGTATACTCATTGCCGTTACCCTGTTATCAGGCGTTTATCCTGCCATTATTCTATCAGGGTATAATCCTATCACCGCCCTGAAGAGTAAATTTGCCAGTACGAAGGCGGGCGGACTTTCGGTGAGGCGGGCGCTGGTTGTTTTTCAGTTTGCTACTGCGCAAGCCCTGATTATAGGAACATTAGTGGTGGTAAGCCAGATGAACTTTTTCCGGAACGCCCCCCTGGGTTTTGATAAGGAGGCCGTTGTGATAGTACCCATGGCTAATGATACCGCACGCCTGTCGAAAACGGATGCATTGAAAATGGAGTTGGAGCAACTGCCCGGGATAAAGAGTGTGAGTGTCAGCGCGTTTAGCCCGATAGATAAAGCGGGTTGGGACAGTGATTTTAAATTTGATAATGCAGTGAAGAAATCAGGCTTCAAAACGGAGTTTAAATGGGCCGATGCCGATTACTTTAAAACGTATAATATCCGGTTTGTTGCGGGGGCACCGTATACCCAGGCAGATACTGTAAATGGGTTTGTGGTAAATGAACTGATGGTGAAAAAATTGGGGTTTAAAAATCCGGAGGATGTTCTCGGGAAGAAAATAAGTTTTTTTGATGGAAATATGGTAGCGCCTATTGTGGGCGTAGTAAAGGATTTTAACGGCAGCTCCCTGGAAAAGGAAAGAACGCCTATCGCGCTTGGTTCTTACAAATTGGTATGCGGGTTAATGAATATAAAGATAGCACCGCAACGTGCGCAGGAAACGTTGGCAGCCATAGAAAGGATTTGGTCAAAAGCCTATCCCGATTTTATCTACGAGTACCAGTTCCTCGATGATAAGATTACCAGCCTTTACAAACGGGAAAGCCAGCTCTCTCAATTGTATCAAATATTTGCAGGCATCGCCATATTTATTTCCTGTCTTGGTTTATATGGCTTCGTGTCCTTCATGGCAGTGCGGCGCACCAAAGAAGTTGGTATCAGGAAGGTAATGGGGGCATCCGTCCTCAACATCGTTTATTTAATTTCTAAAGAATTTACCCTGCTTATTGGTATTGCCTTTTTAATTGCCAGCCCACTGGCCTATTATTTTATGCATCGGTGGCTGCAGAATTTTGCCTACAGGATAGAAATAGGCATTGGGATATTCCTATCTACTATTCTGATTGCCGAAATTATTGCATGGCTCACCGTGGGCTACCAGGCAATAAAGGCCGCAGTGGCCAACCCGGTGAAGAGCCTGAGAGCGGAATGATGATGGGTGGATGCCAATATTTTGCCTAACAGTTTTTATTTTCCATGTGATATGTAGTAATTTGCGCCATCCAACTACGGTATAGCATTATGGCACTGATAAATATCAATGGAATCAAACTGAATATAGCTGTCAAAGGAACAGGTAGCCCTGTGATCCTGGTACACGGCGTGGGTGGCCAGCATGGACATCTGTCCTCCCTGATCGACCGGCTTTCTTCACAGTTCAAAACGATTGCCTTCGACTGCCGCGGGCATGGGGAGTCGGACAAACCCGCGCAGTATACCCTGGGAGATCATGTGAAGGATGTTATTGGAATAATGGACTATTTTGAATTGCCCGTTACCTCCTTACTGGGGATTTCTATGGGCTCTTATATTGCCCAGGGTGTGGGTATTGCCGCGCGGGAGAGAATTGATAAGCTGATCCTGACGGTTCCTAAATCCAATGGCCTTACCTCGTCCGTGCACCGGCTGATGGGCGAACATGCTGCTGCGCTGCAGGGATTGAGTTTACATGACATTTTTTCCTACCTCTTGCCGTATTTTACTTACGATGCGGAAGCTATGAGAGCGCATATGGAGATATTTGACACGCAGTTATCTCCAGAGGAATTTGCGGTTGCCAACAAAGCATTAGCAGGCTTTGATTTTAGAGAAGAGCTGTACAAAGTCACCGCGGAAACATTGGTGATCAGCGGGAAATATGATGGACTCAATTCGCCGGAGGAAGGAAGAGAATGCGCCAGGCTGATTCCCCGGGCCAATTTTATCGAAATGCCCTATTCCGGTCATGCACCCATGTACGAAGAGCCCGAAGCTTACATGAAAGCAGTGGAAACTTTCTTGTTAAAGGCGCCGCTTCCTTAATTTCCCTTTCTCGTAAATACTTTTCAGCAATACGAAAACAACCCGGTCTGCAGGAAATATACCGCCCCGGAAGGTGAGTGCCTTCCGGGCATTTCGATTGTCATTTGCTCAAAATAAGTTCCTGTAAAGTATTGAATCCGTCAGTACCATAGCCGCTGAAAATAATTTCACCTTTTTTATTAATAATCATGTAAGTGGGATAGTGTGTAATATCGAGTTCGCCTATAATGGTATTCTTATACTTCGACATGTCGGCAAATACCTGCGGCCATTCTATCTTGTTCTTCAGAAAAATATCTTTTGCTTTATCTGTTCGTTCGGGTTTGTCGACGCATATACTAAGGAAATTGAATTTGTCCCTTGTCTGATTATGTAATGCCTTTAATGCCGGCAGCTTTTCTATACATGGGTTACACCAGGTACCCCAGAAATCGACGACCAGCTGATTGGAAGGGTTTTTGAAGTAAGGGGCAAGTATTTTTAGTGAATTTGGAGATAACTGTATGGGTTGCAAGCTATCTTTTAAACGATGTAAATATGCATATTGCCAGTTATGATCGATGCTGTCGATTCGATATAGTTTTGAGCTTACGCTGAATGTATCCCCTATTTTATACTCATCTTTGTAGCATACATTTTTTATTATTTTGTTCTGATGAAATGCCCCATTCTCGATGATTTTAATATTTAAACCAATGCTATCGGGAGATGAATATTTTTGTTTGGAAAAGTAAAGATGGGCGTTGGAAAATTCGGCGATTCTCGTTTTTTCATAAGAAATAAATAGGGGCATTTGATTTAGCCGGTTGTCATAAAAAGTAAGATTCTTGTTCTTAATCGGCATAAGATAGAATTCTAATGGTACTTTTATTACCTTGTTATTGATGCAGTAAGGATAATTTATGGTTATTCTTGGGATGGCGCTGCCCGGGACGTTTTCCTTGGTCCACTTTTTTAAAGAGTCTATGAGATAAGATAAATTAATTTCCTTGTCAAGGTCAAGTAACGGGTTACAGCGCCTTAGCAGGGATACTGTTAATGTATCATGTTGACGCCTGGTTAGAATATATAGTGCATCCGGGAGTTTGGGGCAGTTGGCCCGTTCCCTTTGCATCTCCCATTTCCACAGAATGCTGTCCGGCATTGAATTATCCGTTCCCCATATCTGATCTGCCTCTGTCATAAATATATTTAGTGGACCATCCTGGAGGTTTTTCAACGTATCCAACCGAATAGCCATTTCCGGATATGTTTGCTGAGCCTTAGACGAAAAGCCACAGAGTACGGTGCCCAAAAATACTATGAATCTCAAATAATACATTATTAATGGTGTTTTAGCTAGAAAAGTAAGCATCTTCTGTCTCTCAATAAATAAGAAACAAAAGATGCTGATGTAATGTTCAGACAAGATGATGCCTTATCATATACTGCTTAAGACTTACAGGTGTGCGAATCCCCATCACACTTTACACCAATGGTAAAGGTGTGAGTATCGTCCCAAATAAAGGAGCAATCTCCGGTGGGACTTGAACAGGAAACAGATCCATTTGCACAGTTCTGTGTATAAGTGCAACTTCCCGTTCCACTGCCGCTTCCATCACCGCCCATTACATTTTTCAATTGTTCCCTGGTGAGCAGTTCTTTGGCGCCCAGATCCAGCGCGGTTAATTTCAATTTTTTCATGTTTCAATTTTTTTGGTTTAAGAATAACGACGCGTTTTAAATGTGCGCCGAACAAATCTACAGGGTTTCATTCCGGTATATTCGAAACGAAAAAATTGTTACTCCTTGCAGATCTCAAAAACGGCTCCAGGTGAAAAGCAGAGATTTTCTACGGTGTTCATTGTTTTGAGTTGATTTCTTTCCAATACTTCTCCATACCTGAGAAATAAACAACTGATCATTTCCCCATCTTCCTCGTAAAAATAGGTCCTTTTAGTACGGTCATATTTTATAGGAAAGCCCATGGCTTTCATTTCCATCAGGATTTCAGAGAGGGTAGTTTTGCTGATATTGTTCCGCCGGGCAAACGATTCGAGGTCCCCGGTGGCTTTATGCCGGATCACGTAGTCGATGTATTGTATTCTTTTGAAATGTTTTATGATTGCCATTTGCAATAATTTGTGGGTTGTTAACTATTTCGAACCAACGGAAGTATATTTGACTGCGTTGTTGATAAGACGGTCCATTAACCGGGTATTCCGGGTAATTACAATGGCCTGCGCCTGTAGCCCGGTTTTGTAAGCCACAGCCAAATGATTGTTGGTGACCAACCCATTGTCCAGCCTCACGGTTGCCATAAATCCACTGTCGGAGGCTACCTTTGATACATAGTTGACGGTAGCCTTTACAAAGCCGGCTTCCTGGTAGGGGTAGGCTTCAAAGCGTAACTGTACCGCCTGCCCGGTGTCTACCTTTCCGAGGTTGGCCTGTGGTAATTGCAGCTCCGCAAAGTATTGACTTCCCCCGGGGTCGATATAGCCAATTGTTTTTCCCTGGAGTAAGAATTGGTTTTCCTGCAGTGGGGTGGTATATACTACTTCCCCCGCGATGGGGGCTATAATGATATATTTTCTTTTCCACTCATCAACGATGTTTTTTAACGATTGTAAGGCTTGCTGGAAAAGTACTTTCTGCTGTAAATAATCATGTTTTAACTGGTCCATCTCCTTTATTTTATCTCTTTTTTGGGCATCATTGGAAAGGAGGGTGATGTTTAGCTGGGGAATGCCCATTTTCTTGTTAACCAATTTGCTTTTCTCAACTCTGAATTCTTCTTTGGCGATCACCTTACCCTCAAATAATTCCTTGTTCATATTAAAGCTTTCTTCCGCCAGTTGCTCATCTTGTTTCATTAATTCCAGCTGTTGCTGGAGTGTTTGCCGGGTCTGGTCCATCGTTTCCACATCCAGCTGCAAGGTGGCCGTTTTCCTGGCGTAGAATCCATTAACAATATAGTCGTCAAATTTTTGCAGGGCTGTTATGAAATCGCCATACGGCTGTTGGATTTCACCCAGGTTATTATATTGCCTGGAGAAGCAATGAACCACTTTCTCAAATTGCCCGCGGTTAAGTAAGGAGATACCGCTATCTATCTGCAACGATAGTTGCAGAATATCCTGGTGATTGGCATTACTTTCCATTAGCCCCAGCACTTCGTTTTTTAGCACTTTTTTCCTGTTGAAGGTTAACAGGGATACCAGTCGTCCTTCTTGCCTGACAATAATTTCCTTGGGTGCATTGGTGGCCGTTAATATGGCACGGGCCTCTATGATGTCAGGATATTTTATAAACCAGGTAATGGAGAACAGGAAAACCAGGATGAGCAAAAACAGGTATAATGCCCATTTTTCCAGGAAGCCGGGTTTGCGGCTGATAATTTCCTGCACCATTTCCGAGCGCTGGGCGATGTGGTACACCGTTTCGCCCATGCCAGCGTCGGCGGGAAGAGCAGGTGTGGTATGATTGTTTAAGACTTCGTCAATCATCGTTCATGTTTTTTATTACATACCTAGTTCCAACTGGTTTTTGACCAGCTCATAATACATTCCTTTGCTTTCTGTTAGAGAAGCATGGGTACCTTCTTCTACTATTTTCCCATTGTGGAGAACGATTATTTTATGCGCATTTTTAACCGTGCTGAGTCGGTGTGCCACTACCACCACCGTTCTGCCGTGGAAGAACCGTTCTAAATTTTCTACAATCGCTTTTTCATTGTTGGCGTCAAGTGCGTTGGTCGCTTCATCAAAAAAGAGATACTGTGGATTTTTATATATGGCCCGGGCTATTAAGAGCCGTTGCCGCTGGCCCTGGCTTACGCCTGCGCCTTCCGCGCCCAAAAGCGTGTTGAAGCCATTGGGCAAGGTTTCTATGAAGGGAAGGATATTGGCGATTTTGCAACTTCTGATTAACCTGTCATGATCAACATACTCATCACTCACCGCAATATTCCGGGCAATGGTATCATTGAAAATGTATCCATCCTGTAATACCGCTCCGCATTGCCTTCGCCAGAAAGAGGGGCTGATATACTTGAAGTTATTTTCTCCCACTTTTATTTCCCCTTCGTATTGCTCATAAACCTTCAACAGTAATTTAATTAACGTGGTTTTACCGCTGCCGCTGGCGCCCACTATGGCGGTTACACGGCCATCAGGGATAGTCAGGGTCAAATCTTCCAGTACAGGATCATTACCGGCGGCAGGATAGGTAAACGACAAGTGGTTGATTTTTATCGCATGCTTTTCCGGGAGCTCGGCGATAAATGATTTAGTAACAGGCTCTTCATCTTCCATATTATGTACCTCATTTAGCCGCTCCATACTTATTTTGGCATCCTGTATACTTTGTGATAACCCGATGAATTGTTGTACCGGTCCGCTTAATTGACCAATGATATATTGGATGGCGATCATAGCGCCAAAAGTCAGCTGCCCCTGTACCACCAGTTGCGCCACCGTAAAACTGATGATGATATCTTTTCCCTGGGTAATGAATAGTGCCCCGGCCGACTGCCACTGCCCATAATTGAGGCTTTTGAAGGTAAGCTTGAAAACTTTTGCCTGTATATTTTCCCATTCCCATCTTTTCAGGTGTTCAGCATTATTTAGCCGTATTTCCTGCATACCTTGCACCAGTTGCAGCGTAGCATTATTTTCCTTAGCAGAAATATGAAATGATTCATAGTTGATCTTCCGCCTTATCTTCATAAACAACCGGATCCAGAGGAAGTATAAGGTACTTCCCAGCGAAAAGATCAGGAATAACGGCACACTATAGGTGATCAGGATGATAGCATATAAGAAAAAATTGAACACAGAGAAGATGGTGCTCAGTGCCTGGCCGGTCAGAAAACTCTGTATTTGTTTATTGTCGCCAATGCGCTGGATGGTATCTCCCGTGTGATGGGCGTCGAAATAGGCCAGGGGGAGCCTGGTCAACTTTATCCAGAAATCTGACAGGATGGAGATGTTCACCGTATTGGATATACGCAACTGCAACCGGCTCCTGATGAATTCTATCACGTTGCTGCTGAAAGTAAGCGTGAGCTGGGCTATAAGTACAATGGTGATGTATTGCATATTGCGGGTATTGATCCCTGTATCTACCATGCTCTGGGTAAGAAAGGGGAGTATCAGCTGTAACAGCGATCCGATTAACAGCGATATAAATACCTGGGTAATGGGCCACCTGCTGGAACGGAGATAACGGGTAATAATGCTCCAGTTCAGTTTATTTTCCTTTTCTCCCTCTTCTTCATAAAATGCTGTAGAAGGCTCCAGTAGCAGCACGGTACCAGCCTCTTCTTCTCCATTTTTCTTATTTGATAACCAGTAGGTTAGAAATTCCTTATTGGAATAGTTAATGATCCCCCTGGCGGGGTCCGCAATCTGCGCTTTTCGCTTGTTGATAGATACCAGTACCACAAAATGGTTTTGGTTCCAATGCAATATAGAAGGATGGGCTATCGTCAATAGTTTGTTGTGGGATATCTGAACGCCACGTGTTCTGAAGCCTATTTTTTCTGCAGTTTCGCTAATGCCCAGCAATGATACACCCTGCTTACTGAAGCCCGCTTTTTGACGAATGGTATCGGCATTGTAATGCCGGCCATAGTGTTTGGCTACCATTCGCAGGCAAGTGGGCCCACAGTCCATTGCATTCAGTTGTTTATAAAAGGGAAAACTCATTATCTATTTAATATTTGATATAGAAATCATTACAACAGGCATTCTTTTAAAACATCTTTTTCGTTAACTGCCATCCAGATGATATTTAGCGGATTTAAATCCGTTAGAAACCTTTTCTTTTGTTGTTTTATATATTTAATCCTTTGGCGATATTCGTCATTTTGTATCATTTCGATCATACGCGCCGCCGCCTCCAGCGGCTCTTTTACGTTAACTCTGACAAATGCCCGTTCATCAATAAAGTTTTCCAGGTTCAGACATCCGTCATAAAAGCAGAGCGTTTCGGTAATAAGCGGGTCTACGATTTTTTCAGTGAAGTAGCCATTTTCAAAAGAGTTCTCGCTAATGAAGTGGTATTTATAGGACCATAGCCCATCATATTTTTGTACGATTTCCCCTTTGTATTTGGTTAGCTGCTCATGAAAACTGCTACCATAATTTTTCCCCCATATATCCAGTCCCTCTTCAATGACCTGATCGAGGACATTGACCATTCGAAGACGATAAAAATGACCTTCCATGAAATTGAGGTCGCTGGTAACGCAGGAAAACAACTTAGTTTTCCGGATACGGATGCCGTTGCCACCGTGTTGACGGGGCCCATATATTTCCGCCGGCCAAAAGGGCAAGGGCAGGTACATGGCCTCCGTACGTGCGCAAGGGTTATCATGCCTGTTGGAAGACGCCGGGGGCTCTGTCAGGAAAGTAATGGCTTTCCTGCTGTCGTACCCCGGGAAGTCTTTATGGGGCCTGGTTAGAATAACCAGCCTGTCATAGTCGTCGTCTGCAACAAACTCCACATTTTTCCATGATAATTTTCCTCTGCCATACCGCTTTAATGTATCCAGGTAGTTTGTATCATGCTCCCAAAAACAGGTGACCCTTACTTTTATTTTCATATTATATTTTGAAATTTATTTCCTGATACATTACAGGGGAATGTCGTATTCATTGAATGCACGTCCCACAAATTCATCCTTATTACGGGGACTTGGAAAGTCGATGCCGTCGCCAAAAAGATCATAGCTATCGTGTATCAGGGCATGTTCTTTTACCTGTGGGTAGATCATTTGCGCCAGGAAGAGCTGATCGGTGCCTTTCAGACTCTTATAAGGGTATTGTGTTATTAAGTCTTTCATCCCCGCCATATTCCTGCATCCCCACATGCCCCCCATGATATGTGCTGTGTGCTGGGGATGGTCCCGCATAATATGGAAGTGTTGGTCGCTGTTGAGCCAATGGGTAACTGCTTCGACTTCTCTTTCAGATAACCTGGAATCTGTGTCCCGGCAAATCATAATGTCGGCATCTTCTGCGGCATAGAAACGCCAGAACAAGCCTGCAAATACGTCGGAAGGATCCATCAGCACTATTTCACAGTCTTCCTGCCAAATGTTTTTAATCAGGTCGGGTGAAGCGGAGCTATCTACATAGAAACGGCAAGTCCATCCGGGATATAGCTTTTTAGCCAGATGGATATTTTTTATGGCGCCGGTCCAATACATCGCATTATTGCCCCATAAAGAGAAGGAGATAACTTTCTTCATACTTTTTGTTTACTCAAATAACTATCATATACCTGCTGATACTTTTCCAACCTCGCAGAAGTGGCCCTGAAGTAGTTTGCAATCAGGCCCCTGGTATGATGGTTCCCCACGGTAACGTCGGAATAGCCGAAATCTATTTGTACGGAAACAAATGGATAGAGCACCATTTTATGGCTTGTTATTTCTGATAACATACCATCAGCTGTGTCATCATGCTGAAAGCCCGCATCCAGTATTTTCCTGAATATGGGCCGGTATAAAATGAGGAATTGGCTACACCAAAAGGCATCTATCCAGTACCGGTGCCTGGTAATGGGAAAGGCATGATTAAATCCGCCTATCCCTCCACTCAATAGTTCCGCACCCTGGCTTGCAGCCTCCACTATGTTTTTGAACAGGAAGTCCCTGTTGTAGGAAGTGGTGAAGGTGTGATCATCTTCACAGAGCAGAATTACATCCTCTTCCGTTTGTTCGGCCAGCTGTATCACTTTTATAATACTTTTCCAGAGGCCAACACGACTATTTTCATCCCTGCAGGCGCTTACTATTTGAAGGTGGAACTCCCTTTTTCCCTCAAACTGTTGTAGCAGGTGCTGTCGCCGGTCGGTCCGCTCTTCCAGGTTAATGGCATATGCCGGTAAAACGATATTGTCAAACTCCATATATCAATGCGCAGTGTTGATGGATGAATAATATTCCTTCACCTGTTGAAGCGAGGCCAATTGCCCGGTAGGATCTCCATAATAAGGACTTGACCCGGGGATAGCGTTCTTTTTTGGTATTTTTTCGGTAACAGTGGAGATAAATGGATACAGCAATAATTTGTTGACCAGAATAGACGACAGCACCCCATCTATGGCTATTTCTGTATTGTCTCCATCTATCTTGATGTTCAACAGGGCATTATAGCACCGCCTGAATAGGACGATAAATTGGCATCCCAGGAATTTGTCCAGCCAAAACAGGTGTTGATCTACCTGTACAGCTGATTCCATCCAGTTAACGGCGCCCAGTAATATATCTGCATTGCTTTTTTGCGCAGCGCTGATACCCGCCTCGAGGTAAGTAGCCGTATAGTGGGCCGTGAATTGATGCTGGGTGTTGGATAGGATAAGCAGATCGTCACCGGCCATTTGAGCGGTTAGCGTTAATGCCTTTAGTTCAGCCAGTGTCAGCAGGCGTGGCCCATTGGTAGGGTGAATGATAAATTCAGGTCTGCCGGTGAACTGATCCGTTACGACAGCGTCTTCCGGGCTTCCGGAAAACAAGGCTACATTCCATTTTGGGCCATCAGGGTGTTGAGTTGCTGACTCCATAGCTGCGCTATTTTTTGTTTTCGTATGATATTGTGTGTATACATTTTCTTTGAGTATACCAACAGGTATCCCTCGTTGCAAACGATATGGTTGCTAAGTAGCCTGGCGTTGGTAATAATCTTTGAGCTGCAAACCTCCATATAACAGGTAGTTGATGATATTAATGACTGTTTTCAGCATATCCGGCATATTCCCGGATAGTCAATAAACGCTTTTCTGTTGTGGGACTGGTCGTCGACACAAAAGGGCAAAGCACCATTTTGTTGCTGCTGAATGCCGATAAAATGTCGTTTTCGGGAGAGGTGACGTCATCTAAATAGACCAGTATTTTAGAGAACGCAGCTTTGAAGATGATCGTAAATTGAGGGTGATTAACCGATCCCACCCAAAACCTGTGTTCCGAAACAGGTACCACCAAACCAAAATCATTTCCTCCGCCGAAGAGAATATCTGCTCCTTGTTGATAAGCCTCCAGGATATTCCGGATTAAGTAGCCGCTGGAATAGGCGGGTGAAAACTGGTGATATTCATCACAAATGATGATGACATCATCTTCAGTAGCCGCAGCCGCTGTCATGATATTTTTTAATACCCTGGCAGATGACAGGAGATGGGAAGGGTGTTTATCATCGCTGTGAACCACGATAGGTACCAGTTCCGGTTTATCAGAAAAATGCCTGTCAATATATTGCTCAATATCCCCATTCGTTGTTTTTACGATGTACGTGGTGATACAGATATCCTGCAAGCTTATTTCATCCTGGGTGAGCGTTTTTTGACGGGCGGAATAATACCTGGCAATATTTTTTAAGGTGGTAACGTTTGCCTCACTCGTTTTAAACAGCTCGTCCACTCTTCCTGCAGCATTGTTTTTGGCGGTTACATCTGAGTAACCAAATTCTTTCTGAATAGATATAAATGGATAAATGAATAGTTTTTTGTCTGCCAGCGAAGATATTTTAAGATCTGCGGCATCGTTATCATTGAAAGGGGTATGCAATATGTTTTCGTAGAATTTTTTGAAAATAATGGTAAACTGTAAACCAGTATATTTTTCCGTCCAATATGCATGCTGGCTTAATGGTATCGCGCTGTTAAACCAGCTGGCACCTCCGCAGAGCACATCGGCGTGGTTGCTGACGGCGTCATGGACGGCTGCTGTCAATAACTGGATGCTATAGTGCTGCGTAAATTGATGATCATCTTCACAGATAATAATATATTCTTCTTCGGCAGTATATGTTCGTATAATATATTGCAATGTTTGCCAGAGTCCCCTGGCGCCAATGGTATCTTCGATGGCATCAACAATTGTTAACCGGAATTCTGGGCGCCCTTCGAATTCCTTTATAATATGGGCTTTCCGGTCGGTACGTTTTTTTAAATTGATAGCGATGGTTGGAATGGGTTTAAAACTATTCATAAGGCGGTTAATATATAATTTAGCTAATGCCTGGCTCAGCTCAGGAGCTGGTGGAAGTCCTCACGGCTGCCTATACTGCGAGGAAATATTTTAGATCGTCCACTGTATATATATCCGGCATCTGGTGGCCGTTTATAAAGAAAGTAGGAGTAGCCTTTATGCCGGTTTGGTCGCACCATTGGCGCATGGCGTCGATTTTCTCGTTCTGTTGGTTTAACGCTCCATTCATGGGGTATTTAGCTGCAAAGCGATCGTAGTCTTTTTCCTTTGCTTCGTACCAGTCGTCCAGCCCCTGTTTTATAAGCGCATGATCTTCCTTGCTGTTGTTGGCGATGGCCAACAGATGTTTGACCGGTTGGGCAGATTTATCTCCTTCGTTGTTACTGGCCGTGAAAATTATCTGGATCTGTATACCCGGATTGTTTTCGAGCAATGCTTCCAAAGGAGCGTGGGTCCGGGCACAGGGACCGCAGTAGGGATTACATACTTTAATTATCTTATGAGGAGCAGAGGGGTTGCCAAGAGTAATGCCCAATCCATCTGTAGGAAAAGCGATACGTTTTTGCTTATTAAGCAAGGCCTCAAAAATTTCGGTATTATGCTTTAGCCGTTGCAGACGGACTACATTTTCCTTGCTTTCTTTCGCTTTTTTAAATACTGGCAGTAATGCTGCCGACAGCATAAAAGGAAGCACGTAGGCGGTGATGATGGCGGGTAGCCAGCCGATTGGGAAGGATACCGGTAGCAAAGCTTCCAGTCTTCCCGCCAGCAGGAGTATCGCAAACTGGATTAGCAGCAAAGCCTGTACAAAAACGCAAATAACGCACCATTGCCGGGCAACGCGCCATTGGTAGTAGAGGGAAAAGAAAGTATAGGGGAGAGCCAGTAAAGTGAGCCAGCCTGTAATTAAAAGTACCTGGGGACTGTTAATGCCGTTGAATAGCATGAGCAGCATGGTGCCTGTAAAATAAGTAAACCCGATTTTGCTCCAGCTTATGCCGGCTATTTTTGCAGCCCCCGATTGAAGTATCGCGTTACAGTTTGTTTTTTTGCCGGCACTGCACATTTGTTGCAACGCAGGGTTATGTTGATCGAGTTCGTACCACAACAACAGGAATCCAGCAGATGCCCCGGCGAAGCTCAATAGCGCATATAACAGCGAAAACCAACTGCTAGCACCATATTGCAGCCACGTGGCCAGGCCGGCAATACATAATATGATGGGAAAAGTTATTATTCCCAGCTGGGATAAAGCGCTTTTCCGTTTTTCATCTTTTGCTTTTTGTTCATAATCTCTTTCCCCGGCAAATTCCCTGGCTTCCGCCAGCAGGACTACCCCCATATATCGCTCAATAAAATCTTCCTTTCTGCTATGCGTCCATTTAAGCGCCACTGGGTCATAATAATTAATGTTGTTATCATCTACTTTTCTTACAATCGTGAAATAGTCAGGCTGCTGTTTTGTCCCCTTTATCTGGGTAATGAAAGGGGGAGGAGCCGTAAGCAGTTTGTCAGGATCGAGTCTTGCGGCAAGATTATCTACGCCAAAGCGGTGTAGCACATCACTTATACTCAACAGGCTGTTGAAGTCCGGATGCTCTTCCAGTTCTTTATTAATGGTGCCGGCGGTAACAGGTACATTCAGTTCTGCCAGCAATAGGCGGGTAATTTCAGGGCCGTTATTTTTGGGCTCAAATAGTTTTGCTAGAAATGAATTCATCTTGTAGGGTTTGTATATCCGAATAACCAGGTAATAGTTGTCCTTAGCCGCTGCGAAGCAGGACCACCTATTTAAATCATATTTACATTGACTTTTCTTTCCTGACACAATCCAATACGTTGTCATACACAACAGGAATAACTATCCACCAATCGGTGGTAGCAACACATTGGATGTTGGGTTACCAGTTTTTAGTTAACTTTTTTGGTACTTTGTAAATAATGACCTAATGATGTCATCAGGTCCGGGAATTCAGGTACTGTATAATATTACCTCAATACCAATATGTATTGTTTAAGAAAATTAACAAATGCTGCTATAAGGGTTTGCGTAATGATACTGAGGAAAGTCATTAGTCCGGGTATTTTGTGATAGTATAGTCAATAACTAATATCTTATCGTGTTGTGGATTTTCCGGTATTAGTTGAGCGTCCTTACAAAACTAGAAGAGCATCGTACCTAAAACCACCACTATTTTGATCTGTTTTGCTGCTATTTTGATAGTATGCCCTTACTCACTTCCCGGCCCGCTTTATAAACCGCTGCAATCTTGCGGGTATTCATGATATTTTTGTTGATGGAGACCCAGTTATTCTTTCCTTGTGGCAGATTTGCGGAATCAAAAAACAATATTTAAAGGTTAAGATAGTGGAGATTTTAAATCAGGTATTATTCTATTTTTATAAAGATGCTACGTCAGGAGCCCGGTGCGAAACTGGTATAACCACAGGATAGTCATTATAAAACCCTATTAATAACCCATCTAATTTCTCAATGTAATGCAAACCTTACGTATCGTAAAGATCGAATTTACTTCAACTTTTTTGTAAGCGCAGTAAAACAGATATTTCCAACTGCCTGGAATTTACTGGTTAAATGGCCTGCAGTATTTTTTGTCAGTATTTAATAGTACCTGTAAAACGGTTAATTAAATGGCGATTTTAAAGCACATAAAGCGATTAAAATACATCGATTTTATGATTAGGAGGAAGGCGACCGGGGACCTGGACAGTTTTGCCCGTAAAAATGGACTGTGTAAGCGGGCAATGACCGGTATTATTAGTGAAATGAAGGAATTGGGTTTCCCAATCAAGTATGATAGGATGAAAAATACATACTATTATGAAGAAGAAGGACAGATGGTTAGAAGTTTATTTGTTAAAGAGGGGCAGCTGCTAACGAATGACCAACTGAGGAATATCGGTAATTATGATAGATTATGTTTCTCTGGAGTATATGTATTTGAGATTTGCAAGGAGAGGTAGCATTTTTTTCATAGCAAGCATATTGCCATGAAGGAGGGTAGTTTTGGGCTGTTAATGAATTTTTTCATCAAGTAAAACAAATTTGAAAGTATGAAAAAGCTAAAATTGAAAGCCCTGGATCTGGGCGCTAAAGAGCTGCTCACCAGGGAACAATTGAAAAATGTGATGGGAGGCGATGGCAGTGGTACCAAGGATTGTACTAACGATTGTGGAGAAGCATTGGGTGAATGCCCGGAAGGATTAACTTGTAAATCTCAGTTGTGTGACAACGGAGATTATTATGTTAGGGTGTGTGTGTAAATGGTATTTATTACAGGGCGATCGACATTCGGTTGCCCTGAATTACAAATTATATTAAAGTTTGTTCCATTTGGATTTAAACAATTGGAGCTTTATAGTTCATTCAATTTGAAGTGCTTTTTATCTATGTCAGAAATATTTTCAAATAGCGATATTTGCCAGAACATTCAAAAGACACTTAATGGTATTGTCAGGATAATTTTGATCTTAGCATTTTTCAGGAATATTGCCTTTGCCCAGGTTCCAGTTCGAATGGGAACTGCCACTGCAGAGGAAATAGCGGCAGCAAAGGGCGTAGTGGAAGGGAATTTTGACAGTGTCAAGGCGCATAATGCCTATATTTATGCATTGGGCTTGAATAATCCTTTACTGGTAGACGAGTACGATAGATGGATACAAAATAATCCAAAAAACAAGATTATTCCTTTGTCAATTGGCACAGCCTATTACAATGCAGAGATGCCTCAAGCAAGGAAGTTTTTGCTTGCGGCCAGCAGGTTAGATTCTAATAATGCCAAAATTTGGTTTATGTTGTCAGGGGATGCCTGGATGAGGGGCGAAACTGACTTGTCAAAAGAATATCTGCACAAAGCTGCGTTAGCTGATTCGTTGAATACTGATTATGCTGCTTATGAACTGATGTCGTCTCAAGACATTAAGGACAGTATTTACGAACGGAAGGTAATCGATTTTGTTAAGCGCTTTCCTGACAATGGAAACGGTGCTAAGCTTCTATATTCATTGGCCGTACATAGTATGAATGTAAGTGACAAGGTCAATTATTTTGAACAACTTCGAAAGTACTATCCACCGAAGAAGTTTGATAGATCTGCAGCCGGGATGGTCATGTTAGCTGATATTTACTTGCAAACCGATCTTATTAAAGCAGCAGACTTGATAAATGAGATGGGAGAAAAAGGAGATTGGGGAGTCAGGAAGTTGCTTGTTCAGGGACTGATTAGAATAGACAGCCTTTCAAAAGTACAGGATTATGGGCAGGTTAATACAGCACTTCAAAAGTTGCAACTTCCTGGGTTTAACTATCTGGAGAACTTCCTGGCATTGAAAAAATCGTACTTTTGGGATAAAGCTGGTGAAGTAAGGCGTGCCTATGATAGTTTGATAGTTGTTTATGCGAAACTTCCTACTGACCAGGTTTATTCTGCACTTGAAACATACGGAAATAAGATAGGAAAAGATAGGCATCGTTTGGATAGTGATATATCGATTATCAGGAATGAATCTGCGGTTGCTGCATATCCATTCGAACTTGCACGCTATTCAGGTAGTGGAAATTTGCGTTTAGGTGACCTGAAGGGTAAGGTAGTATTGTTAACGTTCTGGTATCCAGGTTGTAATCCCTGCAGATCCGAGTTCCCATATTTTGAAGCTGTAATTAATAAAGTAAAAGATAATAACCTGGTTTATATCGGCGTTAATGTAGTTCCGGAACAGGATGCAATTGTTCCGGCTATCATAAAAAATAACAAATATTCATTCATCCCGCTTAGAGGCACATCAGCATTTGCCGATAAATATTATGGCGTAAAAGGGGTGCCGGAAAATTTCCTAATTGACAAGTCGGGAAGGATAATCTTCAAAAAGTTTCGTATTAATGAAACTAATCAGCGAACATTAGAATTGATGGTGACGTCATTGTTAGGCCGAAACGGCTAAATAGATAAGGCAACATAATATGTTACAATGCATGACCGGAACGGATATCCGCCGATCGCTGGTAGCAATGGCTAATATCTTATCATGTAATGGATTAGTATAGTACTCTAACAAAACAAGAATAGCATAGTGCCTTAAGCTACCATTATTTTGATAGCACTCCTTTACTCACTTCCCGGCCCGCTTTATAAACCGCTGCAATTTTACGTATATTCCTGATATCTTTTGAAGGGTCGCCATCGAGCAGCAACAGATCTGCCACTTTTCCCTTTTCGATGGTGCCGGTATGCAGGCCTATATCCAGCGCGTTGGCGGCATTCTTTGTGGCGGCTGTAATAGCTTGCAGGGGCGTTAACCCCGCCTGTACCATCAGTTCCATTTCAAGGTGCTCAGAAAACCCTTGTGCACGTACGGGTTGTGCGCCGGAGTCAGTGCCAAGCGCCACCGGGATACCTGCGTCGGCCACTTTTTTCACGTTTTTCATAGCCGTTTCAAAGGCGTGCACATTGCGTTGATACGATGGAGAGTGTTTAATATTATCCTGGTACTTTTCAGAGGTGATCATTTCATAAACGCCTGGTTCCAGGGACGCTTTAAAAAATGGATCATTGATCCATTCCGGTTTACGGGCATAGATAAATGCATATTCATCGAGTGAGAGGGTAGGGATATATATCAGGCCGCGGCGTTTCATCTGTTGTAATGTGGAGGCGTCTATTTCTTTGTCACGTACGCTATGCGCCATGATGTCCAGTCCGTTATTAACCAGGCTTTGGGCATCTGTGAGATAGTAGAGATGGGAGGCCACCCGGATATGATGCTGATGGGCACGCGCGATGATGGTTTTGTAAACGCTGCTATCCATTTTAGGGGCGCTGCCGCCGAAATCATCCACCCACATTTTGATAACTGTAGGGTTAATAGACGCCAGGCTGTCAATTTCCCTGGCCGCCTGATCTGCTGTGGCAGGGTGGTAAATAAATGGCATCGCTGGTCCGCCTTTGGGCGCAGCAAAGCCATATCCTGCTGAGTAGAGCCGGGCGCCGGGTAATAAGCCGCTGACAGAAGAATCACGGAAGCCGGATTGGAAAAGCATCGGATGATCGGAACCCATGACGAGTATGCTGGTAACACCATAGTTCATATATTTTTTCAGTTGGGCTAAGATATTGTCACGGGTATATGGATCTTTTGTAGCGCCGCCCATCATTCCCACATGCACGTGACTGCTGATAATACCGGGCATAACGGTTTTGCCGGTACAATTGACAACCCTGGCGCCGGGGGCCTCCAGGTGAGCGCCAACGC
This sequence comes from Chitinophaga polysaccharea, assembly GCF_007829335.1. Classification (GTDB taxonomy): domain Bacteria; phylum Bacteroidota; class Bacteroidia; order Chitinophagales; family Chitinophagaceae; genus Chitinophaga; species Chitinophaga polysaccharea_B. The sequence continues at coordinate 434,201 of NZ_VIWO01000004.1, forward strand.
CGGCAATAACTCCGCCCTTGATGAGAATATCTGTATGTGCTATGGGGGTACCGCCATTTCCATCAATCAGTGTAAGATCTCTCAGCAACAGGGTATCTGGCGAATGCAGGCCTGGGATGGGTGCCAACAGTAAAAGAAATAAGAGTACGTTTTTCATAGTTTTAATATTGCGTGAAAAACAAATCGCTATCAGCGGCTATTCTGCAAAGGTACTGATTCCTTATTGCTACTCACCAGGTTGAGCCTTTGTTGCTTTTGAATAAGTACTTTGGAGTATCTAGGTGTTTGATAATTGTTCGGCATCCTATTATTTTTGTTGAACGAAAATAATACCTGATTCAATGTGTGTTGAATAAGGTAAGAATACCCGTTTGTTAGTAATGCCCACTGAATTAATATTGCATGGGATTTTTGTAGAGGGGTGATTTCACTGAGGTTTTGGAGGCGTGTCCTTCTATATTATGGGAAATTTAATTTTTATTTTTTCTTGATAAGACTTTTTGCCGTTTCAAAATTATTCGTTTACTTTACTAATGAATACATTTCTACCACGAACTGAAACGTATTTATAACAAATAAGAATGCGTTGTTTCCACCACAACTGTATTTCCTTTGAACCCTATTAATTGCTTATTTTATCAATCCCATGAACGTTTAAAAACTAATAGGAGATACAAGCACCAGGATTTGTACGTTTGCGTATAAAAGCTGTTGCCAGTAGGCCCTCAAAACCCGTTTAGAGAACCCATGGTTAAGCTGCAAAAGCTTGACTTACATGCTATGTATGTCGGAAAGAGAGCGTTTCCACAAAGCATTTAAGAAAGAAACTGTGCGTCTGGTTTCCCAACCTGTGTAACTATCGTTACACAGGACTGGGCATACATACCATTTATATTTTGAGAAGCGGAACCGGAAATCGTGCTGCCATAGCTATCGCTACCCTACAATTGTCACACCAGGGAGTAAAAGTTGCATGCCTGCTATGCTGTAGAAAGCTGTTTAGATAAACATGCTTACTATAGGTGTATAGATGCCTTTTCTTTATCTGGATTTCCCTTTCATATGAACGAATGACTGTCGCACCTGCAAGGATATTTTTTCTTCCCTGCAGTGTAGAAGAAGTATTGTGTCAGCCAACGTAGAGTATGAACGCAACAGACAGTAAAATGAATAAAATAATAACGGATAGATGAATGGAAAACAACTGTGTAAAATAGATGGATTTAGCCCGGACCTGTAGACACCAGAAGCATTATAACCCTCGTCCATTAAGAGAAAACACAGATTTTATGTAGCCATGATTTTGTTATCCTGACGTACCATTTTAATAATTCATTCGAAAACCTAAGATGAGATGATGTTATCTTCCCTCCAAAAAATCAGTGCCCTGATCGGCAATACCCCTGTCGTAGAGCTTAATATGCCTGGCGTTTCCCTGTTTACCAAATTGGAATACAGAAACTATTCAGGCAGCATTAAAGACAGGGCTGCTTTTAGTATTCTCTCCAACGCCATCCGCAGCGGCAGAATAAACAGTGATACACTCATTGTTGAATCGAGCTCCGGTAATTTTGCTATCGCACTGGCACGTATCTGTAAAGACCTCGGACTACGTTTTATCCCCGTAATTGATCCCAATATTAACCGGGAGAATGAAGCGATGTTACGCTTGTTCACCGATAGGGTAGTAAAGGTAGAAAGAGAAGACAGCACCGGGGGATACCTCCTCACCCGGATTGAAACAGTAAAGGAATTGTGTGCCCAGTATCCCAACAGTTTCTGGACGAACCAGTACGATAACCCCGACAATTTCAAAGGATACTACAATACCCTGGGAAAGGAAATCTGTGACAGGTTTGAACACCTCGATTATATGTTTATTGCGGTTAGTTCCTGCGGTACTATCAGTGGTATCTCACAGAAAGTGAAAGAGAAATTTCCCGACATCACCATCGTTGCGGTGGACATAGAAGGTTCTGTTATCTTCAATATTCCCCCGCAGAAAAGATATGTTTCCGGTCTGGGTTCCAGCAAAGTGCCTTCTATATTGGAACATGCCATCATCGACGAAATCATGATTGTATCTCACGAAGAACTGGTAGCCGGCTGTCACGAGCTGGTGAGAGACCAGAATATCTTCGCGGGCGCCTCTTCCGGAGCGGTATACGCTGCCATTAAGAACTATTTCGCTTCACATGCCATCCAGGGTACACCGGTGACGCTTTTCTGCTGCGCCGACCGGGGAGATTCCTATATCAACAATGTATACGACAAGAAATGGGTGAATAACATGATGGAAAAGCTATCTACCATAAAAGCATAATAAACATGTATTATTTAAGTAAATCAGATCTGTTGCACATCGGGATTAACTGGGAAGAAATGATCGAAAAGATCAAAGAAACCGTTTATACCCTGAAAGATGGCGATTTCGCCCAGCCCATCAAACCCTATCTGAGATACCGGGATGTCACTAACCGGATCATTGCCATGCCGGCATTTGTAGGAGGTAAAGTATCTTTTTCAGGCATAAAATGGATTGCCAGTTTCCCTGATAATATCAGGAGAAATATTCCACGCGCCAATTCTGTCACCATATTGAATGACGCCGATACCGGCGTACCTGCCTGCATTATCAATACCAGCCATGTCAGCGCTGTTCGTACAGCTGCGGTAACCGGCCTGGTAGTAAAGGAGTATCTCCAGCGCAACCGCCAGGAAAAATTAACCGTAGGCATTATCGGCTTCGGACCTATCGGCCAGCAACACCTGGACATGATCAGCACCTTACTCGGGAGCCGGTTACACCAGGTGAATATCTACGACCTGAAGCAGCCCGACAGATCATTGATCCCGGCAGCTTTGCAGGAAAAGGTAAATATCGTGGATACCTGGGAAGAAGCATTTGAACAGGCCGATATATTGATGACCTGTACGGTATCTAAAAAACCATACATCAATAAAGTTCCTAAGAAAGGTTCCCTGCAATTGAATATTTCCCTGAGAGATTATGTGCCGGAATTTATCAACTACGCAAACCATATCGTCGTAGATGACTGGGAAGAAGTATGCAGGGAAAATACAGATATCGAGGTAATGCATAAAACCAAGGGCCTGACAAAATCAGGTACGCTGTCACTGGTAGACATTATCTGCGGAGATAAGTTGCAAAACGCCGCGGAAGAAGTGGTCATGTTTAATCCAATGGGAATGGCCGTATTCGATATTGCTACTGCTGCCTACTTTTATGAGAAGGCAAAAGCAGCTGGCGTCGGTACGGTGCTCGCCGATTAAAGTCAACACCAGAATATAGTTCTTTTTGTTAAAGAATCTGGATGCTTACCGGAAGATGCTTTTTGTCGCCGATAGCCACCGGTATGGGTGGAACTTACCTGGCTGCCGAAACAATATTATCTCGGGTAACCTCCATGAAACACACGTGTTTCCGCCAGGGGAATGCTGGTGCTTATGTCGTGATAAGCATAGCTGTACTTTGGGGGAAACACTTTTATGCCCAACATATTGTTCAAATGAAACTTAGCAGTTATGAGTGGTAATAAATTTTACTTAAAACCTAACGTTGTAATAGAACCCTTATTTGACAGGTGGTATGCCTGGAGCCACCTGATATCACCTGCCACCGCCGCCATGAATGTAGTAGGCAGGCACCTTGACATCATGGATTCCTTTATTGTGGAACCAGCTATTCATGCGGAAGCAGTACTGAACCCAAAAATGAAAGGCGGTCCTTTCATGGATATACCCGTTCACCGGGTAGAAGAGGTAAAGGAACTGTACGATAAAACCGTGCAGCAACAAGACAAAGCACTGAAGTTTTCCAAAGCGGTGAAAGAGCTGGACCGTATGCTGGAAGCGGAAGGGAAGGGCATGGGAATGGAAACGCTGTACGAGAAAGTTCCCCCGATTCTCAAAGGATATGTAGAGCTGTTTTACGACCGGAATAATCATGCAGACTTTCGCTTTTTTGAAGCGTTGTTATATAAAAGCCCGTTTTATAATAAATCTTCTCAAAGCATAGCCTTATGGGTAACAGAGAACGACCATCGTCCTTTTTGCTTGAGTACGCCAAGATTGGACGAACCGGGAGTACTGCATCTCCACATCCCATTTGATCATACCGGCATTGATGAACTGGCGAAAATGAAACGCAATCCGCAGGACCTGGAGTATATCAAAACCTTATTGGGCATTTCCCCTGCACAGGAAGCGCTCTTTGATACCTTTTTTACCACTACACCGCCGCCGGTTTATAAGAAATATACGGGGGATAAAATCCGCATGCGCTACTTCGGACATGCCTGTATCCTCGTGGAAACCAAAGATGTGAGTATCCTGGTAGACCCGCTGATCAGCTACTATGGCTACGATAGCGACATAGAACATTTTTCTGATGCAGATCTTCCGGATGTGATCGACTACGTGCTGATCACTCACAACCACCAGGATCATATCCTGTTCGAAACGCTGCTACCACTCCGCCATAAGATTAAACACCTGATCGTGCCCCGTACCAACACCGGGCAGCTGGAAAACCCTGATCTGCGGCTGATGTTCAGCAATATCGGATTTGACCAGGTAGAAGCCATCGAAGAAATGGAAACGATTGAGTTTACCAACACCACGATTACCGGGTTGCCCTTTACCGGGGAACACAGTGACCTGAATATATTGTCGAAGGCCTGCTACCTGGTACAGATCAGCGGCTTTAAGCTGTTATTCCTGGCAGATTCCCGGATCAGCGAGCCCGCCCTCTACAAGCATATTCATCAAAGCATCGGCGATGTAGATGTGATGTTCCTGGGCATGGAATGCGATGGGGCGCCATTGACGTGGCTGTACGGTCCGCTGATGACGAAAAAGATTACCCGCGAGCAGGACAGCAGCCGGAGGCTGGCAGGTTCTGACTGCATGAAGGGAATGTCGCTGGTGGAGATCTTTAACCCAAGAGAAGTATACGTATATGCTATGGGGATGGAGCCCTGGCTGGAATTTATCAGCAGTATCAAATATACGGATGCTTCCAACCCAATTATCCAATCCAATAAACTGGTCAAAAACTGTGAAGAGAAAGGAATGATTGCGGAGCGCCTGTTTGGAGAAAAGGAATTACTATATGAACGGAAATATGCTGCCACAGAATAAGCACTATTAGCCCCCGGCCACTATTAAAGTATAGAAGTAGAGAGATGGAGATCCCATCTCTCTACCCGGTAAACTATTGTTATTAGCGAACCAATAACTGCGAAAAAAATGAAAAATGAGCTGTCCCTGAAGACCCTATCTGAGCTGCTGATCAATCAAAAAGACCAACGTAATGTAGGTGTCAGCTTTATAGTAGCAGCCACCCGGACAATTTTTCTATCCTATCATCAATTGTATCATGACGCTTTGTCCCTGCTCGGATACTTACAGCATAAAGGCCTGAAACCCGGCGATGAACTGGTGTTACAGGTAGAAGACGGCCAGCGTTTTATCCAGTATTTCTGGGCCTGCGTTTTAGGTGGGATCATACCTGTGCCGGTGTCTATTACGCACTATAGTGAAAACGCCCGGAAACTATATAAAATCAGGGCATACCTGAAAAATCCTTATTTAATTACTACCCCTGCGCATTATGAAAAATTATGCAAGCAGGACTACAGCGATGGCGCCGCCGACAAAACTTTTTACGACCAGGTGTTGTTCCTGGACGAAGATAAAGACGGCCTGCCAGCCGGCATTATGGCCAATGTTACCCCCGATGATATTGCCTTTCTCCAGTTTTCATCTGGTTCTACCGGTAATCCCAAAGGGGTGGAGATCAGGCACCGTAACCTGATTGCGAATACTTTCCCAACTTTGGATGCGTATCAGTGCACCAAAGACGATATATTTTTAAGCTGGATGCCGCTTACGCACGACCTTGGGTTAATCGGCTTCCATCTTAATCCACTGGCTGCAGGCGTGCAGCAGTATATTATGCCTACAGACCTGTTTATCAGGCATCCATTGTTATGGTTGCAAAAAGCATCCGATTATCGTATTACCATTACCTGCTCGCCCAACTTCGGGTATAAATATTATTTAAATCATTTTGAAGAGGAGAAAGGAGTAAAGTTGGATCTGTCCACCGTGAGAATCATTTTGAATGGCGCCGAACCTATTTCAGCTAGCCTGGCCAGGGTGTTCAACGACCGGATGGCCAAATATAACCTCGATCCCATGGCCATGCGCGCAGTGTATGGCCTCGCGGAAGCTACGCTGGAAGTCACTTTCCCCAGGGCGCACGTTCCCTTCAAAAGTGTATTTGTAAAAAGAGAATCGCTGACGATCGGTAAAAGTATCACCGGCAAATCGTTGCAGGAGAAGCCGGGAGCAGATACCCTGGAAGTGGTGGCCGTAGGCACCCTGATCGATGGTCTTGAGTTGCGGATTACCAATGAAAAAGGGACCACGCTGAAGCCTGGGCATGCCGGTATTATCTGGGTGAAAGGCGAATGCGTGGCCAGTCGCTACTACAATAACGAAACCGCCAGCAAAAATACTTTTAAAGATGGATGGCTCAATACCGGCGATACCGGCTTCGTACTGGATGATGTCTTATATATCATGGGCCGTGTAAAGGACATCATCTTCGTAAACGGTGGAAATGTATACCCACATGATATTGAGCACACCCTGGAAACCCTCGATGAAATAGACACTGGTAAAGTGGTGGCCTGTGGTATCCCGGATGAGGTAAGTGGATCAGAATCTATTGTTGTTTTTGTTGTGCATAAAACATCGGCAGAAAAATTCCTGCCCATGATAACACTCGTGAAGAGAACTGTAGCATCGAGGTTGGGACTGGATGTGAAGCAGGTGATCCCCGTGAGGAAGATCTTCAAAACAACCAGCGGGAAAGTAAGAAGACATTTATTTGTAGAAGAATATATCAAAGGCGCTTATAATGAAGCCATCGCGGAAGTAGCCGCTGCAGAGCAGGCGGCCACACCGGATGAAAGGGTGATGCCAGCTGCCGCAGCAACGGCAACTATCACCAATGCACATACGTTATCGTTGGTAAAGGAATGGCTGGAAGCCTGGCTGAAACGGCAATTGCATATTACGCCGGCGGAATTGCTGGCCCAAAGAACTTTTGCGGAATACGGGCTCACTTCTATATTGTCGGTACAGCTGGCGGCCGACCTGGAAATTTTCCTGCAAACGCCGGTGGAGAATACTGTTGTATACAACTATCCAACCGTACAAAGCCTGGCCACCCATTTTGCCGGAATGACGCTGTCGCCACAGGAAAAGAAAAACGCCCCATCTGAAGCAGATCTGGGAGGTGACCAGCTCGCGGTTATTGGCATTGGCTGCCGTTTTCCGGGTAATGTGAACTCACCGGAAGCCATGTGGGATTTGCTAAAATCCGCGCAGGACGCGGTGGGCGTAGTACCGGGAAACAGGTGGGACATTACCGAATATTTCGATCAACAGGAAGATGCTCCCGGAAAAATGTATACCCGTCACGGTGGTTTCATTGAGCAGGTGGACCAGTTTGATCCGCTGTTTTTCGGCATTTCTCCCCGGGAAGCCGCGGCGATGGACCCGCAGCAACGGCTGCTGCTGGAAGTTTGCTGGGAAGCACTGGAGCATGCCGGCATGGCACCGTCTTCATTAAGAGGTACCGACAGCGGCATTTTTGTTGGCATGAGCACAGATGATTACCAGCAGGTAATCCGCGACAACAGCGATGTTACTTATTATGAAGATGTATTTACCGGCTTAGGTATAGAAAGAAGTATTGCCGCCGGCAGGATTGCTTACCTGCTGGATTTCCATGGTCCGGCGTTGCAACTGGATACTGCCTGTTCCTCTTCTTTGCTGAGTGTTTACCAGGCTGCCCAGAGCCTGTTGCGCAAAGAGTGTTCCCTGGCACTGGCAGGAGGCGTAAACCTGATGTTATCACCGGATACGACCGTTAAGTTATGTCGTATGAAAGCATTGTCGCCCACTGGGCAGTGCAAAACCTTTGATGACAGTGCAGATGGATATGTGAGGGGAGAAGGGGCCGGCGTAGTGGTTTTAAAGCGGCTGGAGGATGCCCTGGCTGCGGGTGACAATATTCTGGCCATCATAAAGGGAGGTGCGGTAAATCACGACGGGCAAAGTAATGGACTGACAGCTCCCAATGGTATTGCCCAGCAACAGTTGATAGAGAAGGCATTGAAAAATGCCGCGGTAGAGGCAGACAGCATACAATACGTAGAAACACATGGAACAGGTACCCGTCTCGGCGATCCGGTAGAAGTACTGGCGCTGAATGCTGTTTATGGCCGCTTCCGTAACACGGAACAGCCCTTGCTGCTGGGTGCACTGAAATCAAATATAGGACACCTGGAGGCGGCAGCGGGTATTGCCGGTTTTATTAAAACCGTACTAAGCCTGCAACACCGTCAAATCCCTGCCAGTCTCCATTTTAACACGCCTAACCGGTTTATTCCCTGGAAAGATATGCCGGTAAAGGTAGCAGATATCCTTACACCCTGGCCATCTGCTGCATCGCCCAGGAGGGCGGCTGTCAGCGCTTTTGGTTTGAGTGGTACCAACGTACACCTGGTACTGGAAGAAGCGCCGGTAGTAGCAGTTCCGGAAGAAAAGCAGCTGCCTGCCTATCCTTTACTGTTGTCTGCCAAAACACCGGCGGCATTGCAGGCAATGGTGTCCCGGTATATTTCATTCCTGCGGGAAAGCGAGGCATCGATCGGTGCTATTGCCCGGAGTATGGCATTGAGCCGCGATGCATATGCCTGCCGGCTCGCCTGGCAGGCAACGTCTAAAGAGGAGGCTGCCCGGCAGTTGCAGGAGTATGTGGATGGCAGGGGACAACATAGTGTATACGTTGGCGATAGTTTGGCTGCTCCCGGAAAAATTGCCTGGTTGTTTACCGGGCAGGGCGCTCAATACTGGAATATGGGCCGGGAGCTGTATGATACCAACGGGGTATTCAGGCGGGTGCTCGATGATTGCGACGTTTTCCTGAAAAAGAGCTGGCCCTTTTCATTAACAGACCTGCTTTACAGAAAGCCTAAAGAAGAAGCCAATACCTTATTGCGCCAAACTGTTTTTACACAACCTGCCTTATTCGCCATTGAATGCGCGCTGGCAGAAGTGTGGCGGTCGTGGGGCATTGTGCCCGATATCGTTATGGGGCATAGCGCCGGTGAATATGCCGCCGCTTATGCCGCAGGCGTATTCAGCCTGTACGATGGCCTGGCACTCATCACAGCAAGAGCGGCGTTGATGAACGCTGTCAAAGAAGAAGGCAGCATGGCGGTTGTATTTGCGGACGCCGTTAAAGTAGCCGCCGCTATTCAGCCCTATGGCAACGACTTATCGGTTGCGGCGATTAATGGACCGGAACTGACCGTCATCTCCGGAAAAAAAGAAGCGGTACAGGCGATAACACATTCCCTGAAGCAAGCCGGGGTAGGTAGCCGGGAAATGCAGGTATCGCATGCTTTCCATTCTTCCCTGATGGAACCGGTACTGAAACCGTTCTATAAAATTGCCACCGGCGTGCATTATCATTTGCCCGTTATCCCGCTGGTATCGAATGTAACCGGTGCTGTTGCTGGAAAAGAAATTACGGACGCCGCTTACTGGGGTAAACATATCCTGGCGCCGGTGCTGTTTTCTCAAGGCATTCAAACGATAAAAGCCGCGGGTGAATATACCCTGATGGAGCTGGGTCCTCAGCCCAGTCTTTTATCGATGGCGCAACTGACCTTACAATATGATGAAGATCGTTTGTTGCCGGTAATGAGGGAGGGGCGGTCGTCCTGGACTACCATGCTCAATGCCTTGATGGCGCTGCATGTAAAAGGAGTGGCTGTTAACTGGCCCGTATTCCATACTGCCGGTGCATTTCATAAAGTAGTTTTACCAGCCTATCCTTTCCAGCGTCAGCGCTACTGGATAGAAAAAAATACCCGCCGGCAGCAGGAAAGTTTGCCGGCCCTGAAGGAAGTAAACATCCCGTCTACCCCTAATAACACGCACATGAGTCACAATAACCATTTACTCCCCAATAGTGCCGGGTATATCGCCGGTTACCTGGCAGAAAATCTCAGCAGGCTATTGAAAATGTCTTCCCCGGAAGAGCTGAACATCCATACACCGTTCCTGTCGCAGGGGGCGGATTCATTGATCATGGCTAGCCTGGTAAGAAAAATAGAGAATGAGTATGGATTGAGTTTTTCTATGCGCCTGATCTTTGAAGAACTCACTTCTATTCAACTGATGGCGGAGTATATTGCCGAACATGCAACAGTATTTGTTACCACAGGCAACGCGCCTGTAGCGGTGGCCCCGGTACAGGAAGCTGTAACGGTAGCTGCCCCGTTGCCCTCCCCAGCTCCCTCCCCGGCTATTACACCACAGGCACCGGCGCCAGGCGTTTATCATGTGATACAGGATACTTTCCAGTTGATGCAGCAACAACTCAATGTTATTGCGCAGCAATTCCAGTGGATGTCACAGGGCATGCAGCCGGTGATCAGCCATAGCAACGGTCATGCTGCAAACGGGCATCCCATTGCACCGTCGCCCGCCGTCAACGTGGGTAGCACGGCGCCACCCGCAGCGCCGGCAACTAACACGCCTAAGAAAGGCGTTTCTATTTTCCCGAAAATAGAAACTAAACCAGGACAAAAATATTCGCCGGAGCAACAGGCATACCTGGATACTTTTATTGAGAAGTATACCACCAAAACCAAAACCTCTAAGGCGCTCACGGAGAAGTATCGCCCGGTACTGGCGGATAACCGCGTATCGGCGGGCTTCCGCTTTGCCACCAAAGAAATGGTGTATCCCATTGTAGCCGCATCTTCCCAGGGATCAAAAATGACGGATGTGGATGGCAATGAATACGTGGATCTCACCATGGGCTTTGGGGTTAACTTATTAGGTCATCGCCCGGAAATAGTAACGGCAGCTATTCATAAACAATTGGAGAAAGGCTATCAGCTGGGGCCTCAAACCTATCTTGCCGGAGAAGTAGCCACCCGTATTGCGGCGCTCACCGGTATGGAGAGAGTAAGCTTTCATAACTCCGGTACGGAAGCGGTGATGTCGGCCATGCGCCTAGCCCGTACCACCACCGGCAAAAAGAAGATTGCCATCTTCCTCGGCTCCTATCACGGTTATTTTGATGGTACCCTGGCCATGGTGGAAGATATTGAACACGATCATAATGGTATTCCTATTGCACCGGGGGTTATTCCCAACATGGTAGCCGATGTGCTGGTATTTGATTATCTCAATCCCAATGTAGTAGAACAAATCCGTGCACATGCACATGAACTGGCTGCGGTACTGGTAGAACCTGTCCAGAGCAGACGACCGGGGTATCAGCCAAAAGCACTATTGCAGGAGCTGCGTGCCATGACCGAGCAGGAAAAGATCATCCTGATCTTCGATGAAATGATTACCGGTTTCCGTATTCATCCGGGTGGTGTACAAGCGCATTTTGGTATCCGCGCCGACATGGCTACCTATGGTAAAATTGCCGGCGGCGGCATGCCGATAGGCATTATTGCGGGTAAAGACTGGTGTATGCAGGCTTTTGACGGCGGACTATGGAACTATAAAGACGATTCATATCCCAAAGCAGAAACTACTTTCCTGGCCGGTACCTTCTGTAAACATCCGTTGAGCATGGTGGCCTCACTGGCCGTTTTAGGTGAACTGGAAAGACAAGGACCCGCGTTACAGGAAAAACTGAATGCCCGTACCAGCCGCCTGATCAGCAATATTACCCGGCTATTCGACGAAAACCAGGTACCCATCAAAGTGAACAACTTTGGCTCCCTGTTTTATTTCTCTATTTCCGGTAACATGGACCTGTTCTTCTATCACCTGCTGGAAAAAGGTGTATACATATGGGAAGGTAAAACCTGTTTTCTCTCTGCCGCACATACCGATGAAGATGTTGATTTTATTGAAAAATGTTTCAGGGACAGTATCACGGAATTACAACAGGCAGGATTTTTACCGAAGCTAACCCCGGTAAAAAAAAATGCAGCGCCTGTGGCAGATGCACTCTTAAATGTGTTGCCGACAGTAATTGAAAAACAGGACCGGCCTGCCCGTATCCCGTTATCCTTCAGCCAGGAACGTTTATGGTTTATCGATCAGCTGGAAGGCAGCGTACAGTACAACCTGCCGGCGATTGTAAGATTGAAGGGAGGACTCAATAAAAACGCACTCGCCTATGCACTGCAAAGCATTGTAGACCGCCATGAAATATTAAGGACCAACATTGACCAGGAAGAAGGGCATGCCTATCAATGGGTACAGGAAGTGGTAAACTGGCAAATGGTGGAAGTAGAAGATCCGTTGTACCAACATAATGCAGCTGCATTACAAACCTATATTGCGGGTTTAGTGAACACGCCATTCAATTTGTCTGATGACCATATGATGAGGGCGCACCTGATCCGTGTTGCAGACAACGAAAATGTACTGGTACTCACCATACATCATATTGTTTTTGATGATTCCTCCGCACATATCTTTTTCCAGGAACTGATAGAAATATATAACGCACACCTGGGCGGCCGCAAGCCCGTGTTGCCCTCATTGAAAATTCAGTATGCCGACTACGCCATATGGCAGCGTCGCTTTTTACAGGGACCACTGGTAACGCAAAAATTAGCCTACTGGAAAAAAAAGCTGGACGGGGTTACTTTACTACAGCTGCCCACAGATTTTGAACGCCCGGTTGTTAAAAGTACCCGTGGCGCGGTGATAACCATGCACCTGGATAAAGAGCTATCCGCGCAGGTGAAACAACTGGGCCGGCAGCAAGGCGTAACACTGTTTACCACCTTACTCACCGCCTTAAAAGTATTGATGTACCGTTACAGCGGGCAGGAAGATATTTGCATCGGATGCGCTACTGCCGGCAGGGCGCAGATAGAGCTGGAACCATTGTTGGGCTTCTTTGTCAACACGCTGGCGCTTCGCAGTAATCTCAGCGGAAGTCCTTCTTTTGCTGCTGCATTGAAAGAGGTACAAAATACCTTGTTTGATGCCCATGATAACCAGGAAGTGCCCTTTGAAAAAGTAGTGAAAGAAGTAATGGGAGAGCGGGATATCAGGAAGAATCCTTTATTCCAGGTAATGTTTACCCTGCAGAACATTCCGTTGATGTCGGAACTGCGATTGGGTGAAGCCACTATCACACCTGAACCGGTGATCCGCAGTACCAGCCTGTTTGATATTTTCTGGACCGTGGAAGAAAGGCCGGAAGGCATTGCCCTGGAAGTAGAATATTGCATCGACTTATTCCAGGAAGTCACCATTGAGCGCATGATGCATCACTACATGGCGTTGCTGCAGGCGGCCGTACAAAATCCGGCCACTGCCATTGGCAAACTGAACATGCTGAGTGAAGCAGAAACCCGTCAGCTGTTAGTTACCTTCAACGATACCGCGACGCCTTACCCGGTCAATAAAACGATCACGGCATTGTTTGAAGAGCAGGTGATACAATCGCCCGATGCCATTGCCTTATCATTTGGAGAGCAACAGCTCACTTACCGGGAGTTGGACGAGCAATCGAACCGGGTAGCCCATTACCTTCGTAAACAGGGCGTTAAAGAAGGCGTAATGGTGCCGCTGTGTATGGATCGCTCTATTCACCTGATCGTAAGTATCCTCGCCATCCTGAAAGCCGGAGGTGCATATGTGCCTGTTGACCCGGCTTATCCCAAAGACCGCATTGCCTATATGCTGCAGGATACCGCCAGTAAACTGGTGGTGACCACTACCGACCAGCAGGCACTGCTGGCCGTGGAAGCGGAACACGCTACGCTGATCTTTGTCGATAATATCCTCGATGTACTCGCCACTATGCCGGCGCATCCGCTGGCGGTGAAAACCGATCCGGATTCACTGGCTTATGTTATTTATACCTCCGGTTCTACCGGCAGGCCCAAAGGCGCCATGGTCATTCACCGCAACGTAACCAGCCTGGCCCGGGGCGGTAACTTCGTGGAGCTGAGTGCCGCAGATACGTTGCTGTCTACCGGATCGCCTTCCTTCGACGCCACTACGATTGAGTACTGGGGTATGCTGCTGAATGGTGGGCAACTGGTATTATGCCCCGAGAAGAAGCTGCTCGACAACCAGTTGCTCAAACAGGAAATACGCTACCGGGGCGTGACAAAAATGTGGTTTACCGCCAGTTGGTTTAACCAGCTGGTAGATGATGATATCACTATTTTCGAAGGACTAACCGCTGTGATGGCCGGTGGAGAGAAATTATCAGAAGAACATATCCGTAAGTTCCGGGCCGCTTATCCTGCTACGCAGATTATTAACGGTTACGGCCCTACGGAAAATACCACTTTTTCCCTCACCTGGAATATTGCAGCAGTGGTGCCCGGCAAGAGTATCCCTATTGGCCGCCCATTGGGCAACCGTACGGCCTATGTGCTGGACAGCGCTATGCAATTGCTGCCCGTGGGTACGCCCGGAGAACTGTATGTGGGTGGCGACGGCGTATCCCGTGGATACCTGAACCAACCAGAGCTGACGGCAGAAAAATTTGTTGCCGATCCATTCACGGATCTCAGGGGCGCCAGGTTGTATCGTACCGGCGACCGCGCCCGTTGGCTGCCAGATGGAACGGTGGAATACCTGGGCCGTATGGACGATCAGATCAAAATGCGTGGCTACCGGATAGAACCCGGCGAAATAGAAAGAGCGCTCAATAACCTGGATGAAGTGGCCGCCAGTTGTGTAGTGGTAAAAGACCAAACGGGTGCTGAAAAACGGCTGGTGAGCTACTATGTACCCGACCAGCAGGCCGTACTGCAAACAGAACAGGCGCTGTACCTGCAACAGGTGGCAACCTGGAAAGAGCTGTATGAAACGGCTTATAGCAAGGCAGAGGAGGTAAAAGACCTGGACGAAGAATTTAATATCACCGGCTGGAACGACAGCTTTACCGGGGAGGCCCTGCCTGCGCAGAATATGCGCAGTTGGCTGGAAGATATTACCAGCGTAGTACTGGCCACTAACCCGCGCAACGTACTGGAAATAGGATGTGGTACCGGCTTGATCTATTTTCAGCTGGCAGGTCATATCGAAAAATATATTGGCACCGATTTCTCGCAGGTATCCACAAATCAGCTGCAGCAACATATCAATAAAGGGCTGCGCCGCTACCCGGAAACCACCCTGCAAATATGCGCTGCACATGAAGTTACCCTGGAAGAAGGCGTCACCATAGATACCGTGATTTTAAACTCTATTGTACAATACTTCCCTGGCGCACAATACATGTCGGACGTATTGGCCAACGCGATTTCCCTGCTGAAAGGAAAAGGGCATATCGTGATCGGGGATGTGAGAGACCTGCGCTTACTCCCTTCTTTCAAACGCAGGCTGCAACTGGATAAGCTGCAAAGCAAAACCAGTCTCCGCGAATTTGAGTGGAACGTAGACCAGGAAGTATGGAAAGAAGAAGAACTGTGTTTTTCACCTGCCTGGTTCTTCCAGCTGCAATCCCTATATCCTGAAATTACCCATGTAGACATTCAATGGAAACAAGGCGACTACCTCAATGAACTCACGCTCTACCGCTACACGGTAGTGTTGCATATCGACATGGAGAAACCGGTACTGCAACCGCAATGGCAGTCATGGGACGACATAGCAGATAAGAACAGTATATTATCCCATTTGGCTGCCGGCCACGCCCGGATTGCATTGCATCGTGTGCCTAACCCGAGGTTATGGAAAGAAAGATTACTGGAACAGGCGCTTACCGATAGAAACATCAACCAGGTGGGAGACCTGGCAGATTATATCCTCACGCCAGACCACGATACCAAAGTAGTGAATGAAATACTGGCCGCTGCTAAAGCTGCCGGTTATCATAGCCGCTTCCTGCTGAACGAAGATCCGTTTAAAATAAACCTGCTGCTGGAACAAACGCCGTTCAAGGGTTTTGTAGAGCCGGCTTATAGCAAAGCCGCCGGTTATACCGAGGGTGTGAAGACAAACATTCCCTTGTTCCCCGATATCTGCGAAGTGCTGGAAAAAGATATCCGGGCGCAGTTACAGCAACGTTTACCGGAATACATGGTGCCTTCCGCATTTGTAGCCTTGCAGCTGTTGCCGCTAACCAGCAACGGCAAAGTAGACCGCCGGTTCTTAACAGAATGGGAATTTATACAACGTAAGCGCCTGTTGAATTACCAGGCGCCGGTAACCGCTACAGAACAGCAACTGGCCGACATCTGGCAACGCCTGCTGGGCATGGAACGGGTAGGTACCCAGGATAATTTCTTTGAGCTGGGTGGGCATTCCCTGCTGGCTACCCGTGCAGTATCTGCCATTCGTAAAGAGATGGAAGCAGAGCTAACGGTAAAAGATTTCTTCCTGCATCCTACTATTGCTTCACTGGCTACCTACCTGCAACTACAGCATAAGGGACTGTTGCTACCCGCGCTTTTTGCTGCAGAAAGACCCGCACAAATCCCGCTGTCATTCAGCCAGGAACGCCTGTGGTTTATTGATCAGCTGGAAGGCAGCGTGTCTTATCATATGCCGGTGGTATTACGACTGAAAGGTCTGCTGGACAATGCCTCCCTTGGTTATGCCATCGGGCAGATCGTACAGCGCCACGAATCCTTGCGCACCATCATCAAACAGGAGCAAGGCAGGCCTTACCAGCAGATTTTGGACAAAGACCAGTGGCAGCTGACAACAGTCACTTTCACAGAGGATGCTGCTGCATTACAGGAATACATTACCAGCCTGGTATATAAACCATTTGATCTTGACAGTGATTTCATGCTACGGGCACATCTGCTGCAGGTGTCGGCAGAAGAGCATGTGCTGGTACTGGTGATGCATCATATTGCTTCCGATGGCTGGTCGGTATCTATATTGATCAACGAGCTCATTGCCCTGTACCGGGCACATAGTACTGGCAGTGCTACGCATTTGCCCGCTCCGGATATACAATATGCAGACTACGCGATCTGGCAACGCAGTCACCTGGAAGGCGCTGCGTTAAAGAAACGCCTGGTATACTGGCAGGATAAACTGTCGGGTGTGGAAGTACTGCATCTGCCCACAGACTATTCGCGTCCGCCAGTGCAAAGCACCCGCGGCGCCATTAGCCGGTTCCGGCTAGGTAAGGAACTGCGTGACCAGTTGCAGGTTCTGTCGCAGCAGCAGGGCGCCACGCTGTTTATGACTTTGCTGACGGCATTCAAAGTATTGCTGTACCGTTATAGCGGCCAGGATGATATTTGTGTAGGCACTTCCATTGCCGGCAGAACGCAGCAGGAAACAGAAGGGCTGATAGGGTTCTTTGTAAATACCCTGGCCCTGCGCAGTGACCTTAGCGGGGACCCTACTTTTATTACGCTGTTACAACAGGTGAAGGAAACTACCCTGGACGCCTACGACCACCAGGATGCACCTTTTGAAAAAATAGTGGAACTGGTGGAGAAAGAGCGGGATATGAGCAGAACAGCTTTATTCCAGGTGATGTTTGAACTGTTTAATATGCCCGATGCACCTGACCTGAAGCTGGGTGAGCTGCATATTACGCAGGAAGAAATTCCGCATACCGTTACCTTGTTTGATCTCAGCTGCTGCCTGCAGGAAGATGCCGACGGACTAAGCGGCTATATAGAATACTGTGTGGACCTGTTTACGGAAGAAAGTATTCAGCGCCTGGTGAAACACTATGAGCAGCTGCTGCAATTCATCGTGCAACTGCCGGCCGCGCATATCGGCTCCCTGCCTATGTTACGGTCCGAAGAAGAGCAGCAGATACTGGTTGATTTTAATAACACCGCTGTGGCATTTCCACAGGACAAAACATTTATTGACCTGTTTGTATTCCAGGCCGCCATTACGCCCGCCGCACCGGCTATTATCGCAGGTGATACGGTGGTGAGTTACAAAGCGCTGGATGAGCGCTCCAACCAGCTGGCGCACTACCTGCGAGGGGCCGGCGTTACCGGAAATTCAATGGTGCCGGTTTGCCTGGAACGGTCCGCAGATATGATCATCGCTATACTGGGTATTCTTAAAGCCGGCGCTGCTTATGTACCGGTCGACCCGGAATACCCTGTGGCAAGAATTGCTTTTATACTGGAAGATTGCAATGCCCATCTCGTTATAAGCACTCACTACGCAGCAGAAAAATTAAATGATATCACCGGGCTAAATACCTTCCTCATAGACGGAGACGCGGCTACGCTGGATATACAACCGGTGACGCCATTATTTACGGCGCCGTCACCTAACGACCTGGCCTATATTATTTATACCTCCGGTTCTACCGGCAGGCCCAAAGGCGTAATGATAGAACATGCCGGCATGCTGAATCACTTATTTGCCAAGGTAAATGATCTGAAAATGGATGCCACTACCGTTATGGCATATACGGCATCTTATACCTTTGATATATCTGTGTGGCAGATGTTTGCGCCTTTACTGAGTGGTGGGCGTACGGTAATATACACGGAAACCCAGATCCATCGTCCGGCAGCCTTGCTGCGTAGCATCAGCAGCGACGGTATTACAGTGCTGGAACTGGTGCCCTCTTACCTGGCTGCAGTACTGATGGAAGACAGCCAGGTGCCGCTTGAAAGCCTGCAGTACCTGCTGGTAACCGGTGAGCCGGTAGGCCAGGTGTTGTTATCGAAATGGTTCCAGCATCCACTTTACGGTAGCATCCCGGTGGTAAATGCATACGGCCCTACAGAGGCCTCTGATGATATTACCCATCATTTCATGTACGCTGCGCCTGCACGCAATAATGTGCCATTAGGTAAGCCCATACAAAATCTCCGCATTTATATACTGGATACCGCCCGGCAATTATGCCCTGTGGGCGTTGCCGGCGAAATATGTGTTTCCGGCATAGGCGTATCCAGGGGATACCTGAATGACCCGGAGAAAACAGCCGCCAAATTCATTAAAGATCCCTTCTATGCCGATGGTGCCATACGCATGTATTGTACCGGTGACCTCGGACGCTGGTTGCCCGATGGCAGTATTGAAATGCTGGGCCGCATAGATGAACAGGTGAAGATCCGCGGATATAGAATTGAACTGGGAGAAATTGAAAATGTATTGCAACAGTTCCCTGGTGTGAAGTCGGCCGTGGTGGTGGCCAAAGGAGAGGATGGCAACAGGCGCCTGACAGGTTACCTCGTAACCCGCGATGGTTACAGCCGCGATGCACTGATGGCCTATTTAAAGGAAAGGTTGCCGGAATACATGGTTCCCGAGCAGCTCATCACCCTGGATCAGCTTCCGCTCACTGCCAACGGCAAAGTAGATAAAAAAGCGTTGCCGGAAGCCGATAACCAGGTATCGTTCACCCAGTATGAAGCGCCGGGCAATGACATAGAACAGGCGTTGGAAGATATCTGTAAAAAATTACTGGAAACAGACCGGATCGGGATCAACGACAATCTTTTTGTACTCGGGATGCACTCCCTGCTGGTCATGCGTTTGTCGGCTGCCCTGCAGGAGAAATTCGGATTGCATATAGCTGTGAGGACATTCTTCAAACTGACCACCATCAAAGCGCTGGCCGCCTACATAAAAATTAGCCAGGCAGCGGTGCTGGAAACGTCGGAAGGATTACAGGAAATGAGGTTATAAAACGGCTTTTTTTCTTTCATCAATTTAACTTATCAACACATGCCAGGTTTTAATTTGTCGGAGGTAGTCCTGATATTGGAACAAGCGCAGGATCTGGGAATAAGCCTCTCCCTGGATGGAGAAGAGCTGTTACTGAAAACGGATCAGCAAAAACAATTTCCGCCCTCTTTTCTGCAAACCCTGAAAGAAAATAAAGCACAGCTGGTGGCTTACTTTAAAGCGTCGGCAGAAGCCACCGCCATTACCTCTGTTACGGAAAAGATCCGGGCAACGGAACGGCGTGCAGGCGCACGTATACCGCTTTCGTTTAGCCAGGAACGTTTGTGGTTTATTGATGCCATGCAGGGCTCTGTGCAGTACCATGTACCTGCTATATTGCGATTAACAGGCATGCTCAATATTGCCGCCCTGGAACATGCGCTGCGCAACATTATACAACGACATGAAATATTGCGGACGGTGATTAAGGCAGACCAGGACGGCACCTGGCAGGAAGTGGCTACCAGCGATAACTGGAAGATGGAAAGGATCAACGGTGCAACTGATGAAGATGATGCCGCTTTACGGGCACATATAGCCACATTGATCAACAAGCCATTTGACCTGGCGTGGGACTATATGTTGCGGGCCCAGCTGATCACCCTCTCCAAGAAGGAATACATACTGGTGCTGACAATGCACCATATCGCCGCTGATGGTTGGTCTTCCGCTATCCTGATCCAGGAGCTGATGGAAGGCTACCGCGCCTTCACAGAAAAGCGCGACCCGGTTTATACTCCGCTGGATATACAATATGCCGACTACGCTGTATGGCAGCGTAACTACCTGGCTGGCGACGTGATAGAACAGAAGATCGCTCACTGGAAGAATAAGCTCACCGGCGTGGCGGTGGCTGAAATGCCGGCCGACTTTGAACGTCCGGCTACCAGCAGCAATAAGGGCGCCTTTTTGGTATTCAACATCGATAACACATTGGCTGCCTCACTGCGGCAGCTCGCACAACAGGAAGGAGCAACGCTATATATGGTGCTGTTAACGGCGTTTAAAGTATTGTTGCATCGCTACAGCGGACAAGATGACATCTGCGTAGGTGGTGCCGTAGCCGGAAGGATGCGCACAGAACTGGAGCCGCTCATCGGCTTTTTTGTCAATACCCTGGCATTGCGCACCGACCTGGGTGGGCACCCTTCTTTTTTATCCTTATTACAACGTGTTAAAAATACTTTGCTGGATGCATACGAATATGAAGACGCACCCTTTGAAAAAGTAGTGGAAGCTGTGGTGAAAGAACGGGATATGAACAGGAATCCGTTGTTTCAATCCATATTTGTATTGCAAAATGTACCGGCTATACCAGCGCTACGTATAGACGAGGTGGTTATTACCGAAGAACCGATGATCCGCAACGCCAGCCTGTTTGATCTTACCTGGATTGCTGAAGAACGTCCGGAAGGAATCAGCATCTACCTGGAATATAGTACGGATCTGTTTCTTGAGAGCACCATCCGGCAAATGTTTTCGCATTATGAAACCTTGCTGGCGTCCATCGTCAAAAATCCTGCGCAGGCTATAGGCACCCTGGACATGTTGAACAGCAGCGAAAAAGAGCAGTTAATCGGCACTTTCAATGCCACCGCATTCCCTTATCCGGCCGATAAAACGATTATGGCATTGTTCGATGAACAGGTAGCGCTGACACCGGATGCCCCGGCCCTCGCCTTTGGCAACGCGCAACTCACTTACCGGCAGCTGCAGGAGCAGTCAGACAAACTAGCCTGGTACCTGCGAAGCAAAGGCGTAAAAGAGGAAACGATGGTGCCCATCTGTATGGAACGTTCCGTACAGCTGATAGTCGGCATACTGGCCATATTAAAAGCTGGCGGCGCATATGTACCCATCGATCCGGCCTATCCCAGCGATCGTATCCGGTACATGCTGGAGGATACCCGGTCGGCCCTGATACTGACCAATAGCGCGCAATTGGCGTTGCTGCGTAAAGAAGTACCCGATATGGAAATGTTGTGCGTAGATGAAATGATGGAGTTGCTCGCCGCTACGCCCATACCGGTATTGGTGACATCCGCCAACCCAGGGTCGCTTGCCTACATTATTTATACTTCCGGTTCCACCGGCCAACCCAAAGGCGCGATGGTCACCCATCGTAATGTTACCAGCCTGGCAAGGGGAGGCAACTTCCTGGAATTTAATGCGGCAGATGTGTTATTATCTACCGGTTCTCCTTCTTTCGATGCTACTACCATTGAATATTGGGGCATGCTGCTGAATGGAGGACAACTGGTACTATGCCCCGAGCAGCAATTGCTGGACAACCAATTGTTGAAGCAGGAGATCCGCCGGTGGGGTGTAACCAAGATGTGGTTTACCGCCAGCTGGTTTAACCAGCTGGTAGATGATGATATCGCCCTGTTTGAAGGATTGAATGCGCTGATGGTAGGAGGAGAGAAATTATCGGAAGAACATATACAACGATTCCAGGCGGCGCATCCTGCCACGGCCGTTATTAACGGTTATGGCCCTACGGAAAATACTACCTTCTCGCTCACCTGGAATATAAAGGCCGTCGTACCTGGCAGGAGCATTCCTATCGGGCGGCCCCTGGGCAACCGCACGGCTTACATTCTCGGTGCCGAAGGGCAATTGTTGCCGGCAGGCGTGCCCGGAGAGCTCTATGTGGGCGGTGCCGGCGTATCCCGCGGGTACCTGAATCAACCGGCACTGACTGCGCAAAAATTTGTAGCCGATCCTTTCAGCCACATGCCCGATGCCAGGCTATATCGCACCGGCGACCTGGCACGATGGCTGCCAGATGGTACAGTGGCCTACCTGGGCCGGATTGATGACCAGGTGAAAATACATGGTCACCGTATTGAACCCGGCGAAATCGAAAGCATACTGCTGCAACATCCCGATATAAAACAGGCGGTGGTATTAATGCAGGTAAACGCTACCGGTGATAAATACCTGGTGGCATACCTGGTGCCGCAAGGCGATGTCGATAAAGCTGCCGTGACCGATTACCTGAAAAGCAGGCTGCCGGCATATATGATACCGGCACAGCTGGTATCGCTGGAAAAAATTCCGCTCACATCCAATGGTAAAGCCGACCGTAAAGCGCTGCGGGCACTGGAAGGCGATAGCCTGGAAACAGCGGTGTATGTGGCTCCCGCCAATGAAACAGAACAACAATTGTTAAGTATATGGGAAAGATTTTTACAGAGAAAGGAAATCAGCACCCACGCTAATTTCTTTGAACTGGGAGGTCATTCTTTATTGGCATCGCGGGTGGTGACAGCCATCCGCAGTGCCCTGCAGATAGAATTAAGCGTTACCCGTTTCTTCCAGTATCCTACTATCGCCGGCATGGCGGCGTACCTGGCTGGTAAAGATAAAACCGCCGGCTTACCCGCGATTACTGCCGGCAAACGACCCTCACGGGTTCCACTGGCGTTTAGCCAGGAGCGTTTATGGTTCATAGACCAGATGAATGGCACCGTGGCCTATCATGTACCACTGGCCATCCGGCTAAAGGGAGCGCTGGATGAAGGCGGTTTATCTCATGCGCTGCACACTATAGTAAACAGGCATGAAGCGCTGCGCACCGTAATACGGCAGGAACATGGTGTGCCTTACCAGGAAGTGCTGGCGGCAGATAACTGGCAGCTTATGCTGATCCATGACAAAAAGTACAGCACGCCGGAACAACTGCAAGCTCATTTGATCGACCTGGTAAATGCACCCTTTGACCTGGCTAAAGATTATATGTTACGGGCTGATCTAATCCGCTTGTCGGCAGATGAACATATACTGCTGATCACCTTGCATCATATTTCTTCCGATGGCTGGTCCGTTACGGTACTGGTAAATGACATGGCTGAATTATATAATGCTTATATCGAAAAACGGCCTGCCGTACTTGAACCGCTTCATCTTCAGTTTGCAGATTATGCGGTTTGGCAACGCAGCATTGCCGATAGTGAACGGCTGCGTAAGCAGTTGTCCTACTGGGAGCAGCAACTGCAAGGCGTGGAAGTATTGCAGCTTCCGGCCGATTTCTCCAGGCCGGCGATTCAAAGCACGAGGGGCGCGGTGCAGCGGTTTACCCTGGATCAGGCCTTGTCACAACAACTGCAGCAGTTTTCCCTGCAACACGATGTTACGCTCTTCATGACTTTACTGGCGGCATTTAAAGTATTGCTTTACCGTTACAGTGGACAGGAAGACATTTGCGTGGGATCTTCCATTGCGGGCAGAACACAGGAAGAAGTAGCTGGCATAATTGGTTTCTTTGTCAACACCCTGGCGCTGCGCAGCGATCTGAGTCAACATCCTTCTTTCCTTACGTTGTTACAACAGGTGAAGCAAACCACCCTGGCCGCATACGATCACCAGGAGGTGCCTTTTGAAAAAGTAGTAGAAGCGGTGAATGCAGAGCGCGACTTGAGCAGAACGCCACTGTTCCAGGTGTTGTTTGAATTACAGAATACGCCGGCAGTGGAGCAGCTGCAATTGGGCGCGTTGACGGCCACCCAGGAAGACGTAAAGTACAACACCGCCCAGTTCGACCTGGTAGTTTCTATGGAGGAAGGGCCGGGAGGCCTTATGGGCTATGTGGAATATGTGACCGATGTTTTCACGGAGGCTACCATTACACAGCTGACAACGCATTTTACGCAGCTGCTTACCACCGTTATCACGCAGCCGGATACACGAATTAACACGTTACCATTGCTGACCGATGCTGAGCAGCATCAGCAGCTGGTGACCTTTAACAATACAACCGTAGATTTTCCTCATAATAGCACATTCGTTGACCAGTTCGGCCTGCAGGCGCAGCGTACGCCTGCGGCGCCCGCGCTGGTAATGGGTGACCAGGTACTTACTTATGCTTCCCTGGAGGAGCGCTCCAATCAACTGGCGCATTATCTGCAGGAAGCGGGGATAGACGATACTTCGCTGGTACCTGTTTGTTTAGATCGCTCACCGGACATGGTGATTGCAATACTGGCTATTATGAAAGCCGGCGGCGCTTATTTGCCCGTAGATCCAGGATACCCCGAAGAGCGGATGGCGTATATGCTGAATGACAGTAAAGCCTCATGGGTTATCAGCAGCAGCGCCAGCAAACAAAAGCTGGAAAATGCCGGCCCGGTACGCATTATTTCCCTGGATGAGGAACAGGCAATCGTCAGCGGGTATCCCGTTACGGCTTTAACGGTGTTGCCGCTACCTTCGCAACTGGCTTATGTGATTTATACTTCCGGTTCTACCGGGCTGCCGAAAGGCGCTATGATAGAACATGCGGGTATGCTGAATCACCTGTTTGCCAAAGTAAATGACCTTAAGATGGACGCCGCTTCCATCGTGGCTTTCACCGCTGCCTTTACTTTTGATATTTCCGTATGGCAGATGTTTGCCGCCTTGTTGTGCGGGGGGCATACGGTGATTTATCCCACAGATACCATCTTACAACCCATGGCGCTCATGCAGGCTGTGGAAGCGGATAAGATAACAATCCTGGAGGTAGTCCCTTCCTATCTTTCCGCGATTTTGGCCACGGTAAAAGGGGTATCTCTCCCAAAACTACAATACCTGCTGGTAACCGGCGAAACAGTACCCCGGCAGCTGCTGGCAGAATGGTTCCAACATAAAAACTATCGCACCATTCCAGTGGTAAATGCCTATGGGCCTACGGAGGCGTCGGATGATATTACACATCATTTTATGTATGAAACGCCGGAGCATAGCAATGTGCCGCTGGGCAAGCCCATACAAAACCTGCATATACATATACTGGACGCCTCCCGACAGCTGTGCCCCATCGGCGTTGCTGGGGAGATCTGTGTGTCCGGTATCGGCGTGGGCCGTGGTTACCTTAACAGGCCGGAATTAACGGCAGAAAAATTTGTGAAAGACCCGTTTAGTGAAAATGATACCGTGCGGATGTACCGCACGGGCGACCTGGGCAAATGGCTGCCGGATGGTACCATTATGCACCTGGGAAGAATCGATAACCAGGTGAAGATCCGCGGCTACCGCATAGAACCGGGTGAAATCGAAAGAGTGATAGAAAAAAGCGGGATGATCAAACAAGTGGTGGTGATGACGAAAGCAGATCAGCACCAACAGCTGCAACTGGTGGCTTATGTAGTCGGGGCGGAGGATTTTGATAAAGACGAACTGTTGGGATACCTGAAGACAAAACTCCCGGAATATATGGTGCCGGCGCAGTGGGTAATATTAACGGAAATGCCGCTTTCCGCCAATGGAAAGATCGATAGGAAGGCGTTGCCGGAATCAATGATGGCTACTGTATCGACAGATTTATACGTAGCCCCCACTAATGAATTGGAGGAAAAACTGGCAGCTATCTGCGCCAGGCTGCTGGAAATAGAACGGGTAAGTATATACGATAACCTGTTTGAAATTGGCATGCATTCCCTGTTGATTATGCGCCTCGCAGCCACGGTTCATGAAGAATTTGGTATGCAGGTATCGGTACGGACTTTCTTCCAGCTGACAACGATTGCAGCCCTAGCCAAATATATCGACATCAATAAAATGGTGGCTGTTACCCCCACTGCTAAACAGAAAAAAATTATTCTATAACCCTATTTTTTAAACTATTCATGATGTTAGATTTTAATCTGAACGAAATAATCGATCTGTTAAAAGAGGCCAATGATAGCGGAATAAAAATATCCTGTGATAATGATAACTTATTGGTGGAAACGGATGAAGACAAAGAGATTGACGCCTATTTCCTCGATAGATTAAGGGATAATAAGCATTCACTGATAGCATATTTTAAGAAACATACCTCCGGCACACCGGACAAACATTTCTCAGGTAGCATAAAGGAAGCCAGGGGTAATGACTACGGAAGGGTGCCGTTGTCGTTCAGCCAGGACCGTTTATGGTTTATTCATCAGCTGGAAGGCAGTGTACAATACCATATTCCCGCCGCATTAAGATTGAAAGGAAAACTGGATATAGGCGCGCTGAACTTTGCCTTGCGCACCGTGGTGAATCGCCACGAAGTACTGCGTACGGTGATACAGCTGGAAGATGGGCAGGCCTGGCAGCAGGTGTTGGAAAAAGACAAATGGGAACTGGATATCATTGACGGCACATCCGGCTATGAAGATCCTGCTGCTCTGCAAACGTTTATCGATGAGTTGGTGCAAAGGCCATTTGACCTGTTCCAGGATCATATGCTACGTGCTCATCTTGTAAGACTGGCGGCGGCGGAATACCTGCTGGTGCTGGTGATGCACCATATTGCCTCCGATGGCTGGTCTACTGCCATCCTGGTAAATGAATTGAATGAGGCATACACCGCCGCCGCCACGCATCGCGAGCCGGTGCTGAACCCACTGGATATCCAGTTTGCCGACTACGCCGTATGGCAGCGTAAATACCTGGCGGGCAATATGCTGGATAAACAGCTTTCATATTGGAAGAAGCAGCTGGATGGGGCTTCTTTATTAAATCTGCCTACCGACTATGAACGCCCCGCAGTAAAGAGTACCCGGGGGGCTTTGGTATCCTTCCATATCAATCAGCAGTTGACAGAGCGGCTGCAGGAATTATCGCAGGAAAATGGCGCTACGCTGTACATGACGCTGTTGGCTGCTTTCAAGGTATTGCTATACCGTTATAGCGGGCAGGAAGATATCAGTATTGGCGGCGTGGTAGCTGGCAGGATGAGAACAGAAATGGAACGCCTGATTGGCTTTTTTGTGAATACATTGGTGTTACGTACCAACTTGGGTGGCAACCCGGCCTTCACCACGTTGCTGCAACAGGTGAAAAATACATTGCTGGATGCGTATGAGCACCAGGAAGTACCCTTTGAAAAAGTGGTGGAAGCGGTAATGGGAGAGCGGGATATCAGTAAAAATCCATTATTCCAGGTAGTTTTTGTATTGCAGAATGTGCCGCCTACCAAGGAGTTGAAGATGGGAGAAGTGGTGATGCAGGATGAGAAGATTATGCGTACCACCAGCCTGTTTGATCTGTCCTGGTCCATGGAGCAAGGTCCCGATGGCATTGATGTAGAAGTAGAATACTATGTAGATATCTTCAGTGAAGCTACCGTTCAGCGGATGGTACAGCATTTTCAGGTACTGCTGCAATCGGCCGTAGATAACCCGGCGCAACCTATCGGCATGCTGCATATGCTCAGTGAAGCCGAAGTGAATCAATTACTGGTATCATTCAATGATACAGCTACGCTCTATCCTTCCGCTGAAAGCGTGGTGTCTATTTTTGAGGGACAGGTAGCCCGTTCTCCAGAAGCGCCGGCAGTTACGTTCGGTAAGCGGCAGCTTAGCTATAAGGAGCTGGACGAACAGGCCAACCAGGTAGCCAACTACCTGGCGGAGCAGGGGATTCAGCCTGGTAATACGATTGCGTTGTTGTCGCGACGCGGCATAGAAATGATTGTTGGTATCTTAGGCATTCTTAAAAGCGGCAATGCCTATGCGCCTTTTCATACGGCCTACCCGGCAGATCGCTTGCATGGCATGATGGAAGACGCCGGCATCACCACGCTGTTATATACCAGCAAGGAGTTGTTCAACGCATCGGGGATGGATCAGTTTACGCCAGGCCTGGATATCAACGCCGCACGTAAAAGTGCCCTAACGCCGCCGGGCATACGAACCGGCAGCGATGCCTGCATCAACGTGATGTATACCTCCGGTACCACTGGGACTCCCAAAGGTATTGCTATCACCAATAAGAATATTATTAACCTAGCCTTCGACCGTGGCGCCACCGCAGTACTACCCGGTGACCGGTTGCTTCAATGTTCCAATTACGCATTTGATGGCACCACCTTCGATATTTACAGCGCGCTGCTCAATGGCGCCTGCTTATGCATGGTGGATGACGACGCAGCCATAGATGTATTTGAATTATCAAGGATCATCGCGGCAGAGAAAATAACCATCGCACTTTTCCCAACCGCCTTATTCCACAACTTTATCGATAACCAGGTTTCCGGGCTGAAACCGATGCGGAAAATTTTGTTCGGCGGCGAAAAAGCCTCCCTGCCCCACCTGGAAAAAGCCCTGGCAGTGCTGGGACCAGGGAAACTCGTAAACATGTACGGTCCCACCGAAATAACCGTGGCAGCTACGTGTTACGAAGTAAATGACGTAAGCGGGAAATTATCTGTTCCCATTGGGTCGCCTATGGCCAATACCAGCATCCGTATACTGGATGAAAATAAGCAGCTGGTACCGATAGGGGTAAGCGGAGAACTTTATGTAGGCGGCGATGGCGTTTCACTGGGTTATGTAAACAGAGCTGATTTAACGGCAGAGAAATATGTAACGCTGGAAAATGCGCCTGGGCGTTGGTACCGCACCGGCGATAAAGCCCGCTGGCTACCAGACGGCACCATTGCTTACGCAGGAAGAATCGACGACCAGGTGAAGATCCGGGGCTACCGTATTGAACCCGGAGAAATAGAACGCGCACTAAACAACCTTCCGGAAGTAGCCGATAGTTGCGTAGTGGTAAAACAGCAATCTACCGGCGAAAAAAGACTGGTAAGTTATTATATCCCCGAACAGGAAGCCGTGCAGCAAAAAGAGTATGAGCTGTCACAGTCGCAGATCGCCAGCTGGAGAGCCTTATACGATACTGCTTACAGCAAGACAGACGAGATAGAAGACCTCGATGAAGAGTTCAACATTACCGGCTGGAACGACAGCTTCACCGGCGGGCCTATTCCTGCTGAAAATATGCAGCAATGGGTAGATGATGTTACCCGCCTGATCATAGCACTGCAACCCAAAAGGGTGTTGGAAATAGGATCGGGTACCGGGTTGATCTATTACCCGATTGCCGATCATATAGACCGTTATATCGGGACCGACTTCTCCCGCGTGTCGGTAGAACAGATCCTGCGTCGCATCGCCAAAGGCGAGCGCCGTTACCCGGATACGGAAATGAAGTTATGTGCGGCACACGAAATTATCCTGGAAGAGAAAGAAGAGATTGACCTGGTGATACTCAACTCCATTGTGCAGTATTTTCCAGGAGCCGCTTACATGACCGATGTATTGGCAAAAGCCATTTCCCTGCTGAAGGGTAAAGGCCGCATTGTAGTAGGCGACGTCCGTGACCTGCGTTTGCTGCCTGCTTTCAAACGCCGCCTGCAACTGGATAAATTGCACGATAAAACCAGTGTACGTGAGTTGGAATGGAGTGTAGAACAGGAGGTGTTAAGGGAAGAAGAGTTGTGTTTTTCCCCTGCCTATTTTTACCATCTGCAAACACGTTTCCCGGAAATCACCCACGTGGAAATTGTATGGAAGCAAGGTGATTATATCAATGAGTTGAGCCTTTACCGTTATACCGTGATCATGCATGTGGGCATTGAAAAACCGGTATTGCAGCCGGAGTGGCAGCCATGGGACAGTATTGCCGATAAAAGCAGTATCATTGACCAGTTAATAAACCGTATCCCGGTGATCGCCTTACAGGACGTACCAGGACATCGGGTATGGAGAGAACGCATGCTGGATCATGCGCTGAAAAACAACCTGTTCGGTAATGTAGGCGACCTATCGGCCTATATCAGCGCGCCGGATGCAGTAACGCATACCGTTAATGAAATATTGGCGGAGGCAACAGCTGCTGGCTACACCTACCGCTTCCTGCTGGATGAAGATCCCCTGAAAGTAAACCTGCTGATAGAACGGGATCGCTTTGATGGTTTTGTAGAGCAATCCTATAGCAATAGCATCAGTTTTACAGACCTGGTGAAGACAAACATCCCACTGTTTACCGATATCTGTGAATCATTGCAGAAAGGCATCAAACAGCAACTGCTGGAGCGCCTGCCGGAGTACATGGTGCCGGCGGATTTTATAGCCTTGCAACAGTTGCCGCTAACCGGTAATGGCAAGGTAGACCGTAAGTTCCTGGCTGCATGGGAAGACATACAACGTAAACGACTGATTAACTACGTAGCCCCCACCAATGAAACAGAACAGCGGCTGGCTGATATCTGGCAGCACCTGCTGGGAATGGACCGTGTAGGTATACAGGATAACTTCTTTGAATTAGGTGGTCACTCATTACTTGCTACACGCGTGGTGTCCGCGGTTCGTAAGGAATTGGATGTGGAGTTGACAGTAAAAGACTTCTTCATTTATCCCACCATTGCGTTGCTGGCAGCATACCTGCTCCAACAGGAAAAAGGTTCAGCTTTGCCGCCGTTGATCGCTGGTCCGCGACCTGCCAACATTCCGCTGTCTTTCAGCCAGGAGCGGTTGTGGTTTATCGATCAATTACAGGGCACCGTGCCTTACCATATGCCGGTAATACTACGCTTGCATGGTAACCTCGACGTAGCAGGCCTGGAATATGCGCTCCGCAACGTGGTAAATGGGCATGAAGTATTACGTACCGTTATTACGCCAAAAGATGGCGTGGCCTGGCAGCACGTCATGGATAAAGACCAGTGGCAACTCAGCATCGTGCCACAAACTCCCGGACTGGCCGATGAAGCCACCCTGAAACAGGTATTAAGCACCCTGGCAGATACGCCATTTGACCTGTGCCGCGATCATATGCTGAGAGCGCATCTGCTGCCGTTATCGGCCCATGAGCATTTGCTCTTGCTCACCATCCACCATATTGCCTGCGATGGTTGGTCAATATCCATCCTGGTAAAAGAGCTGGTGGAACTGTACCGCGCCTACGCAGAAAAACGAGCGCCCATACTGGAGAAACCAGAAATTCAATATGCCGATTATGCCTTGTGGCAGCGCAATAGTTTTGACGGAGCCATCCTGGAGGAGAAAATGGCCTACTGGAACCGGCAATTGCACCACGTACTTCCGTTAGACCTGCCCACAGACTATCCACGACCCGCTGTACAGCAGTTTAATGGCGCCATTAGCTGGTTCCATATCGACCAGGAATTAGCTCAACAGCTGCAACTGTTGTCAAAAGAACAAGGCGTTACCCTGTTTATGACTTTGTTAACCACTTTCCAGGTGTTGCTGCAACGCTACAGTGGCCAGGATGATATTTGTGTGGGCTCACCGGTATCCGGCAGAACACAGCAGGAAACGGAAGGGCTGATAGGCTTCTTCCTGAATACGGTGACATTGAGAACAGATCTCAGCGATAATCCGTCTTTCAGCGTTCTGCTGCAACAGGTGAAAAATACGACACTGGATGCTTATGAACACCAGCAGGTGCCTTTTGAAAAGATAGTAGAACAGCTGGTGAAGGATCGGGATATGAGCCGTAGCCCGCTGTTCCAGGCCATGTTTGTATTGCAGAATACACCACCTGTGCCGGAGTTATTATTGGGTGATCTGCACCTGGCATATGAAGAAGTACCTCATAAAACTACCTTGTGCGACATCACCATTTCTTTGGAAGAGCAGCCCGATGGTATCCGCGGGTACGCCGAATATTGCACTGATTTGTTTAGCGCCGACAGGATTAAACAAATGATGAAGCATTTCGAGCAATTGCTGCGTTCCATCGTCCAGGCACCGGCTGCGCAGATCAATACCCTGCGGATTACTACTCCGGCAGAAGAAGAGCAGCTGCAGGCAGCATTCAATAGCCAGGTAGCAGACTATCCAAGGAACAAAACAATTATCGACCTTTTCGACCGGCAGGTACTGCTCACACCAGATGCAGTAGCAGTAGTGTTTGAATCTACGCAGCTCACTTATCATGAACTGAATAGCCGGGCTAACCAGCTCGCGCATTATTTAAGAAAGCTGGGCGTTCGGGAAGATGCACTGGTACCGGTATTCATGGAACGCGGTGAACAAATGATCATCGCCATGCTGGGCATTCTCAAGGCTGGCGGCGCTTATGTTCCCATCGATCCCGAATATCCGCAGGAAAGGGTCAGGTTTATGCTAACAGATACCGGTGCGCAATACATTGTGACTAACAGTGAAAGTGCCCATTTACTCGAGGTGGAAGCATCCGTTGCCGTAGTATCGCTGGACAGTGATCAGCATATCCTGGAAGAATTCCCGAAAGATAATCCAGAAAGCTTCGTCCATCCGCATCACCTGGCGTATGTGATCTATACCTCCGGTTCTACCGGTCAGCCGAAAGGCGTGTTGCTGGAGCATTACAACGTAGTGCGGTTATTTGAAACCGATACGCCGCTGTATGATTTCGACAGTAACGACGTATGGACCATGTTCCATTCCATGTGTTTCGACTTTTCCGTATGGGAAATGTATGGCGCTCTATTCTACGGCGGCCGCCTGGTAATTGTATCAAAACAGGTGGCCAGGGATGCTGCCCTGTTCGGGCAGCTGTTGCTAGCTGAAGGTGTAACAGTACTCAATCAAACACCGGCTGCCTTCTATGTATTGCAGGAATACCTGGTGGCTAATGCGCCAACGGTGCCTGTCAGGTACGTGATATTTGGAGGAGAAGCGTTGAACCCGGTGATGATAAAGCCATGGAAAGAATTGTATCCGTCTTGCAAGATGGTGAACATGTACGGTATTACGGAAACCACTGTGCATGTAACTTACCAGGAGATAGGTACCGCACATCTGCAAAGCAGCAGCAGTATTATAGGTAAAGCGATCCCTACACTGGGTCTCTATATCCTCGACGCCAACATGCACTTATCGCCGGTAGGCGTGCCGGGCGAATTGTATGTTTCCGGCGCTGGTTTGGCGCGGGGATACCTGAACCGCGAAGTATTAACCAAAGAACGTTTCTTGCCAAACCCATTCAGCAATGACGCAGACTACAACCGCCTGTATAAAACCGGCGACCAGGCCCGCTGGCTGGCCGACGGCAATATCGAATACCTGGGTCGTATAGACCAGCAGGTGAAGATCCGCGGATACCGTATAGAACTGGGAGAAATCGAAAACGTATTATTGCAGAGTGGCCTGGTAAAACAGGTGGTGGTAGTAGCTGCAAATGATAGTACCGGCAGTAAAATACTGGCCGCCTATATTGTTTCGGAAACACGCTTCGATCGCGAACAGCTAATTGGCGTGCTGAAGCAGCGGTTACCGGACTATATGATACCGGCCTTGTTTATTACGTTAGATAAGATGCCTTTAACCTCCAACGGAAAAGTGGACAGGAAGGCATTACCGGATATACACGCCAGCGCGCCGGCTACCCATGAATATGTAGCCCCACGCAATGAAATGGAACAGTTACTGGCCGATGTTTGGCAGGAACTACTGCAGCTGCCACGGGTAGGTATATACGATAATTTCTTCGAACTGGGAGGGCACTCGTTGCTGTCGATGCGCATGGTAGCGGTACTGCGGAAAAAAATAGCCGTGGAGCTCACCGTCAGGTCCATATTCCTGTACCCGGAAATTCATCAGCTGGCCGCCTTTTTAGCCGGACAAGCCACGCAAACATTCCTACCTGCGGTGAAAGCCGGCAAACGACCCGCACGCATTCCGCTGTCCTTCAGCCAGGAGCGTCTCTGGTTTATTGACCAGCTGGAAGGAAGTGTGCAGTATCATGTACCAGCAGTATTGCGGCTTCGCGGATCGCTGGATATCGATGCGCTGTCAACGGCCCTGCGCAGTGTGGTCAACCGCCATGAAATATTACGAACGGTGATCCGGCAAAATGATGGCCGCGGTTACCAGTACATACTGGATGAAAATAAATGGACATTAAACATCACTGATCTGGCCGCCTATAAAGAAGATCCTGCTGCGTTGCAAACCTTTATAAAATCCATCATCGATGTACCGTTTGATTTGTCAACCGACCATATGCTGCGGGCCGACCTCGTAGTACTGGGAGCTGATGAACATATCCTGGTCATCACCACGCACCACATTGCCTCTGATGCCTGGTCTACGGGTATCCTGGTAAAAGAGCTGGTGGCATTTTATATGGCCGCTTCTACCGGCACAACAGTACTCCTGGATAAAATGGAGCTTCAGTATGCAGATTATGCCATTTGGCAAAGAACCTATATCACCGGCGATGTTCTGGATAAACAACTGGCTTACTGGAAAGAAAACCTGGCAGGCATCACCCCGTTGAACCTGCCGCTGGACTACCCAAGGCCACCGGTGAGAAGCACCAGGGGAGGAGCAATTAGCTTCCAGTTGCCTGCTGAGCTGACCGCACAGCTGCATCAATTGAGCCGGCAGGAAGGCGTGAGCCTGTTTATGACCCTGTTCACCGCCTTTAATGTAATGCTGTACCGTTACAGTGGCCAGGAAGATATCTGCGTAGGCAGCCCGATAGCGGGTAGAACCCAACAGGAAATAGAAGGACTCATCGGCTTCTTCATCAATATGCTGGCACTGCGGGTAGATCTGCGGGATAACCCTTCCTTCCGCGCGCTGCTGCAACAGGTAAAACAAACAACATTGCAGGCCTTTGAACACCAGGAAGTACCATTTGAAAAAATCGTAGACCAGGTGGTAGTGGACAATGACAGGAGCCACCGGCCCGTATTCCAGGTAGTATTCGGCTTGCAGAATAACATCAATCAACCAGATCTTCAATTCGGCGATATCGTTTTATCAGAAGAAACGGTAGAACATACGTCTGCCAAATTTGACCTGGTATTCAGCATGGACGAAGATGAAGATGGCCTGAATGGAACAGTGGTATATTGCGCCGACCTGTTTAAAGAAGCAACCGTGGTGCGTATGATCGGGCATTTCCAGCAGCTGCTGCACGCAGTGGCTGCATCGCCGGCACAGCATATTGCTGTATTGCCCATGCTAACCTCCGCGGAAGAACAACAACTGTTGTCTGTAAAAGGCACCTACGAACGGGAACATACCAAACAAATCACTTTTGTAGACCTCTTTGAAGCGCAGGCCAGCCGTTCGCCGCAAGCTACAGCCGTGGTATTTGAAGAGGAGTCGCTGACCTATCGCGAACTGAATGAACGCGCTAATTGCCTGGCACATTATTTAAGAAGCAGACGTGTAAAAGCAGGCACCCTGGTGCCGGTTTGTATGGAACGGTCGCTCAATATGATGGTCAGCATCCTGGGCATCCTGAAAGCAGGAGGCGCGTATGTACCTATCGAGCCTGATTTCCCGGAAGACCGTATCCGGTTTATGCTGGAAGATACCGATGCTTCCAATATCATCACGCTGGGTAAGTATGCCGACCGGCTACAGGCAGATCCTGCAGACATTATACTACTGGACGATGACTGGAACGATATTAAAGTCAACGGCAAAGAAAATCTCCCCGGACTCACCCGGGCAGATCACCCCGTATATGTGATTTATACCTCTGGTAGTACTGGTCAGCCAAAGGGAGTGGTGGTTACACACAATAACCTGGCAGACTACATTGCTGGTCTCACCAACGCTCTGCCTATAAAAGAATGCGGCTCTTTTGGACTCATGTCCAGTATGGCCACTGATTTGGGCAATACCGTGATCTTTGGTGCATTGGCCAATGGGGGCGCGTTACATATCTTCTCGAAAGAGATGGTACAGGATACCACCATTTTATATAACTATCTCGACAGGCACCCGATCGACTGTATCAAAATAGTGCCTTCGCACTGGAAGGCTTTATGTTTACCAGACCGGTTATTGGTACCCGAAAAGCTGCTGATCTTTGGGGGAGAAGCCCTGGAAGCTACCGTAGCAGCTTCAATTTATGCAACGGGCACTGAGTGTACTGTAGTAAACCACTACGGGCCTACAGAAACGACGATCGGTAAATTGCTGCATATCGTCGACAGAAACGCCACTTACAACGAGAGCATTCCGGTGGGTAAGCCTTTCTCCGCTACGCAGGTATATGTACTCAGCAATGAGCTGCAGTTATGCCCGGCAGGTGTTCCCGGAGCGCTGTATATCGGTGGTGAAGGGGTGGCCCAGGGATACCTGAACAATGAAGCGCTGACTGCCACTAAGTTTATCGCAGATCCTTTTAGCGATGGCAGGTTATACAGCACCGGCGATATGGTAAAATATCTTCCGGATGGTAATATACTCTTCATGGGCCGCGTGGATGACCAGGTAAAAATACGTGGTTACCGTATAGAGCTGGGAGAAATAGAAAGAGCGCTGAACAATTGTGCTACCGTAAAACAGGCGGTGGTGATTGTTAAAAATGATCATTTGGGCAATAAACGACTGGTAGCCTATGTAGTAGCTGAAGAGGATGTTGATAAAGATGAAATACTGGAACAGCTAACCGCGCAATTGCCGGATTATATGGTGCCTTCTTTGTTGATGGTATTGGATTATTTCCCCTTGTTGGCAAATGGTAAGATCGACAAAAAATCTTTGCCCGACCCGGATGTACAAACCCTGCAAACAGATAGTTATGTAGCGCCGCGCAATGAACTGGAGCGTACCCTGGCAGGTATCTGGGAAGCCGTGTTGGGCGTAGAAAGGGTAGGGATCAACGATAACTTCTTTGCGCTGGGTGGCGACTCTATCATCACCATACAGGTAGTGAGCCGCGTAAGAAGAAGTGGTTATGAATTACAGGTTGGCGATTTGTTCGACTACCAGACCATTGCCATGTTATACGCGGTGATGTCGGCCCGTAAGAATGCCGCTACATCGCTGTCGGCCGACCAGGAAATACAAAGCGGCAGCTGTGGCTTACTACCGGTGCAACAATGGTATTTTGAAAAAGAAGGTACTACGCCTTCTCACTTCAATCAGAGCATGTTACTGACCATCGACAAGCGTATTCCTTCTTCTACCTTGTCTGCCGCCATTATGCAATTGGTGCAGTATCACGATAGCCTGCGTTTCAAATATACCTGCGGCGCCGGCGGATGGGAGCAGGCGTACAGTACTACCGAGGGGATGTTGAATGTGGTGAACCTGCAAACGGAATCGCTGGACGAGTTACCCGGAATGCTGGAAACGTATGGTAACAGTTATCAACGCAGCATCGATGTAACAACAGGTAATTGTATCAGCGCGATATTGTTTTTAACCCCTGCCGGCGATACACATAACCGTTTGCTGCTGGCCATTCACCACCTGGTGGTAGACGGCGTATCATGGCGTATTTTACTGGAAGACCTGGAACGTTTAATAGATGGCCTGTACCGCAATGAGCCGGTATCGTTGGGTAACAAGAGCAGTTCTTACAGGCAATGGCACGAGGCGCTGGTAAAATACGGACAAACAAATCGCCTGTTGAAGCAGGCCGACTATTGGTCTGGCATAGTGCAGCAGTATAGACCTTTACCGGTAGATAATACCTACGACGAGGTGTTGCGGATAAAAGATATGGCGCATTACCAGGTAAAACTGGGTCCCTTCTTTACACAGAAATTATTGCAGGAAGTACCGGCTGCCTATCGTACAGAAATAAACGATGTATTGCTGAATGCCCTTGCCCTGGCGCTGGATGGCTGGGTAAGCGGCGATGTGGTGATTGGATTGGAAGGACATGGCCGGGAAGATATCGATAAAGGAACGGACGTAGGTAACACGGTGGGGTGGTTTACGAGCCTGTACCCGGTGCTGTTACCTGGAAATAGGGTGGGTAACAGCGGCGCATTGTTGCGTCAACTGAAAGAACAGCTGCGCCAGATCCCTGATAAAGGAATTGGCTTTGGCGTACTGAAATATATCAATAAGCTGGCAGCGTTGCAGGGCAACGATCCATGGGATATCACCTTCAACTACCTCGGACAGTTTGATACCGTAACCAGCGGCGGCAAATGGTTTGCCGTTACCGACGAACCCGCCGGCGCAGAAGTGGGCGATGATTACACCGTGCGTCGTAAAATAGCCGTAAACAGTATGGTTACCGGCGGAGAGCTGGTACTGGACTGG
The DNA here is from genome assembly GCF_007829335.1 of Chitinophaga polysaccharea. Taxonomy (GTDB): domain Bacteria; phylum Bacteroidota; class Bacteroidia; order Chitinophagales; family Chitinophagaceae; genus Chitinophaga; species Chitinophaga polysaccharea_B. Next base: position 472,705 of record NZ_VIWO01000004.1, read on the forward strand.
AGCTATAGCAGCAAACATTACAACGACAGCACCATTACAGCGCTGGCGCAAAAGTACATCGATGAACTGGAAACGATTATCCTGCATGGTGTAGGGCAGGCAGCTAAACAGCCGTTGCTCACACCATCCGACTACGGCCTCGGTGGGGTAGTGAGCATTCCGGAACTGGACCAGTTCCTGGATACGCCGATGCCCGGTGATACCACCCGTCGCCAGGAAATTACCGCCATGTACCGGTTGAGCGGGCTACAGGAAGGTATGCTGTTCCATGGGTTGTACGATAACGCGGTAGATGCCTATACAGAGCAGTTTACCTACTTGTTGCATCAAACCGATATCGGCGCGTTTATACAAAGCTGGCAGCACCTGTTGCAGCAACATACTATTCTGCGCAGCGCGTTTTATCACGATGCTTTCCATGTACCGGTACAATGCGTGTACCGTAACGTACAACTGCCGGTAACGTTACTGGACTATCGTCACCTGGATGCGGCTGCCCAGGAAGCAGCCTGGATGGCGCATGAAGCGGAAGTACTGCAGCAAGGCATTGATTTTACGGCGCCGCCATTAATGAAGATAAGCCTCCTGCAGTTAACGGATGATACCTGGCGCATGGTATGGACCTATCATCACCTGTTGGTAGATGGCTGGTCAATGCCCGTATTGCTGGAAGAGCTGCTGCGTACCTATGAGGCGCTGGCATCCGGAAAGCAACCGGAAGCAACTGCCATTGATCATTACGAAGCATACATCCGCTACCTGGAACGGCGGGACAAAGAAGAAGAAGGCGCCTACTGGCGCGGATACCTGGCCGGTATCAGCAACAGTACCCTGCTTCCGTTTATCAGCAGCGCAGACCGGACAAAAGCGCAGGGACGTTATAAAACGACACCAGTGGTACTGGATACAGCTAAAACACGCCTCATTACCGCCTATGCACAGCAACAGCGACTGACCGTGAATACCCTCATGCAGGGCGTGTGGGCGTACCTGTTATACCGGTATACCGGTAATCAGCAGGTGACGTACGGCGCTATCGTATCTGGTCGCCCGGATGATATGCCGGGTATAGAAAGAAAGGTAGGGATGTATATCAATACCCTGCCGGTGCATATCGCCATAACGCCCGAGCTGCCTGTTACCGACTGGTTGCGCGACATACAGGCGGCACAGGTACAAAGCCGTAAATATCAATATACGCCATTGCGTGATAGCCAGCGCTACACCGGTATCAGCGGCGACCTGTTCGATACCCTGATGGTATATGAGAACTACCCGGTTGATGAAGCCACACTGGCCTATCCATGGAAACTGCAGATAGAGCAGCTGCACGTGGAAGAACATACGAACTATCCGCTAAGCCTCACCATAGGAGTGGGACAGGAAATTACGATCCTTTTACAGCACAATACCGATTTATTGTCGCCTGACTATATCAGGCAGATCAGTGAACATTTCTTACAGGTGCTGGAATATATTGTACAGCATCCGGTAGCAAAAACCGGCGACCTGGTACTGCTCACAGAAGCGGAACGCAAACGCATCGCCGTTACGTTTAATACCACCGCATTGCCGCAACCCATTACAGGGAAATCTGCCATAGACCTGTTTAAAGAGCGGGTGGCCATAGCCCCTCGCCAAACTGCCCTGGTATTTGACGCGCAGGAACTTACTTATGGGGAACTGGATCAACGTTCCGACCAGCTGGCATTGTATCTCGTGAGCAAAGGGGTGCAAAAAGAGACGCTGGTGCCTGTTTGCCTGGAACGTTCACCAGAGATGGTAGTGGCCATATTAGCGGTACTCAAGGCAGGCGGAGGATACCTTCCAATCGATCCTTCTTACCCCGCCGCGCGCATCAGCTACCTGCTGGAAGATAGCAGGGCTACGATGATGATCAGCAGCCGGGAGGTAGTTGCCTCATTGGATATACCCGCTCATATTCATCTCATTAAAACAGATGACGACTGGCAGGCTGTTGCTCAACAGCGGGGGATTAGCCTCAGCACCACTCCTGCGCCGGATGATCTGGCCTATGTGATCTATACTTCCGGCAGTACGGGCCATCCGAAGGGAGTAATGATCGAGCATAAAGGATTGGTGAACCTGGCGCTGAACATGGAAGCGGTGCTGCCGTTGACACCTGGCATACGGGTGCTGCAATTCTCCGCTTTCGGTTTCGATGCCTCCTGCTTCGAAATCTTCAGCACCCTGCTTAGTGGTGGTTGCTTAGTGATCCCACATAAAGAGGAGCTGTTGTCGGCAGAAAAATTTGGAGAAATGGTGCGCCAGCACCAGGTGGAATTGCTGTTGCTACCACCTTCTTATCAACATACGATCCGGGAGGAACTGGGAACCATCAAAACAATTATTTCCGGCGGTGAGGCGCTGAACCGGGAAGACACCAGGTATTTCCAGTCAAAAGGCATCCGCGTATTTAACGCTTACGGCCCTACGGAAAACAGCGTTATCACTACCATTACGGACAGCCCGTTGCAGGGCGATACTGCGGTGATTGGTAAGCCGCTGGCAAACGTACAGGTATATATCCTGGATCAGCAAAACGAACTATGCCCGGTAGGCGTAGCGGGCGAAATCTGCGCCGGCGGCGCCGGGGTAGCGCGCGGTTATCTGTATCGCCCAACCCTCACGGCAGAGAAATTTATACCGGATCATTTCAGTGAACAGCCAGGCGCCCGCCTGTACCGCACCGGTGACCTCGGCCGCTGGCTGCCGGATGGCAGCATTGAGTACCTGGGACGAATAGATGACCAGGTGAAGATCCGCGGCTATCGTATTGAGCCGGGAGAAATTGAAAATGCCCTGCTGCAAACCGGCTTCGTCACCCAGGCGGTAGTGCTGGTGAAAACTGATGACAACGGACATAAACGTTTAGTCGCTTACGTGGTACCGCAAGGTACTTTCGACAAGGATCTGGTCCTGCCTTCGCTGAAAGATAAGCTGCCGCCATATATGGTGCCGGCTGTGCTGGTGCCGTTGGAGAAAATACCAGTCACCGCCAACGGAAAAGTAGATAAATCCGCCTTGCCGGAGCCTTATATGGCTACTTCCAATACCCGCGCTATTTTAAATGGCGAAGTGGAACAAACGCTGGCCGGTATCTGGCAGGAACTGCTGGGCATTCAACACATCGACAGAAACGATAACTTCTTCGAACTGGGTGGCGACTCGATTATCACGATCCAGGTAGTAGGCCGGGCCAAACGCTTTGGATATGACCTGAAGCCGAAAGACCTGTTTGTACATCAGACCATCGCAGGGCTGGCAGCATCGCTGGCCACGCGGAAAGAAAAAGTCATTAACGCCGAGCAAGGTATACTCACCGGCAACAGTGGACTGACGCCTATCCAGCAATGGTACCTGGAAGAAGAAACCATTGCGAAACATTTTATTCAACAGTTATTCATCGGCATTGATAAACAAATCGGCGCTGGCATCTTAACCGCGGCAGTACAACAATTAATGCTCCGTCATGATAGCCTCCGGTTTACGTATACCCGTAACAGTGATAGCTGGCAACAGCATTATGGCAGCTATTCCGGCAGCCTGGAGGTAGTGGACCTGCGCGAGATAAACCCGGCAGATTATGCTGCTACGCTGGCTGCTTACTGCGACCAGTACCAGGCAAGTTTACAGCCGGAGGCAGGTATATTACTCCGTGCCGTACTGTTTTTAACACCTGCCTATGAAACGGCCAACCGCCTGCTCATCATCGTTCATCACCTGGCGGTAGACGGCGTATCCTGGCAGATTATGCAGGATGACCTGGAACTTATGCTGGATCAGTTGCCCGGAAATGTACCAGTAACACCGGCGCATAAAACCAGCTCTTACCGGGAATGGCAACAGGCGCTGGCGGATTATGGCCAACGTAACCGCCTGCTGCAACAGCGCGAATACTGGCAGCATATCGTGCAGCAATACCAGCCGCTGAAGGTGGATAAATCCTACCACGGTAAACTGACCGGTAATGATATGGACACGCACACCATACACCTGGATACTACCTTCACCCAACTCTTATTACAGGAAGTACCGAAAGCCTATCATACAGAAATCAATGACGTGCTGCTCGCTGCATTGTCGGCCGCGCTTTATTCCTGGAATGGCGCCGGTGTTGTGGTGGGCCTGGAAGGGCACGGTCGTGAAGACATTGCCGCAAATATCGATATCAGCAATACGGTAGGTTGGTTTACCAGCCTCTATCCCGTATGGTTGAATAATAGTGCGGATACAGCACCCGGCGCTTTATTAAAAGAGATCAAAGAGCAACTGAGACAGTTACCCGATAAAGGGATCGGTTATGGTGTATTAAAATATATCAATAACGATGCAACGCTGCAGGGCAAAGATCCGTGGGACATTACCTTTAACTACCTGGGGCAGGTAGACGCCGCCAGGAGAAGCAGTAAATGGTTCAGCACTGCGCCGGAAGCTGCAGGTACAGGTACTACATCGGATGTCAGCATTCGCCATAAAATAGCTGTAAATGGTGGCATAGAAAATGGGGAGCTGGTATTGTACTGGAGTTTCAGCACCCATCATTATAACGGAAGTACCATACAGGAGCTGGCAGAAGATTACCTATCCCGGTTACAGCAACTGATCACCCATGCGGTGTCGCAGGCAAGCCTGCAACCGGTGTTTACGCCGTCGGACTATGGTTTGGGAGAGGCCGTCACCAACGCAGAACTGGATCACTTCCTGGATACGCCGCTTACAAGTGGAGGCACCCGGAGAGACCATATCACCGGCTTGTACCGGCTGAGCAGCTTGCAGGAAGGTATGTTGTTCCATGGATTGTATAACGGCAACAATGGCGTTTATATCCAGCAGCTCTGCTGTACACTCGATGCACCGGATATCCCGGTATTAAAGGAAAGCTGGCAACATTTGCTGCAACATCATAGTGTATTGCGGAGTAGTTTCTTCGCCAATGTATTCCGGATTCCGGTACAGTGTGTGCACGGGCAGGTAGCCATACCATTCGATGAGCTGGACTACCGGCAGATGAGTGCATCCGCCCGGGAAGCAGCATGGACGGCATATGAAGCCGCCGACCTGGTGAAAGGATTTGATTTCAATACGCCGCCACTGATGCGCATTGCGTTGATACGGTTAACCGATGAGCGCTACCGCATGGTATGGACATTCCACCATCTTTTGCTGGATGGCTGGTCCGGCTCTGTGGCTATCGAAGAATTGCTGCAAACATACGATGGGCTGCTAGCCGGTAAAAAGCCTGCGGCAGTAGAAGAAGAGAAATTCGAAGATTATATCCGTTACCTGGAGCGTCGGGATGAGGAAGAAGAAATCTTGTACTGGAAAGGATACCTCGCATCGGCGGTCAGCGGTACGCTGTTACCGTTTATCAGCGCTACCGCAGAACGTACCAAGGGCGAGGGTATTTACGAAGTACAGGAAATGCAACTCACAGGAGCAGGAGCGAAGCAACTGTTATCCTACGCACAACAACACCGTATCACCGTCAATACCGTGATACAGGCCGTATGGGCGTACCTGTTATACCGCTACACCAGTCAACAGCAGGTTACCTATGGAGTAACGGTTTCCGGTCGCCCTGATGATTTACCCGGTGTAGAAAAAAGGGTAGGGATGTACATTAATACCTTGCCTTTCCATACTACCATCGACCGGGAACAGGGTATTGGGGCCTGGTTGCAGCAAATACAGCAGCAACAGGTGCTGAGCCGGGAGTATCAGTATACCTCGCTCAATGATATCCAGCGCTGGGTGGAAATACCGGGCGACCTGTTTGATAACTTCCTGGTATTTGAAAACTACCCGGTGAGCGATCTGCTGAACACCCACCAGTGGCAGCTGCAGATGGATAATATTGAGATGCGCGATCATGCCAACTATCCTTTGGGTATAGCGGCCGTAGTAGGCGAGTCGGTAGCGGTTCGGTTTAAGTACAATACCGCTTTGCTGGACCGTGCCTATGTGACCGCACTGCGTGGGCATTTCCAGCAGGTGCTGGAATTTATGGTCAGCCATCCGGCAGCTAAAATAAGGGACATTATTTTACTGAATAAACAGGAACAGGCACATATAGCGATCGACTTTAATGCCACGCCGGTCGATTACAACACCGATGGCAAAGCGATCACCGACCTGTTTAAGGAAAGGGTAGCAGCGGCGCCGCAAAGCATTGCACTGTTATTTGAAGACAAGGTGCTTACTTACCAGGAGCTCGACATCCGCGCCAATCAGTTGGCCCATTACCTGGTGAGCAGAGGTGTACAACAGGAAACGCTGGTACCCGTTTGCCTGGAACGTTCCCCGGAAATGATCATAGCCATATTAGGTATCCTGAAAGCAGGAGGCGCCTATCTTCCTATTGATCCGTCTTACCCGGCAGCAAGGATTAGCTACCTGCTGGAAGATAGCCGTGCTACGATGCTGATCAGCAGTCATTCGCTGGTAGCGGAACTGGATATTCCCGACCACATTAATATTACGAGGATAGATGCAGAACGCGGCCTGATTGGCAAGCAGCCTACCCAGGCGCCAGCGCTCGCACCTGAGCCGCATCACCTCGCATACGTTATCTATACATCCGGCAGTACAGGCAACCCCAAGGGCGTAATGATTGAACACAAAAGTGTAGTAAACCTGGCATTAAGCCAGGCAGCATCCCTGAGATTAATACCTGGTATGAGAACATTGCAGTTTGCAGCTTTCGGCTTTGATGCATCCTGTTACGAAATTTTCAATACCCTGTTAAGTGGTGGTAGCCTGGTACTCCCCCGGAAAGAAGACCTGCTGGCCGCCGATAAGTTCGGCGACCTGGTACGGAGGCAACAGGTAGACCTGGTGGTATTGCCACCTTCTTACCAGCACACCATCCGCGAAGAGCTGGGCACCATCAAAACCATCGTATCCGCCGGGGAACCGCTGAACCGGGAAGATGCGAAATACTTCCAGTCAAAAGGTATCCGCCTGATTAACGCTTACGGCCCTACGGAGAATACCGTTTGTACCAGTCTCACCGACGATCCGCTTCATGGCGACACGATTGTAATCGGCAACCCTATTGCCAATGTGCAGGTATACATCCTGGATCAGCACCAGGAACTATGTCCCGCAGGCGTAACCGGCGAAATCTGCGTAGGCGGCGAAGGCGTGGCCCGCGGCTACCTGTATCGCCGCGAGCTGACAGCAGAGAAATTCATCCCGGATCACTTCTCCGGGAAAGCAGCAGCACGCCTGTACCTTACCGGCGACCTCGGGCGCTGGTTACCCGATGGCAGTATAGAATTCCAGGGAAGAATAGACGACCAGGTAAAAATACGCGGCTACCGGATAGAGCTGGGCGAAATTGAAAACGCACTGGAACAGCTGGAAGGCGTCAGCCAGGCCGTAGTGGTGGCAAAAGGCACCACTGATAATAAGTCCCTGGTCGCTTACATCTTACCGGATGGCGCCTTCGACCGGCAGGCGATCAGCACGCAGCTGGAAGGCAAGCTGCCGGATTATATGGTGCCTTCAGTATATGTAAAGATCGATAAGATACCGGTAACACCTAATGGTAAGGTAGACCGGAAAGCATTGCCTGATCCGGACGCAGGTACACTGTCGGCAAATACCTACGCGGCACCCCGCAATGAAACAGAAGCTGTACTGGCGGAGATCTGGCAGCAATTGCTGGAAGTAGACCAGGTAGGTATTCACGACGACTTCTTCGCACTCGGTGGCCATTCGTTATTGTCGATCCGCCTGATCGCCGCTATCCGAAGAAAACTGGGCAAAGAAATAGCGCTGAATAATGTTTTTGATGCGCCTACAATCGCCGGACTCGCCGCCACACTGGATGCACCAGATGTAGATGAGCCAATAACCGCAGCTACCGGTGACAACCACCTCATACCGTTAAATAAAAGCAACAGCCGCACTACCGTATTTATTGTGCCCGGCCAGGATGGCCTGAGCGATGGCTACGACGAACTGGCCAAAGCGCTCACCGCTGCCGCCATGGTGTATGGCATTCAGATGCCGGGTGTATTTGAAGGAGAACGGCCGCTCTATACCGTTGCCGCCATCGCTGCACAGAATATCCGCTGGATAAAAGCATTACAGCCGCATGGTCCATACCGTTTCATTGCCCATTCCTTTGGTGGATACGTACTGTATGAAATGATCCGGCAGCTGGAGAACGCCGGGGAAACCGTGGCCTTCGCCGCCCTATTGGATGCGGATGCCCACCCCGGCCATATTGATGTGCTGAACGGTGGCACCCGCAGCTACCAGGATATCTTCTTCGAATCGGTAGTGGAGGTACTGGAAGAAAATAACATCATCAATGCCACACCACCAGCATGGGTTAAGGAGTTAAAGCAACTGGTACAGCCATTAGGAGTGAAGGCAGTAGTACCATTTATTTCGAACTACCTGAAAGAGAAGATTAACGGAGATAAGCTGGCGCATGTTGACTTTATCATGCGGTTAACGGATATCAAGGTGAGTAACATAGAAGTGCTGAACAACTACCAGGTAGAGGGACAAACCAATGCGACCCTGCATATTGTGAAGGCTGCCGGCGCCCAATGGAAGGAGCTGCCCGACAGCCTTGGATGGGATGCCCATGCAACAGCAGTGCGCGTATTTGTGGCCCCGGGCGATCACTTCTCTATGTTAAAGCAGGAAAATGCCGCGGCCCTGGCGAAATACCTTGGCGAACAATTATCAGCATAGTAGGCGGAAGAAGCTGCTCCGCGCCCCTGGCGCGGGCAGCATTCCTTTTTGATATATATTATTCAATTAATTTTTAGAATCCCGGATTGTATGAGATTAATAAGCTTGCTTCAGAAAAAATCGAAGTTGTTTTATATCCTCTTGTTACTGCTTGGCCTCATCAACAGCATATGGTCCATGGGGCTGCTGTTGTTGATCAACAACAGGATTGCCGGTACTTCACTGCCTTTTGTACAGGGATACGACTGGCAGATATATGTAGTACTGATCCTCGTGTCGTTTTTTACCGCCAGGGCTTTTCAATCCTACACCATCCGGCTCACCTATGAGTTGGGAAATGACCTGGGATTATCCGTATTTGAAAAACTGCGGTTTGCTGATTACGAAGAATATATTAAACTGGGAGAAGAAAAAGTACGTACAGCCACTGCTGATGTAACCACCCTGCAACGTTTTCCCAATGTTTTTATAGAAACGTTTAATGCCATCGTCATGGTAACGATAGGGCTGGGCTATTTGTTCTACACCAATTTCTTCGGCGCCTTACTGATCCTGGGCGTACTTTCCACCCTGGCTGTAGTGTATTACATCCGCAATCTGTCTATCAGCAGGGATCTGAATACCGTGCGCGATCTGGCAAACGTATACCAGCAAAATGTCAATGATTTTCTGCGGGGATTTAAAGATGTGAAAATGAGTATCACCCGGAGTAATAATATTTTCATCCGGTATATCTCCCAAAACCGTCACCGGGTAAAAGAACTCACCATCAAAACATTGATCAAATTTATGGGGAATGAGCTCATGGGGAACTATTTATGGTACCTGCTGATCGGTATTATCATCTTCCTGTTGCCTGTTATCCTGCATATGACAAACGTAGTGAATAACCAATTTGTGGTAACGCTGTTGTACCTCATGGGACCTGTAGGTATTGTGGTAGCGCGTATCAGCGAATTTACGCAGATGCAGATTGCGGTAGACCGGCTGGAGCAATTTCACGATAAGATCAATGCCTCCAAAGCTATCGCTATTGGGCATGGCGACCTGGCGGCTACCGGCGGGAAGTTCGAAAGCATCCGTTTCAAAGAGGTAACGTTTGAGTACTACGACGAGAGAAGGGCGGAAACTTTCCGTTTAAAACCGCTTACCCTGGATATTAAAAAAGGAGAAAGCATTTTCATTACCGGTGGCAATGGCAGTGGGAAAAGCACTTTCGTGAACCTGCTGACAGGATTGTACGTGCCACACACCGGCACCATCGCCTTAAACGGGCAGGTGATCACCGAAAGCACCTATCCCGGCTATCGCAACCGCATTGCGGCCATCTTTACCGATAGCATTCTGTTTAATGAAAACTACGACGGCCTTGACCTGGCGCCGGACAATGAACGGTTGATGTTCTGGCTCCGCAAGATGGAGCTGGAAAACATCGTCACTTTCGATAACGAGAAGAAATCGATCAAAGCAGATCTGTCGAAAGGGCAACAAAAACGATTGGCCCTCATCTATATCATGCTGGAAGACAAAGATGTGATCGTATTGGATGAGTGGGCCGCCGAGCAGGACCCGGTATTCAGGGCTTATTTCTATAAAAAAATTATCCCTGAGCTGAAGCAGATGGGTAAAACCGTTATCGTAGTAACGCACGACGACACCTATTTCCATTGCGGGGAGCGATTGATAAAATTCGACTACGGCAATATTGTCAGTGATACGTCTATCAATGCAGCAAGCGATCTGCATTATGCTTTATAAGGAAACCTTGTCAAAAACGTATTTGAGATGCTACAGAAAATTAAGCTGATATGTATTCCATATGCAGGTGGAAACAGTTACTCTTTTCGCGACCTGAAACCCCTTTTGGACCGGCATATAGAGATGGTTACCCTGGAATTGCCCGGCCGCGGGAAACGGATAGCGGAGCCATTGTTATCAGATATGCAGGTGATGGCGGATGACCTTTACGGGCAACTGCTATCGCATATAAAATCTCCCTACATCATTTATAGTCATTCTATGGGAGCCGTGCTGGGTAACCTGCTGATACACCGGCTGAAGCAAGAATGGAAACAACTTCCCTTACATTTCTTCGTTACCGGTTGTGCGGCGCCCATGTTCAACGACCAGCGCCGGCAGCTGCATCTTTTGCGGGATATACAGTTAATAGCGGAACTGAAACGGATGGGTGGAATGCCCGACGCTTTACTGGCCGATCCGGACCTGGTAGAATTTTTTTTGCCGGTGATCCGGGAAGATATGAAGGCGCTGGAATGCTACCAGTACCAGCCATTGGGAAGTTATAGTACAGGTATCACGATTATCACCGGCGCGGCGGAAGAAATCACCGCCAGCCAGGTAACCGGATGGGCCCGGGAAACAGAAAAGGAGCTTCGTATACTCCGTTACCCGGGAAATCATTTCTTCATTCTCCATCAATTTCAAAAAATAGCGATGCTCATTCATGATGTGGCGTTAACCCCACAGCATAGCTGAAAATAACTCTTTCCCCATGTACACGATGATAAAAAATACGATGATGACATCCCGTTTCCAGCTATGCCTGGTGAAACAATGGACACTGCTGGCTTTGCTGATCTTGTCGGTGGGCGCAAGCGCGCAAACTGGTAAAATAGCCGGGCAGGTACGCGATGAAGCGCAACAACCGGTGGTGGCCGCCACGGTATTACTCAAAAAGGCAACTGATTCTTCCCTGGTGAAAGTAGCCTTGTCGGATACTACCGGCGCCTGGCTACTGGAGAATATTCTTTTCAGCCGCTATTTTATTACCATCACCTATATGGGTTATAAGGAATGGAATAGCCCGGTTTTTAATGTAGACCAGTCCCAGGTGGGCCTGGAGAGCGCCCTCCTGCAAACAGGCGCCAGCAACCTGAAAGGAGTGACCGTAGCGGCTAAAAAGCCATTTATAGAGCAACAGCTGGACCGTACCATCGTAAATGTGGAATCATCTATTATGGCCGCAGGGGGCAGCGCCATGGAAGTCATGGAGAAACTGCCCGGGGTGTTGGTAGACAAAAACGGTAACATCTCCATAAAAGGTAAACAAGGGGTAAAGGTAATGATAGATGACCGGCCGGCATATCTTTCCGGTGGTGAGCTGACCGCCTTCCTGCGGAATATGCCCGCTTCGCAACTGGACCAGATCGAGATCATGTCTAACCCGCCAGCAAAATATGATGCCGCGGGAAATGGGGTTATAAATATCAAAAGAAAGAAGTTGAAAACCGGCGGTTTCAATGGGAACATCACCCTCACGGCCTTGCAGGGAAGATACCCGGGTACCACGCAAAACCTTAATTTTAATTATAGCAACAAGCATATTAATTTTTACGGCAATGCCGGTTATAGTTACCGGAAGAGTTTTGAAGATTACTATATTGTACGTAACTTCCGGAATGCGGATCAAAAGGAAATAACCAGTATTTATGACCAGCATACTTATACTAAAACAACCGCACAAAGTGTTACAGCAAAATTGGGATTAGACTATTATGTTAACGCTAAAACCACGGTAGGCATAGCGGCTGGCGGTTTTCACAATCCTTCAGACGCCAGTAGCACCAATAATACGCTATTGAAAACCGGTGAAGGGGTGACCACCACCAGGGTAGATGCACCAGCTACCACCAAGGGTAAATGGGACAATATGGAAGCAAATGTTAGCCTGAAACATGTATTTGGTACTGCGCATGAACTGCTGGTAAATGCGGATTATTTGTCGTACAACAGTACCAGTAAACAACATTTTGATAATCATTATTATAAACCCGACAGCAGTGAGGCTGCACCCAATAAATTATTCCTGGCAGACCTGCCGGCAAAAATCAATATCTACAGCCTGAAAGCAGATTATACCCATCCGTTTTCTGAAGATACCCGCCTGGAAGCAGGGGCGAAAACCTCGTTTGTCAATACCGATAACAACGCACAGTATTACGATGGCGTGAATGGCAGCTGGGTAAAGAATGATACCCTGAGTAATCATTTTCTCTATAAAGAAAATATCAATGCCGCCTACCTGAATCTCCGCCATAAACGCAACCAGTGGGAGTTCCAGGCAGGCCTGCGCGCAGAACAAACCTGGCTGAAAGGAGAACAGAAAAACAACGGGCAAACATTTTCCCGCAACTACCTGCAATTTTTTCCCACTGCTTTCCTGGCTTACGATGTAGATAAGCAAAGTAAAGTGACGCTGTCATACGGACGCAGGATAGAAAGGCCGGATTACCGCAGTATGAATCCATTCCGCTTCTACCTGGATCAGTATACCTACGATGAGGGGAATCCCTACCTGAATCCGCAATACAGCCACAATGTAGAGTTGAGCTACAGTATTTGGGAAGGTGCACTAACGACCACGCTGCTGTATAATAAAACTACCGATATTATCCAGGAAGTAATATTGCAGGATGCCGTAAAAAATGAAACTTATCAGCGCCCTGAAAACCTGAATACCCGCAAGGTATTGGGGGCTAATATCAATGCCCAGATCCCGTTAAACGATAACATGACCACTATTATCTACATGGACTATAACCATTATGATTATTCTGGTACCATTAATAATGGGCCTTTCCAGCTGAAGGCAGGTGTTTTTACCGCGCAGCTGATGCAGCAGGTGAAGCTGCAAGATGGCTGGGGCTTCCAGTTTATGGGCACCTGGTCATCCCGGAGCATCGATGGCACCTTCCTGCAACAGCCAATAGGTACGCTGCACGCAGGTGTACAGAAAGATATCCTCGGCAAACAGGGCACTATCCGCCTGAGCGCTTCCGATATCTTCGCCTGGAGCCGGTATAACGCTACCAGCCGCTATCAGAACATTGATATTCATATCCGTGGCCAATGGCAGTCGCAGGTATTGAAGCTGGCGTTTACCTATCGCTTTAATAAAAATGATAAGAAAGATGCGGTGGATAAACGGGAAAGTGGTGCGGCGGAAGAGCAGAAAAGGGTGAAGACAGAGAAGAAGTAACAATTTTGAAAACCTAATATTTTTATCATGACCCAAGCATTGAAATGTTTAGTGACGGTGGTAGTGATGTTGCTGAGTACCTTTTCTTTTTTAAAGGCGCAAACTGCCAAAACCTCTCCGGGTAAGGAAGATGTGATACTGATGCTCAATGGCGAAGAAAAGCATGGCAAGATCACTGAAATGCGTGCCAACACGATTAAATTTATTCATACCGGGGAAACGCTGGTGTATGAACTGAACAAGGCGGATATCAGTAAAATTACCTTTGCGAGCGGAAGAGTGGAAGTGGTCAGCGCGCCATCTGCTGATGCAGGCAAAGCGCCTGTTGACAATGGACGCCCTATCGAACCCGGACTGGTGGCTATCCTGCCGTTTAAGTATATCGCAATGAATGAACCCTTGCAACAGGTGGTAGAAAAAGGAGAGAAGTTGCAGAATGATACTTACCTGTACCTGAGCAAGCGAAACGGATCTTATAAATTTCAGGACCCTGCCACCACCAACGCGCTATTGTATAGAAAAGGCATTGACGCCAATACTATTAAGGGGTACACGTATGATGAACTTTGTAGGATATTGGGGGCGGAATTTGTATTGCAGGGAACCTTATCCCGTAGCGTAAAGGAAAGTGTGAACTCGTCCAGTAGCAGTACCACGAAGTACGAAGACAATAAAAAGCAGCATGATAACTCCAACAACACCACTGTTGAAAACCAGTATGAGAATGAAGTGACCCTGGGAATTTTTAATAAGCAGAATGAGAAAATATTTGCCAACAGGCGCACGGCTTTTTTAAATAATGAAGGATCGTATCATGATGCCCTGTTTTATATGCTGAAGAGAAGTCCCGTGTATAATAAGTAAGCGACAGGTTTGGTGGGAGAATTTTGCTTAACTTCCCCGGTCCAATCCACCATTCATGACAAGTGAAGAAATAATCGCCTTTAAGACCAATTTAAAACAGGCTGGGCTGCATATAATATCAGATCGTATTGACGTTACCAAAGCGGCTATGGATAGCGCCCAGGAGGCTGCTAATAGCGAAGGTAAAAGTTCGGCCGGCGATAAATATGAAACCGGAAGAGCCATGGGACATCTCGAAAAAGATATGTATGCCCGGCAGCTGGCAGAAACGATGAAAGAACTGGGCAGGTTACAGGAAGTAAAAGCCGACGTTATTTACACCACCGTTCAAACCGGCGCTTTTGTACAATGTGAAGAACAATCTTTTTTCATCGCAGCGGGACTGGGCAAACAGCTGATCGATGGCCGCCCCATATTTTTTCTATCTCCCTATACCCCCCTGGCGAAATTGTTACTACACAAGAAAGCGGGAGATAATTTTCTGTTCAATAAAGTGAATACGGTGATCCTTGATGTATTCTGAGAATTATCCGATCTTAGCAAGATGCTTAGAGAATTTCAGATTGTTCCCGCTCAGCAGGCGTTGAATCAGCACCAGGTACAGATAAAGGTCCTCGAAAGTGAAGAAGCTTTCATGGATATGATCGGCACGGATGGCTACATTTATGTACATAAGGGCGACCTCCATTTGTCCGGCGACTTAATACTCGACACCGATAAACTGGATAAGATGCCCGATGGCCGGCCCCTGCAGGGATTTGTGGTAATCGGTCATCTCACCGTTGATGGCGGCATACTCAATGAAGAAGGCGACTATGGCCCGTTCTTATATGTGACCGGTAACCTTACCTGCCGCAATCTATTAATCGGTGGTTCCCCTGTACGTGTAGAGGGCAATGTGACGGTGGCCGAAGTGATCATGTTGCACTATAACCATGGCTGGATGCGATGCGATGGCATGATTACCGCTCCCATCATGATCGTGGATGATTATTACCTCATGCCTTTCCGGAAAGAGGTCAGCCAGTTTTATTATAACGACCGCGATCCGGAAAGCCCCGAAGCCAATGAATGCATGGAATCTGAAGACGGTGATCCGATAATTTCGGAAAACTTACGGGTGCTGCTCTGTAACCCCATGACCACCGACTTTGAAGAAATTCGCCGTGACCTGGCTGCCGGGGAGAGTGTGGTGCAGCCACAGGAAAGGACACTCGAGTATTGGCGTAACAAAGTACGCCGTAACTGGCGCGACCTGAAACGGGTGCCCATGGAAATGCGTACCAGCAACCTTTGCCAGGAAGCCATGGCCTATTGTATCGGGGCGCTGCAATATTTTCCGCCGGGAGCCATCACCGCCGAACTGGCTACTGTTGCAGCTACCCGCGACGGAAAAGCATTGCGTTACCTGCCATCTGAACTGATCACACGGGAACTCTGCTATATTGCCGCCGAACACGGGGCTATCCTGAAATATGATATACCAGAACGGCTATACGAACACGCGCTGTTATGCACCGTTATCAAAAAGAATGACTGGCAGATGGAACATGTCCCCGTTGTTTTTATTACAGAAGACATGCTGGTGCTATATGTCAAGAGTGGTCGCGGTGCATGGCTGGACCGGTACTGTCAGCAATCAGGCGTATCCAAGCAGAAAGTACTGGAGCGGGTAATGGCCGATGATATTAAATACCTGGAGAATATTTTCAACTGGCACTTGTCGCCCGCTACGTATGCCTATGCGCAGCAGCGGTACAACAAGCCGGAATATGCGGAAGCATGGGGAGCGCTGAATCAGCGGTTTGCCAGGAAAATTGGGCGTTTAAGTACACCGCCGCTGTAGTGCTGCTGAAATGTATCGTTTTGAAGTAGCAGAAAGCGTTTCTATCACAACCCTTCCTCCAACACCGTCTTCGCTACCTGCAATGCCGCGGGGAAATCCTCTACCACGTAACGTTTCCCGATCCGGAAAAGCAACCGGCTTTTCTTGAACGACTCCTTTACGTCAGGTTGCAGTCCCGATACGATGAGGCGGATATGCGCCCTGTCGCAGGTACGCAATACATCTTTGATCGTATGCAGGCCGGTGGCATCAATCACCGGTACATTACGCATGCGCACGATAAGCACGCTGGGCTTTTTCTCAATCAGCTGCATGGAATCCTTGAACTTATAGGCGGCACCAAAGAATAAGGGGCCGTTCAGTTCAAATACTTCAACGCCCTTTGGGATATTGAATTTGTTGACCGCCAGCGGATCATCCGTCTTGTCGTTTTCCTTTAAAAGAATATTTACGTCGCTGATCTGGATCATCCGGCGCATGAAGAGGAACGTTGCCAGCACCATGCCTACTTCGATGGCAATAGTGAGATCAAACAGTACGGTCAGCAAAAAAGTAGTCAGTAATACGGCGGCATCGCTCCGGGAGCCGCGGGCAATGTCGAAGAACGTCTCATATTCACTCATATTGTAGGCTACGATTACCAGTATTCCCGACAGGCAGCTCATCGGGATAAAGGTGGCCCATTGGCCTACGAGTAGCAGGATGACTAACAGGGTAATGGCGTGGATGATACCGGCAACCGGGGTGCGACCGCCATTCTTTACATTGGTGGCCGTGCGGGCAATAGCTCCTGTTGCAGGGATGCCGCCAAAGAGGGCCGAGGCGATATTGGCTCCTCCCTGGGCTACCAATTCCATGTTGCTCTTGTGATGGCCGCCAATCATACCATCCGCCACTACTGCGGATAGCAGCGATTCTATCCCTCCCAGCAGCGCAATGGCAATGGCAGGTTGAATGGCATCCCTGATCGTGTGCATATTGAGAGGGGGGAGGACGGGCAGGGGCAGGGAGGATGGTATATGCCCAAACCGGCTACCAATGGTTTCAACAGGCAGGTGTAACAGTTGTACAGTGAAGGTAGTTAAAATGATAGCCACCAACGACCCGGGTACTGCCCGGGTAATACGCGGGAAAAGTATAGATACCAGGATGGTAACCATAGCTATACCTACAGCATACCAGTTAATGGTTTGTATATGTTGGAAATAGGATTCCCATTTACCAATAAAATCGGCTGGTACAGCACCCATTTGCAGGCCCAGGAAGTCTTTTATCTGTGAAGAAAAGATGATAACGGCGATCCCGGTCGTAAACCCGACGATGAGCGGGTGAGGAATATACTTGATCACATTGCCCAGGCGGGCAAAGCCCATCAGCATCAATAGTATACCCGCAATAAAGGTGGCGATGATCAACCCGTTGACCCCATTGGTCTGCACAATGCCATATACAATAACGATAAAGGCGCCGGTAGGGCCTCCTATCTGCACGCGGCTGCCGCCAAAGGCAGAAATAATAAAGCCGGCTATGATGGCCGTGTAAATCCCCTTTTCAGGGGAAACACCGGAAGCAATGGCAAAGGCGATCGCCAGCGGCAGGGCCACAATACCTACGATCACGCCGGCTAGCAGGTCTTTCAGCAATTGTGCCCAGGTATATCCTCTTAGAGTTTGAAATAATTTCGGTGTAAACATGAGGTGTTGAAGGTTATTACTGACGCTGGACCCGCGTTTGGCTATTTGCGGGAGAGGATGATGTGGTAAAGGGGGCCTCCTGGCGGGAAATAGTTGTAATATTCATACTGCAAAGGTACCTTTGTTGTAAGTTCGTTACATTGCAATTTCTCAATTCAAAAATTGATAAAAATCAATTTTTCTATATAGGTGTATTTATGAGTTTAGAGGGCCTTTTCCCTATTGATAAATGGAACTTTAAATCACAGTCCATATTACATGATCTTCCGGCCGAAGAACACGACCAGCTATTTGCCCATGCAACGGAACAGCGTATCCACAAGAACGAGGTATTGTTCAGAGAGGGGACTTTCCCAAAAGATATTTTCTTCATCAAGCAGGGTAAAATAAAAAAGTACCGGACGGACAGAGAAGGAAAAGAACAGATCATTTACATAGCGAACAACGGGGAGTTAATCGGGTACCACGCGGTGCTGGCAGAAGAGCGGTACCCTGATGCCGCGGCGGCCCTGGAGGATAGCATTGTTGTATTCATACCCAAAGAAGATTTTCTTCACACCCTGGAGCATTCAACCACCCTGTCGCAAAAGTTGCTCAAAACATTAAGCCATGAGTTTACAGTGCTGACCACCAGTATTTCAGTGTTCGCGCAAAGGTCAGTAAGAGAGCGGCTGGCTATTGCATTAATTGTACTGCGTGAAAAATTCAAGGAAGGCACTGTGGCCGGAAACCCGGTGGAAATTGGCATGTCACGGAGCGACCTGGCGGGTATAGTAGGTACCGGGATCGAGAATGTAGTCCGGGCTTTAACAGAATTTAAAAAACTCGGTATATTGGATACGCAGGGAAGAAAAATATTTATCTATGATGTAAAAAAACTAATCGATCTTTCCGGTTACATGCATGCTGCTTCCTGACAGGGTTACTTCCTCAGAATCTTTTCCATTGCCTTTCCCTTGGCTAATTCATCAACCAGCTTATCTAAATAACGCACCTGTTGCATGAGTTTATCTTCAATATCTTCCACCCGGTAACCACAAATGACACCGGTAATTTGTGAAGCATTCGGATTTATCTGCGGCGCCTGGGCGAAGAAGGTTTCGAAATCGCTTTTATCGTCAATTTTTTGTTGTAATGTCTGCTGGTTATAGCCCGTCAGCCAATATATAATTTCATCCACTTCTTCTTTGGTACGCCCTTTTCTTTCCACTTTTTGTATATATAGTGGATATACACTGGCAAAGGCCATTTTGTAAACTCGCTCGTTGTTATTCATGATAATTTTTTTACCGTAATAATAGGGCGAAAGTAAATGGGCCAAAGCCCGGGCACCGTTCTTCCAGGCAAAAATAGGCAATTTTGTTTCGAATAGAAATCATGCAGCTATCATAGAAATTCAATATCTTAAATTAAAAGAGTTAAAATGCTTTCTGCTTTAAGGTCATTCTCTGTACTTGTTGTCGTGTTATTGAGCGCTTCAGCCTGTCTGGCCCAGAAAAAAAATGAATATGGGTCGCTGTTTTATAATGGGAAAGATTGTAGCCAGTTAATTATTGACCGCATTCCCGATTACGGCATCGCTGGCAGGGATGGCTGTGTTATTCAAAGGCCGGTAAAGCTTACTTTGAAAGATATAGGTGGACAAAAAGCAGCAGGTATAGTAACAGATGCAGAAACAAATGAGATACTGCCAGGTGCCCGGGTCAGGTTAAAGAGAAAGGATGGTATCAATGAAACCATTGACGCCGACGCTCAGGGCCGTTTTGAGCTAAATACAGCTGCTGCGCTGAAGGAACTCCAGGTATATTATGTAGGTTATCGTACGTTAAAAGTCAAAGGCGCTACGGGGCAATTGTTCTAGCTGTTATATTTATCGGGAGAAAACTAACAAAGATTGCCGGCTGATGAACCATTTTCCGTGAAATTCGTTTGTGTATGTTACGCCCGTCATTGTCATGTTAACGCACCTCCAAATGCCGGATACCTTTTTCAAAATAACCAATAAAAATTTACACCATGAATGAGAAAATGCAACCCACTGCCCCTCAACAGGCATTCAATGACCCTCAGTGTACAGTAACGAACACGATCATAGGCGATATTCCGTATGCGGCAACGCCTTCATCAGGTAATATGACCGATGCTGAAAACGCGATCGAGAAACTGACCTACCCCATTATCTGGGAACTTCCACCTTACCGGATTTCAGAAGGTACCATATTTTTGGAAGTATTTGCTGTTACTACCGGTGGTGGCCGTAACTGGAAAATAACAATAAATGACGTGTCAGGTAATAACACTATTGCAAACATTGAAATGCAGAGAAATCTGGCAACGGCATCCACCCGCGAGCGACAACAGTATGTGGCGCAAATGGTGCAGTCTGCATTGAGAGAAAGCTTGCAAACCGGGAAAACGGTGGCTGTCGACGGGCCATGCAAGTAGTCGTTGTGACGTATTGCAGCAAGGGGGACGTTTAATGTCCCCCTTACTTATATCATTAATTATTCAACTGCAACGATGCAGGCCCAAATTCCTCAAAGTGAATCGACGCGGTATCCACCCCATTTTCTACCAGGAAACCGTAGTGCCTGGCGATAAATGGCGCAGGACCGCAGATGTAATAATCCGCATCGGCTTGCAATACTTCTTCTTTAATTTCAGCAAGATCTACCCAGCCGGTATGCTGTGCAGGTACTTCCGGTTGATCATAGAAAATATGATGATTCAGCAGGGAATAAGCATCAGCTAACTCGTTCAGCTGGTCTTTGAATGCATGCACAGCTTCGTTGCGGCATCCATGTATCCAGGTGATCGGTGTATCGGCCTTCTTGCCGGCAAGTGCTTCCAGCATCGCCATCAGCGGAGTCTGACCTACGCCGCCACTGATAAATACCTTCGGACGGGCAATGTTTTCATTTAAAGTAAAAGTGCCGGCAGGTGCTGATAACTCTACGACATCTCCTTCCTGGATATGATTGTGCAGGCGGTTAGAGATCAGGCCATCGGGGTGAACAGCGCCTGCTTCCCTTTTTACGGAAATACGATAATATGTACCGTTGGGCGCACAGGAAATGCTGTACTGGCGGGGCTGCAAAAGGTTCAGCTCCGGGAGGAACAACCGGAGGCTGATATATTGTCCTGGCAGAAAGTCGGCCACCGCGCCGCCATCGGCAGGGTATAGGTAGAAGGACGTGATTTCGGACGATTCTTTTACTTTCTGTTTTACGATGAAAGGTTTCCAGCCGGTCCACCCCCCGTTTTTACTTACCTGTTTCGCATAAAGACCTTGCTCATGACCTGTCATGATAATGGCCAGTTGTTGATAGGCCGCTGCCCAGGCATCCATCAACTCCGGCGTAGCCGCCTCTCCCAGTACTTCAGAGATAGAAGCCAGCAAATGATTCCCAACAATAGCGTAATGTTCCGGGCGGATATCCAGGCTGGTATGTTTATGCCCAATGCTGTCTACCACCGGCATTAGTACCGCGGGATTTTCAATGTGCTCGGCATAGGCCAGTACCGCCATTGCCAGGGCAGTCTGCTGTTTCCCGTTCTGCTGGTTGCCCATGTTGAACACATGCTTTAGCTCCGGGTTGTGCGAAAACATACGGTTATAAAAATGAGTGGTCAATAATACGCCATGCTCCCTGAGCACTGGCACTGTAGCGGTAACGAGCTGTTTCTGTTCGGTTGTCATCTTATATCACTTTAATTAATAAAGGACTTTTTTATCCTTTATTTTTATAAAAAAAACTATTTGTTCAGCGTAAACTTTCCCTTAATCAAGCCCAGGTTGAACTTCCCAATAGTGGTCGTATGTAGCATGTGCGTAATCTGGTTTCTCACTTTCTTAAACTCTTCATGCAGGGGACAGGGGTTGCTCTCGGAACAATAGGTGAGCCCCAGTCCGCATCCGGTAAATATGTCATCGCCGTCAATCGCCGTCACTACATCCGCCAGCGGCCGGTTTAAGGAAGCAGCATCAAAGTAAAAGCCGCCATTAGGGCCTTTGGTAGACAGGATGACCCCGTCCCGGCTGAGCTGCTGAAGAATTTTAGCCAGGAAAGGCTCGGGGGAATTAATATGCCCGGCAATTTCTTTAATACCCACTTTGTAGCCTTCATGTGACCGCTGCGCTACGTAGAAAACCGCGCGCATGGCATATTCGCATGTTTTTGAAAAGATGGCCATAGAACTGCCAGAAAATTTAGTGACGGCACAAAGATAAGACGGGAATGATAAAAGACAAAAATATCTTTTATTGTGACAAGGGCATGTTTCGGGCGGAAGTAAAAAGGGCGTTCCGGTTAAATCCGGAACGCCCTTTTACGAGGTACTTTCGTAAAGCGATGTTTATTTGTTATTTCCAATATTGATTTTGCACCATGGCAGGATTGGCATTCAATTCCGCCTGTGGAATAGGGAAGTAGTCATGTTTCGCAGGCACAAAAAACTGGCGCCCCACTTTATCACTGTTGGTGAACTCCTGCTGGAGCAGCCCCCATCTTTTAAGATCGTAGAACCGTTGGCCTTCTCGGGCAAATTCAAGCATGCGCTGATGCCGTATTTCAGCCATCATCGCATCTTTGGAAAGACCGTTGGCCAATGGACCAAGTTTAGCTCTTGTTCTCACCGCCTGCAACCACGGATAGGCTTCGGAGGTCTTACTTTGCATCACCAGGGCTTCCGCCAGCAACAGTTCAATATCTGCATACCTTAATGCCCGCTCATTATTGCTGGAAGCATAATCGGCAGCACCGCTGCTGCCCGACAGCTCATTGGCCTGCAGGTAATTCTGGTATTTTTTGAACATCGACTTAAAGCCAAACTGCAACGTAAATGCACTGAACGGCTTGCGGTAGAAGATCGCACCGGGATAATCCCAGATCAACGTGGCATACATGCGGGGATCCAGTTCCAGGGCGACTGTTTTTTCTTTCTGGAATTCGTTGAAAAGTTTATCGGTAGGACTTACCTCAAACCAGCCGGCTACCTCCGACGGCGCAAACTCCTGCGCCGTAGTGACACCCAGGGCTTCATTGGCGTTTTCACCCGCCCATGGGTTCGTACCACCCACGTCAGCCAGTTGTATTTCAAAGACAGACTCGCTGTTATTCTTTTTGGCAGCGGTGAAGTTATCGCCATAGTCGGTAGTGAGACTATAATTGAAAGGAGCAGTGGTAAGCTGTTTGAGCGCTGCTTCTGCATTGGCCCAGCTCTTCATGTACACATATGATTTTCCCAGGAAACCCAGTGCAGATCCTTTGGTAGCCCGGCCTGTTTCTGACGGGTCGCGCGTAGGCGGAAGGTCGGCAGCCGCTTCGGTGAAGTCTTTTACAATTTGTGCCCAAACATCAGCTTCCGGAGATTTGGCAACGAAGTAGTCTTCTTTCTTAGCCGGAACACGGGTACGTATCGGCACATCCCCAAAGTTGGTGACCAGGATGAAATAATTCAGCCCACGAATAAATTTAGCCTCGGCGATATAGGCCTTCTTTTTCTGATCTGTGAGCCTCGCTTTATCAATGTTCTCCATAATCTGGTTAGCACGGAAAATGGCCCGGTACGAGATGTTAAACACATTGGTAGCCGCGGAGTTATCCGGTGTATTGGTGAAAGTAGATAACTGGTAAAGATAATTTACATCATTGCGGATGAAGAAATCATCCCCGCGGCCATTGGATAATTCTACGCCACGTACGCCCCAGTAACCGCCGTCTACGTTTTTGAATAGTCCATAGGTCGCCGCCATGGCGCTTTTAACATCATCTTCATTTTTCCAGAAAGTCTCTGTCGTAATCTGGTTCGGGTTAGTAAGTTGCAACGTATCGCGCGAACAACCGGCAAACGCCAGTGTGGCTGCGACCGAAATCAATATCTTTTTCATACGTTTCATCATTTTAAAAAATTACAGTGTCAGTTGTAAACCGATAGAAAGCACTCTCGCGAGGGGATAAGCCACGTGACCGTAATCAACACCACGATCAAGGATGCTGCCTGTCCTTCCGATATCCGGGTTAGACCCGCTGTATTTTGTGATGGTAAAAAGGTTGTCGGCGCTCAGGTATGCTCGCAAACTGGTAATTCTCATGCGTTGTACAAGGCTCTCCGGAATGGTATACCCCAGCTGTAGTGTTTTCATCCGGAAGTAGGAACCATCTTCCAGGAAACGGGAGGATGTCTGATCATTGAAGTTCGGATCGTTGATCACCGCTCTAGGGATGTTGGTATGCGTGTTCTGTGGCGTCCAGGCATTGAGGGTAGCGCGACTGTAGTTGAACTCAAGGTTCATCCCTTCCAGGTCCTGGCGCAGCCCGTTATAGATCTTGTTCCCGTGTGTTCCCTGCATGAAGATGTTGAGATCGAAACTGTAAGCCTTCAGATTAACACCTACGCCGTATTCAAAATTCGGGAAAGGACTGCCGCAGTTAACACGGTCAGAATTGCTGATAATACCATCCCCATTGGCATCCAGGAATTTGATATCGCCGGGCGCTGCATTAGGCTGGATTAGCTTACCATCTTTATCTTTATAGGCATCTATTTCTGCCTGCGATTGGAAGATACCCAATGACTTGATGAGATAGAAGCCGGCAATTTCGCCTCCCGCCTGCGTGAGGGTAGTGGAGGCCCCATGGTGGGTGGGCTGCCCGCCGAAAATTTGCTGCGAACCGGTACCCAGCGCGATCACTTTATTCTTAATGGCAGAAAAAGTACCTGTTACGCTATAGGTTAGCACCCCTACGGTATTGGTATGGTTCAATCCCAGTTCAAAGCCTTTATTCTGGATGGTACCCGCATTGATAACAGGGTTGGTGGAGGAGCCGGTAGAGCCGGGAATCGGCACATTCAGCAATACATCGGTGGTGTTTTTCCGGAAGTAGTCGGCGGTCACATTCAATTTACCATTCAGGAAACTGATGTCGGCTCCAATGTTCATCGTCTCGGTATTTTCCCATTTAATATTGGGTGATGCAAAGGCGGTTTGAATAGCGCCAAACCATTTTTGCTGATCCGCGCCGGTAACATAGTTGATATTGGAGGAAATCGCTGCGCTGTATTGGTAGTCGCCAATTTCCTGGTTGCCGAGTATACCATAGCTACCCCGCAGCTTCAAGGCCGATATAATACGGGGAGATATGGACCAGAATTGCTCATTAGAGATATTCCAGCCTGCGGCAATGGAAGGGAAGTTACCGTACCGGTTGCCTGCTCCAAACCGGGAAGAGCCATCGCGGCGGAAACTGGCGGTGAGCAGGTAGCGGTTATCATAAGAATAGATGACGCGACCCAGTACAGACAGCAGGGTGCTCACGGTACTGTTGCCGGCTACGTTGGCCGTACCGGAAGCGGCATCCAGCTCTTTTAAACCATCAGGAAGATTTGTTTTACTGGCCAGCCAGTAATTGTACTGTGTTTTCTGGTAAGAATAACCTGCCAGGGCCTGTATACTGTGTTTGCCGAAATCTTTCGTGAAATTGAGCGTGTTTTCAGCTAGTACCAGGAGATTGCGGTCTTTCGACTGACTTAAATCATTGGTCGGATGCGAAAAGAGTGATCCTACATTGTATCGTCTCGCATAGTCGTCGGTGTTGCCGAAGGAACTGGTATAACCGAGATTGAATTTATATTTCAGAGAAGGAAGGATAGATACTTCTGCAAACGCATTGGCAAGAATAGACGTCACTTCATAACTGATATCTTCCAGGTGAAGCTGTGCAACAGGGTTTGCTACGTTCACTACCGGACCGGTAGCACCGGCATAACCTCCAACGGCGGTACTATCGTAAATCTGGAAAACCGGGATCATTTTAGCCGCGGAGCCTACTGCGTTTCCTCCTTGTCCGCCCCAGCCACCGGGCATGCGTATCCATTTTTCGCGGGAGAGCAATACGGTTTCACCCACTTTTAGGATGCCTTTGGTGGTTTCTGATTTTACCCGGGCGCCATATCGGCTGTATCCGGTTACATCTACAATACCATCCTGTTTGTTGTAGTTGCCCGATACGCTGAAGCGCGATGTTTCGCTGCCGCCGCTCATGGTGAGCTGGTACTGCTGAATCATCGCTGTTCTGTAAATGGCGTCCTGCCAGTTGGTACCGGCTCCCAGTTGAGATGGGTTAGCGGCAATGGCCAGCCGTGGCAGGTTGGCCGCATCATGCGCAGCATTGCTGACGGTGGCCCATTCTGATGCATTTAATACGTCCCATGGATGGTCAATTTTTTGCCGGCCGAAGTTGGTGCTGAACTGGATGACCGCCTTGCCGGGCTTGCCGGTTTTGGTGGTGACCAATACTACGCCGTTGGCCGCACGCGATCCGTAGATAGCTGCAGCAGAGGCATCTTTTAGTACATCCATCGATTCAATATCGCCCGGGGCAATGTTGTTGATACCGGCTACAGGTACGCCGTCTACCAGGTAAAGTGGCGTAGCGTTGCCCAATGTACCCACGCCGCGTATCAGGATGCGGGTGCCGGCTCCCGGATCGCCACCGGCCGATTCTACGGTTACCCCCGGCAGTTTGCCCTGCAGGGCTCTGCCCACATTGCTGACGCCTTCCGTTTTAAGGTCGGCCGCTTTCAATGAAGCGATAGACCCGGTGAGATCTTTTTTCTTAACGGTACCATAACCGATAACCACTACCTCGTTGAGCCCGGCAGTGCTGCGCTTAAGCCGGATATGCAGCGTGCTTTCGGCGCCGACTGTAATTTCTGTAGACTCAAATTCCATGGAAGATACCAGCAGTTTGTCGCCGTCTTTTACGGTGAGCGAAAACTGCCCTTTGTCGTCTGTAACCGTACCCCGCGTGGTGCCTTTAACCTGTATAGACGCCATAACAACGGGTTGGTTAGTGGCTTCTTCAAGCACTTTACCGGTCACTTTCTTCTGTGCATGGGCTGCAAAGCTGGATAAGATAAGAATAACAAGGAACGCATGCCTGTACCAGGCAGGTGGTGAAATGCTCACCCCAGTGTAATTTTTCATACGCGGAATTTTTAAAATGTCAGACTTTAGTTGATGCTTTTATTAAGTGTCTAATATACATTTAAAAATTAATAATCAGATGGACAATTAAATTTTTTAGATGGACTATATTATGGTTTTTGACAGCAGAGGAGCAGCGGTTTAACGGACAGCTATAAACGTAAAGAAGCCGCCTCAATAGGTGAAACGGCCTCTTTACATTCACTTCAGTACCTGTTTAAAAGTCAACTTTTATTGTATCTATGCCCCAATTTGGATTCACTATTACCTGTACACCACCGCCGGCCGGAATACTATCGAACAGGTAGCCCGAAAGAAGCGTGGTTTGATTGTTTTTCAGGATGACACTATTAATACCTCTTCCGCCTATCGTATTATTGGCTGCATCCATTACAGTAATGGTAATATCGGCGCTTATCGGTCCGGTAGGGTTCATCATATAAGTATTGACCGTAAGTCCTTCACGTCCCACCAATGAATCAGGTATGGAATAAGCATAGCGATCATAAATAAAATGCTGACTCATCATATTGGTGCCCGAATAGAAATCAAGAAACGAGCTTAATGCGTAAGGATCTTCCGCAATATATGGCCATATGGAAACTGTTTTTGCGTTAAAAGGTACCCTGCCTTTGAATTGGTAAACTAATTTTGAAACGACCCTGTCAAGTTCCATATTGGCGTCCACGCTATTGTTTACACTTATAATAGCTCTTTTGTAAAAGACATCACTACCCTGTTGAGTGAGTGCCACCCCTGGAGGATCAAAGGCTGAACGGTAAGCGCCGGTAGTGTCTTTAATACCGGTTACTGTCACTACATATCTGCCTACTGGCAATGAGTCTCTGAACTCACCAAAGGTAGTATCACCAACAGTGCGGGTTTGTTCACTTACAATTGCTTTCGTATTGGCGTCAAATACGACGTATATCAGCTGCTGCACATTTTGAAGCACGCTGGTGTCGGCACTTCGGGCATTGTTGCCGGCAATGACCTGCGAAAAGCCGGATACTTTAAAATTAACCGCAAATTTTTGTGTGCTTCCCCCTGTACCAGGGCCTGGATTGGATGCCGGTTTCTGACAGGCAAACACGGCTAACAATATTGCCAGTAACGGCAAATAGTGCTTTTTCATAAAGATGTAGTTTTAACAATAAAGAAATAGGGTCTCGTCAGCTACTGCCAGTCGGCCTTTCTTTTCCTGGGCTAAAATTCTACTTTTATCGTATCTCTGCCCCAATTGGGATTTACTTTTACCTGTACGCCACCGCCGGCCGGAATACTGTCAAACAAGTAGCCCGTCAGGAGAGTGGTTTGATTGGTTTTCAGCAATACTTTATAAATGTCCGCTCCACCGATATACTTGTTAGTAGCATCAGATATGTGTACGCTGAAATCGGCGCTCATAGTACCCGCAGGATTTATCATATAAGTACTGATGGTAAGTCCTTCCTTTCCTATTAACGAATCCGGTATGGGATATTCATAAGCATAGTAATTATAATGCTGGTTCCTTTTATTGGTGCCAGTGTAGAAATCGAGGAGCGAGCTTAAAGTTGATGGAGCTTCAGCCAGGTAAGGCCTTATAGATACTTTTTTGGCGTTAAAGGGGATCCTGCCCTTGAATTGGTAAACCATTTTTGAGACAACCCTGTCAAGTGCCATGTTTTGATCAACACTGCTGGTTAAACTTACAATTGCTCTTTTGTAGAAAATATCAGCGCCCTGCTTAAAGATAGTTACGCCCAATGGGTCTGTTACCGGAGCTGCGCATGTGGTGTCCTTAATGGCGGTCACCGTTACTACATACCTGCCCGTAGGCAGCGAATCCCTGAATTCTCCAAAAGTGGAGTCACTCGCAATCTTGATTTGTTGGCTCACCATCTGGTCAGTATTGGCATCAAATGCTACATATATCAGCTTCTGCGCATTTTGAAGCACACTGGTGTCGGCACTCCGGGCATTGCCGGCAATGACCTGCGAAAAGCCGGATACTTTAAAATTAACTGCAAATTTTTCGGAGCTTCCCGGTTTAGCGGGACTTGGGTCGGAGGCCGGTTTCTGGCAGGCAAATACGGCTAACAGTACTGCCAACAACGGCAAATAGTGCTTTTTCATAAAAGATGTGGTTTAAACAATAAAGAAATATGGTTATTATCAGCTACAGCTTATCGGGTTTTCTTTTTTTGAGAGAGTATTACTATAACTGTATGTAAATATATTCTTTATTTTTTATTGCCTGTACCAGATCTATATATGAAAAAAGACGGCGACTCCCTCTGGCGGTAATAAAAGGTAATGACTATTAATACCATAAAATTTTCTACCCACGCTCGGCCACCCGGTTTTGGTTTATCCGAATTATATTTGTATATATGTATAAGTGTTACATTTATAATTTATTTTGTCGTGCTGTAGTAACTTTGTAGTTGTTTTTTTTCTGGGAAGTAGTCATTTTGTAGCAGGCCTGAAGAGGGCATTCATCTATTCTTTCATCAAATTTGCAACAGGTATACTGATCTGGTTGTGTTATATTATTGCTAACAAAGAGGATAAATAGAATGGGAGTTAGGTGATTAGTGATTATTTTGCAGCTACCCGGAAAAGAAAAACTGAGTGTTACCCCGGCATATTATCGGAAACCGCTTTTAAAATGCTCACCATATGGGATTACCATTTATTGAAGTCATTGAATCGTTAACACCAGATCCGAATGCACTGATGTGGAAGTTTGCTGACGCAGACAAAGAAATTAAGAATGGCGCCATGTTAACCGTCAGGGAAAGTCAGCATGCACTCTTATTGAATGAAGGGCAGCTGGCAGATGTATTCCCCGCAGGAAGGCACGTGCTCAAAACAGAGAATATTCCTGTACTTACCCGGCTCCGGGGCTGGAAATATGGTTTTGAAAGTCCCTTTAAGGCAGACATCTACTTCTTCAACACCCACCAGTTTGTGAACCTGAAGTGGGGTACACCGGCGCCAATATTAATGACCGACACGGTTTTCGGACAGGTACGCATCCGCGCATTTGGTACCTACAACGTCCGTATTACAGATGTAGGACGGTTTTTCAAAGAATATGCAGGCACCTGGCCCCGGCTCGGCATCACGGAACTGGAGTTGCAGCTCAGGGATTTTATTGCGCCCAAATTCGGTGAAGTCTTGTCATTGGCGAAGATTCCGGTAGTAGAAGCTGCTGCTAATGTGCCGGCATTGAATGAGAAAATCCAGCCATTGATCCAACCTTATTTTACCGACTTTGGCCTGGAAGTAACCCGCTTTACCATCACCAGCATTACCTTACCAGAAGAAGTGCTGAAACAATACGATAAGGTGACCGGCATGAACATGGTAACGGATATGAATAAATTCAGTCAATACAGTATCGCCAACGCCATGGACCAGGAGCGTTCCGACGTAGGCGACGGCGCCAGGAAGGCAGTGGTATTGGGTATGATGAGCAATATGATGAACCAGGGACAGATGCAAAACAAACCCGCACCAGCAGATGATATTACAGAGAGACTTAAAAAATTAAAGTCTCTCTTTGAAGCACAGCTGATCACAGAAGCCGAGTATACGGCAAAGAAAGAAGAACTGTTGAAGTTACTCTAACTAATATAATAGCATGGCAGAAGAGAAAGACAATAAGCTATCGGCTTACCTGGAACGGCTCAAACAACAGGCAGCCACTCAGCAGCATTATGGCGGGGATATTACCCCGGAAGAGGCGAAGATGGACATTCGCGATTGTCCCAAATGCGGCGCCGGGCGCGCCTTTGAAAAGGGCCTCACCGCTTGCACTTACTGCGGCTTTGTATTCATGGACATAAAACTGACAGACGGAGTTAATATCAAAAAGGAAAATAATTCATAAGGTATGTTCGGCTTTTTTAATAAGAAATATGATAACCCCGCACTCCTCGAAGAAATGAAAACAAGACAGGAACGTTGGTTTGCGTTCCTCGATAAACTGGAAGCCAGGATGCACGAGCTTACAACAGCTGCCATCCCCGGATTACAGGAGATCTTCAACCAGGATGCGGATCCTTATAAACGCGCGCACAGCAATATGCTGCAGGGATTACTCGGCCAAATCAATCATATGCGCCAAAAAGCCAACGATATCCAGGAAGAACAGATTATCGACTTTGTATACCAGGCAGAGGCAATGGTGCCAGTTGTTACCTCCACAGTGGGCCGCGACTATCACAATCGCATTATGAACTTCAGGATGGCTTGCCTTAACCGGCACTATATTTTTGATGAAAAACTGAACAAGTGCATGCAGCGCTTGCAACAGGCGACGGGGGCGCGCGACCTGGAAGCGGCTTACCAGGAACAATTGCGGGCATTTGAAAGTATCCGTGATAAATTCAGCTGCCAGCAATGTGGTGGCAATATCACCATCGAAAAAATGTTTTTTATCGATACCTATGTTACCTGCCCGTTTTGTCATTCCCAAAATACCTTCAGTCCCTCTACAGGAGCTCGCATGGTGTTGCACGATGCCCGCGCCCTCGCGGAACAGCGCACGGCCCACTTGCGCCAGGCCTACGAAGAAAGTACCCCCCGGGATCCTGAGCGCGAAAAAGTATATCTGCGTGCCATGATCGATGAGTGGAATAAGATCATACCGGATATGGCAGAAGAGAATGAAAAATTTTATGAACGTTTATTAAGAGAACAATCTTTTCATCATTTTAAATAAACACATGTATGTCTGATAACCCATTATTAGAACCCATTCACGGCATTACTTTAGAAGATTACAGCGCCGCTTGCGCAAAAATGGGCAGCGGTTTAAGTGAAGCCGATATCGCAAAAGCACTTGGCGTAGAAGTACCCGTTTGGCAGGAAGCCAACCTGCTGTGGCCCGAGCGCATGAAACAGGACGAGACCTTTCATATCGTGACGCTGTTTGGTCAGTACTTTGGTCAGGCAGACCAGCATCCGAAGTTCAGCAATTTAAAAGCAACGGTTTCTGCAGAAGGTGGCGCCAATACCGACCGTATAAAATCAGATAAGAGTTTCTACGAAGAGCTGGAAGTAGCCCGGCAGGTAGCTTATGAATATGGTCTTGACGGCGCTCAATGGATCGCCGATAAATATGGCATCACCCTGGGCGATTTCCAGATCGCGGCATCCAACTGGAATGCACAGATCCACCAGGATATAGCAGCCGACTTTGATGGCTACAATGAAAGACAGGCAGCCTACAAGGCAAAATATCAGCAACTGTTTGCCGATGCCCAAGGCGGCAATGTGGCCGACGATATCGAGTTCTAAACAAAAGAAATATTAATAAGAGAAATGCCCCGTATACAAATCGTTTACGGGGCATTTTTATGCTGTTTAGGATATGGAGATATGAATTATAAATGCAGGTCCCTGGCGCCTTTTACCTCGGTAGAGATTTCTCCCATCATGGTGCCCCCGCTACAGTTTTGCCCTGTATATACTTTCACAAAATCAATGGCATTCAATGTTACCGGCGTGCCGCTGGCATTCACGGCCCAGGCGATGTCAAACGTATTATAGCCCAACGTCGGATATTCGCTGGAATAGCTGTCGGAATATCCCCACGCAAAGGCGAGGTTAGTAATAACGCCACCGGTTTGTAAGGTATTCACCAGCTTGGTGCCGGTAAACGTGATGGAGTCCTGGCTTGGCGCCATGGCAGGGTAGTAGTTGTTAGCCGTATGATAGCTGTTAGCTACCACATATCCACTCGCCCCCTGGTTATCTTTCCATAATACACTGGTACCTGCTGCATGCGGATTGTAATAGGTAATACGGTAATTTTTAATGGTGCTGGCAACAGAATACTGGCTACCGGCTAATTCATACCAGGTATCATCAGGTAAGCCGTTACCATTGGTATCCTGACTC
The DNA here is from genome assembly GCF_007829335.1 of Chitinophaga polysaccharea. Classification (GTDB taxonomy): domain Bacteria; phylum Bacteroidota; class Bacteroidia; order Chitinophagales; family Chitinophagaceae; genus Chitinophaga; species Chitinophaga polysaccharea_B. Next base: position 505,728 of record NZ_VIWO01000004.1, read on the forward strand.
ACCATCACCACGCCTGGCTCCGACCATTGATAAGTTGGCCCGAGCGGATTGCCATAAATACCCAGGTCGCTACCGGTACCATTCACCACCGAATGATCAAACCCGAATACAATATACCCGCCAAAACCGCCCAGCGACACCATATTGGTGGTGCTGCCCACCAAACCCTGTGCAGCCGTAGTAGTACCCAGGGAGGTTTCATTGATAAACTGTCCCGCCGCCGGCATATAGGTAAACACGCGGCTGATCAACGGACTGCTGGTCAGCAATGCTGGCCGGATGGCGACGTTGCTGACAATAGCGGCAGACGGGGTAGCAATCGGTTGAAGACTGTCTGTCAGCGCTTCTTTCTGACAAGCAGCCAGCATCAGCAGGCTGCCAAGACCTAAGGAGGTCAAATAGGATTTTCGCATAGTAATTATAATTGGAGGTGTAAAAAACTATTGATAAAATACAGGTAGGGTAGGGAAGTAGTAGCCGGGATACCGGAGGCTTTGTTTCAATGCACCGCTGGCTGCATCATAAAATAACCACCTGTTGTCATTGCTGCTGCCCCATTCGTCGGTCAACGTCAGTACTACTAACTCTTTCGTCCGCTCATTCAACCGCACTGCCGAACCATAAAAATATTGGCCATCCGGAATGGTGATGAAAGGCGCTGCAAAAGCGCTGCTATTACCAGGCAGGTACTTATAAATGCGGGTACCGCTGTATTCCAGCGTGCCGCCAATGCCAGGTCCCTCTTTACGCTCAGCAATGTATACCTCGTTGCCGGAGATGCTGGCTACGATGCCGCCGGAATGCCAGGCCCATAAGGCCCAGGGGTTGGTGACCTTAAAGGGTACATGCGTTTCCGTTATAGCCAGGCTCGCCGGATCAATACGCATCAGCGCTGAGTCGCCCGCTGCCCAGACAGCCCCGTCTTTTGTGCGCGCAAATCCCATCGTGGCTTTAGGGAACTTTTTAACGATGCTGTAATCGGTTGTCTGCAACACAACAATTCCATCATCTGCTGTCAGCACAAAAACATAATCGCCCGCAACCATCATATCGCCTGCGTTGGAGTTGATGCCATCTATTTTAGCGCCTAGCGCGGGACCGGCGAGGTTGAGCCTATAAACGCCGTCTGCCGTGCTTAAAAGCCCCCTGGAATTGTCAATCCCCAGGAAAGCATGCCCCTCGTCTTGCGGCAGGTGATCTATCCGTCCTGTTTCTTTCATGGTATAGGCATCGGCTACCACTAAGGGGCCACCTACTTTTGCCGTCATATATACCTTACCGTTATAAATAGAAGCAAATTGCAGGGTAGCAGTGGCTGACCCGAAATCCTTATCCGGATTTTCTGTTTTAAAAACATTGTATACTACTTTATTGCTGTCATAGCTGTAGTAAAATAAGTCACCGGTAGTAGTGCCATACTGGCCTTCCTGCACTACCAGGAAACCATTTTCATATTTGCCCCATACCTTCACCTGGTAAATGGCCGAATCAGCGGTGGCGCTGTTGGTGGCAGTAAATACGATATGGTAATCACCACGGGTAACGGCATTAAAAGTAAATACGGAATCATTTCCCGCTGGTTGTCCATTCACTTTCCAGCTGAAGCTAGCGCCCAACGGGCGGGCTATTGCAGGGCGATAGGTAACGGTGGCGCCTAAACGTAAGGTGTCTGAACTACCCCTCTGGTCAACACCGGGAGAAGGAACGGTGTTATCATTTTTCTTACAGGAGGTGGCCAGCAAAAAAAGAGTTGCTACGAAAAGAATACTTCCCGGTAATCGCATGTTTGATATATTTAGGTTGATGATAATGCAGTAATAACGTGTGTGCTGCAAATGCCCGCTGATAAAGGGATTGCAGTCTATCCCGGATATACGGGGAACAGGGTCCCTTTTTTACCGGATATTATCTACAGTTATTAAACGCCCGTCTGCGGGGAAGATATCAAATGACCTTCCACGACAACACGGCAATCAGAAGCTACAGCACACGTAAGACACACATCGTCAGATGCGGTTCATTGTTACCAATTTTGTTACAAAAAAAACCGAAAATATAAGTACGCCCTTCACCCGAAAACGTCCTATATCGTTGCAAGAGGCAGGTCTTCTGGCTTTCCTGCTTTTCCGGTCGCCTTCCCGTTCCGTATAGCCGGAACAGTGGCAAAGTGGAGTTGATTCCGAAAAAACATACCTGTATAAAACAGGTGCAGGATTACAGCTACGGGGATAGCTCCGGTTTCACACCGGATTCCCTTTTAATATGCCAGCATAGTGCTGGCATAACCAGTTGCGGCGGCAAATTAATGAAAGGAGATGGGACCACCAAAATATTGTGAGCCGTAGGGAGATATCAGCGCAACGGGAGCCACTCCCGTTGCACATTTTGGGAAGAGGAGGTATTGCCGGCGTATTTACACCGTGAGCGAGCCACGGAAGCCCCTGGCGGCATAATAAGAAGAAGCGCCATTATGATAGAGGAAAACTTTATCGTAACGACGGTCGCAAAAGAGGGCGCCCCCGAGTGCTCTTACATCGGCAGGCGTTTGTACCCAACTCGATGTTTTGAGATCAAACTTACCCAGTTGCTGCAATTCCCGGTAGGAGGCTTCTGTAAGGAGCGTGATGCCCATAGCCGCGGCCACTTCTACCGCACTTTCTTTAGGCGGATGATCTTTCCGGGAAGCCAGGGCCTCGTAATCATAGCAGGCATTTCGCCGTCCCTTGGGACTTTCAGCTGAGCAGTCACAAAAAGTATAGGCGCCGGTTTTTTTATCAAATGCAATCACATCTGGTTCGCCTTCGGTTTGTTCCATTTCGTATAGTGACCACATTTTTTCAGGATGGGCCATGAGCCGCTCCTGCACATCACTCCAGTTGATGCCCTTATGACGCTGCCCGTTTTTTTCAAAACGGGATTGCAATGTTTTCAGCAGTGAATCCTGTTGCGCTGCCGTTAACTTTTTTTTACCGGTGGGTGTTTGTTTCATACGAATCTTTATGCTTTAAGGTAGCAATGATCTATCCGGTCGCTATTGATCCGCCCGGATAGATAATGCGTGATAGAATATATTCAACGGATCCCATTTGGCTTTTACCTGTTGCAGCCGGGGATAGTTCTCTTTGTAATAGAGCGTATACCAGGGAACGCCTGATTGATTCCATGCTGTGGCAAGGTCCGTATCGGGGTGGTTAATCATAGCCCCATCGGTTTGATCATTCGGTACCGGTACACCACCCGATCCGGGGAAGAGGTCTTTGTAAAAGTTACGTACCCATTCCAGGCTGGGAGCGGCGCCTTCGGGGCTGATCCACCCGGTATTGCAGGCCACGTCGAGGATGCTGTCGCGTTGTGCGGAAGCTGTAGCGCCGGGAGCAATGGTATTTACTTTGCCTCCGTAGGTAGCCATTCCAAGCCCGCCGCCTATGGGAGCCGCCAGGGTAAGGTATTTATAGGCAGTGGCAATCTGGCTGTCTGTGAAGGGACGTTTGAAGAAGGCGTCTTTTACTTTGGCCAGTGCATTGTCGAAGCCGGGCTGGAAAAGTTCAGGGAACGGGTTGAGTGCAAATTGCAGCCATGGCGTTTCTTCTATTTGTTTCGTATAGGCGATACCGAGAGGTTCCACAATATCGGCCAGGTGTTCTTCAATCAGGCGCGCCGCCTGTGGACCGGTAGCGAGACCTTTAATATCCAGTTTGCCGATGTTACGGTGATTAAGAAACAAAATGCTGAACAGTTGACGGAAAGGCGAATCCGGACCGCTATGTTGTGCCGCCCAGGCGCCAAAGTTGCTGGTCAGTTGCGAAAAGGTGCTTTCATTAACGAGTGACCAGTCCCACGACACGCGAAACGTAGTAATAGTTGCCGGTGCCGCGGGTAAAGTGGTATAGGGGTCTGTGCCGGTAGCATCGGGGCTCCGCAGCCAGTAGCGGGTAACAATGCCGAAGTTGCCACCGCCGGCGCCGGTATGCGCCCACCACAAATCATAGTTAGGATCGGATACTTCCCGGGTGGCGATAATGGGAACGGCCTGTCCCGATGCAGCTACAGTCACCACCTCTACGGCATAAAGATAATCCGCCGCCAGTCCATGTTCACGGCATAGAAACCCGAAGGCGCCACCCAATACATGTCCGCCCATACCAATACCAGGATGCTCGCCCGCCGGAAGTACTACGCCCCAGCCCAGGAACAGCCGCCGGTAGGTTTCGCCTACTGTGGCGCCAGCTTCCACGGCAAAGGCCCCCATGTCGGCATCGTAAGAAACGTTTGTCATCAGGGAGGTATCGATCAGTACCTGTGCGGTGGGATCAGATACAAAACCCTCCAGGCAATGGCCGCCACTGCGCACCACCGGCCGCCGTTTGTTGCTCACGGCTTCCTGTACTGCTATCACCACTTCGGTGGTAGTGGTGGGCAGTACAATATATTCCGGCTTCCCGCTAAAGCGTTTATTAAATCTTTTTCCTGCAAGATCCGCATAACGTATATCCCCGGCGGTAATCTTTTCCATATGATACTAAATTTAAAATTTGTTGTCGGCTTATACAAATTCATGACCGTTCAAATGTAGAAAAATTAGAAGTAGCCGTGGGTTTGGGTTACGACATTTATCAGGCAATTTACGACAGGTCATATAGGTTTTTAACGGCGGAAACTATTTTTCCGGGATAAAAGAAAAATTTGTGTAGTTAAATGGCTACATGTATATTTGTAGTCAAATAGCTACATAATGAATTTAAGACGAGATGTATTCCAGGCCATAGCAGACCCCACCAGGAGGGCTATACTGCTGTTGGTGGCCTCCCAGGCGATGACGGCAGGAGCAATCGCCTCAAATTTTGAAACAGCAAGACCTACCGTTTCCAAACACCTGCAAATACTAACGGAGTGTGAACTGCTGGAACAAACGCAAAACGGCAGGGAAATTTACTATCATATAAACGCAAAGAAAATGAAAGCCATCGCAGATTTTATTGAACCATTCCGCAAAATGTGGGACGACCGTTTTAATAAACTAGAGTCGATCATGAAAAACTACAAACCCAAAAAATAATAGTTATGGAACAAAAAACGAAAGTCAACGCCGAAGACGGTAAGCAGGAACTGTTTATTACCAGGGAGTTTGATTTACCGTTGGAACTGCTGTTCACTGCCTACACGGAACCTGAAATTGTAGAACAATGGATGGGAACAAAAGTATTGCAACTGGAAAGCCGGAAATATGGCAGCTACCAGTTTGAAACCTCTGACCCTAAAGGAAATAAGTACCGCTTCAGCGGCGTAGCACATGAATTTATCCCGAACAAAAAGATCGTGCGCACCTTCGAAATGGAAGGAACGCCGTTCGGCCTGCAGCTGGAGTTTTATGAATTTGAGGCGGTCACCAATAGTACCAGCAAACTCCTGATGCATGTCATCTATGAATCTGTTGAAAAGCGGGATGCCGTTATAAAACAGGGTATGGTCCGGGGAATCGACCTGGCACATAACCGGATAGAAAAAATCTTACAAGAACAACTATAAAAACGTCATGACAAAGAGAAATAAAATCATCTATTGGATTGCCACCCTTTGGCTGGCCCTGGGCATGACCTCCACCGCGATTGTTCAATTATCCGCCATGAAAACAGAAAATGATTTCATGGCGGGCCTGGGTTACCCCCCTTACTTCCAGAAGATCATTGGCTGCTGGAAAATTCTGGGGGTAATCGCTATCCTGGTGCCTAAATTCCCTTTACTGAAAGAGTGGGCGTACGCCGGTTTCTTTTTCGCCATGTCGGGTGCGTTACTCTCGCATATCGCTGTGGGCGGCGTGATGAAGGATATGTTTCCTTCGTTATTATTACTTATCTTGACAGCCATTTCCTGGTATTTCAGGCCGGCTGATAGAAGAATCCTTTCCTTTAATTAAAAATAGCGTAACATGAATCATAAGGTCGATGCATTTATAGGTAGAGCGGAAAAGTGGCAGGAGGAATTTGATAAGCTGAGAAACATCATATTGGAATCTCAACTCACAGAAAGCCTGAAATGGGGCGTTCCCTGCTACTCGCTCCACGATAAGAACATCATCTTAATGCATGGATTTAAAGATTACTGCGCAGTGTTATTCTTCAAAGGTGCATTGATCAACGATATACATGGCGTGTTGATCCAGCAAACGGATAATGTCCAGGCAGCGCGACAGATGCGGTTTACCAGTATGAAAGACATTAATAAGATGAAGAACATACTGGTGAACTATATTCACGAAGCCATTGAACTGGAGCAATCCGGGGCAAAAGTGCAGTATAAAAAAGCCACTGAGTATCCGGTACCGGAAGAATTCCAGGAAAAGCTGGATACCCTGCCTGCATTGAGAACAGCCTTTGATAGCCTGACACCGGGCCGTCAAAGGGGATACCTGCTCTATTTTGCCGCTGCTAAACAGTCAAAGACCCGGGCCTCCCGGGTGGAAAAATATATGAAACATATCCTCGCCGGAAAAGGGCTGGACGATGAGTGAGGTAACACATCAAACAACGTTTATTTTCATCCGGAAACAGGCAGCACATGATGCGAACACTGATCATGCACAAAGATTATGAAGGGATCCGGCAGGCGCTTGCTCAAAACCCGGCGTTAGCCAATGAAGGCATCCCTTTCGACGAAAACAACACTACCAAAGCACATCCGTTACACCGGGTTTGCGATGGCGTTTTCTCCCATACGCTGACAGACCAGGAAGGTGTTGAAATAGCCCGCATCTTCCTGGCACATGGAGCCAACGTTAACGGTTACACGTTGGCAGCGGGGCAGGATACCCCCCTGGTGGCGGCTGCCAGCCTGCACGCTGAGCAGGTGGGTATCTTGTATATAGAAAATGGCGCCGACATCCATCATGCCGGGTGCCACGGTGGCACGGCCTTGCATTGGGCTGCCTGGGTGGGCAGGGATCAATTAGTAGCAAGACTGATCCGGGAGCATGCCAATATTCATCAGCTGTGCACCGAATTTCGCAGTACGCCATTGTTCTGGGCCGTGCATGGACTTAAATACGGCGGCATAGCCAATCAATATCACCAGACCGAATGTGTGAGGCTACTCCTCAACGCCGGCGCCGACAAAACAGTGCCTAACCTGAACGGCACTACGCCGTTTGAATTACTGGAGGAAACGGATAGGGAACTGATAAGTTTATTAGGATAAAAGCAGGTGTCTCCTGTAAAACAGGGACACCTGCTTTCTTTACAGGGTACGCAATTTAGCCAAATCTTCATCCGTCCGGTTGCCATGAATACGGATCTGCGACAATGCCGACTCAATAGCCCCATATTCTTCAGCAGTCAATACAATCCCGGCAGCGCCAAAGTTTTCCCGCACCCGTTCCGGTTTACGGGAGCCCGGAATAGGTACGATAAAATCTTTTTTATGCAGCATCCAGGCTAAAGAAATCTGTGCTGGTGTAGCTGCCTTTTGGGTGGCAAACAACTGGAGCAGCGCTAGTAGAGGTTGATTGGCAGTCATGTTATCCTTTTCAAAGCGGGTAATTACTCTCCTTGCATCGAAACCGGTAAAGGTAGTATCGGTGGTCACTTTGCCGGAAAGAAAGCCATTGGCCAGGGGAGAGAACGGAACAAACCCGATATGCAGTTCTTCACAGGCAGGAATGACGGCAGATTCGAATTGCCGCTCCATCATAGAGTATTCATTCTGTACAGCAGTTAATGGCGTAATGGCATGCGCCCGCCTGATTTCAGCTTCGGTAGCCTGCGACTGTCCCCAGCCCCGTATTTTCCCTTCTTTTATCAATTCGCCCATGCACCAGGCAATGTCTTCGACGGGGATGTCTTTATTTACCCGGTGTTGATAATAAAGCCCCACATGGTCCGTGCGGAGCCTGCGCAATGAATTTTCCAGCTTCTCCCGGATCAGGCGTAAAAGGTTTCTCGGGGTATCTCCCGGGGTATATTGGTCCAGCATAAATTTGGTAGCTATCACCACTTTATCCCGGATGTCCTGTAAAGCTTCACCGACCAGAGCTTCGTTGTCGCCGGCCGCATATCTTTCAGCCGTATCAAAGAAAGTGCACCCCCAATCATATGCCTGGCGGATTAATTGTAGCGATTCTTTTTTGTCCGGTACGGTGCCATATCCCATACTCAACCCCATGCATCCATAGCCAATGGTGGATACTTCCAGCGATCCGAGTTTTCTCTTTTGCATATGTTTTCGTTTTTTGAATTAACAAGGTCCGATTCGTATGCAAAGGTCTGTTAGGGCCTACCGGTGAAAAAGCAAAATACAAACGATCTATTTCGAAATTCAAACATTTCTGAATCCAAGGGGAGTAGTGCCCATATGTTTTTTGAAGAAGGCGTTAAAGTGGGCGGTTTCCAGGAAACCCAGGGCGTAGGCTATTTCTCCCACATTCCAGGTACTTTGTTTCAATAACGTCTTAGCCTCTGTGAGGCAGCGTGTGGCGATGAGCTGAGACGTGGTTTTTGCAGTAACTTCTTTCAGCGCACGGTTGAGGTGGTTGACATGGATATTCATGTGATGGGCAAAGTCGGCAGGGGAGCGCAAGACTATCCGCTGTGCGCTGTCATCGATGGCATAGTGCCGTTCCAGGAGCGCCGTAAAAAGAGCGGCAATCCGTTCCGACGCATTTAGCCTGGGCTTCAGGTGGGCCGCCGCAAAAAGCTGTGTCTTTAATGCAAAGTGAATGAGTTCCAACACCAGGTTTCTAAGCACATCGTACTTGTATAGATAGTCGGCGTCTATTTCTTCCAGCATGCGCTGAAAAATGCTCCGGGCGCTGTTTGCCTGCTCATCAGTTAATTCAAATGCATGGATACCGCCAGGCTGGTAAACGGGATATTCACCGGGGTGGCCATGCTGATGAAAGAAGGATTGATTAAATACCAGGCAATAGCTGCTGCTTACCTGCGAAAGATCTGCGGTGTAGGGAATTTGTGGGTTGAGAAAGATGAGCGCCTGCTTTTTTACCTGTACTATTTTATCGGCAAACTGTAGTTCGCTTGGCCCGAAGGACAAGGTGATCTTGTAAAAATCTCTCCTCCGGTAGGCAGAAGGATTGGGTGGATTATCGTCCGAATATTCCGATTGAAATACATTGAAATGCCCTGTTTCCTGGCTAACACGTCCGGACGTCCAGCCGATGTTCTTTTTATAAAAGTCCGCTATGGTTTCAATGTTAGCCATTACCTAAAATTACAAATTTCAAATAATATTGAAAAAGTAAAGCCTGCCGGCGTTTCTTCTCTCCCCATAAAAATAAAAAAGCACCTGTTTCATCAATAATGAGAAACAGGCGCTTTTTGTTATCTGTAAAATTACGCTTTCTTTAAGTCAAACCGGTCGAGGTTCATCACCTTATTCCAGGCAGCAATAAAGTCTTTCACAAATTTAGCTTGTGCATCAGCGCTGCCATATACTTCGGCAACGGCCCGCAGCTCTGCATTGGAGCCAAATACCAGGTCGGCCCGGGTAGCGGTCCATTTTGCTTCGCCGGTAGCGCGACTGCTGCCTTCATAAATTTCGCGGTCGGCGCCTGCTGCTTTCCAGGTGGTATTCATGTCCAGCAGGTTCACGAAGAAGTCGTTGGTCAGCTGACCCGGACGCTTCGTAAATACGCCATGTGCGGAGCCATCGTAGTTGGTGTTTAATACGCGCATACCGCCTATCAATACCGTTAATTCCGGTACGGTCAATGTCAATAGCTGCGCCTTGTCTACCAGCAATTCTTCTGTAGATACCGGCAGCTTCACTTTCCGGTAGTTGCGGAAGCCATCGGCCAAAGGTTCCAGGTGACCAACAGATTCTACATCGGTTTGGTCCTGGGAGGCGTCCATACGGCCGGGTGTAAATGGCACTGTAACGGACTGTCCCGCGTCTTTAGCGGCTTTTTCCAAACCGGCCACGCCAGCCAGCACGATCAGGTCTGCCAGCGATACCTTTTTGCCATCTGATTGGGCGCTGTTAAATGCCTGCTGGATGCTTTCCAGTTTGTCCAGCACCTTTTGCAGCTGTGGTGGATTGTTGACCTGCCAGTATTTCTGTGGCGCCAGTCGGATGCGGGCGCCATTAGCGCCACCCCGTTTGTCTGAGCCGCGGAAAGTAGAGGCAGATGCCCACGCGGTAGATACCAGCTCCGATACACTCAGCCCTGAAGCCAGTATTTTTGCTTTCAGATCCGCAATATCGCTGTCATTAACTAACGGATGATTAACAGCAGGAATAGGATCTTGCCAAATCAGTATTTCTGACGGCACATCTGGTCCCAGGTAACGGGCACGCGGTCCCATATCGCGGTGGGTGAGTTTGAACCAGGCCCGCGCAAATGCATCGGCAAAGGCCTCGGGATTTTCCAGGAAGCGCCGGGATATTTTTTCGTAAACAGGATCAAATCGTAATGAGAGGTCGGTGGTTAGCATAGTAGGCAAGTGCTTTTTGCCGCCATCATATGCATCGGGGATGATGGCCGTTGCATTTTTGGCTACCCATTGGTGTGCGCCCGCGGGACTTTTAGTCAGTTCCCATTCAAAGCCGAACAGGTTTTCAAAGAAGTTATTGCTCCATCGCGTAGGCGTTTTTGTCCATATCACTTCCAATCCACTGGTAATGGTATCTGCACCTTTACCGCTACCATAGCTATTGCTCCAGCCCAGGCCCTGCATTTCTAAGTCGGCGCCTTCCGGTTCTTTACCCACATGGCTGGCAGGCGCGGCGCCATGAGTTTTACCAAAGCTGTGTCCACCCGCTATCAGGGCTACCGTTTCTTCATCATTCATCGCCATACGGCCAAAAGTGTCGCGGATATCTTTGGCAGCAGCAATTGGATCGGGATTGCCATCCGGACCTTCCGGGTTCACGTAAATCAATCCCATCTGAACAGCCGCTAACGGGTTTTCCAGGTTACGGGAGTGAATATCACCATCCGCTTTTTCATCGGCCGACAATACAGCATGTGGTTCAGCTACGCCAGGGGAACCATGGGCGTAACGGAGATCGCCACCCAGCCAGGTGGTTTCCGAACCCCAGTATACGGCCTCATCTGCTTCCCATACATCCTCACGTCCACCGGCAAAACCAAAAGTTTTAAAGCCCATCGACTCCAGTGCCACATTACCGGTAAGGATCAGTAAATCTGCCCAGGAAATATTGCGGCCATACTTTTGTTTAATAGGCCACAGTAACCTGCGGGCCTTATCGAGACTCACATTATCAGGCCAGCTGTTGAGTGGCGCAAAGCGTTGTTGTCCTGATCCTGCACCTCCGCGGCCATCACCGACACGATACGTACCTGCGCTGTGCCAGGCCATACGGATAAATAAAGGTCCGTAATGCCCAAAGTCGGCCGGCCACCAATCCTGTGAGTCGGTCATCAATACATGCAGGTCTTTTTTCACCGCTTCCAGGTCCAGGCTTTTAAAAGCTTCGGCATAGTTAAAATCTTTCTCCATGGGATCTGATAAGGACGCATGCTGGCGCAGGATACTCAACTTTAAGTGGTTAGGCCACCAGTCGCGGTTCCTGGTGCCGCCGCCGCCAACGTTGTGCTTCATGCTGCCATTATGAAATGGGCATTTACTGATGTCAGTTAATTCTTTTTCCATTTTTTAAAAAGTTTATGGTGAGGATGAGCACTTGCCTGTACCAGTTTATCGGTGCAGGTTTGGTAAAAGTAAGTACATTGATGATATAAGTAAAATCAATTAGTTCTATGTTTTTATAGTTAAAACCTATTTATGTTGCTGAGAGAGTGATTACCAATCTATCGTCACCGTCCGGGGTACAAGGGAAACAGGAATAATTGATAGGAGGAAATCTTATACAGATTTCCTCCGTGTAATGGCTTATTGCAATATACTAAAGTTCGGGGGGAAACCCCATCGGTTATTACGCGAAATTACTGCCCCGACGGAAGGGATAGAAAGGTGAAATGTTGAATGAAATAAGACTACTGGTAAGTCGTAAGCAGGATGTTATTACCCATTATATCTATATAGCCGCTGGCTTCCCCTTTACCAAAGAAGAGAATATTGTGATTGTCTTTAGTCTGGATAACTTCAGCATCATCTGTAAAAAGACTTTCATCACAAAGCAGTTGCAGATGTATCAGCTTTTTGTTTTCAATGGTTGAGATGTAAGTCTTTTCAAAGTCTGTAACAATATGATAACATTGGTTGTTAAAGATGAAACTCGATAATATCAGAATACGGGTAGTATCCAGTAACTGCTTGCTGCCCAGGGTAGCGCGTACTTCATCATCTCCCACATATCTTATAATGATGCCTTTCTTCTTTTTCGATTTCCCGGGCTGGAATGGCTTGAAAACCTGCATAGAATCCGGATGATCTATCTGGAGCACTTCTGAAAAGCCGATAAGATGTGACAGGGCATTAGTAACAATATATTTACCATCTACCTTATTTACTACAACCGGGCAGGTAGCTGAACAGCTATATTCAATACCTGTTTTTTTATTTTTAAAAATGATGCTGCCGCCAAATTCTCCGCTGCAAGTCTTCCGTACCGTATAGCTTTCATCTTCAAAAAAATAGGGGGTGCTTCGCTGGAAATCACCTGGATGCTTCTTTTGCGCGGCATCGCTGATCACTATTTTTTTTACCTGGAATAATTTTCCTGTTTGTGCGACACCGCACAAACAGGAAATACAACATATAAGGATCAGGCAGGGAGTTCTCATGTTAGGGTAATTGTTTTAAACAGGAAATATAAGATTATATCTGTAAATTCCATGTCAGGGATCTGTTCTAAATGGCGAAGCAGGCAGCTTTTCCTGGTTGCAGAGATTCGGCTGCAGGGGATTATCCGACCAGGCATACCGTACGTACAAAGGAGCGCTTACAGTCTCATTCCAAACAGTTACCTGGTTCCCGTTAATACTGGCTTGCGCCCACACAAATTTTTTATCGGCGCCGGCAATCTCAAATGCCGATAAAGCATCGCCATCCATGGTAGTAAGCCCGCTGCCGGTTTGGGTAAAGCTAACCACAATTTTATTTCTATTAATCGTTGCTGTATGAAACAATGGACCTGAGTAGGTAATGGGCTCTCCATAGGCCACACCTCTGGCCGCGAGAGCCAGTCTTTCGCCGACCGATTTTTTATTGTCAGGATGAATGTCATTCCATTCACCCAGGTCAATAGCTACCGCCATGGCGGTGCGGGGCACGGATAAGGATTGTAGCTGCGCCTCTCTCAGCCTGGCCCAGTTGCTTTCGGTGGGAAGATAGTTGTAGTCCATGAACCCGGGGAGTTGTACATAGAGAAAAGGAAGCGAATCCTGCGACCATTGTTGGCGCCAGTCACGGATCAGTGCCGGTAACAATTGTTTATACTGGTCGGCGCGATCGGTATTAGCTTCCCCCTGGTACCAGCAGATGCCTTTGATGGCATAGCCCGTAAATGGCGCTACCATAGCGTTGTAAAGGGCTGTTGGCTGATTTTGTGAGAGCGGAGTGTAATGAGGGGCTACAGGGGGATATACTGCGCCGGCTTTATATTGCCAGTATCCTTTCAGATCGATGGTGTCTGTACCAGAGAAAATGCAATAAGGTTTATCGGGTACAAATCCTCCTTTGCCGGCAGTATTAGTAACGCGTACTACGAAAAGGTTCCTGCCTGTTTTTAATAACCCGGCTGGCACCTGGTAGCGGCGTTGCGGATATTGATAGAACGTGCGGCCCGCCAATTTACCGTTGATATATAATTCATCTGCGTCCACAATGCGCCCGAGGAAAACGCTGGCTGGCTTTCCTTCCATAGCAGGCGGTAACGTGATCTCACGGCGATACCATACCACGCCATTTAAATCTTTTGCTCCCTGGTCTTCCCAGTAACCGGGAATGTTGATCTGGCGCCAGCCTTTGGGTATATAAGCAGTGTCGTACCATCGTGGCAGCTGGGTAAGGCCGGCATCTGCGGGGAACACGGTCTTCACAGGAAAATGCTGGCGACGAAATCCTGCGGTATCTTTATTTTGCCGGATAAGTGCTGTCTGCGCCGGGAACTCCTTAAAACCATCCTCACTCATCCAGGCCTCTATAGGCGTGCCTCCTATGCTGGCGTTGATAATACCTACGGGGATATGATAAGTGTCGTGGATGCTTTTGGCAAAGAAATAGGCTACTGCGGAAAAAGGTCTTACCTGCTCTCCAACCGCCGGTTGCCAGTAACCACCTGGCAGATCAGCCTGCGGACCAGCCATTTCGTTGATGGGCGGTACAAGGAATTGTCGGATATCCGGGTCATTGGCAGCCAGGATATCCTGGCGGTAGGTAACATCGTGAATATTCATCTCGTGAACCATATTCGACTGGCCACTACAAAACCACACATCGCCAAACAGGATATCCTGTAAAACAATTTTGTTGCTTCCGGAAATCGTCATACTATAAGGTCCACCGGCGCGCGTGGGTGGTAAATATACCGCCCAGCGGCCATCTGCCCCGGCTGTTGTTTTATAGTCGGTATCCCGGAAATGTACCTTTACTTTTTCCGACGGGGCTGCCCAGCCCCATAGTTTTACCTTTTCGTCCCGCTGCAGGACCATGCTGTCACGTATCAGTCGCGGAAGTTTCACCTGCGCTGTTGTCATATAACCGCTGCAACAGCAGAGCAAAATAATCATCAGTTGTTTCATATAAGTAGATTTACAATGCACTAAAAACCGATGCTGTTACCGCCGTCTACCGGTAATACTACACCGGTAATAAAGCGGGCGGCATCGCTGCTAAGAAAAACAACGGCATCGCCTATATCAGTGGCTTGTCCCATAGCGCCCATCGGCGTACGGCCCAATACCCTGGCTTTTCTTTCCGGGTCGCTGTCCAGGGCTTTAGCGGTCATATCGGAATAAATAAACCCCGGGGCAATCGCATTTACCCGTATTCCTTTGGGCGATAATTCTACCGCCATGGCCCGGGTCATGCCCTCTATGGCCGTTTTGCTGGCAGAATAGGCGATCACCTTCGGAATGCCGTATTGCGCTGCCATAGAGCTGATATTAACGATACAACCAGCTCCCTGTGGCAACATGGATTTTACCACTTCACGGCTCATGGTAAATACGGCAGTCACATTGGTAAGCAGTACCTGTTGGAATGCTTCGTCAGTGACTTCTGTAAAATCTTTTTTATGATTGATACCCGCATTGTTTACCAGGATGTCGATGGGACCATGCTGCTCCACAATACGGTTTACCAGCGTGGGAATGGCTGCCAGCTGAGTAATATCCGCGGCGATAGCGTGACAGGCATTGCCCAGCTGTTGTTGCGCTTCTTCCAGTCTCTCCGCATTTCTTCCCAGGATGATTACTTTCATACCCTGCTGTATTAATTTTTCGGCGATCGCGAAACCTATACCTGAACCGCCGCCTGTTACAATGGCTAATTTTCTTTTTAGTGCTGTCATCTTTCTTCGGCTGTTAAAAATATATTTATCAGTTACCCGGCGCAAAGGGGAACTGTAACTGTTTATAGTACTCCAGTGTTTTGTCTGGCGGCGTATAGTCCGCTGGTAGCGGCATATGGCTGAATGTCCGGAAATACAGCAGGCAGGCATTTCTCCACCAGGTGGCTTCCTGTTGCTGTATTTTTAACAACATGGTTACCTGTGCAAACCGCTGCGGATCTACAAAAGGACGCAGGCTTTCCCAGGTATGCTGCATGCCGGTTACCCGGTCTGCGCCGGTGTAGTATTGGTAACACAGTTCCTCCCAAAGGTTCCTGCCACTTTTCATACGGAAACGCCACTGCACATGATGAAACCAGAGCAGGTATTTTTCATCACAGGTGTGGATATCTTCCCATTGCCGGCGTACGGCCGGCTGGTATTGTGCCAATGCATTACTGCCGGTGGCCGTACGATCAAAGCCAATACCGGTGCTATCTGCTTTGTGATAATAAACAGGATTCCATTCGGGGCGGTGCTGGTTGTTGACCCAGGGGGCCGGCCCATAGTGGTGCCCTGTACCCATGATATGATGTAATCCTATGGGGTTGGAATATTGTACGATAATATCACGGCTTTCCAGCATCAACCGGGTGGCACTTTTTAGAAAAGTAAGCTCGTTGGAGAAGGTCATACGCAACCATTCTTCTGCTATCTGTTCACTGGAAAGGGTATGATCCCATGCCAGCCGCCCCAGCGCATACCAGTTGGCCTGCGCAAAGGGATGGCCGCACCAGTTGATATCATTACCGATATTGGCTACGCCGGCCATGCCGCTGAGCATATGTTGATCAACACTGCCATCAATGACTTTAGCTACAGTGCTGCCTGCGCCTTTGCTATAGGTATCGCTTTCCAGTGTTTCTTTGAACAGGGGAGCCAGGAAAACCAGGCTGGTTCCTTGCCCCAGGTATTCCTGTGTAAGCTGGAACTCCATCATCAATGGCGTTTTAGGCATGGCGCCAAACAGCGGATGAAAAGGTTCACGCGGCATGAAGTCGATAGCCCCGTTTTTTACCTGCAACAATACATTTGGCCTGAACTGTCCGTCGAGTGGAACAAAGTCGTCGTAAGCCTGTTTATGGCGGTCTATCGGGTTATCGTGACTATACACGAATGCGCGCCATATTACGATGCCTTTATACGGAGCAATGGCATCTGCCAGCATATTGGCGCCGTCGGCATGGGTACGGTGATAGTCCTGTGGCCCTGGCTGCCCTTCGCTGTTCGCTTTTACAAGAAAACCACCGAAGTCGGGAATATAGGAATAGATCTCTTTTATCTTTTCTTTCCACCATCCGCGTACACTGTCATTCAGCGGATCGGCGGTGGCCAGCCCGCCAATTTCCATCGGGGCGCTGAATCGGGCGGTAAGGTATACCCGGATGCCGTAGGGACGGAACACATCGGCCAGGGCTTTCACTTTTTCCAGGTAGGCCGGCGTCAATACCGTGGCATTGGCGTTAACGTTGGTTAGTACGGTACCATTGATACCGATAGAAGCATTGGCCCGGGCATAGTCGATATAACGCTGATCGATATACGTAGGCAGCGTATGCCAGTTCCAGATCGAAAAACCTGCATAGCCTCTTTCCACGGTGCGGTTAAGGTTATCCCAGTGATCCAGCATGCGTAACTGGATTTTAGGCGCAGATATAATAGGCTGAACAGGAATAGGCTGGGCGGTTTGCAGCAGGCGCAGAAAATGAAACACACCATAAAGCACGCCTATGGAGGTATTGCCGCTGATGAGGAGGCAGCGCTTTCCTTGTAGTATTTTGGGGACGATCATGAAACCCTCGTTACCGGCCGCTTTCAGCAGACCGGCGATATTCGCTTGTGCGATGAGCGGACACTGTTGTGCCGTACCGGCTATCACCGTTTCATCCTGGCGGAGGGTAGCGGTGGCCGGCACCTGGGTTTGCAGCAGGCGGGAGAGGCCGTTGAGCAGTTCCTGCCTGGCAATATTCAGCGTGGCGTCGGAGGAGGGAACCATGAGGGCACTGACATGATAACGATAAGAAGCCTGCAGCATTTTATCAGCTACCGGCGGATACCGCAGCCAGAGGTCATCACCATTTTCTCCTTTGGTGAGCAGGAAGCAGCAGAGACAGAAGAACAATAACGTGGAATTTTTCATATCGATAACTACCGGTTTGACGGATTTAGCATCATCTTTTTAATTATTTTCGCAATCGGTTGCGTGTAATAACCTCGAAAAAAGGCTATTCCGGGTTCTTATTTTTCAGGGAGGAAGCACGTATTACGAGATCAGCCCTCAGGGTGATGGCATTCGTAGCATACAGATCGCTGATACCTTTCAGGTGGTTAATCAGGTAGGTAGCAGCGGTGTGACCAATGCTATCGCCGTGGTATTCGACGGTAGTGAGATTTGGCGCGATCACCTTGCTGATCGGATCATTGTTGAAGCCGGCGAAGGCAATGTCTTCCGGGATCCGGAGACCAGCCGCCTGCAAGGCCAGCATACAATAAACCGCAGCAGTGTCGTTGGCCGAAAAAACGGCATCCGGGCGTTTGTTGGGCGCCAGTTCCAGTATATGCCTGGCCGCATCTGTGCCGGCCTGTTCAGAGAGCGGACCTGTAAGGTGCAATTTATCTGAAAAAGATAGGTGATGGTCCTGCAGCGCTTTCCGGTACCCATTGAGCCTTTCCTGGTACACATTTCTCAATACATTACCTCCCAGGTGCAAGATTCGTTTACAACCCTGGTCTATCAGGTGTTTGGTGACCTGGTAGGCCGCCTCGAAGTTGTTGATCCCCACCGAGGTGCTCTCGTTGTGCGGGTACACCCGGTCGAAGAAAATAACCGGAATTTTTCGTTTAAAGAACGGCTCCAGGTGATTGATATTTTGTGTGTTGGAAGATAGTGAGATAAGCAGTCCATCCACCCGTTTGTTAAACATCGTGGCAGCGTTGCGCTTTTCTTTCTCTGCATCTTCAAGTGATTGCGCAATGATCAGGTTATAACCATAGCGGTTGGCGGCGTTTTCCATGCCCGCCAGGGCAGACGACATGAAGTAGCTGTTGAGCCGCGGTACAATGACTCCCAGGGTATGCGTCTGCCGGCTTCTCAGGTTGCTCGCGAAGGCGTTGGACTGGTATCCCAGTACTTGCGCGGCATCCATGATCTTTTTCCGCGTGGCTTTACTGATCATCGGGTTGTTTTTCAACCCCCGGCTTACCGTGGCTGCCGATATGTTCAGGTATTTGGCTATGTCGTATATCGTGATTTCCCGTTCTTCTAACATGTTGGTTCAACTTGTTCTTCAAAGGAAGTGAACTTTTTTTGAATAAAAAAACGCAATCGGTTACATTGGTTTTAGTTTTTCCTATATTCGTCATCACAGGAGCCTGCCATTGGCCATCGCCTGCCTGTGAGTTGGGCTTTCACAGCCTTTGCCCGTCAGCAAGCCATCGTAGCCGCGCAGATAGTTATCCTGCGCAGTAATTGATTGGATAGTTAAACAACATTATTATGTTAATGCATGAAACCATGCGGTGGTTTGGGCCACATGATCCGGTTAGTTTAAGCGATATCCGGCAGGCCGGTTGTGCCGGAGTTGTCACTGCCCTGCACCAGGTGCCGGTAGGTGAGATGTGGTCTTTAGCCGCAATCCGTGAGCGGCAGTACCTTATTGAACAGGCAGGCATGAGCTGGACGGTAGTAGAAAGTTTACCGGTAAGCGAAGATATAAAACGGCGTAGCGGTCATTATCTCACCCATATTGCCAACTACCGGGAAAGCCTGCATCACCTGGCTGCCTGCGGAATTAAAGTCGTCACCTATAACTTTATGCCCGTGCTGGATTGGGTAAGAACTGACATCAGCTATCCGCTCCCTGATGGCAGCAAAGCACTTTATTTCGAGCGGGCAGCTTTTGTTGCGTTCGATCTTTTTATGTTGAAAAGACCAGCCGCTACAAGCGACTATAGTTCCATAGAAATAGCGCTGGCACACGCCTGGTGGCAAAGCCATACCGACGAACAAAAAGATACCGTGTTCCGGAATGCGCTGTTGGGTTTGCCCGGGAGTACCGGTCGTTTTGAACCTGCTGAAATATTGACCGCTTTAACTGCCTATCAGCAGGTGGATGCCGACCAATTGAGAGAAAATCTATTTTATTTTTTGGGAGAAGTGATCCCGGCCGCGGAAGCCCTGGGATTGAAGATGGCGATCCATCCCGATGATCCTCCGTACCCGGTACTGGGGCTGCCTCGTATTGTAAGCACAGAGGCAGATTTGCATCGTATTATCCAGGCCGTACCCTCGCCGGCAAATGGCCTCTGCTATTGTACCGGGTCGCTCGGCGTAAGGTCAGGCAATGACCTCACAGGAATCATTCAACGATTGGGCACGCATATTCATTTCCTGCACCTGCGCAATACCCGTCACGATGATGCGGGTAATTTTTTTGAAGCCGCTCACTTGGATGGAGATGCAGATATGGTAGGCATTGTACGCGAATTGTTACTGCTGATGAAGCAGCGGAATATCTCGTTGCCGGTAAGGCCGGATCATGGCCACCAGATGCTGGATGATTTGCATAAAACAACTTACCCGGGGTATTCATGTATTGGGAGGTTGAAGGGACTGGCGGAGTTGCGGGGATTGCAGGTAGGATTGGCGGGTAAATTGTTGGAGAAAACATCTAAGGAGGTATAATAGGTTTTTATTTCAGAAGTACTAATTGTTAATACATTTTTAATTGCATTTGCCGGCCATATTTCGGCTATGCCGCTGCTAGCTTTGTCAATTTACCAAACGCGAGCGCGTTTATACTAAGCTGACAATTGTTTATGCAGGAACAACAAAATATAGCATACAAGCAATCATGGAGAGATGAACACCCGAAATGGGTATGCGGATTAGCGAATGCCCAGGGTGGCAAGTTATTTATAGGTGTTGATGATAGGGAGATGGTGGTAGGATTAGATGAGTATAAGAAGCTAATGGATGATATTCCTAATAAGGTCGTTAATCACCTGGGCCTGGTGGTCGATGTCAATTTGCTGCAAAGTGAAAACAAGCGATATATAGAAATCAATGTCCCGGTTAGCAGTATAGGCATTAAAAGCTGGCGGATCAGTGAGGTGTATAAAGACTTCCTGAGAGCTAACGGAGACACCGCTGATCCCTATCTTCAGCATCCTGATGGCAGTATTTGGGAGAGTGCCGATGATTACCTCATTAGGCCATGGTGCTAACTGCCACCAGGAGAAAAACGGCCCTGTACTCCCGGATATAATGATTTAAAGCAATATCCTGGGTGAAAAGGACCCGGTATTGACCTACTTGCTTCATATGATACCATAAGTACTCCGGCGATTAAAAAATAAGCCAGTTGCTAAACTCTTTTATGTCTTTCACTGTTTTAATAAGGTAATCATTCTTCTTCTTCCGTTGTTAAGGAAGCTGGTAAAACAATATCAGCAACGGTTAACCTACCATCAGGATGTGGCCGGAACAGTTCATGTATTATGAGCTTATGATTGTAGTATAGACGATACGTGATTCTTTTTGTTCAATTTGATCACTTGTCGGTAACATTCATTCGTTATTGTAGGATGCACCATTTTTAGCAATTATCAACCAGTAATTCTCTAACATTAATTAAACACCAGATGTATGTGGAAACAGCTCCCTACCTGTATAGGCTACATGATACTATCATGCCTGCTACTTAGTCTGTCTATTACAGTAAATGCACAACAAACGAAGATTATAGGTAAGGTTACCGGTCCTGGTAACGTGCCTGTCCCGGGTGTTACGGTCCTTATCAAAGGCAATACTACCAGGGGGACTGCTACAGATCTCAATGGTAATTATACCATACAGGCGGCTGCAGACGCCACCCTCACGTTTAGCGCCGTTGGTTATATAAAACAGGAAACACCGGTAGGCGGAAGAAGCATTATCAACATCACCCTGGTAGAAGACAACAAACAATTGGGTGAGTTGGTGGTAACGGCTTTAGGTGTTAGGAAGGAAAAGAAAAAACTCGGGTACTCGGTAACAGAACTCAAAGGGGAGGAGCTGGCTGTTACCAATGAAATTAACCCTGTCAATGCATTACAAGGCAAGGTGGCCGGGGTGCAGATCGACCAGGGCGCCGGTGGATTGTTCGGCAGCACCAAAATCCTGATCCGGGGTAACTCTACATTGGGTAACAACAACCAGCCCATTTTCGTGATTGATGGCGTGATCATGGATAACAATACCTTCAGCGGTACCGGCCGCGATTTCGGGAACGATCTTAAAAACCTCAATATGGAGGATTTTGAGAGCGTGTCTGTCCTGAAAGGCTCTGCTGCCGCCGCACTTTATGGCTCCCGTGCTATCAACGGGGTAATATTGATTACCACCAAAAAAGGAAAGGCACAGAAAGGGATAGGCGTTAACGTGACCCAATCATACAACGTATTTAAACCTTATTCTGGCCCCGATTTTCAGAATGAATATGGCGGAGGTACTGTCGGTGCCTTCTTTACCGATAACCGCGATCAGAACTATAAACCAGAAGATGCCTGGAGAACCAAGGTATTTCCGATAGACCCGGCCACCGGGAAGCCTTATATCGACCGGCAGGTAGGCCGGGAACTCGAAAACTGGGGCCCTAAATTTACAGGACAGGAGGTAACCAACTACGACGGAACCACTACCCGCTATGTGGCCCAACCGCATAATTTCCTGGATGCCTTCCAGACCGGTCGTGGCTATGCCACCAATATCGCTATGGACGGAGGAAATGATAAATCTACCTTCCGCCTGTCGTATACCCGCGATCAAAGCGACGGTATTGTACGCATGAACTCCATGGTTAAAAATGCTTTTGACCTTCGCGTCACACATAATATCAATAAATGGATCACCGCAGATGTAAGCGCCAACTACACCGTTTTTAACGGTAAAAATCCTCCCCGCCTGGGTGGCCTGGATGCCTTTGCTTCCTATAACTTCGGTAAACTGTTTTCCTGGGTGCTGCCACGTAACTATGATACAAAGTACTGGATGCAGCGCGATAAATACGTGAGCGTATTCGGAGGTACCCCCAATCCCGGAGATCCTGCGGAACCAAACAAGGCGCCTGAATCACGCTTTTGGTTTAATTTATTTGAAAACAGCTATATCCAGGATGAACAGAATATAAGGGGACGTATTGCCTTAACCGCTACCCTGAATCCATGGGCCAAATTGCAGCTGGAAGGAAACGTCAATAACCTGTATCTCCGCAATGAAAATAAAGAACTGGGGCAGGGACATGACTTTACCGGTGGCTTGTATGGACTGGGACATACTTCCAAGGAAAGTTATTTCCTGAAATGGATGCTGATGGTCAACAAGAACCTTACTAAAGACCTGGAGTTAAATGGATATATCGGCGGTGAAACACAACGTTATAATACTACCTATAACTATAGCGAAACCCGTGGAGGATTGAGCTATCCGGGGAATTACTTCATCGCCAACTCCGTACAAACACCCTTTACAGAAGGAGGTGTGAAAAGCCGGAAAGCATTCAACTCATTATATGCCAGCGCCGATCTCGCATTTAAAAACCAGCTGTTCCTCCTGGCTACCTGGCGCGGCGACTGGTCCTCTGCATTGACTTATACAAATGGAACCGGTAATAATTTTTACAACTATCCGGCTGTCAGTTTGTCCTGGCTATTTTCAGAAACCTTCAAGTTGCCGGACTGGATTAGCTATGGTAAGCTAAGAGCCAACATAGCCGCACTCGGAAAGGATACGGATCCGTTTGGTATCAACCCGGGTTTTGCGTTTAACGGTTATACCAACAGCAATACCACCGACTACCCGATTTCTACCTATACCCGGTACCCGGATCCGCTTACCGGTAAGTTCATTGCGCTCGTACCCAACCTGAAACCTGAAAGGAAGATTGCCAAGGAAATAGGCGCGGAAATGCGTTTCCTGAAAAACCGAATCGGGTTTGATATCTCCCTGTACCAGGACAACACGAAAAACCAGATTATCAGTATCGGCACGCCGCCGGAAACAGGCCTGGAAGGGATTATCATCAACGCAGGAAATATCCAGAACAAGGGTATAGAACTGATGATAACCGGCACGCCCGTGCAAACCAAGAATTTTGAGTGGAATACCAGTTTCAACTACTCCCGTAACCGTAATCTCATCGTAGACCTGTATGCCGGACGTAATGAATATGACCTGGGCGCTAACATAGGTGAAATAAGTACCTGGGCTATTGTAGGAAAATCCTACGGTACCCTGCGCACTACCATTCACTCCTCGCCTTACCAGGCTACAGATGCCAATGGTAATCCCATTGCGAGCCCCAATAACGGCAAGCCAATACTGGCCTGGCGTTCAGACGCGCGGGCAGCTTTCCCGGCCCGTAGCAACACCTTGCAGGATGTGGGCGACATCAACGCCAAATTCCGCGGCGGTTGGGAAAACACATTCCGCTATAAGAACTTCAGCCTGGGCGTACTGCTGGATGCTAAATTCGGAGGCGACTTTGTGCTGCTGACTTACCGCTATGGCACCCATACCGGCGTATTCCCCAATACCCTGGCAGGCCGCGACGCCAGCCATGGTGGTATTACCTGGACCAGCAAATATGATAACCAGACCTATGATGACGGCCTTATCCCCGACGGCGTTTTTGCCAAAGGACAAATGGTAACGCAGCCCAACGGCAGCCAGGTAGACGTAGGTGGTATGTCTTACCAGGAAGCTTATAACAAGGGATATGTAGAACCTACACATGCACCGCAATTCTATTATCGCTATGGCTCTTCTTCTACCGGCGTAGCTGATTACTGGATTAAAAAGAATTCATGGATCTCCCTGCGGCAGGTGTCACTGTCTTATCGCTTCTCACCGAAGATCTGCGAAAAGCTACACCTCAATAACCTCAGCCTGGCAGTGGTAGGACGTGATTTGCTTTATCTCTATAACAGCTTGCCATTTAACTACAACCCGGCCTCCAACAACTCTAACAACACGGCATTTTCCGGTGAAGAGGGTTTCCTGCCAATGGTACGGTCTATTGCAGGAACCATCAGAGTGGGCTTCTAAATAAAATATAAACTGATTAGCTATGAAAAAGATAACAAATATATATATAGCCGCTGCGGGCATGCTTTTGTTAGGAGGGGTGCATTCCTGTACCAAGAACTTCGGAGATATTAATACCAATCCAAGTGTAGTCACCAACCCGGACGTAAAGTACCTGCTCAGCTATTCGGAAGATAAGATGATTACCTACCAGGGAACGGAATGGGTATGGGAAAGCATGGAGCAGCTGTTGCGATACACACAGCATGTAACGGCCAGCCCATACGAAATCACCAATAACGTAAATACGCGATACAATAATTACTATTTGCAGATACTGCCCAACCTGTTTGAAATCCGGCGCCAGGCAGATCTCAAACAGGATAAAGACAGGTACCAGAAAATAAAGGCGGTGACCTATGTGCTACAGGCACTGCATGGTATTAAGGTAACGGATGTCAATGGCTCCGTCCCTTATACCGAAGCCATAGAAGGACGATACCAGACCAAGTATAACCCGGTATATGATAACCAGCAAACATTATTCAATACCTGGTTGTCAGAGCTGGATAATGCGATCAAGGTGCTATCTGACAATAGCCTGGCTAACCAGGCAGACTACGGGAATTCTGATATCTTCTACCAGAGTAACTGGACTAACTGGGTAAAGCTGGCCAATACCTTAAAACTCCGTATAGCCGCAAGGTTAGAAAATGTAGACAATGCTAAAACCAAACAGGTATTTCAACAGGTAATGCAAGATGGCACCGGGCCAATCGATGTAGTGGGGGCACAGCCCAGGTATATGAATCCAATATATACTCCTTTTGGAACTGGTGGTGATATTGATTATCGCAGCCGCAGGTACGCGACCAATTCTATTATGATGTTCCTGAAGAATAGCAGCGATCCGCGGTTACCCATCTATTTTGATAAAAATGATATCCCTGTTGGTTTCAAGGATTCCCTGACCAAATATGGCGTTACGGCGCCAGCTTTTATCGACCTGAATGATCCCTTGATCAATTTCCAGGGAGGTCCGGCCGACTGGACCACCGATCCGGTAAAAGCTACTTTTTTGAGTAACAGCCTCCCGGTAGGGCCCAATAAATATTTCCTGATTTCGCCATTGAACAGGAGGTTCTTTTCGCCTAAGCTCAATGGCGCTACCGGTAATTTTGAAGATGTACCGGTAACCTGTGCAGAGTCTTGTTTGCTCGTGGCCGAGTTTATCCAGAAAGGATATGCCGGCGGTGTAGATACAAAAGGTAATGCCAACGCCTGGTACATCAAAGGGATTACTGCCAGTATTGTTACGATGAATGAAATAGCCGGGAATGCAGGTTCTACTACCGCCTTTACCGGTGATGGAAGTGCACTGATACAGGCTTATCTCAACAATAGCCTGGTAAAACTCAATGGCACCAACGACCTGGAAAGAATTTATATCCAGGCCTACCTGAATTATCTGCGTACGCCTAATGAAGCCTTTGTTTTTTGCCGCCGTACCGGCTATCCCAAACTGGGCTCCGCGTATTATTCAAGGGAGGTGTCTAATGAAACCATCCCAAGGCGTTTCTGGTTATTGGATCCGGGAGAAGTAAATCGCACCAACTGGAACAACGCCATGACCGACCAGGGATTTACGCCTAACGCACAGGATATCAATACCCTGAGCACCCAGCGGGTATGGTACGACAAACCAGCCCCCAACTTTGGTAAAGGACAGTAAACAATTATATTTTCTCCCCGTAAAAGCACTGGTACTTGTACCGGTGCTTTTGTTTTATGAATGAAGGCTGCCCTCCGTGGCCTGTTTTATTTTGACCAATGTCGTTCTCCAATAAAACTGTAAATGTTTGAAAATAGTTTCCGTCGGAAAGTTATCAATGCGCAGCTGAAGGATGGTTTGATCAGCGGCAGGCGTAAGCCGGAAATCGAGGACGGAATAGTTTTCGGGCAGGTCAGGTAACCTGGATACGGAGCTGAAATGGCTGTAACTCAGTCTTTTCTGCGTTTCATAAGCAACGATGATGCCCTTATTTTCAAAACGGACGTGATGAAAACCACGGATGATAAAAGGAGTATTTACCTCCCAGGTAGTCGTTATTTCCAGTTGCATATCCGGTTCTCCCATCCAGTTCTTCATATTTGCGGTATCGGTTAAAACCCCCCATACATTAGCAGGAGTGGCAGCAACGGTCACCTGGTCGGAGAATAAGTAGTTCATTTCAATAGCGCGTTTAAAGTCAGGTAATTTAGCTTTTAATCTGATTTTAAAGATGAAAAAAAGAGTAAATATTACATTTTTTATAATATGGCACCAATCTTGATAAGATGAGTTTGTAAACAAACCTACAATTGTCATGAAAAACCAAATCTTAGGGGCTTTAGCGCTGATGGCTGTCACCGCATTTTCATTAACTTCCTGCAGCAAAAGCAGTGATAGTTCTTCCGGTAATAGTAAAATGAGCGTATACCTGACGGATGCACCTTCTCCTTACGATGCAGTATGGGTGGATATCCAGGATGTACAGGTAAATGCATCTACTGATGCTTCTGCTTCCACCGGTTGGCAATCTATTCACATCTTAAGACCAGGAGTTTATAACCTGCTGCAATTTAGAAATGGAGTAGATACTTTGCTGGCGTCACAGGACCTGCCTGCAGGAACGATTAATCAAATCAGGCTGGTGCTGGGTTCCAACAACAGCGTGGTAATCGGTGGTACTTCACATCCGCTGGAAACACCATCTGCTCAGCAATCTGGTCTGAAGCTGAACATCAATGCTACCCTGGTAGCAGGAGTAGAATACCGGTTGTGGCTCGACTTCGATGCAAATCGTTCCGTGGTAGTTACCGGCAACAACAAGTACATCCTGAAACCTGTGATCAGAAGTTATACACAGGCTACCAGTGGTGCTATTAAGGGAGTTGCATTACCGCTGTTGGGCGTAAAAGGTGTATTTGCGATCCAGAATACAGACACGGTCGCATCTGCCATTCCGGATGCAGCTACCGGCGCTTTCCTGCTGTCTGGCTTAAATGCAGGCGCTTACAATGTAGCCTTTAGCGGCAACACGATCGTAAAAGATACGACGCTGTTAGGCGTAAATGTAACCGTAGGACAGGTGGCCAATGTGGGCACCGTGCAGTTGCACTAAGTTTTAAGAAATGATGTTATGCACCGTGATCCTTGTAAACAGGGATCACGGTTTTTTTATCTATGCCTGGTATCAATCTGCCCGTAAACTGTTAACCGGGTTAGACAGCGCTGCCCTGATTGCCTGGAAGCTAACGGTACTTAATGTAATAAACAAGGTGGCAAAGGCTGTTCCTGTAAAGATCCACACGGAAAGGTCTATACGATATTCGTACCCTTTCAGCCAGTTGTGCATCACGTAACCGGCGATAGGCATCGCTACGCAGAAAGACAATAATGGCAGCAAGAGGAACTCTCTCGATAACAGTCCCCATAAACTCACCACAGAAGCGCCCAGTACTTTCCGGATACCGATTTCTTTGGTGCGTTGTTCCGCCATAAAGGATGCCAGTCCGAAAATACCGAGGCAGCTGATGAATATCGCAAATACCGCAAAGAAAGCGGACAGCTTACTGATGCGGTCTTCAGCGGAAAATTTCCGGGCGTAATCATCGTCGGCAAAGGTGTAGTTAAAAGGCACCGCGGGACTGTACTTCCGGAAAATGCCGGCTATCTTATCCAATGCCGCAGGTGTACCCATGGTGGGATTGAGCCGGATGGTAATTTCAGTCACATTGCCGTAGTCCATCATGAAAATGGTTGGCGCCGGCGTGGCGAAAGGAGATTCCATCACTGGATTTTTTATCACGCCAACAACATGAAAGTCGGCGTCATTGAATTTAATGTGGGTGCCTACCGGGTCTTTCAATCCCATGAAAGCTACTGCGCTTTCATTGAGTATCATGCCTGTTGTGTCGGTAGCATATTCCCTGGAAAAGTCGCGCCCGGCGGCAAATTGCCAGTTGACTGTTTTTCCGAAGTCATGGCTGATCCAGGATACGGAAAAAATGGGGCTGATGCCCGGGTCTTTCCCCGGCCACTTAAAGCCAATGAAGTGAGCGAAAATGTCGGTAGATGGATTAGACGCGGCAGCCATATTTATCACTGCGCCGGAAGCGAGGAGGTCCTGGCGCAGCGTATTATACTTTCCGTAGAGATCCGGTGTAACCATGCTAACATTAATCAGGCCATTGCGGTCGAAGCCCGGGGGCCGGTTTTTAGCATGTTGTATTTGCAGGTAGATAATGGTAGTACCAATGATCAATGCAACGGATACGGCAAACTGCACTACCACTAATACTTTGCGGGGAAGTGCAGCCGCCCGGCCGGCCTTGAAGGTGCCTTTGAGTACCCGGAGCGTATTGAGGGAAGAAAGATAAAAGGCCGGATAACTGCCTGCCAGCAAACCGGTGAGCAATGTTAAACCCGCGATACTGCCCCAAAAACTGGGCGTTTGCCAGGGTATACCAATAACTTTGCTGGCAAGGGTGTTAAAAAAGGGAAGCGCCAGTTGTACCAACAATACGGCCAGCAGTAAGGATAGGAAAGCTACCAATAAGGCTTCTCCCAGGAACTGCCGCATCAGCTGATGTCTTCCGGAGCCGATCGCCTTGCGCACGCCTATTTCCCTGGCCCTTTTCTGGGAACGGGCGGTATTCAGGTTCATAAAATTAATGCAGGCTAATATCAGCACAAAAATGCCGATGGCGCCAAAGATCCATACGTAACGGATATTGCCACCGGTATTCTTACCATTGGTGAAGGTATCATACAGGTGCCATTTACTCATAGGGTGCAACAGTACTTCGGGGTTATCGTTCCTGTCGGGTTTTCCCTTCAGGGCACCTTTTACAGTAGCGGATACTTTGTTGAGATCTGCTTTATCGCTCAGCTGCGCCAGTATAAAAAAGGAGTTGTTATTCCACTGATCATAAGCTTCTTTCACCCAGCCCTGGTCGGCTACGAGGTAGGCCCAGGAAATAAGGTAATGTACATCCTGCAGATGACTGTTGGCGGGGAAGTCTTCAAACACGCCGGTTACCTTCAGGTTCTTTTTATTATCTACGTTGATCATTTTATTGATCGGGTCCGTGTCCCCAAAAAATGACCTGGCCAGGGTTTTACTGAGCATGATGCTATTGGTTTCCGTAAGCCCGTGTAAAGGACCTGCTATCATCGTTGGGGCCAGTATGTCTGTCATCTCCGGCTCTGCAAACCACCCATTCTGGCTTAATTTTTTATCGCCATAGGCAAGTATGCGGGCAACGCTTGGCTTGTATAAGGCAATATGACTGAAATCACCGCCATACTTCGACCGCAGCTCTTCTACCAGCGGGATAGGCATAGAGTAGGTAGTGGTAATGGTATGAAACGCGGTGTTGTCCCAGTTGTGTATAACCTGCGTAATGTGGTTATAGTTTTTGAGAGATTTATTCCAGGTAAGTTCATCCCGGATCCACAAACCAATTAACATGACTATCGCCATGCCGATGGCAAGGCCAAGAATATTGATGAAAGCAAAACCTTTGTTCCTGGTCAGGTTCCGCCATGCTACCTGGAGATAGTTGCTATACATAAGGGAATAATTTGTTGATGACGCCAACGGACACACAATAATGTGCCATTATATAACTATAGCAGGTGAGAAAGTTATATATATGTATTATTTATATTTTGTTCGTTTTCAGTACAGCATCCGTTCGATGATGAACAGGAGCTACTCCAACAGGGTGGCCAGCTTTCGCAGCGATTGCCGGCTGCCTTCATCGTTATCTTCCGGCCGGATACCCGGTGGGATATTATCGAAGTGCAGGTTAACCAACGTGCCGTCTGCTACATCAGCAAGGGTGACGGTCATCGTCATTTCGCCGGCATATTTTTCATCGGCGGAGTCGAATACAATGATCTCTACAATCTTTTCAAAGGGGGTTAATGTGGCAAACCGCCCCTGGAACATATCTTTATCAGCGGTAGTTTTGCCTGGGAGCGACTGTGCCGGATCCAGGTAGGTGAGCGACATACGAAAGATGCCATTTTCCCTGGCATCAAAATGATGTATCTCAGCGCGCATATTATCGGGCGCCAGCCAGGCGGCTACCGCTATAGGGTCAATAAACGCGTTGTAAACCGCTTCCCGCGGGGCTTTTATGATCCTGCTTGTTTCCGAAGAATGGGTGGATAGTGACATACGTGGTGTTTTTATATTGGGCTTTTATATTCCTTGCGCAGCAATGAAAAAACAACCGAATCTTCCAGCTGACCGTTTTTCATATAATGCTCTCTCAGTAATCCTTCTCTCGTAAATCCCAGTTTTTGCAATAATAACAGCGAGGGCGTATTTTCAGGTCCTACAAATGCCTCGATCCGGTTGAGGCCCATGTCTTCGAATCCGAACTTTATAATGGGGAGCAGGGCTTCTGTCATCAGTCCCTTGGATTGCAGCGATAAATCCGTCAGCGCATACCCGATTTCAGCCCTGCGATGCTCCAGGTACCAGGTGTGAAAGCCGCACCTGCCAATGACCCGCTGTTCCGCTTTCAGGTACAATTGGAATACCAAAAATGATCTGTTGAAACCGGTAAGTCCTCCCTCCACTTTTCTTTTCTCTGCCTGCAATTCCTCCTGGTTATGCAGACCCAGTTGTTCCATCGCTGCTGTATCTGATGAGTTTTGGAAGAGATACTGGTAAACGGGTACGGTAAATTTCCGAAGCAGCAACCGTGACGTTTCTATACTCGTTGTCTCCATTTTTTTTAAAACAAAAGTACATGTTTTGTCCCCATGTGGTAAAGTCGTTCGTCATGGTGTTAGTGTATTTACCATTTTAAATTTTTAAGAGATGAAACTATTGGAGACCTATCAACTCGGACCGTTTACGTTACGCAACCGGGTAGTGATGGCGCCTATGACGCGCAACCGGCTTACTGCGGAAGGATTGGCAGGCGCATTGGCAGCTGAGTATTATCATCAGCGGGCCACTATGGGCTTACTGATTTCCGAAGCCATTGCTATTTCTGCGGATGCAATAGGCTACCCGATGATACCTGGCATTTATAACGAGGCGCAGGTGGAGTCGTGGCGCGGGATTACAGACCGGGTACATGACGCAGGCGGATTGATATTTGCGCAGCTTTGGCATTCGGGCAGGGCAGGGCATTCATCCGCCAAAGATGGCGGCGTTATGGTAGCGCCTTCAGCGATCGCTATCCGGGGGCAGCAGATATTTACAAAAACCGGGTTGAAAGATTTTGAAGTTCCCCGTGCACTCACCACTGCAGAAATAGGCGCCATTATCCGCGATTACCAGGATGCCGCAGAAAGAGCCATGGACGCAGGATTTGATGGCATAGAACTCAATGCGGCCAATGGTTACCTGCCTAACCAGTTCCTGGCAGATGGTGTTAACACCCGTGATGACGAATATGGAGGAGGGGTTGAAAACCGTTGCCGCTTTATTCTGGAAGCTATGGACGCCATGGTACAGGTGTGTGGTCCGGGAAGGGTAGGAATTAAATTATCTCCTTCTACCGACCGGTACGATATCACGGAAAGCAATCCGTTAGCCTTGTATGGCTACCTGGTCGGGGCTTTGAATCCTTTGCCACTGGCGTACCTGCATTTTATGCAGCCACTGTCGACCGTAGATGCCGCCTATTGGCCCAAAGATGTGATCAGTGCGTTTGGAGGCTTAACGGTACATACTGTAATTGCCAATGGGGGATACAACCAACAGCGCGCAGAGCAGGAAGTGGAAAGTGGCCGCGCCCAACTGGTTTCCTTTGGTGCATTAGCGCTGGCCAATCCTGATCTGCCGGCGCGTTTTGCCGCCGGCGCGCCGCTTAATACGCCAGATGCCAGCACGTTTTATGGAGGTAACGAGCATGGCTATACGGATTATCCATTCTGGAAGAAGTAATTGCCAGGACGCTGTTGTCGGGGAAATAGTTGTTTTAAACGAAGGCGTGAAGCATAACCAGGCTTCACGCCTTCGCCGGCATATGTTACCCAGGAAGGGCTTTACTAATGGTGAAAATAGGTAGCCAGGTGTGGTTAACAAGATAAGTCTGTTGTTTAATTTTAATTATAAATAATAAAAATATCTATCTTTAGCCCGTAAAATCCCGTACCTACGTTTATATGTCACCTAGTAAATTACTGTTAGCTACAACAGCGTGGCTGTTGACTCACACCGTTATATCTGCCCAAAACAATAGTTTGTATAGTTACCAGGATCTGTCGCATATCCGCTATGAGCGGCAGAAAGACTCTTTGAAAAAAGCCTGGGTATGCCCTGCAGTTTATAAAGAGAAAGAAACGCAAAAACAATATAAGGAGATCTGGAATGGGCGGACAGATTTTGTCGTCAATGCGATCGAGGAAGACGGTTACGTATATGAGCCGGAGTTATACGGCTATGTATCTGGCGTAGTGGACCAGCTGGTGAAATCGAATAGCCAGTTGATCCAGCAGCCGTTATTGCTGATGATAGACCGTAGTTCCTCCGTGAATGCGTATGCAATAGGAAGCCGCACGTTGGCTGTGAATGTAGGCCTGCTGGCATTTATCAAAACCAGGGAGGAATTGGCCCTGGTACTGGCACACGAGCTGGCGCATAACATCCTGCTGCACCCGGAAAACGGCATGAAGAAACGCGCAGAGTGGCTCACATCCGATGAGTATAAGAAATCGCTCGACGCCGTATTGGATTCCAAATACGAACGGCTTACCCGCCTGAAAAAGGTTTTCCAGGGTTACTCGTTTGACCGGAGCAAGCACCAGCGTTATCATGAGGGCGACGCCGATTCGCTGGCCATCGTATTGTTGAAGAACAGCCATATCCCCGTGGACGCGTCTTTCTTCATGCGTCTCGATAGCGCCGACCTGCAATACCGCCAACCGCTGAAACAGCCGCTGAAAGACTATTTTGCGCCGTATCGCCTCCAGCTGGAAGATGCCTGGATGGTAAAGCGTAGCAAAGGATTATCTGCCAAGAACTACAACTTTGTGACTACCACAGGCCTGGAGGACTCTTTGAAAACGCATCCTGATTGCGAAGAACGATACAATAAGAACAAGGCTTACCAGGACGCGAGCGCCCGGTTTACCCCAGTGCCAGTAAGTATACAGGACAAGGCCATGAAAATGATGGTATGGAATATCTATTGCAACGGTAACCTCACCGCGTGTATGTACCGCATTTTATTGCAGAAAGATAAAGGCAACAAAGACCCGTGGTACGACTTTATGTTTAACAACGTGGTTTCAGGACTTTTTTTCGCCGACAAAAAACTCAGCCGGTTCAATGCTATCCGGGTAACGCCCAAAGAATATATCTCTAAAAACTACTACGAGCTGCAAACCATGTTTGAACAGATGCCGAGAGAGAAGCTGGAAGCGTATTACAAGAGCATGCAACTGGCCGCATTCTGGAGCGGTATGCCGGCGCCGGAACAGGCGTTTAAATCTTTCATCGGTAACCTGATTACCGCGGGGGAAAACAGTGAAGAACAAAAGGCCGCAAAAGCATTTACCACGGCGCATGCCAACAGCCTGTACTGCGAGTATGCGATGCCGTTCGCCAAAAAATAATTATTAACCTGCAATATCCCTAATACATTCCGTATGAAGCGTACACTCGTAGCATGGTTGCTGCTCCTCCTGGTAGCCGGAAGCAGCAAGGCCCAAACCAAAGTATTTAAAGAAGTGGGAGAGGGTATCTCTTCCCGCATGCGCACTATCTTCCAGGATGGTACCCTGGTAGGTTATCTCCTTTTTACAGAGCTGGAAAAAGCTGATAAGGACTCCTTCAACTACCGGATCACTATCATGGATGAAAACCTGAACGATATCGGGTTGGTGAATTTCAGGGAATTGAAGCTAGACCTGCGTTCTGTGGCATTCGAACAGGATGTGCTCTGCCTTTCTTATATGAAGAGTAACCTGCTGGGACATGAAATAAAAAAGCGGAAAGAAATTAAAGCGGCCATAGCCAAAGGATACATGGCTATTTTCACCCAGTTTATTAACCTGAATGGAAAGATTCTCCGGTCTAATACCATCAAGGTAAGTGTAGACCTGGACCATGAGTTCCGGACAGGGCAGCTGGTAATCGGCAATGGGGGATTGAAAGAGCCTTTCCGCGTGCAGAATATTCCCGGTAAAGGCTTTGCCTGTTTTTACGGGGATAACCGCGGAAAATATCTCCTGGTATACGATACCACCGGTCGCCAAACCTGGCAGAAAAGAGTAGGAATGGATGATGGCGATTATGATATGCTTATTTCCGGTCATGCAGCCTATTTTCTCGTTAAGAAAAAACACGAGATGGTAGAAGGGGGGTATATGGCTTTTGGCTTTAACCTGGACGACAGTACATCTTTTAATAAATACTTCCTGAAAGATAAAAAAGGAAACCAATTGAGCGTATTGTCTTTCATGAATGATCCCAATACCGGTAAGCCTTTTATCGCCGGTAAAATTATCAATCCCCGGAGAGGCAAGGAGTATGGATCGGCGAGACTGATCAGCAAAGGCGCTTATCTTGGTGTATTTACCATCAATATTGATCACGATAAGCAAACCACGCAGCCCATTTACAATTACTGGAAATCGAACGATACCACACGTATCGCCAATTCCAAAGGCCGGCTGCTGGCCAATAAATCCTATATGCTGAATGGTCCTTCCTTCAAGGACTATTACGGGAATACCTATTTTACCGGTTCCGCGATTAAACGTGGCATCAACCCGGGTATGGTCATCGCAGAGGTGTTGACTGCGCCTACTATTTTTGTGCCCACTTTCCTGCTGACCAATTTCGGTACACGGAGAATGAGGGCCTATGATGCCCTGCTGCTGAAGCAATCGGCCGATGGAAAGCTGACCTTCGAAAACAGCATTCCTTCCGCGCACAGCAACTCCTATCCCGGACGTTTCAACCTGTTGCTGACTGATAATAAGACATATTATACAGTTACTTCTCCCGAAACCAAATTAACACACCTGATCATTACCGAAAATAAAAACATTACCTTCTACTGTGTAGACCAGAAAAAAGTGACCCGTACTATTCCACGGGTGAAGGATCATATTTCTACCATGATATACCCCGCCAAAGAAGGACATATTATGGTGGCCGAGTATGATAAGAAAGAACGTTCTACTAAATATTCTATAGAGGCTATTTAACGGTTCCCTGCCTGTTTTTAAAGCCTTCAGACCAACGGTTTGAAGGCTTTTTTGTGCTCCCTATAGCATATATCCAATTTAAACTGTATTTTGCTATAACGATTTTGCAAATAACAAATACCCATGAAAGCTTTACTTACGACCGCCTTATTAGCTGCTGGTTTATATACCAGCCACACGGCTGCTGCGTCAGACATTATCCGTCGCGACTCCCTTACCCGGGGAGGATATACCCTCATCTTTATCAATGAAGATCCTGCCTTTGTCAACACCGGTAAGGATGTACAGGAAAGGATGATCAATACTTTTTTCGAGGTATATCCTAAGCTGGCCGCTGCCTACAACCCGGAAACATTGAAGAAAGTGGTGTTTAAGATAGACCCGCGTTACGATGGCGTAGCCGCTACCGCCAACGGCGTGGTGACCTATAACCCTGCCTGGATGCTGAAACAGCCTACCGATATTGATGTGGTGACCCATGAGGTGATGCACATTGTACAGAACTATGGCAACAGCCGTGGACCCGGATGGTTAACAGAAGGTATTGCCGACTACGTACGGTACAAGTTTGGTGTTGACAATACCGGCGCACACTGGGCTTTACCTGCTTATAACGAAAAGCAGCACTACAGCAACAGCTATCGTATTACCGCACGTTTCCTCGCCTGGCTGGAGAAAAGCGTACAACCGGGAATAGTGAAAGTCCTGGATAAAAGCTTAAGGGACCATACTTATACCGGGGGCATCTGGAAAGAACAAACCGGTAAATCGCTCGATGAATTATGGGCGGCGTATAGCGCGAATCCTGCCTTGTAACCAGGGCGGCGATCATTCATAAAAAGATTTCGTTGCTTGACAGGTAATTATATACATTTAATCTTCGCTAATCATTTTGTAGAGTATGAAGATTGCTTATGTAGGATACCTTGTGCAGGAAAAATATGCCACTGCACACGACGAAGACGCAACATTACTGGCTTTCCTGAAAGCGCGCGGACTGGATATTACCCCGGTGGTCTGGAATGATCCGCAGGTGAATTGGACAGCTTTTGACCTGGCCATTATCAAATCGCCCTGGGATTATCATGAAAAATTTGCGGGGTTCCAACAATGGCTTCATGAGCTGCAAGCCGCCGGAGTAGCTTTGTTGAATCCTTATGACATCATCCGCTGGAACAGTGATAAACATTACCTGGAAGAGATTTCGGCAGCGGGGCTGCCGGTAATTCCTTCCCTGTTCCTGGAAAGAGGCACCACACCTGCACTGGCTGGCTTCTTTGCGCAGCTACAGGCAGATAAACTGATCCTGAAGCCCTGTGTCAGCGCCGGCGCTAAAAATACACTGGTATTGCAGCCAGGCAGTATCGGGCAACAGGAAGCGCAGGTGCATGAATGGCTCCGGGATGAAAGTTATATCATTCAGCCTTTCATGGAGGAGATTAAAGAAGGAGAGTGGTCGTTCCTTTTCTTCAATGGAAAATATAGTCATAGCCTGCTCAAAGTGCCCAAGGCCGGCGACTTCCGCGTACAGCAATACCATGGCGGCAGCACACATATTGCCGCTGCCACGGATGCGCAGGTAACTGCTGCCGCTAAGTTTGTAACGCAATTCGCGCCGCAAACACTCTACGCCAGGGTTGATGGCGTGATGTCGAAAGGCGAACTGGTACTGATGGAACTGGAGCTGATAGAGCCTTACTTGTTCCTCGAAACACATCCCGATGGCCTGGAAAACTATTACCAGGCGCTATTGCAAAGAATACAATTACTCAACTAAGTATTTATCGGATAGATATGAGCACGGAAACTGCTATCCCGGCATCGAAGCAACTGCATGGGCTGGATCACTTACGGGCGCTGGCCATTTTAATGGTGTTGCTGTATCATTACCGGATGTTTGGACATCCCGCCTGGTTAGATGACGTGATACATTTCGGCTGGTCGGGCGTGGACCTGTTTTTTGTATTGAGCGGTTACCTGATTTCCTCGCAGCTGTTTGTCACCATGGCGCAAGGGAAGCCGGTTTCTTTCCCTGAGTTTTTTATCAAACGTTTTTTCAGGATCATTCCTCCGTACCTGCTGATACTAAGCATTTACTTCCTGGTACCGGCATTCTGGGAGCGGGAAACCTTGTTGCCATTATGGCGGTACCTGACCTTTACCCAAAACTTTGGGCTCAATCTGAAGGTGTTTGGTACCTTCTCGCATGTGTGGTCGCTTTGTGTGGAAGAGCATTTTTATTTGCTGTTTCCGTTTGCCCTGTTTTTATTGATTCGTACAAAAAGGGTGCAGGCGGGAGGATGGTTATTATTCGCCATGTTCATGGCGGGATTTGTGATCCGCCTGTTTTGCTGGTACCAGTTGATTGCGCCGCATGCGGGGCAGGATGACGCCTGGATGTATTGGTATATGAATATGTATTACCCCACCTATACCCGCCTGGATGGCTTGTTGGCAGGGGTGGCTATTGCTGCTTTGTTTACTTTTCGTCCGGCCATCCAGGTGCGTATTACCCAATATGGCAATGCGTGGTTGCTGGCAGGGCTGTTGGTGCTGACTGGGGCCTGGTACCTATGCGATACACAAAGTAGTTTTGGCGCGTCTATCTTCGGGTTCCCGGTAGTAGCGCTGGGGTATGGGTTACTGGTAATAGCTGCGGTAAGTCCTTCGTGTATCCTGTACCGTAATAACCGCATTACCGCCGTGATAGCCAAGGTATCTTTTGTGTTGTATCTATCGCATAAGGGCGTGATACACCTGGTGCAACCATGGCTGGCTAAAACCGGGATGGCGCGGGAGGGTACGCTGATGATGCTATTATGTGTGGTGATAGCGATAGGAGTGGCCTGGATGATACACCTGGCAGTAGAGCAGCCTATGTTACGGCTCCGGAAAAAAGTGCTGGCAAACAGGAAGGCGCACAGGCAGCCGGCAGTGGTCCCCCAGATGGAATGGCAGGATAAATAATCCTATGATCAGTCGGTGCAGCCGCGCAGGCGGGCTTCAATAATTTTTTTATCGGCCGCGGAAGCAGCCAGTTGCAGCGCCTTTTCAAAATGTGCCCTGGCTTTGGCAGGCGACAATTCCTGGTACAATTCTCCCATTAATAGCTGGTACAGGTGAAGATGGTCCAGCGCCAGTTTTTCTGCTGCGGCAATGGCTTCTTCTTTTCCATTGGCTTTCGAAAGGGCATAGGTCCGATTCAACGCCGCCATAGGAGAATACTCCAGTTGCAGCAGGTGATTATATAATTGCAGGATACATTCCCATTTTTCTTTTGTGTCGGCTTTGATGGTATGCCACCAGGCAATGCCGGCCTCCAGGTGGTACCTGGATAATTTATCTCCTTCAGACGCGATATTCAGAAAGTGTTCCCCCTGTTGGATCAGGGCATGGTTCCATAGATTGGGATCCTGGTCGGCATACAATACAATTTCCCCGGCGTTATCGATGCGGGCATCAAATCTGGAGGCATGAAAGCTCATCAGGGCCAGTAAGGCATTGACTGCGGGCTGGTTGGTGGCGGGGTTATCCAGCAGCAGCTTTGTGAGGCGCATCGCTTCAAAACACAGTTCTTTCCGCAGCGTATTATCGTGACTGCTGGAATAATAACCTTCATTGAAAAGGAGATATAATGTTTTGAGTACTGTTTCCAGCCGCTTGTCTATTTCGGAGGGCGGGGGAAAGATAAGGGCTACATCTGCCGTTCTGAGTTTGTCTTTGGCCCGTTGCAGCCGTTTGGCAATGGTTTCCCGGTTGGTTAAAAAAGCATCTGCAATTTCGTTGATGCCAAATCCGCAGAGGATGCGCAAGGCGAGGCCTATCTGTGCTTCCGCCGTAATTGCCGGATGGCAGATGGCAAAGATCATCTGTAACTGGCTGTCGTGGATGTTTTGGGGCGACAGGTCAATTTCCGGTATATCCGTTCCCGTTGGCTGGTGCTTAAGTTGTGGGGTAATTTTCTGTTGGAAGACAGCCTGGTGCTTCAGGTAATTTTTAGCTTTGTTTTTTGCCACGGTATATAACCACGCCACAGGGTGTTCCGGTAATCCTTTCAGTCCCCATAATTCAGAGGCTGATAAAAAAGTATCGCTGGCAATATCTTCGGCGGTCTCTATCTGTTCAAAGCCAAACAGCCTGCACAATACAGCGGTTATCTTGCTGTATTCCGTTCTGAACAGGTGCGGTATGAGCTCTCTTTCATCCATGACATAAGGGGCTTGCTCAAAAGTAGGTTTTTCAAATCAATGTGGTACAAAACGTAGCAACGCAGCAAAGCCGCAAAGAAGATTTTCCTTGCTGCTTTGCTGCTTCGCGCTTTTATGTATCTTACATGACGCTGATTTCCCTCACTTCTACATTACCTCCTGCGGCGAGGATAGGGCAGCCTTTAGCCAGTTCCAGCGCTTCTTCCAGTGAACTCGCTTTCACAATGGAATAGCCGGCCAGCGATTCTTTGATTTCCGTATAGGGACCATCGGTCACCATATTATTGGGACGGAGTACTTTACCATTGAGATCGAGGCGGTTGCCGCGGTCGGTCAGTTTGTTCTGTGCAGCAATGGTGCCGATCCAGTCCATCCAACGTTTGGTATTGGCCTGCATTTCTTCCGGTGATGTTTGGGGCCGGTTGCTGAAGTCTGAACGGTACACAAATAAGAAGTCTTTCATGATGCTAAGTTTTAATTGTTATTTGCCTAATAACAACTCAATGGACCTGGTATGGACAGGATAAACGCATTTTATTTAATAATAAGTATAGCGTGCTGAAATTAATTTAGTTGTTTTTGTAAATCTCTCCAAATTCCCGGGCAAAATCTGCAAAGCTGGTAGGTCCGAAAGTGATTTTTTCCTGTTGACGGTAGTCCGTGAGCAGGGAGCCATCTCTCAGCGCAACGCCGATTTCTACCACGTATACTTTCGCCATTTGTTCTGATAACCCGGATGCTATTAATCCTGCCAGCAGGGCTTCGTCGGGGAAGTGTACCCAGGTGAGGTCGGGTTGTCCGGCTGCGGCGCCCAGCAGCGCAGCTATTTCGGCGCCGGTTTTTTCGTCACTGGCTACATAGCGGATTTCTTTACCGCTGAAGTTGAGCGTATCCAATGCGGTGGCAGCTACCGCTGCAATATCTGCCGGATGAGATAGTACAACCGGTGTAGTTGCATCGAAGTTATTGCCAATGATCCGTTGGTGCCTGATCATGGGGATACTGCCCAGGAAATTGCTATAGAACATACCGGGGCGAAGATGCAATACTTGTATGCCGGTCAGCGCATTTAACTGTTGTTCGATATGATAGTTAGCACCAGCGGGACCTGCGCCATCGGGCGTATGGGCGCCAATGCTGCTGAGGTTTACTACGTATTTAACGCCGGCCTGGGCGATAGCAGTGGCATAGCGGTCGCCGGCTGCCTTCATATAGGCGTGGATATCAGTTGCGGCGTAACCCGGAGGTATCATGAGATATACGGCATCGGCCCCTTCAAAGGCGCGGCGTAAAAAGGTGGCATCTTCTATAGCGCCAATAGCGGGAAGTGCCTGCAATGCTTCAATAGCAGTTGCTCTTTCGGGACTGTGACTTACTACGGTTACCCGGTGTCCTTTAGCGATCAATTGTTCTGTCAGTGGTTTACTGATGTTGCCCAGCGAGCCTGTAATAGTGATGTTCATGGTTATAAATTTTACTTGCACAAAAGTAAAAGAGTACTTACTTTTGTACAAGTACTTACCCTAAAGTATGTATAAAAATGGCACGTATAAAAGAACAATCCACCATCCAGGAAAATAAGCGATCCGCCTTTGAAGAATGCCCGGTTACCTATGTGATGGAGAAAATTGGTGGTTACTGGAAGCCTATTATTTTGTTCCAGCTGCTATCGGGCAGCAAACGATATAGTGATGTAAGAAGGGCTATTCCTGCTATTACAGAAAAGGTGCTGATACAGCAGTTGAAGCAGCTGGAGGCCGATGGGCTGGTACAGCGCAAAGCCATGCCGGTGGTGCCACCGCATGTAACCTACAGTTTAACCAAAACAGGCATGCGATTAAAACCGGTGCTGTATGCCATGGCGGTTTGGGCGGTAGATGATAGCAAAGAACATGGCGCCGTGTTTCGCCGGAATTTGAAAAATTTCCCCGGTGCTAACGATAATGCCTAAACGTTGA
Source organism: Chitinophaga polysaccharea (assembly GCF_007829335.1). Taxonomy (GTDB): domain Bacteria; phylum Bacteroidota; class Bacteroidia; order Chitinophagales; family Chitinophagaceae; genus Chitinophaga; species Chitinophaga polysaccharea_B. The sequence goes on from NZ_VIWO01000004.1 coordinate 547,671, forward strand.
TGCGAGCGGCGTTGTCTGCTTATAGCCGCTCTTCCAGGACCACGATAACCGTGTCGCCTGCTTTCTTTTTTATCTCTTTACAGATATCAGCTTTAACTGGTAGTTTATGCGTACCATTTCCCAGCGCCATAAAAGCGCTCTGAAAGGGTTGCTGGTTAATAGTGCCCTTTACTTTTACCAATCCCCGGGTACCGAAGAAAGATACCGATTCGGGCCATACCAGGTAAGTCCAGCCCCCTTTGGCGGGACTTTTTTGTAATACCGCTTTAAATTGCTGATGCAGCGGTCCCTTTGTTGCAATGATTGTCATAGCTGATAGCATTTATCATACTATAAAGGTATTTCCATTTGCCGGATTGGAGGATGGCTGAAACTGACTTTAACCGGGGTAATTGCGACAATCCATTTTTATTTCCTTCACCCTTTTTTGCGGTTGTATTGCCTTAATAGCAGCATCGTTACCAGCAGTACTGGTAATATTTACAAAAAATGTAATTATTGTAATATGACAATGGCTAAATACTGGCGCTTTCTACCGCTGCTGGCGGTGGGGTTGACTGCTTATGCAAACAACACTCCGGATGACGACAAGGAAGTGAACAGGAAAAATGTGATACGCCTGGTGATGAAGCGTATCAATAATGAGCACTATGCTCCCAAAGCGTTAGACGACCAGTTTTCCCGTATCATCTGGAAGAAGTACTTACAGGCACTGGATGCCAATAAAAACACCCTGTTGCAATCCGATGTAGATGCGTTGCGCAAATATGAAACGTTGATAGATGATGAGCTGGCAAATCCTTCCCTGGAATATTTCAATGCCATCTATTCCTTGTCTATGCAGCGTTTGCGGGAATTGCAGGAGATATACCGTACCATCCTGGCGCAACCGATGAATTTTAAGGTGAAGGAAACCATACAGCCCGATCGCAGCAATGCCGTCTATCCTGCGGATGAAGCCGCCCGCCGGGAAGTATGGCGTAAAAGCCTGAAGTATCAGGTGTTGAAGAAAATGCTGGAGATACAACAGAAGGATAAAAGTAAATCTGACGCAGTCGCTGAAAAAGAAGCCCGGAAATCCGTGTTGATGTCTACTGATGGGCTGTTTAAGAGTCTCCTCAGCAACACTGCTTCAGATGATCGTTTCAGTGCTTATATGAATACGATTACCCTGGAGATGGATCCGCATACCAACTATATGGCGCCGGTAGATGCAAGCTTACGGGAGTCGATGATGACGCACCGTTATTACGGGTTAGGGCTGGAGCTTACCTCTAAAGAGGGCGATGTGGTGATCAAGCGGGTGATGCCCGGAGGCACCGCCGCTCAGAGCGGATTACTGCAGGCGGAAGACCATATCCTCAGCTTGAGCGATGAAACGGGCGCCATGATAGACATTACCGGGATGAGTATTGTAGAGGTATCGAAGATGATCCGGGGGGAGAATAATTCTGCGCTGAAATTGTTGGTACGTAAAAGCACGGGAGTAGAGAAAGAGGTAACCGTAAAGCGGGGAGAGATCAAGGAAGATGGTAATGCTGCGAAAAGTGCCGTGATTATAGCCGGCGCCAGGAAGATCGGTTACATCCAGTTGTCGGAATTTTACCTGGATCAGACCCGGACCGATGGCGCGCGTTGTGCCATAGATGTGGCCGCCGAAGTGGAGAAACTAAAACAGCAGGAGGTAAACGGCATCATCGTAGACCTGCGGGGAAATCCAGGTGGTTCGCTGGACCAGGTAGTAGCGATGACTGGTTTGTTTGTGAAAACAGGGCCGGTGGTACTGGAAAAAGACCGTACACGGATAGGGAGCTATCCTATTCAGAACGGCGATAAGCCGCTGTATGAAGGACCACTGGCAGTAATGGTAGATGAAGGCAGCGCTTCTGCCTCTGAAATTTTTTCTGCCGCCATACAGGATTATCGCCGGGGCATTATAGTAGGGAGCCCATCTTCCTACGGAAAGGGTACCATGCAGGCTACTTATCCAATGGGTAAGCTGGGTGATGCTGCCAAAGGAATTCCCGATGTCAGTTATGGTAGCCTGGCGTTGACCATCAGGAAATTTTACCGTATTAATGGGCATACAACCCAGCTGAATGGCGTAACGCCCGATGTTATTTTCCCCAGCCGCAGGGCTTATGCGAAGATAAAGGAGCGTGACAATGAAAGTGCGCTGGTAGCCGATACCATTGAAAAGGCCTACTATATACCGTATCCCGATGAAGCGGCGTTGAAGAAAGTGGCGGTTGCTGCGCAGGATCGCATTAACCGCGACAGCGCATTCAACGTGGTAAAACGCGATGTAGAGTGGCTGCGGGCGCATGATGCGCCGGTATACAGCCTGGAGAAAAATACGTTTAAGCAGCAATTGAGCGAAATCCAGTTGTATAACGACGCTATTGACAAGGCCGTAAAATTGCCTGCCGATAAACAACTAACTATAAAAGGCACCTCTATAAAAGAAGCAACACCGGACAACCTGGCCAAATACCAGGAATGGATGAATAGCTATACGAAGGACAGGTACCTGGCCGGAACAGTAGACATCCTGACGGATATGATAGGGAAATAGCCCGGAATTTTTCGGGATTTTAGCCTATTTTGCGTTGATAAATATACGGAGGGTGCCAAGGGGATATGTATCAACCAAATTCGATGGAGCCGGCTGCGTTTGAGGAGTTATTCCGCAGTCATTATTCTTTTTTATGCGCTACCGCTTACTATGTAGTAGGAGATGAAGACGCGGCCAAGGATATTGTCCAGGACTTTTTCCTCTATTTTTGGGACAAGCGCTTTATGATCCAGATTACGCAAAATTTTAAAAGTTATGCCGCCCGCGCCGTACGTAATGCTTGCCTGAACTACCTGAAAAAAAAGGGTAAAGTCATTTTCAATGATCCATCCAGTTTTGTGGATGATGGGCTACCGCCTCCGGAAGATGACAAAGAACTTGAAGAAACACGAAATGCCGCCCTATGGGCGGCTATCGGCCGTTTACCCGTACAGCGCCAACGCATTTTTTTACTCAGCAACCGCGATGACCTTAAGTATAAAGACATTGCCGACCAGCTGAATATCTCTGTTAATACTGTTAAAACACAAATTAAACTAGCTTACCAATACCTGAGAAAGGAGTGCGAGTGGATGATCATTTATATCTCATTTTTATTTTTTTTAGATAAATACTGATTTCCCTTCACCCTTTTTTAAAACGCGGTTGCCTTTAATACAGATCGTTATGGATACACCAGGCAAGGACATAAATTGGGACAAACTACTGGATGCATTGGAAAATGCGGATACTGCCTCTCTGAATGAAGAGGAGCAGGCCATGTTACGGGCAGCCAGTGAGATGAAGAGCCGGGTGCAATCGGCAGACAAGTTCCCGACAGAAGAAGGGTGGCAACGGTTTGTAGCAGCACGCGACAACCGGCCACTGAAAGTAAGCTGGAGAAAAAGAGTAGCTGTAGCGGCTGCCGTAACAGCACTGGTAGCAGGAACAGGATGGTGGTGGCAACATCACCGTTCTACAGGCAAATCCTCCGGCCTGATGGCCAAAGCGGATTTGAAACCGTCTGTACGGCCACAGATCCACTTATCTAACGGAAAGATAATGACGCTGGATAGTGCCGGTACCGCTGTACAAAATGTGAATGGTACCGCTATCAGGGCTAATAACAGCGAAGTGATATATGAGGGTAGTAATGGAGCCGCCACGCCACAACAGGATACCCTGGTAGTACCCCGGGGAAATACCATCCGGGTAGTATTGAGCGATGGTACTAAAGTTTGTGTAAATGCCGAATCAGAATTAGTATATCCTTCTGGCTTCAATGGACTTAAGCGGGAAGTACAGGTGAAAGGAGAGGCGTTCTTTGAAGTGGCTGCTAATCCGCAGCAACCTTTCATCGTACATGCAAAGGGGGTGGCCATCAATGTATTGGGTACCGCTTTCAATGTAAACACCTATACAGTGAGTATACAAACCACCCTTACATCCGGTAAGGTAAGTACCGTAGCGGATGGACAAAATGTGGTGTTATCACCCGGGCAACAGTCTATCTATAACAGTCAAACGAAGACATTACAACAACAGACAGTAGATACCAGAATCTTTACAGCCTGGAAAGACGGCGATATTTATTTCGAAGAAACAAGTTTATCAACCATTTTGAACAGCCTTGGGCGTAGCTTCGATTACGAATTTAAGTTTGAAGATGCATCATTGGAAAAATTAAGTTTTACACTGGACATGCGTACGCCGGAAGATCTGCAGCAGGTGCTGGATCGTATCAGTCTCACCAACGGCGATGTTAAATTCCGGGTACAGGGCAGAACCATTTATGTAAGACGTTCCGGGCAAACAGGAAAATGAAAAAAAATCGGGTAGAAACACTACAACAGGCTATTGTCATGTGTAAGGCTACGCAGGGAGTTTAATCTTTAATATCAAACCAAAATGAAAAAAATGTTGGGCTTACCTTCATTCAGGAGGGTCATGCAGGGCTATGCCGTGCCGCTACTGCTGCTATGCTTTTTATTGCTGGTTACCGGTATTGTACGGGCACAGGATAATTATTCCGTGTTGGACAGCCGGATCACGTATCATGCCAACGGCTTGCCTTTGCCCACGGTGTTAAAAGAGATTCGTACCATCACGAAGCTCCGGTTTACCTATAATAATGACCTGGTGCGCAAAGGGCCTGCAGTAACCGTAGATCAGAAGAACGGTACGCTGCGGGAGCTGTTGAAACGGGTGCTGGCCAACAGTGGTCTTGAGTTTATGGAGGACCTGGGCGGCGTGGTTATTTATGCCGAAAAGCCAACATCGGGTAGTGAAAAAATTACCGAAAAAGATGTGGCCTTCCGCGTACTGGGGCAGGTATATACCGCCGATGGAGAGCCGCTGGCAGGAGCCACGGTGCAGATCCTGGGCTCTAAAGACGGGACTACTACCGCCAGTGATGGCGTATTTTCCCTGTGGATGAAGGATCATCAACAGTTCCGGGTGTCCATGCTGGGGATGAAAACGGTGGTACGTGCTGTAACGAGAGCAGACGCGGAGAAAGTATTTATGAAAATCAAGCTGGACACAGCGGCACAAGCGATCAGCGAAGTAGTAGTAAACGGGTATCAGAAAATCGATGCCCGTATGTCTACTGCCGCTGTGTATACCCTGACCGCTGCGGAAGCTTTACAGCCTGGCGAAACTTCTATCGATAAGATGTTGCAGGGCAAAGTACCGGGCCTGATGATCCTGAATTCTTCCGGTAGTGTAAATGCCCGTCCTACCGTTCGTATGCGTGGAACCTCTACTTTTGTAGGGAATGCCAGTCCGCTCTGGGTAATTGATGATGTGGTAAGGCCTGATCCGGTTGATATTTCTGCTACCCAGTTAAATAATGTGATATCCGATGCCCAAACAGGTGATTTTTCCTTGATAGGAGGAGCTATCAGCGGCCTGAATCCCTATGATATTGAAAAAATTACTTTCCTGAAAGATGCTGCTGCTACCGCTATTTACGGTGTACGTGCTGCCAACGGGGTGATCGTAGTAACCACCAAAAGGGGGAAAGCAGGCCCCATGCAGGTGTCTTACAATACCAGCCTTTCATTTCAGCAACGTCCTTCCTATAGTAATCTCAACCTGATGAATTCTCAACAGCGGGTGCAGTTATCCCGGGAATTGTATGCTGGCGGATTATTGCAGAATACCAGCAATGGCCTGGCAGAGAATATTTCATATGAAGGACTGTTGCAGGCGCTCAACTCCAGGCAGATTACAGAGCCTCAGTTTAAAACAGCAGTAGGTAAACTGCAAACCAATAATACCGACTGGTTCAAGCTGTTATTCCGGAATGCATTTAACATGACTCATTCGGTGAGCATGGGTGGAGGCGCGGGTAAAACTACCTACTATGGTTCGCTTAGTTATACGGATGGTAAGGGCGCAGCACAGTTAGATGGCCTAAAACGATATACCGCCGATCTGGCCATTCATTCAGAAGCTACTAAAAGATTGACGCTGGATTTTAAGTTAATGGGCAACTATAGTGAGTCGAAGGGATATTATGCAGGCGTAAATCCATTGAATTATGCGTTACAGACTTCCAGGATATTGGACCCCAGTGCTATCTATCCCGTAAATACCTCGGGCAACGGTATTTTGCCAAAGCCGCCTCCAATTACATTTAACATGCTGAATGAATTGGCGCAAACGGAAAACAACAATAGTATAAGATCCATGACCGTAGGCTTGGGGATAAGTTATAAAATCGCTAAAGGCCTGGTGTTCCGGAATACGTCGAGTGCAATTACAGATGCCGCCGAATCTATGCAGGCGGCTTATGAAGGCAGCAAAGCGATATCGGATAAGCGGGGCTGGAACCTGGGATTTGAACCAAATGATAAGCAGTTGGCACAATCGCCTATCCCATACGGTGGCATTGCAACGATGGCCAATCAGAATGTGCTGACACTAAATACCCGTAATATGCTGGAATATAACACAGGTCTGTTTAAAGACCGCGACCAGTTTATTGCCTCAGCGGGGGTGGAAATTAACTCCAGCCAGATAAAAGGAGTATCTTCTACGCAACCGGGGTATTTCCCTGACCGTGGCATGGCCTTTTTCCCAAGCCCTGCGAGCATGTTTGCCATTGGCAGAACTACCCTTACCAGGGTGCTGACCAACACCCTGTCCATGTTCGGTACTGCCACCTATAGCCTTAACAGCCGGTATATTTTCAGTGCTACAGTGCGAACAGATGGTTCTAACAGGTTTGGTCAGTATTCCAATGCTAAGTTTTTACCCAACTTCGGTCTGGCAGGAAAATGGAATGTTACCAGTGAATCGTGGTTACAAACCAGCCGGATTTTTAGCGGCCTCGATTTAAGGGCCACCTTTGGTACCCAGGGGAATGTTGTGTCGGCTGTAGGCCCAGAGCTGATTGCCAGCTATCTCCCTGCTACAAAGGATAATTACAACCCGGTTACAGGAGTACCGTTCCTGAATATCAAAAGTTTACCTTATCCCGATTTACGTTGGGAGAAAACGTATCAGTGGAACTTTGGCGTAGACCTGTCTTTATTCGACCGCCGTGTAAATGTAAATGCAGACTATTATATCAAGCATAGTAAAGACCTGATTGTTAGCCGGATACTGCCATTCGAATATGGAATTGCTGATATGTATAAAAACGCAGGGACACTTACCAACCAGGGGCTGGAAATTCATCTCGGTGTAGAAGCGATACGCAGCAAGAACGTTAATTTAACATTGAATTTTATTAATAGTAAGAATTTTAACCAGATTGGCGCTAATGATTTCCATAACAATTATGCAGACTATCTGACTGGCCGGGCATTCGTTCCTGGCCGGCCGATCAGCGGGTTTTATTCTTATATATATACAGGGCTGAACGGAACTAATGGTCTTCCTACTTTTCACATTCCGGGCGACAAAGCAAACTTAGATGACCCCACCACCTTCCTGGTATATTCGGGCCAGCTTCAACCTGTATTTAATGGTAGTTTCTCAACATCATTCAGGTATAAAAGTTTCGCCACGACAGCAGAATTTTACTACGCACTGGGCGGGCATAAACGCCTGAATCCATTAAGTACACAGGTGCAGTCAAACAATGGCGTGCCTACGCCTTTTACCAATGTGAGTAAGGAATTGATTGACCGTTGGCGTAAGCCAGGTGATGAAAAGGTAACCAATGTGCCAGCTATTGTTGATATGACTACCAATACTTTCTATGGCAATTTTCCCGACGATGTATATGCAGCCTACAATCAATCAGATCTTCGCGTAGTGAATAGCAGCTTTATGCGTTGCCGGAGCTTCAGGCTTGACTATTTCTGGCCACAACAAATGGTAAGAAGAATAAGGGTGAAAAGTATCACTACCGGGTTCTTTATTAATAACCTGTTTACCGTGGCAAGCAGCAAGCTGCATGGACAAGATCCGGAAATTGATGGCGTTGGTACCACTGCGTTGCCTATTACCCGGCAGTATGGCTTCAATATGAATGTGAACTTTTAAAACGAGCGTATGAAAAAGATAATAATCATCGCCTTAGCAGGATTAAGCATGACGTCCTGCAAGAAATTCCTGGAAGAACGGTCACAGTCAGATGTTATCCCAAAAACGACTAAAGATTTTGGAGAAATTTTGTACACCAATGGTTATCCAACTACCGGTACGCTGATGCAGCCTTACCTGGTGATGATGGATGATGATATCCAATGTTATAATGGCCCTGCCATTGCAGACCAGCAGGCAACGATCACTGCCAATGCCGGTGCATTTCAGTGGCAACCAAATTTTATTGATGTATGCAACCGGGCTGGTAGCAGTGATGCAAAAAACTTCAATTCATGGGGTGTTTATTATCAGATGATCCTGGGCGCGAATGTTGCCCTGCAGTATCTTGATAATTCTGTTGGCAGTGCCGCTGAAAAAGCCCAGTATAAAGGAGAAGCTTATACATTGCGGGCATTCTATAATTTTATGCTGGTAAATTTATATGCCAGGCCGTACAACGATTCCGCAACTACGCCTGATAAAAGCATCGGCATTCCGCTTAAATTAGATGCAAATCTCTCTGAGGTATTGCCTAAACAGAATACAGTAAAAGAGGTATACACGCAGATTACGAAGGACCTGGACAGCGCCATTTATTTTCTCAGCCAGGATAAATCGGAGCGGAAGTTATTCCGTATTTCGCATGTGGCGGCACATTTGCTGGCCAGCCGGGTTTATTTATACATGGAACAATGGGATAAAGCAATTGAGCATGCCAACTATGTGATCGATTATCATCCGCAGTTGATGGATCTTAGTACCTGGGGTGATCCGGATATAACCGAAAAGCCAATTGTAGGTATAGGGAATGTAGAAACGATCTGGTATTATGGCTCCGTATCGGAGCATACCGTAACCGGCACATCCGGTGCCTATGACGTGTCAGCCGACCTGATAAGCAAGTTCGAACCGAACGATCTCCGGAATGGTATTTATTTCTTTGTTACGCCAGATGTGTTGAAAGAATATGTAACTCCTGACTTCTTACAGCAGAAGAACTTAGATAGCAACATTCCGAATAGCCAGGGCCAGATAAATATGGGAAGCAGCTGGCGTAGTTCCGAAGCATATCTCAACAGGGCAGAAGCATATGTACAGTTATATAAAACCAAAGGCGATGCCGGTGCGGCACAACAAGCCTTAAATAGTTTGAATACGCTTCGTGCCAAACGCTTTAGTACAAACAGTTTTATTCCGTGGACGATACATCCGGCAGAGGTATTACTGCAAATGTGCCGCGACGAGCGCAGAAGGGAGTTATTTGCTGAAGGCGCCCATCGCTGGATGGATCTGAGGAGATATGGAATGCCGGCAATTACACATTATTATGTTCCGACACTGGGAGGCGGAAACCAGGTTTTTACTTTGCCCAGGCGTGATCCGCAGTATGTATTACCTATTCCAAATGATGTATTGCTCCGGAATTTGTCTCTGATTCAAAACCCCCAACTGGGCAACTTAAGGCAACCACAATAATTATAGCTGATCATGCAAAAACGAATTTTTATGCATCGTTTCTCTCTTCGTAATATCATTATCGTATTATTACCATTATTGTGGTGGACAATATCATCCTGCAAAAAGGAAAAGGTGACGGCTGATACAGTACCTGACTTCTATGCGTTACCACAGGGTAATCAGCCTTACGATGATTCTATCGTAGCGTTTCACAAAAAGTATGGCTCTTATATCCTCTATAAATATACACAGCAGGACTTAAGATACGATTACACCTCGATTATCAGAATCATTGCGCCCCCCGGAAATCCTGCTTATATAGCTAACACACTGCAGTTCTTTAAATCGCAGTGCCTTGATTTCTATCCGGAGAGTTTTTTACAGAAAACAATGCCGGTCCGCATCATGTTGGCAGCTTCTCTTGATACATTTACCCGCTTACTCCCCGATACTGCCAGATCTTATGGCGGTTTTGCAGCCACCAGCAGGATGCTCTGTATCGGATGGACGGATAGTACGTTGATGCATTTGTCGCCAGCACGGTTTAAGGAAACAAGGGGATTCGCGCACCGGGCTTATGCCTGGCAAGCGGCACAAGCGGGGTCTCTGAAAATACCTGCCGATTTTATTAAGTATATTCCGGACAGCTACCTCAGCGTTCCCTGGGATGTAAGAACGGTGGGCCTTGTGGAACAGATAAACCAGATCGATGATGGAAGCCGGAATGTAGCATGGGATTTTGCTGCTTTTGTTGGTATGATTACAAGGCATTCAAAAACTGAGTTGGACGCTACTTTTTTAAAGCCTTCCTATGATACCAGGGGATTGATATTGGCTAAATACAACGCCGTTATCAGGTATTATAAAGAACAAGGTATCGACCTGCAGGCTATAGGTAATCTCCCCTGATATTCAACCAGCCATCGTGTGTTGCCGGTGATACCAGGTTCCTGATTTTGCCCTCATTATGCCCAACGCTATTGTTGTCTGACTTACAAAGAAGGACACTGACAGACTATTGCCCTACCTGAGCAATAGGTGGCGAACCGGTTTCGTTGCACCGGTCTGAAATAAATCCGGCTTTTGCTTCACCCTTTTTTGTTAATCCCTTGCCTTTACTTAAACCAAAAGTCTACATCATGAAAACTGTACGTTTTTTTTCTATAATGATGCTGTGCGGCCTGGGCGCCTCTGCAGCTACTCCGGTGGAGAATACAACGCTCGTTGCGAAAGTTGGCATAGCGCCATCATTTAATGGGATTATTAACCTGAATGCATTAAGTGATAACTACAGCTATCAGCATGAAATTTTTTTTGTAAAAACCGATCAGCCAACCGCCACTTTTTCACGGAAGTTAGCTGCCACTACCCAAATCATTAATGTGAACGGTTGCGCCTTGCTCACGAACGCAGGCGACCAGGTTAAGCTGGAAATTTTCCCCCTATACAGAAATGGCAACCTGGTGCCAGGCAAATTCCGTCTGGCTTGTAACGGAAAAGATGGTAACAGGCAGGTATTGCCGTATAAAATAGACAGTTTGTATGGCCGCGCCGCTGCTGAACATTTTACGACGATTAAGGAAGCGGATGAATTTATCAGTACTACCTCAGTTCAGGTGGCTCAGTTGATCGCCGCCGCCAAAGTAACCAGGACGGACAACCTGGAGGCGCTCAAAGCTTTTGAACAATACCGCCAATTGTTGGTAAAGATTGATGTAGCGAATGCTAATAAAATACCGGATATGAAAATATGGGGCGACTGGTGTTTAAAAGGATACGATTTGTCTGCTTCAGGGCTAACAGCCATAGGAGATGAAAATCTCGGCCTGCAAGTGCAAAATCTTTGGTGTATGGGGAGGAAAATGCAGGATTCCATGCTGACTGATCAACAGTTGCTGGTGGATGTACTGATGACCTGCAAAACAGACAGGATAAAGGAAAAAGCTGCGCTTGCCTGGATGGTGAGAGAAGGCATGCAGAAAGCCTATACACCGGATTTGAAATTTGTGTATGAAGTCACCCAGGGAGTACTAAAGACAATGACACCCGGCAAACGTGCTATAGATTCCGTGTATAACGCTTATAAACAGCTGGAACCCGGACAACCGGCGTTTGATTTTTCCCTGAAAAATGATAAAGGTGACCTGGTTCGCCTGTCAGACTTCAAAGGTAAAATTGTCATCATCGATGTTTGGGCGATGTGGTGTCACGGTTGTGTGGCCGCTTTACCCATCTTCAAACAAATTGGAGACAGCTATAAAGACAAAAAAGATATCGTATTCCTCACTATTGCCTGGGAAGAGCCTGGAACAGCCAATGCGGCGGTTCTGAAGAAATTTTCAATAGATCATCATATCGATGGTGAGAATAATTTATTCCTGAGCTCCGACAGATCTGATCCACAGGCCAAACAATTTATTCAACGATATGCCCTGAACGCTATCACCCGCTGGATTGCCATCGATGATAAAGGCAACATCCTGGAAGGTAACCTGGGATATCCTGTTCCCGGATTAGAAAGTGAATTTGCAAGAAGAATTGCCAATTGCTATAAAGCCAGAAACTAACCAATCGTCTTCCGCCATTCAAACCTAAACTGTCACACTTGTATTTTAAATTTTCCATATTACTGGTGGGTGTTTTTCAGCTGTTTCAACCAGCTGGCGCCGCGCAATCCGGTAAGGATACCACTTACAACCCGGCGGAGGCGTTTGCCCCGCTGAATTATCCACCTGGCAATGACATCCGCACGGCCGATGGCAAGCCAGGTGGCCACTACTGGCAGAATAAAGCAGACTATCGGCTGGCGGTTACTTTCGATACCGCTACCCGTACCATACAGGGTACGGTAAACATTACGTACGTCAACAATAGCCCGGTGGTATTGGATTACGTATGGCTCCAGGCCTCGCAGAACCGCTTCCGGAAGGATGCCCGTATGTCGATGATCACGAAGGCAGGCGTGGCCCGTTTTGATGTGGAAGAATACACGGATGGATGCCGTATCCATTCCATGCAGGCGGCCAACGATAAACAACCCCTGCAAAAAGCCGTTTATGAGGAAGCAGGTAACTACATTAAAGTACAATTGCCCGCTCCCTTATTGCCCGGTCATACCGCCATTATAGCCGTGGCGTACGACTTTGTATTGCCGGTAGTCGGTTCTGACTTTATGGGCGTACTATCTACGCCTCATGGAAAAGTGTACCAGTTCTCCGGGATGTTTCCCCGTGTATGCGTATACGATGCAGTACAGGGTTGGAATGTAGCCGGCAGCGGCTACCTCGTGGAACCCGGCAATCTCGACGCCAGCATTACGGTGCCCGCAGGGCTCATTGTGCAGGGCACCGGGCAACTGATGAACCCGGAAGCGGTATTATCTCCCGGGGTACTGGAACGATACAAAAAAGCCTGGAAAAGCGACTCCGTGATACATGTGAGAACGGAAACGGATCTACGTAGTACGGTAGCTGCTAACAAACAACAGACCTGGCATTTTTATACACCCAATGCGGGCGACGGACTATGGGGAATTTCAGCAGCATTCTTGTGGGATGCCGTACGGGTCAACCTGCCTGATGGACGCACTACGCTGGCCATGGCCCTCTATCCACCGGAAAGTCACCCCGACTGGCGGAAGATTACCGGGCAGATGAAAGATATCATCCGCCTGTATTCTCATAACTGGGTACCTTATCCTTATACAACGGCGGTTAATATTGCCGGTTCTATTACCGGTGTAGCCGGTCCCGCTGTATCTGTATTACATTATTCGAATTCCAGCTTCGGTAATACCGTCTGGACAAAAACCAACCATGAAATCGGGCATACCTGGTTTAATATGATGATTGCAGCCGACAGCAAACATGGCTGGATGTGTGAGGGCCTCAATACCTTCATTAACCTGGTCAATTGCGATTCGCTGAAAGGAGAACCTGCTTTTGACGTGAATTCAGCCATTAGCTGGTTGTCGACACCCAAAGCACTCACCCCCCTGAACACCCTTGCTTCCTCGGTAAAGTTGGAAGACATGGCCATGGTGATGTACGTGAAACCCGCAGTAGCCCTCTGGGTGCTGCGAAACGAAGTGATCGGGAAGCAAAGATTCGACAAAGCTTTCCGGTCTTTTGTGAAAGACTGGGCGTTTAAACATCCCACTCCTGACGACTTTTTCCGGTCGATCGAAAACGGTACCGGAACGGATCTGAGCTGGTTCTGGCGCAGTTGGTTCCTGACCGACTGGAAATCAAATCCGGCTATCCGGCAGGTGGAATATGTGAAGGGTGATCCGGCATTGGGTATCGATGTCACCATCGAAATTAAACGCAACATGCCCATGCCGCTAACAGTGGAAATACGGGAATTCAATGGAGCCGTGAACCAACAGCATTTGCCCGTAGACATCTGGCAGCAGAAAGGCACCTATACCTTTCACTATGCGTCGGTATCGCCGGTAACCACGGTGATCCTGGACCCGGCCAATGCCATTCCCGACCTGGACCGCAGCAATAATACCTGGAAAGGCACCGGTCTTAAAACGCCGGTAACCACAGGCGTAACGGCAGCGCAAGTGGTAAATCGCTACTTGTCGGCGATAGGAGGAAAGGCGGCTTTGCAACAGCTGCAACAGGCTACGATCAACTATGCCAGCAATGAAAATGCACAACTGGACTTTAAAAAGCAATGGCAGCCGGGTACTACGCAAACGACTATTTCATTAAACATGATCCACATGCAGCTGGCTAATATCAGTACCACCGATACCAGCGTACAGTTCACGCGGCTCGGTCAGGCAGTGCCATTGTCGGCAGCACAACAGGCGCAGCTGAATAGCAATGCCACCTTATTCCCCGAACTGCATTTTTTTGATAAAGGCTACCAGGCTACGCTGGATGATGCCCTGGTGAATGTGAATGGCATGAATGCGTATGTGGTGCATGTAATAGCCCCGGGAGGTAGTTGCTGGGATTACTACTATGATGTTACAACCGGCTACAAGATAAAGGAATGCGCCCCCGTAAGTACCGTGGGTGGCTTGTTGTACGACCGGCTCGAATTTGCCGGCTACCAGCCGCAGTACGGGATACAATGGCCCGTCACTTTACTTTATAACGCTCCCGGAGAAGGAGAAAGCTTATTACAACTGAAAAAAGTTACTGTACAATAATATTTATCAATCATTCTAAAATATCTAAAACGATGCGTATGAATAAAGGTCTGCTTTTAGGACTCGCCCTGTGTACGGCATATACAGCCAACGCGCAGAAAAGGCTGCAACTGGATGTAAATATTAAAGGATTGCCCCAGGGAGATACGGTGTTTTTATGGGGACCGTTAACTAGTACTATTGATACTGGTTATGTGAAGAACGATCATTTCAGCATTAACGCGGATATGAGTGAGGGTGGATCCACCTATATTTTGCAGGTAGGCACCAATGGTAAACAGGAACAGGGTACTTTCCTTTACCTGGAAGCTGGAAAAGTGAATATCACCGGTAATGGACCTTTCTTCGAAAATGCTACCTATACAGGAAGTCCATTTGTGGCGGATTGGGTAGATATTAAGAAGAATGTATTGTCGAAAGAAACCGGAGCCGCGGAGATAGAAGCGCTGCAGGCGAAGCTGGAAAACGCAGCAAGACTGGGAGATGAAGATGCACAGGTACAGATCAGGACGGAAATGAACAAATTGATGCAACCCGCGTCCGAAGCTGCACTGGATTGGGTGAAAAAACATCCCAATGCAGGAGCATCGTCCTTCCTTATCAATGCTATGCTATCGCAAACATTGAGTAAAAATGATATAAAAGATCTGTTGACCAGCCTGGGACCGGATGCGAAGAATACGTTTACTATCAAAAAAATGATGACGCAATTTTTCGGTGGCAGCGCCATGGCAAATTTAATAAACAAACCGGCGCCTGCAATCACCGTGAATGACACGGATGGTAAACCAGTATCCCTGGCCGATTTTAAAGGAAAATATGTGTTGCTTGATTTCTGGGCAAGCTGGTGCAAACCATGTCGCGAAGCGATCCCGGCATTGAGCGCTACCTACAATAAGTATAAAGACAAAGGATTCACTATCTTATCCGTTTCCCTGGATGACAAAAAAGACAAGTGGATGCAGGCGATTGCAGAAGAAAAAATGCCCTGGGCACAGGGATCTGATTTGAAAGGAGGAGGAAGTCCTGTTGCTGCTAAATATGGTGTAGCTGCTATTCCTGCTGCCTTCCTGATTAGCCCGGATGGCAACATTATTGAGATAGGCGCAGTGGGCGAAAGATTAGAAAAGAAATTATCAGAAGTACTGAAATAATCTTTTGTAAAACCCTGATATGAAGGTTGTCTCTGGAAAGAGACAACCTGTTTTTTTTGTCAACCTTGGGGTTTCATGTCTTCCAGGGCGCCAAAGGCATGGTCGATCAATATCTTCCAGGTGCCGTCGGCCTGTTGCTGCATCACTTCCACTCCTTTGGAACTGATTTTTACTTCTTCTCCATTTTTAATGTTCCATTCTGATCTGCCTACTGCAATATTGCCTGTTTGCAGGCAGTATACGGTATTAATTTCCATCGTTCCTTCGATGGCGAGGATAGACCGGATGGCTTCTTCAAATTTTTCTCTGCCGGATACCGGCTGATCGGGCGCCGGAACAATGATGCCGTTGAAATCATACATATTTAATACCGTGGCTACATCGCCGGTATTGAATGCGGCAGCCAGGGCTGCATGGGCATCTTCTGCCCGTTTAGGTAAATTCATATGATGGGTGTTTTAAGCGTGAATAAAAGATTTAAGGGAAAACAGGTGCGAAGCTCTGCGAGGTCTGAATGTTGGTAGCCAGCGCCCCGATACGGTCATAAACGTTGTTGAAGAGAAATGGTCCCATGCTCACCCGTTTTACCCCTAATTCCTGTAACCGGGAAAAATCGGGTAGGCCAGGTACGCACATTACGTTTACAGGCAGGCGCGTATTGGCCACGGCAGCAGCAATATCCGCAGGATCTGTGATACAGGGCAGGAAGACGCCATCCGCACCGGCAGCTTCGTATAGGGCCAGCCGTTGTTGCGTGGCTGCCTGCTTGCCGGCTACGTTCAACAGGTAGGTGTCGCAGCGGACGTTGATGAAAAGACGGGCCTGCTTTGCCGCCAGGCTGCTCCTGATAAATGCCAGGGTGTCGGCAAAGGCAGCGGCATCTCCTAATACCCGGGTACCATTTTCGATCAGGGAATCTTCTATATTGATACCTGCCACACCGGCCTCCCAAAGCTGTAATATGTGGTCGCTGATTGCCTGTGGGGTATTGCCATATCCCATTTCCAGGTCAACCGACAGCGGAATTTTTACCGTAGATAGTATCCGCCGGATGACGAAGAAATAATCATCGAAGGGCATGCCTTCGCCATCGGCATAACCGAGACTGGTGGCTACTGCCGCACTGGAGGTGGCTACTGCCGGAAACTGTTGTTGCTCAAAAAGAGCGGCACTCCTGGCATCCCAGGCGTTGGGTAATAAGAACAGGTGGCCTGTATGATGCAGTGCATGAAAAGAAGAAAAATTGGAAGACATAACATTGCTATTTTTATTAATAGCAAAATTAGGGCAGCGGGTAACCGTGGAATTGTATAAATCAGAACAATTTAACTCAGTGTAGCCGCCAGCGTAATAGGAGAGCTTTCGGGAGCATAGCCGGAGGGCGTAGCGCCCGTAAAGGCCCTGAATTCCCTGATGAAATGCGACTGGTCGAAATAGCCGCAATCATAGGCAATGGCTGTTAAGGAACTATCTTTTTTGGATAAGAGTTGTAAGCTGTTCTGGAAGCGGTGAATCTTGCTGTATAATTTGGGCGTCAACCCGGTGTATTGCAGGAACAATTTCTGTAGATAGCGGGAACTGATACCATAACGCAAGGCTACATTGCTGATATTGTCGAAGAAGTCTTCTTTCCGCAATTCCTGCATGATATGGTGAACGATGGTAACGTTGTTGGTTCTTTTGCCGGATAAGGAGAAGCGCCGGCACAGGTAAGCCTCCACAAGAGCAATGCGCTGTTGCCAGGATCCGCACCCCTGTAGCTGTGCATGCAACGTACGAATGGCCGGCCCGCTGATATCTCCAAAATCACTAACCTGGTTATTGAATACACTGATGTTATCGTCCAGGAAATAGGCGGCTGCATGCGGGAAAAAACGGATGCCCAGCATAGTGTTTTTCCCGATAGACCTGATTGGTAAGGGACGGGTGATTTGCCCCCAGAGTTCAATAGATGGAGTGGTAATATACTGTGCACCTTCGGCCGTTTGCCAGGTGCCGTTTCCCAGGTTAAAGATAATTTCCAGGTTCCCGCTGGGAAATACGGTATCATCGAAGGTAGCCTCCGTATCTGATTCGTACAGGTAATAGCACTTTATATAAGGCATTAACCGCGTGTCAGGTTTGATTTCCTGGTATCTCATGTTACGTAATTTAATCAAATTCAGTGAATAAATGGAACCTCTAAAGTTAACCCGCGGGGAGAATGGGGAATTGTACAAAACGGAACAATTAGGGGCACTTTTTTAGCAAAGGAATTAGGTGTTTTTTAACTGATTCAAATAGTTTGGATTCAAACTATTACTTAACTTTAGTAAGCAGGTGAAATACTATAAAAGGGCGTTGATAACAGCACTGGCGCCGGTGAATTAAAGAGACAGTTATGAAGACATTACTCGTTCCGGTAGATTTTAGCGACACCTCCGCGGCCACTATTCGCTTTGCCGCTGCATGGGCCAAAGATTATGAATATAAGCGCATTATTTTGCTGAAAACGTTTTACCAGAATGTATTCAGTGATATTGTAGTATCGGCAGAATATGGCGCGGTGAACCATGATTTCATGGAAGATCATCGCCAGGAGGCTATGGCGCACCTGGAAGGTTTATCGAACGAGATTGTAGGCATTGCAAGCGATATGCAAGTGGACATTGTTACCAGTAAAGTCCCCATTTTAAGAGCAGTGATAGCGCTTATCCGGGAAGAAAGTCCTGAGATGGTGATGCTGGGCAGCGAGCACGGGGCCGATGACAGCCTTATTTCCCGTAACATCATTGCTATAGCAAAAGCCAGCCCGGTGCGGGTGATGGTGGTGCCATCGGGGTATCGTTACCAACCCGTAAAAAATGCCCTGGTTCCCTGCGACTTTAATGCCCTGCACTCGCTGGATAAACTCAATAAACTGAAAGCGTCTCCACATTTATGGGAACGCACGCATTTTATGGTATTGAATGTGGACCCGGAAGAACATTACCTACATCCCGATGAACAATTCCGGGAAGATGAGCGTAACCTGCACGAATACCTGAAAGATTTTCATCACGAGCTGCATTACCGCAACGATAGAGATATCCTGGGAAGTATCATCAATTTCACCGCTGCTCATGAAGCCCAGCTGATTGTGGCACTGCCCGGCAAACATAGTTTCCTGTACTATCTTACCCATAAAAGTATTTCTGAAGCGCTTTGCCGTTCTGCCAGGGTACCGGTAGTGGTACTCAAGTAGCCGGAGACGGTTCCCTGGCCGGGAGCTTTTGCAGGGCCATAAATATCACTATCTCCCCAACGATTATCAACAGGTAATGGAGGGAGGAAATGGCAAAGTTGCCCGTTACCCAAAAGAATAAAAGCGCGGATAGCCCGCAAACGATAGCCAGTAGTGAAAATCCCCATTTGATGATTTCCAGGAACTGGTAGGTGCGGTGTACCGTCTTCGTTGATTCGCTAACGTTAGGACCAATCTTTTGCAGCAGGTAGATATTTTCAATGATATCGCATAGCCAGCAAAGCAGCTGCAACCAGGCCAGGATGTTAAACAGGAGTGTGCCGGCGGGATTCATCTTTGACGCTACCTTTATACATACCAGGAAAATGCTCCCATAGGCTGCTGGCATAAACAGGAAATCCACCCATAACTGACCTCTCAATGCCCGTAATGTTTGTTGCCGGTTGGCAGCAGGCATGGTATAAATGCCTTTGATCAGGTTAACCAATTCCTTCTGGCAGGAGGGAAGTTGTAGGTCCGTGATACTGAACTGGCGCGGCACTACATCCATGGTATAAAAATACTTGCTTTGCCGGCCCATGATAAAGGCGGTCAGGAGGAAGATGGCCATGCTGATGCAGAGCCAGCACCAGGCATCAGTGAGTAATATTGTCATGGGAAGGCGTTTTAACCGTGGTCAATTGTTGTTGTAAGTCCCGGCGTTGATTTTTATAATCATCCCAGCTGAAATTGGTCAGGAACTCGCAGGCGGCTTCCGCCCCCAGCGCAAACATGTCTATCTTGTCTTTGTCGGACAGGAAGAAGTTGAGCCAGTTGAACTGGTCGGACGATAAATCAACTTTACCCACACCCAGCTGGTATACTTTATTCTTCTGTAAAAAATCTTTGTCGTAGTAATTACGGATCGTATTGAATATGCGGCCGAAATATCCCAATGCCGACCAGTTGAAGGGGTTTTGGCTTTTATCTTCCGGCTTGCTGTCGTCCAGGTCTATACCGAAAGTAGGGAGACGGGGAACCGCAATATCGTTGTTATAGAAAATGCTGAGGGGGAAGTTGGAAAGGATACCGCCATCTACAAACCGGGCTGTTTCCGGTGGTTGGCTGATTTCAAAGGTATCTTTCCACGCCGCGATGATGCGGGGGTCGGTGGCCGGAATATCCTTTATCATATAGGACTCGAAAAATACCGGGATAGACATGGATGCCCGTATAAAGCCTGCCGGCTGCATGGTATTGATATCGGTGCGGAACAAGTTACACATGGCCGGGAACTGTATTTTATTTTGTGTCACCAGCTCGGAGGTAATGAACGTCACGTCACCGAACAGGGCCTTGTATTGGGCATCATTTTCTACCCGCAACGTTAATTTAGGGCAGGCGCCTGCCTTATCTTTTAGCTGTTGCACGGTATCTACGCCATTTTCGTGCAGCCGTTGCTTGATCCAGTCATAGAAGGTATCTCCGGGGTTTATACCAAAGCCGGAATTCTTTAACCGCTTTAATAAATTAGCTACATAGGAAACGCCTAAAGCGATGAGCAGGGTACAGCAACCGGTGAGCAGGAAGCTAAGTCCTGCCCATACGGCCACGCCGGTGTAGTGGCTGCTGAGCCCCACCAATACCACATCTGCGGTGATGAGCAGGGCGAGGGTACCGAGCAGCCATAGTAGCGACCTTTTGGCTTTGCCCGCAAAATCATCTTTCGTAATAAATTTTTTGATCAGCCATCGTGTGGCCGGGTGGCCATCTACGAAGGAAAAGAAGTTCAGCTTACAAACGGCATCCAGCACTTTTTCAGACTTTGGATCCTGTTTGTTGTCAATCACGGTAACGAGCGCGGTATTGATGGCGCCGGCGCTGGTGCCGGCCAGGCGCAGGAAACGGATATTCATTTGTTCCAGCACATAGGTGTAGCCTATCAGTGCAATGCCTAGTACGCCACCGCCCTTCTGTACGAGGTTGACATATTGATGTCCCGCGTCGTCGAGCACATCGGATACAATAAATGGACGACCGCCCTTGTCAGGATTGAAGGTATGTTTCAGCGTATCCAGTGCTTTTGTTACCCTGGCGTCGTTGGTAAAGTCAGATATGGCAATCGTTGCCTTGGCGGTAACCTGGCTGTTGTTTCGGGGCATATAGATGGTTATAAGGGATGTGTATCCCTAAAGTAATCATTTTTTTTATCTTTTTATGCCCTTGCGGGATCTGCTTTTTCCGATTATATTTATGGCAATTATTCTTCCACGTTATAAACCTGCACTTATGCACCGGTGTTTCCTGTTGTTGGTCATGGCCATTCTTTTACCAGCTGTTGTACCTGCACAAAATATGGCAGAAAGAGCCACGCATTTTATCCGCCTGTTAAGCCCGGAACAACAATCCCAGGCGCTGTTCCCCTTTGATACCAGTGAGCGGTATCATTTCTCCTACATTCCCCGCGATGACCGGAAAGGTATTGCGGTAAAAGCCCTGAATACCGCACAGCGGGAAGCGTTGATGGCATTGCTGGGCACGGCGCTGAGTGCGGCAACGGTAAAGAAGGTAAACGATATCATGCAACTGGAATTGATATTAAAGGAACTGGAACACAGAGCCGCCAACGATACCTACCGTGATCCGGGAAAATATTATGTTACCATTTTCGGTATTCCCGGCGCTAATACTACCTGGGGTTGGCGATTTGAAGGGCATCATGTGGCATTTAATTTTTCGGCAGATAAAAACGAACTGGTGGCGGCAACACCGGCATTCCTTGGCTCCAATCCCGCCGTTGTGCCGGACGGCGCCGACAAAGGACAGGAAATACTACGGGAAGAAACGGTGCGTGGGTTTACTTTAATCCAGGCATTGACCACCGCGGAAAGAGAGAAAGCGTTGATAGCCACTGCAGCGCCTGCTGAAATTATTACCGGCGCCAGCAGGCAAGCCATGATAGCGCATCCTGCCGGTATTCACTACAGCGATATGAGTGCTGCCAATCAGCAGTTATTGCTGGCGCTGATCAGTGTATACGTACACCGCTATACGAAATTGTTTGCCGACGACATGCTGAAAGAAATTCAACAGGCTGGACTGGACCAACTCAGCTTTGCCTGGGCGGGGAGTACGGAACGCATTCCCGGAAAGCCTTATTACTACCGGATTCAGGGACCCACCTTGATTATTGAATACGATAATACACAGAATAATGCCAACCACGTGCACACGGTGGTACGGGATCTGAAGCGCGATTTTGGTGGGGATGTGTTGCTGGAGCATTATCGCGATGCGCATCATTAGTTGTCAACATAGAAGAGGGGGCCCGCCACCATGGCGGGCCCCCTCTTCTATGTTGACGTATGATCAGCGGCTTGCTGCCTTGCTTTTAATGGCTTCCAGTTTGGCGGCCATTTCGGTCACCTTATCGGGGTGCTGTGCGGCTACATTCTGTTGTTCATGGGCATCTTTGCTCAACCGGTACAGTTGAGGCGACTGGTCGTTACCCAGTTCTATATTCACCGCCTTGTCGATTTTCGCACCTTTGGAAGGGGTGATGTATTTCCAATCGCCTTCAATGAGCGACAGCGTGCCGGCATGTGTCACCAGCGATGGGCGGCCATTATGCGACTTACCCAGCAGTTGTGCCAGCATATCGAAACTATCGGGTGCTTCTTCTGCATTGGTAAGGGTTTGCCCGGTTAAATGCGCCAGCGATGCAAACAGGTCGATCTGGCCGATCAATGCCGCGGAGTTACCGCCGGCTTTCATGCCTGCGGGCCATTTTACGATGAAAGGTACGCGGGCGCCGGCTTCAAAGGCGCTGTATTTACCGCCGCGCAAAGGTCCACCGGGATGATGATTGCCTACCAGTGCTGCTGCCTGATCGAGGTAACCATCGTTCAGCACGGGGCCATTGTCGCTGGAAAAAATGATCATGGTATTGTTGGTGAGTCCCAGGCTGTCTACCGCTTTCACAATTTGCCCTACGGTCCAGTCGAGTTGCAGGATGGCATCGCCGCGCAGGCCCATACCGCTTTTTCCTCTGAACTGACTATGTGGATAGCGGGGTACATGAATATCGCCGCTGGCGAAATATAGGAAGAAGGGCTGTTGTTTATTGTCGGCAATAAAGTGAATGGCCTTTTCAGTAATGGTACCGGCAATGTCCGCATCTTTCCAGCGGGCGCTGTTGCCACCGCTCATCCAGCCAATGCGGCTGATACTATCTACGATGGTTTGGTTATGTCCCTGGTGTGGATCGGGGTGCATGCGCAGTTTTTCCGGGTTTTCCAGGCCGGTAGGATCATTCCCTATTTTATGCTGGTAGTTTACCGTGATGGGATCTTTCGGATCGAGATTTACTACGTCGTGGTTCTCTACAAATACGCAGGGCACCCGGTCCAGCGTGGCAGGCATAATGAAAGCGTAGGTAAAACCCACTTCCAGTGGTCCCGGCGATATATGGGTGTTCCAGTCAATGCCTGCTTTGGTGCCCAGTCCAAGGTGCCATTTGCCGATAACGGCAGTATGGTACCCCGCGTCTTTCAGCATCCCGGGCAGGGTACGGTGATCAGTAGGAATAATCAGGGATGCATCTCCGGGGGCAATACCAGTATTACGCTGGCGCCAGGGGTATTTGCCGGTCAGCAGTCCAAAGCGCGAAGGTGTGCAGGTAGCCGAGGTGGCATATGCATTGGTGAAGCGGACGCCCTGTTTGGCGAGGCGGTCGATGTTGGGTGTTTTGATTTTTTTCATGCCGTAGCAGCTAACGTCTCCGTAGCCCAGGTCATCGGCGTAGATGATAATGATATTGGGCTTTTGTTGTGCGGCGACTGTCAGGCTCAATAGTCCGAAAAATAGACTGGTCGTTACTTTCCTGATAAAAGAAGTACGTGTCATCGGGTGTTTTTTCATTGTTTTTTTCACTGTTTGCTGCGGGTATTATCTGTTCGGAGAATACCATGATGCGGATAAAGATAGTTTTTCTGGTATTAATAAACCAGATTGAGTATTTTAACAATCCACGCTAATGAAATACTAAACAGTGACCACAATGAAAACCTTGCGTTTATCAATACTATTCCTCGGGCTGGCACTGACAGCCCGTGCCCAACAACCCGCCGCCACCTGGACACCGCCCCACACCCTCGAAGAACTACAGGCGGCGCCGGTAGCGCTGATCCCGTTTCCACAGCAGATAACCTGGAGCGGGGATCACTGGCATCCCAATACACCGCAATTATTACTATATGAGGAAGCCGACAAGGCGAAAATCAAAAATGCCTTAACCGCCGTGCAGGCGGTGATGACGGCTGCAGGCATTAAAACTACCGCCCGCAGTATTCCTGCCGGCGCAAAAGTGCCACGCCTGGCGGTTTGCCTGAAAATAGATACTACGTTACCGCTGAAGGCAGAGGGATATCAACTGGAAGTGGGCGCATCGGGTGTGCGCATTACCGGAAAAGACGCCGCAGGCGCATTTTACGCAATACAAACATTGAAACAGCTTTTGCCGCAGGTGGGCAAACAGATCAGTGTACCGGGCTGCCGTATTACTGATGCACCGGCATTTTCCCTGCGCGGATTTATGCACGATACGGGTCGCAATTTCCGGGAAATAGCTACGCTTAAAAGAACGCTCGACCTGCTGGCCGCCTATAAGTTCAACACTTTCCACTGGCATCTGACGGATAATCCTGCCTGGCGCCCGGAAAGCAAGGTATTCCCCCAACTGAATGATCCCAAAAACAGGAAACCTGGCCGGGATCCGGAAAAGGGCTACAGCTTTGACGAAATACGTGACCTGGTGGCTTATGCACGTGAACGTTGCATTACCATTATCCCCGAGTTGGATATGCCCGGCCATAGCGCTTACTTTGAGCCCACTTTCGGCTTTAAAATGGGAACGCCGCAGGGGATGGCCGTACTGGAAAAATTGATCGATGAGTTTTGTGCAGAAATCCCGGCGGGCGATTGCCCTATTATCCACCTGGGTTCCGATGAGGTACATATTCCGGATCCAAAAGTGTTTATGCAGCGGATGGCCGACCGGGTAAAATCCCATGGCCGGCGGGTAATGGTCTGGAATCCCGGACTGCAGGGACCTCCGGGTAGTATCGAACAGTTGTGGTATGACATGGATCCATCGGAACTGCACGCCTCCGCCAACCATCCTTACGTAGACTCCTATGCGGGTTATCTTAATTCAGGCAATGCGCTCAACTTAATACAACGTTATTTCTTTCAGCAGGTATGTAACCGTTCCCAGGGCGATAGCCTGGCTTTAGGCGGTATCCTTTGCTGCTGGCCGGATACCAGGGTGGTCGATAAAGAAAAAATTCCGTTGCATAACCCGGTATGGCCGGGGGCGCTCACGTATAGTGAGGCCGTATGGTGTGGCCGACCCACTTACAACAGTAGCTACATGCAGGTAATGCCGGGTAAAAATACCCTCGCCTGGCAACATTTTCATGAATTCGAAGAGCGGCTGGCTTTCCACCGTGATCACTATTTCGCTAACGCGCCTTTCCCTTTTGCCGCCTTTAGCGAAGTAACGTTGTCCTTGTCGGGGCCTTTTACCACGGCGGGGCAGCCGGCGGATGCCAGCTTTGCCCCTGAAACGGGTAGCATGGGCGCTATCTACCCACTTACCGGCGGCATGCAAATGTTGCCAGAAGTAATTAAATATTATCATCTGCCGGATAGCACGTTGGAAACTGTGTATCTGTCGACTGAAATATACAGTGAAACTGCCCGGCAAATCCATGCCTGGGTTGGTTTTGAAACGGCAGCCCGCTCCACCCGCCTCAGTGCTGGTATCCCCGCTGCCGGTCAATGGGATGCCAACGGGGGAAATGTATGGGTAAACGGAAAACCGCTGCCGGCACCGCAATGGCAGCAGCCAGGCGCCAATCGTTACCTGACCCATACCTGGGAAAGACCGGGAAATGAAATTCCCTTTACGGATGAAGAGTTCTTCTGGTCGAGGCCACCAACCGCCATAGCGTTGCAAAAGGGCTGGAATAAGATCTTGATCCGGGTGCCCCGTAGTTATGCCGAACAAAACTGGCAATGCGCTTTTGTGCCGGTGAAGGCCGGTCCCAATGGCCGCTGGATCGAGGATGGGGCGCTTCGCTTCCGTTAATCTTTAGGGGTTGCCTCCAACAGGAGAAAGGCTACCCGTGCTGCTACCGTATCTAAAGGCAGGTGCACCAGCGTGTAATCCAGTTGCTGGTATACCTTTACCATCACCTCATAAGTGGCTGTGGCTTCTTCGAACGATTGCTTCCGTTCTGTATCGCCGGTATAAATTTGCTTCCAGGGCGGTGTGATGAATATACGATTGTTGCATCGATACCGGCGCGCGGCCTGGCGCATGAAATCCGGTACGGGTAGTCCGCACAGCTCCAGGTAGCCGATGGTATCGGCAATACCCCGGTCAAAAAATACGGGTGTAGTCTGCGCCGACAATTGCTCAAAGTCCTCGATGGCCTGGTCAAACATCAGCCGGGCAAAGGCCTGCTGGTCCTGCCAGGGGAGCGCCGTGCCCCCGGTAGCTACCTGTTGCCGGATAATTTCCCGGCCGCTTTCTGAAACGGTTAGGTAGCCTTGCTCTTGTAAAGCTGCTATCACAGACGTTTTTCCCATACCGGGACCGCCCGTGAGCACAAAAAAATTGTCTTTTGTCATGATGAAAAGGGAAAAAAAGTGTGTGGGAGAGAGGAAATAAGTAACTGCAATCTCGTGAAAAAAATCCGCAACGGGAAAAAGACCCGGAAAAAGTGCGCGGTTTTCAAAGTATCTTTGCCAGACCTATGTTGCATGGAGTAAAGCGTTTCGTTTATCAGGGCCTGGAAAATTGCTGGGATCAGGTTGTCAAGTTAGGGGTGCATCCTGCATTGCCCTTTATTGAGGCGAGGCGCACGATGTTGATGAATCTCCTGGCACTACCCACCATCCCTTTCACGCTATTTTTCTGTATACTCAATGCCTGCCAGGGACGCTATCTTCTGGCTATGCTAAATTTCTTTAATACCAGCACCGCGATAGGGGTGTTGTTCATGCATAAATACCGGATGTACCTGGGCGCCCGGCTGGTATTGCTCGTTGTTAGCGTCTTCATATATACATTTTCAGGCTTGTATTTTCACAATGGGGCGGAATATTTTCTGCTGAATATCCTCGTCGTGAGCATCCTGGTATATGATAATAAATGGATAATTGGGATCCTGAGTGTAGTAGTGACCACCGCATTTCTGCTGATTATCTTCATACCACAATCCTGGTACCTGGCCCCACCGGTGCCGCCGGAAAGAGTAAGGGCCAATGTAGCTGTATCCCTTACATTCCTGATCTCAGCCCTTTATTTTTTTAAACATATCCAAACGGACTACCAGCTGGAAATTGAAAAGCAGCGCCAGGTGCTGCAATCCATGAATAAAGACAAGGAAAAGCTCTTTTCCATTGTAGCGCATGATATCCGTAGCCCGCTGGCTACGCTGGAGAGCTTACTGGATATGTACCTGAAAGGACAATACTCCCGGGAAGACATGGGCGAAGCCGCCGCCGTACTGCACGAAAAAGTAGCACAGCTGGGCGGCACGCTCGATAATGTGCTGCGTTGGAGCACCCGGAGTATGAAGGGTATCCAGACCCGCCCGCAGGATTTCCTGCTGGTGCCTGTGCTGACCGAAGTACTCAATTTTTTTGAACTAATTATTCAGCAAAAGCAGATCACGGTAGAAGTACAGGTGCCGGTCAATACCACGCTGTATGCCGATCGGGACCAGGTATCGGTGATCCTGCGAAACCTGTTCAGCAACGCCCTTAAATTCAGCTATCCAGGCGGAAAGGTAGCCATAACAGCTACCCAGGGGCAGGAACGTGTAACCATTGCCGTTACTGATCACGGGGTAGGGATGAATGTCCAGCAACTGAAGGCGCTCTTTACTTCCCAGCCATTTCCCACCTATGGTACCGGGGGCGAAAGAGGCACCGGTCTTGGCCTGATGCTGTGCCGCGAGTTTGTAGAACATAACCGGGGAATTATTGATGTGGAAAGTGATCCCGAGAGTGGCACTACTTTTACGATAC
Organism: Chitinophaga polysaccharea; assembly: GCF_007829335.1. GTDB lineage: Bacteria > Bacteroidota > Bacteroidia > Chitinophagales > Chitinophagaceae > Chitinophaga > Chitinophaga polysaccharea_B. The sequence goes on from NZ_VIWO01000004.1 coordinate 575,846, forward strand.
AACTCAGCAAAGGCGACATCGACATGAACGAGCCAGCCGTAGCCAACTAGCGCTTTGCCATCCTTATATTGGTCCTGTTGTTGCTGGCGATCGACTGCTGGTTGAGCAGCATCGCTGCCCGGGATAAGCTGGAACGTGCAGGCGGTATCTGGGATATGCCATAAACACAAAATCACTATCTTGGAAATATGGAACCACCCAAAAAAGTATGCCTGGTAACAGGCGCCAGCAGCGGTATTGGCTACGCCATTGCCAGCGCATTGATAGCAGACGGCTATACGGTAGTAGTCACCGCCCGCCGGGAAGAAAGGCTGCGTGAATTGCCTGCCGGCGACACGCTGTTACTCGCCGGCAACCTGAGCGATCCCGCTTTCCTGGACCAGCTGGAAGCGCAGGTCTTTGAAAAATATGGCCGGTGCGATTACCTGTTTAACTGCGCAGGCTCCATTGCCAACGGCACCATCGAGGAAATAGATATCGATAAAGTAACGGATATGATTGAACTGAATATCACCGCTACTTTCCGGTTAACCTATAAATTCCTGAAGCGTTTCCGGAAGCAGGGATACGGACATGTGATCAACCTTTCGAGTATACTCGGTACAAAAGTAAGACCAACAGCCGGCGCTTATGCCGCTACCAAATATGCTATGGAAGCCCTGTCGGAAGCATTGCGCATGGAGTTGGCCGGGAGCGATATACAGGTCACCTGTATCGAGCCCGGACTGGTAATGACGGAATTGCATAAGGACTGGGAAGTACATCCCAGCAAAAGTATGGGTATCCGCGAACCTTTGCTCCCGGCGGATATTGTGGCTACGGTAAGGTTTATCATGGCGCAGCCGGCACATGTAAGAATTCCTAGATTGATGGTATTGCCGAAAGACCACCAGATTTAATGTGCATGGATTAAAACCGTCTCCTTCTTTACAGGACGCTACAGGATAGTTTTCTGCAGTGCATCGATTATATTGTTGGAAGGATGAATACCACGTTTTAATTACTGTATATGAAAAATTACCTTATTTCATTCCTGTTGCTTATTGATACGGCTGCGTCAGCGCAATCGGGGCCTGTAAAGTTTACCAAACAGGTAGTATCAGCAGAAAGCTATGAATCGGTGGCCGTATTTGACGTCAACAACGACCATATTCCCGACCTGGTATCAGGCGCCTACTGGTACGAGGGACCGGCATATTTTAAGCGGCACTACATCGGGCCGGTAAAACAGTATGGCGAATACTGGGATGATTTTTCCACCATCCCGTTTGATGTAAACGGCGATGGCCGTATGGATTATATTACCGGTGGATGGTTTGGGAAAACGTTGGTGTGGAAGGAGAATCCGGGCAATGAGCAGGAATGGAAAGAACATATCATTGCCCAGCCGGGCAATATCGAAACCACCCGTGCCTGGGATATTGATGGCGATGGGATACCGGAAATAATACCTAATACACCGAATGAGCCGCTGATTATTTACCGGCATATAAAGGGCAGTGATCAATTTTCTGCGCATAAAATACTGGATCAGCCTTCCGGCCATGGATTGGGTTGTGGCGATATCAATGGCGATGGAAGAAAAGACCTGGTGGTACCCGGTGGCTGGCTGGAGGCGCCGGCAGCACCCTTTACCGGTCGCTGGACATTCCATCCGGAATTTAACCTGGGCACAGCCAGCGTGCCCGTTATTGTAGCAGATGTAAACGGCGATGGCCTGGCCGACCTGGTAGCAGGACAAGGACATGGATATGGCCTGGATTGGTATGAGCAGCAGAAAGATACCAAAGCCGGTAAACGCAGCTGGATCAAGCATGCCATTGATCCGTACAACTCCCAGTACCATACCATGGACTGGGTAGACATAGATGGCGACGGTGCGCCGGAACTGGTAACGGGTAAGCGCTACCGGGCGCATAATGATCATGATCCCGGATCAGCTGATCCTTGCGGTATCTATTATTTTAAATGGAACGGCAGTTCTTTTACCAAGCAGGTGGTTACTTACGGAGAGAAAGGGGCGGGGCTGTATTTTGATATATACGACCTTGCCGGCTCCGGCAAAAAAGATGTGATCGTAGCCGGCAAGGACGGGTTATTTATTTTCAGATCTTTATAAACTCTACTCGCCTATTATTGGCTTTTCCTACTTCGGTGCTGTTGCTGTCGACCGGTTGAGATTCGCCTTTACCATTTGTTTCCATCCGGGCGGCATCGATGCTAAAGTTGCTTACCAGGGCCGTTTTTACAGCCGCAGCGCGGCGTTTAGACAGATCCAGGTTGGCCTGGTCGCTGCCATCAGCATCAGTATGACCTACAATATTTACCCGTACAGCGGGGTTTTCAGCCAGTACGGCGGCAATGTCTTTCAGCGCGCCATACGACTCCGGCTGGATTGCATCGCTGTTGGACGCGAATAAGATACCATGGGTGGTGAATTTCCCTTCCGTCATCAGTTTATTGCGGGTATCGGGGGCGCCTACCGCCAGGCGGATATTGCCCAGGTAAAAGGTGCCACCCTGCTTGTCGTAATCGGGGGCGTATGCTGCGAAGGTGAGGGCATTGAGCACCGCACCGGCATCTAATGCGCGGGGTAAATCCAGGATTTTGGTACTGTCGAGATATACCCGTACCCGTTGTTTCTGACGCCAGATGGATACCCTTACCGCATTTTTCTTAGGCACATTGAATACCGGCATGGTAGTCAGGGTGTTATTACCAATTAAATTAGAGGAGTATTGCAGCTGCCCATCGCCAGAATATTTAGGGTATAACGATACCTTGAAAGAGGGTACATCGCTCAGCGGGCGGTAGTTGCCGTTCTGGAATTTTTCTTCTGCCGTAGCGGCTTTCAGCAGGGAGATGGTAAATGCGCCGATGCCGGCAATGCCGTTGCTGGCCATTACGTCCGCCTGTAAGGTGAAGTTATCCGGGAGGTTGCCGGTAACGTACTCGGGGAAGAATATGCCATCCTGGGAAATGCTCAGCCATTTTCCCGGGCGATTGCTTACCGTCACGATCTCTGCGCCGGAATGGGTATTCCATTGGCCGGGAAATTCGCCGATGGGATCCTGGGCAAAGTTTTCCTCTACGAGGATCTTCTCTCCCGGAACAAAATCAAAACGCGAGTACGCGGTAATTCCGGATGCGCCATTCGTACTGGCTTCCCCGTTAGATACATCGGCACTGTTGCTGGTACCAGCAGACGTGGTAGTAGTGGCAGCGGGTTTATCGGCCGGAGCGCTGTCCTTTTTTTTGCCTTCGGTGGCTTTGTCAATGGTCTGATCTATTTTGTCATTGACTTTCTGTTGCACTTTGTTTTTCAGACGATCCAGGAACTGTGCATGTGCACTATGTCCCAGGCTACAAACAATTACTGCGATGACTAGCTTTTTCATGAGGTTCTTTTTTCTATAAAGACGGTGCAAGATAAGCATGTTGCCTTTCGCAGTAAAATCATTTTTACGTTATTCCGACCGGTGCTGGGCCAGCCAGTTTTCGATGGCGGCGCCTATATTGGCCGTTAACACGGTTTCGTTATCCTTGCCGTCTTCAAACCAGTGATTGGCTCCTTCGTTGTCCTGGCGTCTTTGCAGGTGAATGGTTTTCTCTGGTATCCGGACAATAAACCCATTTTCATTTTCCTGCCGCACGGATATTTCGTGGTTGTCGATTTCAACATTAAAAGTACTCATAGCTATAAAGTTTATTTTACCGGTACAATCATTATGCCCTCTATATATTATATGCAATATGGTTGAAGGTTTTTTTGTTTCTTCGCAGTCGAGTCCTCTTTATCCTATTTAAGAATATCAAAAGGTGCGTATGATTATTAAAGAGTTACCTGTTGTCATTGAAACCCCGAAAGGGAGTAGTGAAAAATATGATTTTGACCCGGTTACGCGTTTCTTTGTACTTAGCAAAATATTACCTGCTGGAATGGTATTTCCCTATGATGTAGGTTTTATCTACGGTAGCAGGGGGGAAGATGGAGATCCGCTGGATGTGCTGGTGATTTCTGAATTTAAAAGTTTTCCTGGCTGCCTGATTAAATGCCGCTTGCTGGGTGCTATTAAAGCAGAGCAAAGGGAAAGGGATGGCACTGCTGTGCGTAACGACCGCTACATTGCGGTGCCCGTGGTTTCCAAAGCATTTAAAGGAGTGGATGTTGTTTCTACGCAAACCATCCGGGAAATAGAGGCTTTCTTTGTAGCCTATCACGCGCAGGATGGTAAACAGTTTAGCCCGTTAGGCTATATTGAAGCGGCGCCGGCATATGAACAGATAAAGTTCGCAGATAAATAAAACCAGTTCACTTAATAGTAACCCCCAATCAGTGCGCGATATGGATGATGCTGCCAGTCCGTATATTCTTCATTGCATGTTTCGACACGATTATTGTTATCCTTATAAGAAGGGAAGCAGTGCAAACGCTGCTTCCCGGGTAAAAAGGCCCTTGTAGCGCCGGGCCCGGACAGCCGCCATCAGTGTAAAACAGGCCGGGAGCAACAATAGAATTTCTACCATTTATCAAGAGAAAAAAGAGTACTGTGCTTCATTTTCTGTGCATTTTTTTACACAATTTTTGTGTTGGATTGTGGAATTTTAATGGCAGGCGGTCACAGGAAATCCACCAACGTATTTACTATTTATATTCTTTGTGCGATGATGAACGCCCCTCTTACGGCAACTTTAAGAGATGAAACAGCAGCGTATGGATTTCTCTCTGGCGGAGGTGAAACAGGTGAACTGATCCGTTCTTTCAACTGGGATACATCCGCCCTGGGGCCGGTTAACCAATGGCCGTCTTGTTTAAAGACCTGTATACGTATTTTGCTTACTTCCCCCCAACCCATGTTTTTATGGTGGGGACAGGAAGGTATCCAGCTTTATAACGATGCCTGTAAAGCCTTGCTGGGTGGCAAACATCCGGCTGCAATGGGGCAGCCGGCAGCAACAACCTGGGGCCAATTATGGGAGCAGCTGCAGCCACGGTTCAGCAGCCTGATGAATGATGAAGCTGTTACTGCGGGTACACCACTGCTGCAAATAGTACAACAGGAAGGGATATACTACCATTTCAGTGGCAGCCCTATCCCGGATGAAGCCGGCCATATCGCGGGCGTAATGGCCATCGGCGCTGTTGCACACAACAGTCACCCGCCACTCACTTACACCAAAACGGACGTCAGCGGCTTTACCCGTGGCCTGCTACACCATTTCGATGATATCATTGTGCAAACCGGCCTAACCCTGGTCATTAATTTTGATCATGTTACCCCGGAAATATATATTGACCGGGATATGTGGGAGAAAGTGCTGTTTATCCTGCTTACTAACGCGCTCCGGCATACGTTGCAGGGCGGCGTAGCCGTAAGGCTTTCCCAGGACGGTAGTACCCTGCAACTAACAGTGTCTGATTCTGGTATTGGTATCAGCCACGCCATGCAAACTGCTATCGGGGAACGTTTCCTTCGCGGAGATGCACCCAAAACAGGCCTTGCCCTGGTGGATGAACTGGTGAAGCGGGATGGCGGCGCATTTGAAATAAATAGTACCGTGGGAGAAGGCAGCGTTTTTCGTATCACCCTTCCCGTTGGGAAGGAACACTTGCCCGCAGATAAAGTGACCAATGGAGAAGCCGCCGTTGTCTATAAGTTATATCCCGATTTCATGCAAAATAAGATTTCCGCTACCAGGAAGCCGAAGCAGGAAGTGGATGATCAAAGTTACCGGCAGCTGCTGGAATACCTGCCGGCAGCTATTTATACCTGCGATAAAGAAGGCCGGCTATTGTTTTTCAATGAGGCAGCCGTGCAACTTTGGGGTAGAACACCTCAAACAGGTATCGATAAATGGTGCGGCGCCTGGAAAATTTATCAGCTGGATGGTGTTACGCCAATCCCCTTCGACGCTATTCCCGTGGCCCAGACTATTAAAAGCGGACGGCCAGTAAGAGGCCAGCAGATTATAGTGGAACGTCCCGATGGCCGCCGCCGTATTGTGCAACCATACCCGGATCCGTTGTTTGATGCCAACGGTGAACTCGTGGGCGCTGTAAATATGCTGGTGGATATTACCGACCAACGGGCCAATGAAGAATATATTTCCCGCATGGCTGCCATCGTGGAGTATTCCGATGATGCCATTATCGGGAAAACACTGGACGGGATCGTTACCAGCTGGAATCCTGCAGCAGAGCGATTGTTCGGATACACTGCGGAAGAAATGATTGGTACCTCTATTACCCGGATCATCCCGCCCGATAAGCTGATGGAAGAACCGGCCATCCTGCAGCAACTAAGGGCCGGTCAACGTATCGACCATTTTGAAACCAAGCGCATGACGAAGAACGGCACTTTGCTCGATATTTCCTTGACTATTTCCCCGGTAAAAGATTTAGAGGGAAATATTATAGGCGCCTCCAAAATAGCCCGGGATGTTACCCGTCAACGGGAACTGTTTTCCGCCCTGAAAGAAAGTGAATCCAAATATATGCAACTGGCTTTCGAGCTGGAGGCCATGGTAGAACAACGTACCAATGAACTGGTGGAAGCCAATTTCTATCTCCGGAAATCCAACCAGGAGCTGGAGCAGTTTGCCTACATTACCAGCCACGACCTACAGGAGCCCCTGCGTAAGATCCAGACTTTTGCCGGCATGCTGCACAATAACAGTAAAGATGTTTTATCGGAAACCTCCCGCATTTATATAGATAAGGTGATGCTCAGCGCCAAAAGGATGTCGCAGCTGATCAGCGAATTGCTAGACTATTCAAGGCTCATCCACGTGAAAGATCCTTTCGTGGAAACGGACCTCAACGATATACTGGTAAAGGTACTCAACGATTTTGAAGTACTGATCAGTCAGCGGGATGTACAGATCAGTATCGGCGACCTGCCCAGTTTAATGGCCAGCCCCCTGCAAATGAACCAGTTGTTTCATAACCTCCTGGGGAATGCGATCAAATTTTCATCGCCGAAACGGAAACCGGTAATTGAAATCTATGCAGAGCGTTTAGGCATGGCCGATATTGCCTCTATGCCTGAGCTGGATGCCGGGAGGGAATATAAAGCCATTGTTGTAAAGGATAATGGTATTGGTTTTGACCAGATTTATTCCGATAAAATATTCCAGATATTCCAGCGCCTGAACGACCGGGCCGCCTTTGAAGGAACCGGTATCGGCCTGGCCCTGTGCAGTAAAATTGCTATTAATCATAAAGGTTTTATTTATGCTACCGGCGTGCCTGACCAGGGGGCTTGTTTCCGGGTGATCTTACCGGCGTAAGAGTGTTGCGATATTGTTAATTGTGAACGTTTTGAGCAGGAAACACTCCCCGGGATTTTTCCGGGAGCATTTCCCGGCGTAATATTGCAATTGTTACAACAAAAAAAGGAAATCGTGTGTTTTTATAGGTTATATAACACGGATAGTAACTTATATTTTCCTGCCATTAAACTACCCTGTGATGAGAGAGAAAATCAGTTGTTTATTAATTGATCCGGACCGCGACCGGCGTAACCAGTTTTACCTTGCACTCGATCTCCTGATGATCAGCAAGGCATGCATTGCCCAGGACAATACCAGCAAGGCATTGGATTACCTCAAAAAGCATGATTTTACCCCGAACTACATTTTCCTGGACAGTTTACAGCCATCGGATGAAGGTGTAGCCTTTTTACGGGAACTCCGGAAAATAAAGCGACTGAAACAGGTACCCCTGATCTGGTACGCGGCCTCCCTCAACAATGGGCAGCGGCAAGCCATCCAGGAAGCTGGTTTCGCGGCGGGAATCGTCCGGCAGGCCAATCTCCTCGACCTCAAAGCCAATCTCCAGGTGCTTTTCCAAAGCGAATTAACGGAGGTGGCTATCCCGGAAGAAGTATCTGCTACGGCAAGGTTCCGGCAGAAAATGAGGGAGGTATTCCAGCAAACGCAATCCCTGCTGGAGGCGTCCGAATTGGTCCCTGTTTCCTGAGTACTTTACTCTGCCTGCAAAGCCTTTACTGGATTGGCCCTGGCTGCCCGGATCCCCTGGTAGCTGATAGTGCCTATGGCAATGACCAGCATCAGTAGCCCGGCGCCCCCAAACATCCACCATTGCAACTCCACCCGGTAGTCGATGGAACGAAGTGCTGCGTGCATCGCCAAAATGGCCAGCGGTACGGTCACCAGGAAGGCAATACCCACAGGTTTCAGAAATTCTTTCGCCAGCATAAACCAGATTGTGCCAGCACTGGCACCCATTACCTTGCGGATGCCTATTTCCTTGGTACGCCTTTCTGCCAGGAAGGCCGATAACCCAAATAATCCCAGGCAGGAAATCAGGATAGCGAGGCTACCCGTCCAGTTGAACATAAACCCGGAAGAACGCAGGCCATTGAATTTCTGCTGGTAAGCTTCTTTGGTAAAATGAAATTCGAATGGGAAGCCGGGACTATTTTTCTTCACTGCCGCCTCAATTTTAGCAAGCGCCTGTTGTGGATCGGTGGTTTTGTGCAGGCGCACAAAGGTATGTCCCATGCCGCCTTTGCCCAGGTAAATCACCATGGGAGGGGGGGAGCGGAAAGGATCGTTGGCCACAAAATCCTTTACCACACCAATAATCGGGTTACTGCCCAGGAGGGTACCTACCACCGGTGGTTTAAGTCCCATCTTCTTTACAGCGGCTTCATTTACCATACATCCCAGTGAGTCGGCGCCATAGTCAGCGCTGAAGTCGCGGCCGGCTGCCAGCTGGAGCCCGGCGGTTTTTACCCAGTCATATTGTACCCAGGTAATGGTAAACTCGAAATCCTGGTCCGGCGTTTTCCCCGGCCATTGTATACCATTAGTGCCGCCGCCAAATCCCAGCAGGTCGTCGGTACCCGCTGATACGCTTGCTATTTCCGGGATGGTAAGCAGGTCGGTTTTCAGTAGTGCTTGCTTGCTGCCCATGTCGCCCCGGACGGGTATTTCCAGCAGGTTGTCCTGGTTGTAGCCTACCGGCCTGTTCTGCCCATACTGTAATTGTTTGTAGATAACGATGGTAGTAATAATAAGAAAGGTGGAGATGATAAACTGAAAGGTGACCAGGCCTTTGCGAAAAAGGCCACTGCCTTTTTGTTGGGTAACATTGCCTTTCAGCACTTTTACCGGCTGAAAACTACTCAGGAAAAAGGCAGGGTAACTGCCCGCTATTAAGCCGGTCAACAGTAAGAGTGATACCAGCCCTGCCCATATTTTCCACTGGAGAAAATTAAAGGCGATGCTTCTGCCGGATATACGATTTAATCCCGGGAGGGCCAGTTTGGCCAGGAGTATCGCCACCACCAGGGCCAGGAAGGTAATGATCAGCGCTTCTACCAGGAACTGTAATACCAGGCTGCGTTTGCCGGCGCCCAGGGCTTTACGTACGCCTACTTCCCGGGCCCGCTGCTCAGAGCGGGCGGTTGAGAGGTTCATGAAGTTGATGCAAGCAATCAGTAAAATAAAGAAGCCGATGAGGCCGAGGAGCCAGATCAGCTCAATGCGGCCGCCACTGGGCTTCCCGTTTTTGAACCCGCTGTGCAGGTACCGGTCGGTCAACGGGAAACCAAACAGTTCGGCGGTTTTCTCATCAGAGGACTGCTGTATCACGGGCTTTGCCTTTTGATTAAATACGGCCAGGCTGCTTCCAGGTTGCAGCATTACCCAGGTTTGCAGGCGGTTATTGTCCCACCGGTCAATCCAGTCGGCATTCGACAAACTAAAAAGGCGGAAGGGGAGTAATATATCAAAATGCACGGTGCTGTTGGGGGGCACATCGCGGATGACGGCAGCCACCTTCAGATCGTGCTGCCCGTTGTGATGCACTATTTTGCCCATGGGATTTTCCTGGCCAAACAGCCTGCTGGCGGCGCTCTCTGTAAGAACAATATTACCAGGTTCCTGCAGGGCAGCCACGGGGTTACCGCTTACGGCGGGAAAGGTAAACATATCCAGGTAATGGGCATCAACGTATATGCTTTCCTGGTATATGCTTTTGGTACCGGTACCGATCAGTTCCTGCCCACCGAAGCCGCAGCGCGCGGTATATTTTATTTCCGGGAGCTGCGCCTGCAGCCGGGCTGCCAGTGGCCCCGGGGTTACGTCGCCTACAGAAATGCCATCGCCCCGTTGTACGCGCTGCATCATCAGGTAAATATGATCCCGGTTTTTATGGAAGGTATCAAAACTGTATTCATCATTGATCCATAAGAGGATGATAATCCCGGTAGCCAGGCCGATACTCAGCCCGCCAATATTGACCAGGGTAGATAATTTGTTTTTCAGGAGATTCCTCCATCCATGCCGGTAGTAATTTTTGAACATATACAATAGGGTGAGATGGTTAAAAACTGATTTCTTCTACGCTGCAATCGCCGTATATCACATGCCGGTTACTGCCCTGTGGTGTATCCATCGACACCGACAACGATAAACTGCCTTTGCCTTTATAGAGCTTATAGCGTTCGGAGAGCAGCAGGTTACCCTGCCGGTCTTTTACGGTAATAACGTGTACGCCCGAACGGAGCAGGATGAAAAGAGTTTTCTTTTCCAGGCCGGCCTCCCCGCATTCGGGCGGCCGGGAGAACGCGGGGAGTGTACCTTTCAGGGTATCATTGATATAGAGATAATAAGGACCGCCATTTTGCCGACTGGTCCAGAAATAGCCCCTCAAAGCACCTCCGTCCGGTCTGCACCGGCTGAGAAGTAACAGTCCGAAGGAGGCGAGGAGGAGGGTAGCTATTTTTTTCATGTGGCGTTATTTAGGAAGCAATGGAAACTGTTCCAAAATAACGTCAGGTAAGGGAAGATAAAGCGGAAATGTGACGGAATGAGAAGAAGTTGTGACGAAAGTAACAATATTGATGGGGGAACTAAGTCCCCCATCAATTTAAAAACGATGCCTATGCGTTGTGGCTGCGGGAAGGCCGCAGGCTCCATACAATGCCTCCCGCAACCAGTGTCAGTAACAGGATAGAAGAGATGCCCGATATTTTTCTTCCCAGGAAGAAAGTCGCCGGTTCAAACTTAAACCGGATATCATGTTTGCCGGCAGGTATCTTCAAGCCACGCAGGGCATAGTTTACCCGGATGATAGAGGTTTCCTTACCATCGATATATGCCTTCCATCCGGCAGGATAGTAGATGTCGGAAAATACGCCCAGGCCTTCGGCGGCATTTTGTGCGGTATACTGCAGTTGGTTCAGGCTGTATTTGGTGAGTACAATATGCGCGCTGCTGTCGGCTGCCGGTGTAAAAACGCCGGTAGTGGCTTTGAAGCGTTGGTCGATGACAGCGGTATCTTTCGGGTTGAAATGATCCAGTGCTTTCATTTCACTATTGGCATCGGGCGCCCATTGGATGGCTTTTACAAACCAGGCATTGCCCAGTGCTCCCGGATTCCGCTGTGTTACCGGCTGACCTGATTGCGGATCGGCTACAATAAAGTACCGGGTATTGAGCATATTGAGCACCGCCATATTATTTTTAGATAGCTGGTGCTCAATCAGGTCTTCATAGATCCAGAGTTTGGCGGGACTTTGTCCGCCTATAGATTTATGAAAATAGGAGGTGTTGGCATCCAGGAAGGGATTCACGGTAGCGTTGAGCACCCGGTAATACGGGTCTTTATCCTGCAGGATTTGTTCGTCTGCCGCTGAGGGAGCTATATAATTAGCCAGTTGGGTGGGCTCAGAAAAATTATCTTCATTCATATAGGTTTTGTCGAGCTGGAACAGGTCGAACAACGTTACCGCGGCTACGAGGATGACCGCATAAGTGGCTTTCAGTTTACCTTTCAAGAAATACCACAGGGCGGCAAATGCTACCAGTATCAGTGCCAGCGCCCGGAAACCGTCGGTACGCAGGATGGCGCTACGGTCGCGCTTCAGGGCTCCCAGGAGCTGTGCGGCGGCGGAATCGCTACCCAGCATGCGGGAGTACCTGGTCAGGAAGGAAGCGTCGCCGGGGCCGCTGAAAGGATAGAGTACACTGCCGCCAATAGCCAGGATAATGACCAGGCCCCCGGTTACAAACAGCGCCATCTTCAGGTGTTGCTGCAAAAATGCTTTAGTGGCATTACCGTATACCAGCTCCTGTAACGCCATGCAAGCCAGTATCACCATGCTTACCTGTGGGATGGCCAGCGCCATGGTAGGAGCGCGGAACTTACTGTACAGGGGCAAGTGGTAAAACAGGAAGTTGTTCAGTTCCGGGAAATTGGCCCCCCAGCTCAGCACAACGCCGATAACAGTAGTGGCCACCAGCCACCATTTATGCCAGCTGTTAACGATGAACAGCGAAAGCACAAACAGGAAACAGATAATAGCGCCTACATAAGCGGGACCAGAAGTAAAAGGCTGCGCACCCCAATATAGCTGCCAGCTGGCGCTGTTCACCGCTTCCTCCGCCTTCACTGCCGGCACGCCTATATCGGTTAGTGCTTTATAGGTGTAGGAAGCAGTAGACAGCTTTTCACCGGTAGAACCGCCTACCAGGTGAGGCAGTAGTAAGGTAAACGTTTCACCCTTGCCGTAACTCCACTGGAAAGCATAGTCGATGTCCAGTCCGCCGGATTTCTTGTTGTCCTTATCTTTCTGGCCCAGCGTTAACTCCGACTGGCTACCACGAATAGTATAATGGGTATATTCGTTCATGATCAGCAGGTTGTCCATGGCAGGCAATACCGCCAGGATACCGGCTATCACCAATACGGCGCTGGCTTTGACGTAGGCTGCTATCTGCTGCTGGCGCCAGGCTTGCACCCCCGCCGCAACGGCCAGGCATATGGCCATAATCAGGGTATAATAGGTAATCTGCGGGTGATTATTATAGATCTGTACAGCGGCGGTGACGGCAGTGAGTACTGCGCCCGCCACATATTTTCCCCGGTAAGCCAGTATCATACCGCCCAGTACAGGCGCCATGTACGCCATGCTCATTACTTTGGTAATGTGGCCGGCGTCCATACTCACCACGGTAAAGGTGGCGAAGCCATAGGCGATGGCGCCTGCGATCCTTATCCAGTATTTCACATCTATCACACAAAGGAATACATACATACCCATCATCAATACAAAAAACATATCTACCGGGTTAGGCAGGCCGAGGGTAAATACCTTGTTGAGGTAGGCTATCTTGTTGGTAGAAGGGCCGGTATAAATAACATAGGTGGGCATACCGCCAAACATGCTGTTGGTCCATAACGGCAAATCGCCGGTAGCTTGATAGTAATCCGACGCCTCTTTTTGCATGCCTTTGTAATGCATCATGTCTGACTGAAAGAGCTGTTTTCCTTCCAGCACGGGGCTGCAAAATGCAAAAGCCAGGGCAACAAATATCACTAAAGCGGCCAGGTGAGCAGTTAAAGTTTTAAATAAGGCTGATTTCATATTTGCTTGATTGTGAAATTGTTTTACGGGCTTATTGAAGCGTTGCTTTATGCCTGTTCCTTTTTTCACGAGATGACTTCATCCCTGTGGGCCGGGCATATTTCGTTTGCTCGTTGCCGTTATAGTAACGAATCCATTCCAACGGAAATATAGGCGTTTCTATTTCAACAACTCCAAAGTGTGCTGCACCTGGTTAATTCCTCCCTGCCAACCTTCGTGGCCGGGAATCAGGTAAGCAGGATGAGGAAACTTGTCGCGAAGTTTGCGAAGGGTGGCAGGATACGCCTGCAGGTTACCATCTCCCGTAAATCCTATGTTGGTAGCATCCATACTTTTTACCAGGCATCCGCCATACAGTACTTTCGCTTTGGGAAACCATACCACGATGTTATCTCTTGTATGTCCTTCGCCTGGATAATAGGTTTGCAGCTCGAGTCCCTTCACACGGAAGGTGGTGTCTTTATCAAAAACATATTGGGCTTGTGGTTCCTGGTTGAGTTTACAGAGTTCCTGCGTAAGTTGGGAGGTATAGGTTTTAACGCCCAGCTTTTTCAGGTAGTCGAGACCAGCGGTGCGGTCGGCGTGAAAGTGTGAGGCGATACAAAGAATGATTTTTTTATGATGACGCTTTTCAAGCGTATCTACCAGCTGTTTGGTTTGGTCTTCGCTCCAGGGCGTGTCTATCAGCACAATACCATCTGGTGTTATTACATACAGGCCATTGGCAGCTACTACGCCGCCCTGGTATTTTCCGTAGGAGATGTGTACATAGAAATTACCAGTCAGGTGCTTCGTTTTTATCCGCAGGGTAGTATCCGCGGTAAAGGCCATGGCAGAAAAAGCGGTGCACAGGCAAACGATAAAAGATATGATTGTTTTCATGATATGATAAGCTAAGTATGAAAAGTCAAAATTAGGGTATTGATGGCGCCTGCAAAATTTAAATTTTACTGGCGAAAGGCTTCCTTTCGCACAAATACCCGGGCAATCCGCAGAAATATTTATATATTCAGCCGTTGTTGAAAGCGGGAATGGGAGCACAGATACCAGAGAATTTATACCAGACATGCGAATGAAAATTATACCGGCAGGCGTTTTATGCAGCCTGCTGTTGTCGACTACGAAGTTGCAGGCACAACAAGATACATTGCAACAATTGCCGGAGGTAACGGTGCAATCCTATTACGCTCATGCATCATTGCAACGTGTACCCACCGCCGTGAGTATACTGTTGCCAGCCGATTTGCAGTTGCAGCAGGGCGCTTCGCTGTTACCGGCCCTGAATACCGTGCCGGGGCTGCGTATGGAGGAAAGATCGCCCGGCAGTTATCGTTTATCCATTCGCGGTAGTTTGCTGCGGTCTCCCTTTGGTATCCGTAACATTAAGATATATATAGATGATATTCCACTCACCGATGCGGGTGGCAACACCTACCTGAACCTGCTGGACCCGGATGCCATCCGCCGGGTAGAAGTACTGAAAGGACCCGATGGCAGTATGTTTGGCGCCAACTCCGGCGGCGTGGTAAGGTTGGGGCTTGCACCGGAAGCCAGCGACACCACTCGGCTGCAGCTTAACCTGCAGGGAGGCAGCTATGGGCTGTTCCATGGTAGCATTGACTGGCAGCAGCAATGGAAAAATTACCAGTTGCAGGTATTCCAGGGATTTCAACGGGCAGATGGTTACCGGCAGAATACTGCCATGAAAAGATGGTATACGCAGGTAGCCCAGCGCTGGGAATATAAGCCAGGATATGCCCTGAAAATGCTGGCGTTTTATTCAGACCTGTCGTATCGTACCCCCGGGGGACTTACCCTGGCTGAGAGCAAAGCCAATCCCAGGGCGGCGCGCCCGTCAACGGCGGCCATACCGGGCGCTGTTGCGCAGCAGGCAGGTATCTACAACCGTACTTTCCAGGGAGGGCTGGTACATGAAGCGCAGTTCCACCCCCGGCTACAGCATGTGGTATCGGTGTTTGGCGCCACCACCTATTTCCAGAATCCTTTTTTGACCAAGTATGAAGTGCGGGTAGAAAATACGATTGGCTTTCGTACCTACCTGCAATGGATCAGCAACCCCGCACACGCCACGGCGGTGAACTGGAAATGGCTGAACGGCATAGAATGGCAGCAAACCAGCACCGATGATATTAATTACGGCAACCGGGGCGGGCGCCGAGATACCGTGCAAACAGCAGATAAGCTGTATACCGGGCAACATTTCTTCTTTTCCCGCTTCCTGGCTACTACGGGCGCACTGACCCTCGAGGCAGCGGCCAGCCTGAACTATTATGGTTATCGCTATAACAGCGACGGGCATACGAGCGTACATTTATCGCCACAATTGATGCCCCGTGTTTCCCTGTCGTATTTATTTACCCCGGGTATTACCGGAAGGGTTACCGTCAGCCGGGGATATTCACCACCGGCTACTGCCGAAATACGTGCATCCGACGACGTTATTAATAACAACCTGCAACCGGAAACCGGCTGGAACTATGAAGCCGGCCTGCGCATGGCTACCCGTAATGGCCGTGCCTCAATGGATGCCACCGGCTTTTATTACCGCATGCAAAACGCCATTGTGCTGCGCCGCCACGCCAATGGCAACGAATACTTCGTGAATGCCGGAGGGGTGCGTCAGAAAGGAATAGAATGGCAGGGCACCTGGTGGGTGATGAAGCCACGGCGGCAAGGGGTACTGCGTGGCATTAAATGGCAGGAAGGATATACCTTCAGTGATTTCCATTTTACCGACTATACCAGCGCCGGGAAAGATTATTCCGGCAACCGCCTCACCGGCGTACCGCAGCATGTGGTGGTCAGCAGTATATTATGGCTGCTGCCGGCTAACGTGAGCTTATATACGCAGCATACCTATACCAGCCGCATTCCGCTGGATGATGCCAACAGCACCTTTGCCAGCGATTTTCACCTGCTACAGGCCAATGTCAGCTGGAAGCTACCACTGCATACCCGCTACAGTTTATTATTACGGGCTGGCGCCGACAATCTCCTGGATGTAAAATACAGCCTGGGTAATGACCTGAACGCCGCGGGCGGACGCTATTACAACCCTGCTCCCGGCAGAAATTATTTTGGCGGCCTACGCCTGGTATTATAAGGCGGCGTGGTAGAGTGGGGAATGAAATAACCGTAGTGGGAACGGCTGTCCTCAGCTGCTGCCGCGTTGCCCGAATGCGAAGCAGCCGGATTTGTTGTATGGCGGGGACTGGCATTTCTCCGGTTACCTTTTAACAAAAGCGGCATAGAATTGTAATTAGTGGTGTAAGTATTTACATCAAAGATGAATTCTACCAACGACAACCAGGATAAACCTGTGATCACCGCCGCTATTGATGGATTTTTCCTCGTATTCTATCGTATAGCCGTTTTTATAGCCCGTTTCTTCCGGGAGGCTTTCCGGCCCCCGGTAGAATGGTCGGAGTTTGTGCGGCAATGTTACCAGGTGGGATATAAATCACTGGCACTGGTAACGGTAACAGGATTTATTACCGGCGTGGTGTTCACCGAACAATCCCGTCCTACGCTGTCTGAATTTGGAGTTACTGCCTGGCTGCCCTCGCTGGTGGCCATTGCGGTGGTAAGGGCGCTGGCGCCGCTGATTGCCGCCCTGATATGTGCTGGAAAGGTAGGCTCCAGCATCGGCGCAGAACTGGGCTCTATGAAAGTCACTGAACAAATAGACGCTATGGAGGTTTCCGCCATAAACCCGTTCCGCTACCTGATTGTAACCCGGGTAACCGCCATGACCATTTGTTTACCCATCCTCATGTTCTACAATGCCTTAATTGGCTGCATGGGTTCTTATTTTGATGTACATGCGCATGAGCAAACCAGTCTTGTTTCCTTTTTTGACAACGCCCTGGCACAAATCACCTTCCTCGATTATACCACCGCACTTACCAAGTCTATTGTATATGGATTTACCATTGGCATTGTGAGCTGCTACCAGGGCTGGAATGCCAGCCAGGGAACTATGGGCGTGGGTAAGGCGGCCAATGTGTCCGTGATTGTGTCCATGTTCCTCATTTTTATAGAGGAGGTGATCATTGTTCACATATTTAATTCTATCCGCTAGCATATGGAAGAGCAGGAACAGCATAGTAACAGCCCGGAAACGGTGATCCGCATCAGGGATTTATACAAATCGTTTGGCGACAAACAAGTACTGCAAGGCATTAACCTGGATTTACACAAAGGAGAAAATGTAGTGGTACTGGGACGCTCGGGTACGGGTAAATCTGTACTCATCAAAATTATCATCGGCTTATTGAAACCGGATGCAGGCACGGTAAATGTATTGGGAGAGGAGGTAGATCAGCTGAAAGATGTTGCCCTGCGCGCCCTGCGCCTGAAAGTAGGTTTTTCATTCCAGAGCAGCGCACTGTATGATAGTATGACGGTAGGCGAAAACCTGGCCTTCCCCCTGAAGCGCAATAACCGGCAGATGAGCAAAGAACAGATCCGGAAAACGGTAGACATTGTGCTGGAAGCGATTGGGCTGCCTGATGCTATTAATCAGCTGCCTTCAGAACTATCGGGTGGACAAAAAAAGCGGATCGGTATTGGACGAACGCTGATACTGCGGCCGGAAATCATGTTGTACGATGAGCCCACCGCAGGACTGGATCCCATCACCTGCATGGAGTTGAATAAGCTGATCAATGCGGTAAAAGAACGGTTTAATACCAGCTCCATCATCATCACCCACGATTTAACCTGCGCCAAGGAAGTAGGCGACCGGGTAGCCGTGATGGATGAAGGCCGGTTTATCAGGGAAGGCACTTTTGAAGAGGTATTCAGGGAAAAGGACGGGCTGATAAAGAGTTTTTACGATTATAACTTTACACAATAAGCTATGGAAACAGGGAAAAAACGCGCAGTAGTTGTAGGCATTTTTATAGTCCTGGGACTGGTGATAGCTGTAACGGCGGTCATGATGCTGGGTAAGCAGCAAAAATTATTCAGCAAATCTATCCAGGTAAGCGCTGTATTTAATGATGTAAATGGTCTTGCTGTAGGGCGCAATATCCTGTATTCCGGCGTGAAAATAGGTACCGTGCGGAAGATCAGCTTTATCCGGGCCAATGAAATATTGGTAAGCATGAATATTGACCAGGATGCGCAACAGTTTTTGCATAAGAACGTAGATGCGAAGATCAGCTCCGATGGATTAATGGGGAACAAAATAGTGTTGCTCACCGGCGGTAGCCCGGATGTCCCCTACCTGGAAGACGGCGACCAGCTGCATGTATCTACCGGCCTGAGTACCGACGACATCATGGCCACCTTGCAGGTGAATAATAAAAGCCTGGTGGAAATTACCAGCAACCTGAAAGTGATCACCAAAGGGCTGGTAGACGGAAAAGGTACCCTGGGAAAGTTGCTGGCAGAAGATACCGTGTATAATAATCTCAATGCCACGATGGCCGGACTGAATGTAGCAGTGGCCAACACCCGGCGGCTTACGGGGGCCTTGTCGGCCTATACCGCCAAGTTGCAAACCAAAGGAGTGTTATCCAATGATCTTATAACAGATACCGTTTTATTCGGGCGACTTCGTGCAGCCGTTACCGAAATGAATGTGGTAGCCGATAATGCCAATAAAACAGTACTGGAGCTACAACAGGCCAGTGCCGGGCTGAGGGCCAACCTGGGAAACACGAACACGCCGGCGGGTTTACTGTTGCAAGATACCATGGCAGCCGATGCGTTACGCGCCACTATTTTTAACCTGGAAGCCAGTACCGGGAAGCTGGATACCAATATGATCGCCGTGCGGCATAACTTCTTCCTCCGGGGCTTTTTCAGGAAGCAGGCCAAACAAGAGCGTAAGGCACAAAAGGAAAAAGAAAAGCAGGAAAAGAAGGCGCAATAAAACAGGCCCGTTACCGGGCCTGCCAATGTTTCATTTCTTCTTCAATAAAATGTTTTACGAGGTCGCTGTACATTTTTTCAATGGCATCGGCATTGAGGCCTGCGGCCATAGCCCATTCCCTTCGTTGCGCCAGCATGGCCTTAAACCGCTCCGGCGCCTGAACGGCGGCTTCGCTGGTTTTGAATTTGGCAGCGGCTTTCACGTAATTGAAACGCCTGCCCAGCAACTGCACTACTTCCTGGTCTATGGTATCAAT
Source organism: Chitinophaga polysaccharea (assembly GCF_007829335.1). Classification (GTDB taxonomy): domain Bacteria; phylum Bacteroidota; class Bacteroidia; order Chitinophagales; family Chitinophagaceae; genus Chitinophaga; species Chitinophaga polysaccharea_B. The sequence goes on from NZ_VIWO01000004.1 coordinate 595,404, forward strand.
GGCCATGCGTATGTCGGCCATATTTTCGCAGGCTTCGGGTGTTTTCATTTTAATGTCCTTTTTCGGAGAATGCAACAATCGGTGTAAGATCTACTTTACGGAATTCTACTTCGGAACCTTCTGCCTGCAGGGCAATTTGTCCTTTACGAGCGGTTGCCTGCGTACCATAGTTAACCAGGTCGCCATTTACCCATACCTTGATAGCATTTCCTACGCATTCAATGATCATGGTATTCCATTCGCCCAAAGGCTTCTCTGAATTATCGGTGAGGTTCATGATCCTGCGGCGTTTACCGTCCACCGAGCCCCATTCATTTTTAGGACCGCGGCGTTTTTCCATATCGGGTACGGTAATATCTTCTCCTATACACCAGAAGTCGCCCGCATCTTTGTGCTGCATCTGCACTTCGATGGATTTCGGGAACATATCATAGAGTACGCGGGGCTTGGAAACAAATACCAGTACACCGCAGTTGCCGGGTTTGGCCGGGAAACGGTATTGTACCTCGAGGCGATAGTTTTCATAGCTCTTGTCGGTGATGATATGTCCCTGCGGGCTGGCGAGACTTACAAAAACACCGTTGCGTAATATGAACGGGGTTTTAACGCTGCTATCCTTGTCCATGGCCGGTACATCTATATGCCAGCCTTTAAGGTCTTTAAAATTAAACAGGCTACGCGTTTGTGCGTGTACGTTGGCAGCTCCGCAAAGTGTTGCTATGGCCACACAGGAGGATAAAAGGTATTTTTTCATAAAGGAATTTGTCCGGATAGTGATTGAATCGGGGGCAATATAATAACATTTCCGGCTCCTTGATGAATTTTCAGGGGGCGATTTCATCTTTGAACCCGATGGCGGCATGGGAGCCGTCGCAGAAGGGCTTATTAGCGGAGGCGCCGCACCGGCAAAGGGTTACGCGGTTGCGTACTTCGTAAGGGGTGCCTTCTGCATCTTTTACTTCAATGCCTCCCATCAGCCAGAGGGGGCCACTGATATTTTTAGCCGGATCTTCGATGATGCCGATGGCGGGAGGGAGTTCCGGTTCTACCGGCGTTTGCGTGGCCCGGTCCCAGGCCACGAGGCGGCCGGAGGGGCAGGCATGTACCTGTTGGAGGAACTGCTCCCGGGCTGCGGGATCGTTGGTGTTGTTTACGGTACTCCATACCTGTCCGTTAGGATCGCAGAAACGGGCAAACGCGCAGAGTTGCTGTACGTCTGTCAGCAACATGGTAGGGCCTTCCAGCAATTCAGCCTCCTCTACATAATTAGCATGACCGGCCGTTTCGGTGCCATCGAAACCGACTGTTTTATGGCTGCCATCACAGAAGGGTTTGCGCTGGGAGTGCCCGCACCGGCAAAGCAAGAAGCGCTGGGTGTTAAGGGGGAATGATCTGCCCGTGATCCATTTCTCAGATTCACCCTCCTCATTGGTACCGATAATTTCTATGCGTAACGGCACTTCACCCCTTACTTCATAAGGGCCATTGGGAGTTACTTTTACCTGTATGCCCGGTGCTGGTTTCATGGTAGCGATATTAAGTACCTGTTAGGAACAACGGAAACGGAAAAAAGTTTTATAAAAACGGGAATCAGTCTCTATTTAGTAGAAACTGATTCCCGTTTTTCTGTTTGATGAATCAACCTTACAGTACCAATTCTACCACGGGCACTTCCACGTTGGGTTTTTTCTCAGGGAGGCTGATCACGATATCCTCTCCGGAAGTGGTATACTTCAGCTCAGAATTATCGTGCAGGAACTGGGCATATTTGATTTTGTTGTTATAGCCGGGCAGGGTAAGATGTCCGTTGTACTCCAGCAGATGCACATACAATCTTTTAGTGGTGGGATTGTAGGTGAGCATAGTGTTTTCCGGTGTCTTAAACGATTCGGGTGCATAGGTACATCCGTAAATAGATTCGCTGTTGGCCTTCATCCAATCGCCAATATTTCCCAACGCATTTTGGGCGCGGTAGTCGAATACACCGCGGGCGGTGGGACCTACGTTGAGGATCAGGTTACCGCCGCGGCTTACGGAACCGATGAGCAGTTCCAGCAGCTGGTGCGTGCTTTTCCAGGAATTTTCGTCGCGATAGTATCCCCAGGAGCCGGAAAAGGTTTGACAGGTTTCCCATGTTTTACCCCTGTATTGTGCCAGTTCATCTACCCGTACTTGCTCAGGGGTGAGGAAGTCGGCGCCATCTTCGTATTCATCCAGGTTGAGGCGGTTGTCTACGATGATATTGGGTTGCAGCTTCCGGATCATCTTCAGCAGGTTCACGGCATCCCAGTCATTTTTATCCTTGCCGTTTTTGCCGGGATAGGAGAAGTCGAGCCAGAGGATATCTATCTTACCGTATTTGGTAAGCAGCTCTGTGATCTGGTTGCGCATGTACTGGCGGTATTTGTTCATGTCGCGGCCCTTGTTCATAGCGGCATAGGCGCTGTCGGCGTTAACGCCGTTACCAGGGCGCTGCGGATGTACGCCATCTACAGTAAAGTCGGGGTGATGCCAGTCGATCAGTGAATAGTAGAAGCCCACTTTGATCCCTTCAGCGCGGAACGCGTCTACAAATTCCTTTACCAGGTCGCGTTTGGCGGCGGTATTAGTAGCTTTGTAGTCGGTATACCTGGAATCAAACAGACAAAAGCCTTCGTGGTGTTTGGTAGTGAGTACGGCGTACTTCATACCGGCTGCCTTTGCCTGTTTGGCCCAGGATTTTGGATCGAACTGATTGGGGTTGAATAAGTCGAAATATTGTTGGTATTGTTCGTTGGTGAGTTGTTCGTTGTGCTTCACCCATTCGTGGCGGGCTGGGAGTGCGTACAAGCCCCAGTGAATGAACATGCCGAAGCGGTCGTGCGTCCACCAGGCCATGCGCTGCTCTTTTTGTGCAGCCGTTTCGTTACCGATTCTTTTTTTCTCCTGCGCCTGCAGCTTCATCGCCGGACTGCAAAGCAGTGCGGCGATGAGTAGTTGTTTACATCTTCTTTTTATCATAAGTATTAATTATTTGTCTCTGAATAGCAGCACTTTGTTCACCCGGATGGTTTGTTCGGCAGGAGAGGTAAAAGTCCCTACCATGCCTACTGTTACGGTAGTAGTGGCGGAGAGGTGGAATCCTGCAGAAGCATATTTATTATTGTTGTTCACGATTCTGGCAGACCCCAATGCGGCACCGATCTGTTCTACATCAGGTAGTGCATTGCCTGATGCAACAGCCAGGTACGTATTTTCGAGGGAGTTGTCGATGTTCTGGATGTCGGCTTCAAAGCGGTAATCACCGGCGGGGAGGGTAAAGGTTTGGTAAATTTTGCCATTGGTGATGGTACCATTGTCCCATATCCATAGGGTAAATTTACCCGGCCCGCCAATTTCATCGTAGGTACCATTCCTGCCAGCTTCACTGTTATAGCTCCAGTCTTTCAGCTGTCCGAAACGGCCGCCGAAGGGTTGATTCGGGTCTTTGTCAAAAGGAGCTCCCGGATTACGTATATACTTCAGCGTGATATCTTCTTTCACGGCTTTTTCTTCAAAAGAAGTATAGAAGGTGTCCACGGCGAGTGGATCGGGTTTATAGAGGGTACGGTAGCGGAAGGTGCTCATGGAAAGATAGTTGTTGAGCAGGGTTACCTGGTCTTCCGGCTCTGCTTTGATGATGGTATCATGCGCCACCATATCAGCAGAAGTATATTGGATCTGCATACCAATGATACCGCCGGTGGTGTCGATGTTCATCCAGGAAATTTTTGCATTACCGTCTTTCATTTCTGCGCCGCTGAAGGCCCTGGTGAGCAGGGCGTCTTCATACATTTTACCGTATACGAACCCGTTGCCTTCCGTTCTTACGGAGGTGTTACCATCTTTATCGAAATTATATACCTCGAAAGTGTAGGCTCTTTCTTCCAGCTTATCAATAAATACCCGGATGGTATCTACCCCGCTGGTACGTTTAATGGCAATGAGCATGGAATCCTGGCGGTTGTTCCAATAAATTTTCGACTGGCTGATTTTAGGATCGGAGATCAGCAGCCATGACAGCTGTACCCGGTTGCGGCCGGCGCGTACCAGTAATGAATCGGCTTTACCGGTATATAAAATTTCCCCGTCTTTGATGAATTTTTTATAGTCGTCCTGTTTCCGGCAGGCGGTTAGCAGCAGCAGGGCGCCTATGATATAGCTAAGTATGCGCATAAGATTTTTTTTAGGTAGATGATCATCATTTGTCGTTACCCCAGAACTTCATGAGCTGGATATTGGCGGCATATCCGCCGTCGGTCCAGGTACGGAGAATTTTCACCCGGATGTACCTCACAGGGGGCGCATCGAGGGGAACGGTCATCTGTTCTCCTGCTACGGCCGCATCTTTATCGTCTTGGGTGGTTTGTCCTACGGGCAGGCCGGAAGGCTTGATCACGGTATGTTCCACGATTTTGGTCCAGCTATCCCAGCTACCATCGCTGGCGGGATTGGTAGCACCCCAGATTTCGAATTTGCGTACATTATTTTGAAGATAAATCCATTCGTTGGGGCGCTGCCATAGGCCAATGCGGCTCAAGCGCGCTGTTACGCCCAAATCGAAGGTGATCCACATGGGCATGCCATCGAGTTTGTCGGCCGAGTGCCAGAGGGTCCCGTTCCATAAATTGGGAATCGGTAGTCCCCAGCCGTAGTCCACATCTCCCGGTAATTTTACTTCCCTGAAATTGGCTTTATCCAGCAGTTTCTCATAAAACGGTGTGATGTCTACCAGCAGGGTATCCGACAGGTTGCCCCAGTGGTCGCGTACGCAGAACCCGAATTTCCGGGTGGTAGCATCATAGCCTCTCACAGAGTAATTGCCGCTCACCAGTTTGGTATAGTGAACATCTGCAGCGCCGAAAATACCGGTGGAGTCGTTGGCCAGCGTAACAATGGCCAGGTCGGCCTGGGTTTCATTTTTGAATGAGATATTCACGCCGCCAAAGTCCGGCTTTACCACGAGCGACTTGCGTACATCCAGCATGGGCGGCAGCAGGGGTTTCACGGTAGCAGGCACTTCATCGGAAGAAAGCTCGTTGCGGCTAACCACATATAAGGAAATTTTGTGCGTGGCCGTATCTCCAAATCCATCTACTACCAGGAAGTTGTTGTAGTAGGAAGACCTGATCTCGCGTGGCTTGCCATCGCGGATCGTATATACGGCCTTTACATACAGGATGTCTTTATTTTCCGGCAGGCTATACGTAATTTTTGCGCCTCCAGGTAAATTGGTAACGCTCAGATTGGTGATCACCGCAGGTTTTTCGCCGGAGGTATTTACCGGCGTATGTGATTCTTTAGTACAGGACATGGCGAGCAGGGAGAGGGCTGCAATGTACCGTGAGAGGAATGTATATGGCTTCATTGTTATTGGCAGTTTAAGTAAATGAAAGAAGTTACCATCCGTAGTTCTGCACCAGTTTAGGATTGTTCAGCAGATCCCAGCTATCGAGTGGCCATAGGTAATTACGGACCTGGAAAGTTTGGCGGAAGAGGGTGCGTATGCGGTAGTAGAATACAGGGTCTGACTGATCCACATCCCATCCGGTAACAGATTTGTTGAGTTCTTCCATACTTCTTTTCCAGCGGCGCAGGTCCCAGAAGCGGGCGCCTTCCATAGCCAGTTCAATGAGTCTTTCCTGTTGGATAATCTGTCTGAAGCCTTCTTTTGTGGTAAACTTCGCCGGATTGCGGGAATAGTTGCTCCAGGCAGTCTGTACACCGGGGATACCGGCCCTGGCTCTTACCCGGTCAATATATTTAAACGCTTCCGGCTGAGGGCCGCCCAGTTCATTGAGGGCCTCTGTATATAACAGGTACAGATCTGCCAGGCGTATTTCCGGCCAGGAATACGATTCTATATACAAGCCTTGTCCTTCCTGGATTTCATCTTTCCAGTTGATCAGTTTCTTGGCGAAGTAGCCCGTTACGTTATTGTCGTAGATATTTTTCCGGGTTTGAATCTGCCCGGCTTTACATTCTATGTGGAACGTTTTCTTTTGCATCATCCACATAGCACCATCGAAGGCCAGGTCGGCGTAGAAGCGCGGTTCCCGGTTAAAGTGTGCGGCTGCAGTGGTATAGCCTTCCAGGATCAGTTCTCCTTCTGCTTTGGTAGCGGTTCTTAGCTTATAACGATTGTTGTAGTCCCAGGTAATATCTTCATTGATAGGCACACCTTTATCGCTATAAAATTGCTCGGCAATTTTCATGGTAGGAGCAAAGGCGCCTACGGGCGATTCGTTGCCTATCCGCGCAGGATCGAGGCGGGGCAGGGCCTGGCGCTGAAGGTCGTAAGTAGTGGAGTTGGGATTATTCCAGATAATTTCCGGGTTCCATTCTTCGCAGGTACTGTTGCGAATTGACATTTGCCGGGTGAGGGTATCCGATAATGTTACGCCCAGTTGTGCGAAGGTATAAAGCACCATGCCGTTTTTTTCACAGGCGTCGATGGCTGCTTTACACGCCTCGGCAGCCTTCTTCCACTTGCCGGCGTCGTAGGAAGCGTTGAAGAGCGGTGTTCCGTCATAGTTTTTAAAACCATTGTAATCGGGATTGCCGTTGTACAGGGGACTGGCAGCCGTTACCAGCACCCTGGCCTTGATGGCCAGCGCTATCGGACGGGTAATACGTCCCAGCTCAGTAGACCTGTCTGCGATGATTTCCGGTAAGCCGGCAGCAGCCGTATCCAGCAGGCTGCTGATGTAATTGAATACAGCGTCCACATGCACGCGCGGCACCTTGGCTGCTTCTGCGGAAGTAGCGATGGGCAGGTTGTGGTCAATGATGGGAACAGGGCCGTACATTCTTACCAGCAGCCAATGGTAATAGGCTTTAAGGAATTTCACTTCTGCAATCCAGCGGTCTTTTTCCGCCTGGCGCATATCTACTACCTTGTTGATGTTGTCGAGGAAGATGTTGCAGTCGCGCAACGCACGGAAATTGACTCCCCATTGCGACATGTAAATATTGTTGGCGCTCAGAAAGCCTTGTGCAATCTGCCAGGGTGTTTCACTGGTACTATAAGGACGTACCATCCAGAACTCATCACCGGCCGCCAAGGCGGGATTGGCGCCGATATCAGAAGAGTACGGCAGGTAAGAGTAACAGGTAAACAGGTATTTTTGCGCCTCTGCACGCATGGTAAAGGCGTTGTCGATGGTAGCCACGTTGTCGGGTACTACGTCCAGGAATTTTTTACAGCCGGCCAACTGCAGCAGCAGGAGGCATAATAGCGCCCTCTCAATGTGTTGACGGAAGAAGAGGGTATATAATTTAGTCAATGATTGTTTCATGTTTGCACAGTTAAAACGATGAATTAAAGTCCTACGTTGATACCGAAGTTGACAACCCGCTGTACCGGGTATCCAAGCCCGTTACCTCCCATTTCGGGATCCCATGTTTTGAATTTGCTGATCACAAACAGGTTAGACGCGTTCACATAAATGCGGGCATTGGTCATGCGGATCCTATCCAGGAAATGTTTGGAGAACGTATAACCTGCCTCCACTGATTTTAACCGCAGGAAGTTACCGCTGCGCATCCACCAGGTAGAACTTTGATTGTTGTTATTCACGAAATAGTCGCTCAATCGTGGCCACATCGCATACAGGTTCCGGTTACCTTCGCTCCAGTGGTCATCTGCAATGGCCTGCAAGAGCCCATGTTGTCCGCCACCGTTTAACACAAAGGGAGATATGGAGTAAGAATCAATCCAGAAGGAAGACCTGGCAGAGCCCTGGAAGAAGAAGCTGAAGTCGATCTGCTTGTAACCAAAGGACCATCCGAAGCCATAGGTAATTTCAGGCACAGTGGGTAAGCCGATAGGTACCATATCTGCATCGGTGATTTTGCCATCGCCATTTACGTCATGGTATTTGATATCTCCCCCCATTACCTGTTGTCCCCAGTTCTGGTAGGCAGAATTGGCTACTTCCTGGTCATCTACAAATAGTCTTTCTGCGATGTAGCCGAAGTTTTGGGAGAGGGACTGGCCCACGCGGGAGCGGTATGCTTCGGGATATTTAGGCTCTTCATTTACCAGCAGTTTGCTGGAAGCGTAGGTGAAGTTGCCCCTGAATTGTACAAAAGAGTTATTCATAAACTCTTTCGTATAGGTGGCGGCAACATCCACGCCTCTGCCGGATGCTTCACCCACATTGGCCTGCGTATTGGCATTCAGGCCCATGGTGCTGGGAAGGGTGCTCCGCGTCATCAGGATATTGGTACGATGCTCTTTGTATACGTCTACCTGGAGGTTCAATGCCTTGAACATATTGATTTCCAGGCCGAGGTTTGTTTTATAGGATTTCTCCCAGGTGATTTCCCTGTTCTCATAGCGGTTCACAGAAACGCCGGGAGAATAGAAGCTTTTTTTCTCTCCGAAATAGGCGCCTTTGCCACCGTCATTCATATTTACATCTGAGAGATAAAAGAAGCGGTCATTTTCGTTACCGATCTGGTCATTTCCCACGATGCCGTAGGTGGCTCTCAGTTTCAACACGTTGATGGTATTGGTTAGAGGTTCGAAGAATGCCTCATTGTGCATATTCCAGGCAACGCCGGCAGAGGGAAAGAAACCGAAGCGGTGATTGCTGGCAAAACGTTCAGACCCGTTGTAGCCGAAGTTGAATTCTGCCAGGTAGCGGGTGTCGTAGTCGTAGGTAGCGCGACCAGAAACACCCTGGTTGCGGTGTGGCAGCGATGTTTGCAGCGTGCCGGCGTTGGCGGTGAGGTAGTTACGCACCAGGCCAATCAGCATGCCGGATACGTTATGTACTTTATTAAACTGCTGGTTGTAGTTCAACGCCGCTTCGAAATAGGAAGTGGTGTTGAGCGTTTTCTGGCCGGGATAGTAGTTGAGGTATTCTGTTCCATTGGTGTTGAGGGAGGAGAGCTGCGGTGTTTTATCAACATCATATTTCAACGTATAAAAATAAGGTGTATAACCGCGGGTTACATCAAAATAAGAGTAACGCTCGGTATAGCCCATGATCCTGCCTGTTAAGCCGGGCAACAGGAATTTGAAGTCCTGTTTAACTTCCGCCTGCACCAGGAGGGTGGAGGTGTTGTACTGCTGATACCCTGATACGGAATTAGCGTAGGGGTTATTATACAGGTTGCTGCCATCGCCGGGAAGGCTTCCGAATCCTGGTTTTACGGCATTACCAAAGAGGGGATGTTTTAACTCCGGCGCAAAGCTGGAAGGATATATGGCCGGAAACATCACGGGGTTGGCCCAGATGGTTTGGGAGAACAATCCTGCGCCGCCGCCAATAGGGCCGTTGTAATCGTCGAATTGTCCGTAAGTACGTACAATGGCTTTGGTGGTGGGCGTGAGATTGATATCGACGTTGGAACGGAGCGCGTAGTTTTTTAGTTTGATGTTACTGTTGAAGTTATTGCGCTGATCTACGTTCAGCACGCCGTTGTCTACGTTGTAAGTACCGGATACATAGAACTGTGCTACTTTTCCACCGCCTTTCAGGTTGAAGTTGGTGCGCTGGTTGTTGGTATAATCTTTAATCAGCAGCTTAATCCAGTTGTTGTTGGGATACAGCAGCGGATCGTCGCCTGCGGCGGTATGGTCAATTTTAGATTGAGAGTATTGTACATCGCGCAATGGGTTCCGGGTAAGTACGGCTTCATTGGCGAGGTTCATGTAAGTAATGTTATCGGCAAATTTGAAATTGCGTGTATTGGTAGATAATGAATTTTCGAAGCGTACGTTGAGTGATGTTTTTGCTTCCACGCCGGACTTGGTGGTTACGAGCACCACGCCGTTAGCGCCCCTGGCGCCATAGAGGGAGGAAGCGGTAGCATCTTTCAGGATAGAAAAACCGGCGATGTCGTCGGGCTGCAGGCGGGCCAGGTCGGTGGTGCTGGATTCCATACCATCTATCAGGATGAGGGGATCCACTTTACCGGTACCAAAGGTAGTGATACCACGGATGAAGAAGCTGGCATTGTCTTTCCCGGGTTCCCCGCTACGCTGGAAGGAGATAACGCCCGACAGGCGGCCGGCGAGCATGGTGGTGAGGTTGCTCGTAGGGCCTTTCAGCTCTTTAGGATTGATGCTGGTAACAGCGCTCACCATACTGGTTTTTTTCTGGGTGCCATATGCTACCACCACTACTTCCCCCACATCGGATACTTTTTGTTGCATCACAATTTTCAGGAGTCTATCATTTTTTACCTGTATGGTTTGCGGCTGCATCCCTACCATGGTAAACATGAGGCTGTCGCCGATATTGGCTTCAATATTAAACACGCCGGTTTCATCGGTGAGGGCGTTGGTACGGGAGGTTTTGTTCACCACCGTAACGCCCACCATGGGAGTGCCATTCGGTTCCGTTACCTGTCCTTTAATTTTGATGCGTACGTTGTCGGGTACGGAGGACGGGATAACGGGTTTCCTTTTAAGAATAATTGTTTTTTTGAGAATAGAATAGGTGAGTGGCTGATCTCTGAAAACTTCTTCCAGGGCCCGCTCCAGGGGTACATTTTCCTGTGAGTAGTTAACTGGTTTAGCATTGTTGACCATCTGGAGGTCAAATACAAAAACATATCCTGTTTGTTTCCTGATCGATTTCAGTACATCAACCAGGGGCGCAGCCTTGGCATGCAAGGTTACCTGTTGTACAGGCTCATTCGCGTGTGTTTGCAACACAGCAGACAAGAGTAGTAATAAGGTGAGTTTCATAAAGCGCAATAGTTTTTGGTTCGATAAAAGGGGCCGGTCGGGGCGGCGTTTTTTGTGGAATGTCTGCTTCATTTTTTCTGGCGGAATTGTAAGTTTAGGTAAAACAGGGTCCGGCACATGAGTGCATAGCTACGCCAGGAGCGGTATTGGCCGCAACTGGTTTTTCACTGCCGGAATAGCTGTCGTTTGTTTGGTTGTCGTTTAGTTTGGTTGATACATACTTTCTATTATGGTAGTTTTAAGGTCTGACGGTAATTGTTTTATCGGCGATATTAAAATGAATGCTTCCTGTTAACTCCAGTTGACGGAGGATATCTTTCAGGCTGTCTTGCCTGGAGAATGAGCCTGCAAAGGATTTTTCGGTGATGGCGCCTTCGTAAACAACAGTAAGGTCATACCAGCGGGCCAGTTCCCGCATAATGGTTTTGATATTGTCGTTGAATTCGAAACGGCCTGATTTCCAGGCAACGGCGATGTCGGTATCTACGCGGCTAATGCTGATCCCGGTGTGTTCGCGGTTGATCAGTGCCTGTTGACCGGGTTGCATTTTCCGGGTGATGTTGCCGCTGATGACATTAACGGCTCCTTCCAGTAACGTGGTACAGCTATTTTCTTCTTCGTAGGCTTTGATATTAAAGGCGGTGCCGAGTACCGCTACCTTCATATTGTTGGTTTTTACAATAAAGGGTTGGTTGGACTGCCGGGCGATTTCAAAATATACTTCCCCACGTATGGTTACTTCGCGGGTAGTGTCTTTAAAAGCGGTAGGAAAACTAATAGATGAAGCAGCGTTGAGCCAGGCTTTGGTGCCATCGGGCAAAATGAGTTGGTAGATGCCCCCTTTGTTGGTGTATACGGTATTGATAGTGGGTACTGTGGATGGAGCGCTGTTATACGCCAACACATTTCCCTTTTTACTAACGGAAACGCCTGATTGAACGTCAACGTCTGTGGCGGTGGTGTGGTCCAGGTCAATTTCCTGGCCGTTACCCATTACCAGGCGGGCGTGTTCGTTTTTAGGCTTGGGAGCGTGCACACTGGCCATCGGCGCGTTAGTGGTGGTATGACTCCTGGTATATATTATATAACCGGCGGTGGCAGCCGCGGCGAGGGTGCAGGCAGCTACGGTGAGCCGTTTCCATACAGGAAAGGTGGGTATGCGTGCTGGTGTGGGCGCCGCATTTGTTTGCATGATTTCCTGCAACATATTGTTGGCGGTATCGTCCGACATGGTTTGGTCGTTATCGGCAGCCTGGAGCAGCAGTTCGTCCAATAATTGTTTAAGCGCTTCGTCGTGCGCCGACTGTGCCAGCAGCACCATCAGCTCGTGTTGTTCTTCCGGTGTAGACTGTTGTGCGTAATACCGTTCAAACAGGTATCTGAATCGGGTTGCTGTCATGAATAGCGATTTGATTTAGGTTGCTGTATAAGGGGACTATAAAATGAACCCGATGGGTTAGGGGTTTTGAAAAAAAACTCTTTAGTAAAACAGCCACATAATGATAAGGAAAGTATTGAGGTCCATACGCGCCATGCAGAAGGCGCGGATAGAGCGCATGGCATTGGCCAGGTGTACTTTGATGGTTTCAGGAGAAAGTTGCAGCCGGTCGGCAATTTCATTTCTTTTCAGCCCCTCTTCCTTGCTGAGTTTATAGATCAGCTCCTGTTGGGGCGACAGCTGCGCAATGGCCCGCTGCAGGATTTGTTCATATTCCTTATGAATAATAGCGGCGTCTTTTATTTCGTTAACAGCCGTAGCCGAAAGTTCAGAGGCGGCCAGCTGTTGCCGGGCCATTAATTTCAACGAAGTAAAAATATGATTCCGGGTAACGGTAAAGAGGTAAGCTTTGAAATGACTGATTTCATGTAACTCGCCACGCTTAAGCCACATTTTTAGGAAAATATCCTGTACCACATCTTCTGCCTGTGAGGCAGATCCCAGCAAACGGAAAGCGATGGCGTATATACGGTGGCGGTAGTGATGGAATACACTGGCAAAGGCACGATCCTCGCCCTGAGCAAGGCTCAGCAATAGTTCCTTTTCATTGTAGGTATTCACTTCCATACGTGGTTACAAGTGCAGGCAAATTACTGTTTATATAGATAGGATATTTGCGTTAAATTCGCTGCTAATAATAGTATTTTCTCCTGTTGACTCCTGCAAGCCTGTAATCCGCTATGCTGAAATGTTTTAATTTGCGCTTTCAAACATGCTGAACCTGGATTTATGGAAGTAGTTAATGAAGCCACGTACCAGGCTGCCGTAAAGGTTGCCGGCACTATAGAAGCCCATTTCAGGAAACACCTTTCTGCCGCAAAAGCGGATGGAGAGGAAGACCTGGCCATTGTACCGGCCGCCCGCCAGGTAGAAAAAATTATCGATGTAGCTTTCTGGGCTAGTCTTCGTAAAGAAGAAGGAAATCCCATCCGCATATCATTGGCTTTTTTGCCGCCATCGCAGGCCGGCAAGCCGCTGTTATTTGAGAAACCAATATTACTCACGCCCCAGCTGCTCACCAAGCTGGCGCCGGGCGTAGAGCGCCCCGGTATACATATAGGCGTTTGGTTTGAAGGAGAAGAGTTATATGTATGGGGCACCACGATTAAGTTGCCCAACCTTTGTTTTGTATTAGATGTATCAGAACCGGGACTGCTGGTGGTGAAACACCGCCGCGCCGCCGGCTTGGGAAAATTTACCAACGTAGCCGTGCTCCGGGGCGACCAGGTAAAAGTGGTGAACGAAGACAGTGGCCTGCTGCCCGACAGTCCCATGATCTTAAAGTCGCTGCTGGGTGTTACCGCTTCCTGTTTTTGGAATAACGGGGTGAATGTACTGATACAGATTGCCGTATCAATGCGGGCACATAGGCGCGGAGGCATTTTGCTGGTAACGCCTTCCAATAGTGAGGCCTGGCGCGAGTCTATTATCCATCCGCTGCAATATCCTATTTCGCCGGCTTTTTCGGGCGTGGCCGACCTGTTGCGGTACGATGGTAAGAGTGTCACAGAAATTTTTTGGCAGAATGCCTTACGCCGGGAAGTAGAAAACATCACCGGGCTTACCGCCGTAGATGGCGCCACCATCGTCAATGACCAGCAGGAATTGCTGGCTTTCGGGGCCAAGATCACCCGTGCAAAGGATGCGAAGCCCATTGAACAGGTATTGATGGTAGAACCGATAGAAGGCGGCGTGCCTACTTTGCTGCATCCATCGGCCATTGGCGGTACCCGGCATTTGTCGGCTGCCCAGTTTGTGCATGACCAGCGCGATGCGCATGCCCTCGTGGCCTCCCAGGATGGCTATTTCACCGTATTTTCCTGGTCGGAGCACCAGCAGCTGGTACAGGGCCACCGCATAGACATATTATTGTTATAACAACGTGATGAAGGAACGGTATTTTATTATCAATAAACCCAGCAATATGGTGTCCCAGTTTATCAGCTCGCATGAGGTGCGACTGCTGGGCGAGCTGGATTTCGATTTTCCCGAAGGCATCCATGCTATCGGGCGACTGGACAGCGATTCAGAAGGACTATTAATTTTAACCACCAATAAAAAAGTAACCCGGCTGCTGTTCCAGGACAAGCCGCATGAGCGCACGTACCTGGTAAAGGTAAAAGGCGTAATGACCGAGGCCACCTTGCAGCGCCTCAAAACCGGGGTAGCCATCCCAATAGGGCGTGACGCCGTACATGTATCTACTCCCTGCCGGATCGATATCGTAAACCGTCCGGACGGTTTGTTTGATCATCCCGGAGAGTTACCGCACACCGTGCCTCATACCTGGCTGTTGATCACACTCACAGAAGGCAAGTTCCACCAGGTGAGGAAAATGGTGCTTGCGGTGAAGCACCGTTGCCAGCGCCTGATCCGGGTATCGATAGAAGACCTGGAGCTGGGAAATTTACAGCCGGGAGAAGTAAAGGAGCTGCCGGAGGAAGAATTTTTCCGCCTGTTAAAAATTGATAATTACAGAGATTAATAACTGGCACAGGGTCAATTTAGCTACAGCATTAGTGAAGATCACATTAGGTTAACGGATCGATTCTTATTACGTTTGCCTTTGGAATCATGCTTTAACGAAGATTATTATGAAGAAATTTTTATGGTTTGCCGGCGCCTGGTGTATCGGGCTGCAGGTTACTTTGGCGCAGTCGCCACGCTACCCGATTATTCCCTATCCACAACAGCTGGAGGCCAGGGCGGGCGAATTTGTAATTACACCGGCTACCAGCCTGGTGTTGCCGGCTAACCCATCTCCCTATATGATAGAAACCGCGCAGCTGGAATTGTTGTTGACCCAGGCATTGGGAAAACCATTGCCCACGGTGAAGAAAGCCGTGAAGGGCGCCATTGTAATGCGCCAGAACCCAGCACTGGCAGGAGAGGAGGACTATACGCTGGAGGTAAGTAGCCAGGAGCTGCTGATCACCGCCAAAGCGCCAGCCGGATTTTTCCGGGCCATCCAAACCTTGCGGCAGCTGATGCCCGCGGAAATAGAAGATCCCAAAGCGCCTGATCTGGAGCGTGTTGCCATCCCCGCAATGTCGTTGAAAGACCATCCTGCCTATGGTTGGCGTGGCATGCACCTGGATGTGGCCCGTCATTTCTTCTCTATAGATTACCTGAAGAAATTCATCGACCTGCTGGCCTTATATAAGATGAATAAGCTGCATCTGCATCTGACGGATGACCAGGGCTGGCGGATTGAAATTAAAAAGTATCCTTTGCTCACTTCCCAGGGAGCCTGGAGGGAGTTTAATAACCAGGACTCTGTTTGTATGGAGAAGGCGGTCAACAATCCCGACATGGCCATAGATACTTCCCATATCATTCATCAGGATGGTAAAACCCTTTACGGTGGCTTTTATACGCAGGAGCAGCTGAAAGACCTGATCCGCTATGCAGCGGCCCGTCATATTGAAATCATTCCTGAAATAGACATGCCCGGACATATGATGGCGGCCATCCGGTCTTATCCTTTCCTGGCCTGTAGCAGTGAAACCGGCTGGGGCAAAACCTTTTCCACGCCTATTTGTCCGTGTAAGGAATCGACCTTCGGCTTTGCCGAAGATATCTTCAGTGAAATAGCCGACCTGTTTCCCTCCAAATACATACACCTGGGGGCAGATGAGGTAGAGAAAACCAGCTGGGCTAATTCGCCTCTCTGCGCAGAAGTGATGAAGGCCAATAACCTGAAGACAGTAGAAGAGCTGCAAAGCTACTTCGTAAAGCGCATGGAGCAATTCTTTCATTCCAAAGGTAAAACCCTCATTGGCTGGGACGAAATTTTGGAAGGAGGAATCAGTCCTACCGCTGTGCTGATGTACTGGCGCGCCTGGGTGCCCGATGCACCCATAAAAGCGGCCCGTCACGGCAACCAGGTGATCATGACGCCGGGCAATCCGCTGTATTTCGATGGTACGCCAGACCGCAACGCTATTTACAATGTATATCATTTTCAGCCGGTGCCCAAAGGGTTAACCGCGCAGGAAGCCACCCATATCATGGGTGCGCAGGCCAACATCTGGACAGAATATATTCCTTCAGAAAAACGGGCCGATTATATGTTCATGCCCCGCATGACCGCCCTGGCAGAAGTATTGTGGACACAGCGTGCCGACTATGAAGGCTATCTCCGACGGCTAAACGAACAGTATAAACGACTGGATCTGCTCGGTGTTCATTACCGCCTGCCTGACCTGGATGGTTTTACGGAAGACAACGTGTTTGTAGATAAGGTAAACCTGCATATCAAAAAGCCATTAACGGATATGACTATCCGCTACACCACCGACGGTAGCATTCCGGATGAACATGCTACCATATTGCCGGATAACTACGTGATCAGTGAGCCACAGCAGATCCGCCTGGCAGCCTTTAGCCCGAGTGGCAACCGCGGCGACATTTACACCCTGCGTTACCGCAAAGAAGCCTACCGCCCGGCTACCGTGGTGAAAGATGCCAGACCTGGATTAAAGCTCACCTATTATAACGGTACGTTTAAGCGTGCCGCCAAAATAAAAGAGACGGCCGATAGCTCATTGCGTGTAGCCAATGCCGTTATCCCCGAAGGAATGGGTAAAGGCGGCGGTCCATTTGGTGCGCGGATCAACGGGTACATCAACGTACCCACCACTGGTATTTACAGCTTTTATCTCACCGTGGATGATGGCGGTATCCTTTATATCGATGACCAGGAAGTGGTGAACAACGATGGCTGGCATGCGCCTTTCCAGAAGAGCGGACAGGTAGCGCTGGAGAAAGGCTGGCATCCATTTAAAATTGCCTTTGTAGAAGGTGGTGGCGGATACACGCTGAAGCTGGAATACAGTGTAGATGGTGGTAAGCCGCAACCGGTGCCAGACAGCTGGTTTGGAGCAGGGAGATAAGTGTAGTTATTTTCGATAAAAGCAGAAAGGAGCAAGTATCTTGCTCCTTTCTGCTTTTATATTTTAGAGATGGTGGTTATAAATTTCCAGCGCCTCCTGGTCATCATACTCAAGGATTAACGCTTTTAGTTGCTGTAAAAGCTGCTGTTTGACCGCTACATACGATGGGTTGTTATATACATTTTTCAGCTGGTTCGGGTCTTTCTTCAGGTCGAATAGTTCCCAGCTATTGACGCCTTTATAGAAGCGGACCAGCATGTAATCTTTGGTGCGCAGCCCGAAGTGTGGCGACACATGATGTGGTTCCGGGTATTCGTAATAGTGATAGTACGCCGCTTTGCGCCAATCCTTTATGGGTTGGTGTTTTAGCAGGGGAAGAAACGAGCGTCCCTGTATTTCGGATGGTATTTTTGCGCCGGCAATATCCAGGATGGTGGGGGCCCAGTCAGTATTGGATACCAGGGCATCGAGTTTAGTGCCGGGTTTTATCACGCCTGGATAGCGTATGGCGAAGGCCGTTTTCAGCGATTCGTTATAGATAAAGCGTTTATCGAACCAGCCATGTTCGCCCAGGTAGAAACCCTGGTCGGATGCATAGATGACGATGGTATTTTTGCTCAACCCGGTACTGTCGAGGTAATCCAGTATTTTACCGATGTTCCTGTCGAGCGATTTGGCGGTAGCATAGTAGTCTTTCAGGTAGCGCTGGAATTTCCATTTCACCAGCTCTTTCCCGCTGAGCTTTTTCTCATCAAAATCTTTCGAGACCTTATCTCTGTAATAATGGTTGAAGGCTTGTTGTTGTGTTTCATCCAGGCGGTGGTATTCGCCCTGGCGAACATAAAATTCTTTCAGTTCGGTTTCGCTGAAGTTCCTGCCGGGGTAATTTTTCTGCAGCCATTGTTGCAGGCGGGGTTTATCCTGCTCATAGTGCTGCAGGCCGAAGGGCTGGTGTACTTTCAGGTCTTCCGCCAGGCGCATGGTTTTGTCGATGGTCATGTCCTGGTCTTTGGCAGCTTCGCGGGTATCGTAGGTATCGAAGAAAGTGGACGGGAGGGGGAAGTTGATCCCGTCGTAGGCGCCGAGGTCTTGTATATCCGGCAGCCACTCCCGGTGCGTTGCTTTTTCGCCGATCACGGCAAAGAAAGGCTTAGACGTATCCCTGCCCTGGAGCCAGTTGAAGAAGAAGTCGGAGATCAGGTTGGTGACATAGCCTTTGTAGCGAATGGTATCGTTGTTATTATTGATGAAATCGGGGTTGTAATAATGTCCCTGGCCGGGGAGGATATTGAAATAGTTAAACCCGATAGGGAGGCTGCCCAGGTGCAGTTTCCCTATCCAGGCGGTTTGGTAGCCGTTTTGCTGCAGCAGTACCGGGAATGTTTCCTGGTGTACATCGAAGGTTTTTTCATTTAGCGTATAGCCGTTCTTGTGGCTATATTTACCCGTGAGCAGGGTAGCCCTGCTGGGGCCGCAGATAGAGTTAGCCACCAGGTTGTTGGTGAGCAGGGCGCCACCGTGGGCGATCCGGTCGATGTTGGGTGTTTGCACGAGGCGGTTGCCGTAGGCGCTGATAGCCTGGTAGGCATGATCATCGGAAAGAATAAAAATGATGTTGGGTTTTGACTGTGCTATCGCCATGCCAGGCAACAGGAATGCTAATGCCAGGAGAATCCTTTTCATATATCGTCGGTTTGGTCGTTGTTGATGGATCCTTTTTCCATTCATGTTGGTGGAGCATGAATGCCGTTCCGTTGTTCGGGCGGAATGGGAGAGGATTGGAAAGTGGGCTAAAAGTAACATAGAAATCCAGTATTCGCAACTTTTGTGGGGATCTTTTTGTGGGGTCGTTTTTTACCGGCGGCAGATATTTCCTTATTTTTGGTACCGTATGCGTATTATCACCATTTTGTTGTTGCTGTTAACCATGGGCGTCAGTGCGTTTGCTACGGATGCGGCGCTGGCCCGAACATTGGAATCACTTACTTCCCGTCAAAAGACGATCCTTTATCAATATGGTACATTGAGTGCCTGGGCTTCGCCTGTGCAGACGGATAGTTTCTGGCGGGTGCACCAGCCGGAGCTGGGCAAGGTAACGCGGGAAGAAGCTGGCCTGCTGGCCACTGAGTTATTGAATAATACGGAGCTGGTGTATGCCATCAAGCATCCTTCGCGTTTACAGGCGTTGAGGGGTGTATTTACCGCTTCCCGGCTGTTAATCGGGCTGGCGGCGCTGGTGGGCGCTTTTGCCGTTATACAGCTACTGGGACGGTATTTGCCGGATGTATGGCGAACCTTGCTGCGGTATCTCTCTCCCTTATTCCGCTGGTTATTTTCTCCGAAGATGCTTACCTGGGAACTATTGATCCTGGGAGTAGCCGCCATCTACGGAGGCTCGCTGCTGGGGAACCTGGAGATTCGAACCGTTGTTATCCATACAGGGTTGGTGCTGCTATGGTCGCAACTAACGGCCATCTGTATACGAATCCCGTTTGTGAAGCACTACAGTAAGGTGATTAAAAATATTTTTGATGACGACCAATATACCCCCTTCCAGGCTTTCCGCTATGTGGGCGTGCCGGCGCTGATCACCACGGTGGCGGTATGGTGGGTGATGCAGCGTTGTGCCGACAGCTGGTATGCTTACGAGCTGATAGTGCCGCTCATGATTGCCGCATTTACCTTGCCGCCGGTGCGGATGATGGAAGGGTGGCTGAGCCGTGTATTGTTTCCCTTTGGCAACAGCCGGCGATGGAGGGCCAAAGATGAGCGTATGGCTACCTATATCGTGGTATCGTTAGTCGTGTGGGCTGGAATGTTATTGTTGCCGGTGGTATACAAAGAATCGCTGTTGGTGCTCACTATCTTCCTGGGATGTGCGTTGCTGGGCTTGTCGATCGAAGAGGTAACGAATTGCGGTATTCCCAACTATATATGGTTACAGCTGGTAACGCTGGTATTTTTGTGCGCCGTAGTGCTGGCAGGTGCGCAGCTGGAGGCGTTGTTACTCACGTGGGCAGGCCTGGGAGGCTTATTGCTGTATGTGCTGATCAAGTACTGGGAACTGCCCATGGTACTGGGTTGGAGCTGGAAGAATAAGAAGGCCTGGGGCGCGTTGGGCATGGCGGTGCTGATATGGGGAATCGCGTTGCTGATACGTTCGCGGCCGGAATGGTTTGCGATATTCCCGGCAAAAATTTAATGCAAAATTTGATGTAAAAGCGTATTTTTGCGCACCTTTCTGCATCGTATTTAACTTATTTTAAGATACGCGTAGATCTGAATAACGTACTGACAAGGCTTCTCAGGGCCTCCAAGGCGTTTGCAGGGTCTGCGCTTTTTTATTTTTTTCCTGCCAGACTAGTACCAAACCCCTTTACACCAGATATACAGGCGACTAACTACATTTTTTATGAGCGGTTATGAATCGCCGGAAAAATGTAATAAATTCATTAATTGTATTTTGTACGCTTAATCGATTTTAAATCACGTTATGGTGAAAGCACTCGCACTCCTGACATTGCTGGGCTTAGGCAGCAGTGTGGCCGCGCAGCAAAAGGCGCCGGCCTACCCGTTAATTACACATGATCCTTATTTCAGTATCTGGTCGGCCACCGATGAGCTGAACGGCAGCGCCACCAGGCATTGGACCGGTACTACCCAGGCGCTTACCGGCCTGGTAAAGGTAGACGGCGTTACCTACCGCATTCTCGGTAAAGATGAACCCAGTTACCAGTCGCTCGTACCCACCAGCGACGAACGGCCTTACTCCGTAAAGTACACTGAACAGGCGCCCACCGGCGACTGGATGCAGGCAGCCTATGACGATAAAGGTTGGAAAACCGCCGCAGCACCCTTTGGCGATGAGCCGGCCAAAGGAGGTACACCCTGGAAGAGCCATGATCTGTGGACCCGCAGAACCTTCGATGCAGGGAATGTGGCCAACGCAGACCTGTTCCTGAAAATCTCCCACGATGATAATATTACCGTATACCTCAACGGTGAACAGATCTATAACTTAAAAGGCTGGCTGAATAAATATGTATACATTCCTATTCCCGAAGCCGCCAAACAAAAGCTGAAAGCCAAAGGCAACGTGCTGGCCATTCATATAGAAAATACCGCCGGTGGCGCTTTCCTGGATGCCGGTATTGCCCGCCTCATGCCGCCACCTGCCGGGCAAAATATTGAAAAGGCCGTACAGACCAGCGTTAACATTAACGCCACGCAAACCATATATACCTTCACCTGCGGCAAAACAGATGTAACGCTTACCTTCACGTCGCCATTGCTGATGGATGACCTGCAGCTGCTATCCTGTCCGGTATCGTATATTGCGTACCAGGTAGCCGCCAATGACAACGCCGCCCACCCCGTACAGGTGTACTTTGGCGCTTCTTCCGATATCTGCGTAAACGTGCCCTCACAGCCCGTTACCGCTTCAAAATACACCAACGGCGGCTTGTCGATCTTAAAAGCCGGCACCAAAGAACAGCCCATCCTGAAAAAGCAAGGCGACGACCTGCGCATCGACTGGGGCTATATGTACGTAGCCGCCCCCAGCGCCGCCCGCCCGCAGCAGTATATCAGCACCGCCGCCGATGCGGCTGCCGCCTTTGCCAACGGTAGCACGGCCAGCACCACTTCCGATAAATCGCTCCTGCTTAGTACCGCCGTTGACCTGGGCGCCGTCACCAGCACACCTAAAGAACAACTGTTCCTGCTCGGCTACGACGACCTGTACGCCCTGCAATACTTCCATACCAACCTCAAAGCCTGGTGGAAAAACGACGCTACGCAAACCATCGACAAACAACTCAACGCCGCCTACAGCGACTACGCCACCATACTGGCAAAGTGTAAACAGTTCAACGAACAACTGCACAACGACGCCGTAAAAGCCGGTGGCGAAGCATATGCCGCCCTCTGCGAACTGGCCTACCGCCAGTCCATTGCCGCACACAAACTTGCTAAAAGCCCGCAAGGCGACATTCTTTTTCTCTCTAAAGAAAACTTCAGCAACGGCTGCATCAACACCGTGGATGTTACCTATCCATCGGCGCCGCTGTTCCTGCTCTACAACCCTGACCTGCTGAAAGGCATGATGAACGGCATCTTCTACTTCTCAGAAAGCGGTAAATACACCAAGCCCTACGCCGCCCACGACCTGGGCACCTATCCCATCGCCAACGGACAGGTATATGGTGAAGGCATGCCCGTAGAAGAATCCGGCAACATGCTCGTATTAGCCGGCGCCATCGCCCGCGCAGAAGGCAATGCCAACTACGCCAAAAAACATTGGGCCACCCTCACCACCTGGGCAGAATACCTCATGAAAGAAGGCTTCGACCCCGCTAACCAGCTGTGCACCGACGATTTTGCCGGTCACCTGGCCCGCAACACCAACCTTTCCCTGAAAGCCATCGCCGGCATCCGCTCTTACGCCATGCTGGCCCGCATGCTCGGCGATGCCGCCACCGCCGACAAATACGAAAGCGCCGCCCACGACATGGCCGCCCACTGGATACAACTCGCCGACGATGGCGATCATTTCAGTCTCGCTTTCGAAAGCAAAAACACCTGGAGCCAGAAATACAACATGGTGTGGGACAAAGTGCTCAACTTCCACCTGTTCCCCGCCAGCGTATACAAAAAAGAAACGGCCTTCTACCTCGCACACCAGCAGCCCTACGGCCTTCCACTCGACAGCCGTAAAACCTACACCAAATCAGACTGGATACTCTGGACCGCCGTGCTCACCGACAACGCCGACGATTTCCGCGCCCTCGTAGCACCCGTTTATAAATACGCTACGGAAACGACTACACGCGTACCGCTGTGCGACTGGCACGAAACCACCAACGGTAAAATGGTGGGCTTCCAGGCGAGGAGTGTAGTAGGAGGGTACTTCATGAAAATGCTTCAAGCAAAATTTAACCCGGATGCAGATAAATAATTCAAAATGAATTTGGAAGTAAAGTAGAAATTACTATCTTTGCACTCCGTTAAACAAAAACGGGGTGTATGATTCCCTAGCTCAGTTGGTAGAGCAATACACTTTTAATGTATGGGTCTTGGGTTCGAGTCCCAAGGGGATCACTGGAGAAACTTTAAAACCTGCGCGTAGCGCGGGTTTTTTGTTTTTGGTCTATTTGTTAGTCTATCAAAGTGTGATTGCGCTGTTTCGGCTTACTTAGTTTTATTTGGGTTGACTTGTCTATACTAGTTTACGATATTTTGATTTTAAGTATATATTAGTTTCTAGTCGCAATTCCAGCGGGATCACAAACAAGTTTTAAACCTCGCGCTAAGTCGCGGGGTTTTGTTTTTTAGTTGAGCGTTTAGTCGAGTTCCTTTTGTATAACCCCGATTTCTTTCCCGTACTTTATACAGGTTAATCGGCTTTTACTAAGATACGAAAAATCATACTTTGTTATTTGAGAATCTACCATTAAATCCCTCTATTATTGTGAAATAAATTGCAGCTGCGAATGTTATTCACCAGTTAATGCTTATTTCGTAAATTTTTTTTATATATATTTGATTCCCATTTTCGTTTATAGAATATCGTTATACGTCTTTTGATAAAGATTTTGTAAGATTTACTAGACCTGTAGTATTTATTTAGATTAGCTTTGGTCATAACAAGTATTTACGAACACGTTATTGGCGAGAGTGCACAAATTCTGTTTAAGTTGATTTCCCTTTACAATCCTTTTGGTTACTAGAATATGATAAAAGAGCATAGCTTAATTGCTTCAGTCGCACTTTTTGGCGAATTGTATAATAACAATAAATACAAAAGTGTTTCAGATATTATTGCAGAGTTTATAAAGGGTGCTATATTAGAAGAGCAGAAGTGGTCAGTAAACTCAACGGAATTGCGCAATTCGCTAATAAATATTTTTGAATTTACAATTCCTGAAGCTGTCCTTAAAAACACGTTGAAAACTAAGCTAAAGAAATATTGCATTTACAAAGATGGGGTGTATAATTTCGATTCCGCTTTTTTGAAGAAGAATTTTAGCCATTTTGACGATGAGTACAATAAAATAAATGCGTTTCAAAGTAAAATATTAGATGGATTATACAACTACATTGAAACTGATGCGGGAGTGCTTTTAGATGAAGAGGTAAAGGCGACGATTTTTGATGATTTTGTAAAATATTTATTGGATAACGGCTATTCCGAGACATATACTGAGCAAATAAGCACCTACATTGTCAAAAATCAACTTAATGATGACTTTGTAAAGTCCTTAAATACCATTAGAGAAGGGCTTATATTATATCAAGGAATCCGCTATACTTCAGATGTCAATGATTTAGGAAACTGGAATTCAGAGTTAACAATCTTTCTCAATACGGAACACCTATTTAATGCAGTTGGTTTTAATGGAGAAGTTTATAGACAGATTTTTAATGATTTCTATGATCTAGTTACCAAAATTAATCAGAAAAGCAGGAATAAGAACAACAAACGGTTGATAGAACTGGCGTATCTTCCTGAAACCAATAATGAGATAAATGAATATTTTGAGAAAGCGGAGCAGATAAAACGAGGTGAGCGAAAGTTAGATCCTTCCCGTCCCGCAATGAGGGCAATTATAAAGGATTGCAGAACTCCATTTGATATAAGACAGAAGTATAAAAACTTTATTACGGAAATTAATTCAAAGGGCATTTTTTTTCGAGAGACCGACTCTTCAGTTTACAATTTCCATCAGTACGTTGTAGAAGGAAAGAAAGATATTGATACATTTAAAAGAGAATCAAAGGAGCGAGGAAAGTTATTTAGCGAAGGGGATTTCGAACGTTTTGGAAAAATTTTCTCACAAATCAATTATTTTAGAAAAGGGCGTAACGATACGACATTTGAGAAAGTTGGGTTCATATTTCTTACAGCAAATAGTTTTGCCTTATGGCTATCTTCACATCCGAAAATAAAGTTTCATGAAAATGATCTTCCCTTCGCTGTATCTATTGAGTCTATTACTTGTAGATTTTGGTTTAAACTGTGTAAGGGATTCGGTGAATTTGTGTCCTTGCCAAAGTCACTAGGAATTGTTACAAAGGCTCAAATAATTCTGGCCTCTCAGGTAAATTCATCGGTCAGTAAACGTTATGATCAACTCAAACAAGAACTTTACGAAGGAAAACATAATGCACATGATTTCCAGTTACTTGTCTATGATCTCAGAGAGCATTCTAAATTACCCGAGGAGATTGATGAAAGTACAGTTGATGATTCAATTGACTTTATTTTGAATGAGGAATACATTGAAACATTCTATAAAAATCAAGAACTTCTGGCAAAGGAAAATTCCGATTTAAAGAATCAGGTTAAGGAATACGAACAAGAGAAGAGAAGAAGAGACGAAATTGCTTTGGAGCAAGAACAGCATAAGAAATTAGAACAGTTTATTAGCTCAAAAACTACTGACTATCAGAAAGATAGGAAAAGCGATATTTTCTATTACCTGAAAGCAGCTTGTTTGCTTTTTGCAGCGGCTCTTCCTATAGGACTTATTAAGGTAAAACCCTTTTCTGAAAAGCTAGATCAGCTTGGTGGTTGGGGCGTAATAATCATAATTTTTTTAGTGTGGTTGGGCTTGATTGAGGGATTTAGAAGGTCATATATTCATGATAAAGAGAAAATAAAGAGAGGTAGGGCCGCTTTGTTTCTATGGTTTAAGTTCCAAGCAGAAAAAGAACTATTCTTGGCACAAGAAAAATGGCGCCTAGAATTTCGTCAACAAGATAATGACCTCCCCCCAATAAATCGGGCCATTGAAAAGTAGAGAAATCGGGCAATAATTCATAATTTAAACATGAAAAATTGCTCATGAAAAAAACAAA
>NZ_VIWO01000005.1 GCF_007829335.1 Chitinophaga polysaccharea
TTATATAAAGCAGTCATTACCGGCCGGTTTAACCCATCGTAAAAAGTTGCCAGCCAGTTTTTTCCTTTCATATTACCATCACGGCTAAACGCTAATCTGTCCCGGACATCGTATACCATCTCTGTAGAGTCGGCGCCCGGTACTTTTTTTACCATCATCCGGTTGCGGCCATCGTAGCGGTAAATAAAGCAAAGCTCTCCTGCTACGGCGGTGCTAATCACCCAGCCACTGGAAAGAGCCACTTCCACTGCTTTGGGAGGAATCACAAAACGAAGGTTGCCTAAGTCATCATAAGCATAGTACGTACACAACCATCCCATATGCCCGGTACCAGGCGTGACAGATAATTGTACTTTCTTGAGCACCACCCGGTTTTCTTTGTCTTTGTACTCCACTACCTGGTTGCTGGCTTCATCGATAGTTACATTCTTATACAACTGACCCGCGGCATATATGCGACCGGCGGCACTGGTAGGTATTACCTGGCCGTTTGTAAAGTCCCATATTCTTACAGAATCGCCGGCGACATTCACCAGATACTGGCTCTCTACGTACTTATTTCCACCCCGTTCTACGCCGGCAGGATTGTTCTTTGCCCAGCTGGCGCCAGGAGCATAGGTTTTCAATACCCGGTTTAAAGGCGAGGCCTCGAAATCAATATTACTGTAATGTACTTTTTCACCCGGCGTTTGTGATAAGTAAAAAGTGTTTTGTGCATTAAACGGATCAGTTTTAAACTTTCCATCGGCCGTTCCGGGAGCTGCATAAGGCAGGTACTTCTGTTGTTCCCTGCCGAAAGCATCGTATATCACCGGCGCTACCAGGTCCTTACCACCCGGACTGACGGCTTTGGATACCGTTTGCAATGGTCTGCCCAGTCCATCAAAGTATTGGGTAGTTTGCCGCACCTGGTCTACCGTACGCACAGTAGCCGCAACATAGGCAGTATCCGTAGTGGCTACCGCAGGCTCCCAGGTGCGGACATAATTAATCGTTGTATTCGTATAAGCTCCTGGCACGGTAACCGGAGTTGCCAATGGACGAGTTGTGGCGACTGGTGTTTGGGCAACCAGACGGCTACCATGTAATAGAAGTGCCAGTATATAGCTATTTATTAGTAGTATACTTCGTTTCATAGATTTAACTTCCGCATTAAGGACAACAAGCGAAGGGCTCACAGCTATGTATTAATAGGTATATTCCAATAGCTCATAACGACCCTTGAAAATGAAAAAATGATGAATTAACTGGATTGAATAAATCAGCTACAGCCTTTGCCAGTATATAACTGGCGACATGACATAATCAGAGCTGCTGAATGGAACTAACGACAGGGTATTTCTCTTCATAAATATAGAGTACTTCTAAAGGGTTAAAGTACCAAATGCACCAGAATATAACTATTTGGTTACTCTCTATAAATATACATACTATTTATCAAAAATTGACGCCTCTTATTTAATACATTAAGCATGCATATGCCGTAATAATTCGCTTGGCATAAATTTATCTAGTATGGCTTTCACTGCTACAATGTCACAGCCTGTTTTGAAATATTACTTAACTTCAAGGACACCTAAACTCAAACCAATATGGGAAAATTTGTTATCACCAAGGACTCCAAAGGAGAGTTTCGCTTTAAACTCAACGCTGGTAACGGAGAAACTATTCTCGTTAGCGAAGGTTACACCACTAAAGCAAATTGCGAAAACGGCATTGCATCTGTACGCACTAATTCCCAACATGATGAACGATTCGAAAAGAAAACGTCTACTAACGGGAAACCCTATTTCAACTTAAAAGCCACAAATGGCCAGGTAATCGGCACCAGCGAAATGTACGAAAGTGTTTCCGGGCGCGATGGCGGTATTGCTTCCGTTAAAAGTAATGCCCCTACCGCTACTATCGATGACAAAACTGTATAAGACTTTATCATACATGGCCAGATCCTATGTCTGGTCATGTATACTCCCCCAATTACTTCCGGACTGAAGTGCGGTTAACCCTGTGGTTTACGTATAGACCTCGGTTTGTAATACCTGTTTTTTTATTCCATTATAGATTGAATTTTCAGTTTTGCCGTAAAAGCATCAATTACAGCTAAGACATGTTCCCGGTCTTTATATGAAAGCTTTTCAATCTTATTGAAATGTTCTATCAAGGCAGGTGAAATACTGTTTTCTTTCTTATCTACGTTTTGAATGTCCCGGATTAGATAATCTAGTGTACTGTCCAGGGCATCCGCTATTTTAGCCGCAACTTCAATAGAAGGTTTAATGGCATCACGTTCATACTTTCCTACCATATCTCCGGTAGTGCCAATTGCAGCGCCCAGCTGTGCCTGTGTTAATTTTTTTTCTCGTCTTACAAATGTGACTCTTTGTCCAAACGTCATTAGGGTTAATATTTAGATATTAAAAATAGGATTTTAAAGTAAAATGTCAGCCAATAGCAGGCCATATAGCACACGCATAACTATTTATAATAATATAAATCAATTTTCTCATTATCCCTTATTTGATGTTTATATGCCTTTTATGGCACATTAAACTTACAATTTAATGACATAAAAAAATTAAAATACTGCTTATCCGACTTGTTTCAATAAGTTAAATAAGGTATATTTACATCAAATAACAATTAAAAATTCTATCTTATGCAAAGTAAAACAGCTAGAATTCATGCAAGAGGGGGAGAAAGAGCTGATGGCAGAAAAACAGTTCCCTGGTTAAATTTATCGGGAATATGGCTTGAGAAAGCCGGCTTTGATATTGGAGACGGAATATCCATTTCAGTAGCTCCAAACTCTATCACGATTACCGTAACAGAAAAGATCCCTAAACCTCCAAAGCGTGGTTACTGCTTTGATAGTAACGAGGAACTATAAGAATGTATAACCTCTAATACGGACGCCTGGGATTTGAGGGCGGGCCATATTAATTAACAACATTCCCGCCCACAAACACCAGGTAAAAGGTTACCCCAGCTGAGTAAAAAAGAAAACTGTTTGTTAACCATTTAATGTCATTTCATGATACATGTTTATACTGATACATCAGTTGTAGGAGGATGTTTTGACAAGGAATTTAAAGAACACAGTCTTGCCCTTTTTGAAGAGTTTAAAATAGGCTCAAAAAAACTTATCCTTTCTGACCTAGTTAAAATGGAACTCGAACTGGCTAGTGACCTGGTAAATGCAAAAGTAGATGAAGTACCAGGTCGATTTAAAGTTGAAATTAAAAGTACGGTTAAGGCGGCTACACTTGCAGCCACTTACATTGCGCAAGGGGCGTTGAGTAATAAATGCTATAATGACGCGCTGCATATAGCTCTAGCTACGCTTCACCATGCAGATGTGCTAGCCAGTTGGAACTTTAAGCACATTGTTAATTTAGATCGTATCAAATTATATAATTCCATTAACTTGCTGATGGGGTACCGTTCAATTGAGATCAGAACTCCCCGCGAAATTTTAAAACCATATAGCCATGAAAAAAAATAAAAGCTACGATGCTGTAGCAGAAGCACGAAAGATCAAGGAAAAATTAAGCGTGAAGTATTGGGGCCATCCAGACCAGTTAATGAAAGACCTGAAAGCCGTAAGAAAAAGATATAGCCTGCGACTAAAAGCGGCAAAATAACCCACTCCCGGTACAGATATTTTCTCACTGTACAATCGTCCACCTCAATATTTAATAATGCCCAACTGACAACCCACGGTTGTTGTCAGCATGTGCTACTTATTTCGACTCAACATGGTATTCTTATACCTAATGCAACCTGCTATTGCCTGGGGTTGGGGCCGCCGAGGGGATAATTTGATTTAGAGGTAGCCAGGCCTGAAAGGGCTTGTTTTTCCAAAGAAAAGATAATAAAGAGGCCCGGGGAGAGGTGATCCCGGGCCTTTTGTTATGGAGTAAGTTTAATACTACTTACGGTTGCAAAGTACAGGGTGACGACCTGCCGGCAGGCTAATTCCGGAAACTCCTGGCTTACTGCCTCCTGCTCATGCGTGGTAAGCAAGCGGCCGCCGGGGGGCAGCTTTTAAAAGAAAAAAGGAAAAAAAGAAAGCCCTCTCCGCACCCAGCGCTGGCGGATATACCAAAAGGAAACGGAATAAATGCGTGGGTGATACGGTCTGATGGCTTGATGACGCTGGTGCAGGATCAGGTGTTGAGCATATGTTCTGAAGCTTTATGCCGTAGTCTTTTGGTATATCCACCAGGTGCTGGGTAATTTTGCTTTCTTCTTTTTCGCTTTTTCTTTTAAAGGGTGATCTCCATATCTATCATAACCTTGCTAAATAAGATTATTGCCGCTTATCTATTGAGTCGGCATGAAAGGGTAACAAATTAAACATTGCCCTCATCCGGCTACGAAGCCGATTACCATAATGCTCTTCTAATTCCTGGCTATTCAGGTTTGTTGTCACATGGGTAATCATCTTATTGGAGATAAACAGATCATATCGGGATAACAGTATCTCCCCCATTACATTGCAGTTATTTCCCCAGTAGTTCACTGTTTGCTCTACACCCAGGTCATCAAAGCAGTGTACCTTCGGTACATTGGTATACGGGAAAAATGCCTCGGTACTATACCGACTAATAACGTCGTATCCTATTTTGCTGAATTCAAAGCTGATTTGCCGGCAGGATATCATGTGCGGCCGGTATGACTCCGGCGCCAGGGCTCTTATAAGGCTTATCAGGGAGGTTTTACCACAGCCAATTTTACCCGTAAGCAATATGCCTTTATGCAGATCAATTCCCTCCACAGCAGCTATTGCTTCATCTTGCAGGAAGTAGGCCAGCAACTTAATCACCACCGGACGATCCACATCATGGAGCAAGAACTTAGGACCGTAGATAGTTTTTCCATGTTCTTCCAGCTGCCGGAAAAGCAGATAGTAATCATAGGGGCTCCGAATAGCTTTTGTTTTCATTGGTGTGGAGCTTTCCTGCCCCGGTTGATTGGCTGGGATGGTTGTCATGATGTTCCGGTTTGAGTGGGTGAATGTTGAGTATCCATTTGTGGGCGGCTGCCTGCCAGTTGGTGATCAACGTTTTGCCGCCCTGCCGCCAGCCATTGGCCTGGTAGTGATGAAAGAATTTGCCGGCTTCTGTTTCCGGGTACTTACAGACGGTGAAGAGTTCCTGCACCTCGGGCAGCGAAGGAATAAACCGCGCGGCGCCGGGTGTATTTTCCGCGCCGGGTGTATTCGGATCGTGCGGGAGGTTTTCGGTTTTATTTTTATTTTTTTTAGATGGGTGCGTGAGCGTGTTTTCTCCCTCCCGTTTACTATTGTTTATTTGTTTATTAAAGTGGCCCAGTTTGGGGCCTGTATGTGGCCCGGATTTGGACCGTGTTCCGGGCTCAATATTGGGCCTAATATGTGGCCCAGTTTTGAGCGGGTGCTGTGGCTCACTTTTGGGCCTCATATATGCAGCCTCCGGATCTTGAAACAGGAACAGCTGTTCGGGGTGAGGATCAGCAATAAAATCGGCCAGGGGAATGATGGACACATAGCTGGCGGCATACGCTTGCCGGGCCTGTGCGTAGATGATGTAACGGCAATGGTCCAGGTGCTTCAGGCAACGTACATAAGTGCTCCGGGAGCCGATGCAGGAAAGGCTCATGACTTCTTCGCGCAGGATGGGAAAGGGATTCTGGAAACGGTGATAGTTCCAGACCTGGAACAATGCCAGGTAAAGGCTTACATGATTGGCCTGTAAGCGGTTTTCTTTCCGCACCTGTGCGAAGAAAGCATTGAGGTGCCTGATATAGTTAGTGTGAGCTGATGGCGCCGACATCAGGAACGCTTAACAGGTTTCTGATTACCTTCCATCAGTTTGAGGATATCATCGTAATCGTAGTAGATTAAGCCGCCGATTCTAGTAAAGGACAAAGTACCATTGACACGCATATTTTGAAGAGTGCCGGGAGAAAGACCTAACATTTCACGGACTTCATATGTTTTAATCCATTTCTTGGGTTGGATGGTTGGGGCATTGAAATTGATCAATTCCCTCAGCTCCTGAAATAATTCAGCTTTGAAGGCTGCCAGGTCTTCGCGGGTTAGGATTTCTACTGTCATAAGATTTTCGGTTGTTTGTTATGCAACAAAAGAAAAAATATTACTTATGCAGGAACAGTCACAGGGGTGACAGTATCCCCTGTAACTGTTTGACTATTAGGAAGAAGAATTTGGTATAATTATTTTCTCAATATTATTGTTACCGTCTTATAATGAAAACAATATTATTGCAGGAGATAATTCATTACCAGGAAGGCGACCATGCCCGGCCCCTTATGTGACAGGTTGGCCAGCTGCATCAGGATATCCTGAACAGACCTGGATACAGCAGCATTGTCTTTATAGAAATTGGTACGCAGACTACCAGGCGATACACTGTCTTGCTTAACGGAAGTAAAGAAATAGGAAAAGAACTCCAGTACTTCGGACCTGTTTTTATTCAGATAAAGACCACTATCCAACAGGAGTTTGAGAATATGGCCCAACTGGGGAACGGAAAAAATGGTTTGTATTTTAAAGCCCTTCCAACGTATCAATTCATCCGGTAAATAGGCGCCGCCGTTAGCTGTACTGACCTCCTTGTAGTAGGTAATTTCTTCTGCCAGCCAAGCCTGCATTTTGTTTTGGAGCAAAGGCCTCATAGTATTAAATGCTAAAGCCGGTTTCAATACCGCCTGGCTTATCTCCTTTTGCAGATACATTAAGCGCTCCAGCTTTTCACGGATGGTATGATGGTTGGTAAGCGCTGTGGTGATCATGTTACGCCAGTATTCAAAATAATGAATGCTATTAAAGTTGATAAACAATAACAATTCATGCAGTTTCTCCGGAAAATGGTCGCTACCACCACTGGCATCGAGCAACTGGAACAGCCGTTTATTCATTTCAGTTAGATAATGTAGCTGACGATAAGTAAGCCTGGAATTGATATGGTTGCCCTTTGACAGCTCAAGGAACGGCATTCCTATAATGCTTTGTAATTGCTCATCGACGCCGGAGACAACAAGACCTTCGTTTAATAACGCGATGTCTTGCTGGAATTTCAGTCGCGCTTTAACCTGGTAGGAGGCTGGAACACAACAATCGATATCCAGGTATCGCTCAAATTTTTGCTCAATATAGGAAAGCAACTCCCCAAGGTTGTGGTAAATAACCTGGTAAAGATTGGGCCAAGTGTATTCAAGACATGGCACGTGGACCTGGAGGAGACTATCTGCCGGCAGATGAGCTGCTAACTGGTTCATTAAATTGACCAGGTGCTGTTGGCTATGCTGGATAAACCAACCTACCTGTTTCTCTTTCCGGAGTTCGTACAAGTATCTGCCGATGCGTTCGAGAATGTTGTTTTTCTCATTGGCGACTTTAGTTACCAGCTGCGTAAATAGCTCTTCATCTGGTTGTTTTTGTATGTGCGCCATTTGGGGCAGATCAACTTGAATGAGTTTTTCAAAAAAGGATAATGGGTAAAATTGTTGCATATGGGAGTTTTTAGTAAGCGTGCGGATAGCTGTTTTGGTTGCTTAATGGTTGTTCATATATCACGTGGTCGGGGTTACGACGCAGCAGGTATCAATAAGGGCTGCAAGAAAAGAATTTGTGCAGAAAATAAGTGTTAATGAATTGTTATTCAAACGCTTATAACAAGACCTTGCTTTATGGTGGGGTAAATGTCTGCGTAAGCAAGACCGTTAGCGCGTTTCTAATACCCTGGTTAATTGTGTAACATTCTTACGGCGATAATATTTAAAAAAGAGACTATAAAATATATTGTGCAAGCAGTTGCTTAACTGTTTACACAATATATTTTATAGTCTCTAACCATATTTGATCTCCCCTCCTTCAAAGTGCCCTACTTCTTACCTATAAAACTTGTTTGTACCTGGGATCTCTTAGTTTAAAAGATGGAAAAAATGAAAACGTCATATATAGATCCATGAGTGTTTGCTGGTCAATAGCCTGGAGATCAGCAGCCTTTAACTTATCGCCTTCCCCTGCCTTCCAGGCGCTTTCCCAAAACAAAGCCAGGTTCAGGCATGATGCCCTAAGATACACAGTAGCGATATCATTCCTAGTATTCCAGATTAACTTTATATATGCCCTGCTGTTAGCCGAGTCTGGCCTCTTTACAGATATGGACCCCGATGGGATCAAAAAAGCATCGATAAAGGTCAGGTTTGTGGTAGTTTAAGACATTGCCTATATTTATCTTCATCTGAGAGCTATGTCAAAAACCCATAACCCGAATTATATAACGTAGCTACAGAATTAGTTTTATTATTCTAAACCCTCATCATCCTTCTAATCTCCCGACGTTATGCAACTTTTACTGTCAGCCCGCCGTTCATCAAAAGAAAGCAAGCGCAATAAAGCCGAACTACAACGCCTTAAACATAAGCCACAGATTTTTGGAATCTTACCGGAAAAACAAAAGCAGGTAACAACAAGTACTGAAGGATTAGGTATCAGGTTAGGCAACTCGAATGCTACTCATAAAATAATAAATGTCTGCAACTCCTACTGTGACTCCTATGCTAAGGCGCATCCACCCATAGAAGAGCTGTTGCATACTAACCAGAATGTACAGGTACAAATCATATTTGTTGCCACCACGGAAACAGGCGATAGAAGGACTGCCCCCGTTAGACATCTATTGGCCATTGCTGACAAGGGTATAGAATCACTAACCCGCCAGGCACTGGATGACTGGTATTCAGCTGACAAAAGGGATTATGAAGCTTTTACAGCTAAATATCCTATGAATGAGGAGTTGGAGCAACAAAATACTAAAATAGAAGGAATGCTTGCATGTACAAGCACCTGGATGTTGCTTGTACACCTACATTTTTTGTTAACGGCTATCAATTACCAGACATATATAATGTAAGTGATTTAAAATATTTCCTTTCCGCATAGGCAGGCAGAAAGGGAATTGCCTATTATACCCGTGGCTATCGGTTGCAAACGATAACCAATTGCTAAGCCTCAATGCTACTGGGCTTTAAATAAGGAGCAGCTATATTCCAAACCTAAATTTTAAATTATGAAAAAGTTAAAATTAAAGACCTTGGGACTGGGTATTGACGAAGTTCTTACCCGCGAGCAATTAAAAAATGTTTTAGGAGGTAGTGGCAGCTCCGGTTCTGGAGATAAAATCAATTGCAATGTATATGGAACCACAGGTGATGGTACTCCTTACGATTTCACCGGACCTTGCGCGAGTTTAGATCCGGCATCATGTAACAGTTACGCGCAAGCACAGTGTGATGCATATATGACCAACCAGGGTGGAACCTGTAACTGGGGCTGTTTCTGATTTTCAGGTATATTATTCCATGGTGTACCTGGGATGTAACATTAGCCCGGGTACACTATTTTATCACTGAACAGTGTGTCTGTTTTTTTATAATCATTTTCTTATGAGTAATCCTTTTAAAATATTACTACTTCTATTGCTTTCTATCAGCTGTTATAACCTTGCTAAAGGCACTGTATCATCAAAAAAAGAGCACCAGGAAAATACACCACGGCATGGCGTAGATTCAGTTATAATATTATTTCATCTATCTCCAGGAGAAATAGCGCACTTTTTCTATCAGGATGACTATAACGATCTATTTAGGGCTACTCAAAGAACCGATGATTCCGGTTATCTCAGGATGGCATTGTATATACCCCATAACTTAGTAATAACGTTTACAAATCTAATGACTGTATATCCGGCACTTGTTATTCCAGGTGACAGCCTGATTGTACGTAAATTATATCAAAATGATCAGACCAGTTATGAATTTCAAAGTACTAAACATATTTACGCCAACTTTCTTAACGAATTGGAAAAAAAATATGGATTTTTCTATGGGTCTTTGCAGCTTTCACCGGATATGAATATTGAATACTATCTTAAAGAGATCAAAAATAGGAATGCTCAGAGATTACAATTGCTAAGAGAATACGGGAGAATAGATACTACGGGTAGTAGTCTGGCATCGTATTTACGGAAAGAAATAAGATCAGTATATATAATGGACTTCTGCGCGC
Source organism: Chitinophaga polysaccharea (assembly GCF_007829335.1). Taxonomy (GTDB): domain Bacteria; phylum Bacteroidota; class Bacteroidia; order Chitinophagales; family Chitinophagaceae; genus Chitinophaga; species Chitinophaga polysaccharea_B. The sequence continues at coordinate 10,076 of NZ_VIWO01000005.1, forward strand.
CATACTATACGAAGAATTTTAATTATCGGGAGAAAGTTCCTCCTGAATACACTAATGAGTTGGGCACTTTACTGAATGAATTGAACTGCGATACATGTGTTACCTCGCCGAAATATCGCTTGGCAATAAGAAACTATCTATTGTATCTCACCAGAGATTCATTATCTGGAAATAATGAATTCACTACTATGTTTAGAAATGCATATTCCAGTTTTACGGGAAAAAGCAGGGATGTTGCGCTTTTCATAACGATGAAAAGCTACCTCGAAAAAGATAATTCTGAGGCGATCAGCCACCTCCCCTATTTTGATACGAAATGCGTGAATACTGGATACCGACGCTATATTGATAGCTTAGTAAAAAGAGAAAGCAGGGCATTGGATAGCACTGAAGGCTCAAATTCAATGTTAAGCGACCTGACGGGAATAACCATTCCATTTAAGTCCATCATATCAGAACAGAAAGGAAAAATAGTGCTATTGGACTTTTGGGCAAGTTGGTGCGGTCCCTGCCGCGCAGAAACACCAGCCATGAAAGCCCTCATTGAAAAATATCAGAAAGAAGATTTGACGGTAATATTTATTTCAATTGACGACAACAAAGATAAATGGGCTACGGCTGTAGATCAATTAGGTATTAAAACGGCAGGCAAACATTATCTCCTGGATTCAAAACAGCCATTATGTAGGCTAGTTGGCATTCCTCCCATTCCAAGATATATTTTAATTGATCAATCTGGAAGGATTACTGCCTTTAATGCACCAAGACCCAGTGAATCAGAACTAAGTCTGAAAATAGAAAAACTATTACACAATAACAGTATCAAAATAACAGCGAAATAAATCAATATATAGCCCTTACCAGGAAATATCACTAACTGATTCAGCATATTTTTCTCTGTTAAACTCGAGTAATATCGAAGAAACAATAGCCTTACATGTTCCGTAGCTCAAAAGAAAGAACAGCTATGTTAATCTAAATCTATAAAAATGAAAAAGTTAAAATTATACCCATCTATCATCATTATAGTAATTTCTCTGAAATGACATTGCTTTCCGGAGTAGCTATTAAGACAGAGGCATCATCGGAAATTACCAATGTAGTATGCCAATATTCACGGACCTAAGTTTTAAAGAAATAGTATTCAAACATGACTTTTCAGGGTACAGTAATATGTATCGGCTTTTTAATACACAATACAAATTTCCGTTGAGCCATATCTCAAGGCTGCTTAATTTTATATGATCAATGAAAATATTCCTCCAAAACAATATTTGTGATATTACAACCCCTTTCCATGATATCAAAGCCAGGATAAGGCATCTTTTTTTTGAATTATGTGATCGATTAAAACGAATGGTATGAATCAGGGCAAAAGCATATGAACATATCCAAGATATTTTCTTACATCACTAATCGGAGGTGAGCTTGATACGAAAAATCAGTAGTATTAAACAACGCCAGTCTGTTAAAAAGGGGAAGAATTTTCATTTTGTATGATTTCATTTCCTTATCCTGCAATTCAAAGTTTCCACCATTGGACGGATCTAAATTCTCGTTCAGATATACTAACAGATAAATTCTTTTGTCCAGCTTCATAAAAGAATGTCTATTAAAATCGGCATGTATTAAGGAAGCCACCTGGCTGCGGCCATCTATAGGTATTTCCGTTTATACTAAACCGAAAGATCAAACCGAAAAGAGCCACAACAAACAAAGCCCTTTCACTCATTGAATTAAAGAAAAGCCAATTAATCATCGAGAGCCAGGCAGTAGGTGCTGGCTTTATCCCGCCGCATAAATTCAAAGCGAATTTCCTGGATTATTATGAGGAATATGTAAAAAAAACACAAGTGTAAAGGCATGACGATCGTCACCTAGATCATTCAGGATTTTGATACCAAACTGACACACCAGCTCACAAATATCATATTATCCAATCTCCTCCAGGACCGCCTCTACATTTTCACCAAATCTAAAATCCTTTAATGTAGTATCCAGAGATGTTAGCAGCCTATTTCTAGCAGTTCTACTTTGCATGTCATTCAGTTTGATAGTATTAAAAGCTGCTACAACAAATTTCACAGCATTCTCCTGTCCTCTAAAAAAGTTCATGTCTTGACCTTGTCCCAGACTGCGTTCTATACAAAGGTTGAACAATTCAACACATTTAAATGGAGATCTAGCACATTGCTCAGTTAAATAATCAAGGAGATCATTACTAAATGTAAAATTAGGCATATCAATAAATTGCCTAATAACATCTTCAATTTCATCAATCGGAATATGATCTATATTAAAAAGACTAATTCTTGCCTCTTCCTTTTGTACTAATGCAGCTTTATTCATTAAAATCAGTAAAATACGATGTGACTTGTTAGGAAACAAAAGGTAGTTTTCGGTAACATGATACAACATCCTATTTAACACATCTGGAAATTTGTCAATAAATGTATCTAGTAAGTCCTCTGAATCACTCTCATCATAAAGATAAGCACGATAGAGAATAGGAAATAAATCTTCTTGTTCGTCTTTACTAATCTCAGCCAATGCTGTAATACTTCCAATTGCTTTCTTTACTTTATCAAACGCATGTGCGCTAATATACGACAATGACCAAAGAGCAGAAACCTGAACCCTTGCACTTTGTTCTTTGTTAAAATGATCGACGAATACCCTACATGTCCTTTCAAGGTTTAAATTCATTAAATAAGCAAATTTAAAATACATGCAAGCACGTTTCCTCTCTCCACCGGTTTCAAGTATTTTCTCAACTATACTGAATAATAGATCTTCATATCTTTTGTCCACTACATGCACTAATGCTATAATGGCTGCACCAGGAATAGAATTAACCCCCTCCTCCAATAGCTTCATTTTTTGTGACGGCTCAGTATTATAAATATTCCGTGGAGTATCCTCTATCTCTCTTTCAGCAAATGAGATCAATAAATTTAGCACCTCAATATCAACAACCTCTCCCGAAATCAAATATCCAGCAACGGTGATTAAAAGCCGCTCCTGCCCTGATAATTCTTCAGTCCGCTCTTTAACGACCCGCTTAAACAATGGAAGTATGATAGCTCTCTCTACATTCGCCTCAGTTAGTCCCAACAATCCCATAATTATATAGTCAATATGAATGCTGTTATCCCCTATACTAGCTGCAATCACTAAAACCACTACATTATTAGGGTTCTCCTTAATGCAATTTCTGAATGCCTGAGCGTGTTGGTATAGTCCTCCTTTCAAAAAATCGCTCCTTTTATAGTCGGAATGCTCTCTTTCTTTGTTATATCTCTTAAAAGACTTCAACCACTGTTTCGCCCCCATTTTCTTATAAGCACTTTCCTTCAGTGGATTCCGAACCATTCCTCCATGGGGCAACGGCAAAATGGTGTCAGGATCTACTCCAAATTTTCTGTTTAGTTCCAAGAAATCTCTTCTTAGCTTCAAATCACTATCAATGACTGCCTGCGGAAATTTTTGCAACAGTGCATGTTTACATTCCCCAAATATCTTGTAACGGTGGTTTCTGTCTTTCATTAGCTGTATTTCTTCCTGTACAATGAGATATTTTACAGCATTAATTACATACAGTTGCTCTTGTTCTCCCCACATGGAAAATGTTAACTGAAGAAGTGCTCTAAATTCACGATCAAAATTCCTTTCAAATCGCAGATTCCTGAAAGCATGAAGATGCCTAAACAACTCGTATATTTCATGGTGAAAAACCTGTTCATTAGTGGTAAGGCTGTAGACTAATAATCTCAAGATAAAAGTATGCACAGAGTTCCCAAACCTCTTTAAAAACAAAACAAATTCGGGAGCACTTCTTCCTGCTGCGGTACGCAAGCAACCTCCAAGAAGCCAATAAATATATTCGATACCTGAACGTTGTTCAGAATTCCAGTTTACTTTATCAAACTTCCACTCTAGACTAAAAAGTTTAGTATCATTTGGCTTATCTCCCAAATAACTCACAAAAACATCCGTAAGAAAATTTATCATTTTCTCCGGAATCTTTTCAGATAGTATACTTAGGACCTTTTTCTCGTCCCGGCTAACGGATTCTTGCAATTCGTCATCTAAATCAATTTCCAGCCTAATTCTACTCAGTGCTTGATGGGGGGCTGTTTCTGACATCTGCTCTAATATATGCTGATACACAATAGGGTCCTTGTCTTCCAATTCTTTGCACTTTTCTAATAAAATATGTAATCTAGGGTCTTTCCAGCTATCTATCCTAAAAAGTACTTCCCAAATAAAATAATTGTCATTGACTCTCATTAGAAAATCCCATCCAACAGAATTATCTCGCTCTATATGATATCGGATTAAATTAACCACCTGAAACCATTTAAATCGTTCATTTCTCTGCTGAAGCCCTAACGCACGTACATCTATCTTACGCCAAGGCATATCATCAGCTATCTCCAGGTACGCCAACAAGTTATTGCGTATCAGAAAAATTAGCCATGGGGTTGATCGACAATGCTTAACCAATAAGATTTCAAGTTCTATGGATGAGGAGATTGCATTAAGAACTATACGATATTCTTCCTCAAACGGTTCGTCTATATAGGCTAATATAGACATTAGCAAATGCTTAATGTGGAAGCAGATCTCATTATCCTCAAAAAGACATTTAATAACATCAAAATAGCTTTTAGGATCGAAGTCGCGTAAATAGCTTAAAATCATCTTTATCGCTGATCGGACATGTATGGATTGATCTTGTTGTTTAATATATTCGACCAAGTTTTCACCGTCCTCAATAAATCTTTTAGCAAAAACGTAATCATAGAAAGTTTGATGAAAAAACTGAACTTGTTGCCTATCTCTAGTAATTAAATGTTCGCTCTCCAAATATAAAACCTCTCTATTATAATCATCTAGCAAATGATCGCCTATGGTTATCTGTTGTTTCTCAAACATACATTTCACCATAAAAAATGCCACCTTTTTCACATCTTTTCCAGAAAGGTTTGATAAAGATGATATATTACTCACTTTTTGTTTCCAAAGGGCTGAATATAAACTCTGTAAACTTGTAAAACCAAAATCTGTTTCACCGGCTGCAACAATCTTCGAAAAGACATTCAAATTATTAGGAATTCGCAATAACTCAATCAGCCGACTAGAAACCTGTAACTTTGATACACCTAACCGTTCGAGATGACTCAATACCTGGTCATCGCTTAAACTACGCACATCTATAGTTTTTGATCCTTTATAATAATTCAAGGATGGATCAAAGTGAAGATCAAATGTTCTGATTGAAATAATGATCCTTATATTTTCATCATGTGTGTAGTTATCGATAAGAGACTTAAATGTATTGATGTACTCTCTATTTGAAGACAATGCCTGCGACAACGCATCAATTTGATCAAATATTAAAATAGTTTTGCTATACTGCTGTTTACATTGCTCTATGAAATCATATACTGGAATAGAGAGACCTATTTTCTGCTGCAAATCGGACATATTTGATGCATATAGCTTATCAGCTTTTAATGCAAGAGTGGCGATCCCTTCTCTTTCCAATTTATCATATAGATCCTTTAATATCGTTGTTTTTCCTATGCCTGCATTTCCCGCCAAAAGGCAGATATTTAGATCTCGGCCCTCTTTATCCTTCACCACGTCATTTTTTACCCACATCAACAGTTCTTCGGTTTCGATTCGCTCGATATGGGAATCGGGAATATCTGCGAAGACATTCTTTTCAAATCTCAAACTTGAAGATCCTCGCTGTAATTCGGCCTTAAGCTTGTTGTTATCGAGGTTCTTGTTAAAATGTCCATCAAATTTCTCTTCAAATCTCTGTATTGCGCTATTATCGGTGACAACTCGAACACTAAAAAAATTTTGAATAATGTCGGAAGAATCGTCATTAGATAACATGACGTCCATGTCTACCGGAAATATTTTTCTTATCTTGATCTTCAATAGAATAGCCAATACTTTAGGCCTGACCAGAACTGGATCTAAATGGGAAAGCCGTTTAAAACTATTTATATTTTGAGTAATCCAGCTATTCAGATCACTTTCCTCCTCTATCAATTCGCTAAACTGATCTATAAATTCAGTACACTTCTGTACAAAGCCGGTCGAAACGGCAATATAATAGGTAAAATCATCCAGATCAGAAATTAACTTTTCATCTTGTGTTCGGTGCAAAGCGAACTTAGTAATCTCCAGGCCAAAGTCACTTTTACTCAGGCTATTTTTGTGCTTTTTGCATTGAATTACCCCTCTATTCCTTCCTTGTTTAAGCAAAACACTGTCTCGCCCTTTTTCTCCAACACCCTGCATTAATGATATTGTGTCAAACTCCGGTAGCTCTCCTTTTTCGATACGTCTTTTATACAAGCTATAGACCAATTCTTCGAATCTTCTATCATCAGCTAAGTCATTATAGGAAAAAGATTTATTAGCTATTGGCGCTAGCTTTTCAACACTCATATCTGACATGCCCTTATTTGCTTTTTCTCTCTTTGCCATCAATATTGCAATTTAAACAACCCCATCCCACGTTCATTTGACTAATGAGAATGTTACAGGATCAACTTTTCTGCTAATCTCAATGTCTGCTCCTAATACTCTATTAAATATTTAATGATACAAAATGTATTATTAGTGGCTATACCTTGGGATATATTATATAATTGTGGTTACCAGCATTTAAATTTTTTGGTATCTCGAGTTCAGGTTAAATGTAACAAAAAAACAAATTTTAGCAAAGGGGCGCCTTGATCTCAAAGCTGCTCTTTTTCCAGTTATCCTTATGTGGTGCCTCTTGAAACGTCTCTATGTATAGAAAATGTAGTACAACCAAATATATACATGAAAAAGCTGCTTTCTGATTTACTTTGCACTTATTATTCAATTCAATCGAGACTGCTTTTTTGATCTCTTAATCTATATTGGAATTCCAGAATAAAATATAACTTCGATCTCGTGATTTAATAGCCCGATTATCGAAACCTGTTCTTAATTAGTACATTATAGCTTAATATATGGCAGTCCCTTATTATAAAGAAATATTTGAGTATCCCATTGCTGAATTTACCAAACACCTGGAGCTAGAATTCAATGAAAGAATTTTCTTTTCTGGCAAATATGGAACTGGGAAAACCACTTTCCTTAAAAAATATTTCGAGCAGAGTGATATCAAAGAAAAGTATGAGCAATATCACCTCTTTCCAGTTAACTATTCAATTTCTTCTAACGAAGATATTATTAGATATATTAAGTACGATATCATTCTGACTATGCTGGAGCGTCACGATACCTTTGCCGAAGAAGGTAAGAGTTATCTAAAAGACCTTCCGGCATTCATGCTCAAAAACATGGATAAGGTCCTTGAAGCCATTATTGCAATGGTTCCAGTAGTAGGAAAGAATGTCCTCGAAATGTATGAAAAACTCGGAGCACTGAAAGATAAGTACCTAGCCTATGCCAAAGAGAACAGCAAAGGAGATGGAGAAAAATTGATAGAATATTTGAATCTTCTTGAAGGACAATCGGGAAGCCTGATGGAAAATGATATAATAACTAAGATCATCTCAGAGAGAATAAAATTCAGTAGTCCTAAAAAATCAGTACTCATTGTGGATGACCTAGATCGTCTTGACCCTGAACATATATTCAGAATATTAAATATATTTGCAGCCCATTTTGACACCAAAGCAAGTACCCGTGGTCCAAATAAACTCGGTTTCGATAAAGTCATCATAGTGGGCGACATTGAAAACATCCGCAATATCTTTCACCATAGGTATGGTTTATTAACAGATTTCGCAGGTTACATCGATAAATTCTATAGCGCAGACATTTATTACTTTGATAACCGGTTAGCGGTATCGAAAATCGTTAATAGAATACTTTACAGCTATACAGTAGATGGCGATAACAAGGTTGCAGGCAGAGTCTATTTGGATGACAGGTGGATTGGCGGAATAATAACACATCTCATCGAAAAAGGTGACCTCAGCCTGAGAGCCATTTTAAACACTCATGGTAAGGAGCTTTCATACCATATAGAGGTCGTAGATCTAATGGTTGGCAATCTTACCGATGCCCATCGTGTACCTCTGATTTACAAACTCAAATATCTTACAGAACTATTAGGTAGTACGGGTAAATTGATTACTATTTTGAAAAAATTTTCAAATGAGAATATCACGCTGCAACATATACGTCTCCCACTTGGCAGCCTTCTTTATATTCTAAATTACAGGCTCATTGAAAAAAACGCTGACCGACCATTCCTTTTGGATCATGGCAACCAAAAATTCTTTATCGAAGAACAAAGAGATTTCTATTCACATATGATTACAGAAGTAGAAATATATAAATCTGTGCCCTCTGGTGAAACTGACCAATTCAGTAAAGGAGAAAAATACTACGGACAACCGAGGGAATTTTGGGAGCTCTGTATCCAGGTTGTCAATCATTTAACGGTATTAGGGTATCTAAGATAGCTTCTTGAAAAATGTGTCCTATCTTGTTCAATCATAAATTATTAACGATTGCAACGATATCTTCTCGATTTTGTACCTCTACCATTTACTTATAGATTTCCCTCTGGATAATGTTCAAATTTTTAAGCATAAGGAACATCGATTTTCAAAGTGTGATGTCAGGGTTCATACAAAGAAGGAAGATACCTTTGTAATATATTTTATACTGAATTAATTAAGCCTAAAATAGATGAAAAAACTCAAACCCAAGCATGGTGGGAAACGAAGAATAGATGATGGGTTACTACCGTCTGGAATATGTTCTCCAGATGGCCAAAGTTATGCCGTCGAGCATATGTTCCTCAGCTGCCCCCATCATCTGTTCTCACGGACGCCGCGCGATAGTACAATGCTGATCAGGGTACCGATGCTGGTGTTCGCGCGCCTGGTTCTCCCGAACATTTCTTTATTTCTTACCCTCACCCACCTTCCCTCCCTTGAGACAAGAACCACACACATATTATTCATTCAATAATCCTATAACTTGGATCGTTTTGATTTATTAAGTAACTTCCTATGTAATAAATAAATATTCTGTTATGGGTAAATTTGTTATCTCCAAAGACGCCAAAGGTGAATTCCGTTTTAAATTAAAAGCGGGTAATGGCGAACCAATCCTGGCTAGTGAAGGCTATACAACGAAAGCTAGCTGTGAAAACGGCATCGAATCTGTGAAAACCAATTCTCAGGTGGATGAAAGATTCGAGAAAAAGACTTCCGCTAATGGGAAACACTATTTCAATCTCAAAGCGTCCAATGGACAAATCATTGGAACCAGCGAAATGTACGAAAGTAGTTCTAGTCGTGACAATGGTATTGCATCCGTTAAGTCAAACGCAGTTAGTGCAACCATTGAGGATCAAACGGCTTAATGTTTCTTAAAGTAGTGGCTGCCTGGCCAGTGGGCAGGTCGGCCGCTATTAAACTGCGGCTTCTTACTGTAAATGATTCATTAACTGATTTCAGAGCGGACACGGTCAATCCACATTTAGACGCAAGTCCGGATATAATTTTTGTTAGCACCAGGTAAACTATTTAAGCTAAAATGCTAGATCGTGATTTTTGTGAATTTTTAGAGTTCGAACTCTGTAAAGCATTTGCAAATGCTGAAAACAATGATATAAAATCTCTTTGGTGTGATGGCATTTTACTAGCTGTAACTGCCGACAGCTACTCCCAAAAGCACATCAACGATAATAGACAAGCTACCTTAAAAGCGTTTATAGGAACTGACGGTCAGTCGGAATATGACCTAATACTTAAATTTGGGAACAAAGCATTGAGTAGATACGCAAGACAATTAGACATTAAACATTGTATTCCTATTCAACACAAAATAAATTGGTTCAATATTGACGTTGAAAAGAAAAAAATTGAAATACAACTTGATTGATAACATCTGTAATGTTGAGATAAAGGCCTAACAACGTTATATTGATAAGACGGCTTAAAAAATGCAACTTTAGGTATGTCAATGTCCCAATCCCAATTTTTCCTTGATCCAGGCAGGGGGTTGCGCTGGTTGCAGCATGGTCTGTTCTGGTTGTTGCTGCTCGGATTGCGCTTTTACCTTACAAGTATTTCCTTTAATGTCTACGGTGGTTTCCCGGCAAGCAGCGTGTTACTGTTGAACATCAGCAGCACCGGCATTATTGTTCTGTTTTATTATGTCCTGGTTTACTACCTATGGCCAAAATACCTGGCCAGCCATCACTACGTTAAAGGTGTATCGTTGATCTTGTTACTTTTGGTGGTTTATACGATCTCCGATGCTAGTGCCGAGAAATTTCTGATCAGCAGTTGTGTACCCTGCGCAACCCGGTTGGCGCAGACGCAACCCGGCTACTTTCAGCTTATACAATCCAATTTAAGCAACATTGTTCTCGTTCGCCTGGTAACTTTTGGCACCCCATTTTTTCTGCTGCTTACCCTAACCATTCCGATCAGTATCAAGACCGCCCTGAATGGTTACCGCAGCAATATGAGGAGTGTAACCCTGGCAAAAGAAAAGCTGGAGCTGGAACTTAAATTTTTACGGGCGCAGCTGAACCCGCATTTTTTATTTAATTCCATGAATAATATTTACGGACTGATCATCAGCGGGAACACGGAACGGTCGGCCGGCCTGGTATCCCGTCTGTCTGAATTGTTGCGCTATATGCTTTATGAATCCGAAGCGGACACTATGCCACTTAGCAAAGAGGTAAAGCTGATTGCCGATTATATTGAACTGGAAAAAGTAAGGTTGAATTTTACAACGGTGACGTTTAACCCGCCGACCATTTTGGCCGACATCGGAATCGCCCCATTACTGCTTATTCCGCTGATCGAAAACGCATTTAAATTCACACCGGACGAACCAGGTGCTTTTATCGATATTGCATTAACTGTCACTCCTGATTCGATTAATTTTAAGATAGAGAATAGCGTTGACCCCGCCAGGCCGAATGGTCCGTCCGGCGGTATCGGCCTGGTCAATATGCGGAAGCGGCTCGAATTATATTATACCGGTCGCTATCGTTACGAGGTCAGCAACAATGGAAATAATTATTTGGTGAATTTATGCCTGAGCCTATGAAAAAGATCAATTGCATGATCGTTGATGATGAGCCAATCGCACGGGATATCCTGCAAACTTATATCCAGCGCGTTCCCGAACTGGAACTCGTTAAAAGCTGCCGCAACGCCACTGAAGCCTATGAAGGACTTTACGGGCAGCAGGTCGACCTTATTTTCCTGGACATCCAGATGCCGGTCATTACCGGTACAGAATTCATGCGCTCGCTGCGCAAGCCGCCGTTGGTTGTTTTTACCACGGCTTATTCCAGCTATGCAGTAGAAGGATTTGAGCTCAATTCAGTTGATTACCTCTTAAAGCCGATCACTTTTGAACGGTTTTACCAGGCCGTGCAAAAAGTAAACGAAAGAATGGCTATCAAACAGATCCCGGTACCAGAAACAGAACATCAGCCGGACTACCTGTTCATCCGCCAGGATAACAGGCTGGTTCGTGTGGAGCATGACCAAATTTTATATATACAGGCGGAAAGAGACTTCAGTTCGGTTTATTTAAAGGAAACAAGGTTGCTCGCAGGCATGCACCTGAAACTATTCGAAGATCTGCTTCCGCTCAAGCAGTTTCTCCGGGTGCACCGGTCATATATCGTCAATCTTAAAGCGATCCGCGCGATCAAAGGTAATGTCATCGAATTGGAAAATGCCGAGGTCCCCATTGGGGCAAGCAACCGGGAAGAACTGTTTCAAAGATTGCAGCTCTAAAAAAACGATGATAGTCGGAAAGATTCAAAGATTCGTTTCAATCATTTTTCAGGCTGCATTTAGGAAATCAATATGTCCAGATTCCTGCAGGAGAAGCTGACAACAGTGCTATCGTCGGTTAGGACAGTTTGGTTGCCGATTCAAATGGGTTCGTCGATTTTATTTTCCGGCTTGGACAAAATGATTTCTTTTTGCAGGCAATCACGATAAAAAAATGGAAAGAAAAAAATTGATTGATCGGCTGCCCGTCTGGCTAAGGGTAAGTGTTTATTTTACTATTATTATTGTAGCCGCTTATATCGCCGTAGTCGTCCCCGCGCTTGACAGTATCTCCTTTTATTTCGGGATCGCGTTACTTTTGAGCTTTTTGTTCCTCAAAGCTGAAGGTAAACCGTTAACCAGCCTGGGATTTGTGCCTGCCTGTGCTACCGATTGGAAAAATTTCTTCCGCGGGCTGCTCATCGGCTTGTTGGCATTATTGACAAGTGCAGGGCTTACGATCTGGCTGAATAGCGGCCGGCTGGTATTTACCGGCCGTGCTGATCCTATATATTTGCTGATATTGATTTTTATTCATCTCTGGTCGTCCTTTGCGCAGGAATTTACCTACCGTGGTTATCCCTTTCAACGTTTGCTAAAGTCGTATGGGCTATGGGTCGGTCAACTGGCGATCACACTGCCGTTCGCCATCATGCATCTTAAGCTGAATACCAGCATAACCTGGCAACAGTTCCTGATGACCTGGCTCACCACCGGCCTGGGCTCTTTACTTTACGGGCTTTGCTACCTAAAAACGGGGAAACTGGTATTGTCCATTGGTCTGCATATGGGCTGGAATCTGGCCCAAGCACTCGTTCCCCGCTCGCCGGGGGAAAACAAAACCATGCTTTTTACCCTTGTGCAGAATGCCCGGGATTATCATCCCTTAAATGTGCTGCTGCCGTACATAGGCGTTACCGCAATCCTGATGCTCTTTATATGGCGGTCGAAGACCTGGCAAGCGAATGAAAAATCCAGCAACTCATGATGATCTTTATACTGTGAAACGAATTGGTTTTAACGGCCCAGCCTACGCGGCAAACGTCATATTATTGATCTATTCACACCAGTTTCAATCAATCCTGTCACAAAGGACTTAGGTCCGTTGCAAATAAATCAAGCGATATCAATGGTAATTGAATATTGCCATTAGCATAACACCTATTTTTTATCAAAAAGTCTATGCAACCAAAAACCTATAACAAACACGGAATCTTTTCGGATCAAAAAATTTCCGTTGATCAAGCAATGAAAACTTTAAGAAACAAGGTATTGAAACAAATGAAGCCCAAACTAAAGTGATACTGAATTTCCTCTACCTGTTTGCCAAACTGCGGAATAGTCGAGGATCTAAAGGCCCTTCGGATAATTTTCCCCAGAAGGAAATCGAACACTAAATTATTATTTAAAGTAATTAAAGGGATGATATATTCGCATGGTCACGAATTAGAGAATGATGTGCACACAAAAAGTCGAACCGTTCTAAAGTTTGCAAATCCATCTATAAGATGCTGTAAAACAGCAAGTTGGTTGAAATAAAAAAGGAGACGATCAAAATTGATCGTCTCCTTAAGTGATCCCGCTGGGATTTCGTTTAGCCTTTTTAAGTTTATAGGTCTTTACCTAACTTAATTCTAAAGTTCTGATTTTCAACATTCTATAACATCAATAAAAAAATTTACGCCTTACCTTTATATCGGTTAACAGCATTGAACTCAACTAAAAACTCGACTAAAATTTTTTGAGTATGCTGTTACCAATCAAACTAATCTGCCCAAAGGGCAAAATGCGCAAAGATGGCACCTGTATCGTTTTTATCCAGTATTGCGGGGATAAAACCATTCTCCTGAATACAGAAATAGCCATTCCTCCCAAATACTGGAACCGGAAGTTTCACCGTATTACCGCCGATCTCCCAACAACATACGGGGCCGCTGACGATCTAAACAGCCAACTGGCAGCCCTTCTACGAAAGGCAAGTGATATTATTTCCCATGCGGTGAAAAAGAAAATACAGGATATATCTGCCTTTGCAAAGAAAACCTTTCACCCGGCTTTTGACACGGCCACATTGGAAGAAAAGGCCAAACAGGCGGCGGCCCTCAACCCCAAAACAAATTTAGAGCTGATATTTCAGATTGAAGATTATATCAAATGTAAGCGGGATAAGGTTTCTAAGGGTATGCTAAATGTCTACAAAAACATGAAAGATCATATGGCAGTCTTTCAGGAATACAGGAAAGCTCCTATTACATTTGATTCTTTTGATTTTAATCTCTATGAAAGCCTTGTTAACTACCTCACTTATGACTATGTACAGCGCCGCAAATCGGAAATAATTAACGGCAAAAGAGAGCAAATTAAAGGGCTTAAAACCTCTACAGTTGGCAAAACCATCAAACAGCTACGTATATTCCTGCGGGATAGGATGCGCCGTAAAATCATCTCCCCGATTGATTTATCGGACTTTAAAATACTGGATGAAGAAGCAGACGCCGTGTATCTGACATGGGCGGAAATCGCCCGAATATATCAAATAGACCTTTCCGAACAACCGCACCTGGCTAAATACCGGGATTTGTTTGTTCTCGGCTGTCTGACTGGTTTAAGATTTTCCGATTTTTCCTCTATACAACCGGAGGACGTGCGGAAAGGGTCACTATATAAGAAACAGGAAAAATCTGATCATTGGGTTGTTATACCGTTAAGAGATGCAGCAGAAGAAATACTGATCAGGCGCTTTAACCGCCAGATCCCCATTGTAAGCAATCCTGAATTTAACCGCCATATCAAAGAGGTGGCCCAACTGGCGGGCATTTGTGAGTTAATAAAGTTCTCCCACAAAAAAGGTAATAAGGATATAGTACAGATAAAGCCCAAATATGCGTGGATTACCTCTCACACCTGCCGCCGCTCATTCTGCACCAATGAATTTCTGGCGGGAACTCCTGTCGAGCTTATAATGAAGATCAGCGGCCATAAAAGCCTGCGTGATTTTTACAAGTATATCAGGATCACCCCTGAAGAAGCAAGCCGGAAGATCCGGGAAATATGGGAAAAAAGAGGTGATATCGGCATATCTGCCGCGGCTTTGCAAAATGTAGGGTAACTAATAAGGGGAAGGCTTTACCCCTCCCCGTATTACCTATCCTAATAATACTATTGAAGGTTGAAAAAATTACCGTCCAAACCTTCTTAGCACTTTTTCAAGATCATTAAAGGATTTGTTCGTATCAGAAATGCTTCGTTTTACGGACCCATTACCATCTTCCAATTGTATATTGACTCCACAAGAACATCGTACGGTCCTCCTAGTAGTCACGTCCTTTAATGTAACCTGATGATTTCTGCCGCATCCACATTTGACACTGACTTTTTGTTTCGATATATCAAACATCCTTTTGCTTTTTAAGAGGTAAACAAGGATGAACAGTTAGAGCTGTTCATCCTTGCATGCTTATTTTTCCTTTGTTACTCCTTTGAAAGGTTTTCCATCTGATTTCCCATCTATAAACCTACCTGTATTTGTATCTCTTTTTATCCAAACCTCTGTTTTAGGATTATAAGTCTGGGTTCTTTCCTTTACTGCTCCATTGCGGTGACCATCACCGACTTTGCCGTTCTTAGCCATAGTTAAACATTTTTAAGACTAAATAAATTGTTAATTGAAAGAGTATCTCTTCCAAGGAATACGAGAAGGATCAATTCTTGATAAAAAGTTGACAATGTCCTTTCTACCCTGGTAAGTAGGTCTCCCTCGTCCATCTTGGGCCATCAAAATCAATGGAACACCCGGAAAAAGCCTTCCAATATTTTGCCGAGCATTCTCGCATTCATTTATACTACTTAGCACATAGGCTCTTACTACCACTATGGCAAAAGTCACTCCTTGCTCCCTTATTAGAGCTCCATCGATCTGCATTTCAATAAAATTAGTTATTAGTAATTCATTGCTCTCGTACATCACGGAGTTAGAGCAGTAAGCCGGTAGATTTGTGGCTGATTGTTGAAAAAGTAGTTTGTTTTTTCAAATAAACTACTACCTTTGTGGTCTGAAAAATCATCAACAATAGCTGGAATGCGAGGGGGTACCAACCCCTGCTAAGCTTTCTACTGCTTTAAAAACATTCCTACGACAATGCCTTATAAGTTCCCGCTTTAAGGCATTATTTGTTTTTGGTAGTTTATATTTTTCCTCTATTTAAATACATTCATTAAAAACTCACGACGCTGCGTGTCTTCTATGTTCTGACGAAAAAAATCAGCAGGTGAAACAGAGTTAACACCAAAGTTAGCGGCGATTTCTCTATAAAATTGAAACTCATCTTCAATTACCATTACACATGAATTAGTCACGCACAGGTGAATCACTAAAAGGCCTCCCTTTCCGATGTGAGACATATAACTAGAATGCGTCTCTGCAAAATCAAGTGCATCTGCTCCGTCATCAACAAGATCAACTATGCCAGCCCCGATCATACGGTTGATCAATGTTTGTTTCTCCAAAGAGTAATAAGAAATTCTGAACTCTGAAATGATTATTTTACAGCCATTATCAATAATTGGTTTGACTAAGCCACACCTGTCAAGCGTTATCAATAAGTCTATATTGTAAAAAAAATATATCATTTGATCTCTAGCATTCCATTTCTATACATTTGTTCCAATTTATCTATTGGCGTATTAGTCAATTCTGCTGCTTTTTCCCATGTTATTCTTTTTTCAGCAATAGCCTTAGTAATCAAGTTCTCAATTCGAGCAGGCTTTTCAAGACTCTTAGTATATCTTCCAAGGCTCATTTGGCTATCTCTCCAAATATTATAAGTCTGTAGCCAATTATCTTTTGTTATGTTATTTATAATTCCAACATTATTTGCGCGTATGATGATTGCAGGAATGGAAATTCCGTAGGCTTCCTTTAATGAAATAAGCTCTATAAGAGAAATCGATGTCCGATCCTTTCCGATCGCTGATATCAACACCTCATCGGGTAGAAGCATGGCTGCTGCAAAGTAATGACACATATTTTCTTGATCCCTCTTTGTAAGAGTAGAGCTAAACCTTAATAGCAGGTGAGCTAATTCATGAAGAATTGTAAATCGTTTCCTAGTTATTTCTGGGTCATCGAATGTGTTCACTATAATTACAGGTATATTTCCACTAGTATCTTCAATGTAACCACAAACCCCAGAAGAACCTGTAGGTCTTTCAATTGTCAAAATGATAAACCCTTTCAATTCAAGAAATTCTGTCACATCGTCAATTGGAGAATCGGCTATTTTCCATTTTTTTCTCAGCTTTTTAGCCGCTTTTTCAACATCACTATTAGTGCTTATTTCAGTATCAGCAACCGGATTATCAAATAAAATTCTTTCATTCATTATTGTGACAAGGTCCAAATATTTCTGGGCAACTGTCACTATCAATTCTCTTATTGTGTTTTTTTCTTTTTCCTCATCTTGGAGTGTATGACCATCCCTAAACTCAATCAATTTTATCGACTGTGGCGGAGCGGAAAAGAAATGCCAAACCCTAACACCTAAAGCCTCTGATATTTTCTTTAATACCTTATTACTAGGAGTGATTGTTCCATCCTCATATTGTTGAATAGCAGGTTTGGAAACACCGACTAAGTCGGCAAGTCCTTGGATGGAAAAGCCTTTTTTAAGTCTTAGTTCTTTTATTTTGTCTCCGAATTGCATAAAAATCTACTTCGTATAGTCAAAGTTATGTTTTTTATTTTACACTATACGATTTTTTTCAAAAAATTTAACTCTCGGACATTTCGCACAACAATTATTCATAATATATATCCGTAACAAGAAAGATCCTAACAGAGTTTCAAACAATGTAAGCTCAAAAAAAGAGCGTTTGAATCCCAAACGCTCCTTTTCTTCTGTAACCCACTATAGTCCTCATGCTTCATCCTTTTTCTGGTTGGTTTCATTAATTATTTTATCGTAAAAAGATTGACGATATTCCCTAACATCAATCAGGTGGCCCGCTTCGATGAGTTTTTCGAGATGCTTTTTTATGCCCAACATATCAAAATCTAATGTTTCATCAAGAAACGTTCTCCGAGATATGCCCATAGAAAACAATTCACGGAGTAACTCTCGCCATTCCCCCAATGTAAGAAAGGAAAAGAATTTTCCTAACACCTGATATGGGTTTAAAAACTCTTTATAGGTAAGGCTTCTAGGGAAATTTTCCCATACTTCACGATAAGCTATGGCTTCCCCTTTACTCTGCCTAATCCATGCACAAAATAACCGGGGGTTCATCAGGTCAATTTCTTCTTCATCTTCGCCTTGTATGGTGATCGCTTTCCTTCCGCTGTTGTCCAATTGTTCAACCAAAAAGGCGGCTTCAATTAGTAATTCCGTTCTTTCATAAAAGAATTGCAGCCCGGATGCCGATAGCTTGCTAGGCTTTTCCTTACTGGTTGAACATAACCACTTATTCAAAATTTGCCTTGCCCGTGGCATATCATGCGCAGAATAGTATTCGTGTATGACTTCGTACGGGTCGCGGATTTCCTCTGTTGTTAAGCGCAGGGGAAGGTTATCCCACGCGCGGGGAGTAGTAAAATACATAGCTGGGGATTTATAAGTTTGAAATACTGGTTTGTGACTTCATGCAACCGGGAAAGGCTGTAAGGATGCGCCCCCCGCTATCCGTTAAAACGGTTAAAAGGCTGGTAGGAAGCTGGTTAAAGTCGTGGCCTATTGTTTTCCCGGTATCAATAACCCTTTTAAGGTAGGTAGCCCCGGCAACCTGTTCAACCGGCTCTGTATTGGCATCCCGGAGCAAGGCCAAAATTTCCACTACCGGAATAGTGAATTTACTGACACTGGGGTGTCTGGGAATTTTAAAATGATGCCTTTCCATAATATGAGCCAGCGCCCCGACACTGATATAATAAGATCTGCGGAATAACTTTTTTCTGTCCTTCATTGGTACGCTGATCATAGCAGCGTTAACCAATTCGTTTAGCCAGTTTTGCGTGTCGCTAAGTAGGAAAACCAGCCTTAGCCACTCATCTTCATTAAATGGCGGGCTTAGGTGAATCTTTTCTATTTCTTCCATAACTTAAATTTTGGAGGTTATTTAAACATGGATGCAAGATCAGATGTAATAAAATCATAATCAATTCGTTACTAGCATAGTTTATGGGGATAATCAAGTATTTTATCAGGTAAATTATCCGGGATAAAGGCATATTTTAGCAGTAGAAAAATCTTATATTTGTTTAATGAGCATTACTACTATGAACAAAAGCATCCATGAAGGCCGGAATATCAAGCGATTCCGGGAAATGTTGAATATAACCCAAGAAGCTATGGCTTCTGACTTAGGTGATGATTGGACACAAAAGAAAATTTCCTTGCTTGAAGGAAAGGAGAAGGTAGAGCCTGAAGTCATTGATCAGGTTGCAAAGGTGTTGGGTGTATCTGCCGAAGCTATAAAGAACTTTAGCGAAGAAGCAGCTGTAAACATTATATCAAATACTTTTACCAATAATCAGCAGGCAGCCGGTTATATGGTAAATCATAACCCGACTTTTAACCCTTTGGATAAATATGTAGAGGCGATTGAAGAAAACAAAAAGCTCTATGAGCGTTTGTTGCAGACCGAACGTGATCGGGTAGAAATGCTTGAGAAGCTGTTGAATGAGAAGAAGGGCGGTAAATAAAATACCATAGCAATCAAAATAATAAAAGCCACTGCCTAAAAGTAGTGGCTTTCATGTTTTCTATCTTGATGGTAAGATAACAGGAACAACAACAAAACACGTTCCCCCATTGTTTGAAACCCCTGCCGGGAGGGGGCTAGGGGGATGGCGCGGCAGCAGCGCCTCCCCCGGACAAATATGCGTTAACGAATTTTTCCTGCTCTATTCCTTAACTGGCCTGCTTCTTCCTCCTTTTCCCGTGCTTCTCGTAGCATAGCTGCTATGCGTTCCCTTTCATCCTCCCACTTTATAACGCTATCCCGGAAGGCTTGCGGGTTTATGTGATACAGGCTATCCGTTTTAGACAAGAAAGGGCGTAAGGGCTTCCCAGCCTGTAGCAATACGTAACGGTATTTTATATCCCCGGCCTTGTAGTCCTGTAGCATTGAGCGGGTATTGAATAACCATACGCCCCCTAAGACAAGTAACATGAACAGGCAAGCGGAAACGATTACCCCCGCATGTAAATGATGATGATGCTTGATTTCTTGTATGGGCGGACGTTTCAGCAGATCATTATTTACTTCAAGATGTTGCGATAGTGCATAAACTGCCGCCGAAGGGAATTTCATTCGTTCCGGTATTCCTGCTACATCTGTTTTTATCTGCTCTAAAGAAGTACCCACACCCTTTAACTGTTCCGTGTAGTCTGGTGTTTGCGGCGCTGTGCTATTTATTTGCCGGATACCTTCATCAACTTTATTTAACTTGTCTACAATCGTCTGCAATAGCAACTCATTCATAATACATAGTTTAATTCATTTTTAAATAGATTTACTGTTACAAGCGCAATCCACGCCTGTTTTGCGGTTTCTGTTCCTGTGCCATCTGCTGCCACATTGCCTTTTGTAGCCCTGTTATAGAGTACTTCCGGTCGATGCTGCTACCCTTAAAGGCATACAAGCCTTTTTTGAAACTAATCCCCTGTAGTTGCTGCGTATCTCCTTTGTACTTATACTGTATATCTATTCCTTTTTTCGTCAGCTCCTTTTCCAGTGCTGTCAAGGTTTTACAGCGGTGCAATGCTGATTCGATGGCCTGAAATATTTCATAACGGGCCTGCTCTTCATTGTTAAGGGCTTGTAGGTTGGTAAGGGCTATTTTCTTTTCAATAGCAGGAATTAACTGATACTTCTGTGTAAGCTGTTGCGCGGCCTTCTTCCCACGCAAGCCTATCCAACTATCGCTGATCGACTGCCCTTTGTTATTAACCAAATTAGCGACAATGTGCAAGTGCAGGTGGTTGGTATCTGTATGTTTGGTTATCACATATTGGGTATCTGTGATGCCTATTTTTTCCAGATACTCCCGCGCAATCTGTGCCATCGATTCATTGGTTAACTGCTCACCAGGATAAAAGCTAAGGATGCCATGAAAAACAGCTTTTCGTTTATCCGGTAACTGCTGCCGGTTCACTTCAAAGTCATGCCCCATATACCGGTAGCTGTACTCTCTCACCCCTTCCGCTTCCAGTATTTCCGCCCGCTGTTCATCGGCGCAGATATAGCGGCAGCAGCCATAAAAGGATTTACCGGTTATTACTTTACTTATCACGCTTTAACCAGTTTAAAAGGTTATCAATCTGCTGACGGTAACTTTCAAAAAGTAGCATCGCGCTCAACATCCCCTCTTTGTGGGCCTGTTTTGATACCTGATTGATATTATTGGCCATTCCTATCAACTGTTTGATATATGCCCGTTCTTCGTCATTTAAACGGGCTATAACGCCTCCAAACAATGCCATCTGACGGATATAGCCAGTGTAACGCATACGGGCATTAATGGCCTTCTCCTTAACGATAAAATACTCGGCTTTGGTAAACCTCACGCCTGTACGTATTTCCTTCCTCACGGCTTTGGCGGGTCTGCCGCCTTTGCCTTTCTTCTTTTCCTGTGTCTGTTCCATATCAGCTACGTTTTAATCTTCAAGGGCTGGCAGCTTTGCTGCCCTGCCCGATCTTCCCGTACAGGTGGCAACGCCGCCTGTACAATCTCCGCTAAGCTCTCCGCACTTCCCCCTTGCGACCAACGGGAGAAAGGGGGCGAGCGGTTTTTGCGCAGCAAAAACACCGCTCGCTAACGGAGCGAAGCCCGTTCCGAATCCGCGAACGGGATGCCGAAGGCGGCCCGTTCAATCTTCACGGGTGGGGCCTGCGTGGAGCAGCCCCGCCCCATCTCCGCGTACAGGTGGCAACGCCGCCTGTACCATCTCCCTGAACGGGATGCCAAAGGCGGCCCGTTCGGTCTTCGCGGGCGGGCCTGCGTAGAGCAGCCCCGCCCCATCTCCGCGACCGGTAGCAACGCTGATTGTCATCTTTCCGATTGTTCTCCGGGCTGCAACAATTGCTGAATGTCGTTCCAAAGGAAATAGACCCTCGACCTGATTTTGTACGGTTTTAGTTTGCCGTGCTTTATCCAGTCATAAATGGTAGGCTTGGTAACCTGAAATAGTTGACAGACCTCACCAATTTTGTAGAGGGGTTTATAGGTGAGGCCGGGGGTATCATATGCCGGGATACGTATCGGCTGCCTTTCCAGTTGGCTGACTTCTTCACGCACCAATACACGCAGCATTTGCCAAAATTGTTCCGGCTCCATCGGGAACAGTATTGGCGCTGTCGTCTGCACACTTCTTTCTCTCTTTTCCATATTATACCGATTTATACAGCAAATATGGTTGCTCAGGAAAAAGAAAACGGGTTAAGTATACTTGTTTGGCGGAAAAGGAGGGTTTTGGCCGTGTCTTCATCAATGATATTAGGGCCTTTGAAATTGTTGCTCCAACTGCTTTAGCCGTTGGATACCTTCATCAAACTGCATTGCTTCTAAGACAGCATAGGCTTCTTCAAAACTTTTGCTGACCTCTACAAGATGGCGATGTTCCAATTTGGCCCTCTTATCCTTCTTAAAGATCAGGTCAAGTGCCTTTTTGATTCCATCAGGGCTTGACCCGAAAATTTTGTGTAACAGGTCTGCACATTTATCACTGGGAGTTAGGTAATTCGCTTTGCTGGCTTTGTCAAATGCGTAGAAAAAAAGCACCAAGGCCCGGTTGGTTAGCTGATCTTGTTTACACTTTTCCAGCAATGCACGTTCACGGCCTTCATACGTTGCTATCACCGTTTCCAGCTTTGGCAGAAAATCACTGGTAAAAATGGGCCGGTAAAGAAGGAAATACAATGGCAGATACGCGGCTATACCTAACGTCACACCGACAAGTATATGCATACCATTCAATTGACCATTGTAAAACCAAACAGCAGGAGCGGCTACACCAACCAGCAGCAAATAATGCCAAAGTGCATTACTCCAATATTCGTTAATCAACTGGCTGCGTGTTGCCTCTGCTGGCCAATTGGCATAAATATCCCGCTGACCTTCATGGGTTCTACGAAAACGGGAATAAATGTAGCTGTATTTAACGGGGAGGTCAAAGGTGAAAAAGGATTTCAACCACTTCATATTCGTACTTCTCATTTCCTTTTATTTTTGGTGATAGAATTTTTATACTTCCTAAATTTACGAAACGGGAAACGCCTTTTCCAAATTTTTCTTACACAACTTTCCACCTGAGCTATGCAATGGGAATAGTAAATACTAGAAGGTTAAATTTGCCTCGGTCTGAATGGTGTTCTTTATCTCTCTACGGTGTGAATTACTTCTTTTTAATAATTTACGCTTTATAACTATTTTTCTTTACTTTAAATAGAAAATCGGTCTTTATGATTCCCATTGCCTCAAAAACCTCTTTTGGGTCTAAATTAGCTATTACGCTTTTTGTGACCATAGCAATAGTAAATAGTTATTCTTCTGTTGTTTATTTCCGTCTCTCCATGATCCCCAATTTTGCACTGAATAATACTATCTACAAATACCTAAACCCTATTTTGATCCTTGCCGGGTTAGCTTTCGTCATAGTATTTCCAATATACTGGCAACGCAGGGAGAATAAACAGGAAATCGGCAGCAAAAAGATACGCGCTTGGTTCATTACAATCATACGCTATTGGCTGGCGCTTGAAATAAGCGGCTATGGCTTTGGCAAAATATTTCATCAGCAGTTCGCAGAATCTTATGTAAGAAATGATACCATAGTTAGCAAGCTATCAGGATATTCACTTACATGGAATTACTTTGGTCACTCGTACGCGCTTAGCTGCGCTATAGCTGGGCTTCAAATCATGGGGTCAGTTTTGTTGCTTTTCCGACGCACAACCTTATTGGCTGTGATTTTATTACTACCCGTAATGACTAATATTGTATTAATTGATATATTTTATGACATACCTGCTGCTGCTACGCGAAATGCCATATTTTTTACGACAGCTCTATTGTATTTGTTGCTATTGCATTGGCAAATTATAAAACCGGCATTATTCCAACCGCTTGAGCAAACAGTCGCAGGTAATGGATTAGCTAAACAAATTTTTCGAGTGCTGACTATTGGGTCCAGCTTCGCATTCATCATATATATTACGTATTTCGTATTAGAAAAGCCAAAGATTGCAGGTAAATGGGAAGTAACAGAGACAATCAGAAATAACGAAACTATAGACTCTCACAGATGGCTCACTGATAGCACTGATTGGAAAAACATTTATATCGAACGCTATAAGAGGATCACGTGTTCTCCCAATCCTTATGTCATTGAAGAAAAAAGAGCGCAGAACGGAGAATACTTCCTTCAAAGGGGAAAAGATAGTATCAAAATAATTTTATTTGAGAGAAAGGCTCCCATTTTGATAGGTGTTAGGTATGCGGACGACAATCACATGGAGTGGCGGTATAAAGATGGGAATGATACTGTCATGCTCAAACTGGCTCGATCGACCAGTTCTTCTGCTAGATTATAATTGTTTTTTCTCATCCTCAATTTGCCAACTTTAAGCAGTAGATTCTTTGTATCTTAGTAAAAGCTGATTAACCTGTATAAAGTACGGGAAAGAAATCGGGGTTATATAAAAGGAACTCAACTAAACGCTCGACTAAAAAAGTAAAACCTGCGACCAGCGCAGGTTTTGAAAGTTGTCTGTGATCCCGCTGGGACTATATCAAAGGCTTAATTGCCGCCGCTTTTCGAGGATTTATTAGCTACTGTAGACGATTTTGTAGACTCGTGAAATAGCTTACTTTGTGAGGGTTTGAAAGAACTTGTAAACAGTACAAATATACGAAAACCCTTGCTGAATCGTTGCAAAACAGATCATAATCTGTTGAATTTAAATGCACGCAATAATACAAGCTTACTAACACGGCAGATCAACAATATTTTGTTGTGCTTATCAGAAGAAACACAACGAATCGTAGCCTTTAAGTGCGCATGATCCATTGAGACGATGCAGGCCCTTCTCCTACCAAAAGCAGCTATTATGTACTCAAGACTTCAGAAATGGATTCAATTTCCGTCCCTGACCTTTTCTGTTAAAAATGAAATAAGTCTTCTAAAATTGTTCATTGTCTGAACAGACAAAGGTACTTCTATTTTATTTATCAGTAATTCCTGTATAGTTCTATGGAAATTTGTTTTATCGTACCTTGTTGTGTCTGGAAATGATTTTTGTTGAATCAATAGTAATTCGCTGGGATCAAAGAGCTTTTCAATTCCATGCTTCTTCCAAAAAGCATCAATATCATCCAGCGTAAAGATTCGTTGCTCTACAATAATCCCAAAGCTATCAATATACTTAGTCTTCTGAGATTTACCCTCCTTGTCCGAATCAAGTAATATAATAAACTCCTTTCCCCAGCCCATGTATAGGCTAATTAGTGTATTTAAGTTACTAGATCCTGTACTTGGAACTAAAGCAATGTCTCCTGGGATTTTTAAAATCACTTCTTTCAAATACTTTAACACATAAAAGTCTGTTTTCCCTTCTAAGAAAACTGCATTTGAGATATTTTCTAAATCACTAGGCCTATAATCTAAAACGTCTAAAATAGGTTGAAAATAAGCTGTATTGTGCGGGTGAGCGGCAGCAAACTCGCGATATGTTTTAATAGAAATATTTGTCTGTTTAACATTGTAACTATCAGTAGCATCAAATTTCAATGCTTCATTTCTAACAATAAACGTGCTCTCTAGCCAGTTGGGGTTTATCAAATGATGGCTATGAGTTGCATAAATTATCTTACTGTTCAATGTCAAGTTTTCAAAACTCTTTAATAATTGTTTTTGTGCGTTTGGATGCAAATTAGATGCAGGTTCATCAAAAAGAAAAATGACATTTTGGGGAGTATCCTTCCTAAATGGTCGAAATTGAGTAAACAATAGAAAAATAAAAAACCACCTAAAACCTAAAGAACGCTCATTAATTGAGTATATTCCATCATCCGCCTCAATGTCAATTTCCAAGTATGCTAAATCCTCATCGTCTGAAGCATAGTTGATAACTATTCTTGTCGCAGAAACCTGCTGCTTAAAGATTCTACTCCAAGCCTCAAAAACCACATCAGTTACCTTTACGGCCATTTTCTGAACGAGCCGATTTAAACTCTGTCTTTCTTTATTCTTTATCCTCTCTACCAAATGGGTTTTAATGTTAGTTGAATTATCCAAAGAATATAAAATATCTTGAATTAGTTCAATATAAAATTGTTGCTTAGGAGAAGGATTTTCTTTGGTTTCTAAATATATTCTAGAAGGAAAATCAAATAAAAAATTGGGAAAATATAAAATACTTGGAATCAAACTACGACAAAAAGTTGCCAACTTAGTATTTACATGATTATAACTAATATCTCCAATATCAACCGTTTTATATCCGTTTTTCAAAACACCTTCAAAGCCACTCCACTTTGAATCTAAGTCCTTAAACTTAGAATTCTCAAAGTTATAATGCCTGAAGTATGTTAAATAGTTTCTGTCTCGTTTAGGAGACACCTTTTTAAACTCCGTATGCTCCTTAGCATAATCGTTAATTTTTCTTAAATCGTCCTCATCAACTGATAACTTAAAGGCTAAACTAACTCTGTCGTTAAAATTATCACGCTTGCTAATTGGAATCATTGAATTCGGATCCTTTATAACAGAGCCAGGGATTTCCAGTGCTTTTAGTTCTTTATTTAACGGACTAAATAGATCAATAGCCTCTAATATTGTAGTTTTTCCACTCTCATTCAAACCAACAAGAGTAAATATATTGGCTTCGGGAGATTTCTCTAAATTTAAAGTTAGCGAATCAATCCCTTTAAAATTCGTAATCTTGAATTCTGAAAATTTCATAGTGAGTAAATGCCAATTAATGTTATAAATTGGATAAGAATTACTTTAATGATGGCAACTTGTCCGGAATAACAATTGATTCTGCTATAGCGATATTTCTAAACTCTTGCTTTTTACTAACATTATTCTGGAATAAGCTATCCAGACCTTGTGCAAGGTAAAATGAGAACCATGATTTGCTTAGTTCTTCACAAACAAACTGCACAATCTCTTTATTTATCGGTAAGTATTCAATATATTGACGATAACCTGTGGAGTCGTTATTAAGCGTATTCCAGAATTTGTAATAGCTTCTGTCTGGCTCTACAAATAATTTCTGATAAAGAGCTCTATCATAGCCATTATGTCTTAATATTTCCCTGTCAAGCGGATCGTCCGAATATCGCTTCTCTGTCGCAAAAAAATCATTCGCTTCTTGAATCTCATTGGCTGGAATCAAATTATTTCTTAGTAGAGAAGCATATATTTTAATGCAACTATTTCGCTGCAGAATTTGAGTTTTCCACAGTTTTCGAATTTCCTGTGATGTATAGTTCAATAGTTGAATAACCTCAGGGTATTCGTCTATATAATGAAACAATTTATCATGATCAGACTTAAGGTAGTCTAACATCGATTCTTTTACCGAAATGGCTGGCAATTTTAAAATTTCGAAAATAAACCCATTGCGAGATTTATAAGACCAATCATAGGTTGCTTCGATTATTTTAAATGCCTCATTCCAAAAATAAGGTAATTCTGTTTGATCTACGGATGAATAAATCGATGAAACAAGTGGGGTTAATGGAGTTCCTTCAGGTGTCTGATTATGATCATAATATACGGTCAACTGATTTAACAAAGATGCCATCCCTCCTTCGATGGTTATTTTAGGAAGATTACTTATCATGAAAGTCCAAAATGCCTCTATATGTCCCGCAACAATGATATTATCTTTATTGTGCGCGCAATCGTTACGCCTATCTTTCCAGTAGGCAATCTGCTGGCGCAATCCATCACTTAGCGGGAAAAAAGGGTCTTCTGTTCTTGTCCGGCTTGACCCAGAACCCGTTGTTGTCTCCTTTTTCTGTAAGGCACTGAAAACTTCGGCTTCCCAGAGGTCTTCATTTCGCAGGGCGGCCAACTTGTCAAGCCACTTTTGTTGCGGTAGTAATGGAGGCTTGTTCCCAGCCATTATACGACTTTTAATTATCACTAAAAAGCCAAGATAGGACATCAATAAGGACGCTCTGTAAGCGGATGTCTTGTAACAGATTATCGCGTCTAACAATAGTGGTTCTGCTGCATTAGGAAGCTTTTGAGCTTCCATCCACTTTTCAAATCCTAATTTCATACTTAGTATACTTTCACTCCTTCGGACAAAGAAGGAATTTTTGCTTGCAAGTGCATCTTCTTCTGATAGTAGGGATTAATGTGTTTGGGTCTTGAATCTTCCTAGGTTTCATCAAAACGCAGAAGAACGTTTGTGAATCTGCAACCATAGGCTTGCGCAACCGATTTTCGTGATAAATCCGATCTTGGTAATGTTACGTTCTAATTTTCATGAATAACAAGCTATAAAATTCAATGTACGAAATTTAAACGCATAGCTAAAAAATATTTTCAGTTTTCATAAAATCAAATAATCGCCTTTAAGTATATAAGTTCAGCAAGAATATTGCTTCGTATTTAATGCAAGCTGTTAGCCTATATAAAACACGTGAACGCAATAGGGGTTATATCAAAAGAGTTCGTTCAACTAAAAAACAAAACCAGCGAATAATGCTGAGAAATAAATATTCAGGCCACAGTAACCCCTGGTCGCTGCAAATTCAATGGCTTACCACCATTTTCTTTTATTGCGGTAACTATCACACTAAAATCGTTACGTGCGCTATATACGTCCCTGTTGGCGAAAGCATATTGATATAAATTGTTTCTATCTCGCATCCTGTTTGTCAATGGAACAAAAGAATCTAAGGCAAAATTCTTGTTATCAAAGCACTCAACATCATACATGGAAAGCAAGATGTTACTTGCTAAAGGGAACAATACTTGGGCGCCCTTCATACCTAACCCCTGAAACACGAATGGCTGATTGGGTATCTGAGAAATGGTCGCAATAGGATAATCTGAAGTGTAAAGGTCATTGCTAGAAGATACCATAAACCCCCATGCTTTTTTCAGAAGTATTTCCCGGCCTTCATCAAGGAGCTGCTGACTAGTGTAAATTTGAGCATGAATAACAGCTTTTTGCTCCCTATCTTCATTAGTTTGCACCAAATCCATTGAATCTTTCCACTCTGGATTCTCGGCTTTAAAAAAAGCATTGATTAAATCCAGTCTTTTGCGGTTTGCAGAATTGTACATTTTATAGAACCTCTCGCTTACTTCTGGTAGTCTAAGGAATTGAACTACGATAGAAAGTGATAGCTCCTCTTTCTCCAAACTAGTTAGTACCGCGTCCTTATTAGGATTCAATATCCATCTAGTCGCCTTCTCTTTAATATTCGCTAATTGTATTCCATACTCAGCTTCAATGCCAGAAGAAAAAAACTGCTTTTCAAAGTATTTTTCATCCCAAGTAGGCATTTTTTCTTTTGCTATAAACTTATCCTTAACAGTGTATAGATCCTCTTCGCAACCCACATTTTTTGTCGATTGGGAATATGACTTATTCTTGTTTTTATTATACACAAATAAGCTCTTTCCATTTTCACTAAATCCTTTCAAATAGCAAACAGGCACATAATGGTGTTTCTTATTAGGCTCATTTTTCATCTTGGCAATTTGAACCTCCAATTTAATACAAAATACCGTTTAAACGCGTAGTGACTCGACAAGTCTCCTAACAGTAAATATGCCTTTGATAAGGATTAGACGAGCCAATGACTATAGCAAAAAGGCCGAAATCTGATTTTCGTCTATTTTGATAAATTGACAAAACTCAGCCACAGTTACCATATCCCCTTTCCTCTTCCCGTTGGCCTGCCTTATCTGCTGCAAGATTTTTCGGGCCGTTCGCTCACTCCTGCCGGTAATGTTCATCACATCTTTTGCATAAATCACTATGCGGTTAGGTACTATTTTCTGCGAAAATGGCATAATCGGAATGGAAATTTTTCTGGGTTAAAATGCCGGCTTAGGTTTGGGGTGGTTACCGCAAAAGTACCGCATTCTGCGCAGATGCGAGCCTAACGGGCTTGGCTAAGTAAACAGCCCTTTCTATCATTCAATTGTTTCTATATGGCAAGACAAAGTGGAATCATTCCCCTGAAAGGAACAATCGGCAATATCACCTTTTACAAAACGAAAGCCGGACACCTGGCACGTGAGAAAGGTGGCATAGATGCCAGCAGGATCGCAACAGATCCGGCGTTTATCCGGACCCGTGAAAACGGCGCGGAATTCGGTCGTGCCGGCAAGGCCGGTAAGCTGTTACGTACAGCCTTCCGGGCGCTGCTCTTGAACATCGGGGATAGCTATATGTCATCCCGCCTGACCCGCGAAATGGTGAAGGTGATTCAGGCAGATGCAACCAATGTACGCGGCCAGCGCAACGTCATTGACGGTGAGGCAGAGTTGCTCAAAAGTTTTGAGTTCAACAGTAATGCCCGGTTGGGCGGTACGTTGTACGCCCCGTTTACCACGGCCATTGATCGCGCTGCCGGTACCCTGATTGTCGATATTCCGCCGTTCGTTCCTGTCAACATGGTGGCCGCTCCTGCAGGTGCTACCCATTTCAAAGTTTTGGCAGCCGGTGCGGAAATCGACTTCGAGGCAGAAACGTTCATCAATGGCAGTGCGGCAAGTGCTGAATTGCCCATCGATGCCACCCCTACTGCCGTCATGGCTTTGACCGTAAACGTGACAGACAACACCACTAAGCCGTTGTTCCTGGCTTTAGGTGTAGAGTTTTACCAGCAAGTTAACGGGGCTTTGTATAGCCTTAAAAACGGCGCTTATAATGCGCTGGCGCTGGTAGACATCTCCGGTATGCCGGCAGCACCAAACCCATAATAACAGGCCTGTATGGGCCGGCTTTTCTTCACTTCTAAATTGTGTGTATGAAACTTGCACAACGACTCACTGCATCAACACCGCCTTTTTTCAGTAAGGTTCGCAATATAGGTTTGATCCTGACAGCGATTAGCGGCGCCCTGATGGGCATTCCCGCTATCCCTGCGATCATCGTCAAAATTGCCGGTTATATTGCTGTTGCCGGTACTGTCATGAGTGGGGTCAGCCAGACAGCAGTGTCAAAAGAAGGCGGTTAGACCGCTGTTAAATCGTTTCCCGGCTAAGGTGTGGTTACCTTTGGGATTGTTTGGTGTAAAGGCTTCCGCGCAAGCGGGAGCCTTTATCTTTTGCCTTGTAATTTCTCTTTAGCTTCAAATGCTTCAATTACAGCCATAACGTATTCTCTATTGATCGGCGAAAGTTGTTTGATTTTCTCTGCTAGTGCGTCTTCCCGGTTAATATCTCTTATTAAAAAGTCCAGTGAACTGTCCAGGACTTCCGCAATTCTGGCGGCTATTTCAATTGAGGGTTTTGATTCATCGCGTTCATACTTCCCTATAATATCCCGCGATGTGCCAGTCGCATCGGCCAGCTCCGTCTGTGTTAACTTTTTTTGTTTTCTGGCTATGGTAACTTTTTCACCAAACGTCATAATGGATGATTTTCGCGCTAAACTACTGATTTAAAATTTAATATGAAGTAGAAGCAGCATGATGAACTAACAAAGCCGGAAAAGTAGATTATTATCAACTTTTTATGACAATAAAATGACCTAAAACTCTACAAAACACGACATTTAAAGATTATAATTATCTACATTTTAGTTATATTTGTAGAAAATAATCAACTTTATGAAAAACCAGCCAAATGAACGAAAAGCCAAACTGCATTATAAAAGTTCGGAACGCCTCTGTCACTGGATAAAAGTACCGTGGTTAAACCTATCCGGCATTTGGCTGCAAAGAGCCGGCTTTGACATTGGAGACAGTATCTCTATTGCTATTGAAAACCGAAAACTGATCATTACAATTACCCGCAAAGCGCCTCCAGAAAAACCATTTTGGCAGAAATAGGACAACTCCACCTGAACACTAGGTGACTGAGGGCGGACTGTATCATGAACCGCCGCCCACAGGAACCCAGCAATTAACTGTTAACCCAAAACCATATTTAATGAAACACCGCAAAGCGCCGACTTAGTCCGGCAGCGAAAACCGTATTTAATAGTTACCCCAACAGAATACAAACCGGGAATGCAACATTGTTTTTAACCTCTCCAACCATTTTTTATGATTCATGTTTATACTGACACCTCAGTTATTGGAGGTTGTTTTGATAAGGAATTTAAAGAACACAGCAACGCGCTGCTTAATGAGTTCAGATTAGGTATAAAAAAGCTGCTTTTGTCTGATATAGTGATGATGGAGCTGGACCCTGCGAAAGATGAAGTAAAGGCCAAATTAACGGAAATTCCGAACCGTTATAAGATTGAGATCAAAGGGCATCCCAAAGCGATTAAACTGGCGGAAACCTATATTGCGGAAGGAGCCCTGAGCAATAAATGTTATAACGATGCACTGCACATCGCGTTGGCTACGTTGCACGGGGCTGATATCCTCGCCAGCTGGAACTTTAAACATATTGTAAACCTTGACCGGATTAAACTGTATAATTCTATAAATTTGCGTATGGGGTACCGCATAATTGAAATCAGGACCCCGCGGGAAATCTTAAAGCCAAATGACCATGAAAAAAAGTAAAAAGTATGACGCAGTGGCTGAAGTAAGAAAAATCAGGGAAGAGTTAAGCCTGAAGTACTGGGGCCATCCTGATTTATTGTTGAAAGACCTGAAAGAAGCCAGGGAAAAATTTCACCTGGAACAAAAAGCCCTAAAAGGGCGCTAACCCTCCCCACCTCTTTTTCCCAAATTCACAACAGCATTAGTAAAGGCTTGCCGGTATGGCAGATCAGCAATATTTTGCTGTGCCGGAAGGCTTCTGTTTCATGATGATTCACCTGTTTAACCAGGTGCGGGGGCTGCGTGCCGGGGAAGGTCGGGGCCGATCCATTGGGAGAACCGCTGCGGTCAGGAGGCGGCGAAGCGTGAAAGAACCGCTTTTTTAAAGAAAGTAAACAGATAGGCCCGGGGTGATCCCGGGCCTATCTGTTTACGGCATTAGTTTTATGCTGTTTACGGTTGCAAAGTACACCATGACGACCTGCCGGCAGGCCAACTCCGGAAACTCCCGGGCAACGGCTTCCTGCTCGCGTGTGGTGAGCAAACGGCTGGCGCCATTAGCACAATTGTAGATGGCCCAGTAGGTAACAAACTTTTTGATGTAAAACATAATGGTTGTGTTTAGGGGGTTAAAAGGTTGGTGTTCAAACGCCCCCGGGGGCAGCTTTTAAAAGAAAAAAGGGAAAAAAAGAAAGCCATCTTCGCACCCAGCGCAGGTGGATCTACCAAAAGGAAACGGAATAAATGCGTGGGTGATGTCGTCCGATGGCTTGATGTCGCTGGTGCAGGATAAAATGTTGAAAATATATTCTAAAGCTTTATGCCGTAGTCTTTTGGTAGATCCACCTGGTGCTGGGTAATTTTGCTTTCTTCTTTTTCGCTTTTTTCATTTAAATGCTGTCCCATTATGGTTTCCGCTTTATTCTCCCCGTTGATCTCCCAGCTGTTGATCAGGGTACAAACGTTGGGCAGCTATAATCTCCCGCTAAATAGAATTACTGTCGCCCCGCCCCCGCCGCCCCTCCACCCCCGGCCGCGGCGGCGGTAGCCAGAGCGCAGGCCCTGGAGCGCAGCGGAAGGGCCAAGCGAGGGCGAGCCGCAGCAGGCCGCGCCTTCGACCTATGTCTGGCCGGGAGCGCCAGCGGACGGCAAAATCAAAAATGAAAGGCCGGGGGTGGCGGGCGGGGGGCGGACAAAATGGGCAGCGGAGGAATGGCGGGCATAAAGGCCACCAATTGTAAAAACAGCCCTTAGCCAGACCGGGAGCTGCCCGAACGAAGGCGGAGGGAGCGCGAAAAGGGTGACAGGACGGAGCGCAGCCCCTGTAGCGCAGCGGAAGGGGCAAGCGAGGGCCTGGCGCCCTTTTTGCCGACTGACGCCGGAGTGAGACCTTTGATAGCCAATAGCTTTACAGCACCCAGCTAGTACAATTTTTCACCTACTCTCTTGTCTGTTCTTTGAATCAAAAAAAGTATATTGTGTATATGTTTAAACAACACCCAACACCCAATATCCTACAAAATCAACCATATATATAATATTAAATACTTGTTATCTTAATACCTATAGTTCTACAATATGGCTATTACACCACAACAACTGCAGAATGCAAAGCTTATTCAAGACGCAGCTGCTCAAGACAGAAATCAAACCATCAGACTGGTTGCAGGGCCAGGTACAGGAAAATCGTTTGTTATTGAGGGCAGGGTATATTGGCTGCTAGCAAATCAAAACATCCCGGCCGAAAGCATTGTCGCAATTTCCTTTACAAGAGCAGCTGCAAAAGATCTAAAGGAAAGAATATACAATTTTTGCATTGGAAAAAATCAACCAACAGTAAACAACGTAAGAGTTTCCACACTTCACTCCCTTGCATTATACATTCTTAGACAAACAGGCAATTTAAATCGATATCCTGTTAGCCCAACAATTATGGATGATTGGGAGCTTTCGGAAATATTTGATGCAGAATTTTCCAAAACTGCAAACCTTAACTCCAAAAGATGTGGGGAAATAAGAAGAGATCACGAAGCCTTTTGGAGCACAGGTGTTTGGAATCCACCCAACCTTGCAATAATAAATCCTGTAACTCAAGTAGAAAGAAATACCTTTACGGCTTTCTATACACCAAGAACACAGGCTTATTCTTGTGTTTTGCCAGGAGAAATTGTTCGCACATGCGTTGAACAAATTCAAGCAGGACTAATCGATCCGGTTGCTGTTCTCGGTATACAACACCTAATAGTTGATGAGGTTCAAGACTTAAACAGCTGCGATTTTGATTTTATTAATGAATTAGTACAACGAGGGGTAAATGTCTTTATTTCTGGAGATGACGATCAAAGTGTATATTCATTCCGTCATGCTTATCCACAAGGAATACAAAACTTCACAAATAAATACCCTGCCTCCTCTAATCATATATTAGATGCATGTTTCAGATGTACCTCTTCAATACTTACTTCGGCATTGCAAGTAATTACTAACTTTCCTGCACCAAATAGAATACCCAAAAATCTAACATCAGTTTATTTAGCGTCTAATCCAGTTAATCCCGGATTTACACAATCCAATATTTTCAATAGTCCTGCCCAAGAAGCCAGATATATAGCAAATTCTTGCTTAAGCTTGATAAACCAAGGAGTTTTGCCTCAAAAAATAATGATACTAATCAGTAATAAAAGAGCACAACTTCAACAAATTACAACAGAATTAGATCGCTTGAATATTGGATATGATGCAAACCAAAGAGATGAGTTTAAAGACACGAATCATGGGCGATTCTTTCAATCAATTTTAAGAATTATTGATGACAATACTGACTACGTTGCACATCGCGTTCTTTTAGGTACTCCAAGAAGAATTGGAATAACAACTTGCAATAATATTACGGATAAAGTTGTTGCTAATAATTTAAATTATCGAAACATATTCTACAATCAATTACCAGCAGGAGTTTTTACTAATCGAGAAATAAATACAATAAATAAAGCAAAAACTAATATCGCCAATATTCAAAATTGGAATCTAAACGAAACGATTAATACAAGATCCAATGATATAAACAATCTATTCATAAATAATTTTACTACAGCTGAGTTAACAAGCTGGCAAAACTTCATTAATGGTCTACCGGCTGATATGACTCTGGAGGAATTAAAGGATTTTCTACAAACGGACTCGCAACAGGAAAAAGACAAAATAATAAATACTGTCAATGAAAGATTAAATGCGAATCAACAAAATCCTAATCAGGCAGTGGCAGCTAATAAAATCAGGATAATGACGTTCCACTCATCAAAAGGCCTTAGCGCAGATGTAGTATTTATTCCAGGACTAGAAGAAAATATATTTCCGAACCCATTTGCGATCCAAGTTCCTGGATTGATTCTAGAAAGCGCCAGACTACTATATGTAGCCATTACTCGTGCTAAAGCCGCTTGTATTTTAAGTTATACTCGCTATAGGGTTGTAAATGGGACTAATACTGCAATGACACCATCAAGATTCTGTGCAGCAACAGGAACGGTTTTTAACCAACAAAACAATTCCGAATTTACAAATGGTGAGGTCCAAACAATACTCACAAGTATCACAAATCTTTCCTAAAAACTATCAAACGCTCATTTTCAATATAGAAAACCAATAAATGATCTCAGAAATGAATAACGGAAAAAAAATTTCGCCACATGCAATTTTGGCTTTAAAGGAGGCCCTTTCTGTCATCTATTGGAAAAAAGAAGATCTGCAAGACTTTATCAAATTGACTCTTGAAAACAATGCAATTGTTGGAACAATAAACTGGAATGTTACCAAAAGAGAAAGTGTTAAAGAATTAATTGAGCGAATGGTGAATAGGCAAGATATTTTCAAGAATGATTTGATGAACCTATTCTTTGCAGTTACAGATTTTGACGACTACGGCAATTTAGCATTTTGGGACGAAGATGGCTCTAAAACCAAAAGAGCTAAAGATGCAGTAAGCAAATTAAGAACACTCACAAAAGGATATATTGAAGTAACAAAAGAACAAGATGAAGCAAAGAAGCGAAAAATTGAATCAGAGAAAAAAAT
Organism: Chitinophaga polysaccharea; assembly: GCF_007829335.1. GTDB lineage: Bacteria > Bacteroidota > Bacteroidia > Chitinophagales > Chitinophagaceae > Chitinophaga > Chitinophaga polysaccharea_B. The sequence continues at coordinate 46,694 of NZ_VIWO01000005.1, forward strand.
TTTGAAGAATAAATCCTTGAATGAAGAGTTAAGCATATTAAAAGACAAGTTCAATTCAATTGCAACTAATAAAGATTTTCAAAAGCGCGGGTTTGAACTAGAAAAATTCCTTTATGATCTATTTCTTCTTTATGATTTAGAGCCTAAAGGCTCGTTTAAAATATATGGCGAGCAAATTGATGGTGCATTTACTTTTCAGGGAGCAGATTATTTACTCGAGGCGAAATGGAAATCACAGGTAAGCAGAGGTGATTTAGCTACATTTTGCTACAAAGTTGAGACCAAATTCAAGACTGCAGTAGGCCTCTTAGTTACAATTGATGGAGTAACTCCCGAAGCAATATCCCCTGATTTTAAGTCGATAATCATAATGGACGGATTTGATATTATTTCCATCCTTGAAGGTCGGATAGGACTAACTGACCTACTCTTCCGAAAGAGAAGAAAAGCCATTGAAACAGGAAAAATTTATCTAAATGTAAATGAATTGTAAAATTGTCCATAAGAAAGACTAAACTACTAATTAAAATTTAATCTATGTCGTCCGACTGGAAAAAATACGAAAAACAGATTGTTGATAAGTTGAAAACTGAATTTCCCAAGACAGACATCAAACTGAATGTGAAACTGGATGGGATTTACAGCAAAATTCAAAGGCAGGTTGATATACTTGTAAAGGGAACGATGGTCGGGAAAAGTATTATTGGTGTTATTGAATGTAAGTGTTTTAATAAGAAAATAGACGTCAAAATAATAGATGGATTTATTGGATTTCTAGAAGATGTACAAGCCAATATGGGAATATTGATAACCAATGTTGGATATACAACCGGGGCATTTAATCGTGCAATGGCAAAGGGTATCAAGATTGACATTGTAGAATATATCAAACTATCATCTTATCATTTCGACTGGGACAATTGCGAAACATGTGATTTCAATGGCCACTACAACGAAATCTATTGGGGGACAAAGATGCTTTGCAAAACAGATTCTTTAGCTGTTACTATTCAAGTAGGACATTGCTCGTTCTGTAACACCACACATATTAAATGCGAAAAATGCAAAACTGTCATATCTATCTCTGACGGCGACTATGACAAAGATCATCATTGTAGTTGCGAAAACAAATACCTTGTAACATCGGAATATATTGGAGATGGAATGAATGAAGACAATTTCTACCTTATACTAGGACGTAAAAAACTATCATTCAATCCGATTAAGGCCAAAGAAAGAAGGGCAAGTTTGTAAGAATTCAGACTATTGACTTATAAACCCGACTGCGCGGCTTGTCTCATTTTTTGAATAATCGAATATTGCAATCTTAATATCCAAACAATTCTTTAAAAAAATGAAATAATTATCAATATGGCGTGAAGAAACTTATATATAGGTGTTTGATGTTTTTGTTTGTTTATAGAAGCAGAAACATCAAACACCGGTAATAGTTTTAAATTTAAATAGTGACGTCAGTATGAATTTTGACATTCCCTTTTGTTATAGAATTCTTTCCTACCAAATATTTGAGAGTTTTTGCAAAATTAAACAACTCACGCTTTTCAAGTCGCTCAACATCAAAATCGGTCCCAACTTCTTTTGCTGGAATATACAGCTTCAGACTCTCTACGATAGTACTAAGAGTGCCAGGAACGTCTAAAATTTGCAATGAAATCTCTTCATGCCCCTCTTGTGTAGGCTCAACTTTAAAATGAAATGCATAACCACGCCCTTGCGACGACATCTCAACATCGATATATGTAGATGCTTTTTGTAACTGATGCTTTCTATTGTAAAGCATTGTAAAATCAGCAACCCCATTATCATCAAGAGATTCAGGTATAATCACATTAATTAAAAAGTCCCTCACTTTTACCTTCTTACTATCAATACTTACATATTGAGTTCGATGTACTTCCTCGCAAACCTTCTTTACAAAACTATTATAATAGCCAATAGCTAGGGCAGTTGATGGCAACAAGCCCAATTCACTCAACTGCGATGACTGACTAATCTTGCTTTTTACCGTTTCAACCAACTTGTCCAACGAGTTATACTGACCAGAAATTCTGGTAAATTTGGCGACAGTAATACCATCAAGATCTGACGGCAAATCAGCTCCCTCTTCAGCAAAAAGAAAACACTTTTCGGAGCCGGTCGCACCAAAAAACAAACCAAACTCAAATATGACATTATCACGAGGTTTCATCACCTCCTCTCCTCGATGATTCGTCAAATCATCTTTAGTCGCGATCAGAATGGCAAAATCGGATAATCTTGTCTGTTTGATAAGCGAATCCAGGCCACTTTTGTTGAGACTAAAAGCATTCGTCCATGGAACACATTCAGCAACGTCGCCGATAAGCTTTTGAATCTCGTTTAATGTAGTCAATTGCTCCGATGAGGAGCCTAAAAAAAGTCTTGGTTTCATAATTATAAAATTTGTGTCCTTAAATCTGTAGCAACAACATCAATTTCAGCGATTATATTTTTCAACCCCTGAAGCTTTTGGGGATTATCTTTAAAAATATACTCCTTGCCGTCTACAGACTTTACGTTATCAGACAATAATGAACTACTGGAAATTCTCGTAAGATGATATTGTAACACAAAGACAAGCTCATAAAAAGATATTGATTGATAGTCATCAACAGCTATGGAATAGCATATAGCATTAAAATCGAAACTTGTTAAATCGATTGATAATGATGATTTAGCTTTTATGTTTTTTAGGAACCTTATCATCTTTTTCAACCGTCCTCCGGTCTCAGCGCTCCTCGAATTAATCCTATCAATACTCATAAATGGGAAGTCAATTTTTCCACGCACATTCAGCAGCTTATTATACACCTGAATACCACGACTATCACCTTTGTCATTCACAATGGAATTAACATCATCATACCAATTAGCAATAACAACATCAACATCCCTACCTAAATCCTTATTCCTTATTTTAATTGACTTTGGCTTAGAGATATCGCAAACAGTATACACATCACACAATACAGTTTCAGAGCCAACTCTTAACCTACAAAGGTCAGAACATACATCACCTTTGTAGAGAGGAGCCGCTTCCTCTCTCTTAAGTTTCTCTATTTGCGAAGTGTAATAACGGCGTCTAGCCTCAGCATCTTCCAAAACTTTTTTTATACCCGCGTTATCACAGCTATAAAATTGTTTTGAAACAGCAAGTAGATCAATATCACTAACTCCTTTTATATGCGTATCCGTCATAACAGAACCTTGATACTTAAAATCAGCCGATATTCCACCATCTATCAAATGGTTTTTCACTCGTTCTCCAGCCTGTTTACTCCTTGCTGTATAATCCGTATCAACAGCTCGCATAGCGTAATTGACATACTCCCTTACTTCTCCATACGAGAGCGTCGACAAGTCCTCATTCAATGACTTTGTAAACACCCTACTTTCGGGATCTAATCGATTCCTAACACCTTGTATCAACTCTCTATAATTATTGCGCTGCATACTTATTAAATTTAAAACTATAACTAAACACAATTTCCCTGACATGATTACTTAATACGAATTAAGCATGCCACTAACCCTCCAACTCGTTGATAGCTCCTTCTGAACATCCTCAGTAAGAGTATCTAAATCTGACTTCAGCAATCGAAGTTCTGGCACAATATCATCGCTACTTAGCGGATATTCCAATCCATTAGGGCTTTTTACCCCCTTCCTGTAGAGAGGATTATCAATTACATAACCAACATGAGACGAAATAGCCTTAGCTATGTCAAGATCCTTTCCAGGTGTATAATATAACAACGAATCTTGCATAGAATAAACAATAGACGTTAGCTGAAATCCCTTCAAGAGATTGAGTTCTGGCTCTGAATCTGCTTTCAATGTTTTCAGCAGCCGAATACCTCTTCTCGCCCCGTCTCTGGTTACATCTCCTTTGTAATTAACATTGTTTAGATGAGCAAATGGGTAATCTGCCACGATGCTGCTTGCTTTGAATTTAATACCTCTGTAGTGTTCATTGCTTGTCCGTTGATACTCCTCCGAATTGTACCAAAAGCAAAACACTACATCAACCTTCCGATTCAAGGATTTATTGAATATAGAAATACACTTTTCATTACTATTATCCACATAATCGTAAATGCCATTCAATGTATGGTAAGACATTGATCTCAGATCTTTTATATCTGAGGATGGATCTGAGGCTGTATATGGGTTAAGATTAGGAAGCCGTGGATCAATATAATGGTATTTATCAATAACAGTTAGTAAATCAACATCACTATGCACCTTTATGTTGGTATTTGTTTGAACTGAACCTTGTCGCTTGTACGCTCTGCTAAAATGAAGTTTCAGATTAGCCTCAAGGTGATTCATTACACGATCCGCCGCCAAAACAGTTCTGTCATTGTACTTTTTATCAATTGGCCTCATAGATTCCAATAGATACTTAAGGTTGTCAGGAATTTCATTGGAAGAAAACGAGCGGGATGCGAATAATTCGTTAAGTTCCTTATCAAATCTTCTATCCTTAAGATTCGATAGTCTTTTTGTATAATTTAATACTGCCATTTTTTGCATTTAAACTTCACATGACGTACCTTACTGCTACAGGAAGAATTTCCAGTACAGCATTTGGGTCAAAACGACTGGCGTCAGAAGTGAGAGAAATTGGTTTATAAAATAAATCGGTCAACCATTGATGAAATCTCTTAAAAAAGAGACCATACGCATTTGTAATGTCTATCCACTAAAAACTATCATGTAATATGCTTTTTGTTACTTCAACCTTCCACTTCGGCATTGAAAATATCCGGACAACTTGCCGCTAACAAAAAAAAATGTACCTTTGGCAAAACAGTCTTCAAATAATTATGCACATTTCAATAACTTAATAGCATAATTCGCCTTCCCAAGCAATTTTGAAGATTCAGAAAGCGGAGATGTTGTCAAATCTTCGCTTTTTTCATATAACTAGACTCTTTTTTTTATTAAATCGATTACCACTCTTAATTCTTTTATGGTATCCTGTAATTCCTCACCCGCTTTCAGATACTCTAAAGGAAAATCCTTCTTAAGATATTCCATAAGTAGAAAATAAATTGGCCTCAACATCGTTTTAAAATCAACTCTAGATTCTTCAAACAAAGACAAACACGAGTTATATCTTTCTTTGGCAATCAACAAAAACATATAGTTTGATACCTGGTTGAGGACTGAATTAATAGATGATGACAAATCTTTATCCTGATTATCAGCTTCAGTTATAACCTTCGATAATTCAGTATAAGTACTTTGAAAATAATACAAGGCTTCTTCTTCCCGATCATTCCACAGCAGAATGCGTGCATATAACAATTTATCGGACAAATCCAACTCTTCGAATGGAGGAAGATGCTTTTTAAATAAGTGCAGTGCATACTCTTTTTTATCTGTCCGACCGCTTGAATAAATACTGCCTATGTAACAAACAACTCCGTAGCCACTCTCAAGCTCTAACGACTTTTCAAACATTTCATCTGACGCCTCGTAATTTTTACTATCGCTATATATGTGCGCCAATTGATGTGCGGATTCAGCGTCTTTGTGCTGAACACCCAACTCAAACATTTCTATTGCCTTTCTTGTATCCTTCAAGTCTTCCATATATAGATCACCTAAAAGAGAGTAGCCTTTTACAATCCCTGCATCAATAGCCTTTTTGAAATAGAGCTCAGCTTTGGAGAAATTTGGGCGCTTCCTAACACGGTACCAGATGCCCATATCTATGAGAGCGTCCTTTTCATTCGCCTTTATAGCCTCATTGAAACACTTTTTCGCATTTCTTGTATCATTAATTGTCGCATATAAAATACCCAGCTTCGAATTCGCTCCCTCTACTTTCGCAATAATAGCTTCAGAATATAGTTCTTTTGCCTTGTCAAATTCTTTCTCACGAAGAAATATATCTCCAAGAAAAATCAGAGAAGACTTGAAATTCTTTTTAATTGCTTGTCTATGATACTTCTCTGCCTCTACAAGATCATGCCTGTACTTGTAGGCTATATTTCCCATTCTACTTGCAGCGTATGGATGAATAGGATTCTGTTGGAGGCTATTTTTAAGATAATACTCAGCCTTTTCAATATCACGTATATGATCCTCATAAATAATCCCCAGTATAAGAGCAGCATTAGCATCGTTCTTATCGAAAGATAAAACATACTCAGCAGCTTCTACACTCTTACTATAATTTCCAGTGACCAAAAAAAGCCATGTTGCAATTCTATAATATTGTATATCTTTCGTTGTCACCTGTTCCAATAGATCAAGAGCCTGATCAAATTTCTTCTCTTCCGTAAGTGATTGAATTTTTTGATAAATAAAATCACCAGGCGCAAATGACTTAGCCAACCTTTCTGGAAGTTTAGATTTAGTCTCTTTATATAGGAGCATTTTTAGCTCTTGAGGCACATTTTCACAGGATAGGAATGTATTTCCCATGTCAATTGCTGCATTAACATCGAATTCTCCCCCCTGCAAATTATCTATATGCGCAGCGACCCTCTTAGCTAATTCAGTCTCATCACACCAAGCATCGAAGAATCTAACGAGCCAGATAATACTATCTTTGTCATGCTTCCTACCAAAGCGCATTAGATACCATATATTCATAAAGCGCTCGCGAATTCGATACAAGTGATTCTTTGTATTTGTACGTACAATTTCAATCATTTGATTTTTCTCTAAGGCCGCAAGAATCGATGATACATTCTTACTTTCGAAACGTGTAAGTCTGGTAATCTCTTTTACAGATACTGCATCCCACCTTCTAGCAATGACATCAACCACTTTTTGTTGCTGAGGCGACAACTGGTCTAATTCTGCTTTGTATAAAAAGGTAAGAGTATCAATCAATATGTACAGGTCATTTATTGCCTTACCATTTTCGTTATCAAGAAAAATCTGGAATAGATATGAAATAGTTCTTGGAACTCCTCCCGTCAATCTCCTGAGGGACTCAACTCTGCCTGGATGATTCTCAATTATATAACGTATATCCTCCTCTGCTCCATATTGGCTTCCAATTCTGAGTAGCATAACCTCACATTCCTCACGACTTAAGCCCCCTAATGTTGTTACATCAAAATAATTATAAGGGGGTTCCTCATAATTAATATATCCGTCAAAATAAGAGGTCGAAGACGCTAACAAATGAAAATTTAAATTGGATGTGAATACTTCTTTAAATTTATCCCTCGCTTCTTGATCTAGTTTTCTTAAGAAAACACTTATATTCTCAATAAATAAAATGACGTTCTTGTTTTCTTTTTTTAACCGCTTATCCAACAGATCAAATACTAAAGGCTCATAGCCTCTCTCATTGTTGATGAGAATTTTCTCAATTTCCCGATAGAAGCCAATCCAGCCAAAATTATCCTCAAGGACGCTTGCAACTGTCTCCCATAGATTCACTAACTCTGACAAATTATACTGTTCTTCAGTTAGCATTATAGGAAACAATACATCCTTTAAATTCTGATCGGATTCTATTTGATATTTCAATCTATATAAAAGCGTTGTTTTACCAGCACCGCGTTGTCCTATTACTAAATTCGGCCGCAGCTTGACATTTCCCACGCTCAACCGTTTGATGTTCTTGTATATCTGTTCAAACTCCTTGATTCGGATTACAAACCCTTCTACAAGAATATCCCTTGACTTATTTCCAGTATTATTTCTAAAAAGCAAATCCTCTTTCTTGACCTTCGTAACCATATGACGATTATTTTCTCGTCAAAGATAATGACGATTATTTTCTCGTCAAAACATTTTGACATTTTTTTTATCGCCAAAATAAAATATGCAATTGACATAAATCATAATTTATTCATTTTAAACAAATTACCTCTTATCCTTTGCAGTAGTGTCAAATGAAAGGAGATTAAACATCGCCCGCATCCTACTCCTCAGCCTATTCCCATATACATCCTCCAGCTCCTGGCTATTCAAATTCGTCGTCACATGAGTAATCATCTTGTTGGAAATAAAAAGATCATACCGTGAAAGCAGTATCTCCCCCATCACATTGCAGTTATTCCCCCAGTAGTTCACCGTCTGCTCCACGCCCAGGTCATCAAAACAATGAACCCGCGGCACATTGGTATAGGGGAAAAAGGCGTTGGTACTATATCGGCTGATAACATCGTACCCGATTTTGCAGAACTCAAAGCTGATCTGCCGGCAGGACACCATATGCGGTCGGTATGACTCCGGCGCCAAGGCTCTCATAAGGGTCATAAGGGAGGTTTTACCGCATCCGATCTTGCCGGTGAGAAGTATCCCTTTATGCAGGTCGATCCCCTCCACAGCGGCTATTGCTTCGTCTTGTAGGAAGTAAGCCAGCAGTTTGACGACCACCGGCCGGTCCACATCATCGAGCCAGAAGCGGGGACCGTAGATATTCTTTCCATGTTCCTCCAGCTGCTGGAAGAGCTGATAGTAATCATAGGGGCTCTGAGTAGCTTTTGTTTTCATTGGTGTGGAGTCTTCCTGCCCCGGTTGATGGTCTGGTATGTTTGTCATGATGATCGGGTTTGGGTGGGTGAATGTTGAGTATCCATTTGTGGGCGGCGGCCTGCCAGTCGGTGATCAGTGTTTTGCCGCCCTGCCGCCAGCCGTTGGCCTGGTAGTGGTGGAAGAATTTGCCAGCTTCCACCTTCTGGTACCGGCAGACGGCAAAGAATTCCTGCACCTCGGACAGCGAGGGAAGAAGCCGCGCGGCGCCGGGTGAATTTTCCGCGCCGGGTGCATCCGGATCGTGCGGGAGGTTTTCAATTTCATTTTTATTTTTTTTTGTTGGGGGCGGGAGCTTGTTTTCTCCCTCCTGTTTACTATTGTTTATATGTTTATTAAAGTGGCCCACTTTTGGGCCTGTATGTGGCCCGGAATTGGGCCATGTGTCGGACTCAATATTGGGCCTCGTGTGTGGCCCAGTTTTGAGCAGGTGATGTGGCTCACTTTTGGGCCTCATGGAGGCGGCTTTAAGGTCCTGAAACAGAAATAGCTGTTCAGGATGAGGATCTGCGATAAAATCCGCCAGGGGAATGATGGACACGTAGCTGGTGGCATAAGCCTGCCGGGCCTGTGCGTAGATAATGTAGCGGCAATGATCCAGGTGCTTCAGGCAACGTACATAGGTGCTCCGGGAGCCGATGCAGGAAAGGCGCATGACTTCTTCGCGCAGGATGGGAAAGGGATTCTGGAACCGGTGATAGTTCCAGACCTGAAACAATGCCAGGTAGAGGCTTACATGATTGGCCTGTAAGCGGGTTTCTTTCCGCACCTGTGCGAAGAAAGCATTGAGGTGTTTGATGTAGTTGGTATGAGCTGCTGGCGCCGGCATCAGGAACGCTTAACGGTTTTCCGGGTGCCTTCCATCAGTTGGAGAATGTCGTCGTAGTCGTAGAAGATTAAGCCGCCGATTTTGGTGAAGGACAGCGTACCGTTGATACGCATGTTTTGAAGTGTGCCGGGAGAGATGCCCAGCATGTCGCGGACTTCGTAGGTTTTGAGCCATTTCTTGGGTTGGAGGGCCGGGGCGTTGACGAGCTCCCGTAGTTCCCGGAATAATTCTGTTTTGAAGATCGCCAGATCTTCGCGGGTGAGGATTTCTGCTGCCATATGATTTGGGTTTGTTTGTTATGGCAGCAAAAGAAAAATTATTACTCACGCAAGAATAGTTACAGGGGTTTTACAACCCCTTGTAACTATTTGATTATCAAAATAAATAATTTGATATAATTATTTTCACAATATTAGAATCGGTGCATGATAGGTAAAATCAGAACTGTTGCAGGAAACAATTGGCTATCAGGCAGGCAACCACGTTTAAGCCTTTATGTGACTGATTGATCAGCTTCATGAGGAGATCGCGTACAGACTTTGACACTGCGGCGTTGTCGTTGTAAAAGTTGTTCCGGAGGCTACTGGGAGAAATGCTGTCCTGCTTTACGGAGGTGAAGAAGTACGAAAAGAAGTCCAGGACTTCCGCCCTATTCTTGTTTACATAAATACCGCTATCCAGCAACAACTTTAGAATATGGCCGATTTGTGGGACCGAAAAAACGGTTTGCACTTTAAAGTCTTTCCAGCGGCTTAATTCCTCCGGCAGGTGCGCTGCGCCTGACGTGGCGTTGATTTCCTTGTGGTAAACAATTTCTTCTGCCAGCCACGATTGCATTTTATGTTGAAGCGGAAGACGTTGGGAATTGAATACAAATGCGGGCTTCAAGGTGGCCTGGCTAATTTTCTTCTGTAGGAACATTAGCCGTTCCAGCTTTTCGCGGAAGGTGGGAAAGGTGGTTAGCTCTTCGGTGATCATGCCGCACCAGTATTCAAAATAGTGGACGCTGTTGAAATTGATGAACAGCAACAGGTCGTGCAGCTTTTGCGGAAATACAGTTTGCTCTCCGCTGGCATCGAGCAGCTGAAATAACCGTTTATTCATTTCTGTTAGGTAGTGCAGCTGCCGGTAGGTAATAGGAGAACTGGTATGAATGTTCTTTGTTAGTTCCAGGAAGGGCATGAATACAACGTTTTGCAGTTGCTCATCTATGCCGGAGGAAAGAAAACCCGCTTTCAGCAATGTTATGTCTTCCCGGAATTTAGCCTGGGCTTTTAGCAGGTAGCATGGCGGAACTTTGCAATCAATGTCGAGATACCGTTCAAATTTTTGTTCGAGGTGTGCCAGTAGTTCGGCCAGATGGAAGTAGAGGATTTTGTAGAGGTTTGACCAGGTGTGCTTACCCGTGGGCATGGCATCACCGACCAGGCTTTCAGCCGGCAGGTTTCTGGCTATGCTATTCATCTGTGCAACCAGCTGCCGCTGACTTTGTTGTATGAACCTTCCAATCTGCTTTTCCTTTGGGAGGTCGTACAGATAGTTGCCAGTGCATTCCAGGATCTTGTTTTTTTCGTTGATGATGTCTTTAATGGCTTGCGTGTAGAATTGTTCGTCTGGATGTTTTTGTTCGGTTGATGCTTGTTGCAGGTCAACGTGAATAAATTTTTCAAAAAAGGATAATGGGTAATACTGTTGCATATTGGTGGTTTTAAAATGTGCGCAGTATAGTTTTGATTGCGTAATGGTCATTCATAGTCACATGATCGGGGTCTGGGGTTGTGATACGCTAAGTATCAACAGGGATTGCAATAAAATATATCGGGCAAAAAGAAGATGTTAACGAGTTGTTAATCAGGCACTTACCAAAGCAGACGGGCCTTTCAGCCTGTCTGCCTTGATAAGTTAGAATCAGGCTACAGCCTTGCTCAGCATGGATTCCGGCAATTTAAGGTTAAACCGTTGCTTCAATACCTGCATATCTTCACTCACTTTACTGGCGACTATCTTAGCATAGATCTGCGTGGTGCGTATGGATTTATGCCCCAGCATGGCGCTTACTGTTTCAAGTGGTACACCGTTGGCCAGCGTAACGGTGGTTGCAAAGGTGTGCCGCGCGGTGTGCGTGGTGAGGTTCTTATCAATGCCGCAGAGGTCTGCTATTTCTTTGAGGTATCCGTTAAAGCGTTGATTGCTTTTGATGGGCAGTAATACGTTGTTGGCAACGCAGTGCGGATGCTCACGATACTTCCGCAGGATTTCTTTCGCTAACGGTAACAGGGGAACGTTTTCGCGGCACCAGGTCTTTTCCCTGTTTTTCACGATCCAGTCTTCGCCGTCGAAATATTTAGCGATACTGTCGGGAGTGAGCAGCAGCGCATCTTTATAGGCGTAGCCGGTGAGCGTCATAAATACGTAGGCGTCTTTTGCTTCCTGCAGGCGGGGAATGGAGAATTCTTTATGATACAGTGCGCTGAGTTCTGCCACGGTGAGTATATCCCGCTCCGGGTTGATATAGGAGCATACATAATCCTGCAAGGGGTTACACTGCAACCATTTCCGCTGGACTGCCAGTTTTAACAGCTGCTTGGTATTCTTCAGGTATTTCATGGCGGTATTATCCTGGATACCTTCCGTAAGGGTGAGATAGTCGAAGAAATCTTCTGCAAAGGAAAACTCAATTCTTTCCAAGGGGATATCTTTCATTTTGAGAACGCCGGAAAGAAAGACCGTGATCTTATCCTTTGTGGTGAGCCATTTTTTGTAGGTGCTGTTTTCCCGCTTTCCCTTATCTACTTTTTCTTTAAACTTCCCGTTGTGAAAGTCTACGACTTGCAGCAGTGTTTGTTTTTCCTGATGAACGCCCAGGTAAGCGTTTTTGATCATAGTGGGGGTAACGGTTGACCCCTGCTTTTTCAACAGGTTGTAGTGCCGAAGTAGCTCACCTTTGACATGCAATAACTGATTATTAATCTCAATTACCTCTGTTGATCTGCCCATGACGACGCCCGCCCTCTTGTCAAACCTGGAGGGATCGACCTGATAGCCGATAGAAAAACTGTCTTTGGGAAATCCGGTAACAGTGATACGGACGCAGATAGTAGCTTTTCCGTTTGTGTTATTGTTGTCGTACCGGAGATAATAAAGGATTGATAAATCCTGACTTACTTTCATAGTCTACTAAGTTTTGGTTACCGATTTTTGGTGTTGTTTGGTGTTTTTTAGATCGGTTTGCAAGTCCTAAAACCCTTTACTGGTAAGTATTCCAGAAAAAAATGTCTACACTAAATTTAAATTTTTAAGTGTAGACATTTTTGTAGACGTTTAAAATCGTTTGATCTGATTTATCTTTTCATACCAAAAGCAGAAAAGCCGCTTAAATCCTACGATTCAAGCGGCTTTAATTTCCTTTGATGATTTAGTAGTGATCCCGCTGGGACTCGAACCCAGGACCCATACATTAAAAGTGTATTGCTCTACCAACTGAGCTACGGAATCCTTTGCTGTTAAGCGGTTGCAAAAATAGGAATATTTTCATTCCTGCCAAATTTTTATTCAAATTTATTCGCGAACCCGCTGCTGTGGTTTATTATAACGCATAAACACCCAAAATAGTTCAGTACATTTCTGTAAATGCCTTATAATAAATTGATGTTACTCACCTATTTTTGTGTCGCTAAATTATACCCATGAATACGTATTTTCAGAATAAGACGGTAGTTATTACCGGCGGATCTTCAGGAATTGGTAAGGCACTGGTCGTTGACCTGCTGGCACAGGGCGCTACCGTAGCGGTGTGTGGCCGCAAGCAGGCGGCGCTGGAGGCATTGCAACAGGAACTTGGCAGCCAGCAGCTGTTTACCTTTGTGGCCGATGTGAGTGTGGAAGCCGATTGTAAAGCGTTTATTGATGCCACGCTGATGAAGTATGGTAAGATAGATGTGCTGATTAATAACGCCGGGATTTCTATGCGGGCGTTGTTCCGTGATTTGGATATTAAGGTGCTGAAATCGCTGATGGATATTAATTTCTGGGGTACAGTATATTGTACCAAGTTTGCGTTTCCGTCTATTTTGGCGAACAAGGGTACTATTGTGGGCGTGTCTTCTATTGCGGGCTACCGGGGATTACCGGGACGCACAGGCTACTCTGCTTCTAAGTTTGCGATGCAGGGTTTCCTGGAGGCGCTGCGTACAGAAAATTTACATACAGGCGTTAACGTGATGTGGGTATGTCCTGGATTTACGGCGTCGAACATACGTAATACAGCGTTGAATCCGGAAGGTAATGCACAGAGTGAAACGCCGTTGGATGAAGCGAAGCTGATGAGCGCGGAGGCGGTAGCCGCTGAAATTACGAAAGCGATTGCTAAGCGCAAACGTACGCTGGTACTTACCGGCCAGGGAAAGCTCACGGTGTTCCTGAGTAAGATCTTGCCGGGGGTGTTGGATGGACTGGTATTTAATCACTTTAAAAAGGAGCCTGGTTCTCCGTTACAGTAGCCAACAGCCGTTGACGTTAGTGGGAAAAAATTCCGTTCAAAATACGATCGCCTCGGGTTTTTTATCGTTATTTGCACTAAGTTCAGCTCACGTAACCCCCATGGCATCTTTTTTGGAAGGAAAGCGCACATTTAAACTTGCCATTCTGAAATGAACAAAAGGTGAGAACGGGATTTTGAACATAGGGATTTGGATTTAGATTTTCGGGCATGTCCATCATAACATTAACATCAGACATAGGGATGCAGGATTACCTGGTAGGTGCCATCAAAGGGCAGCTCTGGCAATACTGCCCGGAATGTCATGTTACCGACATCACCCATCATATCAGTCCGTTTAACTTACCCCAGGCCACTTACATCTGTAAAAGCGCCTTCGCCTATTTCCCGCTGGGCACCTTTCACTTTGTATTAATCAACTTATTTGATAAAAGACCCGATCATGTACTGGTAGCAGAACATAACGGGCAATATATCGGTTGCGCCGATAATGGCCTGCTCACCATGATTGCAGGAGGTATGCCGGAGAAGGTGATCAAATTGCCCCTTCCGCCCGACGCACCTAAGAATACGTTTACCATTTTGCAACTGCTGGCGTCTGCCGCCAGGGAACTAAGCCGGGGCAAGGCCCTCGGCGAACTGGGACCGCTCACCCAGCAGATCCAGGTAAAGAACAACCTGCAGCCACTGGTGGGGGAAGACTTTATAGAGGGCCAGATCATTCATATCGACAGCTTCGAGAACGTGGTGGTCAACATCACCCGCCAGCAATTCGATATGCAGTGCAAAGGCCGCAAGTTCCGCATCTTCTTCCGCCGCGATGAGGTGATCAGCCAGATCAGCGAAACCTACGCCGACGTACCGGAAGGTACCAAGCTGGCCATTTTCAATGCCGCCGGCTATCTCGAAATCGCTATCAATAAAGGTAACGCCGCCGGCCTCTTTGGCCTCCAGGGCTTCCGGAGGGAACAGCTCACCCAGCCCGCCGGCTACCAGCAACTGTCATACTACCAAACTGTAAGAATAATTTTTCAATGATCAACCGTATCGTTAAAATGGAATTTGACCCGGGAAAAGTAGCCGACTTCCGGGCCCTCTTCACCCGGCAACAGCAACAGATCCGGAATTTCCCCGGCTGCCTGCACCTGGAGCTCTGGGAGCATGGCGCCTCCGGGAATACCTATTTTACCTTCAGCCAATGGGAGTCCGAAGCCGCTCTTGAAAACTACCGGCAGTCCCCCCTGTTCCGGGAAACCTGGGCCGCCACCAAACCGCTTTTTAATGCCAAACCCGCCGCCTGGACCGTTACCCAGGCTGTAAGCCTGTAATTCCGGGGCCAAAGCCGCTGAATTCTAATGGATTTTTAATGTCCCCGCCAACGCAAAACAGGATGCTGAAAACCAGTAGCCAAAGGCTCCCAATTAAAAAGATATTTACAAAAAGTTAAAACTGTTCACCAGATTAGCATAATTTGCTGTTTTTTATATTTTTGTCGGACCTTAAAACAACCTTATGAATTTCAAAAGGACCAACAACATGGTCGGCTGGGTCATTTGCATCATTGCCTGCTTTGTTTACATTAAAACGATGGAAGCTACAGGCAGCTTGTGGGACTGCGGCGAGTTTATTTCAAGTGCTTATAAAGTACAGATCCCCCACCCGCCCGGAGCACCATTGTTCGTGTTGCTTGGAAGATTGTTTAGTATGTTCCTGAAACCCTCCCAGGCTGCATTGGGCGTAAATACCATGACTGCCCTGGCCAGTGGTTTCACTATCCTGTTCCTGTTCTGGACCATCACCCACTTCGCACGCCGCCTCATGGTGAAAGCCGGGGAAGAAATTTCCCGCGAAAAAATGATCGCCATCATGGGCGCCGGCATCGTTGGTGCATTGGCTTATACCTTTTCTGATTCATTCTGGTTTTCCGCCGTGGAAGGTGAAGTATATGGTATGTCCTCTTTCTTCACCGCCATCGTATTCTGGGCTATCCTGAAATGGGAACACGAAGCAGATGAACCCTACTCCGATCGCTGGATCGTATTGATAGGATACCTGCTCGGTCTGTCTATCGGCGTGCACCTGCTCAACCTCCTCACCATCCCCGCCATGGTAATGGTGTACTACTTCAGACGCTACAAAGTAACCGGCTGGGGTACCTTCTGGGCTTTTGTAATTGGTTGCGGCCTTACTGGTATCGTACAGAAATACCTGATCCAGGACACCGTGAAAGCATCCGGTTATATGGATGTATTCTTCGTAAATAGCCTGGGAATGGGTTATTTCTCCGGTTTTATCTTCTACTTCGCTTTAATCACCGCTATATTGATCATCGGTTACCGTAAGCCGAAATTCGCGCTTTATGCACCGCTGATCGTTATTGCTACCATTATACTGGTTCCCGCTTTCAACGACGCCAGCGGCGGTACTATCTTCTTTAAAATAGTATTGGCTGCGCTGTTCGTGGCGATCCCCTACCTCCTCAAAATGGTAGGCGTAAAGCTGGACTTTATCAGAACTACCCACGCCAGCCGCCTGTCGATCCTGTTCGTGCTGTTTATGCTGCTGGGATATTCTACCTATGTAACCACCATGGTACGCTCTACCGCCAATCCGTCGGTAGATATGTACAACGTAGATAACCCTATCTCCCTGGTAGGTTACCTGGGCCGCGAACAATATGGCGATTTCCCATTGGTATATGGCCAGGTGTTCACTGCACGTCCTACGGAATACAAGGAAGGCGGTAATATCTACGCCCGTGGCGCTAAGAAATATGAAGTAGCTGGTAAGAAAATGGACCCGGTGTATGCTCCGGATGATATGATGCTGTTCCCACGTGTATGGGATGCCAGCAACGACCAGGGCCATGCCGACTACTACAAAACCTGGCTGGGACTGCAACAAGGCGAAAAACCAGGCTTCGGCGATAACATCAAGTTCTTCCTCCAATACCAGGTGAACTTCATGTATTTCCGCTACTTCATGTGGAACTTTGCCGGAAAACAAAATGATACCCAGGGCTACGGTAACGTAAGAGATGGTAACTGGATTTCCGGTATTCCATTTATCGATAACCTGATCTATGGCGATCAGTCCATGATGCCCGACAGTCTCAAGGACAACAAGGCACACAATACCCTGTTCTTCCTGCCGTTTATCCTGGGTCTACTCGGATTCTTCTATCAATATAATAACCACCGCAAAGATACCCTGATCGTATCCCTGCTCTTCTTCTTTACCGGTTTAGCGATCGTTATTTACCTGAACCAGGCCGGTAACCAGCCACGTGAACGTGACTACGCCTATGTAGGCTCTTTCTACGCTTACGCTATCTGGATAGGATTGGGCGTACTGTCTGTATATAATTTCCTGAAGAAGAAAACCAAAAGCGCACTCTCCCCTGCCCTGGCCACCGCTGTGTGCCTGCTGGCAGTACCGGTGCTGATGGCCTTCCAGGAATGGGATGACCACGACCGCTCTACCAAATACGTAGCCAGAGACGTGGCCAAAGATTACCTCGAATCCTGCCAGCCTAATGCCATCCTGTTTACCGTAGGGGATAACGATACTTACCCGCTCTGGTACGCCCAGGAAGTAGAAGGCATCCGTCCGGATATCCGGGTAATTAACCTCAGCCTCCTTGGGGTGGATTGGTACATCGACCAGATGCGCAGAGCCGTAAACCAAAGCCCTGCCGTGGATATGTCGTGGACACCGGATAAATACAAAGGCGAAAACCGCAACTACATCCGCTTCTTCGACCCCGGAAATATTCCGGCCGATAAGTCCTTTAACCTGAAAGAAATCGTGGCCTTCATGGGAAGTGATGATGTAAACAGTAAAGTGACTACCCAGGATGGCGGCTCTGAAAACTTCCTGCCTACCCGTCAGCTGTATGTGCCGGTAGATAAACAAGCCGTACTGGCCAACCACGTGGTAGCAGAAAAAGACAGCGCGAAGATCCTGCCTTCTATGCCGTTTAAGATCAGCAAAAACTTCCTGTTGAAGAATGATCTCGCGGTATACGATATCATTGCTACCAACAACTGGAAACGCCCGATCTACTTCACCAGCCCAACAGACCTTGGCCTGAATGAATACCTGCAAACAGACGGTCTTACCTACCACCTGGTGCCATTGCCTAAGCAAACCGCACAAGACCCACTGGGTATGGACATCAACGCCAACGTAGGGGCAATGTATGATAACCTGATGCATAAGTTCGAATTCGGTGGCGCACAAATCCGCGGCACCTACTTCGATGAACCTAACAGGAAAATGATCATGTACCTCCGCCAGGCATTCACTAAACTGTCGGTAGCCATGACCCAGGAAGGCAAATCTAAAGACAGCGCCCTCAACGTGCTCCGTTACATGGATAAAAACATCATGGAAACTAACTTCCCTTATGCGATGACTACTCCGGGTAACATGCACAACTACACTTCCATCCAAACCATCTATGCTTACTACATGGCTGGTGATGCGAAGAGAGCAGAGGAGTTGTCGGCGCAGGTGGTGAAGGATTGCGAACAGCAATTACGCTACTACGCTTCCCTGCCTGCCAGCAAAATGACCAACGACTTACAACGCGATGGCCAGAATGCACAGCAGTTCATCACCTGGTTGGGCCAGATGAAATCTGACTTCGGTGTAAATGGTACTAAGAGAAATAAAGAAGGATTACTCCAGGTAAATACCCAGGAAGATTCCAATGGTACCAAGGCGCCTGATTCCGCCAAGTAATCATTTTATATAAAATAGGAAGGCCTCCCACGCTCTGGTGTGGGAGGCCTTCCTATTTTATATAGCCACCTCTACTGGTTCGGTAACAAAAGAAATCTGGGGCCAGCCTCCATTTTTTTTCGCCGGATATTTTGCGGTGAAAAGCGCTATTATTCTCCGCAAAATATGCGGTGAATACCCCTCCTAATCTTCGCATCACCCATCTAAAACAAAAAATCCGGAAGCCATGGTACTACCCATGACCTCCGGACAATATCTTCGCGACTCGCTATAAACTACAGGTTGCTCACCATTGTTCTCCAGAAAGCAGCGCTGGCTTTCACTTCTGGCACGTTGTTATCCCAGTTGTACTCGTATTCTGCAGAAAACAGTCCTTTGAACTTCTGGTTTTTCAGTGTTTCCAGCACTTTAGGCATCTGGCTTACACCATTGCCCCATACTACGTCGTGAGATTCAGGCGATTTATTATCCAGGTCTTTGAAGTGCAGGCTGATGATATGACCATCCAGTTTTTTGATGCACTCTACCGGGTCCAGGCCGGAACGTACCCAGTGACCGATATCAGCACAAGCGCCCATCAGCTTGCTTCTGCCTTTGATAGCGGCCAGCACGATGTCGGGGTTCCAGTAATGACTGGGTTTGGGGTGGTCGTGGATAGCCAGTTTGATCTGGTATTGGTCGCACAGGGAAGAAATCAGATCCAGGTCTTCTTCTTTAGGCTCAGAAGTGATGCTCTGGATACCCATCCTGTTGGCAAAATCAAACAGCATACGCCATTCTGCCGCGGAAGTAGGTACTACCACGCCGAAAGCCATTAATACTTTGTGTTTCTTTTTAAACAGGGCTTTTACCTGCTCTTGTTTGTCGGGTGACATATGGTAGTCGAATTTACCTTCTATACCGCCACCAATGGTTTGTCCGGGAAAAGCTTCCACATACTGGATACCGCAGCTATCCATCTTATCCAGGGCCTCCGCCAGGGTAAAATGATTGAATGTCCATGCCTGCGCTCCCAGCTTCCAGCCCAATGCATCTGCCCTGCTTTGTGCAGCCGCGGACTTTGCAAATAATGCAACTGCCAGGCCACCCGCCAGCATCAATGCATTTCTCAGTTTTTTCATATAGTTATTTTTTTGATGATTGAAAGTAATTGCTTTCAAGGTAAAATGCAAGTTTTCGGAGAAGAAATTACCCCGTGGCCAGATCGCCGGCAATTGTTACCATGTGGTCACTTTTCTCTCTCCCCTTTCTTCATTCCCCTAAAAGTGGTAAATTTAATTCAGAAGACGTGCTATGAGAGGAATACAATTTACCAGGTTCAACCCGGACGATAATAAGAAAACACCCTTCCAGAAACTACTGGACCTTTTCACCCAACTTCTTACCTACACCAGCGGGGATGTGACAGAAGCACTGCAATGGCTCACCGAGCTGGATAACCAGTACCAGCTCACCAACCAGGAGTATGGTATAGGCGACTTTATTGAGGAGTTGAAAAACAAGGGGTATATCCGCGAAAATGAGGAAAGCGGCGAAATAGAAATCACTTCCAAGGCAGAACAAACCATCCGTAAAAATGCCCTGGAAGAGATCTTCGGTAAACTCAAAAAATCTGCTACCGGCAACCATAACATCCGCAAATCGGGCATGGGCGACGAACTCAATGCCGAAACCCGCCCGTTTGAATTCGGCGACGGGGTAGATCAGCTGGATATTACGGCTTCCATCCGGAATGCCCAGATCAATCACGGTATCGACAGCTTTTCTATCCAGCAGGACGACCTGGAAGTGAAGGAAACCGACTTCAAAACCCAGACGTCTACCGCCCTCATGATCGACATCTCCCACTCCATGATCTTATATGGAGAAGACAGGATCACCCCGGCCAAAAAGGTGGCTATGGCGCTGGCGGAGCTGATCACCACCCGCTATCCCAAAGATACCCTGGATATCATCGTTTTTGGGAACGACGCCTGGCAGATCGAAATCAAAGACCTGCCCTACCTGCAGGTGGGCCCCTTCCATACCAATACGGTAGCCGGACTGGAACTGGCCATGGACTTACTGCGCCGCCGGCGCAATCCCAACAAGCAAATTTTCATGATCACAGATGGTAAACCCACCTGCCTGAAGATTGGGTCGCAATATTATAAAAACAGCTTTGGCCTCGACAGGAAAATACTGAACCGTACCCTGAACCTGGCCGCCCAATGCAAAAAATTAAAAATTCCTATCACTACGTTCATGGTGGCCACCGATCCATGGCTGCAGCAGTTTGTACAGGAATTTACAGAAACCAACAACGGTAAAGCCTTCTTTTCCGGCACCGATAAATTGGGACAATTTCTTTTCCGGGACTTCGAAAACGGGAAAAGAAAGTTCTATTAAACATATATCACTCGTAAATATCTCAGATGAATACCAGCATAAAAACATTAGGCGAGCTCAAAAAAAGTGGCTATAAACCAGTTTCCGTAAAAGAAGAGATCAGACGAAACCTGATTAAAAAATTACAAAATAAGGAAAGCACCTTCCCCGGTATCATAGGCTATGAAGATACCGTGATCCCCGATACTGAAAGAGCCCTGTTATCCAGGCACAACATACTTTTCCTCGGTTTACGCGGACAGGCCAAAA
Organism: Chitinophaga polysaccharea; assembly: GCF_007829335.1. GTDB lineage: Bacteria > Bacteroidota > Bacteroidia > Chitinophagales > Chitinophagaceae > Chitinophaga > Chitinophaga polysaccharea_B. Next base: position 67,954 of record NZ_VIWO01000005.1, read on the forward strand.
CCAGGATGGCCCGGCAAATGACCGACCTGCTCGATGAATACATTCCCATCGTGGAAGGCTCAGAAGTAAACGATGATCCGTTTAATCCGCTATCCCGCTACGCGATTGACCTGATCGCCGAAAAGGGCGATCAAACACCCATCGCCTGGGTACATAGCAGCGCACGGTACGGCGAAAAGCTGGCCACACCGGATGTTTCCGTAGCCGACCTGGTAGGTGATATAGACCCGATCAAAGCCGCCAACCTGAAACTCAGCTATGCCGACGAGCGCGTGATCCACTTCGGCATCATTCCCCGCTCTAACCGCGGTATCTTCGTGATCAACGAATTGCCCGATCTGCAGGCCCGTATACAGGTATCGCTCTTTAATATTTTACAGGAAGGCGATATCCAGATCAGGGGCTTTAAAGTGAGAATGCCGCTGGATATCCTGTTCGTATTTACCGCTAACCCGGAAGACTATACGAACCGTGGCTCTATCGTTACGCCGCTGAAAGACCGGATAGAGAGCCAGATCATTACCCACTACCCTAAAACCATCGAAAACGCCCTGCTGATCACCGAACAGGAAGCCGATATACACGACGACCAACAAGCCAAAGTGCAGATTGCCGATATGGTAAAACGCCTCATAGAACAAGTATCTTTTGAAGCACGCACCAGCGAATACGTAGACAAGAAAAGCGGGGTATCTGCCCGCCTCACCATTGCCGCTTACGAAAATGCGGTGAGTGCCGGGGAACGCCGCGCTATTATCAATAAGGAAAAGGAAACACAGGTACGCATTGCCGACCTACAGGCCATTATCCCGGCTATTACCGGTAAAATAGAACTGGTATATGAAGGAGAACAGGAAGGCCCGCTACAGGTAGCCCATAACCTGCTGGATAAATCGATCCGTACCCTCTTTGCCACCTATTTTCCCAATCCTGACTCCTTTAAGAAAAAGAAGCAAAACGCTCCGGCAGAAAATCCCTACCGCAGCGTGATACAGTGGTTCGACAAAGGCAATGCCGTACAGCTGCTCCAGGATATCAGCGACAAACAATACGAAGCTACCCTCTCCCGGGTAGAAGGACTCAAGGAACTGGTGAAGGCCCGCTTTCCCAAAGCCAATAACAAGGAAGCACTGCTGCTCATGGAATTTGTGCTCCATGGCTTGTCGTCGTACTCGCTCATCAGCAAAAAAGTGGTGGAAAATGAAACCCGCTTCAGCGACCTGCTTGGCACGATGATGAATTTCGCGCTGGGCGGCGATGGCGACGGGGAAGAACCAGAAGAATAAATATTTTAAATGAGAGAAGTCCCTGTGGACTTCTCTCGTTTTTTGTAATGATACCCCCTACCACCGTCCTTCACAAAATCATCGTGAAAAGTGAATATCCTCGCATTTTTTCCTATTTTGTATTATTAATTGTCATTTTAACAATTCCACAAAACGTTTTATTACATGAACAATTCCCGTAGACACTTTATTAAGTCCGCCTCCACGTTGATAGCGGGCGCCGGGCTGGTATCCGCCCTTCCATCTACCCTGAAAGCGGCGGTAGCGCCGAGCGACCGGCTCAACGTGGCCGCTATAGGCATTAATGGCATGGGCTGGGCCGACCTTACCTCTATGCTGAAAAATCCCGCGGCGCAATGTGTGGCCCTTTGCGATGTAGATCAAAACGTGCTGGACAAACGCGTAGCAGAGCTGGCGCAAAAAGGCATTAAAGTAAAAGCGTATTCCGACTATCGTAAGCTGCTGGAAGACAAAAGCATTGACGCCGTAGTCATTGGTACCCCAGACCACTGGCATTGCCTGCAAATGACCGACGCCTGCGCCGCTGGCAAAGATGTATATGTAGAAAAGCCAATGGGCAACTCCATCATTGAATGCCGCTCTATGGTGGCTGCCCAGCAAAAATATAACCGTGCCGTACAGGTAGGGCAATGGCAACGCAGTCAACAGCACTTCAAAGATGCCATTGAGTTTGTACATTCCGGCAAGCTGGGTCAAATACGCCTGGTGAAAGCCTGGGCCTATATGGGCTGGATGAAATCTATCCCTGTTAAGCCCGACGGCACGCCGCCTCCAGGTGTAGATTACAAAGCCTGGCTGGGCCCTGCTACTACCCGCCCTTTCAATGAAAACCGCTTCCACTTTAACTTCCGCTGGTACTGGGATTATGCAGGTGGCCTGATGACCGACTGGGGCGTACACCTCCTGGATTATGCCCTGCTGGGCATGCAATCGGCCGCACCTAAATCTGTGATGGCCGCCGGTGGTAAATTCGCGTATCCCGATGACGCCGCAGAAACACCAGATACGCTTACTACCGTATATGAGTTCGACGGTTACAACATTCAGTGGGAGCAGGCTATCGGCATTGATGGCGGCCCTTACGGACGTGATCATGGTATCGCCTTCATCGGTAACAACGGCACGCTGGTATTAGACCGGGGTGGTTGGGAAGTGATTCCGGAGAAAGGAAAAATGGAGGCCGTGCCCAGGCAAAAATCTGTAGACAATGGCCTCGACATGCACACCACCAATTTCATAGAAGTGATAAAATCACGCAACTTTACGGACCTGCATGCCCCGGTACAGGTAGGCGCGCTGGTAGCCACCACGGCGCAAATGGGTAATATCGCCTATCGCACCGGCAAGAAAGTATACTGGGATGCCGCCGATGGTAAATTTACTGACCGCGATGCCAACAAACTGCTGGCAGCTGCTTACCACAACGGGTACAAACTACCTAACATAAAAGCATAAACGAAAATAACCTTACCTGTTCATCTCTCTGAAAAAATAAAAGCATCATATGCGCACCTTATTATTCGCCGCCTGCACCCTGCTGTCGGCAACCGCCCTGGCACAAAACAACGGGCAGATGAAACCCGAAGAAACAGAAGTATGGGAACCTGTTCCAAAGGTAATTACTCCTGGTAATGAAACCCTGACACCGCCTTCCGACGCCATTATCCTGTTTAATGGCAAAAATCTCGATAACTGGGAAGCCGAAAAAGGTGGTCCGGCCCAATGGGAAGTGAAAAATGATATCATGACGGTAGTAAAAGGTACCGGCGTGATTAAAACCAAACAACAGTTTGAAGATTTTCAACTGCATATCGAATGGCGTACCCCGGCAGAAGTAAAGGGAGAAAGCCAGGGCCGCGGCAACAGCGGTATTTTTATGCAGGAATATTATGAACTGCAGGTATTGGATAACTACAACAACCGCACTTATTCCAATGGACAAGCGGGCAGCTTCTACAAACAAAGAATTCCGCTGGTAAATGCCTGTAAAAAGCCGGGCGAATGGCAAACGTACGATGTGATCTGGACCGCACCCCGGTTCAATGAAGATGGATCGGTGAAATCGCGCGCCAGGGCTACCGTATTGCAAAACGGCGTATTGGTACAGAATAATGTGGAATTGGATGGCCCAACGCAGTATATCGGCAAGCCTTCTTATGTAAAGCATGGCCCTAAGTCCCTTGCCTTGCAAGATCATGGTAACCCGGTAAGCTACCGTAATATCTGGATCAGATCATTATAAACATAAAATAACCAGCTTTTGGCAGAAACGTTGATACCGCCTGCCAAAAGCTGGTTTCATACGGCTCAATGCGTTACAGGCTCTATATTCAGCGATAAATATACCGCATCACTGATAGGATTATCGTAATAAGCCGCTATCGGCTCAAATCCGAGAGAAGTATATAAATCAATGGCCGGGCGCATATGTGCCAGGGTATCCAGCAAAATACGCTTGTAACCCAGCTTCCGGCTCTCCTCGATGGCTGCACTGGCCAGCAGTTTACCTACGCCATGTCCTTTATAGGCATCTTTTACAAAAAGACGTTTCATTTCTGCAATGCTGTTATCAAACGGCCGCACTGCCACACAACCCGCCAGTTGTCCATCTACCAACGCAAGAAACAATGCCCCCTGGGGCGCTACATACACTCCTGGCAAATTGGCCAGTTCTTCTTCAAATCGCTGAAAACTAAGGTCAACATTTAACCAATTGGCATATTCGCGGAAAAGTAGCTTCACCTGGGCCAGGTGCTGGGTATCTTCGGCGGTTACTTTAATAATCTCTGTCATAACCCCTTCTTTTAAATGGTACATAAAACGCAAGAAGCCTTCTGCATGCAGAAGGCTTCTTGCTTGTATTATTCATGGGAAACTTACTTTTTAGTAGCAGTATTCCCTATATCATCTTATGATCAATTACGCGGTGTAATGTAATTTATTAATCATGGATAAATATCATGCCTTCTGTAATCATCGTCCCTCAATGCGGGGGATGCAATATAACCTTTTACATCGACATTTACATCACTCTTAAAATAAATCTTTATTAATACTGAAACTGGCTGGCAGTAAGGGCTTGGAAGAGCGAGCAGGGCTCGCAAAGAGAAGAAGGAGTAAAGCAGCAAAGAATTTTATACCCTCGTGAAGAGGGTATGTTTTAACAAAATGCCTTTGCTATTTAGCTCCTTTACATGAGCTTTTTGCGCAAAAAAAAGAGCTGCATCGCTGCAGCTCTTTCAGATTCGAGGTTCGAAGCGGATTCGAACCGCTGTACGAGGTTTTGCAGACCTCTGCCTAGCCACTCGGCCACCGAACCATCTTATCAAAATGTTCGCCGTAACTCCCCCACTGGCGTACATCTCATTCGTTTTGTGGGATTGCAAAAGTAGTGAATTTCTGATAACTGCCAAATATTATTTAAAAAATATCTAAAAAATATTTTGATAATAAGGGAGAACGGTGGAATATTGAGGCGGAAAACCTGGAAACATGACTTATGAAAAAATAAAAAATTAGTACCATGGATAATCAACGTATCGCCGAATCAGAGCTGATCATCAACAACCGCGGAGCCATATATCACCTCGATGTAAGACCGGATGAACTGGCTGATACCATCATCACTGTAGGCGACCCGGATCGGGTAGGATCTGTCAGCAAACACTTCGATAAAATAGAAGGTAAATTCCAACACCGCGAATTCGTTACCCATACCGGGTACATCGGTCATAAACGTATCTCTGTAGTATCTACCGGCATCGGTACTGATAATATCGACATTGTACTCAATGAACTGGATGCTTTAGTGAATATTGATTTCAATACCCGGCTGGTAAAACCAGACCTTACTTCCCTGAAGATCATACGCCTGGGCACTTCCGGCGCACTGCAGGAAAGCATCCCGGTAGACAGCTTCGTGGTTTCTTCTCACGGGTTAGGCCTGGATAATCTCATGCCTTATTACGCCTTTGAAAATACTACGGCAGAAAAACAACTGCTGGAAGCCTTCCGCGGACAGGTATTCCTGCAGCCAGGCGGCGCCAGTCCCTGCCTCTTTGAAGCCTCCGCAGCACTGCACCCTCATTTCAGAGATGGTTTTCATACAGGCATCACCGTTACCTGCCCCGGCTTTTACGCACCACAAGGACGCGCTTTGAGAGGCACGCTCGCTAATCCAAACCTGATCGACAACCTCACCGGGTTCTCGTACGAATCGCACCGCATCACCAACTTTGAAATGGAAACCTCCGGTATTTACGGCATGGGACGCGTACTGGGCCACCAATGCCTGTCTATCAGCGCCATTGTAGCCAACCGTATCCGCAAAGAGTTCAGCAAAGACGGAGGCGCCGCTGTAGCCGCACTGATCGAAAAAGGATTGGGTATTATCGCCACCCTCTAAGAGGGCACACACATCGCTTATTTTTTTATCTTTGTTCCATGAACAATATCCACTTCTATAAATACCAGGGAACCGGCAATGATTTCGTGATCATGGACAACCGGAACGGACAGTACGACTGGCTTACAGACGAACAGGTGAATGAACTCTGCGACCGCCGCTTCGGCATCGGCGCAGATGGATTAATGCTGCTCAACAAAAGTGAAGACTACGATTTTGCCATGAAATACTACAATGCCGACGGTCGCGAAAGCAGCATGTGCGGCAACGGAGGCCGCTGCCTCGTGGCCTTCGCGCACAAAATGGGCGTTGGCGACGGTAACCTCTATTTCATTGCGGTAGACGGCGAACATGAAGCCACCATGGACGGCGATAGCTGGGTAAACCTGAAAATGCAAAACGTGGATGATGTAGAACATGGTCCACTTTACTACTATCTCAACACCGGCTCCCCACACTTTGTAAAATTTGTGGAAGATGTACAGGCGGTAGATGTATTCAATGAAGGACGCGCAATCCGCTACAACGACCGCTTTGCGGCCGTAGGCACCAACGTCAACTTCGTACAGCCATTCGAATCCGGCATTTTTGTACGCACCTATGAAAGAGGTGTGGAAGATGAAACCTATTCCTGTGGCACCGGTGTAACTGCTGCCGCTCTCACTTTTGCAGGTAAGGAAGAAAAAGAATACGTGGTGCCCGTACAAACATTGGGCGGTCAACTGGAAGTACGCTTCACCAAAACCGGCGAACGCACTTTCGATAACATCTGGCTCTGTGGCCCCGCTACACTGGTGTTTGAAGGCGATATCACCGTAAAATAAAAACTAACCATCCGTTTCTACCCCACCTGGTAGCGTGGGGCAGAAACGGCTACTCTCCCACTACCCGGACGCTGTTTACACCAGGCACCTATCCAAAGACTATAAACCAGGCAGCATGAATTACCATATAATGGCCGATGACAAATTCATCAATGATTTTATCAGGGATGCAGAAGCAGTGGCCCCCGGCAACAATACCTATATCATCAATACCACCAAAGCCAAAGCCACCTTTATCAAATCCGACCAGGTAACTTACCTGCCTTTTTATACACCGGCCTTTAAAGCGCTGCTGAAGAAAATTTCTGCGCAGGACCGCCTTTTTATTCACTGGGCCTCCGAAGAAGCCATACAGGCGGCCTTATCTCTCCCCACAAACATTACTATCGGTATGTTTTTCTGGGGTGGCGATATCGTGGAAATACCAGCTTTCCGCTTTAAACACAGCGTATACGGCCCTATGAGTCTCCGGTACTTTGAGCAGTATGAAGAACGCCCCAAGCTGAAGCTGAATCCCATGCGGCCTAAAAGGGCGCTCACTTCCTTTGCCCAGCGCTTCTTCAACTACAAAGCACCCGACCGGAAAGTAGCCCGTACCCGCGACCTGTTCTTTAAACGGCTCAACCTCTTCCTGCACTGGAATCCCATCGATTTTGAATGGGTACAGCGGCATTATACCACCCATGCAACCTACAAGTACTTCTTTTACGATGTAAATCCGCATCCGGGCGAAGATGAGCTGGCCATCATGAACGCTCCTAAAGAAGAAAAGGTAACCACCATCCTGCTGGGCAACTCAGATACCTCCACCAACAACCACCTCGAAGCACTACACGCATTGGCCAGGTACAAAGACGAGCCCATTAAACTGGTGATCCCGCTCAGCTATGGCTATCAGCAATATGGCGATGTGATTGAAAAAGAAGCTATCCGGCTCTTTGGACACGAGAAAGTAATGGCTTTGCGTACTTTCCTGAACCGGGAACAATACTTCAAAATGCTGGCCCAGGTAGATATTGCGGTCATGTATCATTTCCGCACCCAGGCCGCCGGCAATGTGATTGCCCTGCTGCACCGGGGTAAAAAGGTGTTCATTCACAGTAACAGCACCCTGTATCAATTGCTGCAACAACATCACGCAGCCGTTTTTGATGCCAAAGCCATTGACCACCTGGATTTTAAAGACTTCAGTACCCTGCTCGATAAAAATGATGTACAGGAAAATATCCGCATTACAGAAGCACTCTTCAACAAACCAAAGAAGTTTGCGGTGCTGGCAGAAGTACTGGGATAGCTTTCAGCTTTATTGCTTCCTTCTCAACTTATGAATGGTTTCGTTCACCGTACTGTTCACGTCGTCGGATACACGAAGTACCAATGTCAGTCCTATAAATATGGCGGCAAACAAAGCGCCTTTAACGGCTATATCGATAATGGGATGGATAATAAACGGTATCCAGGTAACGCCGAAATAGGCCACCAGTGATACGCCGATCGCTTTTACACTGTTGACCGTAAAAGGTTGTAATCCAAATTTTGCCCAGATAAAAACATAACGGATCAGGTTAAATACCGCCATTGAAATCAGCGTAGCAAACCCGGAACCTATCAATCCGTAGTGGTTAATCAGGTAAAAGTTGAGCGGCAGTGATAACGCCAGCAACACGGCGGAGCTATATAAATCATATCGCCATAGCCTGGAGGTAGCCAGTAACTGACTATTCAGCCCTGTGCCCATATCTATTACCCGGGAAATGCCATAGCAAAGCACTACATATTTTGCTTTCGCAAATTCGGGAGGTAACAGTTTGAAAAAGCTGTCGATATTCAGCCAGATGGCCAGGAAAATGAACAAGGCGTAAATTAATTGCAACAGGGAAGATTTCACATACACTTCTTCTATCTTACTCATATTCTTTTCTTTCCAGGCCTGCGCCAGCACCGGCAGTCCGATAGCGGAAATGCTGCGCTGCGGGATCAGTATCAGCATCGACATGTAGGTAGCAATCGTTTGATAGGCCACATCGTCCAGCCCCTTCGTGCTTCCCAGGATCAGTGGCGCTACATTGTTGGCCAGCAGGTTGAACAGGATAGCTCCCAGCAGGGAAAATGCGTAGATGGACATTTTGGGCAGCAAACGGCGGCTTACGGTACTTACCCGGAACGTAAAATGCAGGAAATGATGCCGGTAAAGATACACCAGCAGCGCCACCAGCAATACCCCATACAGCAGTGAAAACAACCACAGGAAAGTGGTAATATCCATCAACTTGAAATAATACAGGAAGATCAGCAAAGTAGTCAGGAGCCGCAGTACCAGCTCTTTCAGGAAATTAGGAAATACCGTCAGGTGCCTTGCCCCGCTATAGCTTTCCAACACCGCAAAAAATGCAAATAGGAAAACGTTGGGATAAACGAGATAGAAATAGTCGACAAACAGCGGCGACTTCTCAATAAAAGCGTTAATGATCTGCTGCCGGAAGAATAGTGTACCCAGGGAAAATATGCCGCACCCCACCAGGGTGGCCAACATGGCCCAGGTTAACATATCATTATCTTTATCCTTCAGGCGGCTGGAATAATAAGGGAAAAACCGGCTGATGGTAGGCACGGTACTCAAGGTACAAATGGGTACCAGCATCATGGCAATTTCAGGCAAAAGCCGCGTCAATGCAAACTCTTCATTGGAAAAGAAATGGGGAAACAGGAAAACAATATTAATACCACCAATGGCAAACCCAATATAAATCAACAAGGTGGACCTGATACTCTGTTGCTTGATTACTCCCATTTATATAAATATATTTATCTTTTTCCTGATGTGCAATATTACGCCAATTGCTAACAGGATTCAACATTTTAACTACCTTTGCGCCCGATGATCCAGTATTTCACAAATATAGACTCCAAAACCGTTGAAATTAAACAGCCCGAAAACGGGGCCTGGGTAAATATAACCCCTCCCCTCAAACAGGCTGAATTTGAACAACTGTCCGAGGAACTGGACATTCCGCTCGACTTCCTCACAGACTCCCTGGATATCGATGAAAAATCGAGGTTCGAACTGGAAGACAATGTAAAGCTCATTGTACTGAAAACGCCTACCGAAAACAACTCGATCAATGAAAGTGACGCCTTTTATATCACCATTCCTATCGTGATCATATTGACGCACCACCAGATCATTACCGTGAATTCTTTCGACAATACCGCCATCAAAAAATTCCTGAATACCTTCCATAACCGCTCCCCGGAGAAAAGGAATATGATGGTGCTGAAAATATTCGAAAAGGTGGTTATCAATTTCCTCGACTACCTCAAGGAAATCAACCAGCGGAGGAATATGCTGGAGGCCAAACTCTACGACTCTAACCGGAACGAGGAATTGCTGGGTATTATGCGTATCCAGAAAAGCCTGGTGTACTTCGTAACGGCCCTGCGCAGTAATGAGTTGCTGCTGATGAAGCTGGAGCGCACCAATTTCCTGGGGCTCAACGAAGACGAGAAGGAATTCCTGCAAGACCTCATCGTAGACACTTCCCAGGCGTTGGAAATGGCCAATGTATACACCAATATCCTCAGCAGTACGATGGATGCCTTTGCCAGCATCATCTCCAACAACCTCAACGTGGTGATGAAACGGCTGACCTCCATCACCATCATTCTCACCTTCCCTATGCTGGTAGCCAGTATATACGGGATGAACGTAGATATTCCCTATCAGCATACTATGCATGCCTTCTATATCCCGGTCATTCTGTCCATCGCTATTTCGGTAGTGATCAGCTGGTATTTTATGAAGAAGAAATGGTTTTAGCCTAATTTATACAACAACATGCAAACAGGATTTAACGTAAGAGTATATGGCATCATGATCAATGATCAACGTCAGGTACTGGTGAGTGATGAATATATCCGTGGCGGTTATTATACCAAATTCCCCGGCGGAGGACTCGAATTCGGAGAAGGCACCCTGGAGTGCATTGTCCGGGAATGGCAGGAAGAGCTGAACCAGGACGTGAAAGTGGTGGAACATATTTATACCACGGACTTCTTCCAGATTTCTGCCTTCGATAACGAAACCCAGATCATCTCTATTTATTACCTGGTGACTCCTACCTCCCCCTTTATTGCCAGTGTAAGCAACAAACCTTTCGACTTCACCGTGCCGGAAGGCGTATCAGAGGTAGAACGCGCCCGCTGGATCGACTGGGACGAGTTTTCTTCGGCAGCGGTTACCCTCCCCATAGATAAGGTGGTAGCGGACCTGGTGAAGGGGAAGTATTAGAAAGCAGCTTTCAGCTCTATTCACTCACCACCGGATCAACAAAAGGATGTTCCTTGCCCATGGCTGCTGCCTTCATTTGTTTGGCAACATCATGTCCCAGGAAACGTTCTATCCGGTGTTCCAGTAAATAGATCAGCGGCGTGAGCACAATGGCTATCACAAATTTATAGCTGTAGTTAACCATACAAATAGCCAGCACCCGCTGCCAGCTCCAGTTATTACCGAGCTTAAAGGCGATATACAATACAATAAAGCTATCTACCAACTGCGACACAATCGTAGAGCCGGTAGCCCTTAGCCACACGTGCTTATCACCCGTCCGTTTCTTAATGCGATGAAACACTGTTACGTCCACGATCTGGCTCACCAGGAAGGCCGTTAAGCTACCCAGTATAATCCACATGCCCTGTCCGAAGATACCCACAAAGGCCGACTGCATATTAGGTACTCCATCGGCGGCTTTGCTGCCCAGCCACCAGCCATCGGCCGGCACGCTCATGGCCACGAAAAACATGATAAAGGCATAGGAAATGAGCCCCACGGCGATATAGGAGATCCTGCGCACCGCTTTGGGTCCGAAATATTCGTTCACAATATCTGTCATTACAAATTCCAGCGGCCATAACAATACCCCTGCCGTAAGCGTATAAGACAGGCCGCTCTCGCCAAAGAGCGTAAAGGTATGTACAGGCAATCCCAATAACTTCTCCAGGGAAAATAATTTACCGCCAATACATTCTGCAATAAGCGCATTGGCCACGAAAAAGCTGGTAAATATGACAAAAAGCTTGGTGGGCTTGTCGTTTAATAGGTTCCGGATCATTTAATAATTAACTATGAGTTGAAATATAAAGATGGCAATGTTGCACAAATATACCCACGGAGGCAATGTCTTCCATTGTATTTTTTTTAACAATAACAACACCGCGGTGAGTATACATAAGATCCCATTCAGCGGAAAGGCAATGCCTACACCCAATACCAGCACATGATTCACCAAAGTATCCAGCGAATGGCTATACGTAGTGATACGGAGGATTTCACTGATCAGAAAGCACAGATTGCATATAAAAGCAAATTTTAAAAGAAACCGTATCCAGTGCATATTGAAATTTCGGATAAATTACAGTTATTTTTGTTTCTTTAAAACTAAATCCAAAATATCCGATGAAGCAAAACTGGCTAAAAGCCGTTCTTCCGCATCTCGCGGCAATAGGGATCTTCCTGTTGCTGGCCATGGCATATTGCGCTCCTGCCCTGGAGGGTAAAGTAGTAAACCAGGCCGACATGAAGAATGTAGAGGGAATGGCGAAAGAGGCAAAGGACTACTATGAAGCAACCGGTGACCGTCCGTTGTGGACGAACAGCATGTTCTCTGGCATGCCTTCCTATGTGATCTATACTGGTCCGGGTACCAACAAAATGGGGTACATGAACTGGATTATCACCCTGAAGACGCCCTTCCCTATTAACATGCTGTTCCTCGCCATGCTGAGCATGTACCTGCTGCTCTGTGTGCTGGACCTCAAGTACTGGATCCGCGTCATGGGCGCCATTGCTTTTGCGTTTTGCTCGTACAACGTGATTATCATTGATGTAGGCCATATCACCAAAATGTTCGACATCGCCCTGATGCCTGCCGTACTGGCGGGTATCATCCTTACCTACCGGGGCCGCCTGCTCACAGGAGCCGCATTAACCGCCCTGGCTACCGGTATGCTGATCTATAATAACCACCTCCAGATTATCTATTATACCTTGATCATGGTAGCCTGCCTGGCGGTGGGCGCGTTTGTACACGCCTTTAAAACCCAGCAGCTGCCACAGTTTTTCAAAGCATCCGGACTACTGGCCATCGCCGGCGCACTGGCCATCCTTACCTCTATGGATAGCCTGATGATCCTGCGGGAATATACCGACTATACCATGCGTGGCAGCAAATCAGAGCTGACGCTCGATAAGGACGATGCCGCACAGAAAAAGTCTACCGGCCTGGATATCGACTACGCTTACGACTGGAGCTATGGTAAAGCCGAAACAGGCACTTTCCTCATCCCTGGTTATGTAGGTAACTCCTCTGCCCAAAAACTCAGTCCCAGCTCCCACTTCGGCGAGCAAATGGTGAGCCTTGGCGTACCGGCTGCACAGGTAGACCAGTTCCTGTCTCAACAAAAATTACCGATGTACTACGGCGCCCAAAGTAAAGGTACTTCCGGACCGGTATATGTGGGCGCCATTATCTGCTTCCTGTTCGTATTATCGTTACTGTTAGTAGACAGCTGGCATAAGTGGTGGCTCATTGCTGTTACCGCTATCGGCTTTATACTGGCCTGGGGTAAAAACCTGGCCTTTATCAACGACTTCCTGTTTTATCATCTTCCCCTGTACAATAAATTCCGTGCTCCCGCACAAGCGCTGGTACTGCCTTCGCTCACATTTGTAGTACTGGGCTGCTGGGGATTGCAGGAAGTAGCTGCCGGGAAATATACCAAAACAGTGCTGCTGCAAAAACTGAAACAGGCTTTGCTGATCACTGGTGGATTCCTGCTGGGCTTTGTATTGATCACCAACTTCTTCACCGGTTTCAGCAGTGCCAGCGATGCCAGCATGCTGCAATATTTTGCACAGATGATGGGGGGCGAAGAAAATGGAAAACTCCTGATCCGCGCCCTGGAAAAAGACCGCAGCAGCCTGCTCTTACAAGATACCCTGCGCTCTGCCATCTTCATCCTGATCGCTGCCGCCGCCATCTGGGCTTACCTGAAAGATAAGATGACCTGGAAAGTTTCGGCCATCGTTATTACCGCTGCCGTAACCATCGACCTGCTGCAGGTAGACAAGAACTATCTCAACAGCGACAGCTTCGTAGATGACCTGAGCTTTATGCAGGCACTGCAACCATCGCCCGCAGACCAGCAGATTAAACAGGATCCAGATCCCTACTATCGCGTGTTCAACGTAACCACGGCGCCTTTCGATGATGCCTCTCCTTCCTACTTCCACAAAAATATTGGCGGTTACAGCCCGGCTAAATTGTGGCTCTACCAGGATTTGATCACGCACCAGATTGCGAAAAACAATATGCATGTGATGAACATGCTCAATACCAAGTACTTTATTGTACCGGATCAGAAAACAGGGCAACCCATCGCACAGCGCAATCCCGACGCTTATGGTAATGCCTGGTTTGTAAAAGATATCATCTGGGCGCCCGATGCCAACACCGAAATGAAAACGCTAGATTACCTGAATACCCGCGATTCTGCGGTGATCGACAAGCGCTTCCAGGCACAGGTAGGCAACTTTAAACCGGGAGCCGACAGCAGTGCAGCCATCAAGCTCACTAAATACGGACCTAACCAGCTCGAATATACGTCGCACAACTCCCAGGAAGGCTTCGGCGTATTCTCTGAAATCTATTACCCTGCCGGATGGGAAGCATCTATCGATGGCAAACCGGTAGATATCATCCGCACCAACTACGCCCTGCGTGGATTTAAAATCCCAGCCGGTGATCATAAAATTGAGATGAAGTTTGCACCTAAAACATTCTTCACCGGTCTTAAAATTGCCGGTACCACCTCTACCCTGCTACTTTTACTGGTAGTATTGATATTTGGATGGGAGTTTTACCAGCAGATGAAAAGAGAAACCGTGCCGGCACCAGAAAAGAAAAAATAAATACCTTACTAATATGAAAAAGGCCTGAGCAAAATGGTTCGCTCAGGCCTTTTTTTATGGTAGCAGATAATGTTAGTACCGCTTTGAAAAAATATAGCGCAACCCAATAAACAGGTGATGTGCAAAGTTGGGAATATGCCCATAATACCGGCTCAATATCTTATAACGTTCCTTCCAGGCCAGCTGCTGATGCTGCTTGGAAGTGCCTCCCACCCGGAAGCGCGCTACCACCTGGTGAGTATTACATATTTTTTGAGACGCCTTCAATGTACGGATCATCCAGTCGATATCCGCGCATACCCTATACTGCAAATCATACAAGGGGCTTAAACTGCGACGGATAATATAGGCCTGGTGCGACACCACCATGCCATGTTTCAGGCTTTTCCAGGTGAGCTGATCCGGTACTTTATGCGGCGTTTGTTCAGAGCGTAAGCCAATGTCTACCCCATTTTCATCCATAAACATGGCTTCTCCGTAGTATACATCGGCATGTGCACAGACGGCAAACATGTTGGCGACTACAGTATTGTCGGCCAATACATCATCAGCATTGAGAAACAACAGGTAATCACCAGTGGCCAGCTGTATTCCCTTGTTCATGGCATCGTACAGTCCCTTGTCCTTTTCTGAAAGCACGGTGGCAATACGGGAACGGTATTTTTCAATCACGTCCATGGTATTGTCGCGGGAGGCGCCATCAACAATGATATATTCGATATGCGGATAGGTTTGCGACAGCACGCTTTGAATGGTACTTTCAATAAATTTTTCCGCGTTAAAACATACGGTGATAATACTCAACACCGGGGAAGCTGCACTCATGTATTAGTTATTTGCGGTGATGCTATCACCGATTCAAACAAATGATAATATTGTTCGGCTACTACCGGCATACTGAAATGCTGTTCGGTATGCACCCTGGCTGCCTGGCCAAATTGGCGGCAGGTAGCCGGATCACGCAACAGCGCCAGTGTTCTGGCGGCAAACTGTTCATGCTCTCCTGGCGGTATCACATAGCCCGTGCGGCCATCGATCACTATTTCCCGGCAACCACCTACATCAAAGGTAATACAGGCCGTTTCACAGCTGCCGGCTTCTATCAGTACATTGGGCAGGTTGTCGGCCTTGGTTGGATAAAAGAAGATATCGCTGGCACTATAGCACTGCATCATTTTGACAGTATCCTTCACATAACCAGTATACACACATTGGAGATGCCTGAAAGTGCCGGGCAAACGGTCATTTCCTATCATCAGCAGATATACCGGGCTGTCGAGCTGCGCATCCAGCAAGTGCAGGATTTTAAGTAGTTCCGCTCCTCCTTTAAACTCGCTGGCAAATAAACGCTCGGATACGAAGGTGATCACCGGTGCATCGGCAGGGAGTCCCAGCAATTGCCGGGAAGCGGCCTTGTCCTGCGGCCGGAAATACGCCGTATCGATCGGGTTGGGGATATGATATAAAGGCTTTTCCCGGGTCAGCGGGCTTTCCCGGGTCATGTGGTACAGCCAGCTGGAAGGCGACACAATGTGCAGGTTGCTGGCGGCGTACAGCCGTTGCTTTCTTTTAATGAGATAGTTGCCATTGGGTAATCCCATATAAGGCGCATGCTTGTGCTCATTTTTCCCCGCCTTGCCTGTCTTCCAGGAGGTATCGCCGAAGCTGTGGGCGGCGCTCCCGGTGAGCGCCCACATATCATGCAGCGTCCACACTACCGGCGCTATGGCTGATAAACGGGGCAGTATGGAAGCATCAAAATATCCCCCGTGGATATTGTGCAAACTGATAATGTCTGGCTTAAAGGCGGCGGTATACCCCAGGATAGCCGGGGTGGAAAACGGGAAGTATAAATATTGCAGCCCTACGCGGTTGGTGAGTACATTGATACCCCGCTCTATTACGTTGCGCACCGTTCCCGGACGTGTCGCGGTTACCTTTGGAGATGAAGTGCGATGGGTGCCTACCAGGAAATGATTATCGGTATGGTAATATTCCTCCAGGCCGGTGGCAATGCGTTGTGCTGCAATGGCCGCTCCTCCGCTATTTTCATATTTATTGATAAAAAGTACTTTCACGGGCTAGTATTTAAAGAACTGTCGCATATGCGCCTGGAATACGTCCAGTGGCCAATCCCTTACTAATATGCGGGGCAGGGCATATGGATTGCTCCAGCTATGTACCTGTCCGTAATAGTTGGCGGTTACCAGCTGTAATCCCAGCGCTTTACAGGCTTTGATGCTATCTGCATTATAGTAGCGTTTAGTGCCCAGGAACTTGCGGCCGCCGAAAGGATAGGAAAAGTGTACCTGGGGTGTACCCAGCACGCCTTCCAATATCTCTTTAGACATGCCTATTTCGGTGTATTGTTCTTCGTAGCTGAGCATGCCCACAGCTGGATGCCGGTGGGTATGGCAACCGATGGTGGCATAATCTGCATTGCCCATAGCTTTCACTTCTTCCCAGGTCATTAACCGGTGCGAAGGGCGGCCGGTGGCCGATTTACCCGACCAGTCGTACAGCTGTTGCATAACGGCTTCTATGACCGCAGGTTTACAAAAACGTAGTACCTGTTGCAGGGCATAGTACGTTTCGCGTATAGCCGTGAGCGTGCCGGTATTATATTCCCATTTCTTTCCGTCAATATCTACTGTTAATGTCAGCGGTAGTTGATCGGCAGTCAATAAGATGCGCTCCAGGTCGTCCCACCACAGCTCAAAGTTGGTATTGATTTTAGAAGTAGTGATATAAAACAGTGCCGGCACCTGCTCCTGTTGCAGTAAGGGCAGGGCTTCGTGGTAGTTGTCGGCATACCCGTCGTCGAAGGTGACAAATACCGAGCGCTCCGGGAATGCTTTTTTATTTTTTACGTGATAGAGAAACTGATCTGCGTCCAGTACGTTGTAATCTGCCGCCAGGTGTGCCAGTTGCGCCCGGAAGTTGGCAGGGGTTACCACCAGTTCCTGTGGGTCCCGCTCCAGGGTAGTTACCCGGTGGTATAACAGGATGACAGCCGGGCGTTGCACTTTGTTGGCTACATAGTGTGCGACAGCAAATATTTTTTGGCTCAGGTTTCCCATCAGTGATATAACTTTTATGGTGTTTACGCCTTCCTCGCTCTCACGGCAATGATAATAGGATATACGGGGTCCTGGTAGTCCAGTTCTTCCCGCGTAAGTTCTTCTGCTGCCAGGCCCTGCAAAATAGCCGTACAGGTAAGTACGTTGCCATAAGCGGTGACTTCCACATTGTCTTTTCCAAAAATTTCTCCGAATACTTTTTCGGCCGACTGGGTGGTAAACCGCCAGTAGTCACCCCAGCGGGCGGCGTCGTAGGCAGATACCTGGGTAGCGCCCCCTAAGGTAGCCAGCAATACCCCACCGGGCTTTAGCAGGTGCCAGGCGCCGGCAATGGCCGTTTTAAAATCGTAGATAAAGTTGAAAGTCTGGGTACAAATGAAGCAATCGATCTGGTTGGCAGGCAGCGAGGCGGTATTGGTCAGATCTCCCACGATGGTGACGTTTGTGCCGGGCTGCACATGTAATACTTCAAAACTGGTAACCTGGCTGCCAAATTGTTTGGAATAACTGCTTTCCGCAATCTCCAGCACATGACCGTGAATATCAGCGCGGTGGGCTTCCAGGAAAGCGGCAATATAGTGGCGGTCCACAGGGGTGCCCCGATCGAATCCAAATTTGGTAGACATCGGTTGCAATCTCCTCAAATTATCCCACTGTACCGGCGACACTACGTCCCGCTTCAATTTCCTGAATATATTCCGAACTGTTTTAAGCATGGCCCGTTATTTTTTTCCAGTATTTTTTAAGTCTGTTTTTAATCTTCGCGGAAATGGTCATACCCGCATGATATCTCAGGAAGCGGGCAAACACTTTTTCCATCGCGAGGTTATTTTCTACCGGGATATCCGTTACCGGGATTTCATCCTGGTAGATCTCCGTATACAACCAGTCTTCTTCTTTATAGTGATGCGTGGCCGAGGCCACATTACCATCGTGCCGTACCAGCGATTTTACCGGGTAAAGCGTGAGCATATCATGCAGATAAGCAGCGCCTCTCCAGCGAATAGCCCAGGAACTTACTTTTCCATGCTTATGCTGGTGCAACATGCGAAAAAAAGGATAAGCGCCCCAAAAGTCAAAAGCCCGTTTCAATCCTTTTTCCCGGATGCCGGCAATCACTTTATCGGTATCTCTTTCAAATTTATCCCAGGCCCTGGACCAGGTACCCCAGCCTAAACTTCCCGGATCATGCACCAGGAAGGTGCTATGGGGATAGTTGGCCGGCATGTTAAACGGGTACAGGTACCCGTGTACCGCCAACAGTTTTTCGTCCTTTTCGTATTTGGTCAACGCATCGTTCATGTATTGCAGGAAGTGGGGCGATACCGTGAGGTCGTCTTCCAGTACAATGATCTTACCATGTTTGGCAATTACTTCCGTAACCCCATCAATCACGGCGGTGGCCAGTCCTTTGTTCTTTTCAGCTTCGTATACCACCACTTTACCGCACCAGGGCTGGCTATGCACAATATCTCTCACTTCCTGTATCAGCTGCCGCTGTTCGGGACTGGCGCCGGCTTTGGGCCCATCACAATAAACATACAGTGTACTCTCCGCCGCTTCTTTATTCTGTTGCAGGTGCTGCAGGGTATTCCGTGTGAGTGCTGGCCGGTTGTAGACAAATAATACGATGGGAGCAAATTCCATAATGCCAAAGGTACTGCACAGAGCAGCAGATTAAGTTTAAACGGTAAAAATCGTATAAAATTAACAATAAAACAAATGTGTTGAAGTGGCTACAGTCGCCCGCCGCCGGCAAAATACTTCTTCCAGTAAGGTTCTTTCAGATCGCTGATCATCACGCCATTGCTGGTAGAGGCATGTACAAATTTGTCGTTTTCCAGGTAGATCCCTACGTGAGAAATACGTTTATGGTGTATTTTGAAGAATACCAGGTCGCCTTCATGCAGGTCATGTACCGGCAATCGTTTCACCTGTGTAAAAAGATTAGTGGAATTACCGGTCAGCCCCATTTGAAAGACGGTATTCATGAGAGTATTTACAAAGCCGGAGCAGTCAATACCATCTCTGGTTTTCCCGCCCAAACGGTACGGGGTTCCCCACCATTCTTCGATAAAATTATACAATTTGTAATTCAATACATCTTCTACCGGTACATCGAGCAGCTGTGCATATTTGAATTGCCAGCTCTGTGCATTTTCCAGGTTGGCACTGCCCCTGGTAATGTTTTTGCTGATGCTGATATCCCTGTTGTTATAGTTGTTGGTGTTGTGTGTATGGCGATTGGTAGCAATGCCGTCTATAAATTCAACACGGTGGTTGTTATTGGCAGAAGCGGGTGTGGTAGTGGTTTTCCTGGTGGTACTCTTTTTTAGTGAAGCGCAGGAGGTAAGTGACAATGCACAAATCGATACCTTCACAATAAGATGTCCCTTTACTCTGATCATAAGCTCTGGCTAAATTTTCGCTAAAATGCAAAGAAAGCCTTTTTTCCCGTATTTTTGTCGCTTGACGAAAAAGACTAGCAGATGATTTTTTCCCACTTACACGTTCATACCCAATTCTCATTACTGGATGGTGCCGCAGATATCAAGTCACTGTATAAAAAGGCCATGGCTTCCAATCAGCCGGCATTGGCCATTACAGACCACGGTAATATGTTTGGCGCATTTCAGTTTGTGGCAGAAGCATATAACAATAAGTTAAACCCGGCCGATCCCAAAGATAAAAGACTGAAAGTAAAACCGATTGTAGGATGCGAATTTTACGTGGTAGACAACCGCCATAAACGTGCCTTTACAAGAGAGGAAAAAGATATACGGTATCACCAGGTATTGCTGGCCAAAGATGATGAAGGTTATCGCAACCTGATCAAGCTTTGCTCGCTGGGCTATATGGAAGGGTTATACGGTAAATATCCCCGTATCGATAAGGAGCTGATATTGCAGTACCACAAGGGGTTGATTGCCACTACCTGCTGCCTGGGCGCCTCCGTTCCCAAAACCATTATGCGTCATGGCGAAGAGGCGGGTGAAAAAGAATTCCGCTGGTGGCTGGATATTTTTGGAGATGATTTTTACATAGAAATGCAGCGCCACGGTATTCCGGAACAGGACCAGGTAAATGCCGTATTATTGCGTTTTGCAGAGAAATATAATGTAAAAATCATTGCCTCCAACGACTCCCACTACGTAGACCAGGCCGATGCCAACGCACACGACATCCTGCTTTGTATCAACACCGGTGAAAAGAAAAGTACCCCTACCAACAAAGAATTTTCGGATGACGAATCAGCGGTAAAAAACCGCCGCTTCGCTTTCTATAACGACCAGTTCTATTTCAAGACCACGGAAGAAATGACTAAGCTGTTTCATGATCTTCCCCAGGCCATTGACAATACCAACGAAATCGTAGACAAGGTGCAGCTGTTGGATCTCAAAAGAGATATCCTGCTGCCCAACTTCCCTATCCCCAAAGAATTTATTACCCAGGACCAGTACCTGCGCCATATCACCTATGAGGGCGCCCGCAGCCGGTACCTAGAAATGACCGCCGATATTGAAGAACGCATCAACTTTGAATTGCAGGTAATCGAAAACATGGGGTTTGCCGGTTACTTCCTCATTGTGGCCGACTTCATCAAAGCCGGGCGCGAACTGGGCGTATTCATAGGCCCGGGACGTGGTTCCGCCGCCGGTTCGGCAGTAGCCTATTGTATTGGTATCACCAATATAGATCCCATCAAATACAACCTGCTGTTTGAGCGTTTCCTCAACCCGGAACGTAAGAGCATGCCCGATATTGATACGGACTTCGATGATGAAGGCCGTCAGAAAGTAATTGACTACGTAGTTCAGAAATATGGCCGCAACCAGGTAGCGCAAATCATTACCTACGGTACCATGGCGGCTAAAATGAGTATCAAGGACGTAGCCCGCGTAATGGACCTGCCCCTCGTGGAGTCCAATATCCTGGCCAAGCTGGTACCCGATAAGCCCGGTATACAGCTGGATCGTATCTTCAATGCCCCGCTGGAAGGGGAAAAAAGCCTGGCCGATAAGGAAGGCCTGGCAGGGGAAGATATTGAAAACGTGAAAAAACTCCGGGAGCTGATCAAAGGGGAGGATTTACAGGGAGAAGTGCTCCGTGAAGCCTGTGTACTGGAAGGATCGGTGCGAAATACCGGTATCCACGCGGCGGGTATCATCATTGCCCCGCAGGACCTGTACGACCTGATCCCGGTGTCGACCGCGAAAGACTCCGACCTGCTTGTTACCCAGTTTGAAGGTAGTATCATTGAATCGGCCGGCGTAATCAAGATGGACTTCCTGGGGTTGAAAACCCTTACCATCATCAAGGGCGCCCTGGAAATGATCCGTCAAAACCATGGTATCAGCATCGAAATTGATAACATCCCGCTGGACGACGCCAAAACCTATGAACTGTATCAGAAAGGCGAAACCAACGCCACGTTCCAATTCGAGTCGCCCGGTATGCAGAAATACCTCCGGGAGCTGAAGCCCGATAGGTTCGACGACCTCATCGCTATGAACGCCTTGTACCGGCCGGGACCGCTGGAGTATATCCCTTCCTTTATCCGCCGTAAACATGGCCTGGAGCCCGTACAATACGATATTGCGGAAATGGAGGAATACCTGAGCGATACCTACGGTATCACGGTATACCAGGAGCAGGTGATGTTGCTGAGCCAGAAGCTGGCTAACTTCTCCAAAGGTGATGCGGACGTACTCCGTAAAGCCATGGGTAAAAAGCAGATTGCCGTACTGAATAAGATGAAGGCGCAGTTTATGGAAGGGTGCGCTAAAAATGGCCACGATCCAAAGGTTTGCGAAAAAGTGTGGACCGACTGGGAAGCGTTCGCCTCCTACGCGTTCAACAAGTCGCACTCCACCTGCTACGCCTTCGTAGCTTACCAGACCGCTTATCTGAAAGCGCACTACCCTTCCGAATACATGGCTGCCGTGCTCAACTGTGCCAGCAATATTGAAAAGATCACCTTCTTCATGGAAGAATCCAAACGCATGGGTATCGACGTATTGCCACCCGATGTGAACGAGTCTTTCAAAGGTTTTGCCGTGAACAAACAGGGACAGGTACGTTTCGGTTTGGGCGGTCTGAAAGGCGTGGGTGAAGCGGCTATCGAAAACCTGCTGGAAGAGCGTAAAAAAGACGGTCCTTTTAAAAATATATTCGACTTCATCAAGCGCGTAAACCAACGTGCTGTCAATAAAAAATCGCTCGAAGCCCTGGTGATGTCCGGCGCTTTCGATAGCTTCCCGGAACTGCATCGTGCCCAGTATTTTCACAAACCGGATGGCGACAACCTTACCGGCCTCGACAAAATTGTAAAGTTCGGACAGCAAGTGACTGCTGGTTCATCCAACATAGGCAGCCTCTTTGGCGCCGATGAGCTCCCGGATGTAGAGCCCCCTAAAATTCCGAACTGCGACCCCTGGCCGCTGATCATGAAGCTGAACAACGAACGGGATATTACCGGTATCTATATTTCCGGCCACCCCCTGGACGATTACCGCTTTGAACTGAAACACTACCATATGAATACCGTGCAGGAACTGGTAGAATATCAAACGGAGATTGCACAGCCCGGCGGCACCGGTGGGCGCTCCAGGGAACGTAATTTCCGCCTGGCAGTGTACATCACCAGCGCCCAGGAAAGGATTTCCCGCAATAACCGCCAATTTGGGGTAATGACTATTGAGGATTATACCGGCAAATTTGAGTTTGCCCTCTGGAGTGAAGACTTTATCCGCTTCGCCCCTTACCTCAAACCAGGCCTCTGTCTCTTTATCAATGGTGGTTTCAAATCCAAGCGCTTCAATGATAATGAATACGAGTTCAAAGTAGGTAGCATACAATTGTTGCAGGAAGTAAAGAAAACGCATACCAAACAGGTGTACCTGAATACGATGCCCAAGTTCCTTAACAGGCCCACCGTCGACTTCCTGGTAGACAATGTGAACCGCTTCCCGGGCAATAGCGTACTACATGTGCATCTCACCGATCGTGACGATAACACGCACGCCAAACTGCATACCTTTAACCGGAATATAGAAATGAATGATGAACTGGCGGTGTTCCTCAATAAACAACCGGATATAGATGTGTATATAGAGATTGTGAACAAATAAGTATCGACAATTCCTAGTTATAATAGCAGCGGCAGGAGGCTCTCCTGCCGCTTTTGTTTATCGTTGATAGACCCCGGCAATCCCCCGTCCAATAAGGTAAAATATACCCTTTATACCATTTGGCGCTGAATCCATTATACGTTAAACCGGGAAATAAGAACTTTCCCGGTTTTCTTTTGACAATTGGCCAAAATATTTTCTCTACATAAAAAACCTGTTTTATCTTTAATTAAGAAGAATACACACAATAAGTATCTCTGTTTTACGTTAGCTGGCAACGTTGATAGAGAGTAACTAACCGAATACTTTAAACTACTCCTCGATACCTTCTGATAGTTGGATCATTCTTATCGCATATTTTAACCACCTCTTGTGAGAGCATTTTAATGGCGAGTTGTATTACCTCATAACCATCGACGCATGTGTCCTACAGGATATGCATCTCTCCATCTAAAATCCGTTTAGAATTAGGTCGTATTACTATTAACCGCAGCACATTGATTCTATATTTATGCATCCCCAGATGATGCTATAGCCCTTCATTGTCCACGGCAATAAGTAATCCCCCCTTTTCAGTACCAAAAAACATACATCATATTTTCTTCCAGCATGGTTGCGTAACCAACTAATTGGCTATTAACTAAACTATAATTATTTGATTCGATAACAGGGTGCCGTCAGGCGTCCAGGTAACAGCTGTTTGCGCTTCTCAATCATTTTATCAATTACCTATCAAAACAAAAGTCATGAAGTGTAGAATTTTTACGGTGATCTTGTTCTTATTAAGCACCTCCGCAGCGTTTGCGCAGTTAAAGGTAGGTTCTAATCCCAGCCAGATCAACAAATCCTCCATACTGGAACTGGAAAGCACCCGTCAGGGTCTTTTACTGCCGAGGATACCGGGCGCGAACCTCACTGCCGCACCACTCAATACTGCTCCAGACGGTATGATCATTTATGTTACAGATTCTTCCAGCCTCTTTATCCGGAAGAATGGCTTATGGCAGAAAATGTCGGTAGACAGTGTGGCCAACAATGGCAACTGGAATACCATTGGTAATGCCGGCCTGGACTCCAATAAAAATTTCATCGGAACTATTGATCAGCAAGCATTGGTATTCAAAACAGGCAATGCTGAAAGAATGCGTTTATCTGCCAACGGCAATATTAAAGTGGCTGCAGGTACAATCCCTGCCGGCACCAACCAGTTGCAGGTAATGGTGATAGACCCTGTCACAGGTACGCTCCTGCAACGTACCATGGCTGCTTCTGCCTTCAATAACGCCATTGTATCATTAAACGGGTTAAGAGATACTGTACAGACATTTGCGATCGACAGCACTGCGGCAAAAGATTTCTCCATTACTTCCACCAATGGTGTACATACTTTCAACATTCCCACTCAAAGTGGTACTGGTGCTACGTCTCGTGGTTTCTTATCTTACAACGACTGGCTGCGGTTTGATTCATCCGCAAGGTTCCAGATACTGCACACTTTATTTTCTACTGCACCAGACCCCAATGGTATTAGTGTGAATAATGGTACGCTGACACTGCATGCCGCCGATGCCACTAATCCTGGCGCTGTTTCAGCAGGCGACCAAACCTTTGGTGGTAATAAAACTTTCCAGAACAATGTGCATGTCGTTCAAAATGCCACTATAGATGGTAACGTAGTACTGACCAATATTAATAGTGCTGCACCCACCGACAGCAATAATGTACTGCTCCGCCGAACAGACGGTACAGTTGTAAAAAGACTGCTGAATGATAATGCCTTTAAAACACTGGTCATCGGCAAGAGCCCTGGTACTGTAAATGATATCAATATCGATAGCAGCTCGGCTACACAAACCGTGATCAACGTTCCTGATGCCTCCACTACTGTAAGAGGGGTCATCAATCTCCTGAGCGGCCAAACTTTTGCAGGTTACAAGAGCTTCCGCGATTCGCTGGCAGTAGGCGTTGCAGAAGGTACCAAGGCTAATTCCAGCTTCCAGGTGGTTGGCTCCATGGCTACCAATCTGACCAAAGTAACCAGCAACTATGCTGCCACCGCAGGCGACAACACCATCCTCGCAGATGCCACCGGCGGCGCGCTTACTATCACTTTGCCCAGTCCCAGTACTATTGCTGGCCGTATTTATACCATCAAAAAAGTAGGCAGCGGCGGCATTGACAAAGAAGTCACCATCGCGACCACTGGCGGTACTATAGACGGATCCAGTAATTACATCATTTACAACGACTGGACCTTTGTTACCATACAAACAGATGGAACAGACTGGTATGTGATTAAGAAGTAGCGGTTTCTCCCACTTCTCTCATCATTCAACTAGTTGCTATGAAAAGCATATTTCATTTCCCCCTGCTGGCGGTGTTAGTATTGTTATTTCCTTTGTTTTCAGTTGCGCAACAACTGAAACTGGGTAGTAACCCCAGCACCATCAATAAGGCTTCCGTATTGGAACTGGAAAGTAAAAACCAGGGATTATTACTTACCAGGATTGCAGATACAACAGTAGCCCCTTTGACTACTGCGCAAGACGGCACCCTTCTCTTTTACAAAGGAGATAACAGTTTGAGGGTACGTAGTGCCGGCGCCTGGAAAAAAGCTTTGTTTGCGGTTGATACGATTGATATAGCCAACTTCAGCGTGAAAGTGAGGAGCCTGTTCTCCGGAACGGCTCCTATCACTTACAACAACGGCGTAATCGGTATCAGCCAGGCTTCCACCAGTACAAATGGCTATTTAAGCAGTGCGGATTGGAATACTTTCAACAACAAACTGTCTTCCATCGATACTACCAACATTGCGAATTTTAGCGGGAAAGTGAGGAGCCTGTTCTCCGGAACAGCTCCTATCACTTACAACAATGGCGTAATTGGTATCAGCCAGGCTTCTGCTACTACTAATGGTTATTTGAGCAGCACTGACTGGAATACTTTCAACAACAAACTGTCTTCCATCGATACCACCAACATTGCGAATTTTAGCGGGAAAGTGAGGAGCCTGTTCTCCGGAACAGCTCCTATCACTTACAACAACGGTGTAATTGGTATCAGCCAGGCGTCTTCCACTACTAATGGTTATTTGAGCAGCACTGACTGGAATACTTTCAACAACAAACTGTCTTCCATCGATACTACCAACATTGCGAATTTTAGCGGGAAAGTGAGGAGCCTGTTCTCCGGAACAGCTCCTATCACTTACAACAACGGTGTAATCGGTATCAGCCAGGCTTCTGCTACTACTAATGGTTATTTGAGCAGCACCGATTGGAATACTTTCAATAACAAACTGTCTTCCATCGATACCAGCAACATTGCGAATTTTAGCGGGAAAGTGAGGAACCTGTTCTCCGGAACAGCTCCTATCACTTACAACAACGGCGTGATTGGCATCAGCCAGGCTTCTGCCACTACTAACGGATACCTGAGCAGCACTGACTGGAATACTTTCAATAACAAACTGTCTTCTGTCGATACCACCAACATTGCGAATTTTAGCGTGAAAGTGAGGAGCCTGTTCTCCGGAACAGCTCCTATCACTTACAACAACGGCGTAATTGGTATCAGCCAGGCTTCTTCCACTACTAATGGTTATTTGAGCAGCACCGACTGGAATACTTTCAACAACAAACTCTCCACTATTGATACTACCAACATTGCAAATTTCTACTTAAAAGTACGTTCATTGTTCAGTGCAGGAAGCGGGATTACCTATGACAAGGTTAACGGTACCATTTCTTTTTCAGGCTCCGTAGGCGGCTGGCTGTTGGGGGGCAATGGCGTAACCGCGGTACAAAACCTGGGTACCACCACCAATTTTGACTTACCATTTATCACCAACAACACCGAAAAAATGCGCATTAGCTCTACCGGCAGCGTAGGTATTGGCAGCAATTCATTTAATGCCACCAACCCCGAACGTTTGCTGGTAGACGGTGGGACCTCTACTTCGACTAACCTGATACGCGGACAGGGTAGCGTGAATAATAGTCTGGAAATGAGTATCACCAACAACCACGGTGGTCCGGGCGCCAGCGCAGATGTTGTGGCCTATGCCAACAACGGCAGCGCTACCAACAACTTCATTGATATGGGTATTAACTCCGCAGGTAATGTTAATAGCACCATCATAGGCGGTATCAATACGACATACTTATACGGTACCGGCGGCGACATGGTGATTGGCAATACTTCCACTAATAAAAACCTGATATTTATCTCCGGCGGAACCGCCAGTACCAGCGAAGCTATGCGGGTAGACGGGTCTGGTAACGTGGGTATTGCCAATGCTGCACCATCCGCTAAACTAGATGTAGGTGGCAATTTTAAACTAGGCGCCAGTGGTACTGTGGTTAGCGCTATGATTAAATCAAGCTTCTCCCTGTCAGACGCAACCAATATCACTGCTACTAATAGTCTCACTAAAACTGCTACTGTTACAGGCGCCAATGTGAATGCTTCCGTGATCGTAAATCCACGTGCCGCATTGCCACAGGGATTGGCCATTGCTTATTCCTTTATCAGCGCCGCCAACACCATTACCATCAACTTTATCAATACCGGCGCAGGTAGCGGCGGTAACCAGAAACTTGGCTCCATAACTTTTGACGTCACCATTATCAATCCCTGATGCGCTGGTTTACACTACATATGATCACCTGCCTCTTAACCGGAACACAGCTATGCCTGGCGCAAACCGGCGTATATGTTCCCCCTGGAGGAAATATCGGCGTGCATGCGCATGATACGGTAGCCATTTTCAGCGATGTAAAAAACGAGGGCCGGTTTGGTTCACTAAAAGGAAGTGTGATCAATTTTTACGGCAGCAAATGGGAAAACAGCAATGATGCTGCCTTACCGGATGAAAATGATTACAACAATACTCACCAATCAAATATGGGCGGCACTTTTCGCTTCCTGCAGGTAAAAGGTATTAACATAGGTGTCCAGCATATATACGGAGGCTATAGCGCCAGTGGGAGCACTGGCGCCAGCTTCCCCAACCTGAGCATCGGCAACAGCAATAATATTCACCTCGATGATTTAAGTGATCTGAAAGTACGCTACAACCTGAATTTTGAAACCGGCCGCCTCCTGTTGAATGGCTGGAACCTGGTGGTAGGCAACGGCGATCCGGGTACTATCACCGGCTATTCCAACAAAGCCTTTGTGGTAACTGGCAGTCAACCGGCCGGCGGTTTCCTTTTCAGAGAACAGGTTACTCCTGCCAATGATATGGTGGTATATCCCGTTGGCAGCACTACCGACAGCTACTCTCCCATAACAGTGAAAAGCAACAGCAGCGCGCCGAAAACCATCCAGGCCAGGGTATTCGATAACGTTTACCAATACGGTCTTTCAGGAGATATGAACACTTCCGGTTACACGCTAAAAACCTGGCATGTAAAACAGGACTCCGGCGCATTAAACAACGTCACCGTACTGTTACAGCACCCTGAAGAAAGTGAAACGCCTGCTTTTTCTATTAACCGCGACAGTAGCTATGTTACCCGCCTCGCAGGCGGCGTGGCATGGGATACCACGGCGCCTTCAGGAGTCGTTGCTCCGGGTACACTTACCACCGGCGCAGCTTTACGCAACAACTATATTAATAACAGAACATTCGGTGACGGCGGGGAAGTGAACACCTTCCTGTCGTTAGCCTCATTCAATAAAGTCACTTCCGATGTGGCGCTTTTCTTTGAAGCTTACCGCGAAACCATCCGTTGGGTGGGCACCCATTGGCGCACCACAAAAGAACTCAACCTGGATCACTATGAATTACAGCGTCACCGCGAAAATGAAGATAGTTTCTACACCGTGGCCCGGATTGCCCCGCATAGCCTGAACGGTACCAGCATTGGCGCGCTCGACTACAACTACCGCGATGATGATGAGTATGATAACTGGACTTACTACCGTTTAAAAATATACGGCCGGGATGGTAAAATCTTCTATAGCGCCATTAAAAAGGTACCATGGCTGATTGAAATCACCATCAGTCCCAACCCCAACAACGGTAACTTCACCGTAAACCTGGTGGGTATACATCATAAACTGCGCATGGTTACACACGATGTACTCGGCAGAGAACGGGATAACCGGCTACTCACCAGTAACCATACTTTCGTTTCCAAATCAGATCTGCCGGCTGGATTGTATATCCTGACATTCTATGATACAGAAGATTCCGACCGGGTAGTGATGACTGCTAAGATGGTGGTGGTGCATTAAACAAGCTGTCATGACATCTTTTCCGCCCTTTCCAGGCAATCTATTGTTGAAAACACGCTAATAATCACAAAATCACTACTTTTACACTCTGTTTAATCAATACCTGTATAGAGATAATCAATAAGTAGCGTGTCAAAAATGCAGTAATTTGCATTCGGATCAGGATTTGATGACTATTATACAAATTTGAAAATCAAAACAATCATTAATATACCTTTTTAAAACTTTTGAATATGGCTTTAGAAATCACAGATGCGAACTTTGAAACAGAAGTTCTGAATTCCGATAAATTAACTGTTATCGACTTTTGGGCAGAATGGTGTGGTCCTTGTCGCGCGATCGGTCCGGTTATCGAAGAATTGTCTAAAGATTACGCAGGTAAAGTAAACATCGGAAAAGTAAACGTGGACCAAAACCCACAGTTATCTATCAATTATGGTATTACCAGCATTCCGGCTATCCTTTTCGTAAAAGGCGGTCAGGTAGTTGACAAACAGGTAGGCGCAGTGCCTAAATCTGTGCTGGATAAGAAAATTCAGGCCAATATGTAATTTTTATAAAAACTGAGTGAAAAAGCGTTCCGGTATACACCGGGACGCTTTTTTTATTGACACCACTTTTCCGTATTCCTTTTTTCGCGACGTATACATTCGCAGATTCTTTCTCGTATCTTCATTCCCAAAACTTACCTTTTTGCGTTATTTCTTTATTATCCTGTTTACCTCTTTTTATGGCCTGACAGCGGTGGCGCAGCGGAAGTGCGGCACGGCGGAAGTCATACAACAACGTGTAAACGAAAACCCGCGATTGCTGCAGATTGTACAGCAAAATGAACGTCAGATGATGCTGGGGCAAGCCCAACGCGCTAAAGTAGAGGCCATCCCGCAAACGGTGTCTATCCCCGTGGTGGTGCATATTGTGCTCGATGATACCAGCGCGGTTACCTACAACCAGGTGCTCTCCCAGATAGATGTATTAAACCGTGATTATAATGCTGCCAATACCGATATCAGCCAGGTGCCGGCTGTATGGCAGCCACTCATTGGTAATACCCGTATTAACTTCTGCCTGGCCCAGCGCACGCCGGACGGAGAGCCTACCAGCGGCATCGTAAAGGTGAAAACCGCCGCTGGTCAAAGTTTTTCGATCAATAGTGGCGCTGCCGATGCCAAATATAACAGTACCGGCGGTTCTGATGCCTGGGACCATTCCAAATACCTCAACATATGGGTTACCCGCCTTTCCGGCAATTATCTCGGCGTGGCAGCTCCTCCGGGTACCGGCTTCCCCGAAGAACAGGAGGGCGTGGTGGTACACTACACGGCCTTCGGTACCACCGGCAGCGTAGGCAGGGTATATGACCTGGGCCGCACCTGTACCCATGAAATTGGCCACTATTTTGGTTTAAAACATATCTGGGGAGATGATAACGGCGGTTGTACCATTGATGATGGGATTGCCGATACGCCCCTGCAGGGCGATAATACCTATGGTTGCCCCACTTTCCCTAAACTGGATAACTGCACCACAGTGGCGCCGGGTGTGATGTTCATGAACTACATGGACTATACCGACGACGCCTGTATGCACCTTTTCACTGCCGGCCAGGTAGACCGTATGCGCTATGTACTGGAAAATATTACCGCTACCCTGATGACCTCCGATGGTTGCGTACCACCTATCCTGGTGGCCAACGACGCCTCGTTGGTCAGTATTGAAGCGCCTTCCGGTAAAATATGCGATACCCGTATTAACCCGGTGGTGACCATCCGCAACAGGGGCAGCCGCCCGCTTACTGCTGCTACCATCTGGTACCAGCTGAACAACGGCCCGCTTACCTCCTATCAATGGACGGGTAACCTGAACCCATTGCAACAGACCACAGCTACCTTGCCGCCGGCCAACGTGGCCATTGGCAGCTATAACCTGAAAGCCTATACGCAATTGCCCAACGGCGTAGCCGATGAAAATGTGAGCAACGATACCGCAAATATCCGCTTCCGTTACGATGCCGAAGCACGCCTTCCTTTCAAACAGGGCTTCGAAGACGATAGCTTCCCTCCTCCCGGATGGGACCTCTATAACCCCGACCGTAGCTTCACCTGGGAACGTAGCCGCGACGTAGGCAGGAACAGCAACGCCTCCGCACTCATGCGTAACCTGGGCTATAATACCAACGGGCAGGTAGACGACCTCATTACGCCGGTGCTGGATCCGCAAAACAGCGACTCCGTATTCCTGTTCTTCGATGTAGCCGCCGCCGTATACACTGACCCGGCTACCGCATCTCCTTCCAATCCCTGGGATACGTTACAGGTACTGGTAACCACCGACTGCCGCCAAACCGCCCAACTCCTCTATTCAAAATGGGGCGCCAACCTCATCACCCGGCCAAAAGCAGTTCAAACCGAATTTGTACCCACCGTCACCGAATGGCGCCGTGATTCTGTGGATCTGACCGCTGCTATACATCAATCAAAATTTCAAGTAGCCTTCAGAAATATCTCAAATTCAGAGAATAACATTTATATTGATAATATAAGAATTGTTACCAAAGAAGTGAACCCTACCCTGAGGGAAAAAGGCATTTTAGTGAATCCTAACCCCACTACCGGGGTAGTTTGGGTCACTTTTTACCAGGTGCCGGAAGACCTGGTACAGGTATCTATTTACAATGCCGCCGGACAGTTTATAATGAGCAGAATAGCTAAGGAGATAGGCATTGGGAACCGGCTGACCTTTAATTTGGTAAATGAGCCAAATGGTGTTTATTTTGTAAAATTAATTTACAGGAACAGGGCCAATACCATTAAATTAATGAAAGTAAGATGACGACGAGAAAAGATAATCCGGCAGTTCAAGCGCTCCTGCAGCAAGCCAACATAGATGCAGACATCAAACGCATTGCAGAGAAGATACTCCAGGCAGAAAGAATTACACCCGCAGAAGGGCTGATCTTATTCGAGAAAGGCGATGTAGGCCTGTTGGGCGCCTTAGCCAACCAGGTACGCGAGCGGATGCATGGCGATAAAACTTATTTCAACCGCAACTTTCATATAGAACCTACCAACGTTTGCGTTTTCACCTGCCACTTCTGTTCTTATTCCCGCCTGTATAAAAACCGGGAAGATGGATGGGAACTCAGCATAGACCAGATGATGGATATCGTAAAAAAATACGATAACCAGCCGGTAACAGAAGTACATATTGTGGGTGGCGTACATCCTAAAATGCAGCTCGACTTCTTCGTGGAGCTAATTCAAAAGATCAGGGCACATCGTCCGGATCTGCATATCAAAGGATTTACTGCGGTAGAACTGGATTATATGTTCCGCAAAGCGAAAGTGAGCATCGACGAAGGGATGCGCATCCTCAACGAAGCCGGTCTGCAATCCATGCCCGGCGGCGGCGCAGAAATCTTTGCCCCGGAAGTACGCGCGAAAATCTGTCACGATAAAGTAGATGCCGACGGATGGCTGGCCATTCACAAAGCCGCCCATCAACGCGGTATGCATACCAATGCTACTATGCTGTATGGCCACATAGAATCTTATGCCGACCGTATCGACCATATGGAACGCCTGCGTCAATTACAGGATGAAACCGGTGGCTTCAATACTTTCATTCCACTGAAGTTCCGTAATAAAGGCAATGATATGGCCAATATCCCGGAAAGCTCTATCGTGGAAGACCTGAAACTATACGCCGTAGCCCGTTTGTACATGGATAACTTCCCTCACCTGAAAGCCTACTGGCCTATGCTGGGAAGAAATACCGCACAGCTCACCCTCTCTTTCGGTGTAAATGACCTCGACGGCACCATCGACGATACCACTAAAATATACTCGATGGCAGGTGCGGAAGAACAAAACCCTTCCATGAACACCGCCCAGCTGGCCACCCTGATCAAACAGGCTGGCAGACGTCCGGTAGAAAGAGACACCGTTTACAACGAAATAAAGGATTATACCGAAGTTGTTTTTTCTGATGAAGAACTGCTCACCAAATAGTATTTCTATCTTATGCAACTACACCTTAAATGTATATTGATAGCCAGCTTATACGCTGCGGGTTGTCACCAGCAGGGAAGTAACAATGGCAGCAACAATACCGCTACTACGGAAAACAGCGCTGCTACTGCTACTACCACCCCTGACGTGGCCGGCGAAACCTCCAATGGGATTGCTTTCAAGAAACAGGGCGCCCTGGCTTTCATCGCAAAATCAGGTGCAGACACCCTGCGTAAAATTGATATACAGCTGGCCCAAACCGATGAGCAACGCGCCGATGGGCTGATGTACCGCAAATCTATGACGGACGGCCAGGGCATGTTATTCATTTTCCCCGATATGGAAGAAAGGGCCTTTTGGATGAAAAATACTTACATCTCCCTCGACATTATCTATATCGCAGATAATATGGAAATCGTGTCCATTCAGAAATACGCTACGCCCTTGTCGGAACAAAGTCTTCCTTCTTACAAAAAAGCGAAGTATGTGCTGGAAGTAAACGGCGGCTTCTGTGATAAATACCACATCGGTTATGGCGACAAGATCAGCTACCAATAAGTAATAATAACTTTTCTATAAAAGGAAGCCCCCGCACGAAGCGGGGGCTTTTTTTGCTCTATTGATACATATTTGATCGCTAACACTAATAGCTTCTTTTAAACTGCTGCCGCAGGCGTATTTACGACCTTCAGGATATGCAGCTGCGTTTTGCCCGCAGGTACCTCCCAGTCTATCACGTCACCGGCACTATAGCCCAACAAGGCAGTACCTATCGGCGAGAGAATTGATAATTTGCCCAGTTGTATATTGCTGGCGGCCGGCAATACCAGCTGAACGTTTCTTACGGCGCCACTGCGCTCATCTCTGAACTGCAGGGTGGAGTTTACCTGTACTACGTCATCCGGTACCTTACCTTTCTTTATCACTGCTCTGTCGAGCTCCTCTCTCAGCTTGTCGGAACCCGGTGCATGGTAGCACAGGGTTTTCAGGATGTCGTAATCATGTAGGGACACGATAATCTGTTTCTTTTTCATGATAACCGGTTTTTATCAGTTGTTTACAGATGGCCCCGGATAGAGCGCCGCTCCCGCTTTGCTGTTGTAATCCGGAGCATATATTTCTTCATAAGAGCGTACGTCCGTTCGGGTAATACGCCTGTAAAGTGCGGCTGGATTTACCTTGTCGGGGGAAGCAAAACCACAGGCCCCCATCAGTTCCGCCAGCGCATAAATGGTATTGCGGTGAAAGTTAGCCACCCTTACCTTTTTGTCTGCTACGTTAACGCCCTGGTACAGCGTTGGATCCTGGGTAGCTACGCCTACGGGGCAACTGCCGCTATCGCATTGCAAAGCCTGGATACAACCCAATGCCAGCATCATTCCGCGGGCACTATAACAGGCATCCGCTCCCATAGCCAGTACTTTCATAATATCGAAGCCGGTAATAATCTTGCCACTCGCCAGGATACGTACATGCTTTTTGAGCCCGTAGTGCCTCAGCATATTTACTACCAATGCCAGTGCGTCATACAACGGCATCCCGATAGAATCCGTGAATTCCAAAGGGGCCGCCCCGGTACCGCCTTCTGCACCATCTACCGTAATAAAGTCGGGGTAAATACCGGTATTAACCATAGCGGTGCAAATACGCTCAAACTCATCTGCGCGGCCTACGCACAGCTTAAACCCTACCGGCTTGCCTCCGGAAAGGTTACGTAATTGCTGCAAAAAGGCCAGCATCTCATACTCATTACTGAAGGCGGTATGGCCGGCTGGCGACAATACGCTTACCCCTGGCGTTACCTTACGGATCGCCGCAATTTCAGGGGTATTCTTAGCTGCAGGCAATACGCCTCCCTTGCCAGGCTTAGCGCCCTGGCTCAGTTTCAGCTCTATCATTTTAACAGCACCTTCCGCTGCCGCTTTTGTAAATACTGCAGGGGAGAAATTACCCTGCTCATCCCGGCAACCAAAGTAACCGGTACCGATTTGCCAGATCAGGGCGCCACCGTTTTGCAAGTGATAGGGACTGATACCTCCCTCGCCGGTATTGTGCGCAAAACCACCTAATTGTGCGCCCCCATTCAGCGACGCAATAGCTGTTTTACTCAACGCACCATAACTCATGGCGCTGATGTTTAGCAGGCTGGCGTTATAGGGCTGTTCGCATTGTTCATTGCCAATGGTTACCCTTAAATCCTCTGGTTTCACCTTCATAGGAAACGCCGTATGAGCGGCCCATTCATAACCCGGTTCATACATATTGTCCAACGCACCGAAGGCAACAGTTTGCTTTACATCTTTTGCGCGCTGGTATACCACCGCACGCTGACGCCTGCTGAAAGGCCTTCCATCGGTGTCGGATTCAAAAAAGTACTGCCGCATCTCCGGCCGGATCTGTTCCAGCAGGTAGCGCAAACGCCCGAGTAACGGGTAGTTACGCAATAAGGCATGCTTTCCTTGCAGCCGGTCGTAAATCGTTAACAGGCTCAATCCTACTGCCACGGGCAACAGGAACCAACCACTTAAATATCCACGGTAAAGGCTTGCAGCGACGCTCACATCCAGCAACAGGCATAAAAAATAAATTGCCCATCGCGCTATCCGATGATTCATAAAACTGATTTTATAAGATTGTTTTGGAAAAAATACTAGATGGAATAACACTACACAGCTACAGATGCAATGATTCCCCCGGGTACAACATTTTACAAGTTAAAAGTTGCCCGGGATTACGTGTTGAAGTCTTTGGGGCAGGATAAGAACGGCAAAAGGAACCCGCCTATGCATTTAGATGCACAGGGAGTATATGAAAGAGGTAATATGTTATTTGCCGGATGCAATGATTCATCAATTGTATCCGGCAAATATAGGACTTTTATTAAAAGAAAAACATCATTTCGGTAATTCACTAGCGGTGAAGGGCTTCTGACGGCCCTGGTTCTGCTTTCTCACCTGTTGTACATCTGCCGCAGTAATTTTGCCCGCCTTATTATTCCAGGCGCTGCGCAGGAAGGTGAGCACCTCCGCAATATCTGCATCGTTAAACTCATCGCTGGCGCCAATACCTGGCATATCGCCGTTGATCTCCGGTGCTTTGTACACTTTACCATGTACTTCTACCGGGCCGGTTAAGCCAAATAATACTATAGAGATAAACGCATTTTTATTGCCATTCACCCAATTGCTTTCATTCAGCGGCGGCGCCATGGAGGCAATGCCCTCTCCATTTTTACCGTGACAGGTTTGGCAAACGGTATTGAAGATCTTATATCCTCTCGGAAGCGATGTACGCAGCGCTTCCATCTTCCTGGCATTGGCTTTATTGTCCAGGTTCTTCAACACTGCCAGCAGTTGCTTACGCAACACCAGCGTGGTATCAGGATTCCAGGCAGTAACTTGTTTTAACAAGGCAGCTTCCCGATTCACCGCATTATTTACCAGCGCTGCCGCCACATAACGGTTAGGGGCATACGCTTTTATCATTTTGTCTTCCAGTCGCGCTGCAGCGGCTTTATCTGCTTTACCAAGTACCGGCAACACATACGCCACTACCGGCGCCAGGTAACTATTGTCTGATAAGGTATCCAGCGAAGCCACGACAGCTTTTGCATTACCGCTGTTTAACACGGAAGACAATGCAGCCAGACCTTGCACTTTCAAAGAGGGATCGGGTTGTTGCCATACAAAGGCGAGATCTTCGGGATTGAGCTGATGCAGCCCTTCCAGGGTCCACAATGCATGCCGTTGCGTGAAGGGATGCTGGCTGTCTTTCAGCAGCTCCCTTAAACGGGGCGCCTGGCTTACCTCATGATGATCGATCAGCAACTGCTGTGCTTTATCCCGTATGGCGCCGTTATTGCTGAGCAACAGGCCGCACAGCGAATCAGGATGCAGTGCTACATTTGCCGGATGGCTGCCGGCCGGGATAACCCGGTAAATACGACCACAGTTGAGCGGCAGCGTGAGCTTCCGCATCTTTATTTCATTTTTTAAATATTCAGTGAGATAAGTTTTGTGCTGGAGTATCCCGCGGTACATGTCTGCAATATAGATAGCGCCATCAGGGCCGGTCACTAAGTCGACCGGGCGGAAACGCTCGTCATTGCTGGCCAGGAACTCTTTGCCCTGGTAAGCCTGTACACCTTTTGCCACAAAGCTGCTATCGGACAGGATGTTTCTTTTAATAAGATTAGCGGAGGGCTCTGCTACAAAGGCGTTGCCGGCATAGGTGGCCGGCAGCAGACCTCCACGGTAAATCAACGGACCGCAGGCGGCGGTAAAGTTAACCAGCCGTAGACTATCATCCAGCGTACCTTTCTGGTATCCGCGGTTTACGCCTGGTGTAGGATGGAGCGGATACGTGCGGTTGTCGGGCACAATTTTTTCGTCGAAGCCGGCAGCCCGCTGCTGCAGCGGATTGGTACCACCAAGTCCTGGCGGGAAATAATCGCCCAGCAGGTTCTCGGAGTTATTATTATAGTACAGGCGGCCCTGGTCATCTTGTGTGATACCCCATTGTCCGCGGAAATGGGTATCTTGTTTCAGCCATTTGTTGCCCACTTTGCGGTAACGTTTATCTGATTTTGCATTATAGATCCAGTTGTCCATGGCGCGCAATAATCCATTGGGCTGGTGCTCTACGTTACCACCGGCTGCATACTGATCGTCCACCAGCGTCCTTTTGCCGGGTTTATCATGATCATTTTCTATAAACCATAATTGTGGAGGCGTGGCTACCAGTACGCCGTTTTCCACCAGGCAAACGGCCCTGGGCAATACCAGGGAGTCGAGGAATACGGTGCGTTTATCCATGATCCCATCGCGGTTGGTATCTTCCAGGATCACAATTTTTCCATCGGGTTTATCTTCACCGGTACCGGCAGTATCGGGCATAAAGCCCGTCATTTCTACTACCCACATGCGCCCTGCTTCATCGAAAGTCATGGCCACCGGGGCTACCACCAAGGGCTCGGTGGCTACCAGCTGTACTTCCAATCCTTTGTCGAACACCATGTGGCTGATGGCCGTTTTTCCGTCTAGTACGGGCGAGTTGGCATACTGTTGCCGCATGGCAATTGAGTCTTCTTCGTGTTTGCTTTTTTTATCTTGTTGTTTTCCCTGGTGACATGCGCCCAGTAAGGCGATGGCTAACGTGGAAAGGAGAAAATAATGATTGCGCTGCATGTTTTTAATTCGATTGCAAAAGATAAAAATACATTTCTGCCTATATTTTTTCTGAAAAATTATATGAGATAACAGTTTAGTATTTCCAAAGGCAAAAAAACCTATCTTCGTCGCTTCATTGCATACATTTTACGATTTATTTGCATTTATGGAACGCTTTCAGGGCATTTTTGGCATTGTCCTCATCCTGGGTATTGCCTTTTTATTTTCCAACAACAGGAGTAAAATAAATTACCGGCTCGTTGTTACCGGTATAGGATTACAACTACTGATTGGCCTTTTGGTATTCAAGGTTCCGCCTATTACCTGGTTCTTTAAGAAAGTAGGTGATGCTATGGGTAAACTGGAAGCATTTGCCGCCAAGGGAGCATCCTTTGTATATGGTGGTATCGGCGTATCGCAGCGGGATGGCAGCATCAAGGATTTTGCCGGCGGTGGATTTGTATTTGCCTTCAACGTAACAGCCACTATCATCCTGGTATGTGTGCTGGTAGCCGTATTATATCATTATGGCATTATGCAGCGCGTGGTAGCGGTTATTGCCCGGGCGATGAACGTTGTGATGCGGGTAAGCGGCGCCGAAGCTTTAAGTAACGTGGCCAGTGCATTTGTAGGCCAGGTAGAAGCCCAGGTAATGATACGTCCTTACCTGTCGAGCATGACCAAAAGTGAAATCCTGGCTTCCATGAGTGGAAGTTTGGCTTGTATTGCCGGTGGTATCCTGGTGGTATACGCCAACATGGGCTTCCAGGCAGGAATGGACATTGCGCCTTTCCTGATCACCGCCAGCCTGATGGCGGCGCCGGGCGCGCTGGTGATTTCCAAAATCGTATTTCCGGAAACAGAGGAAAGCGTGACTATGGGCCGTGTTAAAATGGAAGTAAAGAGCAACTATACCAACGTGATTGATGCCATTTCCCATGGCGCCGGCGATGGTTTTAAGATAGCCATGAACGTTATTGCCATGCTGATCGGTTTTATTGCACTGATTGCACTGGTAGACTGGTGCCTGATCAATATCGGGCATTTGTTCAACCCCCACTTCGACCTGAGCCTGGACTGGATTTTCGGTAAATTGTTTATGCCGATGGCCTGGGCCATGGGCGTGCCTAAAGGAGATGTACAAAGCGTGGCTACCCTGCTGGGACAAAAGCTGACCATCAATGAGTTTGTAGCGTTTAAAAGCCTCACCAGCCATAGTGTACCGGTGATATCTCCGAAAGGGATAGCTATAGTGACCATTGCCATTGCAGGCTTTGCCAACTTCAGCAGCGTGGGTATGCAGATTGGCGGTATCGGGGAACTGGCGCCTGACCGGAGAACAGACCTGGCTAAACTGGGACTGAAAGCGTTGTTATGTGGTACGCTGGCCTCGTATATGTCGGCCACCATTGCAGGCATGCTGATCTAATAGCACGCATCTATCATATTCGGAAAGCTGGTCAATCAGATCAGCTTTTTTTATGTTGCCGACGGGTATATATCTCCATAAAAAAAACAGTGAATAGCGCGTAGCCAACCACTGTTTAAATATATTTATCGGAAAAATATTTCAAAATAAGGGTAGACAAAGCCAGGGTAAAGCAATTGCCCACCTTCGTTTGCCTGTATCCGGTTCCGGGATCAGACTACTCGAGTCTTTTCACCAGGTCGGCCTGTACAGCTGCCCATGCTGGACCCTGGCCAGATTCTTCCCAGAATTTCTTCATTTCAGAACCAGCTACAATCTTGTTTACCACAGCGATGGCCTGATTTCGGATTGCGCGGGTAGCAATCAGATTTAAGATATCCAGTCTCTCCAGCGGGTCTTCCGGAAAATCTTCGCTGGGACGGCTCACCAGTGCCGCCACTGTTTCTGCTGCTGCCAGCCCCTCTTCACAATCTGGTATCTCCAGTGTTTCGATGTTGTTCATGATACGTGCTAACGTATCCGTCACCAATCCACCATCTTTGTTGTCTATCAGGTCAAATATCCAATCCTGTGATCCTTCATTTTCAAAATTCCTGGTGCCCCATGCGCCCATAGTGTTTACGTTTTTTTATTTTTTCTAGAATAAAGAATAAAGTTGTCGAATGCTTTTACAACAATTAAACCAGTTAACTAGTTCAGACTTCTGAAATCTACTGGTACCAGCTTACTTACCCCCGGTTCCTGCATAGTAACGCCGTAAATAACGTCTACAGCGGCCATGGTTTGCTTGTTGTGTGTTACAATAATAAATTGTGAATTATCGGAAAACTTCCTGATCATATTGGTAAACTTGCCCACATTGGCATCATCCAGTGGCGCATCCACCTCATCGAGGATACAGAACGGCGCCGGTTTGATCAGGTAAATGGCAAACAACAGCGCGGTAGCGGTCAGGGTTTTCTCCCCTCCCGACAGCTGCGTAATAGCCGCGGGGCGTTTACCTTTTGGTTTCGCGATAATTTCAATACCGGTATCGGCCAGGTTTTCGGGATCACTCAGGATCATATCGCACTGGTCTTCTTCGGTAAACAACGCCTTAAATACACGGATAAAGTTTTCCTTTACCTGGTTGAAAGTGTCGAGGAACTTCTGGTTGGCGGTTGACTCTACCTCCTGGATAGTGGCCAGCAGAGAGTCTTTCGCGTTTACCAGGTCGGTCTTTTGTTCCAGGATAAATTCATATCTCTTTTTCATTTCCTGGTAAGCTTCGATGGCAGTAGGGTTAATTTCACCCATATTCTCCATGCGCTTCTTGAGTCGCTCCGCACTGGCCTGCAGCTCTTCTACCGGCAGTTCGGAACTCCGCTGTTCATCAATGATTTCATCGAGGTTCACTTTAAACTCCACGCTGAGCCTTTCCTTCATGGTGGTCAGTTGCAGTTTCAGCTCATTCACTTTATCCTTGATGGTATTAAGTTGTTGTTCCAGTTGTTCTTTGGCCCGCTGTTTAGTTCTCAGTGTGCTTTCCAGCTCCTGGAGGTGGTTACGGAAATTATAGTATTCCTGGTCTTTTTCGTTGAGCGCCTTTTCGTCTTCTTCACGCTGGCGGAATAGTTCTACCAGTCCATCATCTGCGTGGCTTAATTTTTCCACCACGGTGGCTATATTGGCGACCGCATCTTCCAGCTGTGTTTTATTGCTGGTGATCTGGGTGTGGAGATCGGTCAGCTGTTTGCGTTTAAATTCCAGTTCCTGCTTGAGGGCCTGTACCTTGCTCTGCTGGCGGGTATGCTGCAGGTTCTGGTTATTAAACTGTACAGTGGCCATGTTAAACTGTTGTTCCGCCTCCTGGGCCATGCGGTCGGCATCTGCGATGCTGTCCTGCAGTTCAGCTACTCTTTCATTCAGGCTATCGAGTTCGTCTTTTACGCCGGAAATGCTTTCCTGGTTGGTTTCCAGGGATTGCTGCATTTCTTCGAGGCGTTTATCGCCGGCTTCGATGAGGTGGTGAAAGTTTTCAATCCGGTTCTGGAGGCCAAAGAGCTGGTTGCTCAGTTGGTTTACCTTTTCACGGGCGGCGTTGAGGTTACTTTCGTTTAACTGGCTGTTATATCCGAGTACTTCGTTGTGTTTGTCTTGCAAAGCCACTCTCAGCCGGCCTACTACCGCTTCGAGGTCTTTGATTTCTACTTCCAGCTTTTCCAGGTTCTTGGCCCTTCCCAGCTTTTTGCCTTCAAAGAGTCCTACAGAACCACCACTGATATTATATTTACCGCGATGCATGCGGCCAGATTTCTCTACCAGCAGCATTCTTTCGTCGGCCAGCTGGCTGAATTCCAGGCGGGTGAGGTCTTCCCCGATAAACACTTTACCGAGCAGGTGCTGCCCCAGGCCTTTATATTTTTCTTCTATTTCCACCACTTCCAGCGCGGGGATGGTGCCAGGAGGCGCC
Organism: Chitinophaga polysaccharea; assembly: GCF_007829335.1. Classification (GTDB taxonomy): domain Bacteria; phylum Bacteroidota; class Bacteroidia; order Chitinophagales; family Chitinophagaceae; genus Chitinophaga; species Chitinophaga polysaccharea_B. Next base: position 110,975 of record NZ_VIWO01000005.1, read on the forward strand.
AGCAGCGGCGTGGAGTCAGTACGGAACTGGTCCAGGATAAAGAAGTTGGCTTTCCCTTTCTTGTTACTGTCGAGCAGCTGGATGGCCTGTACCGCCTCGTGCACATTGTTGACTACGTAGTAGCTCAGGTAAGGCTCGAGGAGATTTTCCACGCAGGTACGGTATTCTTCCTTACAAAAGAATATATCACTGAGGATGGGGGCATTATTATTCCAGTCGGGATTCTTTTTCAGGAACTTGATACTTTCAGGGTAGCCTTCCAGGCTGTCTACCAGCGATTTGAGGAGGTCGTACTCGTTCTTTTTGGAATCGAGGCTACGGTTTTCATCCACCAGTTTATCGCGGAGTCCTTCAATATCGGATTGGGTAGCGAGGATCTTGCTTTTGGTTTCTTCCTGGAAGCGGACCATGTCATCCAGCTCTGTTTTGCTGGTATTCAGCGTTTCCTGCAGGGCTGTTTTCTCCGTTTCCAGTTGCGCAATTTGTTGCAGGCGATTGGCCTTTTCTTCCTGGAGTTGCTGCATACTACGTTGCAGGTTCATCACGGAAGTATCGGCAACGGCTACTTTCTTTTCGGCTTCAAACTGTTGGCGTTGCCAGCGTTGCTGGTCGTTGCGCAGGGTTTCGAGGGCCTGTTTCTTTTGATGGAAGCGTTCTTTCTTTTCCTCCACCATGTCGCGCAATGTTTCCAGTTCGTCGGCCATGGTTTCGAACACTTCGTTCTCCTCTACCACCTGTTTTTCTGTAAATTCAATGGAGGCGGTGAGTCCCTGTAATTGTCCTTCTGCACTGTTGAGGAAGTCGTTAATATTTTTTTCCCGTTCGCGCAGGTAGGTCAGTTGCTGCGTGGCGAGGTTTTTATCGTTTTCTTTGGTACGGATGGTGGATACCAGCTCATTAAAAGATTTCTGCATGGATTGCAGTTCTCTTTCTTTGGCTACGAAATGGAGCTTATCTTGTTCCACGGCCGCTTCGGCGGTGAGGATTTCTGTTTCCAGGGCCAGTTTACGGTCGCTTTCCGATTGTTGGGTATCCGACAGTTCCTTGAAGGTGATGTTAAATCCTTCCAGGGCGGCTTTGGCCAGTTCAATGCTGATATCGCGGTATTCCTTTTTTACCTCGTAGAAGCGTTCGGCTTTGCGGGCCTGGCTTTCCAGGGTTTTAAGGTTATTGTTGATCTCGAACAGGAGGTCTTCAATGCGGTTCAGATCTCCTTCGGTGGCATCCAGCTTGGATTTGGCTTCCTTTTTACGGGTTTTGTAGATAGAGATACCGGCCGCCTGTTCCAACATCCGGCGACGGCTGTTTTCCTTATCCTTGATAATATCGTCTACCATTCCCAGTTCGATGATGGCGTAGGAGTCGGTGCTCACGCCGGTGTCCATGAACAGGTTATGGATATCTTTCAGGCGGCAGGCTACGTCGTTGAGACGGTATTCGCTATCGCCATTTTTGTAAAATTTGCGTGTAATCGTCACCGTGGTAAACTCGGTGGGGAGTACATTTTTGGTATTCTCGAAGGTGAGGCTAACTTCCGCCATCCCGCTGGCGGAACGGCTTTTGGACCCATTGAATACCAGGCCAGCCTGGTTATCAGATCTGAGGTTGCTGATTTTATGTTCGCCGATTACCCAGCGAATGGAGTCGATGATATTACTTTTGCCACAACCGTTTGGCCCAATCACCCCAGTGATGCCTTCGTCAAACTGCAAAACGGTTTTATCTGCAAAACTTTTAAAGCCTTTAATTTCTAGTGTTTTTAAGCGCACGTCGTACTCCGAGGTTTTTTAAGGCGTCAAAGATATAATTTTAAATCAAAAAGTAATTTAAGTGAGAAGCCATAATATACCGTAATTATTTATACACAATTGCCAGCCAATAGCCTCTGTCCGCAGTATGCCGCGATCACCTAAGAGTCTGATTATAAATATAGTAAAAAGAACAATTACAATTAAATTTGGTGTTGGAAAAAACCGAAAAGCTTTTCCCTATCTTTGGCCATCAAAAACCCGTATACGTTTGCGTACAGAACAGCGAATCAATAACATTAAAAATTTCCTTTACAGTTATCATTTCAGCAACGGTATGCGTACCACCATCAGTGTGGTAGTACCTTCGCTGGTATTTGCGTATTTCGATGAGCTGGGATTGGGCATTGCCATGTCGATGGGGGCGTTGTGTACTGCTCTCAGTGATGTACCGGGTACTATTATCCATAAACGGAATGGGCTGATCATCAGCACCATCCTCATTTTCTTTACCGCGTTGGGCACGGGACTGCTGATCCCTTACCCTATCCCAATGGCCTTCTGGATAGTGGTTTGCTGCTTTGTTTTTGCCATGATGCTGGTATACGGGAACCGGGGCGGCAATATCGGCACCGGCTGTTTACTCGTCATGGTATCCATATTGGGCGAAACCCAGCTCACGCCGCAACTAACTCTCCTGCACGCTTCTATGGTATTGCTGGGTAGTATCTGGTATGCCGCGCTGGCACTGGTGTTGTGGCAGATACGCCCCTATCTCAACGTACAACAGGCCCTGGGCGATTGTATCACCCAAACAGCCCGCTACCTGGAGCAACGGGCCAATTTTTATACGCCGGGCGTCAATGTGATCGACAACTATAAGGCGGTACTGGCGCAACAGGTGATCGTTAACGAAAAGCAGGAGAATGTCCGGGAGCTGCTGCTGAAAAGACGTTCCGCTCAACAGGGAACTACCAGCATCAACAAAAGCATGGTGCTTATTTTCCTGGACATGGTAGACCTCCAGGAGCAGATCATGGCCTCCCAAACAGACTACAACGCCCTGCAGGCTGATTTCAAAGACCTGGACATACTAGAAAAATTCCATACCGTCATCCTGGCCTTTGCACAGGAGCTGCGCAATATCGGTATCGCCGTAGCTGCCGGTCAGCGCTCCTTACCTAAAAATAACCTGAAGGCAGAAATGGAAAAGGTAAAGCAAGCCATTGCCGACATTACGCTGCAACTGCCCACCCTCAAGGAAAGAACCCGCACCATCCCGCTTACCAACATCCTGCAAAACCTGCAGGACATGGCGCAGCGTATTTATAACCTGCATCGCCTTACGCGGTTGGAGCGATTGAAAGACGAATCGATAGATCCCAAGCTGGAGCTATCAAAATTTACCACCCGCCAGAAATACGACTTTGAAACATTCCGGGATAACCTTACGTTCAAGTCACATATCTTCCGGCATGCCATCCGTGTAAGCATGGCTACCGTAGCGGGTTATGGGCTAGGGCTTGCCCTGCACCTGGACCGGGTGTACTGGATTTTACTGACCGTAGTGGTGATCCTGAAGCCCGGTTTCGGGCTTACCAAATCGAGGAGCATTCAACGCCTGATAGGCACTGTTACCGGCGCCTTATTTGCCGCAGGGCTGCTATACCTCACCCACAACAATACCGTGATCTTCATCATGATGCTGCTCTGTATCCTGGGCGCTTATAGCTTCATGACTATCCAGTATACGCTGAGTGTATTTTTCACTACGCCCTTTGTCATTTTCCTGTTACATTTCCTGCATCCGTCCGACCTCTACAATCTTACCCAGCGGGTGCTGGATACCTTTATTGGCGGAGGCCTGGCCTTTTTTGCCAACATGCTCCTCTGGCCTACCTGGGAGCATAACTTCCTGCCGGATTATATGAAGAAGATGATGAGCGCCAACAGCAAATATTTTGAGTTGGTGATGCGGGCTTACTCCAACGAAAAGGTGGCCGTCACTGATTTTAAACTGGCAAGGAAAGACACCTATGTAGCTTCTGCCAATATGATGGCGGCCTTCCAGCGTATGCTGTCAGAACCAAAGAGCAAACAAAAGCATCCATCGGAAGTATATCACTACGTGGTACTGAATCACACCCTTACCTCTCATACCGCTACCCTGGCGGGTTACAGCATGCATCATGGTGTGCAGTTTCCCCGCCCGGAATATCGTGAGATCACCGATTACCTGTTGCATTACATGGATCAACTGCAACTGATGATGGACCCGGCTACCAGCGCCAACGCCCAGCCATCGCCCATTGTTCACGCCTTTGACCGGCTCGATGCGCACCTGGAAAGCCTGGTGCACCAGCGCCAGCAGGAAATTAATGAAGGTAAAGGGGCTACCCCTGTGAGGGATGAGATGCTGGAAACAAAACAGGTGCATGATCAGCTGGTTGCTATCCTGTCGCTGATGAAGGACATGAATAAAGCGTTGGGGCAGATAAAATTTTGAAAATTTCTTTGCAACATATCGTTATAAGTAATTAATAATGAGATATTTGACAAAATACAAACGCCGGTAAGGATATTACCGGCGTTTGTATTTTTATTAAGTTTATTTCCTTTATTCTTCTCCCAAAATTGTAAACTGGTCGGTTACCGGCGTTAATGCGGCCAGTATCCTGTCGAAGAAAGCAGGGCCTTCCTGTGCAAACCAGGGCATAAAGTTTTCCTTACGTTCCTGGAGGGAGCCGGCAGGGAACCACCTGTTTTTAACACCCCTGATCTGGTCGGTTTGCCAGGCAAACTTCTTCTTTTCTGCCCGCAGGAATTTATGCTCCAGTTTACCAATGGCTTTGAGCGCCCGCTTCCTTTCTGTAGCGGTAGTAGCCACCAGGGTTACATCAATATTACGTGCCTTGACTTCCAGGGCGTCGAATAAATGCTCCACCGCGGTATATTCATCTTTCAATACCAACGATGTATTGGTATGTTGTTTCACATAGTCGTTCACGATATCTTCCGTAGGCCTAAACAGCATGGTAGCATTGAGGCCCAGTTTAAGCATACGCTGCATCGACGGCTGGTCGGTGAGCAACAGGGAATTGCGCAACAGCAGCACCGGGTAAGGTACGCCGTAGTGAGCAAACAGCTGCTTCAGTTCCAGCCAGTAGGCGATTTCGCCTCCACCACCAACAAATGCGATGTTGGGCAGGATCGTTTCCTGGAACATACCGCGTAAAATAACATTGGGACTAAATTTTTCGGGGTGCGCTTCCAGTTCCGCTTCCAGTGAACTGGCGGTAAAAGTCAACGAGGTGTGTAATACTTTCCACTCCCCGCCTTCCTGTACAATACGTTCCCGGCTACCGTCCTGCAGATAGAACAGATTTATTTCACGGGGGTTGGCCTGTACTTTATAGTGTGCCGACAGCTTTTCCATCGTCTCATTTACGATTGCATGGGAAGCCTGGTGGAATAGTTCATCCTTCATAACGGGGATGTACAAACGCTTCAGGGCAGCATTATCGGGCACCAGTACAACCAGGCCAAAGCGGCCGAAAAGTGCGTGTACCAGGTATAAAGTAGCATCCTGGATATTGCGGTGTTCGAGGTAAGCCTTATTGAGCAGTTCCAGCAGCTCCGCACCATGGGGCGCATAGCCCAGCGATTGCTTGACTTCGGCGATCAGCGCTTCGAGTCCATCGGGATGCATACGCCCTACAGCGCCCTGCTGGCTGGTATTCCAGGTGAGGGTTTTACCATCGAGGTAGATGCTGCCCAGTTCTTCCAGGTCGGCATCTTCACTGCCCATATAATACACCGGCACAAAGTGGTGTTGCGGGTATTGCTGTTTCAGCTCCTGGCAAAGTTTGATCGTTTGCAGGATCTTATAGGCGAAATAAAGATAGCCGGTGAAAATGTTGGGTTGATGCGCGGTGCACACCGTAAACGTAGTGGGTTGTAACAGCGCCGTAACATTATCCTGTACGGCTTTTACCGGTTCGAGTGAGGCATATTGTTGTTCCAAAGCCTTTACCAGTTCGGCGCGCGGTGTATTAAATCCTTGCCTGGCCTGGATGGCTGCTCCAAAATCCGGATGCACGGGAGAATAGGTATAAAACGGTCTGATGTGCGAATGCTCGGCTAAAAAATCTGTTACCAGCTGGTTGAAATAACCAGTTTTCCCATAAGGAATATACTCCAGCATATTGAGTTGCGAATTACAAATGATCAATTATAGAACGATGCGTGCCAATACATCGAAATTTTTGAATGTACGAAGTTAGTTAAATAGTTAGAACGTGATCCAAAATTAATTCTCCGGTTCGCCATCCCCGATTTATTTATGTATTCAAATTTAGTAGTATATTCAATTTAGCACTAAATGCATTCATTATGATTTGGACTCTGATAATCGGCGGCATTGCAGGATGGCTGGCCGGTAAAATTATGCGTGGAGAGGGTTTCGGGATTATTATAGACATTGTTGTTGGCGTTATTGGCGGCTGGTTTGGCGGCTGGATATTTGGCCGGCTGGGCATTCACATGGGTAACAGCCTTATTGGCTCGTTGCTCACGGCTTTGCTGGGCTCTATTATCCTGATCTGGCTGATCAGGCTCATTAAACGGGGATAAGTAATTACCTGGTTACTACCGTAGTATGCAACACCTTTTCCCGGAGAGGTGTTGCATGTTTATTTCCCGCCCCTGACGACCGAATTGCTTTGGCCCCTGATTTGACTCATCTCTCTCCAAAAACACCCCATTCATGAAAATAGCCATACTGGCGCCGGTAGCCTGGCGTACGCCTCCCCGGCATTACGGCCCCTGGGAACAAATGGCCAGCAACCTGGCAGAAGGGCTGGTAGCTAAAGGTGTTGATGTAACCCTCTTTGCTACGGGCGATTCACACACCAGCGGACACCTCGCGGCGATCTGCCCCAAAGGATATGAAGAAGACCGGGACGCCGATGCCAAAGTAACAGAGTGTATGCATATCAGTTATTTTATGGAACAGGCCGGGAATTTTGATATCCTGCACAGCCATTTCGATTTCTTACCCCTCACCTATTCGCGGTTGGTAAAAACCCCCATGGTGACCACCATCCATGGTTTTTCTTCTCCTAAAATAATACCGGTATACCAACGGTACAATGATATAGGCCGATATGTATCTATCAGTAATGCCGATCGCCATCCGGCGTTGAAATATGCGGCAACTATTTATAACGGTATCAATACCGCTGATTTTCCCTATGAGCCGCAGGCCGACAGGTACCTGTTGTATTACGGGCGTATCCATCCCGACAAGGGTGCGCATGATGCTATCCAGGTGGCCCGGCATACCGGGCTACCGCTGGTAATAGCAGGTATTATACAAGATGAACAGTACTACCGGGAAAGAGTGCTGCCGTTTGTAGACCAGGAACAGATCAAATTTGTAGGCCCTGTTGGCGGCGCCCAGCGCAGTGCCTTGCTGGGTAAGGCCTTAGCGTTACTGCACCTGATTCATTTCGATGAACCGTTTGGACTGAGTGTAGCAGAGGCCATGCTTTGCGGTACCCCGGTGATCGCCTTTAACCGGGGAGCTATGCCGGAGCTGATCATAGACGGGCAAACCGGCTTCCTCGTTAATAACCTGCCCGAGGCCGTAGCCCGCGTAGCCGCCTTACAGTCCATCAGCCGTGAACAATGTCATGTGCACGCCAGGGAAAATTTCAGTACGGAAAAAATGGTAGCGCAATACCTGGCATTGTATGCCCGTATGTAGTTTTCGGGGAGAGATTTAAACGCCATCCGCTTTTATCTGTGCAAGCAATTTCTCCAGGTTTACGGTGGCAAATCCCGATGCGTAGTCGGATAAACCGTAGGGAATAATCAGTTCATCGTTATGTACCATGGAGCCGCAAGAGTACAACACGTTGGGTACGTATCCTTCCCGCTCGTCTTTATTGGGCATAAGCAGGGGCTCGCGCAGGCGGCCGATTTCCCTGCCTGGATCGTTGAGGTCGAGCAAACTGGCTCCTATACAGTAAGTACGCATAGAGCCAACGCCATGGGTAATTACCAGCCATCCTTCGGGCGTTTCTATCGGCGAGCCGCAGTTTCCTACCTGTACAAATTCCCACGCATATTTAGGGCGGTGTAACAGTTGTGGATTTTCCCAGATATTGATCTTATCGGAATACATGATGTAACCGTTGATACCATCAATACGGGAAATCATGACGTATTTGCCATTTATTTTACGGGGAAACAGGGCCAGGTTTTTGTTTTGGGCGCCTTCCCCGTAGAGCGGCATAATGTTGAAATCATAGAAGTCTTTCGTTTGCAGCAGTTTGGGCTGAATAGTAATACCATCGTATGCCGTGTAGGTGGCATAGTAGGTGACATTCCCGTTTTCGCTGGTATACTTCACAAAGCGGGCATCTTCTATCCCCCTGCTTTCAGCCTCTGAGTAGGGAAAAATAACCCGGTCGGACAAGTCAGTATCAAGTGAAAAATTCAGTTCATAGTAAGAGTCTGCCAGCCACAACATTCTTTCCAGGCCTTTTTTCAGGAGGTGGTCCACCTGGAATCGCTGCTGCATTTCCCGGATCACTTTTTTCAGGGCCAGGTATTCGAATTCATCGGGCAGGCTGTTTTGTATTTCCTGCATCACCGAGTCGGGCAGCCGGATGGATACAGCGTTTTGGAAGAAACTATGTTTGACGTACCTGGAGTTCCGGATAATTTCTGCTTCATCCACGTAGTTGCCCGGGGATATCAGGGAAATTTCGTTGTTTTTATTAATGATGCCGGAGCGGAAGGCAATGGAAGAAACGTGTCCTTCTCCCACGGCCCGGAAACTCATGATTACGCGTTTTTCGCCTTCTTCCAGGCCGCTCTGATCCACATCTTCGATGAGGGAGGGGTTGAAGAAAGCGGCGGATTCGATCGAATATTCGTTGGTGAAATAGGAGCCTGTCAACAACTTTCGTTTGTGTGACAGGCTATCATAATTTAGGTTGAGGCTGGGAAAGAGGTGCCGGAGCCTGTCGGCATGCCGTTCAAAAATGCGCGTAATATTTCTATGGCGACGGGAGAACTCTCTTAGTATAGGCATAATGGTTATGTCTACTTCCGCATCGTTCATAGCGGCTACCAATTGAATGATGGATTTAGCCCTGGCTTCTCCGTTGAAGAAAAATCTTGCTACAACCCGTTTCAGGTCAGGGTATATCTTGGTAGATTTCCGCTCTATTGACAGTCGCATGTTACTGGTTTTGTTAAATACTGAATCCGTCTTCCAGGATTACTCCTTTTTTAACAACTACAATGCCGTCTTTCACGGTATACTTTTCGAAATCGCCGTCGGCCAGGTGTTTACCTCCGTTGATATGTACACCGTTTCCGATGGCGCAATTTTTATCGATGATAGCATTGTTGATCACGCAATTTTCACCGATTCCCATAAACGGGCGTCCCTGGGCCTTGGCTTTTTCAATTTCATCGAGGGTTTGATAGTAATCGCTGCCCATGATATAGGCATTGCTGATTTCTGTGCCTTTGCCGATGCGGGTACGTATACCTACCACTACCCTTTCGAGGCGGTTCGCCATTATAATACAACCATCGGCGATCATTGTTTTCTCCATGGTACCGGAAATTTTTGAAGGTGGCAACATCCGGGCCCTGGAATAGATGGTTTGCGACTCATTGAAGAGGTTAAAAAGGGGAATTTCATCTGTGAGGCCGATATTAGCCTCAAAATACGACTGAATATTTCCGATATCGGTCCAGTATCCTTCATACTGGTAGCTGAAAATGCGGCGCTGGGCTTCTATGGCCTGCGGGATGATTTGCTTGCCGAAGTCGGTAGCATCGGGCTTATCATTGAGCATGTCGAACAGCACCTGCCGGTTGAAGATATAGATCCCCATGCTGGCCAGGTAGATGCGCCCTTCCTTCTGCATTTCTTCGCTTACTTCCGACGCCCATGGCGGCAGTACTGCCTGGGATGGTTTTTCGGTAAACGACACAATGGCGCCTTCTTCATTCTGCTTTAAAATACCAAAATCAGAAGCGTCCCTGGCGTTCACCGGGATAGTAGCGATGGAAATTTCCGCGCCGGTATCAATATGATGGCGGATCATCTTTTTAAAATCCATCTGGTACAGCTGGTCACCGGAGAGGATGAGTACATATTCGAACTCAAAATTTTCCATGTGGTGAATACACTGTCGTACGGCATCGGCTGTACCCTGGTACCAGGTGGGGTTATCGGGGGTTTGCTCCGCCGCGAGGATGTCCACAAATCCCTTGTCGAAATTGCTGAAGTGGTACGTGTTTTTGATGTGTTTGTTCAGGGAGGCCGAGTTGAACTGTGTTAGCACAAAGATGCGGTTCAGTTCAGCATTCAAACAATTGGAGATGGGAATATCCACCAATCTGTATTTACCGGCCAGGGGCACCGCGGGCTTTGAACGGCGGCGGGTAAGCGGATATAGGCGGGTGCCGGCCCCACCTCCGAGAATAATGGATATTACATCATTTGTCATAAATGGAATTGGTTTTAGAAGATCATCGTTCAAAATTTAATATGCAATGTCATATTACTTCATACTACTGTACATGCTGAGGTAACGCTGCGCGGAGCTTCCCCAGGAGTGGTCCCGTTTCATCCCTCTCAGACGGACTTCTTCGAGGTGTGCAGGATCGTGATACAGTTCAGTAGCCCGTTTTACGGAATAACAAACGTCCCAGACGCCCGCCTGGTTAAATCGTATACCTACGCCATCGTTGTCTCCAAAATCGATTACCGTGTCTTTTAATCCCCCCGTGCTGCGTACCATGGGTATGGTACCGTAGCGGAGCGCATACATCTGGTTAAGTCCGCAGGGCTCTACCCGGGAAGGCATTAACAGGAAATCGGCGCCGGCATAGATCAGGTGCGATAAGGATTCGTCGTATCCTATATGTACATTAAAACCATAGCTAACTGTTTGCCGGGTTTGCTGCAGCGACCACTCAATGTGCGGGTCGCCACTTCCCAGCACCAGGAAATTCACTTCCCCGGGGAGTTCGTGCAGGGAACGGCCGATAATTTCGGGGAGCAGATCTGCTCCCTTATCGCCCACCAGCCGGCCTATAAAGGCGATCAGCGGCAAAGTGGCATCCAGTCCGAACCGTTCACAGAGTTGTTCCTTGTTTTGGTGCTTGCCATCGTCCATTGTGTCAATATCATAGTTGGCGGGCAACATATGATCTGCTTCAGGATCCCATACCGCCGTATCAATCCCGTTCAATATCCCTACCATTTTATCTTTTTCCTGGCTGATGAGGCTCTCCAGGCCATTGGCATTATAAAATAACTCCTCCAGGTAACCTGGCGATACGGTGGTTACCCGCCAGGCGCATTTAATTGCTGCTGCCAGTGGGTTAATGGCCCCGCCCCAGTCGAGCAGGCCCGACTTCCACAGGTCAAAGGAAGGAATGAGGTACAGCTTATCCCATCCAAACTGGCCCTGGTATTGAGCGTTATGAATGGTGAGCACGGAAGGAATATCTTTCAGGCGGCCATACTTATACCCATAGTACATCAGGAATGGGATAAGTCCCGTATGATGATCATGAATATGAATCACATCCGGCTGGTGTTGCCATTCGTTGATCCAGTCCAGCACCGCCACCTGGAAAGCCAGGAAGCGTTCTGTATCATTTGGATAACCATACACGCCCGGCGTATCGAGCAAACCGGGAATATCTACCAGGTACAGGTCGAAGCCCAGTTCGTTACTTCTTTCTTTCAATACATTAAAGTGGTACCAGTCATGCCCCAGCCACATACCGGCCTGGTGTACCACATCAAATTCATGTGTATCATAATACTTTGTCCGGTAAGCGGGTACCACTACTTTGGCAAAATTTCCCAACTGGTGCTGATATTTGGGTAATGCCCCCACCACATCACCTAGTCCGCCTACTTTGGCTACCGGGTAACATTCCGCGCTGATGTGTAAAATTTCCATGCTAATTAATTGATAATCTTTATTAAGTTAACTTGTAAAAACAAGAAAACAAAGGAGCTGTAAAAAAATATTATTTTTTCACAAAAAGCGCCAGGTACAAAGTAAACAGCTAATTGACGCGAATAATCTTTGGAGATATTTAAAAGCGGTGTTACCATTTGCTATCATCGCTTTTTTGCTTTCGGCTTTCGGCTGTCTGCTTTATGCTTTCCCCTATCTTTGTATCGTCATGTGATTTCCTGCTCACCCTTAAATTCCCCTTTATGGATTTTGGTCGCGTTCCAGAAGCTATGTTATCAGATATCGATTTTAAACTACCTGCTGAACCGCTGTTTAATAAACAAGTGCTAAAAGGCCGTCCGGTAGCGCATCCGCTCACTTACCTGGGTTGCGCCAAGTGGGGAAGAAAAGAATGGATCGGGAAAATATATCCACAAGGCACCAAGGAAGCCAATTTCCTGGATGAATATGTAAAGCATTTCAACAGTATTGAACTGAATGCCACGCACTACCAGATCTATGGCCCTGCTACCATTGCCAAATGGGATGTTAAAGCGGCGGGCATGGATTTTAAATTTTGTCCTAAAGTGCCGCAAAGCATCAGCCATTTCAGTACGTTGATCAATGCCGGCGACAAAACTACCTCTTTCCTGGAGGGTGTACTGGCTTTTGGGGAGCATCTGGGGCCTATTTTCCTGCAACTGAGTGATAAGTTTGGCCCTGCGAAACGTGATAATTTATACCAATACCTGGCTTCCCTGCCGAAAGACCTCCAGTTTTTTGTGGAGTTGCGCCACCCGCAATGGTTTGAAGATGAAGCTGTGCGGATGGAACTCTTCAATAAGCTGCGGGAACTCAACGTAGGCGCTATTATTACCGATACAGCCGGCCGTAGAGACATTGCCCATATGCACTTAACCGTTCCCAAAATATTCATCCGGTTTGTGGGCAACAGCCTGCATCCCACAGATTATACCCGCATCGATGACTGGGCCAACCGTATTAAATACTGGCTGGATAAGGGTTTGGAAGAAGTATATTTTTTCATGCACATGCATGATGAGGCTACTTCACCGGAATTGGCGTTGTATATGACAGAAAAGTTTGAGGCGGTGTGCGGGATAACCGTAAAGAAGCCGGTGTTTGTTACCGGGGACGCGGCGGTGAAGGCGCCCGCAAAGGTGAAGAGCAGCAAAGCGGCTAAGAGCGGGCCTGCGAAAACACCCGCAAAGGCGCAGAGCAGCAAAGCAGCTAAGAGCGAACCAGCAAAAGCGCCCACAAAGGCAAAAAGCGGCAAAGCAGCTAAGAGCGAACCAGCGAAAGCGCCTGCCAAACTTAAAAGCAGCAAAGTGGCTAAAAAATAAACACCCTTTGCGTCTTTCCTCCTTTGCTTCTTTGCGTGAGAAAAAACCGAAAAAAAGCCGGACTGAAGTATTAATTTCGCCCTCTCAAAACCGGTACATACCATGATGCGCGACAAGCTAGAGCAATTGGCCCAGAAACTGGAAGGCACGCTTTATACAGACGATACCATGCGGACACTCTATGCCACCGACGCGTCGGCATACCGTGAAATGCCGCTGGCAGTAGCTATTCCGCAGCATATCGATGATCTGAAGACACTGATCCGTTTTGCGCGTGAAAATAAAACCTCCCTGATCCCCCGTACTGCCGGTACTTCGCTGGCCGGACAGGTGGTGGGCAATGGTATCATTACAGATGTATCCCGCAATTTCACCAAGATACTGGAACTGAATAAAGAAGAAGGCTGGGTACGTGTGCAGCCGGGCGTTATCCGTGATGAGCTGAACATGTTCCTGAAGCCGCATGGCTTTTATTTTGGCCCGGAAACCTCCACCGCCAACCGTGCTATGATTGGTGGTATGGTGGGCAACAACTCCTGTGGCTCCAACTCCGTGGTATATGGCAGTACCCGCGAACACCTCCTGGAAGTAAAAGCCCTGCTCAGCAACGGCGAAGAAGTGGTGTTTGGCAGCATGGATGCCGAGGCCTTCCACCGTAAATGTGAAGGCCCGGATACGCTGGAAACCGCCATCTACAAGCAAATCCGCACCAGCCTGAGTAATCATACTTTCCAGGATGAAATCCGGAGAGAATTTCCCAAGAAAAGCATTCCCCGCCGCAATACCGGCTACGCCGTAGATATGCTGCTGGATACCAACCCGTTCACCGCCGGTACGGAAGATTTCAACTTCTGTAAGCTGATTGCCGGATCGGAAGGTACACTGGCTTTCCTGACCGAAATAAAACTGCATATAGATCCGCTTCCCCCCAAAGAAACGGGCCTGCTCTGCATACATTTCAATACCATCGATGAATCACTGCGCGCCAACATCCTGGTGATGGAATACAAGCCCAGCGCCAGTGAGCTGATCGATCACTACATCCTGGAATGTACCAAAGACAACATCGAACAACGTAAAAACCGTTTCTTCGTACAAGGAGATCCCGGCGCTATCCTGGTGGTAGAGTTTTGCCGCAATACCCGGGAAGAGATCATCGAGATCACCGGCAAGCTGGAAGCAACGCTTCAGGCAGCAGGACTGGGTTATCATTTCCCCCTGCTCTTCGGAGAAGATACCAAGAAGATATGGGGCCTCCGCAAAGCCGGTCTGGGCCTGCTCAGCAACCTGCCTGGTGATGAAAAAGCGGTACCGGTAATTGAAGATACCGCTGTAGCCGTGGAAGACCTCCCCGATTTTATCCGCGATTTCAACAATATCCTGCACCAATATAACCTGCACGCAGTACACTACGCGCATGCCGGTAGCGGTGAAATACACCTTCGGCCTATCATCAACCTGAAAACGGAAGAAGGTAACCAGCTATTTCGCAAGATCGCCGAAGAAATTGCCACCCTGGTGAAAAAATACCATGGCTCCCTCAGCGGGGAGCACGGCGACGGCCGCCTCCGGGGCGAGTTTATTAAACAGATGGTGGGCGGCAAAAACTATGAACTGCTTCGCCAGATCAAATATACCTGGGACCCGGAGAATATCTTCAACCCCAATAAGATCGTAGACACACCGTCTATGAACAGTATGCTCCGGTACGAACCCGGGCAGAAAGCACCGGATATCAAAACAATCTTTCACTTCCCAGACCAAACCATGCTGCAACATGCGGAACAATGTAATGGCTCCGGCGACTGCCGTAAAACGCAGTTGAGCGGAGGCACCATGTGCCCCAGCTATATGGCCACCCGGAATGAAAAAGATACCACCCGTGCCCGAGCTAATATCCTGCGGGAATTCCTCACCCATAGCACCAAAGAAAACCGTTTCGACCATAAGGAAATTTACGAAGTGCTGGACCTCTGCCTGGCTTGTAAAGGCTGTAAGTCGGAATGCCCATCCAACGTGGATATGGCCAAACTGAAAATGGAATTCCTACAGCACTACTACGATGCCAACGGGGTACCGCTGCGTGCCAGGATGATTGGTAACTATTCAAAGTTATCCGGACTGGCAGCTATTGCGCCAGGTATGTACAATGCCGTGATCAACAATTCCTTTACCGGTGGCATCATCCGCAAGTTTTCCGGCTTTGCGTCCAAACGCTCCCTGCCTGGTTTACACACCATTACCCTGCGGAAATGGTTCAAAGAAAAATGGCCACTCGAAAAGCAGGGAACTGCAACTGGTCAGCGAAAAGTGTATCTCTTCTGCGACGAATTCACCAACTATAACGATACCACCATTGGTATTAAAGCGGTACAGCTGCTGCACCGGCTGGGTTACGACGTGCAAATGATTGAACACCCGGAAAGTGCCCGTGCTTATATGTCGAAGGGATTGTTGCGCCAGGCCCGCGAGTATGCCGAAAAGAATGTTCGTATATTCAGCGACGTTATCAATGAAAACATACCGCTATTGGGCATAGAACCCTCGGCTATCCTGAGCTTCCGGGATGAGTACCCCGATCTCGTCAGAGAAGAACTTCGCGCCACTGCGAAAACATTAGCCAAACACGTATTCCTGGTAGATGAATTCCTGGCAGCCGAAGCAGAGAAAGGACATATTAAGGCCGATCAGTTTACCGATGCTCCTCAACATATCAAATTACACGGGCATTGCCAGCAAAAAGCATTGTCATCTGCCCTTCATAGCAAGAAGATGTTGTCGCTGCCTAAAAATTATACCGTAGAAGTCATCCCTTCCGGTTGCTGTGGTATGGCGGGATCTTTCGGATATGAAACTGAACATTACGACCTGAGTATGCAGATTGGCGAGATGGTGTTGTTCCCCGCGGTACGTAATGCTGCCGCAGGCACGCTGATTGCGGCGCCAGGCACCAGTTGCCGCCACCAGGTTAAAGATGGTACAGGTGTAAAAGCGCTGCACCCGGTAGAGATATTGTATAACAGTCTCAGGTAATTACTGACAAAGCAACAGGCGAATAACTCCCGTTATCCGCCTGTTACTTTTTATATACGTCCTGCTTTATTTCTTCGATATCCTTCCCCAGTACAACTTCGTTTCGTAGTGAAACTTCACCATTCCCTGTTCCTGGTATTTCCAGAAAATATCTTCCAGATCCTTCATCATGGCGGGATAGGAAGGATGGTCCTTTTCAGGCACGTAGGAAGAAGAAAGCATACGCCCTTTCAGTGCGGCAAAATCGAAGATCTGGGCATTCTGAAACGACGTTTCATGAATGGCAGCGGGCGCAAAGAAGGAGGCTAACTGCGACGCACCTACGTTTCTGTGCTGCAACTCTTTATAATCGGTTCCATATTGGTGAAGCAGCTTTTCGTAGCTTTTCTCAAAGGGAAGTTCAGACTGCCGTACATTCCACATCAGCACAATTGCCGCATTATCTTTGCCGATACGCTGGAATTCAGCGGCGGTAGCGGATTGATCGAACCAGTGAAAGGCGGTACCTGCCAGGATGAGCTCTATCGAGTTGTTGGGTAAGGTGGTATTTTCTGCACTGCCGGCTACAGACTGGAAGCCCGGATACCGGTGCAGGAGTTTTTCCGCCATTTCCCGCATTTCCGTATTGGGTTCCACGGCATATACCTTATTGCCATTATCCAGGAATGGCTGTGCGGAAATGCCGGTACCGGCGCCGATGTCTGCCACCAGGGTGTCGCGGGTCAATCCTACTTCCTTCGCCAGGTAAGGAATGATGGCCGCCGGGTAATGCGGCCGGTATTTGACATAGTTTTCTACGCGTGTACTGAAACGTTCTGTATTTTTCATCCTGTTACGGTTATTCGCCTAAACCTTTGGGCTTTTTCTCTTCATTGCCGTGTGCTTCCAGATCGGCCAGTTTCTTCTTACCGTAGGCCAGTTTGGTAATCAGTACATATAATACTGGTACGGTGAAGATACCCAGCAACGTTGCTGCCAGCATCCCTCCTACTACGGTGAAGCCTATATTAACACGGGAAGCAGCACCAGCGCCCTTCGCCAGGCACAAGGGCAGCACCCCCAGGATGAATGCGAAGGAAGTCATCAGGATAGGGCGTAAACGCAATTTCACCGCCTCCAGCGTGGCTTCCAATAGGGGCATCCCCCTGTCTACACGCTCCTTACAAAACTCCACGATCAGGATGGCATTTTTAGCAGCCAGACCTATCAGGGTAATCAAGCCTATCTGCGAATATACGCTATTAGCCTGTTTGGTAAGGGATAATGCCAAGATAGACCCGAACAGGGCTACCGGCACGGCCAGCAGCACCGAAAATGGCACCGACCAGCTTTCATACAGGGCCGTGAGCAACAGGAATACAAAGAGAATAGACAGACCAAAGATCAGCAGGCTGCTATTCCCTGCCTCAATTTCCTGCAGGGAAACGTTAGCCCATTCGTAGCTGAAGTTTTCAGGTAGTACAGAAGCAGCCACCTCCTTCAGCGCGTTGATGGCATCGCCACTACTATAGCCGGTTTTGCTGTCCCCATCAATTTCTACGGAGCGGTACAGGTTAAAGTGGTTAATAACCGGTGCACCGGCAGATTTTTTGGTGGTAATCAATGCGCTGAGTGGCACCATTTGCCCGGTATTATTCCTTACATAATAAGTATTCAGGTTATTGATACTGGTGCGGTACAGCGAATCGGCCTGTAACACCACGCGAAAGCTGCGACTGAATTTGGTGAAGTCGTTGACATAAAGTCCGCCGAGGAAGGTTTGCAGCGCATTGAACACATCGCTTACGGCTACGCCAAGCTGTTTACATTTATCACGATCCACTTCCACATTGAACTGTGGCGTATTAGCGCTGAAGAAAGCGTACGCCCGCGCAATTTCCGGCCGTTGATTAGCGGCCATCAGGAACTGGCCCATCACCTGGAGGAATTGATTGATATCCGGGTTGCTCCGTTGTTCGAGAATAAAGGAGAACCCTCCGGAAGTACCCAGCCCGCGCAATGTAGGCGCCGGGATACAGATGACGTTGGCCC
The DNA here is from genome assembly GCF_007829335.1 of Chitinophaga polysaccharea. Taxonomy (GTDB): domain Bacteria; phylum Bacteroidota; class Bacteroidia; order Chitinophagales; family Chitinophagaceae; genus Chitinophaga; species Chitinophaga polysaccharea_B. Next base: position 129,158 of record NZ_VIWO01000005.1, read on the forward strand.
CGATAATGCGGCCGGCGGCACCCTGTATGCGCCCCAACACCGCATTGATATTATCGCCGTGGGCGTATCGTTCATCCCAGGGTTTGAGGCTCACGAAAAAGGTACCGGAGTTAGGTTTGGTGGCGTTGGCCACAAAGTTGATACCCGTGATGCCGAAGAAGTGGCTTACTGCGCTGTCTTTCGTGAGGATATTGCTGATTTCCGCCACCACCTCTTTGGTACGTTGGGTAGAGGAAGCTTCGGGCAATTCCAATGCAATAAACAGGGCGCCCATATCTTCCTGGGGTACAAAAGTGGTTGGCGTTTTCTTAAACAGGAAAGCGGCGATAGCAAACAACACGCCCAGGATGATCAGCACCACGGGCGTAAAACGGATAGAATGCTTTACGCCATTGCCATACCGGTTGGTAAACCGGGCAAACCATTCGTTGAATTTAAAGAAGAGTTTATTGAGTCCGTGTGATTGTTTGGTTAGGTGTGCGGGCCTCAGCAAAATGGCTGTCAGCGCCGGCGTGAGTGTCAAAGCCAGGAAGGCCGACAACAATACCGAGAAAGCGATGGTCAATGCAAACTGCTGGTACAACCTGCCGCTTACACCCGGAATAAAGGCCACTGGTACAAACACCGCCGCCAGGATCAGCGCAATGGCGATTACCGGGGCGCTCACTTCGGCCATGGCTTTGAATGTAGCTTCGCGGGGCGACATGAGGTCGGCATCAATATGGTGCTGCACTGCCTCCACCACCACAATGGCATCATCCACCACAATACCAATGGCCAGCACAAACCCGAAGAGGGTGAGCGTATTGATGGAGAAGCCCAGCAGCTGGAAAAAGATAAAGGTACCGATCAGGGAAATAGGGATTACCAGGATGGGAATCAGGGTAGCCCGCCAGTTCTGCAGGAACACAAACACCACAATTACCACGAGTACCAGGGCTTCGATAAATGTTTGTATTACTTCATCGATCGATATTTTTACGAAGGAGGTTGTTTCAAAGGGGATGAGCCAGTTCACATCATCGGGGAAGCTTTTGGCCATATCCTTCATTTTGGCGATCACCCGGTCGTTTACATCCAGGGCGTTGGCGCCGGGCGACAGGTAAATGGCCATCCCGCTACCGGTTTTACCGTCGGCTTTGGCTTCAATCGCATAGGTAAAGGAGCCCAGGTCAATGCGGGCTACGTCGCGGAGGCGTACCAGGCCGCCATTAGGGCTGGTAGCTACCACTACGTTACCGAATTCTTCCGAGGTGGCCAGGCGTCCTTTCACGCTCACGGTGTATTCAAATGCCTGGGACTTACCCATGGGGGGGGCGCCCACACTACCTGCCGGTACCTGTTGGTTTTGTTCTGTGATAGCACGGGAAATATCGCCGGCTGTCAGGCCCAGGGCGGCCATCTTATCCGGGTTGAGCCAGATACGCATACTATAGTCCTGGGAGAAGGCATTTACGTCGCCTACTCCGCTGATACGGGCCAGCTCCGGTTTCAGGTAAATATTCAGGTAGTTGTCGAGGAATTCGCGGCTATGCTTTCCTTTGGGAGAGTTGAGCGCGATTACCATTAACATATCATTGGAGCGCTTTTTAACGGTAACGCCCACACGCCTTACTTCATCAGGCGTACTGGGCAACGCCAGGCTCACCCTGTTTTGTACGTCGAGGGTGGAGATGTCGGGGTTGGTACCCAGCTTAAAAGTCACCGTGATACTCATAGATCCATCGTTGGCGCTTACCGACTGGATATACATGGCACCGGGGGTACCGTTTACCTGGTTTTCTATGGGGGTGGTCACTGTTTCCTCTACCGTGGTGGAGTTGGCGCCTACATAGTTGGCCCGTACATCCGTTACCGGTGGTGCGATATCCGGGAGCTGGGCAATGGGCAGGTTAAACATGCAGATGAGTCCTACAATCACGATGATGATGGCAATGACGATCGTAGTATTCTTGCGCTCTATAAATGTTTTTGAGATCATACCCTGAGAGTGATTTAGGATTAATGTTTACCAGCCCCGGGAGCTGCGCCAGGTGCGGTGCCGGGTCCGGCAATATTCACGGTGTCTCCGGGTTTTACCCGTTGCAACCCTTCCACTACTATCCTATCGCCGGCATTTAACCCGTTGGTGACCAGCAGCATGGTATCGGTAACCGGTCCGGGTATAATATCCCTTGCGGTGACCACATTATCTTTGCTGAGCGTATACACGCTGGTTTCAGAAAGATTCTGGATAATCGCTTTCGCAGGAATAGCCAGCTGGGTATCTGGTGTGCCATACTGCATCACAGCAACGATGCTCATGCCTGATTTCAGCATACCATCGCTATTCTGGAATACGAGCCGTACCCGGACAGTACCGGTTTGAGGATCTACAATATTATTGATGGCCTGTATTTTTCCTTCTTCCCCATAGCGGGTACCGTCGCCAAACTGGATATAGAATTTATGGTCGCCCTGTCCTTTCTGCATCCGCTGGAATTCCGGCAGGCGGGCCTGTGGAATATCCATATCGGCAAACATGGGGTGTTCGTTGACGATGGTGTTGATGAGTGTTTGGCCGGCGTTGACGATATCGCCGACTTTAATTTGTGCGATGCCTATTTTCCCGCTCACCGGCGCTTTTACCACCGCATGGCTCACGTCTGTACCGGCTTTTGCCACGGCTGCTTTGGCAGCTGTGAGATTGGCTTTGGCGGTGAGCATGGCCGTATTGGCCTGGTCTACCGTTTGTTTGGAGATGGCATCATGCTCCAGCAGGGATTTATATCTCTCATAATCCCTGGTTTTCTGCGCCAGGTCTGCTTCGGCCTGTTCCTGGGAAGCAGCTACCTGGCCATAGGCGGCGCTATAACGGCTTCTGTCAATATCATACAGAGACTGGCCCTTAGTTACGCTACTACCGTCTGGTACACGGATCGCTTCCAGGTAGCCGGTAACGTCGGGGCGAAGGGATACTACGTCGTGGGCCACCAGGGTGGCGGGAAATTTTTCGGCGACAGTATAGGAAGCAGGCGTTACTTCCACGGCTACTACCGTAGGTTTCATCTTCCCCATCATAGCAGCCTGCTGTTGTTGCTTTTTGCTGTTACCACAGGCCACACAGAGCATCATTCCTGCCACATAAAATGTCCGCTTGTAATTGACTGGATACATATGAGAAATTAATTGCGAATTACGAATAATAGCTTATTTGATCTTGCCCATGGCTTTGTCCAGGTCTGTTTTACTGGTCAGGGTATTCAGCAGTGCCTGCACATAATTCACCTGCGCCTGTTTGAGGTCATTTTCTGCTGAGGTAACATCCAGACTGGTAGCCACTCCCTGTTCAAATTTTAATACGATACGATCGTATATGCCCTGGGTTAAGTCCATATTGGTTTTCTGTGTTACATATCTTGCTTTGTTATTCTGGTACTGGGTATTGGCATTGGCCACATCCAGCTGTATCTGGTCCCCGATGTACCGGAGCGTATTTCTCGACTTCTCCAGGGTAATCCTGTTTTCCTGGATCTGGTGGTATCTTTCTGTTCCCGCAAAAATGGGCCATTTCAGGGTAAGTCCCAGCGCAGAGGCGCCGTAGCCGGTTTTATAGAGGTCGCCAAACTTGGTGGAGAAATAGTTAAACCCATAATTCACATAGGCGTTCAGTTGAGGAAGGATACCCAGCTTTTTACTTTTCAGGCTCAGCTCATCCAGGGCTATCTGGGTGGTTTGTATGCTGTATTCAATACGGTCCTGCACCTGGTAATCCACCGTATCTGCAATAAAAACGTCTGCATTGAGATCCTGTACCGTTTCGGTGAGGGTCAATTTATTGTCCTGTGGCATGCCCATCTGGAATTTCAATAACTGCATCGCATATACGAGATCCCGTATCTGGGTTTCAATATCTGTGACTACATTATTATAGGACACCTGGATACGGTCTACATCTACCCTTTCTGCCACACCCACATCATACCTGGCTTTAGTATCTGAGAGTGTTTTGGAAAGCTGGGTCATATTAGACTTTGCCAGCCGGATATTTTCTTCTGCCGCGAGAGCGGCGTAATAGGCTTTGGTAATGGCTACCCGGGTATCTATTTCTGTACGTTTGAGGGTCTTTTTAGAGAGATCCCCATACACCCGGGAAGCTTTAAGGCCCAGGAAGTAATCGCTGTTGAATATCACCTGGTCTACCTGTCCTGTGGCGGCAGATGCCCATTTGGTGCCAAATTGCACCGGTATTTTTTTGTCATAGTTTCCATTAGCTATATCGGGAATTAAGGAGGTCTGGAGTTTGAGGTTGTCGGTGAGACTACCGTTCACGTTCACATGGGGTAAAAATTTCCCGGTATACTCCTTAATTTGTTCCTGGGAGAAGTTTACATCCAGCCGGGCATTTACCACATCGTTCTGATGTGCGAGGCCGTATTGTATGCAATTGGCCAGGTTAAAGTCATAATTACCAGACCGTGAAGTATCCACCTGCCCGTAAGCGATAGTTGTTTGGGTCCATAAAAGAAGGGTGAATAGAATATAACGACAATGCATACTTATTACTTTGAAAGTATATGATGATTGATAGATACTTAACAATAAACATGTGAAAAAGTTGTGCGGGGATAAAAGGGATTATCCGGGCAGGTGGAAAGCACGATTACAGGCTGCTAAAAGCTATTTTCGTATCTTTCGGAAAAGTATATTGTTAACTATGTCTATGTCTGTTATCAAAGAACCCAAACCTTTACATCGTGTGTTTGAGCTGGAGCGACTTATTCTTTTCTGTGATATGGTGTTTGCCGTTGCTGTTGCGTTGCTGGTCATCGAAATCAAACTGCCCGTTCTTCCGGTTAAAATGCCTGTCGATCGTGACTATTGGGAATTAATGCGGCCTGCTGCCTATGAATTATTGGCTTTTGCAGTAAGTTTTATATTTATTGGTAATTTTTGGGTGCGGCACCTGCAATTATGCCGGTTGCTCCAAAATTACAACGAAGGATTGATACACCGGCATCTTTTCTTTTTGTTTTTTATTGTGTTATTTCCGTTTTCTACCTCCGCGCTCCTGCATACCAGCAGTCATTTTATGCTGCCATTCTTTATTTACCTGTGTAACCTCACGGGATGCCTGGCGGCGTTGTTCTGGATCAGTTACTTTATTTTCCAGAAAAACCCGGATTTAGCTATGGAGGGACATCATACAGAGAAAACATTGCTATACCAGCGCTTAAAATACGGGTTTCTTACCATGGCAACGGGTTTCACGGTGATTGCCATGACCTATTTCCTGTACCCCGACAATACGGCGTACCAACGTATCAGTTATATTGCCATTCCGGCGCTGGCTTTGTTTAACCATTTCCGGTTAAAGATAAAAAAACGTAATACGCTTCGGTTGGTACATAAAACAGGACCACACAGCTGAAAACATTGCCTATGTTAACACTAGATAAGCGGGAAGCCCAGGTACTGCAGCGGGCCATCCATCAATGGGAGCAGGAACAGTTGCTCACCCCCGAGCAGGTAGGCCGGTTGCAACAAAGTTATAAGGTGGTGAATACCGATTGGCAGACGCTCACCCTGTATATTTTTATTGCCGCCGTATCCTGTGCACTGATGGCCTTTGGGTCGCTGGTATTGGACGAGAAATGGATAGAGATTATCCGGAAGAAATTTTCGATGACGGATGGGGTCATCGCCCTGCTGTTTGGTGCAGGCAGTATCTTCCTTTGTTACGAAGGCTGGCGGCGTAACCGACACCAGCCGTTGTTCTCCTTTAACCGGGAGCTTTTCTGGCTCCTCCCTGTACTCAGTATAGGCGTGAGCGTGGTATACCTGGGAAAGAGCCTGCAATACCTGGATGGCAATTATGGGGTTTTCTGGTTGCTGGCTACCGTTTGTTATGGCGTACTGGGCATTGCCCTGCGTTCACGGCTGATGTGGATTGCTACGTTGTTGTGCCTGGTGCCGGCTTATGTAAAGCTCACCTACTACCTGACCGGCGATGCGGCTTTTTTCCTGGGTATGAACCTGCCCTGCCGCATGGCTTTACTGGGCGTTTTGCTGATAGGAATGGCGTGGGGATTGCGTCAACTCAAGGTATATCCCCCTATCAAAAACATCAGCTGGACCGGCGGATGGTTGTTGTTCATCATTTCCGGTTGGTTGATTTCCATCTTTGGCAACTGCGGCACCTGGGAAGAATGGCAACAGCTACGGCAGATCCACCTGTTGCAGTGGGTGATTGTGTACAGTCTTCAATGTGTGGGCATGATATGGCTGGGTATCCGCGTAAAAGATGATTTGTTGCGTGACCTGGGCGTGACCTTTCTCCTCTTAGATCTATATACCCGTTATTTCGAATATCTCTGGGACCACACCAATAAGGGACTATTCTTTGGTATCCTGGCGCTTTCTTTCTGGTGGGTGGGGCGGCTGATCGAAAAGCGCATGAAGCGTAATTAAAATAGCCCCCGGATATTTTGTAAAAATGCCGGGGGCCGTTGACTTATGCAGCGACGATTGCTTGCTGTTCCAGTCCATACCTGCCGGTATCCTTCACACTCCAGTCGAAATTGCCCACCATCCACGAGCGCAGGACGGCTACATACCGGAGCAATTCATAATCTGTTTCATCTCCTTTCAGGGGCAGCAGTTTTTCCAGGGCCACGAATATGGCTACTTCTTCATTGTGCATACGAGCGGCCTGGTCAACAGCTTCCTGCAGGGAAATCTGCCGCTGGTGTTGCAGTACCAGCACGAGATTGTGTACATCGCCCTGCCGGGATTCCTTGGTGCAGGAGAAAAGGTCGTTCGACCAACAAACGACGTTATTGCAGGCCTGGATCATGCGTTGCAACAGGGCTTGTTCCACTACCGGGCGGGGGAGATAGATTTTTTCGATGATTTCTATTGCTTCAATATCCGCCAGGAGTGCGCCGGTATAGGGACGCATGTGGATGTAATCATCCACGGAAGGTACCCTGCCTGCTTCCCGGTTTTCCGCTTCCCAGATGCAGGACATAAAGTAATCCTGCATACTGCGGATAAAGCGCATACGCCAGGCGGGCGAGCTGATGGCGCGCATACGGTCCCATATGCTGCTAAGGCCGGCGGCCAGTGGTCCGCCACTAGCCAGGGTAACTGTCTGGTTGGTTTGCAGGATATCCATCAGGCCGGCCATCACGCTTTTCAGGTAGTCGGCTTTGCGGCCAACGGCTGCCTCATCGCATTGATCATCTAAAATAAAGAGCCAGGTGTTGAAATCAGCGATAATGCATAATTCATGCAGCGCCGCATCGGGGAAGGCTCTTCCCGCCAGCCATGCGAAACGCGCTTTCTCAAAGCGTTTCAGGGCCGTGGCCGAAGTAATAAGTCCGTGGGTTTGTACCCAGCTGGTAATGTGTTGCTGGGCTTCATTTACATGGTGGTTTACGCCCGAAGTAAAGGGATAACTGATTGCTGGCATTTGAATGGTTGTCATGAGAGTTGCGTTTAAATAGTGAATTAATAGAGGGTTGAAAACGACATAGGGACAGCCATATGGGTATATGGCATAATATTGTTGTGACAGGCACGCAAAGGCAGGCCACGTAAAGCAGCAAAAGCAGGTAGGTGCGGTAATTTTATTTCCTTAAAACAATCCGGTTAACAGTAAATTGGCATAGCTAAATAAAATTTTATCAAACACTCGGGATCTTCATATGTTCCAATACCATAGGCAGTGCCTTATGGAACCAGGTAGTAAAGGTGTTCGGCTCGTTCTTTATTAATTCCAGGATCTGACCTGTGGGCAGGTAACGGTAGTCACATACTTCGGCAGCGTTGGGAGATATGTTGCCATTATAAACGCCCAGCAATACGTGATCAAATTCGTGTTCGGTTAATCCATTATCAAATTCCGATTTATACGTAAAAGCGAAGATTTCATGCAATTCGCAATCGAAGCCCATCTCCTCCTGTAAACGGCGGTGCGCTGCAGCGGCGGTGGTTTCACCGGGAAACTGGTGACTGCAGCAGGCGTTGGTCCATAATCCTGCAGAATGGTACTTTTCCAGCGCCCTGCGCTGCAATAGCAGTTCTCCTGCATCATTTATAATAAATACAGAAAAAGCACGATGCAACACCCCTTTCTGGTGCGCTTCCATCTTCTCCATAGTACCGATAGCCTCATCTTTTTCGTTCACTAAAATTACGTCCGATGATTTCATAGTATTAACAAAGATATTTTAATTAAGCTTTTGGCAGACGGAAAATAGGATGAACTGGCAAAAAACAATGCTTCATACAAATTTTACTGGTTGAATGGTTAACAATAAATACTTTAACGGTTATTCAGCTAATATAATATAAAATTTCCGGATTTTTGCGCTATTAACAGCAACGATTATGGCAGAAGACTTACATGTTGTACAGGGAAACAAAGAAGAACAATACCGCTCCCTGATCCCGCAAATCAAGGGATTACTCGACGGGGAACCTGACCTGGTGGCCAACCTGGCCAATGTAGCAGCAGCTTTGAAAGAGCAGTTCGGCTGGTTTTGGGTAGGTTTTTATCTCGTTAAAGGAGAAGAATTAGTACTAGGCCCCTTCCAGGGACCGATAGCGTGTACTCGTATCCGTAAGAACAAAGGCGTATGTGGCACCAGCTGGGCGCAAGCTACCACCCTGATTGTGCCTGATGTGGAAGCCTTCCCGGGACATATTGCCTGCAGCAGCTTATCCAAATCAGAAATCGTAGTACCACTGATCCGCAACAACGAAGTAAAAGCAGTATTGGACGTAGATAGCGAATCCTTATCTTATTTTGATGAAACAGATCAGCGATACCTCGAAGAAATTGTGGCACTGATTGTGATATAAGAGAGCGAAAAATTACTTCATCGCTTTAAAGACAAGTATGCTTTTTTTCCGAAAACGAAATACCGATCCGATAGTGCCTGCACAGCTGCTGGCATTTATGGGGACAGATATACATTCACATCTCATTCCGGGTATTGATGACGGAGTGCCGGATGTGGCTACAGCAATGGAGTTTATAGAACATTTACAACATATGGGGATTCAGAAAATTGTGACCACCCCACATATTATGATGGACCGTTATCCCAACTCCGCTGCTACCATTGCGGCACCCTACCAGGACGTAGTGGAAGCGCTGGCCCGGAAAAACAATATGATTTCCTTTCATTATGCAGCAGAGTACTATATGGATGAGGAGTTTGAAACACTGCTCCAACGGCCCCTGCTGACGCTGTCTGGCAATAAAGTACTGGTAGAAATTTCTTTCATCTCCCCTCCTTTGCAGCTGGCACAGTGGTTATTTGATATACAGGCCGCCGGGTATCAGCCGGTACTCGCGCATCCGGAAAGATATGCCTATTATCATGCTGACATCGCAAAATACGAGCAACTGAAAAAACAAGGCTGCCTGCTTCAGCTTAACCTGCTGTCGCTGACCGGGTATTATGGCAAGCATGTGCAACAAGCGGCGGAAAAGCTGATGGCAGCCGGTTTACCTGATCTTATTGGTACGGATCTGCACCATGAGAAACATCTTCATGCCATTGCCGGCATCGCTAAAAATAACAAGCTACGGAAGTTACTGGATACTTATCCTTTCGGAAACGCTACCTTATAAGCGTTACTGTTCCGGTTTGTTTACGTGCCTGCTGCTTACTATCGGTATACAATAACATCCATACATAACTTCCTCCCGGTAACGGATTACCTTTTAATGTGCCGTCCCACACCCCTTCCGGATCATTGGTGCTAAACACTGTCTGGCCCCATCGGCTGTATACCTCCAACCGGTAATCATGTACATCGTCGTGTACCTTTGCACGAAACAGGTCATTTAACCCGTCGCCATTGGGCGTAAATGCAGTGGGTACAAACACGGCACATTCGCGGTTATTGCGGATAATGTCTGCCTGCCCATCTGTTTCACAATCATGTGCGTCTTTGATCCTGAAATGGAAATTGCCGGCATCCAATCCCGACCAGCTGCTATCCGGCTGCCAAAGCCCGTTATCGAGGCTGTAGGTATAGGGAAGCGTACCACCGGTAACATCCAGCGATATCTTCCCGTCGAAGGTGGTAGCACAACTGATATCTTTCTTGCGTACTCCTGCAATCGCCAGCGCGGCAGGTTCCACTACGGCAATATTGTCAATCTGTTCCGCGCAGTTTTCTTCATCTTTTATCCGGATGCTGTAATTACCGGGAGATAGTTTTTCGAAAGAAGCGGTGTAGGTGCCGGTGGTGCTACCATTGATATAATAGCGGTAAGGTGGCGTACCACCTGTGGTTTCCAGTGCAATGGTATTGTTGTTCTGGCCATAACAGCGGGAGGGTGTTACCGTGATCTTGCTTTTCACCTCCCAGCCTATAATGGTAAAGTGCTGGGTAACGCTCACGCCATTGGGATGTGTTACCGTGACGTCGTAATCGCCGGGCTCCAAACCGGTGATATGCGAAGTGGTTTCACCTGCACGGCTCCAGCGGATAGTACAGGTGGCAGATACGCCTGTGATAATAACGCTGGCCTCCCCGGTATGTTCCCCTTTACAGGTATTTTTCAGCGACAGCGCGAGCTGAGGTGTTTCCAGCAAGGCAGCCGACAGGTTGTCCATCAGCACAGCAGAACCATATATACTTTTGTCACAGGGAATCGTGGCATCCGCCATAAAGATGATAAACTTATAACTACGGGAGGGATGGAAAGTAAAGGAGTATCGCTTCCAGTTAGTATGTGTAAATGCGCCTGAGCTCCATAATCTTTCTGCTGTATCAGTGGGGGAACTACCGCCATATACTGTCAGATTACCATAACAGGTAAGCGAAGAATATTTGATGGCATAAGCCAGGTCTAGCGCTATTGTATAGGTTTTGCCGCCGATCAGCGATACCTCCTGGCTGATGGCCTCCAGGTAGGTAGGACCACTGTGCATGCCTACGTAGGTGGCGCCGTTGGAAGGCGGTAGACTAATATCGAATGTACCCGGTTGCGTATCCGGTGTTTTTGTTGGTTTCCAGTAATCGGGGACATTATTCTGCCCCGGAGTTCCTTCCAGGGAAGGATTTTTCAGTAAAATATCCTGTGCGATAACGGGATGCAAGGCACTTATGATACAAAACAATACTGCTGTAAGGTGTTTACATACACCGGACAAAGCATCGGAATATTTCAGCAGCAGTGGTGTCATCGTTGTTCGGGTTTATAGGGTGGGATAACGGGAGAAGGTTACACCTATTTTATTTTCTTATTGGAACTAAAACAAGTGTAACCTCTTGTATCCATTTAGTCTTGTGACTGATACGTACGGGAAGCATTTACTTTTGCTGCTGTAAACAATCCCCTGATTGCATCCGTAACACGCCACAGATCGGCCGGAGTAAGATTGGACCCACTTGGCAGACATAGGCCGTTATCAAACAGCTTTTCAGAAACGCCGTTTACATAGGCCGGCATTTTTTCAAAAACGGGTTGCATATGCATGGGTTTCCAGAGTGGTCTTGATTCAATATTTTCTCTCTCCAACGCCAGGCGTATGGTTTCACGGGTAACACCGTTGCTCTGCGCCGGGTTTACCAGGATAGTGGAGAGCCAGCGATTGCTAAAGAAACCTACGGGCTCTGATACAAAAGTAACGCCTGGCAAATCGGATAACTGCGCCACGTAATGCCGGTAGTTTGCCCTGCGCTGCGCCACCCTTTCTTCCAGCACCAGCATCTGTCCACGGCCAATACCAGCGCAAACATTGCTCATACGGTAGTTGTAGCCAATATGGCTATGCTGATAGTGCGGAGCGGCATCGCGTGCCTGGGTGGCCAGGAAGCGGGAATGACTGATCAGCGCTTCTTCGTTACTTATCAGTGCACCTCCTCCACTGGTAGTAATGATTTTATTGCCATTGAAACTGAGAATACCCAGTTTACCGATGCTGCCACAGGCTTGTTCCCGGTACCAGGAACCCAGGGCTTCCGCCGCATCTTCAATAACGGGAATCTCGTAACGGTTGGCGATCGCCATAATCTCATTCATTTGTGCCGGCATGCCGTACAAATGAACCGGTATAATTGCCTTGGGCTTTTTGCCATTTTCGATGCGATCTATTACCGCCTGTTCCAGCAATACAGGATCCATATTCCAGGTAGACGTTTCACTGTCTACAAAAACGGGCGTGGCGCCCAGGTAGGCTATTGGATTGGCGGAAGCAGAGAAGGTCATGCTCTGGCAGATCACTTCGTCACCCGGCCCTACCCCCACTGCGATCAATGCCAGGTGCAGGGCTGCTGTACCTGACGACAATGCCGCCACATGAGCAGCACCGGTGTAAGTTGACAAATCTCTTTCAAAGCCATCCACATGAGGTCCTAATGGCGCAATCCAGTTAGTATCAAATGCGTCTTTTATGAATTCTAACTCCTTTGTTCCCATATGTGGGGAGGATAACCATATTTTCTTATTCATCATGGTAATTTTTTAAGTTTATCTTTTACGTGCAGGGTTTCCTACTGCTACGCTATGATCTGGAATGTCTTTAGTAACAACGGCGCCTGCGCCGATAACGGCCCATTTGCCAATAGTAATACCGGGAATTACCACGGCGCCTGCACCGACGTGGGCACCCTCTCCTACTTTTACATTGCCACATAGTGCGGCGTTAGGAGAAATATGCACAAAATCTTCCAGCACGCAATCGTGGTCAACCGAAGCGTTGGTATTAATAATGCAGTGCCTTCCAATCAGCACATCCGCGTTGACAGTAGCACCTGCCATCACCACTGTTCCTTCAGCAATCATTGCAGACGGAGAGATATTCGCTCTTTCATGCAGTGCAGTACCAAAAGGAACAGCTAGTTGCTCCGCGATATTTTTCCGGACAGCATTTTTTCCAATGGCTATAATGATCGCTGCAACGGGCATTTCAGGCGAATAAGTTATCACCGGGTATTGCCAAACCTGCTTTATATCAGGATTGCCGTCAAATAACGCCTCCACAGGAATCTTCCTGGATTGCAGTATTTCGATAATCACTTTTGCATGCCCACCGGCGCCAAATAAATACATACCTTATTATTTAATGCTGTCATCCATTTCCCATAAAACGCTCCATGGTAGCAACGCCTGCCGCATTGATCCCTTCCGACTTCACCACTTTCTGTATCGTCATCCGGATTATCTTCAGGTCCAGGGCAACACTGATATTGTTTACGTACCATACGTCATAGGCAAACTTCTGTTCCCAGCTGATGGCGTTACGGCCATTCACCTGCGCCCAGCCGGTAATACCGGGCCGTACTTCATGACGGCGATGCTGCGTATCGTTGTACAACGGGAGATAATCTACCAGTAAAGGACGGGGACCGACCAGGCTCATATCTCCTTTTAATACATTGATCAGCTGGGGAATTTCATCCAGCGATGTTTTCCTGACGAATTTCCCCACTGGTGTCAGTCTCACTTCATCCGGCAGTAACCGGCCATTTGCATCCTTCCGGTCGTTCATCGTTTTGAACTTAATGACGCGGAATATCCGTCCATTTTTTCCCGGGCGGGGCTGCAAAAAGAAGGGACGGCCATTGTTAGCAATGGCCAATAGCAGTACCAGTACCAACATCACGGGCGACAATATCACCAATGCCACCAGTGCTGCCGTAATATCCATCAGCGGTTTAAACAGGTTCCTGTACCAGTGCATTGTTTGTTTTTATTTCTTTAATGATCTTTTTCCTGATGAAATCCAGGTAGCGGGATGCCAACACCTGGCGGTCGAAATTCTGCTTCGCGTAACGGAAGCCGCTGTCGCCTTCGGTTTGCAGGCGCTGCGGATCTTGCAGGTACTCCCGGATAATGGTGTTATACGCCGCTGTATTTTCAGGCTCCACGTAACAACCTGCTCCTGCTGTTTCCACCAGCTCCCTCGACACACCGTCGATCGCCATGAGGATAGGCTTACGGCAAGCCATATAGTCGAATGTTTTATTGGAGTACACCGTTTTAAAGGTGTCTACTTTCTTCAATATAGAAGCGCCCATTTCAGAAGCCAGGATATACTTAAATACATCTGCCTTGGGAACAGCATCCAGGAAGCGCACATTCTTCACACCTTTTTCTCCTGCGAGCTGCTGTAACCGGGGTTTTTCCATTCCCTGCCCTATCAGCAGGAACAATACGGGCGTATCTTCCAGCGCTTTGCCCGCATCCAGCACCTGCTCCAGGTGGTTGGCCACGCCATGCGCGCCTACATAAGTGATCACAAATTTGTCGCTCAACTGATGCTCACGACGGAAGCTATCCCGGTCGAATGATTCCAGCAGGTGATCCGACAGGGAGAAATCTGCCGCATTGGGAATGAAGATGAGTTTTTGCTCCGGTACGTTCTTTTTGTCGCGCAGGGTATTATAAAATGCCGGCGTCAATACATTGATCATGGCTGCCTTACGATAAATAAAATCTTCTACCCAATAAGCCAGTTTGATCACGAATTTGTTCTTCAACACCCCAGTATCGATGGCCGACTCCGGCCAGAGATCGCGTACTTCAAATACCAATGGCATCCGTTTCAGCCTGGACAACAGGTATCCTGAAAAGCCTACGAATAAAGGCGGAGAGGTAACTACCACTACGTCAAACTTACCTTTTACCTTAAAGAGGCCTGCCCAGAGGGAAGAGAACATGAAAGAGAAATATCCCCACAGCCTGCCGAGAAAATTGGCATTGTAAGATTCCGACACATGGCAGCGCCACACGGTGACGGCGCCCTGTTGCTTCTTCACAAAGTATTTCCCTTTGTACTCTTCTCTTTTAGCGGAGCCGTTGTAGTGCATCATGCCGCCTAGCACCGTTACTTCGGCGCCTTGCTCAGTCCAGGATTTGGTAATCTCATTCCATCGGGAACCTCCGGGATCATCTTCTTCCAAAAAGTATTGATGTACTAATAAAATTTTCATGGATAATTATATTATGATCTCAGTAATAATAGTATCGGCAGTGGTCGTAAAAACGATACTGCTGTTTGCTTCTTTTACCCCATACAGAGATGAATACATGCCCGGCTCATAAGTGGGCTGCAAAATGGCGCCACTGTTGTCTTCCGACCTGGTATTCAATTTCTCCGGCGTACAGGTGTGCCACAACTGTTGCATAGACAGGTGGCCAGGTTTATGTTGGATATGGTCTTTTATGATCCACTCCGCCGCATTCTTCTTCTTCCGCACCTGGCGGATATGAACAATGTCGGCGCCTACCTGCTGAAAGCCGCTGATAGCGCCTTCCCAGATATATTCATCCGGTGTTTCGTATAATCTTGCCCGTGAGCACTGCGTCCAGTTATACCAGATAAAACGGGGTCCTTTCAGCATCTGGTCGTAATGACCCAGCATCACGGTGTTGTGTGAGGCGGTGCCCATGAAATAACGCAAAGTGGCTTCATCGGTATTATACTTATAGCTGCCTGCATCCATCAGCAGGTTTTCGCCTTTATGCCAGATATCGAGGTGCAGGTTATCCGCCTGGGACGGCCTGTCTTTGTGATTGCCACAACGGAGGAAGGTCAGCGTTTCCGTCTCTCTACAAACAAAATACCCTCCCTCCGGGAATGAATACAGTACTTTGTCTTTTTCCAACACCGTGTCGTTGCCAATCACTGGTTGTAAGCCGTACCAGTAAAGGTCTTCGTTGGTTTCCGGGAACCCGCCATCCATTTGCAGCAGCACTGCCAACGCCTCCAACTGCGGGCGATAATCGCGGTAGTGCTGATCGTTGAGGCGGAAGAATAAGGCCCCGTCATTGGCGCCATAGTTCGGCAGCCAGCCGTTGCTATCGTTCATGCATACCCGGAGGAAACGCAATGATTTAACTGCTTTTTCTTTCACATGCCGCGCAAAGGATTCACCGTTGAGCTCCGACAACCGCAATGCCCAGGTAAACAACTGGATCACCACGCGGTGGTAGTTCATGGAAAACTGTAAAAAGGTGCCATCATCGTACACCTGGTAAGCAATTTCTTCTTCAAACCATTTCTTACCCTGCTCTTTCCAAGTGGCAGCACCGGGCAGGGAAGGGAACAACAGTCCGCCGAGATATAACGCCAGCGTTTCCGTGATAGCATGATTATTACGTACGGCGATACGGGAAAAATTGATGTTATGAAATACATGGTGCAGCTGCCAGTAAATAGCATACTGTACCTGGTCAAAAATTTCTTCCGTCAATGCCGGAGCATGCCGATAGAAGTACAAAGCAAACGTCCAGTTGAGTACCCTCAGGCTGATCTCCTGGCTGCATTTGTAGTGCGGGCCGCTGTTTACCTTGTTAGCGCTGATCCAGGAAAGGATGTCGTTAAACACCAGTGTGGCATTATCCTTTTCAAAGTGGTGGTCATATCGGATAATGTCATACAGGTAGGCAAAACGCGCTTTTTCCCACACATATTTGATATCCCCTGCCTCCAGTGAATAGTCGTTTACTTCGGTCCAGTGCTGTTCTCCATCATATAAAAATCCCGAATCGGGATTTTTCATCCAGGAAAAATCTTTCCCGAGTGATAAAGAAGCGCCATTGAAGAAAGTGAGCTTTCCTTCTTTGATTTGTTTAAACCGCGCGGCCAGCGCCGGTGTTGGCTTCCGCGCGGCAGTTACTTCTTCCCGGCTTTGGAAGAAAAACACCACTGGCTGTTGCTTCCACTCATCCAATGACAAGTAATGCTGAAACGCAGGCGCCTGGGGGAAACGCTTTTTAAGGCGCCCGGTCCTGCGGTTCAACTCATGAACTGAACGGAATGCCACATACCGCCAACCCATGTTCCGCACTACTTTCAGTCCATTTATTACTGTGTTCAAGCTACTCATACTACTGCTGTCTCCTGCTGTTTTACAGCAAATATTTTTGTCAGGTGTTCTACAATTCTTTCTGAGGTTTTGCCATCCCATAGGGCGGGGACAGCTCCTTTCTTCCATTGCCCCGCAAATAATTTCTGCATAGCGGGCGCCAGTGCTTTGGGATCTGTGCCTAGTAATTCGTTGGTGCCGGTGATGCAGGTTTCAGGACGCTCGGTAGAATCCCGCAGCGTCATGCAGGGTACACCCATGACGGTGGTTTCTTCTGTAATGCCACCCGAGTCGGTGATTACCGCTTTTGCATTTTCTACCAGGTAGTTAAATTCCAGGTAACCCAGCGGTTCTACCAGGTGTAAGTGGGGATGCGCTACCGCAATTTTTTCCAGGTTTTTGGCCGTACGTGGGTGTACCGGGAAAATGACCGGCAATTGCTGGCTATTGTTCATAATTTCATTGATCAGCAGCGCCAGGTTATCTTCCTCATCCACGTTCGCGGGGCGATGGAGGGTCATTACCAGGTATTGTTGCGGTTGCAGGCCGGCCTTTTCCCAAATGGGCGGCGGCGTAAAACGACTCCGTTGTTTCAGGAGGGTATCAATCATGGTATTGCCTACAAAAAGAATCTGTTCTGCGGTTTTCCCTTCCTTTTGCAGGTTGGTATTGGCAATAACAGAGGTGGTAAAGAAATAGTCGGTGATGGCATCCGTTACCAGGCGGTTAATTTCTTCGGGCATGGTAATATCACCGGAACGGATACCGGCTTCCACATGTGCTACCTTGATCTTCATTTTCTTGGCCACAATGGCGCAGGCCAATGTGGAAGTTACATCTCCTACCACCAGCAACAAATCGCAGGGATGCGCCGTCAGTTCCTTTTCAAAGCGGACCATGATATTGGCTGTTTGTTCCGCTTGCGTACCACCGCCTGATTCCAGGTTAGCATCCGGCTCAGGTATTCCCAGCTGTTCAAAAAATGACTGACTCATGTTTTTGTCGTAATGCTGGCCGGTATGCACCAGTCTATAACTGATGTTGTACCCGTCCTGGCGCTTTTCCTGGACGGCGGCAATAATAGGAGCTATTTTCATGAAATTAGGGCGCGCCCCCGCGATGATGGTTAACTTCATATCGATATGGTTTTTAAATATGATTAATGGTTTTTCGGCTATGGCTATTGCTACATGGTTCTTCAGATATATACTACAGACGAATCTATACAACTGCTAAGGGCCGCTCTTCTGCTTTCTCCGAACGGGTTTTGGCGGTAGCACCTATGGGTGCTACTGCTACCCAGCCACCTTGCTTCAAGCTATCAATTGCGGCGAAGCTGGCCAGAGTAGTATTGATGATTTCGTCAAAAGGAATGAGTGCGGCGCCGCCATTTTTGATGCGTTCCGTCAACAGCCCGAACTGGGCCTTGTGTCCTTTATCAATGCCTGTCTTCAATTTGGTGAACCCTTTAAACCCGTATCCTTCGGTAACCCGGTAGTTGTCGATGACCGCTGTCCGTTCCTGTGAATACACTTCTATCCTTTCCTTTGCGTATGTTTTGGATCCATTGGAGAAATAGTTGATTACGCCGGTGGAACCGTTTTCATATTGCAGTAAGATGGAGGCGTTGTCTGTATTTTCCGCCGGGTTAGTACCCATGGCATTCATGCAAACGGCCTTCACTTTACTACCGGTCAGGTAAGTGATCAGGTCTATAAAGTGGCAGGCTTCCCCGATGATACGGCCGCCGCCTACTTTCATGTCATGCACCCAAACGTTGGCCGGGATAGCGCCGGCATTCATCGTGGCAATGATATTCATGGGCGTGTTGCCTACCAGTTGCTTTACTTTCTGTACATGCGGCGAAAAACGGCGGTTAAATCCTACGGTGAGTGTAACCGATCCGTTGTACGCCGCCACAATTCGCTCCAGCTCTTCCCGGTTGAGCGCCAGCGGTTTTTCTACGAATACGTGTTTGCCGGCTTGCAGGGCTTTTGTTACCATACCCGCATGTGCGTTATGACGAGTGGTGATTAACACAACGTCGGTATCCGCATCGCGTAGCAGCTCCTGGTAATCGGTGGTGCTGTAGGCGATCTTATGTTTTTTTGCGAGGGCAGTACCAGTAACGCCGCCAGCGCTGGCAATGTATTTAATGTTGGCGCCTACTTTTTCCAGGGCAGGCAGCATGGTCATCTTGGTAAAATTGCCCGCTCCCACGATGCCAAAAACACCTTTCGAGCCTTTGAAGGAGGCACCGGGAATTACCTGTACTACCCGCTCTGCCGTGGCCTGTTCGGGATATACCAGGATGGAGGCAATGGCATTGCTATGTCCTATATCTCCGTATATTTTCTGGTATTCTGCCAATGGCACCCGTTCTGTGATCAAAGAAGCTACATCCAGCTTCCGGGCGCTGATGGCCTGGAGTATGGCTTCGAAATTTCTTTTCTCTGTCCATCTCACAAAGGGCAATGGATAATCCTGGCCACGTTGCTCGTAATTTTCGTCATAACGGCCAGGCCCATACGAACACGATACCTGGAAGGTGAGCTCTTTTTCATAAAACTCTGCCCGGCTAATGTTGAGTCCGATTACACCTACCAGCACAATCCTCCCGCGCTTACGACTCATCTGGGCAGCCTGGGAAATGATATCATCTGTTTTGGCAGAGGCGGTGATAATAACGCCGTCGGTCCCAATACCGCCAGTAAGGTCCATCACGGCTTTTACCACGTCTGTTCCTTCCCGGGGATTAATGCCGATGATACCTTTTTCACGCGCCAATGCTATTTTCTTTGCATCAAGATCTACGCCTATGACCCGGCAACCATTGGCTGCCAGCAAGCCTGCTGTCATCAAACCGATGAGGCCCAGCCCTACCACCACCACTGTTTCACCGAGAGTAGGATTGCATAACCGGATACCTTGCAGACCGATAGAGCCAATCACGGTAAACGCCGCTTCTTCATCAGATACATTATCGGGGATGGCTGCCACCAGGTTTTGCGGTACGCATACAAACTCCGCATGTTGGCCATTGGAGGCCACACGGTCGCCTATTTTAAAGTCATGTACCTCTTCTCCTACTGCGATCACTTTTCCCACATTACAATATCCTAACGGGAGCGGTTGCCCCAGTTTATTAAAAACAGCTTCCAGGGTAGGCATCAA
This sequence comes from Chitinophaga polysaccharea, assembly GCF_007829335.1. Taxonomy (GTDB): domain Bacteria; phylum Bacteroidota; class Bacteroidia; order Chitinophagales; family Chitinophagaceae; genus Chitinophaga; species Chitinophaga polysaccharea_B. Next base: position 149,153 of record NZ_VIWO01000005.1, read on the forward strand.
ACCTTCCGTTTTCACTTTATCCAATACCTGCTTTACCTTATCGGGTTGCTGCCGTGCTTTCTGGATCAGGTTGGCTTTCCCGAACTCCACGAGCATGCGCTCTGTTCCCAGCGACACCAGGCTACGGGTAGTTTGGATCAGCACACAGCCCCGGCTGATACCTGGCGCAGGTACATCCTCCAATATGGTTTCTCCTGTTTTGAAAGACTGGATCAATTGTTTCATTGCTTCAATAGTTTATTTGTTTGTTATTTCAGCATGGTTCACCAACAGGTTTACCTTTCCTGAAACGGTTTTAATAGGACGATCAATTAACTTAAACTCAAATCGTATATCCACATTACTGCTATCAAATAATTTTTCCGGGTGTTGTAATTCGGAGATGCTGTCAGACAGTACATACAGGATAGTGGCTTCTCCCGGCTGCCGTTGCGCAATCTGGAGGTGTGAGCACATATCAAATAACCGGTGGTGACGTCCAAAAATGAGCCCTGTCAAAGGAATCCTTTTGTTTTTTGCATCCAGTACAAATTCGCCAGCCCTGCCCCCCGCGATGGAAAATGACTGCAATACGCCATGGTGTAACTTTGCATCATTGATTTCATCGTAGGTATCATACCTGATTAAGGGAGAAGCCATATTGTAGAAGCCTGTACCCACCAGGTTTTGTGTACCGTTGTTAGCTTTATTATCTAACGCTTCCGTATATCCGTAAGTCTGGAAAGGCGTATATACAAACTTCTCCGTTTCGTAGGCCAATACGCATCTTTCTGTATGCCCGTACCAGGAAATAGTAGATATACCAAATACCTTCTCCAGCGTATCTCTGAATAAGGGCATCGGGTATTCTGAACTCAGGAAAGCCCCTTTCAGGTTCTTTTTCAGGAGCCCGATCAATTCATGGTCATGATCCCGGCAATACAAACTGAATTCATACAGCGCACTGGGGTAACCATGCAGGTACTCAATCCGCTGCCTTTTCAGAATTTTCTTCAGCTCTGCCGCGCACAGCTTCAGGTCTTCATAAATATTTACGCCGTAGCTATGACGCAGGGCATCATATTCCACGCAGTTCTTCTTAAACTCACTTCTGCCCGCAAAGGTCAGCTTCAGGCTGCTCGGCTTATATCCTAGCCGTTCCCAGATACGGTGCATATGCGCCCACTCGTTGGCAATCATTTTCGATGATACATAAAACGAAAGCGGGTTGCCGGAAGATCCGCCGGTATTGGCGATGTACTTATCTTTTATATCAGCCGTTCTTTCTTCCACCGCGTATCGCTTCAGTATTTCCTTGTTGATCACGGGCACCCGTTGTATGTCGTCAAAAGATTGTACCTCCTTCGGAGAAAATCCTTTTTCGCCGTAGTAGGATTTATAAAACGGTACCTGTTCGTAAGCATAGTTTAATATGTGACGAAAGCGCTGCAATATAAATGCCCGCTGTCCTTCTATATCCAATGCCTCATAGCTCGCAATATCTGACCGCCTGCGCTGGTATACGTTTCCCACGCCGGGTCTGCTTTCAAAGGGAATGAGCGACAACGCCTTCCCGATCAAAGGACTATTTATATTCAGATTCTTTTTAACAAAAACGATTAAACTCATACAGCTAATTGATTACTTCCTGGTACAGCTCCAATAACTCGGCGGCTGCATTCTTTAATTGAACTCCTGGTATATTATTATCTCCTTTTTTCAGTTGGCGGATCGCCTGCTCTATGGCTTGCTCGTTGAGCGGTACCAGCTGCACGCCGGCAGGGCGGTTTACCACATCTGTTGCCAGCACCTGCTTTTTCAGGTACAGCGCTTCTTTCACCGACAAAGAATCACCATCTGTAGTAGTGATCCGTAAAAACACATCCGACATTTTCAGCACTTCAAAAAAACTATGCGGCTGGTCAATGAGGATGATATTGTCCGACAGCGGCTCTCCTGTTTCGGCAAAATACCGTTGATAGCTGCCCGACGGATCGGAAATGATCAGACACCCTTCCGGCCATGCTTTAAATATTTTCACCAACAACGACACCTGGTAGATTTCACGCCCCTGCTTATCCCTCGACACGCTGGACGCATTGGTAGCGCAAACCAGGCGGGTGTGTTGTTGTAATACTGCTTCCTTTACAGCCACCGGCAGCACTTCTTCCTGTCCTGGTGGAATAAATGCCGGGATAAACCGGGTACGTTTATTCATCTTGCTGCCCAGGTCCATACTTTTCTGGTTTAGCACAATGGGCTGATACGCCAGGCGGAACGACCAGCTATCTGCCAGGTTCTTCATGGCGTTATATTGCCCTACATTTCCATGGTAAGTAAATACCACTTTCTTTCCCAGCAGGGTACTGACTGTTACCAGCGCACATCTCAGCAAGGGATTGGATACATGGAAATGAACAAACCGGTGCCGCCAGATACTTTTCAGCGTATCGGCAGGTTTGGCTCTCCTGATATCTGAAAACGTATAGTCGTATCCATTACCATCCAGGAACTGCCGGAGCCGCTTGATGTGCATCGTGATTCCGCCAATGGGAGGCGGCATGGTAGCCAATATCAATAGTGCCGGTTTCCTCATCTTTTATTCGTCTTAATTTTCCAGTGCTTTAATCATTTTATTCCTGGCATCCTCCGCCGCGGCGGCTTGTCCTTCGTTGGACAGCACATTGCGGCATAAGTCCATCGCTGCCTGCTGCCCTGCTTTCCGGGCGTAGGCCGATAGCAGCATATAATCTTCCACGCCTGCTTTAAAAGCTTCCCATCTTCTGCTGGACAATACCTTATTGCTATCATCGTAGATCACCGCAAAATCGGCCGACTTACCATCAAAATCATCCCATACCGAGGTGGCGTTGGCTTCATGCCCTACATCCGCATATTGCCAGAAGCCGATCCCGGTAATGCCCGATGCATATGCTTTCCAGGCCATTAACCGGTAATAGCTGTAGGGAGATAAAGACTTGGTAGGTTTCTTAATATCGTATAGCCAGTTTTTGCCACGAGGTGCATAGTTTTGCTGCTTCTCCCGGAGAATATTAGGACTGCAAAACAGCTGGCAGATATCCAGGTTGTTGCCAATAGACTTTAAAGTGCCGGCATTGGAAATAGTGGCAAAAATGCGGGCGTCTTTCCGGGCAGATTTAATCCAGTCGGCAAACTGCTGGAAAGTATTGAGCTGTGCAGGTTTCACTTCATCAAACGGGTACAGGTATACGTTATTTGCGGATATACCGGCGCTCACAATAGCTTTCATCAACGCATCGTACCAGGTAAGGAAGGATTGCTTCCAGGCATCAGACAGGAAACCGGATTTCGCATTCACGGAAAAATCAAGGTAAAGCAATACCTTATCAAATCCTTTTATGTACTGGAGGTAAGCCTGTAGTTTCTGGTTACTGGCCACCGGTACATTGGGCAGCAATATGCCAGGCGGAATCACAAAAGTATTTACATAGTGATTCAGTAAATCCTGCCGTGCGCTGGCTTCCCGGCCCTGGAGCAGGGGATCGCTGAAATAGGCCCATACATTTACATCGGGGCGAAGGTTCATATAGCCCGACAAAGAGGCATTACCGGCATTAACAGTCAGCTCGCTGCTGGCTGTATGGCGCGGGTCCTTTATGCTCAGTATTACCTTGCTATTCCCCGCGCTTTTAGCCAGGGTTTTCATTAAGATAAGGCGGTTTTCCCGCGGCGCCAGTTCAATCGAAGCGCCGCTTTGCAGTTCCATCAGGGCATCGGGGATCACTTTAAAATCGCGGCTCTTCACCGGTTTGGCCCAATACACATTTACGCCCAGGTCGGCGGCGCTGCTGGTATACGACAACGTAACAGTGGCGTTTTGATTACCGGGGTTAGCAATCAGCCATCCACTGTAGGACGACAGTCCCTTAAATGTTTCCACCGGAACAGGGCTGTTTACCGCCTGCAAGTCGGGCGAAAACGGGGATGCCAGCGGTACCAGGGTAACGCCCGACTGGCCGGAAGTGGTGGCCGACATTACCGACAGCGGTGCGCTTTTGGCTACCGCTGCACTGCTTGCCTCATTTGAAAAACGCTTGCCAATAGCCGCATCCCGGCAGGTTTTAATAAAGCCGGGGAGATCGTTGTCACTCACGGTTTTATAGGTGCTTGCTTTACCTGCATTATCTTTACCCGCTATAATTTGTATTTCATCTGTAAAAAAGTAGCTACCATTGGGAATGGCGAGTACCCGCACATATTTGCCGTTAGCCTGAAGTCCCTTCAATGACAGCGGGATAATTTTATAATATTCATCTTTGGCGCCAGACTGCTCTGTCATATCGCCCAGGAACTGCCATTGCTGCTGATCATTACTGATAAATACCAACACGCTGAGTGGCATACTCACTTCCGCTTTCTGCCCGGTAACCGTATTCAGGTTAACGCGGGATACCGGCACTGGTTTATCAAAAGAGAAGTCGATGGTCACCTGCTTCACATTCTGCCACCCCAGCGCCGCAGGATCCTTCCAAAAGGAAAGTACGCTGGCGTACCTGCCGTCTGTCAGCATTTCTTTCTGGCTCTTGTCTTTCGTTAATGTATAGTTGGGCGCCGGCGTAACAGCAATCGCCGCCTTATCTGCAATATTCTGAGAAAACGTGTCTGCACAGGAAGTCATGAGGCAGCCCGCGATGATGATAAACATCTTCGCGTATCGGGTATTGCCGGAGCATACTATGTTAAACAATTTGCGCATCATCGTTCTTTATTTTATTAAGGCGTAGGCAAAAATCAGGGTGAAATAAAACAACAATCCCCGGGCAACGAGTTGCTTTCTCTTTGCTTTAGCCAGTGATAAAATTCCCCCTGAAAACATGACAAAGACCACGGGGTATACCGACATAATTCTTCGTGTATCCGCATTTGCGCTGGCCCCCAGGATTAAGAGGATGGCAATCGCAAATAAAATATTCAATTCTTTAAACTGGAAGAACGGGTTCCTCGGCTTTACCAGGCTCGTATAAATAATCACTACCCATACCACAAACCAGAATACCGCGGCCACCGACCAGGGTATAAAAAAGAGATTCTCCTCCCATACCGAGTAGAATGGGAATGGCAGCGTTTGGGAAAACAAGCCCACCGCAATATGTCTCACCCCAAAAGGCAGGCGAAGCAACATGCTGCCAAAAGAGCCCAACCCTGCGCTGGAGGACGAAAAATCACGGTAGCTATCGCTCGTGTTCTGTATCGTATTGAGCCCTTCCTGTAGCACCGCAATCTGCGTCAGCGCAGGCAATGCCAGCATAATCAGGATAGGAATCTTAAATTTATTGGCGGTTACATTATTCTTGTCTGTTACCAGCAAATAGATGTAAGCAAACAGGAAAGACACGGAGAAATAACCGTGCTCGGGCCGGAAGAAAAAAATGACCACAGTAAGCAAAAGGCCGTAAAAGATACCAGCAAACCCTTTCCGGAAAATGATCAACAGGAAATAAAGCCCAAAGAACAAACCTATATGCACATCCCGCAGATAAATGGCAGAATAAAAGAAATTATAGGAAAGGAAGCCGTATATAACGGTCATCCGCACACTGTATTCGTCTGTGATATAGTTGGCCAGCAGGTTATAGAGGATGACCAGTATAGCGCTGGAACAGGCCACAATCTGTAGTTTCTGTAGCAGCAAAGAGTTAATATCGATGCTTTTTGCAATGAATGCCACCACGGTAGAGAAATAGGCAAATCCTTTCCAGTCATTTGCGAAAAAGTCGTTCCGGTAGTAAGTCCCGATTTCGCCGATGCTGCCTGCGCCTGATACTTTGTCGACGTACGTATAGAAGGTCACCGAATCCTTTGCATAGAAGATATCCTTGAATGGGTCCTGTACAAAGAGCTCGTTGGTAATCATCATATAAGTACCATACACCAGGAAAAAAGACAGGAAGATCGTGTAGGACGACTGTCGCTTCACGGCGTCTTTGGCCATCAGGTGAATACAGCCCATGCCAAACAGCACCAGCAATACGTTAAACAGGAAAGTAGCCAGGCTAACGGATACGATGCCGGCTACTCCTGCAAAAACGAAGTTCAGCAAGCATAAAATATTAATATGGGCGCTTCGGTTCCTCATCATCCAATCAAAAATTTATTATTCGCTCCGCCATGCGCATATTTGAAAATTCGGCGGTCGCTCTTTTCAGGGCGTTAGTTTGCAAACGTTCTCTCAGCGGCTTATTTTGTAATACGTTGATCACTTTATCTGCAATCGCTTCTCTCGACAATGGATCTACCAGGTAGCCGGTTACGTCGTTTACCACCGCTTCATTGGTACCTCCCCGGTTGCCCGCAATGGCTGCTTTACCACAAGCCGCAGCTTCCAGGTATACCAGTCCGAATGACTCATAAAACTGGCTGGGCAAAATAAACAGGTCGCAAACGGCGAGGTAGGTAGACAATACATCCCTGGAAACGCCACCTGCGAAAACCACGTGCTTTTGTAATCCGCGCGCGGCCACCATCTGCTCCAGTTGTGGTAAATGATCGCCGTTGCCAACGATCACAAAGAGTAAATCGGGTACCGACTGCAATATTTTATCCAGGCTTTCCAACACCACTTCCTGTCCTTTTTCTTTCACGATCCTGGAAGCGCTGAGGAGTACAGGTCTTTCCTTATCGATACCCAGCTGTGCTTTCAGCACGGTTACTTCTGCCGTTGTTCTTGGCTGAAAGATATCGGTGTCGATACCATGCCTGATTAAGTGCAATTGATTTTTCAGCGGCGTTTGCTGCCATATGCTGAGCTCTGCCTCACTCACCACAATGATCTTCTTTTGTTGCAGGAAGAAATTCAGCATTCTTTTCTGCATGCCAAACAATCTCAGTGCCAGGGAAGGTTTTTCGAAGAAACTATTTTTCTCGTTGCCGTGAAGAATAGAAACCGACCGTCCCAGGATACCTTTTAGCGAAGACTGAAACAGGGCGCCCATCTTCTTCGAGCGGCCATCGCTAAAGATGATGGTATCGAATGATGCCTGTTTCAGTATCTCCTTAAATTTTAGGTAAAGCAGGTAAAAGTGTATAATTTTTCTGGCGGGAATCGTATAGCAGGCAACCTGGTATTTTTTTCCAAAATCGGCCAGGAATTGCCGGTTGTTGGGGGTGCTGTAGGTTAACAGGCTTACCTTATGCCCATTTTTTACCAGCCCTATCGCCAGGTCATGTGCATATACGCCCGCTCCACCAATGATGGGTGGAAATTCATAAGATATGATTAATACGTTTTTCATCATCTGCATTCATTCAAAATATAACCTTCTACGCCTTTCCCTGGTGAAACCACCCCCGGATTACCCATTACCAGCGAGCCGGCGGGAACATCCATGGTTACATAAGCCCCAGGCGCAATCAGTACTTCATCACCGATCGTAATATTTCCTACAATCACAGCATTGGAACCTATCCATACTTTATTGCCTATCGTAGGTACTCCTTTTAACCGTCCTCTGCTCACCTGCCCGATAATAACTCCCGGCGAAATATTTACATTATCGCCAATGCTGGCGTTCCCGTTGATCACCACCGTACCAAAATGCCCGATATAAAAACCTTTTCCTATGCGGGTGGTGTGTGGTATCTGGAATCCGTACTTATAAGCATAATGCCGGATAAACAGGCGCCACCAGAGCCGGATTAGGCCAGTACTGCCGGCACATAACCGGAAAAAAAACATATACCGGAATCCCTCTATCAGGAAAAATCCTTTCAGTAAATCTTTTACACCGGTTCTTCCATGGTATCGGTACAAATCTGACTTTATCAGCTTCCAGGCACTCATGCTATCCTATAGTTTAATATTATCAATCATCAGGTCGTTGAAGGTGCCCCGGATCTTCTTGCTGTATTCAATCGTCTGCGTACCGGAAGAAATATATTCCTCGTTAAAGGATTTCAGTTTCTGCGAAATCAGGTAGGCTTTTACCTTGCACTGGTGCTTCATGGCCAGTATCAGGGCGTGCATTCTCCCGGAATACACATCGGATGCCGACTTATACAACTGTTTCAAATCTTCGATAGATGCCAGTTTAGCGACGGGAATCTCTACATTGTATTTACTGCGTATATAATCCCGGAAGGCAATGGTTTCCGCCGCGTCAGTAATGGTGGTGTAAAACAGTTCCACCGTTAGCCCTTCCCGCAGGTAATTATTTATCTCTGCATACCACTCTTCGTAATAAGCCTCACTGGATTTTGCCAGCTTGTTATACTTCGAAAAAACTTCTTTGTAGTTGGTGATGCCGATCAGCGCTTTCCGGTTGGGGTTTGCTTCCTCCATCCTGTTTTTACCGCTGTAGAAGGCAATATCCGGCGTTACAATGGCCTTATGGCCAAATTGTTCCTGCAGGCGTATTTTGGAAAACTGGTCCCGTACCCACATTAGGTCTACCCTGGATAAGGCTTTGGCAAACAGGCTTTTTTCTTTTGCATTAAACGTTGTGCCAACGCCCACCCCGATAATATAGATCTTAGCCTGGCTGAATTTTTTAATCAAATAGGTCCACCAGTATAAAGCAATAGAAAACCTGCTGGGATAATCTTTACCAGATGATTCTATCAATTGTCCACCTCCTATGACGATCACATCATATTCGCCTTCTGATAATTTTTTCCGGATAGCGTTATAGTTGATGCCGATCCAATAATAGAAAGCCAATTTCAATCTTACCCTACTACTGAACGACATAGGCGCTATGACATTGCCGGTAGCCGCGGCGGCCAGGTAATCATATTCGGGCAACCGCGCCAGCCGCGGATTAGTAAAATAGGCGAACTCCGTACTAAAGTCACTATCCCGCAATAAGCTGGTCATACTCTCCCTGATAGCCTGATCGCCCAGGTTATTAGAAAATCCCTCATTAATTATCAGTGCCTTCTTCATTACCTTCTCCTTATAAGTTTTTCAATTAATAATCGCTGGTCTTTATTCAGTGTTACAAACCAGGCGAAGGGTATGCTTGCCAGTCCAATGAGTACGCACGATACACACATGGCCGCCCAGGAACCGGGTACCAGGAAATGCCTGCACCCCCACGACATCAGCAATACCCATACAAATAATGCCATTCCTCTGCCTATGCTGGGATAATAAAACCAAAAACGTTGTTCTAATATCTTAGCAGCATAAGTTGGGGAAAAAATCAGGTTCTTTAAAGTCAACAGTATAGCAGATGCTATGGCTACGCTGTAAATACCCAGATCGAAATATTTGATGATCAATATACCCAGTACCAGGTTAAGCCCGCCGCAGAAAAAAGAGGTGAGCCCCGGTACTTTTACTTTGTTGTATACGGCGTTGATCGACAGTATTGGCAGCACCGACAGGTTAAATATTAAATGGCCTGTCAGCAGGATCATCAACGGGTAAAAATGAACAAACCGTTCGCCAATCCAGAGTTTCAGTATCACGTCGGAATACGCCACAATGATACCTATCGGAATCGCCAACACCACTCCCATTGCTACTACAGAATACCTGGAAAATTTCAGCAGGTTATTAAAATCTTTTTCTGCGTAATACTTGTATACCACCGGTGTAAAGATGGCCACAAACACCCCTGCAAAAGAGCGCAACAGGGTATGCCATTGCGCTACTGTACTGAATTCCCCGGTCGCCGTAGGTCCATAATAATGATTCAGTAAGATGATATCAATATTAATAAAGAGCAATGTACCGATCTGGTTAATGACCAGCCAGAAGCTCATAGAGCCTACGTACTTCACGATCTGTTTATCAAAGCTGGATGCCCGTAGTTTCAGGAACGGAAACTTCCGGACAATCCAGATCAGGGCGGCCACAAATGATACCAGCGATGCCAGGAAAAAGGCCACACCGATCAGGCTTAGCTGGGCCGAAGCATTGAGTAATAAATACACCAACGCCGTTCTGACCACTATTTCCAGGATGGCGATAATGCGCTGAATGTATATTTTATTCGACGCAAAAGCCGGAACCAGGAAGAGCCCGCGGATAAAGGTGAGTACGAAAGAGGTAATGATAGCAACAAACACCCACCTCATTTCATTCACGGTATGCCCGTGATAGCTCACCAGGCTGTCTATTTTATACAGGAACCAACCGATCAGCGGCAGGATGGCAACAATCAACAGCAAGGCTGAGATAATAGAGGATGAATAGATGGCGTTGGAAGACGCATGATCATCCTTTCTCATTGCCAACGTAAAGTTCCTGCCCACCGACGCGTCGATAGCAATCGTAATAATAGACAGGTATGAACTGAAAGAAGTAGCCAACGCTATAATACCATAGCCATCTACACCAATCTTAGCTATATAGAACGGTACCACTACCAGTCCTAATAGAATATTTAAAACCAAAGCTAAAAAGTTCGTCCCCAGGTTTAACGACATCTCATAGCTCACTCCTTTCATTGACATCAACTATCAATTTACAATTTACTTATACCTATATGTTGGTTACCGGTTCTACAGCCTGGCATCCACCAGGCTTCTGTCTACACAAGATTTGGTATCAAAAATGACCCCGTTGTTACGCCTGTATTTCAGGTAATCAAAGGTTAAAAACTCTTTATGGGCAACCGCTACCACAATGGCATCATATACCGCTGCTTTATCTATAGCATTTAATATTTTTACACCGTATTCTTCTTCTACCTCTGCCGGATCCGCCCAGGGATCATAGATATCTACATTCAGGCCAAACTGCTGCAGTTCATGGTAGATGTCTACTACGCGGGTATTACGTACGTCGGGGCAATTTTCCTTGAAGGTAATGCCCATGATGAGCGCCCTGGATCCCTTGATCTTATGATCTTTGTCGATCATCAGCTTCACTACTTTATTGGCTACAAAGTGACCGATATGATCATTTACCCGGCGGCCGGAAAGGATTACCTGCGGATGATAGCCTACAGATTCTGCTTTATGTGCGAGGTAGTAAGGATCCACGCCAATGCAATGACCGCCTACCAATCCTGGCTTATATTTCAGGAAGTTCCATTTGGTGCCGGCGGCATCAATCACATCGTTGGTATCAATACCTATTTTATCAAAGATCAGCGCCAGTTCATTCACAAATGAAATGTTTACATCGCGCTGGGCGTTTTCAATTGCTTTGGAAGCTTCAGCCACTTTGAGACTAGGCGCCTTATGGGTACCTGCTTCAATGATAGAACCATACAGGGCATCTACCTTGTCGGCAATTTCCGGGGTAGAGCCACTGGTTACTTTCCGGATCTTTGTGAGCGTATTTACTTTGTCGCCCGGATTAATCCTTTCCGGGGAGTAGCCTACAAAGAAATCAGTGTTGTATTTCAGTCCGGATACTTTTTCCAGTACCGGCACACAATCTTCTTCCGTGCAACCGGGGTATACGGTTGATTCATAAATAACCAGGTCGCCTTTCTTCAGGATACTTCCCAGCATTTCAGAGGCTTTGATCAGCGGGCCCAGGTCTGGCGCCTTAAACTCATCTATGGGCGTAGGCACGGTAACGATAAAAGTGTTATATTTTTTTAGCTCAGCAGTATTGGAAGAAAAAGCGAGGCCGATGTCAGATTTCTTATCGGCCTTGAGTGCTATCACCGCATTCAGGTCTTCCACGTTAGCTTCCCTGGTACGGTCAATGCTGGCCGCCAATTCCTGTACCCTTTCCTTGTTGATATCAAATCCCAATACATCGTATTTTTTGCCAAATTCTATCGCTAACGGCAAACCAACATAGCCAAGGCCTATAACGGCCAGGTGGATATTCTCAACGCTGTTGTTAATCTTCACCATAAAATATTTATTCCTCTTTTATTTTTTTAGGTCTTGTGATACTGTTTTATTTACTTTCCATCCAGCACCGCCCTCTTTTTCCGTTTTCCGAGGAGACCCTTACGTTGGTTGTCTTCCCCATATCCGTAGCCGTAGCCATACCCATAACCATATCCGTAGGCACTATTATTTTTCACATCGTTGATCACGATATTGATCCTTGGCAGCTTACGCTGCAGGTACAGATCTTTGGAGATCTGCAGCTGTTGCTTGAAAGTAAAGCCATGACGTACCAGGTACAATGTAGCATCTGCATAACGGCCCAGGATCTGTGCATCAGTTACCAATCCTATCGGTGCAGAGTCGATGACGATATAATCGAAACGTTCATTCAGTTCTTTAAACAACTCTTCCGTTCTTGCCTGCAGGAACAATTCCGTAGGATTGGGCGGAATAGGTCCGGAACTGATGATCCAACAGTTATCATGAATACCCGATGGCTTGATCAAGGCATCGATTGAAGTTTTGCCGATGGCGTAGGTACTAAAACCTTCATGATTCGGCAATCCCAGTCGTTCTGCAATCCGGGGCTTGCGTAAATCCATTTCCATCAGCACCACCTTTTTCCCGGAAAGGGCCAGCACGGCCGCCAGGTTGGTAGATACGAAAGATTTTCCCTCGCCTCCCATACTGGAAGTAACGATCACCGATTTATTACTGATGTCGGACAGCACAAACTGGAGGTTGGTCCTTAATGCGCGGAATTGTTCTGCCACCGGCGTGCGGGAATCCGTTTTGGTGATGATCAGATTGCTGGCACTGTGACCAATTTCTGCCAGCACCGGAACCGGGGTGTTGCCTGTTACATCCTGTTTATTCTTCACCCTTCTGCTCAGCAGTTCTTTCATATAGAGGTAGACAGCAGGCAGCGTTAAGCCAAGCACTACCCCTACCAGGAACATGAGTAAGCGTTTGGGCTTATAAGGTAGGGCATCGCTTTTGGCATCGTCAATAATGCGGGCGATGGCGAGGTTAGACGTTTTGGAGATCGCTGACTCCTCTCTTTTTTTCAGGAGAAAGAGGTACAGTTCCTGTTTGATAGATTGTTGGCGGGAGATATCCAGGAATATTCTTTCCTTCGCCGGCACTTGCCGGATCTTTTGATCGAGGGCGCCGGCATTCTTTTGTTGCTCAGCAATGCCTACTTCTATTCCTTTCTTCAGGGAAGCCAGGTTGCTCAGCATATCTGCCCGGAGACCGGCCAGCTGCTGATCCATTGTCACGATTACCGGGTTGGTAGGCGTGCTGGACATCAGTTGCCGTTCCCTGTCCAGCTGCAGGGTATTGTACCGCTGTACGAGCCCTACGAAGGTGGGGTCCTGCACAATCAGGGAAGAAGGTACTACCCTTTTACTGTTTTCCGTATCGTGCATATATTGCTCCAGCGATTCTACGACGTTCAGCTGTACCTGTTGATCCAGCAATTGTTTGCGGGCATCGCCGGTACCCTGTACCAGTAATTTTGACTGGGCTTCGATATCGGCCAGTTCATTGGCCTGTTTAAATTGTTGAATGTTTTTTTCCACGCCCGACAACTCCTGGGTCACGATTACCAGTCGGTTATCGATAAAGGCGATGGTACTGTCTGCAATACGGTTTTTATCTTCCACACTTGCTTTCAGGTAGCTTGTCAGCAATTCATTCAGCACTTTCTCTCCTTTTTCAGGGACTCTTGCATTGAGGGTGAGGTCGATGGTGCTTACCTGTTTATTCGGAATACGTACATCCAGCTGGGCCTGGTAATTCGCCGTTGTTTCATCTACAGACGCTACTTTCACAGTATATGCGGGCCTGGTAAAGGGTATCCCGGTGAGCACAAATTTGGCGACGCCCTCGTGGAGATGAAGGGTATCATTCCAGGAAGCAGTACGGGTGCCTTTTTCGCCCGACAGTTCAAACTTGTCTTTTCCTATTGGCGATACCACATAGGAGGTTTTCATAATGGTATCTTTGAGGGAAAGCCATTGCAGTGCAAAAGGGAGGTTACCATATTGCTCGGTTTCCTTTACCCTTCCTTCTACAAAGTAAGAAGTATTTAGTTGCAGATTGTTGACCACTTTCTGCATGAGTGTACGTGATGACAATATCTCTACTTCATTGTCGACACTGCTCTTATTGGAAAACACTTCCAGCTGCTGGAGTATTTCCTGGCCGGGGATATCGCCCCCTTTCTGGTCATCTTTCACCAATACTTTGGCGCTGATCTTATAGCCTGGTGTAGCATAGCGGAGATAAAGCCATGCACCGCCCACTCCCATGATCACAAAGATGACAAACAGGTACCAATGCCGCATGAGGGTATCGAGTATATAACGGGGATTGATACCATTGTCTTTCTCCGGCTCCCTGGCCTCGTGCCCATTTAAATGGGCGCCCTGATTTTTAAAAATGTGCTCTGGCATGTTTTCCATTTAAAGATTTAAAATTTGACTCTCGACACCACTACGATCAACAGTGATAGAACAGATGCCATGATAGAAATGCGTTTTACCTGCGCCAGGTCTGTGCTGGATACTTTGGCCTTATTAGGCTCCACATATATCACATCTCCCTGTCTCAGGAAAAAGTAAGGAGAGGAAAAGATATTGCTCTGGTTCAGGTTCATCCTGATAAATTCCTTTTTGCCGTTGTTATCCCTGATCAGCAGCACGTTTTCCCTTTTTCCGTAGATGGTCAGATCGCCTGCGGCGCCCAGTGCATCCAGTAAGGTTACCTTCTCATTGGGCATCACATAGGTAGATGGCCTGTTTACCTCTCCCAATACCGTTATTTTAAAATTGGCAAAGCGTACGTTCACTACCGGGTCTTTATAATAGGTAGCGGCTACAGCTTTGATATTTTCTCTTACGCTGTCGGTGGTTTTACCCTGTACCATTATTTTACCTATCAGAGGCAATACGATATACCCGTCTTTATCTACCAGGTAACCACTTACCGCAGCGGGGGCTGCAGCGGTGTTATTCCCACCTACCGGTACGGAGCCGCTGGATTGATTCAGCATCGCTGTAGCGGTAGGATCCAATGTCTGGACAGTCACCTGTAAGATGTCATCCACCTGGATCAAAGGCGTTGAATAGGCCGCCTGTTGTATTTCATGTTGCCTGACGGTATCCGGTACATCCTTGAAATAAGTTATATTTTTAGGCGCCGAACAGGAGCTGACCAATAACGTGATAACTCCTGATAATAAAACAATAATTCCTTTGAAATCTCTGATAGATCGCTCACACATATTATAAATACTCTAGTTGCTGGTTTAGTAATGAATAAGGGGGCGTGATTAGATAATCATTTTTCCCTTATCAAGTTCTTCGTAGGCAGAGTTTTTACTGATGAACTCTGGTACCAATTGCTTCATCCTGGCCACTGTTGGCGTGAGATAATGCTTCCTGGCGGATTCTATAAGTTGATTCACCTGCTCGTTCACTTCTGTAAAATCGGATGCTCTTACTTTGGCGATCATGATTTTTTCGTGATAAGTAGGCAACGTATTTTCTGCATTATTCAGCAATTCTTCATAGAGCTTCTCTCCCGGGCGCAGGCCGGTATAGATGATCTGGACATCTCTTCCGGGTTCTTTACCGGTCATCCGGATCATTTTACGCGCCAGCTCTGCAATCTTCATCGGCTGGCCCATGTCGAAAACGAATATCTCTCCGCCCTGTCCCATAGAACCTGCTTCCAGCACCAGCTGGCAAGCTTCAGGAATGGTCATAAAATAGCGGGTGATTTCCGGATGCGTAACGGTTAACGGACCGCCTTTTTCCAGTTGTTGTTTAAACCGGGGAATCACTGAACCATTTGAGCCCAATACGTTTCCGAAGCGGGTGGTGATAAAACGGGTAGGTGGTGCGCCAAAAATGGGGCCCATCTTCTGGTATTTTTCGCTGAGACAGTTATTGAAAGATTGCGTGAAGATTTCTGCAATACGTTTGGAGGCCCCCATCACGTTGGTAGGGTTTACCGCCTTGTCGGTGGATACCATCACAAATTTTTCTACACCATAGTCAACCGATAACTCTGCCACTATCTTCGTGCCCAATACATTATTCATCACGGCGATAGATGGATTTTTCTCCATCATCGGTACATGCTTGTAAGCAGCGGCATGGTACACTACGGCAGGTGCATAGATATCAAACAATTGCTGCATCCTGACCCGGTCGCATACATTACCGATATAAGGAATTACCTGGATGCCTCCCGATTTCTCCGCAATTTCCAGCTCCAGCTCATGCAGGGGCGATTCGGCTTTATCGCAGAGGACTATGACAGATGGTTTATAATTCAGTAGTTGTCTTACTATTTCGCTGCCGATAGATCCTGCGGCGCCGGTTACCAATATGCTCTTCCCTTTCAGATCTTTATTAAGCTGTTCATTCTTGATATTGATCACAGACCTTTCGAGCAGGTCTTCAATATTGATGTCTTTCAGCTCGATGCTGTTGCTGGTGCCTTCAGTCCACTGGCTCACGGGAATAATTTTTTGCACCCGGATGTTTAATGCCATGCACTCTTCTACCAGGTCGTTCAGGTGAGCTGGGTCCAGGTGATCGTTAGGAATAAGCAGTAAGGAGATGTTTCCTTCCTTTACCATTTTAAACAGTTGCCCTTTCCGGGAGGCATATACAGGAAGTCCTTCTATGGATTTGCCTGCATGTGAGTTGGTAGCTGCCAGGAATGCGGTGATCTGCATATCGGCAGCCGGGTCATCGCTGATAGCTTTACGCAGCATCATGCTGGAATGCCCTGTATAGTAAATAGCTGCGCGGGTACGGTTGCGCCGCGGAGTTTTTTTATAATACCGGAATATCCATTTCGCCAGTAACCGGTAAGACAATAACAGGAAGGAGCTAACAAAGAAATTAATCAGGATCACGGATATCGGAAAGATATTCATTTCCATATCCGGTAAGCGGCTGTAACCTATCGTAAACAATATCAGGCAACTGGTAATATTCAATCCGGCAATACGGCCAATATCCGCCAGGCTGGTATATCTTACAATACCGCGATAAGTCCGTAACAAGAGCGACAAGCACAGGTTTACACCTAACACAATCGCGGCGGTTTTCACCGTTGCATATGCCATTAAGGCCTCAAGATCAAAGTTAAGCCGGAGGAGGAATGCGATATTAATTGCGATAACGGAACACCCGAGGTCTAACAAAAGAATTAGCCATGAGGGGGTAATCCACGATGAACTACGCACCATAGGTTCAATAATAAGATATGGTTATTAAATATAAATATGCTCGGCTGACTAACTACATTCGCGCAGGTTTTTCAAGGTTTTCATAAGGGCGCTTTCAGTTAATGTCAGAACGAAAATAAATAATTACAAACTATCGGTTTTCAAAGTTATCACAAAGTAACTACTAAATTTGATAACTTCTGTTATCAAAAGGTAAAGTGTGAAAAAAAATTTTCAACACCTCTATCTTTTGATAAAACGACAGTGCATAAGGAATCCGAACCGGCTTTGACAAGCGATTATGACAACACCGTAACGGAAGGATTATTCGTTCAAACACTTCCTGTACGCACAATACAGAAAATAACCCTGACGTATACACGAATACAGATCAGATCAGCAACATCTGCTATTCATATGACCTATAACTACAGAAATTTCACCCGGCTTGTTGTTCTGGTGGCGGAGCAACAGCTGCTGCTTTTTTGATAATTTGCTTCTCGGTGATTGCTCTAAAGTGTTTGCAAAGTGATGATACATGGTCTTTCAATTTTCTGGTTAACGCAGTTACTAAAAATATGGCTATACGATATGGTCAAAAAAATCTGCGTCAATGACTACTTACAATGCACGCACAAGAAACAAACACCATACCAACTTTGACAATTTATTTATTTTTATGATCTAAAGTTAATGAACTATTTAAACAAATAACGCTGTCTTTAAAAATTTACTAAAATATTTATATTATACATCCATCAGGACACCTCACTAACAGCACGGCCCCACCG
This sequence comes from Chitinophaga polysaccharea, assembly GCF_007829335.1. GTDB lineage: Bacteria > Bacteroidota > Bacteroidia > Chitinophagales > Chitinophagaceae > Chitinophaga > Chitinophaga polysaccharea_B. Next base: position 166,958 of record NZ_VIWO01000005.1, read on the forward strand.
CTTAAACGGTGAGGCCGTGCTATATCCTGTTAACGCGGAAGAGCATACGTAATTTATCTGATGGTACTTCTTAGGTGCAGCGCCTACGTAATTTATCCGATGACAAATACCACCAGGCTTTTAGCGCCATGTGCACCCAATACCAGGGATTGCTCTATATCGGCGGTTTTGGAAGGTCCGGCAATAAAGACGCCAAAACCGGACTGAGGGGCTCCTATCTGTTCGTAGGCTTCGTGCATGGTAGGCAATAGCCGTTCACGTGGTAATACGATAGCCAGGTGCTGACAAATAAAGGGCAATACCCGCACATGTATATCCTCCTCAGTAATCCAGATGGCGCCATTTTCTGCCACACCCCATTGCCCAGGTACAATAGCCATATCCACATCTTCCAGGAGATGAGGATCTTCGTTGGCCCATGTCCGTTGTATATCGCTGGCAGCAATCACCCGTTGTAAACCAGGGTACTGTTGCGCCAGTATAGCGGGTATTTCGCTTTCGGCTTTTATTTCAAACAGCACACCGCCTAATCCTTCCAGCACTTTACGGTAAGCCTCCAATGTGCCAGGCATATTACCGGACAAACCGGTCAGCGAAGGTAGAGCGGACGCTTCCGGCTGATGTTGTTTTATGGCGGCTAATATTTTTTCCCTGCTGCTCATGTTGACTTTTTATTTTTCTTATACCATTCAGAAAATGATTGTGCCGGCGGCACTGGCATTTCCCGTTGTTTATACCAGGGATTCATCCGGTTGTTTACCATTCCCGGAAAAGCGCGCATTACCCAGCGGCCCATTTTACCGGCTGCTTTATATACACCAGGAGCAGATAATACCCCTGTCATTACTTTCATGCCGGCGGTTTTAGCCGTACTGGTATAACCTTCTTTTACCAATACCTGCCGCCACTTATACAACTGCTGGTGAATATCTATTTTCACGGGACATACATTGGAACAGGACCCACAAAGCGTTGACGCAAAAGGCAGGTCGGCATAATCCTTCATATCCAGGTTAGGCGCCAGGATAGCACCTATAGGACCCGCTACCGCATTGTGATAGCTATGGCCGCCGCTGCGCCGGTATACAGGGCAGGTATTCATACAGGCGCCACAACGAATACATTTGAGCGAGTTCCGGAAGTCTTCCCGGCCCAGTTGCCGGGAACGGCCGTTATCCACCAGCACAATATGCAGCTCCTGCCCTTCCCGGGGCTTCCGGAAATGGCTGGAATAGGTGGTAATGGGCTGCCCGGTGGCGCTACGTGCCAGCAAGCGCAGGAAAACGCCCAGGTGCTTACGCTGCGGGATTATCTTTTCTATGCCCATACAGGCAATATGTACATTGGCCAGGTGTGCGCCCATATCTGCATTGCCTTCATTGGTGCATACCACCATCTCTCCCGTTTCTGCTACGGCAAAGTTCACACCGGTAATAGCAGCATCGGCCAGGAGGAATTCTTTTCGAAGATGCAGGCGGGCGGCCGCTGTCAGGAATTGCGGATCAGCATTGCCGGCGGGAGTACCCAGGTGTTCATGAAACAACTCGCCGATTTCTTCTTTCTTTTTATGAATACAGGGCAATACGATATGGCTGGGTGGTTCCTTGGCGAGCTGCACAATCCTTTCGCCCAGGTCTGTATCAATCACTTCAATACCGTTGGCTTCCAGGTGCGGATTCAGGTGGCATTCCTCGGTAAGCATGGATTTACTCTTCACCATACGCTTCACCCCATGTTTTTGGAGGATCTCCGTTACAATACGGTTATGCTCTGCCGCATCCGCCGCCCAGTGTACGATAGCGCCGTTCTGCTGTGCCTGTTGTTCAAACTGCAGCAGGTAATCATGCAGATTGCCCAGCGCATTCAGCTTAATGCTGGAAGCGGTATCTCTTAACTGCTCCCATTCCGGGATAGTCCATGCTATGCGATCGCGCTTGGCACGTACCCACCACAGGGTCTGGTCATGCCAGTTTACCCGGGGTTCGTCCTCGTTGAACTTGTCGGCCAGTGTGGCGTGATCAGCTGTTTGCCTGTTCATCTGTATATTGATTGAGTATTTCAGCAATATGCATCACTTTTACGCCGGCATGCTGCCGGCGTAAAATACCTTCCATGTGCATAAGACAACTAACATCGGTACCGGTAATGACTTCTGCGCCGTGTTTAACGTGGTCGGCTACACGATCTTTCCCCATTTTTACGGATACCGCTTCTTCGGCTACGCAGAAAGTACCCCCAAAACCGCAGCACTCATCCGCTCTATCCAACGGTACCAGCTCCACTCCTTCCACCATGCGCAGCAACTGCTCAGGTTTGGAGAAAGGTGCGGCCACCAGCTCGCTCATCTGCGCCAGTCCGAGGCCACGCTGCCCATGGCAGCTCTGGTGCAATCCCACTTTGCAAGGGAACCTGGCCGGCAACGAAGTTACCTTCAATACATCGGTCAGGAATTCGGTGAGTTCGTATATACGTTGGCGTATTTTCTCTGCCTGCGGTTCCGCCGCCGGGTCGTGCAAGTGATCCTTGATATGGAGCACACAACTGCCGGAAGGACCTACAATATAATCGTAGTCAGCAAAGTTTTTGATGAACAGGCTATTGCACTGGTGCGTCAGGTGCTCATATCCTGAATTGGCCATGGGTTGTCCGCAACAGGTTTGTCCCTGTGGGAATTCCACTTCACATCCCAGTTTCTGTAACAACTGCAGGGTGGCAATACCTACCTGCGGGTAGAACTGGTCAATATAACATGGTATAAATAATCCTACTTTCACGGGTAAAGTAATTTAAATGATCATTGCTGACCCTGCAAATTTAGCGGGCAACGTAATAGTAATCCTACCTCTTTTTTACCGGTTACTGGCTTATTTTTCACTGGTACAAAATAAAGAACCGGATTGGTGTTACCAACCCGGTCCATCCTGTATCTGTTCAAACGATATTTGTGCTTATCCGTTCATGATTTGTTCTTCCTGCTTTTTCTTGAGATACCACTGCACCACGCGGATCTCTGCGAAGCTGGCGGCATCTCCCACCCTTTCCTTGATGGGACCGGCGGCCGTTGCGCCCAGCTCTCCGATATGTTTCAGGATAAGCCGCATCGTTTTTTCCGATACGAAGCGACCGATCTCCATTTCCCCCGCTTCGATGCATTGGGCCAGGTGGCTTTCGATGGTGCCGATAGCCAATTGCCGGGCAACGGCAATATCCGCGATCGACTTTCCCGCCAGGTAGAGTTCCAGCGTACCCCGGCGACTACTTCCTTTCTCCACTTTGCCTTTGGCGGCCTTTTCTTTGGCAGCGGTGATAGGCGCCGCAGCCGCGGCTGCCTCAGCATCGCGCAGGCGGGTATAATCTTTCAACCCGTCGGTAAATACCAGGTCGGCGTAAGATACTTCCCAGACATGGCGCAGTTTATTCCAGCAATCGGCTTCCAGGGCCATCAGTTGCAGCAGGTATTTCTTGGATTTCGCCTTTTTAACAGCGGTGATATGCGCCTGTAGCGGCACTATCAGGTCTTCATAAATACTCTGGGTGAAATACCCGATAGCTTTATTGACCCGCTGCTGCAGCTGTTCCATTTCCCCGGTTTGCACAGCGGTATCGAGCAGCTGGTGCAGTTGCAGCACAAATTTGGCGGCCACTTCCTGTTGCTGATCCACTTTCACGGAGAGCTGCCGGCTCAGGGTAATAGCGGCATCAAAGTCGGGCACCTTTTTATCCTGGATCCATACGGCATGGGTGCGTACTGTTGCCTGCATGCGATACCAGTCAAATAGCTGGAGCAGGGAGGTAGCCTGGAATTTCTTGCGCTCCATTTCCAGCAGTACCACCAGTTCATTGGGCTCATTTTCCTTTTCGGCAAACTCGATCACCTGGCGGTCTGTTTTGATGCTACCATGCCCGATACGGGAATGCAGTACCAGTCCATCCAGTGAGGTACAGCGGCTCAGGGCCACATATACCTGCCCTGGTGCAAAGGCATAGCCCGCGTCGATAATGGCCCGTTCGAAGGTAAGTCCCTGGCTTTTATGGATGGTAATGGCCCAGGCCAGGCGGATGGGAAATTGGGTGAAGCTGCCTATTTCTTCTTCCTCGATGCTATTTTCTTCCGCATTGTAGGAATAACGGATATTTCTCCAGGTTTCTTTGCCCAGTTTAAGTTCTTCGTGGGAACCTGCCAGTACCAATACGATTTCTTCGTCGTCAATTTCCTTTACGGTGGCTATTTTCCCGTTGTAATAGCGGCGAGGCTGTGCAAGGTCGTTTTTCAGGAACATTACCTGGGCTCCTACCTTTAGTTGCAGCAATAGCTCCGTGGGCAAGGCTTTATCACTGAAATCGCCTTCTATTTTGCCTTCGAAGCGGTAAACTTTTCCCGGCATGTCGGCCAGACGCCTGGCATTGATTTCATCGGCCTTCCTGTTATGGGTGGTGAGGACGATATATTCTTCATCTTCTCCCGTAAAATGTGGCTGATAGCGTTCATTCAACAACTGCAGGTCTTCGTGTAGTACTTCGTTATTACGTACCCGGTTGAGCACATCAATAAAGACCTGCTCATTTTGCCGGTATATTTTCTTCAGTTCTATATAAAGTGGCGGCGCCTGTTCAATTACCTTGGAGGCAAAGAAAAAGGTACTGTTATAGTATTCCGAGAGAAGCCGCCATTCTGCATCGGGTACCACCGGGGGGAGCTGATACAGGTCGCCGATAAACAATACCTGTACGCCTCCGAAAGGCAACAGGGGCTTATTGCGAAAATGACGGAGTATTACGTCTATGGCATCCAGCATATCGCAGCGCACCATACTCACCTCATCGATGATGAGCAATTCCATTTCCTGCAGCAGTACTTTCTTATCGTTGGTAAAACGGATATTACGAAACAGGCTATGTTTGTCGGTGCTGCTGATTTCATCCATACCAAATCCCCTTTTCGTGCCGGGGATAAATGGTCCGAAAGGCAGCTGGAAGAAGGAATGCATGGTAACACCGCCGGCGTTGATGGCAGCTACTCCTGTGGGCGCCACTACTACTGTATTCTTGCGGGTATGTTCTTTAATATACTTGAGAAACGTAGTTTTCCCTGTTCCGGCTTTACCGGTCAGGAAGATATGGCGGTGAGTATGGTTTATGAAATCTGCCGCCAGGTGAAAGATGGTATTTGTATGATCCGGTTGGGGCATTTCTGTTTAAATTGAAAAGGCAAATGTACAGAAAATCCGGCGAAAAGCGCGTTAAATGAACGGTGGGGGACCAGACCATTCATTTCTCAAATAAATATTAACGGTAATGTATAAACGAAAAAAGTAAAAGCGCATAAAAAAACCGTCCAGGCAAAGCCTGGACGGTCCACAAAAACTATTATAAAATAAATTATGCCAGTCTTACGTTAACAGCATTCGGGCCTTTTCTGCCTTCTTCCACGTCGAATACTACGCGGTCATTTTCGCCGATGCTTTCTTTGATACCAGATACGTGAACAAAAATTTCTTGTCCTGAACCTTCGATTTTAATGAATCCAAAACCTTTAGCTTCATTAAAAAATTTTACTACACCTGTTTGCATTATATTTAATATTTAATTGTGAACGTGTTCTCGCCATTTACTTTACAGCAGGCGGCTACCTGGGCGACTAGAAGAAAAACTGTAAAAAAAAGCTGAATGTGAGAGGTGATCTACCAACAGAATTGAAATACATTATCTTTAAGAAGCGGAACGAAGATAGGTGTTTTATTGAATACAACCCTAATTTATTTTAAAGTTTCTCTTCTTACATGGGCTGCCGGCGCAGATTCCACATTAAAGTATATTTTTGCATTATATATGAAACATCCTGACGCTTGGCGCATAAAAGCCATCTTAACCGGGTCGGCGGGCAACCTGGTAGAATGGTACGACTGGTACATTTACGCCACTTTTTCTCTTTATTTCGCGCCTGTTTTCTTTCCCAAGGGCAATTACACGGCCCAGTTGCTGAATACAGCGGCTATTTTTGCGGTGGGTTTCCTGATGCGCCCCATAGGCGGCTGGCTATTTGGCCGGATAGCCGATAAAAGCGGGCGGAAGGCTTCCATGACACTATCGGTACTAATGATGTCGCTGGGCTCCCTGCTCATCGCATTTACGCCTTCCTATCGCGCCGTTGGGGTGACTGCGCCCGCATTGTTACTGGTAGCGCGGTTATTGCAGGGGCTGAGTGTTGGAGGCGAATATGGCACTTCTGCCACTTATTTGAGCGAAGTAGCCACCCTGGAGCTGCGGGGCTTTTATTCCAGTTTTCAGTATGTGACCCTGATCGGGGGACAATTAATAGCCCTGGGCGTGCAAATGTTGCTGCAAAAGGTGTTTCTGACACCGGAACAGCTGCAGGAATGGGGATGGCGCATCCCTTTTATAATTGGCGCCGCCCTCGCTTTTTTCGCGCTATACCTGCGCCGGCATATGCAGGAATCTTCTTCTTTCGAAAAAATCAGGGATGAAAAGGATAAAGGTTCCCTGAAACGCTTATTTACAGAGCATCCCAGGGCAGTGCTTACGGTAGTTGGGCTCACCATGGGCGGCACGCTGGCGTTTTATACCTATACCACCTACATGCAGAAATTCCTGGTGAATACGGTGCACCTGAGCATAGAAAAGGCTACCACTATCACTTTCTTCCTGATGTTGATATTTGCCTGTTTGCAACCTGTATTTGGCTGGATTTCAGACATCTACGGCCGGAAGCCGCTGTTGATGGGATTTGGTTTGCTGGGCACGCTGTTTACCGTGCCTATCCTGACGGCCATCAGTCAAACCAGCTCCGAATGGACCGCTTTCTGGCTGATCCTGGCTGCGTTGGTGATTGTGAGCGGTTATACTTCCATTAATGCCGTGGTAAAGGCAGAGATGTTCCCCGCCGAAATCCGCGCCCTGGGAGTTGGATTCCCCTACGCGCTGACGGTAGCGCTTTTTGGGGGCACGGCAGAACCCATCGCCCTATACTTTAAAAAAGCGGGCCATGAATCGATGTATTACTGGTATGTGACGGCCTGTATCTCTATTTCGTTGCTGGTATATATTACGTCCCGCGATACTAAAAAGACGTCTTTGCTGGATAAGGATGCGTAATTTCCCTGACACTGCCATCTGCAGCGCCTATAATCAGGCGGGTGGCGTAATGCAGGAATAAGCCGTTTTCCATTACGCCGGGTACATTGTTCAACTGTGCATGTAATGCTGCGGCGTTATGGATTTTCTGGTAATGACAATCCAATATGTAGTTTCCGTTGTCGGTCAGGAAACGCTGGTTGTCTTTCATCCGCAGCACCGGGTGAGCACCTATCGCCACCAGCTGCCGGAAAGTAAGTTCCCAGGCAAAAGTGGCCACTTCTACCGGCAACGGAAATTTTCCCAGGTGCTTTACCAGTTTTTGCTCATCTATTACGACCACCATCTCTTTGGATGCGGCTGCAATAATCTTTTCCCGGAGCAACGCCCCTCCTCCCCCTTTGATCAGCTGCAGCTGTGCATCTGCTTCGTCGGCCCCGTCGATATCTATATCGATGCTATCTACCTGGTCAAAATCTATCAAAGGAATACCCTGCTCCCGGGCTAATTCCTCTGATTGCGCAGACGTTGCCACTGCTTTTATATCCAGGCCGTCTCTCACGAGTTCGCCTATACGAAGAATAGTGTAGTAGGCGGTACTGCCCGTGCCCAAACCAACGGTCATCCCGGGTTTGATATACCCGGCGGCCTTTTCGCCGGCTGCTTTTTTACCAATGTTCGTTTGCATAACTCAAATATAGGGAAAAGCGGAAAGCTTAACGCAGAAAGCAAAAAGCTATTGAGGCGAATGAACAACGCGATTTTTAAATATTCGCAAAGATCATTCGCCTCAATAGCTTTTTGCTTTCTGCGTTAAGCTCTTTAGCTCCATCTCGCCGGTGAAAACGCAGCAAGATCTATACTGGGACGCTTATTATTCGCCAATTCTGCGATCAGCTTGCCGGTGGCAGGCCCCAGGCTTAAGCCCATCATAGCATGACCGGTGCCCAATAGCAGGTTGTTGTACTGCGGCGCATAGCCAATATAAGGCAGTCCATCCGGGGAACAGGGTCTGCAACCGCTCCATACGCTGCTCTTTTCAGGCATACTGATGGGGAGATTGGAAAAGTAATGTTGAACGGAGTCAACGATACCTGCCACACGGTTCATGTTTACCTGGTCGTTTACCGGCGCCACTTCCATGGTACCACCGTATCGAAGACGGTTGCCCATGGGCGTTAACGCTACCCGGGCTTCACAGAGAATAGCCGGGATATTCAGATTCACGGAGGGCGCATTCAGGGTAACGGAGTATCCCTTACCTGGCATCATGGCTACCTTTACCCCTGCCATCCGGGCTACTGCGGGAGACCAGGAGCCGGTGGCCAGTACAAATAAATCGGCCGTGTGAGTACCCTGGCCGGTTTGTACGGAGGTTATTTTTTTTCCGGAAGATTTGATCGCAGTGACTTCACTATGCGGCAAAAACTGCACCCCGCGTTGTTTCAGGTAAGTGATGAGCTGCTGCATCAGGTCATTGGGATATAGATGCCCGTCGCAGCGGTAATGCACGCCTCCCAACACATCCAGTTGTACCTGTGGTTCCAGTGCCTGGAGCGCCGTTTTATCCAGCACCACGGCATCCAGCCCCATCTCGTTGGCCTGCTTAGCCAGGTGAGCTTCTTCTTCCGCTACTGCTTCCGTTTTATAATACATGATAATCCCTTTACGCTCCAGGCCGAAATTAAACCCGTCCTGTTGCGCCAGGGTACTGTACAAAGAGCGGCTGAGGAGGTTGATATCCCGCAAGGGTAAGGCGGACTCAATGACATGCCTGGCGTTGGCACTTTTCATGAACTTAAGCCCCCAGCTGATCAGCTGCTGGCTTAAAGATGGTTTTACATAAAAAGGGCTTTTGCTGTTAAACATCCAGCGGATACCCTGTGATACAATACCCGGTGCGGCCAGCGGCACAAAGTGACTGGGCACGATCATTCCCATGTTGCCATAGGAGCAGTTATCACTAAAATCTCCTTTATCCAATATCGTTACCTCCCAGCCACTTTCCTGCAAATAGTAAGCGCTGCAAAGGCCGATAATACCGCCACCGATGACGATTGCTTTCATATGCTTAAAATATTAGATCACCTGGAAACCGTGTACGTACGGGTCATCGTCGTCCAGGATAATAGTGTTATAGCCTGTTACCTTGGCCCAGCCTTCAATACCTGGTACAATGGCCGGTTTGCCGGCCATGGTGGTTTCATCCTCAATAGTACCGATGAACTGGGAACCAATAATGCTTTCATGAATAAAGCGATCGCCTTTCTTCAACTTTCCTTTGGCGTGCCACTGGGCCATCCTCGCGGAGGTACCCGTACCACAGGGAGAGCGGTCGATGGCTTTATCGCCGTAGAACACCGCATTACGGGCCGTGGCTTCGGGACTGATGGTGGCGCCGGTCCACAGCAAATGGCTCAACCCTTTGATATGTTCATTTTCCGGGTGTACGAAATGGTAGTTTTCGTTTAGCCTTTGCCGTAATACCCGGCTCCAGGAAATGAGCTGATCGGCGGCGTAGTTTTCCAGTCCCCGGAAATTTTCCTGCGGATCTACGATGGCATAGAAGTTACCGCCGTAGGCTACATCTACCCGTAACATACCCAGGTCAGGGCACAATACTTCCAGGTTTTCTACGGCCAGGAAGGACTTTACGTTGGTGAGCTTTACGGATTTCACTTTGGCGCCTTCCTGTACGTAGCTGACCAATACTAGCCCTGCCGGCGTTTCCAAGCGGAGCTGACCCGGAACTTTAGGGGTAATGAGTCCCTGTTCGATGGCGATAGTCACCGTACCAATGGTGCCATGCCCGCACATGGGCAGACAGCCGCTGGTTTCGATATACAATACGCCGATATCGTTGGCTGCATCGGTGGGCGGATACAGGATGCTTCCGCTCATCATGTCATGGCCCCTGGGTTCAAACATCAGCCCCTTACGGATCCAGTCGAATTCTTCCAGGAAATGGAGACGTTTCTCCATCATGTTGTTCCCTTTCAATAAGGGCCCGCCTCCGGCAACCAGTCTTACCGGGTTGCCGCAGGTGTGTGCATCTATACAAAAAAATGTTTTGGCTGACATAAATTCTCCTGGTTATGATCTAACAGCATCTTTCGTTAATTGTCCCTCTATGCGACGCCAGATACCTAAAGGGTTATTATCTTTCAGGGCATCGGGCAGCAGCGACTGCGGGCAGTCCTGCAAGCATAACGGACGGGCAAAACGCAGGATTGCCGATGCGCCCACCGAAGTACTTTTCACATCGGTAGTAGCGGGAAACGGTCCCCCGTGTTGCATGGCATAGCCCACTTCCACGCCGGTAGGCACGTTATTAAAAATGATCCTGCCTACCTTTTCCTGCAAGATAGCAATTGCCGGTGCAAAAGACTGCAAATCTTCTGCAGTGGCCATCACCGTGCCAGTAAGCTGGCCCTGTAAGGATTGCAGCAATGCCGGCAATTCCGTTGCGTTATCACATATCACCAATAAAGATGATGGCCCAAATACTTCCTGCTGAAGTTGTGGATCGCGGATAAAATCGCGGGCGCTCACCCGGTACAGTGCAGGCGCACCTTTGGTTTGCGCCGCTTCTGCCGGACCGGCAAAAAGTGTTTGTACACCTTTCCTGTCTGCCAGCAGTTCCCTGTTTTTGTAATAATGATGACAGATACCCGGGGTCAGCATGGTGCCGGCAGCAGTGACGCTCAGCTCCTGCTGTAAGGTAGCCGTAAATTGCTCCGTAGCGGCACCGGCCAGCGCAATGAGTAGACCGGGGTTAGTACAGAACTGACCTGTTCCCAGTGTGATAGACCGGGCATACTGAACGGCTACATCGCTGGCCGACGCTTCCAGCTTGGCTGGCAGCAACAGTACGGGATTAATACTTCCCATTTCCGCGTATACCGGGATAGGCGTTGCTCTTTTGTTGGCCGCTTCAAAAATAGCCATGCCGGCTTTGAAGGAGCCGGTAAAGCCGATAGCTTTAATGCCGGGATGTTTTACGAGTTGCTGTCCTACCGTAGCCCCGGGACCGCTGATACTGGAAAATACGCCATCTGGCATACCGCATTGCTGTGCAGCCCTCTGTATGGCCAGGGCTACCAGTTCGTTGGTGCCGGGATGCGATTCATGGGCTTTTACGATTACGGGGTTACCGGCGGCCAGGGCCGAGGCGGTGTCGCCTCCTGCAGTAGAAAATGCCAGTGGGAAATTGCTGGCAGGGAATACCAGTACAGGGCCCAGCGGCACCAGCATTTTTCGTATATCCGGCCGCGGTAGCGGAGTGCGGTCTGGCAGCGCCACATCGATGGTAGCGTCTACCCAGGAGCCTTCCCGTAACACGGCTGCGAAGAGACGGAGCTGCGACACGGTGCGCATGCGCTCTCCGGTGATCCGGGCCAGTGGCAATCCGGATTCTGCCACCGTTCTTTCCAGGAGCGGATCGCCGATAGCCAGTATTTCGGTGGCAATCGCTTCCAGGAATACCGCCCGTGCTTCCGGGGAAGTCAGGCGGTAGGTTTCAAATGCTTTGGCTGCTTTATCTACTGCCAGCGTTATTTCCGCATCGGTAGCTACCGCGAATGTTTCCGGCATCGTGGCATTACTAACGGGGCTGTATGCACGAAGTACATCGGCGCCGGCAGCGGCAGTGTCAAAACCAATTATATTTTTTCCACTAATCATGCAGGGAGTTTTAAATAGTCGGGCAGTACAGGGCGCTTAACTAAAGCAGTAGCAATCACATTTTCCACATATTCTTTTTCTGCGCCCTGTGTCAGCAGGCGTGGCGCCCGTACATGAGTGGTACCAATACCTACGGCGGCAGCGGCCATTTTGATGTATTGTACCAGTTTCGGAGCAATATCCAGTTCCAGCAATGGCATAAACCAGCGGTAAATAGCCAGCGCTTCTGCGATACGCCCGGCTTTGGCAAGACGATAGATGGCTACTGTTTCACGGGGGAAAGCATCCACCAGTCCTGCTACCCAGCCATTTGCCCCGAGCAGCAGGCATTCCAGCGCCAGGGTATCTACTCCGCAGAGGATACTGAAGCGGTCGCCAAAACGGTTGATCATGCGGGTTACATTGGTAGTATCCCTGGTAGATTCTTTTACCGCCTGGATGTTAGGCGCTTTTGCCAGTTGCTCAAACATGTCGAGCGTCACCATAATCTTGTAATCAACCGGATTATTATAGATCATGATGGGTAAATGCGTGCTATTGGCCACTGCCAGGAAATACGCTACAGTTTCGGCGTCATCTGCCTTATAGCGCATGGGCGGCAGCAACATTAAACCAGCAGCACCGGCTTCTTCGGCTGCCTTGGCGCAAGCAACCGCCGCTGTGGTGGTTTGCTCTGCAATATTCATGATCACAGGTATTTTTCCACCGAGAAAAGCGACTGCATGTTTTACCAGCGCATACTTTTCATCGTTCTGCAAACTACTGGCTTCTCCCAGTGAGCCGCCCAGAATAATACCATTTACACCTGCATCTACCTGAGCCTGCAGGTTTTTGTCGAACATATCATAATCAATATGATCATCAGCAGTGAAGGGGGTGAGCAATGCGGGAAATACGCCTTGCCAGTTAACTTGTGCCATTTTCCTATCTGTTTTTTTTATGTCAACAAAAATAGAAGGAGCTACCCGACAGTATGCTACTGTAATTAATCAATTATGCGCAAATTTTAACCTAAAAAAACAGCCTTTACTCCCTATTTAATAAAAATCCGCATATATTCTTTTTAAAAAATTTTCGGCGGCACTTCGGAAAAATTGTCCTAATTTCTCACGTTACCCATTGTGTAATCCGTCTCTATGCTGTATTTGAAAACTATTGCTTTTTGTCTGCTTTTCTGCGCTCTTGCTGCAACAGCGAGCGGACAAGCCTGCACGGAAATTGGTCAAACGCCCACTTCTGCTTTCCCCGTTTGTGGCACTAAAGTATTCAAACAAGATAAAGTACCGGTATGTGGTATCAATAGCATTCCTGGCCCGGTTTGTAATAACCCTGACGATGGGAATCATATGGACATGAACCCCTACTGGTATAAATTTACCTGTTATACAGCGGGTACGCTGGGATTTACCATTACGCCCAATCAACTGAGTGACGATTATGACTGGCAGGTTTTTGATATCACCGGTCGCAATCCCAATGATGTATTTACCGATATCAACTTGTTCGTGACCATGAACTGGTCAGGGGAATCCGGTGTCACAGGTGCTTCTTCCGCCGGCACCTCCCTCTCTGTATGTGGCGGGCTAAACCAACCGTTATTCAGCAAAATGGCCAACCTCCAGGTAGGGCACGAATACCTGCTGCTCATCAGCCATTTTTCCGGCAGCTCGCAAAGCGGTTACCAGCTGGCGTTTGGTGGTGGCACCGCGGTGATCACCGATCCTACTATTCCGGAACTGAAGCTATCGGGGTATAACTGTGGCCCCTATACGATAGGCTTGAAGCTCACCAAAAAAGTGAACTGTGGCAGTATTGCCGCCGATGGCAGCGATTTTGCCTTTAACGCCGTGGGCCCGAAAATCACCGGCGCTACCGGCGTAGGCTGTAGCAGCGGATTTGATACCGATTCTATTTTATTGCAGCTGGATAAGCCACTGGCACCAGGCGTTTATAACATTGTTGCGCAGATCGGGAAAGATGGCAACACGGTGTTGGATGCCTGTGGCAATGCTATGCTTGTAGGAGATCGGACCACGTTTGACGTGCTGGCCTCTCCTCCTGTGCCGATGGGTAGTATTAAGATACCTGCCTGCGGGCCGGATCAACTGCAACTCCAGTTTAGCGCGCCGATTCGCTGTGCCTCTATATCGCCCGATGGAAAAGATTTTGTACTGAGTGGCCCTTCGGCAGTAAAGATCACCGGCGCCAGCGGCAACTGCAGCGCCGATGGACTTACCACCGTCATTACGCTCCAACTGGACAAACACATTACACAGGAAGGAGATTACACCGTGACGCTGACCACCGGCCCCGATGGCAACACCATCGAAAACGAATGCCATGTACCTACTCCACCCGGTGGCACCGCGAAGTTTAATATTCCCCATGAGTCCTTTGTGGCGCTGGGTCCCGTAACACCGCCGGCCTGCGGCCCCAATGCCCTACAACTGGTATTAGCTGATCCTGTTCGCTGCAGTTCCGTAGCCACCGACGGCAGTGATTTCACGATCACCGGTCCTTCTACGGTAGTAATCGCCAGTGCCGGCAGCAACTGCGACGCCAGCGGCATGACGAAGGTAATTACCTTACAACTGAAAGACCGCATATTAAAAGACGGCAACTACCAGGTGGTGCTGAAAGCCGGAAAAGACGGCAATACCCTGCTGAGCGAGTGCTGGCAGGAAACACCGGCAGGATCGCAACAGCCCTTTACCATTGCGCCGCAACCAGCCGTGGTACTGGGCGCCATGGCGCCCATCGCCTGCAGTCCGCAATCGGTGAAAGTGGGATTGTCCGTTCCTGTGCAATGCAACACGATTGCGCCCGATGGCAGCGACTTTATCCTCACCGGCCCCAGTGGTATCCAGATCATAAAAGCCACGGGCGTTTGCAACAGCAATAACCTGGCGGATTCGATTGTACTACAACTCTCCGCTCCTATCTTAAAAGCAGGCAACTACCAGGTTACCCTCAAAGCAGGTACAGATGGCAACACCCTGCTGAGCGAATGCTGGCAGCCTGCCGCTATCAACCAGGTAAGCAATTTCCGTACAGCCGATACCGTTAATGCCAGCTTCACCTATACTATCCAGCAGGACTGCCGCATATCCACGCTGCATCTGCAGCATGATGGTCAGCATGCCGTCAACAAATGGGCCTGGTCATTTGACGATGGCGATACCTACACTACGCAAAATGTAGTAAAAACATATACCTCTTTGGGCATGAAGCACTTGCAACTCACCGTGAGCAATGGTATTTGCACTGATACCAAAAGCATAGACACCTTGCTCAGAAGTGAAGTCACCGCACTTTTCGATGTGAGCCCTGGCCCCTATTGCCCAATGGACCTGGTGCTGCCAGAAAATAAAAGTCTCGGTAAAATACAGGCATGGACCTGGTACTACGGCAACGGCGCCGTCACTACCGGTCCACAGGCCACCCGGATGCAATATTTCCCTACTCAAAAAGAGCAGCAATACCTGATCCGGCTCATTGTTAAAAACGACGCCAATTGCCTGGATACCGCCGATCATTATATTACCGTAGTATCCAGCTGTTATATAGACGTACCCTCTGCCTTCTCTCCCAATAACGACGGGCAGAATGACTATCTCTACCCACTCAATGCCTATAAAGCCGTAGACCTTCATTTTGCCGTGTATAACCGGGTAGGCAATCTTTTATTTGAAACCACCGACTGGACCCATAAATGGGATGGTACCGTAAAAGGGCAGCCTGCCGACCTGGGCACTTATGTATGGATGCTGGAGTATACCGAGAAAGAAAGCGGCAAGCGGGTATTCCGGAAAGGGACTACCGTATTGGTTCGCTAGTCATTTTTGGAATTGTTGCCGAACTCCGCTAAATTTTGCCCGGAAAAAACTTGTAATACTTTGAAGGGACCGATTATTCTCGCTATGGCAGGCGCTTTGCTGGGGTCTTCCGCTAGCGCGCAGGATTCAGCCGCCATCGGGGCTATCAATGCCAACAGTTTAGCGCAACATATAAAAGTACTTGCCTCCGACGCCTTTGAAGGGCGTAAACCTTTCACTCGCGGAGAAGACAGCACCATTCAATACCTGGCGGACCAATTCCGGCAGCTGGGATTACAACCAGGCAATGGCGACAGCTATTTCCAGGAAGTGCCCATGGTGTCGATCAGTTCCCGGCCGGCCGACCACCTGGTGATGGAAGGCGCCGGTGGCGCGGTGACGCTGTCTTACCTCGACGATTTTGTAGCTGCCACCCGCCGCGTACAGGAGCAGGTAAGCATTTCGCATTCGGAACTGGTGTTTGCCGGTTATGGCATTGTAGCCCCCGAGTATGGATGGAACGACTATAAAGGGCTGGATGTAAAAGGCAAAACGGTGATTGTAATGATCAATGACCCGGGATTTGCCGACAGCAGCCTGTTTAAAGGCCGCAATATGAGTTATTATGGCCGCTGGACTTATAAATTTGAAGAGGCTTCGCGACAGGGCGCCACGGGGGTGATCATCATCCATGAAACCGCCGCCGCCAGCTATCCCTGGAAAGTGGTGCGCAGCGGCTGGTCTACCTCCAAGCTGCACCTGCAAACGGCTGATAACAACCAGCATCGCACCGCGGTGGAGGGATGGATTACGTTAGATGCCGCCAAAAAGATCTTTCAGCTGGCCGGCATATCGCCCGATATTATGCAAAAGGCCAGGGTAAAAGGTTTCAAGCCGGTAGACCTCCATTTACACACCTCTCTCGTCATCAACAATACCATTAAAAAATCGACCTCGCATAATGTGCTGGCGGTATTGCCGGGCGCCAAAAGGCCGCAGGAATGCGTTGTATATTCCGCTCACTGGGATCATTTTGGGATAGGCGAGCCCGTTAAAGGCGACTCTATTTACAACGGCGCAGTAGACAATGCTACCGGGACCGCGGGATTGCTGGCACTGGCCACTGCTTTCACCCGGTTGTCGCAAAAGCCGGAGCGCTCCGTATTGTTCTTATCCGTTACCGGGGAAGAGCAAGGCCTGCTGGGTTCCGAGTATTACGTAGCCCATCCTAGCTTTGCGTTGAATAAAACCGCGGCAGATATCAATCTCGATGTGCTGAATACTTTTGGGCGCACCCGGGATGTTACGGTGATAGGCTACGGACAATCCATGCTGGATGAATACGCCCGTGGCGCCGCCGCCCGGCAAGGCCGGGTGATTGTGCCTGAAGCCAATCCTGAAGGGGGCTGGTTTTTTCGTTCCGACCACTTCAACTTTGCCAAGAAGGGAGTGCCGGGATTATATATTGGTCCGGGTACCGACGCCATAGGCCACGAACCGGGCTGGGGAAAAGAGCAGGTGTCGGCGTATAACCGTTTACGTTACCACTCCCCTGCCGATGAATTTAACCCGGCCACCTGGGTCATGGACGGTATGGTAGCAGATGTACGCCTGCTGTTTGACGTAGGCTATCATCTCAGCAATGAAAGCAGCTACCCTGCCTGGAAACAAGGATCAGAATTTAGTGCATATAGAAAATAGTGTTAAGATGGTTTTATTTGGATTGATAATGATAGGATTGATCCTGTTCCTGTACTTTAAAAATATGTACAGTCGCAGGCAGCTGAAGAAAAACGCGGTACCGACAGACTACCAGGTATTGCTACAGGAACATGTGCGCTATTACCAACAGTTACCGCCGGCAGAGAAAACGCGGTTTGAAGCTATGGTACAGCGCTTTCTCAGAAGAACACATATAGAAGGCGTAGGCGTTATAGTAGAACCGCTGGACCGTGTGCTGGTGGCCGCTAGCGCCATCATCCCCATTTTTGGATTTAAAGACTGGGAATATTTTAATCTCACTAACGTGATTCTCTACCCCGACACCTTCGACTCCACCTACCAGTACGAAGGCAACAACCGCAATATCTTAGGCATGGTTGGTACCGGGCCCTTGAACGGACAGATGATTCTCTCGCGCTCTGCGCTGCGGGAAGGTTTTGCCAATGTAACCGATAAAAATAATACCGCTATCCATGAATTTGTTCACTTGCTGGACAAAACAGATGGCCTTATTGATGGAATGCCCACCAAACTGATGGAGCATAGCTACAGCATTCCCTGGATGAAACTGGTGCACCAGACCATACAAGAGATTTCCGCGGGACATACGGACATTAATCCCTATGCAGCCTTTAACGAAGCAGAGTTTTTTGCGGTGATATCAGAGTACTTTTTTGAGCGGCCGGATTTGCTGGCAGAGAAGCATCCGGAGTTATATGAGATGCTGACGAAGATATTCCGGCAGGATCCGGGGAAGATGGGAACGGAACAATGATTTATGGCAACGGCCACCGGTAACGCGCCGGTGGCCGTTGTGATTATTTCTTATCAGCCATTTGTTGCTCCAGCTTGTGAGTTCGCTCCAAAGAGGCTTCCAGCTTCTTATTTAGCTCAATGATATAGAGCATCTGCTCTTCTACTTTCTGTAGCAGCAGTTTCTCCATTTCTCCTATGTCCAACCCATTAGCGCTAATCTCTCTTTCTGAGGGAATAACAGGCAGGTGTTTATTAGTTTTCACGAAATGTTCTACTTCCTGTAAGGATGGTAGTTGGTAGGTATCGTGAAATACAAAATCCGGCCAGCCGGTTTGGGTAACCTTAATGCGCTTGGCAAAGAGGTCGCCGTTGACGGCTAGTTTGGCCTGTGGTATAGAAGTACCAATTCCAACGTTCCCATCATTTCTTACATACAGCAAGGGATTAGCACCTCCAGCGGCGGCGCTTCCATCTGTATTCGCATTGCCCAGTACGGCAAGCGCATATTGACTTGCTGAATTAGATAATGTTCCGATAGCGAGTCCGTAATTTTCGCCCCATAGGTAAGCAGCTGCCTTGTTTGTATTACCGCGGGACACCAGGTGCAGCGGGTAATTAGGGCTGGTGCCAATGCCTACGCTACCTGGCACGGTCATATTTCCCTTAACGTCTGTTGACGGCAACAAATAAAATTGATTGTTGTCGAAATCACATTTGATGCCTGAAGTACCGGTGCTGGCAATAAACCCAGCCGGTGCGGTTACCGTTTGGCCGAAAGGAGCGGCATTTAAAGGAAGGGCGCCATAATCAGCTACCGGACGGTAATACACGTTGCCCC
Source organism: Chitinophaga polysaccharea (assembly GCF_007829335.1). Taxonomy (GTDB): domain Bacteria; phylum Bacteroidota; class Bacteroidia; order Chitinophagales; family Chitinophagaceae; genus Chitinophaga; species Chitinophaga polysaccharea_B. The sequence continues at coordinate 185,864 of NZ_VIWO01000005.1, forward strand.
ACTGGTAATTGGATCGCAGCCACAGTGCATTATTGAAAATATAAAAGGTAGCCGCTGAGGGATTACCTGAAATACATCTTACTTCAAGTCCATCAAATCGGCCTGTTGTCCCTTCGTATTTATCTACCCGGATCTGGTAGGTGCCCTGGCGATCGAAATAATTCGCATCTCCCTGGATACTGACTTCGTAAATGCCGGCGTAACGATGCCCATCACCATTCACTTGTAACAGTTTAAAATACTGCAATCCCCATGGGGAGCTTGGTTCATTAGTCGCTCCTACGAGGACCCAATCGCCTATACGCGCGGCTGTTATGGCGTGGAGGCTTGATAGGTTAAACAGTAAAACTACCGCAAAGAGTAGAGGTTTAATAAAAAAACGCATAGATATTAGGTGTTTAAGTTAACAATGGTGTGTTGAATTAATTGGTAAAAACAAATGAGAAAGGACCGATTGAGGAAAGCGCAGACAGCAGGAAAAAATATCCTCCTATCAGTATTATAACATAAGTTCGTATTATCGGGATATCAGCTTTATGCTTCATCCCCACGCAGAATATCTCTATCATCTCACATTAAAACCCATCTTCAAGCAAATGTAATATTTCTGCTAATTTATCCTTAACTGACTTAGGGACGACATTCTTATCTCGAATAAGCTCCCTTATGAAAGAATAAGTATTTTCAGGAATTCTCATCTTTTGAGCAACATCTACCACTAGATTATAAAACTCAATATCAATATCAGTATCATATTCATATAATTGGGTGACTATTGTGTCAAATGCGAGACCATATTCATGACTATTTGAGAGAATCGTTGCATTATCCAAGTCAACTTTACTTAATCCCAATGCCCCTGCCGCATCAATAAGAGCTAAAGTCAATTTTTCTATTTTATTCATATTTAACGTATTGGAAAAGCTGTAATAATTTCACTATGAGTATTAATTACTCTAATTTTTATGCCCTCATAAGTTCCGTATGTTACAAATCGAACAGGTTGCCCACTCCTTGTTACCATTGCTCCGGCACGTCCAGTTTGTTGCACCCATGGATTACTTGTGACAACCTCCGACACTCCATTCATAATTTTCTCATTACTCCAGGTCATTGGGAACATACTTTTTTTTCCCTGTCAATCCATTCAGAAAGCTTTTGGAACTTCCAAACCATGCATGGCTTCCTCTCGTCGCATCTCCTGTAATAATATGAGCGGTTCGCGATAGCGTCTCCTCCAACATCGGTCTCAAAGAACTTCTACCATTAAAAATAATGGATTTTATTTTTTCCATATGAAAGAAATAAAATAAACCCGGTCATAAAATATGGTCGCCGTCCGGGGGGAGATGATGTCTTACTGTTGCTGATTTATATCCTCATGCTGATCATAGATTTATCGCTCAGCCTATGTTCTGTCGCTGCCCACATCATTTATCCCCGATGGAAAGGCGATAGTCAAAAGCTGATCAGGGGACTGACGCTGCTGTTCGTGCAGCTTATTCTCCAGTCGCCGGGCCAGCGCTATAACGCTGACGGCTATATCCTGTCGCCTGTGCAAAACGTCTTCCGCCCCACACCGCCATTCCTCCCCGGCCGTTGCGGTGGCAGCCAGATGGATTGGTTTTAATCTACCAATACTTATTTATTCTGACTAGCATAAATAAGTAACTAAATTTGTTCCCCCCTGCTTTTACAGGGTATTTAAAGTACCTTTTTATGACTTTTGGTGAACACATTGCTACGCAGCGTAAGCAGCTTAAAATATCCCAGGACGAACTGGCTAAAAGAGTGGGAACATCGGCGCCCATTATTGGACGCTATAAGCCCTCTATCGAGATGGCTAAAAAAATTGCAGATGAACTGGGCGTTACCGTGGATTACCTGATTGGTGGCTCTACCAGCATGGTACTGGATAAAAAATTACTTAAACGCATTGAAGATATTGAAGCCCTGCCTGACGAGGAAAAAGAAAAAATTTATTACTTCATTGATATGGCGATCACTTATAACAAAACTAAAAAGCATATTCACGATTAAGCAGAGAGGCCGCAGGCAAATGCCTGCGGCCTCTCTGCTTAAATGAAAAAGTGGAATATGAGAGCATTATCTGCATTAATCTGTTATCCCTTTTTCTTTAGCCTGCCTAAGCCAAATATTAGCAACCCCTTCATTTTTCGATATACCAATTCCATAGTAGTAACATCTTCCAACTTCATATACAGCTTGCTCATCCCCTAGTAATGCAGCATTTAAGTAGCACTCAAATGCCCTTTTAAAGCTTTTCTTCACTCCATCTCCATTTTCATAACAAACAGCTAAATCAAAATAAGCATTGCTATAATTACCTTCTATAGAACTCAGAAAATATTCAACCGCTAAAAATGGATTCTTTTCCACAAATGTCCCATGTAGATACCAAGTGCCAAGAGCGTATAGCGCTTCTGCATTCCCTTTATCTGCTGATTGCCTCAAAAGATTAAATGCAATCTGTAAATCAGGGCGTTCCTTTTGCATTTCAACAAAGGCTTTTCGAAGTAAAACATTTCCTTTTGCCATATGTTCTGTTTATTTCTTGTTTTTACTATCAATACATTTTTTACTCAGTAGTTGGCTTCGGTGGCGTTTCTGCTGGAGGTGTTGGCGTTGATGTGGGAGCTGGAGTTGGTACAGGTGGCTTTGGAGGCTTCACTGGCTTCGGCGGTTTGGGAGGCCATGGGTCTTTGTGTCCAGCAGGACGTCTTCTAGGTGGATTTTCCATACCTTTTGCACCGTTTCTATCTTGTTCTCTACGTGCATTAGCATCCTCATGTTTTCCCCTTGTACTTCCTCTGGCTCCAGAAGTATGTTCAGCGCCTCCCGCTTTACCCCAATCCTGCCTCTTCTTCGCATTTACCACGGGAAGAGGCGCTACAACGGGAATAGGAACGGGCGCTGGAACGGGTACTGGCTCAAAATTCACTGGCACCGCAGGCGGTGTCCCAGGAGCGACTTTGGGGCCAAAGAAAAGAGGAATAATCGAGCCGACCGTGGTCATATTATCATATCGCTCCGCATCTTCGCCTGACCATCCAAATGCAGAAGCAGGTGTATTATAGAGACCTCCTGTTATGATATGATTAATGCCATTAACTAATCCAGCTGTACTAATCCAAAATCCTCTAATTCCTGTAGGAGGATCGTCATCTGGTTCATCTCCTAAAAAGTCGTTATATCTGATAGGGTTATTGTAGTTAGAGACATATGGAGACCAAGCCTCCATTTCGTCAATCTTCGGATCTATCTGATTCCATCTCCCTATCTGTGGATCCAAATTCCTGTAAAAAGCATCATACTGATTCATATCTAAATCTGTCGTATGCTCTATTCCATTATACTTCTTCCGATTCTCCGGGTAATTCGCACCCTTCAACGCACTCGAACTTATCCCCGCCATCGCGAGCCCAAATGGATAATAATGCGTTTCTTCCAACACCGGTCTCAAAGAACTTCTACCGCTAAAAATAACGGATTTTATTTTTTCATATGAAAGAAAAAAATCTAACCGGTCATAAAACGCGGTCACCGTCCGGGGACGGATGATGTGTTGCTGATGCTGATTTATATTCTCATGTTGATCATAGATTTATCGCCCAGCCTATATTCTGCCGTCCCCCACATCATCTATCCCCGGACGGAAGCGCGATAGTACAAAAGCTGATCAGGGTACTGACGCTGGTGTTCGCACAGCTTATTCTTCCGCTGCCGGGCCAGCGGTATAACGCTGATTGATAAAAAAACGCTGCAACGTATCCAGGACATTGAGAAGTTGGACGAGGATACCAAAGAGAAGGTGTATTTCCTTATTGATAACATCATTCAAAATACCAAGGCTAAAAAAGCCTGGAACTCATAAAAGGAAGACGCTGGGATCACCGGCGTCTTCCTCCACTTGTAATATTAGTAACCTATCTACTTAAATAGCTTTCTGGCTAAATAAATAAGCCCCCCAACTAACAACCCAACCAAAAACACGGCCACAAAAACTCCAGCAATAATTTCTAGATTATTATCAATGACTCCATAAATAGCAACTGCTATCATCAAAATAATAAAAACTATATTTCTTGGATTTTTAAACCAGTTTATCAATTTAATCATCATACTTACTCCTTTTTCTTCTTTTCGGTAATCTTCTCTACGATTGTTGAGGTAGCCCCTGAAGCTGTTGCTGCTGTAGCTCCAGCCCTGGTACTTATGTAGTCATCCAATTTCTTTTCTGCTTCCGCTACCTTAGCCTTCACTTTAGATACCGTATTTGACTTACCTCTTGCAATATTCTTCTCTCTATTAATAGTTTCTTTGAGCCTATTTGCGGCGACTGAACTCGCAGCTTTCTTTTCAACTAACGCTCCGACTCCTCTTCCGATAAGTTGTCCAGCTGCAACGTCGATTACGGTCTTTTTTAAAGAAACTTCTCCATTATTAATTAATTGACTACCTGTACTTACTCCTGCATCAGTTGCCAATTCAACTCCTATTTTAATAATAGTACTCGCTTGTTTAATTTTTGCTATTGAGGATATACCTGAACTTATTGCTCCGGCACCTGCTGAAACTGCTACCGAAACAAAGCTAAACTCAGACAACTTTTTATCAGTAAGCGCTATTTCTGTCAACTGTAGTCCAGCATCTACAAGACCTCCAATAGCAGCGCCAACTAAACAATTCGGACATTTACCGTCGGGATCATTGTACTTTATAGGGTCATTCTTAGCAAAATGATAAGGGCTAAGGGTTTCCTGCTCTCCACTTTCTATAAGTGGATCAATTTGCATGAACCGTCCTATTTGCTGATCATAAGTTCTCGCGTTGAAGTCATACCATTCTAACCCACTTCCATCTCCGAACTCTTTGGATTGCAACTCATTTCCGTTAAACTTCTTACGGTTTTCAGGGTAGTTACTCCCCTTCAACGCATTAGAACTTATCCCCGCCATCGTCAACCCAAACGGATAATAATGCGTTTCTTCCAATACCGGACCCGTACTATGCGCCACTACCAGGTTATCAAAGAACACATCCTGCCCACTCTCGTTGCTGGTGTAAATATATACAAATCCTGTCTTTTTAATCACCATCCGGTCCGTGGCCAGGGTTTGCAGCGCGTCCGGCGTGCCTTGTACCTGCTTCAAGCCACTGTTCTCATCCACCAAATTAAAGCGATCATCAAATAATACGTAGCTCAGATAAGCTTTGGGTTTATCCGGCAGGTTCTGGCTTGGGTCCTTTTGCTTCAACTGATCGTACAAGGCACTGCTGTAAGTCGTTGCTATCGGCGAACCAGCTCCGGTAGCATTGTGTACCCCATCCGCCAGGCTACCGCCGCTAAAGGTGGACAGCAGTGTACTCAGCATTGCGCTGCTGGTAGTGGCGGAAGTATTGGCTGCGGTACTCTTGTAAAATGCTTTGGTTCCAAGCTGTATTGTGTCTCCCGCCATTACACGGAGTACCAACGAAGGGCCTATCTTCTGCCCATTCGTGGCATTTAGTTTCGCTACATAGTCGTTCGGGTTGGTAGTACCATCAACAGGATATCCCACTGGTTTGGGCGCGCGGGTATTGTCAATATTGCTGAACAAAGCATTTTCTGTTGCGCCGGTAGCACTTTCCATCGTAGCGGCATATTGGTTGGCATCACTCTGTGTTCCCAGTACCATGCGAATATTACCCAAATGATCTTTTACAAAGTAATCAAATGCATAAGTCAGCGGCTGTCCGGTTTTAAATACAGTGCGAATACGACCATCTTCATGACTGATCAATTGCAGGGTATCATTCGAATAAACCTGGCTACCCAGGTAATCAGTCGTGGTCACCTTTGCAGGAGTAGTGGTGTTATCAGTAACAGTCTTCCTCAGTTTGCTACCAGCGGCGTCATACAGATACGTGATAGTACCTTTGCCTGTAATAATAATAGTATCTGGAAGATTCAGATGGTTATAACTGATGGAAGCGATTCCCTTGTTCAGGTCCTGGATCAGGTTACCGCTTGTATCATATTTGTAGTCATTACCGCTGTTAGTACCATTAATAAAATCACCCAATCGTGCACTCGATGTACTACTGGGATCAGCAACAGCCATCAGCTTGTTGCTGTTGGTGCGATAAGTGTATGTCAGCTGGTCGACGGTAGAAGCAGTTACGCCGACCATACCTTTCTGGGTCATCGATAAGATATTACCGTTGGCATCATATCCAAGGCCACTTACCGAAAAATCGACTTTGTCGCGTGTCCAGTTGGCGCCATTGGTGTTTTGCTGGTTGAAGTCGGCCACAGTAACGCGATTAACCCTGTCATAACTATAACCATAGGCCCGCGGAGTACCATCTGATCCACTCTTCCACTTGATACCTGCGATGTTACCATTGTATTGGTTAGCACTGAAGCCATAGTCATAACAAAGCTCCTGGCCAAACCAGTTGCTGGTGCTACCAGCCGTATTAACAAAACCCTTGTTGATGCCCTTCAGCCAGCCACGGATATTGTATTCATAGTTGAGTGTTTCCAACTGTGAGCTACCATTAACGCCCAGTCGTTTAGTCTTTAGCTGTCCCAGCTCGTCATAGACATTGTCTTCAATGGTCTTCTCCAGGCTGGTATTATCATTCAGACGCTTTTTAATGGAAAGCAGGCGCCCCGCAGCATCATACTGGTTCATCGTGAGTAGTGTGGTTTGTGGAGTGACACCACTGCGCTGATTTGTTTGCCGCAGATAGGTGCTTAATACTTTGCCACTAAAATCATACAGCATGGTCAATACATCTTTCCCACCACTGGCATTAGCTGAAACCGTCTGGATCACCCTTCCCTTATCATTGTAATAGGTACTGGTGGTCAACCATTGATTCGTTTCAAGCACACGTATCCTCGTGCCAGTAACAAGCCCGCGGGTAGCAGTGCTGGCAGATGCAGGCAAAGCCTCTGCATAAGGATTGCTTCCTGCCTGTGGTTTGGCGATATCCCCATTTACATAATCCAGTTTGCCGGTATAACTGTAATCATCATAGAATGTATAGGTCAATGGTGTCAGGGCACTGGTAACAATACCTGGCAGAGGATTCGTTGCCGCAATCGTTGTGGTACCGTTGTTAGTGCCTGTATTGATTTCAGCCAAAAAATCTGCACCATTGCCTGAATCAAATCCATCCTGCATTGTAATGCTGTTAGTAGCCTGGTATAAGGAACTACCATCATAATTACCCAGCACCAGGTCTGATGAGGTCGGGAACGTATAAGTCAGGGAAGCAGTATTGGATACGGCTGTATTCATACTTGTTTGTAAAGCATCCCGGCTCTGTGAAGATCGATACAATGCCGTCATTATTGGCCGGTTCAGGTTATCATAAAAAGTCGTCAACCAGTTACCACCACTCTTTAAATTACCATCGCGGCTGAATACCAGGCGGTCGCGTACATCATACACCATTTCGGTGGAATCGGCTCCAGGGACTTTTTTAATAATCATCCGGTTACGACCATCATAGCGATAAGCAAAGCAAAGCTCAGCGGCCAGGTCGGTACTGATGGTCCAATTGCCGCTAATCAGTTCCACTGCCCGCGGAGGGATAACAAACCGAAGGTTACCCAGGTCGTCGTACACATAATAAGTACACAGCCACCCTACGTGTGCAGTACCCGGCGTAGTCGATAACTGTACTTTCTTCAATACAACACGGCCCTCTTTATCCTTGTATTCTACTACCTGGTTACTGGCTTCATCTATTGTTACATTTTCATACAGGGTCCCGGCAGCATACACACTGGTACTGGTAGGGATTACCGCTGTAACATTCCATATACGTACAGAATCAGCTACGGTATTCACCAGGTATTGGCTCTGGACAGGGCGATTGCCACCTTCTTTTGCCCAGCTGTTGCCTACTGCGTACGTTTTTAGCACGCGATTCAGTGGCGAAGCTTCGTACTCAATCTGTCCATAATAGATCGTGTCACCGCTCAATGCCGGGTTCAACGTTCTGTTTTTATAGAAAGTAGCCTGACTGTTAAAGGGGTTGTTCTTGAAATTACCATCATTTGCACCCGTTCCTTGCTGTATGTAAGGTAGGTACTTATATTGTTCTCGTCCATAAGCGTCATAAATAACTGGCGTAACAAGATCTCCACCAGCAGGGCTGATACCCTTTGCAACCGTTTGTATGGGTCTACCCAACCCATCGAAATATTGTGTTACTTGCTTTACCTCTGCCAATGTTCTGGTACTAATTGCCACCACGGCAGTATCTGTAGTCGGCATGCTAGGTGTCCAGGTACGAACATAGTTAACAGTAGCATTGTTGTACGCAGCAGGTATAGTAACTGCTGTCGCTGTAGGTTGCAGACTCGAATTGGGGGATTGGGCGCGAACTTCTTTACCCAATAGAAGTAGCATTATGACAAAAAGCGCTTTTTGTATAGAGAAATTTCTTTGCATGTTTTTACTCTTTTTGGTTAACGAACAGTATACCCATAGTTGCTTTGCAGCGAAAAAGTATAATTAGTTGCGGGAGCTCCTGGGGCTTGCGACTCCCTCTCGGAAACAAGGAATGCCGATTTAAGCACCGTATAGGATCCACTGCAGGCAAAGCTTTCATTTGAAATAGTAGAGGTATTATCCGGCGTTGTCATCTTCGTGATTTTGACATTCACATTTACGCTACTTGTCAATGAAACAGGCACCGTGCAAGCCCCATCACTGTAAAACCGTACTACAACATCTCCAGTCGTTGTCGTTGGTGTTTGTGAAATATTCTCTATCCGCAATTTTGCATATACGGGTGGCTGGCATCCGCCGTTCTGGTTTGCATAAGCCTGTCCATTCGCATTGATTTCATCCGTAGCTTTTTGATCAGCATCGGCTTGACTAATGACAGAGGTATATTTGCCGGCTTCCACACTATATAACATCCATCCTCCCACAGAATCAGCCGTACAGGTGCTACGGATAAACCACTGGCTAACTCCCGCATTCTTAAAAAATACACAGGACCCATATTTATTCGCATAGGCCTGACCGTTGGCATTAATATCATTCTGTGCCATCTGGTCAGCATCTCCCTGGCTGATACTGGAGTAATAAGTCCCTTCTGGCACAACGTAATCTACACGTGTTCCGCCTCCAACAGTACAGTCATTCCGGGTAAACGTCTGGATTTTTTTATTATTACCCCATATCGGCGTAATAGGCGTCTGGTATTTATAGCTATACTGGTTTAAAATCCTGGTATCCTTATCACGCACAGTTGTCAATCTGCCATAAGCATCATAATCATAATAGGCGGAAATACCGGAAGGATCTGTTGTGGTGCTCATACCTATTAGTGGCCGATAGGTGAAAGTAGATACCAACGCACCGTTCAGGTTGTTACGCAATTTCCCCAACTCTGCTTGTACAACAGCATCACTATAATTGGCAGCGCTGTCTAACAATGTCTGACTAACATATTGTTTGGCTGTATTATAGTCACTTCCGGTTATTTTGGCTACCGGATAATTACCACTATAACCCCAGAAATAAAGCTCTTTGACATCGTTGCTTTTGGAGCGTTGAAGGATATTTCCCTTTGCATCATACAGATCAAAGCTGATACCTTCATTATAGCGACTGTCTTTAATTACCGCTCCACTTTGAACACTCGATTCCGCAAAGTTACTTACCGGAGCAGCCAACTCTATTCTAAAGACCTTATCCACCAAAGGCGCAACTGCCTTATAAGTAAAGAACAGAGAAGACACCAATCGCTTATTTGACAGATCGGTATTTGCCCGGTAGATGCTTTTTTCAATCACGGGATTGACTACGTTCAGGTTCTGTATATTTTTAAGGCCTGCTGAAGCTCCATCAGTGGCGGTAATATTGGCATAATTCAGCGGATACTTATAATTAGTAAGGGATACCTCTCCCTTACTGTTTGTCATTTTCTCACTGGCTGTCAAGTTCGCGTAGGTATAGCTAAATTCGGAAACCGTGCTGGTACTATCGCCTGTCTGGGTATCATAATCTGTAACTAACCTCTTTTTAAGCAGCACATCTCCTCTTGTTATTTTATAGGTCGCATAGTTGAAAACAGATTGGATACCAGGTGCATATAGGTTGTATGCTGGCGTTGGAAATTGCTGCACATCCACTTTATAAGCAAGTCCATAGGCTGCTAACTTTAATCCGATAAACTCATCGGATACAGGATTAGGAACGGGTATATAGTATTCGTAGCTTTCCCTCTGCCGGATTACATCTCCTGTAACGGGCTTGTTCTCATAAACACTTTTCTCCATTAGATAAGGTTTATTCCAGCAATTATACGCTTGTAAACAATATGCTGGGTTTGGGAGAGTCGTTCCATTATTTGAATAGCGATTCAAATATACAGTTGCATCCGGAATATTATACCTGTAAACTGTTTTTCCCGAACCATCACTTTCGGTAACATAGTTATACCAGCCCTCCTGCCCCTGTCCAATCGCGTCCATCACCTCCTCATCAAGAGATGAAGTCTGCTGAACCAGGCGCAAGCCCTTCACAATAGGATTAGGACACGAAATCAGGGCCAGCGCGACCTTTTGCTTCACAGCTAGCTGTGGATCTGTTGGGTCAAATGAACGCTGGCCTTCTCCATAGCTATAGCTCCTGGTCATTGTCGTGCCTCTAACCTTATCATCATTGGTTATGCTGGCAATCCTAAACCCTCCGCCAGCCCTTGTGTATGGAGTGCCGTTCACAATCGTTTTATATTGATTGGGCTCATACCTGAATGTCTGAGTTCCTCCGGTAGGGTAGGTTATCCGCTTTAACATACCAGCATCCAGCGGTAATACATCCTTTTTATAAATACCATCAAAGGTGATATTTTTAGGATACGAAGAGGGAAATGATTGAGTATTACATGGATCTTGAGGCGTTTGATACATATCATCGGAAGTACCAATTGTATAAGGATCTTTGCCATACTGTATATAGTCAAACCTTCCATATCGATTGGCATAGCTATATCCACCCCCCGGGTTATTTATTCCATAACCAAAGCAGTCATAATTCGGAAATCGAATGTCTTTAGAGGTATAGTCAAATCGATATTTTTCAATAGCAACATTATCCGCACCAGCAATATGAACAGAATCTAAGAAATTGGCAGACCCGGACAAGCTATAGAAAAAGAGGACTTTCTTTAAAAGTAAGCCTCTTCTGTTTGTAATAGTGATGGTATTTACTGTACCATTGGTATTCCGTGTAAGGGCTACTATTTCATTTGGAGTGGTGATTCCCGATAATATCTTGGAATCATAATACTTAGTTGTTGCTGGTTGATCTGCACCATTTTGATTATTATCTGACGATTGATAGCATGGAGGCTCACATCCGTATGCCCCCTCCAAGATCGTCCGGCTATAGCTTGGCATTCCTTCGCTCGCTTCTGTAAAGGGTTGATATTGAAAATTAATAGAATCGTTGAAAAGCGTAGTGATCTTACCCAGTAACCAGGCGGAACTGTATTTGCGATACGCGCCATTGACATATACCTGGTAGCCCTCGTTATTTGCATCTGAAACGCCGAATTTGTATTGTATACCGTTGCCATCTGTTACATTAAATTCGGATATGCCGATGTCACCAATTGAATAATTGATTTTTTGCAATGCCGAATTATCCAACATTGTAACTGTACGGTTTTGTCGGTTAGTGATGATGAAATTTCCACTGTTACCAGGAAACCCTATAGTGAATTGGTCATATTGACCATCCAGGTAATCATTTGAAGATGCCCACACGGCGGGTATATCACCGCCAGGTTGCAAAACCATATAACGCGCCAGGTACCGGTCGCGGTCATATGAAGTTGCAAATCCGCTCAGGTAAGGACCAATCGCCAGACCACCGGAAACGTTATACATATCAGGCATATTGGAAGCTTCATCCAACCTCCCATGTACCGTCCTGGACACTCGAAATCCAGGATCCAATGCCCAGCCAATCCCCGCGTCTCCGCTTGTCTGACCATACTTGATGCCAGAGGCATGATAGGAAATACCTATCGGAATTTTTACACCACTCAGTTCTATTGTGTAGAAATTGACATTAATCTGGGGTAACCCGTTATACAACGATACCTGGTAATTGATGAATTTCTCAAACTCTCGTGAACGTGGAGATGGAGGAATAATTGTGTTCAGCTGATCGGATTGTGCCAGGCAGAAATTTGTACCTACGATGTATATACTCATTGTGGCAAATACCATCCTTAGCCAGGTTTTCAGGCAATTTTTCATGTTCTTTTAATATTTCAGAAATACTTTCAAAAGCTTGATGTTGTTCACTTATGTCAGATGACTTCGTTGAATAGTTTCCGAATCTCCAAACTCAAAACAAAGGCAGGGGCTAAAAATTATACCCAAACCTCACCTTCACCGGGTCCGTTCTGGGCACATGCGAATTATATAAAAAATCAAACAACACCATCATATTGCCTTTCAGCTTACTGTTAATCTTATACTTTTTGCTGATCCCTACCAACCCGCTCTGCGTCCACGGCTGCCCTACTCCTTCCGGCACACCCGCATAACTGGGTTGATAGTTCTGCTCATAACCGCCGTTCAAAAAGAAAGTCCCTTTCAGCTTCCAGTCTACAAAGGAGCGGATGCTCATTCCTTGTCCGGAGAAATGAATATCGTTGAAGCCTGTTCCCATGCCCAGTTTATAAGATAGTCCTACACCGGCGCTACCGTTTTTATGGAACTTGTAGGCTACCTGTCCGGCGAGGTCGCTGGTAGTCGGAAAGAACTGGGTGCTCCGTTGAAACTGGATGTTGCTACCAAACTCCAGCCGTTGCAGGAAGCTTTTGGTCTTCATTTCTTTGGGTTTGAAGTCTGGCATTTCAGCGGCATTGTCGAGGTCGGGGAATTTACTTTTGAGCTCATTGAGCCGGCTGCGGGCTTCTGCCATCTGCTGACTTACCGCTGCGCCGGCACTAGGACCGCCACCCAGGCGTTGCTGGATCAGCTGTTCTACTTGGTTGCGGGTTTGCAGTCCTTCCAGGCTTTGGGCGGAAGCGGTGGCGCCCTGGATGTTGAACAAGCTGGCCAACTGCGAGTGTTTAGACATAAAATCATTGAAGGCAGGCAGTTTCTTAATCATTTCCATTGCCTTTTGCTCCGCCTTCTTCTTGTCTTTAAACACTTCTTTATATTCTTTCAGCTGTTGGGCATAGTAATATGCCTCCTTATTCATCTTCTGTAAATCCTTGGTGAAGCCGGTATACTGGCTCAACTGCTCCTTCAGCAATTGTTTACGTTCGCGGATATACGCTTTGATTTGCTCGGCCTGGGCCAGCTTGTCTTTCAGGTTATCGACCGATTTTAACGAGCCATTCAGCTTATCGGTAATGCCTTTGGATTGCTCCAATAGGCCTTTTGATTCCTTTAGGAAGCCCAGGGAATTACTAAGACTATCGAGATAAGGGCCTCCCGATTGCGACAATGCGCCGGAATATTTCCCGAGCTTGCCTTTTACGCGCGATTTTAAACTGCCTAAAGAATCAATGGAATGCGCAAACAGGTTGTTGGCTTTCAGGGAATCGATACGGGCCAGGCGGCGTTTCAGCTTCTCTTCCTGTTTCATGAAGCGGGCCAGCGCTACTTCGCTGCGCTTGGTAACCAAGCGTTCCATTTTATCAGATTTCTGTTTCACCTGGGAAAGGTATTTTCCCGGTATAGGGGTCACTTTCTTCAGCAGGCTATCCTGTTTCTTTGCCAGGTTATCCTGGGCATAAGCACCCAGGACGCCCATTTGGCAAAACAATGCGAGGTAACAAATAAATTTCATGGCGGACATTCAATAAGGTAACCAATTATTGCGCAATCTTCTTCTTCAATTCCTGCACCTCCTGCGAGAGAGCAGTTATTTGCTTATTCATCTCTATCATATAGAGCATTTGTTCTTCTACTTTCTTCAATAACTGTTGATTCATTTCTCCCAGGTCGAGTCCTTTCTCTGCTACTTCCGACGCAGAGGGAATTTCCGGCAAATGCTTATGAGTACGAACGTAGGCTTCCATTTCTCCTAACGTAGGGAGTTGATAGTCGCGCTCGAAAACGAAATCAGGCCAGTTGTTATAGGCTTTTACTACTACTCTTGTAAAAACGCCACTGCCGTTAACCGCCAGTTTATAGCCTTTGGTATCAGTAGTCCCTATTCCTACACTACCATCCCCCTTTACCTGCATCAGGTTCACTCCGGCACTATTAACCGCCAGCACATTATTTGTTGTTAAGCGGGTGGAAGTCTTAGTCCTTCCATCGACGATAACAGCCGCCACGGAAGCATCTGATGCCGGCAGCACGTCTTCCGCCTCACCGGTAATATAAAGTCCGAAAGATCTGCCAGGCATGCTGGTCCGTCCTGTCAGGTTAGGAATAAAAACACCTGGACTGCTGGTGGCATTTTTTACTGACAACGACGCGTCGGTAGTGGGGACATTATTCTGTATGAACTTCGCTATCAGGGTCCCCGGATCTCCGGATACGGTCAGCCTTGCGTCAGGCGCTGTTTCACCAATGCCAATATACCCGTTGTTGTACATCCTCATCGCCTCGATCATACTGCTTGGCCCTTTTACCGAAAATTTCATCACACTTTGCCTGGCGGTAGCAACCGTTCTTTCTACTTCCAACCTTCCCACTTCCGTACCTGCCATATTAAATTTGATAGCACCCACGGGAGCCAGTACATCTGAAGTATGCGTTAATTGGATATTAGATAATCCAGGCGAAGATATTTCCAGCTTCTCCACAGGAGCAGTAGTTCCAATCCCAGCGTTACCAGTAGGTTCAAGTTTATTCTGTGCCATTACATGCAAACAAAACAAGGACGACAGCGCCAGCGATACAATACATTTCATAGATCAGGGGTATAATTAAAAGTTAAAAATGCTTTTGAATATAAAATAAAGTGAGATAGCTTTAATATTTCATGGGTTAAATATGCTACTGTCAATTAACCGCAATAATAATACAAATCATGTAATTTAGAACGCTTTACAATAAAAAAAGACGATCTTCCCCCTCTATCCAGTATCAGTCAACACAAAAAATTTTACCTTCCCTGAAAAATGCCGTCCCTCCACCTGCTCGTAATAAAAACCCACCAACCAGCTGCACTGGCGGCCTTTTATACCAACCTTGGATTTGAATTCGATTACCATCAACATGGCAAAGGTCCTTTTCACTATGCCAGCCAGGGAACGCCGGTAACACTGGAAATTTATCCTTTACCGAAAGGAGTAGCTACAGCAGATACCACTACCAGGTTAGGTTTTACGGTAGATGATGTTGACAACCTGGTCCAGCGGCTGCCGGCCGGAAACATCGTGACGATGCCTGCGGCTACGCAATGGGGCTACGCAGCTATTGTACAGGACCCCGACGGCCGAAAAATAGAACTGGTACAAGCGTGAAAAAGCCGTCTCTATCGAGTAGAGACGGCTTTCCTCATGATAACTTTTTCTTACAGTGTCTTCACTCGCATATGCCGGAAACGCACGGTAGATCCGTGTCCCAGGAAACCGATATGACCGGTTTCATTCTTCAGACCCGGGTGGTCTTTATGATCCAGCGTACCGTTTTTACGGGCATCGGCAATATCACCATCCAGGATCACGGTACCATTCAGGATTACCTTGATATGTGTGCCATCTACAATCGCTTCTTCGACGTTCCACTCTCCTACCGGTTTCAGGAAACCGCGCTTAGCAGGAATAACGCCATAAACAGAACCATGATACTGGTATACGTTCAGGTTTTTATATACATCTGCTTCGTTGTCGAGGATCTGTAATTCCATGCCTACATAGGCGGCATCGCCTTCCAGTGGTGCACGTACGCCTAAACCGTTGTTAGCGCCGGGCGTAAGCTGGAATTCAAAACGGAAAGAGAAATTTTTGTATTCATCTTTTGTATACAGGTTACCATGACCGCCGTTAGAAGGATCGATTACCAGGTTCCCGTCTTGTATCACATAGTCTTTCGTGTTACCCACCCACTCGTGCATGTTGGTACCATCGAACAATAGTTTGTAGCCTGCTTTCTTTTCTTCATCGCTCAGCACATATGGCTTAGGTCGCGGCAGCTCTTTGATATACAGATCGCGGTAAGCTACATAAGTACCATGTGCCTGCAGTTCTATCTGCTCTTCGGGGAAGATAGGTAAACCACGGTCCCAATAGTTTTCCAGGATCGTATTATCTGTTACCAGCTGACCATTGAGGTATACCGTTACACGATCGCCTTTCATGATGATACGGAAGTGATTCCATTCACCGATCGCGTTATCTGCCAGTGCCAGTGGCTTGCTTTCATGCTGCTGGTTGTTGTAAAGGCCACCGGAACCCACCTGGGCACCTACATCTACGCGGGAAGTATCCCAGATCTGTACCTGCGGAGAGCCACGCAGGTAAATACCGGCGTCGCCCTGTGCGGTGATCTTCCAGTCTACCAACATTTCAAAATCCCCGTATTGCTTATCGGTACACAGGTTATCGCCATGACCGTTGAACACAAGCAGGCCGTCTTTCACCGACCAGCCCTTGCGCATGTTATCATCTGCTTTCTCTTGAGCTTTAGCCAGAGTTTTGGCGTCCATTTTACCACGGGCAATCGGGTTTTCTACCAATCCTTTCCAGCCGCTCAGGTCTTTCCCATTGAAGAGGGGAACGAAACCTTCGCCGGCAGGCATTTCTGCCAGGTATTTGCGGATCGACTGGCGCTGGTAGTCAGCATCCTGTCCTTTCAGCACCTGGGAAGTTTTTTCCAGCAAGCTGCGCACAGTAGCACCGTTGTAGCTCTTATCTGCCAGGGCAATATTCATCACGGCATTAGCGGCGGCCTGTTGCAATGAAGCATTGTCGAGATAGTTACCGGCAAACAGTAACGCAGGCAGTGTTTTGCACTGTTCTATGCCTTCCAGTACTTTCTGCTGTAAAGCAGGCGTGGTGGCCAGCTCCATGGCGTTGCGGTACATCAGCAAACGTTGATCTGCCGGAAAACCGGACCTACGGGTAAGTGCGATGTAGCCGGTTACGGCGTCATCGCGGTAAGCCGCATTATCACGCGCAATCTGTAATAAGGCAGGTGCTGCCGCGGCATTCTTCCAGGAAGACAATGCCGCTACGGCTGCTTTTTTCGTAGCTGCGTCACCGTTATTAAAGGCGTTTAATACAGTAGACAAAGCGCTGGTTTCACCAATACCTGCCAGTACCGGCAGGTAACGTGCCTGCTGGTCTGCACTGCCTTGTTTCATTTGTGCCTGTATCGCGGCACTGCCTGCACCGGTGTTGATGATGGCTGCCTGGAGATTACTGATATCTTCGGCGTTGCCGGCATTATTCAACAGGGAAAACAACGCGGGTAAGTTCGCCTGGGTGGCTACGTCTTTCAGCGCGCTGATGGCTGCGCTGCGAGTACCCGAATTACTGCTGCTGGTGAGCGGCAACACGTCACCTACCCGGCTGTCGGCCTTACGTGCAGCCAATACTGCGAGCAAAGCGGTTTGCGCACCGGCAGGCATCGTGGAAAGCGCGGCGCCGGACTGGGCGGCTACTTCATCGCCCGGAATAGTGAACAATACATTTTTCACTGCATCTACGGTAGTAGCATCTCCTGTTTTCATAGCAGCGAGCAGGGCTGGTAATGCACTGCTGCCGCCAATTTTACCGGCAGCGGTGATGGCGGCCAGCTTTACGCCCTGGTCTTTGCTACCCAGCAATGACTGGATAGCCGTTAAGGCGCCGGTTACTTTATTATCTCCCAACATACCTACTACAGCAGCTTTATCCCCATTATCGGCGCCAGAAAGCTTTTTCAGCCACAGTGGATTGCCAGCCAGGCCGTACTGACCCGCAAATTTCAGGGCAGCATCGCGGTAAGCGCGGTTTTTATCATTGGCAGCTGCCAGCAGCAGCGGCAGGCTTTTATCGCCACGGATGGCGGTGAGTAGCTTCAACGCGGCGGTACGGGTAGGTACCTGTGCATCTGTTTTTGCCTGTTTAAAGATATTTTCTGCAATCTTTTCTGCGGCTGATTTATCTGTCAGCGAAGCGGCGTAATACAGGTAAGAAGCAGTAGCATCTGTTATATCGTATCCATACCCGCTTTTTGCTGCAGCCGCAGCCAGTATGGGTGCAGAAGCCGGAGCGCCGATCTGGGCCAGTGCATACAACGCTACTTTCGCAAGGCGTTTGTCGCTATCAGTGGCCAGCGGCGCAATAGCGGCGGCGGCGCCAGTATAACGGCTATCGCCCAACGCTTCTGTGAGTGTAATACGACGATCACCGGAAGCGCTCTTCAGTGCCTGCAACAACGCCTGTTGTGCATCCGGTGTATTGATTTTCACCAGCGCGCGTGCAGCAGGGTCACAAAGCCGTTCATCGGCCAGGTAGCCTTGTAAAGTGCTTACGGCATCATTATCTCCTACTGTTTGTAACTGGGTAAGGAGAAACATTTTATTTTCCGGATCCTGCGCTTTGCCCAGTGACTTACAAAGCGCTGCTGCTGCCTGTTTACGGGCAGTTTCTTTTCCGGGCTGGGTTACATAGTAACAGTAACCGGAAATGGCATATTCCAGCTGCGTGTTATCGCCTTTTCCAGGAGCGGCCAGCATACCGGCAATGGTGCTGAGACCTTCTTCTCCCAGGGCCGCAATCGCTTCCATATTGGCATTAAACTGCGCCCGGCCCGGTGATGGCATCAACGCCAGTACATCGGCCACCTTGGTGTGAAAAGCACGCTGATCTGATGGTCCCTGTGCGGATACCAGGCTACTCCCGCCAACCAGTAATGCAATGAGTAAGTGTAATATCTTTTTCATAATTGTTTACTTGTTTGTGCTGATTCCGGCTGTTTTAGATGGTCCATGGCCCGCGCATTGGCTGATAGATGAGGGCATTGGCGCCGGCATCATCGATAAATTCCTGTTTCACGGGGTCAAATTTCAATGAACGGTTGAGGCGTAATGCAATCTTACCCATGTTGACCAGGGTAGCGGAACGGTGACCATTTTCCTCGTTCAAGGCAAATTTGCGACGTCTTTTCACGGCGTCTACAAAATCTATTTGCTGAGGAGCCGGATCAGGGAAGGCGGCCAGTTTCTTTTCCAGGTCAGGTATATCTGAACGGAAACCCGGGTACAGCTTTCCTTTGGGGCCTTCTATATAAGCTGCCTTTTCATCGGCGCCATCGCCATCCAGGATGATCTGGCAACCGTCGGCATATGTGTATGTAATTCTTCTCCAGGTACCTACCGCATCAGGATGTTGCTGTGGTGCATCTACTTCTACACTCACCGGACTGGTATCATCTTTCCCCAGGAAGTATTGGATAGGATCCAGGTAATGCTGCCCCATATCTCCCAAACCACCACCATCATAATCCCAGTAACCACGGAAGGTCTGGTGTACCCGATGCGGGTTGTAAGGACGATAAGGCGCAGGGCCCAGCCACATATCATAGTTCAGTTCTTTAGGCACCGGCATGGCCTCCAGGTTGGTTTTACCGATCCAGTAAAACTTCCAGTCAAAGCCGGTATGCTTACTCACGGTCACTTTCAATGGCCATCCGAGTAAGCCACTGTCCACCAGTTTTTTGATAGGCTTTACGGTAGTTCCCATTCCATAAAATCTGTCTTCAAAGCGGAACCAGGTGTTCAGGCGGAAAATCCTGCCGTGCTGCTGCACCGCTTCCACCAGGCGTTTTCCTTCTCCAATAGTAGCCGTCATAGGTTTTTCACACCAGATATCTTTTCCGGCCCGGGCAGCATCCGCTGCAATGATACCATGCCAATGCGGAGGCGTGGCTACGTGCACGATGTCTACTTCCGGCAGGGTAATCACTTCACGGTAATCAGAAAAGGTTTTCACTCCCTTTCCTTTTTCTCCCAGCTGGTCTACCGCCAGTTTCAAATGACTGCTATCTACATCACAAAGGGCTACCACACGGGTGCCCGCATAGCCAAAGTGGCCGCGGCCCATGCTACCGGTGCCTATCACAGCTTTGGTCAGCTGGTCGCTCGGCGCCAGGTAACCACGCCCCAGCACATGCCTGGGTACAATTGTAAATGCAGCAAGCGCTCCCAGGGAATTTTTGAGAAATGCCCGCCTTGAGTCACTGTTTTGTTTCGCCATATTTCAGTTTGATTGAATGCTGTATGCTTGTATTAAAGTTATCACGTTACTATAGCTGTTCACTGTATTTTCACACCGTATGATAATATTTTCACTATCAAGGTAGATCTTGGTCTGTCTGACAGGTAAGATATAATCTAACGGTGTGAAAAGCAAGTGTTCCTCCTGGAAAAAATGATAAGCGGTAAAAAATCCGCATATCATTAATAGCCCGGGTTCTGTACCATTTCGGGGTTAGACAAAGTCTCCTTCTCCGGTATCGGCCACAGGTAATCGCGATCGGTATATGCACGGTCCTGTACCTTTACCTGTACGCCGGTCTGCGGATTGGTAGCACCAAATACCTGTCCGTTCATTACCGCTTTTACAATGCCCCAGCGACGGATATCAAAATAACGCTGCCCTTCAAAAGCCAGCTCGGACTGCCGTTCCCGGCGCACCAGCTGCCGCAGCAACTCCTGGCTGTTATACCGCTGCATATCCACCGGCGGCATCCCTGCCCGGTTACGGATGTCATTGAGGTAAAGTGCCACAGCCGGGTTCTTCCAATCACCCAGCTCTATCAGCGCCTCTACATACGACAACAATACTTCGCTATACCGGATAATCATAAAATCGAGTGACCCCGTCCTGCTCTGCCGGTCGCGGGCATCCAGGTACTTCCGTATCCAATACCCGGTGGCGGTAGATTTCTGTACACCTATTTTATCAGTATTATTGGTAGCATTATCGAAAGGTTGTAAGATATAACCCGCATCTATAAACGATTCTCCGGGGTATAATACCGAAGCCACCAATCGTGGATCACGGTTATTGTTGTAGTTAGGATTTTTACGGTAAATGGCCAGGGAATCTGCACCCAGCTCCGCCGGGGTTTTACCTTGTTTGGTTTCAAAATTGTCGACCACCAGCGACGTAGGCGATACATAGGTTTCGCCGCCAATACCATAAGGCGCGAAGGTAGTCCAGGCGTTATTACACCCTCCCTGCGTAAAAAAGATCCTTTCCTTATTCAGCTTACCCGTATAGCTAAACAACTCCGCATAATTGTTTACGTTCGGTTTTTCGCTGCGATACAATTGGTAAACGCCTGTACCTATTACTTTGGCAGCAGCATCCCTTGCTATATCGTAGTGATGGAAAAACAATGCCAGGCGCACGATCATCGCATTACAGGCGCCGGCAGAAATACGCCAGGTTTCATCGCTGTCGTATTCCTTAGGCAGGTTTTCGGCACAGGCCTGCAGCTCGCTTAAAATAAAAGCATATACTTTATCTACCGGGTCTCTTTTCAGGTGGTTGGTAGCCGGTGTCAGCGACTGTGTCACAATAGGAATATCCCCGAAGAAAAGCATGATCTCCATATGATAGTAAGCACGTAAGGCACGGGCCTCATATTTCATACGGGTACGCAGCTGATCGTCCATGAAACACTTATCCACGTTTTCAAGGAAACGACAGGCACGGCGGATATCTATATAATCATCTCTCCAGATCCACTCCGCTACATCCCAGGTAGGATTTTGCAAACCCCTCGTATAGATATCATAGTTACCACGGAAGTCACCCCGGCATACGGCTTCATCGCTCAGGCCCGACCAGAACATCACATTACGGCCCGTTGATCCTGCGGGTACACCCGCATAAATAGATCCGAGCGCACTGTAGGCATGGCCTTCTGTTTTCCACCATACGGCATCTGTTACGCCAGAGGGACTGTCATGCGTCAAAAATTTTTTACAGCCCGGGAAAGATAACAACGCCAGGCTCATTATAAAGAGAATGCTATATCTGGATTTCATCGTGCAATATTTTAATCATTAAAGTTGGATACTTACCCCTGCTGTATACATTTTCATGATACCATATGTCCACTGGTTGCCCTGGCTTTCCGGGTCTACCAGCTTCATAGACGTGAATACAAATGGGTTTTGCGCATTTACATATATCCGTGCACCGTTAATACCTACACGTTTTAAACGTTCACTGTTGAAGTTGTAGCCCAGCTGTATATATTTTATGCGTGCGTAAGCGCCATTCTGTATCCAGAAATCGGAGTTTAATTTATTAATACTGGGAGAAGTTGTTAACCTTGGGAAACGGGCATCGGTACGTTGCGGCGTCCAGTAGTTATCAGCATAATAACGGGTAGGCACGCCACCGTCGAACGACATATCCAATGGATAGGCCAGCATACCGGCTAAGATGGCATCATCTTTACTCACGCCCTGCAATAACATTTCCAGTTCCCATTTTTTATACGTCAGCCGGATATTGGCGAAGTAATCGACTTTAGGAGTAGGATTACCTATTACGGTCTGGTCTTTTCCATCAATCACGTTGTCACCATTCACGTCTACATAGTGGATGTCGCCGGGTTTCTCGTTGGCAATAATGGGTACCAGCGGCGTACCATCTGCTTTAAAATCGCCTGCCTGTAATAACCCGTTGGTCTTATATCCGTATAGGCTTCCCAGTGCGTACCCTTCTTTATGGATCGTACCACCGCTGATATAGGGTCCGCCACGTAAAGACAGTAATTCGTTGTTGTTATAGGAAATGCCGGGCCTTACCGACAGGGTGACATTTTTTCCAATGTTGCTATTGTAATTGAGCGATAGCTCAATTCCTTTGTTCCGCAGTTTACCGGCATTGATAGGCGTGGTACCCATTCCGCCTACATAAGATACGGGTGGGTTGAGGATAATACCATTGGTTCTTTTATCGTAATAGTCGAAGGTGAATTCGAGCTTCCCTTTAAACAGGCTCATATCTACGCCCAGGTCTAGCATGTCTACTGTTTCCCAGGTTATATCAGGGTTCCCAAATACCGACTCTACGCCATCGTTGGCACTGATCATGCTTTGATACTGATACAGGTCGACATTTTCATTTCCCAGTCGTCCATAGGAAGCGCGCAGTTTCAGGCTGTTAATGGCCCGCAGCGACTGCATAAAATTCTCCTTGTGTACATTCCATCCCAGTGCTACTGAAGGGAAAGTACCAAACTTATGTCCCGGCCCAAAACGGGAGGAGCCATCAGTGCGGATCGCGCCTTCCAGCAGGTATTTATCCTTATAGGAATAATTCAGCTTACCATAAAAAGACAAGAGTGATCTTACTTCCCAGTAGCTGCTGTTATTTTCTTCCTGTGAGTAGCCCCCCATCACATAAAAGTGATGATCTTTCAAATCGTAGGTGTAGTCTGCGGTAACGCCGGCGTAGTAATACGTTGTTCTGTCGAAGCTGGCGGACCGGCTTACGCCCCAGGTTTGCACCAGTTGTCCGCTGAAATAGTCGAAGAAATAATAGTTATCCCTGGTATTGCGGGTCACGTCGCTGTTTAAGCGAAAACTAAATTGTCCCCGCAAATTCAGTCCTGGTAATACTTCCCACTTCGGTTGCAGGTTGATACTGGACTGTCCGTATTCATTGGTACTTTTTCCTCCATGTTCCGCATAAGCCACAGGGTTTACAATATCTACATAACGGCCATACATGGTAGGCGCGCCATCTTTTTCCGGGTATTTGGGCAAAATAGTAGGTGGTACCCGGAAAATATCTTCCAGGATACGGTTACCGCTGTTACCATTGGGGCGGTTAGGATAGAACGTATTTCGCTTAATGGCCAGCATGTCCATGTACACCAAAAACTTCTTGCTGAGGGTGATAGAGGTGTTGGCGCGCACATTATACTTGTTGGAATGATTCAGTGGAATCATGCCATCCTGGAACTGGTAGTTGGCGGTAAGTGCGAAACGTGCCAGGCTGTTACCGCCGCTGATACCCAGCGAATGGCTGGTGATGGCGGCTGCGGGGTTAATAATTTCCTTTTGCCAGTTGGTATTAGGGTATTTGATAGGGTCATCGCCGGCTTCGGTATGCTTAATATCATCATCCGAATAAAACGGTTGATTACCGGCATTTACCTGTGCTTCATTAAACATGCGCATATACTCCGGCGCTTCTACCAGTTTAGGCATAGTAGAGGGCGTTTGTACGCCGTAGTAGCCATCATAGGTAACAGCCACTCTACCGGCTACGCCGCGCTTGGTGGTCACCAATATTACGCCATTGGCGCCACGGGCGCCATATACGGCGGCGGCGGCAGCGTCTTTTAATATGGTCACGCTTTCCACGGTTACGGGGTCAATATAGTTCATGTCCATAGGTACGCCATCCACCAATACGAGTGGATTAGCGCGGTCGGGGCTGAGGGTGCTGAGGCCCCGTATTTTAATAACGGCGGCATCACCACCGGGCAGGCCGGAACTCTGGCTTACCTGTAATCCGGTAACGCCACCCTGCAGCGCCTGCGACAACGCAGTGATAGGCTTGCCATTGGTTTGCTGGGCAATGTTTACGGAGCTGATGGAGCTGGCGATATGTTTTTTCTGTTGCTCAGAAAGTCCTACTACCACAACTTCATCCAGGGCTGCTACTTTTTCTTTCAGGGAGATATTCAGCGCGTTGTGGCTGCGGATCACCGTATGCTCTTCAGGAAGGTATCCCATTTGGGTAAAAACGATCACCGCATTTTTCTTAGCCCTTAAGGTGAAGTAGCCGTCTACATCTGAAGTGGTGCCGATGTTGTTATTATCTTTCACGCGGATGGTTACCCCCGGCAATGCCTGTGGGGGTTCGTGGTTATCGTATACGCGGCCACGTATAAGGTAGGTACTGTCTTCTTCCGTGGAAATGCCGTTGATTTTATCTGTGCGCTTTCCTTTTTCCCGGGGAATGATGGCTACCTGGTTGCGCACAATCCGGTAGCTAAGGGCGGTATTGGCCAGTGCCTGGTCCAGTACTTCTGTTAATTTTTTATCGCGCAATTCAAGGGTGATCGGTTGTTCTTTATTCACCAATTCATCTTTGTAGAAAATGCGCCAGGTGCTTTGGGACTGGATCTGGCTAAATAACTGCGGCAGGCTGCCCTGGCTTAACCGGATAGTAAGATGGTTGTCCTGCGACCTCCCGGTGGCAGCAATTCCCATCATGGCGGTGAATAACAGGAGTGCGGTTAGTTTCATTGTTTTCACTAGTTTGGTGGCAAAAGTACTGCCTGGCGGGACACGCCATTGCGCATAGATTTTTTTCATAACTTCACGTTAGTTTTTTTGGTTAATAAAAAGACATACGCTACCCTACCCCCGTAGGGCGGCGCCACCGGAAGATGTTCCACCATCTTCCGGTTTTTTTTGGTCATATTTTGGTTTTCTACTCTTTCTCTGTTAATACGATGCGCTGTCCATATCGCTCATAGCGCAGGGAGTTGGTGGCGCAGATTACTTCTAGCACGTTATCAAGGTTATCTTCCAGGTCCAGGTCGCCGGAACAGGTTTCCAATCCAGGTTTTGTGGAGGCCAGGTCTAGCTCTATATTATAGTATCGCGTTAATTTTTTCAGGATATCTTTCAGAGGCGTATTGAAAAAGAGCAGGCGGCCATCTTTCCACGCAGTATAGGAAGCTACGTTTACCCGGCTCATCTGCAAGTCGCCATCTTTGGCATCAACAGAAGCCATATCGGCTGGTTGCAGCAGCTGTGACCGCTCCCGGGAAAAGCCGTGCCCGGGCACATGCAGGCGCACACTCCCCGATGCCAGCACAAGGCTTTGCCGGGTATCATCGGGATAGGCACTGATATTAAAGGTGGTGCCCAGCACCTCGGTGACTAAACCTGACGCATATACGAAAAATGGCGACTGTGAATTGGGCGCGATGTCAAAGAAGGCCTCTCCTTCCAGGTACACTTCTCTTTTTCCATTTTTAAAGGCGGCAGGATATACCAGGCGGGAGCCGGCATTCAGCTGCACCACGCTGCCATCTTCCAGCTGCACGCGGGCACGGCGGCCATAGGGCACCATGAGGGTATTGTAAGTGGCGGCGGCAATGCTGAGCGTGTCTTTGTTAATGGTAACACCTGTTCCTCCGCCGGCGTATACCAGGGCAGCATTCTTTCCTTTCACCACTACTGCCTGGTGTTGCCCTACCAGGAGGCGCGTATCCGTAAGGGGATGGTCATGGGGCAGCTGTCGGGCAAAGCGCAATAAGTCGTTCTGCCGGGGCAGGAAATACCAGCGTCCCACCGCCAGTAATACCAGTATGGCCGCGGCCACTTTGAGGTACAGGTACCGGTAGCGGACCGGTTGCGGCACCAATCCCGGCGCAATCTCTTCCCAGAGCGCGGCTTTGTCGGCCGGGTCCCATGTTTCGTTCCCGGCATTCCGGATCACCCGTTCCACCGATCCGGCCAAAGCCTGCAGGGCAGCGTCTTCCGGTGTGCGGTCATTTCCCAATATATCTTCCAGGGTCGGATACTTTTTTCCGCGCTTCATGCAACATCTTTCCAATAAAGAGTGATCTACTGATCAGGTATAGACTCCTGAGCACAATTTTTTTTAATTATTTTTTTGAGATAGCCAGGACATCAATAAAATTAGGAGCGGCAGCACCGGCACTTTCTCCATGCTGGATCGTAGTTGCCGGAAAGCGCGATAGGCCAGGGTGCGGCAGGTAGGTACACTGATTTTCATAATACCGGCTACTTCTTCGTAGGATAACTCGCAGTTGAATTTAAGGAACAACACCTCTTTTTGCCGGGCGGGAAGGTCGTTGAGCTCCCGGGTAAGGATACGCAGCATTTCCTGCTGTTGCTCGGCCGCAATGCGCTGCTGCTCTACATCCGGCTCATAGGTGATGGAAAAGTAGTCAGCTGTTTCCAGCCGGTTGGCGATGGCATATTTCTTTACCGCCAGGTGAATTTTACGCCGGAAAGACCGTAACAGGTAAAAGCGGATATTTACTTTGGGAGAAAGATTACGCCGGTAGTGGTACAGGTCCAGGAAGAGATCCTGGATACAATCCTTGATCAGCGCGGTATCCTGTACGTAGCGTAATCCGTACCGGAAAAGCATATCCGCAGATGTATCATATAATTCTCTATAGGCTTCCTGATCGCCCAGTATGATATTATCCCACAAAACATTATCTGTTTCCATTACGCGGTCTTTCAAACAGTTGCTATTTAGACGTCACCCAAGATAGAGTAAAAAGCGGAAAGCAGAAAGCAAAAAGCTATTGTGGAAGATGACCTGTGCGATTTTTAAATATTCGCCAAGATGATCCTCCACAATAGCTTTTTACTTTCTGCTTTTTGCCTTATGCTTTCTCCAACTCATGCCATAGGCTGGCAGCACCAATCAATGCGGCAGCCTCGCCCAACGTAGCTTTTACGACAGGGATGGTAATCTGTTGCTGTTGCAGTTGTGCTTTCAGGAGCGGGAAGAAAAGATCGGATGCGTTGGCAATGTTGCCGCCAACGACAATCACTTCAGGTTGTTCGTCTCTGACAAAATCAGCGAGTACGACAGCCAGGTTGACTGCAAACTCATTGAACAGTTCCTGGATCCTGCTATCAGCTGGCATACGTGCTACCAGTGCTTTTACGTCGGCTACTGTTTCACCACTGATTTCCTGGTAGCGTTTTACAAACCAGCGGGTCGACAGGTAGTCTTCCGCTATGCCATCTTTAAAGGGTGTACACCAGCGGTTGGCGTCTTTAGCCACCCCGTCGTGGTACCAGGCAGAACCCAGGCCGGTGCCGAGGGTCAATCCAATGCCCCGTTGATAGTTTCTTCCGGCGCCGCTGAATACTTCGCCCTGTAAAAAGCAGCCGGCATCGTTGATAAAACGTATCTGTTCCGGCAGGATGTCCAGCTGCGCTGCCAGCAGTTGCTTTATATTAAGCTGATACAACGCATCAAATTTATCCTGCCCTTTCATCAGGCTGATACCTTGCTCATAGTCGAAAGGGCCTGGCATACCAATGCCGATATGCTTTACCCCTGCGGGAGCATGACTGAATACTTCATTGATCACTGTGGCCCATGCTGCGATTATATCGGCTGCTTCCCCATGTGAATTAACACGGGTGCGGTTCCACGAACCTTCTATGATAGATCTTGTTTCCAGATCTACCAATGCTGCGGTAATATGAGAGCCGCCAATATCAATTCCTAACGCCGTGGAATGCTTCATAAAAGTTGTAAGATAGAGTGGTTGCTAAATCGTTTAAGCTAGACAAATATAAAACATATTTTGGTTGATTCGCTCAGAAAAATCGTTTTAGCAAGATGAAAAAAGGTCAAATTGGCTCTAAATATAGGGCGTTTTTCCAGAAATCAAAAAAACGAACCTGTTTTTCGAAAGAAATCTGTTGTAAAATATTTTGACAGATGAAAAATTATTATCACTTTTACATCGTAATTCATTTCACAATGGAATCTGATCATTGCTCCGGCAGTAATATGTTAACAGCCTACATCGCTACTAACTTTAACACTTCTCCCCCAGTTTTATAATTCAAACATGCCCGGCTTCTCTATCGAACTGACACGTCTGTTAGCCGTATGCCCGTGCAGGTAATCATCACTATATCTCATCAACATTCATTAACAACACCCAACAACAATGGAAAATCCAATTCTCAGATGGGCATTGCTCATCGGCCTGCCCCTGTTATGCCTGTTACTGTACAAGATTATTCTTCGTATATGCTTTGGCGTAGTAATTGTACCGGAAGACCGCATCGGCCTGGTCACCAAAAAATTTGTGCTCATGGGTAAACAGGAACTGCCCGAAGGCCGTATCCTGGCCACCAACGGAGAAGCCGGCTTTCAGGCGCAAACCCTAGCTCCCGGCGTATACTTCGGCAAATGGGCCTGGCAGTACAGCGTTGCCTTCCAGCCCTTTACCATCATCCCCACCGGTAAAATCGGACTGGTGCTGGCAAAAGACGGCGGGGAACTGGAAACTGGCGCCATCCTGGCCCGAAAAGTGGCCTGCGACGCCTTCCAGGATGCCGAAGCCTTCCTGCGCAACGGCGGCCGGAAAGGACGGCAAACGGCGATCATCACGCCCGGTTCTTATCGTATCAACACCCTCCTGTTCGACATCGAAATCACCGACATGTCCACCATCCCCGACAATGCAGTAGGTATTGTGACTACCCTGGAAGGTAAGGCCATCGAAACCGGCTCCATCGCCGGTAAAACGATCGACAACCACAACAACTTCCAGGATGTGGATGCATTCCTCGACAAAGGCGGTTATAAAGGTCTCCAGGAACAGGTAATACTGGCCGGCTCCTACTTTATCAACCCCTGGTTTGCTAAACTTGAAATGGTAAAGATGACGGAAATCGCCATCGGGCACGTAGGCGTGGTCATCTCCTTCGTGGGTAATGACGGAGTGGATATCAGCGGCGCCGAATTCAAACATGGCAACATCGTAGCCAAAGGCAGTAAAGGCGTATGGGCCGAACCATTAGGCCCCGGTAAATATCCTGTTAATCCCTATATCATGAAAGTAGAGCTGGTACCTACCACCAACCTGGTACTTAACTGGGCCACCGCCAGAAGCGAAGCACACCAGCTGGATAAAAACCTCTCTACCATTACAGTAAGAAGCCGCGACGGTTTTACCTTTAACCTCGATGTATCACAAATCATCCACATCCCTACTACCGAGGCACCTAAAGTAATAGCCCGCTTCGGTAATATGAGCAATCTGGTTACCCAGGTACTTGAACCTACGATCGGTAACTATTTCCGTAACTCCGCCCAGGGCTCCGATGTGATCAGCTTCCTGACCAGCCGTAAAGAAAGGCAAACCGCCGCCAAAGAACATATTGGCCATGTATTGGATCAATACAATGTGTTTGGCGTAGACACCCTCATCGGGGACATTGTACCACCGGAAACCCTGATGAAAACACTCACCGACCGTAAAATTGCGGAGGAACAAAAAATCACCTACGATACGGAACGCCTGGCACAGGAAACCCGTCAAAAGCTGGAAAAAGAAACAGCCATCGCTGAAATGCAGAAGGAAATCGTAAAAGCCGACCAGGGCGTATGGATTGCTGAAAGAACAGCCGACGCCTCTGTGAAGAAAGCCACCGGTGACGCCAACAGCGTACGTTTGCAGGCCAACGCCGAAAGCGATCGTATGAAATTACTTGCTGCCGGTGAAGCGGAAAAAGTGCGGCTGCTCGCCAAAGCAGAAGCAGAACGTACCGAATGGATCGCCAAAGCCGACGCTGAAAAAATTGCCCTCACCGGTAAGGCAGAAGCAGAAAAGATCCTGGCCATCGGTCAGTCAAGCGCCGAATCCTATAAACTGGCCGTGGAAGCCATGGGCGGCAACAACTTTACCCAACTGAAAGTAATGGAAGCTATCGGCGCACAACAAATCCGTATCATGCCGGATGTACTCATCGGCGGCGGCGATGGCGCCAACGGCCCTATCAGTGGACTCCTTGGCCTGAAACTGCTGGAAGATATCGGTAAAAAGAAAGAAGAAGATAAGAAGGCCGAATAATCCATTGTACTGTAGCAACCTCAGAAAACGCCTCCATAAGTGCAATACTTTGGGGGCGTTTTATATAGTTTTTGGCTGCGTATCTATTTGGATATCCAGCCAAAACTATGTATATTTACCATGTTTTGGCTGCGTATCGATTTGGATAGCCAGCCAAAACTATACTTTAAAAACTGCAGCGATGGAAAAACTAATTGGCAGGGAGCACGAAAAAAAAATACTGCTGGAAACGCTTTCTTCCACGGAAGCCGAGCTGGTAGCCGTATATGGGCGGAGACGGGTTGGTAAAACATTCCTGGTGCGACAAGTATACCAGGATCAAATGGTATATGAATTCTCCGGCGTACATGGTTCTTCGACAAAGCAACAACTCGAAAATTTCCGTAACGCTATCGCCCTGACACTAAATACGCCGCTTCTTCCTGCTATACCACAGAGCTGGACAGAAGCCTTTTTGTTATTAATTCAGCTACTTGCTCCACAACTTAAAAAAAAGAAGGCGGTTATCTTCTTTGACGAATTTCCATGGCTAAGTGCTGCTAAATCTGGCTTCCTTCCTGCATTTGAATATTTCTGGAATTCCTGGGGTTCCAGGCAGGCAAATCTTGTGGTGGCTATCTGTGGCTCAGCGGCTTCCTGGATGATCCAGCGGGTGGTAAACAACAAAGGAGGATTACATAACCGCATCACCAGGAGAATTCGCCTCCTTCCTTTCAACTTACAGGAAACAGCAGCCTATCTGAAAAGCCGTTCTGTAAACCTGGACCATTACCAAACACTCCAGGTTTATATGGCACTTGGCGGTATCCCCCACTATTTAAAGGAAATCAGGAAAGGAGAAAGTGCTACCCAGGCAATCGATCGCCTGTGCTTTACAAAGGATGGTCTGCTTGTAGGTGAATTTACCAACCTGTATAACTCTCTCTTTGAAATGGCAGATCGCCATATTGCTGTGGTAAAAGCGCTTGCCGCTAAACCATCCGGACTCACACGCAATGAGATTATACACGAAGCGGGACTACTGAGTGGCGGGACTACCACCAAATTGCTGGAAGAACTTGTACAATCGGGATTTACAGCTACCTATCTCCCATTTGGCAAAAATGCCAAGGATCTAATCTATAAACTGTCTGATGAATACAGCCTGTTTTATCTCAAATTTATTGAGCATGCCCGGGCAACAGGGCCTGGAACCTGGATCAGGCGAGCGGCCTCCCCCTCCTGGAAAAGCTGGAGTGGTATGGCTTTTGAAAATATCTGCCTGAAACACGCCCCTCAAATCAAGCAAGCATTAGGTATTGCCGGTGTTTACACGGAAGAATCGGCCTGGCGATCTAAAGCAGCACAGATAGACCTATTACTCGATCGCCAGGACGACTGCATTAACATTTGCGAAATGAAATTTTCAAATACCGCATTTATTATCGAGAAATCATATGCAGCGGAGCTACAACGCAAACTCACTAACTTCCGGGAGGAAACCCGAACAAGAAAAACGTTGTTTTTAACAATGATTACCACCTATGGCGTAAAGGATAACCAATATAAAAACACGTTGGTGCATCATGAAGTAACGATGGAAGAGCTATTTAAATAAAATTCTCTCCGCCATTACGGCATTAATCCCCCCTTTGCATTATACTTCTTTTCGCCAATGGTATATACCATCTTCGCTCCCTTGCCGTCGATGTCGTAAGATGCTGCACTAAAAGGTACGACCACCTCGTTCTTTGTATTGATCAATCCTACCTCCGTATCGCCATTTACCTTTTTGGTGACCAGGGTAACGCCTTCGTTAAACGGCCGCGCAGTGGCATACATACAGGGAATGACAGCCTGCCCGTGGGTATTGATAAAGCCAAAATCAAAGTGCGTGTTTCTTACTTTGGCGAAACCATCTGCAAAAGGCGCTACATCCTGGTATCCCTTCAGATCAATCACCTTCTTTCCTTTATTGTCCAGGAAATAATAATGGTTGGTTTTATCATATACCAGCAATAGTCCGTCGCTATAGGTATTGCCATTCGTATAATAAGATGTAGGCGTCAACAACTGCCCCTGGTAATCATACAAAGAACAGATGCCCTGCAGGGGACCGTCTGGCTCTGATTTATTGGCATATAATACCGGTTCCTTTCCATCTTTCATGATATCATCATAAACCATCGGGATCACCAATTTCCCATTGCCATCCATTAATCCTTTCCCTCCTCCTTCTTCGTTCTTCATTACCATGGCCAGTTGTGGTGAAAATTCCTTTGCTACGAGGTCCAGCTTCACCAGTTGACGGGTAGCAGTATCCAGGCGGTAATAATAGTAACCATCATAGTCTGAACTGGAAAAAAAGAAGGGATTGATAGCGGTCATTTCCTTATGGGTAGGCGGTATTACAAACTTACCACTGGCATCCATAAAGCCATACTGATCGCTTTTCGCATCTTTTACCAAATAGAGACCGGCATAATTAGGAGAAAGATTTTTCAGCATCATCTTCTTTTTCACTTCTACGCGGGTTTCTGCCATATACACCCTCACTCCTGCTACTTTGCCTTTATAATATCCTTGCGTATATCCTCCCCTGCCGGCGTCAAAAGGCGTCCCTCCGGGCATCTCATCCAGCATGGCTTCCTGCAGTGCATGGATATCTTTAAAACGTCCGTTGTCTATTTTCTTCACCAGTTGCTGTAAGATATTATTGTAGGTTTTCAGTAGCTTGGTCATATCGTCCGGATCATGCCCGCTGCTGTTGTTCCTGCTGATGTAATCCAATGGTTTGCCATCCTGGTTAAATGCTTCTATATAGAGGTAGTTTTTGTAGGCGCTATCTCCCATCAGTAACCTTAACTGGTTATCCTTCATCTCATCAATCTTAATAGTAGCGCCTTTGAAAGTAGCCGTGGAATGGGATTTATCCAACTTAAGCACCGTCATTTTAACGGGATAACTGTAGCTAACCGTGGCCAGTGCGCTGTCGATAGTTTTGGGAGATGGTATAGGCGTGGAGCCGTCCAGCGTATACGATTCGGATTTGGTGGTGCCATCTGCAAAAAATATTTTCTCCGCTATAACATCGGGCGCTTCCAGGTCGTAGTTATCATTATCACGCATGGCGTTATTGGCTTCCAGCATACTATTAGGATACCTTACTTCCTGCGTTAACCCCAACCCCTCCAGGTAGGCGGCATACCCTGACGTAAAAGCCTCTACCGGTTTTAACTGGTAGGGAGCCACCGTATCTTCTTTTCCCGTATAGCCATTCTCTTTATCTTCTCCCATGCGCGACATGAACTTAATAAAGTGATCTATTCTTTCACTTTCTTTCTGCAGTTCTTCTTTGGCCGCTGCCAGCGTTTTCCCGTCAAACTGTTTTACAAATGCCTTCAATTCTTCAGAAGGTTCCGTTTTCACCTTACAGGCGGCCAATAGTACCATCGCAAAGGTTACACAACTAATGCGCTTCAAATATTGCATAAAAATTCGTTGATCAGTGATTACTCCACCACAAAATGGGGTTCATTATTTTTGTCGATGCTCACATAATAATCCAGCGGATACACCTTGTTGGCATCTTCTATATAGCAGGCCGGATCGTCTCTACCGTCTACAATCAATTTGGCAAAACGGCCGTCCGGCGTAATATACAGACTGGTATTTTCAGCCAGTGTAACCGTGTCCGTTATATGGGCCAGGTCTGTGATATTTTTCCATTGGGCTTGTCCGTCGGTAGGCTTATACAGGTGCCAGGCCATGGCCTTGTTTTGTTCCAGCGGGAATAGCAGGCTGGCGAGTTGTTGGGTATCTTTATTTTGGTATGCTGTCTGTAATTTCCGGTAATGCGCCAGCACACGTTCTTTGGCATCTGGTATTTTACGGATGTCGGTGGCAGTAGCATAAGCCGGCAGCTCAAAGGCTTGTACGGTGGTTGTAAAGGTTTGATTAACCGTGGCGGAAGGCTGCCCCGCAAACCGCGATGCCCGGATCGCTTTGTAATAATGCGGCTCCAGCTGGATCATCGTATCGGCGTTGGGGGTCTGAAACTGCAATATAACCGGTGAAAAGCAGGACTGATCGCTCCATTTATGTACAGCTACTGTTACCACCGACTCCTGGTGCAGCCGTGTTCGTGGATGCCCGTCGAAATCAACACCCGGCAATAGTTCTACCGTTAGCGTTTGTTTGCTGCCTTTCTGCAGGTAGGCATTAATATCTGCTGTAACGCCCAGGGTATTCGCACTCAGGTGGGTAAGCGCTAAAAAACCGTTTACATACACGCGGTACCCGCACTCACTGTTATCTACCTCCAGCCGGTAGTTGTCGCCGGCACTGGTGCCGGGAACCGTAGCGTAGGCGCTGGTCACTTTGTTGTTGACCGGTTGATTAAAATACAGGGTGATGTACGACTTTTCTTTATTGCCAAGAGTCAGCAGGTTACCTTTATAATCACTAACGTTAAAAATGATGTTCTTTTCTACCGTTTTCCAGCTCAGATCGGGACCGGAACTCTCTTTCAACCCGGTGCCGAATGCCGACTCCAGGCCATTAAGCACTTCCAGGGCGCCTTTCTCTGTATGAAAGGAAATGCGGACGATCACCTCTTCTTTCATTTCCACCTGTACTTCTTTTACAGGCTGACCATAGTAGGTAAAATCGCCTTCCAGGTGCATCACCAGTATGTGAACCGGTACAGAGTCTACCCGCACCTGTTTTTTTGGCAACGTGGCCACCAGGGAGTCGAGCTGCTGCCGGTGATGGATGTTTTCAATGGCCGTCAACGACGAATGGCCACAGCTGGCCATCAACAAGGCATACAACAAAACAATGCCAATATATAATTTATTCATAATGAGTAGGTGCTTAGGGTTGAGTAAAGAAGATCTGAAAGGTGGGGGCCTCGGTGATTTCAGCAACAGTATTCATATTTTTAGGGAGAGACAGGCCAATTAATTGCTGCTGATTTTTCCAGACCAACAGGTCGTTCTCTCCACTGGCGTAAAATTCTCCCGTAGAATCGGCGCCGGGCTTACCATACAAGGCAGTGAGCTTTTCTTTGAGGTTAACGGCATCCTGTTTGTTTTTAAATAATTCTACGGATATGCGCTTCAGGTGCAACTTATCTTCATCTATAGCAATAGACATCCCTGCCACCGGCATCCCCATTAACTGCATATATCGCTCATCATTATATTCGTATCCACTAATTCCATTCCGGATAAAATGAAGGGTGGGATAATCTGCCAGCAAATCGCTCTCACGCGTGATGGCATTGATTTGAATGATGTCGGATGGCTTTTTGGATGCGGGACGGTTACAGGCCCACAAAGTACTCAGCAACAAACAGTACAACAGGCTTCTTTTCATATTCGTAGTGGTGATCGGGTTATAAAAGCCTGAAAGTAAAGAAAAATAACCGATCCGGCTCTGCCGGTAGCGTATATGCAGGTTATAGGTTTATATATGCGGGGGGAAAACAAACATTCGCGATGGCACGCGAAGGAGCAAAGAAGCAAAGGAAAATAAAAAACTTTGCTTCTTTGCTCCTTTGCGTGCCTCTATTATACTTTTGGCTTATCCAGGCTATAAGGCCCCGGCCCGAAATAGGCCAGCAACAAGGCGCCTCCCAGTATCGCCACATTTTTCATAAACATGGCCATCTGCATTTGTTTTTGCATGGGATCGGTAACAGACCAGAAGTTATGTAAGGCAATACTTACCGGCACCAGGAAAATAACAATCAGCCAGGCGCCATATTTTACCTTGTAGCCCAGCAGTATGCTGAATCCCCCCAATAAAGCAAGCAAACCGGCAAAAGGTACCATAATGCGGGCGGCGGGCACACCGGCCGCCGCTGCATAGTCGGCGCCGGCTCCCATCACATGGTTAAGCCCGGACATAACAAAAATGAGGGCAAACAGTATACGGCCCAGCAATGGAACTATTTTCATAGTAAATAAATTTTAATAATATAACAAACCTAGTGGTATTCTGGTTGCCGGGAAAGAGACTTACCCAAAGGATAGTGGTTTCCTGTACTATAGCAGGGCTTTCCGTATCTTTACCGACGGAAAGAAAAATGATTGTATGCGAAAAGAAAACTCTTCCAATGCTATCAATGAAAGACAGTTAAGAGGCGATTGCGGCACCGCCTATACCCTGTCACTGATCGGTGGACGGTGGAAGCCTACCATACTTTGGCGCCTGCTCGATGGTAAGATGCGCTATAACGAACTAAAGAAATCAATATCCGGTATTTCTGAACGGGTGTTGGTACTGCAGTTAAGAGAGCTGGAAAACGACGACCTGGTAAAACGGATTATATATCCCGAAGTGCCTCCCCGCGTAGAGTATGAGCTAACCCCGCTGGGATGGAGTATGGAAGCGCTATTACAACATATGTCTGACTGGGGCGTGGCACATAAAAAGGCCACCACAACCCGCAAAAAAGAAACGCAGGTTATGGTGGATAAAGGTTAATACGTCAGGCCGGCATCGTCCAGCGCTCCCATGGCCAGCGATGTCCAGTCTGCATCATGCACATCTTTTGCCAGGATGGTGGTAAGCCTCGACTGTACCAATTGCGCCATTGGCATCGGCGTATACGAGCGCCGCGCCGTTTGCAATACCAGGTCCATATCTTTCAAACCCAGGGCGGCGCCAAAGGAAGGGCTGCCCGTGAATTTCCGGTCTATCACCATGGCGCCATAATTGCGGAACACAGGACCCGCAAACAAAGTAGTGGTCAGCATTTCATAAGCCACCTTCGGATCTACCTTATTTTTTTCCGCCAGCGCAAATGCTTCTGCCATCAGCTCAATAGAAGCGGCAATCATAAAGTTGCCGATCAGCTTCAACACATTGGCACTGCCTGCATCTTCTCCCAAATCAAAAATATTCTTGGCAAATCCTGCCAACAGCAAGGGTTTTATCCGCTCCTTTGCCGCTGCCGGACCCGAAATCACGGCATTCCCCAACTTAGCTGCTGCTGCATCGGGACGGGCAAATACCGGCGCCGTAACAAACTGTACGCCCTGCGCCTGGTGACGCAATGATAAGGCAGTAGAAGTATCGGGCGACACCGTACTCATTGACACGTGGATACCTCCGGGGCCCAGCACCTCCAGCAAAGCATCTGTAGATATCGCTTCCAGTGCGGCATCATCCGCTACCAGGCTCAATACCACACCTCCTTTCTCAGCAGCTGCTGCCGCTGTATCCACCAGCACCGCGCCCAGCTGTTCCAGCGGCAACGCCTTTTCACGGGTACGATTGTAAATTTTCACTTTGTATCCTGCCCTTACCAGGTTTTCTGCAATGGGGTAGCCCAAATGACCGGTTCCTATAAATCCAATGGTTTCCATATGATTCCAATTAAAAGTTTACTGCTCAAATCTAGTGTTTCAGGCGAACTTATGGAAAACACATTTATCGAATGCTTTGTTGGGAACAAAACATATCCGTTTTTATCTTACCAGTGGTCACATTCCGTTTTTTTACTAAATTCCGTGTATAATCCTGATGCCTTGAAAAGAAGCCTTTTTCTGTTATGCTGTTTGTATTCCTTGCTATTACATGCCCAACAGCCATTGACCCGGAGTACCACCCGCAGTGCACATGCATATGTATATCAACTCAGCGACCACGAAGCCATGGAAATATTTCAATGGCAGCATAAAAAGCATACCTGGGCACAGGAAAAATATTTACATACGCTGCAAAGCTCTTATCCGCAAGACAGCCTGTTTCCGGCTACCACGCCACCTGGTAACTACCTGGTGGTAAGTGCCGATAAAAATGAAATGCAATATACCTTTCAGCCGGTACATAACCTGCACTTCAAGCTGGTATCCAACGATCACGATCTCGCTATATTACTGCACGACAACCAAGGCCTCTTCATCTCCAATGCACAGGTGCAGGTGGGCGGCCATAACATTCCCTGGGATGAAGCTACCCACACCTACCGCCTGCCCAGATCGGGCAGCGCCGGCATGGTAACCATTCGCTATAACCAGGTGCTGAACCTATTTCAACTGGCCAATAACCGGCAGCCCGGTAAAACATCCTGGTGGAAAAGGCTCCTCCCACATCGCAAACAGCGCACCTACCGCCCCCGCCCGGAAGACGCCGACTTCTACGTAACCACGCCCACCGAAGCGCACTATAAAGGTTTCATGGCATTCAGCAAACCGAAATACAAACCCCATGATACGGTACGTCTCAAAGCATTTATTACCCGGAAAGACAGACGGCTGGTAAACACTCCCTTACTGCTCCGGCTCTCCTGCCGAAACACCCTGGATACCATCCTAACGGTGATCAATCCGTACCGGCCTGGTGGCTATGATTACGAATTTGTCCTGAACGACAGCCTCAATCTTGACCTGGATGATAAATACCTCGTTACCCTGGAAGCACCGGTCAGCCGGAAATATGCGCTCGACGATAATGAAACAGACCTGGACGATGATGCCTACGCCGCCCAAAGAAAGGTGTTGATGCGGGGCACCTTTGAATATGAAGAATACGATCTGAAAAGCGTTCATTTCACCACCCGTACCGACCATAAGGAACATACCCCCGGCATGCCACTGTCGCTATATATGAAAGCCACTGACGAAAACGGCTTGCCTGTTATGGATGGACGTGTAATCATTACCGTTACCTCAAATACGGTCCGCCAATATCATGCGCCATTTGTATTCATTCCCAAAACGCTCTGGACACATGAAATCGCACTGGATATGACTGGTGAAACCAAGGTAATCCTTCCAGACAGTATCTTTCCAGCTGCAACCTTTTCCTACAATATCGCAACGCTATTTCTTAACAGCAACAACGAATCGCAGCATAGTAATAATTACATAGATTATTTATACGAACCAGATGATATCAGTTTTTCCCAGACGGCCGATAGTATATCCATTTCGTTTAACCGTGCAGGTAAGGTAAAAACAATGCCGGCTATCCTGCAGTTAGTTAATACTTTAGGAGATACCATCGGCAGGTTATCACTGATGCTGCCAACCAGCGTCCCTATCCAGCCCTTTGCCGCCTCCTACCTGGTCACCGCCGGCACCGTAAGCAGGGAATACAGTATTGCCCGCGACGATGCCAGGATCACGGCAAATAATTTCCACACCCGCGATTCTGTATTTATCTCCATCAACAACCCATCGAAATTATCATTCTGGTACAGCATCTTCGCCGACAACAAACTGATAGACAGGGGCTATACCCGGCAATTGTCGTGGAAGGCCGCCAGTATTACCCCCCGGTATTATTCGGTGAGTATTCAATACATCCTGAATGACCAGGTACAACGTGAGAATTTCTACATACCCTATACCGACAAGCAATTACAGGTAACCATTAATAGTCCGCTGGCCATTTATCCCGGCCAAACGTCCCGTATAGGCGTTACCGTAAAAGATATGGAAGGGCGCCCGGTGAAAGATGCCGATATAACCGCTTACGCCATTACCGGCAAATTCAGCGATTACCAGATGCCTGTTGCCCCCTACCTGGGCCAGGTATATAGCCTGCGGAAAAAGTACAGCCTGCAACGTCTTGTCAACAACAGACGGACGTTGACTTCCCGGCTGATCAGCTGGGAAAGGTGGAAAAATGACATGGCGTTGGATAGCATTACCTACTACCGTTTTCTTTATGCCAGCGGCATTTATTATAACACGGCGCCGGTGTCATCTGGCATTACTCAGCTGGCGCCGTTTATCCGTGAAAAAAATATCCTCCAGGCGCCGGTAATGGTAACCATCGATGAACAACCGGTATATTTCGATCAGGCCGGCCAGAGCAGTGCTTATAGCTTTGCGGTAAGTCCGGGTAAACACCGGCTGGAACTCCGCATCCGGGATAAACGTATCATCGTAGACAGCATTGAGGCCGTTGGTGGTATGAAAACCTTTGTCAGTATTCCGGTAGACGAACCCAACACCCGGATAAGGATAGAAAAAATGCCGCCTACCCTCACCTCTGCAGAACAAATTACCTGGAGGCGATACCTGGTTCCATTTGAACTAAACGACCCCACCAAGTATACGTACATTCGCCAGGACAACAATATCTACTGGTTCAGGAGTAATTATTATAGCGGACAAATCGTGCTGGCAGGCCCACTGCATGTGTCTGAGGCAGAATATGCCGTAAAAGGCGGCTTCACCCAGTCTTTCCAGCCTGAACCAGGTTACATCTTTAGCATCCGGAAGGGGTTAGTCAAGGAAAAAGAAATACCCGCTCAACGCTACCGCCCTTTCTTTTATGTGAAAGAATGGCTTCAGCCACCGTTTTATGACGAGGTATTCACCACACAGGCGATCGACACCAGTTGGAAAACTGAGCAAGGGAAGACTTCCATCAACCATCGTATTTACCCTGACCCTCGCTATCAAGGTAGCGGATATGACCTGCAAATAACTCCGGACACCTGTTTACCAGAGCAAGAAATCAGGCAGCTCTTTCTTTACCGCTACGATAACCCTTCCTTCGTAACCCTCTACCCTACAACTACCCGGCGTTTTACGGGGCTGGAACCCGGTTACTACCGTCTGTTGGTACTGCATTACAACAACCACTACTATGTTGCGGATAGCCTGGAAGTAAGAGAAGGCGGGGACACCTATTACAGATTAGAGGGACATAAAATAGTATCTAATGATAGTGTGAGCCGGGCATTGCACCAGGCGATCCTCGACTGGCCTTCCAACCAGCCAACCCCTATTGAACAAAAAGTAGATTTCAATACAGCATTCAACCAGCAATACCTTACCAGCAGCAGCTTTACCAGGACCGTATATGGTGTGGTGACAGACAAAAAACTGCATACTCCCCTGCCAGGCGTAACAGTGAAACTGAAAGGTACCAACACCGGCGCCGTTACCGATGCAAAGGGTTTCTTCAGGTTACCGGTTACCGAAAAAGGGATGCTCGTTTTCAGTTTTATCGGTTACAACAGCGAGGAAGTATCCCTAAAAAACCAGGAGCATTTTGATGTGAGAATGGAGGCCAGGGAACAACACCTGTTGGAATCGGTAGTGGTGGTGGGTTATGGCGCTATCAAGAAAAGTAACCTCACTGCGTCTGTCTCCGTGGTAAGAGAATCACTTCAAGGCTATACCGCCGGTGTTAATATAAGAGGCATTGCAGGCGATAGTAATCGATTGCCATTGATCGTTATAGACGGCATTCCTTATGCCGGCGATCTGAAAAGCCTGCCACCGGATCAGATCAAAAACATGACGGTGCTGAAAGATGCCGCTGCCACAGCAATTTATGGCGCCAGGGCAGCGAATGGCGTGATTATTATCACCAGCAGCAAAGCGGGCGCATTAGCTGCGTTGAATAATGAGGAAGGATTACCGGCTGGCAATTCCATCCGCACCCACTTCCGGGATGATGCCTTCTGGCAGCCACGGTTACGTACCAACGAAAAAGGCGAGGCTAGCTTTAAAGTCACCTTCCCGGATGATATAACCAGCTGGAAAACTTATGCCCTGGCATATACTGATCAACGGCAAACCGGTGCGGCCGAGGCACAGATTAAAGCGTTTAAACCCTTAAGCGCTAACCTGTCTCTCCCCACATTTGCTATCGCTGGCGATAGTATCCGTATTATCGGTAAAATATTGAATTACGGGAGAGATAGCAATACGGTCAGTCGCAGCTTTTACGCTAATCACCGCCTCGTGGAGCAACATCACATCGGGGTGCAAAACAGCTATATTGATACCTTCCCCGTCGCCATACCGGCGGGCGACAGCGCGTCCTTCCAATATACTATTCATGCCAGCGGCGACTATTTCGATGGTGAGTACCGGGCCATCCCAATAATGCCGGCGGGCGTAAAAGAAACCAATGGCATCTTTGCCGCGCTTCCCGGCGACACTGCTTTTACCTTTGCAGCCAGCGATACGGGCGCCATCCACGTTTATGCCAATACCTCCCTGCTGCCGGTATTACTGGAAGAAACGGATTACCTGGAACGCTACGAATACCTCTGCAACGAGCAGATGGCTTCCAAACTCACCGGCCTGCTGCTGGAAAAGCAGGCCCGCCGGTTGCTGAAGCAATCGTTTGATAAAGACCGGAAAATCCGTCAGCTTATCTCCGACCTGCAGGGAAATAGAAATAAGGATGGAAACTGGGGATGGTGGCATAAAGGCACAACAGAATACTGGATCTCCCAACATGTAATACAAGCCTTCCTGCTGGCGGAACAACAGGGATTTTCCGTTAACCTGGATA
The DNA here is from genome assembly GCF_007829335.1 of Chitinophaga polysaccharea. Lineage (GTDB taxonomy): Bacteria > Bacteroidota > Bacteroidia > Chitinophagales > Chitinophagaceae > Chitinophaga > Chitinophaga polysaccharea_B. The sequence goes on from NZ_VIWO01000005.1 coordinate 228,708, forward strand.
AACCCCCGTTGATCAACTACCTGGTATTTCTGCTCAACAGTGCGGCTTGTACCGATAAAATCACTCTCCTCGAAACCCTGCATACGCTGGGTGCAAAATTAAACTACTCCAATTACCTGGATACATTGAATGCACCGAAAAATAATTTATACGATCAGTATCGCTTGTTATACCTGAAACAACGTACAGGCATGGCCGTTAAAACGGATTCAATTCTGGCACACCGGCAGACGACTATGATGGGCAACAGTTACTGGGGCGAAGAAAGCTACCAGTTCTTTAATAACAGTATACAAACCACTTTGCTGGCTTATAAAATATTGAGGGCAGCAGGCGGACAGGAACCGGTATTACACAGCATCCGCAACTGGTTCCTGGAAAAAAGACGCAGTGGTAACTGGCGCAATACTTACGAATCAGCTAGCATCCTGGCCACCATTATGCCGGATGTATTACAGGCAGGAGAGCAACGCCCGGCTACCTTGCAGATAAACGGGCAAGCGGTCACCCAGTTTCCATATAACCATACCTTGCCCGGTGGCCAATCAATACAGGTAAGCAAAAGTGGTGGCGCTACCATCTACTTCAGCGCCTGGCAACAGCACTGGAATCCGGCCCCATTACCGGCCAGCCGTCAGTTCAGCGTTAGCAGTAAATTTATGCAGGAACGTAAAAAGGTGGAGCAGCTCACCGCCGGCAAAAGCGTACTACTCCAGGTAGAAGTTGAAGTAAAGGCAGATGCCGATTACATCATGGTGGAAATACCTATACCGGCCGGTTGTTCTTATGAAGAAAAAAGCGGCAGCTGGACAAACAACGAGGTACACCGCGAACATTTCAAAGACAAGGTGAGCATCTTTTGTAACCAGCTTAACAAAGGCAGGTATACCTTCCAGGTGGCGCTGATGCCCCGCTTTACCGGTCGCTATCACCTGAACCCCGCCAAAGCGGAAATGATGTATTTCCCGGTATTCTTTGGCAGAACAGGCCTGACGCAGATCAACATTGCCGGAGCAAAAAAGTAAGCAGCTTTCCCCCGCAAATGGTTTATTTAATGTATATTAATAGGAACACCAATTAAACCATTCCACGATGAAAACAATCCATCAATGGCTGGATGACTACGGTACCAGTCACCGTAACCCAACCAACAAACTGATTCACTGGATCTGCGTACCTGCTATCTTTTTCAGTATTGTTGGCTTCCTGTATGCGGTGCCGGTTCCCGGCGTTTCTTTTATGTACCTGACGTTGGCGCATATTGCGCTACTGGCGGTCATCCTTTATTACCTGCGACTTTCCGCTTCATTAGCAGCCGGCATGTTGTTGATTGGTATTATATGCCTGTGGTTGTGGCGCATGATAGCCGCCACGGGGTTGGTTACCTGGCAGGTGGCGCTGGTTATTTTTGTGCTGGCCTGGATTGGCCAGTTTATAGGCCATAAAATAGAAGGCGCCAAGCCCTCCTTCTTCAAAGATCTGCAATTCCTCCTGATAGGTCCGGCGTGGTTGCTGAGTTTTATTTATAAAAGAGTGGGCATTCCCCTGTAGGTTTATCCTGCGGCCAGGTACAGCCGTAGTATGTACGACATCTCGTATACGATAAATGCGATGACCAGCACGCCATGAAAAGTACGATTGCTAACCCGTATGGCCAATAAACAGAGCACCAGGTGCAGGATATTACGAATGGGGTATTCCACACCCAGATGTTGCAGGTATTCAGGGCCTTTCAATAAGGTGTCAATTACGTCGGCCACAAAGGAAAAGGCCAATACGCCAAAGAACCACTTTCGCCGGGAAAAGAAGTAATCCTGGTAGCCGTTATAGTCTTTCAGGTCGTCGGGGTATAATAAGGCGCACAACACGAAGAAGTTAACAATAAAGAATACAAAAAAAATGTATTCCGGGAAGGTCCATCTTTTAATCACATGTAAAGGAATTTCCCACCACCAGAAATGTACCAGCAGGATGAAGATATAAAACACCCAGGAAAGATGTATCCAGTAAGGTTTTTCACGGCCAGGATGTTGCACGAATTTAACAGTTCCTTTTAAGAGATGGGCGATACTTAAACTAAGAATGAAGCCCATCACCATCCTGATATGTCCAAATGTTTCCATAGCGTCGGGGTTTATCTGGAAATTAAAAAATTATCTCCATAAAAACTATCCCATAAAACAAAAGCCCCGATTAAAATCGGGGCTTATTTACCTAAACCTACAACTGTTACACTGTTATTGCAACAATATTTTATGTCGAAAACTGTTCCGCTAGTGCATAGCCGACGGATCCAGTTTAGCCGCTTTCTTAGCTTTTACCATCAGTACAAATGGTACACAGATCAGGAACATCAGCCCCAGGTACAGGAATACATCCATGTAGGATAATATCGCTGCCTGCTTGGTGACGCTGTAATCCAGCAATTTATAACCGCTGCTGAGGGCTTTGTCTGCATCCATACCTTTGGCAGCGAAGCTGTGTGCCAGGCCATTTACCCGGTTTACGACATCGGGGTTGTTGGTATCCAGCTTGGCAACCAAATCGTTGCGGTGCAGCATATTCTGGCGGGCCATAAAGGTAGTGATCAATGCCACCCCGAATGAGCCTCCCAGCTGACGCATCATACCGGTGAAGGCCGCACCCTGACCAATCTGCTGCCCCTTGAGGCCAGAGAGAGACAAGGTAGTAATAGGGATGAAAAGCAATCCCATACCCACACCACGTACAATCAGCATCCAGAAGAACGCATCTGCACCGGTATCTGCAGGGGTAATAATTTTATATCCCCAGAAACAGAAGCCAAAGAACAGGAACATACCGGCAGCTACCAGGTATTGCTGCGGTATTCCTCTCTCCAGCAGCTTACCGATCAACGGCATCATAAAGGCCGTGGTCAATGCTGCCGGGATCATGAGCATACCTGACTGGGTAGCGGTCCATCCTAACGATCCCTGTGTATACAGCGGGATAATAAAGGTGGATCCATATAGCCCGAAGCCCATGATAAATGATAGTATTGTACCTGCACGAAGATTTCCATCTTTTAGTACCCGCAACTCTACGATGGGATTGGGCGTAGTCAACTCTCTCCAGATAAAGAAGAAGAGGGCCGATGCGCTGGTCACGGTCAACAGGGTGATGGTGGGATCATTAAACCAGTCGTCTTCCTGTCCACGTTCCAGCACAAACTGTAGGGAGCCCACCATGATAGCCAAAAGGCCGATACCCAGGAAGTCGATTTCGCTGATGGATTTCTTATTGCCGTATTTTGGGCTGCGTACAAACTGCAGGGTGAGCAGCGTAGCAATAACGCCAATGGGAATGTTAATGTAAAAAATGTATGGCCAGGAATAGTTATCTGTGATATAACCACCGAGCGGGGGACCTAAAGTAGGGCCGATAATTACCCCTAAACCATAGATGGCCTGGGCGATACCGCGCTTTTCAGGCGGATAACTTTCCGTGATAATTGTTTGAGAGGTTACCAGCAATGCACCTCCTCCAAGCCCCTGTATGAAGCGGAATAGGATAAGTTCCACCATGGTAGTGGAGTTACCGCAAAGGAAGGAAGAAACGGTGAATATGATAATAGACGCCGCAAAATAGTTACGACGGCCGAACTGCTGGGATAACCAACTGGTCATCGGTACAATGATTACGTTACCGATAGCATAGGCGGTGATCACCCATCCGATTTCACTCAGCGTAGCACCCATATTACCACGCATGTCATTCAACGCCACATTTACGATAGTGGTATCCACTATCTCCAGCAAGGCGCAGAAAATAGCGGTGATTGTAATGATCACCCTGCGCGAGCCGTATTCTATCAATGATTCTTGTTGCATGCAGCAGTTTATATTTTGAATGAGGGCAACGTTGCCCGGAGTTAATAATTAATGACGATAAGTACCTGTCTGTTGAATTGGTCTTTGCTGTTGGTATTGCCTGTCATTAGTCTTTGCATGGTTTCCATTAATTATTAACTCCGGATAAGTTGCTATTCATGTATATGATTAGTTAAGGTGCACGTCTACCAGTACGTTCATACCCGGGCGCAACTGTTTAACCAGTTCATCGTTAGGGTTGTCGAACTCAATTTTTACCGGTAAGCGTTGTACCACTTTTACGAAGTTACCAGAAGCATTATCGGGAGGCAGCAGCGCAAATTTAGAACCGGTTGCCGGCGAGAAGGAAGTTACTTTAGCTTCCAGCGCCTTTTCAGGATAAGCATCAATATGTACAGTTACTCTCTGACCCAGCTTCATCTTGTCCAGCTGTGTTTCCTTGAAGTTGGCCACTACCCAGGGAGTAGTGCTCAATACTACGCTGAATAAAGACTGACCAGCAGTTACAAACTGACCAGGTTGTACAAATATTTTTGACAACACGCCGTCTTCCGGAGCAGTGATCACGGTGTAAGAGAGGTTCAGTTTAGCATCGGCTACGTCGGTTTCGCGTTGTTTGATACTAGCGTTGGCGATGTTGATTTGTTTGGAAGTAGCGCCGCTCTGCGAAGACACTACATTTGTTTGACGGGCTGCTGCTGCTTTTTGTTTGGCCAATACATCCAGCTGACGTTCAGCAGTTTGTTTGGCAGCAGAGGCCTGTTCAAATTCCTGTTGTGTGATAGAGTGATCTTTAATCAGGTTGCTGTAACGTTCGAAATCCTGGCTGGCTCTCCAGAGATTTACTTTAGCGGCCGCTATCTGTGCGTCGATCGTACCTATCTGTGCTTCTGCAGTGCTGATATTTGCCTGTGCAGCGGCGGTGGTAGCTTCAGCAGCGCCCAGGTTAGCCTGTGCAGTGTATAATGCGTTTTCCGCCTGTTGTACTTTGAGGGCCAGGTCGCGGTCATCCAGGATTACAAGGGTATCTCCTTTCTTTACCAGCTGGTTATCTTTCACCCTTACTTCTTTCACATAACCGGAAACACGAGGTATTACCGGGCTTACATTTGCATCGATCTGCGCGTTATCTGTTTCCTCATGGTGTAAGGCGTGAATATATTTGGTGATACCAAAAGCACCACCGCCAATTACCAGCGCAGCCAGCACTATGATGAACCCTTTGCTTCTCTTTTTAGGCGCGGTTGTTTCCTGCATGTTTATATTGTTAGTAGGTTTTGTTTGTGTTTGCGTTTCCACGGCTTTGATATTTTTTGGTTTGTGCGTATTATTTGTTGTTGGATTCCAGTATGCCCGCTGCCTGTAACAGCTTGTTGTAAGCTACCAGTGCATCTGCCTTCGCATAAGCGTAGTTGAGGTGCGACTGTAGATTTGCCACATCGGCATCCAACAGGTCTGTTGTAGTAGCCAGGTTGTTATCGTGCTTATTCTTCGTAATCCGGTAATTTTCTTCCGACTGTTCAATCGCCTTTATATAAGTGTCCATTTTTTTATGGCTCAGGAGATAGTTTTCGTAAGACTGGTAAACGTCCATATGAATACCATCAATGAGCTTGGCTTGATTGGCCTGTACCTCCGCCAGTTGTGCTTTTGCACCGGCAACCTTGGACCCAGTTTTCCAGAGGGACGACAGGTTGTATTTCAGTCCTACCCCACCGGTAATGGCATTGGTGATGGTAACCACGTTGGGGATATAGGCAGCTACGTAACCACCGGTAACGGCCAGGGAAGGGAAATATTCACCTTTTGCGCCTTTCACACCAGCGTTGGCTGCTTTCTCACGCGCTCCCAAAGCCTGGGCATCTTTACGGTTCTGGTAAGCCAGTTGCTCAAATTCTGCCTCTCCGCGTCCGTCTACGTTGTTATCCACTTTAAATACGGTGCTGTCTACCTGCAACAAAGTGTTGTCTGGTAATCCCAGCATAATATTCATGTTGAGATTGGCAATTTTGAGATTGTTCTGTGCGTCCATCAATGCCAGCTGGTAGTTAGACTGCTGCAACTCTGCCTTTAAAAGATCATTGCGTGCCAGTAATCCATTCTGTTCTTTGTTGGAAAACTCTTTCACTCGTTGGTCAGAAGTTTTAATATTCTCTTCTACCAATGTCACGGCTGCTTTAGCTTTATACAGGTTGCTGTACGCAGCAATGGTGTTTTGAATGATCTCCTCCCTGTCTTTATCAACGTCCAGTTTGGCTGCCTGCTCCAGGTACCGGGCAGATTCTTTACCACTCTGTATAATACCGCCGGCAAAAATTGGGATGGACACATTGGCCATACCGTAGGCGGCAGAATTTACTTTAGGGCTGGATCCGCCGCTGTTGCCGCCGTTGCCGCTTCCCGTATTCAGCTTCAGATCTATATTGGGTTGGGTAAGGCGGAGATAAGAACCGGAAACACTGACATCCGGTAACTGGCGTTCATTGGCTGTTTTCAGTGAGGCAGTGGCTTCTGCAACTCTGGCCTGACTCACTTTTAACTGTTTGCTGTTTTGTATACTCAGCGATATGGCTTCATTTAACGAAAGCGGTTTTATGCTCTGTTGTGCGGATGCTGCCTGGTAGAAAAAAGTCAGCAAGATTCCCGATGCAAGCGCATATAATCGTGTGTATATGCTTTTAGAATTCATGTGTTAGGATTGCTTTAAACAATTTTTTTAAATGGGTACTTACCCTGGTTTTGACATATTCCCGGAATTCATCGTCATTCGTCACCGTAGCCGGGGCACTTTTCTTTAGTATATGTTGAGCAGGTATTACCTGGTGAATAGTCCCGAATAATGTAGTCATCAACATTTCCACGTCTACATCTTTATAAAAGATGCCTGCTTCCTGTGCCTGGGTAACGATCGGCTGCATTAACCCGAGCATCTCTCCTTTTAGTTCCCAGATCAGATCCCTTACCGGACTTGCCTGGCTGTTCAGCTGCTCGCGGCTCATAATGCACTGGAAGTACTGCTCTCCCAACATCTTATTGATAAACCGGTCGATCAGGCTGTTGATTTTCTCCAGGGGCTCCAGCGTATTGTTCTCCAATAACTCATTGATGAACTTACGGGAAGCCTCCATTCTATATCTGAAAATAGTTTCCAGCAGTTTGTCCTTCGATCCGAAATAATAGGAGATCATGGCAATATTCACGTCCGCCTCCTGTGCTATGTCCCTTACCGATGTGCCATGAAAGCCCTGGTCGGCAAATAGCCGCTCTGCAACTTTTAAAATCGCGAGCTGTTTTTCACTATACTCTTCCATGTTCCTTTTTGATTTGACAAAGCAAAGTTAAACAAACGTTTAATTTAAACAAGCGTTTATTTAATCGAATGTTTAAATTTTACTAAATTATATTTATACTATATTATAAGTCAATATTTAATGAAAATAAATTAAGGAGTTTTTAATTTTTGTTTACAAGAAGGTAATCCCGGATGACAAAAAAGACGCCCAGATTCCCCGCCAATCGGCCCGAATAAGGCCTGGTTTTCCCGTTAAGGAAACCTTAAAATGAGCACAAACTACCGGCGTATAACAACTGGAAATCCACAAAATGGACAGAATGGGTTAAAATAAAAAGGGCGGGTGCTACTTATCTACAGGACCCGCCCCTGCACATCTTGTTTCATTACAAGATGCTGTGCCTGTTTATCAACCATACTTTGAATACTCGTTATAAGGAAAAACCAAACAGAGAAGGACCTACTGTATAGTGTTTTTCATAGTGATACCTGGTTAACAGGGTCCACGGAAAAAAGTTCAGAAAAAGACCAAAAAGCATAAAGCTATTAAAGCGAGTGACCAATGCGATTTTAAACATTCGCAAAGATCACCCGCTTTAATAGCTTTATGCTTTATGCTTACTTCAGTGAATTAATCCACACCGCAATCTTCGTCGCATCGGCCTGCGGCACCTGCGGTAAAGGAGGCATTGGCGTTGCATAGCCAGGCCAGTTTTCCGGTTTAGGATTCTTAATCAGTGCCAGGATTTTGGCAACTGAGTAATTTCTCTTTGCCACTTCCCGGAAACCCGGACCTACCTGCTTTTTATCAGGATTATGACAGGAAGAACAGGTGTATTTATTCAGCAAAGGTTTGATCTGCTCATAAGTCAGCGCTTTTGTGGCAGGAGCTGCTTCCTTCGCAGCAGCCTTGGCTTCTGCGGCTTTGACAGCCGCTGACTTAACAGCGGAGTTCTTCGTGCTCAGGGCAGATACCGGCAGTTTGGCGCCATCAGGAATATTGTTCAGCGTGTAGTACACATCCGGGTGTATGAGGGAATAAGCATTCTCCTGCGCACGGATACCATTCAGGCTCAATTTGTGGATGTAATACTGGCGCAGGCCATCTATCACCAGGCGCACCTTCATACCATCGGGCGATACCTGTACACCTTTAATCGTCAGCTTTTCTGTGTTAACGGTTGGACTTCCATACACCGGGTGGTACTTATAGATAAAGCTTTCTACATTGTAAGAAGCAATATCTTCTGCATATTTTTTATCGATGGGCTGTGTAAAGGTGATTTCAAAACCATCGGGCTGGGCGCTAACCGTTCTCATTTCAAACGGTACGCGGTTATTCCACACCAGGCGTTGAAGCCCTTGGTTGGCATCGCCGGCAGAACCCCATCCACGGTTGGTTTCACCTACGAAGAGGGAACCGTCCTTAGCCCAGGCCAGGCGCAGTACGCCGGATTGAAAACCGCTTCTGAAATCCCAGGCAGCGCCCTGGTATTCGCCATTTACTTTCTCCAGGTATACGCGCATGATCTTACTCTGTCCCTGGTCGCCGATCAGTACCTGTTTGGCAAAGGGGCCAAATACGCCTTCAGGAATGGTGGTGAGCTGTGAGTTGGAAATCCCCAACACGCCGTGTGGCAGCCATACAGCTGGCAGCTGTACTTCAGGGAAGTATTTCTTCATATCAAACAGCGTCACAAATTTTTCGTTTTCTACGTTCTCTGGTTTGATGGCACGACCGTTGGCATCTTTGCGGAAGCGGGGATCTACTTTGGCATACAGCGCTTCGGTGGTTAGCTTTACCGGTGAATTGGGTAAGCCTGTCCAGCGCAAACCAGCCGGGTGTCCTACAAAGCTACCTTTCTTTACGTGGGTAAGTCCACCGGAGCCCATCCAGTCACCCTGGTTGTCGGTATAAAACAGTTCGCCATCGATAGTGCCCAAACCGCAGGGAGAGCGGAAACCGGTCGCCCAGGGTTCCATTTTACCATCTTCGGTGATGTGCATCATCCAGCCTCTCCAGGGCACGCGGCTTTCACCACGCCACCACTCTTCATCGCCAAAGGCTACGTTGCCGGATACGAAGAAAGAGCCGTCTGGTCCCAGTACCGGGCCAAAGCTATACTCATGGTAATGGCCGGATAACGGCCACGCATATACGGTTTCGAACTTATCTATTTTACCGTCCATGTTGGTGTCGGTCATTTTGGTCAGTTCGCCGCGTTGTGCGCAGTACAGGGAGCCATTCTTGTAAGCCAGTCCCAGTACTTCATGCAGCCCGGAAGCCACTTTCCTGAAATAGGGTTGCTTGCTGGTAGGATTCTCCACGATGAAGATATCGCCGCGGCGGGTAGCTACGCCCAGGTCGCCATTAGGCAGGGTACATAAACCACCTACTTCGAGCAGGGTACCTTCCGGGGAGCTTATACGTGCAATGCGGAAAAAGTCTTCTTCCTTGGGCGACTCCTGTGCCTGTACCCCGGTGATAGCAGTAGTCATCAGCAACATGCCGGCGGCAATTCCTGCTGTAATTCTTTTATAATTCAGTTTCATAATAGTCATTAGTATTGCTGCTTAGAAGATAACCGCATAACCTATTTTAGCCTGTACCGGCACAATCAGTTCTGCACGGCCATTCTGGTTGCGGATGATGGCATTCGCTTTGGTATCGTCCATCTTCACGTAATAAGATTTATCGCCGATCACATACATACCAGGGGCTACCTGCTCTATATTATCTGCCACGGCTATACGCAGATACAGATCAGCCGCAGGTTGTGCAACCGTTATGGTGCGGTGGATACCCTGGTTTTCCGGCAATACGCTGATATCATCTGTTACCGCGGTACCATACACCTGGTATTGGAAAGCAGGCTTACCTGTTTCGTCGAGTGTATAGCCAGTAGGGCGATAACCGGTACCCGTGGTATCATTGGTCCATGCCGCGTCTTTACCCGACAGCTTCTCAATGGCTAATGCCACCTGTGGGGTGAGCACCTGTACAGTACCCATGGGGCGGGAAGAGCCGTCGCCACGGTCGTGCCACATCGGGGTGGTGTTGAGGAATTCGCCACGCCATACCTGCACTGGCTGGCCATTGTCCATATCATAAGTGTAATGCACCTTAGCAGGACTTCCTACAGAAACAGCGTGTACCACGCGTTTGCCTGGTATATCCATGAAGCTGCGCAACACGGTGTTTTCGTTGGCGGTTACCAGGATGGGATCGGTAACATCATCTGCCGGTACGTTGGCATCGCTGATCACAAATTCGCGGAGGTCTGCTTCTTTCACCGCCAATGTCAGGGAAGCTTTAGCCCAGTCGGTGGTTTTGCCATACAGCACTTCCACGGCGTGATGGCCGGGTTCCAGGCTCACATTTCCGCGACCATCCCAACCACGGGGAGTGATCACCGGCTTGTTGTCTATTTTCAGGGCGCCCGGACCACCGGAAGTATGGAGGTTGAATCCATAGTCTCCCGTTTTTTTCACTACCAGGGTAGCGGTATAGCGTACTACAAATTCATTGTCGGGTAGACCGTTGATATTGGAGGTCAGTTGCGCAGAAGTACCGGTAACTGCCGGCTTCAGCGTATTAAAATCCGGTTCTTTGTCGAAACGGCCTTTATATACACTGTACTTCACGTCCTGCAGCTCAGGGCGGGGCGCGTTATAGTTATTGACTATAATGTTTCTGAAGGCAACGGTGCCATGATCGCCCTGGATCCGAAGCGGGCCTTCCACTACTTCATTATTTTGTACCGCACCGCGGGTGGGGCCCGACAGTACTACATTTTCATGAATGGTAACGCCATTGAGCACCAACTTCAGGATCACGGCATCGGCAATTTTATTACCGGCAGCGTCGAAGCGGGGTGCCTGGAAAGATATCTTCATGTGCTGCCATAAACCTGGCGCGCGGCTTACATTCTGGCGGGGAGCATGTCCATCATATCCTTGCTGACCGGCAGGTTGGCTGTCGTTCCAGCGTTCATAAATACCTCCATTGTCGGAAGCGCGGGGAGCAGTGGTACCCCAGCTGTCGAGCAACTGAATTTCATACCTGCCTTGTAAATAAATACCGGAGTTAGAACCTTTAGACATCAGGTAGTCCAGCTCCAGATCGAGATCACCATGTTGCCAGCTGCTGAAAAGATCCTGCCCGTGCGTGTTTTTCGCAGGCAGGTTCACCAGGATACCGGTTCCTTCCGTTGTTTGCAATACATTCTGTTGCTGCAGGTCTGCTTTAACGCCACCGGCTATACGCCAGTTGGCTGCTGGTTGCTGAAAAGCAGATAAATCAGTTAATGGCAGTTTGTTCTGGGCCATCAACTGCTGACAGCTGCCAATACTTAACATCAATACCAAAGTTCTCCGGTCGTACACACGTAACTGTTTCAACTTTGGACGGAACTTGTTCCATCTAAGCATAGATCTGGATTTTTTTAAAGCGTTTACATTGTTTGCTAAATGCATTTAGCTTTCTGACTATTTGCATTAGTTTTTTATATGGGTATTTCTCAAAAATGATTTTAACGAAAATTTAAATTCAACTATTTGCTTGCTAAACTATAACGTGGAACACAGCTAAACCTGGAACGAGGCGCCAAAATAGAAATTAATTGCAAAAAAGTAGGTACCAGGGGCCCAAAAATTACACCAGCGGTAAAAAAGGAGTTACGAACACACAATGCCCGGCGCGAAAAGAAAACAGGTGGTTAATTCTTAAAATATTTTAAAAAGAAAAAGGGAAGTAAATAGGCTACTTCCCTCCTCCTGCACTATATTAAGCAATCACTATAATTTCAAACCAAAGGCTTCCAGCTGCAGCCTGGTGCTATCATAATCCCGGTGGCAAATACCATTAATACCCAGGCCATTGGCAACATCCACAAACATGGACCGGTCTTCCAGGTATACTACTTCCGCCGGCCTCACCTGGGCAATGTCCAGTGCGATCTTATAAATATCGGCATCTGGTTTACGCAGGTGTATAAAGCAGGAAGAAATATAAAAATCCACGAAGCGGCTGATATTAAAATGATGAATGCGGTGTTCATTCAGCTCCCGTCCTTCATTATTCACAATGGCAATCTTCAGCTGGTACTTGGCTTTCAGCGCCGTCACCATTTCCAGCATATCAGGATAAGGAGCAGATTGCGCATACATGAAATCGCGAAACTGTTTGCGGGTGAAGCTCCGGTCTTCATAAAAAACGACCCGGTTCAGGTATTCATCCAGTGTAAGCTTTCCTTCTTCATAAGTATCAAAAGTAAGGTGATGCCGCTCTTCTGTTTCCAGGGCATCCAGTCCAAACGTTTGTATGGCCAGTTTACGGGCAGCCCTGTCCCATCCGTTCGTGAGCAATACGCCACCTATATCCAGGAAGAGGGTCGTAATCGGGGTAATCTTATCCATCTCAATAAAAATTTATGCAGCACTAAAAATAAGGTTATCCTTGCAATAAAAGTGCAACATGCAAATACGTACGGCCACATTGCAGGATACCGGTCAGCTAAAAAGTCTGTACCAGGGGACTATTATTCATATCAACAGCCGGCATTACAACCCGGAGCAGGTCCGGGCCTGGGCGGCCAGGGGAGAAAGGATTACCTCCCTGGAAAATAAAATTAAACAACAATACTTTTATGTAGCGGTGACCCCGGAAGATACCATTACCGGCTTTGCTTCTGTGGAAGCAGACGGGGAACTGGATATGATGTTTGTACATAAAGATTTCCAGGGTAAGGGAATTGCCACGCTGCTCATCCAGCGGATATTTGAAAAGGCCAGGGAACTGGGTTTGCTTTCCCTGACATCCTATGTTAGTATTACCGCTCGCCCGTTTTTTGAGAAGATGGGATTTAAAGTAGTGGAAACGAGGCAGGTAGATTTGGGAGAAGTATCATTAATTAACTACGAGATGATAAAATCACTGGAACCTGGACAATAAAAAAACAGGCTATCTCCGCCGCGGACATAGCCTGTTTTTGCGATTTACTTTTTACTTTTCTTAGCTTTCATTTCCGTTACATAACCATTAAAATTCATCGGCGATCTGTCGTAGCTGGTTACCTGCAGGGAGGCATATCCTTCGCTGGATACAGTTAAGTTCATGGCCTGCACCGATTTGTTGTCCTTCGGTTTAATGGTCACATTCCAGCCATCTTTTTTGCCTGGTGTGATCTTATACTCAAACGACTTTGTTTTGAAGTCCAGCGGCGATTTGGTAGCACCATAATCGGCGGTATAGGCGCGGCCAAAGAACGGGAGATAGCTGACTACCGAATCGGCCGTCACTGCCAGGTTATAGTCCGGTGTAATGTTCCTGGACCGGCCATTCATCGGGAGCGCTGTTTGCGCTACGAAAACATAACTCTGGGCGTCCATCCAGGATTTCACCTGTGCTATTTTTTCAGCTTTTTTCTGTGCTTTGGTTTCCTGTGCCCGGGCGGGTTGTAACAGGGCTAGGCTAAGGAATATCGTTGCGGTAAACAAAAGGTACCTTTTCATATTATATGATTTTAATGTATTGAACAACGCTAATATCGTACCATAACAGCGGGCTCACAATTTTGTTCAACGCTTCCGAGGGTATGTTGTATTTTTAGGGGCTGATGATTAAATCCGGAAACATGCCTAACCCTTATATTTCTCTACTGAAAACCGCCTGGAAATATGCCCGCCGGGAACGGAAGAAGTACCTGTTTATTTATGCGTTGTTTTTCATGGCCAATGTCATTTTTTCGTTGAATCCTGTGCTGTTTGGCTGGTTCGTAGGCAAGGTACAGCAAGACTCCCCTCACCTGCCCCGGTATGTGCTGCTGTTTGCCGGTGGCTACTTCGGGATCAAATTCCTGGAATGGTGCTTCCATGGCCCTGCCAGGATCATGGAAAGACAGGTAGCCTTTAACCTGAGCCGCAACTTCCTCCAGGAAAGATACCACCAGGCCCTCCATTTGCCGGTAAAATGGCACCAGGACAACCATAGCGGATCGGTGATTAACCGTATCCGCAAAGCCTATGAGGCGCTGAAAGAATTTTTCGAAAGAGGGTTTATGTACCTGCATGCGCTTTGTAAGCTCCTGTTTTCGATGATGGCCATGTTGTACTTCTCTCCCCTGTATGGGGCCATTGGTATTGCCCTGGGGGTTACCTGTATATGGCTCGTACTGCGGTTCGACCGCCCCTTTATTAAAACGCTGAACGAGGTCAATGAACAGGAGCACCTGGTATCCGCTACCCTGTTTGACAGCCTTTCCAATATCATGACCGTGATTACCCTGCGACTGGAGAAAAGCATGGAAAACGGGCTGCTGGCCAAAGTACAGCGTATCTGGCCTCCGTTTAAGAAAAATACTGTGATCAATGAATGGAAATGGTTTGTAGCAGAAATGATGATCACGCTGATCTATTGCGTGATTGCTATCGGTTATTGCTTCCAGCACTGGGTGCCGGGAGAGGTATTCCAGGTAGCGGGACTGGTGATGCTGCTTGGCTATGTAAACCAGTTTACCAGCGTATTCCAGGACGTGGCCTGGCAATACACCGATATCGTGCAATACAACACCGCCGTAGAAACGGCGCGTAATATCAGCGACGCCTATACGTTGCAGCACCGGGCAGATACGGCGTCGGAGCTGCCGGCCAGCTGGCAGTCCATTACCCTGGAGAAACTGAGTTTTTCGCACCTGGCCGCCTATGATGAAGCGCATGCTCCGCAAAGCCTGCACGAACTGCATCTCCATATAGAAAAAGGACACAAGATCGCCCTTATTGGAGAAAGCGGTAGCGGCAAAAGCACGCTGTTGGCTATTTTACGTGGATTATATGAGCCGGAGCAAAGCACCGTGCTACAAGTCGACGGAGAGCCGTTCCCGTTAGGCTCCCTGAATGAAAGTGTGACCCTGTTTCCGCAGGAGCCTGAAATATTTGAGAACACCATTGAATATAATGTCACGCTGGGCCTTCCCTTTTCCGAAGCCGAGGTGCTGGCGGTGTGCAACAGCGCTCATTTTATGGACGTAGTAGACATGCTGCCCCAGGGACTGGCTTCGGATATCCGGGAAAAAGGCGTGAACTTATCCGGTGGGCAAAAGCAGCGGCTGGCGTTGGCCCGGGGTATACTGGCGGCGCGCGACAGCCAGGTGATCCTGCTGGATGAACCTACCAGTAGTGTAGATCCTAAAACAGAAGCGATGATTTATGAAAAGATGTTCCAGGCATTCCAGGATAAGGCCATCATTTCTGCCATGCACCGCCTGCACCTGCTTCCGCAGTTCGATTATATTTACGTGCTGCGTCGCGGACGGATTGTAGCGGAGGGTACTTTCGATACGCTGCGCCAGCAAAGCCCGATATTCCAGGAACTGTGGAAGCACCAGGATAACAAATCATAGCAACAGGCGCCTGTTAGCGCCTGTTGATCGCTACACCGTATTATTATTTTTCATTATCTTTGGCACCTACCGATGCCATGTGCTTTCATCCTATGCAGCGTTCTCTCCCAGGAGCTATTACTATACTATGAAAGCCTATGCAACCAATTTCGCTGAATGATTTGCGGCGTAAAGTGAAGATCAGCCAGGAGCCGGATGATATCATCACCGGTATTGGCTATAATCTTTCCTCGCTCACGCGGGACGAGCGTTCTGAACTGCTCTGCGATTTGCTGGAAAACCAGGAAATATTTTTTGAAGCGGCGGAACTCCTCATAGAAGAAGGCGGTGCAGATATCCATTATAAAAAAGAAGGGGTCATTCCTATTATATTTTGCGCCGTAGGCGCCAACAAACCTACTGCGGTATTGTATGCCATCAAAAAGGGGGCGCGCCTGGTGATCGACAACCCCGATTACCTCTTTGCCATCGCCTATATCTTCAAGCATCACCGGTTGGCCGCTATCACGGATATGCTGATGATCCTGATTGAACACAACATCCATTTTAATTTTGTGTTGGCCAGCCTGGACACCCCGTTGCTGCTGGCTGTACGGCATAACAATAACCGGGAGGTGATTCAGTTCCTGTTGGGAGAAGAAGTAGATAAGTATGTATATGATGAAGATGGGTTTACCGCCATACACTATGTACCCTTTGCCAAAGCCCCTCATCTGTATAAAGACATGATCACCTGTATGGCAGATATACAGGTAAAACCCAAATTTTCCACGAGTATGGAGCCCGTATTTGAGTGCGTGATCAAAGTGAGTGAGCACCATACTTTTGAGGAATTCATTTACGAGGCTCTCAATGCTTTCCTGGAAAACCGGCATCGGATGTACGATGATATCTTTGAGAAATATTACTACCGCCTGCACCTGATTGCAGAGCATATCTCCCATATCCGCTCGGGTACGGATGAATATCAGCCCGTAAATTAATTTGCAACATTGTTGCAAATACGTATTTTTGCCGGGAACAAGATAATTAGCACCATGCACACTTACGACGTAATCATTATAGGAGGCAGCTATGCCGGCCTCGCAGCAGCTATGACACTGGGCCGTTCTCTCAGGCAGGTGCTGGTCATCGACAGCGGGGCGCCCTGCAATCGCCAGACACCGCACTCGCACAACTTCCTGACGCAGGATGGCGTAGCGCCGGCCACCATTGCCGCCATTGGCAAAGCGCAGGTAGCGCAGTATCCTACCATACAATTTAAAACCGCGCTGGCTGTCCGCGGCGAACAAACAGGCGATACGTTTACGATCCATACCGCAGATGGGGAACATTTCCAGGCCAGGAAGCTATTATTTGCCAGCGGCGTAAAAGATGAAATGCCCGATATAAAAGGATTTGCCGAATGCTGGGGTATTTCTGTACTGCACTGCCCTTACTGTCATGGCTATGAAGTAAAAGATAAGCCCACCGGCATACTCGTCAATGGCGAGCAGGCCTCCGAATTCGGCCGTATGATCCACCATTGGACCAGCGACCTGACAATATTTACCAACGGCCCCATCACCATACCGGCCGACCACGTAACACAACTACAGGCATTGCGTATAGGCATTAACGATAAACCGGTGAAAGCCATCGTGGCAGCCCGGGGCCATATTCAGCACCTGCTTTTTGAAGATGGCAGCACACAAGCCCTCCAGGCGTTGTATGCCCGGCCTGCCTATCAGCAGCACTGCCCTATTCCCGAGGCTATGGGATGCCAACTGTCGGAAACCGGCCATATTGTGGTCAATGCTTTCCAGGCTACTACCGTAGCGGGCATATTTGCTGCCGGCGATGCCACCACCATGTTCAGGAGCGTATCTGCCGCTGTGGGCGCAGGCTCACTGGCCGGCGCTATGATTAACCGGGAGCTGATCATGGCCAAGGCTGTTTAAAGGAAAAGATCTTTACCAGGGGGTTGTATATCTCAAAAGGTTTTTATATATTAGTCAATGTACTCTTATACCATCACCTAAAATAACCTTGAATGTTCACAACCCTTGCTATCTTAGCCGCCCTGTTTTTCGTAGCACATGTATACCTGCTGTTTACCTCCTTTGGGAAACGTGGTTTTCAGAAACAGAAATACCTGTGGTCACATGTCACACTATGGATTACCGGCGGCATTGCCTGCCTGATCGCCATTTTATTTGCAGGTAAGTCGGTATCCGGCGTCATCGATGTATTCGATACACCCGGTAAAGCTTCCCTCCTCATTGTTATCGCGCTGGTATTGTCGGCCGTAGCACATAGCATCGTAAAACTGCTGGTGCTGCCGAAATATCAACGGGCATAAAGCATAAAGCGGAAAACAAAAAGCTATTGTAGCGGACGATTTTGGGGAATAATACTCGCTCTGATAATCTGCTACAATAGCTTTTTGCTTTCCGCTTTATGCTTTATGCGCTCACACAAAATGTTAAAGCTGGAAATTTTTATTTCTCCATCAACAATATTCCCTATATTTATACCTGTTGATCCTGGTTTCTTACAACCGCCGGCGCCGACCGGCTACCGCAAGACCTGCATTACTCCGCAGGAATCTTACAGATGATCACCATCCAAAGAACCTTTGCGCGTTGAAATCACTTTCATAAGTTATTATTTTATTAGCACGAAAAGAGAGACACATTTTTTATGAATAAGAAAGATATCTGGAGATATAAATCTTTGGAGCAGTTGGAGAATAGAAGTTGGGGAACGGCTACAGAAGCAGATTCGGGACTCATTCAAAAATGTCTTGCCTTAGTTAAAGTACCAGTAGTAAAATTATCAGCCAGCGAATTAAGGCTGTTAATCGGACAATCATTCAATCCTACTTACCTGGTACCCCTGGCATTAGAGATATTACAGAACGACGTTTTAGTAACTGCCGGCATGTACCCCGGAGATCTGTTAAAGAATGTACTGGACGTACCAGCCACGTTTTGGGAAGAACATCCCGATCTTCACAAAAACCTCATCGACATGATGCAGCGCAGAAGTGAAGAAATAGAAACGGAACTCGATTTACCCGAGTACTGGCGTAAAGCGAAAGCCGAAGCCTGATAAAAATAAGGCTGACCCAAAGGCAATGGCTTTACCTTTCAGCCCTCCGGAAAAAACCTATAGTACTTCTTTCAGCTTATTGATTAACGCATTTCCTGTAGATTCCTGGCTATCATCTTACCCTCGGGCAGGAAATTCTGTGGTATTCCGTTAACGCCGCACAGGCAAGCTGCTTCATTGCTCCAGGCCTTCGAGTCAGACACATGCATCCAATGCAGCTGATCGCCGACAATCGCATTGAGCCAATATTCCTTTTGGAGTCCTGGGAACCCTCAGGATAGGAAATTTCCATGTCATTACGGGCATGATCACACCGCCATCAGGTCATGGTGGTAACGATAACTGCACGCCATTATTCCTCAAAATCAAAAAGCGACAACTGCGCCGATTGATTGGGTTTTTCCTGGCCGGGCAATATCTCATGGAAGTTGGACAACGTAATACCCAGCAGCCTGATGGGCTTATCTTCCGGGTAAGTAGCTGCCAGCAATTGTTTAGCGGTATCTACAATCGTTTCAAAATCGCCTACCGGGAAAGGAAAGGACTGGTTACGGGTAATCTGCTTAAAATCAGCATACTTAATCTTCAGGGTAATCGTACGTCCTTTCAGGCTGTATCGTTGTAAACGATCGTATACAATTTTCCCGATTTTGATAAGTTCTGCTTCCATATCAGCCACGGTGGTAAGATCGTACGGGAAAGTATCTTCTGCACCAAGCGACTTGGTTTCCCGGTGTGGCTGCACCTCTCTTTCATCGATACCCCGTACAATGCGGTAGTAAAAGCTGCCTACTTTCCCGAAATGTGTTTTCAGCTCCTGCTCCGATAATTTCTTGAGATCAGCCCCGGTAAAGAGTCCCATCTTCTTCATTTTATCGGCCGTTACTTTCCCTACGCCATGGAATTTCTCTACAGGCAGCTGCTCCATAAAAGTGGCGATAGACGAGGGCCCAATAAATGTAAGCCCATCAGGTTTATTTAAATCCGATGCAATTTTGGCAACAAACTTATTGATGGATATCCCCGCGGAAGCAGTCAACTGTAATTCATCCCGGATCGCCTGTTTGATCAGTTTGGCAATTTCAATAGCAGACCCGATCTGTTGCTTGTCGTTGGTGACATCGAGATAGGCTTCGTCGAGCGACAAGGGTTCTATCAGATCCGTATACCGCGCAAATATTTCGCGGATATGGCGGGAAGCTTCTTTGTATGCATCAAAACGGGGACGGATAAATATCAGGCCGGGGCACAACTGCGCCGCCCTTTTAGAAGGCATCGCAGACCGAACGCCAAACTTCCTGGCTTCATAACTGGCGGTAGCTACCACGCCTCCCCTGCCCTCCGGCGAGCCCCCTACAGCAATGGCTTTGCCCTTGTAAAGCGGGTTATCACGCTGCTCTACAGATGCGTAAAACGCATCCATATCGATATGAATAATTTTTCGTTGTATGCTGTTTGAACTGTTCTCCATTGCTATCTCCCGGAAGCCTCGTAAAGATACGAAAGTAAGTCTTCGCTAAAATTATTCCGCTAACTTTAGGCACTAAACTTAGCCGTTATGGATGCGTATGAGCAGGACCTTTCACATGAGCATAAAAAATTCGAAAACATCGTTTGGGAAGAAAAGACCATTAGTGGCCGGGAGTTTTACGACTGCCACTTTTATAAATGCAGCCTGAAAGAATGTATCCTGGAAGATTGCACCTTCGAGAAATGCACGTTTGAAGATTGTGATCTGTCATTAATCCAGCTGAAGCAAACAAGCTTTAGCCGGGTGGACCTTCTGCATACCAAGGCCATTGGTATTGCCTGGCACAATGCCCGGCAGGCGCTGGTGGTATCATTCCGGCATTGCCGTATCAGCTATAGCAGCTTCTCCGGTAAAAACCTGAAGAAAGGTATCTTTCAACATTGCCAGGCCGACGAAGTAGATTTTTCCGGATGCAATTTAACGCAGGCCGACTTCAGTGGCAGCGACCTCGCCGGCGCCCGCTTTGCGGAAACGGATCTCACCCAGGCCAACTTTGTAGGCGCACATCGGTACGCCATTAACATCCAGGATAATAAAGTAAGAAAAGCCAAATTCAGCTTGCCGGATGCGCTGGCATTGCTGGATGGACTCGGTATAGAAATTATCGAATAAAAAGAAAGGCGGTTTTTCAACCGCCTCCTTTCCAAATACTTATTTCAATGGTTTAATCCAGTAACTATATGCCTGGTTCGCATAAGGTATCCTATATTCTTTTAAAGGCATAGCACCCCAGCTGTCGATGCCCTGCACACCAGACTGCTGCATATCCACATGCATGTAAATTGCATTACGCGGCACCAGCTCCCCGGAATGATATTGTTTTTTATCTGCTTCCGGATCCAGGTCATCCAGGCTATATGGCAAAGCAGCAAAGCTGATCAGGCTGTCGGCATATTCGAAGCGTATCCCCTTTCCTTTTTTGTTGGTCATATTCACCCAGCGCACATCCGATTTATTTCCACTTTCCTGCGGACGGGCATAAGGAAAGTATTGGCTATCGACCGACTGCTGGTAGATCCCTACAAACGAAGCTGTTTTTCTATCGATATAATTTTCCCACGGGCCACGGCCATAGTAGCTGATCTGGTTGTACTGTTTATTGAGTTGCAGATCGTTGCCTACCCGCAACAATAAAGGGTATTTGCCTTTTACCACGGTCAGCTCATTGTTTACTTTCACGGCACCATCGCCGTACACCAGGAATGTTTGGGTACTGATGGCTTCACCGTTCAGCAACTCTTTTTTAATGGTAACGGTATAGGTATCGCCAGTTTGTTTGCCGGTAGCTTCCAGCAGCTTACCTTCCGCAGCAGCATTACGCCACTTGCGGAGAGAATGATTAAAGCCGGCGCCGATGTCATTATCAGTAGGTGCGCGCCAGAAGGCAGGCTGCGGACCATCTGCCAGCATTTCCTCGTTTTGCACTTTATAACTGGTTAAATTTCCTTTTTTGAGATCGAAGGTCAGTGCAATGCCGGGGCCTTTCAACTGCACCGCATCAGGCGTTTCTGTTACCTGCAAAGGCAACTGTTTGGCCATAGCCCCGTTAGCCTCGCTGGCGCCGGGTTTCCAGGTAAATTGTTCTGCGGCTATCTCGAAACCGGCAGGAATAAATGGCTCGGATTGTTTTAAGGTATAGTGGGTATTCAGGAAATATTCTTTTCCTTCTTTCACCTTCGTTTTTACCGGTAATAACAGGGAGATAGATTGCTGGGGGCCTGCTTTCAGATCGCGGACTACGCCTTGTTCTATCCGTTTGCCATCTTCCAGTATTTCCCAGGTTAACTGGTAGTTGGAAAGGTCCCGGAAGAAGTAACCGTTGCGGATAAAAATGGAATCACCATGGTTGCCCGTAGTTTTGATATGCTGGTACACTTTCTTCACTTCTACCGCCATAGGTGTTAATCCGCGATGCGCAGTTACCACACCTTTTACGCAAAAATTATTATCGCTGAAATCTTCATTCACCGGGCCACTCAGCGGGAAGTCGCCGCCATAAGCCAGTATACGTTTTCCATTTTTCACCGTATCTATTCCCTGGTCAATCCATTCCCAGATAAATCCCCCCTGGAGATAGGGATTATTTTCGATGGCTGTCCAATAGTCCTGGAAGTTACCGAGGCTATTACCCATGATATGCGCGTATTCACTCATGATCATAGGACGGTCGGGGTTACGTTGCGAATACCGCACCAGTGACCCCGGCGCCGGGTATTGCGGCACAATCATATCCGTATTATAGTCATGCTCTGCACGCTCGTACTGCACAGGGCGGGTGGCGTCTTTCGCTTTCAGCCAGTCGTAGGCCTCGTAGAAATTGACGCCATTGCCAGCTTCATTACCCAGCGACCAGGTCACTACCGCCGCATGATTTTTATCTCTTTCATACATGCGCTGTATCCTTTCCAGGTGAGGCACCCTCCATTGTTTGTCGTTGGCAAATGTATAAGCAAGATCGTAATAACGGCCATGTGATTCGATATTGGCTTCATCTACCACGTACAATCCATATTCGTCGCAAAGCTGCATCCAATAAGGATCGGGAGGATAGTGGGAATGACGCACAGCATTTACATTCAGCTGTTTCATCATTTCCATATCCTTGCGCATATCTTCGTGGGTGAGCGTATGCCCCTGGGTGGCATTGTGTTCATGGCGGTTCACTCCTTTCAGGAATACCCGCTTTCCATTCACAAGAAAATTCCGGTCGGTGATTTCAATAGAGCGGAAGCCTACCCGCTGCGGGATCACTTCCAGCACTTTGCCGGTTTTATCTTTTAAGGTGATGTAAAGCGTGTACAGGTAGGGTACTTCGGCCGACCAGGTTTGCACGGCGGGTATTTCCCGCTGAAAAGAAACGGTGGATTTATAATTGCCCAGCACTTTTTGTACGCTGCTGGTCTCCTCTCTATATATACTCTTACCATTGGCATCCTTCAGATCGACGGCCACAGAAAAAGTATCCGGCTTGCTATGGTTAGTGTTACGGTCAATGCGGTAATTATCTACCTCCATGTTTACCTTAAAGATACCGTTGGTATACGATTTATCGAGGCCTGCTGTGATAGTAAAATCGCGCACATCCAGTTTGGGCGTGGAATAAAGGTATACCTCTCTTTCAATACCGGAAATGCGCCACATGTCCTGGCATTCCAGGTAAGAGCCATCGCTCCAGCGGTATACCTGCAGCGCTACCAGGTTTTCACCGGGTTTCACGTATTTGGTGATATCAAATTCGGCAGCTAGCTTACTGTCTTCGCTATACCCTACTTTTTGTCCGTTTACCCAGATAAAAAAGGCAGATTTTACAGCGCCGAGGTGAATGAACACCTGCCGCCCATCCCACTGTTGCGGGATGTTGATTTTCTTACGGTAAGACCCTACCGGGTTATTATCTTCCAGGATATCAAAAGGCGGGTTCATATCCTCTCCTGTTTTGCCGCGACCGGCAAATTCGTAAGGCTGGTTCACATAGATGGGCAGCCCATAGCCGTTTACCTCCCAGTTGGCCGGCACTTTGAAGTTATCCCAGCCAGCATCATTATAATCTACTTTATAAAAATCAACTGGTCGCTTACGGGGATCCTGTACCCAGTTGAATTTCCACGCTCCATTGAGCGACAGGAAATATGCCGAAACGTTTTTTTCCCGCTGCTGTGCCAGCGTTTCATTCTCGAATGCAAAGGAGGTAGCTCTCATGGGCATCCGGTTAACGGATACCACCTCAGGTGTCTGCAGTTCGCCGGGTAACTGTTGCGCCCACGTCTTTGTGCATAAGGCAGTGAGAGCAACCAATAGTAGTTTCTCTTTCATTGTTCAATAATAGTTAAATCGTGCTGTAGCGGATAAAGAAAAGACTATTTTTTTTAAGATCCTTATAAATATGGATGAGCGAAAGTTTTCAAGTATAAACGTGTTTCCCGCTATTATACTTCTTTGCCGTGGGATATCTTATATTGTTTCCGGTTCAGCCGGGATGCTAATGGCAAGCCCAATAAACTTACACTCTATCAAAACGGGCGGGAGATCGTGATGGATCGCGATGCGGAATAAAATGGATTTTCTTACTTTAGGGACCAAACCGCCACGATATGATCAGGAAGAAAGAAGGATTCCAGGGCCAGCGAATGATCGTCATTCCACGTAATATCCTCAGCAGAAAATGCACGAAGGAAGCGTTGCTGAGCCCTTTATACATTACAGATATCGGCTACTATCCCCGGGCGCATTTCCATCACCGGAAGAGGCCCCAGGGCGCCGACCAGCATATCCTGATCTATTGTCTGGAAGGCAAAGGAACCGTTACCCTGAAAAAAGTTACCTATAGCATACAGGCAGGCGACTGTATATTACTCCCACGCAAATGGGCCCATGAATACAGCGCAGATGAAAAAGACCCATGGACTATTTACTGGGCACATTTCCTGGGCAGCAGTAGCGATGAAATTGCGGAGAAAGCCCTGAAGGAATGGGGCGGGCATAAAACCTTCCTGCCGCACTCGCCTGAAAGACTGGAACAGTTTGAACGCATCTATCAGCAGCTGCAGCGCGGGTACCGCAGTGAATATCTGGCTTATTCCAACATGAATTTCTGGTCGTTTCTGTCGTCTTGTATTTACCCCGGCATCCACAAACCCGGGCAAGCCAACCAGCAGCATGATGCGGTAGATCAGGCCATTGACTATATGAATAAAAACCTGGATAAGATGCTGACGCTGCAGCAAATGGCGGCCGCTGTAAATCTCTCCCAGTCGCACTTTTCCTTTCTTTTTAAAAGCAGCACCGGCTTTCCTCCCATCGAATATTTCAATCACCTGAAAGTACAGAAAGCTTGCCAGTACCTGCTTTTCACCTCTCTGCGCATCAAAGAAGTAGCCATGCAACTGGGTATGGAAGACCCTTATTATTTTTCCCGCATGTTTACTAAGGTAATGGGCGTATCTCCCGCCCAATACCGGGAACGGAAGAACTAACCGTAAGATAATCCATCATTTCCAGCGGATTATCTAGCCTTTGTACCGGGGCTTTGATCTATTTTTACCCTGCGTCAATCCAAAGCTAATGATCCATTATTCCACGAGGAGGATCGCGGTGTTCCTCGCTATTACCGGCAGTGCAGGTATTATACTGGCTGCCTGCCATTCACAGAAAAAAGTAGATTTCAGCACCGAGGTAAAGCCAATACTCAACAAGCATTGTATCAGCTGCCACGGTGGGGTAAAGCAAAGCGGGGGCTTTAGTGTGCTGTTCCGCGAAGAAGCCATGGGCAATACCCATTCCGGCAAACCAGCCATCATTCCCGGCCACCCGGAAAAGAGTGAATTCATTCGCCGCCTTACCTGTAAGGATCCAAAAGAAAGAATGCCGCAAAAGGGGGAGCCACTCACTTCGGCGGAAGTAGATGTACTGACCCGCTGGGTAAAACAGGGCGCCGAATGGGGCGAACATTGGGCCTATATCCCTCCCAAACAGGTACCTGTACCGGACATTAAAATAGATGCCGGTAACAATATTGATAAATTTATACAAGAGAAGTTAAAGAAAGAAGGGATTAGCCACGCACCGGAAGCCGACAAAATGACCCTGCTCCGCCGGGTTAGCTTCGACCTTACCGGTCTTCCTCCCAGCCCTGAAATGGCAAAGCAGTTTGCCGAAAGCAAAGACCCGCAAGCCTACGAAAAAATCGTGGACAGCCTGCTGCAGTCGCCACACTACGGCGAACGCTGGACTTCCATGTGGCTCGACCTCGCCCGGTATTCTGATACCAAAGGTTATGAAAGAGATGAAGGCCGGAGAATATGGCGCTACCGCGACTGGCTCATCGATGCCTTCAACAGCGATATGCCTTACGACAGCTTCACCATCAACCAGCTGGCAGGCGACCTGTTGCCTCATCCTACCAACGCACAATTCATTGCTACCGCCTTCAACCGCAATACCATGACCAACGATGAAGGGGGTACACAGGATGAAGAGTTCCGTACCGCCGCCGTGATGGACCGCGTAGCCACTACCATGGATGTGTTCCAGGGCGTTACCATCGCCTGCGTACAGTGTCATAGCCACCCTTACGATCCGTTCCGCTTTGAAGACTACTATAAACTGCTGGCCTTCGTTAATAATACCCGTGATGAAGATACCCACATGGAGCATCCTAAACTACGTTTATACGATAGCGTGAGTACTTCCCAGGTAAAGGAAATCGGCAACTGGGTAGCGCAATATGGCGATGCCGGTCAGCAGCAGGATATGAAAGAATTCCTGCAGGTACTGGAGCCTAAAGTACACGCTCATAACTGCGATGAATATATTAACGGCGCCCTGCTCGACACCAAATACCTGGGCATTCGTTCCGGCGGTAGTTGCCGTTTACCACAACAAAAACTGGATGGTAAAACGCAAATGTTCATGAACTACTGGACCGGCTCCCCCGGCGGTACACTGGAAGTGCGGCTCGACAGCCTGAAAGGCCGTACCCTGCTCACGCACCAGCTAGCCACTACCAATGGCAGGCTGGCCATCAGCATGCCTTTCCAACCCGTGAGCGGCACGCACGACCTGTACCTGGTATTCCGCAATCCCGCTCTCAACCCCGCCGATGCGGTTTGCGGCGTAGAATGGTTTGCTTTCCGTAACGATCTCCCCGGAAAAGGAAAACCCGGATACGATAAAGTGAATACTGAAATGATGACGGTGATTAATCAGAACCCGGATGATATCCCGGTGATGATAGAAAATCCGCCCTTCATGCAGCGTGCCACCCATGTATTTGAGAGAGGCAACTGGCTGGTGAAAGGGAAAGTGGTAACACCAGATGTACCGGCATCGCTGAATCCATTCCCTGCCAATGCGCCCCGCAACCGGCTCGGATTGGCCGAATGGATGACGGCTACACAGAATCCACTCACCGCCCGCGTAATGGTAAACCGTTGCTGGGAACAACTCTTCGGCACCGGCATCGTAGAAACACTGGAAGATTTTGGCACCCAGGGTTTCACCCCCTCTCATCCTGAGCTGCTCGACTACCTGGCTTATAAATTCATGCACGACTACAAATGGCATATCAAGCCGCTGCTGCGGGAAATAGTATTGTCAGCCGCCTACAAACAGACGTCCAACGCCAGTCCGGAGTTGACCGAAAAAGATCCCGCCAACCGGCTGCTGGCCAGGGGACCACGTTTCCGCCTTACCGCAGAAGAAGTAAGAGACCAGGCACTCACGGTGAGCGGATTGCTAAACAGGAAGCTGTATGGACCACCCATTATGCCCTATCAGCCTGATAATATCTGGCAAACTGTATACAATGGCGCCTCCTGGGTTACCGCTACCGATGGTAACCAGTACCGTCGCGCGGTGTATGTTTACCAGAAACGCACCAGCCCTTATCCTTCCATGATTTCTTTTGATGGCAGCAGCCGGGAAGTATGCCTGCAACGACGCATACGTACCAATACACCGCTGCAGGCACTGGTTACGCTCAACGACCCGGTGTATATGGAAACAGCGCTGGCGCTGGCAAAACATATGCAGGAAAATGGAGGCAACAATGCCGCAGCGGGTATCCGTTGGGGTTACCAAAAAGCGGTGTACCGACCATTGGCCGACAACAAACTGGCCGTGTTGCAAAAGCTGTACAACCAGGCATTACAGGAGTATAAGAAAAATCCTGATGCCGCTAAAAAATTGATAAAAACGAACGTTAATATACCGCAACAAGCAGAGCTGGCCGCATTAACGGTAGTAGCCAATGCGATTATGAACCTGGATGAATTCCTTACTAAATCCTAAGCAGTATGACCAAGCATAAAAGACTTATAAAGGAAGCAAATGATACCACGCTGCGGTATATTACCCGGCGGCACTTCCTGCTGGATTGTGTAACAGGACTGGGCGCAACGGCGCTGGGCTCCTTCCTGGCCAGCTGCGGCAGCAGCAGTAGCAGTAAAACCCTGGTAGATGCCAGCGGCAATCCTATGGCGCCTAAAGCGCCTATGTTCCCCGCTAAAGCCAAGAGCGTGATTTACCTGCATATGGCCGGCGCTCCTTCCCAGCTGGAACTGTTCGACTATAAACCGGAACTGCAAAAGCTACATAACCAATTATGCCCGCCGTCCCTGCTGGCAGGGAAAAAGTTCGCCTTCATCCGCGGCGTCCCTAAAATGCTGGGACCACAGGCCGTGTTTCAGCAACATGGCCAATCCAGGGCCTGGATCTCAGATCATCTCCCCCACTTCGCCACTATGGCCGATGATGTGAGCTTCCTGAAAGCTGTGCAAACTGACCAGTTCAACCACGGACCCGCACAATTGCTGATGCAAACAGGTAGCGCCAGGCTGGGCCGCCCCAGCATTGGTTCCTGGGTGACTTATGGACTCGGGTCCGAAAACAGTAACCTGCCCGGGTTCGTGGTACTCACCTCCGGCGGTAAAACACCGGATGCCGGTAAAAGTGTATGGGGCAGCGGATTTTTACCTTCTGTGTACCAGGGCGTACAGTGCAGAACCAAAGGAGAACCCGTGCTATACCTGACTGACCCCGATGGTATGAGCCGCGATCTGCGCAAGGAATCCATCGAAGCGATCAACGAAATCAATAAACAGGAATATACCGCCTACGGCGATCCCGAAACACTGGCCCGCATTTCCCAGTATGAACTGGCTTACAAAATGCAGATCTCTGTACCGGATGTAATGAACATTAACAATGAGCCTGCATATATCCATGAAATGTATGGCACCCAGCCAGGAAAAGAATCCTTTGCCAACAACTGTTTGCTGGCACGTAAGCTGGTGGAGAAAGGCGTAAGGTTCGTACAGCTCTACGACTGGGGCTGGGATACTCACGGCACCGATGAAGGAGGTTCTATTGACTACGGCCTGCGCAACAAATGCCGCGAAATAGATCGCCCTATTACCGCACTGCTGCAGGATCTCAAGCAACGTGGACTACTGGATGAAACGCTGGTAGTATGGGGCGGCGAATTTGGCCGCACTCCCATGCAGGAAAACCGTGATGGTAAAGATATGCCGTTCATGGGCCGCGACCACCACGTAGAAGCCTTTACCATGTGGATGGCCGGCGCCGGCATCAAAAAAGGAGCCTCTTACGGAGAAACCGATGAAATAGGCTATGCTGCCGTAAAAGGAAAGGTAGCCATCAATGATATCCACGCTACCATCCTGCAACAGCTGGGCTTCGACCATGAAAAGCTCACTTACCAGTTCCAGGGCCGCCCCTTCCGTTTAACAGACACGGGTGGAAAAGTCATTACTCCTATTTTAAGCTAAACAGTCAATGGATAAAAACAAACGTAATTTCCTGAAACAATCTGCCATACTGGCTTCCGCGCTCTGTGTCCCTTCACTGCCATCTTTTGCAGCCGCCAGCCGCACACCGGTAAAGGAAGGATTCAAATTAATTATACTGGCTACCAACTGGGGCTACAACGGTACTATAGATGCTTTTTGCGAAAAGGCAAAAAATGCGGGCTATGACGGCATCGAAATATGGTGGCCCAACGAAGATGCTCCCCGGGAAGAATTATACGCCGCGTTGGAAAAACACGGCCTGCAGGTAGGCTACCTTTGCGCCGGTTACGACAGCGACTATACGAAACATACCCAGCAATTTGAAGCGGCGCTGAAAGCGGCTACCAGCCATCATAAAATACAACCGCTGTATATTAATTGTCACTCCGGGCGCGACTACTTTACGTTTGAGCAAAATTGTGCGCTGATTGATATGACTGTCCGTATCTCCAAACAATCGGGCGTACCGGTATATCATGAAACCCACCGTTCCCGGATGCTGTTTGCCGCACATGTAGCGCGTAAGTTCATCGAAGCCAAGCCTGACCTGCGTTTAACCTTGGACATTTCGCACTGGTGCAATGTGCATGAAAGTCTCTTACAGGACCAGGCCGCCACAGTAGCCAAGGCGCTGGACCGGGCTTCGCATATACACGCCCGTATCGGACACCCTGAAGGTCCACAGGTAAACGATCCCCGCGCGCCGGAATGGGCCAACACAGTGAAGGCGCATTTCGAGTGGTGGGACCAGGTGGTGCAAAAACACCAGGCTGCCGGTAAACCATTGACTTTCCTGACAGAGTTTGGCCCGGCCGATTACCTGCCTACCCTGCCTTATACCCGTCAGCCGTTGGCAGACCAATGGGATATCAACGTATATATGAAGAACCAGCTTAAACAACGTTATAGCAAATCATGAAATTACTGATGAACAATGGCAGCTGGGGAATGTTGCTGGGGCGTTCGCACCCTTTGCTGGTACATTTACCTATTGGCATCTTACTGATTGCTTTTATCCTGATACTGCTGTCGCGCCGTGAAAAATGGCGGCACCTGCAGGGTGCACTTCCGGTGGTATTACTGGCAGCAGCCCTTTCAGCTATCTTCAGCTGTATTACCGGCTACCTGTTATCGCTGGATGGAGGATATGAAGAGGGCATGCTGCAAACCCATAAATATCTGGGTATAAGCGTGGCCGTAGTAAGTACCCTGTTATATCTTTTACACCGGTACCGGGAGCGCTTTCCCAGACTACAGCTGGCTACCGCGGCGGTGATGGTGCTGTTGCTGAGCGCTGCCGGTCACTATGGAGGCAGCTTAACCCATGGCGATGATTACCTCTCCCAGGCCATGCCGGCAGGATTACAACAGCTGGTGGGCGTTCATCAAAAGGCTGTTAACGTGGCCGCCTATACGAACATAGGCGATGCCCGTTTATATGAAGACCTGGTGCAACCCGTGCTGGCCAACCGCTGTTACGGTTGTCACAATGAGCAAAAGCTGAAAGGCGGACTCCAACTGGAGTCTTTAGCGCTTATCCGCAAGGGTGGCGAGCATGGGCCGGTGTTGAAAGACAGTATGCCGGAAGAGAGTGAATTATTTAAACGCCTGTTGTTGCCGGAAACAGACGAGCACCGCATGCCACCTAAAGGGAAACCGCCGGTAACGCCACAGGAGCTGGAACTTTTACACTGGTGGATTGCACAGGGTGCGCCTATTAAAAAAACGGTGAAGGAACTTACGAAAACGCCCCGCATACTGGCCGTGCTGGATGGTATGCAACCGGCTACCCCATTGGATAAGCAGGAGTTTATTCCTGAAGAAAAAGTAGCAGCAGCCAGCGCACAGCATATCCAGGCATTGGAAGCCAAAGGCTTAAAGGTACTACCAGTGGGCAGCGGCAGCAATTACATTACCATAGATGGTGTGAATGCTATTGGATTTAGCGATGCAGATCTCCAATTGTTGTTACCGCTGAAGTCACAGATAGTATGGTTAAATCTCGCCGGTACCGCGGTCACCGACCAGGTATTTGCGGTATCCGGTCAGCTCAGGCATTTAACCCGGCTCGATCTGCGCAATGTGGCGCTCAAGGGCAAAGGCATTGCGGCATTGAATGGGTGTAAAGAGCTGCGTTATCTCAATCTTGCGGGTACTACCGTTGGTTCGGATGCCTTAGCGCCGCTTAAAGACAACAAAAAACTGGAGCAGGTATTCCTGTACCAGACAGGCGTGGCGGCGGCTAGTGTCCAGCAGCTCCAGCGTTCCCTGCCCAAACTTAAAATTGATACCGGTGGTTATCGTCTGCCACAACTGGCTTCCGATACTACTGTCTATCATAAAGTGAGCAGCTAAGCAGGTTTGCTCACCTTTAAATCCTGGACCAGGAACGATCCTTGTAATGGTTCCTGGTCCAGGTATTTCCCCGGTATCAGGCCCCTCTTGCCTTCCGAAGTATCTTTTCCAACCGCACAATTACCTCACTGATATCTGGCAGGTAGCTGAACCCATTTAATTGTTTTAATACGGCGATCATTTCCTCCAACTGGGCACGGTCGGCCTCGTTGAGCGGCGCTGTGGTGATGCTATACGCCGGATCGCTGTAGGTATAATACTTTCGTTGTTTAACAATAATAGGGGCATTATATCCCACTTCATTGCTGCGCATGCGTTGAATATCGGCCTGTATAGTCCGTTTACTCACGCTGTCAATGCCTTCCTCCTGGCGTAAGATATCACGCACCTTTGCTATGAGCTGATCCAGCGTCCATTGTTGCCTGTGGTTGCGCAAACATTCATCAATTGCCTTATAACGGATCAATGCCAACCTGTTTATGGACATACCCTTCTTTTTAAACAAAGAACGACCGTTGCCACGCATTAGACATGCGCAGGCCATCCCGATGTATCATATCTCTCCTAATTAATTAATAACCAGCACCTTAAAATATTTTTCAGAAAAATATTTATGTGCGCAACTAGGCTGCGCACATGCCCCGACATCTTTGTATCATCAGAAGCGGTCAAGTCAATGTTACTTCATTCGATCCAAAGAACATTTATCATTACCGCCGAAGATGGTAAAAGCAATCGTCTAAGGGTAAGACGCCGTCATTAAAAGTTTTGAAATTACCAGGAGGGTCAATTAAAACTTACTGCTGACAGGGGACAGTTTGTCGACTTCGTTCTGAAGTTTTGATACCGGGGTCAATTAAAACTTACTGCTGACAGGGGGACGGAGTTACCGGTTCGAGTCCGGTTTGCTTTACAACAATCGAGGTCAATTGTTACTTACTTCATTTTTGGTAAATAGTAACAACATTATCTGATTATAATTTTCATCCACATGCACACATTATTACTACAAACAGGATTACGCCAACAGGCCATCTTTATCCCCGAAACCGCGGTCCACTCTGGCATCTATCAGCTTACCCCTACTACAGGCGTACTGGTAGCCAATCTCGCTAAACTGGGTTTCGGCGTATCAGAACCATTACTGCACGCGCTGAACCATACCACACCTGCCTGGCAGGTAACCATCCTGGAAACATTCCGGGAAGTAATGGGCGTAAATCAAAACTGGATGCCCCTGGTAAAAAACTGGGAAGTGCCTACCAATGAGTCTTACGCCGACCATTTGGCTGTTGCTTTCGCCAGCGTATTTAACGGGGAAGGAACCCGTCTCCGTTGTGGTCATATCATTCCCCCCAACACCTTTCCCCTGGAAAGATATAATGGTTGCCCTTTCTGCGGTACGCCGTTTGAAACCGGTGGTATAGAAAACTATCAGCAGAACAGTAAAGTTCGTGTGCTGCACCTTTGGACCACCGAAAAAGCCGGTGCTTACCTGGCAGATCTGCTGCGGTCTAAAACCCCGCTGGATGCCAGTCAAACGGATAGCCTGAAGTCCTTACTGCAAGTGCTTCCGCTGCCTGCCATTCAACCTGCCATGAAAGAAACCCTGGCAGTCGTAGCAGATGTATTGATCGCCAAAGAAGACCTGGCCGGCGCGGGTGCATTATTTACCACGCCTACGGATATACTCCGTTACCTGTGGTATAAACATACCGGCTTTGCCCAGCTGATCATGCCTAAAACAATACTGCGCCGCCAACTGAAAAATAATAGCGGTTTTGGCATTACCAAAACCATCAAATCCGCTGCGGCTGAAAAAGTAGCCGCTATCACGGCATTGAAGCTGAAATACAGCCGCAAGGAAGGATTAAGAGTCGCCCGCTGGCTGAACGACATGCCCCTGGAGGTGGCTACCATGTGTGAAATCATGCATCCTAAACGCGGAATGTGGGTACGCTTTATCCGCGCCCTGCGACTGGCGGAATTCAGCCGTCGCGAAGGGTTTGCACAGCTGCGCGCCCTGATGGATACTTTCTATCGCCAGGACTACACCGTATGGCAAGGCCGGGTGAACCATTTCCAGCTGCGCTATGACAGGGATAACACCTTAAAGTTGTTGCAACAACGCCCCGGACTTTTTGCCCGGTCGCTGTTTGCCAACATCCTGTGGTTTGGCGAAGAAGCGGTTATTCCTGCATTTGCGGAAGTAGCGCATAAAGTGCCTGCCCGCCTGCTGCTGACATTACAGATGTACGCCGCCTATTATTTTGATCCTGCCACCCAACGTGCGGTAAAGCCGCTGGGAGGCGTCAACAAACATATCCCGGTGAATAAATTGGTATTCATGTACGAAGCAGATCAGCTAAAGGCAATGCAAAACGCCGTAGCGGCGCTCTGTATACAGGTGATGCAACAGCGTTTTGCAACAGTAGCTACCAACGCAAAAACCATCTACATTGCACCGGCATTGTACAATATACCTGTTCCTATAGGCGACCGTAGCGAACAAATACAGGACCTGCCTGCAGCGTTGATGGGTACCCGTTATAAAGTGGACAGCGACAACCTGCTCCTGTTCCTGCAATGGGGTAAAGGGCTTCCCGCCCAGCACCTCGACATGGACCTGAGCTGTTTTATCGCCTACGACCACCAACGGATGGATATCTGTTCCTATTCCCGCCTGCATACCACCGGGTGTAGCCATAGCGGCGATATCCGTGCTATACCTCACCAGGTAGGTACCGCAGAATACATCAAGCTGGATATTGCCGAACTGGACGCAGCCGGCGCCCGCTATGTAACGTTCACCTGCAATGCTTATAGCGGCGGTGCCCTGACGCCTAACCTGGTAGTAGGTTGGATGAACAGCCAGCATAAGATGACCGTCAGCGAAAAGACCGGCGTAGCCTACGACCCTTCCTGTGTTGACCAAATGCTGCGCATTACCCAGGGACTTACCAAAGGACTCGTATTTGGCGTACTGGATGTAGCCGCCAGGGAAATCATCTGGCTGGAACTGGCATTCGGCGGACAGGTAGTACAGCAGCTGGACCTGGTCAACATCAGCAGCCTCCTGAGAAAACTGGAGAGCAAGCTAAGCATAGGCCAACTGCTGGAAGCCAAAGCCGCTGCACAGCAGCTGCAAATCATGGAAACGCCAGTCGCTGACGAGGTGTACACCCTGCAATGGGCGGTGAATACTGCCGCCGTGACACAACTATTGATCGGTTAGAGGAGCAGAAAGCCGAAGGCTGAAAGCAAAAAGCTATCGACACGAATGACCAACACGATTTTGAATATCCGCAAAGGTCATCCGGGGAAATAGCTTTTTGCTTTCAGCCTTCGGCTTTCCGCTTTTTTTCCTATATTCAGTGCATTGTCATCATGAATAGATACCTGCTTTTATTACTGCTTATCACCCCCGCTGTACTACCCGCCCAGCAAAAAGACCGGGCCGATTCGACAGCCACCGTTGCTGTACCCCGCGGATTCTTCGATCAGATCATGTATTACCTGAAAAATACTAATGTCGAAAAGAAGAAAAAGAAAGTAGACCTTAGCTTCATCGGTGGCCCGGTTTATACACCGGAAACCAGCTTCGGCATCGCTGTGATGATGGCTGCCCAGTTCAGAACCGACCGTCGGGATTCCCTGCTGCCCATTTCCAATGCCGCTATTTATGCGTCCGGGGCATTGACAGGCTTTTATGGCATAGGTATCAGCAGCACTACCATCTTTCCGCATAACCGCTTCCGGCTGGCCCTCAAGGCCTCTTTCAGCTCCCGGCCCAACAAGTACTGGGGAATAGGTTACGAAGCCGGCAGCAACAAAAATCATTATACCGAATTTGTACAACTCACCGAAAAAGCACAGGCAGATTTCGCGATGAATATCAACGGAAAACTATTTATGGGCATTTGTACCCAGATACAAAATGTGCAGGCCCGGCAGATAGATACCGTTGGCGGCAAACCACTGATGTTGCCCGAAAAAATATTCGGTATCGGCGTAGGCCCCTTTGTCGTATACGATACCCGCGATTTCATCCCCAATGCCTATAAGGGCATGTACATTCGCCTCGGCTACCGGTTTTTTCCCTCCTTCCTCGCCAATAAATCGGTGTACTCTCAATTTGACCTGCAATTCGATTGGTTCAAACAGCTCTGGAAAGGCGGCGTGCTGGCAACAGACCTGTACGCAGAAGAACGCAGCGGCGATGTTCCCTGGAGTTTGCTGGCAGAAGCAGGCGGTTCCAGCCGACTGCGCGGCTATTACGAAGGCCGCTTCCGCGATAAAAATTATCTAGCAGCACAGGTGGAACTACGACAACGGATCTATGGTCGCAGCGGTATGGCGGTATGGGTAGGCGGCGGCAATGTATTTCCCAGCTTCAATAACTTGGAATTGAGCCAGTCCCTCATTAGCTATGGCATCGGCTACCGGTGGGAGTTTAAGAAAAGGGTAAACATACGGCTCGACTATGGCCGGGGTAAAGACCAATCCGGCTTCTATTTTGGTATTAATGAAGTTTTTTAGAGAGATATCTCCGTGTATTTTTCTCCCTGGATGAAGCTAACTATCTTTCCCTTTGTTGCCTTCCATTTGTTTGATGATGTTATTAACCTCTGTCTCCGTTGCCCGCAATTTCTGCTGACAGAATTCTATCAGGATAGCAGCGCGTTTTACTTTTTCCGCCAGCAGGTCTACAGATACGGCTTCATTCTCTATTTCTTCTGCAATTAGTTGCAGCTCGCTGTAGGCAGCTTCATATGTTAGTGTTTCACTCATGTGTGTTGTTCGTTTTTGTGTTGACCGTCGCCTCCATGGATGCATCCTGCATCACTACCCGGATATGGGCGCCTGGTTGTATGTTAGCAGCATTGCTGATTACCTGGTCATCCTGGTATACCATGGCAAAGCCGCGTTTCAGGATATTGGCGGGGCTCATCAGTTTAAATAAAGTATCGTAATGCGCTACCTGTCCCCGTTTGCTCTGTATAAACAAACGGCTGAAAGAGCGGAATTTACCGATGGCATTCTCCAGGTCGTTGCGGCGATTAGACACCATCATGCGGGGTTTACTGAGCACCGCATTAGATACAGCGATCAGCTCCCGGTGATTGTTTAACAGGATATCGCGCGACGTGTGCAGCACCACATTGTTACAGGCGTGCAGGGCTTCTTTATGGGTAGCCAGCAGGTTGCGGGCCTGGTTAATAATGCTGCTGTTTAAATAAGACAGCGACTGGAAATGGCCGGAAAACATTTGCTGGGCACGGATCAGGATCTGCTGCCGGGCGCTGATCACCGACTCTTCAAAGCTACGGTTATGTGCAATGATCAACTCCGCCGCTTTGGTAGGCGTTTTGGTAGCAGTATGCGCCATCATATCCGTTACCGTTTCATTTTTTTGATGACCGATACCGGTAATAACCGGGATGGGAAATTTCGCGACGGCCCTTCCGAGTATGAACGTATCGAACAACAGGAAGTCTGTTTGCGCGCCGCCGCCACGGATAATCACCACTGCATCATACGGCACCTGGCTATTGTAAATATCAATCAGCCGTTGCTGCACCAGTTCTGCTTTTGCCTCTCCCTGCACTACCGTAAAATAATTATCGATCGCAAACGTGTAGCCGAAAAGGTTATGATCGAGCGTATGTTTAAAGTCCTGGTAGCCGGCCGAATTACCCGAGGTTACCACCGCCAGCCGCTGTATCACCCTGGGCAATGCCAGCTGATTGTTACGGGTAATATAGCGATCCCCTGCTTTGCGGATAAAGTCGGCACATTCCGTGGTCAACCGCAGCAGGGTTTGCTGCTTCTGTTGCTCAAGCAGGCCTACGGTGAAATTGGTGTCTATATCCAGCAGGGTAATCTGCAAGCCGTGTACCTGGTGATAACTGACGGACACACGCACTAATACATGAATATCATTTTTAAACTGTTGGCCGGTCACGAATTCAAATTCACTAATCCTGATGGCGCCATTGCCCCAGGCTACGGCAGATACTTTGGCGACAATACCACCGGAATATTCATCTTTTTCCACCAGGTCGAAGTAGTGATAGCCTTTCTGGCGGTAAAAGGAGTGGTTGGTCACATCGGCTACCACCCACCAGGTTTGTTCAGCAAAAACCTGGTGAAGCGCTTGCTGGATTTTCCCGGTGAGCACGGACAATTTTATGGAGGCGGAGGTGGTCATGCTACGCATAAAGATAAGGAAAACGTTATTCACCTGCGGAGAATGACAGCCGTAGGAAATCCAAAAAATGTATATATTGCCGCTATATATGAACAA
The DNA here is from genome assembly GCF_007829335.1 of Chitinophaga polysaccharea. GTDB lineage: Bacteria > Bacteroidota > Bacteroidia > Chitinophagales > Chitinophagaceae > Chitinophaga > Chitinophaga polysaccharea_B. The sequence continues at coordinate 266,844 of NZ_VIWO01000005.1, forward strand.
TGACTTTGACTGACGAGCAACCGAAATCGTAACAAACACTTAATAGAAGACTTATTCCGTTTTATATACTTTTGCGCCATGAGAAAAGATGAGCAGATAAAATCGCTTTTTCAAAGGGTCTGCTGTGATGACAATATTCAGGCGTATAACGAATTATATATCGCGCTGTGTACCCGGCTGATTCATTTTTCTGCATCCATTGTATCCTCGTTCCATCTGGCAGAAGAAATTGTGTCGGATGTATTTATTGCGTTGTGGCAAAAGCGCAACGACCTCCTGCACGTAGAAAACCCGGTGGTATATCTCTACGTAAGCACTAAAAACCTTTCCCTTAACACCTTACAACAGCAGAAAAGGCACCAGCACCATGCCCTGGACCATATCAACCCCGATATGTTATCTATCGCGCCGGAGGCGGAAAATGGGATGGTATCTGCTGAAGTATCTCAAAAGATAGAAAGGGCGATCCGCAGTCTCCCTGCCCGCTGCCAGGTGATTTTCCGTTTGATTAAACAAGACCGGCTCAGTTACCGGGAAGTGGCTACCCTGTTGAATATCTCCTCCAAAACCGTAGATGCCCAGCTGACTATTGCGGTAAAAAAAATATCCCAGGCTATCCGGTTCGACTTATCGGATGAAGTAGCCCAGACTTTTCTCCGGATAGATTCTTAAATTTTTTTTCATTTTCCTTAGGGAGTTTTCAGGTGTTTATTGGTCCTCTTTATAAGAACGGAAAAATTCCGTTGCTGCGGTACCATTTACCGCCTATCTGGAACTATGGATCAGGAAAGACTTTATGCGTTGCTGGCCCGCGAAATGGCCGGCGAACTGACAGCAGAAGAAGCCAATACCTTGCAACAATTATTGCAACAATATCCTGATGCCAGTTATATACGGGAAGTATTTGCACAAAACTGGGTACCCGCAGGCAAGCAATATGGGCCCTCCCAGGTACAGCAATTACTGGAAAAGCATCAGCTGCGCCTGCAGGCAGCCTCCCTGCCGGAAGAAACGCCTGTAACGGATATCGCGCCGCCACGCAAGGTGTGGAAGCTGTATACCGCTATAGCCGCCAGCTTGCTGGTATTGGTATCACTGGGCGCCTGGTTCCTGCGCCAACGGCCAGCCCAAAAGCCGGCCCCACTGGCACAGCTGGTCACCGCCAAACGTATGCGCTCACAAATATTATTACCCGATGGTTCCCGGGTATGGTTGAATGCCGGCAGCAAACTCGATTACCCGGAACAATTTGCGCCCCATAGCCCCCGGGAAGTGCACCTGGAAGGAGAAGCCTTCTTTATAGTAGCCGCCGACGCGGAACGTCCTTTCCGCGTGTATACCAAAGCATTTCGTGTGCACGTACTCGGCACTTCTTTCAATGTAAGGGCCTATCCGCTGGAAGACAGCGCAGTGGCCTCCCTGGTACAGGGCGCCGTAGAAGTAATATTAAATAACGATAGTAAACAGGTGGTGGCATTACGCCCCAATGAAAAACTGACCATACCGGTTCACCCGGTTACAACCGAAGCCACCACTGCAGCTCCCATCCCCACAATGGCAGCCCTGCAAAAAAGTAAATTAACATTAGTACAGGATAGTATTATCCCAGAAACCGCCTGGGTACAAAACAAGCTGGCCTTCAAGCACCTGGAGCTGGAAAAAGTAGTTGTCATGCTGGAAGAATGGTACGGTGTGAAAATAGACTTCCGCAACAATAACAAACGAAAATTATACTTCACCGGCGTATTCGAAACGGAAAGCCTGGAACAGGTCTTAAACGCTATGGAAAATACCCAGTCCTTTACCTGGGAAAAAGACAATACGGGGAAAATATGGATCAGGTAATAGCTGGTCTTGAATAAAGTAACTAAACGCGATATATTTCTATTCACTAGTAAAAACAGACAAACAACCTGAACAGACAGTAATTTCAAAATTCTAAAGCAAACAATGTTTAGCATATAACCGAAAAAAAAACGGGAAATGTTCGCACCATTCCCCGCCATTATATCGGTTAACAGCATTGTATTGGGTAAACTTTCCACCAACAATTTATTAACCAACAAAACAAATGTATGAAAAAAAGTACAGTGGGCAATTGGCTTCCGCCTGGACGGAAGCTGTATAAACTGTTAATTTTTATGAAGCTTTCAATGCTGCTGATGACCGTTGCCTGTTTACACGTAAGTGCATCGGTACATTCACAATCTACTATTACGGTGAAACTTACACAGGTGCAGCTGGAGAAAGCGCTCGCCCTGTTGGAAAAAAACAGCCATTACCGGTTTGTTTACAACGACGACAACCTACCGGCAAACCATAAAATATCGTTAGATGCCAAAGACTGGAGCATCGATTCGGTATTGGATAAGATACTTAACAATACCTCCCTTGGGTTCAGGAAAATGTCGGACAACCTGATCGTGATTTCGCCAGCTGGTGCTGCCAGCAAAGACGTTGTCATAAAGGGCCGGGTGGTAAACCCTGCAGGCGAAGCTTTGCCCGGTGTAAGTGTACGGCTGAAAAATACCAGCATCGGCACCGTTACCAACGACAAAGGAAGCTTTGAATTAAAAGTTCCGGAAAATGCCATCCTGCAGATTTCCTATGTTGGCTTTGACCAGCAGGAAGTAGCTGTAAATGGCCGGGAAACTATCACCGTTACCCTGGAACCTTCAAAAAATTCCATGGAAGAGGTAATTGTGGTAGGTTATGGTACCCAGAAAAAGATCAACGTAACCGGCGCCATAGACCAGATTGCCGGTAAACAGCTGGCTGAACGCCCCATTGCCAACGTAATGCAGGGCTTACAAGGGCTAAGCCCCGGGTTGAACATCAGTTATGGTGGAGGCAAACCCGGACAAGTTCCCAACATCAATATTCGTGGCGTAGCCACCATCGCTTCTGCCAATGGAATGGTGCAACCATTGATCATTATTGACGGTATTACTGCCACTACTGATGATATGATGCGTCTCAATCCGACAGATATCTTGTCTATTTCCGTTTTACGCGACGCTGCCTCTGCTGCTATTTACGGTGCCAGGGCTTCTTTTGGCGTGATCCTGATCACTACCAAACAAGGTACCACCGGCGGTAAACAAACCGTGAGTTACAGCAATTACTTTGCAATGTCGCGCCGTACTGTAATGCCAGATCCTGTAACAGATCCATATATCTATTCCCGTGTATTGGAAACATCTACCAATAACACACCATGGGACTACGTTAACTTTTCTGACGAGTATTATAAATGGGCCAAAGAAAGATCTGATAACCCTTCTTTGCCGGATACCCGTATTGATCCGAGTGATCCGTCCAAATGGGCTTATATGGGCAGCAACAACTGGAATAACTACTTCTTCAGTAAAAATAACTTTTCCCAGAACCACAGCATTACAATGAGTGGCAGTGCCGAAACGGCTAAAAAAATGCCGATCAGCTACCTGCTGTCAGCCGACTATACCAAAGAAAACGGGTTAAATAAATTATCGAAAGATGACTGGGGACGCACCGGCATGCGCGCCAAGATCAATATAAAACCTATCAGCTGGTTACAGGTAGATAATAACCTGAGCATTTATCAAACAAAAGGCGATGGGCCTACCTATAACATAACTGACGTATATTACTTAAACCCTACACAGGTGGCGGTAAACCCCGACGGTACCTGGGCTAATACCGGCGCTGGACGCCTGGCAGCCCAACTGGTAGATGGCGGACGCAATGTTACCACCCGCTTCGGCTTCCAGGATGTAGTAAGAGGAGTAGCCTCCTTCCTCAACAACGACCTGCAGATTACCGGAGATGCAAGTTTCAAAAGAGAACTGTGGAAATACCACGTAGACCAGAACTACTACAAAATCGGGTATGGTCCCAAAGATATACGCCAGGAAGGCAACAGCTCAGTAACAGAAAACAATGCCTATAGAAAACAGGATGTTTTTGATCTCTACGCCAACTACCATAAAACCTTCGCCAAACATCATACTATCACTCTGATGGCAGGTTATAACCAGGAGAACTACGAATCTCAGGCCATTAATGCCAGCCAGAAAGATATCATATCTCCATCGCTGCCATATTTATCCCTTACCAGCGGGGCCCCTTTAGTGAGTGGTGTTTATGATTCCTATGCTATCAGAAGTCTTTTTGGAAGAATTAACTATACCTTCAAAGACCGCTATATTATAGAGGCTAATGGCCGGTACGATGCCTCTTCCCGTTTCCCCTCCACCAATCGTGTAGGATTATTCCCGTCGGTGTCGGCAGCCTGGATCGCCAGTGAGGAAAAATTCATCAAAAATTTCCCCCTGATATCCGTGCTTAAATTCAGAGGTTCCTACGGTAGCTTGGGTAATCAGAGTGTTTCCAACTTCGGTTATCAATTTAATCTTCCAACAGGAAAATCCTCTTACCTGATAGATGGTAATCTCAACCAGACCATCATTACCGGTGCACCATTGCTTAAAGTAGATCCCTCTACCTACACCTGGGAAATGGTAACGACCACCAACGTAGGTACCGATTTTGGTATCCTGGATAACCGCTTCCAGGGGTCTTTCGATTATTTTGTGCGCAATACCACCGGTATGTTAGCACCAGGACAGGAGCTTCCCGGCGTACTGGGTACCGCTGCTCCTATGCAAAACGCGGCTGACTTATCTACCCGTGGATGGGAACTGATGCTGGGCTATCGCAATAATTTCAATGTGGCTTCAAAGCCTTTCAATTTTGGTATTAAGGTTACTTTATCTGATGATAAGACCAAAATCACCCGCTATAAAAATGACCAGCAATTATTCAGTAGCAAGTATTACTCCGGACAAACCTTCGGCGAAATCTGGGGCTTAACCAATGATGGTTATTTCAAAAGCAAGGACGATATAAAAACGCTGGATGAATCAGCCATCGTTCCCTGGGGCGCCCTGGATATAGTACAAGGCTGGCCAAAATATAAAGACCTGGATGGAAACGGTAAAATAGAACAAGGTATTTCCGCCAAAGATCCGAAAGACCTGAAAGTAATTGGTAATTCCAGTCCACATTACCGTTATGGTATCAACCTGGATATGAGCTGGAATGGCATTGACCTCACTGTATTTATGCAGGGAATCGGCAAAATGGATTACTACCCGCACCATTATCTGTTCTGGGGCCCGCTCCAGCAGCCGTATGCGAATGTTTATCCGTGGAACCTGGATTTCTATCGCGCTACCGCCGATAATGAAGCGACCCGTGCACAACACAGCGCATCTTACATCAAAGCAGGACTGGCAGATGCCAATACCAATTCCTATTACCCGGTTATGCAGGCCTGGCTCGCAGACAATAACTACGGGAAAGGATTGGATCTTCCACAAACCAAATACCTGCTCAATGCTGCCTACCTGCGCATCAAAAATGTGACTATTGGTTATACATTACCTGCATCGCTGACCAAACGTTATCACATTAATCGCCTGCGCATCTATGCTTCCGGTGAAAATATCTTCGAGTTTTCCGCCATCAAGAAATACGTAGATCCGGAAGCTATTATAGACGGTTACGGCTGGGCTTATCCTTACCAGCGCAAATATGCCGTAGGACTAAACCTCGATCTGTAACACCGGAGACCATTTAAATATTACAACATGAAAAAACTTACACATCATATCATTCTTGGAGCACTGTTGTTGGGCGCTTCCTGTAAAAAAGATTTTCTGAACCGGTATCCCCAGGATCAAATAGCCGCAGACCTGTTTTTTAAATCGGAAACAGACCTGTCGCTGTATGTCAACGGCCTGCTTAGCCTGTCAGATACCTGGCAGTATACCGGAGATCAGGGTAGTGATAACACTGCTACCACGGCTTCGCTGGAAATAAAAAACATGATGACCGGCCACCCAAGTTCTCAAACCATTACTGGTGGATGGGGAGATTGGGGCAGGCTGCGTAATATCAATTTCTTCCTTGATCGCTACAGCGGAGCCGATGCTACCCAGGAAGTAAAGGATCATTACGCCGGCCTCGCCAGGTATTACCGCGCTATTTTCTATTTCGGTAAAATCACGCGCTTTTCCGATGTGCCATGGTATGGAAAAACCTTGCTCCCGGATAACCAGGATATGTATAAAGCCCGGGACCCACGCACCGTCGTGGTAGATAGCATGATGGCCGACTTGTCTTTTGCCGCTCAGCATGTGCGCGAAAAAGTATCTGCCGGCACGCCGAACCTTTGGGCAGTAAAAATGCTGTACGCCCGCATCGCCCTCTATGAAGGTACTTTCCGCAAATACCATCCGGAATTAAACCTGCAATCGACAGCCGGACGGTTCCTGGATACTGCACGAGCACAGGCACAGGATATTATGAATTCAGGCAAATTCACCATTTATAATACCGGCTCTCCAGCAAGCGACTATGCGGCTTTATTTAACAGCCAGGACCTCACAAGAATCGGTGAAGTGATATTAGCCCACCCTTACGACTATGTAAAGGGCGCAAGCGGTAACGTGAACGGCTACGTATTTGGTGATTATGAACAATCACCCTCCCGCGACCTGGTGCAAACATACCTGATGAAAGACGGTACGCGCTTTACCGATATTCCCGGTTATGATAAACTCCAGTTTACGCAGGAGTTTCAAAACAGGGACCCCCGCATGGCACAAACACTGGCGGCCCCCGGATTTAAACGTGCAGGAGATAACGCGCTCTATATTCAGCGTTTGAATAAAAACTTTACCGGTTACCACCAGGTGAAAGGGTATTTCAATACCACCGATAACAGTATTTCCGGCAGTATTGACTTCCCGGTTTATCGTTATGCGGAAACCTTGCTCACCTTTGCAGAAGCAAAGGCAGAACTAAATAACCTCTCCCAGGGCGATCTGGATCAATCTGTAAACCTGGTACGCGCCCGCGCTGGTATACCTCCCATTAACCTGGCGCTCAGTAATGCCAATCCCGATCCGGTACTGGCAGCTAAATACCCCGATGTAACCAGCAACCTGAAAGGCGTTATCCTTGAGATCCGCCGTGAAAGAAGAGTGGAATTTGCCATGGAAGGTTATCGCTTCGATGACCTGATGAGATGGCACGCCGGTAAACTGCTGGAAAAAATACCAGAAGGCATGTACTTCCCCGGGCTGGGCAAATATGACATGACCGGCGATGGTATTGAGGATATTATTTTGATAGATCAGAGCCAGGATATTCCGGCAGAAGATAAAAAAGAGAAAAATTCACTGGGAATTTCGCTGATCTATTACAAAGCTGGTAATATAGGAGAAAACGTAACGGTATATTTGAAAAATGGTACTGCAGGCGGCGCTATAGTAACCGAAACTGCCGCACGCACCTTTACAGAACCTAAATTCTATTACCGTCCTATTCCCTATACCCAGGTAGCATTGAATCCAAACCTGAAGCAGATTTTTGGCTGGGAATAAACCATTGTATGAATAGAAGAGATATATTAAAACATTCAGGCTTACTTGCAGCCGGTACCCTTCTGGGACCGGCTGCCGTGAAAGCCGCCGGCAACAGCAAACGCAGCCCGGTGCTAACCGTGGCACATATTACGGATGTGCATATACGTGAAGACCTCGACGCACCAGCGCGATTCAAAAAATGCCTGGAAGAAATCAAAAAGAAAAAGATCGATTTCTTCCTCAATGGCGGCGACTCTATCTTCGATGCCTCGTACGACAATGTGGTGCGCGACCGCGTAACGCAGCTCTGGGGTATCTGGGATGACTGTATCAGCAGCCTCAAATCCTACGAGGTACACAGCTGCCTCGGTAACCACGACATGTGGTGGAAAGCGCCGTCAACAGATGACAGCATGTATGGTAAAGACTATGTAGTAAAGCGACTGAAAATACCGCATCGCTACTATAGTTTCACCCGCAAGGGCTGGCATTTCATTATCCTGGATGGTAACAACGATAAAACCTCCCTGGATGAAGAGCAATACCAATGGCTGGAAAAGGATCTGCAGGCACTACCGGCTGGCACTCCTACCCTGGTGATGTCGCATTATCCTATCCTGGGCGTTACACCCATGCTGGTGGGCGGCGGCCATGGCGATCATCAGCGGTTGAAGTCCCTGTTTTTTCAGCACCGCGACAAAGTAAAAGTATGTCTCAGCGGCCATAACCACCTGGCCGACAACGCCGTTTACAACGGTATCCGTTACTGCTGCAATGGCGCCATGAGCGGCTTCTGGTGGGGTAAAGGCGATAAAGAATCTGCCGGCGAAGGATATTACCTGGAAACACCTCCCGGTTATGCCATCCTTCGCTTATATGCAGATGGCAGTGTAGAAAATGAATACATTCCGCATCACTGGTAACGGCAATTATGATATTTTGTATTGGGAGGCGCTTCATGCGCCTCTTTTTTGTGTAATGATCATCCCGGAAACCGTGCTAATTCACTGGCATCAAATATCCATTCCGGTGTCAGCAACTTGCCGGTAAATCCTGCTGTGAACCAGGGAGAAGCAGCTGCCGGGTTCTTTAAAATATGTATATCCTGGGCCGGCATATAACTTTGCGCCAGGAGGAAAATCCGGTCACCTGCGGCGTTTTCTGCCACATCTGCTACTATCACCGCATGCCCCGGGCTGCCTCCTTTAATGAATACATCGCCAGGTAACAGTTTTCGTGTATCCTTTACCGATGCCAGTTCCCGTCTGAGCGAAAGCGTACCTGCCCAGGAAAATACCGTTTCCAGGTACGACAATAAACAGTGATGTCCTCCGCAAGGCGACGCTGTCCGCTTTTGTTGCAGCTGGTTGTTTTTTAAAATCCAGCGGTCGCCTTTGCTCCATCCGTTATAATCCATCAGCGTACCACTGGTAGCGTGAAAGGCAATTTTTTCCGGCTGATTGCTGGCAAATAAATATTCTGCCCGCAGCCGTATCACTGCATCTGCACATTGCTGCAAATTTTTTGTACCAACAGAAATATCAAGTACTGCGAATTGCGCCTGTTGATTTTGTTTTAACTCGCCATTATAGAGATATACCCGGCTATCTTTTTTCAGCGGCAACCATCTTAACCAGGCGCCAAAAGAACCTGGTGGCTGCGAAAGGCGTTTATAACCCGGAGGCAGCGGGATACCGGCTACAGTCCGGGCCTGCGAAAAAGCGGCTGTACTGAAAAGAAGGGCAAATAACAATGAATATATCCGGGCTACCAACATATGAATAGTTTTAGAGAAGATGCATTTCTCTATATTTTCCATAACTGGCGGATCTCCTATACCTTTTCTTTCTGTGCAGGTGCCAGCATACGCTGGATAGTAGCCGATTTCAACGCTCTTCCTATAAACACCAACGTAGAAGAAGGATTAGCATCTTCCCACTCTCCTGCAGGTACAATATGCAGGTACCGGCCGGTAGATTGCACCAGCATTTTTTCTTTACTGTTGTAGGCGCGGATATACCCTTTGATACGGTACAACTGATCGGGATAGGCGTTACAGTAAAAATCAAGCACAAACACAAACATATTCAGATCAAAGGCGATAGGCGATTCAAACAAAACAGTGTTGATCTTATGGGGCTGTTTCACCGGAGCTACGGCCTCCTTTCCAGGGAAGGGTTTCTCCCGGAATTGCAGATCCTTCCGTGAAACAGTACCCGTTTCGGAGGTGGTGATGAAAGCCAGGGGATTCATTTGCTCCAGTTGCTGCGACAAATAAACGAGCTGGGGTACCGGTAGTTGCTGTATTTTATTAATGATGATCACATCTGCCGCGGCCACTTGCTTACCCGTTTCCGGCGCCTGTTGCAGGCGTTCAAAGATATTTTCCGCATCCACTACACAAACAGTGCTTTCCAGCTTGTAGTGACGCTGCACATCTGGTAAATGAAACATGCCGATGATATTGCCTGCGTCGGCAATGCCGGTGGTTTCTATGAAAACATGATCCGGCCGCTGCTCCTGGCCAAGTATATTACCCAGTACTTCCAGCAGGTCATTGTCGAGCGAGCAACAGATACAGCCGCCCGTGAGTTCATAGAGCTGATCAATTTTAGCATCGATCAGGCCTGCATCAATATTCACTTTGCCTACCTCGTTTTCGATCACAATATTACGGGAGCCTGTAAACTGTTGCAGTAAGCTATTCAGGATAGTTGTTTTGCCCGCTCCCAGGAAACCGGTGATGATGTAGACTTTTATCGGATTATCTCTCTCCATATGCTTTATAAAATTTAAAAAAATAAATACCCAGCAATACCAGGGGAAGGCTCAGGAGCTGTCCCATATTCAACAGGTAGCCATTTTCAAAGGCTACCTGGTTTTCTTTAACGAATTCGATGCAAAAGCGGGCAGTAAATACCAGTAAGAGCAAACTGCCAAAGAGTTGCCCCGGCCGGGGTGACTGATAATAGCGGTATAGCTGCCAACAAAAAATAAGCGCGTAACAAAACGCCTCGTACAATTGCGCCGGATGTCTGGGCTGCGCATCTACGCGGGTAAATATCACCGCCCAGGGCAGTGTGGAAGGCAAGCCGATGATTTCAGTATTAAAAAAATTACCTATACGAATAAGACTTCCGGCCAGCGGTACCACTATCGCCAGCCGGTCGAGTAACCAGGTAAGCGATAGCCGGTATTTTATACTGAAGCGCCAGGCCGCCAGCAGAATACCGACTGCTGCGCCGTGGCTGGCCAGTCCTTCGTAGCCGGTAAACTCCACCTGCCCGTTACGGAAAGCAACCGGCAGAAAAATTTCCCAAACATGAGTTTTGTAGTAGGCGGCATCATAAAAAAGACAATGCCCAAAACGTGCGCCCAACAAGGTGCCTGTCACCATGTATACCAGCAGGCGATCGAGCGTGCCCGGCGGTACCTGTTCCTGCCGGAAAATCCGGTCCAGCAGCGTATAGGCAGCCAGGATAGCCAGCATAAAGGCAACGCTGTAATAACGCAGGGACAGGCCTCCCAGCCGGAACATTTCCGGGGATACGTCCCACGACAATATCATTATTTTATCCATTTCACAAATTTGCAACAATGTTGCAAATTAACAAACAACTATCCAAAATAATCTTCCGGGAAGCGGTGAATGCATCATCAAATCTCGACATGAAATTTTACCTTTGTCGGCATGTCGCTATTTATTACTTCATTGAATTCGGGAAGCAACGGGAACTGTTATTATATTGGAAATGACAGTGAGGCAGTGTTGATAGACGCAGGTATTTCCTGCCGTGAAACGGAGAAGCGGATGACCCGCCTGGGGCTTTCCATGAAAAAAGTAAAGGCGATCTTTATCTCCCACGAACATAGTGACCATATCCGGGGCGTAGAAGTACTGGCTAAAAAATACCGGCTGCCGGTATACATTACACCCGGTACCCTCACCCATGGAGGCTTATCACTCGATGCCCAGCTGGTGGTGGACTTTAACCCGTATGAGGCCATCCAGGTAGGCAACCTGTCTGTTACCGCATTTCCCAAACATCATGATGCATCGGAGCCACACAGCTTTGTGGTGAGTGGCAATGCCGTTACCATTGGTATCTTTACAGACATTGGCGCTCCCTGTGAACATGTAGTCCGCCATTTCCAGCAATGCCATGCCGCCTTCCTGGAAGCTAATTATGATGAAGAAATGCTGGAAAAAGGGCGGTACCCATATTACCTGAAGAACCGCATCCGCGGCGGTAAAGGCCACCTGTCCAACCGCCAGGCGCTGGAGATTTTTACCGCACACCGTCCGGCATTTATGAGCCATCTCCTGCTCTCCCACCTCTCCCGCGACAACAACAGTCCCGACCTGGTGCAGGCACTTTTTGACGAGCATGCCAACGGCACACAGATTATAGTAGCCTCGCGGTACCAGGAAACGGCCGTATTTACCGTCAATGCTGCTAATGCCGGGGAAGCCATTGCAACAACGCCACCTCCCATATCAACAGAAGCGCTGCAGGGAAAACTGTTTTAAGCCGGGCTCGCTTCCAGGCGGTAGATGATGTTCCGCCACATACTGTTTAAGGGCCTCCACACCTCGTATTTCATCTCACTAACGCCTGGCATCGGTTACGCCAGGTGGAGCGTCACCCCACAAAAGCAGGCCGTAACACAAAACACCCCATGACAATCAAACAAAAACGCCCGCTTCCTTGTATATTTCTGTGCATGTTCGCAAACCTGTTGGCATGTTTTATGGCCGATATTCCATTACATCAAATTAATATTACACATGGAAACAATAACCGCCGCCGTTACCAACGAAATACTGAACGACCTGATTGGCATCAACAATGACCGCATTGCCGGTTATGAAAAGGCGCTACGCGAATTACCTCCCACTGATGCAGACCTCAAACCTGTCTTCTCTGCCATGATCACGGAAAGTCACCAGCTCCGGAACGCATTGGGCAACGAAGTACAGGCCAACGGAGGTACCATGGAAACCGGTACCACCGCTGCCGGTAAAATATACCGCGCCTGGTCAGAAGTAAAAGCATTGTTTTCCGGGCATGACCGCAGAACAATACTGGCCAACTGCGAAGCTACAGAAGATGCTGTATTGCAGGCCTACCAGGACTCGCTCGACCTGGAAACCATGCCGGCCTACATACGCGAATTACTTACCCAGCAAAAGGCTTTGCTGAAACAAGCACATGATAAGGTGAAAACATTACGCGATCAGGCCAGAAAATAAGAATGTTTATATTGCAGTCAAACCGATTGCTTCAATGACACATACATTGCCGGCCTGGTATAATCAATTAATGAAAAAATACCCGGTAGTAACATTAGCAGAATGGCAGCTGCTGGATTCCATTGCCACTATAAAACATATTAAAAAAGGAGATGCCTTTTTACGCTATGGAAAGGTAGCCAGGTATTCTGCTTTTGTTATCTCCGGGATGTTCAAATTTGCCATCTTCGACGAAGAAGGCAATGAAAAAATTGTGAAGTTCAGTTTCCCGAATGACTTCCTCGCCAATTGCGAAAGCTACAATAAAAAGGCCCCGTCTGCGCTCAGCATTGTTGCCGTAGAAGATGCCGTGGTGTTGAAAATCAATATCAAAAAGATACAACCGCTTTATGCCCTGCACATGAACCTGCTGCATGTAAATCTTCAGCTGTTCCAGGAACTACTGGAGCAACAGGCAGAACATCAATATATCCTTTCCCTGAAGAGTCCCTTGCAACGGTATAAATTCCTGCTGGAAAAACGCCCTGCCATCATACAAAAAATATCGCTCACCAACATTGCCCGCTACCTGTATACCAGCCGGGAAGCTATTAGCAGGGCCAGGCTGTTGCTGCTGAACCGTACCCGCAACGTTTGTGATTGAAATCACACCCTTAATGTAAGCCGCACTATAGTTTTGTATGCAAAAAAGGTATGAAACAAAGCATGCTTTTATTGCACGGACTATTCGGCGGGCTTAGTAACTGGGAAGGCGTTGTTAATCACTTCTCTGCACGCTACGACATTCATATCCCTGTTTTGCCTATCTATGATGAGCATCCGGGAGATAACCTGGAATATCTTGTACAATTTCTCGATCAGTACATAACGTCTGCAGGGCTGGAAAATGTAATCCTGGTAGGCAATTCATTGGGAGGTCATGTAGCCATACTGTATACCCACCGGCGCCGGGAGAAGGTTGCCAGGCTGGTATTGACCGGCAGCTCCGGACTATACGAAAATACCAGTATGGGTAGTTATCCTAAACGTGGTAGCTACGACTATATCCGCGAACGGGTGGCTTACACTTTCTATGATCCTGCCACCGCTACTGATGCCCTCGTGGCAGAAGTATTCAGCACAACCACCAATGCCCGCAAGTGTTTTCGGATTGTAAAAATGGCCAAGTCGGCCAACCGTAATTACGTAGCCAGCCTGCTGCCGCATATCCCCACCCGCACCTTGCTGATCTGGGGAGAAGACGATAAAATTACGCCGCCGGAAGTAGCACAGGAATTCAGGCGCTTGTTGCCACAGGCAGAATTGGTGATGCTGGCAAAATGTGGACATGCCCCTATGATGGAACTTCCGGCGGCGTTCAATGAAGTGTTGACATCCTTCCTGGAGAAAGACTAGCCTTTACGTAACAGGAGTTTCCGGTACCCTATCCATCCGGCAGCACCGATCAGCAGGAAAGGCCATAGCTCAACAAAGAAGAGCAAAATGTTGCGGAATATATCCGCGCCGCCACGCAGGGCTCCGGCCAGCTCCGTTCCAAAGCCGGCACGGCTCATTTTCGCGGGATTCACCACTATTTGTACATCTGCTACTTCTGGTTGAAAAAGCTGTACGGTGAATGTCGAGTAAGCCACATCATCCAGGATCGTGAGGTTGCTGATCCGGCGATCTACCGCCTGTTCCCCACGCTGATCGTTATACTCCGCAATGTCGAGCGTATTGCCTTTTTTGGAAGGCGCTACCGCCTTGCCCGCACTGTTTTCCTGTTGCTCATTCTTCATAGCGTTGGCCAGGTATTTCAGGGTCATATCCTGGTCTTTTACCACGCGATGATCAATGTAAACAGCGGTGGAAGTAAGTGCACGCACCACCATATCCAGGCTGTCGACCGGCACTCTCAGGGTAAGATTGGCTACGGGCGTGTAAAGCTGTACACGTTTTACGGAATCGGCCGAATAAGGCAGGCGGTACTGTTCTACCGATTCGTTTTGCAGATTGCTTTCTTCTACTACGCCGCCAGAGCGGGTTACCAGTTGCTCCAGTGCGCTGGTGGAGGCAAATACACTGGCTACCCGGCACCGTACATCGGCGGATTTTACCCGCTTCCGCGAGGTAGAAGTAATACGACTCATGTCATTGGAGAAGGTAGTGGAATCGGCCGTGGCTGCATATGTTGCCATGGCTTGTTTTTCTGCTCTATTAGCGCTGCAGGCGCAGCAAAAGAGCACGGGGATCATCAAGTACGAGAATGAAAGGCGCATAACAAGGAGAATTTAAACTTTATACAAACAGCCGGGAAAAGGTAACCTTCCTGATTTGTTAAAATATTTTTCGTTCTCCCACACGATAAAAATCGGATGCCTGATTATTTAGTATCTTTATTACTCATTATCTCATGTATCATGCCCGTACTTCCTCAGAAATACCAGTCAAGGAAAGCAGAAATCACCACTGCTTTTATTGAAGCGGTCAACAAACATGTGGATCAGATTATGGATGGCAGTGCAGATCATATGTACCATATCAAAGACATTGCGAAGCTGCTGTTTATTCACCCGGTGCACCTCAGTAATACCATTAAGCTGCATACCGGCAAAGCGCCCTGCTATTTTTTTGAAATGAGGCTAATGGAAGAAGCCAGGAAAATGTTGCAGATGCCGCAGTTGAGCATCACGGAAATCGCCGCCAAACTGACGTTCGACAATTCCAATTTCACCAAATTCTTTAAACGGTTTGAAGGAGTGACGCCCTCTCAATATCGGCTGCAATGCGCAGCCACGGCATCCTCAGAGGTAACGCTGCAGGTAGATGGGCTTTAGAAAAAAGTAGTTATTCAGTGGTTTGTTGTCAAACAAATCACCATCATCATAATAAAATCCGTTGATAAATTCCGTTTTGGAATTGAGCTGTACTTTGCCTGTTGAATGTTCTACGATAAAATATACCGGGATAATGACATAATATTTCCCACTCTTCCCGGTTAACTTGTTCCACCTGATATCCAATTCCTGTAGTCTGAATAAACGGGGTTTTAAATCACTGGCCACATTGGTAGAGCAGTCGAGCTTTGTAATATTTCCATGATCTATTTCTGCTTTCATTGAAAAAGCAAGGCTGGTACTCCCGGCTTTCATGGGAATTAATGCCGTATCCATAAAACGGGTTAACTGCTGGTACGTATTGCTGAATATGGGCGTTTGTTGCGCCTGAACAATAAGGTGGGGAAATAAACTACCTATGATGATAATGAGGCTAATAATATGGAAGCGGTTAGATCTCATAAAACCTGTTTTCATATAACATGAAATAACGTTAACGCCTACCCTGTTAATATTAAGATACGATATCTTCCACCTAAAAAGATCGCAGGAAAAGAAAAAAAATAACGGTAAAATAGATTCGATTGAATCGCATCAGCTTGCATATAATATCTAAGTATCATTTATTCGCGGGGAAAGAAATAAAGCTGGCAACGATCCACCTGCAAAATGAATAACGTTTTATCCGGAAGAATATTATCCTATTGAGACATAAAGTTTTCAGCAGGACAAGGGGCTGTCCAGGTCGGCGACTGGAGCGCCTGTGAGCCTGGTAATCAGCGTTATCAGCTCCGGTTCCGTGATAGCATGATGGCATCGTTGCAGTGTAACGGCGATCAGCTGCCGGGGCGTTACAAACGGCGCCGGGAAATCTTCATCTGCATAGTCAATACCCAGCTGCTCTTCCATTGCCAGCAACAGTTCCAGGAACCCGGCATACCAGCTATTTTCTGCCAGCATGTTCCGGGTTCGCTCCTGTGCTTCCGGAGAATATATGGTAATATGCCCACAGCGGCTGCATACCACTTCCGGTAGCAGCAGATCTGCTGTAGGCATGCGCTGCATCTCATGGCATTGCTCACAAACAAAAACCCGAAGTCCCATTGTATCAGAATTTAATAGTTTTACCGGTACGTACCGACTCCCGGGCTGCCTCCAGGATACGCACCACGATCACGTTGTTCTCCGGTGCATATAAGCCATAGGGAGGCATTTTCACCGTGCCATTCAATACATCGATCAGGTAACGGAAAGGATCTTCGTATACCCGTATATCCGTTGCTGTTATGCGACGAACGGTAGCCGGCGCGCGTTCATTATTGCGTTGTACCAGCGTATTTTTATCGGTCGCCAGGAGGTAGCCTTTATCACCGTATATTTCCATGTCTTTACGGCTGAAGGTCCAGTTCCAGGACGCCTGTATGGTACATTGCATATCCCCGTAGTCAACCAGGATAGTGGCATCGTCTTCCACTTTAGGATATACCTGCGGTTTGTAATGCCGGGCCACCGCGGTAACGGAAACGGGCAAACGATTCTTCACCAGGTAAGTCATCTGGTTGGCACCGTAGCAGCCAAAGTCCATGAGCGCGCCACCGCCATTCAGCACCGGGTCGGTGAGCCAGGCAAGGAACTCCGGGCCGCAGCCTATTTCTTTGGGTCCCTGGTGCCCATCGTTGATGGTTACCTTCCTGATCTTTCCGGCGAAACTGCTGTCTTCTATCAACTGGAAGGTTTTGGCAACAGATGGATACCAGCTGGTTTCATAGTCGGTGAGCAGGTATACCCCATATCTGTGTGCCAGGGAGTCCATATACACGGCATCCGCTACGGTGGTGGCCAGCGGCTTTTCTACCATGATATGTATATGCCGGGGCGCTGCCGCCTCCACCACTTCCCGATGGGCTTTAATAGACCCAAATGCCAGTACCGCGGCCGGTTTTACCGCATCCAGCATTTCCGCCAGGTTCGTATAAAAGATATTTTCCGGTAGATGGTATTGCTTTGCGCGCAATTTTGCGACGGCAACATCCGGTTCGTAAATACCTGCTATCTGGATATCTCCTTTATCAGGGCGGCCCAGGATGAAACCCGCATGGCCGTGCGATACGCCGGCTATGGCGACCCGTAATGACTGCGACCAGGTTATTAGCCCCGCCAGCAGCAACAGGAAAGTGATGAAAACTATACGCATACTGCTTTTATTTATGCAACAGGTACGGCTGTACGGCCTTTTCCCATATTGCGTATCCTTTTTTGTTCATATGCAACATATCATCCAGGAATAGTTCTTTACGCGGCTGCCCGGATTTATCGAGCATTTTGGGATAGATATCTATAAAAACGGTATGTTTTTCCTTTGCCAGGAAATTCTTGATCAGCGCATTGGTCTGCTTTGCCTTCTCTAAAAATGCCGCCCGGGAAGGACTGGGCTTAATAGAAATATAAATGATGGGAATGGCCGGCAGTTTAGCCCGGATAGTGCCATACAGCTGCTGAAAGCGTACCAGCATAGTATCGGCGGTAACGCTGGCGTGTGGCAAATCATTTTCTCCCACATAAATCACGATCTGCCGGGGCGCATACGGAAAAATAATGTCATTGGCGTAATAAGTGATGTCGTTGGTTTCAGCCCCGCCAACGCCCCTGTTCATCACTACATAGCTGCTGAAATTTCGTTCCAGGTCATCCCATTTGCGGATGGAAGAACTGCCTACAAACAAAATAGGATGCGGCGCCGGTGCATACATTTTATCAAAATCCCGGATCGTATGAATATCCTTTTCAAATCGCAGCGGCGACTGTGCAAACAGGCTGACGCTCGCATACATACAGGCCAGGCAGAGCAGCAATAAATTTTTCCTCATAACAATTAAATTAACCCCAAGCCGTTAAGATAAAAGAAATATATTTATTTCGGAATAGTCAACGATATGAATACCAATCCTGTCAACTTAGCCGTACGTTTCTTACTGGAAATTATTATGTTAGTGATACTGGGCTCCTGGGGCTGGCAAATGGGCGCCGATAGCTGGCTGCGATATGTGCTGGCGTTGGGATTTCCGCTTAGCGCAGCTACCCTCTGGGGCGTCTTCCGTATTCCTAATGATCCGAAAGAAGCGCCCGTAGCTATTCCCGGACAAGCAAGATTACTGTTGGAATGGATATTATTCGGGTTGGCCGTATGGGGACTCCGCGTAATGGAACATCCCCAGTGGAGCATCATCCTGGCCGCTGTGGTAGCCATTCATTACATTGTATCCTACGACAGAACCTGGGACATGTTGCGTAACAAGCCCTATAACGGCTTTGCAGAGAGAAAATAAATAAGGTCTGGTTAAAAATACCACACCGCTTCCGGGTCTACAGCTACCTGCACGGTAGCCCCCTTCTTCAGCCCGGCATTGGCCGTTTTAATGGTAACAATTTCATTACCCAACGCAACTTCGGCCTCTAGGAAGCTGCCATAAAAACTAAGTTCCTTCACTTTACCGGGAATCGCGTCTTTTTTGGTACGTACTACTTTAAAGTCCTCCGGCCGGATAAAAATATGCTTACCATTACGGGTAATACCGGGGAGTCCTTCCAGTACGTCGGCCTTAGCGGGTGCGATCAGGTTGTATTTCCCAAACAATCCCGCTACATACTCGCTAACCGGTTGGTTATAAATTTCCCGGGGGGTACCCCGTTGTACAATTTCTCCATCTTTCATCACCAGGATCTGGTCGGCCCAGGGCAATATATCCATTGGATCGTGCGAAATCAACATACAGGTAATACCCAGTCTTTCGCTGATATCGCTGATCACATTCTTTAGGATACTTTTATGGATCATGTCGAGGTTGGAATAAGGCTCATCCAGCAAAAACAGGCGTGGTGCGCCTATCAGCAACCGGGCCATTGCAATACGCTGCTTCTCTCCGCCCGACAGTTGATCAGTCTTTCTTTTCAACAGGTGGCTGATCCTGCACACCTCGTATACTTCGTTGGCTGATTCTTCCGTGAGCTTATTGGCATACGACAGAATTTCCTCTACGCGGTAATTATTTCTCAATTCAAAATGCTGCGACAGGTACGCTGTACCCGGATGTCCCGGAATAAGCACCTCCAGGGCGCCCCTCACCCGCTTTCCTTCAAACATGACCGTCCCTTCATCGGCCTGTCCCATGCCTCCTGCAATTTTCATCAGGGAGCTCTTTCCGGAACCTGTTTCTCCGGCAATCACTACCTTCTGAAACTGGTGTTGTGTAAAGCTGACATTCTTTAAAATATACGCGCCGTGCTGTTGTTTGCTGATATTGGAGACTTCAAGAAAATTCATTCGCGCAAGTTAGTAAAACTTGCCGGAAAGGGGAAGCAAAAAGCGCATAACTATTGAAGTAAGCACGCAGGTAACCAAAGTAATACTATTGATAACCAGGTTAATGTAACCATTAAAACATAAAGCCCTTTCTGCATACAGAAGGGGCTTTATGTTAGTTAGATATACGAATAGTGTTAGTCTCTCCAGGCATTGCGCAGGAAACGCAGCCAGTTACCATGCATCACGTTTTCAATATCTGTAGCGTTATACCCTCTTTTCGACAATAAGGCGGGAAGTGTTTGCAGATCTGCAATGGTTTCCAGGTCATAAGGACATTGCTCTTTACCAAAGGCGCCATCCAGGTCGGAACCAATACCGATATGCAGGGCATTGCCTGCGATCTGGCAGATATGATCCATATGGT
Organism: Chitinophaga polysaccharea; assembly: GCF_007829335.1. Lineage (GTDB taxonomy): Bacteria > Bacteroidota > Bacteroidia > Chitinophagales > Chitinophagaceae > Chitinophaga > Chitinophaga polysaccharea_B. The sequence goes on from NZ_VIWO01000005.1 coordinate 287,056, forward strand.
CTATCATTTTTTCAAGATTGCAATGCATATCCTTCGGAGTAGATTTTCCGCGCACCCAGCCAGGTACCATCATCCAGGCATCCAATGCGCCGCCGATCACAGCTCCTTTTTGTACCAGTACCCGGATCATATCGTCGCTGAACTGCCGGTTGTGATCCACCAGTGTACGGCAATTATTATGACTCGCCCATACAGGACCACTAAACAATTCCATGGCATCCCAGAAGGCATCGTCGCATAAGTGAGTAGCATCGAGTATCATGCCCAGTCGCGCTATTTCTCTTATTAACTGCCTACCGCGCTCATTTAAATGTCCTGTAGCATCGGTGCCGTTGGCATAACGTCCGGGCCCATAGTGAGCAGGACCTATAGCGCGCAGCCCTTTATTATAGGCACGTTCCAGGTATTTTATATCAACAATGGAATCGGCGCCTTCGAGACTAAGAATATAGCCTATCGGCTTCTTATCGTTGGGTGTACCGTCATTCCAGTGCAGCAGGTGTTGCTCCAATCCTTTCCGGTCTTTGATCATCACCATTTCCCCTGCATCTTCCATGGCTTTATACCAGGCGAGTTGGCCCTGGGTTTGCGCCCATGCCTGCTCAGGGGAATGCCAGCCCGGGAGCGGATTATCCGGCGCTACGAAGCGGCCTATTTGCGTGGCCACCACCAATCCGATATTTCCCTTTCTCAACTCAGGGAAAGCCACTACGCCGTTAGCGCGGTCCGGCTTATCGCTCAGTCCCGCCTCTCTTTCCCGGATAGCGGCTACTGGTTGTTGCAGATCCCTGTTCCATTCCAGCGCATTCATGCTAAGATCCAGGTGTGCGTCTATCGTAAACATACTTATTTCCTTTAGTTAGCCTAGTATAGTTCAAATAAAGCTTCTATTTCCACCGGGATATTATCGGGCAGGGAGCCAAAACCAACCGCACTTCTAACGCCTATCCCATTTTCCTCTCCCCAGACGGCTGCAAATAATTCGCTGCACCCATTGATAATATAGGGATGCCGCTCAAAGCTGGGCGTACAATTTACCATTCCCAATACTTTAATCACCCGCTTCACCTTATCCAGACTGCCTATGTGCGTTTTAATAGTAGATAACATCGTTAACCCCACTTGTCTGGCGGCCAGCTTACCAGCTTCTATGTCCAACCCGTCTCCTATCCGGCCAATGATGAGTGACTTATCATTCTGTACAGGCCCATGACCCGATAGATAAAGATATTTACCATCTACAAGGCAGGGCTTATAAACACCCAGGGGCGTAGGCGCAGGCGGCAATATCAGTCCCAGCGCCGCAAATTTTTCTTCTGCACGATTATTTTCCATAGTTGCTGTTTTATGATCTTTATATTTATATAACCTGTTTTTCCGGAGAAGACATGCAATACCATCCCAGTCAATATCAATCTACCTGTCAATTCTGGCCAAGATAACATCGTATTTTAATACTTCAGTTAAAAAATTCTCTAATCCACTAAAAGTCGATATCACTTACGCAAAGTGGGTGTAAGATGCCCTACCTCGCTTATCACTCCCGTATTTTAACAACTTTTTAATTAGATTTTTCTATGTTCATCCAGGTCCGCCCCCGATCTTTTAAATCCGCAACCAACACAACATCGGTCACTTTTTACGCATTTCCCATAGTTATGGCAGTTGCGTGGCAAATACCCTTCTCCGGGGGTTAAACTTTTTTATGGCATAATTGTCGAATAGAAAGGATAAAGAGTTGTCATATCATGAAAAACATTATCATCGCCTTGATGCTCACCAGTACAGCATTAGCTGCCACCGCACCGGTGGCGCAGGCACAGGTAAGCGTGGGAATTTCCATCCGGTTAGCGCCCCCGCTGTTACCCGTATACACCCAGCCTCCTTGTCCGGTTGACGGATATCTCTGGACACCGGGGTATTGGGCATACGGGCCCGATGGTTACTACTGGGTACCGGGTGCCTGGGTAATGCCTCCGGCCATTGGTTTACTTTGGACGCCGGGATATTGGGGTTGTATAGGTGGTATCTATAGCTGGCATGCCGGCTACTGGGGTCACCGGGTAGGATACTATGGTGGCGTTAACTATGGATGCGGATATTTTGGTTCCGGATTCTATGGCGGCGGCTGGGCAGGTAATGTATATCGTTATAACACGGCTTATACCAATGTAAACACCACGATTGTTCGTAATACTTACATTAACAACACCGTCATTAATAACCGGACTGTCATTAATAATCGTAGCAGCTACAATGGCCCCGGCGGTATAACCGCCCGCCCTACACGTACTGACCAGCTAGCCATGAGGGATCGACACATACAGGCTACTCCTACACAGCTTTCCAATCAACGGGTAGCGAGCGGGAACCGTGATATGCTGGCTTCTGTAAACAATGGTCGTCCTGCTAATGCAGTGATACGTCCTGACCAGGGCAATCGTGTAAGTGGCAATCGTAATGCAGCGCGGCCTTCGGTTCGACAGGGATTAACCAACCAGGGTGGTTCCAGTACCAGACAGGGCAGTACCCAGCCTGGAGGCAACAACATCCGGCAGGGGTTTGCCGACAGGGGCAATAACAATATGCGCCCGGGCGGTAATATCAGGCAGGGAACTACACAGCCTGGAAACAACGTAAGACAAGGATTTACCCGATCAGATAATAATGTAAGACAGGGCTATAATCAACCCGGCAATAACGCAAGACAGGGATTTACGCGACCAGACAATAATGTGAGACAAGGATTTACCGGTCAGCGCAACGCTCCTTCCTATAATCCAGCCCGACAGGGATTCAATAATTCGGGCGGCGCCCGTCCAGGTTACAACGGTGGACAGGGTCGTATGATGGCACAACAGCAACCCCACTTTTCACAGCAGATGCCACGTGGTGGCGGCGGTCGTGAATTCGGCGGCGGCGGCGGTGGCCGTGTTGGAGGAGGTGGATTTGGTGGCGGCCGCGGTGGTGGCGGAGGACATGAAGGTGGCCGAGTACGGCATTAACACAATCAGCTCGTACAAATATTCCCTTTCATCCGGCATTATAAATGAAGCATCTCCTCTCAGAGATGCTTCTCTTTTTCCCTCGCCGAAAGGCTGGCATGGATGGATGAAAAGCGTTGCTGATCAGCAATTCCTTTTTTGATCAGCAACGCTTTTCTCAATCTTCCATAATATGACACTGGAAGCCATTTTCATTGACCAGCATCATTACTTTTTCCGGGTGAAAATTGTCTCCTTCCACCCTTAACACCTTGTCACAATCTTCCAGGTCGAAGTTAATCCTGCTACCCGGAAAGTTATTGTGCAACAGCGCTACCAATGCATTGGCAACGCCGCGGCGCTGCACATTGGTTTTAAATACTTCTACCATCGGTGTAAAATTTATTACATATACTTCATAGCCGGATAGCCCAGGAGTCGCCTCCACAAAGCAATCTGGCCAATACAATTGGCTTCCCTGTAAATGGTGAAAGTGACCATATCCCAGCAGGGAAAGCTCATTCCGGGAAATTCAATGATTTTATCGAGCCGCTCATCGGTGGCCTGCGCCAGCACTTCCCTGAAAACTGGTGTAATCCGTTCCCAGTCTTTCTGGTATACTTCCAGTGTGGGATAGGTAACGCCTTCTTTGATGCCCTGGTTGTGTGCAAAAAGCGCATCTCCGGTTGATTTCTCCTTTACGGTGGGATCTATTAAACCGGCTACATCAAACCGTTGCTGTACCAGCGAGCCTGCCAGCCAGGCGATGTGGTTGGCAGCCGTATCTAAACGTTTATAAGCATCTGCTTCCGCTATGCCTTCCAATACCCTGGGATAAAGCCCGGTTTGCAGATCGTACATGGCCAGAATGCCGAGCATTCTGTTACTAGCAGCTTTCATGTTGTTGTAATTTATGGTTTCAAACTATCTCTAAGGTAGCTGATAATTCCAGCCTGGAAGGATGTTGATTCAGTCAATCTTAGGGGCGTTTGCGACAAAAAAATCTTAAGTTTGGAAAGAGAATTTAAAATTGCCACCATATGCTGCAGATAGGTATCCTGCTAACCCGTCATTATAAATTACTGAGTCTGGCTGCTATCACGGACGTCCTCGACACCGTCAACAAAATTTACCAAAAAAGCGATCAGCCTGCTCCTTTTAAAGTGACGTTATTGTATACGCCCGACACCGCACATCTTACTTCCGCTTTTCCGGCCTACCCAGCTCAAACGCTGGCTGAAGCAGGTGTATTTAAATTATTGCTGGTTCCTTCATTTACAGCCGATGACCTATCGCAGGTACTGGCAGAAAACGAGGCATGGCTTCCCTGGTTGCGGCAGCAATATAAAAAGGGAGCAGAGCTGGCCAGTTTCTGCACCGGCGCATTTTTGCTGGCCGCTACCGGATTGCTCGATGGTAAAATAGCCACTACCCACGTAGATGCCTGCAAAGAGTTTACCCGTGCATTTCCGCGGGTAAACCTGCTATCAGATAAAACAGTTACGCATGATGCCGGTATTTATACCAGCGGAGGCGCCACCTCTACTTTTCACTTGTTGTTACATTTACTGGAAATACATTGTGGGATTGAAGTGGCGGTAAGAACGGCCAAGATTTTTGCTATCGATATGGGCCGCGATAAACAATCCTATTTCAGCACCTTCCAGCCTACACGCAACCACCACGACGACCTGGTAGCCACTGCCCAGCTAAAAATTGAAACCTGTTACCAGGAAGCCGGTACTATCGAGGAAATGATCAAAGACATTCCATCCAGTCGCCGCAATATTGTGAGAAGGTTTAAACAGGTAACCGGTGTTACTCCTATCGAATACCTGCAACTCACCCGCATAGAAGCTGCCAAAAAACTGCTGGAACAAACCGGTCAGCAAATGACCGAAATCATTTACAACTCCGGTTACAACGATCCCAAGGCATTCAGAAAGGTATTCCGCAAAACCGTGGGAATGACGCCTTCTGAATACCGGGAAAAGTTCAATGCAGTAAGATAGATCAGGGTCTATCCCAGAATGGAGCGGGTTCAATTCCTAAAGCGCGGAGGTATACGTACCCTTGTCCGCGGTGGTGAATTTCGTTATCGATCACATATAGCAGGATGCTGCTAACGGTGCCATCGTATTGATTAAACGCTTTAATCTGCTGCTGAAATCTGTCCAGCGTTATGCGGGGCCAGTAGTCATTGAGGGCGTCCGTAACAGCGTCCCACAGGGCCAGCAAGCCTGCTTTGGTGGTGGGTTTAGTATCAATCTTATCGCCCAGTAACGCTGCGTTATCCAGCCATTCGCCGGTTACAAAGCCATGTACGCTGGGAACTGCCATGCCAATCATTTCCATGGCCAGCGCACCGAATGAACGCATGCCGCCGATGCTGAAGTCGAAGAGCTTATCTTCCGGGAAGCCTTCAATAATACGGCGTGTCAGTCCACGATGGCCCTGCCAGTGTTTCAGCAGCTGTTCTGGGGTAATGATCACAGCGGTAGTGGGGGCGGTAGCAGTCAGTGTGTTGTTTTCCATAAGTCTGTATTTTTTTAAGTCTGTATTTTTTCGTTTACAATACAAAGTAAAAAAGGGCATGTGACAACGGTATGTCAGCAGCCCTTAAAAAAGTTGAAATTTTTTTTTCAATCGTTACTCCCAGCCAAAATACGACTTTGCATTGTTATAACAGACATCCTGTACCATACTGCCTACCAGCTGAAAATCTGCCGGTATTTCCCCTTTTTCCATTTCATCGCCGAGCAGGTCGCAGAGCAGCCGGCGGAAGTATTCATGACGGGGATAGGAAAGAAAGCTACGGGAATCGGTAAGCATGCCTACAAACCGGGAAATAAGCCCCATATTGGACAAGGCATTCATTTGCCGGATCATCCCTTCCTTTTGATCGAGAAACCACCAGGCAGCGCCAAACTGGATTTTCCCGGCTACCGACCCATCATTAAAATTGCCCGTCATAGTAGCCATCAATTCATTGTCGGCCGGATTCAGGTTGTAAATAATGGTTTTGGCCAGTTTATCCTGGCTATCCAGCTTATCGAGAAATTTAGATAAGGCCCGTGCCTGGGAAAAATCACCGATGGAATCCCAGCCGGTATCCGGCCCCAGCGCGCGCATCATACGGGAGTTGTTATTCCGCAAGGCTCCCAGGTGATATTGCTGTACCCATCCTTTTTCCCAATCCATGATGGCCAGCTCCAGCAACAGGGCCGATTTGAACTGCCGGATTGCTGTAACAGAGAGCGCCTGGCCGCTGCGCACTTTTGCGAAAATCTGCCTGATTTCACTTTCCCGGAAGTCCTCTGCGTACATTTCCTCTATGCCATGATCGGATACCTTGCAGCCCTGGCCGGCAAAGTAATCGTGGCGATTTTTCAATGCCTGCAACAAGTCATCGTAGGTGCTGATACTTATACCGGCAGCCTGTTCCAATTGTTGCAGGTATTGATTATAAACAAGTGGATCGTCTGCCGCCATGGCTTTGTCGGGCCGGAAGGCCGGCGCCACGGGTATTTCGAAGCCCTCCTTTTTCAGGTGACGGTGATGAGACAGGTCATCAACGGGGTCATCGGTAGTACAGATCAGCGCCACGTTCCTGCTGCGGAGTAAGCCACGCACACTGTATTCGGGGGTTTGTAACAAGGCATTACAGGTATGATAAATCCGTTCGGCCGTGTCGTCATGCAGCAGTTCCGATACATTAAAATACCGCTGCAATTCCAGGTGTGTCCAGTGATAGAGGGGGTTACGCAATGTTTTAGGCACCGTAGCTGCCCATTTTTCAAACTTCTCCCAATCTGTTTTATTACCGGTACAATAGCTTTCCGGTACCCCATTGGTACGCATTGCCCGCCATTTGTAATGATCTCCGTATAGCCATGCCTGTGTGATGTTGTCGAAACGGGTATCTGCCGCTATCTGGGCGGGTGGCAGATGGCAGTGGTAATCGATAATGGGCATATCCCGGGCATAGTCATGATACAATCTTTCCGCTGCCTTACTATTCAGGAGGAAATTTTCATCCATGAATTTCTTTCTCATCAACAATAAATTTTAAGCATTACAATGACACTCCTCTTTTCCAGGGAATAAAATCATCCTGTCCGTTGACGACGGATTTCGCAATGGCTGCGCCACTGGCTACCTGTATAACGTAGTCGAGTATACGTTCGCCAGCGGCGGCAATGGTTTCCGTGCCATCGATGATAGTGCCGGTATTGATATCTATAATATCCTGCATGCGCTCATAGAGCCTGGTATTACTCGACAGTTTTATTACCGGTGCAATGGGATTGCCGGTGGGTGTACCCAGGCCTGTAGTGAACAGCACTATATTGGCGCCACTACCCACTTCCGCTGTGGTAGACTCTACATCGTTCCCTGGCGTGCAAAGCAGGTTGAGTCCTGGTTGCTGCACCTTTTCGGGGTAGTCGAGCACGGCGGACACCGGGGAGGTACCTCCTTTTTTAGCCGCGCCGGCCGACTTAATTGCATCTGTAATGAGTCCATCTTTAATATTTCCGGGAGAAGGATTCATATCAAATCCAGAGCCTGCCACTTCCGCGCGTTGCTGGTACGTTCTCATGAGCTGAATGAAGCGGGTAGCATCTTCCATATCAGTACAGCGATCGCTCATCTCCTGTTCCACGCCACATAGTTCAGGGAATTCCGCCAATATCACGGAGCCGCCCAGCGCCACTAATAAATCGGACGTATAGCCAATAGCCGGGTTAGCGGAAATGCCGGAGAATCCGTCGGAACCGCCGCATTCCAGTCCTATGCATAGTTTACTCAGCGGAGCAGGCCGACGGGTGCAGCGGTTGGCTTCCATCAATCCGGCAAATGTTTGCCGGATAGCCTGGCTGATCAAGACACTTTCGGCGCCAGTTTGTTGTTGATCTAAGATGTACAACGGTTTTGTAAAATGCGGGTCCCGTTTCCGGATTTCTTCCTGTAACATGCTCACCTGGGCATTCTGGCAACCCAGGCTTAATACCGTAGCTCCGGCTACGTTGGCGTGTGTAATATAGCCTGCCAACAGGCCACAGAGCGACTGTGCATCCTGCCGGATGCCGCCGCAACCACCATCATGGGAGAGAAATTTAATGCCGTCTACATTTTCAAATATCCTGGCAGGGCCAGCGGCGGTTGTATCTTCTGCATAGATGGTTTCCAGTATTTGGGTGGCATTGGCGCCGGCTTTTTGCTGCGCTATCAGCGAGCGCGTAAAGGCGGCATACTTATCTGGCCGGCTATAGCCCAGCTCTCCCAGCAGCGCTTCTTTCAGCACTTCCACATTCCTGTTTTCGCAAAATACCAGTGGTATCACCAGCCAGTAATTGGCCGTACCCACGCTCCCATCCGCCCTGTGGTAGCCCATGAAAGTTTTTTGCTGCCAGCGGGTAATATCAGGCGCTGTCCAGGCGGTTTTGCGCTGATCAGACAACGCATAGCTACCTGCTGCATGGTGTACGTTTTCCACGGCAATCCTGCTGCCAACGGGAATAGGCTGCTTTGCCCTCCCTACCAGTACGCCGTACATTGTAATGGCATCCTCCTTATCGAATGCCGTGGCAGCGAATTTATGTTTGGCAGGAATGGGCTCCGTCAACGTATAGCTGGCACCGTTATACTGCACGACTTCGTGCTGCGACAGGTCCTGCAAAGCTACTAGTACGTTGTCGTCAGGGTGTACCTTTAATACTTTCTGTTTCATGTACTGTTCTTGAAATATTTATGACAAAGTGATTTCTGTTGCAACATGTTCGAGATAGATCATGGCCCCCTTTTGTTCCAACTGCTGTAACATGGCGGTCACCGCCTGTGTAAAACCAGGAATGGCAGCCAGATCCCGGCCCCATATCTGCTCGTTGCCAAGGGTATTTTTTACCACCTCAGCGGGCGTGGCGTTTTCCCAGGCGTGCTGGTATAAAGTGGCAAATTCATCAGTGATGCTATATGATGCCCCTCCCCGCATAAACAGCAGGTGTGCAGCGAAGCCCAGTGAAATCAATGCCGGTACGTGTCCGGTTCGTTCGTAGTATTGTAATAGCACCGGCAGCACCCGCATCTTCATTTTGGAGGTATATTGACTGCAAATACTCAACCAGCGGTGTTCTATATAAGGATTGCGGAAGCGATCCAATACGGCATAGGCAAAGCGTATGGCCGCATCGCTACGTATATGCCTGTCTGTTATAGCCGGGATAATTTCATGCATCATGAGTCCCTCCATATAAGCTGCCATGGGCTCACTACTCATCGCTGCCTTCACCGTATCTAATCCTGCCAGGAAAGCCAGTCCGCAGCTCAGGGTATGTGTGGCGTTGAGCAGTCGCAGCTTAAGTTCGCGGAACACGTTGATATCCGGTGAAAGCACAAAGCCTGCATCTACTGCGCTAAAAGGTAACCTTGCTTTCACAATCTCCTGGTCTGTTTCAATGGCCCAGAGCCGGTACACTTCTGTCATGATCAGCAGCTCATCTTCATAGTCGGCAGCTATATCGGCTGCGCCGGGCACAATACAATCTACCAGGGAGTTGCAACAATAGTTATGTTGGGTAAGCCATTGTATAAATGCCGGTTCCAGCTGGTTAAACAACGCCAACTGTTCCAGGATACCAGCCAGTTTGCCGCCATTGTCCGGGATCAGCTCTGTGGGTATGATCACCATTCCCTTATCTGGATCTCCCTTAAAATGTTGGTAACGCTGGTACAAAAATGCCAGCAGTTTGGCGGGAAACGAGGCGGGAGGCGATTGGCGGATGTCCTCTTCTACATATACAATTCCTACTTCTGTGGTATTAGATATTACCAGTTGCATATCCGGGTTAGCTGCGCAATCCAGTATCTCCTGCCATTGCGAGGTGGCTGTCAACACCCGGCTGATGGCAGCATTGATAACATCTTCTGACACTTGGTGTCCTCCTGCTATGCCACGGATGCATTGCGTAAACAAGCCGTCCTGCTCCGCAAAGGCTTTGATATCACCCTGTGCCGTGGATTTTACCATTACAATGCGGCCATTGAATACGCCCTGTTTGTTAGCTTTGTTGATAAAGAAATCGGGCAGTCCCCGTAACAGGACGCCGGTGCCAAACTGCAATACCTTTTCCGGTAGTGCCCACCAGTCGCCTACGGGCAGCTGCCGGTTCGCTTTTTCCGGTAATGCGGGCAATGTTTTTCGAGATAGTTTCATACACTTTTATTTGTCGATCATTTCCATTTCATTGGCGGCTAACAGGTAGGCCCCTACGCCTTTTGGATCGTTGTCGATCACCTTTTCGCTGAGATAATATGCGTAGCTGCCATCCCGGTAGGGCTCTCCGCCCAGTCCTGCTACACTGACAGTTCCGCCCAGGGTGATATCGTTATCCTGATTTTTCCTGATAAACTGTTGCAGGATACCTGCATACCCGTTTACGGCCACCTGCCGATAAGTTGCCGGGAGATATCCCAATCGCACACCTTTCGCCAACGCATATACGAACATACAGGAGGCGGAAGCTTCCACATAATTCCCCTCTTTGCCGCCTTTGTCGAGCACCTGGAACCAGCAGCCCGTACGCTTATCCTGGTATTGTTTAACAGCAACAGCTGTACGGCGCAGGATCGCTATCAGGCTGTCCTTGCCGGGGTCGTTAGCCGGGTAATACTCCAGCGCATCTACAAGCGCCATGGCATACCAGCCCATGGCCCTGCCCCAGAAATTGGGCGACTGCCCGGTTATTTTATTGGCCCAACGCTGTTCTTTCGATTCATCCCAGGCATGGTATAGCAAACCGGTATTGGCATCCCGGGCATGTTGCTCCATCAGCACAAACTGGCGGGTAATATCCCGGAAGGCGGCACTATCTTTTGCCAGCGAGGCATATTCTGCATAGAAGGGTTCGCCCATGTAAAGGCCGTCCAGCCACATTTGCCAGGGGTAGCGCTGTTTATGCCAAAACCCACCGTCTTTGGTGCGGGGTTGTTCTGCTAATTGTTTGCGCAGCTGATCAGCTGCCAGCTTGTATTTGGTATCGCGTGTGGCTTTGAACAAGGTAAGTAGCACCCGTCCGTTCTTAACGTTATCGATGTTATAATCTTTTAAACGGTACGTACGGATATTTCCCTGTTGATCTACAAAGAAGTCCATGCTCTGCTGTATATACCGGAAGTACTTTTGGTTGCCGGTGCGTTTCCATAAAGCGGTGAAGCCTTCCAGTACTACTCCCTGGTCGTAGGTCCATTTTACGGGTGTGCCGGGGTGCAGTACCAGTGAGTCTTTCCAGATACGCATAACGGTGGCGGCCATGCCGGCAGCGCCGGTTTGCGCCTGTATGGCAATGGCGGAGAGCAGAAGCCATCCGGCAAAGAAACATTTCTTAAAAAGCATGATCACTGGTTGAATTGGTTTTGGTATCCCGGTAGCGGCAGTTACCGGTGCTGATGTTTTTCGTGTTGCGTGTATGCATGGGCGGGGTACCGGACGAAGTAACGAGATAAACATTATCAAAACGAATCCCCGTAGCTTCCAGGCAGTCAATACCAGCTGTTGCCGTTATCACCAGGTTGCGCAGCCATATATTGCTGACCGGCATTTCCGGTAACCCGCGGATAAATACCGCCTTTTTGGCGCCATGGCATACTACGTTATTGATATAAAAATTACGGAATACAGGAGTGCCCTCTGTTACCTGCACAGTTTCTACTTTGGGGGCCTCCCGCTGCTCCCCGGCCAGTGGCACCGGGTCTTTGGCGGCATAATACATATCGAACAGGATGGCTTCTCCCGGGATATCTTTCATGTTAATGTTGGCTGCATAGATATTTTCCACGGTGCCACCGCGGCCACGGGCCGTTTTAAACCGCAGACCAATATCAGTGCCCAGGAAGGAGCAATCCGACACATAAATATTTCTTGCACCACCAGACATTTCACTGCCTATTACAAAACCGCCATGGGCATGATATACAGTACAATGATGCACAATCACATTTTCCGTAGGCTTACCACGTTTACGTCCCTGCTCATCCCTGCCGGATTTAATACAAATGCCGTCATCTCCTACATCAAAGGTGCAATCCATGATTTGCGCACTATTGCAGGACTCCAGGTCGATCCCGTCGCCATTCTGCGCGTACCAGGGATTTTTCGCATATACGCCCCGCAGCGTAATATTTTCGCATAGCAAAGGATGCAGGCACCAGGCGGGAGAGTTTTGGAATGTAACGCCTTCCAATAATACACTCTTACAAGACGTGATGCTGATCATGTTGGGACGCAGGAAGTCTTTGATGGCGGCATAATCCGAAAGCTGGCTACCAGGCTTAATAACACCGGCCTGGCTGGTTTTAGAGCCCAGGTAAGAGGAACGGGAAGGATACCAGGTCACACTGTCTTCCGCTACCATCCCACCGGAAGCTGCCAGTCTTTCCCATTGTGTTTCGGTCAGCTTCGCCTTTTTTACAATGCGCCAGGCATCGCCGCCGCCGTCGAGGATCCCACTACCGGTAATGGCTATATTTTCAAGCCCCGTACCCGACACCGGAGGTTGACAGCGCATGGCCACCAGGCCTTCATAAGTGGTACTGACCAGCGGGTACTGATCAAAATCGGTGGTAAACTGCAATACCGCATTGGCCGCGAGGTGCAAGTTCACATTGCTCTTCAGTTCCAGGGGACCAGTAAGCCATAGCCCGGAAGGTATTAACACCACCCCTCCTCCTTGGCTGCTGCAGGTAGTAATGGCATCGTTGATACTTTTGCTGTTGAGTGTTATCCCATCTGCTTTGGCGCCGAAAGCCCGTATATCAAAGGTATCTTTTCTAAAATGCGGCTCATAGATCACAGGAAGCTCATACCTGTATTTGCCTTCAAAAGGTGTGGGCGCCAGGTACGTTGCTAATCCTATTTTTTTCTGATCAATTTCTGCAGCCACCAACGCCGCTATCTTCGCCGCGCCATAGGCCGTAAAATGGGTATTATCTGTGACGCCCTGTGACAGTATGCGATAGTGACCGGCAGGTATGTTCCGGAACATCTTCTCAGTAGCAGCTTCTCCTTCTTTCTTCAATAATGCTTCGCTGCTTTGCTGCAGGTCTATCAGCGGCACCTGCATGGCTGCGGCTACGGCCCTCACTACCGCCGGGTATTCGCCATGGGTATCCTGTAAAACACCTTTTATAAATTGCCGGCGTACCACAGGGGTTATCAACACCGGGTAAGCTCCTCTGGAGCGGGTTTCGTTGACAAAGCGTTCCAGGTTCGTCTTATAAGCGCCCTGTGGCGCTGCATAACGTGTGGTGTCACTGATTTTGGCGTCGTTATGTCCAAACTGTATCATTACCCAATCGCCTGCTTTCAGTTGTGCCAGCACACTATCCCAGCGATGTTCTGTAATAAAGCTTTTGGTACTGCGACCATTCATGGCATAGTTTTTCACCTGCACGCCGGGGACTAACAGTTGTGGAAACAATTGTCCCCAGCCCCTTTCAGGATTATCTTCCAGTGGTTTATCGGCCATCGTGGAATCTCCGACCAGGAATACAACGGGTTTGGGACTGGCCGGCGCCAGTCCCAATAATGACCATAACAATAATTGAATATACCTCATCGCTTCTTTACTTAGTTATACTTGTCGTTTTGTTTAAACTCTCCCTTGTTGCTCACTGCGTCTATCTGGTCTTGCGGAATCGGGCGCAACATATGGTATGACTGGAAGTACTGATTGGCATCCGGGTTATGCAGCGCAATGCGGGTAGCCAGCTTCCCGGTGCGTTTCAGGTCGAACCAGCGGAGCTGTTCGCCCGCCAGCTCCCTGGCTCTTTCGTCGAGCAGGAAATCGATGCTGATATCTGCCGCAGTAACCTGCATGGCGGCTTCATGCCCGGGGATAGCAGCGCGCTTGCGCAGCACGTTGATGTAGTCGGCGGCTTTAGCACCATTCCCCAGGTTGAACTGCGCTTCTGCCGCCACCAGATACATTTCAGCGAGACGAATAATAAATACATCGCGCGCACTTTGTTCTTCATTGATAGATGCCCGTGTGGGATCATCAAATTTTTGCAGGGATACATAGTGGGTCCGGTCTTTACCGCCACCATTGGTGCTGTATACCGCGTTACGGTCGTACACCCGGTAAGGGAGCATGGTGCTGATCACTTTCTTGCTGCACAGCACCGCTGTATCGCCGAGCTTCACGCCGGCGGGAGCGGTTTTAAGGTTGTTGCAATACCACACCTGTTTGAAGGAGGCTTCGTAGCGGGCATCCGCTGTTTCATCAAAAAGGTTGAGCAGGAAAAGCGTAGGCATGTAACGGTTAAAGGGGCGCTGATTGAGGATGTCGCGCTGCATACCGGGCAAATCATCATACTTCATGGCAAACATCAGGTGACCATTGTTGGCGCCTCGGGAATGCCCGTTGGGGAACAACGTAGCATCGGCGCGGTCGTCGAACACCAGGTTCTTCATGTAATTTACTGCCCAGATCACTTCTTTGTTTTGCAGGTTATCCATCCGCCAGAGATCTGCATACTTAGCCAGCAAGGTATAGCCGTAATTCTTAATCACTTTGTCGGCCAGGTCGGCCGCCTGTTGATTTTTGCCCCTGGTCAGGCACATCCTTGCCAGAAAGGCTTCTGCAGCGGGTTTGGTTACACGGCCGTAATCGGAGGTCGTTACCGGCAAATCGTTTACCGCCACGTCGAGGTCGCGGAATATCTGTGCATAAAACGTATCTGCCGGTGTACGGTTAGCGGTGGTGATCACACCGGAAGTTTCTGTTAACGTGAAGTGTACCGGCCCCCAGGTTTCCACGATATGCCAATAGTAAAATGCGCGGAGAAAGTGCAGTTCTGCGTTGCGTATCTTCTGCCTGTCGGCCGTCAGACCAGCTTTATCAATACGGCCAATACCAGTATTACAAAGATTGATGGCTGCATACAACTGTTTCCACAACACACTCATCACACTATTGCTGGCCTGGAGGTTGTTATAGTTGGTGATATCTGGATACTTATCGCCGGTACCGCTGGTCCATATATCTGTTCCCATTTCCGAGATGCTGTAGCCTTCTTCTTTTCCATACCACCAACGGTTGTACGTATAAGCGGCATTCACCAGGCTTTCGAATCCTTCAGGGGTGGAAAAAACCGCATCAGTAGTGGTACCACCGGGATTGAACTCGTCCAGTTGTTTATTGCAGGCAGTCATCGCAGCGACTGTAAGGATGCCTATCACCAGGTATTTATGAATGCTTGTTTTCATAACAGATTTTTTAAACATTAAAACTCAACATTGATTCCGGCCACATACATTTTGGTGAGCGGGTTACTCAGGTCGCCTCCTCTTTCCGGGTCATAGTCTTTTACTTTACTGAAGGTGAAAAGGTTTTTACCGGTAACGTATACACGTAAATTACTCAGGTGCAGCGAGTGCAGGGCCTGTGCGGGGAACGTATATCCCAGGGAGAGGTTACGGACCTTTACAAAAGAGCCATCTTTGTATCCCAATGTTTTAATAAAGGGCGTACCATCTTTGGAAAGGCTCGCATTAGGTCTTGGATAATCATTAGATGGATTCTCCGGCGTCCAGTAGTTCACGGGGGCGCTGTTTTCCAATCCCTGCGGATCGTATTTGGCAGCATATTCCGAGTTGATCCACTGGCCGATGCGGGCGAATATGTATATGTTGAGATCAAAATTTTTGTACCGCAGGTCGTTGTTAAATCCACCGCTCCATTTAGGCACCTGGGCTCCCAGGATCACCCTGTCGGAGGTATTGATAACGCCTTTGCCGTCCTGGTCTTTCACTTTGATATCCCCGGGCTTATAGCCATATTTCGCCGCTTCATCAGCCTCAGATGTTTGCCAGATACCGACTTTTTGGTAGTCGTAGTACACCTTTACCGGGTACCCGATGAACCAGCCATTGGCCACATCGTTGGCGCCGCCGTCGGTCAGCGCTACAATTTCTTCTTTGTTACGGGAATACACGATGTTGGATGTCCAGCGGAAATTGGCAGTAGAAATATTGGTAGTATTAATACCGACTTCTAAGCCCCTATTGCGGGTTTTACCTACGTTCTGAATCACATTGCTTACGCCGGAAGAAGTAGGCAGGGTACGTTGCAGCAGCAGGTCCTTTGTTTTGGTATCATAATAATCGATGCTTCCTGTGATCCTGTTGGCGATAATACCGAAGTCGATACCTATATTTTTGGTGGCCGACAACTCCCATTTCAGGCCTTTGTTGCCGGTTTGATCACCAATTGTATAAGCTACTGCGGCATTGGTATCATCATAGGAGAAAGGAATTTTCACCAGGTAGCTGGCGGTGGAATATGGGTCCACGGCGTCGTTGCCTGCGATACCATAGCTAACTCTCAGTTTCAGGTCGCTGAAGAATGTCTGCGATTTCATGAACGTTTCATCGCTGATGCGCCAGGCGCCGGCTACCGACGGGAAGAACGCCCATTTATTACCCGGCGACAGCTTGGAGGATCCGTCTGAGCGACCGGTAAGCGACAAGAGGTATTTGCCTTTATAGGCGTAGTTGAGGCGACCGGTGAAAGAGATCAGTTTACTGGATTGATACATGCTGCGAATAGCGATGCCACTCACGTTATTCTGCATAGCGTAGTACAATTGTGATGGCAGCAGTTGTCCTTCTCCCTGCATCAGGGAGGAATCGCGCTGATCTGACAGCAAGCTGGCCACACCTGTTACGCCAAAGGAATGATCGCCTATAGTTTTATTGTAGGTGAGTACGTTTTCCCAGCTCAGGTAGCGACGGGTGCTGCCGTTTAACTGGGAACGGGAAGTAGAGGCGGTGGACCGGTCAATAGAGCTTTTCGATGCAAATACACCCTGCTTCGCATTTTCCAGGGTAACGCCAAAGTTGGAGCGGAACAGCACCCCCTTCAATGGAGCGATTTCTACATAGGCGTTTACAAAGGTGCGGGTAGTGCGGGTACTATTTTCATAAGCGTTGGGTTGCTCATCTGCCAGCGGATTGATGGCAGAACCACTGTTAGGGAATAATACCAGCTTGCCGGCAGAATCGTATGGAAGACCCAGGGGAATATATTTGTTGGCCTGATTCAAAGGATCGCGGCGGGCGCTTTGCTCGTAGTAGGTAATCTGGCTTTGCGCACCTACCTTGATGGCGTCGTTGATCGTTTGATCAATATTTAAACGGGCCGAATAACGATTGAGGACATCGAGTTTCAATAGCCCCTTCTCTTTAAAATAATCGAAGGAGAAATAGACCTTTGTTTTTTCTGATCCTCCGGAGATGCCCGCCTGGTAGTCCTGTTGCAGGCCATTATGCAATAACAGGTCGGCGTAGTTGGTCCATAAGTTATTTTTAATTTCATCCAGCTCAAAGGCGTTGAATATTTTAGGATCATCGGCTACGCTGGCCCAACGGCCGGTAGTGCGGTTGGCTTCTCTCTTCAGGGCTGTATATTCCTGTCCATTGCTCAGGCGGGGATAGCCATTTACCTCCGCGATACCCGCATAGGAGCTGATATTCACGTTGGGCTTTCCGCTGGCACCTCTTTTTGTGGTGACCATGATGACGCCGTTAGCGCCACGGGAGCCGTATATAGCTGTAGAAGAGGCGTCTTTAAGCACTTCCATAGACTGGATATCGTTCGGATTAATATCCTGTATATTTTCGTACTGCACGCCATCAACGATGTAGAGGGGACCGTTGCTGGCTTTGATAGAGCGATTGCCTCTTACCGTTACGTTTACCTTAGCTCCTGCGGCGCCGCTGCTGCGGGTGATATCCACTCCTGGCAACTTTCCCTGTACTGATTCCATGACGTTGGTGGAGGGCACTTTTTTCAATTCCTCTCCTTTTACCGACACCACGGCGCCTGTCAAATCTCTTTTCTTCACCATCCCATATCCCACTACCACAATTTCATCTAGCTTTTTATTGTTGGATTCCATTTTTATTGTCATGTTGACATCATCTGCCAGCATAGTAACAGGCGCATAGCCTATATAGCTAAATAATAAGGTAGTTTTTCCTCCGGCGGATACCTGCAGGGAAAAATTTCCTTTGTTATCTGTTTGGGTTCCACTGGTTGTTCCTTTCATCTGGACACTCACCAGCGGGAGTGGTTCTCCGGAAGCGGCATCAGTCACCCGTCCTTTTACGGTGCGTGTCTGTGCAATTGCCCAGCTGCTAAAACCCAGTAACAGCAAGCAAAAAAGGTAAATTGTTTTCATAACGTTAGGCGTGAATTTATTTGGCAAATAAAGGTTGTGCTACTTAATCGTATTTATTTAGCGTGGCGATTCATTGGTTGAAAAAAGAATCTGAAACCGGTATTGTGTGATTACAATTCTACTGAACTTATTACTATCGGTGAAGTTTATTTACGCAATCGTTCCCGGAAAAATCACTACATTCACCATCTGAAAAAAAACGCCGGAAACCACGGTCCGGGAACGATATGAAGTACAAAGCTGCTACCATAAAAGATATTGCACAGGCGCTGGGATTATCTACTTCCACGGTATCCCGCGCGTTGCGCGACAGTCATGAAATCAGTGCAGCTACCAAGCAACTGGTACTGGATCATGCTGCACAGCTGAACTATCATCCCAACCCTATTGCATTGAGCTTGAAGGAAAAAAAGAGCCGGTCTATTGGCGTGATTGTGTCTGAAATTGCCAACAGCTTTTTCTCCCAAACCATTAACGGTATTGAATCGGTAGCTAACGAGAAAGGCTATACGGTCATTATTTCCCAGAGTCACGAATCTTTTGAGAAAGAAGTAAGAACCTTGCAATACCTGGCCTCCCGGTCAATCGATGGATTATTGATCTCAGTATCCAGCGCTACCAAGGACCTATTGCCATTAAAGGCGTTGCACCAGTATGGATTCCCGATTGTTTTTTTTGACCGGATTGTTGAAGAAATAGCGACGCACCAGGTGAGGGTAGATAATTTCCAGGGAGCCTACAACGCCACCACTCATTTATTGCAGCAGGGATATAAGCGCGTTGGCTGTATTACCAACTCCGCACATCTTTCCATTACGAGAGAGCGAGTAGCCGGCTACGTAGCTGCACTGGATAAAGCAGGTATCCGGTTGCCGGCATCGCTGGTTAAATATTGTTTTCATGGTGGCATGCTGCAGGAGGAAGTAGCCGATGCGGTACAGGAATTACTGCAGGAAAAGAAACGTCCTGATGCTATTTTCGCTACCTCTGATAAACTCACTACGGGTTGTATGCGGGCGCTAAAGAAGGCAAAAATGGCCATTCCCGAAGATATGGGGTTGACCGGCTTTTCCAACTCCGACCTGATAGAGTTGCTGCATGCGCCTATTACGGTGGTGCGGCAACCTGCCTTTGAAATGGGGCAGGTGGCCACGGAACTATTGCTGCAACTGATAGAAAGCAAACGCCCGGTGAAAGACTTTGAAACAAAGGTGCTGCAAACCTCGCTCATTACTCCATCCTGAACCAATCGATGTCTGCCCAGCCTGCATCGTTGGTCCTGGCTGTGCAACTGCAATGCAGTCCAACCTTTGCGCCGATCCATCTCCCTGGCACCGCGGTAAACATTCCTCCTGCATCATGGAAGGCTTGTCTATCAATACTATAACTAAAACGGCATTGGGCATTCTTTTCCACCGTTATCCTGAAAAATATATCCGTTACTATTATAGGAGCTACAGTTTCCACCACTTCAGCATTCCCGCGGTCGGCCTGTTTACAGGTAAAGCGGGTAAGATAAAGGCCTGAGGCTCTTTTCTCCAGCCTGATACCGGCATAGTCGGCGCCCATTACCAGCATACTTACGCGATCGCCTTCCTGGTGAGGAACAAAGCTACATTTAGCAGTGGCAGTAAACGTTGCGGCCGGAAATTTCTGTAAGAGTACATTGGGTGTTTCCCACAGGTTGCGGGCACTATCGGGCGAGGGCACCGCCAACAGGCGCAAGCAGCCCAGGGCTGGCGAAGGAAATGCCCATCCGGCAGCGGGGTTTGCCTGCCATTGCCATTGTAAGCCCAGGGTACTGCCGTTGCACTCATCCGATTCCTGTGGCGTAACCACGGGATACGTTTTTCCTACATCCGGTTTACGGTAACGCATCACGGGTTCTCCTTTCCCATCCTTATCGGGATCGACGCCTATCACCGGCCAATTGTCGGCCCATTGCATGGGTTGCAGGTGCACTACCCGGCCGTAAGCTTCCTGGTCCTGGAAATGCAGGAACCAGTCGGCTCCTTTCTGCGTTTGCACCCAGGCGCCCTGGTGTGGTCCATTTACTGGTGAATGTCCCTGGTCCATCACAATTCTGCTTTCATAGGGACCATATACCTGCCTGGAACGCAGTACCAGCTGCCAGCCCGTACTAACGCCCCCGGCGGGAGCAAAAATATAGTAGAACCCATTGCGCTTATAAAACTTAGGCCCCTCCAGGGTTGGATGTTGTGGATGCCCGTCGAATACTAGCACGCCCTCATCGATGGCATGGGTACCTGTTGCATCCAATTGTTTTACTACGATCATACTTTTGATCCCGGCACGGCTGCCGGCAAAAGCATGTACCAGGTATACGTTGCCATTATCATCCCATAGCGGGCAGGGATCAATTAGTCCTTTGCCGGCGATTACCAGCTGTGGCTCACTCCAGGGACCGGTCACCTTTTTGGCGGTGATCACATAAATCCCGAAATCCGGGTTGGGATAATAAATGTAAAATTGCTGTTGATGATACCGGATAGCGGGCGCCCAAACGCCGTTACCATGCTGTGTAACAGAAAAATGGCCATACGGTGGTTGTCGCAGGAGCGCATGGGCTGCGATGCGCCAGTTGACCAGGTCTTTGGAATGCAGGATAGGCAAGCCCGGTACTGCATCAAAACTGGAGGCCACCAGGTAATAGTCGTCATTTACACGGATTACATCAGGATCTGAGTAATCGGCATAGATAACCGGATTTTTATAGGTACCGTCGCCGTTATCCGCCACCCATACTTTAGACTTTTCATGTAGGGATTGCGCCGTGGCCGGCAGGAAAGCCAGCAAAGCGCACAAACAAGCCAGTATTCTCATCGTATTAAAATTTCCAGTCTCCAAATATTTTTGCCGGGCTAAATTGTCTGGCTTCTTTTTTTGTAAGTTGCCTCGCCCAGCTCGCTCGCCCTTTGTTATTGGCACCGGGTCCCTTACTTTTATATTCTGCGTAACGGGCTGTTTGCTCGTTGGCGGTTTTTCTCCAGTTATCCCAGCCAGCAGGAAGTATATGTGCTCTCATCTCACAGTGTAACCAGGTAACGCTGGCATAGGGTCGCCAGGGCCGTCCCAGGTACACCCTGGTAACGCCGCTATCGGCGGTTAGCTTGCAGTCTTTAAAAACATATCCTACCGGATAAGCGGGTGGTGTAGCTGCCGCTGTGATATAGGAATTGCTTTTACTGTTAATTTGACACCTATTAAAAAAGGCAGCCGCATAGCCGAATATAAAATCGGTGCTGCCTTCAATGTAGCAGTCTTCATAATACTGTTTTACATAAAAAGTGCCGGCTAGCAGGGTGTCTTGGAAGCCCAGCATACGGCAATGGATAAACGTAGCTCTGTCGCCTTTAACACTGAGCGCCACGGCCTGGCCAGCGGAAATACCGGCAGTATTGGCGAAGGTGAGCTCCTCTGCCCGGAAATTGTTGCCATGGATGATACAGGAAGGGGACGAATAAGTAGTAATGGTATCCCCGGTGGGGCTATGCATACCGGCATGATCATCGTAGGTGAGAATGGTGTTTTGTGCATCTTCTCCTGTAAGGGTAACAAAGTCTTTGGTAGAATCGAGGTGTAGTTTTTCTTTATAAATGCCTTTCCTGATGTAAATATGCACGGGCACCGTATTATGCAACGGAATGGCGTCCAGGGCGGCTTGTACGGTGGTATAGTCGCCGCTGCCATCCTGGGCCACCGTTTTTCGTACGACCTGGGCCGGTAAGCTGGTACCGACGAACAGGAAAGCGGTTAATAGTAACATCGTTTGTTTCATGACGTGGAATTAATATGCTGCCGGTTAAAATAGTAAACAGACGGGAGATGCCGGGCGTTATCTACGCAATCGTTCCCGGAGAAAGAGTTATCCAAAGCGCATATATGCACCTGTAAATCATTGAAATATCTTTCATAGCCGCAAGCTAAAAACGGGCATCGGGGATAGAAAAGTTGTACATTCGCTGGCTCAACGATTTTAGTCATGATACATATTCGACCCGCCACTGCGGCCGACCTGCCGGTATTACTGGAATTTGAGCAGGGGATTGTGGCTGCAGAACGTCCATTTGACAATACATTAAAAGAAGGCGTTATACATTACTACGACCTGGCTGCTTTGATCGCGGCTGAGGATGCGGAGGTATTGGTAGCCGAGTATGCCAGCGAAATAATTGGATCGGGGCATGTCCGTATCCGGGAGGCGAAGCCGTACCAGGTATTTCCGAAGTATGCCTACCTGGGATTTATGTATGTAGTGCCCGACCACCGGGGCAAGGGGGTAAACCGGATGATTATTGAGGGGTTGGGTGCCTGGGCATTGAAACAGGGCATCCGCGAGTTACGGCTGGATGTATATGCTGATAATGCCACGGCGATACGTGCATATGAAAAGTTCGGATTTCGTCAAAACCTGGTAGAAATGCGGCTTCCACTATAGTTATGCGCAGTTTGGCATAGTTTTCGTAAGTTGCGGAGAATAAACCGTATCACCATGAAAAAGTTACTTGTAGCCTTAGCGGCAGCCGTAGTTTTCTTCTCCTGCAAAAGCAATGGAGATAATGCTGCAGCCATAGAGAGTGCGAAAAAAGCTACTATTGATTCGATGAACAATGTGAGTGCCATCAGGCAATCTGTTATAGATTCAATGAATCACGTAAAGGGACGTCATCATCATGCAGGCACTTCCGGCCAGGAAGGCTATAGCGATGCTGCAATGACCGCACCTGCGGGTGGCGGTGGTGGTGATGTAGCGGCAGCTCCTGCTCCAGCACCCGCTCCTAAAAAGAAAGGCTGGAAATCATGGAGCCATACCGCTAAAGGCGCTGTAGTAGGTGCCGGCGCGGGTGCTATTACCGGGGCTATCGTTAACAAAGATCACCTGAAAGGCGCTGCTATTGGTACCCTGATCGGTGCAGGTGTAGGTGCAGGTACCGGTGCTATCGTAGATCACAAGAAAAAACAGAATGGACAATAAGTTATTACCGATATAAAAGAAGAAGCCACGCTGCATTGCGTGGCTTCTTCTTTTATATCAAAGCGGTACTGTCATCTCTGCCCTTCCCTTCTCGGTTAAATACGGATAAAACAGCTGCTCAATCAGTGTAACGTAATAACCTACCGCCTTCTTCCCTTTTAACCCGGTATTGAGCTCATTGGCGGAAATCCAGAAATCACCAATGATATAAATGTTCCTGATCAGGCTTTCCCATACGGGAGCAGGAATATCTGTACGCATAATGCCCGTTTCGCGGTAATTCGCAAATAATTCCAGGAACTGCTCCCGCCGGAGCGCAAACCGCCTGGCATATTCCTTTTTTACCGACGGTAAGCGCCTTGCAATCACCACAAAATGGATATAGATAAACCGGTAATTATAGATATGCTCCATAATCGCTACAATAGATGATTTTAGCGCATCGAGGGTCAACTCCTTAAACATGGGTAATTCGTTCAATTCCCCAATGTGATTGGTATAGATCGTGGCAATAATATCGTCGGCATTCTTAAAGTAGTATTGAATGTTGCTATGGCTGATCCCCATTTCTTTGGCGATGTGCCGGATAGTAATCACATCTATCCCCTGCTCGTTGAACAGGCGGGTGGCGGTAACCAGTATCTTCTCTTTGGTGCTCATAGCAGCGAAAATAGAAAATTTAGTACAAATGTACAAGAATGAAATATTTTTGTACATTTGTACTAAATTATAAAAATCATGAAGGCGATTATCATAGGAGCTGGCATAGGGGGACTTACCACCGCCATTGCATTACAGCAACAGCAGATCCAATTCGAGATATATGAAGCAGCGCCGGAACTGAAGGCCGTAGGAGCCGGTATCTGGCTGGGAGGCAATGCCATGAATGTTTATGAGCGCCTTGGCCTCGCAGACGCATTAAAAGCACCCTCCATATTCCTGGAGTCGGTATTTATAAAAGATGTGAAAGGCCAATTGTTGCAATTCATTGACAACCTCGACATTCAACAGCGGTATGGCAACGCCACCCACGCCATACATCGTGGCACCTTGCAGCAAATACTGGCCAATGCGGTAAAGCAACCGATACACCTCGGTAAAAGATGCGTGGGCATTAACGGCAATGTGGTACGTTTTGAAGATGGGACTACCGACAGCGCCGATGTGATTATAGGCGCAGATGGTATCCGGTCGGTGGTACGGGAGCAGTATGTAACCAAAGCCCAATACCGCTACTCCGGGCAAACCTGCTGGCGGGCCATTATCAACACTACCCTTCCGCCATCAGAGCAGGTGAGCAGCGGGGAAGTATGGAGCCGTAAAGGCGGGGTAAGAGCTTCCATTTCACAGGTAGGCGACCAACAGGTATATTTCTGGATGACCAAAGCCATGCCTGCAGGCAGCAAATTTTCTCCTGCAGAAGCACTGACTTTTATACGGCGCGAACTGGCGCCTTTTGATTTGCGCATACAGGATATCGTGAGCCGCCTGGATCCGGATGCTTTGATACATGGCGACCTTTATGACATACAACCCCTGAAACAATGGTATCGCGGTAATGTAGTACTGGTAGGAGATGCGGCACATGCTTCCACGCCCAACCTGGGACAGGGCGCCAGCCAGGCGATTGAAGATGCCTATGTATTGGCCGCCTACCTGGGCCAGGAATCACGGCCGGAAAGAACCTTCGCCAAATACCAGGCGAGGCGTTTAAAACGCGCCAAACGCGTAGTAGACCTGTCCTGGATGCTGGGACGCCTTACCAGCGTAAAGAATACTACCGGCAGCCTCCTGCGCAATTACCTGATCCGGCATACACCCCACCGCATTGCCCGTAAACAATTCGATTTTCTTTACGGTGTTGATTTAAACATTGAATAATATGCAGCTCACCTCCATACATCTTTATACAAACGACCTCGCGGCTACCGCAACATTTTACACCCGGCAGCTGCAATTGGCCGTGATACAACAAAGCAGCACTCGCATCAGTCTCCGGGCAGGCGCTTCTACGCTTGAATTTGAACACAGCAACGCCATTGTTCACCCGGTGTACCACTTTGCTTTTAATATACCGCATAACCAGTTGAACGAAGCTGTTGACCGGTTGCAGCAAATGACCAGCCTGATCCCTGTTACAGGTGACAGTCCCATTGCGCACTTCGAACTATGGCATGCTGATGCCATCTACTTTTACGACAACAATGGCAACCTGCTGGAGTTCATTGCCCGTCACGATCTGCTCAATGCTGCGCCGGAGCTGCATATCGACAGCATCAGTGAAATAGGTATTGTTACAGAAAATGTGCCTGCCTGCGTAGCGTCTTTCCTGCAACAACCAATACCGGTATTTGCCAAACAACCCCGCTCCGATCAGTTTACCGCTCTGGGCGATGATCATGGCTTATTGATTATCGCAGCCGCCGGACGCAACTGGTTTCCTACGTGTACGCCTGCACAGCATTTTCCAGGGAAAGTGACAATCAGCCATGAAGAAATGGTGCATACATTTGACTTATAAATAAAATACCCTCTGCAATTTACACGGAGGGTATTATTATGATTATGAGGCTATTGTTGCCTTTACTTTTTCCCGGTGTTCCAGCCCCCATTGTACAAGCGCCTCTGCTACGGGCAGGATCGTTTGTCCATATGGCGTAATGGCATAAGCCACCGTAATGGGCCGGGTATTCAGTACCGTACGGGTGGCCAGGAAATTCATCTCCAGCACTTTCAATTCCTTCGACAGCATCCTGGCGGAGATACCCCCTATCTCCCCTAACATTTTCTTAAACAAATTCTTTTCTGCCGGACGGTTCGACAAGTAGCGCAGTAGCTGCAATTTCCACTTCCCACTGAACAATTCGATACTATCCCGCATGGCAATGAGTTCCTCTGCGCAGGTAGCTTCCCTGATATCTCCCCGGATATTGATTGTTGCCATAACCGCTATCTATTGGTTAACGGGTTACCTCTGGTTTACCCATACCAAAGGTAACCTAACAAGCCCATAATTTTGACGTATGAATACTACCAATCACCCAACGATGCAAGCTATCATTTTAAATGATTTCGGCGGAGCAGAAGAATTTTCCGCGGCGGTTTTTCCGCTACCAATACCCGGCGATAACGAGGTGCTGGTGAAAATAGTGGCTACGGCCTTTAATCCTATTGACTACCAGATGCGGCAGGGTGCTACCGAGCGCAAACGCATGCACTCTCCCATATTGGGAAGGGAATTTTCCGGCGTAGTTGTCAGTACTGGTAAAAACGTATCCGGGTTTGTCCCGGGAGATGCCGTCATGGCCGCTTCGGGAAGCATGGGCTCCAACGGTACCTATGCCACGCATATCAGCGTTCCTGCAGAAATATTGGTGCATAAACCGGCCAATATTTCTTTCGAAGCAGCTGCGGCGATGCCCGTTGCCGCGCTTACAGCGCTGCAATGTTACAAGCGTTTACACCTGGCAGCCAATGCCCAGGTTTTCATTACCGGCGCCGCGGGCGGCGTTGGGCTGGTATTGGTAAAAATGCTGCTGGCAGCAGGTTTCAGGCATATGGTGGTCACCGCAGGAAATGCTCAAAGCAAGGAACAGTTACTAACAGCGGGCCTAACGGATGCACAGATTATCGACTATCACCAACCGGAATTGGCGAAGATCATTTTACAGCAACAGCACGGACAATTATTTGATGCCTGTATAGACCTGGTAGGTGGCCGGCTTTCTTTGTTATGTGCACAAGTACTGCGCACCAATGGTATTTACCAGGATGTTACCGCGTTGAGCACCGTAGAAGGACGGGAACTACTTTTTCACAAAGGCGCTACTATCATCAATATTTCCAATTATGCTTATTCGCTCAACGGGCAATTACAATATTACGGAGATGGCCTTCGCCAGGTAGCTATTATGATGGAAAAGGGTTTATTAACGCCTTCACCGGTAGAAATCATGGGGGGATTAAGTGTGGAAACTGTGCAACAGTCGCACCTCCAGCTGGAGCAAAACAACAGCAAGGACAGAAAGCTGGTAATGACGGTACTTTCAGCAGATGATGCGTATTAATTAGCATATACCGGCATCATCTTTGGGCTTGGGCGCACATGTGGAATCAATTGATAGAAAATATGGACCACCTGCCTGATTGGCTATGGAACCTGTTGCTGGCGGGCATTGCTGTTATTGCCGGCTGGCTTATTAAAATTTTGTTGTCATTATTTTTGCGCAAATCGCTATCCGAGCAGCATGAATTTTCGCTACTGCGCAGTGTATTGAACCATTTAGGTAAGGCGTTCAATTATTTCCTGCCCCTGTTACTGCTGAACACGGCCATCCCCATAATGCGGGTGCCTGCTAAATATATACCTACACTCAGCAAGATAGCTGAAATAGCCATGACCTTATCGTTTGCCGCACTGGTGATAGGTGTTATCAAGGTATTGGAAGACTATGTGTATCATACGTATGATCTTAAAAAGGCTAACAACCTGAAAGAGCGTAAAATACGGACGCAGCTACAGTTTATACGTAAGTTATCTATCTCCCTGGTATTAATTTTAACCGCCTGTTTTATCCTGCTGAGCTTTGACAGCATGCGTAAGCTGGGGGCCGGCCTACTGACGGGCGTAGGTGTAGGCGGTATTATCATAGGTTTTGCAGCGCAGAAATCGCTGGGCAACCTGCTGGCGGGATTCCAGATTGCCTTTACCCAACCAATCCGCATCGATGATGTATTAGTAGTGGAAGGAGAATGGGGACGTGTGGAAGAAATTACCCTTACCTATGTGGTATTAAATATCTGGGACCAGCGCAGGCTGATATTACCGATTAATTATTTTATAGAGAAACCGTTCCAAAACTGGACCCGTACCAGCGCCGAGATGCTGGGCACCGCATTTTTTTACCTGGATTATACCGTGCCGGTGGATCAGCTGAGGGCGGAATTTGACCGGTTACTGGCGGCATCACCCTTGTGGGATCGGCGCGCCAAAGCCTTACAGGTTACCAATACCAGCGAACGAACGATAGAAGTACGGGCGCTCATGAGCGCCGCCAGCTCCGGCAATGCGTTTGACCTTCGCTGCTATATCCGCGAAAACCTGATAAAATATGTGAGGGAGCAATTTCCGGATAGCCTGCCTAAAACCCGCGCGTTTATTGAGCCACAGCCTCCTGCTCCGTCAGCTTAGTCTTTTTTCCAGCATAATCATATGCCTGCATTGGATGCCATTTTCGTAGATGGGTTCCTGGTAGTTTGTTGTAAAATAGTCTTTGATAATAGCGGCCATTTCAAAACCCTGGCGTTGGTACAAATACAGCTGGGCGATACTGGAATTACCGGTGCCGATACAAAGGCGCCGGTAGCCATTTATCCGGCCCCGGTGCGTGGCATCCTGCAATAACATTTTACCAAACCCCTTTCCCTGGAAAGAGGGATGTACGACAATATTCTTTATTTCCAGGGTATCGCCGTCCTTTACCCATACATAGAGGCCAATTACCTGTTGATCTTGTTCCATCACGTACAGCTCTCCTGATGAGAGGTAAGCATTGATAGCAACAACGGAGGGGTCGGCTAACAGTAACAGGTCGTAGGGGATTTTCTCCTGGGCGTTGAGTTTCCGGATGGTGGTATCCTGCAGGGTGGTCATCTGGTGAATAGTTTGAGGAGGTATAAGAAGATTAACAAAATAAATATACAAAAAGCTTTTTGCTTTCAGCACTTAGCTTTCAGAAAATACAACAGATCTCTGAAAGCTAAGTCCGAAAGCATATTGGTTAGAAGCGGATATACTGGCGTTTCACGTTATGTCCGTATACTTCAATCTCCGCTCCGGGAGCGGTACTGATAGCGGCGCCGGTAATGGTGATGGTTTTCTGTTCCCCGGGTAATACCGACACATAGTTATCGTCGTAAAACACGGGGAGGATACGTTGCTGATGCTGCGCATCTACCAGCGATATGCGGTTGAAGAAGGCCACCGGCCCACCCGCAGGGTTGCTGATCGTTACCCGGATACTATCGGTTCCCGCCTTCACTGCCTTCACAGACACATTGGCTGTAGCCAGCTGTTGCAAGCCGGAATAGTTGCCGTTTGCATCGGGCAGCCAGTACAGGTTTTCATCTACTACCTGTTGATCCGTATTCAGCAGGCGCAGAACGAAAAATATGCCTTGCTGTGCGCTCAGCTTGTCCAGCATGGGTTTTACCGACATAAACTTTTGTATCGTGGCCGGACCTGCTTCCACAAACAATTGTGTCAACAGCGAATCGCGGCCCTGCATATCGTAGGTCTTCAGTTCCAGCATCAGGTCGCGGGCATAGCGGAAGGTATTGTTTACTGCCATGACCATGCCGTCTGTTGGGTTGTACATCACATGCAGTGGCGTCGCGCCTTTGCGGGTACCATAGAGGCAGGCGTTGGGATCGAGGTAGTAGTCGTACATCTGTCCCCTCAGCGCTGTCCAGGGGTTCTGGGTTTTCCAGATGATAACACCGGTATACCAATCCCACATATGTGCACTGAAGCCTTCCATTAATGCGCGGTATTGGTCGTAGTTGACCAGCTGCGCCTTGTTGGCCCACTCCCTTAAATCGTTTGTTTTACCATAGGGATCAATGGCGTTATTATACGGAATGTATTTGTGATAGTTCCATACCGCATCGGTTTTGCCCGTTTGAGGATCTGGTGGCACCAGGTTTTCGGTGGGCAGGAACCTGGCCAACGATTCATAATCGCCGGCGCCAACCGAGCCTACTTCGGAGTTGAACGGGAAAGTGCGTTCATTCCAGAAGTGCGCGATAGGTTGGATGCCGTAGGGACCATCGCCGTTACCGCCAATGGAATTGTACGACATGCTGTCGGAATTGGAGTAATCGAAGAAGTAGCGGGTGCCATCCAGGGAGGGAATAATGGTATCCTTCATGGCAGCGAAAATATCTGCCGGAGGTGTAATTTCATTTCCTCCGCACCAGAAGGCCAGCGAAGGATAATTGCGGATCAGTTTCACCTGGTCGGCCACACTTTCGAGGAAGAGAGAATGGTTATCGGGATAACGGCGACGGGTCCACTGATCATCTTTTTTTTGTGGGTCCTGCCATCTGCCATTACAGTCGCCGGAGATCCAGAAGTCCTGGAACACCAGCAGGCCGTACTTATCACAGGCTTCGAAGAACTCAGGCCTTTCCGTTAAACTACCACCCCATATGCGGATCAGGTTAAGGTTCATATCACGGTGAAAGCGTACTTCCGCATCATAACGTTCTTTGCTGAAGCGGAACATGGCATCGGAGGTAATCCAGTTGCCGCCTTTAATGAATATTTTCTGTCCGTTTACTGCCACTTCACGGCTACGGGTATGGTTGTTCCAATAAGTTTGTATTTCGCGGATACCCACTTCCACGGCCTGTTTGTCGTCTTCCTTGCCTTTGTTAAGGAATTCCAGTTGCAGGGAATACAGGTGTTGCTTTCCATAGCCAGCTGGCCACCAAAGCACGGGCTGCTTCAGGAAGAGGTCTGGCATTTGCACAGTGGTCGTACTGTGCGGCGCAAGGGTAACTTGTTTGCTAACAGTTTCTCCGGCTATTTTATACCGGAGCGTACCGGTGATGCTTTTGGCGGTAGCATTTTCCAGCCCGGCAGCCACCTGTATAATGGCAGGCGATTGTGGGCCCTGAGCCTGGCGAACACCCGGTACGCGGGTAATTATATGTGGATCTTTGATACGTATAGCACCGGTTCTTTCAATGGTTACCTTATCCCATATGCCGGTATTGCGATCACGCATGGGCTGTATCCAGTCCCAGCCCGCGGTATATTGTGGCCCTACGTTTTTGGCAATAGTACCATCGCCGCCTTGCCCACCGTTAGGATTGCCCGGGAATTGGGGCGGATATACGATTACAGCCAGCCGGTTTTGTCCGTTTTTAGCCAGCCAGGGGGTAATGT
The DNA here is from genome assembly GCF_007829335.1 of Chitinophaga polysaccharea. Taxonomy (GTDB): domain Bacteria; phylum Bacteroidota; class Bacteroidia; order Chitinophagales; family Chitinophagaceae; genus Chitinophaga; species Chitinophaga polysaccharea_B. Next base: position 318,227 of record NZ_VIWO01000005.1, read on the forward strand.
TATAAGCCTGGCGGAGATAAGCGCCGTAGTGGGTATCTTTTGTGAGGCGGTGACCGTTGAGAAAAATATCGCAGCCATCATTCACGCCCCGGAAATGCAGCCATACCTGAGCATCGCCAGTAGGGGCATTCTCCGAAAAGTCTTTTACAAACCAATAAGTATAGTGCTTCCGACCTGTGTGGTAGATATCTGGTATTTTTTCGTTGTTCATACCGTAGAGCGGGTCCGGCACCTGCTTATTGTTGAGCAGTGTAGTCAGCACGGTACCCGGCACCGTAGCCGGCGTCCAGCCTGTGAGCGCGTAGCCGGGTACAGAAATCTGCTGCCCGGTGGCATTGATGCCGTCCACATTCCTGCACTGCCATCCGCTGTTGAGTTCATATTTTTCCTGTGCCGGCAATTTCAGAAAAGCGAATAGCAGCATGCAGGACATGGTAGATGATGTCCAAAATCTCATGAGATATATTTTACGGGCAGTGGTTACCTTTTTTTGCAATATCCGCAAATATAGGGCAAGCTCATCCCCGATCAAAGCATATCTCATTATTTACATGAGCGGTTATTGTTCTGCCAGGGCCTTTACTTTTTCCAGCGCTATCGGGAAGGTCTTCTGGAAATAATCTTTGTATTCATCGGCCGTGTCCAGTTCTACCAGTAACTCCGTATTGCCATTAACGGTAGTAAGGTGGTAATTTTCGTGTGCGCCTGCCCATCCCTTTGCTTCCGTGCTATCGAGATCTTCCACGCCGTTGTCGAAACCGCCCAGGTGTTCGAAAGACATGTATTCTCCGGGTGTTTTAGCGGCAATCCTGGACACCATGCCCCGGTTGGTGTCATCCACAAACAATACCTTGCTGCCTTCCTGCCAGTCGGTTTTCGCCTGGCTGCCTGCAGCAAAGGCGGCGGTCCATTCGCTGTAGGTGTCTGCGCCCCAGAGTATGTCCCATACGCGATTGCGGGGGGCATTGATGGTTGTTTTAAACGTGAGTTTTTCCATAACTATTCATTTACAGTGTTAGTGATTTGGCGGTTATATTTATTCCGGTATTCCAGCGGCGTAAGGCCGGTTACTTTCTTGAACACCGTTCTGAAAGCCTTGGTGTCTATGTATCCTACATCATAGATTACCTCATTTACATTTTTGGTACTGGTTTCAAAGTCGCGCTTAGCGGCTTCTATTTTGATGCGTTGTATGTATTCCATGACGGTATTGCCGGTAGATTTTTTAAAACGCCGTTCAAAGGTGCGCCTGCCTATGGCCGACATATCCGAGAGTTGGTCTACCGTAAATTTTTCCTGGTAGCTGGCTTCTATATACTCCTGTATTTTCCTGATGGGTTCATCGTTATGGGCTTTCTGGCCTTCAAAGATGATGAAGGGCGACTGGCTTTGGCGATCGATATCGATGGCGTAAGCTTTGGCCAGCAGGATGGCTATATCCCTGCCTGCATATTTTTCCACCAGGTATAGTAACAGGTTGAGATAAGAATAGGCACCGCCGCTGGTGTAGAGCTGGTCTTCTTCCGTGATGATACGGTCGTCCATCAGGTGTACTTTGGGAAACATTTCCCGGAAAGTTCTGGCTACCATCCAGTGGGTAGCGCAAGGTTTGCCATCGAGCAGGTTGGTAGCTGCGAGCAGGAAAGCGCCGAGGCACAGGCTGGCTACGGCTGCGCCGCGTTCGTGTTGTTGCTGAATCCAGGGAATAAAATCCTGGTTGCGGGCAATGGCTTCTGCGGGCGCATCGTGGATGGCTGGAATAATGATCAGGTCTGTTTTCCGGACGCTGCCAATGAGTATATCCGGCTGTATGGTAAACAGGCGGTTGCGTTGACTGGTTTCCCGGTTGAGCCCCACCAGTTGCACTTTGAATAAGGGTGCTCTTTGTTTGGCCACCAGGAAATTATTAACATCAGAGAAGATCTGGTGGGAGCCTTCGATGTTGACTAAGCTGGTATGCCCAAGCGGCACCAGGACAGAAACATGTATCATAGTAAAACAATTAATGCCGCAATTAGCCTTGGAATTGTCGCTAAACACCCCTGGGAAAGTGCGGCAGCGTTACGATTTTTGCAATATGATTTCACAAAAAAAAACGGTTAAATGACCACCATCCATACTTACCTGACTTTTAACGGCAACTGCCGGGAGGCGATGACTTTTTACAGAGAATGTCTGGGTGGAAAACTGGTCCTTCAAACCATCGGCGAATCCCCTGCATCCCTCAACATACCTGCTTGCATGAGATCTCTCATCCTGCATTCGAGTCTTACGAAAGGTTCATTAGTGATCAATGGAACCGACATGGTGCCTGAATCTGGGCTGACCCCCGGCAATGCTGTTTCCCTGTTATTAAATTGCAGTACCGAAAGAGAAGCCCGGGTATTTTATGCTAAGCTGGCCGCCGACGGCGTTGCTACCCATCCGTTGGAAAGTACGTTCTGGGGAGCATTGTTCGGTGGCCTGACAGATAAATATGGTACACATTGGCTGATTAATTTTGAAGGTAATTCCCGTCAATGAGTTATTCGCCGTCGTACGCTTTTTTCAGGCCGGCAATATCCAATTTTACCATCTTCATCATGGCAGCCATTGTTCTACCTACTTTTGCAGGGTCTTTATCGCTCATCAGTTCCCCGAGGATAGCGGGTACAATTTGCCAGGACAAGCCATATTTATCTTTCAACCAGCCACATTGTACTTCCTTACCCCCATCTGCCGTTAAACGGCTCCAGTAAAAATCTACTTCTTCCTGTGTTTTACAATTCACCGTAAATGAAATGGCCTCCGTGAAGGTAAACTGGGGGCCACCGTTCAGCACAAAAAATTCCTGTCCTGCCAGTTGAAATGTACCCGCCAGCAGGGTTCCTTTAGGCAAAGGAGCGCCTTCGCCGTAGTACGACTTCTTTAAAATCTTTGACTCGGGAAAAATGGAAGTGTAGAAGTCGATGGCTTCTTCTGCATTATTATTAAACCAGAGAGATGGAACGATCTTTTGCATAACCGATGTTTTTAAGGTAAATGATCGTTACAAAGATACCTGCCCTATGGTTTGGGTAACAGGTGCAAAAGCGACATTCTAAAGGGGGACTTGCGACAATTCTTTTTGTCACGCAAAAGGGATTAATAAGGGGATAGTGGCTTTATCCCCCTACATTTTTAAGCAGAATAATGTAAGCTTGCCTGCGTTGTTGTAGGGCGGGTGGCGGGCTGCGTGGCTTGCTCCCGGCGGTATAACCATTCCCGGAGCGCCATCAGCAACAGTGCAGCAGCACCCAGTGCCAGCATAGCCCAGGGGGTATGATGGATACCAAAGGTATTAATGACCCAACCGCTGACAGCGGTACCAATGGTAATGCCGAGGTTGCCAAAAGAAATGGAGAGGCTATTGGCAAAGACCGGGGCCTCCGGCGCCGCACTGATCACATAAGCGTTTCCATTCAGAAAGCAGGGCGTGTGTAAAAATCCCCATACAATAATTAGCGGCACCGACAAGATGGGCGAAAAATAGATTCCTACAGATACCAGTGTAATTCCTAACAGGAAGGCGGCCACAGTGCCGGAAAGATTTTTACCCAATAGTTTCCCGGCCACAAAATTGCCCGGTAGTCCTGCCAGTCCGAATAACAGCAACATGATACTGATTGTGCCGGGTGACATCCCGTTTACTTTTCCCATATAGTCCGCAAAATAGCTGTAGGTAGTAAACATGGCCGCAATCATGCAGGTGATGGTAGCTGCACTGGCCAGGAACGAAGGTTTGGTCAGTACCCGCAGCTGGGCGCCATAAGATTGTTTTTCTTTTACCGGCATAGAAGGCAATGCCAATAGGATGGTAACAAATGCGATAGCGCTGACAATGGTTTGTATCACAAAAGATGCCTGCCAGCGATCGTATATGCCGGCGATGTAGGTGGCAAATGGAATGGTGGTAACTGTTGCCAGCCCGATGCCTGCCATCACGATGGCCATCATTTTATGTTCCTCTTTTTTATCAGCCGCCGCAGTGGCAGCGGCAATGGCGTTGGAAATAAATACCGGTTGCAGAAAAGCAGGCAGCATCCGTACCACCAGCAACAACCAGAAGGGAGGTGATAAGGAAGATACCACTCCTGTAACCAGGAAAATGCCGATGCTGGTTGCCATGAGGATTTTGCGGTTAAAGCCCGACATCCAGAGGGTCATGAGCGGTCCTCCCAAGGCTATGACCAGTGCAAATACGCTCAGCAGCCAGCCTGCCTGCGCGATAGAAATATGATACCAGGCGGCCACCTGGGGCAAAATACCAATAATGCCAAATTCGGTTGTGATAATGCCAATAAGTCCCAGACTTCCGATATATGCTATCCTTTTCATTGATCCATTTTTTAAAATAAGTGCTCCCCCGGGGTATTATAAGGACACAAAATTGGCAGTTAAACTGATATAAGGAAAATAATATAATTTATCCCTCATTATAAAAATATTTATAACTTGCGTGATGGTTAATCTGGAATGGTACCGCACCTTTAAGGCGGTATATCAGACAGGCTCGCTGACAGCCGCTTCAAAAATGCTTTTTATCTCCCAACCGAATGTGAGTCAGCACCTATCGGCGCTGGAGGCCTATGTAGGCAAACCATTGTTTGACCGCAAGCCTAAAATTGTACCCACCGACTATGGTAAACTTTTTTACACGCAGGTAGTAGAGCCGTTGGAAAAACTGGAAAATGTGGAAACGGATTTTCGTTATCTCTGTTCCACGAAAGAAATCCCTAACATACACCTCGGCACCGTAAAAGAATTTTTCCAGGCGCAGGTAGCCTGCCGCATCAGTACCGCCCCTGCCAACTTTGTGGTAGACTTTGATGGCAGCAAAGACCTGGTGCGCCGCCTGCGGCAACAGGATTTTGATTTTGCGGTAGTAACGGAACAGATAGAGGAAAAAAACATTACCTACGAGTCGATACTCACGGAGCATTTTGTGGTGGTGGCGCATGCCGGTCTTGATACCCGGTCATTTAAAGCACACCTGAAGAAAAATGACCTGGCCCGCGCAGAAGCATGGCTACTGGAACAAACCTGGTTTGCCAACAGCAGCGATTTACCGGTGATACGCCGGTTCTGGCGGGATAACTTTCGTAAACGTCCGGCGCTACAGCCTAAATACATCATTCCTGATATCAGCACCATTGTGCATGCCATCAGCTATGGTGACGGCATTACCATTGCGGCTGAATATATGGTGAAAGAAGCCATCAAAAGCGGGCTGCTGAAAGAAGTGTGGCGGGGCGTTGTGCCGGCCTACAATACCGTTTACCTCGCCTATGAACCGGGCAGGATAGCCGCCGACCGGGTGAAAATTATGCACGACCTGTTAAGGATGCAGCACCTGTAATAAAATGCCATGAAATGAGTATTTTAGGGAGATATCTATCTCTCCGGACACATGAAACTAAAATTCCACCTGCGTATACTCCTGTTAATGCTGGCCTTGCTGTGTTACGCCAACGGCTATACGCAGGATAGCACTTCCACCTTCCGGGTCATTGCATTTTATACCGCCCAAAATGACGCCGCCCATATCAGCTTTGTACATGAAGCGCATCAGTGGTTTGCCCGGATCGCGCAGCAATATCATTTCATGTATGACTCCACCAACAACTGGCAATTAATGAAGCCGTCGTTTTTATCCAAATACCAGGTCGTGATTTTCCTGGATACCCGCCCAGAATCGCCGGCGCAAAGGGCTGCCTTCCAGCAGTATATGGAACAGGGCGGCGGCTGGATCGGCTTTCACTTTGCTGCCTTTGCGCTTACGCCGTCCGATGTACCGCAAAACTGGAATTGGTATCATGAAACATTCCTGGGCTCCGGTTCCTACGTCAGCAATACCTGGCGCCCCACAGCTGCTATCGTGCGTGTAGAAGACCATCAGCATCCCGCAACGCGCCACCTGCCGGATACTTTTTCGGCCGCACCAAACGAGTGGTATCGCTGGCGTAATGACCTGCGAAAAAATAAGGATATTCGTATCCTGCTATCGATCGACAGCAGCAGTTTTCCGCTGGGCACCGGTCCCAAAGCGCATGAAATCTGGCATAACGGCTATTATCCCGTGGTATGGACTAACCGGCGGTTTAAGATGCTATACATCAACATGGGGCATAATGACATCGATTATGAGCATCATACTAACCAAACATTATCATCTTCTTTCAGCAGTGCTGCACAAAACCAGCTGGTACTGGATGCGTTGTTGTGGATGGGAAGGGGTGATAACGGAAATAACAATACGAAAAGCCTCCCCCGACGTTGACGGGGGAGCAATATATGACTTACTTTACAGCGGGTATAGCCGGAGATAGTTTCGAGATGATCTCTTCCTGGACTGCTACTTTCTTATTCAATGTTTCTACCGTTTTATTTAGCTCAATTATATACAAAGTCAATTCTTCTACTTTCTTCAGCAAGCGACTATCGAATTCACCCAGGTCGAGGCCATCTGCTTTCACCTCTTTTTCGGAAGGGATGTCTGGCAAGTGGCGGTTAGTTTTCACAAAACTTTCCACCTCCTGCAGAGAAGGCAGCTGGTAATCCGGATGGAATACATAATCGGACCAGGCGCCTTGTTGCACTTTAACCCTGCGCGCGCCTAAAGTACCTTCTACAGTGAGTTTATAATTAGTGGGGATCGTGGAGCCGCCGATAGTTATATTGCCGTTATTGCCATCGGCCATCATAAAATAATTGGCGCCTCCACTGCCGTCGGCGTTAGCATGAAAAAAATATAACTGATTACCTGTGGCACCCAGACCAAATGACCGGGCAAGGGAGGTAAATTCAATAGCGCCTCCATTGTTGAGTTTAAGCGCTTTGGTCCAGCCGTTAGTAGTCCAGCTGGGACCACTTGTAGCCGCAATTCCACTGATAGACACCACATCACTGGGTATAAATGGTTGGGGGTTACTAACGGTAGCACCACTTACTAGTAATAACGTTTCATTGTTGGCATAACCGGTAAACGAAAAATTATACAAAGAAGCGAGTTTGGCAATTTCCACTGCCAGATAATTTTTACTGTTATAAACAAGGGTTACCAGTTTTGCAGGTTCATTATAACTGATTAAAGTGCCTTTATTAGTGTTATAGGCCGAAGCTGTATTGACTTCTACTGTCCATTTCCTGTTATATGCCCCGGTGTTTCCTCTCACACCGGTAATTTTCCCCATCACAAACTGGTCTGGCACCAGTGTACTGGTGTATATTTCATGTAATAACAGGTAGTCAATCGTCACATTATCAGTAGTACTACCAGGAATCGCACGATTTACATAATAATTACGGTTATTGTCTACCACCTGCAGTTTGGCAGTCGGGGTAGTAGTTCCAATACCTACTGAACCACTTGCAGGGAAAGTATTGGTTTGGGCATTAACAGTGAAGGCGGCTAGTATCGCCACTACAGTCAGTAATTTTTTCATGAACATTCTTTAAGGGATAATGATTACAAAATAGGTTTAGGGGTTACTTATCAGGTTAACCGATTCACATCAAAGATAGAAAATTGGTGTAAGTTAAGCAAACGAAATAGCGCCCTATCGTGGGGCGCTATTTCGTTTATATCTCTACGTTACTCCTGGTTCATGAAGGCTTCAATCTTCCTCCGCTCCTCTTGTTTTACGTATTCTCCGTATTTGTCGAGGTACTCCCGGGCAACGGGTTTAAAGCCATTTTTATCCTGTTTATTGAGCTGGTAGATGGTCCGGGCTCTTAAAAATATTTCTTCTCCGGGGGCGCCATAAGATTTTACCGTGGTATAGATGGCGGTCCAGTCGGGGGTGTTGCTGCCAGCCGGTATCGCGGGTGCGATATCATCCTGGTAAATGAGGTTCATCATTTTCACAGCGGCCTGCCTGGCTCCCATGGCTTTGTCGATGGCTTCGGCGTTATTCCGGATGATGGTAAAGCCGGTGTCTTTGGTGCTGGCAGTAACCAGCATTACATAGCGAAGGTCATCTTCCGAATAGGGAGGTTTCATGACTGCGAAATATTCGTCGCTGGCCAGGGCGGCGCCGTCTTTATCGCCTGCCTGGGTGGCCATCATGGCCAGTTGTTTTAAGAACTCCGGTTCCCGGTTCCCATCAATGTATTCCTGTAGCCGCGCACTATAAGCTGCGGCGGGATCTGTGAGATCGGCGTCCTGAATAGCAATGGCGGGCATGTTGCCCATATCGGGATTCAGCGGTGCATGTATTTTTCTTATCTCTGCAAAAGGAATTTTAACTACTTCCCGGTCGTAGGTCATCAGGCCATTTTGTTCGCCTTCCACATCGAAGGGTTGGGTATAAATGCTGGCCGACAAGCCTTGTCGCTGCAGCAGTTGCAGGTGCTGATTCATGATCGTGTACTTGTATTTCAGGGCTGCCGGCTTTTCCAGGATATATCCCCAGGCGCTGGTAGCATTCCACTGGTGATGGGGAATGAATACGCCTATACCTCCAAACTCGCCCAGCACGCGGGCCTTGCCGGGCAGCTTTATAGCATTACGGGGATTGGGATAACTGTGTACGTCGGTGAGGTCAGCACTGATATAGGCGTTGGGACTAGGGCTTCGCAGTTTTTCGTTGACATACAGGTATTCACCGGAATGCCCGTTTACCAGGCGGGAAGGATCGGTACGTTTGATCCATTCCGTGAGGCGCTGTTGATCGAACTGGCCCCATTTTTCATTAAACAGCACCCAGGTAGTAATACTGGGGTGATTATGGAGCTGTGCCAGCGTTTCTTTACATTGGGCTTCAAAAGCGGCTTTGGCGCCTTCCGGGAGGCTGTGATTGGGGCTTACCATGTCCTGCCATACCAGTATTCCCAGTTTATCGGCCCAGTAGTACCACCTGGCGGGTTCTATTTTGATGTGTTTGCGGATGGTATTGAATCCCATGGCTTTGATGGCTTTAATATCGAAGGCCAGTGCTTCATCTGTGGGGGCGGTATATAAACCATCGGGCCAGAAACCCTGGTCGAGCGTGCCCAGGTTGAAATACGGTTTGTTATTCAGGAAGATGCGGTCCACTCCTTTTTCATCTTTTGCCACGGAAATTTTCCGCATGCCGAAGTAGCTCTTCACTTCGTCTACCGTGGTATTGCCTTTCAGCAGCTGTACCGACAAATCGTAGAGGGCGGGATGGCCGGGTGTCCATAATTCGGGACTGGATATTTTCAATTGAAGGGATACTCCGCTTTTTCCTTTTACCTGGCCGGCCACGGCGCCATTCTTCAGCGCGGTAGCGGTTACCGTATAGCCGGCAGGCGCATTGACGGTGATATCCAGCTGGCTTTTGTCGATATCGGGCGTCAGCAATAAGCCGGCGATATAGTCCTGGGGCACCTGTTCCAGCCATACCGTTTGCCAGATACCTGAACTGGGTGTGTAATAGATATCAGCAGGGTTGAGTACCTGTTTGCCATGAGGCCCTATTCCTTTATCGGATGGGTCGTATACTTTCAGTACCAGGGTGTTTTCTCCTGCTTTGGCAGCGGCGGTGATGTCGATGGTAAAGGCGGTATAGCCACCGGTGTGCGTGCCCACTTCTTTTCCATTGAGATATACAGTAGTTTGCCAGTCGACCGCTCCGAAATGCAGCAGGGTTCTTTCGCCGGCGACCGGCTTCATTTGAATAGTACGGCGATACCAGAGCCGCTGATCGGGCAGTAGTGACCTCTTTACGCCAGATAAGCCGGATTCCAGGGGAAAGGGCACGAGGATCTGTCCATCGAAAGTGGCCGGGGTGGTTGCGTTAGCGGCTGTAATGGCATATTCCCATAATCCATTGAGGTTTTCCCAGTTTTTCCGTTCGAGCTGAGGGCGCGGATAAGCTGGTAAAGCGTTTTGCGGGCTTACTTCTTTGGCCCAGCGGGATTGGATGGCAATGGGCTTCATTCGATAACTTTGTTGTGCCTGGAGGGCGGAAATCCCTGGCAGGCCTAGCAGCGCGATGAATAGCAGCTGTTTGCGGATGTGTTGTAACATAACGGTGCTGTACTTTATCTTTATTGGTTAATTGAGAAAATGCAACAGGGGTGTAATAAATACCGGTATGGTGCTAAAAGTCGTCTGTAAACAGGTCCGGGCGTTGAACAAAAGCTTCAAAATATACGGAATTATCGGCGATTGAGCGATCAATACTTTAGGTTTTTTGCGATATCGTCTATTTATATTAAATATTAATTATACATTAAGGGTATATTAATATTATCATTATTCTTTTCGTGGGTGTCTCTGCCGTGACGAATAAAAAAAATTTTATATAATTTTGGCGCCAGAACCTGAAACAACTGTCACACTTAAAAGCGTATCATGTTAATATCTGCCGTTAAGGGCCGCTGGAATGCCGTATGTAATGCCGTGAGCAGGATTCCGATTAAGTATTTATATGCGTTGTTTTTACTGATGGCGGTAGCCATTTCTTTTCATTCCTGGTATTCTTCCCAGGACATGGAGCGTTGGACCCGTTATAATAACTTCCTGATCTTCAAAGATGCCTGGTCGCACCTGGTACACAACCAGGATTTATATGTGCTGTATGAAGATGAATATTACGACCTGTATAAGTACAGTCCTTCTTTTGCGATGTGGATGGGGGCTTTTGCCTGGATGCCGGATGTACCGGCGTTGATCTGCTGGAACCTGATGAATGTGATCGTATTCCTGGTGGCGATCCGGAAGTTGCCGATACCCAAAGAGCGGCAGTCCGTTCTGCTCTTGTTCCTGGCTATTGAGATGATGATTGCTTTAACCAGTTCACAAATCAATGTATTCATCGCAGGCTTTTTTATACTGGCCTGGCATTGTATGGAAAACAAGAAAGTGTGGCTGGCTACTTTGTTGCTGGTCATCACGGTATATATCAAGATATTTGGGGTAGTGGCTATGTCGCTGTTCCTGCTGTATCCCGAACGCTGGAAGGCGGCGTTATACACCGTTTTCTGGACCGTGGTAATTGCGGTAATGCCGCTGCTGGTCATTTCCGCTGATCAGCTGACTTTCCTCTATAAGAGCTGGGCGCACCTGCTGGCCAACGACTATTCTGCTTCTTACGGCGTATCGGTAATGGGCTGGTGGCATACCTGGTTTAACATGGATATTCCCAAGCAGGGATTCATTTTAACTGCGGCAGCCATTTTTATGCTGCCATTTATCAAGATCTTGTATAGTGGCAGCACACTGCAACTACGCCTGAATATGCTGGCTTCTGTACTCATTTGGGTCGTTATCTTCAATTACAAGGGGGAGTCACCTACTTATATTATTGCATTAACGGGGGTGGCTATCTGGTATTTTACCCAGCCTCCCACCCGCATCAATACAACGCTGGCCGTGTTAACGCTCGTATTTACTTCATTTTCCTCTACCGACCTGATTACGCCGTACTGGATTGCCAGGACTTATGTAGAGCCCTATGCCGTGAAAGCGGTGTTTTGCGCTATCGTTTGGGTAAAGATTGTGCTGGAGCCGTTCTTCCTGTCGCAGGAGCCGTTGTCGGCCGCCAGGAAGGAGGAATTTAGCCGTGCCATCTGATCCCGGTGATACCTGATATAAAGAGAAAGGCGCCACGCAATGTGGCGCCTTTCTCTTTATATCAGTAGCAGGTTATGCTTGTTTTCTCAGGTATTTAGTGAGAATAACGATCAGCTGACCTTCTATTTTTCCTTCAATTTGTTCGGTGTTATCTTCTACGAGGCGGATATTTTTCACGACGGTGCCCATTTTGGCATTCAGGGTGGATCCTTTTACATCGAGTGATTTAGTGAGTATTACCGTATCGCCATTTTGCAATATGGCGCCGTTGCTGTCCCTGTGGAGATCCACGGTGGCATCGCTTTCATGGTCGCCGGTAGCTTTAGCCCAGGCCAGTGCTTCATCGTTCAGGTAAATCATGTCGAGGCTTTCCATGGCCCAGCTTTCATGTCTTAAACGCTGGAGCATGCGCCAGGAAACGATCTGTATGCCGGGTACTTCACTCCACATGGAGGTAGTCAGGCATTGCCAGTGATTACTATCCAGTTCTGCTTTACGCGCGATCTGCGACTGACAGGTGTCGCAGATAAGGATGCAATTGTCCTGGTCAGCATAGGATTGTGGAGGAACCTCATATACCGTTAATGTAGCAGCAGCCTGGCATAACTCGCACTGATGGTTGGCCCTTTCCTGTAATAGTTCATTCAACTTCATAATATCCCTTTGAAAATGTCCGCAAAGGTAATCTTTTTTCCAGGGATATAGATGGTCACCTGGTATTTGCCGTGGTAATGTACAGCTGGCATTTAAACGGTCAACGCCACCGTAGCACCGTTTTTCCGCTTGCTTTCATCCGCCGCCTCCATAAACGCCATCATCTCAATAGTTTCTTCCGGTTTTACCGGCGGGATACCCGTTTGAAAGAACTGGGTGATCTGCCCCACCAGGGGTTGATAGGAGTTGAAATCACCAATCGCCGCAATGGCTTTTTCACCAAAGGCATGACCGCCGAAACCATAGGGACCTTTCTTCACGCCCCGTAAGGTGGCAATACGCCCATCGTCCCAAACGGCGGTGATATGATCCATGTCAGTTTCCGTAGTGCGGGTCAGGCGTTTACAGCCCGTTCCCATCAGGGCATAGAGCATTTCTACACCATGAATGCCGTACCAAAACAAATCGGGGTGCGTTTTTTCCGTGGGTGAAGGCGTATAAATATCCACACCGGTTACCTTTCCAATGCTTCCTCCATTCACCTGCCGGATACTGTCGATAAAGCGAAGGGCGGAAGAAGAAAATACGGGAACATGGTGTTTGACAGCTGCCTTAAAAATAGCCTTTGTATCTGCCAGGGAAGCCGACATCGGCTTATCTATAAACAAGCGTTTCCCCGCTTTCAGCACTGGCAACGCCTGTTCCAGGTGCACCCTCCCATCGTTGGATTCCAGCAGTACCACATCACATTTGTTTAGCAGCGCATCGATGGTATCCACAATTTCTACGTTCATCTCCTTTATCTTAGCCAGGTTGCCCGGCACCATTTCCAGGCTGGAGGCAATGTCTTTGCTGCCCTGTACATAGGCTACGGTGACATGATATCCTAAAAATGCAGGATCAGGGCTGGCAGCGTTCAACATTTTGGTGAACTCCACACTATGCGAAGTATCCAGTCCTATAATGCCCACCCTCCGCTGATCGGCCATGGGTACAGCGCCCATGAGTGGTTGCGCAGCAGCTGTTAGTCCTAATCCAATTCCTGTAATAGCGGTGTTCCGGATAAACTGCCGGCGATTGTATGTATTGTTCATGGGAACGACTTTAATTTTTATGATGATGATCTTTAAACAAACACGCGAAGAATATTAATACGATCCCCGAGATAACCGCCGGGACCAGCCAGATGGATGCCCAGTGATAATGTATCGTTTCCCCTGCTTTGCTGCTGTATAACTGTGCCGTAAAACCCGACACGTAGGAACCTATCAGCATGCCCACCCCATAGGTGGCAAAAGTAATGAGTCCCTGCGCGGCACTCTTTACGGCCTCTCCTGCTTTGTGGTTGGTGTATATCTGCCCGGTTACGAAAAAGAAATCATAGCATACGCCATGCAGGAGGATGCCTGCATACAGCATCCAGGCGCCGGTTTCATTATTCCCCAGGGCAAACAACACATAGCGCATAATCCAGCAGCCCATGCCCAGCAACATCATTTTCTTTACTCCCAGCCGGCTAAACAGGAAGGGCATCAGCAACATAAATCCCATTTCCGATACCTGCCCCAGGGTCATTTTACCCGCTGCGTTCACCATGCCTTTGTCGTTGAGAAAAGGATTGGCCAGGCTGTAATAGAAAGCCAGGGGAATGCAGATGCTAATGGCCGTGATAAAAAACACCCCGTACCGGCGGTCTTTGAAGAGTACCAGTGCATCGAGACCGATTACATCCGACAGCGTTACCTTTTTTCGTACAGGCGGCGCCGGTGGCAGGGAAAAGCTGTAAATGCCCAGCAACAGGGAGCAGGCGGCGGCTATACGAAAAGGTAAGGCGGTGGCTTCTATACCCAGGGAACCTATCAGCAGTCCTGCTATGATCCATCCTACGGTGCCGAACACACGTACGGAAGGGAATTCCCTGCCGGCATCTGTCATTTGGCGGAAGGAGATGGAATTGGCTAACGACATCGTAGGCATGTATAACAAGGTATATAAGAGAATCAGCCACCAGAAGCCATTAAATCCTGGCACCACACTTAGCCAGAAGAGTACCCCCGCTCCTATTATATGCAGGACCCCCAGTACATGTTGTGCTGCGAAGAACCGGTCGGCCACCATCCCTACAAAAAAAGGAGAGATCATGGCGGCAACCGACAGGTTGGCATAGGCGGCGCCTACCTGTACAGCATTGGCTTTGAGCGCCGTAATGAGGTAAGTGCCCATGGTAACATACCATGCTCCCCAGGTGAAATATTGCAGGAGCATGAGTATGGATAAACGAATACGAACGGCTACAGGCATATGTTAATGTTGGTTTGAAAACTTCAGCCAATCGATGTTAAACAGGTGACCTTCTTTTCCATCTGTACTTTTGAACAGGCAATAGATATCATGCAGTCCTGTTGCCGGTTTCACCGGGGCAGACACCACTTTCCAACCGGTTTTTGCATCGGGCGCCTTGCCGGGGGCAATGGTCAGCTGGCTGATCAATGCACCATCGGGTTTGTCGAGACGCATTTCTATCACCCCTCCCATGCCTTGTTCCTGTATGTTGTATTGCACACTTTGTATGTTGTCGAGATAGAGATGATTGAAGCGTACAAAATTGTTGTGATACGGCAACCCGTAGCTGAGTGCCAGCGTGGTTTGCGTGGTAAGGAATACTTTGGCTTCGTCGGCATCTTCGATTTGCAACAACGGGTCTCTCAACATAATATGATCACGCGTAGTGATGGGTGCTATCCCGTTGGCGCCCTTATCGGTGTAGGTGGCCATGAGCAGGTAAGCGCCTTCGTGTCCTTTGCCGGTATGCTTACTTAGCGGTAAAGCGCCCTGCAGTGGAATGGAGGCCGTGCTGGTACCCAGCGAAAGAATATATTTCACGATTTCCTGCGCGTCTGTTTTGGGCATATCAGGATGCGACGACATAGTACGGTTGCCCCAGTTGCCGCTGCCGCCGGCAATAATCTTGGCGGCCAGTTTATTAATCGTAGGCTCGTTGGCGTTATAACGGTGCGCGATGTCTATCAATGCCGGACCTACAGAAGTAGCTTTCTCGGCGTGACAGGCTTTACAATCGAGCGACCAGAATAACTGGCTGCCTTTGGCAAATTCCGGGTTAAGTCCTGCGCTACTGCCTTTGGCCAGCACCAGTGCCAGGTCTTTCCCGACAGGCAGGTAATCGAAGCTTACCTGTACCTTGCTGCTATCGATCTTACCATCTTCCGGATCTTTCACATTTACCTGGTAATTGAGCACGGCATTATCCCAATAGAAGCTACGATTGGCGGCAGTATTGATCTGTACCACCGGCGGCGTATTGCCTACTTTAATATCGGTGGTAGCAGTTCCGGTACCGCCATGATTATCTGTTACGGAAAGTGTTACTTTATAGCTACCGGGTTGCGTGAAGGTGTGTTGCACCTCCATCCCCTTCAGCTGTTGATCCCCTATTTTCCAGGTATAGGTCAACTGGTCATTTTTATCGTAGTCGAGTGAGGCGGCGGCGGAAAGGTGGGCAGTAAATGGCGCCGCGCCATACTGTTGCGGCATGCTGATAGTAGCTACCGGGTTGCGGTTTCCTTCTGCATAGGTAATTTGTACCAGCTTGGCATCGGAGTTTTTAGCGAACCAGTTGGTACCATATTCCAGCATGTAAATACTGCCATCGGGGGCGATCTGCATATCTACCGGTGCGGCAAACGGAATATGTTCCAGGAAGGGCTCCATGCGCAGGTAGTTACCTTCCTTATCCATGGTAACCGCCATAATCCAATGCCTTACCCAGTCGTAGAAAAACAGTTTACCATTATAGTAGTCCGATAGTTTATAAGGGGCATTTTTATATAGGTCGCTGTAAAAGACCGGGCCGGCCATAGCTGATTCTCCTCCTTTACCTAACATCGGAAATATGGGCGACAGGGCATCACTGTACCAGATCATGGCTGGTTGCGCCGGTGGAAGGTCTTTGATGCCAGTGTTATTGGGCGAGCTGTTGACCGGGTGTTGCGGGTCTTTTATGGGGCGTTCCTTTTTTGCAGCATAGTCCCACAACGGGTACGGCTGATTGTTGCCGTTGAAGTAGGGCCAGCCAAAAAAGCCTGGTTTCCGTGCCTGGTTGAGTTCATCGAAGCTTACTGTGTTGCCTTCGGGAGAAGGCACTTTAGTGTCGGGCCCGATGTCGCCCCAGTATACAAATGCGTTTTTCATGTCCACATGGAAACGGTAAGGGTTACGGCACCCCATCACATATATTTCGGGGCGGCCCTGTGAGCCATCTTTCGGGAAAAGGTTTCCTTCGGGGATGGAATAGCTGCCATCTTCTTCGGGTTTGATGCGTAAAATTTTCCCCCTGAGATCCTTGCTATTCGCGGCGCTGGCCTGATCATCAGACAGTTCCCGGCCTTTTCTTTCATCTACCGGGGTATATCCTTCGGTTTCTTCCGCGTTGGTATTATCACCGATGGAGAGGTACAGCAGGCCGCCCGGCCCGAATGCCAGGTATCCCGCAGAGTGGCAGCAGTAGCGGCGTTGCGTAGGTACTTCCATCATTACTTTTTCAGCAGCTTTGTCCAGCGTATCGCCATGCAGTTCCATCCGCACCAGTTTATTGAACCATTTCTCCCCGGCGGGTGCATAGTAAAAATATACGCGGTGATTGGTTTTAAAGTTAGGGTCCAGCGCTGCGCCCAGCAAGCCATCTTCTATGCCGCTGAATACATCGAAATGCCCGATAGTTTTTGTTTGGTGTTGCCGGGCGTCGTATAGTTTCACGGCGCCTTTGCGTTCAATAAACAATACATTTCCTTCCGGGAGAATACACATTTCCATGGGCTCATCCAGGCCATGATCCAGCACGGTGTAGGTGTAGCGACTGGTATCGGGCGGCAACAACGTGAGCGATTGTTTATAATCTGGTAAGGCGTTATCGCCAACGAGATAGGTCAATGCGGCCAGGAAGCCAACTGCATCAGCGTTTGGAGCGAGCAGGTACAACCGGCCCTCATCCTGTTTGTGCGCTTTGCCGGTGGCCAAGCTCGTCCATTCCTGTATCCATGGCCAGTCCTTGCGAAGTGCGGCGGTATCCTTCACGGCGAGTATGCCACCGCCGCCGGATTCAGCATAGCGTTTCAACGCTGGCACCTGCCGGAAGTCGAGGCTATCGGATAAAGAAAAGGGCAAACAAACTGCGCTGAACTCCCGGAGCGAGTCTTCCTGGAACAGGTGCCGGTCGCCCGTCAACACCAGCTGCCAGCCTTCTTTAGCCGCAGCAGCCTGTATTTGTTTCACCCATCCGCTATCGCGCAGGGTGGCATAGCATAAAATCCTGGTAGTACTTCTCCTGGAGGTACAGGCAAAAAGTAGTACCAGCAACAACAGTGGACAAAGCTTTCTCATAGTTCTCTGTAATAAAAATATAACCGGCTGAAAGGAGGGCTTTCAGCCGGTTTGGGTCATCGTATTAGTATCCTGGGTTTTGTTTGATAGATCCCCCGCTTTTATCTATTTCCGTTTGTGGAACCGGGAACAGGTATTTGTTACCACTGGCGGGTGCTTTGAAGCTATTGCCCTTGCCATTGGCGTAAGGTTTTGTAGAAAAGTCTTTCATGGTGGTCACGTACATATTCCAGCGCAGGAGGTCAAACAGGCGGCCATATTCGCCGCCCAGTTCTACGCGGCGCTCATGCCTTACTGCCACGCGGAGGTCATCGCTGGCCGCTACCGGACGTAAGGGGGTAGCAGGCACGTTACGCACACGGGAAGTAGCTTCCGTGTCGGTATGTGAAGAAGCGGCGGCGCGGGTGCGTACCTGGTTGATATAGTTGGCCACAGTTTGTTTATCACCACCGCTTTCCAGCAGCGCTTCAGCATACATCAGCAATACATCGGCATAGCGGATGAGGTGCATGGTCCAGGCATCGTTGCCCCAGCCCTGGCCACGACGGGCGGCCGGCAGGAACACTTTGCGGTTATGATGACCGGTGTTGGGATAAGTGGAAAAATCGAGCACTTCCTGTCCACCTGGTTTAGGAAATACATCGCCCTGGTCGAGGATGGTGAACAGAACGCGCGGATCGCCGGGTTCAAAGGCGTCGAGCAGCGACTGGGTAGGGCAATCGAAGCCCCATCCGCCGGCGCTGCGGGGCGAGCAATATACAGGCTGGGTAGAACCATAGATAAAGGCAGCAGGGTCGTCGCCAAAGATCAATGGGAAAACGCATTCCCTGCTTTTATATCCATCTTTCAAAAACAGTTGCTGGTATTGTGGCTCCAGGGTGAAGGCCTGGGAGTCGATTACTTTTTTAGCCGCTTCTCTTGCTTTGGCGTAGAGTGTTTTATCATCTTCTGCGAAGAAGAGACAGGCCCTTGCCAACAGCGCCCAGGCAGCTTCTTTGGTGGCGCGGCCCTGTTCCCCATCAGGCATATCCTTGCGGGAAGGCAATGCCGCATCGTTGGCAGCGGCCTCCAGTTCGCTGGTAATAAACTGGAACACTTCCTGGGAAGAAGCCCGTACAATTTTGTTACGGTCATCCACCCCGAGTGTTTTAGTGACCAGCGGCACTCCACCGAAAATGCGCACCAGGTCGAGGTAATAATAGGCGCGCAGGTAGCGCACTTCCGCGAGGTAGCGCTTGCGGATATTTTCGTCGAGCTTAACGCCGTTGTTATCGAGCAGGGGTGCATCGGGCAGGTGCTCCAGTGCTACGTTACAGCTGCCGATACCGTTGTAGCAGGCTTTCCAGAGGTTAGACAAGGTTTCGTTATTGGAAAGGGTACGGCCAAACCCCAGGTCGAGCACAAAGGGGCGGTCGTTGCCATCGGAACCACCCTTGTCGCTTTCATCGGTGGCCATATTGCCCAACTCGGCGATGGCGGCCTGGTAACCCCAGAAGTCATAAAATCCCAGGTAGCAGTTGACTACGGTTTTAAAACCGGCGCCTGGCGACTGGTAAAAATTCTCATCTGTTTGCCTGCCCAGTGGTGGCCTGTTGAGGTAATCTTTAGAACAGGAAGTGACCAGCAAAGCAGCTATTAACGGTAAAGAATATACGAATTTTTTCATGAGTGGCAGTGTTAGTGATTAAAACTTGGCATTCAGTCCGATCATATACGTGCGGGCCTGCGGGAAATATCCCTGGTCGATACCCATCAGCTTAGGATCGCTGCTACCCATTTCCGGATCAAGTCCGCTGTATTTGGTGAAGGTGAACAGGTTCTGCGCGCCTACGTATAGCCGTAACTGTGGTATGCGTGCACGTTCCAGCCATTTGGCGGGGAAGTTATATCCCAGCTGTATATTTTTCAGGCGCAGGTAGGAGCCATCTTCTACGAAATAATCAGACACGCTGTTGTTCAGCGCTGCCACAGAAGAAATTTTGTAATACTTGTTGGTAGATCCAGGGCCATTCCAGGACTTTTCCAGGAAGCCTTTGGGCGCGTTATACCAGCCAGTGCCGGCTTCGGTATCGTAGCGCAGGATGTTCATCACATCATTGCCCTGGGAGCCCTGCCAGAACATGCTCAGATCAAAACGTTTGAAGTTGAGATTGATGCTCAGGCCATACACAAAATCGGGCCAGGGGTTGCCGATCATGGTACGATCGGCTGCATCCAGCTTACCGTCGGGACCGGGCACTACTTTCCCGTTGGCATCATAGCCATTGATATCTTTGAAGCGCAGGTCGCCGGGGGAGCTCACTCCTTTCTGAGGACTTTTATCTACTTCTTCCTGTGTCTGGAAGATGCCATCTGTTTTCCATCCGAAATAGTAGCC
The DNA here is from genome assembly GCF_007829335.1 of Chitinophaga polysaccharea. Classification (GTDB taxonomy): domain Bacteria; phylum Bacteroidota; class Bacteroidia; order Chitinophagales; family Chitinophagaceae; genus Chitinophaga; species Chitinophaga polysaccharea_B. The sequence goes on from NZ_VIWO01000005.1 coordinate 338,215, forward strand.
TACGGGTTTTCCTTCTTCTGTTTTGCTGATCACTTCCCCTAAATGAGCAGTGGAGTACACAGGTTCTCCACCACCCATTGTCAACACCTCATTTTTAAACGTGGAAATATTAGCGCGAACATTGTAAGAGAAATCGCCAAAAGTATGATGATGGCCGATGGATAATTCCCAGCCTTTATTCACCATGCTTCCGGCATTTTTCCAGAAGGGAATATCTACCGGATAAGCCATGGTAGCTGGTAGTGGCACTACCACCAACATATTGTTTACCCGTTTGTTGAAATAGTCGACGGTTACATCCAGTTCGCTGTTAAACAGCTGGAGTTCCAGGGCCACATCGGCCTGGTTGGAGGTTTCCCATTGCAGGGAAGGATTGGCCATGGTTTTACGTTCGGCGCCCAGGTATCCTGTGCTGGTGTTACCAAAAATGTAGCGCTGATAGGTATTACCGTAGGTAGATAAATAGAGGCCACTGCCTGTACCGGTGTATTGGTTACCGATAGAGCCGTAGCTGGCGCGCAGTTTACCGCTGCTCAGCCAAGAGATGCCGGCATTTTTCACGAAGTTTTCTTCTGTAAACCGCCAGGCAGCAGAAGCTGATGGGAAAGTACCCCAGCGATAGCCTTCTCCAAAGTTGGAAGTACCATCGCGACGTACGTTGGCGGCCAGAATGTAACGGTCGGCATACACGTAGTTGATACGCCCAAAGAAAGACTGCATGGCGCTGGAGTACGTATAGCCGGAGGCGTTAGGGTTCAACGTGGCTACATCGATGATGCGCATATCATAATCATTGTTCACTATTCCCTGCTTGGAAGCAGCGTAGGACAAGCCTTTGGTGAGTTCTGCCGAAATACCTGCCAGGGCGGTAATATGGTGGTTACCGAAAGTTTTGTCGAAGTTGAGTGTATTTTCCCATACAAAATAATTACTCCAGGAAGAGTTATTACTGATGGTATTGTAAGTACTATAGTCAAATGCATTCAGGAAAAACGAGGGCGTAAATCCTTTGGAGATCCCTCGTCCCAGGTCCAGGCCGAAGTTGCTACGGAACATCAGCGGGTCAATGATTTTGACATCGAGGGCAGCGCCGCCTTTTACCGCGATGCCTTCCCATACTGATTGCTGCATACGTTCTACCTGTCCTACCGGGTTGGGTTTATTGGAGTACAGGATACCTGCGTATTGAGAATACGGATTGTTAGCTTCATAACCATCCATGATGCTGCTGAAGAAAGCGGGTACATTTTTGAGCTGGTTGCGGTATACCGGTGTGATCGGATCTGCTGTCATGGCGCTAAAGATGGTACCGGTAAATGGGTTGTTTTCATCTACGTTACGGCGGCTTTCATAGATGAGACCAACGTTGGTAGTGAGTTTTACACGGGGGCTGATATCTGCGCCTACATTGGTTCTCCAGGAAATGCGCTCATAGTCGGAACCTTTCACGATACCTTCCTGTTTCATATATCCTGCGCTGGTTGCATAAACGATATTTTTGCCGGCGCCGGTGAGCCCGACGTTATAGCTCTGCATGGGCGCATTGTCCTGGATGATTTCCTGCCACCAGTCGGTACCATTGGGACTACCGGTATTTTCTGCCACGAATTTCAGCACTTCCGCTTTTTTCTCTGGTGTATTTAAGCTGGTGGGCATGGGAGAATTGCCGGCGGTGGCGGCTCTTTGTTTATATTCGATGAACTCAGCGGCGTTGAGCATGTGCGGCCTTTTCCAGGCAGACTGTACGCCGGTATAGCTGTCGAAGGTGACGTGCATCTTTTGTTCTGTGCGACTACCTTTTCGGGTGGTAATGATTGCCACGCCGTTGGAGGCCCTGGCCCCGTAGATGGCAGAAGTAGAGGCATCTTTCAGGATATCCATCGACTCGATGTCGTTGGGATTGAGCCAGCCAATATCTGTTTGTGGCAAGCCGTCTACGATATACAGGGGGCTGTTGCTGCCGGTGATAGAGCCAATACCGCGGATACGCACCACGGGAGCTGATCCGGGGCTACCGCTGCTTTGCACGACGGTTACGCCGGTAGCCTTACCTTGTAACGCTTCACCGGCGTTACGTACCGGTACATTGCGCAGGTCGGCGCTGCTAACGGAGCTGATAGCGCCCGTTACATCTTTTTTCCTCTGCGTGCCATACCCTACTACTACAATTTCATTTAAGCCACTGGTAGATTCTTCCAGTACGATATATAAAGGCTGGTTGGGAACAGCGGTGGCTTCTTTAGGTTCATAGCCCATATAGGTAAATACCAGCGTAGCGCCGGCGGGGGCCATGACGGAAAAGTTGCCATCGGCGCCTGTTACGGCCCCGGTGCTGGCGCCTTTCACCTTTACAGATACGCCAATCAGGGGATGTCCTTTCGCATCTTCTACGCGCCCGGTAATTTTTTCCGTTGTAGAGGCTTCGTTGCGGGGCGCGATCACCACCAGGTTATTATCTATGATTTTATATACGAAGGCGCTATCCAATACCCGGCTCATAATTTCGGAGAGCCTGGCATTTTTGACCTGCAGGTTTATTTTGCCCAGCTGCCGGATGGTATTATAGTTGTAAAAGAAGCGATAGTTGCTCTCCTGCTGGATTTTCTCAAAAATTTTATCTGCGTCTGTTTTCACGAAGGATAAGGTGAACTTCTCCTGTGAAAACACAGTAGCAGAGGCATGCAGGCAGGATATCAGCACCACGACAAAGCACAACTTCATAATGAGGAATAGTTTGAGTGTCTGGCGGAGCGCATAGGATGCCCTGCCAAATCTTCTTTTTTTCATAGATTTGTTTTAGAAAGGTTTGTAAAGAAGGGTGTAAGTGAAGTTTCGAAGCCTGCTTACCCCCTGTTGATACCTATAAGCCTTTTGAGGAAGAGCCCTGCTCTTCCTTTTTTTATGGTTTGGTCAGGTGCTGCAGTTGTTTACGCGTGTTTTCATTACAGGTAGTTTTTGGTTTGATAAAATGTGCGCTGTTATTTAGATATATATACTTGTCGCTGTTGGATACGGAAATGAAAAGGTGTTGTCATCTGTAACAGTTTCAATGCTTTTACGATCCCTTCTTTTTCAAATACCCCACTGAGTATTTCTTTCTTCAGGCTTTCATCTTCGAAGGAAATGGAGACATTAAACTGCCGTTCCATTTTCCGCGCCACTGATTCGAAGGTTTCATTTTTAAATACCAGCTTCTGTTCGCGCCAGGCGGTTTCAGCCACCAGGCTGTCTTTCCCGTTGGCTTCAGGGAAATTGACCAGCGACAGGCTATCGGTTTTTCCAATGGTAGATAAAATCAGTTTTTCATGTGGCAACAGGATTACTTTTTTCTCCAGGCTGTTGTGCATGATCACCTGCACCTTCCCTCCCACTACAGCTACCTCTGAGCGGTTATCATCGTCGTATGCTTTTATGTTAAAGCTGGTACCCAGTACATGTACATCCAGTTTGCGGGTATGTACTACAAAGGGCCTTGCATCGTTTTTTATTACATCGAGAAATATTTCCCCGCTGACCTGGATATCGCGGCGGCTATTATTAAAGCGCTGATCGTAGCTGAGCTTACTCCCGGCATTTAGCCATACCGTGGTACCATCGGGTAGCAGGGCTTTCATGGTTTGTCCGAGCGGGGCAGTGATCTCCTGGCGGGAGGCGATAGCGAGATGTTGATGACGCCACCACTGCCATCCTATGCCTGTTGCCGTTAGCCCCACTACCGCTGCTGCGGCAGCCCACCAGCCACGTTTAATGCGCATGGCAGTAACTGGCGCGGCAGACAGGCGGGGCACTATTTTCTCCCAGCCCTGCTCCGCAAATTCCATTTGTCCGGCCGCGTTATTACCCATCCTGTCGATGATGGAAGCCGTAAACGCCGCACCGGGATCCGCTGTCAGCAATTGCTCCAGTTCTTCCAACTCTTCCTGACTGGCGGACCGGCTGGCCTTTTTCGCCATCAATACTGCTATTCTTTCAGATTTCATTTCATTCAAATAGGACTTGTGTATAAGGACACCGGGTAAACAGTGATTCCCTAAAAGCGGGAAAAATTTTTTTTGGGGGAGATGGCGGGAAGGGTTTAGTCATTCTTTTCGCCGGCATCCGGGAGGGCCGGTACGGGGGCAAAACATTGGAGACGGGCAGCCAGTTTTTTCATGGCAATGGCCAGTTGGGCATCTACTGTTTTAGGAGAAATACCGAGGATGCCTGCCACCTCTTTGTAAGACAGTTCATCCTGCTTTACCAGCTTGAAGATCATTTTACATTTAGGAGGCAGCTGTTCCACCGCCGAAGCGATGGCCTGCTGCAGTTCGTGGGTGAGCAGCAACTGCTCGGTGTCGGGCTCGAGCCGGAAATGTTGTACATGGAGCGAGTCGAGGTCTGTTTCCGTAAAAATGGCCGGCCGGCGAAGCTGGTTTAATGCGGCGTTCTTTACCGCCACATACAGGTACACTCTTATCTGCCCGATCTTATCCAGCTGGTGTCGCTTTTGCCAAAGCTTTACAAATACATCATTCACTATTTCTTCCGCCGGCTGGCGCTGTTTTACGAAGGCAAAGGCAAACTGGTATAACCGGAATACCTGCTGCTGGTACAGCGCTTTGAAAGCGAGTTGATCATCGTGAAATTGTATGCGGTAAAGTAACTCCTCCATAGTCACGTGCATACCACAAAATAAAATTTTTCTGGTAAACGCGGTTACTTTTTAAGAAATAATACAAAACCAGGCAGACTATCAAATATTTCTGCAAAAGAAAAAGCCGGACAACCTGGCTGGTTGTCCGGCTAATGGGAGTAATGGTTGTTTTCCCGTTTACTTCAGTTTCAACGTAATGGCCTGCTGTTGTTGGTTACGTATAATCACTACAGGAATACTGCTTTTCCAGGAAGCACCCTGGGTTAGTTCCAGCAGATCTTTGGTAGTTTTTATGGGATGCCCATCGGAAGAGATGATTACATCTTTCGCTTTCAGTCCTGAGGTGGCCAGCAGGCTACCCGCATTAGCGGTTACAATGACTACCCCCGACTCATCGGCCAAACCATAGGCAGAGCGTTCTCCAAGGCCGGAAATAGATTTGATTTTCCCTCCCAGGAAATCAACCGGCGCCGCCGCTGCATCGGGGCTGCCACTCATAAACATGGGGATAACGGGTTTCGCAGCCAGGTTGCGCAACCGGGGCTGCATTACGCCAAAACTATCCATCGGGATATTGTTGAAGCCCATCCTCAGCGCCGGCGAGGTAGCCGCTACGGTATAGTCGCCCTCCTGCGGGTTAATGAACTGCGGATCGCCGGCCACGCTATGCACATCGGTACCATTGTTACGGGCTTCCTGCAACGCCGCATCGTCCGGGAACAGGTTGTAGTCGATACTTTTGCCCCAGTAATTGATTTCGATGGGGAAATATTTACGGGTAACAATATTGTGTTCAAATACATCGCCGCTGTTTTTAAACCATACATGCGGGTGGAAGGAGTTGTTGATCATAATATTGTTTTTCACGATGCGACCAAAACCTTCCCGGAGTTTAAGGCCTCCGTTGAGGCAAACGTTGTTATAGATCCGGTAGTTGGAAGAACCGTCGTCCAGGTCGATATCCCAACCATGATCGCAGCGGAAACGATTATTGCGGATGGTCACCGGTTCCTGTACATCCAGGAATATCAGCTCCGGGTGTACAGCTACAAGGCTGTCCATATACCCGCGGTTGGCGGCCCAGAAGCGGTCGCGCCCCCAGGAGTTAAAGGCGCCATGGTCGCCGGTTTCCAGTACTGTATTAAACACATCATTGTACGCCAGCAGGTGACCGCCGAAACAGCCGTCGCCGATGTTAATACCGGCGCGGGGAGTATTGTAGATGCTATTGTGTGTGACGGCAATACGGGACGAAATTTCTATTTCTACACCCGTCGCTTGTTTTTCTATCTCCCCTACATTATGTAGCAGGTTATTATCGGCCAAGCATTCCTGCGGATAGTTATTGCTGGCCGGGCCAGGTGTTTTATCCAGCTGCGCATACGGCGTAAAGTCCTCGTAACGGAAATTAGGAGACCGTACTGCTTTGGCATCGCCTACAAACGCAATAGCGCTGGCGCCTACATGCTGTATTTCGCAACCGCTGATCGTATCATGACGGTTATAGTTGCTCAGCATGATAGCATTGCCTCCTAAGGTAGTGAAGCGGCAATCGGTGATGCAGCAGTTTTCCGTTCCATCGAGCAGTACCGCCGCACCGCGGTAGATGGTCCAGTCGCTGCGCAGCAGTGGTTCTTTGGTATCCATAAAAGTACGCTCGTTATGCACGAACTGTAGTCCGCGCAGGGTTACGTTTTTTACTGGCTTAGCGGCGCTGCCTTTTAATACGATACTTTTCTTTAGCCGGGATACCTCTATGCGGGCGGCCGGCAGTTGCATCGCTGCTGTTGGATAATAATACAGCAGGTGCTGCTGCTGGTCGAGGAACCATTCGCCGGGAGCGTCGAGGGCTTCCAGGTTGTTTTCCACGAAGCGGAACTCTTTGTGCAGGCCATTAGGGCGGTTGTTTTGCCAACCGCCTTCCAGCACCAGTTCGTTGTTTTTAACGCCGGTAACGCGGTAGTGGAAGCCTCCCCAGTCGTATGCATGTAACGCATGTACGTAGCTGTTTTCCGGGTGTTTCCATTGGGCTGCTTTTTCCAGGGCATCGGCGGCGGTGCCATGAAACACTTTGGCAGTAGCATCATAGTTAGGATAACGGGCCAGCACCTGTAGTTCTCCGTTTACATAGAGGCGTTCAAAGGTAACGCCGGTGGGTACACTCGCTTTGTAAATACCATCTTTGTAAGGCGTCCAGGTGAGCGATAACTTTTGTCCGGCGCTGATAAACACCGGTTCGTTATCGTACGCACGTATTTCGAGGCGCTTGCAGGCCATATTGGCGGCCTGCAGGTTGATTTCCTTTTCCAGGTAGTAAGTACCTCCATGCAGGAGAATGACGGCCTGCTCGTTCTTTCGTTTGATGGCTAATTCCACCGCTTTACCGGGTGTTTTCAAAGGTTGGGATGCACTGCCGCTATGGCTGTCATTTCCATTAGTAGCTACGTGCCAGACGGTTTGTGCTTTCCCCAGGTGGGCGAAGAACAGCACACAACAAAAGAAGAGTAATCGTTTCATATGTTCCTGCGATAAAAATTGACTAGTGATACTGTGGATTTTGCTGAATATTATTGTTGGTGATTTCCTGTGCAGGGATCAGCCATGTTTGATTATAAGGGCCGATGGGCACACTTAAAGAGGAGCCTCTTACGGTTTGAATATGCTGGAAGGTATTGGTACGTTTCAAATCGAACCATGCATCTCCTTCATTCGACAATTCCCATTTACGTTCCTTGATGATGGCATCGCGGAACTGGTCTTTGGTAAGTCCTTTCAGGCCTGGTACATCTGTAGTGCTGCTTTTATTGATCCGGGCGCGCCAGCGGATTTTGTTCACGTATTGATACGCACTGAACAAATGCACTCCCCTTGACATACGGCTATTATTATTCATTGAAAACACGTGGCGATCATAACGTCCTGGTTGATACCCGAAATATAAAGATAAAGTAGGCATCCCTCTTCCTAAAAATGCAGATAGGAGAAAAAAATATTGATAATGAAGAAAATCATATCGGCCCACAAGCCCTATAAGTGGGGCATTTCCAGTGATCGTCCCGTTAAGCGTACATAGGACACATTTTCTCTGGACCATCTATTTAAGTAAAAACTGGACGATCTTGATGATCCAGAAAAAGACAAATTTTGTGTCAGCAAACAGCAAAAGCCATCATATTTTATCACAAATAAAAAACACTGACACATGGAAAAGCAAACAGCCGCCTTTACCTCAAAGGATTTTCACCGCACTTATGCCCGTCCTGCTTATGTAAAACCAGGAAAGCTGATTCACAAAAATGTAGAACAGGCCGGGGCGCACGACTCGTTTTCTACCGAACGTAAACACCCGGTATTCTTTGTAGATCTGCCAACGAAAAATGTAAGCATGACCATCGGCGGGCTCTTACCTGGCCAGCTCACCAACCGGCACCGGCATACTTATGAAACGGTATTGTATGTGCTGGAAGGAAAAGGATATACGGAAGTAGAAGATGAAAAAATAGAATGGCAGGCTGGAGATGCCGTATATATTCCCAGCTGGGCCTGGCACCGGCATCAGAACCTTAGCGACAGTGAACCCGCCCGCTATATTGCCTGTGAAAATGCCCCGCAATTACAAAACCTGGGTGTAGCCTTAAGAGAAGAAGAAGGCCGGGATCTCTAATCTCTCACGAAAAAAAAATTAAATACATGATACAAACCAATTTATTCAAAGGTATCATTGCTTATCCTATCACGCCGTTTGATGCGCAGGAAAAAGTAGATATCCCCTTATTTAAAACCCTCACCGAGCGCCTCGTACAATCAGGCGCTCACGGGATTGCTCCATTGGGCAGCACCGGTGTACTGCCCTATCTCACAGAAGAAGAAAAGGAAGCCGTTACTACTGCCGCTATTCAACAGGTAGCCAAACGTATACCCGTACTCGTGGGTGTTTCGCATCTCACGACTGCGGGCGCTATCCGCCATGCCCGGTTCGCAGAAAAAGCGGGGGCCGACGCCGTCATGATACTGCCTATGAGCTACTGGAAACTGACGGAAGACGAAATTTTCCATCACTATGAAAAGATCGCCAGCAATATTTCATTGCCCATTATGGCTTACAACAACCCTGCTACCGGAGGCATTGATATGTCGCCTGCATTGCTGAAACGTTTGCTCCAGATACCCAATATTACCATGGTGAAGGAAAGTACCGGAGATATACAGCGCATGTTTACCCTGCGTAAAGAACTGGGTGAAGAGGTGGCATTTTACAATGGGTCCAACCCGCTGGCATTGGCGGCGTTTACTGCCGGCGCCCGTGGCTGGTGTACGGCCGCCTACAATCTTATCCCGGGTTTAAACAACCGGTTATATGCCGCCTTCTCCCGGCAGGACATGGCTGCTGCCAGGGATGTTTTTTATCAGCAGCTGGAACTGTTGCAGTTCATTGTGGCTAAGGGGTTGCCGGTTGCGATACAGGCAGGACTAAAAATACAGGGGATAGAAAGCGGTTATCTTCGTAGTCCGTTGCAACCGCTTAGTGCTGATGACCATCAAAAGCTGGAGGAGATATTAGGAAAGTTAAATTAACCGCATTAAAAAGAGATAAGCAATGCCCGGGAAAAGAATTTCCCGGGCATTGCTTTTATAAAAGGATCATGCTGTTATTTCATGATCTCGCGGATACTGGTCAGGTGGTGATCATCATGTTCTGCTACAAAATAAGCCAGGTCGATGATCCGCATGGGCGTTTTCAGGCGGGGATGCAAGGCCACGTGCAAGAGCTGATCCTCTTGCAGTGTGAGCAGGCGATTCACCAGTTGTTGCCGTTGTACGCTGAACAGCTGCAGTAGTTCGCCCAGGTTAGTTCCATTATGGTTAGCCGTATGTGTTCTTTGATTGGTGAGATCCGCTTCGCGGAGTTGAGGGATTCCATGGGCCAGGTCATCGAGGCGGCCCAGCCAAAGTGGTTCCATATCTGCGAGGTGGCCGGCTTGTTCTTTTATACTCCATTTTCCTTCCCTTTTGGCTGTCAGCACCGCGATATCAAGTGGGCTTAACATGGCTTCCAATCTGACTGGCGCACCTCTCAGCCGTTCTATGATGTCGGGTAACACCCCGTTATCGTCCATGATGGGAAAACTTCTTTTAAACCATTCGGTCCTTTTCATGAGTATGAAATTTTTTCAATAACAATAAAGCATGTTTCCATCTCAAATATATTCATTAATCTTACATCAGGCGCAGCAATAATAACCCGTATTCCTTAAATACATCATCATTATGAAAGTGATCATTACCGGTGCTACCGGCATGGTTGGAGAAGGAGTGCTGTTGGAATGTTTATCTCATCCGGACATTACACAAATACTGCTGGTGAGTCGCAAAACCTATGGCTTACAGCATCCCAAATTACAGGAATGCCTGATTCCTGATTTTATGCAGCTGGAAGATCATGTTACCCAATTAACCGGATATGATGCCTGTTTTTATTGTGCCGGTATCAGCTCCAATGGTATGAACGAAGTAGCCTATACCTTTATTACCTATGACGTAACCCTTCACTTTGCACGCCGTTTGGCGGCCATTCAGCCGAATATGATTTTTGAATATGTATCTGGCAGTCATACCGACAGCTCTGAACAGGGCCGTATTATGTGGGCGCGGGTGAAAGGGAAAACAGAAAACGCGCTGACAAAACTTTCGTTCCAAGAAATATATCATGTACGGCCTGGCTTTATGCAGCCCACGCCGGGACAAAAAAATATAAAACGTTATTACCGGATGATTGGGCACCTCTATCCGTTATTGCGCTGGCTATTTCCCAACCAGGTAAGCACTATGCGGGAAGTAGGCCTGGCGATGATCCTCGCAGCAGTCAAGGGATACCCCAGGCCTATATTGGAAGTAAAGGATATTAAGTTACTGGCCCGCGGTTAATGGAGTTTGTAGCCTAGTCCCAGCGTGATTCCCCAGACGTTGTAATTTATCTTCGTATGGGGGCTGGTAGCCACCGGAGAAAGTCTTAACAGGTAGTTGCCTGTGAGTCCCACTCTAAACCGGTTGATGTTACGCACAATACCTGCTTCCGTTTTGATACCGGTATTACATGTTTTGGTATCATAGGCTTCAAAAAGGGGATGATCCTTTTTATTATTATTCAGCAGGATATTTAAGTAAGGTCCTGCGCCGGCAAAGAACTCAGTATGTGCTGAAGGAGATAGATGCCGTGCACGGAACGTGGTGTTCACCTGCGCAAAGTTGTACCAGGACATGTTCCCTCCTGGTCTGCCAACGAGCAGCGTATGGCGCTCTCCCAATGCAACATAGCCCACTTCACTGGACAAATAAAACCATTTTTTATGCAGGTACTCAATGCCTGCCATGATCGTAGGGGTTATCAGGGGATTATTCTTAACTTTAAAAGCTTCCACCCGGAGATTAGAAGAGGTGATGCCTATGTAGATTTGTAAAATATCGATAATGCGCTGATTTGCTGAAACAGTTATTGGCTTGAAAACTTGTACATATAACTACCTCTACCATTGAAACCGCACAGCTGTAATAAAAAATACCCTAAATTGCAGTGATACGTCTGTCCGGTTACCTACCGTAACCCTTTCAATTTGTCAAGATTCCTTTTTTGATTTCCAGTAACACCCAATTAATCTACTTGCTATGAAAAGACTCGTCATGCTAATGCTGGCAAGTGCCCTTTCGATAGGCACGATGACCAGCTATGCGCAAAGCACTACTACCGCACAGCAAACCGCCGAAAAAGCCCCCAAGGCTGCCAAAAAGAAAAAGAAACAAGCTGACGACCAGGTAACGGCTACCCAGGACCAGGCCACTACCAAGGTTAAAAAAAGCAGGGCTAAAGCAGAAAAAGCAGTAGCGGCTACCGACGCTGCTGGTACCACAGCTACCGAAACGGCCAGGAAAACAAGAACAAAAAAAACGAAGGAATTAACCACGGCAGCTCCCCCTGCTACGCCTGTGGTACCAGCTACCGCCACCCCGGAAACGCCTAAGAAAACAAGAACCCAAAAGAGCAAGGAAGTAGTTGCCGCACCAGCTGTACCGGCTACACCTGCCACACCTGCTCCTGCCGTTACTGTTCCTTCCCGGCCGGTTCCCGCTGCGCCCGCAGTAACTGCCGTTAAAAAACCGGTTGTTACTCCTTCCGCGCCAGCCAATGGTTCCGACCCCGCCATCGGCACCGACGCTAAAGGCAGAACCATTTACCAGGGACGCCGCGGCGGGCAATACTATATCAATAAGAATGGTAATAAGACGTACATCAAAAAAGATTAGTTACGCCCTGTAAAAAGAGATGGCCTGTATCGTTGCGATACAGGCTTTTTTATACCTGCCCAATAAAAAAAGCCCCCAGCCCAATATGGCAGAAGGCTTCTATCCTGTCGTTGATTCCTTGTGTATGATACTAGTATCTGTAATACCCGTGGTAATAGTGATGATAATGACGATGAGGGTAATAATATCCGGGCCTGTCACGCACCACCAAACAACTGCTCAATCCAGATACGAGAAGGATGGCGAGTATAAAATACTTTAACGTTTTCATGATTACAAGATTTGATAAACACTGGAAATAAGTAGCTATTAAGCGCCTGCAGACGGTTTAATGTTCTTGCTCACTATAAAGTATGATAAAATTATGCCAGAGTAACGGGTGGAGTGTTATCTACTGTTATCGTTTGTTAACGATATCAGTTAACAGTAGGGATGGTCATTGTGGGTTGCTGCGACGATGCAGTCACGCACTCCGCTCCTGCTTATCCAACATCCTCACCCTATACATCACCATACCACTGATAATGATTAACAGCAGGTAACTATACGATAGATTATGTCCATCTTTGGCGGGCAGCAAATAAATGAGGCTATAGCTGAGAATGGATACGATCACATAACATACCCCACCTGTTAAGCCACCTGCAATCCCTGCATTACGGGGAAATTTCTGTAAACAATAGGTGAAGTAATTATTGTAGGTAAATCCGGCGCCCACATGCACGAGGAAAGCGAATACGAGGATAGTCCATAGGCCCCCGAAAAGTATGAATGTGAGCAGCAGCAGCGATGCGGCGAGGAACTGCAACGCTACGTTGATATTCATCTTTTTCACAAAGGGCTTATTGATCAACCCCTTACCCAGGAAGCCTCCTGCCATCCAGGCCAGGCCGAGGAACAGCGAGCAATAGCCGGTGATCACCGGCGATAAGTTAAAGTAATGTTCAATGATAAAAGGGCCCGACATGTTGTAAACCATCACCATGGAATAGGCCAGTCCGAGCATGCCGATACCTAAGGTAAAACTGCTGGTGCGCGCCATGGTATAGTAAATAGAAAAAATGGCGCGTGGATGAAAAGGGGTTGTGTGTTTAATGGTTTCGCCACCAAAGATCAGCTCAAGGATAAACAGCAGACCGGCAAATCCTCCCAGGAAATAAAAATTGGATTCCCAACCAAAGGTCACCTCCAGGTAGCCTCCGATGAAAGGTGCAATGATAGGCCCTGTAGACCATATGATCGTAAAATAGCTGAGATAATGTTTTAATTTCTCTCCCGAATATAAATCTACAAAAAACGCCCGCTTACTCACTACCATAGCCGCCATGGTGATGCCATGTACAATACGCATGGCATAGATCACATAAATGCTGTGTGTATTAGCGACAATTACGCAAGAAATACAACAGATAAACATCGACACCATCGATATCTTATACCGGCCGTAGCTGTCGAGCAGGCCGCCTACAAACAACTGCGACACGCCATAGCTGATCAGGAAAAGGCTGAGGGTCAACTGAGCCTGGCTGTTGGTGATGCCCAGGGCGCTGGTCATGCCCGGCAGGGAGGGCAGGTAAATGTCGGTGGCAAAGCCCGACATGGGTATCATGGCGAAAGCGAGTATAGTGGCTATTCCGATATTGCTCTCCTTAATGTTGCTGCGTGTGTTGATACTGGTTCTCATTTTCTTGCTGCTGATTCTTATCCTGCAAAAATAGACATTAATACCAACACCAGGGAGCTAATCCTCTTTCAAACAACAAAGGAGCAAAGACGCGGAGATATTTGCGTCTTTGCTCCTTTGCTATCTCGTGGAAAATATTATTTCGCCGGGGTAATCACAATGTTCCTGAATTCAATAGGACCATGGTCGCCCTGGAAATAGATCGGTCCTGGTTCCGCTTCATTGCTATCCAGCGCACCGCCGGTGATACCGGGAATTTCCTGGTTGCTGATGATGGTTTTGCCATTGGCAACGATCGTTACCATGCGGCCTACGAGGGTGATATCGTATGTTTGCCACTGATCAGGTCCGATGGCTGCATTTTCACTGGGCACCAGGAATCCATATACTCCTCCGAACAGGTGACTGTTGGGATGATCTGTTTTAGGATTATCGATGATCTGTGTTTCATAGCGGCCTCTCAGGTATACACCACTGTTGCTACCTTTCTGATAGCGGAATTCCAGGTGTAATTTGAAGTCGGTGAAAGTTTTTTCAGAAATCAGGTTAGCGCCGGAGTGAGGACTGCTCAACACGCCGTTTTTAACGACCCATTGGTTTTCGCCCAATGCTTTCCAGCCGGCGAGGTCTTTCCCATTAAATAGTTTAATGGGGTTGCCCCATATGGGTGCTGTGGCTCTTTTCAGGTCGGGTGCTTTTACGCCTGTAAAGGGATAAGACTGCCCATCGCTGGTATGAATAGTACCGCTGATACCGTCAGCAGTAACGGTTCCTTCAAGTGTCAGATCGCGATCTTCGCGTTCCCATTGTGGAGGGATGGCAAAACTGAATTTACCGTTATCGAAGTTAACCTTTGAAATAGGCCGGGCGCTACCGCCGGTGCTCACAAAGCGACCTACCAGGGTTTTAAAGCCGGAGAGCTCTACTTCCAGCCAGGATGGCTTGTCTGTCCCATTTTCATTCACTTTGATATCCCAGCGGCCAATCAGGGAACCGCCGGTCACGGTTTCCGTTTTAATAGCTGACACCTGTGCCATCACACCGGATGGATGCGCCAGCCCCAGGCCCATACAACATATCAGACCTGCGATAATACGTTTTCTGTTCATGTTCATAATTATTGAAGAAGTTATAAAGATAAATATTTGGTTCTTTTTTTTCCGGCTTTTATTGAGAGAAGAGAAAGTTAGCAGTAACTGACCCGAAAACCGGCTCACTGCGATAGAAGTGCAGTATAATGCTATTACTTTGAGGCAGTAGCTAATCCAGCTCCCTGTTTCCGGATACCCTCTGCAGCACTACAACCGGCATTTTTATCAATACCCGCTACCATGAAAAAATGTTTACTCCTGGCATTCTTTTGTCTTGGTACCCGCATCAGCTATGCACAAAATTGCAGTAGCCCGCTAAAAATCGTTGTGCTGGGCTCTTCCACTGCCTGGGGCAATGGACTGCCCAACCGCGACAGCGCCTGGCCATTCCGTTATGCCCGCTATCTCAAAGCCAGTCACAACGCCGCCGATACGGTGATCAACCTTGCTATTGGCGGGTATACTACCCAGCAGATCATGCCCAACGGCACACCGCCTTATACTATATTGGGCATCGCCCTTAGCGTAGATACCACGCATAACATTACCAAAGCCATATCGCTGCACCCCGATGCCATCATCATTAATATGCCTACCAACGATGAGGCGAAAGGGTTTCCGCTGAATAAACAATTGGCCAACTTCCTGGTATTGAAGCAGGCGGCGGCACAAGCCCACATTCCCTTGTGGGTAAGCACTACACAGCCCAGGGGTAACCTGGGGTATGATGCTGCTACCCGCTTACGACAAATGAAAGATACCATCATCAAGTACTTCGGCGCCTACGCGATCGATTTCTATACCGGTATGGCCACCAGCACAGGGTTCATTGCCCCGCTGTACAACAGCGGCGATGAGGTGCATTTTAACTCGCTGGGACAAAGCATCCTGTTTAGCCGCGTGGTAGCTGCCGCCATACCGGATTCGCTCTGCGCTTATAAATCCATCCCTACTACGCCTACCCTGCCACCCACGCCTCCTAAACCGGGCTGGCTATTTCCTAACCCTGCTACAGATCATGTGCTGCTGCAGGGTATCATAGAAACCGTATTCAGCGTGGCTGTTTACAATAGCAGCGGCGCATTGATCCACCTGCAACAAAACACGATGAGCAACCGCCTGGATGTGAGAAACTGGAGACCAGGCATCTACTTTATTATCGTGAACCAATCGCAACGATATAAACTAGTGAAGATGTAAGGTAAAAGGAAACGGGTATCTCCGTCAGCGGAGGTACCCGTTTTTAGGGGGAACTAATATGAAAAATCAATCCCGTTAATGTAAAATGATGTAACTTTTGCCCTTCAACCCCTATAGCGATGGAGAAAAAGTACTTGTCTGCAGCTGCGGCTGCCCTATTATTGTCGTTATGCAGCTGTCATGGTTCGCGCCCTCCGGCGCATGCAGCGCAGGATTCTCTGGCTGCGGCCAACAACACACCGCCGGATTCGCTTCCACTCCCGGGAGCTACCAAGTCTGTCACCAACTTCAGCGATGTAATTGGCTGGAAAGACGGCAGCAAACCAATTGCTCCTCCCGGCTTTGAGGTAACCAAATTTGCAGACGGCCTGCAAAACCCCCGATGGATATACGTAGCGCCCAATGGCGATGTGTTTGTATCAGAGGCGCATGCGATCAAGCGGTTTACCCAGGAGGTGATCAACAAATGGAGTGGTAAAGCGAACTCGGAAAATAATAGCATCACCGCCAACAGGATTACCATGTTCCGGGATACCAACAATGATGGGCTTCCTGATGAACGGCATACCTTCCTGAAAAAGTTGAACCAGCCCATGGGCATGCTGATATTGAATAATATCTTCTATGTAGCCAACACCGACGGTATCGTACAATATCCTTATCAAACCGGCATGACCACCATGGAAGCTGACGGGAAGAAAATAGTGACCTTGCCCGCAGGCGGTTACAACAATCACTGGACCCGGAATATCATTCCCAATGAAGATGGCAGCAAGTTGCTGGTATCTGTAGGATCCGGTACCAACGATGCAGAACAGGGAATGGAAGTAGAAAAAAACAGAGCCAATATACTGATCATGAATCCTGATGGGAGCAACCTGAAGATCTACGCCAACGGGCTCCGCAATCCTGTGGGTATGGACTGGGCACCGGGCACCCATACTTTGTGGACGGTAGTCAATGAACGGGATCAGCTGGGCGACGACCTCGTGCCTGACTATTTTACCAGTGTGCAGGAAGGCGGTTTTTATGGCTGGCCTTATGCGTATTTTGGTCAGCATGAAGATCCCTCTTTCAAAGGCAAGGAACCTGAGCTGGTAAAAAAATCCATTACGCCAGATGTAGCGCTGATGGCCCACTCTGCCTCCCTGGGTTTACTTTTCTATAAAGGCACTGCCTTCCCTGAAAAATACAGGAATGGTGCTTTCATCAGCCAGCACGGCTCCTGGAACCGTACCTACCTGTCGGGTTACAAAATCATTTACATTCCTTTCCAAAACGGCAAGCCTGCCGGCAAAGCGGAAGACTTCCTGACCGGCTTTATCGCCAACGAGCCTAAAAGTGAAGTACATGGCCGCCCCGTAGGTATGGCCATGATGAAAGATGGTTCCCTGCTGGTAGCTGATGATGCCGCGAATACCATCTGGCGGGTTTCGGTAAAAAAATAATCTTATCAATTAAAAAGGGTTGCATTCCATCCTGAATGCAACCCTTTTTAATGCCTATTAATATGCATGATTATTTTACAATACTGGGTTCTATCTCCTTTCTTAATGCTGGTAATCCGAAATATTGTTGCTGAATTAAATAGTCACGCAGCCCTTTGTCTTCCAGGAACAGGTTTTCCAGGATAGTGCCCGCCGGCCAGGTAGCAGGGTTCTTTGGTACCAGTGCATGAAACAGCGGCACATAAATATTGGCGATATAGGCCACAATCTTTCTCTTTTCTTCCAGCGACCACCGCTCAAAAGGCTTTTGCCCGGTAAATTCGGTACTGCCACTGTTGTCGTACAACGCCGAAGCATACCAGTTTAAGCCATCCAGCAAACGGTGATCTTCCGCGGTGGTATGGTCTTTTATCCAGGTGAGCAGATCTTCCCGGATCGACATTTTCCCCTTGCAATCTTTCACAAAAATGGTTTCACCTACGGTGCCAATATGGTTATCATCCATACGGGCGTAATCGTTCATGGCCAGGTCGTTGATACGGGGTTCTTTCGTATAGCCGTACTGTTTTACCAGCCTTTTCAGGAATGCGGAATCATTGGCCAGCAGGATGGCCAGGTCGGCCTTGCTATCGTTGAGCAGGTATTTATTCCTGGATACCATCGTGGGCAACAACTGTATCTTATAGTGGGCACTGTCGGTAAATTCTACGAAGTCGCCCACCAGCGGTACATGGGTGATAAAATGATACCCGGTGGAAACAAAAATATTATCTACCGTATACCAATATTCTTCGTCTTCTTTTTTCTTCCCGTCAAACAAGGTGATAAACTGTTCATGTTTTTGGGTATCGCAACTGCCGGGTTCAAAAACATCGCCGAATATACTGCGGATCCTGGCTTTAAAAGCGTCGTCGGACAACTGTACGAAATGCTGCGCTTTCAACCCTTCTGCGATGGCTGGCAATGCCACGTTTACATCGGTCTCGGTATATTTATAAATAGGATAAGATCCATCTTCTGATGCTTCCAGCCTCATCTGCAATTCCTTGTGCTTTTTCAGTAAAGCAGCATTCATGGTATATACGTTTTCAATTGGTTTAACACTATCGGTTTGCGCTGCCTGTTTCGTATTACTTTCTTGTGGATGACAGCCCACGCAAGCCAATACCATCGCAACGATTCCGGTGAAGGTGTGTTTATACATTGTTTGTTGTTTATCTTAATCCGATATGAAAGTGATCCTGGTGAACGCTCATCGCCACTCCTTTGGTATGTTTAATACCTGCTTTATAGGCATAGTTGGTATTAAAGCCCCATTTTAAAGCAATGGTAAGAATATTTTCCAGGGTTTCTACAAATTTTTCTTCTGATGGATAATGTGCTTTAGCGTCGTACCAGTACCGCTCATCAGGCGCTGCGCCGGGATAGCGGATATCCATATCATCGCCGTGCACGTGGCCCTGGTGCCCGATATTTCTTCCATCATTGGCAGAAATGTCGTTATAATAGAGTGTGCCGGCATATCCATTGAGCGGCAGCGAATAAAAGAAGCCAAAGAAGGCTGCCGCCACTTTCGGCGCCGCATAGTTGTCGCCGCCGGCATCCCTGGTGCCAAAACGCCCCCAGTTGGGCCCTGTTTCCGGGAAAGGCAACAGGGTTTTCTCGTTAGCGTTGATGACATATGTTTTTACCAGGGCGTTCTTATTGTACACATCAAACTGGTATTGCTTAGATTCTTTGTTGATCCGGATCTGTTGATAGGTAAACAGGTCCACATCAATCCGGTACTTGTTATTGTCGCCCGCAGGAATGATGCCGTACAAGCATTCACTCACTTTAAACACGACCGATGTTGTTTCTTTAAATGCTTTTTTCTTCTCTGCATGGCTACTCTTGCCGTCGGAAGTCACCGCATCTTTACCTACTTTTTTACTGATCTTTTCGGTTACTTCCGTATTGCCGTTAGCCGCGTTCTGCAACCCTTTCCATTTCCAGAAAGCCATAGATGACAGCACTCCTATCTTCAAGTCTTTAATCACCAGGTCAGGGTCGGCAATAATATCTGCGTTCTCCCGCTTCGTGTAGGTATTGGCGTAGTCATAGGCGGTGCGGCCCGTTAGCTGTATGGGTCCTTTCCCGCGGAAGTTCCAGCCATCGTTGGCCTGGGTGTTACCCAGCTCCCGTCCTTTAGCGGCGTCGGGACCGTAGGCATAGTTCGCAATATTTTTTTCATTTTCAGGGGTTACGCCCGGATGAGGAGGCTTTTCATTGGCGCGGCCCCATAACTCCGCTTTGGCCCGGCCTTCTGTGGTTTGAAAGGCGCCGAAGTTTTCAATCAGGCTTTTCCAATACCAGTTGAAGCTTTCCCCGCTTTTCAGGTGCAGCGTACTCCCGGTTTCCACCATGATTTGTGCAAAGAAATGGGCCTTATTCCAACAGGTATTCATGCCCAGTTCCTTCATGTATTTGTTGTAGATGTCGGCCGCTGTTTGCAGGCTTTCCGGCGTTGCATCCGGGAACATTTTCTTCAGTGTGGCCGGCGTTATTTTTTCATTGCAACGCGGGCAGCCGCCGGAAGATTCTTCTTTCTCCAACGCCTCTCCCAGCACGGTGGGCGCCACATCTTTGGTGACCTTGTTCAGCAGGTCTGCTGCGCCATCCGAGAGTTTAATATGCTGGTAATAACTAATGGTTTTAGGATCGAAGGTGTTTTTATCTGCTACCTCCTTCGGGAATTCAAACTTATCGGCCTTCGTAGATTTGATAATAGCATAGAAGGGACGAAGATTGTCATCTTTGGCTTTTACCCCCGTTTTTAATTTAGCGGTATCCAGTTCTATATTCAGGATTTCCTGGTCGTCTACTTTACCGGTGAGCTCCAAGGCCAGCTTATCTTCTTCCTTGTATTTATTTTCCCAGAGCTGCAGGGTGAGCGTTTCCCCACCCAGGTTACGCG
Source organism: Chitinophaga polysaccharea (assembly GCF_007829335.1). Classification (GTDB taxonomy): domain Bacteria; phylum Bacteroidota; class Bacteroidia; order Chitinophagales; family Chitinophagaceae; genus Chitinophaga; species Chitinophaga polysaccharea_B. Next base: position 358,526 of record NZ_VIWO01000005.1, read on the forward strand.
TCTGGATATGGATCTTTATCTTCTCCCCATATTTATACACTTTATAGGCAGGATAATCTTTGCTGTCGTAGAAGTGTACGGACACCACTTCTTTGGTGTCATCGATGTACACATATTTTCCCGTTTCCTTATCGCGCAGGTTGCTTTCTTTTTTTGGATACCAGAACTTTTTGCCTTTTGCCTCTACGGTTTTCACATCTGCAAACTCAATGCCTCCGGGTCTTTGCAGGATACCAAAGCAAACGTCGTATTCATTCCATTCGTATAATTTCTTCAGGAGAGGTTTGAGATCATCGGTTTTAACATCGAGTTTGATATCGCCGTTGGCATCGAAGGTGGCTTCGCCCAGGTCTTTAATATAATTAAAGCTCGACTTGTCAGCTTCCAGGATATGCAGGTTTACTTTTTCTCCTGCTGCGGCGGGGCAACTGACGAGGGCTTTAATCGTTTCTTTCCAGCCGGCGAAAGGTTTATATACGCCTTCCTTATCTCCAAAGCACCAGCGGGTGATGGCGGCATATTTTGCATTTACTTCCAGCCTTTTAGTAGAAGCGCCGAGGGTGGCGGTCATATAGAATTTGCCTGCATGAGTAGCATAAACGCCCGCATTCTTTTCTGTGCTGCTGTTGTTGTTAGGCACCCATGTTAGCGGACCATCCAGCTCCCGCTGATATTTCATGAGGGTTTTAGCTATCAGTGTATAATGTTTACCTACTATCCAGTCGGTGGTACCGCCTTCCACTTCCAGCTGCACCACTTCATTATTCTTCACTTCAAAGCGCCAGTCATCTTTCTGATGATTGCCGGCAGGCGCGCCCTTGCGGGCATCCCAGGCATCGGCTTTCATCACGTAGGCCTCCACTACATATTTACCCGGACGCATAAAGTGCATGCGGCCGTCCAGGGAAATAGCGGAACCGGTGCCCACATCGTGGCCATTGAGCTGCCATTTGATCATGCTGCTTTCAAAGTCCTGCACCTGTGTTTTGTATACCATTTCGCTCACTTTAAAGCTCATGGTGGTGCCGGGTCTGATCACATCGGCCTGCTGGTCGTTGGTAACGGCTACTACGCCATTTGCTTCCGAAACCATGTCCTGGCTTACTGTCTGCGGTGCGCCGTCGGGTGTATCGGCTGCCATGGTGGCGGTAACTTTGTAAGTGGCAGCGGAGTTGTCGGGGGTAAACGTAATCTTGTCGTTGCCAGGTTCTGTAGCTGCCACGATATTGCCTGCCTGATCGGTCACCTGCATGGATACCCGCTTCTTTTCCTCTGCGGTGGCAGGCTGCATTTCATAGTCGGCGTTCACAGTAACTGGAACGCCCCTACGAATACGTTGTTCACTGCCCTTTAGCAGTCGCCCCATCCCCTCTCCTACGCTGAGATGATCTTTCAGTTTATTAACCGTTACTTTCACATCGAGGGAGCAGCGGGTATCATCGCCTTCATTGCCATAGGCCATCACGCGATAGTCGCCGGCCACGTCGAAGTTCATTTTCAGGGTGGGGCCTGCCTCGTTGAAATCCCGGGCAGCGCCTTCAAAGCCTTGTCCCTCCAGAATTTTCCAGCTTACCTTGTCTTTATCTGCCTTGGCTTCGTTGAAATAAGATTTTACTGAGAAGTTGATCGATTCATCTACTCTTACGATCAATATCTTTACCGCATCTGTTTTCTGGCTGCCACTTACCAGTTCGAGCGCAGGCACCCGCCCTTCTACCGTGGCTTTAATCGTATGTACTTTGGGCATCTCCTTACGATTAGCTGGTTTGGGCGCCATCGGGTTGAGTGCCGACATCGTTTCCACTTCCACTTTATCGAAATGGGCGCTGTTTACCGCGGCGGTTTGTCCATGGAACAGAATAGAGATACAGGCGGTGCCCGCGGTAGCGCATACCGCTTTACTATCTTCTGTCAACACCTTTCCTCCATTGGTGAGGGTTACCTTTTCATACGGCTGTTGCCATGCGGTGATCGATGGTACGCAGGTGCTATTGTTATTTTTGCTGCAGTTGCCAAATGATTTTGCTTCCAGTGGCGTCCCGGTATCTTTGGTGCTGGCAATGGGTTTTTCGCTGCCGTCTCCATCATTGATATAATCGCGGTTATTGCCGCTGATAACCAGTTTATCAGTCTTGGCGGCAAAATCGCATTTACAGGTGGCGCCCTGTACTACAAAGTGTTTATCGGCCATACAATGGATGTTTTATTGTTGATGTTCATCGCTGATATTGATGGCACGCAGGGTAACTTTATAGTTACCCTGTGTCCATACTCCTTCTAATCGTTGTAAAAAACCAGGTGGATGTAATTGTACTGCTTTTATTTCCATATGCCCTTCCGTGGTATCCTGTGCAGGCTGGCCTGTTTGCAGGATTTGTCCGGCAGGGGTTCGTTGTGTGGTGACCAGGAAGTTTACCGGTGGTTCAAAAGGTTGCACCGGGTAAGCTGCGGGAAATGTGTTGCGTTGGCCGGCGCGCATCAGGGAGCACCAGGTAACGAGCAACAGGTCTTGTTTCACCGCTTCCAGGAACGCAGCTGGTTGCAACAGCGTTTGTTCCGTAGTACTGATATAGCTGGTGGCTTCCGGCCCGGTGAAATACTGCAACAGCTGTATTTTTTTCTCTTCCCATCTCTTCACGATCTCCGGGTGATTATAAATACCGGTGATGCTGCCATCTTCCGCCGTTTGTATTTGCAGGGGCCACATTACGCTACCACATTGGGCAGCCAGGTCGGAGGCCAGGTGATCGGAGGCTGGTTCATCATTGACCCTCATTTCCGAACGGTTCGCCTGGAAATAGTCGTTCCCGTTATCACCTACGATCATCCGGCAAATGGTCATATTGTACCGGAGTGTAGTCGTATTTTCTCCCTGGTAGCTGGCGGTGACCACGTATATATGGGAGGCCTGCAGCACCGGCGGCGCTACTGTTTTACTGAATATTTTGCCTAAAGAAAATAGCCCCATATCCGTTTACTCTGTGCATTTATGTCCAAGGGTATCTACCTGGTGATAGCCAGGCAAGCTTACTTCCAGGGTCCATTGTCCCTGTAACGAATCCCGGGAACAGCGTTCATAGCGCAATTCCCCCCGGTAGTCGCTCAGCTCCTGGTTAATATCATTATGTGTATCCCAGAAATCTTCTTTTCCCTGCAGGTAACTTTCCGTGGCCGCAGACCGATCGAAGAACTGTATAAAATAGCGGTAATACTGCTTTTCCATAGCGGGCTTGTTAATGGCCGAATCGCACCAGGTGCGCAGCAGTTGCCGGAGGCTGTCCGGGTTCTTGGGTGTATTTTCTATCAGTGCATATTGGTACAACCCGGGTCTGGGCTGACCGTTTATATTCACGGGCCCTTTACGGGTCAGTTTATTCAATGCCAGGATGTGTGGTGCCTGGTGTAGAACAGGTTCCGTACAGGACCACATACCGAGGAGGAGGATGCCTGCATAGCTATATTTTATCATTCGCTTCATACTATCTTTTACTTTTCCTTTCGGCTGCGCCTTCTGTGATATTGCCGGTGAATTCCTTTTCAAACTGCACTTTGGTCAGAAAGGGTTTGTACCCTCTCAGGTGTTGTAATATAAACCAGGCACGGAAGCCCGCACCATAGGAATAAAACTTTTCCATGTCTGGCAGATCCAGGCCGAAGTGGTCCCATAGCTGTACTTCGTACTTTGCCTTATAAGTATTGCCGGTCAACTTAAACGCCGTGAGTGTTACCTTATAGGACCACACATCGTTGATCGCAATGGTCAACCCCGTAGCCAGGTTATAATCGCGGCTATAAGGAAAGGCGGGATGCCCGTAAGGATGTTTACTTTTATATCCTGCTTCATCGCCATAGTACACTTGTTTGTCTTCCATGGCGGTGAGTTCCCCTCCTGCTTTTTTAATCCTTTCTGCCATTTCATCTTCAACACCCGTGCAGAAGCGTTGGGTAGAGGGATTGGCGATCACCGCTTTGGTGAGCGCGGCATTTTCATAAACGCCGCCTTTGTTGCTCTGAAAGCGGTCGATCATATTCCGGATATTGTCGTTCAGGTCGCCCCGTGCCATGAGCTCCACCATAGCGCGGAAGTCCAGGAACAGCATGGAGTCGGAGGAAAAGTTAGAGAGCTTCATCAGCGTGCCGGTATTCATTACCTGTGCGGTGGTATAAATGCCTTTATCGCCAGTGTCGGCATTGGCGAATTTGGCATGTTTGGCGGCATCAAAGCCGGTATCGAGATAAGCATTCCGGTAGGCGGCAATATCTGCTGCCGAATACACCGGCTTTTTCCCGTTGCCTTTGCCATAGGCCATGTCGTTGGCGATATCCAGGCCGGTTTCATTGAGCCCGGGTACCCGGTAAACGTCTACTACCAGGGGGAGATAGATAACTTTTGCGGTCGCCTTTATATTTGGATCAACTTTGCGGAAGTAGGCGTATACTGATACCTGTTTATCGACAGTATTGCCTGCTACCGTAATCGTTTTATAGGCAATTCCTTTCTCTGCTTTGGTGGTGCCGGATTTAAAGGGGATGATGGTTTTGCCGTCGTCGAAGGAAAAGGCCCAGTTGACCAGCATAAGCTGATGGTCGGGCACTGTTTCACTAAAGGCGGTGGCTTTGAATTCGTGGGTATTGCCGTTGATAACGCTGGCGGGGCCGGTTACCTTCAGTACTTTGATGGTAGTAGCGGTATTGAGTACAACGGGGTCATTTTTATGGAAGGTAACGCCTTCCTGTTTTCCAGCCATCCGGATTCTTTTCCCGGAGTTGAGGGAGGTTTCACCCTGGCTGTTCCAGCGTATATTTTCGCCGTTTTCTGTATATTTTTTACAGATGACGACCATGTTACCGGTCTTATTATCACCCATAGGTTTCAGTTTAAAGATAATGGAAGTGGGTTATTGCAATGGCTTTTAGAACAATTTGGATTTTTCTGCACTCTTGATGGCCACTGACTTACCGGAGTTGATGGTCATCTCCTCTTTGGAGCTGTCGACTTTCATTTCTTCTGCTGTTTTTTCAATTTTCCGGGCCTGTACGTCCATATTTTCTGTTGCTATTTTAGTGATATTGGTAGCAGTGAGGCGGTAATCATTCACAGAAAAGTGGCTGATGGAATCGCCTGCATTGTGCAATATATTTACGCCGGCGGAGTGGCTCATGTTCATCCCGGCGGCTTGTGTCATATTAAAGCCGGCATTGACATCAATATTTTCATTGGCTTGTATGCTGATGTTGGTGGCTTTGATACTGATATTTTCCGGCGCGGTGATAGAAATGCTGCTGGTGCTGGTATCCATGACGATCACATTTCCTGATTTATCGGAGATGGTGATGGACTCTTGTCCGCTGCTGTCGTCGAGGCGGAAGGTGTGGCCGCTGCGGGTTTTGATCACCTTCACGTTATTCTGTGCATCGCCGAAACCGGCTTTCGCGCCGCCGTTGTAAGCAGCGCCGGTAGCGTAAGGTGCTTCTGCATTGCCACCTTCAAAATCTACCCATACTTCCTCTCCTACTTCGGGTACAAAATAAAATCCTTTATCGCCGCCGCCATGGGGCTGGAGCAGGCGTATCCAGGGCGTGGAACCGGTTTGCCAGTTAAACCGAACGCGTATACGTCCCAATCCTTTGGGGTCGTAGTTATCGGTAACTACGGCGCTTTGTGCTTCGCAGCGGGGGATATTTTCCAGGTTTACCGGGGGAGCAGCGGCTTCCGCGGGCATGGCTTCGAAAGTATTGCTGTATTCACCGTTGCCATTACAATGATGTTCGAGGGCGGTGATAACAAATTCGCCATGATCTTCTCTCGAAAAAACATTTTCCTGGATACTGACGATATCTCCGATACGCAGACCGGTGTTTTTGCTATGTCCTTTCAGTTGTACCATCTGGGCCATCTGGCCCTGTTGCTGGCGTTTGGTAAGCAATTGTAATTCTTCGGCGGCATTACCACTGAAGGCGAAAGGCACTTTATACAGTGCCGGTTTCTGGTACAGCTTTTCGCTCATGGCCTGCGCATGTTGCGTATAAGAACCGGTATTACCGGCGGACTTGGCGTTGGTGCTGTCTTCCACGGTTTTATTCTGCCGGTATTCCCATCCGTTCATCGACTGGTTATTCGGCAATACCCGCAGTTCCAGGTCGAAATTGATCAGGTCTACCTGGTGTACCAGGTTTATTTTGCGGGGGGTATACTGGCCGAAGATGATTTGTTGGCCGTTATAGAAAAACCATTCCCCGTAGCGTTCCGATAAACGGCGCAGGAACTGGTAGCCTGTTTCCTTATATTGTACAATGTATTTAAGTGGTTTGCTGGTAGCGGGATTTACTTCTGGCCGGGAGCCGGAAGCGCTGCCAGTTTTGAGCACGGTGTTAACAATGCTTCCCAGTTCCTGCCGTTCGTACGACTGGATATGGGGGTTGCCGTCGAGCAATACGGTAGGACCGGTGGCCCGTATGACGCAGCTGCCGTTGATACCATCACTTTCTTTACCGGAGCTGACGGCGGTAACGATGCCATTAAAGAGGAGCGGTTTAAAATCGCCGCTTTTGTCGATCGCTTGTACAGATACCGTGATATCTTTTCCCAGGAAAGATTTGCCGGCGGCGATAGGATTCCTGCCTAAACGGGATAACCAGTCGTAACCGATTTTCAGCTCCAGGGAATGATGACCGTCCATCGTTTGCTGCAGCGACAGGGCATGAAATTGCTTGAATTGTTCTTCTCCGATAGATACGTTAGTTAGCGTGTATAAGGCCATTAGTTTAAAATTGATATGGTGAGGCGGTTAACATTGCCTGTTTATGGTTACAAACTAAAGCGGGAAGTTATACAAAAATTTTGAAATTGTGTGGAAACCTAATATGAATTCTTCGTGAGAGGGAGCAAACGCATTAATTTAAACAACAATATAAACGATAAAGCCGGGCTTTCTTGTAAAGAAGGCCCGGCTCTTATTAACGGATACGTATATCTTAAGCCATGATGCTACCGGGTTGGATACCGCAGCCCTGGCGTTCTTCATTGAACATCATTTTCATTTTTCCTACCATATTGCCATTCCATCCGGCCTGGCTGAGATATACTTCCCGGTCCTGGAGATTGCGGCATACCATGGTAGATGCCAGTATTTTTTTCTGATGGCCGCCGATTACGAAATCGATATGCCTGGTATCGGTGGCCATGTTATGGTTATCGGTGATGGTGTCGGGTTGCTTGTATCCCAGGTGAGAGAGGCAGATGACTACCTGGCAACCGTAGTCTTTCTTGAGCATGGCGGCAACGGCATCGGCGGCGGGTACCGGTGGCAAACAGGTAACCCCGTTGCCTGCAGGCAGTTGAGGACCTACTCCGGTGATACCGACTTTTAACGCGCCCACATAAACGATTTTATGTGGCTGCACTTTTTGCGCGAGTGCTTTGTCCGCAAAACGGTAATTGCAGTTGACCAATGCAAATTGCATATGCGGAATGAGTGCTGCCAGGGCAGCGGCGCCCCCGGCCAGTTCCCGGTTGCCGATAGTTGCCGCCTGGTAACCGGCATTATTCATGGCCTGGATCATCTTCATATGTGCCTGTGCGTTAGCCGTATCATCTAAGAAATCTCCTGCATCCAGTAACAGCCCTTGTCTGCTTTCCGGCAGTAAGGCAGTTAATTGCCCGTGTTGATCATTGGTATGCCAGACCAGGAGCTCCCGGTTATCACCAGGCAGGTAAGCAGCATTTTCAGTAACAGCAGCCAGTGATCTGAATGGCTTTTGTAGTAACAGTACACCTGTTGCCAGTGACGCGTTGCGTAAAAAGGACCGACGATGTTGATTCATATGGTAAAGGGGGTTCAATAAAAGTGGAACGAAGATAGGTAGTTATACGGGAAATTGAAAAATTCAAAAATAATTTATGCAGGAAAAGAATTTTAGCTATACTTTTACGGAAATATCTTAGCTATACACTTATTGAAAGCCCTCAAAACAGCACTATACTTAATATATATTTTATCCCTGAAATATGCTATCGATCTTAGGCGATGATATCACACCATACCTGTCAGAAATCAGGATGATGTCCTTTAATTTTGCACCAAAGGGGCATGCATTGTGCAATGGGCAGTTGCTGCCGATCAATCAAAACCAGGCTTTATTTTCTCTCCTCGGTACTACCTATGGCGGAGACGGCCGTGTTAATTTTGGCTTACCTAACCTACAGGAAAGAGTTCCCATGAGTTGGGGAGGCAGCCATGTGCTGGGAGAAATCGGAGGAACAGCTGCTCAATCGATCGCGGTATCAAATTTACCGGATCATGGTCACAGCGTGAAAGCGACCTTAACACAGACAATCAGTTCGAATGCCAATGTCGTTTCCCCCTCAGGTGCTTTTCCGGCACCGGCGCCAGTGGGTAGCCCCAGATACAGTACATCGGCAGATGACCGGATGGCCATTATAAACGAAGGCGTTTTAGCTAAAGACCTGGCTAGTAACCAACCGTTGGCCACTAACAACAACAGGACGACATTCATACCTTTTGACAACCAGATGCCTTATCTCACCATCAATTTCATCATCGCCCTGCAAGGGATATTTCCAAGTCAGACTTAAATTTTCTTTATATGCCCAGTGCACCTTTTGTAGCGGAAATTATGATTTTCGGTTGCAATTTCGCCCCACAAGGCTTTGCTTTTTGTGAGGGCCAGCTCATGCCAATTTCACAAAATACAGCACTTTTTTCCCTATTGGGTACTTACTATGGAGGAGATGGCAAAAGCAATTTCGGGCTCCCCAATCTGCAAGGGCGCGTACCTATTGGCGTGGGGCAGGGACAGGGATTGACCCAGCGTGATTTAGGTGAGCAAGGAGGCGTTGAAACAGTGACCCTCACACTTGCTGAACTTCCCTCCCATACGCACCTTGTTACGCAAACACCATTGGCAATACCGGTGGGGGATGTCAATAATACCTATAACCCCGTTGGTAACTACCTAGGCACAACAGCAGGTACACAGCTATATGGAAGTATCCCCGACACAGGTAATATTCCTTTAAAATCAACGATACAAGCAGCAAACGGAGGATATCCCAATTTGCCGCTCAATAATATGCAGCCTTACCTGGCACTTAATTTCGTGATTGCGCTGCAAGGAGTTTTTCCACCACGTACCTGATTTCTGATCGTATAAATTATAACCAATGGCTTTTGTAGGAGAAATAAGAATGTTTGCCGGCACCTTTGCCCCTGCAGGTTGGGCGATTTGTGATGGTAGCCTGATACCGATATCCGAAAATGATACATTATTCAACCTGATTGGCACTACTTATGGGGGTGATGGACAGGAGACATTTGCCCTGCCTAACCTGCAGGGAAGGGTGCCTATGCACATGGGCGGTAGCCATGTAATTGGCCAGGCAAGCGGTAGTGAGGAAGTTACTTTAATTGCAGACAATCTACCTCCACATGCTCATCTGTTAAAGGCATCTGTAGCAATTCCGGCGTACGGTGAAAATCCAGGTACGGCACTTTCACCCGCTTACCCAGCCATTACCGCAGGCAACATGGTGTATAGCACAGTACAAGGTACAGGTCCAAATGCGGGTTACCTCAATCCGATTAACGTGGCGGAAAACTCTGCAGACAGCAACGGCAATTATATGATGCAGGTGCAACCCACCGGCGGTAACCAACCAAAATACAATATGCAGCCTTACCTGGCTGTCAATTTTATTATTTCCCTGTATGGCATTTATCCATCCCAAACGTGATTGTAAATCGTATATGAAACTAGGCATACTTTTACCAAAATCTACTTTCCATCCGTTAATGCACCACCACCTGCTGAAAGCCATGCAGGCATACCTGCAATACCGGGAGGTAAACGTGGAAATATTTTCTGCCAATATTGGTTATGGGGTAGATGCCAATCTTGTATTGCAGGAAGCAGAAACCATGCTGCTGGAAAACGAGGTAGATGTATTGGTACTGTATGCAGACCAGGCTGCCGTAGAAAAAGTGGCCCAGCTGGCCAAATCGTTGAACCGGCTGGTAATACTGATGCACGGAGGCGCTAAATATTTAAACACCTGGGAACCTCATCCCATGGTATTATCCCATACACTGAATCATACCATTCATTGCCGGCTCACCGGCATATACGCAGCCGGCAAAGCCAATGATGCTGCGATGTGTACCTCGTTTTATGATGCCGGGTACTCACATACGCATGCCATTGTGCAGCCATACGCAGACAACGGAGGCAATATACAGTACAACTATGTGAGCCAATATACCGTAAAGGATTTCAATATTGCTCCCCTCGCCGATTTTCTTCAGGCTAACGGAAACGTACGTACGTTATTGTCGCTCTTCAATGGCGACCTGGCGTATTGCTTTCTCCAACAATTACAGCAAACAGCGATGGCGCCCGAATTACAGGTATTTGCCAGTCCCATGTTGCTGGATGAAAGGTTACCTGCTGTACATGGTGAACTAAACCTACCCTTTTCTATCAGCGGGTATGTACCCTGGGTATCTGTGCTGCCCAATACAGCCAATCAACTGATGAAAACACAACTTGAACAAAGCGGCAAAGCCATTAACATAGACAGCATGCACGGATGGGAAACCGGTATCCTGCTGGAGCACATTTTCAAGACAGCAGACCTGCATCAATTTCAGGCTAAAAAAATACTGGCATCCTTAGCGGATGTTACAATCGATAGTCCACGCGGGCCCCTACGCATGGATACCGCCACTCATCATATGATTGCCCCTTCCTGGCTGGTGAAGACAAGTGAAAACCTGGAGCCGGTTATCATTGGTGAAAACGTGGACACATTACAGGTGTGGCAGGATGTAGTGAGAGAGCAGCCCACCGGGATAGCCTCCGGCTGGATTAATACATATCTTTGCGCGTAATATAAACAGCGCCTTGTAGAATCATTTTTCATCCTGGAATACAGGATGTAACAGACATATTTCTTATACCTAACGCCCCTATATGAAGGCAATGTTACGCAAGGCTTTAGCAGGCCTATTATTACTGATTGGTATTACTACCTCCTTACACGCGCAAACAATTGGCGCCGGTGACCTGGTGTTTACCGGGATCAATAGCTTTGACGATAATAACACCGGTAGCACACAAAATGACATGTTTTCATTTGTGTTACTCCGCGACTGCCCGGCCAACACCATCATTTACTTTACCGACCTGGGCTGGACCGGCACCGGATTTCAGTCAACCTCCTGCTCCGCCGGCAATGGTTCACAAACAGATGGCGTCATCCAATGGAACTCTGGTGGTACTATTATCCGTGCAGGACAACAAATTATTGTCTCCTGTAAATATGCCCCGTTACAGGCTACTATCGGAGGTGTAGTCACTGGTACTGTAACTGCTGTCACCTCCACCCTGGCATCTGCCAGCAAGTACGTAAGTCTTGGCTTGGCGGGCGACCAGCTTTTCGCCTTTACCGGTTCGGTTAACAACCCAACGCTCATTGGTGGTATTAACATTAACCGGAAAGTATGGGACAACACGCTGGGCTCCTGCGACTTCACCTCTTCTCAGTCGTTACAACCTACTACCACGGCCGTACTTACTTTCCCAAGTATGAACGCAGTCAATGGCCGTTATAATTGTGGCTTCCTCGTAGGTACTACTAAAACGCTTCGCACACGCGTACAGGATACTACCCGTTGGGTACTGGATCGTACCTTAGCCGCACCGGTGCCTGATTCGGCCAACCTGAAGAAGATGCCTCCCTGCAACCTGACCGTCGTGAATCCCGATGCGAACGGTATTATATATGTCAATAACAATACGGGTATTCCCCATGGAGATGGAAGCAGCTGGAGCGTTCCTGTAGCAGAACTACGCGACGCGCTTGCCGTGGCCGCCGATCCTACCGCCGGCGTTACCCAGATATGGGTAGCCAAAGGTACGTATAAACCAACGGTGAGCACAGACAATAGCATATCCTTTGTGCTCCCCGCTGGATTGAAATTGTATGGCGGATTTGCCGGCTCAGAAACAACCATTAACTCCCGAAATTTCAAGACTAACCCTACTATCCTCAGTGGCGACCTGGGTAATGATGATGCTCAAACCAACGGAATTACGCTCAATGCCAGCAATATCAGGGGGACCAACAGCCGACACGTAATCGTTGCGAGCGACAATATCACTGAAACATTAATAGACGGTTTTATTGTTACCGCGGGGGATGCCAGCGATTACGGCGGCGGTATTTACAGCAATAATGCGATATTGAACATACAGCATACTGCTTTTTATGGCAACCGTTGTACAACACGCGGCGGCGCCATTTATGTACCTAATATCGCCAAAATAAGCAATAGCATTTTCTTTGGCAACTACAGTAGTTTCGAGGGTAGCGCTATTGGCGGATTTGGAGCTTCGCAACTCACCAATGTCACTATCAGCGGGAATACCGCCAGTAGTAACTATGCCATCAGCTACACCGGTAGTTTGACCGCTTACAATACTATTATTTCCGGTAATACACCAGGCACACAAATACCATCGATCCCATTCTCATTCAATTACAATATTCTTGGAAATAGCTTTTATACCAACTACAATACTTCCCAAACAATCAATCCGGTAACATTCGTGAACGCCAGCCAGGGCGACCTGCATCTTACCAGCGCGAATTTTGCCATCAACAGCGGTGACCCGCAAACGAACCAAACCTCCTACCCGGTACAGGCAGGCACACAGGACTTAGACGGCGCCACCCGTATCATTAACCCCATCATTGACCTTGGGGCGTATGAATACGTGGCTGCAGCACAAAACATTAGTTTCCCGTTAATAGCGCCCGTTACCTACGGTGACCCGGATATTGCGCCCGGTGCTACTACCAATGGCGACACCACCATCATTTATTCCTCTGGGAATACCGCTGTAGCCGATACCGTAAACGGAAAGATCCGAATCAAAGGAGCAGGTACCGCGCAGATCACCGCCAACGCCCCCTATACACGGGCCTACCTGGCAGCTGCGCCCCAAACCCGCACCCTGACAGTTAATAAAAAAGCACTAACCGTAAACGTACAGGATATCAGCCGCCCTTATGGCGTAGCCAATCCGGTGCCGGTTTTCCTTTATAATAGTTTTGCTAATAACGACGACAGCACTGCCGCCATCAAAGGCATTATCACCGCCACCTATGGCGCAGACATTAACAGTGGTGTTGGCACCTATGCCATCACCCCCGATATAAGTGCTGCAACAGCCGCCAACTATACACTATCCGCAGGAACGGGGACGTTAACCATTACACCCGCGCCGCAAACTATTACCTTCGGCGCCTTGTCCAACAAAACATACGGTGATCCTGCGTTTGCCCTGACCGCCAGCGTTAACAGCAGCTTATCGGTCGTATATACGGTTACTTCAGGTCCGGCTACGCTCAACGGCAATATGCTCACCATCACCGGCGCAGGCGATGTAACCATTACCGCCAGTCAACCGGGAGATGCCAACCACCTCGCTGCCACGCCAGTGTCGCAAACATTTACCGTGGCCAAGGCTACCCTGACGGTTACAGCGAACGACAAAACCAGGTTTTATAACCAGGCCAATCCAACCCTGGATTACTTCGTAACCGGGTTCGTAAACAGCGACGATAGCAGCAGTGTACTCAGTGGCACTGCTACGCTCTCCGTGAACGCGGATAACAGCAGCGCACCTGGTGGCTATCCTATTGTTGTGGCTCAAAACACGCTGAGTACTGCCAATTACAGCTTCAATCTCACTAATGGAACACTGACCATTAACAAGGCGGCTCAAACCATTACCTTCTCTCCTATTGCCGATAAAGTATACGGGGCGGCACCTTTCGCGCCCGGTGCTACCTGCGATGGAGAAACAGATATTACCTATACCGTTACTGGTCCTGCTGCTATGAACAATGGCCTGCTGACTATTACCGGTGTTGGCACCGTGACGGTTACCGCCAAACAAACCGGTAGCAGCAACTACCTGGCTGCGACACCGGTACAGCAAACATTTACCGTAAATAAGGCGCCGCTGGTGATCAAGGCCGACCATCAACAACGGTTGTACGGACAAAACAATCCAACACTCACCTATACTGTTACCGGGCTGGTTAACAACGAAGACCAGAGCGTGATAACAGGAACGGTTACACTGAATACCACCGCCGTACTTAACAGTTCGCCAGGCGACTACCCCATTACGGTAAGTGGTACCTATGCGGCTACTAATTATAATATCTCTACTACCGATAACCTGTTAACGGTAAACATTGCCCCGCAAACGATCAGCTTCCCCAGCATACCGGATAAAACATATGGCGACCAACCTTTTGCCGCCAGTGCTACCAGCGATGCAGGACTATCCGTTAGCTACTCTGTAGTCAGCGGCCCGGCTACCGTAAGCGGCAATACCATCACTATTACCGGCAATGGTACGGTTACCATTGCTGCTAATCAGGCCGGAAATGGTAATTATTCCGGCGCTTCACAGGTAACACAGTCGTTCCTCGTGAAGAAGGCAACACTCACCATTACCGCTAATAACAAGTCGAAGGCTTACCTGCAGCCGAATCCAACATTGGATTACACGGCTACCGGGTTTGTAAATAATGAAGATATCAGCGTAGTAAGTGGCACCATTAATGTGAGCACCACCGCAGATGATAACAGCGTACCGAACAACTACCCGATTACCTTGACACCCCAGGCTGTTAGCGCTACCAACTACGATATCAATTTCGTAAACGGTACACTCACCGTTACGCCGGCTACGCAAACCATCACCTTTAATGCTTTATCCAATAAAACATATGGCGATGCGGACTTTGCATTGAACGCCAGCAGTAACAGTGGTTTAGGCATTAGCTACTCCGTAGTCAGCGGCCCGGCTACCATCAGCGGCAATACCGTTACCATTACCGGCGCAGGCAATGTAACCATTGCTGCCGACCAGGCAGGCGACAACCGCTACCAGGCCGCCCCACAGGTAACACAAAGCTTCTCTGTAGCCAAAGCCCTGCTGACCGTTACCGCCAACAATAAATCAAAAGTATACCTACAGCCTAACCCGGCACTGGATTATACGATTACCGGGTTTGTGAAAAACGAGAATAACAGTGTGGTAAGCGATACCGCCGCCATCAGTACCATAGCTGACGCCAACAGCGCCGTGGGTAATTACCCGATTACGGTGACCACCGGCAATATCAGCGCGACCAATTATGACTTCACCTTTGTAAATGGTACACTGAGTGTAACACCCGCTTCGCAGGCGCTCACTTTCACCACCATCCCTGATAAAACATATGGTGATGCAGCATTTACAGTGAGTGCTACCAGTGATGCAGGTTTGGCGGTCACTTATAGCGTTCAAAGCGGACCGGCTACCATCAGTGGTAATACCGTAACTATTACCGGCGCGGGCAACGTGACCATTGCCGCCGACCAGCCAGGCAACAGTAACTACAATGCTGCTACTACCGCCACCAGGACATTTACTGTTAACAAAGCAATGCTCACCGTAACTGCCAATAACAAATCCAGGGCTTACGGACAAGCGAATCCTAACCTCGATTACTTCGTAACCGGCTTCGTAAATAATGAAGATAGTAGCAGCGTGGTAGCAGGTATTGCCAGCATCAGCACTACTGCTGATATTAACAGTGTACCAAACAGCTACCCGATTACAGTAGGTGTTGGCGGGCTGACAGCCGCTAACTATGATTTCCAGTTTACCGGCGCTATCCTCACGATCACTACTGCTACCCAGGCCATCACCTTCAATGCACTTGCCAACAAAACTTATGGCGATGCAGATTTCACCCTGAACGCCAGCAGCAACAGTGGCTTAGCAGTAACGTATTTAGTAACCAGTGGCCCGGCTACTATCAGCGGCAATACCGTCACTATTACTGGCACCGGCAATGTAACCATTGCCGCCAGCCAGGATGGCGACAACCGCTACCAGCCCGCTACAACTGTGACTCAAAGTTTCAATATCGCTAAAGCTCTGCTGACGGTAACAGCCAATAATAAATCAAAAATATACTTACAGCCTAATCCCGTATTGGATTACACCATCACAGGATTTGTGAAAAATGAGAATACCAGTGTGGTGAGCGACAGTGCAAATATCAGTACCACAGCAAATATCAATAGCGCGGTGGGCACTTATCCGATTACTGTTACTACCGGCAATATCAGTGCTGCCAATTACGATTTCACCTTTGTAAATGGTACCCTGGACGTAACCCAGGGTTCACAGGCCATCACCTTTACGGCTATACCGAATAAAACATATGGCGATGCTGCCTTTACCGTTAACGCCACCAGCGATGCCGGATTACCGGTAAGCTACAGCGTGCAAAGCGGTCCGGCTACCATCAGTGGTAACACTGTCACCATCACCGGTACTGGCAATGTGACCATTGCAGCCAACCAGGCAGGTAATAACAACTACCCTGCCGCCAGCACAGTTACGCAAAGCTTCACCGTTAGTAAAGCGATGCTCACCGTAACGGCCAACAACAAGGCCAGGACGTTCGGGCAACCTAATCCGACCTTCGATTACGTGGTGACCGGATTTGTAAACAATGAAGATAGTGCCCATGTAATCACCGGCATTGCCGGCACCAGCACCACTGCGGACGTTAACAGTGTGCCGAACACTTACCCGATTACAGTAGGCATTGGCGGGCTGACAGCTGCTAACTATGACTTCCAGTTTACCGGTGCTACCCTCACGGTAACACCAGCTACTCAAGCCATCACTTTCAACGCTCTTGCTAATAAAACGTATGGCGATGCCGACTTCACATTAAGCGCCAGCAGTAACAGCGGCTTAGCTGTCACCTATTCTGTTGTCAGCGGGCCGGCTACTATTAATGGTAACACCGTTACCATTACCGGTGCAGGTAACGTAACTATTGCTGCCGGCCAGGCAGGCGACAACCGCTACCAGGCCGCCACACAGGTTACGCAAAGCTTCAGCATCTCTAAAGCGATGCTGACCGTAACGGCTAACAACAAATCAAAAATTTACTTACAGCCTAATCCGAAGCTGGATTACACGATCACCGGGTTTGTGAAAAATGAAAACAATAGTGTAATTAATGACACCGCTGCGATCAGTACTATTGCGGATATCAATAGTATTGTAGGTACTTACCCGATCACCGTTACCACCGGCAACATCAGTGCTGCCAATTACGATTTCACCTTTGTAAATGGTACCCTGAACATAACACCGGCTTCACAAACAATCACGTTCACCGCTATACCCAATAAAACATATGGCGATGCTGCCTTTACCGTTAACGCCACCAGCGATGCCGGATTACCGGTAAGCTACAGCGTTCAAAGCGGTCCGGCTACCATCAGTGGTAACACTGTCACCATCACCGGTACAGGCAATGTGACCATTGCAGCCAGCCAGGCAGGTAATAACAACTACCCTGCCGCCAGCACAGTTACGCAAAGCTTCACCGTTAGTAAAGCGATGCTCACCGTAACGGCCAACAACAAGGCCAGGGCGTTCGGGCAACCTAATCCGACCTTCGATTACGTGGTGACCGGATTTGTAAACAATGAAGATAGTGCCCATGTAATCACCGGCATTGCCGGCACCAGCACCACTGCGGACGTTAACAGTGTGCCGAACACTTACCCGATTACAGTAGGCATTGGCGGGCTGACAGCTGCTAACTATGGCTTCCAGTTTACCGGTGCTACCCTCACGGTAACACCAGCTACTCAAGCCATCACTTTCAACGCTCTTGCTAATAAAACGTATGGCGATGCCGACTTCACATTAAGTGCCAGCAGTAACAGCGGCTTAGCTGTCACCTATTCTGTTGTCAGCGGGCCGGCTACTATTAATGGTAACACCGTTACCATTACCGGTGCAGGTAACGTAACTATTGCTGCCGACCAGGCAGGCGACAACCGCTACCAGGCCGCCACACAGGTTACGCAAAGCTTCAGCATCTCTAAAGCGATGCTGACCGTAACGGCTAACAACAAATCAAAAATTTACTTACAGCCTAATCCGAAGCTGGATTACACGATCACCGGGTTTGTGAAAAATGAAAACAATAGTGTGATTAATGATACCGCTGCGATCAGTACTATTGCGGATATCAATAGTATTGTAGGCACTTACCCGATTACTGTTACCACCGGCAACATCAGTGCCGCCAATTACGACTTCACTTTTGTAAATGGTACCTTGAACGTAACACCGGCTTCACAAACAATCACGTTCACCGCTATACCCAATAAAACATATGGCGATGCTGCCTTTACCGTTAATGCCACCAGCGATGCCGGATTACCGGTAAGCTACAGCGTGCAAAGCGGTCCGGCTACCATCAGTGGTAACACTGTCACCATCACCGGTACAGGCAATGTGACCATTGCAGCCAGCCAGGCAGGCAATAGCAACTACCCTGCCGCCAGTACAGTTACGCAAAGCTTCACCGTTTGTAAAGCGATGCTCACCGTAACGGCCAACAACAAGGCCAGGGCGTTCGGGCAACCTAATCCGACCTTCGATTACGTGGTGACCGGATTTGTAAACAATGAAGATAGTGCCCATGTAATCACCGGCATTGCCGGCACCAGCACCACTGCGGACGTTAACAGTGTGCCGAACACTTACCCGATTACAGTAGGCATTGGCGGGCTGACAGCTGCTAACTATGACTTCCAGTTTACCGGTGCTACCCTCACGGTAACACCAGCTACTCAAGCCATCACTTTCAACGCTCTTGCTAATAAAACGTATGGCGATGCCGACTTTACATTAAGCGCCACCAGTAACAGCGGCTTAGCTGTCACCTATTCGGTTGTCAGCGGGCCGGCTACTATTAATGGTAACACCGTTACCATTACCGGTGCAGGTAACGTAACTATTGCTGCCGGCCAGGCAGGCGACAACCGCTACCAGGCCGCCACACAGGTTACGCAAAGCTTCAGCATCTCTAAAGCGATGCTGACCGTAACGGCTAACAACAAATCAAAAATTTACTTACAGCCTAATCCGAAGCTGGATTACACGATCACCGGGTTTGTGAAAAATGAAAACAATAGTGTGATTAATGATACCGCAGCAATCAGCACTACCGCGGATATCAATAGCGTGATAGGCACTTACCTGATTACCGTTACTACCGGCAATATCAATGCAACCAATTACGACTTCAC
This sequence comes from Chitinophaga polysaccharea, assembly GCF_007829335.1. Lineage (GTDB taxonomy): Bacteria > Bacteroidota > Bacteroidia > Chitinophagales > Chitinophagaceae > Chitinophaga > Chitinophaga polysaccharea_B. The sequence continues at coordinate 377,746 of NZ_VIWO01000005.1, forward strand.
TTTTGTAAATGGTACCCTGAACGTAACACCGGCTTCACAAACAATCACGTTCACCGCTATACCCAATAAAACATATGGCGATGCTGCCTTTACCGTTAACGCCACCAGCGATGCTGGATTACAGGTAAGCTACAGCGTGCAGAGTGGCCCGGCTACTGTTAATGGTAATACCGTTACCATCACCGGCGCGGGTACCATTGCCATCACCGCCAGTCAGGCTGGTAACAGCAACTACGGTGCAGCTACACCGGTAACGCAAACACTGCAGGTGGCCAAGGCGGCATTAACCGTGAAAGCCAACGACGATACCCGGGTATACAATGGTACCGCCTACTCCGGTGGCAACGGCGTGAGCTACAGTGGATTTGTTAACGGCGACGATGCTACCAAATTAAGTGGCAGTCTGTCCTACGCCGGTAGTTCACAGTCAGCCATCGATGCCGGCAGCTATGTCATTACACCGGCAGGACTCAGCAGCAATAACTACAATATCAGCTTTACAAATGGTCAGTTAGTGATTACGCGGGCTAGCCAGCAAATTACCTTCAACAGTCCGGGCGATAAAAACCAGGGTGATCCTGATTTCACGCTTACTGCCTCCAGCAGCTCGGGATTGCCGGTAACCTTTAGCAGCGATGCTGCCAATGTGATCAGCGTAACCGGTAATACTGCGAAAGTAGGTGCAGCGGGTGTGGCTCATATCACGGCTACGCAGCCAGGCAATAACAATTACGAACCAGCTACCGCGGTGGTACAAACCATTAACGTCACCGCTTACAGCGAGCCCATTATTACGGCTACCGGGGATATTGTCTTCTGCGAAGGCGGTACCGTTATCCTGCAATCAAGTGCAGCACCGGCGTATGAATGGTATCTCAACAATGTAAAAATAGCCGGGGCCAACAGCCAGTCGCTCACCGTGAAAGAAAGTGGGAATTATTCCGTGAAGGCGATATACAGCAGCAGCTATCAGCTTAGCTCCACGGCGCTGCAGGTGACCGTACATCCGTTACCAGCAGGCAATGTACAGGCCAATGGCAATACCACGATCAGTAAGGGAGAAACCATCAGGCTGGTAGCTTCCGGCGGCAGCAGTTACAGCTGGGAACCGGCAACCGGGCTTAACAACCCGGCCATAGCGGCGCCGATGGCCCGTCCGGCGGTAACCACTACTTACCAGGTAACTATCAGCAATGCCTTTGGTTGCAGTGTTACCCGTGATATTACCATCACGGTAAAAGAAGACTATAAACTGGAAGCCAATAATATCATTACGCCTAACGGCGATGGCAAGAATGATACGTGGATCGTAAAAAATATTGATATGTATCCACAAAATGAAGTGAAGGTTTTTGATCGTGCGGGCCGCCTGGTATTCCAGCAACGTGGTTACACAAATAATTGGAATGCTACTGTTAACGGGCAGCCGCTGGCAGAGGGCACCTATTACTACATAATAGACCTGGGCGATAATAAACCACAATTCAAAGGCTTTATCACTATCATCCATCAAAATTAATTGAACTGGTATGAAACAATTTATCAGATATGTGATGTCACTGGGAGTATTTGCCCTCAGCAGCTTTCATACAAACGCACAAACGGTAGGTAATACCCCTCCGTTGGATGAACCTATGACGGCACAATATTTCCAGGCGCCTTATATGGCCAATGCGGCCATGGCAGGCATAGATACCGGCTTGCATGTAACGCTGGCCTACCGGCGCCAGTGGTCGGGCATTCCCGGGGCGCCCGAGTCGAAGGCGTTGTCGGCCGACTACATGTTGTTTAAACGGGTGGGGATTGGCATGAATATTTACAACGACAAAGCCGGGTTGCTCAATAATACCAAGGTGGCATTTACCTATGCCTATCACCTACCATTGAGTACAAATGGTGCCAGTGCATTACATTTTGGGCTGTCTGGCGCTTTCATTGCCCGGCGTCTGGATACGCAAAAGCTCAATGGAGATGTGACCGATCCGAATATCAATGCCTTCAACAGGAGGGACAACTATTTTGAGGCAGATTTTGGGATGGCCTTTACCCGTAAAGGCCTTACTGTTCAGGCCGCCATGCCTAACCTGGTAAGCGCCGTTAAAACCCGCGATACCGATGTCGGGATTGACCGGGCCCTCTTTTTTGCCGCCGCAGGCTATAAATTTGAAACAGGTGAGCAGCTGAGCTCCATTGAGCCTAAAATTTGCCTGCGGGGGATCAAAGGTTATAAAGACATTGTAGACGCTGGCGCCAACTTTGCCTTTCTGCAAAACCAATTGAATGTTTTTGGCCTGTACCACAGTACCAAAAGTTTTAGTGTGGGGGCAGGGGCGAATTACAGATCCATTGCAGGCTTCCAGGTGATTTACAACTCTCAGACCGCGGGTTTAAATAATTATACCAATGGCGCTTTTGAAGTAAACCTGACCGTTAACCTGGCCAGGTAACCATTTTGCCCATTAAAACAGAAAGGCTCCGGGTCGCATGATCCGGGGCCTTTTCTATTCCTGTCTTCAATACGCCTTAAAATACGCTTAAAATACCCTTCATCTTCCTCCTCTGCTCCCCTTGTGAACCTCACAAGTTGTACATTCGCGCCGAATTATACCAGGGTATAAGTACCCTGCTTAGAATCTGTCAACTGCATGGCCCTTTCGGGTTGGCATATACGTTTTATTTATACCTGCAACATGGATGCTCATCACCGTCATTTTAAGCGCGTTACGACCGCTGGTCTGCTGATTGCACTTGGAATTATTTATGGAGATATTGGTACTTCTCCCCTGTATACTTTTCAGACCATCATGAATGATGGCGGGTTTATTGATGAGCACCTCGTTTTTGGCGCCATCTCCTGCATTTTCTGGACACTGACCCTGCAAACCACTTTCAAATATGTGATCATTACCCTGCAAGCCGACAACCGCGGTGAGGGTGGGGTATTTTCCCTGTATGCGCTGGTACGGCGATTCGGGCCCAAACTCGTTTTTCCTGCCATCATTGGCGCGGGTACCCTATTGGCAGATGGGATTATCACACCTCCCATTACCGTAACTTCCGCCATAGAGGGCCTGAACATGGTTCCCTGGCTGAAAGAGGTGATTGTTCCCGGTAATAACCTGGTGGTAGAAATTGTACTGGTGATTATCCTGGCGCTTTTTATCTTCCAGCGCTTCGGTACAAAAGTCGTGGGCGGCGCATTTGGCCCGGTCATGTTCCTGTGGTTTATGATGCTGGGCATATTGGGTATCAGTCAGATTATTCATTATCCACATATCTTCCTGGCTTTAAATCCCAAATACGGACTGGAATTATTGACCGCCCATCCCAAAGGATTCTGGCTGCTGGGCGCCGTATTCCTCTGCACTACCGGGGCCGAAGCGCTGTACTCCGACCTGGGTCACTGCGGTAAAAAGAATATCCAGGTGTCGTGGATATTTGTAAAAGTGACACTGATCCTTAACTACCTGGGGCAAGGCGCCTGGACGTTATTACAACACAAAAACAGCCTGGATGGGGCTAACCCGTTTTTCGCCATTGTGCCACATTGGTTCTTGTTGCCATCCATCCTGATCGCCACCTGCGCTTCCATTATTGCCAGCCAGGCCCTGATCAGTGGTTCTTTTACGCTGATCAGTGAAGCCATCAGCTTAAATTTCTGGCCCAAGGTAACGGTGAAATTCCCTACTAATATCCGCGGACAAATCTATATCCCCAGCATTAACTGGATACTCTGCATTGGCTGTTTCCTGGTAGTATTATACTTCCGTACCAGCGAATCGATGACTGCGGCCTATGGTTTTTCCATCACCATTGCCATGCTGATGACCACTATACTGATGTTTTACTTCCTGCGCTATGTAAAACATTATCCTTTATGGATCGTATCGGTGATCATGTTGTTATTTATTGCGGTAGAATCGTCCTTCTTTGTGGCCAATGCAGTAAAGATCGTAAAACGGCTGTTCTTCCTGGTATTTGAGGTGGGGCTGATCTCCACGATGTACATCTGGTTCAACGCCCGTAAGATCACCAATCGCTTCCTGAGTTTTGTGCATCTGAACAAATACCTGCCGCAGATAGCTACGTTGAGTAACGACATTGCCACGCCCAAAACTTCGTCGCACTTAATCTATCTCACGAAAGCAGATCATGCCAACCAGATTGAAAAAAGGGTGTTGACGTCTATCTTCGAGAAAAATCCCAAGCGCGCGGATATGTACTGGCTGGTACACCTGGAACGTACCGACGAGCCTTTCACCATGGAATATGGCGTGGAGGAAATGAGCGAAGGTAAAGTTATCCGCATAGATTTCCGGTTGGGCTTCCGTGTACAACCAAGGATAGGCCTGATGTTCAGGAGCGTGGTAAAAGATATGCTACAAAACAAGGAATTGAATATTCTTCACCGGTATCCTGCACTCATCGCCGAAAACCTGAACAACTATAAGTTTGTGATCTTCGAAAATGTGTTGTCGTACGACAACGAGTTTTCCGTAAGTGAGGGCTTTATTCTCAACAGCTATTTTGCTATCAACAAACTGGCTACTTCAGACAGTAAAGCGTTTGGACTGGACAGTAGCCAGATACTGGTAGAAAAAATACCACTGGTGGTAACGCCCAAGTCATGCGATAACCTGAAGCAGGTGTTCTATAAAAGGATGCCGGTATAAATATTTCTTCTTTCCTTTTTCGATATTCATCGCTCATCTATACAGCACTCCTATTCCGGGGACACTTTACAGATGAGCGATGATGCTACATATACAGACTAGATCATATTTACCACTTTAGCGGTTACCCAGAAACCGGTAGCAGTAGTCCGCGCCAATTGGATATTTCCATCCGCTGTTACGGTATACGTATTCGTAACAGCCGTATAGTTGCTGCTGTCGCTGAACAACGGCTTTACGTTCGCAATACCGCTGGTCCTGGAGCGGGACACAAGCAGGTAATCAATAAAATAAACACTGCCATCGATCTGTGAAAATCCCCTTACGGCTAACATAAAGGCACCCCTTGTAGTAGGAATATTCAAGATAGTTGCCGCAGCTGTACCGGTTACGGCAGTAACCAGTCCATTTACCTCCTGGGCTTCAAAGCGTACGCTGTTATAGTTCCTGTTCAGCAGGTGTACCTGTGATGGCTGGATAGCATTGGATAAATTGACCTGTGCCCGCTTGTTTGTTACGTCGTCTCCATCCAGCAGGTTAGAGAATGTAATAATATAGATGGGAGTGTTGTCGGTTGTATTAATCTGATTATTATTATACGTACCAAAATTGACAACACCGCTGCCGAAAAACAGGAACCACGCGCCCGCCGCAGTGGGGCCACCACAGTTCATGAGCGAATCAAGAATCACCACATTTTTAATATCTACAAAGCCGGTACTGTTTATCCGGAATGGCGCGAGGACGTTATTGGCATTCAAGGTATTGGTCAATGCTTCACAGTGAAACCCATCTATATGGAAGTTCTTGGAGAAAATATCCATAATCTGGCCGTTCTGGTTCAATTGTATCGTAGTGCCCAAATAGCCATCATAGGAGGAATCTACGATATACACATCTGAGCTATAGTAAATCCTGTAGCCCCGGTACCCAACCCCTTTGGGATAAATGGGATTTCCGTTCTTGTCTAACCTGTTAACAATAAAGCTTTGGATGCTGCATTTTGAAATACGGATGGTAGTGCTGCCTCCCTGGTTAAAGCCGCTGGCAATGTCGAAACCTATGCCCTGGATATCAGATACTCCTTCATAAATGTCAAAGAAAATGGATTTGAAATCGAGCTGCCATACCAAACCCGTGTTGGGCACTGATTTAATGCCGGTATGTGCACCTATGATAGCAAAATATTCAAAGATGGAATTATTTACCTGGTTATTCGCAGTGGTGCCGTTCTTATGCAACCAGATTGCTACGCAATTTTCATTGATCTGGTTATAAGTTAATGCCTCGAAACTGATGTTCAAACCAGTGTAATGCAAGGTATGACCTTCCAGGTTAATGGCAGTAATTGCGCTGGTAGGCGAAAGGGTAGCGCCTTCCCCGATAATCTGCCAATACGAGGCCCCTGTGATGTTCAATGTCTGGGAAATACGGTAAATACCTCTGGGGAATAGTAACTTGCCACCTGCTATAAATACCTGCCTGGCATACTGGATACAGTTATTGATGGCATCAAAATCATCGGCTGCATTATCGCCCTTCGCGCCGAACCATCTCACATTTAACTCGCCGCTGTACAACCTTTTCCAACGGCCTGTTGACGCAATAAAAATGGTACCGCCATTTTCTGCAGAAGTAGTATCATTACTATCCCAGTAAAATTCACCGCCGCCCCCATCGCCTTGCGCGGAATAGCCTAAAACCTGGTACACTTCATTAGCTACGGGCGTAGCTATCCCTTTCAGGGTATTAATTGTCTGTACTGTCATTTGAGATTTTTTGGATTAACAAATATCTTCAGGGTAAAGATATTTCTCCCAAATGCATAGTATTTGCGTACCCGCATTTAACCTACCATGGATTATCCTAGCGCTCTATTGACTTCGATGCCACATAGGCAAACAATCCCTGCACCAGGCCGGTGATAACGCCAATCACCGGCCCCGTCAGGAGCATCATTAACCGGGGACTATCCGGCAACGGCATATGTGTCATCATTTCGGCTTCTTTCGGATGCCATGAGAGGTAGGTTTTAAACAGCAGTATATGTATAGCTGTAATCCATACACAGTTAAAAATGCTCACCATAAATCCATGCTGAAAAAACCTTGCGGTGCAATACTTTGCGATGAAATAAGCGCAGATAATAAAAATAACCACCCAGCAGAATGGTTCTACATTGGAAGGGATAAAATAAACGGTGCCCAGCGCCATGGCCAGGCCAAAGAGCGATAATTTGAAAATCAGACTCCAGTTCATATGCAACAGTTAAAGTGTATCTGACGACAGGTACTTGTTTGCCCATTAAACAAACTGCAATAGCCATTCTCTTGCTTCCGTATCCCTGGTGAATGATTTCATGGGAATAGGAGGCGTCTTTAATTTAAACAGGATACGCATGATCAGCTGCGACAGGCCAGGCTTAGACACCATGGCCATAGCGGTATATACGTGTGGTAATTGCGCAGTGGAAAATTCGCGGGTGGCCTTATCAGGAACAGGAGAATTGGTAAGATATATCAGCAACGGCACCTTCTTATTACCCGTCACCTGCTTTACCAGTGCGATATTACCGGAAATATTTTCTACTGTTCTGCGGATACCTTTGGAATAGGAATATAAAATGCCGGATGGATCATAATAGTAATCGGCAATTTCGCCCTTTATCATTGGAAGGTGATCCGGAGGATTCATGTATACCTGGTTTTGATACAATTGTGTATTCCCACCATAAATATACGTAAAATCAACCTATCATGAGGACATCGCTCTGCTACGGATGATCTTTTTCAGGATAGCGATCTGCCCCAGGTGATAGTGTGTATGCTCCGTTACCCCCAGTAAATTCCTGAAATAGGTGCCATATTTAGGATCCGTGAAGTTTTCCTGTAAGGTAGCATCATCGAGTTTTTCGATCAGCACGGTCATTGCTTCTGCTTCTGTAATTGTTTTGTTTACCAGCGCCTGCCACGCTTCTTCCGAAGATATCGGCGGTACGCTGAAGCTCAGTTTATCATTGCCTTCCAGCGGACCGCCCTGTAATACCCTGGTAATAACCCCCACGTAGTAATTAATGTGGAATACCAATACGGCAATAGTGTTGAGATCATCGATTTGAGTGGTGGCCTGCTCCCGGCTGATACCGGCCAGGGTATCTTTCAGGTTAACGCTGGTCCAGTTTCCTCCCAGGTGAACATCCCGGAAATGTTTGGCGATTTGTTTGGTTGCGTTCATAAACAATGTTTCAGGTATGGTAATATCCGGCTTTCTGTGCATTATTACAAAAAAAGCGCTTTTCATCACACCAGCACTCCGGTTCGTACCAGTTTGATGATATGCCTGTATTAATCGTTATTTTCATAGTAGAAATACCCGCATCATGAAAACATATCTGCTGCTGTTACTATCCTTGCTTTGTCGCGCCGGTTATGCCCAAACGCCCGTTCATTCGTGCCTGGCACTGACCGGCGCACGTATCTACACTTCTCCCCGAAAAACACCGGTGGAAAACAGTACCGTGGTCATTACCGATGGGAAAATAACGGCCATAGGAAACAGTAAAACGGTAAAGATACCCGCACTCGCGGAAGTGCTGGACTGCAAGGGATTAGTGATGATGGCGGGATTCTGGAACAGCCATGTGCATTTTATTGCTCCTGAGTGGGCCAATGCCGCCAACGCGCCTGCGGCAGAGTTAACCCGGCATATGAATAACATGATTAACAGTCATGGTTTTACCCATGTATTTGACCTGGCTGCCCTGGACTATCCTAACCTGCTGGCGTTGAAGGCCAGGGTCGCGTCAGGGGAAGTAAAGGGTCCGGCGATACTCACGGTAGGCGTACCTTTTGTGCCTCCGCATGGAAGCCCTTTTTATATACAACCATTGAAGCTCCCGGAAATCAATACCCCGGCAGAAGCGGAAGCGTTTGTGATGCAGCAGATACAAGCCGGCGCCGATGGTATCAAGTTGTGGTCGGCGTCTCCCGATGGACATGGCGTAGTACCGATGCCGGTAGACATATTACAGGCCGCCAGTCGCACCGCCCACCGGTATCATAAGCCGGTTTTTGCCCATCCCACTGCAGATACGGGCCTGACTATTGCCATTGCCGGCGGCGTAGACATCCTGGCGCATGTATCGCCCGATGGCTATCGCAACTGGAATAAAGAAGAAGTGGCACTGCTGCTCCGGCATAAAATTGCCCTCATCCCGACCCTTAAATTATACAAATGGGAACTGGAGAAAAAGCATATTCCCTGGCAGGATAATCCGCTGGTAACAACCGCCCTCCAACAGCTCCGGGCTTATGCTGCCGCAGGAGGCGAAATCCTCTTTGGCACCGATGTGGGCTATATCTCCGACTATAGCACCACGGAAGAATTTATGTTGTTGGCAGCAGCCGGGCTGAACTTTGACCAGATTTTGGCCTCGCTAACGATAGCGCCTGCACGCAGATTTGGCCAGGAAGCACATAGCGGCTGTATTGCCAAGGGCATGGATGGCGACCTTGTCATATTACAGGCCGATCCGCACGACGACGTTCGCCATTTTGCAGACGTAGTGTATACGATCCGCAACGGGAAAATTATCTATAACAGCCATACAGATACCATTCCCTAAGCCAGAGAACCGTGTATGATCTTCTTGTTATTTTCCGGAGAAAACAGGCCTGCTTTCATCCGGATATACGTTTTTTTTGACGGTTTCTTGAATTTTCGGGAGAAATATCGGAAGTTTGATCCTATTGACTGCTATGCCCGCCAAAGTTTGTTATTGTTAACTCAGGCAGATGCTTTCAGGAGATCCATATCTCAAACAGAAAAATTGACCCGAAAAAATCAGGAAACTATGCACGAAACAAATGCGCTGATCGATGCGCTAAGAAGAGGTAATGTAGCAGAAGTCCGTCAAAAACTAGCCGACGGAGAGAAATTACCGAAAGACCTGGCTCACGACAAAAGACAAATACTGGATACCTTGTTCCGGTTAAAAGCGTTCGACATTATCGATGCCATGATCAAAGACCGCATCATTGAAACCGATGTATACGAATATGAAAAGCTGGATGGCAGCGTATTTGAAAGCCTGTTCCGCTACCTGGGCAACAGTCCTGAGGAACTCAGCTTCCTGTCTTCCTTTCTCTCCAGGCTGGATAATATCAACGATGCCGTACAGGATAAAACCCTGCTGGAACTGGCGTTCAATCTCTCTGCCCCGATAGAAGTGATTAAAGCGTTGGTAGATGCGGGTTGTAATCTTCAGTACAAAAACAACTACGAGGAAAATTATCTCTATAAAATCGTACAGGAATTTGGTATTAAAGAAGATACGGGCATAGTCTACCTGGAATATCTTATACAGGAAGGCCTGGATCCCAATGCCGGCAACATTGTGCGGGAAACGCCGCTGCACCTGGCAGTAGGGAAAAGGAAAGAGAAGTATATTGACCTGTTGCTGCAACATGGTGCGGATCCCAACCAACCAGGCAAAGACGGGGAAACCGTGTTTTATGCCGCTATCGTTCACCAGGTATGTGACACGAAACTCTATCGTAAGCTGACCGCCTATGCATCGCCTGATTTTGATATTGTCAATAAAAACGGGGAAACCGTTCTTGGTGGCGCCGTACGCATGCGCCGCCGCGGAAGCGAGTCGGAAGTTGAACTCCTGAAGGCATTGCTGCAGGATGGCGCTGATATTTATCAAACATCTACTTATTATGGCGCCGACAAAGCGGCGCTGGACTGGATCACCGAACAGCCGGCCGACACCCTGCAAGCGGTACTGGATGCCGGCACCGTAACCCTCGATCGCCGGGATAACCAGGGCAATACGCTGCTGCATAAAGTTTGCGCATATAACGTTAACTACGACCAGGAAGCTGCCAAACAGCTGTACCGGAAAGTGAAAATATTACTGGAGCAGGGCGCCGATCCCAATATTACCAACGACCTTGATCAACTTCCCATGGACCTGGCCGCACAGGATAACCTGAAAGCCAAAGCAGTGGAGTTACTCTTAAAACATAAAGCATAACACTATGTCCATGTCATTTATTATTGCCTGTGAAAGCGGCAAACGTAAGATAGCAGAGATACTACTGGCCAACAACGAAGTAGATGTTGCCTACACGGATGAAAAAGGCAGGACAGCCCTTCACTATACTGCGCATCATGGCTACCTGGACATGGTAAAGCTGTTGCTGGAAGCCGGTGCCGACCTGGATTATGAAGATCATAACGGGGAAACGCCCTTCTACTTTGCCTGTTTGCAAAAACAAAAACAGGCGGCCCTTTACCTGCTGGAAAAAGGCGCCCGGACCAACATCAACGATTTGCAGGGGAATAGCCTCTTGCATCTTACCGCCAAAACCGGACAAAAAGAATTAGTGGATGCTTTACTGGAAAAGGGCGTGGATGTAGACCTGGAAAACAACCAGGCCGAAACCCCTTTACTGATTGCTGCCGCCTGGCGTAACAAAGAAATTGTACAAACGCTGATTAACCATGGCGCCAATGTAAACACCACCAACAAAGCTGGTGATAGTCCGCTGATAGTGGCGGTTCGCGCTAAGAACCCGGTGATGGTTACCTGCCTGCTCGACAATCATGCCGCCGTAAATCATATCAATCATGCGGGCGAATCGCCCCTGCTGATTGCCTGCTATGATACCAACCGCGCCCTTACACAGTTGCTGGTAGAGCATGGCGCAGATATATTTATTACCTCTAAGAACGGACTGTCGCCCATCTGGTATGCATGTGCCAATAACCAAAAGGAAATAGTAAGCCTGTTCCTCGACAAAGGCATAGATGTTAATTTCAGCCAGCCACTATCGGCCGATACAGCCAGTATGAACAGCTACCTCGACTGGGTGGAAAGTGCTTCCAACCTATCGATGGACAGTGCTTTCAGCCTGCATCACACGTATAGTTACGGCGGTGAAAGCCTCTTACATGTGGCAGCCAAAAATGGCCACCTGAGCATGGTAAAACTGCTGCTGGAAAAAGGCGCCAACATCAATATACAAGATGAATCGGGCAATACACCACTTCACTACGCCGCCTCCGGTGGGAAAAAAGATATTGTCAAATACCTGCTGGAACAGGGCGCCGACGTATCTGTGGTAAATACCAAAGAACAAAAAGCCATTGATTACGCTGCTATAAAAGGTTATAATGAAATTGCCGCCCTGCTGCTCAGTTATAATTCTACATCAGCCAAAGCAGTACCAAACACAGCACCAGTACCGGCTGCCGCAGGTGGCAGTAGCATTACTGATAAGAAGCAGGCTTTGCTGGACCTGAAAGAATTGTTGGATGCGGGGATTTTATCTGCCGCGGAATTTGATGCAGAAAAAGCGAAGATATTGAAAGGATAATTTTCAAACGGAAAATAAGAAAGGAAAGACGCCAGGCGATATACATCTTCCTGGCGTCTTTCCTTTTTGCTATTACATGGGCTTTCCTTTGCCCGTGTCAATAAAACTTTGCAGGCTGCCGTTGATAAAATGCGTCCAACCACCGGAGCATGCGCCGAAGCATGGGCAGCTGGGTACGAGCCCGTGATGCGTAAAACGTATTTCCGTTTGGTTACCTGCACCTGCAATATCGAAAGTAATGCTGGTGCCGGTCCACTCGTTTTTATCTTCCACAAATTCCAGGGAGCTATCTGTGGTCAGCCACGCTACCTTTTTACCTGGTAACAATTCCGTGATGCGATGCTTGCTGTAGTGGATACCATGATTGCGATAGCTGAACTCATCGTTGAGTTGATCGGTCGGTCCTTCTATTTGTCCCAACCACCATCCCCGTACATTGTTGATGGCCTGGTAGGCGGCTTCGGGCGTGCTGTTTACTACGATGGTAGTGGTAAAATCCTGGTTATTCATAACTGTATTTGTTAGTGGGTGATACAATATACTAACAAAGTTAAGCGGCTTTCTGTTGACATACAGGGTGCAGAAAAGACATTATAAGGGGGACATCCGGCCAGATGTCTTTATCAGTCTTGTAAATAAATACACAATCGACAATATTTCTTTTAAATTTATCTCCCAAATCTTCAAATACATTATCAAGATATTTGTCCTCGTCATGAATACAAGACTCGCTCTTTTACTATCCGTTGGTATCCTCCTTTCAAAAAGCACTGCCATTGCACAAACGATGATTAACATTGAAACCAATCGCACTGCATTAATACTGGAAACCGATGCCGATAGTGCACTTATATTTACGCATTTTGGCCCCCGGTTATCACATACAGGCGACTACCAGCAAATCCGTGGACTGGATAAATTCAAGCCAGGTAACGACGATCTTTACAACAAAAGGGAAGCTTATACCAGTGCGGGTTCATTGACACTGCTGGAACCGGCATTATCCGTTACCCATGCCAATGGCGACAAATCGGTCGTGCTGCATTATGTTTCCCACACTGTTCAAAAGATCGATGACAATCGCACACTGACTACCATCCACCTGGAAGACAGCCGGTATCATTTGCAGGTAGCCCTGTACTACCAATCTTATTACCAGGAAGATGTTATAGAACAGTGGACAGCCATTTCGCACCGTGAAAAGGGTAACATTGTTCTGAACAAATACGCCTCCGCCAGCCTGACATTGCCCGGCAAAAACTTTTACCTGAAGAGTCACCATAGTGGCTGGGGTCGGGAAATGGCTTCCGAAGAAGAACCGTTAACGCATGGCATCAAAACCCTGGACGCCAAACTAGGCACAAGGACCAACCTCCTGCAATCTTCTTCCTTTATGGTATCGCTCAACCAACCAGCTACAGAAGATGCCGGCGAAGTAATAGCAGGCACCCTCGCCTGGACCGGTAATTTCAGGATAGACTTCGAAACCTTTGATGAATACTACCTGCGGGTGACCGCCGGCATCAACAACTTCGCGTCCAACTATATCCTCGCGCCGGGAACTCCCTTTGTAACGCCGAAATTTATATTTACCTACAGCAACCAGGGCAAAGGCGCCGCCAGCCAGCACCTGCAGCGTTGGGCGCGCAACTACCAGTTGGCCGATGGCAAAGGAGAAAGATCCACGCTGCTCAACAACTGGGAAACTACCTACTTCGATTTCGACGATGCTAAACTCAACGCCCTGATCCAGGACACTAAAAAATTAGGCGTCGATGTATTCCTCCTCGATGACGGCTGGTTTGGGAATAAATATCCCCGGAACAACGCCAACGGCGGCCTGGGCGACTGGCAGCCCAACAAACAAAAGCTGCCCAACGGGTTAGTATCCCTGGCCCGCAACGCTACCGCCAACGGCGTAAAATTCGGTATCTGGATAGAACCGGAGATGGTTAATCCCCGCAGCGAACTGTATGAAAAACACCCCGACTGGGTAGTGCGGGAACCAGGCAGAAAGGAATACTACATGCGCAACCAGCTGGTGCTGGACCTGGCCAATCCCGCCGTACAGGATTTCATCTTCAACACAGTGGACGGGCTTTTCAACGAAATACCCGGACTGGCGTTTATTAAATGGGACTGCAATTCCCTCATCTATAACGCCCACTCCCCCTACCTCGATAACCAGGATCATTTTTATGTAGCCTACGTACAAGGATGGTACAACATCCTGGAAAGACTACGCCGTAAACATCCGCTCACCCCCATGATGCTATGCGCCGGCGGCGGCTCCCGGGTAGACTACGGCGCCCTGCAATACTTCACGGAATTCTGGCCCAGCGATAACACCAACGCCTTTGACCGGATCTTTATCCAGTGGGAATATTCCTACTATTTCCCCGCCATCGCGCTCGACAACCACGTAACCGATATGGGTAAACAACCAATCAAATTCAGGACAGACGTAGCCATGATGGGTAAACTGGGATTTGATGTACGGGTCAATGAGCTGGCACCACAAGACCTGCTCTTTGCGCAACAAGCGGTGACATGTTACAACAGCATTAAAGATATTATCTGGCACGGCGAACAATACCGCCTGCAAGATCCGTATAAGGAGAAAGTGACGTCGATGGCTTACGTGAACAGCCACCAAGACGAAGCCATTGTATTCAACTATTACGTGGCCAGTACCTATACCACCACCATTGGCCTCCCCATCAAAATGAAAGGGCTGGCGCCGGACAAGCAGTATAAAATAGAAGAGATCAATGTATACCCGGGTACGAAATCTACGATCGATAGTACGAAGACCTACTCCGGTGACTTCCTGATGAACATTGGTTTCAATCCTGAGGTGAGTGCGCGCAGAACCAGTGTGGTATTGAGGGTGACGGCGATTTGAGCGATCAAAGATGCTCAATCGACTTATGTCCCACCGCGTCCCGACAACCGTTGAGCAGAATTAACGGATTATAAGCTACTTCCAGCAAATTGCCCTCTACATCCTGGAAGTAAAAAAATAATCCCCCAAAGTAAGGAACGGTGGGGCCTTTTATGATCTTTACCCCTTTGGTTTTGAGGCGATCGTATATCTCTCTCACTTCTGCTTCCGACGCTACATTATACCCGGTTATCACTGCACGAAAACCGCTGCCCTCTGGTGAAACGCCCACAAAATCGGCCAGGAAAGGCCGCTTCGCCAAGCTAAACAGGAAACCGTTCATCTGGTAAAAGACGATATCCTTGTTTTGCGCTACAGGCTTCCAGCCCAGCTTATCTTCATAAAACGCCCGCATAACAGATAAATCATCTGCACCTAGTGTTAATACACTGATCCTTTGTTCCATGTTTGTATGGTTTGTTTGCTTCACTGTATGGCAGGCATGCAGGGTGACTACAATACAGCTGCCGATGAATAATTGTGTAATGAATTTCATGCATCAAAAATACGGGGCACAACAAACGGGCGTTTGTATAAATCCGACAAAAAAAAGCCCCCCAATGTCATCATTGGAAGGCTTTTATACTTAGTGAAACCCCTGTCTGTTTTTACTGCTGTTGCATTACCTGTTCCCTGAATTGTTTAGGGTTGCGGGCATACAATTTTTTCAAGTCGTGCGAAAATCCTATCACTGCCTGCGGAAAGGTATTCACCAATGCGTTCATCAACTCATCTTCCTGCCCCCGTTTCCGGACGATGGGCATCTTAAAGATGTTGCCTTCGTCATCTCCTATCATCATGCTTTCCTGCGGTACGCCGTTCATTCGCAATATGTGGTGGTAGATCCATACGATCTTAGCAGGTTGATTTTTCGCGTATTCCAGCAAGAATTTATCTTTCCGGTTTGTCAGACCATCGTACAGCAAAGCCATGGCGATGACGATCAGTGCAACGCCCACGCCGAATATCCAGCTGGGGCCGGACGCCGTCATTTGCTGATACCCCCAGATGCCAAATGCCAGCCCGGCTACCAGGCATACCGGTACCCATACTTTAATGGTCCTTTTCGAAGCAGCCAACTTCTTCTCTATTCTCTGAATAACGATTGACTTACTATCCATAGAAAATATAGTTTTAATGAAAATGAGCTTTAATCCTGTAATAGGCGTCAATGGCCACTATGACCAGGAGTATCAATATCCAGCCTCCATATCGTTTCCAAAATGAGATCTTTACTTTTGCCAGCTCCGATTGCTCCAGGGCTTTCAGCCCGGGCGACCAGGCCCCCCGCTTGACATAGTAGCCACAGGCATCGCAATGCACCGTCGCTTTCTTACTATGCGAGGACAGGATATTGATACCCAGTATTTTCTGGTAACTGATGAAATAGTCGATATAGAGGGTACCCTCTGTGCCCTTGCATTTCTGGCACGGGGGGATGGTTACCTTTACCTGGTTAACCGGTTCTTTTTCTGTTACGTTTCTAATGACCATCTTACGATTTCTTTAATTTTTGAATCCGGCGAAAATTGAGGACCGCTGCTGTCAGGAAGAACAGGCCAAACAGTACCAGTATTAATGGGAACAGCCAGATCCCGGCCAGGTCGTAGCAGAGCTTTTCCAGGGAGCGCATGCGGATGGTAGTGCCGCTGGTTTGCCATACTAGCAACTCGTTGTACCTGTTCCAGCCCAGGTAAATGGCTCCCAGTCCGAATGCGGTAAACATAATGCTGCCGGGCCAGGGACTCTTAGAAGAGCGGTTTACATATTCGTAGTCACTATCCCGGTGAGGATTAGTCCATTTTATTTTCTTTTCCGAAGGGTTTTCCTGTTCCATGACAATGAGTTTTGTAGATAGACATTATTTCCCGGGACGTTTAATCTGCGTAATTCCCCCGGGCGTGGCATCTTTCAGCCTTGGCAGCGGCGTAAAAAACCGGTACTGGGTCATACTCTGATGCGAAATAATAACAGGAGTTGCAGAATAAGCCGTCGTTTCTTTTTCAATGCCGTCCCAAAAGCCGGACGTGTATTCATTGATGATGTTACCTGCGGTACTTACGCGACTTCCATTACCTTGTACTACAAATACGCTGTCGCCATCTACCTTCACTACTTTAAACAGGGCATATACCTGGTTAACGGAGCTGGCACTGTTGCCCTCCACTTTCAGCTCCCCACCGGTATGGGCATAGTAGATATCCCCTACCTGCGGATGCGCAAAGTATTCGGTTTGTGCGCTCGTATCTACAGCACGCATTTTCGTTTTTACCATCGCTACTACGCTTAAGGTGGCAAACAATCCACCGATGACCAGCATCCCTCTCCACAAACGCAGGGGCGTTTTCACGGATGATTTATCATTCCGGTACGCCTGTTCCAGGGGCTTGCTCCATTTTACATTAGGGATCTTCTGGTCGCAACGTTCGCACCAGGCAATGCCAAATTTGGGGGTCGGACACATAGGACCAAACCACCATATGTATCGCTGGCGGATGGCGATATGTACACCGCCTTGCTGCTGACAAAGGGGACAGGTTACTTCAGGGTGTGCTACGGTTTTGTGTTCCTGGGTACGGACTTCGTAAACAATGTACATGATTAATATTTAGGCTTTATCGTTATTTATATGATTAAAAGATTAATATTTATTAGCTACCGGGTTATTGGGTTATGGCTAATAAAGTGGCTCAAAACTACAGCGAATCTGTTTATCCTGCTAATTTCGGGCATCTACATATGATCTACAAAAAAACAGGCAGACATCTACAGCCCTTATACAAAAGCCGCCACCGGCGGACATTACTGCGTTTGTAGCCAGGTTAACACCGGCGCCAGGGAATACATATACAGGCGGCCGGTTTTATGGTGGATCAGTAAACGGTTGGGCGCTGCCAACCGCACATCCCCCAAGTCGTTGCTGTAATCGACCATCTTGCCGGGATCTGTGGTAGGGTCTCCTCCCTCATCGTAGCCCGTCATGCTGAAATGTTCCGGGCACAGCTCCCCGATGCAGTCGCCGGAGCTCCGGTTGATCAGCAAGAGACGGCCAAAGCGGGTTAGTGCGATTAGGTGCTGCTGGTCCAGGAAAAACACATAATAGTTCAAGCTGTCTGGTTCCTCCGATACGTATTCATTCCGGTCCCGGAAAATATCCTCCTGGGAAATGTCATTGAGCTTGACTAACCCCGGGAAAGAAAAAACCTCGATACCTTCCTCATAATGCGGCCCGGTGACAAAGGCATTTCCATCAGGTGCAAACGTGCCCATTACCCGGTCCTGGCATTCCGTAATGCCTTCGATCGTGAGGCTATCCTCCGACAGCGTTACCAGCGACAACCGGCAGTCATCCTGCCCCGCCGCCGCTTCCAGCATAATTTTATCGCTGCCGGGTACAGCGCTAAGCGTATAAGCACAATATTGATGATCGGTTACGGGCGTGGTCATTTCAATCTCCCGGGAGTTAAGATCTAACACCGATAGGTGATCGCAATCCGTTCCGGGAAACAGCAACAACAGGCGCTGATTGTCGGGCGTAAAAAAGCAGTTGGCACCATTGAAAGCCTCCCAGGCCGGGTGTTCAAAATGAAATTGCTGCTCACCGTTTTCATCAAAGATTCGTAGCCTGTCAACCTGGGTGATGCTGAATAATTTTCCATCCGGACTGATATCGACGCGGGGCGATACATACCCGCCGGCATCCACGCCCAGATCTTTTATCCATTCCAGTTGCAGGTGAGGGTTGGTTCTGGCCAGCATTGGACTGTCTTTAAAACAGAGGAGGATAAAATCTTTGTGTATAGCACATCCCCTTACTTTCAGGGTAGCATGTCCGAACTCATATTGAACGGGTAGTTGTATTTCCTGAAAAGCCATAAATATCTTTTGCTACAGTAGGTTCAAAAATAATAGCTGCCTTATTCAAAAGGAAGTTTTATGGGAGATAATAACCAGGAGATACCATCTTCCACCTGTTTTACATGCCATACCACTACCCCGCATGCTGCATCCTGGTTAGCGTATTGTTGCAGCATAAAAGGTGGTATCCAGATCAACCCAATGTCGCCGTCGCCCTCCCAGCTGGCCTGGAGAAAACGCTCTTTAGCCATGGCAATATATTCTTCCGCATTTTCCAGGAACTGCCTCGGGTCCATGACGAAATGCAGATTATCGATCCATTCGTAAATAGTAAGATGGAATGTTTTTAAAGCTTCCGGGCCGTATCGGATGACGTCCTTTTTGGGAATAGTATATGCCATGTCGGATATGGGTTAACGTTATTGATCCCGCAAACATACTATTTTCTGCAAAAAACAGCCATGATATATAAAAAAATCCCCGTGGTGAAGTCACCACGGGGATGATGGTCATCATCTATCTATCCACTTATGCGCCGAATATTTCTTTCAGCTTTTTATTCATCGCTTCGTCGTCTTCGCCCCCACCGCCGTAGCGGCCAATGATCACCCCGTTGGGATCGATCAGGATTTTGGTGGGCAGGGAATGAATGCCATAGTAATCGCTCACATCTTCGGGATTAGGCAGGTTCTTTTCGCGCTTGGACCAGTCGAGCCCACGGAGTACATGACGCCAGATGCCAATGCCATCCTGGTTCACGGCCTTTTTCCAGGCTTCATGGTTACTGTCATCATCAGAAATGCCAATGATTTCAAAACCTTTGGATTGGTATTTTGCATACAGCTCTTTCAGATGAGGATTACCTTTACGACAGGGACCGCACCAGCTGGCCCAGAAATCCAGCATCACGTATTTACCTTTAAAATCGGCCAGGCTGAGCGTTTTCCCTTCTATGTCTGTTTTGGTGAATGCATGAGCACTACTGCCGGGAGAGCCGGCCTTCAGGCCATCCAGCTCTTTGCGAATCTCGAGACCATGCATACTCTGTTGCATAGCAGGCGACATTTTAGCGTAAGCGGCTTCGCCTTCCTGCAGCGGCATACTACTCACGCGGTAACGGAGAATTTGCGCAGATACATACGAATCGGGGTACTGATCGATAAAAGATTTATCGATCTTTTCCATCTCCTCGTAGTAGGGTTCCATTTTTTCTTTTATCGCGTCCAGCTCCTCCTTCAGCGGCTTCAGGGCCTCTTCAGATTTTTTGCCGCGCATACCGGCACTATACTCTTTGTTGCCTTTATTGTAAGCGTCGGATAAGGGCTTGAGCTTAGCCATTACCGGCGCGTGCAACGCATTCAGCTTATCCTGCTCCAGCTGAGTTTTGGAGCCGGTTAACTTAGCGCCTTTTAATTTTCCGCTGGTGGACGTTAACTGCATGGTGGTGGACTCCATAAAGAAATTGGTCATATCCCCTTCGCCATACATGGCTGCTTTTTTGTCGAGGTACATCCGTCCTTCTACTGGTTGCACCAGCTTACCAGTGAAAGTGAATTTACCGTCTTTGGAAAGGGCACTATCCGTTTTGTACGACATACCACCGGTGGCGTAACTTAAATATACATACCGGTTTGGTAGTCCTTTGATATTGCCTTTCAGTGTGAAAGGCTGTTGTTCCTGCGCCTGTCCCTGTAAGTAAAGTAATACCAGGGGGAGCGCGGTGAAAATGTATTTCATGATATTGTTTTTTGTGGGTATACTATTTCAGGATTTCTGCGAGCCTGGCGTGTAAAGCAGCGCCTCTCAGTTCTTTGGCAATGATGATTCCCTGTGGATCTATCAGGAAAGAAAAAGGAATGGCCTGTATGCCGTATTGCTGGGCCACTTCATTGCGGAAGCCTTTCAGGTCGGATACCTGCATCCAGGGCATACCATCTTTTTCAATGGCCTCTTTCCACTTGTCGGCTTTATCATCGAGCGATACGCCCACAACGGTGAAGTTTTTATCTTTGAACTGGTTGTAGGCTTTCAGTACGTTCGGGTTTTCCGCGCGGCAAGGACCGCACCAGCTGGCCCAGAAATCGAGCAGCACATATTTACCCTTGTAATCGGACAGGCGTACCGGTTTACCATTTACATCGGCCTGGGTAAAGTCGATCAAGGGCTGGCCAATCGCGCTTCTCTTCAGCACAGCTAATCGGCTGGCCAGTCTCTTACCTGCTGCTGTTTGTTGCGCTTCCGGTGTAAGCTTACGATACAGGCTATCTAAGGGCGCATATTCCCCGATAACCGCCATATCTGCAATCATGCTTACGCTTACGGGGCTTCCGGGATGGGCAATGATGTAAGCCTTAGTCCGATCATGTCTTTGCTCCCGCAGCACTTCCAGCTTAGCTTCCAGGGCCGCCAAGGCTGTATCGTTGCCTTTTACTTCCTGGTATTTTCCATACAAACCATTTTCCTGGCTGGTAATGTCTTCAATAGATTTCTGGTAGGCTTCATAGGCCGTTTGGGTAGCAGAGCCGGTGATCTTCAGCTGGTCCACCGAATCGATGTTCCCTTTTACCTGTACCGCAGCATTTTCCATGAACAGCTCTATATAACGGGTATGGGTACCGATGTATATTTTCTGGGGCTCTACGATATCGCCGGTCCAGGTAAAGTGGCCGTCCTTTGCCGGTACGGTATCAGTTTTACTGGAATCGGCTACGGGTACGGATATATACACCACCGAATCTTTCAATCCCGTTATATCAGCGGTGATGCTGGCCCTGGGTTTAGGCTGGGTGCAGGCTGCCAGCAGCGTCAGTCCCATGAGTAGTTGATTGGAATGCATCTTCATAAATAAAATTTAAAGTCAGTACTTATTTTTGGTAGCCAGGGTTTTGGTCGCCAATGGCTGGGTTATACAGGAATTCTTCATGTGGAATAGGCATGATATACCGGATCTGATCGGTAAGCGTAGGACGCAATTGTTTAGTTAATGCTACCGGCAGGCGAAGTAAGGCGATCCATTCCTGGCCATCTTCTCCGACCAGGTTACGGGAAATTTCCAGGTAAATCTGCTTCAGCAATTCGTTCGTGTCGCTGGCGTTATCAATCGCCGTAAAGTCGGTAACACCAGCATGTCCCATCACCGTTTTCAGGATAGTACGTACGGCGGCGGCACTACCTCCGGAGCGTACCAGCGCTTCTGCTTTTAACAGGTATACTTCTGTTAAGCGGAACGCATAGGCTGTTTCTGATACCACGGTGGTAGTGGATCCCTGCTGTTTGTATTTAGTAAAGAAAAAGGTGCCGGGTGAATAGCGATTGGCCGTACCTACCATCCAGGGCTGTCTCGGATCGCCGTTCAACAGGTCTTTTAATGCCGTTTTGGCAACATACAATCCGGAAGCGCCCGGCCAGTATTGATTACTTAAAGTATAGTAAAAGCTTTCCTGGTTTTGCTGAGGTTTCACTCCCAGTATTACTTCGCTGCTACCTAATCCTTTGGTTAAAAAGATATCCTTGGTCATAGGTTCCAGGGAGTATTTATTCTTGTTGATGATGCTGTCGGCCAATGCAATTACATTAGGATAATCCTCTGGTTGCGCATGGCTCATCAGCACCCGCATTTTCAATGCCATGGCTGCCCAGCGGGTAGCGTAGAAATTCGGTCTGTCGTCCGGACCGTGCGTAATGGCGTCATCCACATCAGTCAGGATAGCCGTGTAGCTGTCTTTCACAGCGCTGCGTGCTTTGGAAATTTTGTCCACCGTCACAAATTCATCGCGCAGCAACAAGCCATAGGGACTGCCAAGGTTGAACCATTGCCCGTAAAAACTCAGTAATTTAAAGTTGGCATAAGCCCGCAGGAACCTGGCTTCCGCAAGAATTTCCGCTTTGCGGCTGCCCGTAAATGCTTTATCATCCAGGGCAGTCACCCCTTTGATGATACCATTGGCCGCATTGATAATATTATAGGCAGAAGTCCAGTAACTGCTGTTAAAACTGGAATTCGCCATATCATTTATTTCTCCGGGGTCAGCGCCATATCCATATCCCAGGTAACCGGCAAAGATTCCGGGCGTTACTTCGTGTTCCATCCATTTGGTCACATTGTCGCTGTTAACTGCGGCAAAACGATAGTAGGCGCCGTTGAGTGCTATTTCAGACGTACGTTGATCGATGATGGTGTTGCCATCTACTTTGGCATTTTCCGGTAGCTTTCCCAACTCTTTCTTGCAAGATGCGGTTGTTAGCAGCAAGCCGCCCAGCATGGTATATATGATACTTTTCATAAAATCTGTTTGATAGTTTAAAATCCAAAACGAATACCCAGGTTATATTGCTTCACGGTCGGATAAGTGCTCACATCATTACTGCCATTAATTAAGCTGTAAGGATTGTTACTCACTTCCGGATCTGGTCCCGGATATTTGGTGATGGTAAACAGGTTGGTAGCCGACATATACATGGAAGCATCCCGGATATGCATTCTGGCAGCTACTTTCGCCGGTAGCTGGTAACTGAGCGTGATGGATTTTAATTTGAGATAAGAGCCATCAAACACTTCCGCGCTGGAATTATAATTATATCCATTTTGTGCCAGCATCAGCCGGGGGCGGTCGGAATTTGGATTTTCCGGCGTCCATCTGCCCAGGATGCGCGTGCCTTTATTGGTGTATTCCTGGAAGCTCTTATACTGGATATCAGCCAGGTACAGCATTTGGCCGCCATAAGAGAAGGTGAGCAATGTGATGAGGCTAAAGTGCTTGTAAGTAAATGTGTTGGTAAACCCGCCAAAGAACTTGGGCTGCGCATGCCCGATCACATACTGTCCCGGGAACCCGGTGCTGTCTAATTTATACATCGGATCGCCTATGCCCAGGTAGGGAGTGAAATACTTATAGTAAGGAAATGATTTTTTATAGGTATCTAACTGCTCCTTTGTACGAATGAGACCTTCGAATTGCTTACCATAGAAGAGCCCGAGTGGTTCATTTTTTCGTACAATACTATTTCCCATGGAAAAAGCATTGATATCATTGGGATCAGAGAAATCCTTATCGATATCCGTTACCTTAGAACGGTTGCCCGACATGTTAATGGCGGCAGTCCACTGGAAAGATTTATGCTTGATGATATCTGTCCGTAAATCTATTTCCAGGCCCTTGTTAGTGATATTAGCAATGTTGGCCACCACACTGCCATAGGAAGAGCTTGGCGCCAGCGTGGTAGGCAGCAGCAGCCCTGAGGTATGCTTCTCATAATAACCTATCACCCCACGCAGGCGGGAATTAAATAATTCAAAGTCCAGCCCCAGGTCTTTCTGTAATGTAGATTCCCACTTGAGCCGGCTATTTCCCAGTTGTGTAGGGATCAGCGCATTGGTGCCGCCATAGGAACCAGGCGTGTACAGGGTATAGTATAAATTATCGCCGAAGTTCTGCGTACCCGTGTAGCCCGCACTGGCTCTCAATTTCAATTCACTTACCCAGTTTACATGCTCCATAAAAGGTTCCTGGGAAATACGCCAGGCAATACCACCCGAAGGGAAATAACCTACGCGGTTATGTTCGGGAAATTTGGAAGAAGCATCAGAGCGACCGGTAAAGGTAAAGAGGTATTTTTCTTTCAGCGCATAATTGGCGCGCACATAAAAGCTCAGCAGCGAGTTTTGGCCGGAAATGCCCGTAGAAGGGAGTGTAACAGCGGCTGAAGAAAGATTATTGAGAAATTTATCATCCGGGAACCCTTGTCCTGACGCGGAAAAAGAGTTGAAACGGTATTTCTGCCAGGAAGTACCCCCCAGGAGGTTGATGCGGTTATTCTTATTAAACTGTTTATCCCAGGTAAGGGTATTTTCGAAAAACAGGTTCACGTCTTCTGTCTGCGCCTGTGAACCGGTGCCGCCATTGGAGCTGCTGGTGCCATCCGGCGAGGCAATTACCGCAGTACTGGGCACATAGTTCAGCTGGTGATAATTATTATAGTTGACAGACAGGGTACTTCTGAATTTCAGGTCTTTCAGGATATTATAGTCGCCACTCAGCGACCCTATGAGGGACGCTGTTTTACCCTGGTTGATACCGTCCAGCAATACCAGCGGGTTTTGAAAGCCCTGGTAATCGTACGCACCCACCTGTGATCCCTTGAACTGGTAAATGCTGCCATCAGGATTATAAGCTGGTAAGGTAGGCGGTGCAAACAGCGCCTGCGTATAGATCCCGTTGGTGATATTATTTTTAGTGAACCCGTAATCCAGGTTGGTAATTATCCTAAAGCGCTGGGTAATTTCATTATCCAGGCTTATTTTACCGGAGATACGGGAGAAGTCAGTACCTTTTAATACCCCATCCTGTTTCGTATAGGCGAGAGAGGTATAGTACCTGGATCCGGCGCCACCGCCTCGTACAGAGATATCTGCATTGTGAGAAACGCCATTGCGTAATACCAGCTTGAGCCAGTCGGTATTGGCAGTGCCCAGGAAGCTGGGATCTGTGAGGATGGCGGTTGCCTTGGGATCCGGATTTTCACCGGCCTGCGCTTTGGCATCGTTCAGGTTCTTTGCCGCTTCCCTGATCAGGCTCAGGTACTGGCTGGCGTTCAGGAGTTTCTCTTTGATGGGAGCACTTACGCCTGCGTAGTAGTTGGCTTCCAGCACAGGCTTCTGATTCAGCTTCCCTTTTTTTGTTGTGATGATCACTACGCCGTTGGCCGCCTTGGAACCGTAAATAGCCGTGGCAGAAGCGTCTTTGAGGATATCGATGCTTTCGATGTCGTTGATGTTGAGACCGGCGAGGCTGTTCAGTCCACGGGAGAAAGAGCCGGAAACACCATCATTCCGGTCATCGCTACCACCGCCTTCTACCGGGTTTACCACTTCTGCCTGGTTCTGGAGATACCGGTTTTGTATCGTTACCTGTACTCCATCGATGATGTATAAAGGATCGTTACCGCCCAGCAGGGAAGTACCGCCACGGATGCGGATTTTAGCCACACCACCAGGGGAGCCGTCGGCCTGTACTACCTGTACACCAGCGGCTTTACCGGCCAGTGCCTGGTCGATGCTGGCGAAAGGAACGTTCTTTACCTCTTCTACGTTGACAGAGGCCACGGAGCCGGTCAGGTCCTTCCGTTTGGTGCTACCATAACCTACTACCACATACTGATTGAGATCGTCGACTTTAGCTTTCAGTTCTATTTCCAGCTGAACCCTGCCTCCCAGGCTGAAGGTTTGTGATTCGAAGCCTACGCAGGACACCAACAGGGTGGCATTCCTGGTTACTTCTTTCAGGCGGAAATGCCCTGTAGCATCGGTAATAGCAGCCGTGTTGCTGCCTTTTACGCGCACAGAAACACCCGGAACGGGCGTCCCTTTGGCGTCGACTATTTTCCCTTCCACTTCCTGCGGGGGAACCGGCTCGGCCGCCGTTATTTCCGGCGCCACTGTTTTGCGGGAAATAACAATCGTGTTGCCTTCCATGTCGAAAGTCAATGGCTTATCCTGCAGCAGCTTTCCCAGGGCTACTTTCAGGGGTACTTCTTTCAGTTGTGCCGACACTGGCGTGATATCCGACAGGTCTTTACTGCGATAAAAAAATACGAAGCCGGTTTGTTGTTTAATAATACTGAATACCTGCTGTAAAGGCATATCCTTGCAGGACACACTGACCGTTTGTGATAATCCCTTGGCACAAACGTGCAGGGCCAGTACCGTTAAAAAGAGGGCGGTCAATCTCATTGCTCTCCAGATTTTGGTGACATAATCGTTCCCTGGTTGATGGGAATACTCGTTGCTGAAAGACGGGTCGTTGCGATGCCCGCTGCGAACAACATTAATTTTCATACCTTAGATTGGTTTTTGGTTGACAAAATGCTTCTAACCGCTTTTTTGAGCAGTAGAATCGTTTTCCTGAATGAGTTAACCATTACTAAAACCTGGTGCGGACGCCAATCTTGACACCAGGTTTTTTTTATGGATGAACATAACTAGCCCCTGTCCGGTGGACTATTATCGTTCATAACACGAAAATTGACAGGATAGCTATCGATGCAGGCGTTGGTGGTGCCTGGCATCATGGTGGCTGATATTGGTGGTATCAGCAATGGTTGGTGATTGGTTTTTGATTATGGATAAATGATAAGCTTTCTCCCCTCTTCCACTTTAAACTGAATCTTTGCCTGCGCCAGTATTTTCAGTAGTTGTTCCTGTGTCAGACTTCTGCCAATCTCCCCTGTAAACTTCTCTTCCGGTATTTTGCCGGCATAGCTCACTTCTATATTATACCACCTCGACAATTGCCGCATTACGGTAGGTATATCTGCATCATCGAATGAAAAGTAACCATTCTTCCAGGCCATCACATTATTCACATCTGCTTTTTTCACAAAGGCGATTTCCTCTTTACCGGGCATCACCCTGGCTTGCTGACCGGGGTCCAGCTGTTTATACTGGCTGCCGGCTCTTACCAGCACTGCGCCTTCCAGCAAAGTGGTATTCATGGTACTTTCGTCCGGGTAGGCATTCACATTAAAATGTGTACCCAGTACCAGTATTTCCATATTGTTGACCCTTACCGAAAAGGGCTGATGCGCGTTGGCCGCCACTTCAAAGTATACTTCCCCGGTAACGGTCACCGCCCTTTCCTTACCGGCAAACGCCGTAGGGTAGCTGATAGAAGAGGAAGCATTCAGCCAGGCATCCGTACCATCGGGCAGCTTGATTTTAAACTGTCCACCCCGGGGTGTGCGTAGTACGTTGTTGCTGACAGATTCCGCCGCTGGCCCGCCATGCTGGTAAACAATTTCCCCTTTGCCGCTTTTCTGTACCTTGCTGCTTCCTTGTATAGTGGCCCATCCGCTGCCTGTGGTATCCAGGTCCACTACCGAACCGTCGGACAGGGTGAGCGTAGCTTTATCGCCCCCGGGGGCGATAGGCAAAGCTTTGGCAGCCATGCTGTTTTTAGGTTTACTGGTAGAGACATAATAGGTGATACCTGCTCCCAGTAATAAAACCACTGCCGCGGCCACTCTCCAGCTTTTGTAAAACACCGGGCGCAAACGGGGCTGGCTTTCCGGCGGCAGGGTTGCCGCCAGTAAACGGGCCTGCATGCGCTGTTCCAGCGATGCTTCCGTTTCGCCTACTGCGGCCGCCATATGCACAGTTAAAGCCGCCTCGTCGTAGGCATTGTACCATTGTAACAACCGGGTCGTTTCTTCCTCACTGGCTTTCCCCGCAAGGTACTTCTCCGATAGTATGGCCAGCTCATTAGTTTCCATCCACAGTCATGATTTAATAAGGTGTTATATAAGTAGAGTAGGAAAATGGATGCCCTACCCTACCTCTCCGGAAAAAAATTTTTTTCCGCTACCACAGTACCAGGGTGTGAAAATAGTTCCGGAATTGTACGCGTAAACGCTGTAAGGCTTTGGTGATATGCTTTTCCACCGCTTTCTCAGAGATCTGTAGTTCGGCGGCAATTTCTTTATTGCTCATCCCCTTTTCCCGGCTATATTCAAAAACGATCCGGCATTTTTCGGGTAATTGTTTCAGCTGCTCCTGCATAGATTGTTGCAGGAAATGGATGGTGGCCGCATCGTCGGTTACGGCCTGCACTGCTTCGGGCAAGGCTTCCACCGGCGTTACCGGTATCAATTTCGATAGTTGTGTAAACACCGCGTAGCGGCTGGCGGTAGCCAGGTAGGCCGGTAAAGACCGGATAATCGTATGCCCTCTCCGTTGCCACAGGCCGGTAAGTACGTCCTGTACCACGTCTTCAGCCAGTTCACGGGAGCGTAAGCGATCATATGCCAGCACGTACAACCGCTTCCAATAGCGGTAATATATAGCGGTAAAGGCGTTGTGATCATCTTTACCCATCATCTGAACCAGCTCTTCATCAGCAAAATGGGAGTAATCAGTCATCATCTCACCTATAAATCTATTACATTAATGGCATAAAAAGTCAAACAAGATAAAGACTTATTTATGAAAGTTATACCCGTCAGCGCCGATACATTGCCGGCATAGATTGCGCCGCACAAAAGTGCAGCACTATCGCTCAAAAAAGTGTAAATTGTAAGTACCTATATATACCGATATGAGTATACCCAAACCAGGCCCCCGCCTTTTATGGGCATTATTATTTTTCTTTATCATAAACGATGCAACTGCTCAATCTGCGCAAATGTGGAAGGAGCGGGCGCAACTACCTTATATTAAAGACAGCATTGCCCTCATTGATGCGATGAACCGCGTAGGATTACTTTACCAGGCTAAAAATGTGGATAGTTGTTTTTATTTTGGACTTAAAGCCAAAGCCCTGTCTCAGCAAATGCATTATTTAAAAGGGGAAACAGATGCGGACAATGTTATCGCTATTGCGTTTTCCTACCGGGGACTCATCAGGGAAGCGTTAAGCTTATATAGTAGTGCACTGGCAAACTATCAGCGAATGCGTGATACCGCCAATATAGTGCAAATGCTCATGAACACGGCCTTGGTATATGCACAGGTAGACACGCTCAAATCCAGGGCTTATTTCCACCAGGCCATAGCGATGGGGAGCCAGTTAAAACAGGACAGTATTATGAGCATTTTATTCGCTAATTACTGTATCTGCGTCCCCTCACTAAGCACCGATAGCATTCACTATTACCTGGACAAATCCCGGGCCATTGCCCTCCGGTATAAGCTCGACTGGATTTCAGTCTTGATCATGCAAATGCAAGCCGATGTCCTGACTGGCCAGGGCAGCAAGGAGGCGTTGCCACTCCTGAAAGAATGCCTGGACAAATCCAGGCAACTGAACAACGAAGTATTTGAGATAAATGCGTTAGCCGGCATCGGCAGCTATTATGAACAAAGCGCCCCTGACAGCGCGCTCAAATATTATTATCAGGCCTATGAAGTTGTTCAAAAATCAGGTTATACCACTATGATGGTATCTGGCGCAACCCCAATACTGGCGGCTGCCAAACGTACCGGTAACCCGGCCAATATCAGCCGCGCCCAGGAGCTGCTCGAAAACGCCCTCACAAAAGAAAATGCTAACCTGAAAAACTTTATCGGCGACTATGTGAAGTATAACAATATAGAAGAAGCCAATAAGCTGCTGGCCGTTAGCAATCACAATAAGCAGTCAAAAATTTGGTTGTTGATCAGTATATGCATTGCCTGCGCATTACTGGCCATTTTTATCTACCGGCAATACCGGGTATCCAACCAGCTCAACAAAAAAATAATGGAGCAGAACAATGACCTGCAAACGACGCTCACGGCCCTGGAACAAAGCCAGGAAGACAATACAAGGATCATGAAAGTAGTGGCGCACGACCTCCGTAACCCGGTGGGCGCCATGACCACCATCGCCACCATGCTGCTGGAAGAAGGGGCGCAGTCGCCCGATAACCAGATAATGTTGGACCTCATCAAAACTTCCGGCGAACATTCCATGGAAATGGTAGACAACCTTTTAATGATGCACAGCCGCTCCGAAGAATTAAAAAAAGAGAAAGCAGATATATACGATATGCTGCGCTACTGTGTGGACTTATTACAGTTCAAGGCGGAAAATAAAAAACAACACATCCACCTCGGCGCGCCACGTGTAACGCTACCCATCAACCGCGAAAAAATATGGCGGGTGATGAGCAACCTTATTACCAACGCTATTAAATTCAGTCCCGACGGCGCCGATATTTTCGTACAGATGGAAGAAAAATCCGGAGAAGTGGTGATTACCGTAAAAGACAATGGCATAGGCATTCCGGATAACATGCACGACAAAATATTCCAAATGTTTACCACCACCCGGAGAAAAGGCACCGCAGGGGAACACTCCTTTGGATTGGGGCTGGCCATCTCCAAACAAATCGTAGAAGCACACAAGGGCCGTATCTGGTATGAAAGCCAGCCAGGCTATGGGACTACCTTTTTTGTGGCACTCCCAACAACCTAAAATATTTACTCCTATGATCATCAGAGAAGCCAGACACCACGACATCCCCCAAATACAAACGGTGAGAAACGCCGTGAAAGAAAATATGCTATCGAATCCAAAACTGGTTACCGACCAGGACTGCGAAACCTTCCTGTTTACCCGGGGCAAAGGCTGGGTATGTGAAATTGGCCGACAGGTAGTAGGATTTTCCATTGTCGATTTGCAGGATCATAATGTGTGGGCGCTATTTGTTCACCCGGAATTCGATCAGCGGGGCCTCGGCAGGCAACTGCATGATGTGATGCTGGACTGGTATTTTACCCAAACTGATACCCCGCTGTGGCTGGGTACTGCACCGGGTACCCGGGCAGCATCCTTTTACCGGAAAGCCGGCTGGAAGGAAATAGGCCTGCATGGAAAAGGTGAAATCAAGTTTGAAATGACGGTTGATCAATGGCGGCGGCTGTAATGATGTGCTGATAGCACTAAGCGACCAGCTCTGCCACCGGCATGCAAACAGGCCAGTCCCCGGATGTCCGGTTCCGGACGTTTAATCGTTCGCTGGCGGACAAAATCCGCATGATCATCAACACCAAACCATTGACAGTCCTACATTTGAAAGGCCGGCAATATTCTTGCCCCGGCACCTGAAAAGCAATTCTGATGTTAAAGAGCTACTTTAAAATTGCCTGGCGGAATTTATCCAAGCAAAAAATGTATGCCGCCATTAAAATTGGTGGATTTGCCCTGGGTATTGCCGCCTGTTTACTGATTTTCTTATACATCATAGACGAAGTGAGCTACGACCGGCAGATTCCGGGGGGCCACCAGGTCTACCGCATATTAGGTACTTATAACGACAACGGTAAATTAAACAAAGGTACCGCCTGGCCTGCGCCGCTGGCCAACACCGTTGAAAAAGATTACCCCGAAGTAGAAAAGGCCGGACGATACCTCGACAGCCCTGGCTGGGGTGATGGCGGCAACAGCCAGGTACGGCGCTCCGACCAGACAGAAAACAATTATGAAGAAGGGCTGGTATATGCCGACCAGTCACTGCTCAATATCTTACAGCCGCATTTCGTTTACGGCGATGCCTCACAGGCACTCACCGCCCCTAATACCATCGTTATTACCCAGAGCAGGGCAGAAAAGTATTTCCCGGGAGAAAACCCTGTGGGCAAGCTACTGGTACTTAACAACAAGATAGACAAGCCTTACCGGGTATCCGGTGTCATTGAAGACTTCCCTGCTACTACCCACTTCCGCCATAATTTCCTGATTACCCTCGCTGGTGTTGAATTCTGGCCGGGAGAACAAACCTTCTGGCGCGCCTCCAATTATACAACTTATGTAAAACTGCGGCCAGGTACAGATTACAGCGCGCTTGAAAAAAAGATAACCACCGGCATTATCGAGCATTACTTTATTCCTGCGATGAAAGAAGTAGGTGATGTAGATGCCGCCACCCTGGCAAAAAATGCAGCGCTTGTTCTGCAGCCGCTGCGGGACATCCACCTCAGATCAGAGGGCGTTGACGATGGCCTCCACCACGGCGATATACGCCTCGTATGGCTCTTTGGCGCCGTGGCGGGCTTTATCCTGCTGATTGCCTGTATCAACTTCATCAACCTGGCCACCGCCCGCTCCGCCGGCAGAGCCAAGGAAGTAGGGCTCCGGAAGGCCATTGGCGCACAACGTACCGGCCTCGTATATCAATTTCTCAGTGAATCCCTGCTATATAGTTTGCTTTCTTTTTTGCTCGGTATAGCACTCGCCTGGGTACTACTGCCTTTTTTCAATACCATGGCAGACAAATCGCTCAGTATTCCCTGGCAGGCCTGGTGGTTTGCCCCAGGGATGTTCCTGGCAGCCATTTTCACCGGGATAGTAGCCGGGCTGTACCCGGCCTTCTACCTGTCGGCTTTCCAGCCAGTATCAGTACTCAAAGGCACGATGATGGCCGGCAGTAAAAGTGCAGCGGTACGCAGCGGCTTGGTGGTATTTCAATTCACCGCCTCCGTAGTGCTCATTATTGCAACAATGATCATTTACCGGCAAATGGGATATATGCTGCATAAGAAGCTGGGATTTGACAAGGAACAGGTCATGGTGATACAGGGCGCCAGTACCCTGAAAGAACAGGCACCCGAGTTCAGGAAAGCCCTGTTGCAGGTACCAGGTGTAAGCAATGCCACCGTAAGTGGTTACCTGCCAGTAGAAGGTACCCGCCGCGATCAGAATGGATTTTGGAATGAAGGTAAACGGGAGCTGGAAAGTGGACTGTCTACGCAAATATGGATAGTAGACCAGGACTATGTGAAAACGCTGGGCATGAAAATAATCGCGGGGCGCAATTTCTCTGCTACCATGCCTACCGACTCCCAGGCCGTGGTGATCAACCAGGAGATGGCTAAAAAACTATCGCTCAAAGATCCGATCGGCAAACGCGTGTCTAATGCCTGGACCACCTATACGATCATTGGCGTAATGGAGAACTTCCATTTCGAATCCATGAAACAAACCATTGGTCCACTTTGCCTGAGACTGGGTAACAGCCCCGATATTGTAGCCGTAAAAACCAGTACCGCCGACTTTCCCAAATTGATTGCCGCTATCACCGGCGTATGGAAAGCATTTGCGCCGCATCAGCCTATCCGTTATACCTTCCTGGATGAAAACTTTGCCAGGATGTATGCCGATGTACAACGCACCGGCAGCATTATTACTACCTTTTCTATATTGGCGGTGATAGTAGCCTGTCTTGGGTTATTAGGGCTATCGGCCTTTACGGCGGAGCAACGTACCAAAGAAATTGGTATACGGAAAATATTGGGCGCCAGCGTACAAAACGTGGTGATACTGTTATCGAAAGATTTCCTGAAACTGGTGCTGATCGCCATTATCCTGGCTATCCCACTGGTATGGTATGGCATGCACCGCTGGCTGGAAAATTTTGCTTACCAAACCGATATCAATTGGTCGCTGTTTGTAATTGCCGGACTGATCGCCCTGTTCATCGCCCTTTTCACCGTTTCTTTCCAATCCATCAAAGCGGCTTTGATGAACCCTGTGAAGGCGCTCAAAACGGAATAATACGTATAGCCGGGATAGTTATTCCGGCAATTGAGCGGGTCAGGCCATGCCTACCATAAACTCAATAATGCGGGCATCTATCCTATCGCGCAACCACTGCACTTTATCCGCCTCCAGGTCGGTCAGGAGGTTGTTATGATCGATGTTGAAATCGGCGAAGATATCGTCCAGGAACTCCCGGCGGATCTCGCTCACACGTTGCGCATTGGTAAAATCGAGGCGACCGGTTTTCGACACAGCGCTGTTCAGCCTGTTTTTCGTAATATAGGCAGCCATTTCGGTTACCAGGAACGACAGCTCTTCTGACCGGGAGCTGACGCCCGGGATAAAGGACCACTTCTCTGCTTCGTGAAACTTCTTTTCTTCGTCGAACTCCGGGTTCTTAAGCTTAACAATTGGACGAACGCCGGGGGGCATGATATCCGTATGACGCAAAGGCTTGATCACTACGCCCTCCATCAGGTTGGGGCTTAGCTCCGGCAACTGCAACTGCCGGGGAATGGTGGAGTCGATCCGCATATTAAAGTTGAGTACTTCGTTTATTTTACCGGCGAATAATACCCTGGCGTGGAAGATGCCAAAGCGCTCAAAATAGGCCAGGGCCACCTCATAATCGAGGTAGGCCTTCCCGTCCGTTTCGGCTGTTTCCAGTGCAATATCGAAGGCGCAGAAACGTATCGCCGGACTATAGTACACCCCGGTTTGAATAGCCTGTACGTCCGGATCAGGCGCCACCTCCGGGTGAGGGTATTTTCCTCCAAACAATTCACCATACAAGATATATCGGTAGGCCGGCCTATCCTGCTTCAGCTGCTCAAACAGGGCCAGTACCCGGTCTTCCATTTCGGCAGCAACGGCCTGGAAACCAAAAAAATCGTCGGTCCACTTCAGGTAATCTTTTCGCTTGGCATATAACAACCGGCGGTCCTCATATACAAAGCTGAAATTGGCGCCATGTATTTTTTCGGTGACTACCCATTTTAATTTATTCAGCTCCTGTTGTGCTTTTTCTGAGAGGTGAAGGCTTTTCAGATTTTTGGGCATTTTCTCATATTCAGTATTCGGATTCATATCGGTTGTTCTCATCTCGCTGGCTGGCAATATAAAGCTTTCAGAAAAAATCAATCACACATTTCTCTAATTATCTCAGCATTAATTTGGCGGCAAAAGCAACGCCAGGCTTTAAAATAATCTTGAATTTTTTGGATTTTTAGTGTATCTTTCGTTGTGTCAGGCTCCTGCCTTTGCAATTTCTGATCTAGTCTGGATTATTTCTTTTCTTCCTCAGTCCCGCTTCCAGCTGCCGCATTTTTCATTTCTCAACTTTTACAATATGAATATTCCCGATAATAAATTCATCCAACTAAACGAACAACCATTAAAATATGGTTTAGCATAATCTGTGCTGTGATATAAATTGTGACACATATACGGTCGTATACAATGTTAATTAATCTATCAAAAATATCCAGGTAGGGATACATAACAACTATCATTTTAAAGTTAACGCGGATATGTTTCAATCTGTTATTACCGGATCGGGTTCCTATATACCCACTGAAGTGAAAAAAAATAGCGATTTCCTGGGTCAGCAATTCTATGCAAATGACGCACCTTTGACCCAACCTGCTGAACAAATCATTAAAAAATTCCAGCAAATAACCGGGATTGACGAGCGCCGGTATGTTTTACCTGAGCTAACCATATCAGACATTGGTTACCTGGCTGCAGAAGCTGCCATCCTGGATGCAGGAATTGACCAGGAAGAAATAGATCAGATCATTGTAGCGCATAACTTTGGCGATATGCGGGAAAATGGGAGGCAATCGGTGATGGTACCGGCCATTGCCTGCAACATCAAACAAAAGCTGGGTATATTAAATCCCAACTGTATTGCATACGACCTGATTTTTGGTTGCCCGGGATGGCTGCAGGGCGTTATTCAAATGGACGGCCTTTTCAAAGCCGGTATAGCCCAAAAAGCATTGATTATTGGTGCGGAAACCCTCTCCCGGGTTATCGATAAATACGACAGGGATAGCATGATTTTCAGTGATGGCGCCGGCGCTGTAATATTGGAATCTGTAGAAATGCCGCAACAACAACGCGGAATTCTTTCATCGTGTGCACAAACATATGCTTATACCGAAGTCGATTACATCAATATGGGAAAATCTTTCAGCCCAGTGCCGGACCCCGAAACGATGCATATCAAAATGAATGGCAGGAAGGTATATGAATTTGCATTGCTGCATGTGCCGCACGCCATGAAGTTATGCCTGGATAAGAGTGGTAGGAACATAATGGAACTCAAGAAAATTTTCATTCACCAGGCCAATGAAAAAATGGATGAAGCCATTATTGAACGTTTTTATGACTTATACGGAATAACGGAGTACCCTAAGGACGTCCTGCCAATGAGCATTCAATGGCTGGGAAACAGTTCAGTAGCCACTATTCCCACGCTATATGACCTGGTGCTTAAACATAAGATACCGGAACATACACTGGAACCGGGCGACCTGATTATGTTTGCTTCTGTGGGAGCGGGGATGAATATTAATGCGGTGTGTTACCGGTATTAACTCACCCGCTCAATAAAATAAAAAAATCGGGACCACTACAAGTCCCGATTTTTTTATTTCCCGAGGAGGCACTTCTAAAACCTTGCCGCCACGCCTGCGTAAAAACTCCTTCCATCGGAAGGGATAATACCAGGACCAGGATATTCATCAGTACGACGGGTAAAATAGGCCTTGTTGGCGAGGTTATTAACACCGGCTTTAAAAGTATACCGACTGATTTTATAGGTAGCGCTTACATCCATAACGGTATAGGCAGGAATATAGCCTGCAATGGGATCTTCGCTGAATTTTGCATTGGTGGCATCACCATAGGCATCTCCTACATTATTTAGCTGGAAAGTAGCGGAGAAGTGAGGATCGCTGTAAATGAGGCCAACGCGATTGATATATTTGGCAGCCGCTTCCACGCGATTGTTCTTAAACTCGCCGGACGTATACTTTGCATCTGTATAACCGAAAGCATCAAAAATGCTGATACCCTTCCTGGCAGCCGGATACAGCCATTTCAATATATTCAGTTCTACATAGCTTTCCACACCCTTATGTATGCTGTTGGCAACGTTAGTGCGGAGTGTATAGGGATTTCCCCGTTCATCGTTGAGTAGTACAGTGCCAATCCTCTTGTTGTAGGCGAGATAAAACAAACCAATATCGAAGTTCAGGAAATTTTTCACAGTGCCCCGGTAACCCAAGTCAGCATTGAATCCGGAGGCATCTTTCATATGCGGATCTATCTTCGATGTAATACCTATGGGTGTTAGCTGCGAATAATCTACCGGGCGGTAGGCCTGGCTGATATTTGCATACACATTGGTGTAGCTGCTGGTTTTATACTCCGCACCCAGACCGAACAACGGGAAGCTGCGCGATTTGCGGTCGTTTGTAAAAACTTTTTCACCGTCGGTGATATAGCCTTTAGCCGTGTTTTTCAGGTACTCCAGCCGAAAGCCGGGCGTAACAGATAACTTTTTCCCGATCCGGAAAATATTTTCAATGAATGGCGCCACATTGGTGGTGGTAAAGTCCAGTGCATATTCATATTCGCCGTTCACATGCAAATCGAAATCGCTGGCAGTAGTACCTTCACCGCCACCTTGCCGTTTAAACCATGTGTAACTGTAACGTATACCTCCGGCCAGCGTATTATTCATTTCTCCCAACTGGTAGTGATGTAACAGGCGTACTTCGGTGGTGGTGTTATGCATTATTTCGTTTTGTACTTCCCGGGAAATGTATTGCCCCGTAGCCGGGTCTATGGTATCCAGCACACCAGGGCCGCCATCTTCATTTCTCCATACCAGTGCCCTGCTGCTGAACAGGTAGGTAGTTTTTACATGCAACGTCGTGGCCGGAGAGATATCATAGTTGAGATACCCCGTAATCACATTCCAGGGGCTTTTCAGCCAGTTACGCGCGCGGAAGGAGGAACGCGGATCTGCATGAAACATACTGTCGTTGAGCCCACCAGGCATTTTAATACGATTACGTAACAGTGAATATTCCACTCCCACATTCAGCTTATCGGACGCATTATATTGCAATCTGCCGTAACCGGTAAACTGTTGCTGATGGCTATTGGGGCGATATCCGTCTAATGTGCGGTATTGCAGGAAGCTATAGTAGCTCCACTTTTTGATAGTGCCTGCAAACGAATGAAAGGTGTTGAACAATCCAAAACTACCGGCGGTTTGTGACGTGTAGTATTCAAATGGCTTATCGGCCGGAGGAGTATGTAAAACATAATTTACCAATCCCCCGAACTGAGAGCCAAATTGAAGCGACGCAGCGCCTCTTACCATTTCTACACGGCTTACGGCTTCCATAGGCGGCAGGTAATAAGCTTCGTTATAGCCATAAATATCTGCGGAGATGTTGTAGCCATTTTGCCGGGTGTTCATCTCAATGCTCTGGGTAGGATTGAGTCCGCGTGTAGCAATACCATTGGCCGTAAAGCCGCCGGTTTCCGTTTCCGTGATATTTAATCCGGGTATACGTCCCAAGATCTGGCGGGTATTGTTAATGGCTTTATTGGCATCCAGGCTGTCCACTTCTACCACTTCATTCTTTTTGCCTGCATAAATAACCCCGTCACTTTCTTCCGGCAGGTGGCCGGTTCCCCGTACCGTGCGAATACCTTTTACCTGGATATCTTTCAGGTAATAAATCCTGGTTGAATCGGTATGCCGCTGTGCAAAGACCAGCACCGGCAGTAAAATAAAGGGAAGCCCCGACAATAATTTGCGCATAAATGTCTGATGTGCTGCAAAGGTCGACCGGCTACCAGCCTGCCAGTGATCGAATCGGGAAATTGATTTACGCAATCGGGAAAATTATCTAGCGGCATTAGAAACAGCTTAAAATCAACTTAAAATCGGGGCAAAAGGGGCCTATTTACCTGTTTTCCATCCATTGCAAAAACTGCGTAATCTTCTCCTTCCCTATCACCAATGGCTCCGGCGTAACAACATTGAGCTGTAGGGCCAGCTTTCGTGCCGAGTAATGTTCCACCTCTTTGATAGCATCGAAATTCACCAGGTACTGGCGATTGAGCCGGTAAAACTGCCGGGGCGACAACTGCGACTGCAACTGTTCCATGGTTTGTGAAATGATGTATTTCTGGTCCTGGAAAGTAACGATATATGGCGCATCGTATTTGATATAAATATAGGCGATGTTATCGGTGCGCACCGTGAGGTACCGGTTATTATGAAAGACCAGGAAGCTGGTTTTGCCTTCATTTTTATCGAGGCGTTTAATCAACTCCTGCCAATCCGGCTGAGCAGATTTTTGCTGGAAGAAGTTCCGGAGGTTATCCGTTTTTTCGAAAGCGGCTTCCAGGTCGGCCACTGCGTATGGTTTCAGCAGGTAGTCGACACCATTGGATTTGATGGCATCCATGGAATATTCCCCGAAGGCGGTACAGAATACTACCGGGGAAGATATTTTTACCTGTTTAAATATTTCAAAGCAGAGGCCATCGGCCAGCTGTACGTCCATAAATACCAGGTCGGGCGGCTCGTGGGCCGACAAATAAGCGACGGCGCTTTCCACGCTGTGCAACATGGTTTCCACGGTGGCCGCGGGCCTTACTTTGGCGATCATGCCGGCCAGCGACTTAGCGGCTTTTATCTCATCTTCTATTATGACTATCCTCATGGATGATGGGTAATTTTACTACAAATAGGTCTGTACCGGGGGTGATGATAATATTCTTATTGAGCAGGTGTTGATACCGTTCGTTGATATTATCCAATCCAATCCCGGTAGATGATTCTTTCGTGATCTTTGGCCGCACATTATTCTTTACTACAATATACTCCTCTTCTGAATAAATGCTGATCTGCAGCGGCTTATCCGGCGCTACAATATTATGCTTAATACAGTTTTCCATCAACAGCTGCAGCGTAAACGGCGGTATCATGGAATGCTGGTGCTGCTCCGTGACCTGTATATCCACTTCAATGCCTTCTTCAAAACGGGCTTTCAGCAAAAAGAGATAGGCCTGTACAATTTTCATTTCTTCTGAAAACCTGATGAGATCCAGCTGCCTGTTTTCCAGCGTAAACCGGTAGAAATCGGATAGTTTAAGGATGAAGTCCACACTGTTTTCATCCTGGTTTTCCACCATGTATTTCAGCGTATTTAAAGTATTAAAGAGAAAATGGGGGTTTACCTGTTGCCGCAACAGCTCAAATTGTGCCGCGAGGTTATCCATCCTGGTGCGTTCCAGCTCAATGCTTACCCGCTGGTTCTGGTAGGTTTGGTACAGGAGATGGATAAACATATAGAAAGTGAGATTGATGAGTACCCCTCTCACTTCAAACATGAGCATCACCGGGCCAAAGTTCAGGTGGGTTAGGATCAGCTGTTGTAGATAAGACAACAGAAACATCACCACAATACCAACCACCAGGTTTTTCACGAGAGGATACATAGAAAATCCCCGGTTGATTTCCTGGGAAGTATATACCGGCAGCGTGAAGATATTATAATACCAGACAAATACGGAGAATATAAAGGTGATCGCTGAGTTCGCGATAGTTTCATAAACGTTGAACTGATGCTGGATCAGGCTGGGCAACGATACGATGACTCCCAGAAACAGGGAGCTAAACCATATGACCCGGCCGGAAATATTGAATGTATTTTTTTGCTGCATAACACCTCAAAGATATAAGGATTTAGGTGGTGTAGGACAAAAAGGAGGGCCAACCCGGCATTTTGGGTCGGGATACCGGCATTTTCCGGGCTTAACAGGACCGGGCACCACACCTGGCATGATGCCTCGGGAAACAAGGATGTTTTTCCAGGTGCGTTTTTGTCCGGTACAACCATTCAATTGCCGGGTACAGGGTATTGCATTTCCCCGGGGAGCCCGATTGCTGTCTCTTTGTATTGTAATACTTCGACACATGAAAATATCCAGGCTTCTTAAAATCGCGCTGCTTACTACGGGCGCATTGACCATGGCAGTAGCAGCCATTTCCTTTACCACGCAGGTAGTGGAAAATCCGCCGGTAACCGGCGAAATCAACGCACCTGAAGAAGTGAAACAACTGTTCAGACATGCCTGTTACGATTGCCATTCTAACAACACCCAGCTGGCCTGGTATGATAAACTACCTATAGTAGCGGGTCTTGTCAGGAAAGATGTGATAGCTGCCCGGGAGCACCTCAACTTCTCCGAATGGGACCGGCTGAGTGCTGCTCAGCAGCAGTCGGCCTTATGGGAAGCCTATAATATGATCAACTCAGGTACCATGCCCCTTCCCTCCTATGCTGCCCTGCACAGCAACGCCAAAGTAACGCCGGCGGAGCTTTCCGGATTGCGGAATTACCTTAATACCAAACGGGTAAAAGTAGTACCGGATAGCGCAAAAACAGCCCAGGCCCGGCAACAATGGGAAAAAGCGGCGCCTGCACAACTCCCGGTATCCGTAAATGGTATCCGCCATATGCCTGAATTCCGCCAGTGGCAGGTGATGAGCACCACCTCCCGTTTTGATAATACCACGATGCGGGTCATGTTTGCCAACCCGGTTGCCATGCAAGCTATTAAAGAGCAAAAAATCAACCCCTGGCCCGATGGGGCGGTTATTGTGAAAGTTGTATGGGAAAAATCCATAGACGCCAACGGCAATATTCATCCGGGTAAATTTCTGAACATCCAGTATATGGTGAGAGAGGCAAAACGCTACCAGGACACCGATGGCTGGGGATATGCCAAATTTGAAACACCCGCTTTAAAACCTTATGGCAGTACGCCCATGACCTTCCGGGAATGCAGCTCCTGCCACCGTGCTGCCAACAAAACAGGCGGCATCTTCGATCTTTCCACTTTAAACTAATTCGTATATGCGTTACATATATTTCATTCTCTTCGCCGCCGCTTTGATGAGCTGTTCCCAGGCCAAACAACAGATACCCGCTATCAGGCCTTATGAATTCAACGACAGCGGCTACCAGGTGATCACCACCGTTATCAATGAGAAAGACAATTCGGTAGCCATGCTGTATGGCAATAAAGCCGCCATGCACTTACCATCCACCGGCGCCGTATACAAACTGGTCACCTACCGCGAACAGGATAACCAATTCTGGTATGGCAGCTACATCAACGGGGAACTATTAAGCGTGGAAACGGTAGATATGGCGCCTGTGGCCAACGGACAACCACCCGCCTACCAGTTCATGCCATACCACGGCACTACCGCTGCCTGTGATGCCACTGCCAGAACCGCCTTCATACAAGCATTACAACCAGCCTGGTATCCCTGCGATCCACAATAATTCACTATTAAAATATTCATCTCATGAAATCACTGATCATCACCGCCATCTTTTCGCTTAGCAGTCTGCTGGGCGCCTGCACTAATGTACTGGGCAACAACAATGGTCCACTGGTAACCAGCACCGATAGCACCAAAGGATTTGCCGTAGTAGAACTGTATACTTCAGAAGGCTGCTCCAGCTGTCCCCCTGCCGACGAACTACTTTCCAGGCTGGAACAGGAAAGCAACGGCCAGCCACTGTACCTGCTGGCCTTCCACGTAGACTACTGGGACCACCAGGGCTGGCGCGACAGCTACAGTCAACATGCCTTTTCCGAAAGGCAGCAGCAATATGCTTCCTGGCTGGGGCTATCCACCGTATATACGCCACAAATGGTGATCAACGGCACTCGTGAAATGATAGGTTCTAATGTAGCTGCCGTAAAACAAGCAGTTAACACCGCGCTGGATCAACCGGCAAGTGCTAGCCTGATATTGCAGGCGCATTCCGAAGCGCGCCAATTGGAAGTAAACTGGCAGCTGTCATCTCCCCGGAAAAATACCCACCTGTTGCTGGCACTGGTACAAAAAAGCGGGCAAAGCCAGGTGAGGGCAGGCGAAAATGCCGGTAGAAAATTGTCACATGTACAAATCGTACGACAGCTTACTACGGTGAATGCGCAGGAAAGCAATCATACCACCCTGCAGCTTCCTGATGGGTTTAACAATACGGACTGGGAATTGATTGGCTTCGTGCAAAACAGCGCAAACGGGAAAATTATCGCGGCCGCCAAAGCAGCCCTTCACTAATTAATCATCTACTTCAACAACTTTTTTATGCAAACTACCAAAACATATAACCGGCGGCACTTTCTCGGGTTAGGAGCACTGGCATTGGGAGCCCTCAGCATTCCTTCCTATCTCCGCGGCGCTGTTGCCACCAACACTTCCCTAGGTCCTTTCAAACAAATTAATGCCGGCGTACTGAATATCGGTTATGCAGAAATGGGGCCTGCACAGGGCGTTCCCGTGATCCTGCTTCATGGCTGGCCCTATGATGTACACAGTTACCAGGAAGTAGCACCAGCGCTGGCTGACAAAGGCTACCGGGTAATTGTACCTCACCTGCGGGGCCATGGCACTACCACTTTCCTGGATGCCAGCACCATGCGTACCGGGCAACAGGCAGCCGTAGCACTCGACATCATTGCCTTAATGGATGCCCTGCACATCAAAAAAGCCATCCTGGCGGGTTACGACTGGGGTACCCGCACTGCCAATATCATTGGCGCCTTATGGCCGGAAAGGGTAATAGCACTAGTATGCGTAAACGGTTACCTGGTAAATAACCGCGAGAAAAATAAACAGCCGCTATCCCCACAGGCAGAATGGAGCTGGTGGTACCAGTATTATTTCGCTACGGAACGCGGACGGGAAGGGCTGAAACTACACCGCGAAGAACTGGCCCGCTTGATATGGAAGTTCAATTCCCCTAAATGGGCATTCGACGACAAGACCTTCCAACAATACGCCACCTCTTTTCATAATGTCGACTATACCGATGTGGTAATCCACAACTACCGGTGGCGTCTGGGCCTCGCCGACGGCGATCCCCGTTACGACTCACTGGAGCAGCAGCTGGCTACAGGCCCTGTGATCAGGGTGCCGTCCATTACACTGGACGGTGATGCCGACGGAATTGCCACCGCTACTGATGGACAGGCATATAAAAAGAAATTCACCGGAAAACATGTTCATCATATTATTCCCGGCGCCGGGCATAATCTGCCCGCCGAAGCACCAGGCATATTTACCAACGCAATTATCGAAGCCGCCTGCCTGACTGATTAATCCACTAATAAAACAGCATAAAAAATGAAAAAAATGTTCTTACAACGTATCCAGGAAGGCCTGCGATTCACGGCTTTCCTTCTGCTATGTCTTCCTGCACTATCTACCATGGCGGCTTCCGGCGACAATGATCCACCTCCCAAGGATATCAGGAACATTGTTTTAGTACATGGCGCCTTCGCAGATGGCTCCGGCTACAAAGCATTATTTAACATTCTTACCGCCAAAGGATATCATGTAACAGTGGTGCAAAATCCGCTTACGTCTTTGAAGGATGATGTGGCTGCCACCCGGAATATCCTCGATAAACAGGACGGTCCCTGCGTGCTGGTAGGACATTCCTGGGGCG
This sequence comes from Chitinophaga polysaccharea, assembly GCF_007829335.1. GTDB lineage: Bacteria > Bacteroidota > Bacteroidia > Chitinophagales > Chitinophagaceae > Chitinophaga > Chitinophaga polysaccharea_B. The sequence continues at coordinate 422,188 of NZ_VIWO01000005.1, forward strand.
GTACCGTGATCACCGAAGCAGGTACACATCCCAAGGTAGCTGCCCTGGTATATATTGCGGCCTTTCAGCCCGACAAAGGCGAAAATACTGCGCAGCTGGCTGGTTCAAGACCTGCCACTGATCCTTCAGGTATCCTCCCTCCCGATGATAAAGGCGTAATCTATTTTGATGTAGCACAGTTTCACGACGGTTTTTCAGCAGACCTGCCCATCGAAACTTCCAATTTTATGGCCGCCTCACAGGTACCCATTTTTGCGGCATGCTTTGGCACCCCGGTATCGCAGGTGGGCTGGAAAAATAAGCCCAGCTATGGGATCGTAGCTACCGATGATCATGCCCTGCATCCGGATATACAACGTCGCATGTATAAAAGAGCCGGCGATCATATTACCGAAATCAAAGGCAGTCAGTTTTTATTTCCCAGCCTGAAGCGGTGGCAAATGTTATCATCGCAGCAACACATACACAACAATAGCTTCATAAAAAGATCCATTTATATGCAAACTACTAACACTACTGCAAGAATATTGTATACCGGCAAAACACGTACTACCGGCGGCCGTGAAGGGAAAGCCATCAGCACCGACGGGCAACTGGATATTTCATTGGGCACACCCGGCAGTGGCAAAGGTACTAACCCTGAACAGCTGTTTGCTGCGGGATGGTCGGCCTGCTTTATTGGCGCAATGGGATTGGCCGCCCACGCGTTGAAAATTAAACTGCCAGAACAAACCGCCGTTAATGCGGAAATTGACCTGGTGTTGAACGACGGACAATACAGCTTACAGGCAAGGTTATACGTAGCGCTGCCCGGACTGGATGCTACGCTGGCGCAACAGCTGATAGACAGCGCGCATGCCAATTGTCCTTATTCCAAAGCCACCCGGAGTAACATACCGGTGAGCATTTCATTGGTGTAAAAGCTACCATACAATGTTTAAAGCCCTCCCCAGGCCGGGGAAGGCTTTAAACCTATTCATATCATCAACCGATTTTTACCGGGCGTTTGTCGTTGTCAATAGCCACGAATGTAAACTCCCCTGCTATCGCCTTCTCCCGGACCGTTGAGTACATTTGTTCGATAAACACTTCCACTCTTACTTTAAGACTGGTATTACCAACAAACGACACGATGCCTACCAACTCGATAATAGTGCCTGCGGGAATAGGTTTGGTAAAGTCGATACGATCGCTGCTCACCGTCACCATTTTCTGGCGGCTATAGCGGGTGGCAGTGATAAAGGCCACTTCGTCCATCAGCGCCATGGCGGTACCGCCAAACAAGGTATCATAGTGATTGGTACTATCAGGGAATACAGCTTTAAATATCCGGGTAACAGATTGATCTATCTTGTCCTGGCTCATGGTATTATTTTTTTATGAGAATAATTCAACAGGCGGTTAACGGCTGCTGAACGTCAGTTAGAAAATTCTTTGATGCACCAACAATGCTGCTGGAAAGATAGTAGTGTGAGTGATACGCACGATGGTTCATTCCCCGCCCAGGCGGGGTGGGTTAAAGCGTATATCAGTTCAACAGCTGCTTCATTCCGCGAAAGCATTGTCAATTGCATAAAGGCAGGTCTCCTGGCTTGTAACATTTCTACCGTCCTTCCCACCTCTATTCCAGAGAGACAGTGGACAACCAGGGTAAAAATTTTCAGGTTACTTACAGTTGCGGGACAGCTTGCGATTTACACGCAATTCCCTATTAATCCCACGTGACGTGGGAACCTTTGCTGCTTGATAAAATATCAGGAAAGAACTTAGGGGCACAAATTAGGATATTTTGAAGGATTTAAAAATAGGGTCAGGCGAAAAGGCATGGGAGGCTCGTTTTAATCATTTCATGAGCGCCATTCAAAAAAAATTTGCGCAAGTAAATACTTGCATATAAATTTGCAAGCAAATACTTGCATATCATGGAAGCACGCAGAGATGTTTTTCAGGCTATTGCCGACCCAACCAGACGGGCCATCATCGGAATGATAGCCCGGCAACCCGTCAACGTCAACACCATTGCGGAGCAATTTGACGTGAGCCGCCAGGCTATTTCCCTGCATCTTAAAGTACTCTCTGAATGCGGACTGCTACATATAAAGCAATCGGGCAGGGAACGCTTTTGCGAAGCCAAACTGGAAAAACTCAATGAAGTACATGAATGGGTAGCCCAATACCACAAGCTGTGGACAGGCAGGTTGAAAGCGCTGAAAGACTTTATTGAACAGGATGAAATACCGGCTTCCGCGAAAAAAAACAAACGTACCAACACCGCTAAAAAATAATATCATGGAAAATCGCGTCAACAATAACGAAGTATTCATTGAAGAAACGTTCAATGCCCCAGCTGAAAAAGTTTTCAGCGCCTGGACAGATCCTGATAAATTAATGAAATGGTATGCTCCCGAAGGCTGTACCATCTTTTTCAAAAAACTGGAGATAACACCTGGTGGACAATTCCATTCCTGTATCAGGAATCCGCAATACGGCGACTGCTGGTGCATTGGCGAATACAAGGAGATCCTGCCCTATAAAAAAATTGTATTTACGTTGGTCAATGCCGATGAAAACGGGCAGCCCATCAACCCGGCGGATGCTGGCATGGACGCCAACTGGCCCGGCGCTACACTGGTAACCGTCACCTTTGCCATGGAAGACGGGAAAACCAAATTGCAACTGCGTCAAACCGTTTCCCAGGAACTGGCAAAGAAAACCGGCGCCTATCCCAGTTGGCTGCAAATGCTGGATAAGATGCGGGCATTACTTCATCAAAACTAATGACATTCCATGAAAACATTCACTATATACATTGCTGCGGTATGGCTGTTGCTATCATCGTTCACCAATATCCAACAGGCAGGCACTACCCCGCCATCAGCAAAAGATAGCGTTCCTAACAGGCATGGTTACGCGGATGTGAACGGAATTAAAATGTATTATGAAATTTACGGAGAAGGCAAGCCACTGGTATTGCTCCATGGCGGCGGTTCTACCATTCAAACCACCTTTGGGAGAGTAATTCCCCTGCTGGCGCAGCACCGGCAACTCATTGCTGTAGAACTACAAGCGCATGGCAGAACCAGCGACCGGGCAAAAGATCTCACTTTTGAACAGGATGCCGACGATGTAGCTACGCTCCTGCAGCAGCTGCATATCAATAAAGCCGATTTCTTTGGATTCAGCAATGGTGGCACTACGACCCTACAGGTAGCTATCCGACACCCGGAAGTTGTAGATAAAATGGTGCTGGGCTCTGCGCTTTGCAAACGCAATGGCATGCCCCCGGGGTTCTGGGATTTTATGAAACAGGCGCAGCTGAGCAATATGCCCCCCGAGCTTAAGACCGCTTATCTGCAATTGACGTCTAATGCCGCCGGGTTGCAGAACATGCACGACAAGGATGTAAAAAGAGTGCTCAACTTCCGGGATATACCAGATGAACAACTCAAGGCTATTCATGCTCCCGCGTTGATTATCGTTGCCGACCAGGATGCTATACAGCCCGAGCACGCGATAGCCATGCACCGGCTACTACCTCATTCCACACTGGCCATTATACCAGGCGTACACGGGGAATATATTGAAGAAATAACCACCCTGACATCCGGCTCCCATGAAGCAGATTATGTAATTCCCATGGTGGAACGATTCCTGGACAAGGATACAGTGAAGCAATAACATTTACAATAAAGTGCGCCTGTACAAGCGTACAGACGCACTCACCCCCTATTAAACAATTTACTCTTCAGCAGCGTTCCGTTGTAAGGATTTCAACAGTTTGTTATAAGTGGAGAAATCTCTCTCCGGCTGATTCTCCAACCAGCCATAGGTAAGCCCCTGTATCCTCCCCTGGTAGAAATCTGCATCTTCAGGATACATATTCAGTCCTTCATAATATTTTGCCAGGAACCATTCGTAGTTAGCACGGTCTTTCCTGCTGGCAAATCCCTCCCCTTCCTGGTAGCCGTAGTTATACTCCCGTTCAAACGTTGTCAGCACCGGTGCGGTCTGAACAGGCTTAAGCGGCGGAAGTGTCTGCGCACTTACAGCTAAAGTACCGAATACGCCTATTAACAGCACCGCAGCTATTTTAGGAACTGCATTCCATTTGTCGCACCGGTTTTCTTTTTGTGTTTTACTTTCCATAAAATAGTATTTTAAGGAATGAATTTAGCACTCCTTACTATCAGGAAATAGTACAAAAACGACAAGTCGATTGTCCATCTATTCAAACCGCAGCAGCTTCCTCAGTTGGTAAAAGAATCGTTCTATCAACCGCAGGTCCTGCGTTACGATGTCGGCATTACCTTTTAATTCTTTATCAAATGGTAGGGTTTTATGGAAAGAAGTCTGTAGGCCGCGGGGCAGTATTACATTCACGTAATAATTACCGTCTTTATCGGGGCTGCTGGCAATATTCTTCACCCTTCCTTCCACGATACCAAATTCCTGGTAGGGATAGTTATCCAGCTTCAGGAGTACCTTCTGCCCTTCCTTCACCTTACCGGAATTGGTGGTGGGCACCAGCAGGCGGCCAATGAGCATATCTTTATCGTCTGGCATCACCGACAGCAGGATATCGCCGGCTTTCACGAACTGGTGCTTCCCCAGGAACTGCTGAAAGCTAACCACACCGGGCACCGCAGCCATTACCAGGTAATTTTGCTCCCAGGCATTGAGCGATTTTCTCATTTGCTCAAAGAGTTGCCCGGTTTGTGCGGTTAAATTGATTTTATCTTTTTCCGCATTGATGCTGGCGCCGCTCCTGGTTTTCTCAATTCCCAGTATTCCTTCCTGTAGCTGGGAGATGGAAATATTAATGCTTTCCAGGTTCTGGCCGGCCTGTAGAAATTTTATTTTCTCCTGGTTCATTTCCGCAGCAGAAACTACTCTTTCTTTGAAGAGCTCCTGGTAGCGCTCAAATTCTTTTTTAGACAATTCGTACTTCGTTTGCTCCAGGCTTTTTTGCTCCTGCAACGTACGGATCCTATTGCGCGATTCCGCCAGGCTTCTTTCTGCTGCCGCATAATCAGGGGAATAAGGCTGCAGCCGGGTATAGAGTTGCTCGTCGGTCAATGCCTTGGCAAAGGCATTATAATCTGCCTGGATTTCACCCAGCTTATACCCTGCCACTTCGCTGAGCGGGAAATGCACCAGCGCGCCATTGCCCAGGGAATCCACGATTTGCCGTAAGCGGATTACATCACGGTAATCGGCGGTCGACTGCAACACCATCAGCAGTTGGCCCCGGGAAACAGCCTGGTGGTCGTCTACAAATATTTCCTCTACCCGGGTATTCGTCCGGGCTTCCAGCTTTTCCGGCGGGTTCCGGGAGGAGATGATCACCGTGGAAGGCACAAACTCCGGGTACTTGATGATACAGCTCATCCCTACTATGAGTAGCAGGATGGTTAGTATCAGGGTATTGCCCCAGCGAACCATCCAGTTTGGCGGCTGCGAAAGGATATCCTGCACGCCTTCCGAATGCAGCTGGATGGTGTCTAATATCTCTTTTTTAGTTTCCAAGTTCCAATTGATTTTTTACCAGCCTGTAATATTCTTTGCGAAGCGCTACCAGTTCGTCGTGACTCCCTTCCTCCACTACCTTTCCTTTATCCAATACAATGATCTTATCAGCGTGCTTTACGGTAGACAAGCGGTGGGCAATGATCACAGCCGTTTTTCCTTTCAGGAATTGTTCCAGGTTACCCATGATGGCTCTCTCGGTATTGGCATCCAAAGCGCTGGTGGCCTCGTCGAAAAATATATACTCCGGCGATTTGTAAACTGCCCGCGCTATAAAGAGCCGTTGTTTTTGGCCACCGCTGATGCCGATGCCCTCATTACCAATTTTGGAATTGTAATTCAAGGGCAGGCTCTCCACGAAGTCCCGGATGCAAGCCACATCCACTGCTTTCTTCAGCTGCTGCCGGTTGATATCATCTATGCCTATGGCAATATTCCGGGCAATGGTATCATTGAATACATATCCTTCCTGCATCACTACCCCGCACTGATCCCGCCAATACCGGGGCGAAACATGCTGCAGTGGCATGTTCCCTATTTTAATTTCTCCCTCACCAGGTTCGTAAAATTTCATCAGCAATTTCAGCAGCGTAGTTTTACCACTACCGCTGGCTCCCACAATAGCGGTGGTTTTGCGGTAAGGAATGGTTAAACTCAGCTGCTCAAATACCGGCGTCCCTGCTCCCACGTACCGGAACGACACGTTATGCAGGGCAATGTCCTGTTCCGGGATCTCTGCTGCGGTGGGTATATCTGCACGTTCTTCATCTGCTTTATCATGGATTTCTCCCAGCCTTTCCAGCGATATTTTGGCATCCTGCGTTTGCTTTACAAAGTCCATCAATTGCACCAGCGGGCCATTCAATTGCCCGATGATATACTGCACGGCCAGCATCATTCCCAGCGTAAGCTGGCCATCGAGCACCAGCTTGGCTGCCAGGAAGCTCACAAAGATGTCTTTCATCTGGTTGATAAAATTGCCGCCCACTGTTTGCCATTGCTCCAGCGACAAAGCCTTCACATGAATTTTAAACAGTTTTACCTGCATAAACTCCCACCCCCAGCGCATCTGTTTTTCGGCATTGTGCATTTTGATTTCCTGCATACCATTCACCAGTTCAATCACTTTACTCTGCTCCTGCGCTACCTGCGAAAAACGTTTATAGTCCAGCTCCTTTCTCTTCTTCAGGAAGAAAGAGATCCATCCCACCGATAAACCCGCGCCAAACAAGTAGATCAGGAATAACCGGTAGTCATACAACAACAGCACTACGCTGAATATAACCAGGTTAAACAGCGAAAAAAGCGTATTCAGGGAGGAGTTGGTGAGCAGTTGCTCTATCCGCTGGTGATCATTGATCCGCTGCATAATATCGCCAGTCATGCGCGTATCAAAATAGCTGATCGGCAACTTCATAAGTTTGATGAAGAAGTCGGATACGATGGAGATATTAATGCGGCTGGAAAGATGCAATAAAATCCAGCTGCGCACCACTTCTATTCCCATTCTGCCGACGAACAGCATCACCTGTGCCAGCAATACCAGGTAGATAAAGTTCAGATCGTGGTTCTGGATACCAATATCTACAATACTCTGGGTCAGAAAAGGGAAAATAAGCGACAGGAGGCTGCCGGCCAACAAGCCGATGATCAGTTGCGTAATCAGTTTTTTGTACCGGAAAAAATAAGTGAACAGGAAAGAGAAGTCTTTCCTGCTTCGCGGCGCCGCCGCTTCCGTTTCGTAAAAAACAGGTGTCGGCTCCATCACCAAGGCAATTCCTTCCTCATCCTGCTCCCGCTTACCCTTTCCCATCCAACCGTCGATAAACTCCTGCCGGGTATATTTTATCAATCCATAAGCCGGATCAGACACATGTATGGTGGTGTGCCCTCCCGATTTGGTGATCTTGTATACGACAACGAAATGTTGTTGTCCCCAGTGACAAATACAGGGAAGCGGTACATCTTCCACCAGGGTATTGAAATCTATCTTTACCGCCAGCGTCTTAAATCCCAGTCTCTCTGCAGCAGTGGAAAGTCCCAACAGGGAGCTTCCCTCCCGCGTAGTTTCCGCGAGCGCCCGGACATCCGCGATATCTGTCAGTTTGCCGTGATGCTTACTGATGATCTTTATACAGGTAGGACCACAATCCTTTCCATCTGGCTGCCTGTAAAAAGGGAATGCTTTCAGCTTCATATTATTTTATTATCTCTTCCAGGCCGTAAGCAGCGATGGCAGTTTGTTTCAACGGATGCTCCGTCCAGTCGTCCCAGGTATTCGTATAGGGGTTGTACCCACATTTCAGCGGCTTAGAATACCTATCCTGGGGATTTTCTATATAGGCACGGCAATCGGTACATACATGCCTGAATTCACAGTCTTTACAAACGGCTATCTCGTCTTTGCGAATATTTGCATACTGGTGAAAAGCGGGGTTGTCTAACACTTCCTGTAAGGAAGTATCCCCTACATGCCCAAAATTCTCACGCATAGACGGGCAATTCCGTATATAACCATGTTGATCAACGCTTAGCTTCCTGTTCAGGCAGGTATTATGGTGCTGGCTTTCGGTAAACAGTTCCATATTGGCGGTAAAGTAGCCGGTACGGATCTCTCCACAAGCCAGGCAGGAGTTAATACTACTACTGAAACAGGCAACTGATACAGAGCCATCAAATACTTTCTCTACTTTGTTCACCGGCGCGGTATGCAGCAGCAGCGACTTCACCCTGGGATATTGCTTTACCAGCCTATCCCATACCGGCAGTGTCACGGCTTCATCATACGGCAGCACCAGTTTGATGTATTTTAAGGTGGTACCATTAAACACTTCCAGCAAAGCTCTGATGTTATCCAGCGTAGCAGGTTGGTAATACCTGATCTCCAATCCCTGTATATGCAGGTCGAACAGCTCCCGGAAAAAATTGCCGGTATAGTCGATACCGTTATTGTATTCAATAATGACATTCGTGATATCGGAATACCGGTCCCAGCTGAGGTCCAGCGGGATTAGTTCGGTCAACAGCCGGTTATCGATAAATCCCAGTTCCTTGCTGATCACGTAGTCGATATAGCCGGTGATTGCCTCCCGGTTGTCCTCCCCGTAGTGCGCGATGCATTCATCGATGGAGCCTTGTTGCAGGAAGGTGAGCACTTCTGCAGTATCATTAGGGAGATGGTAAAATTTACGCAACTGCAAATCGCAGAGCAGCGACATATTAGCTCCTTTTACCAGCTGGCAGTTTGCATACAGGTTTAAATATTCCATGGTCAGTGTAGGATCAAAATTTGGAAATCACTTTATAAAAACTAAATAACTCGAAACCATCCGCATTTATTTTTGGGGCTTTCTCAAATTTAAGAATAGGCCCGGCCGGCTGTGGGCGGCTTTTATCGAGGAAATACAGCGACAAGGGCAATCCTTTTTTATCTTTAAGGTTACTGGTGAATTTCTTCTTCATGCATGATATTTTTATGGAGCGCCTGGGCTAACTTCTTCTCCAGGAAATAATTACAGGGATAAGACACCATGCCGAACTGTCCTGCGGGGTTGATCTCCAGGAAGTAGTAGTTACCCTGCATATCTACCATGAGGTCGATAGAACCCGTACGGAAACCTAATGATTGCATCAGTTGGTGCAACTGCTGCTCCAGCTCCGCGGGCAATTGATAAGGCACTGTTCTGTTGGGGCGTTGGGTATCATAATCCCTGAAATCTTCTTTTGTACGTTGATTGTTTTGGGAGAAGATCGCCATAGAATAACAGGTTCCTTCCAGGTACACGGTGCGGATTTCAAATTTCTTATTAATTTTTTCCTGTACCAGGGAGGGAAAAAATTGTTCAGGTACAGCCTGTAGGTTGGCGGGGCTGATCGTTTTTGTCAGCATTTTATATTGGCCGCCGCTCGCATCTTCCAGGAAAATGCATTCACTCAGTGGTTTTACAATCAATTCGGGGTGGGTATCCAACAACTGGATGATCATTGCTTTGGTAGTGACTACCTCTGTGAATGGCGTTTTAATCCCGTATTTACGGGCGAGGGCCAGCACGTGCAGTTTATTGAGGTTATCTTCCGAGAGGGGATCATTCAACCACTTTGGCCGGTCGATGGTATGAAAAAGATAAGCGTGCAGCCCGTTGAATTCATCTACCAGGAAGCGTTTGATGGTGTATTGCGTTTGAAAATCTGGCTGTTTGAAACTATATTTCACCGGGAAGCTGTTGATCTTTCTCCGGTACCAAACCGTTGCTATGCTGGCGTTATCCGGCAAATCGGCCAGGCTTTGAAAGTGGAAAAAATCCTCTCCATTCACCCGCAGATGAGGTATCCGCAAATGGTTCATCCATTGACAGACAGCGTCTGTAGCCCCTTCCAGGTGCGACTGACTTAATATGAGGATCTGTTGTGACATAAAAATATGGTGTTGATGAGTAAGGACTGCCGGCATCACCGGCAGTCCTTTAATTTCCGTCCAGTGTAATAACGGAAGAAGGTATTTGCTATTTATCACGTTTGTGATCGCACAGATAAACGTCTGGTCCTGAATAGTGGGTAGGTGAGTGAACGGTAGTACCAGCTGATTCACCGCTGTCCTCCAGTGATTCTTCCATTAAAAAAGCTCTACCACCTTTGATGGTTTCCAGGGATTCTACTTTCTTTGCATTCAGTTTTTGCAACTTGTCCATTTTTTTAAAATTTTAAAGGGTGTACGGTTTGGGTTACAGTTTGGGGTAATTACTTCTTGGGATCTTCGCGGGTGTCGGTTACATAGTGCTGACCGTTCCAGGAAGGAGAATTTTCTGTAGTTTTTTCTCCACCGTCGTCGAGAAATTGTTCCAACTGCATTAATCTGCCGCCTTTTACAGTTTCTGGGGCAGTTACCTTTTTGGTAGTGAGTTTTTCTAACTTTTTCATGTGATTAAATTTTTATAACCTGTCGTAAAAGTAGGCAGGTGCTACGACTCTGTGAAGGTTAACACATATTTGGCTGAGGGTAAACCTATATTTGGGTTGCTTGGGGGAATATTTGCAATGCCGGGGTTAACAAACTTGTATAAAGTACTATATACCAATTAGCTACCGTCTCCACCAAACCATATATGGATAGGACCCCATATTACCTATGGCGTTGAAGGGCATGGCGTTGGAAGTGGTGATGAGGAGCGCTTTACGGCCTTGACGTGGCAGTTTGCACCTGGAAATCTTCCATTAACCCATAATCATACAAATCATAGTCATTTCCCGGCGGCTGCACTTTGATGTTGTACCATTTTCCGGGGTCCACTAAACCTGGTACCGGTTTATTATAAAAGGGCCCCAACAGGTTTTTGAGGCTGCCAATCACGGTTACTTCCACCGTATTATTCCCCTCTTTTACGAACGGTCCTATTTCCAGGCGATTGGGTTCGGCGATAATAGTGCCGGCCAACCGGCCATTTACTTTTACCGCAGCCACCGTACCTTTCCATTGCCCCAGCGTAATGGCGTAGGATACGCCCCGTATAGCCGTAAACGTTTTAGTGTAAGTTACTTCCTGTCCATATAACGGCAGGCCCTGGCTGCGCCAGGAACCCAGTTGTAATGGCTGCGGCGCCACGATGGTCCATCCTTGTGCAGCCGCTTCCAGGTTAAAATCTCCCAAAATATAAACCGGCTCAATCTCCGCATATACCCGCATCGGTGATACTGTTATGGCTAATTCATTATCCCCGGCTTTTATATACTGACCAATCCTGTATACACCAAAAGAACGATCCAGCCACCACTGCCCGGGCTCCTGCCGGATTGTAACGCCGTTAATTTTCACCTGCTGCCAAAGCTCCGGATGTTCTATCACCGCGCTGAAGCCCTGGTAATGTACGCCAGCCTGTATTTTAAAATGATAGGTAGCCGTATAGCCGGTACCGGTAGCAAACGTATCACGCCGCACAATGGCATCCCTGTATTGGGTACGGTTGTTCCAGGGATTACCTACCCCATCTGTAAAACCGAAGTGTTTAAATGCCATATTGGACGCCATTCCTACATGCAGTTGGTTATAACCGGAGTCTGGCTGATGTAATTGCAGGTCACAAAAGTCTATGGTGAGCGTGTTGCTGGTGAGCCGGCTCACTGTGGTAGAGGAAGCGCTTACGGTAGTCCATTGCGCAGGCGCCCTCTCTTTTTCATAACCGGGTATTTTTTTATCCGCCACAAACAGCATCATGCTTCCTGCAGGTGGGATGTTGAAGGCGATGCTAACCCCCTCTGGCTGCGGCGTATAGTCGTAATGGTGAATACTCCCTTTATACAGGTCCAGCGCCAGCACATCTTTGCCGGGCATATTGATGTTGCCCGCAGCGGCTCCCGTCATGCTGGCGTTGGTTAACAACAGCAGCTCACCATCCGCCAGCCGGCGGCGCTGATGATAAATGTTGCCGCCAATTGTGTCGCCGTGTAATGCTGCGATGCTAAAGCCATTGTTGTGCAATTGATGCAGTAATACAGACCGACTCACCTCATTTACCGTTTGGCGAATGGCATTCAACTCTTTGTTCGGGGCTCCATCTATCAATTGTACCTGCTCAAAATGTACCACCCTGCCACCAGCGGCGATATATTTTTGCAGCAAGCGAAACGTAGTACCGTCCATATTTTCCATTCCCGGTGGGATGACCACATATTGGTAGGCCCGCCGGCCAATTACAAAGTGTTTTCCTTCCACTCTTCCCTGGTCTTTGATAATGTTTTCTGAGCCCAGATCATACTCCAGGTACGCCCGTTGCATCATGGTCACAAAATCATTAAAGGCCTTCGTGATATCGAAGAATCGCTTATTTTCTCCATTCCTGGCATAGTACATCCAGGCGGAGGTGGTAGGCTCCAGTACCAGGATGTCGTTGTACTGTTGCCCTTTAGACAACAGGTAAGACAAGCGCGTATAATAATGATTCATTTCGTTGTAATACGGCCACCATGGTTCATGGTAAGAGAAACTCGGTGGGTAGTCATATTTACGTGCACCCGTTAACGTAGAAAATGATAAATGTTGATTTAAAAAATTTACCCCCAACACAAATTCCCAGTCGGCCAGGCGTTTCATATCTTTAAAGGTCAGCTCCCAGCCTCCGCCGCCATACGTTTCCGACAGGGTACGGGTTTTACCCAATTGATTGGCTACGCTTCCCAATTCACGCACTGCGCGGATATTCCCAAATTGTACCGGTTTGTCTTCGTTGTATTGGTTGAAGAGCATGTCGATACCCGGCATTTGCTGCCAGGCATACATGGCCATGTTATCCGGTCCGTGATAGGGACTGGGCCAGCCATGTTCCCAATAATGCCCGGTGCCGGTCAACTGGTGCGCAGCCATGTACTGATAGGTAGGCTTAGCCCACCGGTCGATGAACAGCGTTAGCAGTACCTGGTAATAGTTGTGCCGTACCCGTTTCCAGTCGCCCACCTCTTTAAACAGCGATGGCAAGTGCAAACGGAGGTCATAGCCCCAGGTATGGGAAAAACGATCGAATAAATCGGGTGTCCAGCGCACTGAATGTTGCCCTTCGTTGATAATAGTGGGCTCATCGGAAAAAACGCCTTTCACCGTTTTCCCAAATTCACGACCCACCACTTTCTCATAGGGTTTATAAGTAACATCTATAAATTTATCGGTAACGCCCTTTGCCATTAAGTCTACATAAGACACGCCGATAGGGCCTGCTACAGAGCCACGGTTGGATTTCTGGTAATTCACTTTCCGGAATAACAGGTAATGTCCCTGCTTGCCCGATTCATCTGCAACATGGCTGGTGATATCCTTATAGGCACCATCCTGTTCTTTCAGGCACAGGAAAAAGGGTGATAAATCAGCGGGTAACTGCGTTGCTTCTTCCATATACAACATCTGCCCCTGGTTATAGGCCTCTGGCATTTGATCGGCTACTAATCCGCCGGCAAAACCAGTTGGATAGGAGTTTTCATCGTATATCCAGATATTGAGCCCCAGCTTTTTTGCCTGCTGTACGGAGTAGTCGAACAAGTCGAACCACTCTTTTGACAGGTACTCCGTGATCAATCCCGGCCGCGCATGAATGATCACACCGCCGAAATCATTCTTCCGGTAATCGTTCAGCATAGAGTCGACCAGCGTTTTAGTGATCTTCGTATTCCACACCCAAAATGGTACTGTGCCATAATCGCGACCAGGACTTTTAAAGCCCGCTGCCACCTTGTCAAACCGTTCCTGTTGTGCACTTACACGGCTACACGCCAACGCTAGAACGGCTATCAACACACGAAAAAGAAAGAAGCGAATATTATACTGCATAAAAAGAAACTTAGTTTTCAGATGGCTTAGTATTATCCAGCAAAGTGCGCGTGACGATGCTTCTGCGCCCCGCCGGGGTAATCACGATGGTTTTAAGCGTGATGGTTTTCCCCTTAGGAATACGAATGGTAACGGGTTCCGTATACAGGTGATCGTAATCGCCTGGAGGCCGGTTGTTCAGTGTATAGTAAATTTTAGCGCCGGGAACCGGTGGTTGATCAATCGCTAACTTAAAAATACCGGTTACGATGGTGGTATCTGTATCATCAAAAACAGCCGGTACGCGGTAGTTAATGCCCGCTTTATCGAAGCGGGACAAGTGTACCGGAAGGGCCGTACCGGCAAAGCGCGGATAACTTTTCACCGCTTCGGCCGACCACCCCGTTTCCGCCAGGGCCAGCATACGTGGCAGCAACATGTATTGCAGCTTGGATATATTCGGGATATGTTCAGTCCACAGGCAGGCTTCTACCCCCAGGATATGTTGTTTATCCGCCTTTGATAAAGCCGGGTACTCCGGGTTATACGCGTAAGTCTTCCATACCGGTGCATTGCCACCGTGGCTGGAAGGTTCCTGGTCGGAGAGACTTTGGGCATAATCGAAATAAAAACCGTTGCCACCGGGCGCCAGTATAATATCTAGGCCTCTCCTGGTTTGTGTCATGGCGCCCTTCTCTCCGAAGCGGTTCATGACCGTAAAATTTCCGTCCGGGTTACTGGCGGCTACTTCATCCCAGGCAATCATTTTTTTGTGTTTGGCGAGAATGATCTTATTCAATCGCGCAATAAAGTAACCTTGCAGCGCATGTACATCGCGCAGCTGATGTTGTTTCATAAAATGCAGTACGGCGGTATCTTTCTCCCAAAAGCCTTTATAGCACTCATCACCGCCGATATGGATATAGGGATAAGGGAACAGTGCAGCTACTTCTTCAAATACATTATTGAGAAACTCGTATACCTTTTCATCTGTAGGGTTGAGGGAATTATCGACATACATTTCAAAACCTCCGGTAGAGAACCATTTGGCGAAGCTGCTACCGGGATTCACTTTAATATGCGGATTGCGCGTTACGCATAGTTCCGGGTAGGCAGCAATGGCCGCCATGGCATGCCCGGGTACATCTATTTCGGGAAGGATATCAATATGCCTGTCGGCCGCATAGCGGATGATTTCTTTTACCTCTTCCTGTGTGTAAAAACCGCCATCGGTGGCCGCTTCGCCCGGCTGCGGTGGTAATGTTTTATCGCCGAACCCGAGGCGGGGTACGCGCCAGGCCCCTACTTCCGTTAACTTAGGATAACGCTTGATTTCGAGTCGCCATCCCTGGTCATCAGTAAGGTGCCAGTGGAAACGATTCAACTTATAAGCCGCCATCAGGTCGAGCAGGTCTTTGATCTCTTCTACGGTAAAAAAATGCCGGGACACGTCCAGCATCAATCCCCGGTAACCAAAGCGGGGCGCGTCTTCTATGCGCATACATGGAATAGCGATGGTATCTTTTGTTTGTACCGGCAGCAGTTGCAACAAAGTTTGCATACCGTAAAACAAGCCGGCGCCTTTGCCGGCAAGTGTGATATGGGTGGGCGTTACCTCTAGCCGGTATCCTTCTTCCGGTAGTTGTGCAGTCCCCTTGTTGGTGATCAATAACTCCGGTTGGCCATTGTTATCTGCATGCGCTACTACTTTGTTATCAAAGCCGGTACTGCGCCGCAAATGGTCTGTAAAAATTTGTACGGTGCGGGCTTCCGCAGCATCGACACTTATCAACGTGCGGGCACTGAAAACAAAACTCCCCGTATCCGATTGTATTGTGCGGGGCGCCGGAATCAGCGCTGATGCCATATGCTGGGCCGTGCTACTATTAACCAAAAAGCCCAGCAAGGCCACTCCTGTTGTTATATATTTCTTCCAATACATTACTGGTAATTATTGTACACCATCTTTATTTTATAGAAGCAGGCGCCATTTACTACGCGTGAGCCCTGCCATTGTCCGCCGGCGGTATAAAAATCAATCGTGCTGGTAGACCAGCCATTCAGGTTGCAACTCACTTCCGGACGCGGATTTTTATTCGCGTCGGGGCGCACCAGCACAATCTGTCCGCTGGGCTGATTCACGATTCCTTTTACAAAAGTGAGATTGTTGGTAGGTGAGGCACTAAAGGTTTTAGTGGTTTTATTAAACACATATTCGCCACCGTTGGTGGTTACCCACAACAGGTTTTTATTGCCATAGTACGCGCCTACTTCGTGGCCCCACACAGTAGGTAACGTAACGCGGTATTGTGTGAGTTCCGTTAGTTCAGGCATGGCGTCTGTGCCGCCCACTGCCAGCGCGGTAAGGATATGCGCATTGTTGGACAAGTCCTGCCCGGTTACCCATAGCGCGTTGATACCAGGATCCCATAACACCGCATGCGCAGCGCCCAGGGTAAACTCCGCATAGGTATTATTATCTGCTCCCTGGGAAGATGCATATACGCGGATCCAGTTACCATCGGAGGCTGCCAGGGCTATGTTTCCATTGGGCAACAGCTCTGCGGAGTGCAGGTTGCCGCTCATTATTTTCGACCATACCCGCTTGCCGGAAGGATAGGCGATTACCGTTGCCATGCCGTTGTCGCTGATGGCCGCATAATCCGCATCCTGCCAGACTTTCATTTTCCTGACTTTAAAATCGGTACCGCCCCCAAATGCTTTGATTTCAGCGGTGCTGAATCCCTGCGTGGTAGTGGGTGACCAACTCCATTTCTTTGCCTCGCTGGTATTCCAGTTAGTCACTGTCGGATCGTAAATCTCTACCTGCTTGCTGTTATCGTTGGTGAGCGCCAGCTGCAGCCCCGGATAAGACACCGGAGGCTGCACAGTTGGCGGGTTATTATCTGGACCGTTGGAGGAACCCGACTTTTTACTGCAGGCTATCTGAAAAAACACGCCGCCAAGCAGGGCGCCTGCAAAAATTATTTTCCTCATCGTATCAATAGTAGTTTGGATCAAATGTTTTTCCTTTATAGATGGCGGCGCCCCCTACGGTACGGGAGCCGGTAGCGGCGCCGGTGGTGGCATCGTAAAAATTAACTACAGAAGTGCACCAGGTATTGGCGGGATACAGCGGACAAGCATTACTGGGCACCGTTTCCACCAGGGTGTTCTGACCCGGTTGACTGCTGATACCTTTTACCATGGTTTGTTGTGCCGCGCCGGGCAGGTCGCTGAAGGCGCCTGTTGAAATATGGAATACATAAGTGCCGCCATTGGTGGACAGCAACAGCTGATCGGGATTATTTACATCGGCCGACAGGTCATGTCCCCAGGCGGAAGGTAACACGGTATAGGAAGCGAGTAAGTCTAATTTCGGATTGGTGATGGTACCTCCCGATCTTGCGGTATTGTAACCGTATTTTCTCAGCTCATTGCCCAGCGCCCATAATACCTGGTGGGTATCATCCCACAGCACGGCATGCGCAGAAGTAAAAAAATACTGGGTGTTAACGCCATGATTGGGCGCTGGCTGTGAAGAAGAATAGATGCGTATCCATCCCTGCGGCCATGCGGCGCCGGCGCTGGCTACTATGCAGTTGCCATCGGGCAGTATTTCCATGGCATGTAGCCGCGTTGTATCATTAAAGCCCATTACCCAAAGCTTCTGGCCACGTGTACCCGTGCCCGTATACCGGGCAATAGTAGCCAGCCGGTAAGAGGTGGCGGTGATCACTTGTGCGGTACCGGTAAATACGGTGTTATTCCTCACTTTAATATCTGTAGGGGCTTCCCACAGGGGGATTTCGCTGGTAGCGTTGTACGACAGCGCGGTGGTCGGCATCCAGCTCCATTTGGGCGTAGTCCAGGAAGCATCTGCCGGGTCATATACTTCTATCTTGCTGTTGGCCTGGTTGGTGACAGCTACCCAACAACAGGTGGGAGCTGTGGTAGCGGCGGTAGTTGTTTTTACCGTCCCGTTTCCGGGGGTACCGGCTAAAGTGGGTAGTTGTTCTGCCCGTTGTGTACAGGAGGCAGCTAACAAGCTACAAGCAAAAACTGTTAACTGAACACGGGTTGACCGTAAGCGGGCAATACCTGCCCTCATCACGACATTTTTCATGATAGTAAGTTTTAGTTATGGATGCAGTTTTTTGTAAAAACAAGGGGGGACTTGCCTATCCCCCGCTTGGTGTAAATCATTGCTTCATCTTGTTATGTAAAGCGAGTTTAAAGGACTTAGTATCCTGGGTTTTGTGTGAGTTTGTCGTTTAGCAATACTTCCGCATTGGGTATCGGAAACAATAGCCTGTCCTGCGTTACATTGTAGCTGCCTGGCCGCAGGTAACTGTACTGTGCCTTTTGCTTCACGCCAAAGGCATTCATTACCGTGATGGCATTACCGGTACGCACGAGGTCGAGCCAGCGCTTATTTTCAAAGGCCAGTTCCACCCTTCTTTCTTTCAGCAGCACAGCTTGCAGGTTCGTCTTATCGGCGGTAGTGATATCATGCAGTGCATCCCCAAAGGCGCGTTCTCTCACCGCATTGAGGTAAGGCAGGGCTTCACCTGTCTTACCTTGCTGGTTGAGGCTTTCCGCGAGCAACAACAACACTTCTGAATAGCGGTAAACAGGCCAGTTGTCGTTCGTTTGGTTGCCGATGGTATGAGTGTGGAGAAACTTTTTAGGAAACGGGCGGCCTACTTTGCCTGGCGCCGGCGTATAATTCACCGATGATTTTACAGCGGTGGCGGTAAAATCGTCGGTGCCATTAAAGGTGCCTTCCGCTATGGCTATGGACGCATCGAGGCGCTGATCACCTGCTTCATAGGCATCGATCAGGTCTTGTGTGGGCGTATTATAACCTCCAACGGTGGTTACGCTGTTGAAGTTAACGCCCGTTACTACCGTGGTGTTGACCATGCGCGGCAGGAAATTATAGATCGATGCGTCGGTATTTGCCTGTGGGGTGGCGAGCCCGCTGTTGAACTGGATTTCAAACACGGATTCGAGGCCGTTTTTATTAGAGAGTTGAAAGGCGTCGCCATAGTTTTGATACAACGAATACCCCATGGTCGTTACCTGTTTCAGGGCTGCTTCTGCCAGGTCGTATTTTTTCAGCGTCAGGTATACATCGCCCAGCAGGGTTAAGGCGGCGCCTTTGGTGGCACGGCCGGTTTGCGGGAATGTAGGCGCCGCCAGTTTTGCTACCGCATCGGTGGCATCCGCAATGATCAGGTCATACACCTGTTGCGCAGTGGAACGCGGAATATAGGTTTGCTCACGGCCCAATGGTGCATGATCATAAATGGGTACGCCTCCGTAAAAACGCACCAGGTCGAAATAAGCCAGGGCGCGGATAAATTTCACCTGGCCCAGGATGGCGTTGCGACTGGCATCCGACAACTTAATATCGTTGATATGGTCTACGATTACATTCACCGCGGAAATCGCATTATAAGCGGCATTCCACTTGGGTGGCGTCTGGTTGTTATATTTATCATCCAGGAAATCGGCCACTGCATAACGGTTTACCGTAGCTACGGCCTGATCGGAAGATTTATAATCATAGTGTGCATTATCGGAGCGCATTTCGCCCATGGTCCAGGCGCTCTTGTTGTTATATAATCCCCGTAACTGGTTGTAGGCGCCGTTCACTGCCAGGTTAAAGTCGTTTTCCGTTTTGAAATAACTTCCTAACGTTACATTGTTGGGATCATTTTCGGTAAGGAACTTTTTACAGGACGTTGCTGAGAGGCTTAGTACCGCTAATATGGAACAGATAATCTTTTTCATTTTTGCTGATTTTTAAAGGCCAAGGTTCAAGCCAAACGTAAAGGTTCTTTGCAGTGGGTAAGCACCCAGGTCTTGTCCCTGCTGCGTCACAAATGCCAGTCCTCCAGCACTCACTTCCGGGTTACCGGGATAGCTGGTAAAGATGTACACGTTTTGTGCAGAAGCATACAACCTGAGGTTCTTGATATATTGCGTCCTGAACTTTCTCAGCATATACCCGAGCGTGATATTGTTGATGGTGATATGCGATGCATCATGGATAAACAGGGTATTGTCTGTACGGTAAGCGGCCGTAGTATTGGCTAATGTGCGCGCCACTTTTCCATCTCCGGGATCTGACTCAGAGCGCCAGCGGTTCAGCAATTCCGGCGGACCGTTGAATACGCCATCCAGGTTGTAGGTACTTTCCTGCATACCATTCTTCAATTTGTTGCCGTAAGTGCCTGATATGGCAATACTCAAATCAAAATTTTTGTATTGAAAGCTGTTACTCAAACCAAAGATAAATTTTGGATTAGGATCCCCTATTACGGTTTGATCTTCCGGGAAGGTGATCTTACCATCGCCGTTTAAATCTTTGAACCGCACGGTGCCCGCCTGGGAAAGCGTGGTGGTACCTGTGCCATAGTATTTGGGGCCTGCATCGGCTTCTGCCTGGTTTTTGAAAATGCCATCAAACACATATCCATAAAACTGGCCAACAGGTTTTCCCACCAGCGTTCTGTAGTCGGTAAATTCGGAGAGGGTAGTCGTAGGGGCATCTGCAAAAGAAATATTATTCAGGCCAATCCTTTTCACGATGTTCCTGTTAAAGGAGATGTTGAAGTCGGTATTCCATTTAAATGCACCAACCAGGTTTTTCGTGCTCACTGTAATTTCATGTCCCCACTGGCGGATATCACCCAGGTTGTCCTGTACGCTGCTGAAGCCGGAAGATTGCGGCACCGGTACGGTAAACAACAAGCCGTCGGTGAGCTTATCGTAGTAATCGTATGCCAGCGTGATGCGGTTGTCGAACAGGCCCAGGTCAAAACCTATATCCAATTGCTTATTACGTTCCCAGGCTAGTCCTTGATTACCTAAGCTGTTCTGCACTTTTCCGGGAGCCAGGCCATTTGAGAACACATAGTTGGCAGAGCCTACACCGGCTGCGAACCTGTAATTCCCACCCATTTCATTCATACCGGTTAAACCATAAGAGGCTCTTACTTTCAGTAAACTCAGTTGAGATATATTTTTGAGAAAGGCTTCGTCACTCACCATCCAGCTGGCGCCAATGGAAGGGAAAGTCCCCCACCTGTGATCGGCGCCAAAGCGGGACGAGCCATCGCTTCTCATGGTAGCCTGTAAAAAGTAACGGTCTTTATAACTATAGTTGACACGCGCCAGCAGCGACGCCATTGTCCACGCATCAAACCGGGACGTGTTGGTAGTAAAGCGGGTAGCAGCCGATAGCTGGGATACGCTGTTATCGGGATAATCGCGACCCACCACATCGCTGGAAAAAGCGGTGGAGCGTTGTACGGTAAAACCACCCATTACATTCAGCGAGTGATTTTCACCGAAGCGGTTCTGGTAAGTCAACGTGTTTTCGTTGAGCCAGGAATAAACATTATTGATCAGCGACTCTCCAAGGGCGGTATTATTTCCTGGTGGCGGGTTTTCGATTGGCAGCGCGTTGAATCCCCCCATGGAGGTAGATGGAATAAACCGGTTGCGGGTCATATTGCCTACATCGGCACTACCAGAAGCGCGGAAGGTCAGGTGCTCCAGCAGTTTTATTTCGGTAAACAGGTTCGCCAGTACACGCAGGCGATTTGCATCATCCTGTACTTCCAGTAGTTGCCGGAGTGGATTAGCCCATACAAACTGGTTGGTAAACCCTGAAATGCCCAGGGCCAGCGAGCCATCGGGATTATAAGGCGACCCCATGGTAGGCATCATAGAGGCTGATGCAAAAATGGCGCGTTGACCATCTACGTTAAAGCCGGTACCCTGGCGGTTATTATGCTCCAGCTGCATAGAAGGTGCTACGCCGAAGCCCAGCTTCACGCGCTTGCCCAGGTTAAAGTCGCCATTTACACGCAGCGAAAAGCGTTTATAACCGGTATTCTTCAGGATACCCTGCTGGTCAAAATAACCACCCACCATGCTGAAGGCCGACTTGTCGTTACCGGTATTGATGGCAATGCTATAATTCTGTACAGGGGCTGTCCGGGTTAATACGCTGAACCAATCGGTTCCTTTACCGTATTGCTCCGGGTTTTGGTATACCGCGGGGATACCGCCGGTATAGCCTTCGTACTTGATCTTATCTTCATAAAATCCCTTCATGTAAGTAGCCAGCTGAGTGGCATCCATTACCGGGGGAATCAGTTCCCGCATCAGGGAAGCGGCGCCGTAGTAGGAATTAAAATTGATTTGTGTGGCGCCGGACTTTCCTCTTTTGGTAGTGATCAGAATCACACCATTGGCCGCGCGTGAACCATACAAGGCGGTAGAGGAAGCATCTTTCAAAATGGTAAAGGATTCAATTTCATCGGGGTTGATATTATTGATATTATCGGGGTCGCCAAGCATCGGTTGCCCATCTACTACCACCAGGGGGCGTACGTTGGAGGTTAAAGATGCAGCACCGCGTATACGCAAATCCATGCTTTGTCCGGGCCGGCCGGTGGTTTGCGCTACCTGTGCGCCTGGCAATTTACCCTGCAATCTTTCAGCGAAGGTACCGGTCGACTGGTCCTTGATATCGGTAGCCGACAGCGTTGCTACGGCGCCCACGATTTCGCGGGTATGCTGTCTGCCATAGGCCACCACTACTTCTCCCAGTTGAGAAGAGGTTTGTTCCAGTTGTACATTGATCACGGTTTGACCATTAATAGGTACTTCTTTAGGTGTATATCCCAGGTATTTGAAGGATAGTACGCCTTCTCCATCGGGTACATTAATAGAATAAGAACCATCCGGCTGGGTAGCGGTACCGGTTTGGGTTCCTTTCAATCGCACTGCCACGCCGGGCAATGGATGATTACTCATATCCGTTACCCGTCCTTTAATGGTAATGGCTACAGGCGCTTCCCCGCGCTTGCGTGTTACCACTATGGTGTTTTCCTGGATGGTATAAAGAAAGGGCTGGTTCACGAAACTTTTCTGCAATACTTCTTCTACGGTGGCGTTGTTAACACGTATATCCACCCGTTTGGCATCTCTTAACGTTTCTACATCCCATAAAACGTTATAGGCCGTTTGCTTCCGTATCTGGCGGAATACATCTTCGAGTGAGATCTGTTTAGCTGATAGCGTTATCTTCTGCGCATAGCTGGAAGCGCTTACCTCCATAAGAACTGCGATCATTAAAACAAAGGTCAGTTTCATAATCAACAGGAGTTTTTTGTGCGTACAACTGCCTTTTTCATGGCATACGTCAGGTATGTAAAATTTCATTACATTTGGATGTTTGAGTTCTATAATCAGATGACTGTGACTACAATTGCGAGAAAAATTTGTCTTCCACAGGGATAAGCGCTCAAACTGACCGTTTCCGCGGTCATTCTTCCGGGGGCGTTGGCGCGCTCCCGGTTGTTTTTATAGCCTTCCTGCGGATTGCAGATAGTTTTATGGCATAACGATGATCCTCCTTCCTTCTGTTTTAAAGTGAACGGCGCCGGTGAGTTCCAGCATCCTTAATATTTCAGATACATTTTTATAGCGTGACAAGCTCCCACCGATGGCCTTTTTCGACACATCGCCCTGGTAAGTAATTTCTACATTATACCAGCGGCTGATTTGCCGCATAACATTTTCTATTTTATCATTATTAAATAAGAAGTAGCCATTTTTCCAGGCTACAGCCTCTTCGGTATCGGCGGCTTTGATATCCATTTTTCCGGACACCTTATGCAGGATAGCCTCTTTGCCGGGCACCAGTAATAAGTTGGTTTGATCATAGTTTATCTTTACAGCTCCTTCCAGGAGCGTAGTGATATTATGCTGTTCGTCGGGATAAGCATTGATATTAAAATGGGTACCCAATACCTGCACCGTCATGGATTTATCGGTGGTGGTATTTACGGTGACGAGGAAAGGTTTCGTTTTATCTTTAGCTACTTCAAAATAGGCTTCACCGGTCAATTGCACCTGGCGCTCATTTCCGGGGAAAGTAGTAGGGAAGCGCAGGGAAGATCCGGCATTCAGCCACACTTTAGTGCCATCCTGCAACGTTACCTGGTATTGCCCTCCATAGGGCGTGCTTACGGTGTTGTAAACAACCGCCATAGTCCCTTGCGCTGCTACATTATTATATAGCAGGTTAGCGCTGTCTGTTTTATTTACTGCCGCATTGCCCTGCCGGGAAATCACGCCGTTCTTCGCATCTTCCAGTATCACTTTGTCGCCGTTATCCAGCGTTAATATAGCTTTATTACTACCGGGACCAATATCACCGATGGCCTGTGCAATGGCTGCTGGTTTAGGCGCCGGATGAAGCCGCGGATAAATAAAATAGGCGGCAATACCCAATATAACGATTACAGAGGCGGCGGCCGATAGGTAATATACTACCCGTTTGGAACCTTTTGGGGCAACTGACGGCACTTCCATTTGCTGGTGCAGGCGCATCAGCATACGCAAACGTACCGTTTCCTCCTCGTCAACGGTATCGGACGGCCATTCGGCATCGGTTTGATTACGATGCTGGTACCAGTCCATCAGCGTTTCTTCCTCCGCTGGCGTAATGGTGCCCTCCAGGTATTTTTCAATGAGTTGAGATATATTGTCCTTCAACGTATGGTTTTTATAGTTACAGCAATATGTACCACGGAAATAAGGTTATCCCTTAGTGTCTGAAATAATTTTTTTGAGAGAGAAAAAATGACTGGTATCAGTAAGGAGGATTCAATTTAAGCTTCAGCACTTTCAACGCCTTGGTAAGGTGCGATTCTGCCGTTTTCTCCGCGATGCCCATTCGCCGTGCTACTTCAGGGATCGTGAGCCCATCGATCCTGCTTAGCTTGAATACCAGGCGGCATTTTTCAGGCAATACTTCTACAATCCCGTTGATATGTTGCTGCAAAAACCGGGTATAGATCTTTTCTTCATCCCAGGTGCTGGTGGCCGGTCCTGCTGTTTGCGCGATAATTTCCGCCCGGCGCTTTTGGCGCAGGTAACGTTTAAAAACGGACAGCCTTACGGCGGTGGCCAGGTAAGCATTCAGCTGATCGACACACAGGTCATGGCGCCGGTTCCAGAGGCTGATAAAGACTTCCTGTACAATTTCCTCCGCCGCAGCTTTATTCCTGTTATGGATATAGGCGATGGCCAACAGCTTCTTCCAATAGCGTTGGTAAATTTCGGTAAAAGCATGCCGGTCGCCCTTTCCCAGGGACGTCATTAAGTCTGCATCCGTTTGTTGCTGGTACACCTTCATACAATTGGCCAATTTCCGCCCCGTGCCAGGCGAAATACATTATTTTCCAATAACATGGAATTACAGTTACAGGGATATGTACCCTAAGGGGCCTACTTTCCCTTAGTGCAGGTGCTACTTTTTTTGTGAAGTGGAAAAATCTATGGGATCAGTACCTTCAGGAGCAGCATCAGTCCCCATATATAAGGACGATTCAATTTGAGTTTCAGTACTTTCAGGGCTTTGGTGAGGTGTGCTTCTGCTGTTTTTTCGGCAATGCCCATACGCTGGGCAACTTCTGGGATGCTCAGCCCCTCTACTCTGCTTAGTTTAAATACCAGGCGGCATTTTTCGGGTAAAACTTCCACGATCCCATTGATCTGTTGTTGCAGGAACCGGGTATAGATCTTTTCTTCGTCCCAGCCGGATATCACCGGGTCGGCAGTTGCGGCAATGATCTGCTCCCGGCGTTGCTGCCGGGCATACTGTTTAAAAACAGATAGCCGTACGGCGGTGGCCAGGTAAGCATTTACTTTGTCAACAGACAGCTCCTGCCGCCTGTTCCACAGGCTGATAAACACTTCCTGTACAATTTCTTCCGCCACCGCTTTATCCCTGCAATGGATATATGCAATGGCCAGTAATTTCTTCCAGTAACGGTTGTAGATTTCGGTAAAGGCATGCCCATCGTCCTGTTGCAAGGACAACATCAGGTCTGCATCCGTTTGTTGCTGGTACCGGTTCATATAAGTGGTGTGGTACGCAAGATTATAAAAATAAATCCAGCTTTTGCACCAGGAAACAGAAATATAATATTATATAAAACAATACTATAAATAATTGCCTTTTCGTCCGGGATATAGCCATCCATGACAACCAGAAAGATGATTATAATGAAACACCAGCAGTATGATATGTAGATACACATCCATCTGTTTATCATTCATTTCTTTATTTAAAAACGAGCTCACCGCAACGCGGCCGTTTAGTCCTCCTCTCCTGATTTTATTTCACCCCCGATATTTTCGCGTTTACTAACCCAAAACGATCGTTTGCCAAAAAAAAATAATTGTCAACGGGCAAACTCTTATTTTAGCATTTGAATGTCATGGTGAAATTACTTTCACACTTTGAGTAAATGAATCTAGCGAGTGAACGAGCCTGACTTACTAACCTGACGATAATTTTAGCCAACCTTCTCCTTCGACAAATCCTCAATGCCGCCAGACATGTGCCTTCCGGCAGGTATGTAACTTTTATTGTCTTCATAGGATTGCAGCTATAGCCTGGCTAACTGGGCGATTTTTTTTTGCGATTCAAGTTCAAAAACTTAGGAAATGTATAATATAAATATACTTTCATGAGTATTAATTTTAAATACATACACCTTCTAGTGCCCATCATGCTTGGCCTGCATGTAGTCAATGCACAATCAGCATTAAATCCCAACGATCCGGTTATCACTTACAATTCAGCAGCTCCGCCGGCTACCCCACAATATAATAAAATCACTAAGTGGGTTAGAACTGTAACCATGGCCTATAATACCGATTCCTATAAATGCTATATTTATAAAAATATGGCGTTCCGCCTCAAATTCCCCAAAACGTATGTTCCTGGTATAAATGATGGAAAAAAATATCCCATATTCCTGTTCTTTGCCGGAGTAGGCGAAAAAGGAACGATTTACAATAATGAAAAGCAGCTAACTTGGGGAGGACAGCTATGGGCTTCCCGTGTAGACAATGGTCAATTCGATGGCTACCTTCTTTATCCCCAAAGCCAGGGTGGCTATTGGGGGCCTAATGACTACGACAATCTGAAAGAGGTAGTAGACTCAATAGTTAGCTCTTGTAAAGGTGATCCTGATCGTTTAGTTTTGAATGGCTTGTCTGGTGGAGGATGGGGCACCTGGGAATTTACCTTCCGCTACCCTCAACTTGTAGCTGCATTCCTTCCCATGAGTGCTATGACGCTGGCTTATGGTGATTCTATCAACATATTCAAATACACCCCCCTGTGGCTTTTCCAGGGCGGATTGGATGGTAGCCCAGCCCCTTACACCACCAACCAGGTAGCCGCCAGGATAGTAGCAGCAGGCGGTAATTTTAAACTCACTACTTATCCTAAAGATGGGCACAACACCTGGACAGACGCATGGAATGAACCGGATTTTACCCCTTTCATGCTAAGAGCCAACAGGCTGAATCCATACCCCTTATTTCATGCTACTACATTTTGTCCGGGGCAGTCTATCACCATTGGTATAGCTCCCAGATTCCAGCAATATGAATGGCAGAAAAACGGTGTCACCATTTCTATTACTACTGCCGACTCGTTGGTAGTAACCAGCCCCGGTAGTTATCGTGTAAGAGGCAAGTTGCCCAATGGATGGACCGGTTGGTCACCGACGCCATTGGTGATCAGTTATAAACCTTCTTCTCCTGCACCAATCGTGACTACTTCTCCGGCCCTTGCCAGCAATGTATTGCCCGCCCCCGACGGCAGTACCACCGTTACAATGCAGGTACCTACAGGTATGATCCAGTATGAATGGAGACGTGCGGGCAGTAATACAGTACTCAGCAGTACGAACACCTACACTACGTCTGTGGCAGGTGGCTATCTGGCACGTGTAACGGCTCCCAATTACTGTATCGGCGCTTATTCCGACACCTTTAAAGTCATTAACGCCACCGGCTTAAATGGCCCTGCCGCCATCAGCAACCTCACGGTAAGTAGTGTCACCTCAACCTCCATCTCGCTTTCATGGACCAAGAGCTCTACGCAGGTATACAGCGAAAAATATTTTGAAATTTACCGAGGCACTCAAACCGGTGGGCCCTATACGCTGGTAGGAAAAACCGGCACCAATGTACTAACGTTTACCAATAGCGGTCTTATTGGAAATACCAGCTACTTCTATAAGGTACGTCCGGTAAATGATTATGCTGCCGGCCCGGTATCTGCTGAAGTAAGAGGAACAACCGCTCCATACGGCCCCGCTGTATCCACCAGTAAGTGGTTCATGAACTTCATGCTCAATAACCATGTAAGTGCACCGTGGAATAATATTTCCGGCGCTACGACCACTAACTTGAAGGACAGCGCCGGACATGCCACCAATGTAAGTCTTACTTTCAGTGACACCTGGTGGGCAGCTGGCACAGAAGGCCCTGTTACGGGCAATAATAGCGGTATATATCCGGATTCTGTGATGGCGGAATACCTGTATTTTGGCTCTTTGTCAGGCTTCTTCACGGGAGCACCTGCCATGCACGGTCGTATCTCCGGCCTGGAAGCTTACAAAACTTATACAGTGAAATTCTACTCCGGTTCCAAGTGGTGGGCACCTCAGCCTGACAATGGCAGTACACAATACACTATCAACGGTATTACCCAATCACTGTATGTTCAAAATAATACCTCCCACCTTGCCATCTTCCAAAACGTAGCAACAGATGCGACCGGTCAGATTAACTTTACACTGAGCATTCCTTCGGGTGGACAGGTAGGTTATCTCAATGCAATGGAAGTAGATCCAGGCTCATCTGGTAATCATCCACCAGTAATAACAGACATCAGCAACCAAACACTCAATGCCGGCACTACGCTCAGCATACCTGTAACAGCTATAGATCCGGACGGAGATCCGATTACCTATAGTACAGTAAACCTGCCATCGTTCGTGACGCTAGTCCAATCCGGAGGTAAAACATCGTTGTCCGTTGCCCCTCCGGCCGGCACTTCAGGTACCTTCAGTAATATCCGGGTGATAGCACGGGATTCCCATAATGCTGCAGATACAACCACCTTCAGCATCACTGTAAACATACCTGCTACTTCGAATGGCAGCTATAAACTGTTCCTGAACTTCAAACTCAATAACACGGCTCCTGCGCCATGGAATAACCTCTCTACAGGAACTGCTTCCGGCCTTAAAAACGACCAGGGTCAAACTACTACTGTAGGACTCAGATTTGATGAAAGCTGGTGGGCAGCAGGTATAGAAGGAGCGGTTACGGGCAACAACAGTGGTGTTTACCCGGATGTAGTCCTCGCTGAATACCTTTACTTTGGTGCGCTCCCGGGCTTCTTTACCGGTGCGCCGGTCATGCACGGACATCTGACCGGGTTGAGCTCCAATACAACGTACACCATCAAATTCCTGTCTGACAGTAAATGGTGGGCGCCGCAACCAGACAATGGTAGTACCCAGTTTACCATTAATGGCATCAGCAAAACATTGAAAGCACAAAATAACACCTCTACTACCGCTGACTTTACTAATCTGACTGCAAATGCCAACGGTGAGATAGCTTTTACCCTCAGCATTCCTACAGGCAGCCAGGTAGGCTATTTGAATGCAATGGAAATTGATGCCGTGTCAAATGTTCAGACCCTGCAACAAACGACGGTAATGGCCGCTAACATCCCGGATCATTCACCTGCTTTGACATCCGATAATAATCCAGCTGGCAGTATTCAGACTGCTATCTATCCAAATCCATTCACAGATAACCTGATTATAGATATGACACTACTGCATTCAGCTCCTGTGATGGCGATAGAAATAAGTGATCTGAATGGTAAACGCGTTTATACAGAAATCAGAAGAGATGTGCCAGCCGGCAAAAACCTTGTCCGTATCAATACCTATAACAGTATTAGCATACCGGGTATATATCTTCTGAAGATAACAACTTCTACAGGTGAAACCAGGAGTGTGAAATTGGTGAAGGTAAATTAAGTTGTATTTAAAAGGAGGGCCCTTCACAATAACACGGAAGTCAGTCCTGTTTGTTCTTAAATAAAAGAAGTCTTGCAGTTTTAACGCTGCAAGACTTTTTTAGTTAATGCTTTGTTGTATATAGTAGGGATAACATTCCGGAGAGAATGCAAATAGGGTTAACAAACAAGTGAAACAACAAGAACTAGTGACAGGGGGTTTGCTATGGCATACAACATATGCTCTCCGCTGTTACAGCGGATAAAAAGTGCGCAGGGTCGGATAACAGGAAGGGTTAACTTAATCTTTCATTTCCACCATAATCAGTTTGATGGTGGTTTTCCCAATATTTTTTGCCATGTGTGTTACAGCAGGTACATAGATCGCGGTTCCGGCTTTGATATCCTGATCCTGGGCCGGTTTGTCTTTTTCGGTAAGCTGCACCTTTCCGGAAGTTTCTGCATATACCACATGGTTAGGGTGACTATGCCAGGGTATTTCCACGCCTGGTTTCATTTCCACTTTTAGTACACGAACATGTTCATTGTCCAGCAGTACTTTGTTGTAACCTGCGGGCGCTACTTTTACAACATCCTGGGCCAGTGCTTTGTGAGGCACGCAAAGAGATAACACTACTGCTATTCCCAGCAGGAATGCCGATTTAGAGATTGATTTCATAACCAGGGGTTTAAGTGAAGAATTTCTGGCAAAGTTAGCCCCTGGCGGGGGATGCGCGAAGCACCGGTTATTATCTGGTCTGCTATAACGGAAATCTGGCGACAGACCATCGATAAATGGTAAACTGCCGCCAGACGTTTCTCCTATATAACAGTTGTTAAAAAGAATACCTAACCCCTAACTGTCCCTGTGCCCGTGAATTAAAGTAATCGATGGCATAAGGTTTCCCCGGGTCGGCGAACCTGAATACCGGGTAGTTACCTGCATTCTGCTTCTGCGGGAATAATACCGGCGCCAGGCCCACGCTGGCGGTAGAATTGAAAGTATTGGGTGAAAAGTATACCCGTCCCCAGTTGGCATTGATCAGGTTGGTAAAGTTCATGATATCTATCGTTAGGGTGATAAACCCGCTGCTCTTCGGGAAATGGAACTCCTGCGCAAAGTGCAAGTCTGCGGTAGTGTTCCAGGGCGTACGCCCGGCGTTCCGCGCTGTAAAGCCGCCACGCCGGCTGCTCAGGTATTTGTTACCATCAATATAGGTATTAAAGGCATCGGCCTGTTGCGCCGCTGTAACAATAGCACCACCGGCGTCGGCATAGTCCTGGAAGAAACGGATCGCTTCATCGTGTTGTGGAATGTAGGCGAGGCTCAGTTGCTGCGGTAATCCCTGCAGGCTGTTATTCACGATACCATAGGTAAATGGACTGCCGGATTGCGCGCTCACAAACAGGTTCAGCGTGGTGGTCCATTTTTCGTTCCAGGCATGCTGATAGCCCAGGTTCACAATTAACCGGTGACGGATATCGAAGTTAGACCAGGCCAGGCCGGCATTATTCGGATTCAGGGCCTGGTTGAGCTGCCAGTTACTTTCCATAGAGTTACGGATGCCATTGAAAGCATCTTTAGAGCCACCGTAAGTATAAGCCACCGATGCGTTGACACCCATGTTAAACCGCTTACTCACGGTACCCGTCACCGAATACCGGTAGCCCAGGCTGGTGTTGCTCAATTCATAGGCATTTGCAAAACGTGGATCTACAGCACCGCTGTATACCGGTTGTTCATGTTTTGTGTCGTAGCCAAAGTAGCGGGGATTATCTTTAATGTTTACCTGCTGGAAATACACGTCCTTTATCGTTTTCGTATACAAGCCTTCCAGGCCCAGCTTATAGCCGTTGAGAGTGGTATAGTCCAGTGCGAGATTGGTACGCAATACTTTCGGCATGGAAAAGTTATTGTCGACCAGGTCCACCTGGGTTTTCCCTGCCTGTGGGCTATTCACAACAGTACCATTCTTTGCAATAAAGTCGGCGATGCCATTGGCGCCAGGCTTAACAGGATCGGTTCCGGCTGCAAATGGCTGCTGGTCGGCCTTCTGGTCGTAGGAGCCGTAATGGATGCCGGTGTTGTAAAAGGCATATCCCAGCCAGGCCAGCGGAATGCGCCCGGTAAATAACCCGGCGCCTCCTCTCAATACCAGGCGGCCATCGGCGGTTACATCATAACGGAAACCAATACGTGGCGATACCTGTATATGATTCAGATAGTTGTTCGTGATGCGCGACAGGGGTGTGTAGGTATAGGTGTTTCCGAAGTAGCTATCCGTATAGGCTGTTTTCACCTGGTTGCTGAGCGGCTGCTTATTGGGCACCAGGCTATAGTCGGCCCGTAGCCCCGGAGTAATACGAAACCGGTCTGTAATCCTGATCTCATCCTGGAAATAGGCGCTCAGCATATCTACATCAAATACAGCTTCGGGATGCGACAGGATATAGTCCCTGCTATTGTTGGTGTAATTATAGTTACCCCGTACCCGGTAAGGATTACCATGCAGGTAGTCTTCTATGCTCAGGTAATCAACCCTTCCATTCCAGGAATTGACAAAGCCATAGCTGATATGATACAATTCGTTGTGGGTACCCAACAGCATGGTATGTTTTCCTTTGTGCCAGGTGAGGTTGTTGGTAATTTCCCAGGTGCGCTGCTTCATGTTAAAGATAGCGGCTTCCCGGTCGGTACCCATATAAATCGTAGTTCCCGGCGTGCGGCCCATGATCTGTATCTGCGGCAAAGAGGGATCTGACAAGGGATCGCGGTAATCGTGTATAGATGAATAGCCCACGATGAGACTATTGGAGAAACCGTTATGGAATTTCGTTTTTAGCTCCACAACCGTAGACGTTTGATTATTGGTTTGCCGGTAAGCCATAGCGCTAAAACGGAAATCCATCTGATCGCGGTCCATATTTACCGAACGGGAAAAAATGGTGTTGTTACGGACCGATAACTGGTTGTTGTCGTTGATGTTCCAGTCGAGCCGGTTGAAATATTTTTCCGACCGGGCCTCACTGTTGTAGGCACCGGCTGTTCCGGGATCGAAGATAGCGCCATAGTGCCCGATGGTAAAATTGCGGATATCATCGGCATCCTTCGCGCTGAGTATCTGCGCGGTTTCCGGCTGACCGGCCATCAGTTGAGCAGGATCCCGGCGGCGCGTAATTTCTTCATTGGTAAAAAAGAACAACTTATTCTTAATAATTGGAAAGCCTACACGAACACCTGCCTGGTAATCGTAAAAATCGCTGTTCATTTTACCTAACGAGCCTATCTTATCTTTCCCGGTGATGGCCGCATTGCGACCGAAAGCGTAGACGGAACCGGTAACGATGTTGGTACCACTGCGGGTAACTGCGTTGATGCTACCGCCGGTGAAGTTACCAATCTTCACATCGTAGGGCGCCAGGTATACCTGCATGTCTTCAATTGCATCGAGCGAAATAGCGTTGGATCGCGTACTGGCACCGGGTGCGCCGGAGGTGCCGGTAATCCCGCCTGCAGAGGGACTGAAGCCAATAGCATCGTTGTTGATGGCGCCGTCTACGGTGATATTGTTGTAGCGGAAGTTGGTGCCTGCAAAGCTGTTGTCTTTGGATCCCTGTGGTACCAGCCGGGTAATATCCTGTAAGCTGCGGTTAATGGTTGGCAGGCTGTTTAACTGCGCACGGGTAATATTTTGCGTGGTGCCATACGTGTTGGCTTTGGCGGTTCGTGGCGAAGACTGGATCACAATTTCGGCCAGTTGTTTTTGTTCTCCCGCCAACATAAAATTCAGTTGCTGTGGCTCGCCCAGGCGAACCGTTACCTGTTGCATACTGGTGGTCTTTTTACCTACCATGCTCACCGTTACCTTATAAGGCCCGCCTATGCGTAAGCCTGGCAGGAAGAAAGTGCCGGTTTTGTCGGCCGTACCACTGTAAGTAGTACCGGAGGGTTGATGTATGGCCACGATGGTGGCGCCGGCCATGGGCAGCCGGCTACTGTCGGTAACCTTTCCTATCAGGCTGCCATCCGTTTGCTGAGCGGCGGCGCCGGCTATACAGCACAGGAAAAGCACCAGCGTTATCCAGCCCTGTTTTATTCTTTTATTCATTTGTTATCATTTATTGGGTAAGTATGCTGGAGATGTTGTGTACCACACCATTTCCTGCGATGACATTTTTCCGGGAAAGGGTAGCCATCGCCGCTCCCTGTATGTTGATACCCGCAAACCGGCCGGGTTGCGTGGCATCTCTTACCAGGGTAATATTGGTGGTAGTGCCGTCGAGCATTTGCTCGGTATAGCTGTTGGTAGTAACGTTGGCCTTCAGGATATAATCGTATACAAAATTCCGCCCTTTGGTTATATGCGCTTTCACGATGGCCTGTAACTTAACCGGGTCCATGTTATAGACACTATCGGTAGTAGGGATGCCGATGGCCTGGAAAGCGGCATTTACCGGCGCAAACACCGTATAGGGGCCGCCCGACTGGTACGTGGATGCCAGGCCGCTTTGAATAATGGCGGCGTTGAAAAGCGACAGGGCCGGATCGCCGGAAACTGCCTGTTGTACATTGCTGTAGGTAATGGGACTCAGCAATCCATCGCATACATTCACGAAGCCGTTGGCGGCAGACTTATCACGGGTGCTCACACGAACGCCGTTCACTACTACAGCAGTATCCCGGGGGTTGATCCAACGGGTTACGTATACCGGTTGTCCGGTCAGCGTTGCGAACGTCTGGTTAAAAGCCAATGGTAACGAATCCAGCCGAACATTGCCACGTATCACATGATACGGTATCATACCTTTTATAGAGTCGACCGCCCGCATCACCGCAGCGCCGGTGGACAGGCCAGCGGCTATCAATGCATCATTGGAGGGGCCCAGTAAGGTATAGGGACCGGGCATGCTCAGTGTATCACTATAGGCGGTTGCTACCAGGGCATATTTGAACAAAGAGAGACTAAAGTTGCTGTTCACTACAGCAGCAATCCCATTCTTTGCATACCTATTTTCCGGTTGTACTTTATCTTTTGAGCAAGCGGTGAATAACAGTGTTCCCGCCAGCAACCATCTCCACAAAAAATTTCGGTTATATTTCATATATACTTTCTTTTAGGGTGTAGGTAAAAGCAGGTTATCTACACGGTGTATCACGCCCGTGAGCGTAGTAATATCAGCGCCCTGGATAATGGTGGCACCTCTTCCCGACGGCGCATCCTGCCGGTGCAGGGTAATCTTGCCGTTGCCGGATTGTACCTGTAGTGCACCAGTTATAGGTGCGTTGCTGAGGTTTACGTTATAGAAGTGATTCAGCAGGTCGGTGGTATACAGGTAGCCATAGTTTTCATTAACATCGCCATATACACTCACTATTCTATGGTGGGCCAAAATGGAATCCATATTGGTGAGCATGGGCGTGTAAGGGTCTGCCGCCGCCAGCGCCGACTGATCAATGTACTGATTGATCGCTGCAATAGAATTAAAACCGGCTTTCCGGAAGGCATTATTATCTGGTGCAAATGTGATGGAGAAGGGATCCGTGCCTGATACAAATCCTCCCACTTTCAGCACAAGCGAGATGGTATCGTTATATTCAACCACTTCCGGTGCCAGCAAACCTTTCTCCAGGTAGAGGTCATTGCTTTTCTTCAACGCCGCCATATAAAAGCTAAAGCTGGTATCTGCATTCAATACCTGGTAGCTTTCATAAAACGGTTTGGTAATCAGGCTGTCGATCATAAAGATGGCGCCGTTGGTAGCAGGAATAGCCGGAGTATGTCCTACTGGCAGACCATTTAGCCGCAATGTACCTTTCGTCATACCCACAATGAGACGGTAGTAATAATACACACCTCCCCAAAGCTGAAAAGGAGAAGGCACCTGTGACCGGGTGATGTCGCGGTCCGGATACATTAAAGGATAACAGGTCGTTTCTCCAAACAGGTTGGTGGCCCCAGCCGGCAGGCCGCCGGACACGGCCAGGTAACGGATGATGGTATCCAGTTCGGCTACCGGCACAATGCTGATATTATTCATCGTATAACCAGCTGCTGCCCAGGCTTTATTGGTAGGTATAAACAGCGTATAGTAAGCTTTGCTGTTACCAGCTGCCAGGCTATCCATGTACTGTTGTACCTCTGTTCTGCCCAGTGCTGCGCGGTAAACGGATGCCTCAGGAATGCTATCCAGCAGT
Organism: Chitinophaga polysaccharea; assembly: GCF_007829335.1. Lineage (GTDB taxonomy): Bacteria > Bacteroidota > Bacteroidia > Chitinophagales > Chitinophagaceae > Chitinophaga > Chitinophaga polysaccharea_B. The sequence continues at coordinate 458,131 of NZ_VIWO01000005.1, forward strand.
GCTGCCAGGTTCTTAGTAGTGGTATTGTTGTATGGTATTTTATCCCCCACGGGTTTCGGCGGCTCTTCGGTTTTACTGCAGGCGGCAGCAAACGCCAACAGCAGTATACAGAGAACGGATAAGCGATATTGCTTCATAAAAAATATCATCTGTTGTAGTAGTTTATAATTTTACCTGCTCACTTTATCCGGCATCACCAGCAAATCGGATAGCAAATGAACTACCCCATTTGTACAGGTGTAGTTGGTATAAATGCCATTTAGGGTTGTCATGAAAATGGTATTACTGGTTTCCCCCAGGAAAAGCGTTCCTTGTTCGCCATAAGGCTTGCTGGCATTGGGTCCAACGAGAACCAGTATGCGGGTAGCTGTAGAAGCAGCTGTTACGATACCCACACCGGAACCAAAAGGTTGCTGGGTCATGATCAGCTTATATTTTACATCAGGACATTGAAACGCAAGGTAGATAGTGCCCGCGGGTGGCGGCAGTTGTAACATATCCAGTACAAACAGGTGATTAGGCTTAAGGAAATAGCCGCCAAATACTACCGGATCAATACGATTTACATCAATGCGGCTGATGCTATCCAACGTTATACCGCGGCGTTCAAAGCTCGAATCCATTGGCGCGTAAAGCGTAAACGGCCCATCGGTAGCCAGTTGATCCCAATACCCGAATTTCCTCAATCCCGCAACAAGATGCGAAAACTGCGGTCTTGCTAACAGGAACGCCTGTACGGTTACCGGCACTACTTTTATAGTGTTGGGCAACGGGTATATTACGCCATTCAATTGCGTAATACCGTAGGTGGCACCCGTAGTAGTGCCTAGTGAAGGCTGTTTCTGTACATTCACCCCATTCACTGTTAACGCGGCACTAATATCCTTGGACCGGGAAATATACAACCGGGTATTATTCAGGTTATCGTACCGATTGTCGGACGACAACGGGATGGTATTGTAAAACAACTTGATGGGTAGTATGTGCGTTCTGACAAAATAGCGGAGGCTATCGGCCGGCCATTTGTCGAAATCGGAAGCATTATAAATACTGTCTTTATTCAATGCGGTGTTGGTGGGCGCCATCACCGTTAATGTGGCGGTAGCCTGATTCAGGCTATCCATCAACCCGGCCTTGCGCACAGCGGCTGCAAAGAGAGAAAAATCAAAATTATTGGTCAGATAGTCGCTGATCGTACCGGCGGCCTGTGCCTGTTGCTGCGCCTCGAAGTCGGGCTTTTTGCAGGAAGCGGTTGCCAGCAATACGATGAAGAGCCAACGGGTATAGATATATTTATTCATTTGCACGGAATTATTTTAGTTGAACCATGGAAGTACACAGGATGATCACTTAGTCGGTGGCGGATAACTACGTTGCACGCTCATCATATATACCTGGTTATTGATAATTTCTATGGTACTGATGGTAGCAAAAGCGCGTTGCGCATAATTACCGGAAGCGGTATACCGGATCAGGTTGGGCAGCCAACTGCTGGCCAGGTAGCTGCTGTTTGCTATCCTGGGAATGCTTCTCCTGGCTGCTGCAGAGGTAGTGCCTTTGCCATCACTGCTGCCGTTACTGCAACCGATAGCGCCGAAATTGGGATTTGCCTGTACCATTCCCCCGGGTCCGCTCACCGGCACTGCGCCGGGAAGCGGGAACATACCGGGCTTCATCAGTATAAGGAGTTCCCATTGCCTGCTGAGTATACCACCGGTAGTATCGGTAGCGGCAAACATGGGCATATTGTAATAAGGTGTTACGCCTGCCGTATGAGAACGGATAATAGTACCGAGCCAAATATTGTTATACCCCGGGATAAGGTTGGAACCAATAGGCGCGCCATCTACATAAGGATACGGGCAATCATCTTTATACAACGAGTAATACAGGTTCAGCGTATCACCAAATGCTACGGTTTTATTGGTAGCGTTGTAGTAGGCTTGTTGCCCTCGGCTGGCTGCCTCCGGGTGGGCAGCCGCATAGCCTTCAGCACTCAGGTTATAACAATTCACGTACAACATAGAATCGGAGAAAGGCATTTTGGTAAACTGTTCCTGCCGCAGGTATAAGGTGATAGGCAGCGGATATTGCGTAGCTACGGTTTTCTGCAACACCTCCATGGTATAAATCTCTCCCGGTTTAAAATCAATGATACTATCTACCAGCAGGCTTTTACGATCGCGTTCGAGCAGGTCGAAAAAAGGCTGGTCACTGATCGGCCGGCTGTAGAATACCACGCGGTGTTTTCCCGAAGGAATCTGCGCCCAGCTGGATAAATTAATGCCGTTGATAATGGGACCCACTAACACTTTTTTATTACCGGGATATTCTGTATTTCTGAAGGAAGTATTGCCGGCATTGGCGGGATAGGGACCCGCATAAGCGCTGCGCTGGTCCAGGTGATCGCCGATTATTTTTCCACCGGTGACCAAACCGGCGCCGTCATACTCCGGGTCGATAATCATTGCCAGGAAAGGCGGCGGCTGATCTTTGGTGGTTACATTCACATCGTAATTGAGGCTGTTGAACACCCGCAGGTAGGCCGCTTCCGGAATAACGTTGTAAGTTGTTTTCCGGCAACCACCTGCCACGAGGAGTAGCCCGTAACATAACAGGATCAGGCTCCAGCGGCTGCGTATCATGCTAAAAAAATGTGTCATCGTATAATTGCTTGTCTTTTTACTGGTTATGTTTTATCACGATCAGCTGCGGATGCGCCCCTGCTGTATTATGCCCTACTAACGCTACCGTATACACGCCGGCCTCTGCCCCGAAGTTGCCATCGGGGTAAAAGGTAGCCGGCATCTTCACAAAATCGGCAGTCGTTAACGCAGGCACACCGGTGATCCGGTCGCCGGGTAATACACCGGGTTGCGAGCGATACACCTGTACGGCTCCGCCGGTAACAGTTCCCAGGTCCACGTATGGATAAGGAACAGCAACAGGTGAAGGCGCCTGCCCTGGTAGCAGATGCTGCGCAGCTGCAGCTGATGAAAACATGCCTTCTTTAAACAGTGTACCATTCACACCCGTGAAAGTAACTTCCGGCAGCTCCGGGCATAGATTGAGGAAGCGGGTTTGCACCAGCATCTTAAACTTAAGCGGATTGTATAGATTGTTCAGGGCATCCGAACCATCAGCGTTTGTTCCAATCATCCGGGTACCACCCATATTGTTAGTAACTACGGTAAGTGTTGTTCCGGTACCGGCAATAGGATAAGCCCATACTGTAAGGTTATCGCCACCATTCACCTGGATATTTTTTTCTACCAGTGATTTGCCGGCAGCATCTGTTATGCGAATGGCGTGTGCCCCTGTCACCAGCGTTACGTAATCGCCCGCTTTTCCATAGGCTACTGCGGGTGCGTCGTGGCCATCTACCCGCATGTGTATACCCTTCTCTCCTTCTACTGCCGCATTCACCAGCTGTATGCGTCCATAGGCGATATTGGCAGGTGGATCTATGTCGGTGACCACCACAGATGTATTGGGATATAATGGATTGTCGCCATACTGATAACCGCCTGAAATCCGGGCTACGACCACGGTATACACTCCTCCGGGCTGGAAAGTCTGCACCGGGTTATAATACACCTGCGTGCCGTTCAGCGAGTAATTATCCGGCGAAATAGTGCTAATGAGCGTAGGGGGTCTACCGGGAATCTGTGCACCTGTACCGTCTATTAATACTTTAAACTGGTAAGTACCGGCGGGCAGCTCTACGTAGTCCGACCAGGTATGATTCGCAATGTGAGAAGTAGTGGTATTCACGGGTGTACCATCTGCAAAGGCCAGTGTCAACCCTTCCGTACTTCCATTACCGGTAGCCGTACAAAGGTTTACCAGGCGGATACGTATATGGGTAGGATCGGCGGGAATAGCCGTGGTGCGTGGCACACGGGTAGTACTGTAAATACCCAGGTGATCCACTGCACTGGTATACAGGTAATAGTCCGAAGGTTGATAATAATCGTCTTTTACGGTAAAAGAATCAACCAGGTAATCCGGTTGCGAAGCGCCTTGCGCAAGACCTACTTTAATAATCGCCTCGCCTTTGCTATCAAGGAATTGCTGGGGTAAATACCAGCTGTCTTTCAGCTTGCCCGTAGTGGGAAAATACGGCGTTGGAAATGGTACACCTGCTAAAGGGCTGTTGCTGGGTACAAAGAACCAGTTAGTGACTTTGGTGCCATTCACGATGAGATCCCAGGTATTGAAGGTGACCAGTCTCACCGACGACCTGGCCGAATTACTGTAATCCGGTTCATTGCCGGTGCGCACGTCTTCCTTGTTTTTGCTGCACGCTGCCGTCAATAGCAATACACCAGCCAACAGGGTATGATAGAAAGTTTTTGTAATTGTAATGCTCATATGTTACTGGTAATTTTTTCAGAAGAGATTATAAGTAAGACCTAACATATACTCCGTACCGCGGCGATAACTTCTCCTGACGTACTTTGTTCCATAATATTTACCGCCCGTACCAGGATTGCTGTATACTTCTTCAAAGGCACTGTTCAACAAGTTTTTGGCGAATCCTTTTATCACCAGCCGCTTCGCCAGCTTTTGGCTAAACACCAGGTCCAGTACCGGCGTGGGCCGGCTGTAGAGATCAGGTGCACCGTCCATGTTCACCTGTATGAGGCGCTCTCCTACCATGTTGAAAGTGGCGGTGATGTCGGTACCCCATTGCTCGTGGGCATAGTTCAGGAAACCATTCACAGCATAAGGCGCCTGTTCAAACAGCGGGCTTTTTTCGGGCGACTGCCGGTCAATGATCCTTGCGGCATCCAGGCGCTCGTTGTTTTTGCGTACATTACTGGAAGCTACCATCAGGTTGGAGCCCAGGAAGAAATGTTGCAGCGGGCGCCAGAGCAATCCCAGGTTCTTCACCACTTCCAGCTCTATTCCCCATACATGACCTGTATTAGGGTTATTCTGGTAAGCAATGGTGGGAAATTCAGGGTAAGTAGCTTTTATGCCATCAGAATTTTGTATAAATACTTTCTCCAGCTGGTTATTGATTTCCTTTGCAAAAAGTGAGGCGGCCAGCACTTCTCCTTTGTTGGGAAACCATTCCCAACGGAAATCATAGCTTTTTGTTTGCTGGTTCACCAGGTGAGGATTACCAACAACCAATGCCTGCTGGAAAGGATCGAATTCAAAGACATTCGTCAACTCGCGGATTTCCGGGCGCGCCAGTGAGGTACCATAGGCCAGGCGGAAATTCATGGCATCGTGCAGGGAGTAAGTGAGGTTGGCAGAATAATAAGGCTTGTAACCCGAAATATATTTTGATACCGGATCAGTATACACCAGGTTAATCCCTCCTTCAGAAAGCGATGGATCGATATAAACACCGGCTGTATCTATCTTGCTTTGGATATTCGTTTTCTCAAAACGTACGCCGCCGGCTAAACGCAGGTCCTTCATCAAATGCAGGTCCAGCATGCCATAAAAGGCGTTCGTTTCATAAAAACCGGTGTAGTTATTGGGTGATTTCCTGATATTATATAAAAAACCATTTGCCAGCGGCATTCCTTCCGGTGAAGTAGCAGTAGGGAGATGGATGCCTACCTGGTCGTATCCTACCAGCCGATCCAGGTTACCATATACCTGGTACATGGGATACTGCTTCAGCGTAGAAAAGTTAGACCCGGGCAGCGACAATACATTTTCGCTGAAATCGCGCTCGCGGTACAGGTAGTTCACCCCTGCTTTAAACACCTGGTCTAGTCCGCGGATGCCGAACGGCCAACTAACATCCGCCTTGTAATTGTAGTTGGTTTCCGTCATCCCGCGGAAGCGGCGCCCATTAGGGTCTGCCTGTATTTTACCGTAGGGACCGAAGCCATTTACATAGCCAGATACCTGCGCATAATAATCAGTAACGCCGATGTAACTGGTACCGTTGATATCCGGAACAGGTGACTGGTAGTATCCGCCGCCTGCAGGCCGGTAATCGGCCAGGTTGATGAAGCGGTAGTCGGGGTCATCTTGCGTTGACTTCGACGAAGCGCCGTTATAGCTCAGGCGGGGCGCATATTTGCTATCGCCGAACTTATGCTCTCCCTGGAGATTATACGTATTGAAGGTGCGATATGTTTGCTTCAGCGAATAAATGTTGCTGTAAACAGGTCCGTTAAGTCCCGTTACATACGCATACTGCCCACTCAGGCTGGTGGCCTGTGTTTCTCCCCCGCGGCTACCCATATATTGGAAACTGATTTCATGGTTGGGATTAAAGCGATAGGCCAGTCCACCAAGTAATCCGTAGCTGAGTGTTTGTGTGCCGGTATTTTCTTTATACCCCACATACTTTCCCAGGTTAGGCGTATTGGGCGTGATATACGCCGGTATGTTGCGGGATTCATCTATCACCGGGTTACCGGTCATCACGCCCTGATAAATGCTGTACTGGTTCAGTGTTCCATCTACCACATCAGCGGTGCGGTTATAGTAGCTGCCGCTGAGGATCAATCCCAGCTTATGCTGTTTAAAAACGGAAAAAGAATTGCCATAAGTAATATTATAAATGCCATTTAGCGGCGCTCTTTTATAGCGGGTAGTCAACACCGGGTCAAAGTGATGCATGATACCATTGATACGATCGATTTCTGAGAGTAATGCCGGGTCATTTTTAGCACCCGCGGCCAGCTGCTGAATCTGAGGTAGCCCGCCAGGGTATTGCTTATTTAGGTCCATGAACGCGGGCTGCAGATCATGTTCCTTAATCTTATTACCCCAAAAACCCATATCGCTGTTATAGAAGCTGTTCACTTTGCCTCCCGGTCCCACGTTGGAGTTGAGTCCCGTTTGCGCAGTAAAGCTCAATGTTTGTTTAGTGGGAATCGACAGTGTTTTCAGTTCCACGATGCCCCCGGAGGCATCCGCTGGTTTATCGGGTGTCATGGTTTTATACACCACAATATTATCCAGCAGGTTGGCCGGTACCAGGTCGAGCGGAATGGTGCTCCTGTCGGGATCTGAGGAGGCCAGGCGGATACCGTTCAGTTGCCCGATTACGCTACGGTCGCCGAGCCCGCGTACGGCTACGTATTTATCGTCTGTCACCGTAACGCCCGACACCCGTTGCAAGGCTTGCGTGGTGGTGATGCTGGCTGTTTTCTCAATATTTTCTGCAGAGATACCATCAGATACCGTGGCGGCATGTTGTCTTTCATTGAGCAATGCTACTTCGCTGTTCATCCGGCGGCGGGAGGAAACGGTGACGCCGGACAATGTGCGGTTATCAGGCATCATCTTCAGGTCCATTGCCGTGTGGGTGTTGGCGGTGATTACCTGGCTGGCGTAGCCTGCGTGGGAAAAGATGAGCAGGTCGTGCGTTGCTTTTGCCTGCAGCGTAAAATCGCCGTTGCCATCTGTGGTGGCGGATACATGGCTTTCCTGCGCGTATACTTCCACATGTGCCACCGGCTTATGGGTGTGGGCATCGGTAATATGTCCTTTAAAGAGATATAACGCGGTGGTGTCGCCATTCACCGGAGGAGGCGCTGTGGTTACCTGTACGGAAATATTGTTTCCTGATACCTTGAAGTCCAGCGGCGCGAGGGCCTTCAGTTGCTGTAAAGCAGTACCCAGTGGCCCTTTTGACTGGAAGGCATTTATTTTTACCCTTCCCAGTTCTGCCGCAGTATAGTAGAAGGAACATCCGGACTGTTGCCCCAGGGAAGTGATGATCACGAGGGCGGTGGTATGTTCCAGCCGGAGATCCACTTTTTGTTTAAGGCCGCCCCATTGTGCCTGGCTGGAGTATACCCGCGGCAGGAACAATATAGTCAATAGCATAGCCTTAAGGAACCGGCGCTGTGCCGGTTTCTTTCTAATCTTATGATCCATTTTTAAACTAGTTGAATAAGGGTGTAGTTACCGCTTGTTTATATATACAATTCCGTTTTTAGTGGTATACTTCAGTTTGTGTATGAAAAGGATATTATCCAATACTGTTTGCCATTTATCGGGACTGAAATCACCGGTTACTCTTTTATGTTTTACCAGTTCCTTGTCATACTGCAGGGTAATGCCGTATTTGTAGGCAAAGCGGTCGAGTACATCTGCCAGCGGCAATTCTTCAAATATCAGGTGGCCGTTCAGCCAGTTGCGCACCATGTTGGAAGAGAAAGATACTACGCCCCATTTCTTATTTCCTTTAGAATAGCGCAACATTTCGTTGGGATGCAACAGCGTGTAGTTGTTGGTATGCATGTCTTTCACCGCTACGGCGCCATTTACCAGGGCTACCCTGATTTCTGCTTCACCGGGGTACGTTTCTATATTAAAGCTGGTACCCAACACCTGGGTGGCTATATTTTCTGAGATGACGATAAAAGGACGTGTATCATCTTTGGCAATTTCAAAATACCCTTCTCCTGTGAGGCGTACCTGCCGGTGTGACTTGTTAAACTCATCGGCTATGTATTCCAGTCTGGACCGGGCATTCAGCCATACGGCCGATCCATCGGGGAGTTGTATATGTTTGGCATCCTTACCGGTAGTGGCAATCGTAACATACACCGGTTCCTTGCGGCCTTTACGGATGCCGGTTAATAAAAACCAGGATAAAAAGGCGAATACCACTGCTGCTGCCGCTACTTTCCAGATAGTCAATAATCTTACTTTCGTTTTAACAGGCGGAGCGACTGTGGCAGCTCGCGGCGTGGCCATTACGCGGTGCAGCATCTCGTGTTTTTCGGCCTGCAATCTTTCTGCCGACATGGTAGTGTCGGAAATATCCATCGCCATCATCCAGCGGCGGACGAGTTCCTGCTCAGCATCGCTGGCCGTTCCTTTAAAAACGCGGTCGAGTATATCTCCAGGTATTTGTTGATCTTGCGCCATACATACAGTTAGAGCACAACCTTGAAAAAGTCCCGGGTAGTTTGGGTTAAGGAATTGTTACCAGATTTAATCTTCCAGGAACAGCAGGATAACAGGTAGTAAAGCAGTAGCGGGATAAGAGCCGGCAAAATCTTTCAGGCGGCGCATGGCATCGCTCAACTGGTTTTTAACCGTTTTGGGTGCAATGGCGTATAAGTGAGCAATTTCTTCGATCGATTTATTTTCATAGCGGCTCATGACAAATATTTGCTTCATGCGTTCCGGCATCCGGTCGAGTTCGGCCATGATCGCGATATTGATGGCCTCCAGTTCTGCTTCCATCTCCCCGGCATTAAAATGCGGATCGAGGCTTTCCTCATTTTCCAGGTAGGTCCTGAAATGGAGCAGGTGTTTTTCATTCAATCCCCTGGATCGTAAAAAATTGAATATCCGGTAATACAAACAGGTGATCAAAAAAGGTTTCGCAGTGGGCGTATCCAGTTGCAGCGTAGGAAACTGCTGCCATATATAAGTAAACGTATCCTGCACAATATCCATCGCATCGGGGGCATAGCCTATCTTCTTATTGGCAATCCCGAAAAGGGTATCCCAATATGTCAGGTAAATGTCCTTAAATAAATCGTGTGATACTGAAGATTCCATGGGCTGATCGTACGGCAAAAGTAAAATAGTTGCGGTAACAGGGGTAGCCAGGGTATGTTATCAATTTATTAAGTGGGGAGCAGCGGTATTAACGGGGCGTGATACCCTTTTGAAGATGGGTATCACGCCAGAAGATAAGTTATTTCTTACCAGCTTAAAGTAGCCAGCACATCCTCATCAATATCATCATTAGGATCGCTGGGGTTAGGCTGTATGCTGGCGGTTAAGCGGTATTGATCGCCTGCCTGTAAAGTAACTGTAGTAGTTCTGTAAGTGGCTTCCCCCGGCCAGGTAGTAAAGCGCTGGTAAGTTCCTTTTGTCAGGTTTTCAAAAGTAACATAGGGTTGCTTTACGCTGTGCCACAGGGGGATGTTCAGGGTCAGGCTGGCGGTTCCACCGGTGGTAGCGGTAAATACCTGGCTTCTGTAAGGATCGTTCGGTTGGTCGTCTTTTTTGGCGGCAACAAATACATAGCCCCTGGCTTTTTCTTTACCTTCCTTACTATCCAGTGCGGTAGATGTGGTGGAAGGATTTTCAGCGCCTGATTGTGCCTGTAAGTTAAAAGATGCGAACAGTACAATGCATAGGGAAAGGATTTTTACGGTGTTTTGCATGTGGTTTGGGTTTTATATTCAGGTAATCAAATGATAGATGTTCACTTACAAGGTTTTCCGGGCATCAGCGCAAACAGTTCGGGATATGCTACTACTACGCAGGTAAATATAATATGAAATTCAATCAGGCGTACCTGTTATTGGGGGGATAATGATTTGTTAATATATTAGCTACCTAGACTGCCATCCTGAAATAACAACCCCTTTATGTAAATTGCCAAACGGTACCAATAGATTTTATCACCATTCAATTTTTCGAATTGAACGAACTGGCACAATACATCAATAGTTACTTTGGCGTTCCTCCAGAGGAAATTGAAAAAATCGCGTCTTTTTTCAAAATAACGACGCTGCATAAAGGCGACTTTTTCCTGAAGAAAGGAAGGGTATGCGACCATCTCTCTTTTCACAGGAAAGGGCTAATGAGAATATATACAAGTACCGCAGATAAAGAGGTAACACAATGGATCTCCTCCCCCGGCTATTTTATTACAGATCTTGCAGGGATTATATTCAATAAACCCTCCAGGTGGAACATTGTGGCGTTGGCCGACTGTGAATGCTATACGATCCATAGAGATGATTACAACAACATTGGGAATATCATACCACAATGGCACTATTTAGAGAAGCTATTTATTGCCAAATGCTTCAACTCACTTGAAGACAGGGTTTTCACCTTATTATCTATGAGTGCGGAAGACAGGTATAAACAGCTATTACAATCCAACCGGGAGCTATTCAACCAGGTTCCACTACAATACCTGGCATCTATGCTGGGGATGACGCCAGAAACGCTGAGCCGTCTGCGTAAAAAGGTATTGGAGTAAATTCTTGATCTAAATCAAGAGCAGGCGTTCATATACGGGGGATATTTGTATCACAAAACAAAAATATTTTCATTCACATAAGCCACCCGATATGATGTCAGTATCCTCTCTTGAAAATGCAAATTTCCTCAGTATCGATCATGCCGCTGCTGTTCGTTGCAGCAAATCCATCCACATCCAGGCGAAACCTGAAAAAGTATGGTCATTATTAACAAATATCAATGAATGGCCTACCTGGCTCACCACCGTAAAAAACGCGCAGCTTAACGGCACCCTGAAACCCAAAACCACTTTCGACTGGAATAGCAGCGGCCTGAAAATACATTCCACCCTGGAAGTGGTGACCCCCTATTCAGATATAAGCTGGACTGGCGTCGTATTAGGCATACATGCCATTCATACCTGGCGCCTGGAACAAGCAGATGGAGGAACGACGGTATATGTAAGTGAAAGCATGACGGGCTTTCTTACCAGGATTTTCAGCAGGTTCTTTAATAAAACGCTGGAGAAAGGCATGATAGATTCACTGCATCTTTTAAAAGCGGCCGCTGAGCAGCTGTAAACAGACCGCAGCAAAAAAAATTTCAACAACTAAAAATGCCGCATACAAGGAAATGTATGCGGCATTTTTAGTTCGTATATACGCTACGCGCGTGTTTTCTTCAGCTTCACGTCTACCTTTTCCCCTGGCTTGCTCACCGTTACCACCTTCTTCACCACGGCGCTGGCGCCGGTGCTATAGTTCCTGTTTACCGTATTAGCGGTAGTTCCCTGGAACATCCCATTGATATAGTGATCGGTGTAACCGGTTACTTCTGTTTGGGTATAGCTATGATCGTAACCAAATTCGGTATATAGCAGGTATTCCCCGGGCATCAGGTTTACGAATTCGAAATGCCCTTCGTCGTCATACACGCGGGTACTTTTGATACATTGTGCGGCTTCATCCAGCAGAGCAATCCCTTCCCTGCCCTTTTTGCGTTGGGATTCGTTCACCTTAATCCATTCTTTGAAGTAATCGTTGTAAGGGATGAGAATCACCTGGGTACCGCGGGGCGCCACCTGCTTGGCCTGGATGTTCATCACCTGCACCCTGGAACCATAATCGTTGAAATCGCGGGCAAATACCTGTCCGTATATGATGGAGTTACCTCCCTTTATCATTTTCATGGTAAGATCCTTATCGAAAGGCGCCTTTACAGCGTTGAAATCTGTTTCCGTATCCACCATCCTGATTTGCTGGCCGTTGGACCACATATCTACCTGCCACAAGCGCCTGGTTTGTTTATCGATGTAAGAAACCGATCTTTCGTCGGTAGCCGGTTCCACTACCGTAACTTCCCACACATCATGTTTGCCGGTGTATTTACTCACCCAGGTGCTGTTCTTTACTTCTTCCACTACGGCCTTTTTCAGGTTCTCTTTGTTCTCCGGCTTGTATTCATACACGGGTAAATCCGTGCTGTAGCCGGAAGTCAACGGCAACAGCGATAAGAGGAAGGGGTAGGTATAGCTGTCAATGAAGTACTGGTTGCCCGGTTCTTTGATCTGGGTTTTTGCTTTTGTTTTCTTATCTACATAATACCCGGTAACATCGTTCCCGAAGTGCAGCACCATATCTTTCAGGGTGCTGTGAGAGGCGCGGTAAACGGGCTTAAAGTTGTTCAGGTTAGAGATGGCGGTATCTTTCCATTCTTCCAGTCCTGCCAGTGCGGTATTGGTGGTTAAGGTCAGCTTATCGCCGGTCGTATTGATACCAATCGTAAAAGTACCAATGACCGAGGCATCGCTGCCATTAACAGCATAACAGGCAAGGGTATACTTTCCATTCTTCAGCAGTTTACTATCAAATTTATCCTGTGCCTGGGCAGGTGCGGCGATGGCGATAAAGAGCAGCGAAGCCGCGGCCACCAGGATGGGTTTACGAAATTGAAAAAGCATATTCTGATCTTTTATCTGACGACGCAAAAATAGGTAATTCTGTAAGTACGGCATATACTGGATTAACGGGAAGCAAATCTACTGGTTTTTCAGTAGATAAGATGAGGAACAATAACGTTACCGGGTAATCTAAAATATTTAAATTGTAACTTATCACCGCTATAAATCGCCCTTTTGCATGCCAAAGAAAATATATCTATCTGTTCTCCTTCTCTTGTGCATCATAGTTGGATATACCCAACAAAAGGTGAACGAAAAATTATATTCCACCTACCTGGCAGACACGGTATATTATTCCGTGTACACACCCGGGGGATGGGATGCGAAAATACCATCACCTGTATTGTACTCCTTTAATTACGGTATGGTTACCGGCGACTATCTCGCAGCACAGGCAGATTATTTTTCAAAGGCAAATTATACATTTCCCGGTACCATCATTGTCAATATCCAGGCAGATATGGACCGCATTGGCTATGCCTATCGCACGGGGGAATTAACGGCTACCGGCCAAAAATTCGTGAACTGTCTTAAACAGGAGATCATCCCGGCTGTGGCACAAAAATACCATACCACGTTCCGGAGCTATATTGGCCACTCTTACGCCGCCAGCTACGCCAACTACCTGTTTTTGCACGACTGGCGCCTTTTTAACGGTTACATATTATTGGCGCCGGAGAAAGTGAACTCCGAAGAACCTCCTTTTTATATCAGCGACGAGGCAACAAATTTCTATAATAAAAATGTAACATTCTATTACGTGGCGGTGGGAGAAGCCGACATGTCGCGCCGGCAGGACTATGCCCGGGAAATAGCAGCCAACGTGACAGCGCTCGACAGCACGCATTTTTTCTTTCGGCGAGACAGCCTGCCAGGCGCCAATCATAGTAATATCGTTACACTGGCCATCCAATCTGCCTTTGAGCACCTTTACCAGCTTTACAATCCCTATCTCGAAGCCGGCCATACGCAAAACACGGCACAAGAGCTACAGGCAGTGAACAACCGGATAGCCGATGCCTATAAACTTCCTATGAGTAAAACGGCTCCCTTTTATCAGCGCTTTGCCATGCTGGCTATTCTTAATAAAGATACCACCGGGTTGGAACATGTCATGAATTTCTTCCTGAACAACAAGATGAAAGGCTGGAATATTATGCAGCTGGGGATGTACGGCGATCAGTTGGGATTAAAAGCCAAATCGAAGGCATATCTTGAACAAGCTATCGAAAAAATTCAAAGAGATGAAATGGATACGGAGCTGGGTCCGCCCAACCTGGCCGCCTGTTATACCTTCCTTGCTACCCGCCTGCTAACAGACGACAAGGCGAAGGCATGGGAATACCTGGAAAAGAGCCGGCAGCTTAGCGCGCTACCCAATAAGAATGGTTACAAAAACATAGACATCTACTACGACATGGGCGTATTTGCCGCCGACAATAACTACCGCATAAAAGATGGTCTTACCTGTTTAGAACAATTTATTTCATTATCGAAAGACGTAAGTGAAGATGCCCATTGGCTGGCCTATCGAAAAACAGACTACTATCTCGGCAAATGCTATCTTCTCCTGCATGATAAACCGAATGCCCGCCGCTACCTCGAGAAAGCGCTCAAAGCCAATCCAGAGAATAAACAGGCAAAAGCGCTGCTCTTACAATTATAGCAGCGCCGCTGGTATGTAACCCCGGTTGCTATAATTATGTAGCAACCGGGATTTTAATATTCACTTATCTGGCTGCATTCACTGGGTTAGCACGCACTTCGCCTCCCCCGGGAAGCCTCACAAAATAACTGGTGCCGTATGCATTACCAGGACGGAAAAAGTCGGTGGAAATAATTTGTGCACCGCTTTCAAACGCTGCTTTCGCCCGGCTATAGTCGTTTATTTTTGCTTCGTAGGTTTCAATATCGGACCGGGTTCTCACCATGTAACCCTCTTTTACATATTGCCGGATGTCCTGCTGTCTTACGATAGCATTGTCCAACAGGAAAAAAGCGGCAAAGCTATCTTTCGCTGTCGACTGCACAAACATCATTCTCTTTTCAAGATTAGGCCTGTTCTGAACATATGGCGTATTCATGTCCATCCCGGCAGTAGAAGGCAACAGGAGGAAAATAAACTTGCCCCTGGCAGCCTTCACGGTGGGCCAGTTTTGGGCGGTTACCGCTTCTTTCAGCGTAGTGTAACTTCCGCGTACATCGTCAGGCGTAATTAATTTATCTCTTCCGATGATGCTGGCCACCTCTTCATCGAGTTCGTCAAAAGCAGCTGCTGGAAAGGGCAGTACTTCGGCCGATTGAGGAAACATAGGCATGCCCTTATCTTTAGCTTCTACCATAATGGATATGGGTAAGTGATCCGGATGTTTGTCAGACCAGTCTTTTAAGGCCAGCAATGCAGATTTCAGCGTGGTATAATGCGTGCGGAAATCAAAATCTGCCATGTGCAGCACTTTAAATCCCGGCTTATCCAGGTCGGTACTATCGAAAGGCAGCAGGTTGCTGATGCCCTTCTCTGCCAATGCGCGATAAGACGCCGGATGGTTAAAACGGTTGCCGGTAGGATCATAGTAAATATCTATTTCGAGACTGCGAATACCGGCATCCAACTGTACATCGAAGGAAGGATGATTGTAATTCAGCCCTTCACTGAGCTTCATGCCATTCGGATGGTACTCCTTAAATGCGGCCGCCTGCTCTTTAGAGATATTCTTTGTTAACTGGCCCATCATTTTTTCTACGATGGGATCGGCCAGCGCGAGCAACTTCGGATCTACCGGGCGGGCGTAGCTGTTGTGCGTACCTAATACCTGGATCTGGTTTATTTTAAGTGCATCGATAGATTTTCCCTGCTGGGCATAAACAGCACTCATGGCAAAGGTTGCCAGCGCTGCTGCGGCTAATGTGGTGATCTTCTTTTTCATCTGGTTTGTTCTTAAAAATTAGAAAAGTTTTATACTGGCGCCTATTTGTCCGCGGAGGGAAAACCAACTGGCTTCTTCAGGTCTGTTGTAAGTGCCATGGTAGTATCGTACAGGCGCATTAGTGAGATTGTTGAGTTCTGCAAACAGCCTCACCTTCGGCGTAACCGACCAGGAGGAAGAAAAGTCGACCGTGAAGTTCTCTGCATACCAGCGATAATGATCTGGGCCCGCTGCCTGCCGGATTACATCGAGATATTTTCCTTTATAGTTCCCTGCTACCCTGGCGGTAAACTTGCCATATTCATACATCACGGAGGCGTTAAAAACATGTTTTGCCTGCTTGGGAATCACGCTGCCATCTTCTATTTTCTGCCCTGCTGCAAAGCGTGGTATCTTTACTTTAGAATCTGTGAAGGTGTAGTTTACATCAATGCCGAAGCCCTTCCAGAAGCCAGGCAGGCTTGTAAACCTTTTGGAAAACCCGGCTTCCAGGCCACCCAGCCACGCCTGCTGCATGTTTACCGGTTCGCTAACGCGGTATATTACCCCGTTGATGTCCTGTGAAGACTCGTTGGTATAGATAAGGTCCGTCAATCTTTTATAGAATGCACCGAAGGTGACCGATCCAACGCCGCCAAAATAATGTTCCGCCATCAGGTCGAAGTTGCTGGCAAACGTAGGCTTCAGGTTGGCGTTGCCGCGACTAATAGTACGGTTAATGTCGTCCTGGGTGGTTGCGGGATTAAGGTTGTTGAAATCAGCCCTGGCAAAAGTCCGTGTATAGGCCAACCTGATAATATCATTTGCGGTGGCATTCAACTTCACATGCAGCATCGGCAGGAAGGCATTGTAGCTATTATCCTGTGTCAGTGGCTCCACGCGGCTGCTACCGGCTTTGGTAGTTACCTTATTTCCGTTAAAGGTTACCTTGTTATACTCATTACGGATACCACCTATGATTGTTATTTTATCGGATAATTTGTACTCTCCCATTACATATACCGCATACACATTTTCTTTACCGGTGAAATATTTGGCAGCGCCGGCGGCATTGGTGGCGGAATCAACTTCCACCGCCAACAGGTTATATTTCCTGATTCCTTCGGGTGTAACGAGGCTTTTCACCTGGTTTATGGGCATCTGGTCGATCATCACATTTTTATAAGGCGTATTGATTTCAGAAAGAAATCCGCCGTTATACGGGTATGGCTCTGTCCCTATTTGCGTCAGCGTGGGCGCTTTCCCGGCAATACCAGCCATGTATACATTCATGGGAGATTCAACCAGCTTGTCTTTGTGAATCAGCTTACCCCCGAATTTTATTTTCAGTTTTTCGCTGGGATGATAATTCATATTAATACCAAAACGTTTGTTGGCTTCCCAGTTAGTACTTCTCAGCATGATCACCTGCGATAATGTCATGGCTTCCGGGCTGATGGTACTGGTGGCAGACAGGTGTGGCAATACGGCGTCCATCCGGTCGCCCGCGCCATTAGGGGCATCCATGGCCAGGTATTTCTTGCCATCAGGGGCTAAGCCATCATAGGTTACTTTTTGGGAGAAGAAAGCCATAGGATAAAATCCCGGATCACCAAACTTAAACCTCGATTTATCGATACTGGCAGCCCAGTCAAGGTCCAGTTTACCAGATAAAGTGGATTGCCCGCTAAGCTCGGCCGAATACAGGTTGGTATTATATTTAGCCGAACGGGTGGTAATCGTTGAAATACCGGTATTAAAGTAGAAATAATTTTCCCGCACCATCTGTACATCCTGGTATTCTGTATAAATTCCTTTGGCCTGTATTTTATGGCGATCGTTAAACTTATACTCAATGCCCCCATTCAGGCCTGTGGTTCTGCGTCCCGCCAGGTAATCGCGGAGCTGTAAATCTGTGATGGAATAAGACTGGGCAGTCTTGGGATTAGAGAAATCGTAGTTAACATTATACCGGTCGGTACCTGAAGTACGGTTCCAGACTACCGCAGACAAGATATAACCCAGTTTTCCTTTGGCGAGCCTGTCGCCATACACCAATGACGCATTGTAAGATCCTTTGTTGGCCTGGGCATTATATCCGCCGGCGGCGTTGATATTCAGCAACCGGTGTTGCGGGGCTGCCTTTGTAATAAAATTGATGGAACCACCGATGGCATCTCCTTCCATATCTGGCGTCAGCGCTTTCGAAAGCTGTACATATTCAATCAGCTCAGATGGGAAGATATCCATTTGAACCCGCCGGTCGGTATAATCGAGACTGGCAGAAGGTAAGCGGTTTCCGTTGAGTAAGGTAGCACTCCATTGGATGGGCGTTCCTCTTACAGAAACATAGCGTCCTTCTCCCCCATCGCGTTCAATAGATACCGCCTGGATTCTTTGCACCGCCTCTGCCGCATTACGGTCGGGCAACTTGCCGATGGCGTCAGCTGCCAATACTTCCATGATACCAGTGGCGTTTTTCTTAATGCTGATGGCCTTTACCTGGGATCCGGCAGTGGCCCCGCTGACAATCACTTCTCCCAAAACACCTGCAGCAGGGGCTAATTCAATATTTCCGATGTTGTTCAGACCTCCCTTCACCTCCACTTCCAGTGTTTTGTTGGCATATCCCAAGTAGCGGAAGGTAAGGGTAGTTTTCCCGGTATGTTTGAGTACCAGGGTAAATCTTCCGTTAAGATCAGTTTGCGTACCCAGGCCACCCGCACTAACCGTAGCGCCGGGAAGCAACTCGCCTTTCGACATGGTGACCCCGGTTATTTGTTGTGCCCAGCCCGTTACAGGCGCAAGTAAGAACACTAGTAAAAGAACCTTATTCATGGTGCATTTTAAATTTTGCACAAAGATGAAGGCGGAAAAATGCGGCGTCGTCCTTGCCGATAGCGCAGTACGTACGTTTAGATCAACGGCGTATGGATCTATTGCACATAATTGAAAATCAATCTATTATACAATATTAAGGATTTATTAAGCCCCATTTTTCAGGTAGGCAGAAGGGGTAAGACCGGTTGTTTTTTTGAAATATTGGTTAAAGGAAGACTTGGAATGAAACCCAGCTTCGAAGGCTACAGACAGTATATTGGGTACCGTATTATTTTGCCGGGCTCTTTCCATCTCCTCCACTACCTGGTTAATCCGGTATTCATTTACATATTGATAGAAAGATTTTCCCAGGTATTTATTGAGCGACTCCGACAGATGATGGCGGGGCACTTTAATCAATACTGCCAGCCTGTCTAATGATAAATCAGGATCGGTGTATAGCTTTTCTACCATCATCTGATGGTTTACTTTTTCTATGATGTCGGCCTGGAGTTCGTCAGCTAACCCGGATTTCTTTTGCCTGTTTTGCAACACCGTTTCTGCAGAAGGCATTTCTATCGAAGCTATTGCTGCATTTTCTACACGCTGCTCCCCATCTTTTACCAGGGGGTATTCCATTAACGCAGGAACGATAAAGTCCTTTTCGTCCTGGATTAAATGGGCCAGGGAGGAGCCAGACAATGCCAGGTTTCCGCTGGCAGCCGTTTCCATATGGTGATAGTAAATAGAAAGTATTTTCACCCTGCCGATAGCCAGGCAAATAATTAACAGGGTGGTATAGCTAACAATGCGGATCCAGAGATGTATATCCGCGTATGAAATTTCGTGGGGAAACATTCCACTTCCTACAGATAGTATTAACGCCAACGCCACAACGCCCATGAATATGATAGCTATCAACCGGATTAATTGCTTTCCAGAGAGCGACAATCCCGGCAATCGCTGTGATATGTTTAATGATTTGATCCCGTAAAAACTATAGGAGACCAGGCTGAAATAGCCAACGGCGTTGTTATACACTGCAATGAAGACGGGGGTTTTACCGCCGTGGGTAATCACATAGCCGCCAATGATAAAATATGCGATGGCTGCGATCCCGGCGGGGACAAACAGGAGAAAAACCTTTATCCCTGGCAGCTTCCGGCCCTGCTGCAGCTTCAATGCATACAACCACAATAGGGGTGCATACAGCAACGAAATAAAAGTAACATACCCATTGTGTATTTCCGCATCGGGAAATGCTTTATTCATGATGAAGCTGCCCGTCAGGTGCGTAAATATACAAGCCACCAGCCAGTTTAATATACGATCGCTATCAATGGGTTTGGGCGCGGAAAAAACACCAAAAATGCCCAGTATAATCAGTGCCTGGAAAGCACCTAGCAGACTAATATAGTTCACACCAAATTCTTTAATGACTTCTAATTCCTGTTTCCTGCCGGTAACATGTTGCGCAAAGCTAAGGTTCTTACATTAAGGAATTATTAATTCGCTATAGCTGCCTGTTGTAGTGGTGTTTATAAAATATTGACAAACAGACTAAGGTGAAGTCGCAAATCACCCTATAATTTGTCGCATAGCCCCTCCGTGTAAATCCTATTTTCCCTTCATCTTTGTGCTATCAAAAGTTAGCTAGCATACCTGATAAATGGAGCAGCCACCATTTCAAAAAACGGGCGGAACCGAAAAGCCAGATGAGTAGGAACCAAAAAGAATATGATATGTCCAACAATACCGTTTCATTGCACAGAATGTTGAAAACCTCTCCGGAAAAAGTTTACCGCGCATTTACGGATGCCCTGGCGATTGCTTCCTGGTTACCTCCTTATGGCTTCCTTTGCACCGTTCACGAAATGGATGTGAAAGTAGGTGGCACTTTTAAGATGTCGTTCCACAACTTTTCTACCGGCAATGGCCATTCATTCGGCGGCAGCTACCTGGAACTCAAACCCAATGAGTTTTTGAAATACTCTGATAAATTTGATGATCCTAATCTTCCGGGAGAAATGATCACATCCGTATCACTCCGGAAAACGATCGCTGGTACAGAAATAAAGATTACCCAGGAAGGTATCCCCGCTGCGATACCCGTGGAAATGTGCTACCTGGGCTGGCAGGAATCTCTGGAAAAGCTGACCAAACTGGTAGAACCAGAAATACCAGATGCCGGATTATGATATAGTAACCTGGTTAAAGCCGCGTAAAGTGGGCGATTTAAGCGGCTTTAACCAGGCATAAAAATGTTTCAGGATCACCTTTCGACCAATGCTTCTTTCCTCACCAACCAGCGTGCAGCTGCCCGCTGTAATTCACGCACATCCGGTGTACTGCTAGCCACCCAGACCATTATTCCATCAGGACGTATCAACGCAGCGCTGATGCCTAACCGGTCCTTTGCCAGCCCGGTGATATACCTGATCCCGTCTTCCTTTGCCCACATTTTGAGTGCAGCATTTTCATCGAAATCAAGCAATATCCATTGGCCACCGTGCATAAATGCACCCATGCGGGTACTATCTTCAAATGCGAAGTCAGGAACGCTGTGCCCGGCCAGCGGGTGGCCTTCTATCGGGTAATGCGTGAAAACGCCCCATATCCTGCTGGCAATGTAAGTAGCGCCATCGCGGGTATTGGCCAGGTCCTGCATAATGGCATACATAGCGCGTGCTCCCCTTTCCGGCTTCATAATGGCCACCTGGGCTCTGGACCAATCCAGTACCTGGGCGCCAATGGGATAACGTTCGGCATAATAGGTATCCAGCAGGCCTTCGGGCGCTTTTCCCTGGATGGTAGCTGCGAGCTTCCAGCCCAGGTTCATGGCATCGCCCAGGCCCAGGTTCAGTCCTTGTCCACCTAAAGGCGAATGAATATGCGCAGCGTCGCCGGCGAGCAGCACCCGGCCGTTGCGATAGGCAGTGGCCTGTCGTGCCCGGTCGGTCCAGGTAGTAGCCATATGCAAAGCGGTGAGTGTAACATCAGTGCCAGCAATGCGGCGTAATACCGACTGCACATGCTCCAACGTAACTGGCTCGCCCGATTGATGGAAAGCTCCACCATCAAAATCCTGTATACCAAAGTAGCCAGGCTGGGATTGCAGGTATAAGCCGGTAGGCGTAAGATTACGGCCCGGGCGGAGCTTTTCGGGATCGGCCATATCTACCTGGACAGAATAGCCGGTAAATTCCGGCTCTGTACCGGCGAAATCAAAGCCGCCGGCCTTGCGCACCACGCTGCGGCTTCCGTCGCAACCTACCAGCCATTTGCTGTGGAAGGACTGATCGCCTGCCTGCACCATTACGCCATCGGTAGTTTGGTGAAAGCCGGTAACCACCTGGCCTCGCCTGATTGCTACGCCCAGGGCGAGTGCGCGGCGGGTCAATACGGTTTCCAGCTCTCTCATTTCAGTCAGTAGATGTGTTGCTGGTGAGCCAGGCAACACATGCTGCCATTGTGCCGTATCAATATTATTTTCGTAAAATGAGATGCCGGCAAAATGTCCATCCTGGCGCGGAGGCGGTGGGCCTTGCGTAACGGCCGGAATAGCATGGGGATTTTTTACCCGTTTATGGAGTTCCAGTTCTTCCAGCAACCCACGGCGGTAAAGTGCTTCAATAGTAGGCGCCGAGAGGCCCCGTATACCGAAAGGAAATTGTTTCAATGGGGAATGCGGATCTTCCGCCTTTTCCAATATCAGCACGGAGCATTTAGCCAGGGCCAGTTCACAGGCGAGGAATAGCCCTACAGGGCCGCCACCGGAAATGATGACATCGTAGTTAACAGGTGTTGCGGGTTCCCGGTTTTCAAGTGTTATGTTCATATAGCATGATTGAAACACAAAATTCCGGAAAGCGCACCTATCAGGATTGTATAAACGCGACAAAATCGTCGCTTACCTTCTGCTTCCTTTTCCTGGCCTTCCGCGCAAATGCGGCGGGCGTAACGCCGCTGTAGCGTTTAAACTCCCGGCTCAGGTGCGATTGATCTGTATAACCCATCTCCGCTGCCAGGGCGGCGATGTTGGCATCAGGGTAATGCCATAACTGGTTGCGCACCTGTTCAAAGCGCATCAGGCCGGATACATCTTTTACCGTATAGCCGGAAGATTGCTTAAACTTCCTTTCCAGCGTACGTACCGTAGCATGTGCCGCCGAGGCTACCTGGCTTACCGGCAGTGTTCCGTTAGCTTTGCTCATGGCCACCCCCGCTTTATACAGCATGCTGTCGACCGCAATATGCGACCGCGCCTCCAGGAAATACTGTTTCACCAGGGTAATCGCATCCACGATCTTACCTGCACGGATACACGCACTCAGCGGTGATTGCAGCCGGGCAACAGGATGCTCAAACACATGTAATCCGTATTTACCGGACGGCAGGCCGAGCAAATCGAACACTGTCCAAGGAAAGCAGCGGATCGCAATAATCTCCAGGCAGTTTTTCGCGTAAAATTGAACAGGCTGATTGAGCAGCCCCACCATAAACGGAGAAGGCAATGGTTGCAGGTTGCCTTCATGAATAACGCTGCAGTCGCCTCCAAAATGGAAAATGATTTCTGCATAGCCATCAGGGACGACTTCGAAACTGGCGGGTTGCGCGCCAAAGTCCTCGCGGTTGTACCAGAAGCACTTAATAGCGTCTGATAGCTCTTCGGGTGGGGAAAATTCCTGGTGGTACATGTTCGATACAAAAATACTGAGTCATATTGCAAAGATTAGGTATTCTGCCGGAATAACCATCACCTGGAGGCAGCTAAATTCACTATCACGGTAGTCGTAAACCACCTCTATATTGGCGTAAATCCCCCCGACACAAACGCTCCATTCATTTTAACTTCGTTTCAAAGCAAATAACATGAATACTATCAACGATACCATTAGTGGATTAGAACTGGCACAAATAGGTTGGGTAGTTCCCGACATCCATGCGGCGGTGAAATTCCTGGAGAGCGCCCTGGGCATTCCCGGCTTTCCTGCACCACAACACGTTCTTGCGCAGGACCTGGATATGACTTACCACGGCGACGTTGTAGCTGCTGATTGGCTAACTACACAAACTTATAACGGAGGCACTTTCATAGAACTTATTCAACCGCTTTCCGGTCAAAGTATGTTCCATGATTACCTGGCGCAATATCCGGCTGGCGGCACACAGCACCTGGCTTTCCGTTTGCCGGCAAGCGATTTTGAGCGGATCACAAACGATTTACGTCAGCAAGGTTATGCTGTAATCAGTGAAGTAGATCATCCTATTGCCCGAATGGCTTTCTTTGATACCTATCGGACGCTAGGCGTTGCGACGGAAATCATGGGTATTACGCCGGAAGGATGGAAAGCGATTAAGCAAATGGAGCAGGTAAAATAGTGTTGATATTTGTGCCACAGATTGTGGCACAATTACAAAGCAGACTTTATTCAAATACTATCTCAAAGTATAACTCTTCCGGTCGCTTTTCCAAAAAGGCGAGCACATATTCATATTTACTATCCGTGAGTGATACGATCTTTTCTAACTGCCGGCGAAAAACCAACTCCATAATGGTATTTTTCATGCGATCTACCTCACATCAAAGCGTGACCTGGCGCATTGGTCATCCCATAATGTGAAAAGCAGCCTGAAGTAGGCTGCTTTTTACATTATTAAACCGGCGTTGGTAAATAGATTTCCTCTCTTTCATGCCATAAAAGCGGAATAAATTAATATTTTTAGATAATCCGGTACAAAACAGGAAACAAAAGCCGGGGAAATCTGTCAATAGTAAAAACAAGAAGGCTGAGCTATGAAATTGAACCTTACACTTCCCATCTGGACAATTATAAGCCCGGCGCTGGCCTGGATCGCTTACTTTACTGCCGGCGATAAATCGGGCGCCCTTGCTTTTACTATCCTGGCTGTTATACTCATTGCCAGCGTACTCGCGGCGGTTCACCATGCGGAGGTAGTGGCCCATCGGGTAGGCGAACCTTTAGGCACGCTTATTCTGGCCCTGGCAGTTACCGTTATTGAAGTAGCATTGATTGTTTCCCTCATGTCTTCAGGTGGGCCCAAAACTACTGCATTGGCCAGAGATACTGTTTTTGCAGCCATCATGATCATTCTTACCTTCATTATAGGTATCTGCATCCTGTTAGGAGGCGTTAAGTACCGGGAGCAATTTGTTACCAAACATGCCGTTACCTCCGCTCTAATGACGCTGACCGCTATCCTGGTACTCACCCTGGTGTTGCCCAACTTTACCATCGGCAAACCTGGCCCGGAATATACACAACCGCAGTTGGTCTTTGTAGCCATAGTAAGTTTAATCCTCTATTCGAGCTTCATCATGATACAGTCGGTGCGCCATCGCGATTACTTTCTTCCAAAAGATGAAGATGGAAACCTGAGCGATGAAGATACCCATGCCCAACCTCCTACCCTCACCACTACAGTGACCAGCTTTGTGTTGCTGGTCGTTTGTTTAGGCGCAGTGGTGCTATTAGCAAAAAAACTATCGCCGGCTATCGAATCAGGTGTTGAATCCATCGGAGCGCCCAACTCCCTCGTGGGCGTGGTGATTGCATTGGTAGTACTATTACCCGAATGCCTGGCAGCGGTGCGGGCCGCCCGGAAAAACCGTTTACAGACCAGCATGAACCTGGCATTAGGTTCTGCCCTGGCAAGCATCGGGCTCACTATTCCCTCTATTGCTATCTTCACGATGTTCAGTCATACCCCGGTTTTATTGGGTATCGACACGACTTCTATCGTTTTGCTGATACTCTCTATTTTCACGGTGCTACTTTCGTTTATCACCGGTAAAACAAATATGCTGTATGGGATTGTGTTGCTGACGATTTTTGCGGCTTATTTATTTTTGACGATATTTCCGTAGTAACAGAAAATTGCGTCGGAAGCAATTAAAAAACTATCACTAGCCACGCCATATTCTAACAAGTAATGTCCAGCAAATAATGATCAACGGGATTCCTGAAATGAGCATCCATTTTCCATGATTCCTTGTTTTTATGGAGAACGCCGCTATACGTGAGCCATCGGGTAAAGTTTTCTTAGTCAGACGGATAAATGCTCCCATAAAGATACCCAGGAAGGATAAGGCAAATGTAAAAGGAACTGGCGCAAATAATATCAAAGGAGAAAGGTAGCCGATAACCAGCCAGATGGCAGGCAGGTCCTGTGGTTGAGAAAGTGCTTCCAACCGGTTGCTCCTCAAATGCTCCAATTGTGCAAGAGAATAGGATATACCCTGCTTTTCCAGCAACTTCGCAGCCAGTGCATAATCACCCAGGTGTCGCTGATCAAAGTTCTGCCCCACACACATGCTATCTATCAACAATACTTCTTCTTCATATTGCGCCGGAATATGATGTGCCTCCAGGAGGGAAATATTTCAACAGCCTGTTCTGCGGCTGGAAATCTTTTAAAGGTGAGTAGTGATTTCATAGGTATGCTATAGTCGTATAAAGATACTATATCCGTCTAACAATATTCCTATAACTCATTACCTTTACCCCGAATCTTACACCGGAAAGGAAAAATAACCAATGACCCACTGGACCAGCACCATCTGCAAAGCAAACAACATCAGCATCCACTACACAAGAACCGGCGGCAATAAACCGCCTTTAATTTTACTGCATGGCTTAATGACGAATGGCCTGTGCTGGATGAGCCTCGCCCGCGTGTTGGAGCAAGACTATGACGTGATCATGCCGGATGCCAGAGGGCATGGCCAATCAAGCGTACCTGACTTTGGATACAGCTATGAAGACCATGCTAATGACGTGGCCGGATTGATAGGCGCCCTCAAACTTCCGCCCCCCATTTTACTCGGTCATTCCATGGGCGGTATGACCGCCGCCGTGGTAGCAAGCCGTAAACCCAATCTGCTCCGTGCCCTCATCTTAGCCGATCCAACCTTCCTTAGTTCACAAGTTCAACGCGAAGTGCGCGATAGTGATGTAGCCGAACAGCATCGGAAGATGCTGACGTTGTCGCTGGAAGAAGTAATGGCAGCAGCACGCGCCAGGCATCCAAACCGGTCAGCGGAAACGATTGAGCTATTTGCCAAAGCGAGACTTCAAACCAGCATGGCCGCATTTGACGTACTCACGCCACCGAACCCGGACTACGAGCAGCTGGTACAAAAAATTGATATTCCATGTCTGCTTGTATTTGGCGATAAAGGAGTGGTAACAACTGCCGTTGCGGAAACGTTGCAAGGGCTCAACGTGGAGCTTCGCGCGGAACTAATCCGGGAAGCGGGGCATAGTCTTCATATGGATCAGCCGGAGCGTTTTGCTGCGGCGATCAAAGCGTTCTTAGCTTCAATGATATGAGCTCTGCGTCATAAACAAGTTTAAGCAAAATAATGCCTTATACTAGAATAAGAGTCATTATCCAAGTAACCTACATATCAAAAAAACAATGAAATAAATCAAGAAAACGGCAGTTTTTAAAAAAACTCCAATTTATATTTGCGAGTGTAATCTACATCCGAAGGTACCATTTACCAACGCTACCAAACCCTTACTAGATAAAATCTATAATATAATGTACGGCCCAATATTATTTGTACCCAACTCGTAACCGCATTGATTAACATTCCTATAATAAACACACCTTAATACATTCTAAAAGCGAGATACTTCGTCCCATGCATAGATCCAGACCAGATAGCCAAACATGCTCCACTTAAAAAGTGTCAATATCTAAAAAACAATAAATTCTTTGACCCAAAATACAAATGTTATGAAATCAGTAGTATCCGACTCCAGTGACCAACTGCCAGGCGTTAGATGGCATGTTATACCGCAGCCTGATTGGACGACCCTGTGTATCCTAGCCTCGAATGCCGAAAGAGATAATCTTGATTTTTTCATACTCAGCGATATCAAATATCAATTTCATTCCAACTACAAAAAAGATCATTTAAATACAGGCATACTAAAAGCGCAAGAAGCCAATGCCGACATCCTTTTGGGTACAGTCGAAGCGTTTGAATCGGCCATTCAAATCGACCATAACCTATTCTGGATAGACAAGTTTAAAGGTCTTTCATTTGTGATTATATTTAAGCAATTCTATAATCGGCTATTACAGGCAAATGAAAATGATATCAACTTATCGCCAGACCATTTTTTGTCTTTAATTACGGCCAGTAAATTGCTGCTCTACCCTTTTATCTCTAACCCTAGCGAGAAACCGTCCCAATCAAGCGACTTGTCAAAAACTCCTCTTCCATCAGCTAATCCAGCCGCTCAGCTCGAATTATTAGTACACATAAAAAAACACTATTCATCACACCCAACATCTTATTAACACATGGATTTTGATAATATTATCTTGCCCGCTTATGTCATTAATATAAAAGAACGAACAGACAGGTATCAACATATACAGGAACAGTTCTCTGGAAAATCTGAATTCGATCTGCATATATTCGAAGCCTGCCGAGGTGAGAATGGCGCTGTCGGACTTTGGAATAGTATGGTCGCAATAATAAACTTAGCGATACAACGGGATGAAGATGTGATCTTGCTATGTGAAGATGATCATACATTTACTTCATCGTACAGCAAAACCTATTTATTTAAAAACATAATAGAAGCGCACCAACAGGGAGCCTTGGTATTAAGTGGCGGGATAGGCGGCTTTAACCATGCAGTACCACTTAGTCCCAACAGGTACTGGATAGATTCATTTTGGTGCACCCAATTCCTGGTACTTTATCGTCCTGTATTTAAAAAAATACTGGATATAAATTTCCAATCTACCGACACTGCCGATGGGGTATTCTCTGGGATAACCAGCCACAAAATGGTGTTATATCCCTTTGTTTCTGTGCAAACGGATTTTGGATATTCTGATATTACGCCAAGAAACCACAATGAAAGAAGTCTCATCACCGAATATTTCAAAAGAACAGAAGCACGGTTGGACAAGTATAATAGCATATATCAATGCTACTTGAATAAATAAGTGTTTCCCAGTTTAAACTATCATATAAAAAAATATTCCCCTCTTTTATGCGCAATATCACAGACTTGAAGAAGTTCATAAGTGGGCAAACGTTTGTGTGAGCAAACGTAAAGAACGATATAACAGAAGAAACCCTTTATAATATTTGGGACAGCAACTCCTCTACTTCGGCCAGCGGAGAATTCAATATCAATAAATTACCTTTAGGATCTAAGAGAAATCTGGCAGGTATACCAAATACGCGTAAAAGTTGAGCCCCTTTGTTATTACCACCCTTCAAATCTGAAAGATTTGTCCAGTTTATATTATTCTCCTTTATTGCATCCTTCCAAAGCGTCTTTTCCGTATCCAGAGAAATTCCCACTATTTCCAATCCCTTCTTACGATATAGACTGTCTATTTTCTTCAATGCCGGGAGCTCTGCAAGACAAGGGCCACACCAACTTGCCCAAAAATCAAGCAATACATACTTACCCCTGAAATCTGAAATACTTCTCATGCACTGAGTGGTATCCGGCATCGAAAAATCCGGCATTTTCTTCCCTTTCTGAATAATCTTATCATACTCGAACACCGAGTAGTATAATACTTTACCCAAGCTAGTCCTCTTTATCTCATTTGAAAATTTTGAATAATATTTCTGCACGCTATCTCTAGGTATAAAGGTTGATACTCCCCAGAGTTCATATAATAAACCGTAATTATCGGGATGCTCAACTATTTGATTGAAGAGATCCGCTTCATCTCTCCGATTACTCATGGTTCTATATTCACTAATCAATTTCTCTGATCTGCCCGAGTCCTTTAGCGCCGCCAGACTGTCAAGAACCTTCTCGTCATTTATATGTGCCGGATGAGATATATCATATATATAATGATGGTATACATCTGTTTGAGGAGACCCTGACACCTTTGCGTCGTGAATTGCGTTCTTATCCCCGTCAATCCGTATATCCTTATTCTCTCCTATAAATGTCAACCAGGACCGATCCACAAATGGCACCTCAATTGACAAGAACTTAATCTCGTTCAGTTCTCCAGAAAAAGAAAAACAATCATTCGTACTATAGCAGGAATCATAAATTTCCTTTTTAAATGCACTACCTATCCCACGCGGTTTATTCATCAATAATACCTTGGCGTCTCCAATTCCTGTTATTTTTCCAGATATTTTATACCTCCCATCCTGAGCATAGGATATTTGCACAAGAGAGAAGCATACAACAATCAAAAAAAAATAAAACACACTGGGCTTATATTTTCTCATAAAAAAAATTTACGACTCCCACCGTGCATTATCTCTAATGCCACTAAGCGGGAATCAATTTTATTACTGAACACCAATACTGTTATGAACACTTTTCGGTGTAGATCTTACCATTATCGCAGGAAACCCGCGTACCATTAGTAACACAGATATTACCCAAACCACAGTTAATCTTTTTCACTCCCACTGTCCCTCCACAATCTACAGAACATGTAGAATTAACGCTAAATCCATCAGATCCATCACCACCCAAAACATTCTTCAGTTGGGTCCGAGTTAAAACCTCTCTGGCTCCCAGGTTAATTGCTGCCAGTTTTAATTCTTTTATAACTTTTCTTAAAATTTAGTTTGCCGCTGCCAGCAGTGCCTTCCTGCAATCAATTCACTGTTAAATATAAGACAATAACTACACCGCTGAATTTACTATATTTGCACCATTCCAACAATCTCTTTAAAAATCCAATTGTTTGTCCTTTATATTAGTGTAACTATTCTTGATTAAATAGGTTATTATAGTTATGTCCACGTCTGAAGATTCAGCCACTTTTTTAGCCAATGGTGATAGAGATCTATTTAACGATTTATATATACGGTATTGGGAAAAATTGTTCCTTGTTGCCAACAAGCACTTAAAAGATGCCGTGGTAGCGGAAGACGTGGTACATGACGTTTTCCTGAGTTTATGGAATAACAGGAAAAAAGTAGCTATCCAACAGTTCGAAAACTACCTTGTTACCGCCGTCAAATACCAGGTGCTCACACAAATCAGGAAAAAAGCCTATGCCCGGAAATATACCCGGGAGGCCGCTATGGATAGCGCTGCTGAATTAGTACCAGAGATCAGCCATGTAGTACACAACAAAAAAATATTGGAACTGCTGTATAAAGAAATTGACCTGCTACCAGAAAAATGCAGACTTATTTTTCAATACAGCCGGGAAGCAGGCATGACCTCCAAAGAAATAGCACAAACGCTGAAGATCAGCAAAAAAACGGTAGATAACCAGATCCACAAAGCATTGGAGCGTTTAAAGTTCAGACTTAAACATATGCTTTTTATGTTTTTGGGATAACAGGAACAGTGCCGGTGCGTATACTTCGCACCGGCACTGTTCTTTCGACTTTACCACCCTAAGTTCTGCACCAGCTTCCCTCCTCCCTTGTCTATTTCTGACTGTGGGATTGGCATAAGATAATGCCGGTCCAGGAACACCCGGGTTTGAATGGTAGTGAGCTTGTAAAATACCGCAACGCCTGCGGCCTCGCTGTTAGGATCAAGTCCGGTAGCCTGCAATTCTGCCGCAGTGGGCCGCGCATTCATACCATGTACACCTCCATTGTCCACATTCCTGGCAATCAGCCAGCGGCGTACATTCCAGAAACGTTTTCCCTCAAAGGCAAATTCTACGCGCCATTCATTCTGAATCCGCTTCCGCATGCCAGCTTTGGTATTGTCGTTTGTACCGCTCACCGGTAATGCCGGCATTGATACACGAGCCCTTACTTTATTGATGGCATCATATACGTCCTGGCTGGGGGCATCCAGGTATTCATTCATTGCTTCCGCGTAAATAAGATAAATTTCCGCCAGCCGGATGATCGGGAAATTCCGGTTGCCATTTCCTGAGCCTCTCAGGTTTACGCCCGGATCACACCATTTTCTCATGTTATACCCGGTCTCGCAATTGGTGCCTGATTTGGGCCATCCGTCGGATGCACCGCCATTGTTACCGAAATAAGCATATCGCAATGGCCGCCGGTGATTAGCTGAATCCCAGTAGGCATACTGGAAATTGATGCTGGCATAAAAACGGGGATCCCTGTCTTTATACATATTGGAAATGTTGGCCGCCTGCCGGAACGTTTTCCCATCCCACAGCGGTCCGTTCCAGAAACCGTCTTTAGTATAACCAGCATTAGGATCGGTAATAGGCAGTCCGTTTTTCATTTCGTAAGCATCTACCATTTCCTGTAGCACACTAAATTTACCATATCCTCCGGCAGACTGGGCATCCTGTCCATTCGGTTGTATATTCTGGTCCAGGTCTCTGGTAGAGCCCAGTAACAACGGCAAAATGGTTTCTTTGTACTCCCGTGAGTAGAACAGGCGCGCGTAATTGTCGATAGGGTTCGTTGGATTGGGATTATTTAACGTATATACGTTCATATCCAGTACCGCTTTTGCTGCGTCAGCAGCCTTCTTCCACTTTTCTTTGTCGTAAGCCTGTGGGAAAAGCTGCGTTCCATCTGTGTTTTTTATACCTGCATACATCGTATTACCGTTCAACAAAGGGCTGGCGGCATATAGTAAAGTAATCGCTTTTAATGCCATAGCTCCGCCACGGGTAATGCGTCCGGTTTCTCCGGGATTATCGGTGTAGTCAATGGGCAAAGTGGGTGTTACCTTGTCCAGTTCCGTTACTATATAATTTACCACCTCATCAATCGGCTTCCTGATGTTCAGTTCATCAGGTACTTTCGCACTTACGTCTGTAACATCATCTCCCAGCAACGGCACCGCACCATAGGCCCTGAGCAGCTCAAAATATAATTTGGCCCTGAGAAAACGAACTTCCGCCTTATACTGGGGAATCCGGGTGCTATAATAATCTGCCCTGTCCTGGGGTATGGGGGTCTTATCAATATTTTTCAGGAAAATATTAGCTCTCCGGATAAACTGCCAGGCAGTTCCCCAGGTATCGAGGGAGTTGTCTGTTGGTCCCCAGGCACCGGAATTAAACTTTAGTTCCGGAACATTTTCCCAGTGATTCTTACATTCGTCGGTACACGCAGCAAGGGTAGTGTTGGTATAAATATTTGTGGAACTTGTATTTAATGACGTGTACATATTGGCCCAGGCCCGTTCTGCCGTATTGATATTGTCGTAAATATCTTTCTCAGTAACCACTTCCTTGGGAACAACATCCAGATATTTTTTACAGGATATGGTTGTTATGCAAAACAGCATTAGTCCGTGGTATAATAATTTGCGTATCATTTGTCGCTGATTTTAATGTAATCAAATAACCAGTGCGGGAAACGTATAATTATCCAATCGCGTTGATATTATTAAAATGAAAAAGTTAATCCCGCATTGATAACCCGCTGCTGGGGATAGGTACCAGTACCACCATTGGAAATCTCAGGATCAAAAATTTTCAGTTTGTCCCAGGTAATGAGGTTAATACCATTTACAAAAATCCTGGCATTGCTGAACCCTATCTGGCTAAGCCAATACCGGGGAATATTATATCCTATCTCTACTGTCTTTAAACGCAGGTAATTGCTGGAATAAATCCAGAACGTGGAATTTTGTTGGTTATTGGTATTGTCTTGTGAAGAGAGACGTGGATATTTATAGTCGCCATCAGGATTAGAAGCTACCCAGTGATTGTCTTTCACCTCCGCCAGTACACCGGCAAATCTTGAAAATGGGAAGATGCCAGACCCATTTACTAATAATGAGCCACCATAAGCTCCCTGAAATAATACACTGACATCGAAGCCTGCATAGTGGTAGGAAAGACTCACGCCTAACATAGAGGTGGGCTGATTACGCTTACCAGGCAGGAAACCGGCATCAAGGGAGTTGATGATACCATCGCCATTGATATCTTTGTATTTGATATCTCCCGGCTGAACGTTGCCAAACACGGATTGTGAAGGACTCTTTGCAATATCATCAGCATTTTTGAAGAAGCCAATGGCAGTATAACCATAAATAGATCCGACTTCTGTACCGGCTCTTGCCTGCCATTCCCTGCCTTTATAATCGGGCTGCGCATAGTAGGCAATGTTGTTAGTGGCATATGAATAGTTAACACGAACAGCGTACCCCTGTTTCCGGAACTCCTGCCGGTGCTCTACAGACAAATCAATCCCATGTTTATTCACAATGGCGGCATTCAGCGCCGGTTGATTCAACAGCCCCACAGTGGCAGGCACCAGCTCCGAGTTAATCAGGATATCCTTTCGTTTCTCCCTGAAATATTCTACGGTCAGGTTCAATCCCCCCTTCCACAAACCGATGTCTAATCCCAGGTCCGTCTTGTATCCCTTCTCCCAGGTAAGATTGGGATTCGGAATACGCTGTTCATAAGCGCCGCCATAGCCGGTACCATCCCGGTTTACACCGAATTGGTATCCTGCATCATTCGGATTCCACTGGCTCAGATAGGAGAACCTGCCCGATGGCAATGCATAAGTACCGGTGATCCCATAAGAACCTCTTATCTTAATCTGGTCAATAAAGTCCAGGCTGGGGCTTGACTTCACAAACTGCTCTTTTGCGATATCCCAGCCGGCAGAAATAGCGGGAAAAAAGCCAAAGCGCTTACCTGCGGGGAAGTTTTCCGCACCATTGTAGGCGCCCGAAAACTGTACTGTATAACGGTTATCATAGTTATACATCACCCTTCCAACCACACCTTGATTCTTATAGGGAAGCCCGGGAATAGCATTGGATATCCCTCCATCTACCGCATCAAAAAATGAGGATTGCGTGTAGAGCACCATCGCCTGCACGGTATGACGTCCGAAAGTATTGTCATAATTGAGATATGTTTCCAAAGTCGTACGCCTGTTACCGTTAGCAGTCACACCATACCCCAGGGTGCCATCCCCGTTTTCCACCACCTGGTAGGTACCACTTTTCGCCAGGTCGGTAACTGTATCCGCTATTACTCCCGGCAACAACTTATACAGGAAAGTACGCCTGGAAAGATCCCGCCTCACGTTACGATAGTTGGTATTGTCAAAAGACAGCCTTACTCTTGAACTAAGTCCTTTCAGGAAATAACGCATGTCCCATTTGAAGCCCGCGGTTGACTGCAGGTTCGTTTCAAAATTCCGCTGGTACCCGGATTGGGTTAACTGCACATATGGAGAGGCCGGTACGTTATTAAATGCAGCCGGGCTGCCATCGGGATTGGTGACAGGATACCACCAGGCGGGTGTTGATTTAATGGCGCTGAAAATATCACTGGCATTGGCACCGGGATAGTTCCGGTCCCGCACAATCGCGCCCAGTCCTAATTCCATGCTCAGGTCTTTCGACACCTGGAGATCGATATTGGAACGGAAGTTATACTTGTTGGTAATAGCCTGCATGTTGTATCCCTTAATCTGATCTTCATACCGGTACAATCCGTTTTGCCGCAGATACCCCATGGAGACAAAGTATTTGGCAAACTCATTACCGCCGGTCACATTGATATTTCCCTGCTGCATGAGGGAGTAGGGCTTCAGCATCGCTTCCATCCAATCTACGTTGGGATAGATGTATTGATAACCGGGTTTGCTTCTATCGCGGTAATACTGCAATACAGAATCTGTATACTGTATGGCCACCGGTAAACCGTCGTTGATCAGCCCTTCGCGGTACATGGTAAGCCCATCGTATGAGTCGGCATATTTTGGCAACCTCGTAGGACTTTGCCACCCGTTTTGTAAGGTTACATTGATACGGGGTTTGGAAGAAGTGCCTCTTTTGGTAGTCACCAGGATCACGCCATTAGCGCCGTTGATACCATAGATTGCAGTAGAACCGGCATCTTTCAGGATGCTGATATCTGAAATCTCGTTGGGATCAATGTCGCCAAAGGAACGCTGGATACCGTCCACCAGGATAATGGGGCTGTTGTTGCCGGTAGTACTTAATCCGCGGATATAGAGATTAGATCCGTCGGCACCGGGTTCTCCACTGTTTTGTACGGTGATGAGGCCCGGTAATCTCCCCGCCAGCGCATTGCTGATATTAGCGACAGGGCTCTGCCTTAGTTCCCTCGGACCAATAGACGCGATGGATCCCGTGAGATACTTTCGCTTCTGGGTACCATATCCTACTACGACTACTTCCTCGATGCTCTTGGCATTCAGCTGCAGTATCACGTCGACCGGAAAGCGGGTGGTATTGAGCACGCTGACTTCCTGGGAAACATACGTGGTATAGCTGATCACCAGGGTTCCGCCAATATCAGGCACTTTCATCGAAAACTTACCCGCATTGTTGGTGATCGTGGAAAGTTGCGTTCCCTTGAGCACGATGGTGGCGCCCACCAATGGTTCACCAATGTTGTTATAAACGGTGCCGCTGGCCTGGAAATATTGCCCCTGCCTGGTTGCAGGCAGCACAGGTTTTCCCCGGATGATAATGGTTTTGTATTTTAATTCATATACCAGCGGCTGGTTCCTGAAAACCTGTAACAGCACTTCTTCCAGCGGCTTATTGACTTCGTCGACCGTAACCGGTACTGCTTTTTTCAGCAGATCATCCTGGTATACAAACGCATAACCCGTTTGTGACTTGATTTTCTCAAATATGGTCAGCAGCGGTAGGTTCGCACCTCTTAACGTTACAGTTTGCGCCATGGTGGTGGCATTCACCTGGAAGGTAGCAACAAGTAGAAAACAGATCATTAACTTCATGAGTAGAAAAAAACGGGCATGAAAGGGCCACAGATATTTAAATCTGCCCCAAATGGGAATAAGATTCATTATCTTTAGAATGTTTGGGTGATAAATTGGTTGTAAAGCGATTTAATTACAGACGGTTTGGGCCCAAATATATCCATCCGGAAGTGTGTCCGCACTTCCGGATTTATTTTTAGGACCTGCGTGTTCGTGGAATTTTACGTACTATTCATTGGCAGCGATTTTGGGAATATGCTTATTTGGTTGATACGATAATTTTATTTCCTGTCAGTTGAAAATGCACCGTACCAGTGGCTTCCAGGATATCCAGCATTTGCCGGATGTCGCTCTGCCTGGAAAAAACACCCGAGAGGTAAATATGATCTACATTCCCCTGGTATTCTACCGATACATCATACCAGCGTGTAACTTGCCGCATGATACCCTTAATATCCATCCGGCTAAACCGGAACTCTCCATTCTTCCAGGCGAGTGCCCGTTGCAGGTCGGCCCTGGAAACTTTAAATCCTAACGTTGTTTTCTCCAGGGTGGATTGTAAACCGGGCGATAGCAACGCATTGTTACCGGAGTAGGCCGTTTCTACCTTTCCCTCCACTAACGAGGTTTCTATGGTTCCCTCATCGCTATAGGCCATCACGTTAAACTTGGTGCCCAGCACCTTTACCTTCATGTCGTTGGGCAATCCTGTATGGCGAACGGATACGATGAATGGAATGTTACCACCCTGTGCAGACATCGCCGTGGCGACTTCAAAATATCCCTCACCAGTCAATTCCACTTCCCGCAAGCTGCCGCTAAACGGTACCGGGTACCGGAGCGATGATGCGGCGTTGAGCCACACCTTCGTTCCATCTGATAAGGTAACGCTGTATTGTCCACTTTTGGGCGTGATAATGGTATTATACACCACCGCGGATGATGACGCCGGTTGCTGGGTAGGTACATAGGCCACCTTTCCATCTTCCGACTTGATGATCTGCATGCCATTCTTGCTGTCGATAGGTCCATCAGCGGTGCTGTCCAGCGCAATGGCTTTGCCATTGGCCAGGATAAGCGTTGCTTTGTTGTTGCCCACCGCATTTCCCTTTTCCGCCACTTTAGCGATCAATGGCGCCTGTTTGCTTCGCTGCATCCCGAAATACCATCCAACGCCCAACAGGATAGCAACTGCCGCAGCAAATTGCCACGCCCGGGTGCGCCGTTGCTGTTGCTGTTGCTGTTGCTGCCTGATAGTCAGATCAATACTTTGGTTCAGGCGACGCTGTATTTTTTTCCCTATCTCCTCTCTCAGCACCGCCAGTGCTTCATCCGCAGGTTCGGCACTGGCATCGAATGAATAGAACCAGTCGTTTACCAGCCGGGTTTCTTCTTCGTTGGCTTCTCCACGCAAATACTTTTCTATGATGTGAATTGGTAAGTCCATGATAATAGAAGTATACTGAAGGAACAGGGATACCTATGCCGGATGAAAAAAATTGGATTTTTTTTTTGAAACATTTTGCTTCGGCGGCATTTCTGGGAATTTCCACATTTATTTATTTAAATTGCTATGGTAAACTGCCACGTTTTGAATACGATTGCTGCTTTGAAACAGGGTAACCTTTTGGTATTTAATGAAGTCTATTACTCCTGGCACAAAAGGATCTACTATTTTATTCTACAAAAAACCAAGTCATCCTTCATTGCGGAAGAGGTGACGCAGCTTACTTTCATCAAATGCTGGAACTACCGGGAAAATCTCGCTGATGACCTCAATATACAGTTACAGCTGTTCCGCATTGCCCGCACCACCCTGATCGACTTTCTCCGTAAGGAAACTGTTTACAAGGAGAAGGTGATCCACGTAATTGATAAATATACCCTGCCGGTAGATGATGATCTCTGGGGGAAGCTGGCGGAAAAGGAATTGCAGGTGAAGCTGGCCAATGCATTGAAAGAAATGCCTCCGATGCGTCGTAAGGTGTTCGAAATGAGTCGTTTTAAAGGGATGAGCTACCAGCAGATCGCACACGAACTTTCCTTGTCGTCCAGAACGGTGGAAACACATATTTTTCAGGCCATCAAGCAGATAAAACATTATCTCGGGTTCCTGATCTCCATCCTGGCCTGGCTCAGCCGGTTTTAAATTTTTTTTGAATCAGACTACGTAGTTCGGTCTTTACAAACGTATTACTTATCTATCAGCCTTTTTAATATGATCAATGATGAATTACTGAAACGGTTCTTCAGCAATCAGTGTACAACGGAAGAAGCCCGCAGCGTAGCCAATTACCTGCAGGAACACCCTGACATGCTCGAGAAATACCTCCCGGAAGCCGAATTCCTGCAATTACAGGAAGAAGGTCATTTCCCGGAAACCGTTTCCCAACAGTGGCTGAAAAATATTCATCAACAAACGGTATTGGGGAATAACCGGAAGAAGTGGACCAAACGACTGGCCATTGCCGCCGTAACAGCCGGCGCGCTGGTAGGCGGAACCATGTTGTTCCACCGCAATCAGCAAAAAATAGCCGCTGTCAACCCGGGAATAACCATCAACATCCCTTCTGAACAACAGCAGCTGACCGCCAATACCAGCAGCAAAGCAATGGCCGTTGTATTACCGGATGGTTCTGTAGTACAGCTGCTGCCGGCAGCCTCCATGGTGTATAACAAACAATTCCGGGAAAACAGGAACATTTACCTGACCGGAGAAGCCGACTTTACAGTAGCCGCCGACAAATTACATCCATTCGTAGTATATAGCGGCGAATTATATACCACCGCCCTGGGCACCTTTTTTCATGTGAAAGCCATCCCCGGAGAAGACATGATCAGCGTAAGACTGAACAACGGGAAAGTAGTGGTACAAGGATCCATCAACAAAAAGAAAATTATCAACGATGTGGTACTTACTCCTGGGAAAGAACTCAAGTACTACCGCAAAACAGGAAAAGCTTTTATATCCGACTTCAATACAAAGGGTACAGACGTATTGGTAAAAGCCGGTAACAACGGTCCCGGTTATACGAAACCAGACTGGTATAAATTTAACAACCAACCAATGTCACAAGTATTGGATCAGCTGAGTAACTACTATGGAATAGCCATCTATTATTATCCTTCAGACGTGATGGAAATTTATTTTGATGGTAAATTTGAAAAAACAGACTCACTGGAAAAGATCCTGACAGATTTAACGCTTCCCAATAATCTGAAGCTGATCCGGAATGATAGCGGATTTATAATCAAGCGGAAATAAGACAATAATTCATCAATATAGTTCTATTCCATTTGCAACGCCTTGCGCGTTGAGGGCTTGCTTTGCCCTATACATTTAAAACACGTTCCAGTTATGAAGATGTTCTATCGACCAAAATGGCGCCTGTTCCTGCTACTTGTCATGCTGATATCAGGAATTTCAATGACCGCCCAGGCGCAGGGCCGCATGCAGGTGACCGGCACCGTGCGCACAGATCAGGGTGACCTTCTCCCCAATGCCTCTGTAGTAGCGCTTAATGAAAAAACAAAGTATACCGCTGGTGTGGTAACTGACAGCAATGGCGTATTCCGCTTCTCCGGACTACCCCCCGAGGGAAAATACGCTTTCAGCATTTCTTACATGGGCTTCGAAACCCAGCGGCTGAACAACGTATCCCTGAAATCAGGCGCCACCCTCACTTTTTCCATACGCCTCGTCAAAACAGTGGCAGCCCTGAACGACATCGTCGTTATTGGTTACGGTACTGCCCGGAAGAAAGACGTGGTAGGCGCCTTCAACGTAGTAACGGTGAAAGAAGCTGGTGCAGTAAATGCCACCAATCCCTCCCAGCTACTCATCGGTAAAGCCGCCGGCGTACAGGTACTGCAAAGCAGTGGCGTACTAGGCGCCGATGCCCAGATCATCATCAGGGGTACCGGTAGCTTTACCGATGTCAATCCCCTGTATGTCATAGATGGTATCCAGGGTACCAAAAACCTTTTTAATACACTCAATCCCCAGGACATCGAAAATATCACTGTCCTGAAAGATGCCTCTTCTACCGCCATTTATGGTTCCGCCGCCGCCAACGGCGTGGTAATCATCACCACCAGGAAAGGAAAAACAGGTCCTCCCCGCGTTAGCTTTACCTCCCAATGGGGTATGGCTAAAGCCTGGAAACAACTGCACCTGCTCAATACCGCACAATATGTGGAAGCGTTGAAAGATCTCGCCGCTACCAAGAATACCGTACTACCTGCCAAGTTCAACACACCAGGAGGCTTACAGGACAGCACCAACTGGCAGGACGCCATTTTCCGTAACGCCATGGTGTCTGAAAATGACCTGAACATCAGCGGTGGCGGTGAAAAAGTAAACTATAGCGTATCTGCCACCTACATCGATCAGCAGTCCATCTTAACCGACGCTACCAACAAAAGATTCCAGGCACGCGTAGGCCTGGAGGAAACACTCGGCCGGTTCCGGTTTACACAAAACGTGATCGTACGCCAATACGTAGGTAAAGGCAACTATGCCAATATCATCAACGCGATACAGTATGCTCCCTATAAACCGGTGCTCGACCCATCTATCCAGGGCGGATACTCTATCGTTTCCAATATCGACGACTATAGTAATGCGGTGAACCCCCTGCAGGAAATTGCAATGAAAAGTCAGACCGCCAAATCACTGGCTTTCTTCCCGCAGCTATCCGGTGAAGTACGTATCATCGATGGATTGAAATTCCGCTCCCAGTTTGCCGCAGAAGTAAACTCCAGCCGTACCAGCAGCTACCAGAAACAGTACCAGGCATCTAACTTCCTGAACCAGGCACGGCAGTCGATGCTGGTATTTTCAGAAAACTCCTACTATATGCTGGAGAACTACCTGTCGTACGACAAATTATTCGGTAAGCACCAGCTGGCTTTAATCGCAGGACAAAGCTATATTAATCCGGGACGCACCAACGGCTCCTCTATCAGGGGTACCGGCCAACCTAATGATAATCTCACAGATGTGGTGGTGGCCTCTTCCCAATCCGTTACCAATACCTATTCAAACTATTCACGCCCTTCAGTGATCTCTTATTATACCCGGGCCAACTACACTTACGACGATAAATATATCCTGACCGGCAGCTACCGGAGAGACGGCGCCTCCAACTTCGGCCCCAATAACCGCTATGGTAATTTCGCCGCCGGAGGTGTATCCTGGCGCTTTTCGGAAGAAAACTTTATGAAAAATAACTTCCCCGTTTTATCAGAAGGAAAGCTGAGTTTCAGCTGGGGACAAACCGGTAACAATAATATTCCTAACTTCCTCAATACCTCCAAAACCTACCAGGGTACCCCCGGAGGCGCGCTGGTGTATTCTTTAGGCAGTACCGAAACATTTGTGTCCGGCACCACGCTCACCACCTTAAGCAATCCTGATTTAAAATGGGAACAAACCAACCAGACTGATATCGGCCTCGACCTGGCCTTCTTAAATAACCGCCTCACCGTGGAAGCCGATTGGTACGATCGTAAAAGTACCGGCCTGCTGGTAACTACCCTGCTGCCTGCCAGTATTGGCGTAAGTCCTACCGGCACCCAACCTAAGAAAACCGTGAACGCTGCCAACGCCCGGAACAAAGGTTTTGAGCTGACCGTCGGATTCCGCGATAAAATCAACAACAACCTCAGCTTCAACGTAAGCGTAAATGGCTCTATTAACCACAACGAAGTATTATCATTAGGCGACCAGTTCTCCGCACCTATACAGGCGGGCGCCTTTACCCCGGTACCTACTACTACCTACACTGCGGCCGGCTATGCCATCGGCTCTTTCTACGGCTACCGCATGGATCATGTGGCAAGGGATGCCGACGAAATAACTGCCCTCAACCAGGAAGCCGCTAAAAAAACAGGCAACCCCAATGCCAAGTACCAGGATGGTTTGTTACCGGGAGATTTTATTTATAAAGATATCGATGGCGACGGCATAGTAACAGCAAAAGACCAGGAAATACTAGGCAATGCCATCCCTAAATATGTATACGGTATCAATGCCGGTATCACCTGCAAAAACTTTGACCTGAACCTGGTATTGTCCGGTGTCAGCGGTTCCCAGCTTCTGAATGGACTGAAATTAAATACCAGCTTCATGTCTACCGGCCATAACGCCACCACCGACATCCTCGACAGATGGCGTAAACCCGGCGATGTAGCTGCGCTGCCCAGGATAGGCCAGAATGTAACCGGCAACGGTAACCTCCGTCCATCTGACTGGTGGCTGGAAGACGGCAGCTACCTGCGTTTGCGCAACATTACCATTGGCTACAATGCTCCGGCTGCTATGTTAAGCAGTGTAACCAAAGGCACCCTGAAATCCCTGCGCGTTTACATCGCAGCGCAAAACTTACTGACGTTCACCCGCTATACCGGCTACGATCCGGAAGTGGCAGGCGACTATATTTTTGCCCGCGGTATTGATCAGGGACAAGTGCCACAGCCAAGAACTTTCCTGGCAGGTATTCAATTAGGGTTTTAATTTTTAAAAGTGATTTTATGAAGAAGTACATACGTCAACTGCTGCTGATAACTAGCCTGATGGCCATTTCCACCGGATGTAAAAAGTCGCGCCTCGACCTGGTAGATCAGAGCGCCTACGCATACGATACTTATTTCACCAACATATCTGCGCTGAACCAGGCTACCATCGCCAGTTACGCCACACTGCTGCACCCGGGATTATGGGCCAGGGAGTATTATTTCATTTTTGACCTGATGGGCCATGAAGCTAAGCGCGCCAGCTTTTTGCTGGGAGCAGAACAGGAATTGGGTGACTATACCTTCGGTACCAACAATGCAGACCTGGGCAGCTTATGGGGCTCTCTTTACCGGATGATCTTCAGGTGCAACCTGGTGATAGACCGCGCTGCCGCCTGGAATCCGACTGCCACCGCAGATCGCGCAAAGCTGAATCAATACCTGGCCGAGGTAAAGTTCCTTCGTGCCTATGCTTACCTTCATTTAGTAACATTATGGGGAGATGTGCCATTGTATACCGACTATCAAACCACTCTTCATAACAACTATTTATCCCGCAGCCCGGCTGCCGATGTATGGAAACAGATAGAAAAAGATCTGACAGAAGCACAGGGCACCACAGCATTACCCACCGTATACCCTTCGGCAGAATTAGGCCGCGTCACCAAAGGCGCTGTGATAGCCCTGCTCGGCAAAGTATATTTATACGAGAAAAAATGGGCACTGGCACAAGCTTCCTTTGAACAGCTGATGGGGGCTC
Source organism: Chitinophaga polysaccharea (assembly GCF_007829335.1). Taxonomy (GTDB): domain Bacteria; phylum Bacteroidota; class Bacteroidia; order Chitinophagales; family Chitinophagaceae; genus Chitinophaga; species Chitinophaga polysaccharea_B. The sequence goes on from NZ_VIWO01000005.1 coordinate 501,693, forward strand.
CGTACGCCTATAAACTCGACCCTTCCTTTGATAATGTTTTCAGCACTACCAACCAGGGCACGCCGGAAAACATCTTCCAGATCATGGACCAGCAGTGGACCGACTGGGGTATTGGCTCTCCTTACTATATGTTTGGCAATGGCGCAGAACAGGTAGGTAAACAAACGCATACCGGTCGCGCGATGGAGTATGGCTGGAACGATTGGAAGAACGTATATATCAGCAACGCCGCCGTAAAAGCATTCACCTATCCAAATCCTACAACAGGTCTACCATATACCGATCCACGGGCTAATTCCACGTTCTATGGCACTCCGGCTTCCGGCGGAGATGCCGTGTACTGCCAGCAATGCGCCACAGGCGCCAAACGGTATCCATTTGATGCTACCGATCCACAGGGCGATTATCGCTGGAAAAAATATGAATATTACAACCTGGTGGAAAAGTATGGTGATCCTAAAAGCCCGATTAACGGGCAGGTAATCCGCCTGGCCGACGTTATGCTGATGCTGGCCGAAGCGCATATCCAGCAGGGTAATACCGGCGATGCACCACTGGCACTGATCGACAGCGTGCGTTCCCGCTCTCACGCCGTTCTGTATACCACTTTGGGCGACAAAAATAACGCGATGAAAATATTGATGCGGGAACGCCAGCTGGAACTATGCGGAGAACAATGCCGGTATTTCGACCTGCTGAGATGGGGCATCCTTAAACAAACCATCAACGCAGAAAAGGCGGTAGAGCCAGGCACCGGTACACAACCTTTCCAGGATAAAAACCTACTGCTCCCTATACCTGATGTTGAGAAAAACTATAATCCAAATGTTGCCAAAGACATCAAAAATGGCTGGAATTAAAGTTGTCAACGTCAAAAGATTTACCATGAGGCCTCCGCTATGGCGGAGGCTTTTGCATGTATACAACTATAAGTAGTACAGATACCACTAATAGTTTTCATTTTTTGTTGATTCGGGAAATGGAGCAGCCTATCTTCGCCCTATCGAAAAATAAAATATATTGTGTATGGATACTAAGATCATCGGCAGCAAAATTGCCAAAGCACGAAAGGCAATGGGAATGTCCCAGGCAAAACTTGCCCAACAGCTGTTTATTAGTCCTCAGGCGGTTGGAAAATGGGAACGTGGAGAATCCATGCCTGATATCACTACTTTTAGCCGTCTTACAGAAATATTAGGCGTAGACCTTAATCATTTTTCGGAAGGCACGCCAACGGGGGATCATGAAGTATCACCACCGGTTAAACAACCAATAGTGGAGGCCAGTGACCCATCATTGTTACCTTCACCTTCGCCCGAACGGCAGGTACAAATTGACCTCACCGCCATCGATCTGCAAAAAGGCGACTTTGCAGACGTTACTTTACATAAAGGGAAATTCGAAACGAGCTCACTCCGTGGAGCCAACTTTGCCCGTGCTAACCTCTCCGGGACTTTATTTGACGTGGTGGATGCCCGCGAAGCCAATTTCGATGGCGCCCACCTGACAGACTGCCGTTTTTCCACCACTGACCTTACAGATGCCAGCTTCCGTACCTCCATCCTGGAACGTACCACCCTGCATATCTCCGGACAAGGCGCTCAATTCATAGGCGCTACCCTGACAGATGTTCATCTCACCAAAACTGACTTTAGGAAAACAATTTTCGAGCAATGTGTTTTTAATAACGTAGACTTTAATCACTGCGATTTACGAGGGATGCGTTTTGACGGGCAGACGTTCACCAGTGTACAGTTTAACAAGTGTGCCCTGAAAGATGCCTCATTCAGAGGCACCTCCCTCCGGAATGTATCCTTTACGCTGCCTTTTTCACTTACCAACAAATCATACCTCGCTATTAAAACTACCTGCTTTGACGGCGCCACCATGGACAAGCTGACCTATGCGGCGCTGAAAGGACTGCGTGTGATTGATCTATCAAATGTTACTGTTATATAAAACCCAGGCTCCCTTCACACAGAAACCCGCAGTGCAAGATGATTTGAGTAGCCACACCAACCAATAAATCGCCCAAAATACCGGCCCATTTTGTACTTTTGCCGAAATTATCATGTATGCTCAAGGAAAAGATACATCAGCCGGGGTCCAATTTGGTCTTTTATAGTTTAACGCCGCCGAAGGCAACCACACAGCCTGAACAGGTAAAAATTATTGCCGGCAAACAAATTGAAAGACTCCAGGGGCTTCCCATCGATGGACTGCTGCTCTACGATATCCAGGATGAATCTACGCGGACAGAAAAAGAAAGAACCTTTGCTTTCCAGTCTACCATTACGCCGGAGGAGTATAGCAAAAACTATTTAGCGTCGCTGCAAGTTCCTAAAGTGATTTATAAAAGTATTGGCAACCTGGATAAAGAACAGTTTACCACCTGGCTCCAGGCCAATCAACATATCGGGTACGCCGTTTTTGTAGGCGCCTCTTCTCACCAACAGGTGGAAGCCACCAACTTCTCTCTCCAGGATGCATACGACCTGCGGAACCAGTATGCTAAGTCGCTCGTATTAGGTGGGGTGACCATTCCTGAACGCCATACCAAAAAAGGCGACGAACATCAGCGCATCTTCAATAAAATAAATAAGGGATGCAGCTTCTTCATCTCACAGTGTGTTTATAGCCTGAATGATACGAAGAACCTTCTCTCCGACTACTATTACGCAGGACTGGACAATGACAAGATGCTCTCTCCTATTATTTTCACCCTCGCCCCTTGTGGATCACTCAAAACGTTGCAGTTTATGGAATGGTTGGGCATAGAGGTACCGAAGTGGCTTTATAACGACCTTAAACACTCGAAAGATATTTTGTCTTCTTCTATCGAAACCTGTAAGAATATTGCGATAGAAATTTTGAACTATACGCAGGCCAAAAATATTCCCATTGGTTTTAATATTGAAAGTATCTCTATTAAAAAAGAGGAAATAGAAGCGGCCAATGAGCTGTTAAAGGATGTATTGCAATTAGCAAAGAGTACTGGTACTTCGGCTGGCAGCCTTGATCTGGCAAAGCATACCGACAAACTCCAGATGATATCCTGATAGCGTGTATTCATGCTATGCTCAACGCGTTTGATGTAGTGGTGAAGACGGTACTGGTTAATACCGGCCTGTCCGTCTCCGCTCCGGGCGTGTTGGCTGTTCCTCCGGTATTTTTTCCTCCTTACTTTTAGGCCCTTTGCCAAACCGCCAGCTAAACGCGACCGCAACAGATCGATTGTAATAATAGGTAGTCGACTGTTGATGAAAGGCAGGGGCAGTGGCCATACTACGCTGCCGGAGGTTACGCTGAAAAGGATTCACGAATGACAACGTAATACTGCCCCGCTTTTGCAGCACTTCTTTTTGAACAGCCATACGGTAGGTATAGTCCGATGTATTTTTGCCTTGTAGTGTTATAAACCCATTGTTATAGTCGCCGGATAACTCGAACGTATACCCGCTGGGAATAGTATAGGAAGTGTTGACATTAAAAGCGTGAAAGAAGCCGCTGTTGGCAATCTGCAAGGCATTGCTCTTAAACCATACCTGGTATAGCTCTAGTCCTCCGTTGATCGTCCAGTTATCATTGAGCTGGGTATACGCATTGATATTTGCGCCCAATCGTTTGTTAGCGGCAATATTTTGGGGTAACGCCCGCGAAATACCGTTGCTGTCAACGGCTAAAAGCGATTCAATTGAATTAGAACTGAAGTTAAAGTAAACGCTGCTGACCAGGTTAAGGCCGGAAGGCGCATTGTAAATGTGAGAAGCCTCCAGCATCCGTGTAAGCTCCGGGCGTAAACGGGGATTGCCCATGGTCAGGTTACGGGGATCGCTGGCATCTATATAGGGATTGAGGTCCCAGATGAAAGGCCGGTGAATGCGTTCAGTATAGCTGAACTTGAGCTCATGTGCTTCATCGACTTTTTTTGCGATTAACAGGTTAGGAACGAGGTTACTGAAGTTTGTTCCAAACGAAGGTTTGGTACCTTTGAATACAGCGTTTATCCGCGTATACTCATAGCGGGCGCCCAGGCGAAAACGCCAGTTGTTTTTCGTTTCCAGCTCCGTGCTCACATAGGAGGCAAAAACATCCTGGAAGTAAGCCATCGAGTCGCTACGCCCGGGGTCCTGCTTCAAGTCCCCGCTACCGCGATTATTCATATTATTGTAAACGGCAAAGTTGCTGGTAGCATCATTTTTGCTCCAACGTATACCCATTTCTACAAAACTGCTCCCCGCTTTATTAAAAGGCTGCGTATAATCAGCCTGGAAGCTGTAATCCTTACTCCTTCCCGCGTTGGGGCTCACTTCCCGGAAGAAATGGGTACCGTCAGGCATAAATTGATCTGTCAGGTAACTGGAATGGTCTACAGAATGGCTAAGATTTCCTAACAGCTGCAACGATTGCTTTTTGCGTTTAAGCCGTTTCTGGTAATTTAATGAAAGATCAATATAATGAAAGCGTGCCCGTTGATCTGAGCTTTGATTATAGAGCAACGGAATGTTCGCATCTCTATAATCGTTATACAAATTGCTGCGTACCGGCCATTGGTCATGCCAATAAGAAAGCGTAGTACCGAGTTTCTGCGTTGAATCAGGCCGGTATTCCATACCCATTTCCAGGCTGGCTCCTTTTGTCCGTTGCCGGCTATCAGCTCGTTGCATCAGGCTGCCCACTGGCTGTCCCTTGTAAAATGATGCCCTGTTTAGCTCATTCTCTTTTTGCGTTTGCTCAAACATACCGCTCCCCATGAAGTTAAAGTCCAACTTAGCGCCCGACATATTCAGGCCAAGACTGGCAGACTGCTCCCGATTTCCCATGCTTACATCAATCGTACCGGAGGTACTCTTTAGCTTCTCCTTCGTAATGATATTAATCACCCCCGCCGCTCCTTCTGCTTCATACCTCGCCGAGGGTGCCGTAATTACCTCAATAGATAATATAGCGCTGGCGGGGATCATCTTCAAGGCTTCCTTCAGGTTTTTGGCAAGCATGCCAGACGGCATACCATTCAGCAAAATTTTAATGTTTGAATTTCCCCGGAGATTGACGGCGCCATCGGCGCTGACAGTTACCATGGGCGCCTTCCGCAGCACATCTGTTGCCGACCCGCTTTTATTACCAATATCAGCGGCCGCATTATATACTAACTTATCTCCTGTGCTTTGTATCAAAGGCCTACGCTTCTTCACTTCAATCACCTGCAACTGCTGGCTTTGCCTTACCAGGGTAAATTTAACGATGTCTCCTGTGGATGCCTTCACGTCTATCGTTCCATAACCGGTATGTGAAATCGTCAAAAAATAAATACCTTTTTCCGGCACTGCTAAATTAAATGCACCCGTAGCATCTGTCAACGTAGTTTTGATAACGGCCTTATCTTTATCCTTCAGGAGGATGGTAGCCAGTTCCAGCGTTTTTTTATCAAAGGTATCTGAGACTACTCCTCTTATTTTGAAAGAAACTGTACTACCGGGCATAATGGATTGTGAATGCACTGGCAAAGAAGCGATGATTAAAAATAAAATAGCGGCAAATTTACCTGGCATCTGATAGCTCAATTTTAATATTGACGTATATAATTTTATTCGGCACAAAAGAAAATGTTTATTTTCCCACCGGGAAATGAGAATGAGCAAAGCCTATATTTTAATGACGAACGTCCTTCATCATTTAAATTTTCTGCATACCTGCAAAAACGGGACATTGGTGGTACTGGAAATACAATAGAAGATGATAGTTATGACAAATTGGTTCAAAAAGCGTTACCTACAGGAGATTGGGATATTTATCGCCATGTTTATCCTGACAATGGTGAATCAATTTTTTCAGCTGGATTCATTCACCGCAGTTTTCAAGGGACTCGTTTTTTTTATCATCATATATGCGTTGGCGCAGCTGCATTGGCATTTTATTTTCCCATTGTTCTGGAACAGGAAATATGGGAAATATGCGTTGATCTCCTTTGGGGCCTTGCTCCTGGGGACCTTGATATTATGGCCTGTAGATTTCTTTTGGGTGGAACCCGGCATACTCCCGCAGGAGAATATACTGTATGTTTTATTGTACTATTTTGTTATTAATATTGCCAGCGTAAGTACCATCATGTTTTTATTCCTGGTGAGGCAGCATGCCTCGCAGATCAGGAAGAGGACGGAAGACAAGCTATTACTGGCTGAAATGAATATAAGGCTATTACATGCGCAGTTGAATCCTCACTTTCTTTTCAACATGTTTAACAATCTTTATGGTGTAAGCCTGACCGAACCCGATCGGGTTCCCCAACTGATCTTAAAATTATCCCAGCTTATGCGATACCAGCTGGAAGACGGCCGAAAGCCACAGGTGAAGCTCCAGGAAGAGATTTCCTTCATAGAAAATTATATCGTCATAGAAAAAGAGCGGGTGGGAACGCGTTGTGAAATTACCTTTGCGGTGCATGCCCGGCAGCCGGACCTCGAAAAGATAACTATCGCGCCGTTAATCCTTATTACGCTGATAGAAAATGCTTTTAAACATAGTACTACCGCCTCCGGGCAATCGTTTGTGCATATCAATATCCAATTAAATGGCAGTACGCTGACAGTAGCCATTGCCAACTCATTAGGGGATCTTTCCCTTAAAAGTGGCTCTACCGGTATCGGTCTTGCCACCATCCGGGAGCGTTTGGAACTATTGTATGCCGGAAAGTATCATTTGGATATTTCCCCGGATGAAAGTGAATTCAAGGTCGTTTTAAAAATGCAATTAAATTAGTAGTCGCCGATGGAATCATTACGCTGTATCGTAGTGGACGATGAAGAAGGAGCGCACCGGGTGCTTGACCACTATATTAAAGGAACCAGCAGCCTGGTATTGGTGGGTAACTTCTACAATGCCGTGAGTGCCATGGACTTCATGTTTAAGCACCCTGTTGATTTACTCTTCCTGGATATTAACATGCCGGGCATCTCCGGACTCGATATGCTGGAAGCCATGTCCAATCCACCACTGGTGGTATTAACTACGGCTTATACCCAGTATGCACTCACAGGGTATAAATACCGGGTAGTCGATTACCTGGTGAAACCTTTTGAGATAGCCAAATTCATGGCCGCAGTAGATAATGTGTTCGCCCGTTTCAAACCTCCTGTTGCCCGTCATACAGGTATTCCCCTACCACAAACATCCGACATCTCCTTAACATTAAAGGTCGATACAGGTATCGTCAGGATAATGACCAGTGATATTACCTATATTCAAAGCTATGGCAACTACGTGAAGGTATTTACAAAGGATAAAATGTACCTGAGTGCCTCCACTACCGGCGAAATAGAACAACAGCTGGATAAACGTCATTTCAAGCGCATACACCGTTCGTATATTGTAGCGCTTTCAAAAATACAATCCCTCGAAGGCGCACAGGTGCTGCTGGAAAACGGTTTGACGTTGCCTGTTGGCAAGACTTACAAACGTGAAATATGGGAGTACTTTACCAATAAAGGCTAAGCTCATTATATTACCTACCCCTGCGTTACCATCTCCCTATCCTCCTCTCCATTTAAAAGAGAATAGAGGGAAATCAACCACGACGCGTTTATAGATTACCAGGATGGAATTTTTTGAATAAAATTTCCATATACCTGTAGCGGGAAACACATGCGTATTAAGTATCATATTTATAAAATCCATTTGTGAGTACAGATGACCTTTACAAACAGTTCCAACTAGTATTCGAACAGTATTATAACCCGCTTTGCAAATACGCCTCGAGCTTCATCAAGGAAAAGGAGGCGTGTGAAGATATCGTGCAGGATGTTTTCGTGAAGATATGGGAAAACCGCAGAGACATCTTAGTGGTAGAAGGTGTAAAATTTTATCTTTTCACCGCTGTTCGCAATAACTGCCTGACCCACCTGCATCGTGGGCAGCGCAGGCCTGTGTACAGTCTGACCGACATGGATATAGAAGAAGATACCTGGCCGGTAAGCACAGAACCAGACGAAGGTGAGCTGGTAAACTATAAAGCATTGTTAGGAAAGGGAATTGACCAGCTTCCCACCAAATGCAAGGAAATATTTCTATTAAGCCGCCTGGGAAATTTCAGCAACCAGGAGGTGGCCGACAACCTGGGTATCTCCATTAAAACGGTGAATAACCAGCTTTGGAAAGCACTGAAATTCCTGAGAAATTTCGTTAAGAGTACCCTATAAACCGTCTTTAAATTATTTTTTCCTGTCTGTAGGAATTTCACAAATAATTATGTTTTAGTAAATGGGAGAAGAAAACAATGGAACAATTACCTGACCATATAAAAAAACTACTGCTCAGAAAGCTGCATGGCATATCCGCCAAAGCCGATGACAAAATAATTGCCGACTGGGCATCGCAGGACCCTGCCTATGAAGAGGAAATTGCGCAGCTGACTACCACCTGGCGGATGGCAGACGAATGGCTGGAAGAAAAAGAATTTGATACAAATAGCGCATGGTCAAAAATAGACCAACGAATTGCACTGGCTACGGAGAAAAAAAATGACACGACCAACACCGTTTTCTGGATGAATACGTTCCTGAAAACACTAGTGGCAGCGGCTATTGTAGCAGGCTTCATTTTCGGTGGCTGGTGGTGGTATAACAAACGGCAGGAGTCCTTTACCATCATTACCGCTGCCGCTGATCAACAGGTAACACTGTCCGAAGGCACCACGGTATGGCTACGGAAAGGCGCTACTATCCGGTTTCCCAAAATATTTAAGGCTGATGAGCGGAAAATATATCTTTCGGGTGAGGCATATTTTGATGTAAAAACAATCATACAGCAGCCATTCCGTATCGAAACAGGGAAAGGGCTGATCACGGTACTCGGTACCTCCTTCCTGGTAAATGCAGGGCGTCGGCAGGAAAGAGTGGCCGTCGTTACCGGTAAGGTATTGTTTGCAGATAAAGATCATCCACAAAAAAAGTGTACGTTATCTGCCAATGAAGAAGCCATCTTCACAGGAGAAACATTTGAAAGAAAAACATTTACCAGCTCCCCGCTGCGATGGCAACAGGAAGAATTAAGTTTCAGGAGTACCTCCTTAAAAGAGGTGATCCAAACACTAGCTATTTTTTATAATCATCCTGTTAAAATTGATAGCACACAGACGCCGGGGGCCGGCGAAATATCTATCACCGCCAGCTTTGGAAAGGAATCGTTATCTCAGGCAGTAGATGAAATAGCAAAATTAACAGGACTTCATTACCGACAACAACAAGACACCCTTATTCTGTACTAACTTTTTATTTGACTTATTGTAAGGAATTTTCAGCATAGCAAGTACACGCACATTTGCGGCCGGCGGTCGTTACGGCATTTCTATTTCAACAGCTATCATGCCGTCGGCCTTCTTATGTCCGTGATACTGCCTTGCACTGCATTGAGCACGCACGCCCAGCAATCCCTTACAAAGAAAACATTTGTGTGCCATGCTGCCACCGGTAGCATTCCTTCCCTATTATCGAAAATAAGCAGCTATAGCGGTACGGTGATCGAGTATTCTACCAACTACCTCACCACCGATAGTAGCTATGCTATTGCCGATGGCAACATCATGCTGGGCACTGTACTCCATAAGCTGCTGAGTGGACAGCCAGTAACGATAGAAGAAATAAACAACAAGATCATTCTTCTGCCCGAAAAAAAATTACCTGAACGGTATCCCCTCTATGGCTTTACGATGGAAGAAGGCAGCCTGGAACCATTGGCCTACGCCACTGTACAGGACCTGGCATCCGGTCAGGTCTGCCAGGCCAACAGGTTTGGGTATTACAACCTGATGTTATCACCGGGCAAGCATTACCTGGAAGTAAAACACAGCAGCCTGCCTCCTAAAATAATCACCATCCTGCTGGAGGCATCCACCCAAAAAAACCTGGTAATCTCCCCGGTTAAACTGCCGGAAGTAAAAATTGATGCAGGCAATATCCTGCAACCCGATGGCGGCTCCCGGATGGATAAATACCAAACAGACGCCTATAACAATTTCCTGGGAGAAACAGATCCGGTCAGATCCCTGTACTTGTTGCCCGGCAATGTGGAAACGCAGGAAACTACCGGGAAACTGGTGGTCAGGGGAGGCGATCCGGATCAGAGCATTTTCCTGCTGGATGGCAACCAGGTATATAATCCCAGTCACCTGCTGGGTGAAATTTCCATTGTCAACAGTACCCTGGTTAAATCAATCCGGCAGTATAAAAATGATTTTCCCAGCCGTTTCGATGGCGCAATCTCTTCTATCACGGAAGTGAATACCCGTGATGGCAACATGGATAAATGGACGGGAGAAGCCAATGCCGGACTGCTGGCTGGCGCCATGTCCGTAGAAGGGCCGTTACGAAAGCACACGACCGCTATGATGTTTTCCATGCGCCACAGCTGGTCCAATCCCCTGTTAAATATCCTGGATGATAACTACCGGCTGCGGTTTTATGACATCCATTTTAAGTTAACACATCTCCTGGATGCAAATAATAAATTGATGTTTACCGGTTACCTGGGTAAAGATCACCTGAATCTGGACCGCCCGGATTATCAGCGTTTGCAGGCCTGGGGTAACCGACTGGGAACGCTTAACTGGATTCATTTACTCGGCGCCCGCTCATTTGTGAGCACCACGGTAAACGCCAGCAACTATCGCAATCTCGCCGGCATTAAGTTCGCCTTATTCAATGACTCTACCCGGGAAGCCGAAGATAGTAAAGCATTTAACAACTATGCATCCATTGACAAACTGGAAGCAAAAACCCAGTTTGAATACAACGCATTGCCTAGTGTCCGGTTCCGGTTTGGCGTCCGATACGCCCATACCACCATCAAGCCTTTCAATACCAGCATCTCGCCGGAATTCCTGGAGGAGGTTGATTATTATCAGCCGATGCAACCACTTCGCTTCGGCGAGTTTGCCCTTTACGCTGAAAATGAATGGCGCATTGGGTCCAACCTGTTAATCCGGCCGGGGCTGAATTATGCCACGTACAAATTCCGTGACTATACCCACCGTTCCCTGCAACCCCGGCTATTTGCCGCATGGCGGGTTAATAAGGACCAGCAGTTTACTTTTTCGTACGCCCGCATGGTGCAATACCTCCACCAGGTAACCACGCCGTTTTTGGGCATCAACAGCGAGTTTTGGGTACCCAGTACCGGGTTACTGCGTCCTGTGGAAAGCCATATGGTCAACCTGGGATACAATTTCAATGATAAAAAAGGGCTGTTCCTCTCTGCAGATGTCTATTACAAGGTGATGAGAAATAATACCAACTTCGCAGAAAAGGGAAATATTTTCTATGATGAAGACACCTGGGAAACAGATATCCTTGCCGGGAAAGGCTGGAGCTACGGGCTGGAACTACTGTCGAGGAAACAAATCAACAAATGGCAGTTCCAGTTCTCTTATGCCCTTACGTGGAGCGAAAGACAATTTCCGGGTATTAACGAAGGAAAAAAATATCCCTTCCGCTATGACCGGCGACATAATTTAAATGCCACCATCAACTATAGTCCGCTTAAAAACTGGGAGCTGGGGCTGGTATGGTATTTCAGCTCTGGCGATGCTGAATTCCTGCCCCCTGGAACAAATGAAGACTTTGATACCCCCACGCCCGTGAACCCCAGCAATAAAGAACCCGACAATAATAATCCTTTTGTATTTGACAGAAGCGGGTACCGGTTCAAACGACTACCACCCTATCATCGGCTGAATTTTAACACCAGCTTCTCTTTCCCTACCGGTAAGCAACTTACACACAAGGTATCTGCGGGCCTTTACAATGCCTACCAGGCACGTAACAAATATATCCCCGATGTTTGGAACCTGGAAAATAGTGGCTACAATACTACCTTATCGGGAAACCGTTTATTTGATCTCACCTTCTATTTGTCCTATACGCTTAAATTCTAACTTTTTTTTCCTCCGCGTAGGAAGTTTCCACTTTTTGGTGTTTTCATGACAGATATGGTTATGTTGACCCCAAATGTAACTTTTGGCTCATATCATACCTACAATTAACCGGAGGCGCTGTAATAGCGCCTCCTATTCTCATTTCCATAAGATCCGGGATGCTTATAAAATAAAATGTTAAAGATCCTGTGTGCACTCACAAAAGATAGGAAGATCATACTACTTCCTGTTTATAAATCGTGTAGTCCATCAACATAATAACCGCATGATACATTTATCAGCAAACTAAAAATTAAATGAAAATGAGAAAAACAACAAACGCACTAAAAGTAGCATCTGTATGTGTATTAGCTGGCCTATCGATAGCCGCCTGCAAAAAGAAATCAGATAACACCCCGGATGTAGCAGTAGCTTATTTGCAGGTGATACACGCCTCTCCTAAAACAGCAGAAGTAATGGTCAATGTAAACGAAAAGAAAACACAGCAAAAAGTACAATACCTGACTGCGCCAAAACCATATACCATGCTGCAACCAGGCAAAGACCTTCCTGTTAAACTAACCCTGGGAAACGATGTGGTAGCGGAAAGTAAGTTTACTTTCGAAAATGCGGTGAGCTATAGCTTGTTCATATATGATACACTCAAGAATAACAAAGTAAAATTCATTGTGCTCAAAGACATGGTTAGCAACCCCGGCGCCGCTAAAACAAATGTCCGTTTCCTGCACCTCTCACCCAATACTACGCCGGTAGATATTGATGTATTCAAGGATAAAGACAGCACCAGGCTGGTAAAAGCCACTGCTTACATTGGCAATAATCCGGACGCCGCTGCGCTTTCCATGTTCAAAACCATTGCTGCCGGTACGTACCGGGTAAAAGTGAAAACCCAGGTAGGTACCGGGACTGTGACTCTGCTGGATATCCCTTCACTTCAGCTAGATGGGAAGAAAACAGTCACTTTATTTCTGAAAGGCCTCACTGGCGGTAAAGCAGATGCTGCTACCGGTTTACAACTATGGCTGCATAGATAAAAGCCCGGCACCCGCACTCATGACTCTTAACAATGGCACAATGAAACATATACAGGCGTTATTTTATAGTACCTTGCTCCTGGCATCCTGTACACAAAGCACTTCCCGGGCACCTGTCAGCAGCTGTGAACTACACGGCGACACCGTGATTGTATATCCGCAATCCGGCCTGGCAAAAAAAATCCATGTTGATACCATCACCACACAGCTGCTGCGCCAGCAGATGCCGGCAGCAGGCCTGGTAAAATTAATTCCGAACAAGTTCGCTGAAATAGCACCTACCTTTTCAGGCAGGATCATTTCCGCTTACCTGAAACTTGGCATGAACGTAACACCTGGCACGCCCCTGTTTGCCATGAGTTCACCGGATTTTATTAACGCACAGAAAGCATTTTTCCAGGCAAAAGAGCAACTGTTGCTGGCAGAGAAAAAACTGGCACGGCAGCGCAACTTAGTCGCTAACGGCGTAGGCATTCAGCGGGAATTGGAAGAGGCACAGATGAATTACGACGTAGAAAAAAAAGAATATGAAAGCGCACGGCTGAGCATCCGGTTATTCAAGGCCAATCCGGATGAATTGATCCTCGGACAGCCCCTGATCATCTATGCCCCCATTGCTGGTGAAGTAGTAGAAAATAAAGTGGTAGTAGGTCAACTGATAAAAAATGACGGCGCCAGCGTGGCCGCGGTGGCGGAGCTATCAAAGGTATGGGTGGCAGGTCACGTCAAAGAAAAAGACATGGGTGCGATTCGCCAGCTTAGTCAATCACAGATCACGATTGCGGCGTTACCAGGTAAAATTATACAAGGCACCATCTTCCATATCAACGAACTGATCGAAGAAAGCTCCCGCAGCGTGGAAGTATTGATGGAATGCGACAATGCCGATCACGTACTTAAACCGGGTATGTATGTGAACGTTAATTTCGAAAATACGCCGCAGCCTACCATCCTGATTACCCCAAAAGCATTACTGCAGCAAAGCAATAACTCCTTCGTATTCCGGCAGATCGCTGCTGGCAGGTACGTACGCCAGCAGGTAGAAACAAACGGTGCACTCGGCAACAAGGTGGTGATAAAGTCGGGGCTTTCTAAAAACGATACCATCATCAGCGATGGCGCCTATTACCTATTGGACGCCAGGTAGCCATTACCTATTAATCTGAGAATAACATGATGAACCTGATTTATATAACCATCCGGAAAAGATGGCTACTGATAGGCTTTTTTATAATGCTGGCACTGTTTGGCTACTATTCGTGGAAACAATTATCTATCGAAGCATACCCGGATATTGCGGATGTAAGTGCCCAGATTATTACGCAGGTACCTGGTCTGGCAGCAGAGGAAATGGAACAGCAGATTACCATCCCCGTAGAGCGGGTACTGAATGGTCTTCCCGGCATGAGTGTCATGCGCAGTAAAAGTACTTTTGGCTTATCTATCGTTACCGTTGTTTTCCAGGATGGTTATGAAGACTACTGGGCGCGGCAACGCATCAATGAAAAGTTAAATGCGCTGACACTGCCCTATGGCGCCAAACCAGGCATGGACCCATTGACTTCCCCCATCGGGGAAATTTACCGGTATGTTATTGAAAGTAAAGGCCACGATCTGCGGGAGCTTACCGACCTGCAAAACTGGGTAATTGTACCGCGCTTAAAACAGGAAGCCGGGGTAACCAACGTCACTAATTTCGGCGGCATTACCACGCAATACCAGGTAGAACTGGATCCGGCGCGGTTAGCGCAATATCAGCTGTCGCTCGGCGATGTACAGGCTGCCATCGTTAACAATAATGCCAACGCCGGCGGAAGTATCCTCAACCAGGGCGATCTTGGCTACGTCATCCGCGGTATCGGGCTGGTGAAAACACTGGAAGGACTTGGCGACCTTGTTATCAAAACCAATAACGGTGTTCCCATCCTGTTAAAAGACGTAGGTGAACTCAGGTATGGCAACCTGGAACGAAAGAGCATACTGGGTTTCACCGACCGGGAAGTAGACTACAATGAGAGTATTGAAGGAGTAGTACAATTACTAAAAGGGCAAAACCCTTCGTTGGTATTGCAGGGAGTACACAATGCCATTGATGATCTCAACAATCACCTGCTGCCTGATGGGGTGCGGATCCGGCCCTATATGGATCGCACTGACCTCGTGAATACTACCCTGAATACAGTTTCTCACACCTTGATAGAAGGCATGATGCTGGTCATCATCGTACTCATCGTATTTCTTGGCAGCTGGCGTGGGGCGTTGATTGTGGCCATTACAATACCATTGGCATTGCTGATCGCTTTTATATTGATGTACTTCACCAACATCCCGGCCAACCTGCTTTCCCTCGGCGCCATTGACTTTGGGATTATCGTGGATGGCGCTATTGTGATGATGGAAACGATTCTGAAAAAGCGGGAAGAAAATGAACTGGCGCCGCTGGAAGAGCATTCCATCGCGCAGCGGGCGGCGCTCGTTGGCAAGCCGGTATTATTTGCTACCATCATTATCATTACCGCCTACCTGCCTTTGTTTGCCTTTGAAAGAGTAGAACGTAAGCTGTTTACACCGATGGCGTTTACAGTGAGCTACGCCCTGGTAGGCGCATTGATAGTGGCGATGTTGCTGATACCTGGTCTCGCTTACAGTGTATACCGGAAGCCCCGCAGGTTATACCATAACAAATGGCTGGAGAAATTATCTGTATCCTACCTGGCCCGTATCAGGAAGATTATGCAAAAGCCTAAAAGGGTATTGTGGCCACTGGGCGCGGTGTTGATAAGCGCCGCTATACTTTCCGCCACTGTAGGCAAAGACTTTCTTCCCTCTTTAGATGAGGGCTCTATCTGGTTACAGGTACAACTCCCCACAGGTATATCGCTGCAGAAGTCGAAAGAGATGAGTGACTCATTACGCATAGTGACCATGAAACACAGGGAGATCACCTATATGATGGTGCATGCCGGCAGAAATGACGATGGAACAGATCCCTGGTCGGCCTCCCATTTTGAATGTTCTATAGGCCTCCGGCCTTACAAAGAATGGCCTAAAGGAAAAACCAAAGCCGACCTTATTGAGGAACTGGTGGCCGACTATGCCGCTATGCCGGGTTATACCGTGGGGTTCAGCCAGCCGATGATTGATAATGTGATGGACCGGATATCAGGTGCCCATAGTGAGTTGGTGGTAAAAGTATATGGAGATGATTTTACAGAAACCAGGCGAATAGCTCAACAGGTGCTACAGAGCCTGAAAAAAATAAAAGGTGCGGTAGATCTGTCTATCGACCAGGAGCCTCCGCTCCCACAGTTGCAAATTAAAATCGACAGGGCCGCTTTGGCGCAATATGGACTGAATGTAAGTACGGTGTCAGAGCTAATAGAAGTGGCTATTGGTGGCAAACCGGTGTCCCAGCTTTTTACCGGCAATAAGGTATATGATATCACCTGCCGTTATAAAGAAGATAGCCGGAATACGCCGGAGAAGATTGCCAACCTGATGCTGGCATCCCCCACGGGGGCCAGAATTCCTTTGTCGCAGGTAGCTGCTGTCAGCACTACTACCGGGGAAGGTACCATCACCCGGGAAATGAATAAAAGGCATCTAACGGTAAAGCTAAATCTCCGGAACGTGGACCTGTCTTCTTTTATGGAACAGGCCAGGAGCAGTATTGAAAAAAACATCTCTTATGATCACGGGAAATACCGGATTGTATGGGGAGGCCAATTTGAAAATCAAAAGCGCGCCTACGCAAAACTGGCAGTGGTGGTGCCCGTAACGCTGCTGTTTATGTTCTTCCTGTTGTATGGCGCATTTGGGCGGTTCAGGCAGGCGGGACTGATCCTGAGCATTGTTCCGCTAGCGCTGTTTGGTGGCATGCTGGCGCTCAACATCCGGGGAATGACGTTGAATGTATCCTCTGCAGTGGGCTTTATCGCCTTGTTTGGCGTAGCCATTCAAAATGGGGTGATCATGATTTCCAATTTCAATGAACTGCGTATACAAGGGGCTACCTTATTGGAGGCGGTGATTGCCGGCGCTGCGAACAGGTTCAGGCCTATCCTGATGACTGCTACCGTAGCCATTCTTGGCTTATTGCCTGCCTCGCTGGCCACCGGTATTGGCTCAGACGTTCAGCGCCCGCTGGCTACCGTGGTAGTATATGGATTGCTGGCTGCTACCGTCATCACATTATTTGTTTTGCCGGCATTGTATTATCTGTCTGAAAGCAAATGGGGCGCTACAGACTATCAGCAAAAGGATGAAAAATAGTAAACAGATGGCTATGAGATATGGTAATATCCTGCTATTGCTTTTTTTAGCACTACAGGGAAATGGACAAACCAAAGATTCACTGATCTATCCCCGTTTCCTGGCGGAAGTCACCAATAACAACCTGGCGTATGCTGCTGAGCGGTTCAACGTGAACCTGGCCACCGCAAGGGTTGCGGCGGCAAAAGTTTTCCCGGATCCCAGCCTGTCATTTGGCTGGGTAGATAACGGTCAAAAGAGAATGAAAATGGGATATGGATTTAATACCTCCGTCAGCTGGCTGCTGGAGCTGGGCAATAAGCGGCAAGCGAGAAGTAGTGTAGCATTGAGTCAGCTGGAATTGACGCATCTCCTGCTGGAAAACTACTATCGCAACCTCCAGGCAGATGCCACGCTGGCCTACCTGCAAGCCATACTACAGGAAAACCTGCTTACCGTAACACGGGAATCTTATCAAAGCATGTCGCTGTTTGCCCGTGCAGATAGTATCCGCTTTCAACTGGGAGAAATCAAAGCAGTAGATGCCCGCCAGAGTAAGCTGGAAGCCGCCAATATGCTGAATACGGTGTACCGGAATGAAGCCACCTTTAAGGCCGCCTTATTACAACTGGGCATGCTGATGGGAAAATCATCGGATACGCTTTACTACCCGGCTGCTCTCAAATCTAGCTTTGACCGGGAGTTTAGTTTAAAAGACCTGATCGATGCCGCGATCAGCCACCGCGCAGATATCCTGGCTGCAGGGAAAGACAAAGAAGTAGCTCATAACCTGGTAAAACTGGCGCAGGCCAACCGGATGCCCGACCTGGGTTTGGCACTGGGGATGGCACAAAACTCCGGCGCCACTAACGTCATCGCACCTACGCCCTCTACCAATGTTATCTCTGCAGGCATTAGCATCCCATTGAAATTCTCCGGCAGGTCCAGGGCGGAGCTGCTATCAGCCCAATACAGCGCCGCCCAGGCTGCCGCCCGTTATCAGCAGGCAGCATTACAGGTACAAACCGAAGTAGCTACCAGCTATTATAACTACCTCGCTGCCCGCAAGCAGGTAAATCAATTTCACACCGGGATATTGGAAGATGCAGAAAAAGCATTGGCAGGTAAAATATACAGTTACCGGTCCGGCGAAATCAACCTGCTGGAAGTACTGAATGCCCAACGCACCTACAACAGCCTCAAACAAAGCTATTACGAGGCATTGAATGGGTATGCCGCAGCGCTGGTAGAAATGGAAAGAACAGCCGGTATCTGGGACATTAACTTATAAACGAATGATATGAAACATACGCTGATGATGATATTTTTCCTCGCGTTGCTCCAGCCTGTCTGCGCCCAGCAAGACAGCAGTGGATACCGGGAAGTATCATTTGGTATCAAGGCAGGGATGTCGGCCGGCTCACTATATGGTAAGGACCTCCATTTATTATCGACCGGCAGCTACGTAAAACCTTTACCCGGCATATTTGCCGGCATTACCGTACAAACCAGGTTAGGCAAATATTTTGGCATACAGTCGGAATTATCAGTGGGGCAAAGCCCGTTGATGCTGCACCTGTTAGACAGCAATAGTCAACAGGTATACAACAGCCGTTTTAAAAGTACTTACCTGCTCATCGCCCCCATCACACCTACCGTATACTTTCATGGATTCCGGTTATCTGCCGGCCCTTATGTAAGTGGGTTGCTGCATAGCAGCATAGAACGAAAAGGCGCCAACGGACAAATAACAGCAGATAAAAACATTTTCGGCACCGCTACTGCGTCCGGAGGATTTCGCTACAAATTAGATGCGGGCATCGCGGTACAGCTGCGTTACGAATGTAAAAACGGCTGGAATATAGGCGCAGGCTACTCCCGGGGATTTATACTGGTGATAGAAGATCCCCGCATGCAACATCAATGGAAAATATACAACCAACAATTCAACCTTTTCCTGGGTTACCAATGGCGGAAAAAATAAAACAGGAAAAACAAAGCCTCCGCGTTATCGCGGAGGCCTTTTATCAACTCATATACCAGTCGCCGTTTACATTCAGGGTTTGGCCATTGATGTAGCCATTGGTGGCCAGCAACAATACCACCGACGCTACTTCATCCGGCTGATCAAAGCGGCCGATAGGAATTAATGTGGGCTTAATACTGGGGTTGTCCTTAACCATATCTGTGGCAATCAGCGTAGGAGCGATGGCGTTGGCAGTAATGCCGCCATTACGGGCCAACAATGCTGCATAAGAGTGGGTAAGCCCGATGAGCCCTGCTTTGGAGGCCGCGTAGTGCGGGCCAATCACACCGCCTGTTTGCGCTGCCACAGAAGAAATATTGATAATTCTTCCATAGTTCTTTTCAATCATAGCAGGGATTGCATATTGTGTTGTTAAAAATGCAGATGTTAGATTTACGTCCAGCGCCTGCTAAAAGTCCCGTAGCGATACCTCCTGCAGCGAGCGGGTGGGATTAATCCCCGCATTATTTACCAAAATGTCTACCCTCCTGGGAAACTTTCCGGATGTTGTCAAACAAATTGTTCACCGCTTTTTCACTGGCTACATCCACCTGGAAAGCAAAAGCCTTGCCTCCTCTTGAGGTAATATGCTGAATCACTTCCTCTGCCCGTTCCCGGTTGCTATGGTAGTTAACAATAGCGGTGGCGCCGGCGGCGGCCAGGTGTATAGCGATGTCTCTGCCCCAACCCCGTGAGGAGCCGGTCACGAGGGCTACCTTTTGTTCCAGTGGTTGTTGTTCCATAATTGTCTGTTTTATAATCATTATCCATAATCAGGGAACAAATTTAAGATTAAATGCATCGGACGATTAACGTAGACTCACAGATAAAGGCCTTATAACTATTTGTTAAGATTATCCAAAAACGATATCCATCATTAAACGACAAATGCTATTACCGATCTATCTACTATAACATGTAAAACACTTTTATTATGAGAGCACCCATCTTATTAACAGCCCTTGTAGTTACCACCATGGCCATTTCTAATATTGCATCTGCACAAAATCAATTACCAGAAACCAAATGGCAAAAGAATCACCCCAATTGGACAGCCAATCATCCTGGCAGAACAGAAGTAAACGACCGCCTGGCTAACCAGGACAGGCGCATTAACCGCGAAGTAAGAAATGGTGAAATCTCCCGGGCTCAAGCCAATAAGATGCACTGGGAAGACCGTTCGGTAAGAAGAGAAGAGCGGAAAATGGCCGCAAGGAATGGCGGACACCTTACCCATGGAGAAGTGGCAACGCTGAATCACAGGGAAAATCGGATAAGCAGACGGATCGGACATTAATAGCCGTTTATATTATAACAAGAGGCCTGCTCCTTAATACGGAGTCCAGGCCTCTTTCTTGGGGCTATTCAATATCCTATGCTCATAGCTCCTTACCAGACTTTGAAACGAAGCTTGCCGCCAGCGCTCATTTCAAAAGGACCAGGAGCAGGGTGCAACTTTCTTTGTTTGCCGGCATAATCTGTACTGATCTTTACCAGGGATCCATCCGGGTTTTCAAAGAAAAGGCCGGGTATCAGTGCTTTCCCCAGCCCTTCTGTTGTGATCATCTCCCTATCTATATTCAGCCAGTTCTTATTAATATTCATTTCGAGAAAAATGTCGGCACCCTGGTTCACCAGGCGTGCATCGGCATCAAAAGTAGTGTCCAATACAGCGCTTTCCTCCTTTGCCGCTTGTTCCTTATACCGCTGCATTTTCTCCTGTGCATGCTGATCCATTTCACCATATCCCCTTTTCAATTTGGCATTATTAATGCCGGTAGCACCCTTCGTATATACGTTCCCTTTAAAGCTAACAGGCAGCAACGCGCTACTATACTGGCTGGCATTACCGCCCCTTACAAACAGGTTATTGAAAAATCGGATATCCCCATCGGGGTTATCGTGCAGTGCCTGCACAAATGTGGAATGTGACAACATAAAAGGTGTCATCCTGGAATCATAATGGATCACATCCATTTTACCACCAAAAATATTATGCACAAAGGCGGCGCCACTGGAGTTCATCAGCAAGCTGGTGGCGGAAAGCAGGATATTGTTGCTCACCAGCATTGGTCCGTGATTCACTTCCAGGAAAATATCGAGCCCGTTGTCATGCATCAGGTTACGTTGCAGCTGTGCCCCCTGCGCCATCCAGTCGAGCCAGATGCCCATATTGGTATTGTAAATATGGTTATTGATGATCTGTACGTCTATGGCGCCATGAAATTTGATGCCAGCCATCTCCGCACCATCAAACAGTTTATGCACATGAATATCATGTATCGTGTTGTGCTGGATAAGGCTGAACGAGCATCCCAGGCTACCCACAATACCCGTTTGCTCACAGTAGGCTACGATATTGTCACGCACCACATGCCCACCTATAGTGCCCTTGTTCCACCCGAAAGCCAGTGCGCGTTTAATTGTGCCCACATATCCTTCTGCCGATTCCGTATCCTTGTTATCAAATGTATCTCCATATTTACCCAGGGCAATACCTACGCATTTAGAATATTGAATGGTATTGTTTTCTATGATCCATCCACGGCTCCAGTGCGTTCCGATCAGGCCCATCTGCTCCGCTGTTGGCGGCGCCCAGTTGGTGGCGGCATGCTCCATCACAAAACCGCGTACGGTAATAAAATTGATGAAAGGCTTATCAGGATAAAATACTACAGGCCGCACGTTGATCTCTACCAACTGGCTATTCGGGTCCACACCCTTGAATTGCGCCTGGATAGTGGTATTAGCGCTGTCTACAACCGCCCACCACAACGGGTTCCCGGCATCAGCAGCAGATAAGGCCTGTTCCTGGCTGGCTGCTTCCATCAGCCAGCTGCCATTAAGATAAACGGCACCACGGTGATATTGGCGGTCCTTCGGCTTAGGCCAGAACCAATCGCCATGTATCAACTCCTTATACGGATTGAAGTCGCCAAATAAAGTATTAGGGATTACTGCTTCCCACGTGTCTTTTTGTAACCGTTTCCACCCCTTCACGATCTCTGATCCTTTAATTTCCACCCGTTCGCCCTTGGCCGCCTGGTACGTGATACGCTTCGTATCAGAGTCGCCACCCCTTGGTGGAGTGATCCGCTCGCGATACACGCCGGCATGCACGGTGATCACATCTCCCGGCATCGCCATAGCTGCAGCCGCTGAAATTGTTTTTAGGGGATGCTGCCAACTACCATCATTACTATTATCTCCATTCATGGATACATGGTACTCCTTACCATGCTGTTGTGCCGCAGCGACAGTACCTATCATTACGAAAATGAGTAAAAAAAATTGCTTCATAGTGTCTGTTATCATGTTAATTTATAAAGAAAACAGGTTGGGAACAACCCGTTGTTACTTAGTCCATTGTGTCGTTCATTTAAAAACGAACCAAAATCATTAACCTCCTTGAAAGGAGGCTAGCATTCACTTAAATCTCACGTTATAATTCAAAAATTACCTGTCTATTTAAAATATAAAGTGATTCACCTCTCAACAAGAGCAAAGTAAACCCACGAATATATATCCGCGGGCACTCTCATGTGAAGTGAACAAATTACCCGTTATTATGAATACCTGTCTCTCAACAGGTTCATCATATATACATTCACCTGCCATTGATCCACTACTGGCTTACCCGTTGATGGCTCATATACCATATAGGGATAAGGACCAAATTCGGTAGTAATGGTTACTGTTTTCTCTTCACGCTGTAGCCTTGCCACGATATCATCCCACCACGACAAATGTCTGCTTACGGCATATTCCCATTGGGCCATACGTGGATCTGACACCTGTGGGCCTTCTGTATACCCCACCCTTGCATGGATATGGTCGGTTCGTTCTATCGCCAGCTGCATCGCGGCGACCTGGTCTTCCAGGTATGACTCCGCCACGCATACCCAGTGCGAGGCATCCAACGTAATCCGCAATGCCGGTATCTGTTGGAGATAAGTACTCATAATATGCGCAGCAAAGGAAAACTTGTTACGGTGCGTTTCATGGATTACCAGCCGGCCACAGGCATTGGCTGCATCAATTAACTGCTTATTCTGATGAAAGGAAAAATAGTCCTTGCCAGTCTGCGAATTGATCTTCACCACAGGATATCCTGCCATCTTCTCCAGCCACTTACAATAATTATCATAATGCTGGGAGAAATCGGCATCATTGGTATCGTAATGTTGTGCAATAATTTCCAATCCTGCTTTAGCCGCCAGGTTCCATACCTGCTCCAGCGCCTGCTCTGGCGTATTGAAGGCTATGCCGCACTCAATACCATCGTACCCTTCCTCCTTAACCTTTTTAATGAACGCCTCCCACGAAAGTGACTCGCTTCCCCACCGTGGACAAAAAAATTGAATAGCCATATTGTTCTAAATACTTTTTATTATTCTTAACACCTCCGGACGGAGATAGGGTTTGTTTGCATCTACTGTCCCTTTCCAGGTATAAGGGTCTTCGCCGGATATCATTACAATATCCCGGAGATCCTCCGTTGGTGGCAACTTCCCGTCCTGATCCCAGGGCAACATCGATTCGGCGCTCATGTAATGATTGACCAGCGCGCTGCGGAAACAACCGGTCGTTTTGTTACGCAGCGAACTATGCAAAGTATACCCATTAAAAAACACGACGGACCCACTCTTCACTTCCACTGGCACCGGCTGTTCCGGGCATCCGGATACATCCACCGTATCTACATCGGCATATTCATCACTGTTGTTGGGCACTCTTGACATAATGTAACCCGGTCGTCCGGGAATGATCCATAAACAGCCGTTTTCAATTGTAGCATCATCAATGGCAATCCATACGCCTGTCAGCGAGCGGTCGCGGGTGGGGATATAATATTCATCCTGGTGCCACGATTGCCCTGCTTTTCCGGGCCCTTTCACAAATAACATCGACTGCATGCATTTTACGTTACTGCTGATGATGCTTTGTAAGGTCTTTACTATTTTTTCATGGAACAAGTAATGGTAGATCACAGGAGATATTTTATGTGGAAAATGGATGGCAACATATTTTCTCAATACGTCTTCATCCGTCATACCGGCCTCCACATCGAGCAGCCCTTCCAGTTGGCCGCGCTCCCCCCTGAAGATGGCAGCCGTTTCCTTTTTCAACGCTGCTATTTCCTCCGGTTGCAACAAAGAAGGTGCAACCAGGTAGCCGTTATCAGCATAAAAGGAAATATTCTCCCTGCTAATACCAGCTGCTGCTATAAAAGCATGTTCATTGTTCATAAAAATTATTTTGATGGGAAAAATAATGTCTCGATCTCTTCCAATGATTTACCCTTCGTTTCTTTTACCCTGGTAAACATGTACCAGCATGCAATAAGACATATTCCCGCGTAACAATACATGGTGGCGGCAGTGCCCAGCTGACGGGCCATCACCGGAAACGTATAAGTAACTATAAAGTCAGCCAGCCAGAGCGCCAGCGTGGCAACCGACATCGCAAGTCCTCTTACCCGGTTAGGGAAAATCTCGCTGAGGTACACCCACGTAACCGCTCCCAGTGTACAGCCAAAAGATGCAACATATAGCAACGTAAAGGCCAACACAATATAATGGTCGAAATAAGATAGCTGAAAACAAGCCCCCACGGCCATCAAAGACACCGTCATAGTCAGACTCCCGATAAGAAAAAACATTTTTCTACCGAGCCGGTCTACAAAACCGATGGCAAACAGTGTAGCCAATACCGTTACAATACCCACACCAATGGTCTGCATCAGGGAAGATGATCCACTGATGCCTGTTTGCCGGAAGATGACCGGCGCATAATAGATAATCGCATTAATACCTGTTATCTGCTGAAATACGGCAATGAGTATTCCCAGCCACAGTACGGCGCGGTACTTCATGCTGAACAGTTCCTTAACAGATGAGTGAGACGCTTGCTGGTAACTTTTTTGTATAGCCTCCATCTCCGCTTCCAACGGCGCCTCGCCATGTATCTTCTCCAACACGGTTTTTGCCTCCTGCTGCCGCCCGCGCCTGATCAGCCACCTCGGTGTTTCAGGCACCACTAGCAAAAAGGCCAGGAATAATACCGACGGAACAGCTTGAGACGCAAACATCCAGCGCCAGTTATTTTCGCCGGTGTGGTCCAGCAACAGGTTGGAACAATATGCCAGCAATATGCCGGAAGCGATCGCCATCTGGTAGAAAGCCACCAGCCGGCCTCTTAGCCTGGCCGGAGCCATTTCTGCTATATACATCGGTGATACCAGCGCCGCAGCACCTACACCCAAACCTCCCAGCAACCGGAAGAAAACAAACCAGTGCAACTGCTCCGATAAACCAGCACCTATGCCCGAGGCAGCAAAAAGCAATGCACACACCACCAGCACCAAACGCCTGCCATATCGGTCTGCCGCCCCGCCAGCCAGCAAAGAGCCCGCAGCGCAGCCAATTAATATCGCGCCTACCGCCCATCCCAACAAGTATTCATCCAGCGAAAAATACGCTGAAATATAAGGGATGGCTCCCGATATCACCGCAGTATCAAATCCAAATAATAATCCCCCTAACGCTGCCACGCAGGTAAACAGCCAGATATACCGCCGGTTCACACCAGCGGCTATCGGCTCCATTCTTTGTAAATCGACAGTTGTGACAGTTGAAGGTATACCTGGACTTTCCATTAACAGTTGTTTGTTATCAAAACGAGGAATAAAACAGCGCTATGCTAACGCAATGTTGGCTGATAGCTTCAATATAGCGCTATTGATTAGGACGGTAAATTATTCTAATCCCCGTTTCTACCGAATGTCATTTTGCGAAAAAAAGCAGTCAATTTGCGGCCGGCATTTCACTTGAAGCGGCTCCTGTATATTTTTGGGGTAATGCCTGCATACCCCCTGAAATACCGCGTAATATTATCCAGGTTTCTAAAGTTCATCTCGCAGGCAATTTGTTGTACGGTAAACCGTGAATGTTCGAGTAAATACTTGATCCGCTCTACCCGCACCTTTTTAATCTCTTCCAGTATTGAACTTTGTAACAACAGGTGGAACCTTTTTTCCAGGGCTCTTCTCGACAATGTAGTAGCTTTCACCACATCCAGCACCGTAATATCTTTCACCGGTGCTGCATTGGCGATATAATGCAGGGCCACCCGCACCTGCTCATCATTGACCGCCATCGCATTCGTAGAATTCCTTGCGATGACTGCTGTTGGTTTCATACCAATGATACCGGGAGGCCTTTCCTTGAATTCGATCCAGCGGCTCAGCGCCATTGCGGCCTGAGTGCCGGCCAGCCTCGCGTTATGGTCAATGCTGGATAACGTAGGACTCGATATTTCACAGATCATCTCATCGTTGTCGGCCCCCAGGATAGAAAGATCATCCGGTACCCTTATCCCCAACGTCTTCGCCGCTTCGAGCAATTGGGTGCTCAACTCATCCGTGACCGAAAAAACAGCACAAGGCCTGGGCAGCCTGGCCAACCATTTCGCCAGCTTACCGGGAAGGTCTTCCCATAACAAATGGGTATTATCGAAATTAAAGCTATGCACACCATAACCAGCATTTTCTATATACTTAACATAAGCCGCTTCCCGCTCCTGCGACCATTTGAAATCCTTGAACCCCAGGAAGGCAAAATTACTATACCCCTTCGGAATGAAATAAGCGGCCGCCAGATCGCCAACAGCATAATTATCTCCCCACACATTCACCTGCTCTACATAAGGACTGGTATGCGGTAATATGATCAGGGGAACCTTCAACCGGAACAGTTGTTTAAGACCATCCATCTCCCTTGTGATGATACCATCCGGCTTCCATGCTTTTACCCGCTCAATGAGGCGATGCTGGTGATCGGCGTGTATGAATTTCGGGGAAAAGAAAAAGAAAAGGAACTTGTCGTGGATTTTATTGAAATCCGCGATACCAGTTAGTATATCACGATCGTAGGCCCTGGAAGCATCCAGCAATACCGCCACTTTTTGCTTAGTCTTCACATTGTTGGTAATTTATAACATCATACACGTACACAAAGGTCATCTAATTTCCGGAAACATTTCAACGAGAAGACAACACGTTATACTTACAAGGATACAGCGTTGCGGCATCCACCTTTGGCACTGCGCGCAGCAAGGACTCCAGCTCACTGCTTTCCTTAAACAACAAAGGAAAATGCCTGCTGGTAAGCGCTACATCATGCGGCATAGGCGGGAAGTGACGTAATGCCTCCAGCCGCTCATAGTTATTTATATTACTCAGGGTACCGTCTGCCATAGCATTCAGCACAATAGCCCGCCTTGGCCGTTCTGAATAATTCGCATAGGAACCATGCATCATGAGTGGATGATGGAAGCTCGCATATCCCCTGGGCAATTCATTGGCAACTTTTTTATCAAAAATACGCACCTGCTCTTCACTCAAAACGCCCCGCACTGCATCCATATCGCCTGTTAACCCGGTAATGGGCAGCAGTCCCCACTGATGGCTACCTGGCACATAATAAAGGCAACCATTTTCCGTATTGGCATCATCCAGCCCGATCCAACAGGTAAGATGATGCATCGGCTTAGTGAAAGTCCAATAAGAAAAATCCTGGTGCCAGGCCACTACGCCGCCATGCCTTGCCGGTTTGCAAAATAGCTGATCGTGAAAAAGCCGGAAAGGAACGCCCAGCAATTGATACGCCGCCATCCGGTAGGCCGGGCTCCAGATCAGGTCATGAAATCCGGGCGTGATCCGCCATCCGCCGATAGCATGAAAAAGCACTTTATCCGGATCTTCCGATTCATTACTTTCATAATGGAAGAACAATTCTTTTTCCTTTTCACCGGGCGTTTGCAACTGCTCCAACTCCTTATTGAGCACATCCACCTGGTTAGCACTGAGCAAAGGTATGCCGGAGATATATCCGTTTTCCTGGAAATCGCGTACCTGTGCTTCACTCAGTATGTATGGTTCCCAGTCTTTCGCAGACAGCGGTTGAGGAAAGAGGTCTCCAACCGGACCACCGTGGTCCGCCAAATCAAATGACAATGTTGATACTTGTATTTTCATAACGACGCTTTGATAGATAAAAGAAGTGTGTCAGCAATATATAAGAAAACGTTAGCACCAGGATTGTCTGATTGCGAAAAAAAACTGTCTTTTTGCGAATAACTTCAGGTACTATAAAACGTTCGCTAAAACAGCAGGCCCCCCGGAAACGGGAGGCCCTTTTTCATTCTATTAACTACCGATTATTGGTCTAAACTTATTGAAACGGATCAAATGTACCTCCCCACATCATATTCTGCTGTAGTTTTGGATTCCTTGATAAAAAGCTATAGGGCAATCCGTATATATACATCTTGTCCGGGATAGCCAGGTTATCTTTGTCGGTAGTGATTACGGTGTAATTAAATTTGTTGTATACTTTATTGATATCCGCCATCGGCGCAGGATCGGTTTCTCCCGGCTTCAGTGTAACAGCCAGGCCATGCCGCTGCTTTCCTCTCAGCAAATCAAATCTTTTCCAGCGGCGAAGATCATCCCAGCGCTTGCCCTCAAAGGCGAATTCAACAAAACGTTCATCCTGGTAAGCTTTACGGATATCGTCGGTACTGGCTGCGGTGATACCATAATTGCCTGTTCCCTGGGAAATGCCGGCGCGCTGCCGGATATCATACAGTACCTGCAATGCCTCGCTGGTTTTACCCAGCTCATTAGCCGCCTCACCATAGTTCATCAGCACCTCTGCATACCGTATCTCCGGCCAGTCTACATCAGATTGCTCTACGTTGGGTGCATGCCTGTCTACCCCTTTCAACTTTAGGAAGAAACAGTTCAGCTCACCCATGCCCTGGCCAATCCAGTTGCCATCGGTCACAATGGAATTGAGGGTACCTGTTACGCCACCGGCTGGCGTAAAGGTGGGATTGGTCAGATAGGTCCAATAGTATTCATTTTTATTCACCATCTTGGGCGTAAACTGGACCGGGGCGCCGTTATAGTAGATCGTAGCATAAAAGCGGTCGTCCCTGTTTTGGAAGAAGGTAGGATAGTTAGCATCTGATGGTACGAAACGACTGCCATTCTTCATCGGGAATGCATTGACCAGCTCCAGGGAGGGCGCGTCATTGTCCCAATCGTCGGCCGAATAACGTAGTGGCGCGTTTCCGGGCGCCGCATAAAATGCATCCGGGAAGGTGAAGCGCCGTACCATTACCTGCTCCTTGTTCATCTCTGTATTCCAGATTTCACCGTACACGGGGTATAGTCCCTTTCCTACTCCTGCCAGGAAATTTTTAGCGGCCAGGTTGGCATCATAGGCCATTTGCCAGGTAGCTATCCCATTCAATCCATTAAACAACGGGCTGGCAAAAAACAGTAATACCCTACCCTTGAAAGCCATCGCTATTCCCTTATCGATCCGTCCAACATCCGCGCCCTTCCAGCTGTCTGGCAGTGCGGCGATCGCGTCATCCAAGTCTTTCAATATCTGCTTTACACATTCTGAAGTCTTGTTACGTGGCATTTGCACCTGCGAAAGATCGCTCACCGCCGCCTGCGGTGTGAGGATCAGGGGCACGCCGCCAACATCTTTCACCAGCTTATAATAAGCCCAGGCACGCCAGAATAATGCCTGTCCTTTGATCTGGTTCTTTGACTCCTGCGCAAAGGTGGCCTTGTCGATATTGGCGAGTACATTATTGCACGTGCGGATATCCCCGAAGGTATTTACGGCCCAGTTCAGGCGCACGCCGGCAGCGGCATTATCGTAGTTTTCCAGCCAGTCGTAGGTAGCGGTGCCCAACAATACTTTATCGGAATAACGATGCGGAGATATCGCCTCATCGGTACCATTACCGTTCCCAAAATTTACAAATTGCCAGTTCTTTACCCAGCCATCCCAAAACCAGTTATTATACACCCTGGAACAGCCGCCAGGGTTGCCCATCCCATACGGCCAGCAAGGCATCAGGTCATAGTAAACCGTATCCAGGTAAGCTGTTGCAGCCCGCTCTGATCCCCATACCTGCTCATTGGTAAGGGCATTCAGTGGATCTCTTTCCAATATTTTCCGGCAGCTGGCAAAACTTGCCAGCACCAGGATGGCCAATAATATATATTTTAAAATGTTGCTTTTCATGGTTGCACTTTTTAGCATTAGAACTGTACGTTAAAGCCCAGGGTAACATTTGTCATAATCGGATAACTGCCATAGGAATATACTTCCGGATCATACAACCTGAACTTTCTCAGGCAGAAGAGATTGGTAGCTCCTGCAAATACCTGCGCTGAGCTTAGGCCACTCTTCTTTAACAAGGTTTGTGAGAAATCATACGAGAGGTTCAGGTTTTTGAGGCGAAGGAAATCACCGCTGAATATATTCAGGGACGATACTACGGAATAGTCCTGTCGTTGATTTCCACTGGAATTGTACAGTTTCGGGAATTTGCCGTTGGGATTGCTATCGGAATAGGAATCCGCGTAATACGCAGGATATGGAATCTGCCCACCGTTCCTGCCCCATGGGTCATTATAAATCACCTTGTAACCTGCCAGACCGGCGAACAGTATGTTCAGGCGGAAGCCCTTGTATTCAAGATTAATATTAAGCCCGTAGGAGATAGGGGCATTATTGGACTGGGCTGCGCCTCCGTTACTGGGGCTGCCCAGGATCGGCGCATTGGAATATTTCGCTACCACCACTTTATCATAATTATCTATTATCCCATCTGGCTTTCCACCAGGGCCGCTTACATCAACGAAGTTCATCATTCCTCTCTCCGGTTTCACACCAAAGATGGTATAGCCGGCGGGGAGGGCAGCTACGTCCGCATCGGTGCGCAGGATGCCTGAAGTTTGGTATCCTACCTGGTAGTTCAATGGTTTACCAACAGGATCTTCCGCCGGCGTAGCACCCAGGGCTTTATCCTTTACCAGCACTTTGGTATTGGCCAGCCCAAAATTGGCTTTCACGTCGAAGGAGAAATCTTTCCCTATTTTCCCGTTAATATATCCCAACTCGATATCCATCCCTTTGGCGCTCATCCTGCCATAGTTTTCTATCGGGTAGCTGGAACCAAATTCTACCGGGGTCTCCAGTATGCGTTGTCCCAGAATGTTAAAAGTGTTCTTGGTCCATACGTCAAATACTGCACTCCAATGTTGCCTGTAATTCAGGTCTACGCCGGCGTTATAGGATTTGGCGCCTTCCCAGGTATAATTCGTTTGTGCTATACCGTTATAGGCGAGGATAGATTTCAGAGAAGCCGGATCACCCAGGTAAAATGGCGTAGAAGACGCATTATATATCTCTTTGAACAGCCAGGCGGGGATATTGTCGTTACCGGTAGATCCGTAGGATGCACGAAGTTTCAGCATATCCACACCACTTCTTTTCAAACCGGCCATGAAATTTTCTTCTGACAATACCCAGCCCAAAGAAGCTGCCGGGAAATATCCCCAGCGTTTATCTTTCGAAAATTTGGACGAGCCGTCAGCACGTACAGAAGCAGACACCAGGTACTTGTGGCCATAATCGTAATTCACCCTGCCCACGTAAGATACGCGCGCATCCAGGTAATTTTCAAAGCCATCTGCTTTGGTATCGCCAGAAGCGCGACTGGCAAAGGGAAATTGATCCGTAGTATATACCGGGAAATTATATTTATAGATGCTGGAATAAGTATAATATCCATCAGACTGTTCGTAAACGCCGGTAACATGGAGGTTATGCTTACCGAAATGTGTTTCATAATTAGCAATGGCGTTCAGCTGGTAAGAATTGGTCCTCCCATTTTCATTGCCCACATAGGGTTGTGCAGGCGAGGTGGACAACCTGGTGCCAATTACCTCATTGGTATAAAGCTGCTGTATACCGCTTTTGGGATCTAACTTGAACTGGTACAGCAAGGGTTGTATAGCATATGCTTTAGAAAAATCGTTCCCATTGTACAGGTCCACCACTCCTTTTAACGAAAGCCCCTTGATAAACGGCACCTTGTACTCCAGGTTGATAATACCATCCATATATTGCCTGGTGGTACGTTGATACCCGCCATTTTTGATGAACTCCACCGGGTTAGTAACCCAGTTAGGCGACATCGGTTTACCGTCGATATATGCATAAGTGGTAGGCGGCATGATGTATTTCAACTTTTCATACAGACCGGATAAATCGTCGGTCTGACCTGGTATGCTATGCCGTTGCCCGTTATTATAGCTCAGGTTTAGTCCGATGGAGAGATCCCGGGTGACGGCCACCTGTACATTGCTCCGCAGGTTATATTTCCGGTAAGACAATTGTGGCAGGAACCCCTTTTCATCATAGAAAGTACCCCCGATAAAGTACGTCACGCGGTCGGTGCCACCTGATATATTCAGTGACTGACGTTGATTGAAAGGATTGTGATAAAGTTCATCATAGTGCAGATTCCCCTTGGGATTATGCTGGTGTATCCAATCGCGGTCGTATTGGTTGTAGCGAAAATCTGCTGCGCCTGTATGCGTAGAGTTATACATGTCCATACTTTCGTCCATGCCCAGGTATTTTACATCTATTTCCGGCTTACTGTATACACCAAATACGGAATTGAACTGAACAGTGGACTTGCCTGATTTCCCGGTTTTGGTAGTTACCAGCAACACCCCGTCGGATGACCGGGAGCCGTAAATCGCTGCTGATGCCGCATCTTTCAGGATGGTGATCGTTTGCACCTGGTTGGGGTCCAGCGCATCGAATGCCACCTGGTCACGCACAATACCGTCAATAACAATCAGTGGTCCCGCACTGTTCCAGGAGGAAGAGGAGCGGATACGTACGATGGAAGCTTTACCCGGAATACCGGTACCCGTTTGCACAAACGTACCGGAAGCCCTTCCAGCCAATACATTTGACAGGTTGGACGTTGCAATATTTGTCATTTCTTTTGCATTCACCGTGCTGACCGCCGAAGTAAGACTTGCTTTTTTCTGGGTGCCGTATCCCACTACTACCACTTCATCCACCTTTGATTCGGAAGGTTTCAGGGTGATGGCCTGGAATCCAGCCTTGTTAACAGTTACACGGGTTTGTTGATACCCCACATAGCTTACCAGCAATACAGCGTTGCCGGAAGGCACCCTCAGCCGGAAAGTGCCATTGGCATCCGTGGCAGTGCCATCATGGGTGCCCTCCCTGGATACTGATGCTCCCGGAAGCGGAGTGCCATTGGCATCCACTACCCGGCCGGTGATCACCATCCCCGGCGTGTCTACCACCGGCGCCACCTCCTTCACCGGCGTCAGTCCTGCCTTTGCAGAAATGGCGATAATACCATCTACATCATTATAGGCAAAACGATCTTTCTTCAGACATAGATCCAGCACCTTCTCCACCGGTTGATTTTTCACATCCAGCGTAAGGTTGCCAATCTTCGAAAGTGTTTCTTCGCTTACCACCAGGCTTTTGCCCGTTTGTTGCTGTATCTCACGAAAAACTTCTTTCGCCGGCATATTCCTGACCGACATCGTAACATTCTGCCCGTTTGTACTTGCAACCGCCGATTGCAAGCCAATACAAAGTATTAGGAACGCAGTTACTTTCATGATCCTCAAAAATTTTTGAGTGGGCCCTAGCGCCCTTTGGTTCGATAAAATGTAAATAGGAATTAATTGCATAACTTTGCAATGTTTGGGTTTGTAAATCTGGTTGACAATCGTATTTAAAAGCCCATCCCCCGCCGGGAGTGTTAAGGCCACTCCTGGCTTTTTTGGACTAGATAACGCGGTAATAAATAATCAGTTAGTTCATGCTGATGATCAGTTTCTTCCCTGCTCCGGTAGTTAATTCTTTATCAATTTTAAAATGAGTGTTGGTTGTTTGCAGCGCCTTCAATACCGTGGATAAACTGTTGCTGCGCTTTATAATGGCAAATATCTTGTCTTCAGGTAGTTTCCCTTCAAAAACAATGTCTACATCATACCACCTCGAAAACTGCCGTAGCGCAGCCGCCAATGTGGTGCTCTCAAAGTGGAAATAACCTTCTTTCCAGGCCATTATTTCTGCTGTATTAACGTGTGTATTTACTGTAAGATGACCATCTTGCCCCAACACCGATTGCTGGCCCGGCAGCAGCCCCACCTCCTGTCGTTCTTTTCTAACCTTCACAGCCCCTTCCAACAAGGTAGTTGAAACTGTTGGCTCGTCCGTATAGGCGTTTACGTTAAAGTGCGTACCTAATACTTCTATGCTTGTATTACCTGCCGCTACTGTAAAAGGTAGCCTGTGTTTCCCATCGGGCGAAAATACCTTTGCTACTTCGAAATAAACTTCTCCCGTTACCTCCACATGACGCGTACCGTTTGTAAACGCCGACGGGAAACGGATACTGCTGGCTGCATTTAACCATACCTGCGTACCATCTGCCAATACCATCGACATATGCCTGCCTCTCGGCGTGCTCAATGTATTGTATACCACCGGCCCGCTCTCATGACCGGATAATTTATAGCTCACCACATCGGCCGACTTACTGATCGTCACCTTACCCTGTGCGGCTAACGCACCATTGCCGGCAGCATCCAGCTGAATCACCTGCCCGTTTCCCAGTGTAAGCACCGCGCCACTATGTCCGGCTGGCACATCTGCCGCTGCCAGCTCATGCCTGGTAACAACCGCTGTATGACGCCGGGACTGGGAAAGAAGAAAAGTGGCCAGCAACACGATAATACTTGCTGCTGCTATCATCCACCAACGCATACGGACAACTCCTCCCTGCGGCCCCTTCCGCTCTTCCCGGATAAACGCCAGCAGCGTTTCTTCCGCAGTATCTGACGGAAGACTGAGCGGTAACTCATCATGCATATATGTCCGCAGTATATTCATCAGCAGCCCCTTATTTGCCGGGGCAACTACCATCTCCATCAGCTCGCGCTCTTCCGCATTGCTCGCCTCGCGCGATACATAACGGTCAAAAAGAAATTGTAGCCTTTCCTGTTGCATGATTGTAAAAGGAGTTATTAATAGTAAAGAGTAGGGGGAAAAAGAAAACGGGTTAGCACAATTGAAAATAATTTTATTTAAAAAGATGAAGGTATTATAAGGTGAATAACCGGAGACCCGCCCGGCAATATTCCCTCACCAGCTTCACTGCTTTGGCAAGATGTGCCTTCACTGTTTCAGGCTTTATGTGCATCACATGGGCCGATTGTTCTCTCGACAAACCATCCACCTTCACAAGCTGGTATACCTGCTGTTGCTGAGGCGACAAGCTACTGATAGCCTGCTGAAGTAATCGCCGGCGTTCCGATGCTATGATCGTTTCCATCACCTCATTATGATGCAGCTCCTCCAAACCAGATTCCCCGGTGGAAAGCCGCTCCATCGCTATCTGCCTGAGGGCCTTATATGCTTTGTTGCGCGTGATAATAAACAGGTAGGACTGGAAACAGGATATTTCTGCCAGGCGCTCCCGCCTTTTCCATATAACAACGAAAACATCTTGCAGCAATTCTTCTGCATGCACGGGAGAGCGGGTAATGGTTAATAATATGGTGTAAACCTTACCCTTATTGTGATTGAATAATTTCAGGAATGCCAATTCGTTGCCGAGGGCAACCATGGTGAGTAGTGCTGGCTCATTATAATCATTGGCACATTCCATCTCTTTGATAATTGATCATAGATATTGCGACAAACTAAATCTAGGAAAATAGCCATTACAAAACCTCCACTAATTTGATCTTTATCGGTGTTTTCTTTGCGCAACAAGATTATGGCCGCAACAAGGGGTAATATTGTCCTCCGAAGAGGTAAATATGCCCATTCATTAAACTTCTCCCAGCCAGCATAGTCATTATGTGAATCAATTTGAATCGTTATATGAGCACATTTCTTTCATCTGTTAAATTTGTTACCACCACTGTAGCAGGGCTTGCACTGGCTACTGGCTGCAGTAAAAAAAGCGGCGCCACTTCAGCGATCTCACCATCGCCACTACCGCAAGGTGCTCCTGCAACAGTAGTGATACATCCTGACGCAACAGGGACGCCAATATCTACTTCATTTATGGGTTTCAGCTACGAAATCGGTATACTGCCCGACAGCACTTTTCTTTCGCCATCCAATACCGTGTTGGTGCAACTGATACGCAACCTTGGCGATGGGGTGATCCGTGTGGGCGGCAACAGCAGCGACCGCGTAGTATGGACCAACGCAGCACGCACCACCGCCACCGGCAGGGACTCCCTCACCACTACTGATATCGACCGCTTTGCTGCCTTTGCCAAAGCCACGGGCTGGCCGGTGCTTTTTGGCCTTAACCTGGGGGTATACGATCCGGCCAAAGCGGCAACAGAAGCAAATTACGTTAGCCGTATGTTAGGTGGTAGCCTGATGGCGTTTCAAACCGGCAATGAAACAGACCTCTTCAGCAGGAATGGCCATCGCGATGCCACTTATCAATATACCAATTACCAGCAGGAATGGAGCCAGTACTTCCAGGCAGTTCGTAATACGTTGCCGGCAGCCCCTTTCGCAGGGCCGGATGTAGCCTACAAAACTGCCTGGATCAACAGCTTCGCCATAGCAACGCATCAAAACATCCGCCTATTGGATGGTCACTATTATGTCACCGGTCCTGGTACCGACAGCACCATCACTTATCATACGCTACTAGCGCCGGATACTAAGCTCCCTGTTTATCTCACAGCCCTGAAAAACAGCGCACAACCTTATTCGCTGCCTTACCGCATTTCCGAATGTAATAGTATTTACTCCGGTGGAAGAAAAGGCGTAAGTGATATTTTTGCCTCCGCACTATGGGCACTGGATTATATGTGGACCGTAGCAAAATACAATGGGCAGGGTATCAACTTCCATGGCGGCACCGGCGGCCCCTATACGCCCATTGCCATGGTAAGTGGCTCGCCGGTGGCCCGCCCGGAATATTATGCCATGCTCGCCTTCCACCAGGCGGCACATGGCAGCCTGGTACCCACCGATGTAAACGCAGGGCAGCTCAATACCAGTGTGTATGCCTGTAAAGACATCAGTACAGAATATGTTACATTAATCAATAAAGAAGACAACCGGGATATATCTTTCACCATTACACCGGGTATGAAAGCCGCTACTGCACAAGTGTTTATACTTACGGCTCCTGGCATCACATCAACCGATGGCGTAACCTTTGCGGGTAGTCAACCGGATGCGGGTGGTAAATTCACGCCTGCTAACCCGGCAACATACAGCTCTTCAAATGGCAACTTCATCGTGAATGTCCCCCGGGGAAGTGCTGCCGTGGTAGTGATCCGGTAAACGAGGAAAGCCGGTAAATAAAATGCCCGCAGACGCCAATCTGCGGGCAAAAGGACAGCTAAAGCTTCCGGTCAGTTATTCGTATGTTGACTCCCTTTTCCATCCGACGTATAAGCCCCCATATCCACGCTATTATCAGTGTATGTATCCGACGTGGCATAAAACAGGTTGTCGTCGTAGGTCGTTTTGGTGGCATCTGCTTCAGTAAAAATTTCAATGCCCTGGTAACAGTTTACGATGATGTTGTTGTAAATATGACCGATGGCGTTGAGTCCGGGGCACCGGTATCGGTGATTGGGGTGCGCCCTGTGAGGCAGCCCGGGAAGCAGCCATCAGCAGTATCAAAGTAAAAAAATGCCTGACCTTAATCAAACAACTAATGACCACTTTGATTTTATTGGTATACATAAATATCATTCCAGTTAATGTCAAGTTTTGGGAGGAAAAAACAGTCCTTTCAATTGCCGTCAAAAACCAGTACGCGTAATAGTATCAAATAATGTTACCAGGTAAATAACCACGGCCCCACCGGTAAACAACACTTTTACCCAGATACCGTAGGTATTATGCTTGCTTTTCATCAACAGCCATGATTGCATTATCAGCGAAAAAACAATCGTAATATGCACGCCTGTAAAATAGCTCATCAGGTATACGGATCCCATAACGGTGGGAGTAGGCCCATGTTCATGGTGACTGGTAAAAATGCCACAGATATACCCCATCAACAACAGGATGTTCATGCCTGTCAACCATACTTTTCTAACCCAGCCCCTTCCCTTCTGCAGTGGTATATTCCTGGTTGCCCAATACAGGCTGATGGTCCAGAGTGGAATAAAAATCAGGGAGTACCATACCAGATTGTCTGTAAGTCCTTCAAAGAAAAAGTCCGCTATCACCGTCATCCCCGGGAAGGATAAAGGCAGCAGTAAGTAGATGACCAGGATATTCAGCGAGCTGGCCAACCCGGTATCACCGGGATCTTTCAGCATCCGCTTTTGAATAAGCAATAGTAATAACAGTATCAGCAATGTAACAAATAGATGCAGTGTCATTGGTCGTTAATTACTCCATGATAAAACCCGCTGGTCCAAACCCTTTCAGGCTATATTTAAACTTCCCGTTTATGATGGGTATTGCTTTCCCGTTTATGTCACCCCGCAATGTTACCGGTGTGGCTTTGTGGAAATGCTGATGCCCTGGTAAGGCAATGGTCACTTCTCCCGACGTTCCCGTCATTTCCCATAAACGTAGCAAGGTCCCTTTGTTTCCATCCGGATCAGCACCGAAAGCGGTCACCAATATGCCTTTCCGGGAGAGTTCCACACCGCTTTGTTCCGCCGGTAAACGGTTAGTGCTATTTTCAGGTACTACTGTCTGCAATGGATACCGGGCTTCCAGGGCGGGAACAGTCATCCTTCCTTCTTTCGGCGTATGCTTATCAAACGTCCATATCCTCACGCGCGAGCTCCAGCTACCCGGATACCAGTAACGATAATTAGTATTCCATTGGTTGTTGTATAAATTAACATACACCACCGGTTTCACAGGCACAAAATCGAGTGAGAATTTCCAGCAACCGGGCGTATCCAAACTAATAAGCGGATGGTCGATAGGGCAAACCGCAATACCACTACCCGTCGCATCTGTGAGGACAACACCATCTCCCACTGAATACAGGTGTTTGTTGGCCCCTTTTAAGATACCGTTTGCAGGATCCATGATTCCCAAAGGACGGTATACTTTAAAAACAGGGTCTTTGATATTGAACGGGAGCGCCAGCCAGTCGGCCTCCGGCCAGTTGTCCCTGGCCTTGTTAAGGATAGTCATCTCCATGTCTACATAGGGTTGGCCATCCATCAGGGTTACTGCCAGCTGCGATGCCGGCAGATGCCTGGCAGTGTCGGCCGGCATTTCCAGCAGGGCCGTTTGTTGTAGCCCGGTAACATGAATACTTATTTTTCCTCCTCCGGGAGATGCCATCCGATATTGGACTTCCTTTTCGGAAATCATGCCCGGCTTTTGTATACCCGGATGCAGCCAATCTCCTTTTTCGCCAAATACCTTCCATGCACGATGCTGCTGATATGCTTCCGTAAATCTTGCTGTTTGCTCATAGGTAAATCGCTCATTGCAGTACTGGCCTGTCTGGCAACCGGATATCCCCGCCGCCCAATCAT
Source organism: Chitinophaga polysaccharea (assembly GCF_007829335.1). GTDB lineage: Bacteria > Bacteroidota > Bacteroidia > Chitinophagales > Chitinophagaceae > Chitinophaga > Chitinophaga polysaccharea_B. Next base: position 541,376 of record NZ_VIWO01000005.1, read on the forward strand.
GCCCGGTACGTTTATCGATCAGCGATAGTATGGTACCGTTGTCGGCGTTAAATGTTATCTTATAGAATTGATTTTCGATGACGTTGCCGGATGGAGACTTTATTACCGGCTTATCCGGTATGGCGACGGTGGTGTATCCGCCAGCCGGAATATTTTTCACCATTATGGATTGCCCGTTCACAGTGATCACTTCGCTCCGCCGCCAGGGCAAAGGATTGTAAACGATAACGCTGTTGGAGGCGCATTTTACCGATCGTGCCAGCCATGACAGGTTTTCCTGTTTCAGGCAATTCGAAATACGGGATGCCTCCCGGATGTAACCGGTTTTATCATCCCAGGACGCTTCGAGATCAGCATATTTGGAAGATGGTAATTGCTTAAATGCATCGCCATACTGATCAACGGACGCCGAACCTCCCCAGGTATGTTCTGCGTACAATGCCATCAGTTCGTAAGCCCTGGCTACCGAATCAGCAATAGATGCAGCCGGTAATCCCCAGATCTTCAATTGGGTATTCAGGGCTTCATCTGCTGCCAATAGCGGTGTTGATTCCCTCGACAATTTTGCGCCCCCGGGGTCACACATTACGCCGTGCACCCAGGTATCCGGCATTTCCGCTTTCACTACCGGTAATTTCGGGTGTTCCGTCAACATAATGCGGGCAAAATCATCCATTGTTCCCACCCGTATTTTTACACCGGGCATCTTCTTCTTCGCTTCCTCAAACAATGCCTTCACCTCCTGTTCTTTAGGAGGGCCGCTATTATCCAGGGTGACAAAAATTGCCGGCCAAACTTTATATGGCCAATCTGCTGGTGGCAACAGGTTATGGCCCACAAAATGTTCTCCCTTTCCCCATTCGTGAGGCCAGCCCAGGCCGGTAGTTGTGCCATAAATGCTGGAATAAAAAGTCAGGATACGGGAGCCGTCCGGCCCTTCCCACCAGAAGAGCCCCGGTGTTTGCACAAACCCGCTCGGCCAGTTGCAGCCGATATGTAAAAATTTTACCCCCGCATTGGCTAACACCGTCGCCAACTCCCCGGAATGCGAAGGCATGTCTGTAACCTTTGCCGACTGTGGAAGTGGAAGATGGTATTGCCTGGTAAGTCGCGACGCAAAACCAAGTCCCCTCGTAATCACCTCCGGCTCACATACATCCGTTTCAATGGTAAAAGGCATCGCATGTGTAATAAACTTCCCCTTACTAAAGGCTTCATCCAGCTGCTTTCTTCGCTCCGCTGTCTGCCCCGGCCAGGGCTCCATTACTTTCGACATCACCCATCCGGGACAGGTCCATTTAAATTGCTGCTCGGGCGGAACAGACCGTGACCCCTCCATGGTTTTGAGCGCACGGTCAATCATCTCAGTCCGGTAATACTGTACAATATCCTTTACGCGATGCGTATAACCGATGTCGAAATGCGTTTTAAAAACAACAATGATTTCTTTCACAGGTGTGCTGACAACCAGCTCCCCGGAATCGCCGTGATTCTTCGACGGGATTTGCCCGACTACATTTTTTGTTACCCAACATAATAGCGTCAGTGCAAGAAGTCTTATTCTGAATGTATGCATCGTTAGGATTTTTTATTTACCACACGGCAGTAAATGGCACAGCTATTCCTCCTCACTATATGCGTGGAATCTTTCCGTCTTATTAATATTTATTTCCGGCCAATAGCCCTCCTGTATTTCACCAATGCCCCGTATTTGCTTTTATCCGGGGTTCAAATGTTTTTTTTCGATAACGGGAATATTTGTTCATTCCTGGCTATGCTGGTTGCATTAAAAATCAGGTGATCAATATTATCCTAGACGAGCATTTTTTCAATCTCTTCCAGGCTCTTTCCTTTCGTTTCCATCAACTTACTTTTAGCATAGAAAAAAGACAGCAAACAGAAAAAGGAAAAGATAAAAAAGGTGACCGCTATACCCAGGCCATCCCTCATTACAGGGAATAACAGGTTGACGAACCAATCCGATACCCACATGGTCATAATGCACACGGATACCGCGGTTCCGCGTATATGTGTAGGAAATATTTCCGTAGAAATAACAAACTTCAGGGGCCCCAGCGAAAGCGCAAAGAACAACAGAAACAGGATAATAGCCCCCAGCATTAACCAACCCGTGACACCGTTCAAAAAACAAAAACCGGTGAGCAGCAATGCCAGTGCAGCAAACAAAGAACCATACAAGTATAGCGGACGACGGCCCCAGCTATCTACTTTCAGGATGGCTACCACGGTAAACACCGTGTTGGCCAGCCCCAATATTACCTGGTAAAACAAGGCATCACTGGTAACAATACCCGCCGATTTCATGATTGTAGGGCCATAGAAGATAATACCATTAATACCGCTGAGTTGCGAGAGGGCGGTGAGTATCGTAGCCAGCGCCAGTAATTTACTGAGCGGTAAACGTAGCAACTCAGAAAAACCACCCTGCTTCTGTGAAGCCACTTCCAGGATAGCTTTCAGTTCCACCGCTGCTTCCTGTTCACCGGTAGTTTTCAGTAACACAGCGTATGCCTCCTCTGTTCTTCCATATTGTACCAGCCAACGCGGACTTTCAGGGACGATCAACAATAACAAGGCAAACGCAGTGGCAGGTATCACCGCCACGAGAAACATCCCGCGCCATACGTTTTCTATAAACAGCCAATGTAGCAGGCCCTCCCCGGCGCCAGTATGCGCGGCCGCATTCCTTTGTAAAAAAAGATTGCTTAAATAAGCGCATAATACGCCAATGGTAATAGCCAGCTGGTAAAAAGTAACCAATGCCCCGCGCTTATGCCCCGGTGCTATTTCCGAAATATAAAGCGGCGATACATTAGATGCCACCCCTACCGCCATACCTGCCATGATGCGAAAGAAAATCAATACGGCATAATCTTTTGAAAACGCAAACCCCACCGCGCTGATGAGAAAAAGGAAAGCGGCGATAAATAACACCTTTCTCCTTCCTATCTTATCACTGAGATAACCGGAAAACGCTACGCCGCCAATACAACCCAACAACGCACAGGAAACAAACAAGCCTTCCTGTGAAGAGGATAATCCATACTGTAACTTTACAGGCTCTATAATACCACTCACCACGGCCATATCAAAGCCAAAAAGAAAACCTCCCAACGCTGCAATGAGCGTAATGAATACAATAAACCGGCTATTTTTTGCCTGCGTCATAAATTTTGGTTGTCGGATGATGATTATATTTTCTTACGCCTGTCTCAGCAATGATCATCTTTTACGTATGCCACTACTACAAATGCCTTTCCATTGCCCCGGTTGGTTACCTGGTAACTCCCAGCGGCTGCCGGCACCACAAACGTTTCCGCATAGTGATAGTCCGCTGAATGACCATTGCTGTCAACCGAAATGCTTTCTCCTTCCACCAGCATACAGATGTGGCATTGATTATTAGTTGGAATACTGATGCTGCCGGTAAATTCATACCGGTAAACACAGTAAAAATGCTCCTCGTGCGTAGGCAGCTGTATTTTTCGGCCACCTTCCCATTCGGCTTCCACTACCGGGTGAGATATTAACTTCCTGGCCACATAATCCCCCTTCCTGTCGAAGTAAAGGTTGTTCATGGCATGTTCAATATTAATAGGCCGGGGCTGACCATTGAGCCCCAGGCGTTGCCAATCATACTGTTTAAACGTAAAAATATAAGGCGTGCTACTGATTTCCAACACCATATTGTTTTTCCCGGAAGCATGTATGGTGCCGTTAGGAATCAGGAATAAATCATGCTTATTCGCAGGGAACTTTTGTACATATTTCTCTGCTTCCATTTCAACACCTGTTTGCTGTGCGTCCACTAGTGCCCTTTCAAACGTTTCCGGGTTTATGTCATCCTGGAAGCCCAGGTAAACAACTGCGTCGTCGTTACAATCGAGGATATAATAGGTTTCGTCCTGTGTAAAGTTTTCGCCGAAATGTTCTTTCGCATAGGCCGGCCTGGGATGACACTGAATAGAGAGATTACCGCCGTCGAAAGTATCGAGGAAATCAAAGCGGATAGGGAATTCGGTCCCAAACCTTTTCGCGGCCTTACCCAGTAGTTTGATATTATCTGCATATAGCAGGTAGTCAAAAGATACTTCGAGTAAATTATTCTCTCCTTCCAGCACAATACCATTTTCGGGTGTAATCAACTCGAAAGACCAGGCATAATTAACTTCATCCTGGTTCAGTTGAGGAATATGTTGCTTCATCCAATCGCCTCCCCATACACCGGCTTCAAACCAGGGCCGTGCCCGGAAAGGCTGTTCCAGCATCCGGCCTATCGCGTTGCGGAAGGCATCACCTTGCATCCAGGTAATTTCATCAATACGCTGTTCATCAATAATATAATCAATTTGGGGAAGCAGTTTTGCTTTATGCTTGCTCAATACCGGCCAGTCAACGAAATAAAAACGTTTGTACATCTGCGTAGGCTCCGCTGCTTCACTGGCGCCGAGGTTGGTAATACTGCCCGCCCGCATGCGATATTGGATTTCATTTTTGGGTACATCTGCATACAGCAGTTTGCCTTTTACACCGGCCAGTGCAGCGCCTGTTCCATAAACAATGCAGATATCCGCTGCGGGGTCGGGATGAATCAACTGCAATTTCTTTTCGTCAAAAAAATCCAGCAGTTCGCCGGTGTATCTTTTCCCGAATACAGGGTCGTCGCCATTGAGACTGCCCGCAATCATGGCATCTATTGTTGCCACCGGCTTCTGGCAGGTGCTGATGTCGTACCAATATATTTTTTTATTTTCAATGCTCAATGCTCCCTGTAATTGTTCCCTGAAATGCTCCCACAATACGCCGCCATAGCCATCTATGACAATCACTTTTTCGTTGCGTATGGCTGTTGCCAGTGTAGCAAATCCCCTGTATACTTTTTCACTGGAAGAAAAGGAAGGATAGATATTATAAACTCCTGAATCGTCTGTTGATGCCGTTACGGGTAATAATCCCTGTGACGTTTTTCTCATTGTCTTATCGCTGTTTGAAAGTTTATTGTTGCCTGCCATTATAGCTGCGCCGGTAATAATGCAGTCTTCTGTATTGTTGCACAATACCATATTGATGGTATCGGCCATATGCCCTAATGCTGCTTTTAAAGAAGGGCCGAATGAGGAAAAGGCTCTGACAATATTGCCGCCGATCACCAGCTCATCACAATGAAACCGCTGCAGCCAGGGCAATAGAAAAGATCCCATATTTTTTCCATAGCGGCTCATCACCGCCTGTGCATCGGCCGTTCCACTCTCCACTAATTCTTTTACAGAAGAAATAGTTGATCCCGTGGTTTGTGCGTAGGTATTTAATATCCACCGGGTAGAAAAATAATCGTCTGCCTTCGCATCGCAAAAATCCTGGTCATAGAAAGCGCCGGAAGCGGGAATATCTGGGTGCGCCTGTAATAAAGCGCCATCCAGCATAAAAGCAGACCCGAATCCTGTACCCAATGTAATAAAAATGGTCCGCTTCCCTTTTAACCCATACAGTTGCCTGGCGCCGGCTGCAAAGCAATGCGCATCATTAAAAAAACTGAACTGGGTATGATGGAGACCGGTAAAATCTTTTATTGCCTGCCCTATATGCAGACCGAATGTTTTTTCAAACTTCCCTCCTACATTAGCGATGGCGCAAACGCCTTTCCCGTAGTCGAAAGGTCCCGGGAAGGCAATTCCGACTGCGGCTATATCGTTCTCTCCGGGAAGCAATTCTTTAATACAATTCCCTAAGGCAGCAATAACATTAGCGGCGCTGTCATGAGAATTGAGTCCTGTCCTCGTTTTCAGAACGGGCGCTCCGCTTGCATTTTCGATCAGGGCAGCTGATATATGACTGCCTCCTACATCCATGCCTATTTTTCTACTTTCGGTTTTCATCTTTCTCCGACCGATTAAATACTATATAATAGGTAAACCATGTTGTTGCACAAAACGACATGTTTATATGTACAAACATATTGCTAATATAATCATTTCCCAAATAATTCCGTAAAATCATCATTTAAGTTCCCCGGCAAAAAATAAGGTTGGTTCGCTATGGCTTATGGACCGGAAATTTTTCAATGGACCCGCTCTATTACTGGCATCGACTGACGATCTGCCTGAGTACACCTCTTTTTTTAAAAGATACGGGGAAAACCAGCAATCAGCGTCCGTTCTAAAGTCACACAAGTGTATAATTTAGCTATTTTGTCAGCAACCGTTCATCCAAAAAATCAAAAAAGTGTTGACAATATGTATATATGTACATACATTTGAAAGATAATCAGGTAGCTACGTTATGAAGATGAAATGATTTTAAGCCTGTATCAAAAAGGGCAAACAACCAATATCACTAACAGCAACACGGAAAAGAGGTTACCGGCTGTCACATAAAACGTACCGCATACCGGGTCGCGCAACGAACAGCAACATATCATCAGGCATTAAAAATTACTATGGTGAAAAGCACAAAAATTGTACTACTACTGGCGGCTATGTGGGCGTCAACAGTCATGGCACAAGAACAGAAAGAGCCACGTACCAACCCCAAAGTCACTGATATATGGGTCGTGTTTAAAACGCACTTCGACCTCGGTTTCACCGACTTACCGGAGAATGTATTCAAACGGTACCGGGAAGAAATGATGGACAACGCCTTAGCCGTTATCGAGAAAAGCGCCACACTTCCACCTGAAAAACATTTCGCCTGGACCGTTTCAGGCTGGCCGCTGCAGGCACAGATACTCGGCCCCCTGCAAACACCGGAACGAAGGGCCAGGATTGAAAAAGCCATCAAGACTGGCGCGCTGGTAGTACATGGTCTCCCTTTCACCACACATACAGAGTCGCTGGATGCCGAAGACCTCGTACGGGGTTTGGGCTATTCTTCCGCCATTGCCCGGAAATATGGGCTTCCAATGACGATCAGTGCAAAGATGACGGATGTACCCAGCCATTCCTGGATAATGCCTACCCTATTACACCATGCAGGCATAAAATTCCTGCAACTGGGCTGTAACCCTGCCAGTCAATATCCACGGTTCCCGGAGCTGTTCTGGTGGGAAGGACCCGACGGATCAAAAATACTATGCAACTATACGCCACTCTATGGATCTGATATCAGACCCACCGAAAACTGGCCATGCAAAAACTACCTCGCCATGCAAATGACCGGCGATAACCATGGTCCTCCCTCCGCACAGGAAATAGATAAGCTCCTGGCTTTTGCAGCGAAGGAAATGCCCGGCGTTAAGATACACTTTGGCACCCTGGACGACTTTACCAAAGCAGTACTGGCAGAGCATCCGGACCTACCCACAGTAAAAGGCGACTGTCCCGATACCTGGATCCATGGCATACAATCAAACCCTGAGGAAACTAAAATTGCCCGGAACATCCGTCCCCTCGAATCAGCACTCGATGCCCTGAACACGCAAATGAATCGCTGGGGCATACCAACAGCATCTGTTGCAGAGAAACTGGCAAAAGCTTATGAACAAAGTCTCCTCTATGGTGAGCATACCTGGGGGATGAACGCCGAATATGGCCCCCGCTATAGCTATGGCGACGACTGGAAAAAATGGATGAACGAAGCCGCCGCAGAACCCATTCCCGAAAACGGGAATTATGCGAATCTGAAAAACAGCGACGCACACAACACTTCCATCGGCAGCAAAAGAAAATGGCTGCATTCCTACGATGAAAAACGCCAATACATCCGCAATACAAACGATATCGTAGGCACCACCCTGTCTCAACGACTGGACCAGCTGGCAGCTGCTATCAATAAAAAAGGAAAGCGCGTAGTAGTATACAATCCACTCCCCTGGAAAAGATCGGGCATGATTGAAGATCCCTGGAGCAAGGGCCGTTATTACTACCTCCCCGATATCCCCGCCTCCGGCTACATGGCCTATTCACCCGATGAGCTCACAACATCGAACGTTACCCACAGCGAACAACCGGCATTTAGTACGCCCTATTTCAATGTAACGTTTGACCTGACCAAAGGTGGTATCTCCTCACTGGTGGAAAAATCAACCGGCCGCGAATTAGTTGACAAATCCTCCCCGTACGTGATGGGCCAGTTTTTACACGAACGCTTCAGCACCAATGAGGTCAACAAATGGTTCAACGCCTACAGCAGGATAAAAGATGGTTGGGGACTAAACGATCTTGGGAAACCCGGGATGCTCAACACCCCCTACCTGGCATTTACACCTGACAAATGGAAAATTGATGTTGCCCGTACCGATATCGTAGATATTGTTACGCTCACCGCTGTAGCAACAGCTGGCTATGCCCAACGGTATACCCTCACGTTTACGTTCCCACGAAATACTGCCTATGTGGATGTAGCATGGACCGTTACGGATAAAACACCGGATAAGCAACCCGAAGGAGGATGGCTTTGCTTTCCGTTCAACGTGCAACAACCTACCTTTACCATCGGTCGCCCCGGAGGCGCCGTCAACCCGGCTACAGATATTATTCCGGGCTGCAACAGGTACCTGATGGCGGTAACTTCCGGTGTAGCCATAACACAGCCCGATCAATCCGGGATCGCATTAGCGTCTGCAGATGCGCCCCTGATCAGCCCGGGCCAACCCGGCTTGTGGAAATGGGACATGGATTATATTCCCAAAACACCCGCTGTATTTGTCAATCTCTATAACAACATGTGGAACACCAACTTCCGGTTATGGCAAGACGGCTCCTGGAGCGAAAGTGTACGTATCTGGCCGGTGGATAAAGGCGCCTCAACAGTGCCCAACCTGGTACAACATTCCTGGGAAACCCGTCTGCCATTACTCACTGGCGTAGCAGAAGGAGAAGCAGGGAAATTACCGGCAAAGCAAAGTGGCATCGCTGTTTCCCGGACCGGCATACTAGTAACTGCCTTTGGTGAAAACCCCGACGGCAACGGCACCATCTTACGGTTATGGGAACAAGCCGGTATTTCCGGCAACTGTAAAGTAAAATTCAATAGCCCAAAAACGATCAAATCAGTGATACCAATTGATTTGCGCGGCAATAAAACAGGTCCGGCGATGGCGGTGAAGAACGGGGCGTTTGACTTTCACCTTGGTAAATATTCGCCGGCATCATTCCAGCTTGTTTACCAGGACTAATAGCATTCAATTTTTACAACAATGCACTTTAAGCCTACTAATATGCGCAGCGTATCATTACTACCGGCCAGCATCATTTTGTTGTTGACGCTTTACAGCAGCTCCCTGTTTGCCGGCCCAGGCAGTATTGCTGGTAAAGCTACTATCACCGCTTCATCCGAGCTGAATGAAAAGAGCAAGGCAAGGAATGTGGCGGACGGAATTATAAGAACAGAGGGTATAGGTGAATGGGTATCCAAAAGTACCGTCACCTTCTGGGGACAAATCGACTATCCGTGGATACAGCTGGATTGGGCCCAACCACAGATCATCAATAAAATTATTCTCTATGACCGGGCTACCAAAGCCTCCCATAACGCCGGCGGCACGCTCATCTTTAGCAATGGTACCCGGATACCCGTTTTTGAAATACCCAACGACGGCGCACCAAAAGTAATTTCCTTTACCGACCAGGCTGTCAGCTGGGTACGTTTTGAAACAACAGATGGCGACGGGCCCAGTATTGGTTTATCTGAGGTAGAGGTATATCCGTCGGTTTCTCAGCTTACTGACCCTGTTGCCATAGCAGATCCCTATATAGAAACAACACGGGGCCGTAACTTTTTCTTTGTTACCGGCAGCCAGCCATTTGGTATGATTAGCGCCGCGCCGCTTACCCGCAACAAAAATCAATTCGGCGGCGGATATAACTATAATTCAACGGAAGTACTGGGATTTCCGCAGGTGCACTGCTGGATGCTTTCCGGTATCACGCTGATGCCCACGACCGGCGCTATTAGTCCCAATAAAGGAGAACAAGGATGGAAATCAACCTTCTCGCATGATGGTGAAATCGTGCAGCCAGGCTATCAGCGGCTTTACCTGGACAATTATAAACTATGGGTAGAACAAACCGCTGGCGACAGGGTAAGCTTCTACCGCTTTACTTATACGGAAGATGCGTTATCCAATATCCTGGTCAACCTTGGCGGCTATGTTTCCGCTGTAACGATGACGGATGCACGCGTAGAAAAGGTAAGCAATACCCGTCTTGAAGGCAGCGTTAACACTACCGGCAGGCTATGGGGTGGCCCGGAAAATGTGCGGATCTATTTCGCGATCGACTTTGAAAAACCATTCGAAACATTGAATGGATGGGACGGACACAATGATCTCACCGATGTTAAAACAGTAACCGGCAGCCCCGAAAAGCATGCAAAAAACGGCGGTAGCATGAGCTACTACGATGCACCCACCACCGGCGTAGCAGCACAGTACCATGTAAAAGCAGGAGAAACGGTGCAGATGAAAGTAGCGGTTTCCTATACCAGCGTTGAAAATGCAAGAAACAACCTGGAATCGGAATGCCGGCATTGGAATTTCGACCAGCTGCGGGAAACGTCACAGAAAGAATGGAATGACATGATGGGCCGCATCACTGTAAAGGGAGGAAGCAACAACCAGCGGGTAAAATTTTATACAGACCTCTGGCATGTGTTACTGGGACGGCATAAACTGGACGACGTATCTGGCGACTATCCCGATAACACCGAAGGAGAAAGACGCGGCAGCTTCACCATCAATACAAAATTCAAAATCCGGACACTGCCAAAAGATAAAAATGGCAAGGCAAAGTTTCACATGTACAACTCCGATGCTTTCTGGCTTACTCAGTGGAATTTAAATATACTATGGGGATTGGCATGGCCGGAAGTACTCGACGACTTTGCCGCCTGCCTGGTGCAGTATGCCGACAATGGGAAATTACTCCCCAGGGGGCCTAACGCAGGCGGTTATACGTTTATCATGACAGGCTGTCCGGCCACCAACCTGATCACCTGCGCCTATGAGAAAGGAGTGTTAAAAAAGACCGATGTATTGAAAGCCTACGATGCTATGAAACAAAATCATGCACCCGGCGGAATGATGGGTGGCAGGAAAGAAATGGAGTTTTATATCAAAAACGGCTACTATCCATCCAACGCAGGCATCACACTGGAAATCACTTTCCAGGATTGGGCGCTGGCGCAGATGGCGAAAAAATTGGGTAAAAAGAATGATTACAATTACTTCAGCAAACGGTCGCAAGGCTGGACAAAACTTTTTGACCCCGATCAAAAGCTGATATTCCCTAAAACCGAGGCAGGCAACTGGCTGCATAGAGATCCGCTGGACGGAAATGGCTGGGTAGAGGCAAATGCCTGGCAGGCTACCTGGTCGGTTTCCCATAGCATTGGCCAGCTGGCTGAAATGATGGGTGGACCAGATACACTTTGCAAAAAACTGAATTTCGCGTTTGAACAGGCGAAAGACCAGGATTTTGTTTTCGGATATGGATCCGGGTATGTAAGCTATGCTAACCAGCCAGGCTGCTCCAACGCGCATGTGTTCAACTATGCCGGTCGCCCCGATCTTACTCAATATTGGGTACGCAGGGTAAATGAACAGGCCTATGGCGCCGTTACACCCGATAAAGGATATGGTGGGCATGATGAAGACCAGGGCCAGATGGGAGGCGTAAGTGCCTTAACCTCCATCGGCTTGTTCAGCCTGAATGGCACCTGTAGCATTGACCCGGTATATGATATCACCAGTCCCGTTTTTGATGAAATAACCATCCAACTCAACAACGATTACTACCCGGGAAAAGCATTTGTGATTAAAACCCATAATAATTCCAGGGAAAACTGCTACATACAAAAAGCTACCCTGAATGGCAAAGAGCATCAACAGTTTTCTTTTCGACATGCCGATTTCAGCAAAGGAGGTGTTTTGGAATTATGGCTGGGAGCTAAACCCAACTTCTCCTGGGGGCACTAACACAGCTGTCTGCTATAACTGCACACTAATTTATAACCATCTCTGATTAAAATGCAAAAGTCCCGCTTGTAGCGGGACTTTTTGTTAACCTATAGCTCCTGCAGTTATTTCAATATCTTATCGACGATCAACGCTCCCACGTTCTTACCCTGTACAGCACCTGCTTCTACGCCTGTACGGTAATGAATTCCCCCGTATACGCGACTGATAGAAGCTTCGGCAGCCGCGTCGGCAAACGAATTAAAATGCCGCTGCATGCCGATATATCTCAGATCACTGGTATCCTGGAAAGAAAAATTACGGCCATACATATACTCCAGCACAGTAGCCGCCGATGCCGTGATCACGCTATGCCCACTTGGATATTCGGGGAACGGAGGCGTTTGTAAAAAAGGCACAAAATTATTATCAATGTGCTCATCTATATAGGTAACCGGGCGTATTACGCTGCTCCGGTATTTTTCATCCCAACAGGCTATAAATCCATCGTACAGCGCTATGGCCGTCATCGCATATCCCTTTGCCACCTGTACCACATCAGCATTTGTTTGCCGGGCAGCAATCGCCGCAATACCCATCCAATGCCCTCCGGGTGTTATTTTCTTTGTACCGAACATCAGGTGTCCGGAATGCTCAATTACAAAAGGATTATCATCCCAATAACGCGCAATTGTTTCCTGTTCTTTGGTTAACTGTTTATGGATGGTGTAAACCTCATTGGCATTCTTATAAAAAAAACTGTTGGTATCTACACTAAACTGTGGAGGAGCTGGCGGCATAAATTGTGAAGCCGAATCCAGGACCAATGATTTCATGGTGTTCCAGCACCACTCCACCCCATCTAAATAATCAGGTGGTGTAGGTCTCCATTTCCCAGGCTCTTTACTCCCCAGGTATTTCGGTTTTCCTCTCGATACCAGGTAGCCGTCGTCTTTTGCCCTCGCCAGTATTACTTTGGCAATAGTGTCGCCAAACGCAATGGAGCGGTCGTAGGTAGCTTTGTCCAGCTTGTCGCTGAACATGCGATACACGGCCTGTTCGTGTTTCTTCAGGGAGTCCACAGAAAAAACCTTTATGTTGCGGGTTACTGTAAAAAAAGCCTGCGATGCTGCCAATGTATAGTCATAAGATTTCCCTTTTTCCGGTTCAGGCATTTTTGCAAAACCGCGTAACTTCCCGGCAATAGAACCTGCACCAGGCTTGCTATAGCGGATAGCTTCATAAGAGGCCAACGAGGTGTATACATACAACCGGGCAGCTACCGGGGGCGTAAATACATCGTAAATAATCACCTCGGTAAGCAGATCCTGGTTTTGATGTAATATCTCTGTGGCAGGTACCTCATTGATTGTTTTCCTGGAGCCGCAGGCAATAAAAAAAATGACGCCACCCGCCAGCAAACAGCACCTGATAAATTTCTCTTTCATTCTTTTTTATTTTTATAGAGATAGAAACTGGTATAGAATTTTTTTATTTATACATCAGAAAGATACTTTCCTGGTTCTTCCGTTGCTATCCGCAATCACTATCGATGCCACGTTATCACCAACGCTAAGGAACCTGGCGGACTGGGAAAGAAAGGAAGCGCCCTCATAACATTCCTGCTTTTGTTTTCTTCCATCTTTAAATAAAAAGTCCGCGCTGATATCCCCCGGCAACAGCGGAATATGCTTCGTCCCCTTTTTCAGTGCAAATACTTTCAACGGGCCGCGGTTTTGGCCTGCGGCCAACAGATAATTCCCTTTCTTACTTCGCAGCTTTACCAGCGCTTTCCCATTGCCGGGAATAAAAATGCCGCTTTGAAGTATAGATTGCGGGGCAAAATTCCCTTTGCCGTCACCTTTCAACATCAATCCATTCAAGGCGTCATAACGGCCTACAGATACATCTGTTCCGTAGTCGTTGGTGTTGATGACCACATCAAGGTTCCCATCTCCATCAAAATCATCTGTCACCATTCCATTCAGGGCCGACAACTGGGCTTTAAGCGGTAAGGGTACCAATGTAAACTTTCCATTTCCATCGTTTCTGCAAAAACAAGAGTTGAAATTATTGGCGTGTAATTTTAGTACCCCGTCCAGTTGTTCTTTCGTGAACAGTTGATCCATGGTAGCAACGGCATACGATTTATAGTTCTGGAATTTGGAACGCATTCCAATGATCTGTTTTATCATGTCATCCCGGCCGGGAACAGGAAACTCTTTCCGGGTGGTATCTTCCTGGCTCACCGGGAGATATAGGGCAGGAATGGCATCATAGCTGCCGTTGTTGTCAAAATCTTTCGCATAAATAGTGGCAGGATACTGCTGCGATGCCTTGAATAATGAGTTGAGACCCAGGTTCCCCGCTATAAAATCAATATCCCCGTCGTTATCAAAATCTCCGGCCGCTAAACTATTCCACCAGCCTACCTGGCTGGACAGGCTTGTTTTTTCCGTTATGTTTTTAAAATGTCCCTTTTCATTTTTCAGGAAAGTAAGTGGCATCCATTCGCCAGCCAACACCAGGTCAGGCCATCCGTCGTTGTCAAAATCCGTCATGAGCGCATCACACACCAGGCCTATATTATTTAATGTTCCGGCAACCTCGCCGGTAACATCAGTAAATTTTATCTGCCCGTTCCTGGAGTCGTTGCGGTAAATATATCCCGATACCGGGCTGGGATAACGCCAGGGGTCTACCCTCCCGGCCACAAACAGGTCCAGGTCCCCGTCCTTATCATAGTCTATAGCCCTCACACAGGACTTACTGGCATAATGCTGAGGCAACGCGAGCGAATCTTTTTTGAAATTTCCCTTTCCATCATTTACAAAAAGCTGGTCCTGGTAAATGGTGGAATTAGACTTACTTTCGTAACCTCCATGCGCTATATACAGATCCAGATCTCCATCGCCGTCGGCATCAAATAACGCAATACCCATATCCTGGAAATCGGTGTTCATTCCTTCTACCGGTGTTGCAAGCGATTTTTGTTTGAACAAGCCATCGGGTTGCTGGAATAAGGCCGTGGCTCCGAGGTATGAATTTCCGCCGATAATAATATCATCCAGTCCATCGCCGTTAACGTCTCCTGCTGCCAGCGAGGGCCCATATTCTGAGAACTTATGCGGCAATAATTTCTGGATGTTGAAATCGATATAGTCTACCTGGGAGTGTTTGTAATGAATTCCCAGCGAATCCGTTATTTCTCTAAAGAGATTGTTATGTGCCAATGCTGGCACCAGCCAATCGTAATGATCGCGGGCATCGGCTTTATTGATTTTTATCGTCTGGTCCGGTTTTATATTTGTGGCTACCTGTTTGCTTCCATCCGGCCATTTCACCACCAGCGAATCAATTTTTGTTATGCTTCCAAGTCCAAAATGAGGATTTAGCTGGATGCTCGACAAATATCCACGATAAGGTGTTAGCTCATATGCCTGTTGCTGACTTCCATAATACAGCTCAATCCATGCCCCCAGCCCATTTATATTCCGTGAATCGCCGGTGAGCTGCACAGACAAATAGTGTTTATCCTGGGGCTTGGCATCCATCATCGTATTCTCATAAACGGAAGCTTCGTCATTGATGTTATTGATAACCATATCCAGGTCTCCGTCGTTGTCCAGGTCGGCATACACCGCGCCGTTTGAAAATGTGGTCCTGCTGAGACCCCAGTTCACCGATACATCTGTAAACCTGCCATTGCCGTTATTATGAAAGGCGTACTTGTGCAGTTTCACTTCCGGGATTTGCGCAAGGGTATTGGATTGTGGCGTAACAGGCGCCGCCTCCTGCCGGTAAGCAATGAAATCTCGATCTGTTACGTCTTTAGGGAAACCGTTAGTTACCACCAGGTCTCTCCATCCATCGTTGTCGAAATCGGCCAGCAGGGGGCACCAACTCCAGTCAGTTTCCGCTACGCCCGAGAAGTAGCCCGTTTCACTGAAGACCGGGTCGCCGATCGAATCGTTGGCATTCACTCTCGGCCCTTCATTTACCTGGATGGAGTTTCTGACATATTGGTATTGATATTTAAAAAAATCATTCAGCTGAAATGTCTGGTAACTGTTTGCGCCCAGCATCATCTTCTTACGGTAGTTGTCTTCCGGGTTCATATCCAGTTCCACAATATCAGACAAGCCATCGTTATTAATATCTATCACGTCCTGCCCCATGCCATTGGCGGAAGTGTGCTTAAAATAAGCAGCGGCCTTGTCTGTAAAGGTTCCGTCGTGGTTATTGATATATAACAGATCGTTAGCAATAAAATCATTGGTGACAAAAATGTCCTTCCATCCGTCTTTATTGATATCTGCAATGGTAGCACCGTGCCCGTATCCTTCAATCGTAACGCCAGCTTGTTTTGTGACGTCTGTAAATACAGGATGGTGCAGCGCGTTATTCATATCATTACGGTAAAGCCGCCCGGTGCTGGGGAAAGTACCGTCGGTAATTTTAGCCTTAAAAACAGAAGGATTTACGTTGGGTAGAATTTCGTTTACCACAATATAAACATCCAGGTCCCCATCGTTGTCGTAATCAAAAAAGGTGGCCATCGTGGAATGGGTGCTGTCATCCAGGCCATAAGCTGCGGCTTCGTCTTTAAAAACAGGAATGCCTTCTTTATTCAGCCCCTGGTTTATGTAAAGCAGGTTCTTTCTTTTCTGTGGGTCCTTATTCATGGAGGCGCATACGTACATATCCATCCAGCCATCGTTGTTGATGTCGACTACTGCCACTCCCCGGCACCATTTGCTGTTTCCGTCTACGCCGGCCGTAGCGGTAATGTCATCAAAACGCAGCCCTCCTTTGTTCAGGTACAATTTGCAGGCAACCATATTCCCCGTGAAGTACAGGTCCTGCAAACCGTCATTGTTGAAATCGCCTACTCCCACGCCGCCTCCATTGTAGATATTGGTGACATCAATCGGATTCAGCGAATCGCTTTCCACTATTTTATTGTTGAAAGTGATCCCGGAATGTTGTGAAGATACCGGCTGAAATAGTGTATGTTTTTGCTGACAAGACACAACAATCAACCAATTAAGCAGTAGCGCGGTCATGAGCCGGGGTGATAGCATACGTGAAAAGTTTATGAATATTTAAATACGGGATACTGGTATTACCTCTTTCGCAGCACAGGCTTTGTGCGCAGTAAGCGCTATCCGGCGTTGCTGAACGCATATCCGGTAACGTGAAACTGTTTGGCTGATATCCTGTCTGTTTATCTTGTTCCTCCCTGTGGGGCCCCCCCTGATTTCGGTTGCTTATATATTATCCACTGTTTCGCTGAATAAAATTGCAGTGGCGTTTACTTGCTTAAAAAAAAGTTGGTGGTAATTATTTTTTTACTACTTTTAATATGTACAAACATATGTACATAATAAGTAGATACAAAAATATAAAAAATTACCGAATAAAAAAGGACTTGTTAGATCATCCGTTTTTTTTGAAACCCGCACCTGTAAGAAACTGAGGCTGACGCATTACCTACAACATCACCTATAAAATCACCAAAATCTTGCTCCCTGGAAACAGGGTGATAGCAAAAAAATTAAACCACGATTATGAAATCGACACTACTTCCAGGTGTTTGGCACAAAGCCAAATACACGCTTTGCTGGATTACGCTGCAAAGTCTTCTGTGTACCCCCTTATGGGCCAATGACAAACACTCCCCTCCGGGCATAGCGCCGGATATTTCCACCAAACGAAAAACTGTGGGCATTGCAGACCGGGTTGTCAAAGGACAGGTAACCGGGGAAAAGGGGGAGCCACTGCCAGGCGTTAGCATCTCCGAAAAAGGCACCGGCAACGGCACCGTGTCGGATAAAGACGGCCGGTACACCCTCAAAGTAAAGGATGCCAACAGTATAATTGTGTTCTCTTTCATCGGTTACCTGCCCCGGGAAGTGAAGGTAGGCGCCTTGTCTGCTATCGATGTAAAATTGGAAACGCTTTCAAAAAACCTCAACGATGTGGTAGTGGTAGGATATGGCACCCAGAAAAAGAAAGAACTCACCAATGCGGTGGTACAGGTATCCGGTGCTGAGATTAAGAAATCTACTGCCGTTTCTATGTCTAACTCCTTGTCTGGCCGCCTGGCAGGCGTATTTGTTAACCAACGAAGCGCAGCACCGGGTTTTGACGATGCAGAAATACTGGTACGCGGTCCTAAAACATACCGCAACAGCTCTGCACTAATCGTAATTGATGGGGTAGCCAACGCCGATCCGGACGGATTAAACCGGTTGGATCCCAATGACATTGAGTCTATATCCGTATTAAAAGATGCCTCTGCCGCAGTTTATGGGGCACAATCAGCGGGAGGTGTTATCCTCGTTACCACCAAACGGGGAAGAAGCGGCAAGCCCACTTTCGATTTCAGCACAACACAATCCTACCAGTCGCCTACCATGAAAGTAAGATCGGCCAACGTTTTTGAATACATGAATGTGCTCAACGAAAGAAGAGCGCTGGAAGGAACGCCACCCGATTTTCCGGATGATTTGGTGAATGCGTTTAAAAATGGGACCAGAAGGCCGGAAGACTGGTACAAGGCTCTGGTAGCACCTCCTGCCAAGCAATCCAGACAGTCGCTTACCATGAGAGGTGGAACAGACAGGGTGAAGTACTTCTTGTCGCTCGGAACCGCCGGACAGGGGGGCATTCTACGGGGTGATGATAAAACAAAACTGAGGCAATATAACGTAAGAAGCAACGTAGACGTTTCTGTAACGGAAGATCTCGAAGTAGGCCTGGATCTTGCCTATCGGCAAAAAAACACCCAGACCCCACAAGGAGGCTCAGGACAAATATCCTACTTCGCCAATACCAGCCCTTTACAGGAAGCCTATATTGGTGGCGACTATCGCTACCCCGGTGAAGGATGGTCGCAGCTAAACCCTGCAGCAAGGTTACTCAGCCCCGGATACCAGCGTTACCAGGCAGATGTTACCAATGGTACCATTCGTTTCAAATACAATATGCCATTTCTGAAAGGCCTGTCATTAGATGGTTTTGCTGCTGTTGTCAAAACCCTGAACTACGACAAGGTTTTCAACTACACCTGGTTTTACTATGAAAGAGGCGCCAACCCCGGAGAAATAGTAAAGAAGAAATCAAGGTCAGTAGAAGATATCGGGCTGAAGGAAAATTTCACACAAAGCCAGTCTGTTACGGGAAACATAAAGCTCTCTTACAACACCATCATCAAAGACCATAAAATAAATGCCTTTATTGCTTATGAGCAAATGGCATACAAAGACAACTTTTTCTGGACCAGCCGCCTGGGCTATGCTTCGCCATTAATTGACCAGATCTCTGCGGGAAGCACCGACCGGCAAAACTGGAATAACGATGGAGGCGCCAGCGAGTCTGCCCGCCGGAATTATTTTGGTCGTGTGAACTATGAATACAAAAGCAAATACCTGTTTGGTTTCAGCGCCCGGTATGATGGATCAACCATCTTTCCTAAAGAAAGCAGGTTTGGATTTTTCCCCCAGGCATCTGCAGGATGGGTGCTCAGTCAGGAATCCTTTATACCGAAGCATATATTCAGCAACCTGAAATTAAGAGCTTCCTGGGGCCAGTTGGGTAACGACCGCGTAAATCCCTTCCAATACTTAGGCGCCTATGGCTATGCACCAGGCTGGGTGGTGAACGGATCAGATGTACAGGGAATATCCCCTACCCAAACCCCCAATCCACGCATTACCTGGGAAGTAAGTGAAACAACGGACCTTGGTTTGGAAACAGGATTCTTAAATAATCGGTTAACCTTCGAGTTCGATGTTTACAACACACAAACGTCCCATATCCTGGGTAAGCGACAAGCCTCTGTTCCCGGATATACCGGTCTCGCATTGCCAGATGAAAACATTGGTAAAATGAACAGCAAGGGATTTGATGTGCAAGCAGGCTACCGGCAGAATTTTGGACGCCTGGGTTTCAGAACCAATGCTAATATTTCCTATAGCAAAAATAAGATCATCTTCTTCGACGAAACACCGCAGGCGCAGCCCTATCAGAAACTGGAAGGCAATCCGCTGGGTTCCATATTGGTGTATAAAGCCATCGGTATCTACAGGTCACAGAGCGATATCAGTAAATATCCCAGCTATCCCGGCGCTACCGCCGGCGGGCTGATATTTGAGGATCTGAACCATGATGGCAAAATTGATGTGAATGACAAATACAGGTTCGATGCTACTGCCTTTCCTAAAACGCAGTTTGGCTTAACTATCGGATTCGATTATGGCAACTTTGACCTCACCGTGTTGCTACAGGGACAAACAGGCGCCAAATGGAGATTAAGCAATGCGTTTAATTCAGGCGCAGGAGGAAACGGTCTTGAATACGTGGCCCTGAACTCCTATTCATTAAAGAATACCAATGCCGTACTTCCCATGATTGCTCCTAACGGTGTAGCCGCAGAAGACGCCGACTTCTACTACCACAAAGCTGTGTGGGCCCGTTTAAAGTCCGCCGAACTGGGATACAATCTTCCAAAAAATTTGCTATCGAAAGCCAAAATCTCCGGTTTGCGGGTGTATGCATCTGGCGACAACATATTCATGTTGTTCAACAACCTGAAGAAATATGGTGCCGGCGATCCCGAATTCGTACTTAGTAACGGCGGCGGCTATCCCAACATGAGAACATTTAGTTTCGGAGCTAATCTTACTTTCTAAAAATTCATTATGAAATCATTGAAATTATTACATAAACAGGCTGCGAAAATCTCCATCTTCCTGCTTGCCGGCATAGCAGCAAATACTATTTCGTGCAATAGGGATCTGCTGGATAAAAAGCCTTTGGATAAACTTACGGATGATGCGGTCTTCTCCGATGCCACTTTTCTCCAGAACTATGTATATGGCGTATACAATGGCATGAAACCCATCTGGTATCCCGGCACCGGCGGATTCGAAACCCTGACGGATGTTGCCGTTTCCCAGCCTGAAACACACGATAAAGCAGCTGGTATCCGTCAGTATATCCAGGGAACTATTTCTCCTGATAATATCACAGATCTAACCAACATCTGGAATGAGGAATACGGGTATATCAGGAAAGCAAATGTGTTCTTTGAGAAAACAGCCACTTCGTCCTTTGATGCCACCGTACTAGATCCCATGAAAGGGGAAATGCATTTCTTACGGGCGTGGATGTACTTTGAGCTCACAAAAACATTTGGCGGCGTACCCATCATCACCAAAAGCTACAAACTCGACGATGCCAATCTTGATGTGCCCAGGAATACATACGATGAGTGCTCAAAATTTATCCTGGATGAATGCGAGCAGGCCATCACGCTGTTAAAGAATGTGGCCCCGGCGGGAGGAAAAATAACCAAAGCTGCCGCCATGGCTTTAAAAGCAAGGGTGCTGTTGTATATGGCGAGTCCACTCAATAATCCCTCCAACGACAAAACCAAGTGGCAGGCTGCTGAAACAGCTACCAAAGCTGTACTTGACCTGAGTTTCACACTGCATCCTACGCATGAAGACCTGTTTACCAGGCCACTGAAAATGGATGAAATCATCCTGGGGAAATCCTTTACACCTGGCACCAGGGTACCAGACTGGGGTTTTAACTACGATTACTGGCCCAGTGGATTTGATGCCCGGCAGCGCATTATGCCTACGCAAACATTTGTGAATATGTTCCAGATGACTAACGGGCAATATCCCTACCTGGCAGACGGGGTTACGGTTAATCCCGCTTCCGGATATGATCCGCAACAACCCAACAAAAACAGGGATCCCAGGTATTACAGTGATATTATCTATCCTGGCGCAGGTCCTTTTACCATCAATGATGGGGCAAAAAGTACGGTAAGAACATACGAATACTGGGAAGATGCCAATCCTAATCCGGACAATGCAGCACCTTATGCCAATCCTAATAAGGTAGATCCTAAAAACGGACAAACACTTTATGATTTTGGACGCGACTCCAAAACCTATTGGGTAAAAGGCTTCACCCCATTCCACTGGAGAGTGCAAACAGGCTATACCTTCAGAAGGCTCTGTGATTTCAATGGCCCCCGTGCAAGCTTCGACTATGATTATTCCCAGGCCATTGTTTTTCTCAGGTTGGCAGAATTTTATCTCAACTATGCAGAAATTGAGATGGCTCTCGGCAATGAGGCAGTGGCAAGGGATTATATCAATAAGGTACGAAAAAGACCTTCAGTGAATATGCCTGACATTACCAGCTCGGGCGCTGAACTGGTAAGAGCATACAGGAACGAACGGGCTATCGAACTACACCTGGAAGATCACCGCTTCTTTGACCTGATGCGTTGGAAAGCGGCTCCGGGAAATATTGATATTCCTATCCGCGGGTTAACCAGTGTGAAAATGGATTGGACCGGCGCTCAACCTGGTGATTTAACAGGCAAACTGTCATATACCTATGGCGTCATTGATGCCGCCGAAGTAAGAGCACCATGGAAAGGCGACTACTACTATCTATTGCCCATTCCACGGGAAGAAATAAAGAAAAGTCATGACGCCATCAAACAAAATCCGGGTTATCAATGATCACCTACCAGCATACATCTGTCTCGAGTCCACATTAAATTCAAGTCAAAAAAAGAAAGCCTCCCGGTACAAATTTTCCGGGAGGCTTTTTAATAGCTGCTTATTCATTAAAGTTTAATAGACATTCCGATATTAACGGAATAATCGGCAAACGCCGCATCGCCCTGTTTATATACACCGGTGGCCTGGGTTTGTAATTTGTCGCCATAGCTTTGCGTACGGTTGCGTTTCAATGCCATGGGCACCGTTGCAAAAAGCCCCAGGTTCCTGAATTTATAACTCAGTCCCGGCTCTGCAGAAACAACATAGCCTGGGCGGCGAAATCCGCTGCTACCGCCGATGAGGTCCTTCGCCGGAATACATTCTCTACGAATACCCGCTGATACGGTAAGGTGCTCCAGTGAATAATTTGCGCCCAAACGCACCATGTATTGATCAGGTACACTCATAACAGCCGTTCCATATTGTATGGCGCCCGCCGATGCCGTACCGCCCCTGGCTGTAGACACCCCATTTTGTTCTCTTGGATTAAACAGGTAGTAAAAACTTCCATACATACTAAGCCGGTGAGAGAAATTGTAATAGCCATTCAATTCTGTTGTAAAACCGGTACCACCGTCACCCAATTGTATCGACTGATCAACCGGGCCCAGTATCCTGGTGCTGTCGTTTTTAACAAAATAATCCTGGAATTGGTAGTCTCCCGTGGGCAATTTAAGCCCCAGCCCCGCCTGTATATTTCCCTTCATCGCCCTGGCAGGATTCAATAGCCAGCGGTACACAGCAAAACGGATATCGCCTATACCAAATGAGTGGGTTTGCTGGCGTGCATTTGGGCTCTTGCTGTTGTTGCCATAGTGCTCGTACAGCGACGACCTGGTGTTGGCCAGCACAGGAACGTTAACCGCCAGGGACCACCTGCTGTTAAACACACGCACCAGCGACAGATCCAGCGTATGCTGCCAGTTGATCACTTCCGTATGCTGCTCCAACCGTTCTTTTTGTTCTTCTGTTCCGACAAAATGACGGAAAGATTTAAAATACCGGTACAACATATTTACCTGCCACCCCGGCCCTGTTTCGGCCTGAGGTTTCATACATACAGTACCTGTACTGCGGATGGCCACACAACCCTGGGCCTTTGCCGATTGTTGCAATAGTAACAGAACGGCGCCTGCTACTACCATTTTCCCACAATGGCGTCTTACACATTTAAATGTAGATTTTGGCATAATGTGTTTGCTTTAGTAATTAATTCTTACTGATTTCGTAAAATGGGCTGGAACATAACGGGAAGGATGAGAAATACCCGATCTATTTCATAACGGTATACTAACATCTCATGAAAGTTACAATATTTATAAATATGTTCAAACATACCAACAAAGTATTTTTCAAACCCAATTCTTCCTACGCAGAAAAAGTATATGATGGGTAACACCAAATTGTTTAATGATTTCCGGCAAACCCCATAATATCACATTGGCTCCTTTTGGCTACAACGTTGCGACTTTTGGCTACATCCGTCTTATTCATTGTTCGGACTTTTGAGTCAACAAAAAAACACGATCATGAAGATTGTACTCACAGGCTCGCTTGGAAACATCGGAAAGCCTCTTACAGCCACATTGGTAAATAACGGCCATACCGTTACTGTTATCAGCAGTAATGCTGCCCGTCAGGAAGATATTGAGCTCCTTGGTGCGAAAGCAGCCATAGGCAAATTGCAGGACGTGGATTTCCTGGCGGAAACCTTCAAAGGTGCTGATATTGTTTACCTGATGGAAACAATGGAAGCGGTAGGCGATATGTTCGATACATCGGTCGACTTTATCAGCGGTATTGCCCAAATCGGTCAAAATTATAAAGAAGCCGTGGAACGCTCCGGCGTAAAAAAGGTAATACATCTCAGCAGTATCGGCGCGCATACGGATAAAGGCACAGGCATTATTCGTTTCCACTATGAGGTAGAAACCATACTCCGGCAACTGCCGGCTGATATAGCTATCAAATTTATTCGCCCGGTCAGCTTCTATATCAACCTGTTTTCGCTCATTCACACGATCAAGTCCCAGGGAGCCATCATTTCCAACTACGGCGGTGATGTCAAAGAGCCCTGGGTTTCCCCGAAAGATATAGCTGCTGTTATTGCCGAGGAGGTAGACACACCATTTGAGGGCAAAGCAATACGCTACGTGGCCAGCGATGAGGTGTCACCCAATGAAATTGCCCGGGCATTAGGCGAAGCCATCGGCAAACCCGACTTACAATGGCGCGTTATTCCAAGCCAACAGCTGCTGGATGGCTGGCTAAGCATTGGCTTTAATGAGCAGGTAGCTAAGGGCTTTGTTGAACTACAGGAAAGCCAGGGTAGCGGTCAACTCTACGAAGACTACAACCAACACAAACCTTTGTTGGGTCAGGTAAAACTGAAAGACTTTGTCAAAGATTTTGCAGCCGCGTATAACAGGCAATAAGTCCCCCTATATCTTCAGCCTGGCGCCGACTCTCTGGCTGCTGGCGCCAGGCAAATGGAAATGGCGGTAGCCACGCAACGGTGCTATTAAAAGTATTTTTTAACTTCGGATAAAGTATACCGTAAGATGAGTGGGATTCATTGCCTAATAACCTTACCGAAAATTTAAACGCATGGGGACTATTCAAAAATTAAGGACCATTAAGGAGTTTCATCAAACCCGGAACCTTCCTCCTCCGGAACACCCCTTAATCAGTGTGGTAGATTATGCGGATGTACAGTTGCAGCAGGAATACTTCGACTGCAGCTGGACGCTTGACTTCTATTTGATATCACTTAAAAAAAATATCGGCGGCAAAGTAAAGTACGGCCAACAGACCTATGATTTTGACGAAGGCGTTATGTTCTTTATCGCTCCGGGACAGGTTTTCCGCATAGAACCCACGACTGGCTCACCTTCCGACAGATCCGGCTGGATGTTGCTCATTCACCCGGATTTTCTTTGGAATACATCTTTGGCTAAAGCAATAAAGCACTATGAGTATTTCAGCTATACCATCCATGAGGCGCTGTTTGTATCCAAAAAGGAAGAAGATACCATGATGGATATCATCAGTAACATCAGGCGGGAGTATCATACGAATATCGACAAATTCAGCCAGGGAATTATTATTTCACAGATCGAAACATTGCTTAAATACGCTGAGCGGTATTACAATCGCCAGTTTATTACCCGGAAACGGGCCGGCCACCAGATGCTGGAACAACTGGAATTGTTATTTGCAGCCTATTTCAATGATGATATCGCCAGTACAAAAGGCCTGCCTACCGTACAGTATTTCGCGGAAAGGCTACACCTGTCACCGAAATATTTAAGCACCATGCTCAAAGCCTTAACAGGGCAAACAGCGCAGCAGTTTATCCATGATAAATTAATAGATGTAGCCAAAGAGCAGTTGTCCATCACTGACCTTAGCATTAGCGAGATAGCTTATCATTTGGGCTTTGAGCATACCCAGTCATTTAGTAAGCTGTTCAAAAGCAAAACCTCCCTTACACCACTGGAATTCCGGAAGTCATTTAATATGAACTGAGATAATGATATTAATAATTCGGGACGCAGAGCGCCCCGAATTAAGATCTTATTTTTTAGCCTCCTTTGTTATCCACTGGTTCAGCGTGTTTTCCGGAGCTTCCAGTACTATCTTGTAATAATCTGAAGGATAATCTTTAACATCGATCCAGGCATGCTGACTGGTTACCGGTACTTCGCCTACCAGGTGATATTGATCCGCCTTACCTGCTTTAAAATCATTAGTGGTGGTTAACCAGATCTTCACCTTTCCTGCCGGCTCCAATGCCTTCCAGGTAATATCAAGATGTCCCTGCACGCTGTTAACCAGCGCCTGGGAGATGGATACCTTCCCAATGAGCGGTGTACCGTCAATTTCCCGCTGCACGTCTTGCGGCACCTTAATATTCATATAACGATTGATCGTGGGCATGATATCCACGATAGCCGGCCGGTAGCGGGTAGCATAAGCATTCAACGGCTTGTAATTCGTTACCATCCAGGTGGTTCGCTGGCGCAGCGACTGTCCCCCATGGCCCTTACCGGTCTTCTCGTCCCTGCCATGATCCGTAGTGATCACTAACAGCCAGTCTTCCTTAAACTGTTTCTTACGATATTGAATAGCATCATACAGTTTGCCCATCTGTACGTCCAGCATCTTAACGGCTGCTTCAAATTCAGGACTGTCGCCATGCATATGCCCCATATCATCCGTATATTCCAGGTACACCCATGATAAGTCCGGTGCATTTTTCCTGATGGTGGCCGTCGCCTCGTCTACGACTTTTTCATCAATACGGTGCATGAACTGATGTGCCCTGTCATGCTGATAGTGGATCGTATCCAGCTCATAGCCATCAAAAAAATAATCCATCTTTACGTTGCCTGCTGCGGGCAGTTCATGTCCGATCAACTTGGTACGGTTGTCCTGCCAGCTGGAAAATATCGCCGTCTTTTTACCAGGATACTGCGCTTTAAACAGGCGGAAAATGTTCTGATAGTTGTAATTCGGCGCCGTAATATCGTTATCGGGTACATTATGTTTGTTCACCCAGGTGCCGGTCAACAGGCTATTGTAGCCCACCGCAGAAATAGTGGGCGTTTCATTGTACGAATTTTTATCGCCGCCCACATGCATCCGGGTATAGGTACCGTCGTTGATAATCCTTTTAATGTTGGGAAGCTCCAAACGTTCTATTACATCTGCAGGGATACCATCTGCAATTACAAAGACCGTCTTTCTAACATTTTGTGCATATACGCCAGACTGAAAAGCCAGGAATACAATTGCCAGTGATTTTGTCCATTTATTCATTGCTATACTGTTTTAACGGCTACGCCGCACCGGTATGGATGCAGCGTAGCCTATTTATACTTTATAAAATTTCTACGGTTTAATCAGCCACATAACGCCATTGATGTTGTCACCTTCCGGGTACTGGCTGGTAACAGCTGCCTGTACATGGTCTTTGTTCAGCTGCAACTCGCTCTCCGGGTACATCCATCTTTTAGGTATTTTATTGTTGTTAAGCATTCCTGCACCGGAAACATCAAATACAGGAAACCCTGTTCTGCGTTGTTCGTAGAACGGCTGCCAGCCGCTGTTAAAGAATGCGGCAATATATTTCTGCGTAATCACCTGGCGTAGGCCATCGGTGGGGGATAGTTTTACAGCAGTCTGTGCAACATAACTATCAATAGCCGCCTGGTCAATCTTGTAAAAAGCCATAGATGCGCGGATACCTTTTTCGTAGTAGTCGCTGGCCGTACCGCTGATCCAGCCTCTCAGCACCCCTTCAGCAAGGATGAACTGCAACTCCGGATATCCCAGGGCAATACTTTGTTCGTTTACCGGGTTATTGTAAAACCGTGGATTAATTTTAGACACTTCTCCCGCAACGGTGCGCGCGTTATTTTCATTCACCGGCGCGCTCGCTTTTGCACCACCATAGGCATTGAAATCAGTAGCCGGTAAGGCGGCGAATTTAGGGGCCTTGTCTGCAAAGCTGAACAGTCGCGCATCTTTGAGTCCTTTCAGAAGATTCACAAAACTCTCTTCCATGTAATCAGCCGTTTGTAAGTCGTTGTTATTGAAGTATGGATAGCGATTCCCTTGCAGGTCGTAGAACTTCAGGGCCACATTATCGTCGTTGCCCGCAGGCAGCGGATAAGTAGTGGGGTTGTTCACAATATCTGCAAACCGCTTTTTCACGTCAATCTTAGACTTTCCCTCCTTCAGTGATAAACTCATCAATACACGCAGCGACAAAGCATTGATAGCACGTTTCCATTGCTGCATGTTGCCGCTGTAGAGAATATCACCCTGTACAGCAGTAGTGCTGGTAGAAATGAGGCTATTGGCCGCATTCAGATCATCCAGGATGTTGAGATAAATATCTTCCTGTTTGTCGTAGGCAGGAGCGCCTATCCCATTATCCCCTTTCAGTGCGCTGGAATAGGGCACATCGCCAAAGGTTTGGGTGAGCTGCAGGAAATACCAGGCGCGAAAAAATTTGGCCAACGGCTGGTATTCAGGTTTGCTTTGTGCGGTGGCCGCCTGCTCCATCTTCAACACCTGGCGCAAGCTGCCATAGGCATCAAAGCCGGCTCTGTTCCAGCCATAATATTGGTTGACGTTGGAAGCATCCGTGTACACCATCTGGCGACAGGCAAGTGCAGCACTGATGGTGGTAGACTGAAAAGCATTCTGTATGATCGCATTCAATAACAGGTCGGGCGTAGCGATGGTAGACTTGTTAGGGTCTGTCTGGAATTCGCTGAATTTTTTACATCCCGATTGTATGACAAGGATACTTAATAATATAAAGACGATTTTTTTCATAAACCAGCGCATTAAAACTTAATATTAAAATTGATACCCATAGAGCGAGTAGACGGCGTCTGCAAGTTATCCGCAGCAGGATCCGGGTCTACATTCGGCATTTTGGAGAACAGCAATAGGTTGCGGCCCACAAAGGATACGGTAGCACCTTTAATAAATGACCTGTGCAGCCACGACGATGGGAATTGATAAGTAAGCGTTACCTCACGAAGCTTCAGGAAAGTCTGTGAAAAATAATTGTAGTTATTGTTGGCGCCATTGCTGGTGTTGGTCATATAATCGATATAGTTCACCGCCTGGGTATTAGGCGCAAACGTACGGGTATCCTTCACAATGTTGCCATAGCTGTCGTAGGTTGCCTCACCGCCTGTTACCACTACGCCTTTACCCACATAGGTAGATTTACCTTCATTCGCCTCATCACGAAAATGATTTACTGTACCCGGATGAGTACCGCCCCACCACATCTTCTGGTTGGTAGTAGAATACATCATACCGCCGATACGGCCATCTACCAGGAATTTAAAGGTGAAGTTCTTATAGCTAAAGCTGTTTTCCATACCATAAGTCCAGTCAGGATCATTATAGCCAATAAAACGGGAGAAGGCATCATCCAAAGGAAAACCATTGCTACCATAGATGATGTTGCCCTGCGGATCTTTCTGGTATACATCTGCAAAAATCTTATCGGTGCGATCACCTACACGCAGGAAGTTCAGGGTTTCTGCATTGCCATAGATCTCTTTCAGATAACGGCGATATTTGCTGAAGTTGACCGCTACATCCCAGTTGAATACTTTACCCCGTATTGGAGAACCTGTCAGCGCCAGTTCTATGCCTTTGCGCTGGTACACGTTGCCATTGGCGAGCTGGCTATTGTAACCGCTGGAAATGGATGTTGGTACAGAAACGATGTTATTATAATCGCGGGTCTGGTAGTAGGTAGCTTCTATGCCAATCCGGCTGTTGAAAAACTTTGCATCCACGCCGGCTTCCCAGCTGTCCGAGGTTTGCGGAATCAACTTTTTGTTCAGCAAAGCGTTTCCATAAGTTAAAGAGGGTATGTTATTCCAGATAGTACCTTTATTGAAAGAAGGCAGGTAGCTATAAGTATAACTGTTATCGTTCAGCGTAGCGCTGGATACTCTTGACCAGGAACTTCTCACCTTCAGAAAAGTAACCCATGACGGCAACTTAGTGAGTTGAGAAATGACTACCGCGGCGCTGACAGATGGATAGAAAAAGCTATTGTTTTCTGTTGGCAAAGTGGAGATGATGTCATTTCTTCCGGTAGCAGAAAGGTAGATCGCGTTCAGGAATTCGAGGTCGATCACCCCATATGCACTGCTGGTCCTTCTCTCTTCCACAAAATTCTCGGCCTGTACGGGGTTGGCAGAATTGCTTAAACTATAGAAACCCGGAACCGTTAAACCATCTGTGTTGGCATCTCCCCACTTGTAGTTACGATAATAGTTCGATCCGCCAAGTTGTGCATGGATCTTGAATTTGCTGGAGAAGGTATGGTTATAGTCGCCAATTAGGTCAGAAGCAATGTCGAAATAGTTTTGTGTTGCCACGGTAAACTGGCCCCTCGACTTGTTGCCATAGCCGATATAACTCTTGGGCTCCTTATAGGTACGGTTAAGGCCATACGTATTGATACCATTCCTGAACTGCACTGAAAATTCAGGGCTGATCTTATACGAGAGGTTCAGGGAGCCGAAAGTATTATCCTTATTGTATCCACGCAGGTATTCATATGCCTGGAAATAAGGGTTGTTGTAGTAGGAGTTGTTGTAGTTACGTTGCTGAATGCCCTCTTTACCGGGTACCCAATAGTTGCGCAGGTCTTTTACACTTACATCGGCGCCGGTCCATAATACGAGATTATAGAGGTAGTTGGTAGGACCATAGCCGGTTTCAGGGAAGTTGTCGGTATACTGCTTATTATAACTCAGCCGGGCATCCATGGTTAATGCATCTGATAATTTGTAGTTACCGGCTACTGTAAATGAACTGTTATTCAAACCGGTATTAGGTACAATACCCTTTTGATAGATATGAGAAGCAGAGGCGCGGAAAGATCCTTTGTCGGAGCTTTGCATGATGCTGATGGTGTTACTCGCCACCACGCCGGTATTGAAGAAGTCCTTCACGTTATTTTTACCACGGGAGATGAATGGCAGCGGAATACGTTTACCGGTGGCCGTATCAATAGGACTATTGAATTGCGGGGTTTCGAAATAGCCGCTTGGTGTGCTGGGATCGCGCTGATCAAGCTTAGGTCCCCAGATCCAGCCCGAACCTTCAGGTCCGCCACCGGATCCGTCCACATACGTATATTTTCCTTTAAAGCCTGCACCGTAAACGGTTTGTACGTTAGGGATACGGATAAAGCTGGGTTGCAGTTGTGTGGAGGAATTGATCTCTACGCTTAATGTTTTGCCTTTACCGCGTTTGGTAGTAATCATGATGGCGCCGTTCTGGCCAATAGATCCATACAATGCGGAAGCACTGGCGCCTTTCAGAACGGTCATACTTTCTACGTCGTCGGCATTTACTTTATAGAAATCGGCTGTCTGGTCGGGCACCCCGTCGATCACGATCAATGGCTTACGGCCGCGTAATGATATGCCCGGGTCCTGGAATAAATCAGTGGAGTTCTTGATATTCAAACCTGCTACCCTACCGGTAAGGGAGTTTACCAGGTTGGGTTCCCGTGCTTTCACCAGGCTTTCGCCCTGTACTTCCTGCACCGCGTAGCCGAGTTTGGTTTTCTCCTTCTTTACACCCAAAGCCGTTACTACCACTTCTGATAAGCCTTTGGAATTTTCTTCCAATTGTACGTCGTACTTATCACCATCACCTACGGGTACTTCCTTTACCAGGAAGCCTATAAAGCTGAAAACGAGTATGTCGCCGGTATTGGCTTTGATGGAGAAGTCGCCTTCCTGGCTGGTGATCGTACCTGTGTGGGTACCTTTAATGAGCACCGATACGCCGGGAAGGCCTACCTTCTTTGCGTCTGTTACATGCCCTTTTACCAGGCGGGGCGCAGGCACAGGTGCAGGCGCTGCTGCGGCAGGGGTGCGTAAAGGTTCAATAATGATTTGATGTCCGGAAAGGCGGTAGGAGAAGCTTAGCTCCTGGCCAATTTCATCGAGGATGATGGCAAGGCTTTTATCGCGTTTCACCAGGTTAACTTTTCTTGTCAGCAGCCTGGTATTGTCTACACAGATAAAATTAAATTCAGTTTGTTTTTGCAGTATATCAAATACGTCGCTGAGTGGCATATTCACCGCAGCCAGTGAGCATTTTACTTTTGACAGGTCCTGCAAATTCCCTACCCTGTTTGCAGCCCATGCCTGCCGGGTACATAAAAAAAGTACAATAACTGTTAAAAGTCTGCAAAGACGTAAAATCAGAGATACAGGATAACTCTTTTTTTTCATAAATTAGCAAATTCGTTAATTAGATTCCAACAATTTAATAGCGATCCGACCGGCATTTCGTAGATGCCGGTTTCTTTTTAACTCATACGCTGGTAGCGACTTACATCGTCTTCATGTTGCAATAGTTTTAGTTGTTTAGGTGGTAGTTAAATTCAATTGGCCTGCGCCAGATACAAGTACATTCCAACAATTTGACAGCGATCACCGGCATTTCGTAGATACCGGCTCTTTTATTTAGTTCCTTTCTTCATATTTACATAAATAGTGTCGCCCTGTTGACGGTAGGTCAGCACACCAGAGGTACAGATGGTCTCCATGACAGCATCCAGCGGTTCATTTTTAAATTGTGCATAGAGATGTGTTGCTGCTGCTGCTCCATTATTAAAGACAATCTTTACACCGTACATTTTTTCTATCCTGGCAGCGGCGCTGCCGAATTCTTCATTTTTAAATATCAGCACATTCTGCTGCCATCCCAATACCGACGTGGAGTCCAGTGGATTTAAGGCTATTTGATTGGTTTGACGATCTACAGAGATCTCCTGCCCCGGCTTGAGCAGGTAAGTTTTGGTTCCTTTCAATTTTACTTTAACCGCACCTTCCAGCAAAGCCACGGTATTGGCGGGTGCTTTCGGATCTGCCTGTACATTGAAATGGGTACCCAATACCTGCACAGATAACAGGGAAGTTTTTACTACAAACGGCTGATGAGGCGCCTGGCTTACCTCAAAGTAGGCCTGTCCTTTTACTGATACGGTTCTGTTGTCTTTAGCAAAAGCCGCAGGATAGGAAAGTTCACTTTCGGGTCCTAATACCACCCTGGTGCTGTCTTCCAGCACAATGGTCTTTTTCTCACCCGGGCGTGTAATAACTTTTAGAGAAAGTAACTGGTTGGTAGGTTTAGGGGTAAAGAGGTACCAGGTAGTAAGTACCATACCCATTATGCCGGCTGCTGCTGCAAACCAATATAATTGTACCCGTTTGGATTTAACCGGCGCAGGACGTTCTTCATCAGCTGCAATCCTCGCCCGCAAAACAGATAATGCCTGCCCCACCTGTTCGTCGGTAGTGCGCTGATGCTCCTGCCACACCCTCTTTATTTCGTCGAAGTCTTGCTGGTGACGTTTATCCGCCGTCATCCAATCCATCAGCCAGGCATTCTCCGCGTCGCTGGTCTGCCCCGATAGGTACCTGGTGACCAACAGGTAAAGTTCTTGTTCTCTCAATTTATACGTCCTTTTACTATAAGACGTAAGAACAATTACAAATCATGACAACGAAAAAAAATATTTTTTTAGACAACGGAGCTGTCGAATCGGTAGGTTTCTTTTAAGAATTTAATGGCGCGGTACATCTGGGTTTTGACGGAGTTAATGGAGATATCTAACAGGTCCGCAATTTCCTGGTAGCTGAGTTCATCTTCCCGGTTCATCCGGAAGATCAGCTGCATCCGTTCAGGGAGCAGTCTGATGAGCTTCTCAATATTTTCGGCTGCCTCTTTATAATTTAAGGTGTGGTCCGGGCCTTCCTGGCTGACCATGGTATCGCCGTGAATATCTTCCAGGGGTGTATTGAGCTTTAGTTTACGGCGATAATCGTATATGCGGTTTTTAACGGAAACGTATAGAAAGGCGGAAAGTGAGGAATGGATGTTGATGGTATCCCTGTTTCGCCAAAACTGGTGGAATACTTCCAATACAACATCTTCCGCCTCATCACTCGGATAAGGCAATAGTGACCTGCTAAAGTGCAACAAGTTGGGATAATACTTCACGAACAACAGATCAAATGCCCGCGATTCACCCACTTTTATGCGGGCAAGTAGTTGTAAATCATCTGTATGATTAGCAGTCATGAGCCGCCAAAAGTAACATCGGTTTGTGAATACAATGTTAAATATAACAATATTAAACTCCAATCATCCAAATTTTATTTCGGGGTATTACGGAATCATATAAATTATTTTCACTATTAATAAAAACAGCGCAAATGCTATTTGCTGTTGTTGGTTTATTTCAAACACTAACCGACTTATGGCGTAAGAGTGGCGAAACGACAGCGTTTCGCCACTCTGTTTTATTTCCACCAATAGTAATAATTATGCTGCCCATCATATTCAAATCCACAGCGAGGGTAGAGTTTATTACCGATATCATTTGTCTTTTCCGTTTCGAGCATCAAACCGCAAGCTTCCGTTTCGTTGCACCATTGCTTGCTGCGATCTATCAGGGCAACAGATAACCCTTTCCCCCTGTAGTCAGGATGAACAAACAAATCACTCAATAACCACTGCTTTGCCAGTTTAATGTAATGGTACATCTTGTACAGCTGCACAAATCCCACCGCTTTATCTTCTACATAAACCAGGAAAATATTGGATTGCTCGTTGTCCAGTCTTTCCCGTATGAACTGCTTACATTTTTCATAATCATCGGCCTGGCGGTAGAAAACCCGGTACAGGTTGAATAATTCCGCAGCATCATTTAAGTGTTCCAAACCTACTTTTCTAATTTTGTATTCCATTGCCATAAATTATATTGAATGAATAGCAAAACTACTTTTTAACTGGACCATTAATATGGTCCAGTTTTTTATTAAAAAGATAGTCCAGGTATTTTTAAACGGACACATTATTGTTCCCCTGCCCATCATAAGAGCAACAGTTGCCGGTATAAAACAAACCAAGTCGCAATTGCCCCTTGAGATTGTCGCTTTAGCCCCCGTTGCCTGAAGAAAGACTCGGTTACATTTGTGATACAAATCACTTAGCTATGCGAAAATTAATCGTGAAAATGTCGGTTTCTATTGATGGTTTTGTAAGCGCCGCAGATGGCGGGAAAGATTGGGTATTCAAAACCGGAGATGAGGAGTCGGCGGCCTGGAGTGTCGATCAAATCCGTCAAGCCGGGTTGATCATCATGGGCAGGAAGACGTTTGAAACGTTGGCCCCTTACTGGCCTGCTGCGACCGGGCCTTTTGCTGCACCCATGAACGAGATTCCCAAGGCTGTGTTTACCCAAAAAGGATTTAAAGGTATCGATTCCGGGCTGGAACAGTCGCCTGCCGTGGCTTCCTGGGCCGGGGCGCGGGTTTTCGATGGCGATCTTGCAGCAGGGATCAAGGAACTTAAAGCTGAGCCGGGGAAACCGATCGTAGCTATTGGCGGCGCGGGATTTATGCAGAGCCTTATTGCCACAGGCCTCGTTGATGAGTACCACCTGGCCATTCATCCTGTTGCATTGGGTTCGGGACTTCCCATCTTCGGAAGTGCGCAAATGCCGCTCTACCTGAAGTTGGACGAGGTAAAGGTTTTTCCGAAGGGAGTTATCGCAAAGACTTACCGGGCGTAAGTTCACCATTCAATCTGAATAGCACTGACTACAAAAGCAGATAGCAATAAGTCCCTGACGACACTTACCTCGCGAGTTCAACTGGCTTATCCAGTCTCGTAAGCTTTTGTGGATTGGCGATCGCATAAATACGGACGATGCGTTCATTTTCCACAACGAAACTTACTGCGGCTATAGCGCCATCGCTTTCGATAAAACCTCCTGGCTGACCATTCAGCCATAAGGTATTTGCAGTAATCGTCCGGTTCGGGCGTGCCAGTAAATTCGCTACCAGCTCAATCCCGTAAACCGGAATGCGGGCAGCAGCTACCAATCCGCCGCCATCGGCAATCAGTGTAACATCTGGCGCGAGAACCGCCATCAGTGGTTGCAACTCCCCCGTTCGCAACGCTGCCAGGAAACGCTCCACCACCGCTTGCTGCGCGGAGCGGCTTACCGGCTCCCGCTGACGTCTGGCCGCAACATGCTCACGCGCCCGCCGTGCAATCTGCCGGACGGTAGCCGCAGGCTTGCCGATTATTTCGGAGATCTCATCATATGGCGTGTTGAAAACTTCGCGAAGCACGAATACCGCTCGTTCTGTTGGCCCAAGTGTTTCCAGTACAATCAACATAGCGATCGAAATACTTTCCGACAACTCCAGGTCCTCCGCTACATGAGGGTTGGTCAGCAATGGCTCTGGTAGCCACTCGCCAACATATTCCTCACGGCGACGCGACAACGTCCGCTTCCAGTTGAGCACCTGCCGCGTCACCATCCGGATAAGGTAGGCACGTGGATTACGTACCTGCGATTGATCAATATCGGCCCACCGGAGCCAAGCCTCCTGCAGTATGTCTTCTGCATCCGTTGCCGAACCGAGCATCTCGTAAGCTACCGTGAATAGCAGGTTCCGGTGGGAAATAAATGGGTCTTGTTCTATCATTTCAATACTACGCCGGACTTCCCGGTACGTTTGGTTAATGGAATTTCGCAGGCATCGGAGTATCCCTGTGATTTGATGCCATGCGCCGTGTTGACCCTGGTCGAAAGGTTAGCAAAGCCGATGAGTGCTGTCAGCTCCACCAATGCGGCGGGTCCCAGTTGTTCCAGCAAACTGGCCGACATTTCATCGGTGACGGTGATTGGCGTGGTGGTCATAGCCTCTGCATACTCCATCACGTCCCGCTCCAGCGGCGTAAACACGGTCGACTCCCGCCAGCGTGGCACCTGGCTGGCCTTAGCCAGGTCTAAACCCTTATGCTGTGCCTGAAAATAGCCGATGTCGAGGCACCAACTGCAGCCAACCATTGCCGCAACAGCCATGTGCGCAAACGATTTAAGATGCCCGTCACATGCATTCCACCCGGCCGCCCTGCCACCCAGCTCAAGGATGGTGGTGGCCACAGAGGGATTGTGCCATACAACTTCAACTGGTTCAGGAACGGCGCCAAACTGCTTAATCATGCTTTCTGTTAGCTCCGCGGGGAGCGTTGCTTTTGAAATACGTAATGCCATAATGAAGGTCCTCCTTAATTTTTTTGTTCAACATCAAGACACCACCTGAGGTGCAAATGTGACAACCTGCCGTCATTATTTTTCATGCAACAAATTATAAGAGATATCTATGGCAATAAAAATTTTGCAATGATGATTCATATGGCCCATGTGTTTATGCTGAAAGATATTCTTTTCCCTGTTAGTTTACAGGTATTAAGAACGCTGCATATCCATCCAAATTGCCTGGACCAACCTCTCCACATTCTCCATTATTTTACCATTTATGTAAAGATTTCGATCTTTTTTTGATAATGCTTTCGATTGCAAAACCATTTTTCATATCTTGGAGAGGCAATTAACAACCACGCAATGAATCACAACAACTCAAGAAGGAGCTTCCTCAAACAGGCGGCGCTGGCTACCCTCGCCACCGCTACGCCAGGTCTGCTGATGGCTGCCGCGAAGCCCTATACCCGCAAAATCGGGCCCAATGAAAAAGTAAACCTTGCCTTCATCGGTATAGGCAACAGGGGTGGAGAGATCGCCCGGGAACTCTACAAGACTGGCTTGGCAAACATTGTAGCCCTCTGCGACGTAGACATGGGCGCACCGCATACCCTGGAGGTAATGAAAATGTTCCCTAACGTGCCCCGTTTCCAGGATTTCCGCCAGATGTTCGATAAAATGGGCAACCAGATTGACGCTGTGTCCATCGGTGTACCCGACTTCGCGCA
Source organism: Chitinophaga polysaccharea (assembly GCF_007829335.1). Classification (GTDB taxonomy): domain Bacteria; phylum Bacteroidota; class Bacteroidia; order Chitinophagales; family Chitinophagaceae; genus Chitinophaga; species Chitinophaga polysaccharea_B. Next base: position 579,245 of record NZ_VIWO01000005.1, read on the forward strand.
TTTCCCGATCACGATGATGGCCATAGGCCTAGGCAAACATGTATACGTAGAGAAACCGATGGCGCGCACCTTCAACGAGGTGGAACTGATGATGAAAGCTGCCCGGAAGCATCCGAAAGTGGTGACACAAATGGGCAACCAGGGGCATTCTGAAGCCAATTACTTCCAGTTTAAAGCATGGACAGAAGCTGGTATCATCAAAGATGTAACAGCCATTACTGCCCATATGAACTCTCCACGGCGCTGGCATGGCTGGAACCCCAATATCACGGCTTTCCCTCCTGCAGAACAGGCGCCTGCTACCCTCGACTGGAATATCTGGCAGATGGCCACGCAAGGACATTCTTATAACAAGGATTTCGTAAACGGCCAATGGCGCTGCTGGTTCGACTTCGGGATGGGTGCACTGGGCGACTGGGGCGCACATATTATCGATACCGCCCACCAATTCCTCGATCTTGGCTTGCCATATGAAGTGGATCCAGTCAAGCTCACGGGCCATAACAACTTCTTCTACCCCATGTCTACCACGCTGGCATTCAAATTCCCTCAAAGAGGAAATATGCCCGCACTGGATATCACCTGGTACGATGGTGTGGATAACCTCCCTCCCATTCCTGCCGGATACGGTGTATCAGGACTCGATCCTAATATTCCACCTCCCAGCAATGGTCCTATCACACCAGCTAAACTGAATCCCGGTAAGATTATCTACAGTAAGGATCTCACGTTTAAAGGAGGCTCACATGGTAGTACCCTCTCTATCATTCCGGAGGAAAAAGCGAAAGAAATGGCTGGTAAACTGCCAGTAGTACCGGCAAGTCCATCTAACCACTTTAAGAACTTCCTGTTGGCTTGTAAAGGCGAGGAGCAAACACGATCACCATTCGCGATTGCAGGCCCGCTCAGCCAGGTATTCTGTCTCGGTGTACTGGCACAGTGGACAGGAGAGAAATTACAGTTCGATCGGGAAAAGAAGATCATCACGAATAATAAACATGCTAATGAATTGCTGATAGGCCCTCCTCCAAGGAAAGGCTGGGAACAGTACTATAAAGTTTAAAAAAAGAGGACTATGGTCCTCTTTTTTTATTTTGCAGGAAAAGATGATTTAAAAATCCTGACTAATGCAATTATTTAACGGTCGTTTGTATCCCGAAGAGATCATACCCTATCTGGCGCAATTCGATAAAGAGCGTTATGTAACGGAACTGAAAAAGGTGATTGATCTTGGATTTCAGAAGATCAGCGAATGTAACGCTGTGGAATTATATACCTGCTGTATTGCCACCAACATCTATGATTTAGCAACAACCATCTCTTTCGACGATGCTGAGACCAGTGATCAATACAGGCATAATTTATTTGCAGCTTTGGAGAAGCGGTACCGATTAAAATCAGAGCAAGGGAAATTACCAAAAAGAGATCGTATACCAGATATTAATAACATACCCCGCAATTACGACGAGCCGGATAAATATGCTTTCCCCCGTATTGCCACGGTGAAAAACATCTCGATCCCAAAGAATTTCGAATTTTACACCCAAAGAAAATGCTGGTATGAGATTTTTCCTCTTCAGCAGGAGATGCTGCCATATGCAGTCCGGCAATTATATAATTTACCGAAACTTCATCCCTCCTTTGAATTGTTTTTTATTGGCATGGAGTCGAAAGAAGGATTCATCTATAGAAGGTAGGAGCGTTTTCCAGTTGAAAAAAAATATGCGCAGGTATCAAAAATGAAGCTACCTTCGACCACTAAACCGGCAACAGCAGGGTAAATACCGCGAAAAGGATCTACCCAGGTCAATACTACGATCTACATGGATATAAATATAAACAATCCCTTAGTTACTGTTTTTATGGCCGCCTATAACGGCGAAGCCTATATTGAAAAGGCCATACAGAGTGTCCTCAGTCAGCGCTTTACTAATTTTGAGCTATTAATTATTAATGACGGCTCTACAGATCGTACACTCGACATCATTCATAAATTCACGGATCCCCGCATCCGTTTAGTTCACAATGATGGCAATAAAGGGCTTACCTTCACCCGCAACCGTGGAATTGAAGAGGCAAAAGGGCAATACATTGCCATCCTGGACTGTGATGATATAGCCCTGCCTGATCGTCTTAAAGCGCAAATCAGTTTTTTAGCGTCCCATCCTGACATCGCCATATGTGGCGGACAAGCCATCGCTATAGATGAATCCGGCGAACAAACCGGTAACTTAAATGTGGTAGCCGGCGATAACATATCTCCCGAATTGATATTTCATAACACCTTTATCAATTCGACCTTAATGATCAAAAGATCAGCCATGCTCGAAGCAGGTGGATATAGAGATTATTCTCCCGCGGAGGATTATGATCTTTCTTACAGGATCTCTTTACGTCATCCGGTAGCCAACCTTAACGAGGTTCTTGTCTACTACCGCCTTCACGGAAATAACATTTCAAAAGTGCAGCATGAGAGAATACTCAACGCAGAGCTCCGCATCATCGAAAACATCCATACCAACCTGGGTATTCCCAAAGATGAAAATTTAATACGGATTCACCATGATTACTCCTGTTACCGGTTTTCATCCCGGAGCTCAAAAGAATTTCTACCCGTTTTTGAGGCCTTAAAGCAGGGCAACGCTACATCCGGGAATTATCCCATCCAGGTATTCAATGAAATACTCTACAAAAAGTGGTATACACTTTTAAGACATAATAAAGAAAAAAGAATTCTTCCCTTATTTTTTAAAAGTAGATTATTTGAATGGCAATTTGTTACGGCTAAGGAATTGCGTAAAGTGTTTAAGCAGGCTCTTTCCCGTAATCTTTCGTTAAGACGGGACAAATAATAATTATGCTAATTTAAAATCCATGCCGGGGGCATTTGAGCCCAAAAGGGCTACGCAATGCGTAGCTCTTACAATTAAATCACTCTTGTCTTACTATGTCAACTGCAAAAAAGGCTGCTCAATCCTGTTGAGGCAGCCTTTTTTATTACATCTGATTAATCTCAGCTGGTGACATTGAAACTATCATCGTATTCCACAGTCCCCTCTGGTATATCTCCTGTAAATGACTGTACCTGGAAATACTCCGCAGGAGCATGCAGGTACTGCAAACGGGCATCACTCCTGAATCCGAACCGGCCATAATAGGAAGGTTCGCCCAGCACCACGCAGCCGGCTGCGTGCAACTCGCGCAATGCGTCAATGGCGGCCCTGATCAGGCCAGAACCCACGCCAGACCCTTGCCTGGAAGGGATCACGGATACAGGTCCCAGTCCGAACCAGCCTTCACTTCCTGAAGAAATGGATACCCGCGATATAGCGATATGTCCTATCAATACTCCCTCCTCCTCTGCTACCAGAGAAATGGTCAGCCGACCATTTGCGCGCAGGGCTTTTATGATGAATGATTCCGTTCCACTGCTATATGCAGCTGAGGCAAACGCAGTTTTTGTTACCTGGTCGATAGCGTTGATGTCAGAAGGCTCTTCCCTCCTGATAGTATAATTGTATTTGTGCATTACTGATAGAATTAAATAAATAGAAGATACTTCTACTGCTGAAAGCGCAGAAGCCATGAATAGAATTATCAGCTGAAAATGTAATTACCTGGGTGGTAATTACTGTAATACAATATCCATCATACGCTCAAATTGAAGAAAAGTAGTATTCCTCCCTAAAATAAAGAAAACTTTGATACAACCTTCAAAACGGGGAGACATATTTTTTATGTTATCCATAAACAGTTTTATGAAAAGGAAATATTGAAAAGAGGATCTGCGGGTGGGCAAGATCAGGAAATTCCTGTAACCAGGTCCCTGGTGGTGGCCTGTTCCTGGCCGGCGTATGAACATTTGTGTAACAAATTTGGTGATTATTAGCATTGTTCCATTTTTAAATATGCTTCTTTTGCTGCTCTAACCAAATAACCACGATATGAAAAAACAAACCTCACTCACAAGAGTAACCAGGAAGGTTACTTTTGGCGCTGCTGCAATCGTTGCATTTGCAGGCGCTACAATTTTAACAAGCTGTAAAAAAGAGGCAAAGACCCAGCCCGGGGCAGTTGGTATTGAGGGTCTTTCCAAAGCTGAAGTTGCGGCCCAATTCTACCAATCGGGTACACATAACGGCTTCTTCTGGTCACTTTGGAAAAGTGATGGTGCTACCGGTACCGTTAATTACGCAAATGGCGCCGGCGGAAATTACAGCGTTAACTGGAACGGATTTAACGGCAATTTTACCTGCGGCAAAGGCTATCCGGTAGGCTCGGCATCCTACAAAATAGGATATAATCTGGGTACTTATTCAAATTCTGGCGGTGGTACTTTTGGCTGGTATGGATGGAGCAGAAACCCATACTATGAGTATTATGTGAATGAAACATGGGGTGCAGTATCACCGCATACCGGCACTTATTTAGGGACATTTGAAAGCGATGGTGCCGGTTATAACGTATGGACCCGCTGGGTGACAGGTAAAAATATCGATGGGGGTGATGGCTTCAGACAGATTTACAGCTCCAGGGTTACAAAAGTTACTACCGGGCAAAACCGCGTCATTACTTTTGCCAACCACTATAACAAGTGGAGTAGTTTAGGATATACGCTTGGTCAGTTAAATATTCCGGCTATTATGGTTTCAGAGACCTGGGGCTCTAATACTAATGGCAATATTAACTGCACGATTTGGATGCAATAAGCGCTGGTTTAAATTAATAACAGACAAATACTGCCTGGATTCCTGCCAGGCAGTATTTAGTGCGGGTACTTCCTATCACTTGCCCGGATTAAGAATGTCTCTTTAATATTATTTAACAATTAGCTATGATGAGATCGATACCTTATTTTCTTGTATTTTTCATTTTTGCTCTTTCTGCCTGCCATTCACCGAATCCTAAAAACATTGAAGGGAATAAAAAAATTCTAATCGGAAAATGGCATAGATTTTCAATAGCAAATGGATATAGCGAATTTGATATTGATTCGCAATACATAGTTTTTTATAATCAGAAAGTTGGCCGGTTCGATCTTCCTTACAAAATAGAAAATGATTCTTTGAAATACCTTACAAATCAATACGCGGCTAAGATTACCTACTATGGTGACTCAGTACTTTTTGAAGGCAACGACAGTACCGAAGCCACTTTGTATAGATTTAAAGAATCGCGTCTTCCTTTTAAAACAATTCCCGAAGTAAAAGATTCTTTGTCATTTGCATCGTACATCGCAGGTTTCGATAAAAGATTAACCCAGGAATTTGAGAAAGCCGGAATAAAAATTTCTACGCCGGAGGAGCCCGTGTATGAAGAACTGTTAAAAAAGCGGGAGTGAGATATCAGTAATATCGAAAATGGGGAGAAAATTTTACGCTTACGACCTTTCTTGAAATTGCAAAAGGGTTTAAACGTTCATTCCAAGCACTTACTGGATCACAATTTTAAATTCTTGAAAGAGGATTAGAAAAAAAGCGCTCTGTCAAGGATGATTTTTCTATAACGCTCCAGCAACGGACCAACGCTGTAAAAATCATCATGGAACAGGGTGCAAGCCCCGCGGCAGCGCAGACCAAACAAAATTAGATCGCCTCTTAATATTGGAAACCTCCGCAGATATATTGCTGTTGTTTTAAAGGCGCAAGTGTATTCGATTCCTCCTTTTTATAGCTAATCTTCTAGGTACTTAGAAAAGGATTCAACAACAATTTGTTTAAATTGATCACAAGCATATATAGATATAACAGTCCTTTTATTGTCAGTTGTATATGGGAAAAAAGTGTTTGAATATTCAATACAAGGGCCTTTTTTCCAATTGTATCCGTATCCCTCTATTCCGGTAAACTTAACATCATATGGTCCATACTGCCCTTCCAATGTCGGTAAAATTGAGCTTGTATCTGTTAATAGAAAATATACACCGGCTATAGTATTATTCAGCACCGAAATACCCAGGTGATCGATACCCACTGGAAGCTGATCCTGTTCCAACAAATAGTCTATTTTAAAAGGAAAAAAGGAAAAGCTGACATCTAGTTTCTTTTCAACATCTTTAATAGGAGCAAATCCTTTATAATTACCAATGCTGTCTCCCAGATGATAGGTCTTAAGTACCTCCAATACATTACTATTATTCATTGCGTGTGAATTAACATCCTGAATTAATACCAGGAGGAATATTATTGTAAAAAACCAACCTTTCTTTACATTTCATACAATAGCCAGGGAGTTCAGTATATTGGATTTCTCTGTTTAAAACTAATCCTTTATGTACTTAGATATCGATTTAACAGTAATTTGCTTCATTTTATCGCAAATGTATAGTGATATAACAGCTCTTTTATCCTGACTTGTATAAGGAGTTGTAGTATTTGTGCATATCAAACATGGATTTCTTTTCCAATTATATCCATAACCGTCACCGATGCCTGTGAACTTGGTGTCATGTGGGCCATATTCGGCTTCAAGAGTTGATAAAATAGTACTGGTATCCTTTAAAAGAAAATAAACACCAGCTATATTGCCATCAAGTACTGATACTCCTATATCTTCAATGCCAGATGGTAGCTTTTCCTGAATTAACAAATAGTCAATTAAAAGGGAAGAAATTTAAAACAGTAGTCATACACTCTCCCACTTGCCCTATTGGAATAAATCCTTTATAGTGATCGATACTATTGTTCAAATGATATGTTTTCAGTACTTTTATTAGCACATCGCTCGTCATTGCCTTTGATTTTGCATACGGTATAAAAAACAAGTTAAATATAATAGTCAGATAAAAGGTCACATCTTTAATAAAAAAAGAATCCATTAAAAAGATTTTTTTTCGTGGTTTTTAGCAACATAATATACTACTAATGTAAACAGAAGAGCCGAATTACGCTCGCTACTTAGCTCTGATAAAAAATAACTATATTATTTCAAAAACAACATAGATTACCATTGACAATTTACTTGGTAATTGGCATTAGAAGTAGTTCCACCGGACCTGTATCCTGGAAATATTGCAGATCCGGGCATATATTTTAAAAATAAAGGAAAAATGAAAAAATTACCTCTTTTAGGGATTATTCTTACTGCCCTACTTTTTATAAGTAAGATTAATAAAGGTCAAGAAAAGATTAATAAAAACTTTGACGAGTTAATTTGTAAAGAATGGAAGCTACAGTCCTATGAAGAAAAAGGAAAAAAATTCCCGCCTGCTCCGGAACAAAAAGGAGATAAAATGATATTCTATAAGGATAACAAAGTAAAATCAGTTGAGTCTGGATATATCCAAAATGGCATTTGGAAATATGATGCTACCAAAAGTATACTGACCGTCATTGATAATGATACAAAAGAAAAGGCAGTAATGAAAGTAATTAAATTAACTAATGATGAGTGCATATTGGAATATAAAGACCCGGAAGGAATCATGCTAAAAATGTATATGCTACCTGTCAAAAAAGTATGATTTGATTATACCAAAAGAGAGCGACAATATAGTATTCGAAGCTATCAAATACATGTCAAAAATCTCGTGAAGCTTTTTCTGGAGTATATTTTTATCGGGAAGCTTGGTCTGATATTCCGCAATAAGCGTTGGCGACATGCACCGACTTAGTGTATATTCGACTACTTCTTTGTCTTTATCTTTACAGAGTAAGATGCCAATACTCGGATTTTCATTGTCGTTTTTAACGTCTCTATCCAATGCTTCCAGATATAAATTGATTTGTCCCATATGCTCTGGTTTAAATCTATCTGCCTTTAGCTCAATTGCCACTAAACACTGCAATGCCCTGTGATAAAATAATAGATCAATATAAAAATCATAGTTCCCAACCTGGACCTTATATTCTTCAGCAACAAATAAAAAATCCTTTCCTAATTCAAGAATAAAATTCTTCATTTGTCTTATCAATCCTTTTTGCAGATCATTTTCGTTAAAAGACTCCTGAAGGTTCAGAAAATCGAATATATAACTATCTTTAAACCTGTTAGTTACATTAGGATGAATTTCTCTCAGCACTGCTGAGAGTTTTGAATTACCGATTACTGTCCGTTCAAAAATGCTGCTATTAATCTGTCTATCCAACTCTCTTGTACTATATTTTTCCTGAATACATAGCTTGAGATAAAATTCACGTTCATCTTGTGATTTAGCACGACTAAAAATAGTTAGATTATTAGTCCAGGTGACCTCTTTTAACAAGGGCATAAGCTCCGGAGAAGATTCATATGCCTCATAAAACTGTTTCATACGCCATAGATTCTTGTCGGAGAATCCCTTAAGTTCAGGCTCATTGCCTCGTATATACGCCGCTAACTCATCAACAACGGATTGTCCCCACTCTGCACATTTCACCTTTCTACTAATGTATTCACCAATATTCCAATACAGGCTGATTAATTCTGTATTAACTGATCTTATAGCAGCAATACGAGAATTTCTGATCAGTTGAATTACCTCTAAAAATTGTTTGCTCAACATAGACGCAATATTCGTCTTTGCAGGAATAGGACTTTCTAAGCTGAAGTTAACAATACAAGATTAACAAATCTTAAAAATAGCGATCTGATATACCTTTAAAAAAAAAGCGTGATACATTCTTTTGAATTGTATCACGCTTTTGTGATCCCCTTGGGACTATATCAATGCCTTATAAATCGCGGCTTTTCTGGGTTTTAAAAGTTAGTGTAACCTTTTTTGTTCCCTCCCGGATTAGCTTATTTTGATCAGGTTTGAAAGAACTTTATATCCCGACAAAGGTACAAAAACCCTTGCTAAATAAGCACAAACAAGGATAAAATATATTACTTACCATCCATACGGCAAAGTATATACGACTTAAATTGGGTGAAGACGTGAAGCATCAATATTACTTCATACCATCTATTAAAACCTCCTCAAGTCTGTCTTTATATGTTCCTCCCAACTCAGAGAGATCTATCCGTTCTTTTTCTGATTTGCAATAAAACAAGAAAAACTTCAGAGTCATATCGAGCCACATTGATGTTCCTTCGTAAATGTATTCTGCCAATACTTGCTCTTTATTTTCATCCGATTGCTTGTCTGAGTCAATTACTGCAATGGGGCCGCCGTGAATATATGCAGACGTTACTGAAAAATGTACTATCCGCGTTCTGTAATATTTATGCCACTCTTCGCCTTCTCCATATCCTGGCAAGTCTTTTACAAGATCGGTTAATTTTGTGGACAATGTTGCAAATCCAAACTCTTTCTCCGCTCTATTCAATACTGATTGATCTGAGATGTTTTGATTAGCAAAGAACCTTTCCTTTATACGCTCTTTTGGTTCTTCATTCCCTTCTCCTTTTTCAAACCTGAAATTCAGTTCCCCATAATCGTGCGCCCGTAGGTGTACCGAATATCTTTCTATAACATCTATATCATCAAAAAGAGCATACTTAATCACTAGATAGCTATATTTAAGCCAATATTCCATAATTGCTCTATAAATTATAAAGCAACAGTGATAGTTCTTTTGCAAACGTAAAGTAAAAAGTGCGTCAACCAAGTCGGTCATTTTCTCCTGAAATTGCCAAAATGGTTTTCTTGCATCCTCAGAAAGCGGTTGTGGTGTTACTTCATTTGTTCCCTGGTACAAAGAAAGAAATCTAGTCTTTGCTTCTTCAAAAATGGAAAGGGCAGTGGTAATATCGTTCATGCTATATTTATTTAATAACCGATTATTTTTAAAGATAAACGTATCTTTTAAAGGAATAGACCTTTTAAAATTATATCAAAACCCTTTCCTATTGCAATTTCTTAGAAGAAGGTATAACAAATATTTGCTCGATATTATCTAACTCAAGAGGTTTACCCCAGAATATCAGTATGTTAGGAATTTTGAAACGGCCTGCTCCCCCAACCCTGTAAAGCCGCAAAATTCTTGCACCGTCACCAGATCACCCCTCTTTTTACCTTTGGCCTCGCGGATCAGCTGCAGCATCTTTCTTGCGGTGCGTTCACTCCTGCCGATGATATTCCGGATGCCTTTTGCATAAATCACTATGCGATTAGGTATTAAAGTGCACGAATTCGGCATAATCGGAATGAAAATTTTGTTGAGCTAAAATGCCGGCTTAGTTTGGTGTGGTTAAATGCAAATTTACTGCATCCTGCGCAGATGTGAGCCTAACGGGCTTGGCTATGTGAAAGCCCCTATTGTTCCTTAAAATTGTTTTCAAATGGCAAAACAAAATGGAATCGTCCCCTTGAAAGGGACCATCGGCAACATTACCTTTTTATAAGGCCACCTGGCTCGCGGGAAAGGCGGTGTGGACGGAAATCGTATTGCTAATGATGCCGCGCTTGTCCGTACACGGGAGAATGGAGCGGAATTTGGCAGGGCCGGTAAAGCTGGCAAGTTACTAAGAACGGCTTTCTGGGCAATGCTGTTAAATGCCAGTGATAGTTATCTGGCTTCCCGGTTAACCCGTGATATGTTGAAAGTAATTCAAGCCGATGCTAAAGTGTTCGCGGTCAACGCAATGTTATAGATGGTGAAGCGGAGCTCCTGAGTGGGTTTGAATTAAATATCAACGCACGGCTCGCCAGTACACTGTTTGCACCTTATTCGGCGGCAATTGATAGGGCGACCGGTGTACTCAAAGTTGATATCCCTGCCTTCATACTTATTAACATGGTAGCGGCGCCAGGTGGTGCCACCCATTTTAAAGTTATGGTTGCCGGTGCGGAGATTGATTTCGAGGCCGAAATTTTTGTCAACGGCAATGCTGCAAGTGCAGAACTGGCCATCAATGCCACCGCAACTGCTGTGATGAATCTGTCCGTAAATGTGACGGCAAACAGCACAAAACCGCTGTTTCTTGCTCTCGGTGTAGAATTCTATCAGCAGGTTAACGGGGCTCTCTATAGCCTTAAAAACGGGGCATTCAATACCCTTGCTTTGGTGAGTATTTCCGGTATACCGGCGGCGCCTGATGGAGTGTAATAATCAGCTGGCCGTCATGGCCAGATCTTTTAACTTCTAAAAAGTGTGTATGAAACTTATACAACGTTTCGCCGCATCAACACCACCTTTTTTTAGTAAGGTGCGCAATACAGGTTTGATCCTGACTGCAATAAGTGCCGCTCTGATGGGGATTCCGGCTATCCCTGCCATCATTATCAAAGTAGTCGGTTATCTGGCTGTCGCCGGCACCGTTATGAGTGGAGTGAGTCAGGCAGCAGTTCAAAAAGAAGGCAGTTAGTCTACTGTTAAATAGTTTTCGGCTAAGGTGTGGTTACCTTTGGGATTTGTTTGGTGTAAAGGCTTCCGCGCAAGCGGGGGCCTTTATCTTTTGCCCTGTAGTTTCTCCTTAGCTTCAAAGGCTTCAATCACCGCCATTACATATTCCTTGTTGATTGGGGAAAGTTGTTCGATTTTCTTAGCAAGTTCATCTTCGGGGTTTATATCTTTTATTAAATAGTCCAGTGAGCAGTCCAGGACGTCAGCAATTTTCGCTGCTACTTCAATTGATGGCTTTGTTTCATCGCGTTCATACTTTCCTATTATATCCCGTGATGTACCAACATTATCTCCCAGTTCTGTTTGTGTTAACTTTTTTTGTTTCCTCGCAATGGTAACTTTTTCACCAGGGGCGGACAAAAATGGGCAGCGGAGGGATAGCGGGCATAATGGCAACCAATTGTAAAAACAGCCCTTAGCTAGACCGGGAGCTGCCCGAACGGAGGCGGAAGGAGTGCAAAAAGGATGACAGGGCCGAGCGCAGCCCCTGAAGCACAGCGGAAGGGGCAAGTGAGGGCCTGGCGCTCTTTTTGCCGACTGACGACGGAGTGAGTCCATTGAACCCGCTTAGTTCTACGCTTCGATCAGCTAATTAGCTTCCGGCATACAAGTATTTTTTAGGAACTTCAAATAATTATATCATTTTCTAGGCGTGCAGTAATGAATAATAAAGATTCTCAAAATTATTTTTTTAAGTTTAAGGAAAAAAGAACGTTAATTAGGGCCTGAAATAGTTCCTTAAATCTAAAAAGATGAGAATGGAATAATTTCTCATTTAATCCTTTGTTTCATTTCTCAACCAATAAGATACAATTTAAATAAAAAAATTATTTTTAATAATATAAATATGCTTAAAAAGATTGTGTGCATTCATTATACTTGTTAAAAATAAACAACGAATTCTAATGAAGCCTTTCTCTAAAGTATTAATCGAGCTCCAAGCACACATATGATAGGCTACTCCCTACACAGAAATTATCAAGTGAATTTTTATGCACCTCAAATCAAAATATGACTCCCGATAGCCGTATGCAGCAATCTCCCCCAATCACGCCATGGTATGAAGTATACCAAAAACTGGCATTGCAGTTACAAGACTTTTACAGAAAGCATCAAAGCCTATCTGGACAAGAGCTTTTTAAATTGCTCAACCGTTCTCACATTTATAAAACTAATAACTCCTGGCTATCAAATGTTAGTCGAATTCCAAAGCCATCTTTGGAACCTATACAACTATTTACAAGTTTCAGCAGAAGTCGCCAACAAGAGACTATCCGCCAAGAAATTATCAATGCGGTATGGACACTATTAACTTCACAAAAAAAAACCTGGGAAAACATCGATTTTAAAGGATGCCCTGCACCAATGGCTTTAAAGCTGCAATATGTACGACCAGAATTTGAGCAAACGAAGATATGGGAATACTTTAATGATATAATAGAGAAAGGGAAAAATGCACTTACCTCCTCGTTATGGGATGATGCAATAGCCTGGCGCGGCATAGAAATACCCTCCTTCACTATTTTTCTATTCTGGATAAACAGCAATGAATTCATACCATTAGATAAAAATACAAGGCAGTATTTAGAATATACGGGATTTATACCCCTTCACACTCCTATAACATTTGAGACGTATCGAGCTCTATTAAACAATAATCAAATTACAGACTATATCAAGCTATCATCGGAGGCATTTTATTTTAATAGAGATCCTCTTACTTTTAAAGAAAATTTCCAAACACATTCTTTTGCCCAAAAAAAAGAAATCATTGACTACACTTTTAAATTTGTAGGCTTGCGCACACTCGCTAGAAATAAAACCCTTCATAAAATACTTCCCTTCTATCAGTATTATCCATTAGATCACACTATAAGACCAAAAGATACCGACATAAAAAGTCGATCAATCTTACAAGAATTTCACCAAAAGCCCGTTCATGCAGAAACTCTATATAATCTAGAAAATATAAGGGTAAATATAACTGCCATCGTTGGCAAAAATGGTTCAGGAAAAAGTACATTATTGGATTTAGTATTGATGGGTATTTACAATTTATCAGTACAGCTGGGTTACTTGAATAGCAAAGAAAATAAACCACTCAAAAAATTAAATTTCGAAATCTATTGGCATACCGACACTTTGTATAAAATAATATTTGATACTGAAATATATGCCTACCGGTTTAAACGAGGCAACTACGAAGATTCAACCATAGTCTATGAGTTAGATGAAACTCCGATCCCGATAGAGAAGATAAAAAATGACTTTTTTTACACTATACTAGTTAATTATTCTCACTATGCACTAAATAGCAGTGAGCATTCAACTGATTGGATAACTCCTTTATCCCACAAAAATGATGGATATATTGCCCCCCTTGTCATCAACCCCAAAAGAACAGCTGGAGATATAGATATAAATACCGAAAAGACCTTACTTAATATGCGCCTCCTGTTGAACCTCCTGGATCTACATGATGCTGATATACCAGAACAAAGTTTTAGATACATAGACAATGGAAAATATTTGAAATATTTTTCAGTGACTCATAACAAAAGAAAAAATGTTAAAAAAAGGAAAGAGGCCATACAGCAAACTTATGATGATCCTAAAATCATCAGGATTGTTATGAATCAGGTAGCCAATGTCTTTTTTCTATCGGAAAAATCATCACATACCGAATCTTACAAAGAAGAGTTAAACTATTATATAGTTAATAAATTGCTGGCCATCGTAAATCGATACGACCGTTATAGAATGGAATATAAAGAGGGCCTCTATAATTTAATAGAATACAATATTGCTTCTACGATCGAAGGTATGGATACTGAAGTGGAAATTTTATTAGAAAACAGATTACAACAACTTTTAGGGGATATCAAAAACGACCATAGTCATATCACCCTAAAATTCAAACAAGCGGTTTATTTCCTAAAATATCCAGCATTACGAAAATTTCTAAGCGACGCCATAAAATCAAAGAAGCAAATTGAGCTCGATGATTATCAACAGATCATAAGCACATTAATCAACTCTGAGGAAAAAGAAAATTTGACCACAGCAGAACTTTTACCTCCTGCTATTTTCAAACTGGATTTCTATTTAGATGACCCCGATAAAAGCAGTTTCAGTAAAGTTAGTTCTGGCGAGTATCAACTCCTTAGCGTATTAAGTAGCATTCTATACCATATCCGAAATATTGATTCTGTTGATAGAAAAAATAATTATAACTATGTAACAGTATTGCTTGATGAAATAGAACTATATTTCCATCCTAATATGCAACGTTCATTCATCAGAAAGCTCCTAGAATCATTATCCAAATTGGACAATAACCTGTATGGCATCCATATATTGTTTGCAACACATTCTCCATTTATCTTATCGGATATACACCAACAAAAAATACTCAAACTAAAGAATGGCGTAACTGAGCACTCCGAAAACGGATACAACACGTTTGCAGCCAACATACACGATTTACTGGCGGATGAATTTTTCCTTGAAGAGGGATATATGGGTGCATTCGCACAAAAACAAATAGAAATAGCCATCAACTTACTTAACTATATTAAAGTCGATAATGAAATTAAAGATCTTTCCATAAGCTCAAAAAAAATATCGAGCAATGAACCTACTTTTCTGCAACAGAAATTAGAAAATGAGCTGGCTTCTTATAAAGAAAAACTGAAGGAAATGGGTTATTGGGACAACAATAAAACAGTGGAAAATTTAGACCCCCAAAGCGAACAAAAGCGTTTATACCAGCTCATTGAAATCATAGGCGAGCCATTAATACAAGAAAAGCTCCGCAATATGTATCGTACGGCATTCCCATATAATATTGAAGATGAATCGACTAGCCGTACCAATGCTAAGCAAAATATCTTACGCTTAATGAGAGAAAATAACATTAACCTCCAAGACTTACAATAAGTATGCTATACATTGACGATCAATTACCCCATATACAGCTAGCAAAAAAAACGCACATAAGCTATATAACCTGCTACATTAATAGAAAAATATTTGGCAAAAGTGCAACCACTATATGTGGTGACACCAATTGTAAAATATGTAAGAGCAAAACGAAAAAGACAAATATCAGTAATTATTTATTTTCCATATTAAAACAAATCGATTTTAAAAAGATACCGGGATCCAGCCCACATGAATTATTAAAACTAAATAGTCAATTCAACACCCTATATCTAAAGGCAAGAAAAAAAATTTCCCCCAAAGATCAAGATGGAATTAAAAACATATTTAACTATGACTGGTTTATAGACAATAATCTTTACAATGCTTATGATTTATGTACCAATTTAAAAATTGAAACCTGTGTATATTGCAACAGACTCTATACATCAACGGTTATTACGGAAAAAAAGGAAAGGATTATTAGACCAACACTAGACCATTGGTTTCCTCAAGCACAATATCCGCTTCTGGCACTTTCATTTTACAATTTAATACCTTCTTGTTCGCCGTGCAATAGCTCCGTAAAACATTTTGCCACGTTTGATTTGAGTAAAAACATTCATCCTTATGTCGATAAAAAAATAACGAGTGACTATCAGCTACAATCTATATACGACAAATCTATAAATACTTTTAAGGTCACTATTGACAGTACGAATACCAAAATTAAGTCTACTTTAAAAACAATGCAAATACCCGCAATTTATGAACATCATCAGTCCGAACTAGCAGATTTGGATCTATTGAGAAGAAAGTACAACAAAAGATATCTAAATGATCTAGGAAAATTGCTAGGCGCCAAACTAACAGAAAAAGAAGTATACCGTATCATATTTGGCGTAGAATATGAGGATGAAAATTTTTATAAACGACCTCTAAGCAAGCTAAAAAAGGACATACTCAATTTAAAAATAAAATAAACAAAACACTTTGCGCCTTGCACAATAAATATAAACATTTTACATGCGGTTCCATTTCAGACAAAATTCCCGTGGACTGCTACAACACACCCTTCAACGCCAAAACACTGAAGTTTTTGAAATATTGCCGCCAATAAGAGGGAAAGACGTAAGTTCGATAATGACGGCTCGCAAGTAAGCCAATTGTCCAAAATTCATTTTTCATGAAACTAAAGTCTATTTCTTCGGAGTTATAAATAAAATCTGACAAGGTTAAGACTTTGAAATCACTAAATGACTCAGACAATTTTATATTCGAAAGACAATATCCAGTTTCGGGAAGTGCACATTTAGAATATAAAACCGTCTCAGTTTCATTATTAGGAAACCATAGCGTGAGTTCAATATCCTTAAAAGCTGATTCAACAAGCTCTCGATATCTATTATATAAATTTTCGTCGTCAATAACGACAACCCATTCTACAAGAGTAGCAATCAACGATGAAGAATTATAATTATAATCTTTACGAATTTTAGAATTCGAATCTAATTCAAAAATCTTATCCAAATTTCTTTTATATAGAGGAGCTATATCACAGGCCGATTTTGCAATGTCAAGGTTTTCACAAAGCTCCGCTAAGATAGCAGATATATCCTCCTTCTTATCAAATTCATACAGAAGCAAAAAAACTAAATTCAATTCTATAATCTGGTCATCAATCCTCGGATAAAAAACAATTCTATTGTTATTTAATAATTCAATTACTCCATAAGCACATTCTAATGCATTCACCTCAAAAGCTCGAGCAATTTCCACATCCATAGTTTTATAAATGCCCGACATATGCAACAACTCCAATCCTGCCAATGCTATGAATCCCATTACTTCATAAGCTATAAGGCAATAATTGACAGAGTCCATAGATTTTCTGCTTAGCCCATCTTTTACTTTACACACTGGCAATATCGCCTTCAGGTATTTAAATGAATTCTCAAGGCGTTTATTCAATCCCTTCAGTACCACCTCAAAGTATTCTTTGGTTATGATCGATTCATTCTCATGCACAAACTTCCAAATTCTCAAGTAAACTATTTCAGATGCTATCATTGCCAACCTTAAATCATTCTCTTTCTCACAATAAGACACGATAATTGAAAACAATAAATTAACCTTCCTCAGCTGCTTAATGTTATTCCTTTTGCCACTTCCATCTGTATTAATGTTACTGAAAACATTCTCTAATAAAATATGGAGGTCTTTAAAATCATAGTCCGGATTAAATAAAAAAACGATAATCTTCCGCATCAATACTTTATCTTCCGCAGAAAAAATATTTTCATTAATTAATTTATCTAAAACAAGGTTAACAATTTTTTCAAGATGCCAAATTTCAAATTCAAAACGTGAGTTATTTTCTACAAAAGCAACCCAGTTTTGCTGAATTGCTGGATCGATATTACCGTTCAATGCCACTATAATTTTAATAGGCAAATCTCTATGTTCCGGCAGTATATTATTTCGAACAAACACATCTATAATCTCCTCGAGCGAGGGACGAAGTGCCTGGTTAGAGCCTTGCCAATTATTCCTATCCAAATTTCCCATCTTAACCGTAACTAAGACAACCTTTTTCGTATTATCTTCCTCATCCTTTCCAACAGAGTATATATCAACGCCGTATTGACGCTCTCCTTTTTTGGGTGAGAAAACAATTTCGTAATTATACTCTCTAAGTATATCTTGGATTAATTGGTCAAGTTCTTTATCTTCTTTCAAAGAAGCTATATAGTCAGTTAATACTAATTTCACTTTTACTAATTTTACGGTATGTCAACCTTAGGTGTTCCTGATATATTGGTAATAATTTCTCGCCAGAGGGGAACTCTCCACCGGCAGAAATAGTTGATAGGGGTGTAACAACATGCTTAAGTTCATTTGGCCTTCTTATCGCCCAGTTATTTGCATTAATAACAACTCTCTTCCCAAACTCGAAAATATGTTCTCTAGTCTTTTTCGTAGATTCAGAAAAACTCCTTTGCAAATAAAAATTATGCAATCTTACATTTTGTTTAGACGGTCTAATTTCTCTATCAATTTCAACACTTCTTAAATCGTTGAAGTAGAGATCGTATTCGTGTATAACGTCGGAAAACATCGTTCTCGCAAAATCACCTATACTAGAATCTTGTAACTCAGCCTTTAAAATCTGTAAGGTACTTCGATAGTTGTAAACTAAATATTCGGATAGAATGAATTTAAATTGTTCTTGCAAATCTTTACTGGGGGAGCTGACTGATTTAATAACTGAAACGATCAATTGTTGAAGAGGTTCCATACTGTACCAAAACCCTACAACTTTATACGCCATATATAGCCTCGATGACAATTCATATTCAACAAAAAAATCTGTAGAGATCTTATATACATCACTATTTATATTAGTGATGGAACTAACCCCAAATAAAGATCGATGTAACCTAATATCTTCAGCATTCAGGCATTTTAAAATATGTTTACGAAAGAGATCAACATCTTTCTGCGCCATAAACGATATTGACATTTCCAACAAATTTATATCCGCCATTATCATATGACGAATTTCCAAGAGTTCAAAAGCAGTCTCAGGGTCACTCTTTGAAATATTAACAAGCAAAGCATCCAATGGGTCCTTTAACACGTCCTGACTCTTCGTAAATACAACTATTCCAAAATCTCTTATCCATGATTTAGGTACTTTATTTATCCACGATTGAAGCATTTCTACAATTGCCAAAATCAGTTGTATGTCCTCCGTCTCAAGAGCATTTTTTGTAACCAAAGTAAAAATATCGTAATTATAGATAACAAAATGTCCACAAAGCCTTATCAGGTCTTTCAACAAAAGATTGTCAGAGTTAAACTCCCGAAGTATTAAATCAAAAAACTCGATCTTGCCTTTTTCGCTATCAATAATATTTCCGATTGAAAAATATATTGGGTAAGCATTTGCTACGTTTATTTCACTTTTCAGCTTATTGTAGAAAAAATGATAATCGCTATCAAAACATTTTCTTAGTGAGAAAACCACACCTGGTAAAATAATTTGAACTTTGGGGTCGTTGGCAATATTATGTAAATTGCTTAAAAAATCTGTAGAAATAGCGGAGTCACGCTGTATCCACTGTGTAACATGAAAGACTATTCTATGAAATGCTAAATCTTCTCCATATACATCAACAGCTCTAGTTATCCATTGAATAAATTCCGAATATTGGCAGTTTGACACCGGAAGAATAGAAGCAAGTAGCTCAAACTCGTGCCAATTATCAAAACTAAATCCTGAGCAAAAATCACTCCATGAAGGTCTTTTGTTCTTTAAAAAGTAAAGGGCTCCAGAAAACTCGAGATATCTATGATTAAATCTCTTTATATTATAAACAGAACTCGATCGAATAACAGCTAATAACTCTAAAAATGTGTTACAACTAATGATTTCATTTCTCAAAAAAACAGATACATAAATATTTGATAGCGTTTCAAAAGGAATTTCTTTTTTTATTCCGGCAACAAGATAACTCTCAAATCCGGTACGGGTCAGCAACTCATGTAACTCGTCATCATATAATGACAACCCATTTGAATTGGTTTCATCTATCAAAAGGTTAGATATAAATGCACATACCTCGTCAACATTATCTTTTGATAGTCCTGCGCCTGAATTAAAAATACTATGAGGAAGATTGTAATTAATTATTTCTGACATACTATGTAAGGGGTAAAAAATATTGTATTTTATAACAATTTCAATAAATATATAAATTTGCTCGGAATTAACTGGATTATTTATCGATCCTGACCTCCCCCCAATAAATCGGGCCATTGAAAAGTAGAGAAATCGGGCAATAATTCATAATTTAAACATGAAAAATTGCTCATGAAAAAAACAAA
>NZ_VIWO01000006.1 GCF_007829335.1 Chitinophaga polysaccharea
TCCACTGCTTTGGGAGGAATCACAAAACGAAGGTTGCCTAAGTCATCATAAGCATAGTACGTACACAACCATCCCATATGCCCGGTACCAGGCGTAGCAGATAATTGTACTTTCTTGAGCACCATCCGGTTTTCTTTGTCTTTGTACTCCACTACCTGATTGCCAGCTTCATCGATCGCTACATTCTTATATAACTGGCCCGCGGCATATACGCGGCCGGCGACACTGGTAGGTATTACCTGGCCGTTTGCGAAGTCCCATATTCTTACAGAGTCACTGGCAGCATTTACCAGGTACTGGTTCTCTACGTACTTATTTCCACCCCGTTCTACACCAGCAGGATTGTTCTTTGCCCAGCTGGCCCCAGGAGCATATGTTTTCAGCACCCGGTTTAAAGGAGAGGCTTCGAAATCAACACTGCTGTAATGCACTTTTTCACCCGGCGTTTGGGATAAGTAAAAAGTGTTTTGTGCATTAAACGGATCGGTTTTAAACTTCCCATCGGCGGTTCCGGGAGCCACATAAGGCAGGTACTTCTGTTGTTCCCTGCCAAGGGCATCGTATATAACCGGTGCCACCAGGTCCTTTCCTCCCGGGGTAATGGCTTTGGATACTGTTTGCAATGGCCTGCCAAGACCATCAAAGTATTGAGTAGTTTGCCGCACCTGGTCTACCGTACGTGCGGCAGCCGTAACATAGGCAGTATCCGTAGTGGCTACCGCCGGCTCCCAGGTACGTACGTAGTTGATAGTAGTATTAGTATACGCCGCTGGTACAGCTACCGGCGTGGCTGCCGGCCGCACCGTGGATGTTGGAGTTTGTGCACCCGCCATTACTCCTGCACCTAGCAACAGCATAATAGCCACCAGCTTTTTATTTAAAATAGGGATGTTTTTCATGCTACATTCATTAAGGGGATTAACGCAACAGGGATTGATACTGGTAATCGAATTGTTTAAGGATGCTTTTATTCTGATCTCGGATCACTTTCAGTCTTCCCATTTCATCATACTCGTAATAGATCGTTTTACCAGATGGATCTGTTTCACTGGTCATACCAAACAAAGGAGTATAGGTGAAAGTGGTCACCAAAGCCTGTGGCAGGCTCGTACGAATACCATTTAAAGCTGTCCTTAACTGATCGGGAGTATAACTATCCGTATTGGTTAAATAAGCTGGAGCGATATACTTCATCACCGTATCGTAGGTACTACCCACAATCTTGGCTACAGGAAATTGCTCATTATAACCCCACAGGTATACCTCACGGACGTCATTGGCATTAGCCTTCTCTTGTATATTTCCTTTAGATGTATAAGAGATCACGCTTACCCGGTCCTCTGTCGGACTATTAGTGATCTGCTCTTTCAGGTTTTGAAAAGCGATGATCTGCTTATCAGGCCTGGTAAACATATAAGATACCGTTTTCTGATTCATTTGCCCAGTGCCTACCTTCTTTGTTAATGATATGATCGGGGCAACCATATTTCTGTTAATCATGCTGTCATATACCGCGCCCGTTCCTTTAAGGTCCAGCGGGTAAGTATAGGCCATTGACTGCACTTTTCCACCACTCTGGTTTTCCGACACATCCCTGATCATAACACGATTTGAATCATTGATATAAGAATAGGTCTGCATCTTTTCTACCAGCTTGCCTGAGTTATCACTGGCGTATGTTCTTTCGGTTGTTGATTGCAATGCCTTTCGCATAAAAACAAGTGGGTATCTCTCTATATCCAGGCACGAAATTTCATCAGCTGAAGGTGGATCATATTGGCATAAAGTTGTTGTCAATTTCCTGGTATTATAATTATATATATTGGCCTTAACGGAAAAATCGTAAACATTTTCGATAGCCTTCAGAAGCTGTAAGGAGTCGACACCAGCAGCAGATACCTTCTTATACATATTGGTCTTGGTTTCCCCAATCATAAAATCGCCATAAGCACAACGTGGTGTTCCAAAAATCCTGTTACCCTCTACTATATTGGAATTCAGGATGTCATTATAGGAAAATATGTGCTCAGTTGTCTGCTTTTCTTCTACCCCGTCCATGGTCTCAATAACAGATGAATGGTAGGCACCAGATCCCCCAAGGATGGTGGTAGGCGTTATAATGCTATTCCCGATATACAGGTATATAAGTGTTGCCTGCGGGTAGCATGGAAAGAAGTCAACTGGGAATGGGCCACTCGGGTAAGTACAGGCTGCAAAAAATGGGCTGGTTACGTTTTGATACATGTCCCTGCTAAAAGCAATCCCAAATGTCGAAATAGTAGAATCTTTGAGGTGCATATATTTAAATGACCGGTTACCGGCTTTCACTCCATCACTTGTGTAGGAAGTAATGCCAGATACGCTGACACTACCAATGGCAATAATTATTGGAATAGTATCTGCCACCTGGCCTTCCATCACAAAGTCCACTGACCCATTTGTACAACCACCTACTACGGTGAGACTCAAAATATATTGGCCTGGGTCGAGCAACAATGACAGGGAATCTGATTTATCAAGACCGGCCCCTCCTGTAATTACAGTCTTCAGCGTTGCTGCTTCTTTAATAGTGAAGGTGGCTTTCTGATGGATTGGGTCATAATTACAATCCGGGTTATTAGTATCAAAGTTTGCGCTGGTATATGCATTGACCATCTGACGGAAGGGAATTGTTATGTTTTGCGTAACAGTAACCGCTCCTGTTAAACCAGTACCTTGGGTAATCAGGTTTTCATGTTGGAAATGCTTAACTATTTTAATATCAGGTCCCTTATTATAACTATAACCGATCGAATCGTATCCCCCGGTCGGATAAATTATCTTCTTTAATAGCCCATAAGTCATCAGCGTCGTATCCGGCGTGCGATCTCCAAATCTCGCCCACCCGCCAACAAGATTATTGTAAATTCCTGGATAGTCATTACTGATATCTGGCATCAGGTATTTATTTGATAACTTACCATTGTAATAACCGTAGAAATCCTGTGCGCCCGACCACCGTTGCGGCAGATCATTGCCGCGAATATAATCGAACTTATACCTCAATAACTTACTGGTATCTACCAGGCTGCTTCCTCCCATTTGGCATTCCTTCAGGTACAACCGATATTTTAATGTTGTATCTGATATCATCTTCTTTTCCCCCTGAAGGAAAGCGTCATTAATATCCGTGCTGGAAAAATAGTCTTGTACCAGGGCCATTTGCTTAATTATTTGTCCCTGGTTATTTTTTACGTAAATCCCATTTAACGCAAGTCCACCGCCGTCCTGCCTACTAGTGTAATTAAAATCAACGCTTCCATTGGTAAATGTAATATGGCTCAAAGCCTTACCTCCAATTTGATTTTTGGTGATCCCACAGCTATAACTGCTTGTCTTCAGAAGAGGAGGATCCGTACAAACAACGTGCGCTTGCGCTTCATAATAGAGAATACTAAACGATTCACTTAAATTCGCCAGGTAAGTATGCGAATAATCTGTATAGCTCAGCTGTATGGTATCCTGGTTCGGTTTGATGATGGAAGTCAGGTACCAGGAGGTAATTACCGGATCTGGAAATGGCTTGGGTCCAACGTATCCACTTTCAATAGTAGCGGAAGTTTCCCCAGCATTAAATGTATATACAATACCACTCTCGTCTGTAACCTGGAAACCACTGGTCAACGTCGCCCCAAGCTTTTTTATCTGCAAATTCGTGGTATTCAGGCTTACAGGTTCATTATTCACATCCATGATGAACTTTGCATCAATACCATTCATACTAATAGAAAACAAATCAGACTCCTTATCCGCATTCGATTGTTCCATCGCATAATTATAGATAGGTACAGTCCAGGTACGAAAATCCGTATTGAAGTTATTATACACCTGACCCCACTCCGCCCTCTTCTCATCTGGCTTTCCCAATACAATCCTTGAAATCGCCCCGCCACAATTAAGACTCCAGCCTAAGCCCACGTTCGACGCCAATTCATTCACCCTGATTCCATTGGAGGCATAATTGATCGATATCGGCAAACTTAAGAACCTGGAATTGATGGTATAAAAGGGAATACCCACACTCGGTGTGCCAGTCGACAGATTCACGCTCGCATCACCTCCTTTATTAATGGTAGCCGCATTCGGCGACGGCAGCAATATCCGGTTAGGCTCCAGGTTAGGTGCACCTCCCGCGGGTTCCGTGGCGGCAGCCAAAGATGGAGCTAAAGCCCGCTTATGTGTCACATCAGGCAAAGAGTCCGACGTCTGGGCAAAACCTCCCATCACCACTCCTAAAAAAACACCCAGGAACAAAACAGATTTCCACATGAAAGGTAAACCGCATAATCTATCATTATGCCCGGGACCAATAACCATTTCTCTATTATCAGTTGAATTTATAATTACCATTGACGGCGATTTTGGTATAAGGGGAATAACACCAGGAAATTCCTGTTGCATTATCTTGGGGATGTTAAAATATATACTAAATATTCACAGACTAGGTCAAACAACGACTCATAAGTACAGAAATTTTATTATGGGTTACGAAAATGTTAACAATCAAATTACCTCTCTAAGGTATACAATTTTAAAATTAATCTAAAATCTTTCACTAAAATACCCCTCCGCCACGCACCCTACATGCGCACGCGAAAAAACAGCCATGGTCTTCCTACCAACCATAACAAGCAAACAACAAATTAGATTTAGCGTATATACCTGCCTACCAGAACCGCACGTAAATCACCGATAATAACAACAAAATAGTAACCGCCAATATAACCGACGACGGCTTCAATTTAAACATCTCATAGTCCAGTGCAAACGCCTTGGCGCTCACTTTCGGCCCCGCCAGGCTAATGGCCACCATCACCAGCACCGTGGTCAGGAACGACCACCCCAGGCTGATAAAAAATGGAATCTCGTATACACCGCTGGCATTGTGGAACGCGGAATACAACATCGTTTCCGGTCCAAATACTTTCACTGCTACCTGGTTAAAAAACAGCGAAGCGGCAAAACCCGTGATGATACCGGCAATAGCAGCGGCGCCACTGGTACGCTTCCAGAACATGCCCAGTATAAATGTGGCAAATACACCCGGACTAATAAAGCTGGAATACTTCTGTACAAAGGTATATCCTCCTGCGCCGCCGATGTCCAGCACATCGTTCCAGGTAAAGAACACGCCGATAACGATGGCCGCGATAATGGTTAAACGACCTACCCACACCAGCTGCTTTTCGTCGGCCTCCGTGTTGATATATTTCTTATAAACGTCTAACGTAAAAATAGTGGAGATACTGTTCGACTTGCCCGCCAGCGATGCTACGATGGCAGCAGTCAATGCGGCGATAGCCAGTCCTTTTAACCCTGCCGGCAACAAGGTGAGTATGGCGGCATAAGCGCCATCTTTATGCCCGCCTTCCAGCTGCGGCAAATGCCCATGCTGGTATAATACATATGCTACAATACCTGGCAGCATTACTATTACCGGCATCAATATTTTTAATAATCCCGCGAATAAAATACCTGTACGCGCGGTCTGCAAATCCGCACCCAGAGCGCGTTGCGTAATGTACTGGTTACAACCCCAGTAATTGAGGTTGCTGATCCACTGCCCTGCTATATACATCCCGAAACCAGGGAGTATCAGGTACTTGTTCACATAGTCTTGCGGCGCATCCATTGCAGGCTTCCTCAACATCATATGAAAGTGGTCCGGCGCTTCTTTCATCAGAATATTAAAACCGGCGAGTACATCTTTCCCCAATCCAAATTTTTCACTTACTACTGTTAATGCCATATATGTTGTAGCCAGGCCACCAATAATCAATACGCCTACCTGTATTACATCAGTATAACCAATAACTTTCATTCCTCCCAGGGTAATAATAATGGAGAAGACGGCCAGCGCCAGCATCACCTCATGGAAATAAGCACCGCCTAAAAGCCCGTTGATGGCCAATGCCCCCAGGTATAAAATGGACGTGAGGTTCACAAATACATACAGGAATAGCCAGAATATCGACATAATCAACGCCACTGTTTCATTATACCGCGTTTTCAAAAACTGCGGCATGGTATATATCTTGTTTTTGATGTATACCGGCATGAGAAAAATAGCTACGATAATCAGTGCTGCCGCCCCTACCCATTCATACACAGACACGGCAATGCCTACAAAAAAACCGTCGCCGCTCATACCGATGAACTGCTCTGCTGAAATATTGGATGCGATAATGGAGGCGCCAATGGCCCACCAGGTCAGTGAACCCTCTGCAAGGAAGAAATTCTTGGAAGCACTCGTTACACCTTTCTTCTTCCGCTTGTAAATCCAGTAACCATAGGTAGCAACAATAATAAAGTACAATGCAAACACCAGGTAGTCCTTGAGGACAAGTTGATAACTCATAAGTGGATCGATAACGCGGGTATAAAATACCTAGACTGAATATAACCATTCCGGCGTGGAAAACTTAAAAAATTATCGGGTTGGATGTAATGGCACCCATACCCGATAATGCGATATTATCTGACTAATCAGAACTTCAATGTAGATGGCAGGTATTTAGCCACCAGGTCTTCATAATATGGTTTTAACTCTTTCCAGTTAGGCGGGTTGGGACTTTTGGAATACAAGTCATACGGATTAAACAAATCCACCCACTTAAACATTTCCACATCATGCGCATTCATCAGGTGACCATAGGCATGCTCTCTATGCTGCGGGTAAAAAGAGTGATAACGCAGCATATACAGCCCCGGCTCCGGCAGATGCGGCTTCATGATCTGGTAAATATATTCATCGTGCCCCCAGCTCATATGCACATTATCCAGTCCGCAATTGGGCTCGTACACACCGTATTTGGTATTGTAATCCGGGTTGTTGATATCCGGGTTGTTCTTGAAGAATTCAGGAAAAACAATCTTGTCGGAAAAAGCACAGCCCACCGGGAAAGTATCTCCCACTACTGCCCATTGTGGCTCGCCAAACAAACATAGCACCTTGCCCATGTCGTGGAATAAACCGGTTAACACCATCCAGTCGGGGTGGCCATCCGCACGGATAGCTTCTGATGTTTGCAGTAAATGCTGGAACTGATCCAGGTCGGTATCCGGGTCAGAGTCATCTACCAGCTGGTTCAGGAAATCAAAAGCATCCCATACCGACATCTCTCTCTTGTTGAAGGAAAGAAACTCCTGTTCTTTCTGCCGCACAAAGGCGTACGACTGGTAAGTATGATTCAAACGGTAAAATTCGCGTACGGTATCGCGGGGAGGCGCATCGTAATTCCGGAATTCACTGGTGCTTTTTTCCTTGTTGATATTGGCAGGATCGGGATAGCGCTCCAATAAATCATCTTCCCATTGGTCCAGCGATTGAAGAGGTGCAGGATTAGGCTGCCCATTAACGTTATCCATAATATCAGGTTTTTAAAAAGTTCGTGGAAAAGCAGGAATAGTTCCTTTGCTAAATATGCAATCTTTTTAAAAATCTTCCGCATAATAGAATAACTTTATTTACTTAACCGATTAAGTAACATAGGGTAAAATATGGAGAATGTCACGATCCGGATGCTGGCAGAACGACTACAACTGTCGACTGCCACTATTTCGAAAGCATTGAATAACAGCCACGAAATCAGTGAGGAAACCCGGCAACGGGTGCTGGCACTGGCTGCCGAGCTCAATTACGTGCCCAATCCATATGCCAGCAGCCTCAGGAAAAAGGCCAGCAACACCATCGCAGTGGTAATCCCCGAAGTAGCCGACAGCTTCTTCGCCGAAGCGATCAACGGCATCGAAGCGGTAGCCCAGGAAAAAGGATACCATGTGCTCATCTATCTCTCCCACGAAAACAGCCAGAAAGAACAAACCATCCTGAAAGATTTTCAGAGCGGCCGCGTAGATGGGGTCCTGATTTCGGTGACTACAGAAACTACGGCTACCGGGCTGGAACAACTGGTCCGCGACAAACCCGTGGTATTTTTCGACCGGGTCTGTGAAGAAGTAAAAGCAGCCAAAATTACCACCGATGATGCCACCGCGGCCTACCGGGCCACCACCCACCTCATCGCAGGCGGATGCCGCCGTATAGGGCTGTTATCGGCCTCCCGGCAACTCTCTATCAGCAACAAACGCGCAGAGGGATTCCAGCAGGCACTACTCGACCATCAACTGCCCCTTCTCCCCAACGCCATTACTTACTGCTACAATGAGAGCGCCGCTAACTACCAGCTGCTGAAAACAGCCTTCCTGGAAAATGACTATGACGGCATTATCGCTACTACGGAAAAGCTGTCTACTGCCGTATACGAGGTATGTGAAGCCCTGCAATGGCGCATCCCGGAAGACTTACAGGTGATAGGATTCTCTAACCTGTCTACCGCCCGCTTCCTCAACCCCTCTCTTACTACTATCACCCAGCCGGCTTTTGAAATGGGCAAGGCGGCAGCCACCCTGCTGTTTCGCGCCCTAAAAAGCAATAACTTCCCATTGCAGCAGCAACAGGAAGTTATTCCCTCTTCTCTCATCGCCAGGAACTCTACCCTGGCTAAGGATAAGTAATACGAACAATGCGGTTGGCAGTACGGAAATCGAACTTCGTAAAACTACCCACTACCAGCAGCGACTTTTCTCCCGCCTGCGGTATCACCCGGCTAACCGTGTTCACATTCCCATTCGCCCCATTATCGCCCACCGCCGAAAATCCTCCGAAACTGTTGTAGGTAGCATGCACGGAGCCATCGGCATTCAACACAATCATATTGTTACGCTGTAGTTTATTAAACTGGGTAAACACTCCACTCAGTATAATCTGTCCACCAGGCATAATACCTACGTTGTTGATAAATCCATCAGTTCCCTCTCCTGCATTGAAACCCGGATCGATCGTCCCGTTTTCATTGATCCGTACAATATGCGGCACCTTCACCCCTCCATACATGTTAAAACTCCCCGTGAGTATAATCTTACCATCGGGCTGCCGCTCCATATTGCCAATAGCCTGGTCAGCTCCGGCCCCGGGCATAAAACTGGCATCCAGTGACCCATCCGCATTCAACCGCGCCAGGCGATTCACAGCCTGACCATTGTACTTGGTGAAAGATCCTGCTATGAGCAGTTTCCCGTCTGGCAATAATAGAGAACGATAGATAAACCCATTGGCCCCCTCTTTTCCCATATGCTTTGCCAAATCGTAGTTATAGGTACTATCTATTCCTCCGTCCGGCATCAGGCGGATCAGCCCATTCACCTGGATGGAATCCAGGTGCACAGAGTCAAGATCCGTACCTACTGTCTTCAGGTTGAAATTAGGTTGCACATAAAACCGGAAATTACCGGTAAGCAGTATTTTGCCATCGTTGGGTTGCACATGCATATTATTCACAGAACCCGATACGCCACCCTTTAAAGCGGAAACGGTAATATCCTTGCCGTTGGGCGATTGTATCCGGTTAGCCGCCAGCGAACCATTGTTATTCAACAACGCTACACTGTTTACATAACTCACACCTTCGTAATTATTGAAAGAACCAGCCACCAAGTACTGATAGCCGTTCACCGACTGCGGCAACGCTACAGCACTTGCTACGGTGCTATTCGTGCCGTTCTTGGCATCAGGACCGAATGTACCGTCTACCGTGCCATCATGATTGATCCTGGCTACGCGGTTTAACTTATCCTTTTTACCGGAATTGCCATAATCGGTAAAGTCGCCCACCACCAGGTATTTCCCATCTTCCACCGGGATAATGTTGTTGATGGCACCATTGGCGCCTACCAGGCTGGGATACAGCGTATCCATTTCAAATACGCCTGTTACCCGGAAAAATGGACCGAAAAAATATTGCTGGTCCACCTGGGCGGCCACATTACCGGTAGCTGCCTGAGCTGGCACTTTTACTCGTACAGTCGTATCCGTTAGTGATATTATTGCTGCTTTTACGCCATTGAATAAAATAGCTAACTTATCTTTATTCTTCTCAAATCCCTTCCCGCTGATCATCACTTCTTCTCCTACCCTCGCGCGGGTGGGGCTAATTCCGTCTTTGTTAATATAAATAGCCGGCACCACTGTTTCCCGGTAAGGATCGTTGCCCTTACGAACGGTGTCCTTCTTACAGGCCACCATCCCTGCCAGCAACGCGATGAAACAAATATATCTCTTCATATAAAATGCATTATTGGATTATTGGTTCTGTAATGCCTGCTCAGCAGTCCATAAAAAATCGCCCGCCCGGAAACCAAATACATGATTGTAGGCAAGTGCATGTATATAGCCATTGGTAGGCTGTATATCCGAAGAGGCCACATAAGCATATGGGTTGTTAATAAAATTAACCGGATCGTATGTGATATCGGTCAGCAGCAATATCCGGGCGCCTACGGCTTCTACATTGTTGTAATTCTGGTATACCAATCCTATATTCATAATATAACCGTTATCCATCACATAGTTAATGCCCGGATAGGCGTATACGTTAGCCCGGTCGATACGTGCAAAACTTTTCGCCGGATGTTTTCCCCGCATGATATACCGCTGCAGGTACTTCTTCCATACGCTTCCGGGAACATCCGCCAGCTGCACGCTGTCTTCCACATTCCGGTACCGGTAAAAGTTCAGGTCGGCCAATGCGCGGCCGATGCTCTCGTCAGTAGGCGCAAAAAAAGTAACGGAATCCTGCTGTAACGTCGCTTTCAATCCTGCCTTTTCTACTACGTAGGCAAGGGTATCAAACTGGTACGGGTTATTTACCAGGTAATCGTAGATGGTTCCGTTATAATGAGGATCTGCCACCCCTCCATCGATATAATAATCCTTTTTACAGGAAGATATAAACAGCCCCGCCAGCAGCAGGATAGCATTTATAAATAACAGCTTTCGCATACACACTTAGTTTAACGGTTATTGTATCCAGTACTGGTTGCGGGTAATGAGCGGGTTATTGGCCACTGCATTATTGGATATCGGGTACGTCCAGGCCCTCCGCTCCATCTGTTCGGGCGTCAGCGGGTTTTCCGTTGCATTCTTATCCATCACCCTGCCGGTACGTATCAGGTCATACCATAAATGTCCTTCTCCCATCATCTCTTTTTCTCTCTCATAGAATACCGCATCCTGCAATGGTTTACCACCACCGCCGGTATACAACTTGGCGCCAGCCCTGTCGCGTACGAGGTTCAGCATCTTGATCGACTCAGCTGTTTGACCGAGGTAAGCCAGCGCTTCTGCTCTCAGCAGGATAATATCGGCATACCGGAATAAGATGAAATTGGCATCATAATCCCGGCTGATAGGATCGGTGATGGAAGAAAATTTCAGGAACATTGGCGTCTGATCATTGCTGTAAGGATTATAAAACCACAGGTCCATGCGTTTGTCAGGTTCGCCCCGCGGATAAACGCGATCCAGGTGTTTAACCATGGGTGTAATTTCGCTGCCTCCGTTCAGGTAGTCATGGATATAAGGTTCGTGCAATGTCCACTGGCAGATCAAGGAATGGAACTTGCCGCCGTAGTTGGCGTCCAGCGATAACTCAAAAATCCCTTCTTCAGAACGCCCTTTGAAAATGGCTTGAAATGTTTCTTTGGTATAAGGCAGCAGCTTGTATATATTCAGGTCCATCACCGCTTTCCCCAACTCGGCGGCCTGTTGCCAATATTGCTGCTCTTTGCCTTTATCAAAGCCGGCTGCCCACATATTGATATGCGCCATCAATGCCAATGCTGCACCCTGCGTGCCTCTCACCGCCCGGTTGGTGGGATCTTCATAGGCCAGCGGCAAATCATCTTTGCACGCAGCCAGGTCTTTCAAACAAAAATCCAGTACGGTGAGCATCTGCTCCCGTGGCTTTAATTGGGTATCATAAGGGTCTATTTGCAAGGGCACATCTCCATATAACCTTACCATATAAAAATAGATGAAGGCCCTGAGAAACCTGGCTTCAGCCACTAGTGCCTTTTTATCGCGGGTGGCAAAATTAGGATCGGTAATACCGGGAATTCTGTCGATACATAAGTTGGCCGCCGCAATGGCCTGGTAAAACTCCTTCCAGTCCTGTGGATTGTCTGCCCCATCGCCGTTGCCGGTACTGAGCATTTTATTGGTGCCTACTGCCCGCAGGTTGTTCTTGGAAAACCAGTTCCAGTTACCTGCCCTGAAATCGCCCACATTGTATAAAATACCGGCGGTAAACTTGCCCAGCAATATGCTGTAGGCACCGGAGATAGCCTTCTGTGCATCTCCCTTCGTTTTCCAGAAATCATTCCCGGACAAGGTATCCAGTGGTTTTACTTCCAGGAATTTCTTACAGGCGCCCACCCCTATCAGCAAACAGGCTAACGCGCCGATGATATACCATTTTCTCATCTGAAAATAATTTTTAAGGTCATTAGAATTGAGCGCCTATACCAATGGTGAAACTCCTGGCATTGGGATACCCGTTGATGTCATCCCTTCCCAGCGAGGTAACCGTTTCAGGATTAGGTCCTGTATACTTCGAAAACATCGCCACATTATAAGCGGTGAAATAGGCACGCAGCAAGCGTAACCGGAGCTTTTTCATAAAATCGAAACCCCTGAACTGGTAGGCCAGCGAAATCTGGTTGATCTTGAAATAAGAACCATCTTCCATATACAGGCTCTGGTTCAGCCGGTTGGGCTGCACCATCGCATCGCGGTAAAAAGAGCTCACGATCGCCGGGTGCGTAGCGCTACCGCCGTTGGCTTTCCAGTAATCAATAAGACTGATATCATACAGGTTAACCGGCCCCTGTACGCCGGCATTGGTGGGCGTATACTGCACATAAGGGTACAACAAACGGTTGATCCTCGCGGCTATGGCGTTGTTCAACACACTGCGGTCGTAAAGGTAACTGCAGTAAATACTCAGGGAAAAATTCCGGTAGCTGAATGTATTATTGAAACCACCTACCAGCTTGGGTTCCGGGTTACCCATAATCACATAGTCGGCATCAGTCAGTGAATAATCGCCATTCAGGTCTTTCCAGATAGGATCGCCAGCCTGCAGGAAACCGCCGCCGGCCTTAAAACGTACACCTCTCACCGGATCTACCGGTACGTCGGCCGTAGCGTTGTAAATACCCAGCGTTTCGAACAGGTAGTTGCTCTGAGGATTCCTGCCAACCTTCAATGCCGTTCCCTGGTTGTAGATATCATCCTTATTCAGGTAAAACTGCGAGCCACCTGGCAGCTTGGTAAGCACGCCATCATTATAAGCACCATTCAGCGATACAGTCCACTGAAAACCTTGCGGGTTCAGGTGCACAACAGGACGTACGGTAAGCGCCAGCTCGTGACCATAGTTCACAATGGCGCCGCCATTGACTTGTATCTTGCTATACCCCAGTGAATTGGGCAGGAAATTATCCCGCACGATGTTATAGTTATTTTTGTAGTAAGTATCGTAGATGATTTCCACGCGCCCTTTAAACAATCCTAGATCCACGCCAAAGTTGAACTGGGACGATTTCTCCGGCTCCATGGAAGGATTGGCCAGCACCGAAAACTCCGGGATGATGGAAGTGCTGTTGTTATAAGCCCCGGTGCCTTTGTACACCCCCAGGGAGTTCAACAGGGTGGCCGAAGGCCGGCTGTTAACACCATAGGTAACGCGAACAGACCCATAGTCCAGCCAGCTCCATTGCCGCATCAGGTTTTCCTTATTGAAATTCCACCGAAGGCCCACAGACGGATTCTTCGTATAGGGGTTATTGATACCGGCGGCTGAACTGCCATCTAGCCGGTAAGCCAGGTCTATACTATATTTGGTGCGGAAGTTATAAGACAGGAATCCCGCCCAGGATGCAGCGTGATAAACATACGATACCGGCGTACCATTCACATTCACCTCCGACGCATTATTCCAGGGATTGCCCGGGTAAAAACGGGGCGAATATCCCCTTGGCCCCCAGTAGTAGTCATTCGGACCATTACGCACATCCCTCACATGCTGATCATCTGATTTCAGGTTGATTTCACTAAATACGCTGGCATAAATATTATGCCCCTTTTCCTGGTCCCGCTTATTGGTACTGTAGCTATAGTTAACGCCATTGCGGGTGTTTAGCTCATCATGCCGTCCTACGAAACCATATAGCCCCGTAGCGTTGTTGTTGGAAAACGACATATTAAACCGGTCACGCGTATCTGTATAATAATCGTACGACGTGGTGGAATTAATCCGCAGCCCGCTCAATAGCTCGTAATCCACATCCAGGAAGCCGCGTATATTCACGGTGTTATTATCATCCACGTTATTTTCATATCCGTCCAACTGCGGATTCCCTATAAACTTAGACGGTCCCGGCAACAGCGACGAGGTAAAGGAGTTACCAGCCCCGTTACCGGTTAGGCCTCCTCCATTTCCCCGTTGCTTTTGCCCCAGCGCGCTGAATAACTGCGCGCCTATACGCAGCCGCGGCATAGGTTGCATGTTGAGCTGCATGTTGAGACTATACTTGTTAAAACCGGTGTTCTTCAATACGCCCTGGTTCATCTGGTAGGCGAAGTTGGCCTTGTAGTTCATCTTCACATTACCTCCGCTGATCTGTACATTGTTATTGGTGTTGAGCGTGGTCTGGTAAAATAATCCCTGCCAATCGGTAGAGTTATTGTAGAAAGGATTCAGGCTGTCTGTCAGGAACTGGCTACCATCGGTGGATTTGAGAGAACCTATCTGCGACAGGATATCTCTCGCGTCGTCGATACTCATGGCATTTTGCAAAATGGAACTGATGCGGTAACGACGTTCCAGGTTGCCGCCAATAGTAGGCCGCAGTTTAGGCGGCAGGTTAATGAAAATACTGCTGTTTATATCTATGATCGGTGTGGGAGAGTTACCTTTCTTAGTAGTGACCACAATTACGCCGTTGGCGCCCCTGGAGCCGTACAATGCCGTGGCCTGGGCATCTTTCATCACCTCGATAGATTGTACATCTTCCGGTGGGATCAATGCCAGCGGCCCGGTAGCAGCGCCGGGCTGTAACATGGACTGGGAAATACCGCCATCAAAATCAACCGGCACATTGTCGATCACCAGCAGCGGATTATTGCTCGTCAGGTAGGCCTGGTCGCCACCACCACTTACATTTAGTTGCGATACCCCTCTAACGGACATGGTACCACGAAAACCAGGTGCGCCGGTATTGTTCTGGATATTCAACCCGGCGACTTTTCCCTGCAATAACTCCTGTATGTTGGATACGGGTACATCCTGTAATTCCTTACCGGAAATAACGGCAACAGAGCCTGATACCGTTTCCTTGGTACGCTTCTGGTAACCCACAATTACAGCTTCTTTCAGCGATTTATTTTCGGCCGACAATGTCACATTTAACATTGTTGCTTTGCCAATTTTCACGGTTTCAAAACGGTAGCCAATATAACGAAACTGGATGCTTTTATCGGGATCGGCAGTGATCGTAAACCGGCCATTGGCATCGGTAACACCCAATCCTTTATTGTTTTTGATATCGATGATGGTTACGCCAGGAATACCTTCCCTGGAAGTGGCATCTGTAACCCTGCCCTTAATGGTAACCGCTTGCTGGGCATATACCATGCTCCGGCTGCCTGCCAGCAATAGCAGCAGGCAAATGAGCTTTATGAGGTACCGTTTATTCATGGAACGGAGATTTTAATGTTTACAGAATAGGTTAATCATTACTAAACCGTGGATTCACCTTAAACTTGATGATCACATCCCAGCTACCAGCTTCAAACAGGGCAAAGGTGAGCCCCAGCGAAGCAGGGGTACGTACGCCGTAAGAAATACGCTCATACGAAAAGTTGATGCTCGCTTTCTCGTCTATCCCCACATCTGCCAGCACCGGGAAGGGATTCGGAATATCCCAGGTTACCACTGTACTATCTGCTGTCATCTTGCGGTTAAAGCCAAAATATACCCGCGCGTCAATGGTGTTGCTGCGGTAAGCCAGGCTGTCCCATTTGGTGATGTTGAAAGCGGGCAAACGAATAGGTAGGGAGTCTTTATCAAAAAACTTAAAGGAAATGGTATTCTTTGCCGTACCTGTTTTCCGGAAATAAACATTGATATTTTCCGCTTTCAGCTCGTTGTTAAGCTGGTCTTTGATACCAGATACCGAAGGATGGATAATACCTCCTTTGTCGGCTGCCAATGGCAGGCCCGTCACAGCATCCCACTCATAAGGCTCATAGGGGCGCGGACGGCGGAGGTCCAGCTTCCTTTTCTGAAAAAGCTTCTGCCCTCCTTCATTCTTTACGAGGATATCAAAAGTATATATGCCGGGTTTTAGTACAGCCGTATCCGTTGACCAGAATACCAGGTTGCCGGAATTGGCCTGCAGGTCCATCAGCGGACGTTTTACCTGAATACGTTTGGCATTGATTTCATCTACGCTCTTTTCTGTGCCGCTGTAGTAGGTTTTCCACTGCCAGGTATTAACCTCCTGCTTGAACTCCGGCGCCTGCGCACCATCCGGGCGTTGTATGTTTTGCAACTCAAAAGTGAGTGGCTGCGTGGAATAATCAGGATTGAATTTTCCGTAAGAAACGTTGGCACGGCCGAAATAAGCCACATAGGTATCTCCGTCGAAATTGCAGTTATTACTGAAGTGAGCTTTCTCTTTTGGCAACATAGCCTTGTAACAGCTACTGCCAGCCAGCAACAGCCCTATGGCCATGATATACTTATATACTTGCGTATTCATTGTGGATCGGTTTATAATTTCGTGAAAATGATGCGGTGCAGGTTGAGGTTTGCCTTCTTGATCCGTACCTTCATCTGGTGTACGCCAGCAGGCAGGTCTGCGGTACCAAAGGCGCCCTGCCAGCTTTGCCAGCCCCCCGTACCCTGAATCGGAATTTCATCAGATACTTTTACCCCATCTATCTCCAGGTAAATAATTCCTCCGCCATTACCAGCAATGCGCAGCTCCACTTTGTATTTGCCCGCAGCCTTAATGTTCACGGTATACCTTACCCAGTCGCCATCGCTGGTCCAGCCAATATTGTAGTTGCCTCCCGCGCTGACCTGGTTATCACCCTGCGAACAGTTTTCCGTACCCGGCGCATCAGGGCGGTAGTTATGATTACCATTGGGATTGTTGTAGTGAAACGCTACTTCTTTAGGCCCTTCGTCATAATCAGCCGCATTCACAATACCAGGTATCTCCACCGGGTATCCTAAATAGGGTCCCTGTATAGGTTCCAGCGAACGTGGATAAGCCTTGCCCACAAAGGAGGTAAACCCAAACACATGCCTGCTTTCCAGGATATGCATGATGCCATTTTTGGAGGTGATATCCACGTTTTGCGTTAAAGCTACCGACCAGTCTTTTATAAACCGGGATTCATTGCGGTCGGCAAACTGTATCACCTCTGTACCACCACCTACCTGCCCCGAAGCATTGGTGCCGGCCACTTTCCCATTCATCCCATGCTTGTACAGCGATACCAGGTCGCTGCCGTCGGCATATCGCAGCGAGTCGGCATCTACAATGCCGGCAAGGATGTACCGGCGTAACAGGCTATCCCATACGATATCAGGCACGCTGTCCAACGTCCAGTTGCCGGCATCGCCCAGACGTGCCCGCGCAAAATTCAGGTTGCGCATAGCTGTTTGAATGCTGATGTCCTGTGGCACAAAAAAAGTGACCTTTTCATTTTTCAGCAGGTCCGCCAGGTGTACCCGGTTAATCAGTAATAACAGGGTATCATATAGCCCGTTCTGTTGTTGCAGGAAGTCGTAGGTACTTACCTTTACCTCAGATACCGGCTTGGCATGCCGGTAGTCCTGCAGCCCTTTCTTACAGGCAAAACACCCCAGCAATGCCAGTAGTAATAAATAATTTTTCATGGCTGTAATTGATTATTTCCAGAAACTATTTTGTGTCAGGGATTTGTTGTTGGACAGTGCTTCCTGCGACAAAGGCCAGAAAGCTACGCCCCGGTCTACATCTGCCTGTGTGAGTTTGGTAAACCGGGGAATCCGTTTAAAATGCATGAGATCATACCAGTACCAGCCTTCTCCCATCAACTCCCTCCGCCTTTCCAACAGGATCGCATCCAGCAGGTCTTCTCCCGCTAAGCCCGCATTTACCGCCTTCAGCGAGCGATTGCCCCTTATCTGGTTAAGGTCTTTCTGCGCATCTGCTGTCATTCCTAAACGCGCTTTGGCTTCTGCACGCAACAGGTATAACTCTTCGTAACGAAAAACAATAATGCAGGAGGAATACATCTTCAATACAGGGTCTTTCACACTGGTATTGATTTGTTTTATTTTATAGAAGATGGGATAGGCATCATCCAGCTTGGTGAAAAAATAATCAGCACGCTGCTCATGGGGTTCTCCATAAATTTTTAAGATACTGTCGCGGGGAACATAAATCTCCGATTCCTGCTTGGGGATATACGGATCTCGCAGGGTCCAGTCTTCCAGCTGACCAGTAGAGGATATTTCCGCATGGTCGAAGTTCATATCTATCTGGAAAATATTAGCCGGAATACGGCCACGGAATGCACCATCCAAACGGGTCAAATCATTCAGGCTTACAAAACCGTAGCCGGTATTCGACTGATTATTGATCACTGTATTGGCATATTCCAGTGCCTTGTCATACTGGCCTTTCCAGGTATAAATATGCGCTAACAACGTATAGGCCATCCCTTTAGTAATGGTGATGGAAACATGATGCGACTCTCCCTGCCCCCGGTAATCACCCTGTTGTTCCGGCGATTTCCCATTGTATTTCCAGGGTAGCCCATCTATACTGCGCAGGGCCTCTGCCGCTGCATAGTCGAGCACTTTCTGCCAGTTTTCCCGGGTAATACTTTTGGCAGTACCATCACTCGCCACCGTTACCAGTGGCACATCTCCCCAGATCCTCACCATATAGTAATACAGGAAAGCACGGATATAAATAGCCTGGGCAATATCCAATTGCAGGTCGTTTTTTGAATAGCGATAGTCGGCCATGGTCACCTGGGGTAATTTGGCAATGGTGAGATTGCATTGCGCAATGGCTGTATAAAATCTACGCCAGTCGCGCCATTCATCCATGGTGGAAAAGCTGGCGTTCAGGTTACTCTCTACCACCGCCTGCAGGTCGCCACGCTTGGTTACCTGGAAATCTCCGGCACGTAATTCACCGTATACCCAATGCGCATTTTCATTAGCCATGGCCGCCCGCATCAACGCATAACAGGCAGATAAACCAGCGCGCGCATCATTTTTGGTCTGCCACATATTCGCTTCTGTCAGCGCCCGGTGCGAGGGCACATCTAACATTTTTTTGCACGACAACATACCTACCGCCAGGAACAGGAGCATTCCGGCAACAGCAATATTTTTCATGATCTTGGTTTTAAACATCAGAATTGAAAATTGAAGCCCAGGGTAAACGTACGGGGAGCGGCCCAGTTATAATAGCCTTCATCATAGCCGAAATAACTCACCGCTTCAGGGTCTCCGCCTTTGTAAGGACTCCACGTCAGCAGGTTATTGCCTGTAGCATAGATGCGCAGGTGATCTATACCCGACCGTTTCATCCAGGCGGAATGCAGGTTATAAGCCAGGGTAACAGCACGCAGTTTTACAAACGAACCATCTGCCAGGAATAAGGTCTGATCTGGCTGGTAAGCATAAACGGCACTCCAGGGATTGTAAGCCGGTACCTTACTATAGTCGCCCTCTACCTTCGACCACCAGCTGATTTCTTTAATGGCCTTGGGATCA
The DNA here is from genome assembly GCF_007829335.1 of Chitinophaga polysaccharea. Taxonomy (GTDB): domain Bacteria; phylum Bacteroidota; class Bacteroidia; order Chitinophagales; family Chitinophagaceae; genus Chitinophaga; species Chitinophaga polysaccharea_B. Next base: position 19,728 of record NZ_VIWO01000006.1, read on the forward strand.
TCTATCCCTTCCCTGTTGGCAAAATCAAAACGGTTGGCTAATGCCTGGTTAATAATTTTACGGCCAAAGGCGTAACTCACCAGCGCATTCAACTCCCAGTCGCGATAGTAAAAGGTATTCGTAAAACTACCCATCACCGCAGGCGACAAGCGGCCTTTCATTACCCTGTCTTTGTCGTTGATATCATAATTGCCGTCCAGGTCTTTCCAGCGGGGATCGCCTTTGCGCAGGGTAACGCCCTGGTAGGTCATCTTCTTACCGGTAGCTGGATTCACTGGTACTTCTCCATCGGAGTTGTAAATGCCCTCGTTGATCAACAACCAATAGCGATCGGTGGGCTTGCCCACCAGGAAGCGGCGCTGGCTGATTACCAGGTCGGTGAGTCCATCGGGCAATGCCAGCAGCTTATTTTGGTTGGTATACGCGCTGATACCGGTTGTCCAGCGGAACTTTTCTCTGCCTACCACATCTGCTTCGACAGATAATTCATAGCCATAATTACGGATGGTCATCCCGTTTTTCACAATACCGGTATACCCTTCCTCTTCCAGCGTTGGAATTTTCAGTACCAGGTTACGGTCTGTTTTGGCATATACGTCCAGGGAAGCTCTCACCCGGTTCTGGAACAAACCGATATCAATACCACCATTCAGCTGCTCTACAACCGGCCAGGAAGTGCCGGGAACAATGTACCCGGTGGTATAGCCAGCGTTGATTACAGGAAATGCATTGTAGGTCGACATATTAGGCACCCCGTTCCAACCCGCGTCTACATTGTATACCGGGCCTCCCCTGTAATATTCATCCATCAGCAAACGGCCCACCCGGCCCCAGCTGCCCCTTAATTGCAGGTTATTCAGCCAGGTAGCGTTTTTCAGGAAATCCTCCTGGGATATTTTCCAGGAAGCAGATACGGTAGGAGATACCAGCCAGCGATGATCGGTGTCCAGGTAAGAAGTGCCGTCCCTTCTCACGTACAGGGATATAAAATATTTACCGTCAAAATTGTAGCCGATGTTACTGTAAAAAGAAGCCAGCCTCGACTGCGTAAAATCTTTGGTATTAAACATCAGCCGGAAATTTCCAAACCGCCCTTCCTTCTGATCGTCCGATCCGGGTTGGTATATTTTAATATAATCGCTGGAGCCTTTGTATGCACGCCCATAATCATAGCGCCATTTGTCCCATTGCCCATATTGCCCCAGCGTCACTTCCAGGTGGTGTTTCCCGGAAAAAGTATTTTCATAGCGCAGCGAGTTGTCCAGCACCAGTCTTTTGTTTAATCCGTCGAAGTTGGACACATAGCTATTTCCTTCTCCCAGCGAGGTAGGTACAAAATAGTCGCGGAAATTCTGTCCGTAGTCGATGGCGAAGCGTGTATTCCAGGTGAAATGACCGGCAAAGCTATATTTCACATTAGCGATAATACGGGCAGAGTTATTCTTGTTCCGGTTAATCGTATTGTCCAGGGCCGTGTAATACTGCTGCAGGTAGGCTTTATTAGGCGATAATGGCGAACCGTAGTTGAACAGGTAATCTTCATCGCCGGCCCGGTCCCGGATAAACTCATTGCGTTTGCGGTTCAGGTTAGCTACGGCTACTTGTGTGGTAAACACCAGGTTTTTCAAGGGCTGAATGTTGATACCAAAGTTCACATCATAGCGCCGGATGCCCGTTTTGTCGTACACGCCTTGCTGCGATGACTGCCCTATACTAAAGCGGAAGTTAGCCAGGGGCGTACCACCGCTTACCGATGCCTGTATACCATCTGTAAAGGCATTTCTGAGAAACAGGTCATCCCAGTTGGCAGGGCCAAAATATCTCGCCTGTGAAGAGTCGGCCAGGTAGCGTGGAAAGCTGCGCCACTGTGTTTCATTCGCATACTTTTGATAAAACGGTAACCTGAAATCACTCTCGTATTTTCCGTTCACCGCATCTACCTGCGGGCGAAGCGACAGCCCTGCATAAGCATTTACAGATACCTGCATCTGCCCTACCCTAGGTGCTTTGGTAGTAATACTGATAACGCCATTGGCCGCATTGGGACCATACTGCGCACTGGCGCCAAAATCTTTCAATACCTCTATCCGCTCAATGTCATTTACATCCAGGAACGATAACAAATTGGTTTCCGTCCCCATCCGGTTAAAGTCGAAACGCTGGATATCATAGGCAAAGGCATGATCCATGATTAAAGGCACGCCATCTACCACATATGCCGGCTGTGCATAAAAGATATCCCGGTTACCCAGCAACAATGAAGACGTCCCCCTGATAAATACACTGTTCCGCTTACCAGGTTCGGCAGACGGCGTTCGTATATCCACTCCCGTTACCCTTCCTAGCAGCATCTGGTCTATACTCACATAAGGCAATTTCTTTACTTCACCGATATCCACAGTGGATACGGCGCCATTGACACTTCGTTTCAGAAAAAGTTCGTTGTTAGGCAGGTAGCCAATCGTATCGCGTTTGGTGCTGGTTACCCTTGAAAGAATAATGGAATCAGCATTGGCAGTACTACTGGAGTCACTGCCAGTATTCCTATACAACGTGCGCTGGGCCTGTATTTCCAATGTACACAGGCATAAGAAAAACAAAAGGTAAATGTATTTCATACAAGCAATTTTTAGGAATGCGACTTCCAGGGCGCAAAATCATTTTTGCACCAACAATAGTTTTCAAATACATAAAAAGGCATAACATGCCCACTCCCCTCGCAGGGAAAGGACTAACACCGCTAAATCAACACGCCAACAGTGACTACAACAGGACAATAGCCGTCAGGCCGCATGCAAAATATCGCATACGCGCAACAGGGCAATACTTGTAATCTGTGGAAACACACCGCCAGGATGCTAGGGGCATCGGGCCACCCGGACAGGTTGCAATGAACAATGACTCATGGGAATTTTTATTTAACGTGAAATTTTAAACAATCTGTCGCTCTGGATTTCAATAATTGCTAATACCAACACACCGCGGGTAACTGTCGCAAACGTAGGGTCTCTATGTCTATCAGTACTATCAATACTCTTTAAATTTTGGTTGTCACTACAAACGCTACTTTCCAAATGTAATTAGCTAAATGGATTTTTCATAGCTTTTTTCAAATTATTTTAAAAAAATATTGAAGGTCGCCACACCTACTTTTATAAGGGGCCGTCACGTTGTTATATCTAAAAACGGGTAACCAGCTAAGAACGCTCAAGGAAATAGTCGACGCCTATCCTTCCTCCACCAAATACCAGCAGGGTAAATAACATCACCAGGTAGTACAACGGTATCTCATAGCCGTTATCCCCCGCAGCAAACCCGTTGCTCCAGTGAACAGTAGCAATAGCCACTACCATACTAAACATAAGCGGAAGCGTAATATAGCGTACAAACAAGCCAAGGGTTAACAACACCACGCCCGCTGCCTCGGTACATCCTACCAGGTAAGCACTGATATAAGGTAAAGGAATATGCAATTGTTTAAACCAATCTCCTATACCATGTATATCGCTCCACTTCATCCTGGCCGGCAGGTAAAAACCATAAGCCAATACCAGTCGCATCAATAATAGTGGAAGATCGCTGATCACCGATAAACGGCGGGCCAGCCGGGCATATGTACGCATAAATTATGATTGAAATCCCAATACAAAATGTTGCTGTTGCATCTCCTTTAAAAAAGCCAGCGTATCCGATTCCAGTGTATCCGTATCCGTTATATTCAACTGTGGCGCATAATCCAGTATATCCCTTACCGTTATTCCAATGGCCAGCTGCTCTGTTAAAAATGCCAGCCAGGGCGATAAATCCGTAAACTGGATGCTGCCCGTTTCCGGATGACGGTATAGCAATGCGAAGTAAATGCCTTTACGGGGCATCAACTCCCTGCGCTTGGCCTTCAGGTGAACCGGCCATCTAAACGACAATAGCCGGTGCTCCGGGTTCAATACCAATGGCGTATCCAGCCAGTTGCCTTTTATACAGTAGGCCGGCGCAGGAATGTCTTCCATGTTATATAGTTCCATTTCTGCCCACTCAAATGCCAGCAGGTCGTTCAGGTAAGGAATATCGTATTGCTCGTCCCAATTATGCTCTACCGCATAGGTATAAAACTCTAACGGCAATTTCCATAACTGGTACGATTGACAGGCATGATGTGCAAAAAAATCTTTCACCATCTTATCCCACTTGCGGGTGGGGATATTATTAAAGGCAATGGGAAAAGCATTTTCCATGGTATCATGGATATTATTAAATACCAGGCGCCGGTAATGTGCCAACCTATCGGTAGCTACACCGGGCAGCTGTACTTTTTTGCCGGTTCTGCACCAGTCCGAAAAAGTTTGCTGTATATGGTAAGTGTCAGGCAACAAGTTCATCTTTCAACTTCCATTGTTTGTGACAAATATTTTTCAATCTTGATATTTCCCCCTGTAATTCAGCCATCTCCGGGATATTAAAATCCCTTTCCAGTAATACAGGTACCGGTTGCAGATGCGCCAGGGTCCATTCAAACAAGTCGTACACCGGGTCTATAATAGGTTCGCCATGTGTATCAATAATCAGGTCGGGCGCCACCTGTTCGTGCCCTGCCATATGTATATAGGCAACGCTGCCCAACGGCAGTTGCTGAATAAATGCCTTTGCATCGTACTGATGGTTGAAAGCATTTACATAAATATTATTTACATCCAGTAATAACTGGCAGCCAGAACGCTTTACCACTTCATTAATAAAATCAATCTCGCTCATTTCTGCAGCTACCGGCGTATAGTATGATACGATTTCCATCGCCAGCGGGCGCTGCAGGTAATCCTGTACCTGCTGTATACGCGATACAATATGCTGCACTGCATCCATCCGGAAAGGAATGGGCAACAGGTCGTACATATGTGCATTGTCGCATTTGGAATAACTCAGGTGCTCTGAATATAACTGTACTTTGTACTCCTGGAGAAATGCTTTTACATACGCGAGAAACTCCTTATTCAACGCATCGGGACTACCAATCGATAACGAAAGCCCATGACATAATACGGGATATTTTTCTACCACGCGGTGCAATATCTTCTTCCAATAGCCGCCTATGTTCATCCAGTTCTCCGGCGCCAATTCAATAAAATCGGGCCTGATATGCTCCCCGCTGATCAGTTCTTCGGCAAACTCCCGCCTGAAACCAACACCTACCATGATGATACGATTTAGGGTGTTCAAAAAATGAGGAAAGGCTGATGGTTGCGTATTGCACCAGCCTTTCCTGCTGATAAAAAATTACCGGCCAGATTTAGTTGGGGCTGGCTTGGCTTTGCCTTTTGCGTCGCCTTTTTTCCCGCCTTTTTTGTTACCGCATTTTCCTTCTCCACATTTGCCTTGTCCGCATTTGCCGTCTTTTGATTTGCCGGCAGAGGCACTGTCTTTCTTTGCGCCGCAGTTCAGCTCAATAGTGTTAGCAGTAGCACTGGAAGTACCTGTTAATGCATTTCTCACAGCTGCGCCAGAACCCAGGTTAGTGTAACTAACAGGTTTCGCAGACACCTGCAGGGAAGCTAAACCCATAATAGCGCCGGCTACCAGTGAACCGGAAAACAGTACATTTTTGTTGATGGCTTTGTTGTTTTTCATGATCTTAGAATTTTTAAAAAAACGGAGTGAAAAAAGTATGTATGTAGTTGTTTAGACGCAGTGATGAAATTTTCCTTACAGGTTGTTCTCATTATTTTTTAAATATGCCGCCACCACTGCTTCCCACTGCTGCTTTACCTGCTCATTGGGAGCGGTAAAAGCAGCCTCCCTGTATTGCTGCAACTGCCGGTGTATAATAGCTATCTGCTTTACATATCTCCTGCAGTACACACATAGCAGTAAATGGAATTTTAATCCCAGTCGTTGTATCCAGGTCAGTGGTTCCTGCTGTAAACGTTTCTCTGCCAACATCGTCGCATCTTTACAACAGGGCATCAGGTGATGTAAATGTTTTCCCATTGTCAATTACTGAACCAATTTTTTTCAAGACATGCCCTTAATTGCAACCGGGCGCGGTGAATGATCACCCAGTAGTTAGACGAAGTAAGCGAAAGTTCCTTACAGATATCCGCAGATTTTTTTTCATCAAGATATTTATGTTGTATAATCGCCTTGCCTACGCTAGTTAATTTATCCATACAGGTTCTTAATATCCGGAAAAAATCGGCCTGTTCCGCTTTGTCATTGATATCGGTAGTCCATGGCCGGGGAGCCATCTCTTTACGCCAATGTCCTTTCTCATTAAAAAAAATCAACTGTGGGTCAGGGTCTTCAACATCAATTGTTGTCATAACAGCTTTACCCGACGTACGATAGTGATCATTTATTTTATTCTTAAGAATAGCCAGCAGCCAGGTCTTCTCTGAGCTTTCACCCCGGAATTGGTGCATAGCCTGTAAGCCGCTAAGAAAAGTGTCTTGCACCAGGTCTTGTGCCAGCCCGGTATCTGATACCCGGCTACAGGCAAATTTATACAATTCGTCTGCATATAACTTTACCCACACCGTTGGATTACAGGTTGTCATAACTTGTAGTACTGTTGACTGCAATCTTTTTGTTGCTTATACCCGTGAGGTATATCGCTAAAAAAAGCTTACGGAAATATACCTGTTTTGGTTTTCTCACGAACCCAAAAAAATGTTAAAGGCGGATAACCGGCACCAAAGGAATGGTAAATGGCAATAGGGGGCCTACTACTATTCGGCGTTTTATAGTAATTTTGACAGGTACCCAATGAAATATGAATTAAACTCGGCCCATGAAAAATGAAATGTCGCCTGTAACGTACACTTACTTTGTTACACTATTAAAAGCGTATCTACGCGGTACTAAAACAAGACAGGAGCTGATCGAAGAGCTGCGTGGTGTTGCCCCATGGGAAGAAAAAGAGGAAAACATACATACCGAAGTTAGCCGCCTGCTGTTTCAGGTCGCCAACGAGGTAAATGAAAATTTCTACCAGGATATCGTCAGTGCCATCACCCACGCTACCGATACCGCTCCCACCCGGGAAGGCATGATTCACCAGTTGGAAGCCGTCCTCACCGGGTTTATCACGCCAGAACAATTGTACCAGTGGGCTACCTGGCATAATGAACCAGATATGGAAGCCGTTTCATTCTTTAACGACATTGCGGTTGACTATTTCTGCACACAGCTGTTACCGGCCTCCTTTGAGGAGTTAACGCTCACAGACTATAAACAGGCCCTGAAAATCTTCCAGTCGCCACATCACGACAGCCTGAAAGATAAAGTGGCCCTGGTACTGCTTTCCCAGAAGGAAAGACAGCGCTTCCTGTTCTACCTGGGCGATTATATCCAGGGACATAGCTCCCCGGAACAACTGGATGTATATCTTTTACACAAATTTGGGATGGACCACCTTTCTTTTCCTTATATGTCAGCGCTCTCTACCATGATGCATGAACCGGCTAAATTACCGGCATTGCTGCAAATAGCGGCTATGGCCGAGTAACTCAACTCACCATCAGACTACACCCTCTCAATGCTGAGTTATCCAGTCGGCCCAGCACTTCAAACAAACCATTGGCGTGTATGCGCCCAATATCTTCCGTGGCGATAAACGCACAGGAATGGATATTGGCCAGGTCAATCACATTAATAACCCCGGCGCCTTTACCGGTGCTTAGCTGAAACGGATCATTCTCATCTCTCAGCAAAATTTTCATCCAGGGAGGAGTGGCAAACAAACCATTCCCTTTGGAATAGGCCTGCGACAACAGCTCTGTCATCCCATATTCAGCATGAATAACGGAAGCGCCCAAACGTTCCTGCAGGAACGCATGTACTTCCTGGCGGGTCCATTCCTCCCGGCGCCCCTTCATCCCACCCGTTTCCATCACAATGGTATGGCGCAGATCCAGGGTATACTGCTCTGCAAAATCCAGCAGCCCGAAAGTGACCCCAATTAACAATACCCGCTGTCCCCTGGCCTCCAGCGCCCGTAACTGATGATACAACTTATCATGTTCGTACAAATAAAAGCCGCTCTCCGGATGACCACTGCGGGTCACCATCTCCTGCACCATCCTCACCAGCGATGAATGTTGCCGCTCCAGGTAAGAAGGCAGCAGTCCCAGGATCACGTAATCATCTACCGGCCCATAAAACTGTTCGAAGGCCGTCATGAAACTACGGGTATAAATGGCGGATTCCTTCACCAGGTGGCGGCTGTTGATGGTTTGGGTGGTACCGCTGCTCTCAAATAGCAGCTCCGGCTCAAAAGTGCCGCTGACCACCGTATGGGATTTGAAAAATTGTATCGGTAGATAAGGAATTTCCAGGATACTCTTTACGGAAGCCGGCGCAATGCGCAAGGCATCCGTATAGGCCCGGTACAGGTCATTTTCCCGGTACTGGTAACGGAAAAGCTCCAGGGCGGCGGCTTCCAGTCCGCCTCCCTGCAGTGAAAAAATAGTGTCCGGTGATACCACGGTCATGTATAGCTGGCTTTAAAATCTGACAAAGTTAGGGAGAAGAATAAATCTAACGCCAGTAAGTAACAATTGGCATGAAAAAACGTTTTTAGGAAGAAGGGTAGAGATAGCTGAATATTTGTATATTTCCTAAATTAATGTAGGTTTGTTTTATGAAGAAAATTCTGTTTTTGTTCCTGGTGGCCGGATTACTTTACGCCTGTAAAAAAGATAAGATAGGTAGCAAACCTATTCTCACCTTCAAAGGATATACAGCGGATAGTGTTACAAACACCCTGCAACAACTGAGCGTTATTATGAATGTCCGGGATGGAGATGGCGACATCGAAGACTCCCTCTGGATAGCTGTTCGATATAGAAATTCCGGCACTTCCGATACCCTGTATTCCATTAAACAAATGGGCAGCATTGGCGCTAACAAAGGTAATAATGTAAACGCCGACGTATATATCAACCTGCTGCCTACAGAATTCAAAATATCGCACCCCTTTATCGCAGACGACAGCATTCACTTTGTAGTATTCATAAAGGATAATGCCGGTAACTTTAGCGATACCGTTGGCACCAGAGGCATTCCATACAATGCACAATAACTAAATTAACTTACATTTACGATATTGCAGGGATTCCTTTAATTAAGGAATCCTTTTATTTTTAGTTTTACCACTCATTTCTAGCATATGGATAAATTAGAGGAATTACAGTCGAAGATAACCGAAGCCATGTTGGGTGGCGGCGAAGTGCGTATCGCTTCCCAGCATAAAAAGGGTAAGCTCACCGCCCGGGAAAGGATACAACTGCTGATGGATGAAGGCTCCTTCGAAGAGCTGGATATGCTGGTAACAAACCGCAACCGGGGCCAGACAGCCGACCAGGAACAATTCCTCGGCGATGGCGTGGTAACCGGCTATGGTACTATTAACGGACGCCTTACCTACGTATTTTCCCAGGATTTTACCGTTTACGGTGGCAGCCTCTCTGAACCTCATGCCCGTAAGATTTGTAAAATTATGGACCTGGCTATACAAAACGGCGCACCTGTGATCGGGCTTAACGATAGTGGAGGCGCCCGTATCCAGGAAGGCGTGGTTAGCCTGGGTGGCTATGCCGATATCTTTTACCGCAATACCAGGGCATCTGGCGTTATTCCCCAGATATCCGCCATCATGGGTCCCTGCGCCGGCGGAGCCGTATATTCCCCCGCTATCACCGACTTTATCCTCATGGTGGAACAAACGTCCTATATGTTTGTGACCGGTCCTAATGTGGTAAAGACCGTTACCCATGAGGAAGTAACCTCGGAAGAACTGGGCGGCGCCCAAACCCATGCGGCCAAAAGCGGCGTAACACACTTCGCCTGCGCCAACGAAGTGGAATGTATACAATATGTAAAGCAACTGCTGAGCTATATCCCGCAAAACTGCGAAGAAACGGCCCCTGTATACCCTTACGAGCCTGGCAACGAACGCAGGGAAGCCCTTAACACCCTGATCCCCCTGCATCCCAATCAGCCCTACGATATGAAGGAAGCTATTGAACAGATCGTGGATGAGGGCAGCTTCTTCGAAGTACACAAAGACTTTGCAGAAAACATGATCGTAGGCTTCGCCCGCATTGCCGGCAGAAGCATCGGTATCGTGGCCAACCAGCCAGCACACCTGGCCGGCGTACTCGATATACACGCCTCCGTGAAAGGCGCCCGCTTTACCCGCTTCTGCGACGCCTTCAATGTGCCCCTGCTGGTACTGGTAGATGTACCCGGCTTCCTCCCCGGTACCGACCAGGAATGGAATGGTATCATTACCAATGGCGCTAAATTGCTGTATGCCCTCTGCGAAGCAACGGTGCCAAAATTGACCGTCACCACCCGCAAAGCCTATGGCGGCGCCTACTGCGTGATGAACTCCAAACATATCGGAGCCGACCTCAACTTCGCCTTCCCCCAGGCCGAAATCGCCGTGATGGGCGCAAAAGGTGCAGTAGAAATCATCTTCAAAAAAGAAATTGATGCCGCCCCCGATCCGGAAACACGCATGAACGAGCTGGTGGCCGATTATACCGAACGATTCGCGAACCCTTACCTGGCTGCAGAAAAAGGATATATCGATGAAGTCATCTCACCCGATCAAACCAGGATCAAACTGATCAAAGCATTCAAAATGCTGGAAAATAAAGTGGTAAATATGCCGAGAAAAAAACACGGCAACATACCTTTGTAGTAGCTGGGCATCAGCGGTTGGCAGTGCGCCCCATTGCCAACCGCCGATAGGTAAAAGCACACCCGTTACTATGTTTCGACAAATTTTCAACTTTATCCTTTTCACATCGATCTATATTTCGCTGTGCGCACTGTTGATGATCTGGCAAACCAACCGACTGCTGGATCTTCAATACCCGGAAAATACCTTCTATCTCTTTGTTTTCTTTTCAACTATCTGCAGCTATAACTTCCACTGGTACCTTACGCCCGGCACCTATTCCTCTTCGGAACGAATCCGCTGGGGCAACCGGCACCGCGTCCTCATGCTCCTGCTCTGTGGTATAGGCGCCATCGGCTCGCTCTGGTTTTTCTGGCAACTCCGGGAACATTGGCTGGTGCTCTCCGGCAGCGCCATCCTTACCTTCCTTTATTCAGCGCCTAAACTACCCCATGCTGCCTTCCGCTGGCTCAGCAAAATAGCTATTGGCAAAACCCTGTTCCTCACGTTTGTATGGACCTACGTTACTACCATATTACCTGCATTGGTAGCCGGCAAGTTCCAGGTAGAAGCGCTGGTATTCCTCTCCCTCCACCGCTTTTTCCTGATTTATGCCATCTGCATTTTGTTCGACTACCGCGACCTGGAATCCGATAAAAAAGAAGGTATCCGCAGCCTCATCACCTATCTCGATGAAAAAAATCTCAACAGGTTATACTATTTCGCATTGCTCATGGCAGCAGTATCAGCGGGACTCATGGGTCCCTTCTCTACCCTGCCTGCCATCATAACGTTGATGGTGCCGGTGATTACTACCGCCCTCATCACCCGTAAAGCGCAGCATACCGACTCTGACTACCTCTTCTATTTCGTACTCGATGGATTTATGGCACTATCTGCCTTGTTATACCTGCTGGGTAATCTCTAAAAAGCTATTTTCCTTACATTTGTCCGGTCTCAATCTGGAACATTATGTCTAAAAAACAGAAATCAATATTTACCAAGGAATCGCTGGCATTCCTCGCCAATTACCTGAATAACCCTTCTCCGACCGGCTTTGAAAAAGAAGGACAAAAGCTCTGGTTGAAATATCTCACGCCGTATATCGACGAACACTTCGTAGATGCCTATGGCTCCGCAGTGGGTGTTATCAATCCTAAAGCGCCTTTTAAAGTAGTCATTGAAGCACATGCCGATGAAATTTCCTGGTTTGTAAACTATATCTCACCGGAAGGACTGATCTACGTTATCCGCAACGGTGGCTCTGATCAACAGATTGCTCCCTCCAAGAGAGTAAATATCCATACAGAAAAAGGCATGGTGAAAGCCGTATTCGGCTGGCCCGCCATACATACCCGCATTCGCAGCGGAGATGGTAAAGAACCACAACCTAAAGTAGAAAATATCTTCCTCGACTGTGGCGCCCGCTCCCGTAAAGAAGTAGAAGACCTGGGCATCCATGTAGGTTGTGTATGTACTTTTGAAGATGGATTTGAAGAGCTGAACTACGATTACTATATCTGCCGTGCCATAGATAACCGCATCGGCGGCTTTATGATTGCAGAAGTAGCCCGCCTGCTGAAAGAAAAGAAACAGGAACTGCCTTTCGGTCTTTATATCGTCAACGCCGTGCAGGAAGAAGTAGGTTTAAGGGGCGCAGAAATGATTGCCAAACGCATTAAACCCAATGTGGCCATCATTACCGATGTAACCCACGATACCACCACGCCGATGATCAATAAAAACATCGAAGGAGAAATCAAATGTGGCAACGGTCCCAGCATCACCTATGGTCCGGCGGTACACAACATTCTCCGCGACCTGATTATCAAAACAGCTAAAAAGAACGATATCCCATACCAGCTACACGCCGTAAGCCGCAGCACCGGCACCGATACCGACGCTTTTGCGTACAGTAACGATGGCACACCTTCTGCCCTCATCAGCCTTCCACTCCGCTATATGCACACTACCGTGGAAATGGTGAAGAAAGATGATATCGAAAATACCATCCAGCTTATTTATCATACCCTGCTGAATATTACGCCTAAGACGAATTTTCAGTATTTATAAGAGCAGAAAGCCTAAAGCAAAAAGCTATTGTGGAGAAGAAGTTAGCGAGTATTTAAAATTCGCTTTAATCATTCTCGACAATAGCTTTTTGCTTTTTGCTTTACGCTTTCAGCTAATTTTTAAAGAAATCCTGTGCCCTGGTGGTCTGCTCTACCCAGGCGCCTGAATTGGGCTGCATCACATACTCGCTCAATCCCACATGCTTGGCGCCCGGCGCCCAATCGTAAGTATATCCCATCCGTGTCCAGGGATAGTGATAATCCGTAGCGGAAGTAAGCGGATGATAATACGCGAAAATAATATAGTTGTTAAACCACGTGGTATAATCGGCCGATACACCGCTCACCAGCACAGGGCCGGTAGTTTTAGTGTCGATCGCCGGGTTGCCGGCCGGCCGGTACAAGCGATCAGCCTTTACCCACATAGTGGATATATGCGTATTGGTTTTGGCATTCACTGGCGGAAGTCCTAACAGCTGGCAAATACGTTGAATGGTATCAGAGCTGGCCGTAAAGGAAGGACCAATCTTGTTTTTCATCTGTTTGGGAATAAACAGCCAGGCATCCCCCCATACCGTGGTAATGGAGTCGCCGGCGGGATAACTGGAAGGATAACGCATAAAGGTACCCATTAGCACATATGCCTGCCCGTTGATGGTTTTCCATTGTAAATCCGGGTTGGTGGGCGTAATGGGCCACAGCTGATCGGTAATTTCACTACTATCCGCCACCATGGCATCCTGTACGGCCTGGGCATACAACTGCGCTAAACTGGGGGTGGGGGGTGGTATGGGGTCGTCATTTTTTTTACAACCTGTAAAAACGAGAGCGGCCATTAAAAATAGCGCCAGCAGCGCCTGACCATTGAGGTGATAGTGTTTCATAGAAGTGGTTTTCTGGATAACGGTGATGAAAATATTGATTATTTCGAGCGCTGCAAGTATATGTATTTCAAGGGAATAAACAAAAAAAGTATCCACACGGAAAGAAACCAAAAAGTAAAGCCGCAAAGAACTGACAGTTCCTTTGCGGCTTTAATGCATTATTGTTTTGTTTGATATACTCGCTAATCAATCACAAAATACTCCACTCCCAACTGGTAGCCCTTCAATCCCAGGCCACAAATACAACCCACGCACTTAGGCGCAATCAGCGAGGTATGCCGGAATTCTTCCCGGGCATATACGTTGCTGATATGGATTTCCATCACCGGTGTTTTAATCCCGGCAATAGCATCCCGGATGGCAACAGAAGTATGCGTATAGGCGCCCGCGTTAAGCAGGATACCATCGTAGGAAAAACCCACTTCATGCAGATAGTTAATCAGTTCCCCTTCTACATTGCTTTGATAGTAAGTAAACGTGACGTCGGGAAAATGTCTCTGCAGGTGCTTAAAATATTGTTCGAAAGATTCACTGCCATAAATGCCTGTTTCACGCTTCCCGAGCAGGTTTAAGTTAGGCCCGTTAATAATAGCTATTTGCATGATAATGGTTATAAAATTGATGAATGCGGCTAAGATAGTTAATCCTCTTTATTATCGCTACCCCAGCGGAAGGTTTGTTGTGCTATACCAGCCAGGTCAATGATCCGGTCTACCACGGTGGCGGCCATTTCTTCGAGGGTGGTGGGCACGCTGTAAAAGGAAGGTGTAGCCGGACAAATGATGCCACCGGCCATTGTTACCGCCTCCATGTTCTTAATATGTATCAGGTTATAGGGCGTTTCCCTGACCACGCAAATCAGTTTCCGCCGCTCTTTCAATACCACATCGGCCGCGCGGGTGATCAGGTCGTTCGAAATACCAGTGGCAATACGCCCCAGCGTACCCATAGAACAAGGGCAAATAATCATGGTATTAAACCTTCCGGAACCGGAAGCAAAAGGTGCATGGAAGTCCTGCTGGGTATAAAAGCGGAAAGGCAATTGCTTATAATCTTCGTCTCTCAGTTCTGTTTCCCATACAGTCTTGGCATTTTCGGTCATTACAACGGCTACCTGGTCCAGCTGCGCATGCGCTGCCTGTAGCTTCTGTAACAACTGTCGGGCATAGATGGAACCACTTGCCCCGGTAACTGCTACTACTATACGATGTTTCATTTGGCTATGCTGTTGATGACACAAAGCTAGCCTATTATCTGTTACCGGGTGACAGTTCTTTATAAAACCGGGAGATTATAACCCCGCCTGATCAGCAATTTCATCCATCAGGATACCACTGTGACTCTCATTGTAAATGCAAACGCCATTACGGATCAGCAGTACCTGGGGAGATTCGTGAGGTATTTGGTATAGTGCGGCGATTTTATCAGATATTGGACGGTAAGACAGTAAGTCCAGGTAGTAAAACGTTAACCCTGCCGGCTCACCTGCCCGTTCCAATCTCGCTTTTGCCATCGAACTGATAGAACAACGCGTGCTGTGCTTAAAGATAGCTACCGGCTGATGAGCAGATGCGGCATTGATCTCAGATAGTTGTTCCTCGCTGGTTAACGTTTTCCAATTCATTTTTTTAACATGCTTTATTAGGTGCTGTCGCGTGCGTCTTCGCCATGCCTCTCATCGGACATCCAAGTTTCTGGTGCGTTGCGCAGGACGTTAAGAGAAGCGCAAAGATACAAACCATACCGGTGTAGCCCAAAATTCTTACAAAAGATTGCATACTGGGAGATTTAAAATATTATAACTAAAACGAATTTTTCACAGGAATATGATACGACAACTTTTTTAATCGTCTTTTGTGACGTTATTTTGCAAATATAGAAAATACATTAAAAAAAACAACAATGTCATTTTCGGGCGGCCCGAAAATATTCAGCGTTATGACAAAAGTACATTTTATTGCTATAGGCGGCAGCGTAATGCATCAACTGGCCATTGCGCTCAAAAATAAAGGCTACCAGGTAACCGGCAGCGACGACGAAATATTTGAACCCGCACTGTCAAACCTCCGGCTGGCAGGCATCTTGCCGGACCATACCGGCTGGGACGCTACGCGCATAACGCCCGATCTCGACGCCGTGATCCTCGGCATGCACGCCCGGGAAGACAACCCCGAATTGATTAAAGCCCGGGAATTACAACTCAAAATATACTCCTTCCCGGAATACATCTTCCAGGAAAGTAAAAATAAAACACGGGTAGCCATCGGTGGTAGCCACGGCAAAACCACCACCACCGCCATGGTCATGCATGCCCTCCAGCACCAGCACCATGCATTCGACTACCTCGTAGGCGCCAAACTGGAAGGATTTGCCCAATCGGTAAACATTACCGACGCCCCGGTCATCGTATGCGAAGCGGATGAATACCCCGCCTCCGCCATCGAAAAAAGACCGAAATTCCATTTCCTCCATCCGCAAATTGCCGTATTAACCGGCATTGCATGGGATCATATCAACGTGTTTCCCACCTACGAAATCTATAAAGAACAATTTGCCATATTTATACGCCAGATGGATCCCGGACAAGTACTAATTTACAATAGTACCGACGCCGAATTGTCCAACCTGGTTACCGCCACCGGGCAACACCTCACCCTGATCCCTTACGCATTGCCGGAACACCGCATTACCAACGGGGTTACACAGGTGTCTTTCGGGGATCACCACGCCAGCCTGGAAGTGTTCGGGGATCATAACCTGCTCAACCTCCACGCCGCCAAACTGGTATGCAACCAGCTGGGACTCTCTGATGAGGCATTTCTCGCCGCTATTGCCAGCTTCAAAGGCGCCGCAAAGCGACTGGAACTGGTGGCGAAAAATGAACACTGCGTTATTTACCGCGACTTCGCACACGCCCCTTCTAAGGTAAAAGCCACCATGGAAGCCACCCGCCACCAGTTTCCCCTCCGGAAACTCATCGCGGTGCTGGAACTGCATACCTATAGCAGCCTCAACGCTGACTTCCTAGAGCAATACCAGGGCGCATTAGATAGCGCAGATATAGCCGTCGTGTTTTACAGCAAACATGCCCTGGAAATTAAAAGAATGCCCGACCTGGCACCAGAACTGGTAAAACAACGCTTCGGCCGCAACGACCTCCACGTTTTCTCCAACCGGGAAAACCTGGAAGCCTTCCTGCATGCCCAGCAATACCACGACACCAACCTGCTCCTGATGAGCTCCGGTACGTACGACGGCCTCGATTTCGGCAAACTGAAAGAACTATTACCCAATCACTAAATCTTCCCAATCACAAAATATAAACATTATATATAATGCCTTCTTTGCTCCTCAAAAGGCCGCTGGCCGTTATCGATCTCGAAACTACCGGTACTAACGTAGCTTCTGATCGTATCATCGAAATTGCGATCATTAAAGTATTTCCGGACAAAACAACCCAGTCCAAAGTAAAACGTATTCACCCCGGAATGCCGATCCCCGCAGGATCTACAGCAATTCATGGTATTAAGGACGAAGATGTGAAAGACGCCCCTACCTTTAAACAGGCGGCTCATGAACTCAAACAATTTATGGACAATTGCGACCTCGCCGGTTACAATTCCAATCGCTTCGATATCCCCCTGCTGGTGGAAGAATTCCTCCGCGCCGGCATTGAATTCGACATCAGCAAACGCAAATTCGTAGATGTACAACGGATTTTCCACCTCATGGAAAAACGTACCCTCGCCGCTGCCTATAAATTCTATTGCGATAAACAACTGGAAAACGCCCACAGCGCAGAAGCCGACGCACTGGCTACCTACGAAATACTGGAAGCCCAGCTCGGACGCTATGAACACCTGCAGCAGGATGTGGATGCCCTGGCAGAATTCACCAAAGAAGAAGACTATATCGACTTCGCCAGACGCCTCGTCATGCAGGGTGGACAAGAAGTTTTCAACTTCGGGAAATACAAGGGCCGCTCCGTCAGAGAAGTGCTCAAGGCCGAGCCACAGTACTACGACTGGATGATGAAAGCCGATTTCCCCCTCAATACAAAACAAAAACTGTCAGAGATCTTCCATAATATGATGTTAAAAAAAATGTAATGTTAACGCTGAAGATCATATCTTGCGGCGGAATTGAATTATTTTCGCAGTCCAAAAATATTATCTCAGGAATTGGAAAAGCTCGTTATCATTCCTACGTACAATGAAAAGGATAACATCCGGAACATCATTGACGCAGTATTTTCCTTACAGGAGAACTTTCATGTACTCATTGTGGATGACGGATCACCCGACGGTACCGGCGCTATTGTAAAATCTTTACAACAGCAACATCCCAATGAATTATTCCTGGAAGAAAGATCCGGCAAACAAGGTTTGGGTACGGCTTATATCCATGGCTTCAAATGGGCCCTGGCTAAAGGTTACCAGTATATCTTTGAAATGGATGCCGATTTCTCGCACAACCCCAAAGACCTGGTACGCCTGTACGACGCCTGCGCCAAAGAAGGAGCCGACGTAGCAGTAGGCTCCCGCTATGTAAAAGGCGGTAAAACCGAAAACTGGCCATGGGACCGTGCCGTATTATCTTATGGCGCCTCCATCTATGTGGGTATGATCACCTGGATGCCGGTGAAAGATCCCACTGCCGGATTTGTATGCTACCGCAACACCGTACTGGAAGCCATCAACCTCGACCAGATACAGTTTGTAGGTTACGCCTTCCAGATCGAAATGAAATTTACCGCCTGGAAACTGGGCTTCAAAATCAAAGAAGTATCCATCACCTTCAAAGACAGGAAAGAAGGATACTCCAAAATGAGCAAAGGTATTGTGAAAGAAGGTATCCTGGGGGTCCTGAAAATACAATGGCAAAGCCTCTTCCGTAACTATAAACGACGGGTGCAGAACTAACTTAATCTAATAATTTGCATAGCGTTTAGGGATTTGCTCCTTTTTATATCCAGGTATGAAAAGGAACAAATCCCTAAATACATTAAATGGGTCATGAAAAAAGCATTTCTCCAGTTACATCTCTCTGTATTTTTAGCTGGATTTACCGGTATTTTGGGAAAATTAATCACCTTAAACGAGGGATTATTAGTGTGGTACCGGCTCCTACTTACATCGATTACTTTATACGTATTATTCCGCTTCCAGGGCACCTTTAAAAAACTCCCCTGGAAAGATATTCTCCCCATAGGCGCCACCGGCGTGGTGGTTGCCCTGCATTGGCTGTTTTTCTATGGCAGTATCAAGTATTCCAACGTATCTATCGGAGTGGTCTGCTTTTCACTCACCAGCCTCTTTACCGCCATCTTCGATCCACTAATCAACCGGCGCCGCTTCGATGTGGCTGAAATGCTTCTTAGCCTGCTCACGCTGGCAGGTATCCTGCTCATCTTTCACTTCGATACACAATACCGCTTCGGGATCATCCTGGGCATTATTTCCGCCATGTTTGCTGCCCTGTTTACGGTGTTCAATAAACGACTCATCAAACGATTCGATACGTCCACCATTACGTTCTATGAATTGTCTACCGGCTTCGTTGTGCTGACCATGGCCCTGCCCCTGTACCTGCACTTCTCGCCCGTAAATACCCTCCTGCCCTCCGGTATTGATTTTCTCTATCTCCTGGTATTGGCCTGGTTCTGCACGGTGCTCATGTACCTGCTGAGCATGAACGCACTGAAAAAAATATCACCGTTCACCGTCAATCTTTGTTTCAACCTCGAACCGGTATATAGTATCGTCATGGCTTTTGTATTGTTTCATGAAAACAAATTCCTAAACAACGCTTTCTATGCCGGGCTAGGCTGTATCATCCTTTCCGTTGGACTCCAAATGTTGCGCGTCGCAAAGGGGAAAACAGCCGCTGATAACGTTTCCCACTAGATAATCAGGCGTATTTTCGTACATTGAGCGTTGGATTAATTACTTTAGCGCTTATGAGAAAAGCTTTTTTGGGGTTATCCCTTCTGGGAGCAACCCTCGTTACCTATGCCCAACAACCTGCCAAAAAGCCGCTGGACCACAGCGTTTACGACAGCTGGCAGAGTATTGGCGCTAAACTGATCAGCAACAACGGACAATGGGTGGTATATACCATAATACCACAGGAGGGAGATGGCAACCTGTTTATCTATGACCGTAAAACCGGCCAATCCACCATCATTCCAAGAGGCAGCAGCCCCGTTATCACAGAAGATGCCCGCTACCTGGTTTGCAGCATCAAACCTCCGTTTAAGGATACCCGTGAGGCCAAAATCAAAAAGAAGAAAGCGGCCGAAATGCCCAAAGATTCTATGGCCATTATCGCACTCGGGCAACCCGGTATCCTGAAAATATCTTCCGTAAAATCTTTTAAAACACCGGAAAAAGGCAGCGGCATACTCGCCTTCCTGCAAGATACGCCCGCGGATACCAGCAAGGCCAAAGGCAATAAAAAGCCCGCCGCCAGCGATGACGACAGGGCCGACGATGACAAAACCGGCAACGCCGGTACAGAAAGTGGTACCCTCGTGATACGTCAGCTACTCACCGGTTTGCAAGACAGCATAAAACATGTGAAAGAATACGCCTTCAGTAAACCTGGTAACCAACTGCTGGTTGAAACCGGTACCGACAAAAAAGATTCCCTCTCCCGCAATGCTGTACTGCTGTGGCACACCGCCACCAGGAAAACAGATACGCTCAGTCAGGGCAACACTGACTATAAACAGTTTGCCTTCGACGAAAAAGGAGAACAAGCCGCCTGGGTGGCCACCGCCGATGCGGAAAAAGCCCTGCAGCCTTTCTTTAAACTATACTACTTCAAACCCGGGCAGGACAGCGCTGCCGTGATTGCAGATAAAAACAGCCAAGGCATCCCGGCCAACTGGGCCATCAGTCCCAATGCCATGCTGGGTTTCAGCAAAGACGGGCAACACCTGTTTTTCGGTACCGCGCCCATACTACCCGTGAAGGATACCAACCTGGTAGATTTTGAAGTAGCCAAAGTAGATATCTGGAACTATAAAGACGATTACCTGCAACCCATGCAGCTCAAAAATGCCGACAAGGAACTGAAGAGAAGCTATGCAGCCGTATACCACCTGGCCACCAAACAACTGGTACAGCTGGGCGGTAAAGACATGGAAACAGTGCTCTTCCCGGCAGAAGAAAACAGTACAAACGCGCTCGGCTATACGGATAGCGGCGAACGCATTCCCCTGCAATGGATAGGCCGCACCCTGAAAACCGCGTACCTCCTGGATATCAGCAAGGGCACCCGCAAAAAAATTATAGAAAAACTGGATGGCCAGCTGGCTATTTCTCCCAACGGAAAATATATTATCTGGTACGATCTGGCCAACAAAAACTGGTTTAGCTACAACAATGCTACCGGCGCTACGGTGAACATCAGCCAGGGAATTCCCACCAAAGTATACGATGAGGAAGACGATCATCCGGATGTACCCGATGCCTATGGCACCGCCGGATGGCTGGCCAACGATGCCGGCCTGCTGATCTACGACCGCTACGATATCTGGAAAGTAGATCCTTCCGGTAAAGAAACGCCTTCCAATTTCACACAGGGACTAGGCCGAAAGGAAAAGATCCGTCTTCGCTACCTCCGGCTCAACCCTGACCTGAAATATATCCCCGGCGGCACACCGCTGGTGTATTCCGCTTTCCAGGAAAATACGAAGTACAACGGCTTCTACATACAAGACTATCCTAAAAGCCAAAAACTTAAAGCGCCCCGACAAGTGGTACTCGGCCCTTATACCTATGCCGACCTGCAACGGGCTAAAACCGCGCCTGTGTTTACTTTCGTAAAAAGCCGCTATGAAATGTCGCCCGATGTATATGCCGGTGAAGAGATAGCAAAAGCTTCGCAGCTGAGTCATACCAATCCACAACAGCAAAGCTATAACTGGGGCACCGCTTCCCTGTACAAGTGGACCACCTTTAGTGGCAAGCCTGCAGAAGGTATTCTCTACAAACCGGAAAACTTCGACAGTACTAAAAAATACCCGGTGATCTTTTACTTCTATGAGAAGTTAACCGATGGCCTATACGGTTATCAGGCCCCTGCGCCAACGCCTTCCCGCCTGAATATCTCTTTCTTTGTAAGTCGCGGTTACCTGGTGTTTGCACCGGATATCAGCTATGAAGATGGATATCCCGGCAAAAGTGCCTACGATTACATTGTAAGTGCGGCGGAAAACCTGGCTAAACAGCCCTGGGCCGATGGCAAAAACATGGGTATACAAGGACAGAGCTGGGGTGGCTACCAGGTAGCTTACCTGGTTACGCAAACCAACCTGTTTAAAGCCGCCTGGGCGGGCGCGCCGGTGGCCAATATGACCAGCGCCTATGGCGGCATCCGCTGGGAAAGCGGGATGAACAGGCAGTTTCAATACGAACATTCCCAGAGCCGTATCGGGGCTACCTTATGGGATAAAACAGCACTGTACCTGGAAAACTCCCCGCTGTTCAGCCTCCCACGCGTTACCACACCGATCGCTATTATGGCCAACGATGCCGATGGGGCCGTACCCTGGTACCAGGGCATTGAGTTGTTTACCGGCTTACGCCGTTTAGGCAAGCCCGTTTGGCTGCTCAACTATAACAACGAAGCGCATAACCTGGTACAACGCCAGAACCGTAAAGATATACAGCGCCGGGAGCAGCAGTTTTTCGACCACTTCCTCCAGGGAGCACCTGCTCCGCAATGGCTGGAAAGCGGCGTACCTGCTACCGAAAAAGGAATTAACTGGGGCTGGGATCTGCAACAGTAATCATCACTGCCAAATACTAAAAAGGGGAGAAAGCGCTGGCCTTCTCCCCTTTTTAGTTAAAAACATTTTTCTTAATATAAAATATTTAACATATATTTACAACAACATCGCCACTTTAGCGTATGGTGTGACTTGCAGCGATAGCGATATCCTTAAACACACTTCATTATTGTACCTATGAACTTCCATATCTGTCATCCCGCGGATGCACTTCGCCCTTTTGTAAAGCAGTATTATTTCTGGGAAGATGATACCCGTGGTATTATCCAGTTGCCGCAGAATTTATTTGCCCTGGGCGATCAGTACATGGTATTTATCCTGGAGGGTAAAGCTGAAATCAAACCTACCAACCACAAGGCATTTACACTCCCTTCCAATGCGGTACTGGGGCACCTTACCTGCGCTTGTCAGTTACAGGTACAAGGACCGGTAAAAGTGGCCGTGGTACAATTAAATGCATATGGGTGTTACCGTTTACTGGGACTGGAAGCAGCAGGTTTCACCAACTATTACCGCAACCTGGCCATGACAGATCAACCCGGCTGGCAGGAACTATCGGCTGCTTTAAAACAGGTAACAGATCCCGGGGAGATAGAATCCCTGCTGGACGAAGCCTGTATCAAAGCGCTGGCTACCCGCGACTGCACGCTCCGGGAAGTAGATGATATGGTAGATTATATGTTGATTATGCAGGGCAACGTGAGTGTAGAAGAGTTGTCGGCCCGCTACGGGCTCTCCCGCCCTACGCTGGAACGCATTTTCAGTGCTATCGTAGGTATTCCTCCGCAATTATATGCCCGTATGATCCGGTATAAAACGGCCCTCAGTGCGCTGCGGCAGCTGAACCTGCCCGAATGGCAATCACCGGTGGCTACTACCGCCTACTACAACCAGGCGATGTTTATACAGGATTACCTGCAGTTTAATCACCAGGCGCCTTCTTACTTTGGTGCTGCCACCATTGCACACCTGCCGGTGGCTGGTCTTCACCAGGTGGCGGTTGCCAGTTAAGCCGGAACCGATAAAAAATATTCCCGTATTTTAGTGCATACAACATCCACTGAAATATGGAAACCATTGAAATACACGAAGGCGAATATACCG
Organism: Chitinophaga polysaccharea; assembly: GCF_007829335.1. Classification (GTDB taxonomy): domain Bacteria; phylum Bacteroidota; class Bacteroidia; order Chitinophagales; family Chitinophagaceae; genus Chitinophaga; species Chitinophaga polysaccharea_B. The sequence goes on from NZ_VIWO01000006.1 coordinate 43,260, forward strand.
TGTCTACCGACCGGTCCAGGCTGGATATCAACGCTATACATGATTATTTGTCACGTGAGTCCTACTGGTCGCAAAACATACCATTTGATATCGTAAAGCAATCGGTGGAAAATTCGATACCTTTTGGCGTATATCATGGTCAACAACAAATAGGTTTTGCCAGGGTCATTACCGATAATGCGTTATTTGGTTACCTGGCAGATGTATATATACTAACGCCGCACCGCGGCAAAGGATTGTCAAAATTACTGATGCGCACCATCATGGACCACCCGGTTATAAAGGGCCTTCGACGGCTGTTGCTGATTACTTCCGATGCCCACGGCCTATACCGGCAGTTTGGGTTTACAGAAATTCCCAACCCGGAAAAATACATGCAGGTACATATCGCAGACCTCTATACGAAAAAAGAGTAGCGCCCCTGCTTTTCGTTAATCGACCATAACAGGTATCCATGCAATATTCTGCCGCCCATTGGCGTGAACAACTGAAATTACAATCACATGTGGAAGGCGGCGCCTTCCGCGAAACCTATCGTTCTGATTGGGTACTGGATATGACTACCCTGCCTGCTGGCATGAGTGGCAACCGGAATGCCTCTACCTGTATCTATTTTCTGCTGGAAGCGGGCGAATTTTCCGCTTTTCACCGCATTGCCGCCGATGAAATCTGGCATTTTTACGATGGCCATACGCTCACCATCTACGAAATAGTGCCGGGAGGCCAACTGCTGGTGCATAAACTGGGACGCGATATTGCCAACGGCGAAAATTTACAGGTCATTATCACCGCCGGCAACTGGTTTGCTTCCCGGGTAGAAGTTCCCGGGGGATATGCCCTCACCGGTTGTACCGTAGCCCCGGGCTTCGACTTCGCCGACTTTGAACTGGCAGAGAAAGCGCCGCTGCAAGCAGCCTACCCGGCACATGCTTCCCTGATCGATAGTTTGACCAGGTAACGGTCACGCACACACGCCATTACCTGGCCGCTTTTTATTAAATTGCAGTCATGAAAAAAATCATTTACCTCGTTGCTTTGGTACTCATCGTTGTGCTGGTTTTCTGGCTGGGCAAACGCTTTGGCAGCACAGATATGAGCCAGCAGGTAATTTCCAACAGCACCATTGTAAAAGAGATCGCAGAACTGGCCAGCCTGGATGTACAGGGCTCCGCCAGCATCAAAAGAAGTAATATTGAAGAAAGTGGCGACTGGACCGATAACCTGAAAAAGGCATTCCTGGAAAATACGGTCTGGGTGACGGTTCCCTATGAGGCAAAATATGGCATCAACATCGATGATAAATCCTTCAAAGTACAGCTCACGGAAAAGAAAATTACCATTCACCTGCCAGCTCCCCGCTTATTGAGCTATGAACTGAAAATGGACCGTATGGAAACGGCCAACCGTAAAGGCTGGCTGCTCACCCAAAACGATGAAACCTACACCGATGTACAGAAAAAGCTGTATCAAACCTCCCGCGGGCAACTGGAAAACAATGCCTTGTATATCCAGCAGTCGAAAGAAAAAATAAAGAAGATACTGGAACAGTATTATGCACCGTTCCTAAAAGATCATACCCTGGAAATTGTGTATGATGGCGATACCAAAGCCCCTGCCCTGAACTAGGCAGCCTGCCCGGCAATATATTTTACCAGGCTTCGCTTCGCGATGGGTAACAAGGTTTCGTCTATGGGCACCACCAGCGGCGTTTCTATGCAGTAAACAGCCGGATTGGGCAGCGCATTCCGCTCCCGGATCAACGTGGTTTTTATATGCCCAATGGTATTTATCACGTCTTTCCGGTATTCCTGTACATATTGGGTATGAATACCCCGGAATTTTTCATCGTGGCGTTCAAAAATCGTTAACCGGTAAGCATATACCAGCGTGTTATTACATTTCCCGTCGCATAGCAGCAGGTAGCCTTCCGCCGTATCCAGCGGGATCAGTCCTACCGGGAAAATATTGAGGTTTTCTTCCACGTACTCGTAAATTTCTGTTCCCTCTTTGATCGTGTTATTCAGCTGTGGCAGGGAATATTGGATAATATTCTCCAGTTCGGCTATTAACTCGTCATCCGCAATCAGTTGTTCATACAGCAACTCCAGTTTCTGTAGATTTACCGCAGTAAGGCGCTTGGGAAACTGCTGCTGCAAAAACTGTTTGTTGTCCCGAAAAGCCACCAGGTTGTTGTAATGAAAGATAATGTCCGACAGCTGCGGGTACAGCTTGCTCTGGGTAAAGTAATGATTGATATCCTGCAGGTAAGCGAGCAAGGTATATTTCTTCAGCTCAAAATCGATATACCCGTCTGCAAACCAGGTTTCGCTTAACGCTCCCATATGAATTAAATTTAATGGATCATGTCCTGAATTTACGAAAAAAAACCGGTAAAAAGGAGGGTTTTGCAGCGATAGACAGACATTTTAAATAATATTTCTATGTCGGGGAAACTGTTTACCACAGAGGATCTTGAATCATCCTGCAGTGGTAAAAGCATAGATAATACCAAAAATATTTTAATGCTAACTTTTTTATTAGACTAATTTTCATAACTTCAGGTATATTATTTTTCATTTTTTTAATTTCAGTTATCATGAACATTTACGTAGCCAACCTGCACTACAGGTTGACCGATGAGGATCTCCATCAGATTTTCAGTGATTTTGGAGAGGTTACCTCCGCTAAGGTTATCAAAGACCACGAAACTGGCCGCTCACGTGGATTTGGTTTTGTGGAAATGCCTAATCAGGAAGAAGGGGCAAAGGCTATGGATAGTTTGAACGGAAGCGAAATCGAAGGAAAACAATTGATGGTAAACGAAGCAAGACCTAAACAACCGAATAATAATTTCAAAGGTGGCGGTAACAACCGCGGCGGCGGAGGATATGGTTCCCGCGACCGTCGTTATTAATAAATAATCTCCCTTTATTCGGCACAAAGGAACTGAAAAGGCGCCCTTTCAATGGGGCGCTCTTTTTATGCCCGGAAGGGCAGAAAGCACAAAGCTATTTTAGTGAATGACCAGAGCGAGTAATTATTATCCGCCTAGATCATTCGCTAAAATAGCTTTGTGCTTTCTGCTTTACGCTCTTCTACAACGCTCTCTTAGGATCAAAATTTTCCAGTTCCTGGGCTACAGCGGTCAGGAAAGTAGCGCCCAGGGAGCCGTCTACAATACGGTGATCGTAAGACATAGACAGGTACATCATATGGCGGATACCAATGGTATCCCCATCTTCTGTTTCTATTACCACCGGGCGTTTCTTGATAGCGCCCACCGCCAGGATGGCTACCTGGGGCTGGTTGATAATAGGCGTTCCCATCAGGCTACCAAAAGTACCTACGTTGGTCAGCGTGAAAGTGCCGCTCTGGGTATCTTCCGGCCTCAGTTTATTCTGACGGGCCGCATTAGCCAGGGCATTTACCTGCTTGGTCAACCCCACCAGGTTCAGCATATCTGAATTCTTGATCACGGGTACGATCAGGTTCCCGGAAGGTAATGCAGTCGCCATGCCTATGTTAATATCTTTCTTGATGATGATCTTGTCGCCATCCAGGGAGCAGTTGATCAGCGGGAAACGCTTGATACACTTTACGATAGCTTCTATAAACAACGGCGTAAAAGTGAGCTTCTCCCCTTCCCGTTTCTCGAAATCACCTTTCACGCGTTCCCGCCATTTCACCAGGTTAGTAACATCTGCTTCTGCGAAACTGGTCACATGCGGACTTGTTTGCTTGCTCATTACCATGTGGTTGGCAATCAGTTTGCGCATGCGGTCCATCTCAATGATTTCCACGTTGCCGCTATAGGTAGGAGAGGCTACAGTGGTATTAGGTACTACAGCAGCACGGGCGGCTACAGCAGCAGGAGCTGACACCGGTTCCGGCGTTACATCGGGGATCACCCTGCCTTCGCGGCGGTCTGCCACATATTGCAAAATATCTTTTTTGGTAACTCGGCCATCATTGCCGGAGCCGGGAATCTTTTCCAGGTCGGCAAAACTAACTCCCTCCTGCTGTGCGATAGTCAGTACTAAAGGAGAGTAAAATTTGGCGCCACCACCGGTAACCGGCGCAGGGGTAGTAGTAGCTGCTGTCACTGCAGGTACAGGCGCTGAAGTAAACTTTGGTTCCGCTGCCGGAGCTGCAGGTGCCGCCGGGCCTGCCGGAGCCGCTGCATCAGCATTGGTGTTGATCCGCGCAATAATAGTACCTACCGGCACTACATCGTTTTCCGCGAAAAGCACCTCTGTGATTGTTCCTTCTCCTGTGGAAGGAACCTCGCTATCCACTTTATCGGTGGCAATTTCAAGTACGGTTTCATCTACTTTTACGTGATCGCCGACCTTTTTATGCCAACGGAGGATGGTGGCTTCCATGATGCTTTCACCCATTTTTGGCATTACCAATTCTATAATGGCCATAAGATTGATTTTTGCTTTAGTGCGCAATTAAAGCTGTTTGATAAACATTTGCAAATCAAAATACACAATTGCTATCTGAACAGCAGTAACAACGCCCTTTTGATTAATTTGGTTTTATGTTCTGGTGTATTCAATGATCAAATATTTAACTAAATTAGACCTAAAAAAAGTCATAATGTTTGTTCTCTCAAATGGATACATTTATTTCTCCCATTACTGCGATGACGCCCGTGCCAGAGTATCCACCGGCATTAAAGGGGTTAAAGATAAGGAAAGTATTAATATGTCTGTATTGAAGAAGTCTGAAGAGCTTACTCTTGCCAGAATAAAAGATGCAGCATTAAAGTTTGAGGAATCAAAACGTATTGCCCAGGAGCCGGTTATAAAAACAGATATGGAGGCTATAGTGAAAAAATCCCTAGGTAAGGTAATCAAAAATACAGGCGATATTAAGTCAGACTTCTTTCAGATGCTTGCTGATATGAGATCAGGAAATATGTTGAAACCAAAAACCAAAGATCGATTTAGCGATGCTAGTATTACTGGATATGACCAAATGTACAGGTATCTCACAGACTATTGTACAGAGAAGGGGGTGGTATTAACATACAATATTAACACATCCTGGATATTACAATTTATCTCCTGGCTTACACAAAAGGATTTTTCTAAAAATACAATATCAACAGTTGTTGGGAATATAAAGACCTTTTTTAAGTACATGCACAAGGCGGGGAAGCATGCCAATCGTATATTCGAAGATGACCAGCTTATATTATCCAGGGAGGAAGCCGATACTATTGCACTTACAGTTCAGGAAATAGAAACCTTGTACAGGTTAGACCTCCCTCCTATCGAGGATGCGCCCAGGGATGTTTTTATATTTGCGTGCTGGGTAGGGTTAAGGAAGAAAGACCTGCGTGCTATAAACAAGTATAAGCTGAGAGGCAAGGTATTTGACGTTCTTACTCATAAAACTGGTGCCAAGGTAATTATACCTGTACACTGGATGGCAAAAGAAATCTATGAAAAGTACGATGGTAAAATGCCGGTATTCGATACCAATAGTTTAAACTACCATATTAAAAAAATATGTAAAAAGGCAGGTATGACTTCGCCTGAATTGGTGGCGATGACTACCGGGGGAATTAAAAAAGCTGAATATGTTGAGCGATATAAGCTTGCCAGTATACATACTGCCCGACGCAGCTTCGCTACCAATGCTTATAAGGCAGGTATCAAATCTATCGACATTATGAAAATAACAGGCCATAAGACTGAGTCAGCCTTTATGAAGTATATTCGTATTGATAAGGAAGAAAATGCCCAGAACCTTGCTGAACACCCGTTTTTTACAGGCGACTAAGCCAAAAATAAATGAAGATGATTTATTACCTGATCAAATAATGGGTAAAATAATATTCATAATAAATATTACCATCAATAGGCCCTGTTGTTTTTTGTGTTATTACTACTTTAGCTGGGGTTAATGTTAGGATATTGTATTCATTTCCACCATAAGGCTGAATAGTAAACCCCTTGCCTATAATGGAATATTTTTTGTTATCAAAACTATATCCAACTATTGCTGTATTTTTACAGGATAATAAATCACCTGTAAATTTCCAATAACTATTCGTGAGATCATAATTAGCCCGAGTAGTATCTTTCACAGTCCCATCTGGATTTAATACAGTACATCCAGTATTACCAGAGCACTTCCATATACTTTTAATTTCTAGGCGAGAATAAACCCATTCACCCTGTAATAAATTATACGTCTTCTCCTTCTGTTCTTTGAATGGGTCAGGGGGCACGGGATCATTATTTTTACCACCACAGGCAAACAATGCGGGTATTATTAATAAGAATAGTCTTTTCATATCTACTTGTTATATTCTAAAAAACCTTTTGTAATAAATATTCCATTGGGGATTAATGTTGTATCAATATAACTAATCTTCAATACGCTACCTGAAAGTTCGTTGATATTAAATAAAGCCCTTTGCCCATCTATAGTTGAAGTGGTTTCTACCTGATTACGATTGAGTGTGAATACCCCAGTATCCCTATATTGACCTGTACCATGATTATTGGGAACATATGTGTAATAGATGCTATCTTTATTAAATTGGACATATCCACTATCATTGTTGGAAACAGTAGTATCATTACTTATGATGGCTGTACCGTTATACGTAGTTTCAATATAGATAGATTTTGAACTATTCCATTTACCAATAAGGGTTGGTACAATAGGATCTACAGATGGATCGGGGGTAACCATTTCCTGGCTACAAGAAATAATTAATAATACTGGCAGAATAAAGGCTTTTTTCATATGGATACGTATATAGATTGCGTAGTGTAAAAATAATTTCAGTAGACACTGTACCTGGCACCAGTTTTTACCCTCAAATATACTGAAGCATGCGAAAGAAGAATGCAAAGCGCAGAAAAAAAATCAAGAAGGAAGCTTCAATCGATCCCTTATCTCTCTTATCTTTTCTTGAACGTCCGATTCAGCTTCGTCTAACACGGCATCGAGGGTTGCCCCCTTGCGACTCGGAACAGTTGCAATTTCAATTTCCGCCATTCTAGCCAGAATTACGGACTCAAAAGCCTCATTACGTATCAGTTGTGCAGTTATAAACTCATTCTGGTACCTGATGAGGCTTTTTTGTGTTTCCACTAAATCCCTAAGAGCCTCCTTCTCAGAATCAGCCCCTTGATCATTCGTCATTCGTTCAAATAATGTTTGAACATCTGTATTCAATATTTCAGCTGCCTTCTCCTTAATCTCAAAATCCAGCCTGTCCTTCAAAAACTGATAGTTCAGAGTCGTCCGACCGCTATAGCCCATCATCTCAGCGAATTGCTGAACCGTCATCCCTGCATCCCGGATAGCTTTTCTTAATATTTCGCCTTCTTTTTTAGACATTATTCAAAAAATTGATCAAAATTTTTGATGATTATGTTTGTTCATTTGAACAAAATGTTTGTACTTTGCACTAACATACTGTACAACAAATGTACAACACAGTATCAAAATGACAATAAGTATAAATACGTGAAATGATAACACCGGAAAAAAGAAGGGAGATACTGGATCGGCTGAAAGAAGTTGATACGTCAGAAATGTGCCGGAGAGCAGGCGTAAAGCGCAGGACTTTCTACGCTGTGCTTGATAATGAATCATCTCATTATGAAGTTGTAGAAGCTGTGCTACAGCAGGCAGATATTGAACTTAATTCACGTTTAGAAAAAGTCAATTCCCTCTAAAATGGAAAGCATTCAAATCGTATCGCTATCCGTAGCTGAGCTGCAACAGATGCTTGATAAATGCGCCCAGGATGCAGCAAATAAAGCAGTGGCGCACATCATGGCAGTTAAACATGATCCGAACGAGGAATTGACTGTTGCTGATCTGGCAGACATGTTTCACTGTAGTAAGCATACGATATACAGAAGAATAAAAGGCCATAAGATCAGCACCGTAAAGGTTGGAAGGGACATAGCAGTAAAAAGGAAATTCCTTGATCTGATTAAAAAACCTGTTGTAACAGACAAATAAACCGAACAATTATGAAGAAAGAATTTATAGCCAAACTGTGGACCCTTTGGAATACGACTAACATATTTGATGATATGGAAGAGTTTTCAGCTATGGCTGAAGCGCTGATGGCAGAAAGAAATGTCAGGTTTGAGAATGAAACCACCAGGGAGTGGTTCTACGAAACTATTAACAATAGTCCAAAGATGCCTATACGAGAATTCATTGTTGCAGGTACCATGGCGTTGGACTTTTCACAATGTCTTATTCATAATGTGGAACTAGGATGATAGCAATCCGGCTGTATGTTTCTACATGTGGCCCTATCTATAACAATAACTAAAGATTATAAAAAAGGGCCGGTATTACCAGTACCGACCACATTAATAAACAATCTCAAAACACAAATTTATGCAAATCAAACTTCAAATCAAATCTATTCTTGGCTCTCTGATCTTTGAATGCGAAAAAGAAGATAACACAATTGCGGAGACGCTGAAAGAGGCAATCAAGTCTGGCGCGAACCTGTCTGGCGCGGACCTGTCTGGCGCGGACCTGAGAAGCGCGGACCTGAGAAGCGCGAACCTGAGAAGCGCGTACCTGTCTGGCGCGAACCTGAGAAGCGCGAACCTGAGAAGCGCGAACCTGTCTGGCGCGAACCTGTCTGGCGCGGACCTGTCTGGCGCGGACCTGAGAAGCGCGGACCTGAGAAGCGCGAACCTGTCTGGCGCGGACCTGTCTGGCGCGGACCTGAGAAGCGCGAACCTGTCTGGCGCGAACCTGTCTGGCGCGAACCTGTCTGGCGCGGACCTGAGAAGCGCGTACCTGAGAAGCGCGAACCTGAGAAGCGCGAACCTGTCTGGCGCGGACCTGTCTGGCGCGGACCTGAGAAGCGCGAACCTGAGAAGCGCGAACCTGAGAAGCGCGAACCTGATGCCGATCAAATCTGACTTTTTTGAAATTCTCATACACGCCATTCCTGAAGTGTCTGGGCTCAAAAAGAAGCTTATTGAAGGCAAGATCAACGGCAGCGTATACGAAGGGGAATGCTGCTGCCTTGTAGGCACCCTAGCAAATGAAAGGATGTGCCGGTATAACACCATGAATGGTATTGTACCGGATGGAGGAAGACCAGCCGAACGATTCTTTGCCGGCATCATGCCTGGAGATACACCTGATAATAACGGTCCAGCAAAAATTGTCTTGCAATGGATCGAAGAGTTTGAATCGCTTGTAACTCCTATTCCAGTATCAAAATAATATTTCATAGGTAAAGGGATAATAGGACAGCCGGTCCTGTTCTCAGGACTGGCGCTTATTTCTCACAAACTCACCACAATGATTACTACTTATCTCATTATACAACATCTTCTCGCAGCTGTTTGCGGTATCGCCGGCATTGGATACTTGGTGATGCTTATCATAGAGGCATTAAAATCCACATCGAAATGAGCTCGCTATTATTCTTCTCTATATGCTTCCTTGTACTGGCAGTTGTCTTTATGGTCGATCAACGACCGCGTAGGGCTTGTAGGCATATGTCTTATCCGAGGTTGGAGCCAGAGCAACAAAACTGATCATGCCGGGATGGATGACCATACGAATAAATAATGCTGTCATAGCCACTACGCGGTACGAAACAGCCCAAGGAAGACATGCTATTATCTCACTTTACAAAGTTCTTTATGCAGCAGAAAAATACGCTTTTACACTGGTACCTGATGAATACACAGCCGCTGAAGCCATCGCGGCGCGTACGACGGGCGGAAAGATTGAAGGTGGTAGCCGGGATTATCATATTAGCAGCACTGATCACCCCAGTAGTGCTTTGGCTTCTTAAAAAATATTAAGACGTTTTGGGGTCGCCTTGCCGGTGGCGCAATACCGGCCATATTGATCTATGGTGTAATGGTAGCACATCGGGCGTTGGACCCGATAGTTTGGGTTCGAATCCTTATAGATCAACCACCGGGATGTAGCTCAATGATTAGAGGCGTCTGATTGCTGCAGCAAGATCAGAAGATAATAGTTCAACTCTATTCTTCCCGGATTTTTTAAATCCACAAAACAAAACATCAAATGACAAACATTATTCAAACTGGCATTCACAAAGCAATTGCCGGCATCATGAAGGGTGTTGACTTCATAAAGAAAGATAGAAAGAACGCCGCACAGGGATACAATTTTCGTGGAATAGATGATATGTACAATGCGTTGCATGGTCTATTCGCTGATGCTGGTGTATTCATATCTTCTGAAATCACCAATACCCGACGGGAAGAAAGAACCAATACTAAGGGGACGCTATTGATCTGGACAATCGTTGACGCCTGTTTTACTTTCTATGCGGAAGACGGAAGCTTTGTTAAAACTACTATGGTAGGTGAGGCAATGGATAGCGGGGATAAGGGTTGTAATAAGGCGATGAGTGCGGCTCTGAAATATGCTCTTATGCAGATGCTGCTCATTCCAACAGAGGAAAGTAAGGATACAGAAGATGATACGCATCAACTGGCAGCAGGCCAGCAAAAAATACCTACTGGCAATAAGGAAGCAGAAACTCTAGGTATTCCACCTGAAAAGAAGCCTATCCGTACCAAGACGGTTATCACCCAAAAACAGTTTGAGCAGGCAGTAGAGCGGATCCAGAAAAACGACGAGCATAGCCAGGGCGTATATGACAACACCGTGAAATATTTTGATCTGTCGCAGGCCCAGCTGGATACTCTGTCAGGACTATTAAATAGCAATCCACAAAAGAAAACTGCATAGTTATGGCAAAGATACTTATAACCGCTGTGTCTCCCATGATGAAGCTTTCCTTCCTTGTTCCACAGCGGAAAGTATGTCCTATCCTGAGAAGGATAAAGACAATGCACCAAAATCAGGTAAAAGCATCCGGGAGAAGATTTGTTAAAAATGAGCTTGTGGGTCGGAGCTGGAAGCCGGTATTTAAATATAACTACGAAGGAAAGTTATATGTAACCACGTCAGTAATCGCATAATGAGACAGCTCAGACCATACCAGGAAGATAGTATCACCCGCGTGGCTCAGAAGGTTGCCGACGGTAAGCGCAAGGTTGTTTTCCAACTCCCTACCGGCGGCGGCAAGACGGTTACATTCGCTGGATTATCCCGCCGGTACCTGGCCCGTAATAATAAGAAAGTACTTATCATGGTGCATCGGGAGGAACTGCTGCAGCAGTCACGGCGCACACTATATGAATGGTATGACATTGTAGGTCACCCGGTGGTAGCTGGCAAAACATACCTGCCTAATGTGCCAGTATATACGGCGATGGTGGAGACAGCCTTTAACAGGTTGAAGAAGAACCCAAATTATTTCGGTAATGTGGGCTTAGTGATCATCGACGAATGCCACCTGGGTAATTTCAAGAAGATGCACCAGTACTTTAAAGATGCCATATTCATAGGCTTCACCGCTACTCCTATCAGCGCCAGTAAGAAAGAACCACTCAAAGACCTGTATGACGATATCGTTACCGGAATTGATGTACCGGACCTGATACAGATGGGCAGCTTAGTCAAGAATCGCACCTACCACATTAAAAACATTGATCGTAAGACCTTGCGTATCAAAGGTGGTGAGTTTGACGATAAGCAGATGGGACAGGAGTTTTCCCGCGCAAAGCAGGTTAATAACACTGTTGAAGGCTACCGGCAGCACTGCGAAGGTTCTCGCGCAATAGTATTCAACTGTAATGTTGAGCATAGCAAGATTGTCAACGATGCCTTCATAGCTGCCGGCTATCCATCCAGACACCTGGATGCTACCTGCGGAGAAGCGTACCGCCGGGAATGCCTTACCTGGTTGCGGGATACGCCTGGTGCCATTCTAAATAACGTTGGAATACTTACCACCGGGTTTGACGAGCCAAGCATCTGCACTGTAATAGTAAACAAGGCCACCACTTCATTGCCACTTTGGCTGCAAATGACCGGCCGCGGCGGCCGCCCATTCCCGGGCAAGGATTTCTTTACCATACTGGACATGGGAGGGAATGCCCTGGTACATGGTGACTGGTCTGCGATACGTGATTGGTCTGAGTTATTCCACCACCCGGAGAAACCGAGTAATAAAGAAGGCGTCGCGCCGGTGAAGGAATGCCCGGAATGCGAAGCTATTATCCATGCCAGCGCGACTACATGTGAATTTTGCGGCGCCAATGTAAAGAAGCCAATGGAGATAGATCCGCAGTTAGCCGAATTTGAATTGCTTACCGAGGAACGCCCGCTTTCTATACATGTGGACCGGGTAATAAAAGAGTCAGAAGCCGCCGGGCGAAAAGATTATTTCGCCATCCATAAAGTGAAGTATGAAATCATCAACACAGCCAAACGGGAATGGAAGGTCAAACACATGACCGAGTCGATAGCAGATAAGCTGCGTGGCATGTTCCAGGAGAAAGTGCGCGAATGGTGTAAGGAGAAGGGGAAACGCTACAACCAGTGGCACCGTGACACCACCCGCCAATGGTTTGATGAAGAACTACAAAAAGTATTTAAGTACCAGCCAATACCGGCAGCGCCGGTAGAGGCATAGATCCACCAGCATGTCATCAACAGTAAGCATATATAATAATATCTACGCACCTGCCGACGGTAAGGAGATCCCGGTTGACATTCTGCTGCATTACATTCAGGATGGAGAATGGCAGGATGACGTGTTGGCTGTTCGTACCGGCAAAAAGGATAAGGTAAAGTTGCCGGCGGCGTGTATGTCAGGCAAGTTCAGGGAGCGGCAAATGTCCGGGCTTATCCAGCATAGCGGCTTTATCTGCATAGATATTGATGATGTAGACCCAGAGGAATTAAAATCACTCCTTTGCCCGGATAAACATGTATACGCTGCTTTTGTTTCCGCCGGCGGAAAGGGGCTTGCGCTGCTATTCAAGATCAACCCGGACAAACACGCAGAAGCATTTGAGGGGTTACAGGAATACCTGTATACTAATTACCAGGTAGTCGTTGACCCCTCCTGCCGGGATGTGTCCCGCGCTCGCTTTGTTAGCTATGATCCGCACATGTATCTAAATGAGAAGGCGGATAAATTCTGTCAGTATCCAAAGAAGCCGCCAGTAGCACTAAAGAAGGTCCCTGATATCGTTTTTGTTAAGTCAGATTTTGATGCGATTGTTAAAGAGATCACCACGCGTCGCATTGATATCACCGGCGACTATGCCACCTGGTTGCGCATCGCCTTTGCAATAGCTGACCGCTTCGGGGAGAATGGCCGGGATGATTTCCACCGGGTTAGTCAGTTTGGAGCTACATATAAATATGAAGTAGCTGACCGTCAGTACACCAACTGCCTGAAAGCGAATAAGACAGGTATAACGATTGCCTCCTTCTATCACTTTGCCAAACAGGCCGGTATCCGGCTTTTTAGCGATCAGACCAAACTGATAGTGCAGACTGCAACGTTTGCTAAGAAAGGCGCGCGCTCCCGTGAAAGCGTGGTAAAGATGCTCCAGGAGCAGGAGCATATCCCCGCCAGCGCATCCGCTGACATTGTTGACCAGGTATTTACTAATAATGTAAAGGTAGACGGCGATAGCGAGATAGACGCCGTTGAGTTGTGGATGCGCCAAAACTATGACCTGCGCCGTAACGCCATCACCCGGTACATTGAGAATAACGGGAAGCCTCTACAGGCAAAGGACTTCAATAGCATTTATATTTCGTCAAAGAAGGTATTCGATAAAGGTTCTTATGAGCTGATCGACCGGCTGATAAATTCTGACTTCACCCAGGACTATAACCCGTTGTTAGAGTTCTTCGAACAGAACAAAGACCGTCACCCCAGCGGTGTTATTGCGCAGTTGTTTGATACGATCAACACAGACACCGGCGTGCGGGGTAGCGAATTTATGCCGCACTACGCCTCTTACTTTGGGACAAAGTGGCTGGTTGGCGCTATCAGCGCAGCACACGGCGTGCACTCTCCGCTTATGCTGGTTCTTTGTGGCGCCGTACAGGGCACCGGGAAAACCGAATGGTTTCGGAGGTTACTGCCTACCGCTCTGCGCAGCTATTATGCCGAGTCAAAACTTGATGCCGGTAAAGACGATGAAATACTGATGACACAGAAGTGGTTTATCTGTGATGATGAGATGGGGGGCAAGTCAAAGGCGGAAGAAAAGCGTCTAAAAGAGCTGACCAGTAAGCAGGTATTTTCACTACGTGAGCCATACGGACGTAATAACGTAGATCTGCTGCGCCTTGCCTCCCTATGTGGCACTACGAATGATGGAGAGATATTGAGCGACCCTACTGGTAACCGTCGAATCATTCCGGTGAATGTGCTGTCCATTGATCATGCTACCTATAACAGCATAGATAAGACTGATGTGATTATGGAAGCTTATCACCTATGGAAGGATGGGTTTAACTGGGAGCTGACGCGTGATGACATCGCTATGCTGAATGGATATACTACCAGCTTCGATAAGAGCAGTATTGAATACGACCTTATTAACCGGTACTACGAACTCCCTGCTGCTGGCAATCAGTTTAATGTAGTGCCGCGTACCACCACCGATATAAAGGTGCGCCTGGAAAAGCTGACGATGCAGCGCTTGTCATTGGACAGGATTGGTAAAGAGATGGCTAGACTTGGATATGAGAAGAAGGCTGTAAAGATTAAGGGCAAATCATATAAAGCATATGAGTTGGTTGAAATTGGCGATCCGGTGGTAAGCAGTGGTAACCAGTAGTAACCGAAAAAAATGGCACGGTTACCACCTGTCAAATCATTTACCGTAAACACTTTAAAGGCAAAAGTGGTAAGGGTGGTAACCAGTTTTATTAAGAGATCAGAAATAATATTATAAAAGTAGTGAAAGGCAGTTTAAAGGGCGATTAAACATGTATTAATGGCATCGTGGTGAATATATTTTTTTATTCTGGGAGCTATATAAAGTAGGCTACCACGGTTACCACCTTACCACCATCTGATATTTTGATCGTCAAAAACATATCACCGCATAAATCTGACACAATAAAAAAGCATATGGCAAGAAAAGATAAAATATCGGAAATGCAGGATAGGCTAAAGGGGTATAAGGCTTACCTGGTAGATGTGGACTTCATTGCTTACAGCGTTCACATCTGCGTGCTGGCCGACAGCGTGACGGAGTGCCGCGATAAGCTGGATGCCGCCTATCCCCGCCTCCGAACAACTATTGTTCACCAGTTATCAGAAGTAATTGTATAAACTAAAACGCTAACCGGAAGCGATACCGGGGACTGATTATGATTATCATAGAGCAATACATGTATCAAGATAAGGCCGGGAAATGGCAGGTGCTATATGTCTGTGGCGGCGGATCATGCTTCACGACATATACAGGTGGATTTGGGCTGGACACAATGTATATCCAGCCAATGAACCTATTTGAGGCGGAGCGAATCATTTCTGAGATCAAGGCATTAGGCGACACTGAATAATTAACCGCACCGGCTACGGTTACCGGCAAGTAATGACAGAAGATCAATTGCAAGCTAGGTGCTACCAGTGGGCACACAATACATACCCACAGATACGCAAGTTGTTGTTTGCTGTTCCGAACGGAGGTAGCCGGAATAAGGCGGAGGCAATGAAGTTGAAGGCTACCGGAGTAACACGCGGTATACCGGATCTAGTGTTGCTATGGCAGGGCAAGATATACGGCTTTGAGTTGAAGGTCGATAGTAACCGGCAAAGCGATGATCAGGTGGAGGTAGAGAAAAAGTGGGTATCACATTCGGCCGCCTATCACCTGGTACGGGACGAAGAAACATTTCAAACACATATTAAACAAATACTACTATGAGTGATCAAGCAAGAATTACCCTCAGTGGCACACTGATTAACGTTTTCCCTACCGAGCAGATTTCGGATAGCTTTAAAAAGCGTGTCATATGGCTACGGGAAGACACCCTCGATTATGCGCAGACATATAGCATTGAGTTTGTCCAGGACAACTGTAGTAAGCTGGACAGGTATCAACCCGGGATGACGGTAGAAGTGTCAGTTAACCTACGCGGCCGTCTTTCCTCTAAGAACGGAAAAGAATATGTATTCAACCAACTCCAGGGATGGAACATTAAAAAGCTGGGGATCAATTCAGACCCAGGGGCGGAATACCAGGAAGCAGAAGCAGCTCACTACAAACAACCTGACCTGCAGGAATCAGCGGGTGATGATCTGCCCTTTTAGTTACGACCGCGTGTAAGTTGACCATCCGACATCTACCAGGATGTCGGATGGTATTAAGTCAATAACCATTAATTAAAAATCATGAATAGGGAGCAGATTATTAACCAACTTAGCCGGGACAATGAATATCACAACATATGCCGGCAGATCGGTCGGGATGATGCCGACGACCTATACCAGGAGCTTATGCTTTATATCCTGGAGATACCAGAAGAAAAATTAACCCGATTGAATGAAAGCTGCCTGAAATGCTTTTTCTATCGCATGGCAGAAAAACAATATAAGAGCAAAACCAGTGCCTTTCACAAAAAGTATCGGCGGGAAGCTGAGATTATCAGGGAACATGCAAACGATATAGTGGCTATTGGTCAGGACACGGGTATTGATGAGGATGTGATTAACGATGTGGTAGCGGCGGTACAGGGATTGTACTGGTATGATAGAGGCATCGTAGAGCTATACGCAGAAAAAGGGAATATGCGCACTGTATCTGCCGAAACAGGCATCCCCTTAATAAGCATCCACGGGACGGTGCAGAACGCCCGTAAGGCAGTCAGGGCTAAATTAAAATCACATGCATAAAGTATTGCTTCATATCGCCGGCCCCGCATGCCTGGCCCTTATATTCATAGAGTCAGGCATACCTCACTGGGTCAAAATGCGCATATGGGGCCGGGATGCATACAAGCACCGGCTAAAACCGTTCGATTGCCAAATGTGCATGGGCTGGTGGCTGGGACTTATTTCCGGGTATTTAGAAACAGAACAGGCTTTTTCGATATATACATGTATGCAGGTAGTGTTTATAGGGGCGATGTCCTCCGTACTCGCAGTACTGCTGTACAAAACTATATCTAAATGAGCTTTACACCTGAACACATAGAGATTTTAGAGAAGCACCGGGAACACTGGCTTACCCTTACTACTGCCGGCTATATGCGCAACCTGGACGAACCGGTAAAACGCGAGCTGCAACGGGTGTTTAATGAGGCTGTCGGCCCGCAAAGGTTTACGCTATGGTGCAACGACTGCGTAGTTGACCTGGTACGCCTACTGTATACCAACTACGATCAGCGAGTCTTGATAGACAAGGGGCTCACTGCAACAGCGAAGCGACACCTCGACCACATCGCAGCAGTGGAACAGCGGGTTGATGATTTAATTCATGAGTATCTGACAAAGCCAGAAGCTGGTGCTACAACTTTTGACGGGCTGGTATCTGCAATCGTAGCCCATGCCCAGCCAGAGACTCCCCCTGCTCCCTCAGCGGCCGCTAACAAACTGCCGGCGCGCAAACGTAGACGCCGTTAACCATGTGTAACAAGCGCGCACTATCCAAAGCAGACGCACAACAGGCGCTTTACTGGATCAGGTCCAATAAGCGCCGGAAGGGCATGCGTAAACGCAAGGAGTGCCGGCACTACTGGTGCGATGAGTGTAACGCGTTCCATCTGACAAGTAAGGGTAAACAGGATTATCATGGCTAAAGGAAGACCAAAGAAACAGGAGCATCCCGGAAGGCCAGCTGAAAGCTATAAGTTTTCAGTGGTTGAAATACAAGACGCCTGGCAGGAGTATAAGGCAAAATGCGATAACGCAATAAAATATGAAGTGTCTGCTGGGAAGGTCCTAAAGGTGCCCTCCCCTAAAGTTTACACGCTAGGGGCATTTCAGGTATATCTGCGTATCAGTCGGGAAAGCTGGGGTGACTACCGCACATACCCCGCCTATACAGAAACTATCATCGGGATAGAAGAAGAAGTATTAGCACGCAAGGGAGATGCTCTCGCAAACGCAGAGGGAAGTACCTCGGGGATAATTTTCGATTTAAAAGCCAATTACGGCTGGGTTGACAAACATGTAGTGGAAAGTAAGGTAGACATAACGAGCGTTGAAGTAAAGGTCGTGCCGGCGCTGGCAATGGCCATTCCGACATCAGAGAAGGATGTAGATATAGATATTTAGAATGTTCCAGGTTGGGCCACTATACGAAGCTAATCTTTATGCAAAGGAGGACACCATTGTTAATCAAGGGGGTACATCTTCCGGGAAGACATATAGTATTCTGCAGGTGCTTTTTACGAAGGCGGTTCAGGCGCCGAACCTGATCATTACGGTAGTGGGGCAAGACATGCCCAATCTGAAGAAAGGTGCACTAAGGGATGCTGAAACAATACTCGCGGCGTCCACAGAGCTGCAGCAAATGGTTATACAGTACAACCGCACCGATAGGGTGTTTAGGTTCTGGAACGGATCAATAATAGAGTTTACCAGCTACCTGACACCGCAGGACGCGAAGTCAGGAAAGCGTGACTACCTGTTCATTAACGAGGCAAACGGTATTCCTTACCTGGTGTATTACGAACTGGCAATGCGTACTAAGCGCCAAGTATTCATCGACTACAACCCGAATGCTGAGTTCTGGGTACATACGGAGATAATACCGGAACCCAACACCAGGTTATTGATCAGTGACCACCGCCATAATCCGTTCTGCCCGCAGAAGATCCGTGAAAAGATAGAGGCACTGCGACATAAGGATTACGAACTCTTTAAAGTATATGGCCGCGGGCTGACAGGTAAGATTGAAGGATTGATTTTCCGCAACTGGTTCCTGGTAGATGAGATACCGGCCGATGCAACGTTAGTAGCTTATGGTTTGGATTTCGGATTTACCAACGACGAAACAGGGCTGTTAGGCGTCTGGAAGCAAAACGGTGAGTTATGGTTGCGTGAATTGTGTTATGAAACTGGACTCACAAACCCGGCTATCGCCAGAAAGGCAAAAGAAGCCGGTATCCAGCCATGGGAAGAAATTGTTGCTGATAGCAGTGAGCCTAAATCGATCATGGAAATAAACAATGAAGGATTGTTGGTAATGCCTGCATTGAAAGGACCGGATAGCGTGAAGTCCAGTATTGACATTATAAAGCGCTGGAAGCTGAATGTTACAAAGGATAGTGTAAACCTCCGTAAGGAGCTGAATACCTATAAGTGGAAGCAAGATAAGAATGGTAAGACTATCAATGAGCCTGTGGACTTCATGAACCACCTGATTGATCCGCTGCGATATGTAGGGCTTAATCATCTGGCTAACAATAACAGCGGGGTTTATACCCTCGCATAAATCAGACATCATGACAGCACATGAATTTTTAAGCCATCACGGCGAATTAAAGGACGTAAATGTCCACTTTGTAAAGGCTGGCAATACCATTGTGAAGCCATTGGTAGGTTTACTTGAAGAATACTTATCTGCCCAGGGCATCACTACCGGCAGACAAGTGGTTAAAACCGCATCGCCAGCGAAGCGTCGGTTGGCGAACACTAAAAATAGTTGATAATGTGGGATAAAATAACCGTCGCCAAGTATCAAGAGTTGTACGAGATCATTACCGATACCGGCTTCGATCATGAGATAGACCGAGATATACAGTTACTTTGTTGCCTGGAAGGGAAGCAAACTGAGCATTACGAGAATATGCTGTTATCCGACCTGCAGCAGGAGATAAAGAAGATAGCCTTCCTGCATGGGGCGGAGATACCGTCAGTGAAGCCATCTCGTTATTTTACCGTCACCGGCCGTACCTACAAAGTGCTGTATGATTTCCGCGACCTGGTGGCTGGTCAGTTCATTGATGCTATGGCTTGCGCAAAGGAACCGGCAGAGTTTATCACCAACATGCACCGCATGCTGGCAGCCATCTGCCGGGGGACAAAGCGCACATGGCGCGGCCGCACTGTTTTGGACTATGGCGCCATTCCATTCGAACAGGTATCAGAGGCCATGAAGCAGCTACCAATTGTACAGGCTCATGCTACTGCGCTTTTTTTTTGTCAACTCTGGGCAGCCTTCTTAAAAGGTATTCCGGATTATTTGACACAGAACAGACAGACGATGGCGAAGGAGGAACACCTGATGTGGACACAGGCTTTAGCAGTCGCTGGGGGTGGCTAATATCTGCATGTAATGTTGCTGAAATGGAGCGGATACCGTTGGCGCAGGCATACGACCTATCAACAATAAACTTTCTAAATGACATGGCATACTTGAAGGATAAGGCTAATAACGAAAAAGAAGAGCAAAGAAAATGGCTACAGAAGCACAACGGCAGCAAAACCTATTAAATAGTGGGTTCCTTGATAACTTAGGGACGCAGCCGGAACCGGTGGCACTGGATAATGTTGAGCAGATCTTTGTTAAGCACATGGGGCGTTTACTGGAGGCCCTGCAAAGAAACCTGAACACCCAAAAGAATGGCCGGGAGATATCCGCATCGGGAACACTTTCCCAAAGTATCCGGGTTGAATATACTAAGGGAAGCGCTAAATATGAGGCGGAATTTTACATGGCGTCATATGCCGACTATGTAGACAAAGGAGTTCAAGGTATTGGTCCCAAAAACAAGAATACCACCAGTCCCTATAAATTCAAAACGGCGTTTCCTGGGAAGGACATGCAAAAGGCCCTTATCCTGTGGGTTCGGCAGAAATCTATACTGTCTGATGTTACAGCGCCAAAAGGGTTACGCGGCAAACATACTAGCGGATATCTGCGGAATAAGGTTCGCCGGAATGACCTGGCAATAGCGCTGGGTATTGGGATTAAACGACATGGTATTGCCGCTACAAACTTTAAGCAGGTTAGTATAAATGAAGTACTGGCAGACATGACAAAGGAGCTGGCGCAGGCGCTCGCTAAAGATATTGTCGTAAATATAAACACTGAAAGACTTAAATAGTATGGCTATTACTGTTATTGAAACCCCAGATAAATTTACACCAGCTTTTAATCCAGTAGTATTCAGTATTTCCAGCGATAACTACGCCCAACCTGATTTTAAATTTGTGGTGGATGTATATAGTGGTACTGGGCAACTGTTGGTTACCCTAAAATATCAGCCACAGGTTGCCGGAAACGAGCCAATTGATTTCGATATCAGCCGGAATTTGCATGAGTTGGTGGCTGCAAACTACTGCAAGCTAAACGAGGTCGCAGGGGCCGACATTGTGGTAACAGGGGCAGGCGCTATCTCAGGGTATAGTGTGCAGTTTGGAGAGCAATATAACAATGTGGTACATGCCAACCTTACATCATATTCTGGGTATATATTCAATGCAGCGATGAATAATAAGCGGTTCGCCTTCTATTCCCAGGCGACCTACCTAAACAAACAGTTCCTTACCAGATTCCCACGCCAGGTGGTGCGGAAGCGTGACAGCGTGATACTGTCCATATTGCAATCAGATGCCGCCGCCATGGCAAACTTTGGACTTACCATATACAACATGGCCGGCACAATCCTTTACTCAGATAATATCAATAATCCATACACCAGCCTTGCCAATACCAGCAACCGGGCTTTACACCTGCATGCCGGATTCGATCACCTGTACTCAATAGTCGGGTTTTCCACTGCAATTTACAATGCAGCAGCGTACTATACCATTACTCCCCCCGGCGGCAACACTATGCGCCTGGATCTATACAGCCAGTGTGAGAGATTCCCAGGCGTGCGCTTATATTTTCTTAATGAACTTGGCGGCTTCGATTCTTTTAACTTTATGCTGGCTTCCCGTCCAGAACAGACAAACGAAAAGAAAACATATCAGCGGCAGGCTGCCAACCGCCGCACAGCATACGATGCAACTAACAGGCGGTTTGAAGCTACAGTCCGCAACTACTCAACGTCCTATACTGAAAAGCTAAAGGTAATAAGTGATTACCTGACTGACACAGAATCTGAACTACTCGAAGGGCTTATGTATTCCCCACTTGTTTACCAGGAAGTAGCCGCCAGCGAATACGGCGGGCCGGCTGGGCAGAACATACTTATCCCTGTTGATATGAAGATGCAGGACTATACCCGTAAACAAACAAGGGTAGATAAAATGTTCAATTTGGAGGCAGATATAGAATTGACATATACAAATTATATGCAATCTATATAAATTTTCACGAACAGAACGTCGATTTCTGATATATACAGTTGATGATACGATCAGCTGTTATAATGGAAGGCGAACTTCTTGACCTCACGGAGGATATTGATACCGACTTTACGTACTCCATCCAGGATATACGGGAACCGGATAAGCGTCGTACAGACTTTTCCAAAACGATAGATCTACCCGGCACCCCTAAGAATAATGCGCTGTTTGCGCAGATATTCGATATCAATGTGGAGAATGAGTACAACCCTGCCTTGCCCAACATTGGTTATAACTTCAACCCAAACAAGGCAGCAAAGGTAATTGTGCTGGTAGATGGTATCCAGGTATTCCGCGGTGTCCTGCGTTTACTGAAGGTTACCCGGAATAAAGATCTTATAACCTATGAAACGAATGTGTTGGGCCGCCTATCAGACATTCTTTTTGCCCTGGGAGATAGTAAGCTCTCAGATCTTGACTTTTCTGACCTGGACCATACATTAGATGTAGGCACTATTGAAGCTAGTTGGTATGGCACACCGGGTACCGGCTATGTATATCCACTTATTGATTACGGCATGTCTGTAGATGGGGTTAACTTCCCTATTACCGGATTTAGGCCAGCAGTGTATGTATTGGAGTATATCAATAGAATCTTCGCCAATGCTGGATTTACTTATAAGTGCAATTTTTTCGCCCAGCCATATTTTAGGGGTCTTCATATCCCATGTACTGAGAAGAAGGAGTATAATCAGACTGCAACGCAGGCGCGTTTCTTAGAATGCTATAGCCGTGAAAGATATACAGTTAACCGGCGTACCGGTCAATGGCGCGAAGTTTATAACTGGTGGGGGGGCACAGTGGTTAAAGATAAATATGGGTTTATTGAGGTAACTGATGATGAGAGCCGTGGCACAAAAATAATTATCACCCGGAATATTACAACTTCCTTCCAGTTTTCAATGTGGTTTATTGTAAAGAACGAAGGATGTTACATGAACATTCGGAAGAATGGGCAGGTGATAGCAAGCAAAAAGCTAGGATCATACCATGTCGTCCACCATCAAGAAATTATAGAGATACCCAAGCAAGACTGGGTAGCGGGAGATGTGCTTACGATGAGTATGGACATGTCCCCAAGAAATGTTTCAACAATATTCCCAGAAAGCTCCGTTATTGCTCCCTCCCCAACTGATGACTCTCCTTATCCGGTCGATGATGGTGCGCCGGTAATGATGCATGATCTAATCAGCAGTAGTGTAGCGCAGAAAGACTTTTTTAAGTCCATCATCCTGATGCACAATTTATATGTATTTACAGACGAAAACGACGATAAGAACCTAATCATTACCCCGGAAACATGGTTTTATGATAACTACGCCGGGAATGCCGTAGACTGGACAAGCAAAGTGGATTACAGTCAGGAGATTGAGGTTACTCCAATGGGGCAGCTTACAAGCAAGGAATTCATATTTACGTATAAGAAGGACACAGATTATTATAATGATGACAGATATTTCAAAAAATACAATGAGGTATTCGGGCAAAAGAAGTTTGTCGCTGAAAATGAGTTTGAGAAGGACCAAAATAAGGTCGAACTCATTTTCAGCCCAACAATATCGGTGCAAATTCCAGAAGTAAGCCAACGGGTTATACCGCATATATACAAGGTGAATGCTGATGGCGTCAAGCAGATAGACACTTTTAATATTCGCATTCTTCAATGGGGTGGCCTAAAAAGGAGTTACATATCTATTGATCAAAACAGAGGGTACGCCACCTGGAAAATTGTGGATTCATCCGGTGTAGCAATGGCTTCATATATAGATTATCCTTATGCTGGGATGCTTGACGACCCCATTACGCCGAGCCGGGATCTATGCTTTGGCCCTCCAATCGAAATTTTCTTTGCACTAAATACCTATTCCGATTTAGGCTTATTCCGATTTTATTGGGAGCCGTTCATTAACGAAATAACAAATAAAGATAGTAAGCTGTGGAAGCCATTTATTTTGTTAACCCCTTCCGACATCAACCAGCTGGACTTTAAACGCCTGGTTAAAATTGACAACACATATTTCCGGCTCAATAAGGTAGAAAACTACAAGCCCATGGGGCAGCAAACAACGCCTGTAGAGCTATTTAAATCTAACGTTTCCGTGGAAGTGGTCCGTCCTGGGTTTCTAAAATGGAGTGACGACGGATACCTGCTGCATAGTGATGAATCACCTGCAAGAATACCTTACGCATAATGGCAGACAAGAAAATAATACAGCTGAACCCGGCCAGCACAATAACGGCGAATGACATATTAGGAGTATGCCAGAACCCGATCACAGGCGAACTATTACAGGCAACAGCATCTGACTTGCGGACATATGTCCTGGGTGGTGCCAATGCAGGTGCGCGTATATTCTTTATCGTTGGCATACCATCAATACCATTGGGGGTTGATGGTGATGTATGTTTTGATATACAGGCGCATAATATCTATCAGAAGGCTAGCGGTGCCTGGATTCTTCAAGACAGCTATGGATCTATTGGCGGAATGGATAGGATAAGATTCACTGCTACATATGGTAGCGGGGGCCTTTCAGCTGACGGGAAAAGCTATATAAACAGCTCTCTCCTAAACGGCATGCCACAGGAAGTATTGATTGATGGAAGCCCTTTAATAGGGGTAGAAAATTTCGGAGATATCCCAGCATTTGATGAATGGGATTTTGACCCCGTTTTAGGTAAACTAATTTTTGGCAGCCCACTCCCGGCTGGTGCACGTATTACTGTTTTATATTCATTTTAAAGCATGGCAACAGAAAATGTAGAGGTAAAGGTTAATGTTTCTGGCGATGGCCAGGCGGCTAAGAGTGTCGGTAGTATAAAGAAAGAAATAAAAGAGGCACAGGCCGAAGCCCTACGACTTTCTCGCCAGTTTGGCGAATTGTCCCCCCAGGCACAAGCAGCTGTTGACCGGATAGCTGAACTACGTGACGAAATAGCTGATTTAAATGAGCGTGTGGAGCTGGCAGACCCAGGAGCCAAATTTAAGGCATTCGGGAACGCCATAGCATCTGTAGCAGCAGGATTCCAGGCAGTTCAGGGAGCAATGGCAGTATTCGGAGGGGAATCTGATGAGCTTCAGAAGCAATTGGTAAAGCTCCAGGGAGCTATGAATATTACCGAGGGACTCTCTACTATTGCAGATAGTTGGAAGGATTTCCAACGACTTGGAGCTGTTATTAAAACAAATGTAGTGAGTGCATTTAGCACTCTTCGATCCGCTATTATTACTACTGGGATAGGCGTCCTTATCGTAGCGCTTGGAATTGTAATTGCCAATTTCGACAAAATTGAGGCCTGGTTAAAAAAGTTATTCCCTGCATTTGAGGGTTTCGGAAAATTGTTCGATAAGATAAAGGCAATAGCCATGGGCGCCTTTAGCGTGATCGTTGAGTACTTTAAAATAATTGGCGATATCATAGGGGACCTATTTACAGGCGACTTTAAGGGGGCTATCAAAACTGCCGGGGAAGCTGGAAAGCGCCTGGGGGATGCATATGTAAAAGGGTTTAATGATGAAGTGGCTGACCAAATCCAAGAAGCTGCAAGGAAAGCAACCGAAGCTTTAATAAAGGCACAGGAGAACGACTTGAAAGTATTACGCGCCTATGGCGCCACCCGGGAAAAAGAGTCTGACGCCCTGGAATTGGAGATAGCAAAAAATAAAGTAAAGATCACTAAGGACGGGACTAAAGAGGACCGGGAGGCACAGGCGGCCGCCTTTGCCGAATTGCAGGCACTCAGAATTCAACAGGAACAGAAAGAGGGACAAAGACAAGTAGAAATATTAAAGAATAGACAGGCGTTAGAATTACAATCCTTGCAAGACGCCGGCAAGTCTACAATAGGTATTCGTGAGTCCCAGCTACAAGTACAGTTAGCTCTGGAAAAAAAATATGGCCTGGATACAAAAGGGACTATACAGGAAATACTCCAGGCCAGAGAGGCAGATCGCAAAGCGGCTTTTGACAAAGAATTGTTGGCACTACAACGGGCGCAAGATACCCAGCTACAGGCCGCGACCATTGCCGGTAAAAATATATATGAGTTGCGCCTGCAGCAATTTGAAGCACAGTTGTCGCTTTATAGAAAATTTGGATATGATACAAAGGAGATACAGCAAAAACAGGCACAGGATGAATTGGCCAGAAGGAAGCAGCTTAATGATTCCCTACAAACATCTGTGCATGATCATAATGCGGTCATATCCAAAGAGTTAATAAATATTGCTGGCGCTCAACAACAATTAACTACTGATACCACAAATAGGATTGCAGAAGATGCTGTAAGGCTGGATGAAATAGAAAAGAAGAAACAAAAGGCGATTTCAGATACATCCTATGTTTTATCACAATCTGCACAAGCTGGTGAGGACAGAAGCGAGGTTGAAGGGGCTGCGAGCGCGGTACTAGCTGTCAGCATGATAGCAGATGAGCTTTCTAAACAGGATGCACTCCAGGCTACAAGCTCTGTGCTGAAAACAGCTACTACCGTATTAGGGCAGCAAACTGCAATTGGTAAAGGTGTTGCGATCGCAGATGCTACGATTAGCACTTACCAGGCCGCACAATCATCTTTTACTGCGCTATCACCTATCCCTATTGTAGGTCCAGCCTTGGGAGCCATTGCCGCGGCGGCCGCAGTTGTTGCTGGTGTTGCGCGTGTTAAAAAAATAATAAGCACCCAGGTACCCGGAGCGGGTAGTGGTGCCAGCGCCGGCGCTGCTCCAAGTATGCCTGCCCCGCCAGTACCGACAATTCAGCCGAATGCTACAACCCTGCTTCAGCAGCAAATTGCACAACAGTCTGCGCAAAATGCCACCCGTGTATACGTGTTGGAAAGTGACATAACGGATAAGCAAAAGCGAGTAGCAAGTATAGAAGAAAACGCCAAATTTTAATCACATGGAAAAGCTACCAGTATTTCAGTTGCTTATAAGCGACGACGAAACAGACGACAATGAGGTGAACTTTGTATCCCTAGTGGATAGGCCGGCCATACAGCGGGACTTTCTCGCTTTCGCAGAGCGCAAACTATTTGCCATCCAGGATGAAGAACAGCAGATCGTCACCGGCCCAGCTATGGTGCCAGATGAGCCTATCTTCCGGAGTGACAAGAACGGTAAATACTATGTGGTTTTCTCTGCGGATACTATCGGGAAAATCGCTTACCGGTTTTTCAAAAAGGGATACCAAGGCAATATTAATATAATGCATGAAAGTGGATCTGTTGTAGCTGATAGTGTATTTTTTGAAAGCTGGATAGTAGATCGCGAGAAGGGTAAGCAGCCGCTTGCCGGGTTTGAAGATATGCCTGATGGAACATGGTTTCTGACAGCCAAAATTAATAACACTGATACCTGGGATAAAATTAAAGAAGGTGAGTACAAAGGATTCAGCGTGGAAGGTCTGTTTAACTACAAGCCTATAGCGGAAATTGATCCAGAAGAAGCCCTCATGCTGCAAATAAAAGAGCTACTGGATCAGGTAGAAGAGTAACCCACCCTACCCATTGTTTAATATCCTCCCTGGCATTCCTGCTGGGGATTTTTTTTTGCTTAAAACCGAACGGAGGTTGCAATTCTGATATGTGCATGTATAAACAGTTTGTACATGACAGCAAAAGAAGCATTGGATAAAGCCCGGATATTGCTGAAAACGTATTTCGCCGATACTCCCCCAGCAGAAACTATTGCTGGCAAATTAAAAGACGGGACAGAGGTGCAATATACCGCGTTAGAAGTGGGCGCCAGCCTATTTATTATAGACGCTGATGGTAACCCTACCCCCGCGCCGGCAGCAGAATATGAAATGGAGGATGGCTCTATCGTCGTTGTCACTGATCCAGGTGTTATTTCAGAGATTAAGCCTGCCCCCGCCGCCGAAGGCCCCAAAGCAGAAGAAATGGCAGCAGATCCCGCACCGGCGGCCGCAGATCAAGGCAAAGGAATCGACTGGTCAGAAGAAATTAAAAGCATTCAACAGTCTTTGGCCTGGATGGCACAACGGATCGCCAGCCTTTCTACTGCCATGCAGATGTTTCGGCAGGCTACCGGAGAATCATTTGCCAGCATGGTGGATGCTGTAGAAGCTTCTGCCAGCGAAGGCAAGGAAGACCCTATCAAGAAACCCCGCCAGACGGTATTTGGTAGCAACAAAGATGTAAAACAAACCGCACTGGAGAAGATGCAGAAAGGTGTACAAGCCTTTAACGAACGCCTAAGCAAGCAGAATACCGCCAGTTAACCAATACCCACCCATTAAAATCATTTCACGATGGCATACGACGTAAGTACGTTAGCAAACTATACAAAAGAAAACGAAGCACTGCTCGTTACCTCCAGCGTTTTTGGGGCAAAAACACAACAGAAAATATCCGCACAGGGCAACGTGCTGACTGGCGTAAAGTCTTCCGAACAAATCAACCGAATCGACACTGACGCAGTATTTCAGTCTGGCGCGGCCTGTGGATTTACGGCATCCGGCACCACTGCTATCACCCAGCGGGCGGTGGTTGTGGGTAAAATTAAGGTTCAGGAAGCATTGTGTCCTAAAACTTTAGAAAGCAAATACACCCAAAAGGCGTTACAGGTAGGCAGTAAGAACGAAAGCATCCCATTTGAACAGGATTACACCGACAAAAAGTCTGCCCGCATTGCTGCACAGAACGAGGTTGCGATCTGGCAGGGGGATACCGCATCCGCAGACGGCAATTTGAATAAGTTCGACGGGTTGATTAAGCTCATTGACGCAGCCACCAACGAAATCCTGTCCAATACAGCCGCGCTCACAAATGGGGGACCCATTGCTGTTGCTACAGGAGTAACTCAGGCGAACATCATTGATATTGTAGATGGTGTATTTAAGGCACTCCCCGTGGCGCTGCTGGACAAGCCTGATACGGAAATCGTACTGGGCTGGGATTTGTTCCGTCTGTATGTTCTCGCACTCCGCGAAAAGAACCTTTACCACTATTCTGCTGATAATACCGATGGAGAGTTAACCATCCCAGGCACCAATATTAAACTGGTTGCTCTGAACGGCCTCAATGGCACTAACCGGGTGTTCGGCTTTCGCTGGTCAAATATTTTTCTTGGCACCGACATGCTAAATGAAGAAGAAAAATTTGAAATCTTCTTTGCGAAAGAGGCTCAGGAAGTCCGCTTCGATACACAGTGGAAACTCGGTGTAAACGTAGCATTCCCTGACGAAGTTGTTAGTTTCAAACTGGTGTAACCTATACCGGGCCGGTCACAACCGGTCCTTCTTTTCTACCATTAAATTTTACTACAATGCCTTGTGAGTTAACACAATCATTAACCCAGGACTGTAAGGATAGTATTGGCGGTGTCAGCGAGGTGATGGCTATCGAATTTGACAATGTGGAGTCCATTACTGAAACAGCCGGCGTTATATCCGCAATTGTTTTAGCGACTGGTAAACAGTTCCGCAAGTATTCAATGCCTAAAGATACTGCATTTTTTACGGATGTACCTACTGCAAACGTTCAAAATGGGACCATATTCTACCAGCAGGAAGTAACAATTGTCTTTAATAAGATGAGGACAAACGTCCGTAATGAATTGCTGCTACTGGCCCAAAATAGGTTAATCTTTATTATAAAAGATAAGAATGGAACCTATTGGCTTCTTGGCAAAAAGAATGCATTAGACCTAACCGGCGGGGAAGGTGGCACAGGTACTGCATCAGGTGATCGCAATGGATATACTCGTGTATTTACCGGGCAAGAACCTCAAATGGCTGTTGAGGTACAGTCAACTCTTATAGCCGCTTTACTACTCCCGGCAGCATAACCTAACCATGAATAACCATAAAAATAGCCTGATGACATCATCGGGCTATTTTTTTATAAACAGAACGTCGATTTCTGATATATACAGTTGATGATACTAATAACCAGAGGTGATATAACGCAGATAATTGTAACGGCCAGCGAAAAAGAGAGCCTTAACCCTACTGTATATAGTATCTCCTTCACAAATGATCTTACCAAGTCTGGTGTAACTGTATCTCCAGCGATTGATACAAGTCCTTTTCCGAATAGATACAACAAATTCCAGGTAGATACAGCATTATTTGCGGACCAGGATAACGGCTTCTATACATATCGGATTACAGATCAGGCAGGCAATCTTCTGGAGATTGGGAAAATGAAGCTGGTAGGCGAAAAGTTGGTGCCGGTACAGTACCAAGATACCCCAACAGAATACAAAACATACGGAGAATGAATAGCGTAAGTATAGGCGATGGTTTACTAACACTGCATTTTGAAGATGCAGCACAGCCGGTATTTTTGGAAAAGAAGGGGAAGGAGTATGTTTTTTATGGAGAAAAGAACGATTATCCAGATTACCTGCTATATCTATACAATAATTCCGCTAAGCATAGTGCTATTATCAATGGGAAAGTTGATTATGTGTGTGGTAACGGGTGGGCCTTTGAGCAGGAGGCAATAACCCCGCAAGATTCAGAAAAAGCAGAAGCATTTATTGAGCGTGTTAACAAGGAAGGTGAAAGCCTCAATGAAATAACCGGGAAAGTAGATATTGATTTCGAAATCTTTAATGGCGCCTATCTGCAAGTCACCTGGAACAAGCTGGGGGCAATTGCGGATATATTTCATGTTGACTATACAACTGTTCGGAGTAACAAAGATAATTCCATGTTCTTTGTTTCTGATGAATGGATAAAGTACAACCCAGATGGCACATATAAAACAAACAACAATCCTAAATACACTTCATATCCTGCCTTCAATCCTGACAAACCGAAGGGTACACAGATACTCTATATCAAAAAATACCACCCAGGCATTGATATATATACATTGCCAACCTATCGGGGTAGTATTACCTGGATAGAGGTTGATATTGAGATAGGGAATTACCATCTGAATAATGTCAAATCGGGCTTCTTTGTCAATAAGCTTGTCAATTTTAACAACGGAAAACCACAACCTGAAGAGCAGAAGGCAATAGAACGGCTATTCGACTCAAAATTTAGCGGCGTACGTGGGCGAAAATATATGCTTTCGTTCAATGCTGATTCAACAAAAGCGGCTACCGTAGCAGATTTAAATGTATCTGAGTCTGACAAGTTGTTTGATCAGCTAAATAAAACCACCCAACAGGAAATATTTACCGGGCATCGGGTTACATCGCCAATGCTTTTCGGTGTAAAAACGGAAGGCCAGCTGGGCGGAAGGTCTGAAATGCGAGATGCCTATGAAATATTCCAGAACACATATGTAAACGGTAGACAGCAATGGCTGGAAAATGTATTTAATATGTTAGCTGGATATGCAGGCGTCCAGGCGCCACTATCTATCCAGAGAACAGAGCCCATATCATTTGAATTCTCGGAAGCTACCCAGGCTCAGAATATGTCCAAGGACGAGATTCGCGAGAAAATGGGCCTAGCGCCAGAGCAGAAGCAGGAGACATCCCAGGCTCAGGAAATGATTAATGCTATTAATAGCCTATCCCCACTGGTCGCCAATAAGGTATTGGAGAATCTAACAAGCGACGAACTGCGCGCTATGGTTGGGCTATCCCCGGCAGCACCAGGGACATTGCCGCAACCAAATCCAAATGTTAAAGAGCCTGCCAAATTTACTGATGAGGAAGATGAATTTGACGTAGCAGTATTTGCAGAGTTCGGGCAAGAGCGCCGAGCCTTCAAAATTGTCAAGTCCAAAAAGGTAATGTTTACTTGTGATGAGGATGAAGCCCATCATTTCGACGATCAGGAACCTGATATAACCAAGATACAAGCCGATGTGCTTGACCTTCTTATTAAAGATTCCCTTATCAGCCCTGAATTGATCGCCAAAACACTAAATACTGAAACTGGTATAATCAAAAAAGCTATCTCAGCGCTTGTTGATGCAGGTCTAATAAAGGTTTCAGAGAAAAATGTAAGAGATCAAATGGTAATTGATCGGAAGCCAGTTAAGGAAGCAAAAAAACTGCTTAAGGAGAAGACGCCTACAACCAAGTCAATCCAGGTAATGTACTCCTATGAGGGGCCACAGGATAGCCGTAATAGGCCATTCTGCGCAAAAATGCTTGAACTGGATAGATTGTATAGCCGTAAAGATATAGAGGCCATATCTGAGCGCCTGGGGTACTCTGTGTGGGCTCGCAGAGGGGGATGGTATCATAATCCCACAACGGGAAAGAATCAGCCATTCTGCCGGCATTCATGGGTTTCTAATGTCGTAGTAAAGGAGAAGTAATCATGAGTAAAAACATTCTTTTCATATCAGAACAAAAGCTAAAGGATACCTCATTCCTTTCTGACAATGTTGACCCTAAGCATTTGTTACCGACCGTTAAAGCGGTTCAGGACATGTATATTTTGCCTTTGCTGGGAACCGGGCTATATAATAAACTACAGGAACTCGTTTCTACCGCGCCGGTACCAGTAGGAGTATACAAAACGCTGTTAGATGATTATTTAACGGATGTCCTGGTATGGTATGTATTGGCAAACATGCCAATGGTACTACAGTACAAGCTCCTGAATAAAGGGGTAATGCTGCGAAACGGTGAATATATGCAGACTTCAACATTTCAGGAAGTACAATCGATGAAAGATGATTGCCTGGTGAAGGCGAAGTTTTACGCCCAGCGTGCCATTGAGTACCTATGTGCGCACAATACAGATTACCCAGAATACATTAACCCCGGCAGCACTTCAGATACAGTGCATCCTGATACGACGCAGTATGACTGTGGTATATATCTCGGCAACCATATAGTTGATAGTCGCAGTGCTGAGGAAAAGTACCAGGGGAATAACTACCGAAAACCATACTGATATGGCATATAAGAAAAACGAAAAGAAATTACTGAATTACCTGGTTAAAACCGGTCGAAATGACACTCAACAACCTAATAGACCTACTAAGAAAGTACGCCGGAGATCATCTGCAAATAAATGATTTCGGTACTGGATATATATCAGAGTTGGGGGCCAGTAAAGACCAGTCATACCCATTGATGTGGGTCATTATCGCGCCCTCTCGGTATGATGGCAAACAGATGAATTATAACCTACAGCTGATTTTCGCTGATTTACTGTATGGTGATAAGAAAAATGAGCTGGAGGTATGGAGCGACCAACTACTGATCGCCTTAGACACTTTGGCTTATCTCCGTGATAACCCAGATTTCGATTTTCAGACGGACGGGAATGCCTCCGTTGATTTTTTCACAGAGCATGATGGTGATTTAGCTGCAGGGGTTATCCTGGGAATTACTATAAATGATCCAAAACCATTAGACAGATGCGTTATACCATTTTAATTTTGTTGTTTTTCATATCACTATCGACATATGCCCAAACTGGGGGATGGCGAAAGAACTATCAGTACACCCAGGCATATGGTCATAAGTCAGATTCGGTCCTTATACTTCCAAAAATACTGGTAGACCCATCGCTGATAGAAGATGGTGCGATCCGGTTTAATGCCGGGCTACTTCAATTGCGTTATTTGGGGGCATGGGACGGGCTACAGCAAGCAAATGTTAAATGGCTGACGGATTCTTTGTTAAGCAAAATAACAACTACGGAAGCAGACGCTAGGTATGTCCCATTGGGGCGCACTCTTACATTAACTGCCGGTTCTGGGATATCTGTTACAGGCGGTACACAGAGCTTAGCAGCAAACCGCACCTGGACAATTACCAACAACGGTGTACTTACTGTTGCTGGTAGGTCTGGGTCCGTCGTGATTGACTCAGGTGATATTGCCAATTTTCATATCAAGGTTAGGGGGTTGTTTTCCGCTGGCGCCGGTATCTCTCTTGCTTCTGGCGTAATAACCAATACCGGAATATTAAATCAAACCGCCGTCCAGGAAGCAAAGAATTTTCGAATTTCAGGCGATGGATATGTGAACACTTTAAAAGCCGGTTATCCATTGACCTTATCTTCGGACACTAAAATATTCGCTACCAGCAATTCTATTACTAATCAAATTGCAGCATTTTTAACCTATAACAATAATAATGATGCAGCATTAGATTCGATCGCAACGATAATTTTTAACAGGAGCAATAGTAACATCGTTAACCTTACAGATACAAGCAATTCATATGGCTATGTGAGGAGCGGGCAGATATTGGGGCATTTAGCTGCGGGTGGAATGGTATACAATAATTCCGCATCGATTGGAAGACCTTCCAGCGGTAGGCAAGTAGCGCGTATGATTTTTAGGGCTGAAAGCGATTTTGTAGATAATAGTACTTCTTCTGGGTCTATCGGATTTTATACTAAATCAGCAAGCGATTTTAACGCAGTGCAACGTCTTACAATAAGGCAGGATGGAACTGTGGGAATAAGCGTTACTACTACCTCTGCGATGTTGCATGTCAGAGGGGCTTCAGCTACCGTGGGTAATACAGCCAGATTTGAAAATTTATCCGGCACATCACTTCTGGAAGTCGCTAACAACAATACGGTTAGCTTAAAGGGAGCCGTAGTACATAATATCACTACGCAAACGGCTAACTATACCGTGGCTGCTACCGATTATACATGTTATACTGCTACGGCATCCATAACCTATACGCTGCCTGTTCCTACTGCGGTAGGCAGGTTGATTATAATTAAGAATGCCAGCGCCGGGACTATCTCAATCGCCATGACAGGCGGATCTACCGTAGATGGTAGTGGCTCTACTATTACAGTTGCCGCTGGCGCATCTTACCAACTACAGGGTGTAAGCGCAACAAACTGGACGAAAATAAACTAATCCTCAAACCCATTTTAAAATTTAACCCATGGACTTTCAAATGAGCTACGAATTAACACAGAACGATATACTTCGTACCAAAGTGCGAATGGCCTGCGTAAAGGCCGCAAACGATATTCTCGCAGATACATCCGCAGAAGCAGCGCCTAAATGGCCATTCTGCCGGTTTGTTATCCGTGAACCAATGAATAGCTACTGGCTGGATCAGATCATGTTTTCTGTTGTGTCAAATCCGATGATATCTGCTCAATCATCGGATAACGATATTCAATTTGAGGTAAACTCCGTGTTTTCAAAACACGCTTTAGCAAATACAAATCTTTAACAAAATGGCAGACACAAAATTTGGCGTAAGCCAACTGACAACAAAGACACCGGCCTGGGCTAATATAGCCTTCTATGTCGTACTAACACTTACTACCGCTGCTACCTTTGTGGTAGCCAGTGATCCGGCAATCCCGGATGACTTAAAAGTTCGTGTCGGCATCTACCTAAAGGCATTTGATTTTGTATCCCTGGGCATCTCCAAGATGTTCGGCGTAACTGTGGAACCACCTACCTGGGGCAAAAATTAATCTATGAAGGAACGGATAGTAGCATTCGCCAGTGGGGATCTTCTCGCAATGTTCGGTATGTGGCATGTATTGGATATTCAAACCATGTTCGTGGACATCGCATTCAAGGTCGCCATAACTGGCGTACTGGGGATTGTTGGAGGGTTTACTGGTCTTCTCGGAAAAGACCTTTACATCTGGTATAAAAAACACAAAAAATGAAACCATATTTGATTATTCTGGCCTACATATCGATATGCAGCTGCACGGCGGTGAGGAAATCTATTAACTCACACCAGGCAACAACCCAACAGACAGATAATAGTACCATAAACTCCGGTTATACGAAGGAAACAACGGTTACCGAAACCGGTTCAGACCAGCTGAATGTGCCGGGCGATAGCATCACTGCAACCGGTTATGTGCCAGCTGGGGACGCCGGTGCCGCGGAGTCGGAGTCAGACGGCATGACCATAACTACAACCACTACGCCGATAAAAGATTCCACTGGCAAAACAATCGGCAATAAGATATCCACCCGAGCGACGGTCAAGCCAAGAACAGTATCCGCGCCTATTAATAAGACCACGCACATAATAGAGGCCGGCAAAACTGAGGAACGGAAGGATATAGCCACAACAGTGCAGGTACAGGATAAAAGCACCGCAAAAAGGGTATGGCGACCGTCCGCCGGTGTGCAGATTATTATCGCTCTGGTGGTTATCCTGAGTCTGATATTGGGAATATATAAAATGATAAGAAAATGAAAAATGCGTATCCCAAAAAACCAATGTTACCGTACCAGCGCACTCAGGTGGAAATGTCCGTAGTGATACAGGCTATTAAAAAAATAAGCTTCCCGCTGGAGGTGAAGCGTGCCGGCTATATGGTTTTTAGAAAGGAAAGCGGCAATGGCCAGTCTGGGATCAACTTTAATTTTTTCGGACTGCAGGCCGACGCCGGCCAATGGCCAGATAAATACGACAACCTGATTGCTGGCGTGGTTAGTAAGATTGAAAATGGTACGGGCAAAACCCGCCTCTTTTTGGCTTTCAATAACCTGGTTGATAGTCTCACCATGCTACTGGATCGCCTACAACACCGAGGCTTATTTGTCGGCGGCCAGGTAGATATGGATAAACTGGATATTCATATGCCGGTACCGGATATTAACCAATTCGCCAGGGCCTATAAAAAGTGCTGGGCTGCCGGCGATAAGAACGCAGAGCCAAATACAGAGGATATAAAGGGGTTTAGATCCATGTACAGCCAGGCAAAAACAATTTTCTTATAAACCACAAATATGGGCTTGAAAGATAGCAAAAGGGGCCAGGTAGACACCCGGCCCCTTTCCCCATTGTCATATTATATATAAAAATCATCCGGTGTCAGGCCCCTGCTCCGGCCTGTATTTGTTTATCTCCTCCAACAGAGTGTCGAACAAAAAAGGTTTTTCTAAAAACGCTGTAGCGCCAGCAGCAAATGCTTCTTCCCGCGCTAAACCCATGCTTGACACTACGATAATCGGCAGATCTGAATCGACGCCCCTTATTAATTTAGTCAATCTTATACCATTTATACCAAGCAACGGCAGATCTGTAATAACAAGGTTTATCCGATACTGAAAGGTTTCAAACTTATCCCAAGCGCCATGCCCGTTACTAACAGATATTGTTTTTATCCCTGCAAGATTTAGTAATTTACTTATCGTTGTGATGTAAAAAACGTCCTGGTCTACTAAGAGTATCGTCATTTGCGAATTTTAATAGGCAAATTCAGGTAATCAGCAGACTTTTAATTACGGGAACCCATAAATAAGTGATATTTAAATTGGGTAGATATATTATCAATAATGTATATTTGACATAAAAAAAGACATAAAATTTTACACCCATTCCATAATTAGCCATGGTAGCAGATCTGAAACACTACTGCTTTAGTGCGCAACAAAAATAAGGGAATTGTACCAATTCAAATCAGGGCATTATCCCTTTTGCAGAATGAGTTTGCGCAACTCATTCAGTGCGTAAACCGCCGTCATTTGGGTGTTCCGCTCCCGGTCGTATCTCAGCTGATGCTTTACTGTTACCATCCGGCCATCGGCCGCCGCAACGGCTATCCAAACGGTACCCACCGGCTTCTCCGGCGTGCCGCCATCGGGGCCCATAATGCCCGATACGGCAATGGCATAATCCGTTTGCAGCAATGTTAATGCACCGGTCACCATTTCCCTTACCACTGCTTCACTCACCGCTCCCTGTGCCTGTAAGGTGGCTGGTTTTACCCCCAACAGCTTCACTTTCATTTCGTTGGCATACACCACTGCACTACCCTTAAAATAAGCGGAGCTGCCCGGTACCGACGTTATCCAATGGGCGATCAACCCGCCGGTGCAACTTTCTGCCGTACCCACCGACTGCCCCCTGTCTTTCAACAGCTGCCCCAATACCTCGCCTATCGTAATATCCTGGTCAGCCACGGTAATGTCTGCCAGCAATGCTTTTAATTCATGAAATAAGGTACTCGCTTCCGCCGCTACGGATACTTTATCCAGGCCGAAAGCGGTTAATCGCAACTTCAACAGGCTGTAGCTGGGCAGGTAAGCCAGCTTCACATGTGGCGGCAACTTCACTTCAAAGGCCACCAGCCGCTCCGCGATGAAAGATTCACCCATCCCGGAAGTGATCAGCGTTTGATGTACCACTGCCGGCGTCTTAAAATGATCTCCCAGCATCGGCAATATATCGTGCTCCATGATCCCCTGCATTTCATGCGGCACACCGGGCATCGACACATAGATCCTTCCCTCTTTCTCAAACCACATCCCCGGTGCAGTACCACGCCTGTTCTGGATTACCGTGCACGATGCCGGTACCATACTCTGGTCTAAATTACGCTGCAGCAGAGGTAATCCCCGGCTTTCAAAAATATGCAGCACATTTTCCAGGGCGCCTTTATCCTGTACCAGGTGCGTGTTGAAATACTCGCACAAAGTAGGCTTGGTAATATCATCGGCGGTAGGCCCCAACCCACCGGTAATTAATACAATATCTGATACCGCCGCCTCGCGGGCCATCGCGTCCAGTATATCCTCCCGGACATCCCCAATAGCTACACGCCGGTGTACCCATATCCCTATGGCATTCAACTGCTGCGCTATCCAGGCCGAATTGGTATCAATTGTTTGTCCTATCAGCAACTCATCGCCAATGGTAATGATACTCGTGGTGATCTTATCCATGATACTAGTGACTGGTTTCTTTAAAGAATGGTGTTAATCGCTTCTTCAACTCCTCCGGTAAACCGGCCTTCTGCTTGGTTTTCATATCGATAAATACCAGGGTGGTCACACCTACATTCAACAATTCATTCCGCTCATTATACAACTCGCTATGAAACTGTATCTTAGAACTCTTGGGCATTTCCCGGAGTGTAGTCTTCACCGTTATAAGGTCGTCATAAAGCGCCGGACGCAGGTATTTTACATTCAACTCCGCCACAGGCATAATCACACCCTGCTCCTCCAGCTCACGGTAGGTGAATCCCAGCTCCCGGATGGCTTCTGCCCTCCCTACTTCATAATACAGGCCATAGTTACCGTAATAAAGATATCCCATCTGGTCGGTTTCTCCATAACGTACCCTGATCGTTGTAATACTGCTAAACATGGTTCCTTACTATTTTATACCCAAACGTTTACTTGAAAATTTTATTTACCAATCGCCCCATCCAGCGAAAACTTGCCGGGACCAGTAAACAGCAATGTTACGAAGGCTCCCAGAAAAATA
Source organism: Chitinophaga polysaccharea (assembly GCF_007829335.1). GTDB lineage: Bacteria > Bacteroidota > Bacteroidia > Chitinophagales > Chitinophagaceae > Chitinophaga > Chitinophaga polysaccharea_B. The sequence goes on from NZ_VIWO01000006.1 coordinate 82,574, forward strand.
ATAGGCAATTCTTTTTCAGAGACGGAATCTTTGGCATGAATCATAAAAATAATCACGCTCATACAGATAATCAGCGGTATGGTGGCCAGTCTGGTCAACAATCCCATTATCAATAACACTGCACAAAACACCTCTGCAAACACCGTCATGGCCAGTGAATATTTATGCCCAACCCCCAATGGATCCGGAAATGAATTCATTTTGGCAGTAAAATTGATCAGCTTGGGCCATCCATGCAGTAAAATCAGTCCCCCGGAAAGCACCCGGAGCACCAACATGGAAAAACTAACGGCGCCATTGGTGTAGCCAGTTGAGAGCAGTTTTCTCATAGTAGGTAAGGTTTTTGTGCCTGTAATTTATTTTTCGCAAGATAAATGAATACACTTTGCCCCGCTTCCGGAGTTATCCACATTGTTGGAAACCCGATGGGAAAAGAAAGGATATAACTTTTATATTTGGCTCGCAAAGGAAACCTGTGGGAAATATTTTACCAGAAGAATCGTTTTAAACGCATATTCAAGACATAACAGCTATAGCATGCAATTTATAAGAAAAGTTTTTATTCCCGGACATCTGTACTTGTCTATCCTGGCTTTTGCCGGTGCGGGTTTGGCGGGGATGCCTGCTGCACAGGCACAGCAAACACGCATATATACAGACCCGGAAAAAGTATTCAAGGACGCACAGCAATATTTCCAACAAGAGAAATATGCCGTGTCCATGCAGCTTTTCAAGCAAACGATCGATAACATCGACTACTTTCACGAAACCAACCGTGACCTGGTTAAAACAGATGCCTTCTACTATTATACCATCTGCACCCTGAAACTGCAACAGGACAATGCAGAAAAACAGGCACTTGAATTCTTGAAATTAGCCAACAACAACGCCCGCGAACAACTGGTCAGCTACCAGCTGGCTAAATACTACTTCCGCCAGAATAAACTCAAAGAGGCCATTCCCCTCTACGAAAAAGCCAATATCGAAAATCTCTCCAACGCAGAAATAGCAGAAGCCAAATTCGAACTGGCCTATTGCTATTTCAACCTGAAAGATTTCAATAAAGCCCAGCCCCTGTTTGCTTCCATCAAAGAAGTACCGGGCAAATACAGTCTTCCTGCCAACTATTACTATGGCTTCATCTGTTACTATAAACACCAGTACAGTGAAGCGCTCAGCAGCTTCCAGAAAGTAGTGAACGAACCTAAATACAGCAACGTAGTACCTTACTATATTGCTGAAATCTACTACTTCCAGGGCAAAACAGACCAGCTGATTGCCTATACAGAACCACTGCTGCAAAAAGGCGGACAATACTACGACGCGGAACTGAAACAACTGCTGGGTAAAGCCTACTTCGAAAAAAAGGAGTACAAAAAAGCACTCCCCTACCTGCAAGACTTCCAGGATAATGCAGACGAAGTAAGAAATGAAGACATCTACCAATTGTCTTACGCTTACTATCAAACCAATAACCTGACAAAAGCGATCAGTGGCTTCAAACAACTGAGCAGCTCCAAAGACTCGCTGGGACAGAATTCCATGTACCTGCTGGGCGACTGCTACCTTCGCACCGGTCAGAAAGCAAATGCCCGCAATGCCTTTGCCTTCTGCGCCAATAATAGCTCCAATGCTGCACAACAGGAAATTTCCCGCTTTAACTACGGCAAATTGTCCTACGAACTGGGATACCCCGATGCAGCCCTTAATGAACTCACGCAGTTCGTTAAAACATACCCGCAATCGGCTTACAACAAAGAAGCCAGGGAAATACTCGTGAACCTGTTCATGAACAGCAACAACTACAAAGACGGTTTAGCTACCATTGAGATGATTCCAGATAAAAACCCTACAGTGCTGAAAGCTTACCAGAAAGTAGCCTATGGCCGCGCCACCCAGCTGATCAACGATCAGCAACTGGCAGAAGCCGACCGCCTGCTGGACATTGCCATCAGCCAGCCTTATGATCCGCAAATCAAACAACTGGCGCACTTCTGGAAAGCAGAAATTGCCCTCCGCCAAAATAAAACAGAACCGGCCATCACTAACCTGAATGCCTATCTGAGCACCACGGCGCCCGTATCCGGCGAAGCCAATGCGCAAACAGCCAGCTACAACCTCGGTTACAGCCTCCTGAAACAAAATAAATACACGGAAGCACTGCCTTACTTTGAATCAGCCCAGAAAAGCAGCGGCCCTAATGCAGCACGCATCGCTACCGACGCCGCCCTCCGCAGCGCCGATTGCTACTACATGCTCCGCCAATTCCCTAAGGCACTCTCGCTGTACGACCGGATCATCAGCAATAATGAACCCGGCGCCGACTATGCCACTTATCAGAAAGCCGTGATCCTCGGCCTGCAGGGTAAACAAAGCGAGAAACTGGCACTGCTGAAACAACTGGGCAACAAGTTCCCCAGCTCCGGCTTTAATAACGAAACAGATATCGAAATAGCCAATACCTATCTCTCCCAGGAAAAATATACAGAAGCCATTCCTTTCCTGGAAAATGTATTGCAGAAACAACCCAACGGACCTAACGCTCCCAGGGCGCTGCTGAAGCTGGGATTAAGCTATTACAATAAAGACAACGACAGCAAAGCAATGTCTTACTACCGCCAGGTAGTGGAAAAATTCCCGGGATCGCCGGAAGCAAATGAAGCGCTGCAAAGCATCAAATCTATCTATGTAAGCCAGGGCAAAACAGACGACTACGTAGCCTTCCTGAAAGCCAATGGCAGAACAGTTACCGCCTCCGCAGAAGATTCCATCTCCTACGCAGCAGCGGAAGCCAGATTTACGGCCAACGACTGTACAGGCGCTACAACAGGTTTCAACAGCTATATCCAGAAGTATCCTAACGGACAGTTTATTTTACCGGCTTACTTCTATAAAGCAGAATGTGCCTATAACAATAAAGACTATACGGCGGCACTGCCTGCCTACGAATTTGTATTATCGCGCAACAACAGCCTGTATGCAGAAAGATCTGCACTCCAGGCCGCCAATATCAACTTCTACCAGGTTAAAAATTATGATAAGGCGCGGAACTACTACCTGCAACTGCAGGACCTGGCCACCAGCAAAGAAAACAGCCTCGCTGCCACCAGGGGATTACTCCGCAGCAACTACCAGCTGAAACGCTGGGACGAAGTATCCAACTATGCTGAAATGTTGCTGGCTGCCGCCAATATCAGTACAGACGACCAGATCATTGCCCACTTCTATCGCGGTAAAGCGGTACAACAGGCAAAAGACTATGCTGCTGCTATCACCGAATTTAAAACGGTAGCCAACATGACCAAGTCCGAAACTGGCGCGGAAGCTCGCTATAGTATCGCCGATTGCTACCTCCAACAAAATGAACTGGATGCCGCTGAGAAAGCCGGTTTTGATGTGATTAAAAATACGCCTTCCTACGAATACTGGGTGGCTAAATCATATATCCTGCTGGGTGATGTATATGCCCGTCAGCAAGACTTTTTCAACGCTAAAGCCACTTACCAGAGTATTGTTACCAACAGCACCATTCCTGAACTGAAACAGGAAGCAAAAGATAAGCTGGCTAAAGTAGAAGCAGAAGAAAAAGCAGCGGGTAAGAAACCGAAGAAATAACATTTAAGCGCAACAAAGCATGAACATTCCAACAACATATAGTAAACGTACTTTCATCATCACCACGCTGGGATTAACCGGACTGTTGTCATCGCAACAGGTCTTCGCCCAGGAGCCGCTGAAGCAGGAAACGATCGATATCATTTCCACTAACCAGCCTAAACTGCGCGATGCCTATAAACTCAATCTCACGGCTTCCCTGCCAGGCATTGATACCAGCAGGCCTTCGCTGAAATACCAGATACCGGCACTGAACCTGAATTTCATGTACCAGGCCATGCCCCTGAAACCACTGGCGTTGGGCAAAGATTCGCTCTCCTATCTCCAGAATAACTTTGTGAAACTGGGCTACGGCAACTATAAAACGCCTTACGTGCAGGCAGGATTCGGAAGCGGCAGGCAAAATCTCTACAACTACGGACTGTATGTAAACTATACCGGCTCCAAAGGTAAAGAGATCCCCGACCAGGATTACAGTAACCTCAATGTGCTGGCTGCCGGTACTTACCTGGCGCCCAAACTCCGCTTCGACGGAAGCATCGGGTACGACCGTAATACCGTACACTATTATGGTTACGGCCACGATACGGCCAACTATAAAAAGAAAGATATAGAGCAAACGTTCAACCAGGTAACCGCTGCTGTAGGCATGCAAAACCGCCCACAGAACGATTGGGCCTTTACCTTTCAACCTACGGTGAAGTTTATCCTGTTTAACGACTCCTATAAGCGCACCGAAAATACGTTCCTGCTGAAAGTGCCGGTGAAAAAACAGGTGTTTGAAGATATCTATGTTGGCGTAGAAGGCGTATTCGACTTGTCGACTTACAAGGAAGATAACAATCGCGCTATCAACAACAACATTGCAGCCATCCACCCTGCGGTAGACATCATCAAGCCGGGCTTCGTACTCCATGCCGGCGTAAATCCTACCTGGTCTGACAGCAAGTTCTACCTGTTGCCCGACATCGTGAACGAGTCGCACCTGATCCGCAAAAAGCTGATCCTGAGCAGTGGATGGATCTCTTACTTCGAAAAGAATTCTTACCGTAACCTGGCCAACAAAAATCCGTTCCTGGCCGGATTACCGGGAGAAATGCTGAATACCCGCATAGAAGAAAAATATACCGGTATCAAAGGTACGCTGGGCAGCCATTTCAACTATAACACCAAATTCGCTTCCGTTACCTGGTACAACCTGCCGCTGTTTGTAAACGATAGCGCCGATACCAAAAAATTCACTACCCGCAACGAAACGATGTTGCGCGCTTTTCAACTGCATGGCGAAATCGGGTACATCGAAGAAGAGAAATTCCAGGCAAGGGTGAGCTTCGACTGGTATAACTATAACAAGCAGGAAACAGAAGTACAACCCTGGCACCTGCCTGCATTCCAGGGCGACTTGTATGTACAATACACCCTCGCTAAAAAATTACACCTGAATGCAGACCTGTTTGCGCTGAGCGGCAGCTATTACCAGCTCCCCAACAAAGATTTCGGTAAAACCAAGGGAGCCTGGGATCTCAATGCCGGCGCCTCTTATGACATCAGTAAAAACTTTGGCCTGTGGGTGAATGCCAATAATATCTTCAACTCACATTATCAACGTTACTACCTCTATCCAACTTATGGTTTCAATATTGTGGGTGGGGTGCTAATAAAGTTTTAACTTAGCTATCAGCCGTTGGCTTTTAGCTAAACCAAAATGCAGCGGACGTATACTTCGCTGCATTTTTGTTTAAGTGAATAGCCCAATACACCAATGATTCTTAACAGCCAAAGACTGCCGGGCATACCGGTGGCTACCGGCCAAAAGCGAAGCACCATATAATGATCCTTCAGCAATACATACACGAAGTGCTGTTTAAGCAACGGGTTTGCGTAGTCCCCCATCTGGGTACCTTTTCCGTACAACATTTTCCGGCACATTATAATACCAATACACAAACATTAACGCCTCCCCGCGAACAGGTAATGTTTACGCAACAATGGCAAGACGACGGCTCCTGCCTGGAATGGATTGCCCTGAAAGAAAACCTGGTTCCTGCTGTGGCACAGCGCAAGCTTGAAAAATACCTGGAAGAGCTGAAAGCCAGCCTCCAGCCAGGCACTCCGCTGGTACTGCCGGGGATAGGGCAGCTCCAGGGCGACTTTGCCGGCAATATTCATTTCCATGCGGAAGAATTGCCAGTATCCCGCGATACGCTTGATATAGCGCCATTGTCACGCCCGGATAGTAAACCAGCTCCGCCGCCAACACCCACCCCTGCGCCACCCGTATCTGTTACAGAACCAATCATGACCCCGGAAGTGGAGGAAACGCTGGAAGCATTAACGGAAGAAAGTGGATTTAAATGGTGGTGGGCCGCTATTCCCGCTGCTGCCATCATCATAGGCGTAGCAGTATGGTGGTACGTTTCGGGTATATCTCCGGCGGTATCGTCTTCGGCTCCTTCTACCAATACAGATACTGTTACCCTCAAGCAACCGGTAGCCCCTGCAGTAGATTCAGCCCAACAGGCCATAGCAGATTCTGTGGCCAATGCCAGCAAGGAAATCACCTATTATGCAGTGATAGATAAATACAAGGACAGCAGCAACGCCGTATCTAACCAGAAACGGCAGCGCACCTGGAGAAAGCTGGAGTTGGTGATCTATAAAAAAGATGGCATGTTCAAACTGGCGTTGCCATTACATTCTGTCGCAGCCGATACTACGCAGCAACTCAATAAAGTAAAGGAAACGTTTAACAGGGCCTACCTGGAATTCCCATAATCAAGATTTTATTTCACCGGCCACAATTTCCAGCCCCTCTGCGAAAGTACGGGGCTGGTATCCCAGCTCTTTTTCCGCCTTATCGATGAGTAATCCCGTTTTTGTTGGGCGGGCAGCCGGCTGGGCCAGCGTTTTGGCACTGATCTTTTCCACGAGGGAGGTGTCCAGCTTAAAGAATTCGGCCGTTTTTATGGCCATATCATAAGGAGTCAAAATTTCATTTCCGGAGATGTTGAAGATACCGGTGGCTTTCTTATTGGCAATCAGCAAACAACCTTTCGCCAGGTCATGACACAACGTTGGCGTACGCCACTGGTCATCTACGACCTTCACTTTCTTACCCTGCTGTAAATTATTTTTCACCCACGTAATCATATTATTGCGATGCGGATCGGCTACCACGCCGTATACCAGCACCGTACGTACAATCGCCCATTGCAGCTTGCTGTTTACCACCAAACGCTCCGCCGCCACTTTACTGGTGCCATAATAGTTAATCGGATTTACCGCAGCATCTTCTCCATAGGGACCTTGTAAACCATCGAACACAAAATCGGTAGATAAAAACAGGAAGAAGGCATTACAGTTTTCTGCTGCATGTACCAGGTAACGGGTAGCGCCTACATTGGTATCCCAGCAGGCGTCTTTGTTTTTTTCACAGTCGTCTACCTGCGACATAGCACCGCCATGAATAATAATATCCGGCTGATGCTTTTCCACCAGCTGTTTTACGCTGCCGGCATCCCGGAGATTCACCGCCTCATAGGTGTATTTATCCCGCAAAGGAAAACGATTCGGGCCCCTGCCGGTTGCTATCACGTCATATTTTCCATCTTGCAGAAAAAGTGGGATCAAATGCTGTCCCAATAATCCGTTACTTCCAGTTATAAGTACCTTCATGTTCGTTTAGGGTATTTTTAAAGATAAGGAAAAAAGCAGAAAGCATAAAGCTTAAAGCTTTATGCTTTCTGCTACTTCGGTTGCATGCCCAGATTAAACATCGTGAAGGCCCATACGTCCGTGGCTTCATCGATCAGTTTAGAGGTAGGTTTACCCGCCCCATGTCCTGCCTGTGTTTCAATACGGATGAGCGTTGGGTTGGGCCCTGCATTGGCAGCCTGCAGAGTAGCTGCAAACTTAAAGGAGTGTGCAGGCACCACCCGGTCGTCGTGATCTGCCGTGGTAACCAATGTAGCTGGATACGATGTTCCCGGCTTCAGGTTGTGCAGCGGTGAATATTTCAAGAGGTAAGGGAACTGGTCAGCATGGTCGCTGCTACCATATTCTACCGCCCAGGCCCAGCCAATGGTGAATTTCTGGAAACGCAGCATATCCATTACGCCTACTGCCGGCAAAGCCACCTTAAACAAATCCGGACGCTGGGTCATACAGGCACCTATCAGCAAACCACCGTTAGAACCGCCACGGATAGCGATCTTCGAGCTATTGGTATATTTAGCCTGTACCAGGTATTCAGCCGCACCGATAAAGTCGTTGAACACATTTTGCTTCTTGTCGAGCATGCCCGCTTTATGCCAGGCTTCTCCATATTCGCTGCCGCCTCTCAGCGCTACTACCGCATATATACCTCCCTGCTCCATGAAATAGAGATTGGATACGCCAAAGCTGGGCGTCATCGGGATGTTAAAACCGCCATAACCATAAATCAGCACCGGGTTGTTGCCGTTGAGCTGTATGCCTTTCTTATAAGAAAGGAACATAGGTACACTGGTACCGTCCGCACTTTTGAAAAATACCTGTTTGGTTTCGTAGTCAGCAGGCGTAAACTTCACATCCGGTTTACTATATAAAGTGGAGGCGCCACTGGCGATATCATATTTATATACTGCCGGCGGTGTTACAAAGGAGGTATAGGTATAGAACAATTCCTTATCTTCCTTCTTTCCGCCAAATCCGCTGGCAGTACCGATGCCGGGCAGCTTTACCTCATGCTCATATTTCCCTTTATAGTCATATTGGTATACCCTGGCAGCAGCGTCTTTCAGGTAAGACAGGAACATTTTGCCGTTGGCGGTACCTACGCCTTCCAGCGCTTCCTTCTTTTCCGGTACGATCACTTTCCAGTTGGCCTGTCCGGGATGTAGGGGATCAATCAGCACCACCTTGTAGTTAGGCGCATCATGGTTGGTACGCACCAGTAATTTGCCACCGTCGTTATCAATAACGTCGGGTTCATAATCAAATCCTTTTATCAACAGGGCAAAATCAGTTTGCGCCGGGTTTTGCAGATCGCGGTACCAGAGCTCCCGGCCAGAGGTGCCTTCTGAGGTCGACAGGATCAGGAAGCGTTCATCTTCCGTAACAGATACACCAGCATTGCGCAGCGGATGCGCTTTATCCACATATATTAAGGCATCCTTTTCCTGCGGGTCGCCCAGCTGGTGATAATATACCTTGTGGAATTCATTCTTGCCAGAAAGTTTGCTGGTTTCGGTGGGCGCGTCATAGCGGCTGTAATAGAAGCCATTCCCCCGCCAGTCGAGGGAACTGAATTTTACCCAGTCCAGCTTATCCGATAGTAACTGTTTGGTTTCCACATCCATCACAAAACCTTCCTGCCAGTCGGAACCGGCTTTTGACAACAGGTAGGCCGCATACTTGCCATCTTTTGAAAAAGACATGGCGCCCAGGGCGGTGGTACCAGCGACAGACAGTTTATTGGGGTCCAGAAATACTTCCGGGGTACCTCCGAGGGTGGCGGAACGATAGAGTACCGCCTGGTTCTGCAACCCATCATTTTTATAATAGTAATAATATTTACCGTGTTTAACGGGGGCGCCGGTCTTCGGATAGTTCCAGAGTGCCTCCAGGCGTTTTTTAATATTATCCCTAAAAGGGATGTTGGAGAGATAGTCTTGCGTAACTTTGTTCTCTGCTGCTACCCATGCTTTAGTTTCTTCGCTATGGTCATTTTCCAGCCAGCGGTACGGATCGGCTATTTTTGTACCGTGATAATCATCTACCGTATCTACTTTTTTTGTTTCCGGGTAAATGATGGCTGGTTGTTGTGCCATTGCCTGTCCGGCTATTAAACTCACGCTCATAAAGATCCACCTCCTATTATTTTTTTTTGACATGCATAATATTTTTTAAAATTTTTAGCTACTTTGTTTGATGGAAATTAAAAATTTAGGTTATTTCATCAGATAACAGTTAGAAAACAATTGCAAAATGTTATTTTTGTGCGCCTTTAAGATATTTTTTTAGCAATTTATATGAAAAAACTCAACAACATTGCAGTCCTTACATCCGGGGGAGATGCTCCTGGCATGAACGCAGCAGTTCGTGCCGTTGTAAGAACGGGCATTTATCATCAGCTGAATGTGTACGGCATAATGTACGGCTATAGGGGAATGTTGAAGAACGAGATTTTCCCGATGGAATCAAAATCTGTTGCCAACATTATTCAGCGCGGGGGCACGATATTGAAGACCGCCCGCTGCAGAGAGTTCTATGAATATGAAGGGCGAAAAATGGCTTACGAAAATCTGAAGAAACACAACATTGACGGGCTGGTAGTAATAGGTGGTGACGGCTCGTTTAATGGTGCGCAAAAGTTCAGCCAGGAATTTGACATTCCGTGTATAGGCTTGCCTGGTACTATTGACAAGGACATTGCAGGGACTGACTCGACTATTGGATTTGACACGGCTGTAAATACAGCAGTAGAAGCGATAGACAAAATCAGGGACACCGCGGATGCGCATGACCGTTTGTTTGTAATTGAAGTAATGGGCCGTGATGCCGGTTACATTGCATTACACAGCGGTATTTCCACTGGTGCGGAACACATATTGATGCCGGAACGCAAAACGGAAGTAAACGACATTATTGAAGAACTGCAGGCGAACGAACGTCGCAGAAAACTGGTTAACCTGATTGTGGTAGCCGAAGGTGATGAAACCGGCGGCGCACAGGAAGTTGGGCGCATCATTAAAGAGAGATGTCCTCAACTCGACACCCGGGTGAGTATCCTCGGGCATATTCAACGCGGCGGCGCTCCCACCTGTACAGATCGCATTCTGGCGAGCCGCCTGGGCTATGCAGCTGTAGATGCCCTGCTGGAAGGCATTCACAATGTAATGATTGGCGTAGTAAACGACAAAATTCATTACACTCCTCTTGATAAAGCTGTTAAAGCCAAACAGGAAATCGACCCTGAATGGTTTAAGATTGTTAAAATTCTTGCGAGTTAAAAAATCAGACTTATGAGTACAAAGGATCTTTCGAAATACTATCACAAGCAGATGGATAATGCTGCGGGTAGAGAGCACTCTTCGCACAAAACAAAAATTGTGGCCACTGTTGGCCCTGCGTGTGATACCTATGATGGACTGCTGGCTTTAGTAAAAGCCGGTGTTAACGTTTTCCGTCTCAACTTTTCACATGGCTCGCATGAAGATAAACTGCGGATTATTGAATACATCCGCCAGATCAATAAAACAGAACCTTATACCGTAGCCATCCTGGCCGATTTACAAGGTCCTAAACTGCGCGTGGGTGAAATCGAAAACAACGCCCTCCCGCTGAAAAAAGGAGATATCCTCACCTTCGTGAATGAGAAACTGGTGGGTAATATGGAAAAAATCTACGTTTCCTACCCAGATCTTTACAAAGATCTCAAACAAGGCCAGAAAATCCTGCTGGACGATGGTAAAATAGAAACCATCGTAAAAGAAATCACTGCCAACGGAGAAATCAAAGCAGAAGTAAGCTTACCAGGTGTACTGTCTTCTAAAAAAGGCTTCAACCTCCCGGATACCAAAATTTCCCTCCCTGCACTGACTGAAAAAGATATTATCGACCTGGAATTCATTATCGACCAGGAATGCGACTGGGTAGCGCTGTCTTTCGTAAGAAGCGTAAAAGATCTCGCCGATCTGCGCAAACGCCTGGAAGCACGTAATTCTAAAATCAAGATCATTTCTAAAATCGAGAAGCCTGAAGCCATTCAGAACTTAAAAGAAATCATCTGGGAAAGTGATGGCGTAATGATTGCCCGTGGTGACCTTGGCGTAGAACTGCCCGTAGAGCAGATTCCAATGATCCAGAAAGATATTATCCGCAAATGTATTCACCGTGCAAAACCCGTTATTGTGGCTACACAAATGATGGAAAGCATGATGGACCGCACCCGTCCTAACCGTAGCGAAATCACCGACGTAGCTAACGCAGTACTGGAAGGCGCCGACGCGGTGATGCTTAGCGGTGAAACAGCTACTGGTATGTTCCCCGAACTGGTGATCCAAACGATGAATAAAATCATCCAGGAAGTGGAAAAAGAAGCAATCATCTACAACCGTAACCTGATCCCGCACCGCCACTCTCCTACCTTCCTCAGCGATGCACTGTGCTACAACGCCTGTAAAATTGCGGAAGACCTGGATGCTGATGCCCTCATTGGTATGACCCAAAGCGGCTACACCGGCTTTATGCTGAGCAGCTACCGCCCACGCAGCCCACTCTATATCTTCACCAAAGAAAGATCGCTCGTAAACCAGTTGAGCCTCAGCTGGGGTGTACGCGCCTTCTACTACGAAGAAGAAGAAAGTCTCGATGATATCGTTTTCGATCAGATCAACATCCTGAAAGAAAGAGGCTTCATCAAAACCGGCGATGTGGCCGTAAATACCGGTAGTACGCCTGTTAAAGAACACTTGCCTACTAATATGCTGAAGATTACGAAAGTTGACTAATAAGCCCGGTGACACCCTTGCTTAGATACTTTCCCTAAATGCATTTAGCAATATTATCAACAAAGCCCTCCGCCACGGCGAAGGGCTTTGTGCTTTTGTCACCTTTCTTTCAAATAAACATACAGACTTGTCTGTTTACTAAAAACGCCCTAATATTGTGTTATGAAAGAAGGCGCAAAAGAAAGAATTCTACATACGGCGGCGGAGCTGTTTTACCAGCAAGGCTACCAGGCCACCGGCATTAACCAGATCATCGAAGAAGCCGGTATCGCCAAAGCCAGCCTGTACCAGCACTTCTCCTCAAAAGAAACGCTGCTCACTGCCTACCTGCAAAACACCCGGGTGTGCAACCACGAACAGCGGATGAAGTACCTGGAACAACTGGCCCCAGGCAAAGAAAGACTAATAGGCCTGTTCAAATATCGCCTGCAACATATGCAGGAAAACCAATTCAGGGGCTGCGCCTTTATACGCATCGCCTATGAACTACCTCACTTAAATGAAGACGCCCAGCTGCAAATCAATACCCACAATCAAACCATCAAAGCGCTGATTGCCAGCCAGCTGCAGGCAATCAAAGATCCCTTCCCCGAAGCCTCACTCACCGAATGGACCGATATGCTGCACAATCTTTATGAAGGCGCCGGCTTGCAGGGATATCTCATGAAATCACCTAAACCGGTGGAAGACACCATCAACATCGTACAAAAACTACTGGCCACTTTATAAAACCATTTCATTTACCACTACAAAATTCTACTTACATGAAAACAGACCGGTCTGTATATATCAATAACTATAGCACCAGCCCCTGGCTGTCGCTGGCCATCATCCTGTTAGCTCCCCTGATCACGGTAGTCGACATCTTTATCGTCAATATTAGCGCCCCCGCCATCAAAACATATTTTAATAGCTCCGATGCCGCGCTGGAACTGGTGGTAGCTTCTTACCTGCTGGGATACGCCGTATTCCTCATTACGGGCAGCCGCACCGGCGATTACCTGGGTAAAAAGAAAGTGTTTATCGCCGGACTGGCCGCCTTTACAATCTCCTCCGCCCTCTGTGGTTTTGCGATATCTATGCCCATGCTCATCGTTTCCCGTTTCCTGCAGGGCGTAGCCGCTGCGTTTACGGTACCGCAAACCATTACGTTAATACAACTGAACTTTCAATCGCCTACCGACAGGGACAAAGCCTATGGCATGTACGGCATGGCATTGGGCACCGGCGCCACGCTGGGCCAATTCCTGGGCGGCTATTTTATTTCCTCTCATCTCATTACTGACAGCTGGCGGCTCATCTTCCTCGTAAACCTGCCCGTAGGCGTCATTGCCATGGTACTGGCGTTTTATTTTGTACCGGAATCACAGCAAAACAAATCCACCCGTTTCGATATTCCCGGCATCTTTATACTCACTGCCGCCTTATCTCTCCTGGTATATCCTATTATCCAGGGTACAGAGCTGGGCTGGCCACTCTGGACCAAAGCCATGCTGGTAGTGTCATTGCTGCTATTGCTATTTTTTGTGGGATATCAGCGGAAATTGGGTCAGCAACAAAAAGATCCATTGGTACCACTGTCGCTTTTTAAAATCCGGAGCTTCAATATCGCGGTGCTTTGTGTATTATTTTTCTTCGGGGTAAATACCGCTTATATCTTTGCAGTATCTATCTTTTTTCAAAGTGGGTTCAACATCCCTCCTTTTACTGCCGGCAATTATTTTGTGTTTCAAACGGGTGCGTTTCTGCTGGCATCACTATGGTCTATTAAAAATGCCGCCCGGTATCGTATCCGCCTGTTACAGGTAGCCGCAGGATTGATGATCCTCTCCTTTATTTGTCAACTGGTATTATTCCAGGAGAAATTTATCACGCCCTGGGATATCCTTCCCTGCCTGATCATCTACGGCATTGGCTCCGGCCTGATGATGCCTTCTTTATTGAAGGTAGCCATGTGGGATATGCCGGCCGACAAAGCAGGAGCCGCCAGCGGGGTGTATTCTACTATACAACAGGTTTCCTCCGCGCTGGGCATCAGTATACTAGGCGGTGTTTTCCTGTACCTGGCACGCACTTCGGGACATTACTATTTTGCTTATAAAATCGCCTTGTTTTGTATGATGGCCTACCTGTTGATCGTAGTGGTACTGCTAAATCGTATTAAGCGCTAACCACCCGGCCTGATTTTTTATAGGTAGCCAGGTAAATAATCAACGCAATGGAAATAAGGCCCGTACCAGCCATACATACGCCCTTCCATTGTGCCACCGACCATACCCACAACCCGATGCCGGAGCCCAGCGAGGTACCAATAAAACTGGTGGTCATAAACACTGTGTTTAAACGGTTCCTCGCTTCCGGTAAAAGGGTGTAAATGCGCGTTTGATTAGATACGTGAATACCTTGTAAACCCAGGTCTATTGCCACAATACCGATAATGATGCCAATGAGTTTGGTTTGAAATACATAAAAGAGAAAATAACCGAGGAACAGAAAAATAATGCCATAGCCGATCGCAATGCGCGGATTCTTTTTGTCGGCTATTCTACCTACCAACGGCGCACCCAGGGCACCTGCAGCAGCAGCCAGTCCCATTAAACCAATTTGTTCGCTCGTATACTTAAAAGGTGGCGCCGACAATAAAAACACCACCGTTGTCCAGAACATACCAAACATCGCAAAGCAACAGGCATTGATCGCTGATGCTTCCCTCAACACCGGTTGCTCTTTGATCAGGGTGAGTAATGATTTCATCAATTGCCCGTAAGTACCATTGAAACTGGGCTTACTCGACGGAAAAGAGGTAATCATGATCAATGCCAGCAAAGCGCTGATGCCTGCAGCAATCCAGAACATTGCTCTCCAGCCCAGGTGATGCCCGACCATACCGCTGAGCGTCCGCGATAATAAAATGCCCACCAGCAAACCACTCATGATGGTACCAATTACTTTACCGCGACTGGCAGGGTCTGAGAGGTTGGCCGCCAATGGCAAAATCAATTGAGGTACCACCGAAGTAAATCCTATCATCAGCCCAGTTACTTTCAACATGGTGATGTTTACTGATTTGGCAGCAGCTACTAACGCTACCACGGCCGCCAGCGTCATCACCACAATCTGCGATTTACGTTCCAGCTTATCACCCAGGGGTACGCAAAACAACAATCCAAGGGCGTATCCCAGCTGTGTAAAGAAAGTTACTTGTCCGGCATTGCTTTCCGTTACGCCAAACTCCTCACTCATCAGTACCAGTAGAGGTTGGCTGTAATAAATATTGGCTACGATCAGGCCAGTACAAAGGGCCATCACTAAAATATTCCATCTGCTAAGCGTCATAAAGTTGTGCTGGGTTTAAACACTGCAAAGATAGCATTTAGCTTTTAGCAGTTAGCTTTTAGTGGAAAACGGTAAATTTGCAGGACTATTCACTAACGGCTAAAAGCTAAAGCCATGTTTACAAGCATCAACCCGTTTACACAGGAAACCATTGCAGTATACACCGCGCATACGCAGGCAGAGATAGAAAATAAATTAGCGTTGGGACACCAGGCTTACCGCGAATTATTACAGGTGCCACTGGAACAACGCCGGCAGTGGATGATGGAAGTAGCCGCCTCATTGAAAAATGATGTGGATATGCATGCTGCCCTGATCACACAGGAAATGGGCAAAACGCTGAAAGAAGCCAGGGCAGAAGTATTGAAATGTGCTACAACTGCAGAATATTATGCAGAAAATATTGCCGGCATGTTAGCGCCCAGGCCGATTCATTCCGACGCATATAAAAGCTATGTATCTTATGAACCCAAAGGAATTGTGCTGGCCATTATGCCCTGGAACTTTCCTTACTGGCAGGTATTCCGCTTTGCCATTCCTAATATACTGGCAGGCAATACCGGCTTATTAAAACACGCCAGCAACGTAAGCGGCTGTGCATTGGCCATTGAAAAATTGTTCACCACCAGTAATTTTCCACAAGGTACTTTCCAATCGTTGCTGGTAGCTTCCAAAGATTTAGAGCCCATTATTGCAGATCCGCGTGTACAGGGTGTAACGCTTACCGGTAGCACACCGGCGGGCAAAAGTGTGGCAGCACTGGCAGGAAAGTATATCAAAAAAACAGTGCTGGAACTGGGTGGCAGCGATCCATTTATTGTATTGAAAGACGCCGACCTGGAAGCCGCTGCTAAAACCGCTGTACAAGGCCGTATGCAAAATGCCGGTCAATCATGTATAGCTGCCAAGCGGTGGATTGTGGAAGAAGAAATTGTGCCCACCTTCACCGCCGAAGTAAAGCGTATTCTCCAGGATCTTCACCAGGGCGACCCTACGCTCGATACCACGCAAATGGGGCCTATGGCCCGCCCCGACCTGGCCGAAGAGCTAAACAAACAGCTGCAGGAAAGCATTCGCCAGGGCGCTCAACTGGAGTTGGGCGGCACGCACGAAGGCTGTAACTTTGCGCCTACCTTGCTAACCGGGGTGACCAACAACATGACCGTTTTTAAAGAAGAAACATTTGGTCCTGTGGCAGTGATCATACCGGCTGCCAATGAAGCCGAAGCCATTACCCTGGCCAATGAAACAGACTTTGGACTGGGTGCGGCATTATGGACCAGCGACCTGGACAAAGCCGCCCACCTGGCTAACCAGATAGAAAGCGGCAACGTATTTATCAATGCCATGGTGAGGTCCGATGCCCGCCTGCCTTTCGGCGGCGTTAAACAATCGGGCTATGGTCGTGAGCTATCACTGGAAGGCACACACGAATTTTTGAACGTTAAAACTGTTTACATACAACAATAGTGATCCGCTGCTGACATTTTCAACGACGGGTTGCTAAAAGCTAAACTTGTAATGACCACTTCTCTGAAACGCGACCGCTATACTCCCTATATCAGCTTCTCCCGTAAGGAATGGGCAGAAAGAAGCGGTGATGCTATGCTGCAAATGCAGGACTACGACCTGGAAGCACTCCATGGTATGAACGAACCACTCACCCAGGAAGAAATTACACAGGTATATCTTCCGCTGGCGCACCTGTTGAATTTATATGTTACAGGATCCCAACAACTACATACCGCTACCAGCAACTTTCTCAGCAGCCAGGTACATAAAGTACCCTATATTATTGGCATTGCAGGTAGTGTGGCCGTAGGAAAAAGTACTACCGCCAGGGTCCTGCAAAAACTGCTGCAAGCCTGGCCCAATCACCCCCGGGTGGACCTGGTAACCACCGATGGATTCCTGTATCCCAACAAAATACTGGAAGCCAATAATATCATGAACCGTAAAGGTTTTCCTGAAAGCTACGATATCAAGCGGCTCATTCACTTCCTGGCAGATGTAAAATCCGGCAAGGAAAGGGTGGCGGCGCCGCTTTACTCCCACCTGGAGTATGATATATTACCCGGGCAACTCCAGTGGGTAGAACAACCCGATATCGTAATTGTAGAAGGCGTAAATGTGTTACAGGTACGTCCACGTCAGCAACAGAAAGATCCGGCCGTTTTCGTATCCGACTTCTTCGACTTCAGCATCTATGTAGATGCCGCAGAAAAAGATATCCGTAAGTGGTATATCGCGCGCTTCGAATCGCTCCGCAGGACCGCCTTTCAGAACCCGGAATCGTTTTTCCACCGCTATGCCCATCTCTCTGATACTGCCACCGTGGAACTGGCCACCCAGATTTGGGAAGACATTAATAAACCTAACCTAGAACAGAATATTGCACCTACCCGCTACCGGGCCAGCCTGATCCTGGAAAAAGGTCACCATCACTTTGTACAGTCTATACAACTGAGAAAGACGTAACAGATGTCAGATACCCTACACATAAAACAACAGCTGCAGGCATTGCTCCGGGAGCCGCTCCAGGATTGGAATGCCTTTGAAGCCATCCTGCAGCCGGTGAGTTATAAAACAGGGGAATTACTTTCTGAAGCCGGCAAAACCTCTCAGGCTATTTATTTTATTGCCACGGGTATTGTGAGGGTTTACACCTTACACAATGGGAAAGAAATCAGCCTGGATTTCTCATTTCCAGGATCGTTCTGCGCCTCTTATGCCTCTTTTATTACCAGGCAACCTGCTGCGGTAAATATACAGGCCATTATGCCTGTTACGGGGTATGCTTTTCATTACGCCGATCTGCACCAATTATATCACGCATCTCATCAGTCAGAGCGAATAGGCCGGCTGATAGCCGAACAACAATATCTCCGCAAATACAACCGGGAGTTATCCTTCTTGCAATATTCCGCCCAGGAAAGATATGCGCAACTACTCCAGGAACATCCAGAGGTGATACAACATATTCCCATCAAACAGATTGCTTCCTACCTGGGTATTGAGCCCGAGAGCCTTAGCCGTATCCGGAAAAATATGAATGCCACCGAATAATGGATTAACTAACATTTGTTAACGTAATAACGAAACCAGGTACGGACCTTTGTGATATAAATTTATACGCATGGCATTTTTCTCTGGTTTATGCAGCATAATGTTGCTGTTATGGGCGATAGGTCACCTCCTCGGTATTTCATCACTACAGGCATTATCTATGGATGCACGGATAGCAGCCGCGGTCATGTTTGTGCTGATTGGAGTAGCACATTTAATAAGTCCCCGCAAATTGGTATATATGATTGAGGGCATGTTGCCCTTTCCTTTCTCCCTGGTAATATTCACTGGTATCCTGGAAATATTGCTGGGAGTGGGCTTGCTAATTCCAGCTTTCCAATATTACGCGGGTTGGGGCCTGACAATATTGTTAATCGCGATGTTCCCGGCCAATATCAGGGTGGCTGTGAAAAAACTACCTGCTCCCGGTGGATTACCTGCTAAACCCTGGTATACGTGGAGTCGCTTGCTCTTTCAGCCGCTGTACATTTGGTGGATCTGGTGGGCTATATACTAATCATGCGAATATATCGCAGTAATAACGGCATTAAAAAAGAAGCCGCCTCTACTGGGTAGAGACGGCCCTTTTGCATACTGTAAGGAGTTATTATACCCACTCATTAACATGTTTTGCATTACCCATGCTAATTTCACGGGCAGAAATGGTAAAGGAAATTACCATTGGGTTTTTGTTTTCATAGTCAAAAGACTCTTCAAACTTAACCAGGTAACCCTCTTTAAATTCCAGGGTTTTTAATTTGGAATCAGTATCTCTCTTGAAGAAAGTGATGGAACCATCTTTTCTTTCGAAGTTGTTGACCATCCATTCGAAGAGATCTGTTTTTCCGGTAGATTCTACTGTCAGCTTAATGCGTCCGCCACGGGTGATGGCTGAAGGGCGACCGGTAGCATCTGTTTCCTGTGTGAGGTCGTAGGCGACATGCTGTACGTTGTACTCTTGTCCGCCTGTTTCAAATTTTGCTTTGAAGGACATGTTGGGTTAATTTTTAAGGTTACAATAAAGAAAAATACCTAAGATTTATTTATGAATTTATAAGTCTCAAATATAGGATGAAATTTTCAATAATTAAGAGTCCTAACGAATAATTTTTACCCTCATATCTAAAAGATAATATAGTCTTTTCAGTTAATGCGCACGGCTATTCAGCAACATCATCTGGCGACAGTTATCCAGGTCCCTGCTCTTGGTTTCCAGTTGCCTGTTGAGATCTGCTACCTGTTCTTTTAATCCCGCAATATTTTGTTGTGCATTCTGTAACTCCCGCAGCTGTTGCTTGGTTTGCTGCAGTGACAGGCAGTTTTGTACAACATTATCATACAAGCCAAAATGCGTCACCGCTTCTTTTGGGATAGAGTTGCGCATATCGGCCAGGGAAGCAGCAATGATCTGGTCCATATACGTGGCATTCTGATTGGGCAGGTTAATAGAGTCGAGATTATGCTTCACCTTATCCAGCTTTTGCAGGAAGGTGGCCTGGAACGCCTGTTCTTCCCGGAAAGCCGTCAATTCCTTACGTAACGCAGCATTTTCCCTGGCTGGCACCTGGTAATTAAAAAATACGGCTAATACAAACAAGCCTACGGTGATGATAAAAAACAAAAGGAACCAAATAAAGGAAACATTTCTTTCCTGCCTGTTTAATACTTGCATATTTCAGAATTATTCTTTAACTAAATGATCATATAACGAAGTGCGCATAACGGTTGCGCGCTTAGTCCGTAAAAAACCAACGCTTGGCTTTATGTTTACGGAGGTACTCGGAATCCTCCTGTGATTCTTCTTTCACAAAAATATTGCTGTCCTGCTTGCGTCCGATATAATCCAGTCTGCTCAAGCTTTCAAAGAGTTTGTTCACTGCCCTAACGAAAGGAATCATGGGTTGCAGGCATTCGCGTACATCCAGGTGTTTATAACGGATATTGGCGCAGTTGATCATAAGGGTTTCCAGTTCCCCCTGTCTGAGTTCGCACCATTCAGATAAATAGTTGAGCAGTTCTTCTTTACCGGCGCCGGCACGTTGATCAATAGCATTTTTCATCGTGCGGGCCAGTCCGGCAATGATTTCCAGCATCTGTGCCGGCGGCTGGTTCATGGCCAGCCATCTGAACTGGGTGATCCGCGTACCGAGGAACTGTACCATCTTCTCCGTAGTATAAAGTACTACCAGCGCCAGGTCGTTATTCTGATTCCTGCCATAAATTTTTTGCACGATATGCACCCCATACAATTCCATTTGCCCGAGGAACTGATCAAGCTCATGATACAGGTCGATCAGCGACGGGTGGGCACTCACAATGCTGCACGGGGGAATATAATCATCGTCCATCAGCGGGCGGCCATCTATTACGTTGATACGTGCCAGCACCATCTGGTAGCTGCCTAACTGGCCGGAAGGCAACTGGGAGGCAGGGGCTACATATAAGCTATATTCCGGGGTAGCATACGGCAATCTTGGCGGATCTTCATCCAATAATGGTTCCCCACTGGGCTGGCGGTTAAACGGGTTCACCTGCATGAGTACGTAATAGCTGCTTTCTGTATGCTGCGGGTCCCAGTTGTAAGTAGCTTCGGGGAAAGTGGTGGCGTACTTGAGGGAATGTACCGTATGTTCGGGTACCTCAATCCTGCCGCCACCGGGCGTTACCGCCCTGCATTCTGTCAGTTTGATGCGCCACTGCTGTTGATTGTCACTCACAAACCAGCAACGCAGCGATTCTTTATTTTCACCTTTGGGAGGTAATAAGCCATAGTTGAGTGCATGAATGCCGCAGGCCAGCGCATCCCTGATCTGATCCAACAGCGCATTTTCCGTATCAATAAAATGCTGCTTCTTTATCTTCATGCCATCTACCCAGTTAACGGGAAAATGCTTTAACGGTTCTGCCATAATACTGCTTTTAGGATAACATTATTCTATTACAAATGATCACACTGTTTTCCTTGATGCCATTCATAAACACTGCCTTGTGAGGGTCGAGCGTTTTAGCGCCGCCAAACCAGCGTGGCTTCAGGTGAAACACCCATCCGTAGGGCTGCCCGTTGTTATCTACAAAATCAATGGGGGTATTGGGATAACGATCATTATAGTCATTAATAAAGTGGTAAAATAAATCGCCCAGGTCCATTTTAATCGGCGTTCTTGCACGGAAATAAGTACGGGTACCATCTTTAAGTCCCTTCTCCATTTCCAGTCCGATCACGATCAGGTCCCGCATCTCGTCTTCATTTACCTCCGGCACTTCCTTATACATTGGGTATTGCCACCATTTATGCACTTTTACCGGGATAGCCATCATCCGCTCAAAAGTTTTATATACAAATGTGGGAAGTACAAAAGAAAACATACTGGTAAGCATCGGATAATACAGGAAGGTATCCTTATCGAGGAAGCGGTTGACCAGTACAAACCCGGCACCGCCAAACAACCAGATAGCCAGGATAAAAGCCAGTTCAGATACCAGCGTGGTTTCATTTGCCCAAAAACGGGTATACATAAAGTGACAGTGAACAACCCCCAGCCCCAGGAACCATACTTCATAAAAGAGATACTGATTCATCAGGTTCTGATGGGTAAACAGGAAAGGGATGGAACTGATAACGGCAAATACCAGCGTCATACACACTAAATACAACAGTGCTTTCTTTTTATAAAGGCTGAAATTTTTAATGTATCTGCTGAGCAAAGCCACTATGAAAGATCCTACGGCCATAACGCCGGCCAGCATAATGTAAAACTTAGCAGTGTATCTCATAGCTCTGATAATATGTCAAGGTTTTTCGGGTTTGGGTACTAACATGTTTTCGGTTTTTCAGATGCCGGGTAACAGCAAATATAATTCCATAATATAATGAATCAATCGCTCACAGAAAAAAATTATAACCCATTAATCCCTGATCAGGTTGCTTATCGGCCATGACCACCGTTTTCTCACCGGCGGGCGGTAATAATAAAGTTTTTACTTCCGCATCGGCAGGAAACAGGTAGCCGTAACATACCTCCAGCAGCTTTCCATAAGGCCGCCAGGGCAGGTAATCGTATAACCGTTGGCGTTTAACCGGCCCAATGCTCACCGTAATAACAGGCATATCGATATAACAGGAGGTGCCTACCATCGCATCCACGCCAAGGGCACATTCTCCCAGGGGGACGCCATTGTCCGTTTCCACCAGCTGCGGATTCCGGTCAATCGTGATACTCACGGTTTCTTCAAATACCTGCTCCAGGCAAAGCTTTATCAGCGAACTATTACCGGCAATTCGATGTACATAGGGCAGGAGTTTTACCAGCCTGTTAGCGCCCACATCCGGTAGTCCTTCCGGCAGGTTCCAGAATGCGTGAAATAACTGGTCGGCATCTTTACCAAATACATCAAATAACAAATGCTTCTCCCGCTGTTCCAGGTACACCCGCTGCAGGAAAAATTCATTCTCCAGCGGCTGAAAAAAACGACGGGCCTGCTGCTGCTGCTGCTGTTGCCGCTTATAACGCGCCACCATCTCTCCCACCCCCATCTGCCGGGAAGAAGGTTCCTGCTTGAATTCATGAAAAATTCCCTGGGGAAGGCGGTCGTAGATACCATCGCGGGAAAGCGTTAAATTAATAAACGGCTGATAGGGCTGGCTATCATCCAGCTTTACCTGCGTAATATCTGTGGTAAACGAACGGGTAAATACATTCTGCATCTGTACCACCACTTCTTCCTCCCGTACACAGTTATCCAGCAATTCCCCTACCACTACTTCTGCCCTCACATCATAGGGCAAAGCATCGACATGGGCAATCACTTCCTCCAGCACGGCGGCTTTCTGTGCATTGTTTACCATAAGGTGTTGATTTTAGGTTCTTCTTATCCTGCTATTAGCTGACGACTGTTAGCATAACTATCGTTCGTTCGACTATGGTTCCGGGCTAACAACTAGCAGCAAAAATAGGGGATTGCTTTTATTATTCTCCATAATTACAGCTTAAATTTTAATGCCCTGAAAAATTTTTTCACCGGGTTAAGTTTAGCAATTTATCCAAAAAAACACTAAAATTGCAATATCGTAAAAACCTGAAAAACCGATGGCCCCCCGTAAACCCGAAAATGAACGTAAGGTTAACTCATTCCGACCTTTTGGAAAAATTGCCAGTCATGTCGACCCCATGGTACTGTGGACTTTCTTTGCGCTCTTCCTGATCAGCGGCGTGCTGCTGGCCTTTCAGCTCGATACCAAAGAAGATTGCAGCAATACCGATATTATACTGAGTCATGTTCAAAACACCAACAGTAAAGCCTACCTGGTAGGCGAAGTCATTACTTTCAACGCCACTAATCACGATAAAAAAACTAACAACTACACCTGGGAATTTGGCGATTCCAGCAATAAGGCCACCGGCCAACAGGTGTACCACTCCTTCAATAAAGCTGGCAGCTACATGGTTACCCTCAGTTCCGGCAAATGCAGCTGGACAAAAGAAGTACTCGTAACCATGCCCGTGGAAAATACCGGTGGCAAGCCCGATATTTTCCCGGTTATTGAAGGTCCGTCTGAAGCCTTTGCAGGCAGACCTGTTACTTTTACGAACAAAACATCCTCTGCTACCCAATGGAGCTGGCGGCTCCTGCAGGACAACGCAGAAATGCATTCAGGCGCTACCGTTACCTACACCTTCTCTTCTCCCGGTGAAAGAACCCTGTCGCTCATCATCAACGGCGACAGTGCCCATATGGTACTCAAACACATTACCGTATTCCCCGCACGCCCTGCGGCGCCGGAACATACTCCTGATGTACCTTTCAACCCCGAACCGGTACAACCCAAAGCACCGGAACCACCACCGGCAGTGGAAAAGCCTAAACCCTCTATCTCCGATGACGAATTTAAATACCTGCTCACCCAGGTAACCACCAAACAGAAAACAGCAGCAGACTTCGCGCAGTATCTCTGTAATAACCTCGGTACCAAAGTGGTACTGAACGGTAACGACCAGGATAATTTTGAACACTTCTGCTCCCGTATTTATGGCAAGAAAAAATTCAAGATAGAAAGGGTGAACCTGACCAAAGATGCCAACGGTTGCGTAAATGGCATCCTGATCATGTATGACCGTAAAAAATTACTGGGTATATTTTAATGTCATCCATGAAAGGAAAATATTATAAACTTCCGATAGACTTTTCTCAGCTGCTGCAGAAAAAAGACATGCCTGCCATCACACTGGAAGAGTCTATCGAACAGCATATCCACCTGCTGATCACGACCGTATTGGGAGAAAACAAAGATGATCCCCAATATGGCTGCCAGTGGTGGGACAGCGACTTTGATATCAAAGCCTCCAACAATGAAGTGAAGGAACAGATAGAAAACGCGGTGAAAGCATCCATTGTACGATATGAAAAAAGAATCACACAGATAAGGGTGGTAGCCGCTGTAAACCAGGAAGAGTTACTCCTGCCGGCTACCCGTAAAATGAAAAAGAAGATACGCGTGACCGTTACCGGCAGCATCAGCAAAAATAATAACCCGTTCCAGTACAGCAGTTTCTTCTATATTAGCCCCTTATCCTACGATTGATCATTTGTTTATTAACCGCCACTCATGAAAGAAAAGAAAGAACGAATAAAGGATAGAATGTTAAAAACCGCTGCCCGCCTCTGGGGATATCCCGATGCGGAAGTGGAAACCTCTTTTGATCCGGTTGTGCAGCTGTTACTGGAAACCTGCGCCAGCGAACTGGAAAAAATTTCCGGGGAAGTAGACGTATCGCATGCACGACTGGTGGAACGACTGGCGCAAATCATGATGCCGGAACCCATTACCAGCGCCCAGCCCGCCTATGGCATCCTGCACGCCATGGCCACTGAAGCGGTGGCCGACATTCACGCCGATCACCAGTTTTACCATCATACCAAAAGCGGCAGCCACACCCACGATATCTTCTTTTCCCCCGTTACTAATCATCGCCTTTTCCGGGGACAGGTACAATACCTGGTCATCGGCAACAAATTATTTGAAGCCCGTGATCATTGGTTTAAGGAACAGGTGTTACAGGGACATTTATCTCCCGACACCCCTCCCAACCACCTGTGGATCGGCCTGACCATGGAAGATGTTCCCCATTCCTGGGAAGGCATGTCACTCTTCTTTGATCTTCGTAATATCCACCAGCAGGAAATGTTTTATCACTACCTGCCCCTCGCCAGGATATTCGCCAATAACCGCGAGCTGGCGATCAAAAGTGGCTATGCCCATAGCCGTAATATGGCAGAAGAAGACGTAGACAATATGGTACAGGTAGCAGTTAACAACAACGCCCGGTACAGCCAGCACATTCTCCAGCGGTTTCGCCGCCACTTTGTAACCATCACGGATACCCAGGCGCCAGTAGCCACCAGCCTACCGGAACAACTCAGCAGGATATTCGGCGCCGATAGCCAACGCATACAAAAAGATATTTACTGGCTACGTATTGAATTCCCCGAGGCACTGCATCATACCCTGATGGAGGACCTCTACTGCAGCATCAACTGCTTCCCGGTGATCAATAAAAAAAATAACGAGCAGTCCATGAAACTGAATCGTTATCTCAATATTATTCCCCTGCAAACACCAGATATCTTCTTCGATATCAAAAGAGTATACGACCTGGAAGGCACCGATTATTACATACGTAACTTTTCTACTGCCGGCCAGATGCAGGAGGGAGAGCTGGTCATCCGCAGCAGCGGCATTGGCCGCTTCGATACCCGTGAAGCCAAAGAAGTGATCGCCTACCTGGTGGAAGTGATCCGAGATGAAAGCTCCTTGTTTGAAGAAGTGAAGAACGACTACGTAACCAACCGTATGCGGGAACTGCATCAGCTGATTGCTTCATTGGAAGAACAATTGCAGCCTGGCGCCAATAAAGGGAATATCCCCTATGTGATGGTAAAACCGAAAGACAACGCGGAATATATTTTCCTGGAATTTTACTCCACCAATGGTACCACTGCCAATAACATCCGCATGGGCACCCGCTTGCTGGAATATGGAAATATTCATACCCGTCCCAATAGCATTACCTTGCTGACCAATACGCAGGGAGGAAAAGACCGGTTAAACATCGATGAAAAAATAAATCTTTACCGCTCTCACCTGCTGTCGCACAACCGCATTGTAACGCCGGAAGATATGAAAGCGCTGTGCCGCACTATTTATGGCGAAGAAATGAAAACGGCCAACATTACGAAAGGGGTAGCACTACAACCCGGCAACGGCGCGGGTTACAACCGTACCCTGGATATCCGCATTTCCCTGGTACAACCGACCGACAGGTATCCTGCTGCCAATCTTCAGTATATGAAAGAGGAGTTGCTGCTGCAACTGGAAGAGAAATCCACTAATACTTTCCCGTACCGGGTTTTTATCAATGAAGTATTGATGCCGTAAGCCGTACAGGTAATATTATCGTATTGCTAAAACAGCCGTTGCATGGCCACTCACCTGGCTAATGTTCCTGTTATCATTCGCACTACGCAACTGTACACTACCACCGGTTTTCAGCAAATCGGCGGGAATGCCTTTTTTTCCGTCTGCTGCACAAAGCACTACCGTATTACCGAATCCAAGATCTACATAAACCCGGTTGCTTACCAGCCAACCCTTGCCGGAGAGACTGGAATTTTTCCGTATGTATACGCCATTGGCCTGCAAATCATCGAGCAACTGGATGCTGACCAGCTGTCCGTCTTCGAAGGTGGCATAATGCTGTAAGCGGGCGGCGTAAACCGTTACGCCCTGTTTGGGAACAGCGGCTGACCGGCCAATGGCTATGCGAATATTATTAAAATCCTTATCGCCCGCTTTACTAACCGGCGCCGGGGTGGCAAACACCGACCCGTTGTTGGTGGATTTGGCAAATACATTATAGCCAAAGCCCGGCATGTATAGTTCCGGGCTTTCAAACAGTTGCTTGATCGCAATGATCTTATAGATATACTGCGCCGTTTCGTTGTTGAGCACCAACTGGTAATAGTCGCTGCTTCCCTGTCGTTTTATGTTTTTGGAGATGTTGCCCGGGCCGGCGTTATACGCTGCTGCAGCCAATGTCCAGGAGTTAAGTTGCTGGTGCAACTGGCGTAAGAGGCGGCAGGCTGCATGGGTAGCCTTGATCAGGTGATTACGCTCGTCGTACCCGGGGCTAACGGTAAGCCCCAGTTCCGCTGCGGTGCCCGGCATGATCTGCCACACGCCCTGGGCGCCCACTGGGGAAGTAGCATTGCTTAAACCGCTTTCTACGATGGGCAGGTATTTAAAGTCCAGCGGTACGTTGTATTGCTGAAGAATAGGTTCTATAACCGGGAAATATAATTCCGCCTTCATGCGTAATGCAGGAAGATAACCCTGGTAGCGCAGGTTGCGCTTAATGATATCCATCAGCCGGAAAGAAACAAAGTCCCTTTCCATAGGCACCACCTCTCCACAGAAATCAATCTGCTGGGCAATGCCCGGCGCTGCCATACCCAGCAGCAACAATACCATCAGAACAAACCGCTGTATCATTGTTTGGCCAACATATATTTCGGAAGCACGGTTACGGGAATGTATAACACCAGTTGCTGTTTACCTTCTGTGGTTTGTAATACCACAATCACTTCATCTTCCTTTCTAAACTGTTTGGATGGCACCACGTACACTTCACTGGCCTCTTCTTTAGGCGCGATAACGGAAGGCCCTTTCCGGTAAAGGATGGGCATGGTATGCAGCAGGGAAGTGTCCTTCTTTTCCTTATGGAGCAAGCTGGCCTTCACTATCTCAAAAGGTTCCTTTCCTTTATTGCGGATACGGAAACTAAAATAGTTCAGTTTATTCAGTGTCATGGCCTGGGCATAACCCACGCTTACACCGTCCACTTTTACTTCATACTGGTGATTTACTTTATGATCATGCCCGAAGTCATCTGCGATTTTGCCTACAGTCACCGTATCCACGCTGATGAGGCTTACGCCGCTTTCTTCCGGCAGGTTAGCCAGGTCATCTGACAATCTTTCCCCTCTGCCGGCACGCGGTTCCTGTGGCGCAGCTTCCGGTGTGGTAATAGCTCCGGTAGTCCTGACCTTGCCGGACAGGGTGTATTTCAGCCGGGCCAGGTCTACTTTATCGCGGAAGGCGATGATCATGTAATGTATATTTTCACCTTCCCTGACAATCAGGTTAGTTGGCCGGGGTGTAGCGGTAACAGGCCGCAGGAATACCATATTGCCATCTACAATGCGGTAGTCATAATCGGTATTCTTTCCGTCTCCGATCTGGAAAGTACTGATGGGTGCGCCGGAGGTAATAAGGGTAACAGCGCCTTTGGTGGTCAGGATACTGTCTGTACCCGCTTGGGCCATGACAGTGAAACCAGTCCCGGTAATTAACAAACAAAGCAGTAAACTGCACAGCACTCTTTTCATCGTTTCGTCAGCATTTTAGCCTTAAGATATTAACTGAATCATGTTTAGGGATTTTCAGCGGTCAGCTTCCGGTGGTCAACAGGCACTCTTAAAATGCCGTTAAAGGCCTAAAGCTGACCGTTGACGACTATTTGCCATCCTGTTCGTAGGTAGTATCCCAATCTGTAGCTTCATCGCCTTTTTGACCCTCCATTTTGATCAGGAAGTTCTTGGCAGGGAAATAGGGCTTCAGATGGATATCCAGGTGGATACGGTCTTTCTGTACCGGATCCTGTTCAAAACGGCGGATATTGAAGTCTTCTATGAGTTTATCGGGCCCGGTGATACCATCCAGGAAGCGGATAATCTGTTTCATCAGGTCCTTACGTGTATTAGCATTGAAGTTTTCAAAAGCGCGGCGGTTGAGGAAGTCCATCAGCACTTTGGTAACGAAGTCGAATACCCGTACTACGGAATAGGTTTGCAAGCCCAGGTTATCACCGTTAAACAGCGTTTTGGCACTGAAGGCCATTACCTTGCCGTACTCCTTTACCATGGGCACCAGGCCCATTTTTTCCAGGCTGGCGATTTCGCTTTTCTTCAGCTCAAATTTCACCCCATCTACTTCGTTCATACCACCGAATTTTTTACCGGCAGTTACCTGCGACATGAGGGTTTTATAAATTTTCCCTGCGAGCGCACCTGATGGCGGTACATAGAGGTGATCCTGCTCTCCTACTTCGTCGAACTTGCCGCGGCCTACCAGCCAGTTACAAGCCATGATCACGTTGGAGCGGTGGATTTCGCCACCGGTAAGGTTAGCCAGTTCAAACATTTCCATCACATCATCCGGCGCATCCAGGTGTGCGAAATCTGTTACCAGCATGGCTTTATTTTCATGGGCTATTTTCGCCCATTTTTCTATTACTTTATTGGAACCAAGATATCCTGGTATCACCAGCAGGCTGTAGTTGCTGCGCAGATCCAGACGATCGTAGTTGTTGACCAGCTCCATGCTCACCGCGTCGATAAACCGGGTATTATCCAGGTCTTTCAGCTGCTCCAGCTCCACGTTGATAAACGATACGTTCTTCACCTTGTCGGACTCCGTATTTTTAAAGAAGAGCGCCACGTTGCGGTAAGACTGTTCCAGTTCGCGGGTAGCATCTACAGCTTCCCCGAGATTGGTGGACAATACTTTCTCTGCTTCTTCCGCATGGGAGGTACAATAGTCTACCATTTCGGGCAGCTCATTCGTTTCTGACAATACCTTTTCCCAGAGTGACAGTACTTTCTTGAGTTTATCTCTTTCTGTTTTCTTTCCGGCTTCGGTCAGAAAAATATTACGACGCGCTTTACGATCGGGGTTAAGATTTTGCGCGCCTTCAATTGCAGCTTCCAACAGGTCGAAACCGCCATATTTTGCCAGTTCTTCAATATTCTCTACGAGGTTAACTTCCTGTTTTTGTGAAGACAGGCTTTCGTTTTGCGGCTCCTGGTTTTTCTGTAATTCTGCCATAATCAGTGAGGTTATGTTCCTGGATAGGGAACTGTTAATTATTTGGTATTAAGGTCTTTCATCATGCCACGAATGGCTCCCAGTATCGCTTTGCGGGCATCGGGATCTGCCAGGGCGGATTTGAGGATCTTGTTTGTTTTCAGTTGCCTCATAATTTTCAGGTACTGTTCTTTTTCAGTAGCCAGGTCATTTAAGAAAGCACTTTGAGCGGTGATACCTTTTACACCAAAATCCCCCAGGTGATGAAACTGCAGTTTTTCAGGCACGGTACGGCCTTCTGCATCATGGAAGCTTACGTTCACGGCTGGTTTGAAATGTTCAAAAACAGCTTCTACAGAAGTAAGCCCTTCCACTATTTCAGGTTTAACAGGCGCCTGCTGGGTTAACTTTTCAGCAAACAAGGTACGGTTATGCGAAATTTCCGCGATGGCTTCGTTGGCGTCCAGCTTCACTTCTGTGCCGCCAATTCCGTAGTTGTCATTCATTTGAGATAAAATTTAAATTTTTGGAATCTGACAATCATCAATTTATGGTCCAGTCTAACTGATCATTTTTTATATCGAGGGTTACCGACATATCTTTCCGGAGATTACCATTAATAATCATGCGCGACAATGGTTTGCGCAACTGTCCCCGTATCACTTCCCGCAATGGGCGCGCGCCATACTGAGGTGAATATCCCATCAGTGCCAGGTGGCGCCGGGCTGCTTCGGTAACGGTTAAACTAATTTCCTGCTGTTGCAACAATTGTAATAAATGCTGTAAATGGATATCAAATATCTTTTCCACGTTTGATTGCTGGATAGGGCCAAAGGGAATGATTTCAGTAAGCCTGCCCAGGAACTCTGGCCTGAAGTGTTTAGCCATCAACTCCATCAACTGCGTTGATCCGGGAATGATATCCTGTTGGAAAGATTTTGCAATGACTTCACTGCCAATGTTGGACGTAAACAACACCAACGCATTCGAGAAATCGCCGGTCTTCCCCAACCTGTCGTGCAGCTTTCCCTCATCCATGATCTGCAGGAAGATATCAAACACAGAGGGATGCGCTTTTTCGATCTCATCAAACAATACCACCGCATAGGGCTGTTGTCTTATCTTATTCACCAGCAATCCTCCTTCCTCATACCCTACATATCCCGGAGGAGCGCCATACAACAAGGCTGCGGCATGTTCTTCTTTGAATTCAGACATATCAAAGCGGATCATACTGCGTTCATCCTGGAAAAGAAAATCAGCCAGCGACTTGGCCAGTTCCGTTTTACCGGTACCGGTGGGTCCGAGGAAAAAGAATGAACCTATAGGTTGCCCAGGTCTGCTCAGGCCGGACCTCGACTCCAGGATGGCGTCTGCCACTGCTTTGAGTGTATGATCCTGGCCAACTACCCGTTTGCGCAGGTGTTCTTCCATACTCACCAGCCGCGCTCTTTCCTCCGACTGCACTTTTCCCAAAGGAATGCCGGTAATGGAAGCTATCATGGTGGCCAGGTCCACCGGGGTTACTTCCTCCTGCTGTGCCGCGGCAATGGTAGCCAACTGCTCCAGCAGTTGTTGCAGGGCTACCTGCAATTCCGGTGTGGTGGTTAGTTTATGTATATCGGCCGATGCAGATAAACGAGCAGACAGTAATGCGCCCAGGCGTTCTGTCATTTGCCGGTAGAACCATTGCAGGTCGTCCATCTGTAAGGGATCATTACCGGTTAGTGCCGTAAACTCTGCCTGCAATGTTTGTAACAACGTTGGGCCGGTATCATGCATAGCGCGTATAGCGGCCATGGTACGGTCCAGGAGATTAATGGCACTGTCTGGCAGGCATCTTTCTTTCAGGTAGCGGCGCGACAAGCGGATAGATTCGTGTATACTTTCCGGTGATACCTTCAGTTGATAGAAATTCTCGTACACGGGAATCACGGCCTGTATCATACGGGTAGCCAGGGTTTCATCCGGCTCTGACAGGGCGATTGTTTCAAACCGGTGCCGCAGGATGGCGTCCGGCTCTATCAGCTTACGGAATCCTTCCGGCGTGGTAGCGCCGATCAGGATAATTTCACCTTTTCCCAAAGCTGCCTTCATCACGTTGGCCATTCCGCCACCAGATTGCTTGTCCAGCAAACTGTGCAGGTTGTCAATAAAGAGTATATGCCTGCCCGTTTGCTTCAGTTGCTGGATTACCTGCAACAGGCGATCTTCCAGTTCATTTTTATAGGCTGCCCCCGCTATAAATGCGCCATAATCCAGGGCATATACGTCGGAGGACTGTAAAGACAAAGGGACCTGTTTTTGTACGACAGCCCGTGCAAGGCCTTCTACCAGCGAGGTTTTACCTACCCCTCCTTCTCCTATGATCAATACGCTGGCCCGGTCTTTTCGTGTAAGCACTTCCGTGATACTCCTGATTTCGCCATCGCGGCCAATGACCGGGTGGAAAGTTTTCAGCAGCTGGGGATCTGTAATGCGATATACATACTTTAGTGCGCCCGGCTTAATACTTTTGCCATTGGCGGAGATAGCCGGGGCTCCTTCCTTTCCCTTCTTGCCGGCTGTTTTCAGCTGGTCGCGGGTAAAGGGAAATGTTTTTAGCTGCTCATAGGAAAAACCTACTCCAGGCGTACACAGCGCGATCAGCAGGCTCCAGGCATCTGCCTCCGCCTGGTCGTTCTCCTGTGCTATATTGATGGCTTCCTGTAATACAGCCGTTGCAGCCTCATCCGGTTCCGGTTCATCGGGGATGCGGGAGGCCCTTGGCATTTCGTCCAAACGCACTTCTGCCCACTCTTCCAGGTAGTATACATCGATATCCATTTCATGTAAAGCAGCTGTTAATCCTGTTTCCCGGTGTAAACAGGCACGCAACAGGTGCGCAGGCGTGTACTGCGGATGATGATACTCTTTTGCAATGGCTGTTGCTATCCTTATGGCAGATTGCAATGCAGGGCCGAATATGGTCAATGTTGACAGGGTCATTTGGGTGATACCAGGTTTTTCTAATAATTAAGTTAACAATTACAAATTCTATATGGGTGCCATCTCTTGCGTGGCGTGGTAAAGATACAGCGAAAACCTATACAGCGAAATCAAACTTAAAAAAAACTCGCCCAAGATGAAATAATTAACCCTTAATCATATATTATTCGTATACACCATCGCCTATAATATACTACAGCAAAGGATTACAGCGAATATAAAAAAATACCGTAACATATTATTTAAATTTTAAAAATGACACCTGCAATGCGCTGTGCTGCTTTCTTTGGCAGGAAAAATATGGGGAGGATATCTACCTATTAACGGACTATAGATTTATTGTCTCCTAAAAAACAAATAATATTCCTGCAGTTTTATCGCAGGAATTATAGTCACGCGTATCTACAACCGGGAGAAAGTATGGTTGGTCCAGATAGTAGTATTGTGCTGAAGATCCTCTGCGAGCTGTAGCATGGATGCAAAATCCAGGTAGAAGTTCTTCAATAGCTGCCGGTCTTCCAGGGATTTATGTAAAGTGGTTTCAAAGTAATCCACTCCATGGCTGATGCCTACGTACACCCGGTTATTGTAAAACGAGATGAACAGTTTAGCGCCGGAGCGTTCCTGCAGTCCGGTTAATTTCTCCATTAATATAGGCGTGAGCAACTGCTGCGCTTCATTTTCGTCTTTCGCATACACCATAAACAGTTTATTGAAAGTACTGTCGGCGGGTAATACTTTTTTACCCAGGTTCCAGGTTTCTATAAACCCATTGTCGGCGGTGCCGGCGCTAAACCAGCTTTCCAGCGTGGTACTGCGCGACAGGATATATACCGGGGTACTGAAATAACGGGGATACTGACCGATAAAATAACTGCCACAAAAAACAACGTCGGGGCCTTGTCCCCTTAAGGTCACCAACGGCATATGCGTTACCGTGAGATCGCAGCACTGGAAATTCATATCGCCCAGTTTACCATACACCTGGTCATTGCCGGTAATCGTATAATTTTTCCGGGCAAACAGGCCGCTTTCGGTAAATTCGTCGTAACTGGCGTAATTGAGTGGTTGGTAGGTATACGACGGGTTTAGAAAAGCAATCACCGGCCTTACGATCTTTTCTTTAAAATCCTGTCCATAATCAGCCGCAGCCGTAGCGCCTTTTTGTTTCATCATAAAATAACGCACCGCGTATCCTCCCAGTGTGAACAAGGTTACCAGCGCCACCATCAGGATAACCTGGTTGCCGGAACTGGCCTGGCCGGTGGCTGCCGTTTCCGCAGCGGTATGCAGGCTATATCTCACCAGGAAAAAAACAAAAACGGCAAATGGTACCAGGATGGCTGCCCACATCCAGCGCATCCAGTTACGGCCGGCGATACGCCGTTTTTCCAGGGCCGGTAACTCCTGTTGGAGCCGCTGGTCCAGGAAGGTATTAAATTCTTCCAGTGTCTTCATACCCGATATTAATTATTATCAGTTAGATGACCAGTTGGCAGAGCTGCCTCCAATGCTACTCACATTGTGAAGGGCAGGCTGACTGATCAGGGCTTTAAAAGGTTGTACGTTTTCGGCCGATAGTGGCAGCTTAAAGAAAGAGCGGCTCTGCCCTATTCTTACGTGGGCATATTCCATTGGAAACAAGCGGATCCTGATAATGCGCAGGGGCAGTGTCAGTTTATAGTCCGTATAGGTATCCACGTTATTTACAGATTCTCCCTTCTCCAGGCGGTTTACAAACTCCATGATTTTCTCCGGGCGTTTTTTTGCCTGTATGAGCATTACAATATACGGGATCAGTACCCCTACTGGCAGGAACAGTAAAATGTAGAGAATGGCTTTGGGGGTTTCCGTACTGCTGCCGGAAAAAATGCTATAGCCTATCAGGCCAAAAACGAGTACAGCAAATACTTCAGCAGTAATAAGGGCGGTAATAGTTTGCTTTTTATCCCTTTCATGGATTTCCAGCAACGTTGTTTTCAGTTCAGCGAGGTTGTTCATCAGTATATGTATTTAGAATAAAGTGGTAAATGACTATGGGATTTTAGCCCACCACACTTCCCCTGAAAAGGCACATCGTTCTCATCTGGTGCTGGTTTCTCTCTGTATATAAGTTCTTCATGAAGGATGGCGGTTAAGGGTTATAAAAGGCTTCTCCGAGGTTAACCGAGTGAAAGCCCGATCATTCACGGCGATAAAATAAATGAAAAAGCGACTAATCTCCAAATGCAAATTAACGATAGCTCACCTGTGGCGGATGTGCATAATCCTGCCAGGCGGCCTCTGCTTCTTCTGTGGTGATATCTCCGGCAAACACCATGATGCGATATTTCAGCTGGTAGCGTGACCCGGCATAGAGCTGCCATGGTTTCATGCGGGTGGGTGTATAGTTAAACATGAGTTCGCCGCCTTCCGCGTCTTCTGGCCACACCCGCAGTGGTTCGGGTGAATCGAAATTATCAGGATCACTCATAATTAACAATCCTGCCTTTCCTTTGGGCGTAGTGCCGCTGATTTTTACCCAGCGGGCCCGGGTACTGTCGGCATTCTTCCTGGTGTTACCTTCGGAGGTAAGCACCTGGCTGGTTTTCGCGGTAAAGTAGGCCGTGGTTCTTAATCCAAAACCGCCTCCATAACGATACTGTAACAGCGTAATACCATTCGGGGAGGCGGGGGTAAATGTACTGGTAAAATCCCATAAACGGCGGGATCCCTTATCGGTGGCAGGATACGCCTTCACCAACCAGGTTTCTGTAATAGCTGTTTTTTCCCTACCATCTTTCCCGAAAGCAATATGATCCTGTTGGGCACTGAAGCCACACCAGGCATTGCCGGAAAAAGTTTCCAGGTGGCCGGCAAAACGCACCTTCCCTTCTTTTTTCTGCACATTCCAGAAATCCGTTTCCCGTCCTTCAAAAAGCGTATGTGTCCATGGGTTCCAGATCCCCATGTGATGGAGATGCCCTGCATTGGGAAAAATGTTTGTCAGGATGACACCATTGGGCGCCCATAGCGGGTGAATAAACCCACTGCGGTTATACACGGTATCTTTACCCGCAGGAGCTGCCACCGTTTCGTAATTATACTGAAGAATGGGGGATTGCTTTTCTTCCAGCAGCAGATGCCCTGATTGCGTCACCGCTTTCAGGAGGGGGGCTCCCGGCGCATGACCTTTCTTCAGCTCATACACCCGTTCTGCACCGGCGGGCGTAGTGCCGGCCATTATCCAGCACAGCTGACCGTTGTGCACACTAACGTTAACGGGAATACGCTTTCCGTTACTCACTTCTTCCATAGTTACTTCCTCGGCGCCCTCCGGCAGGGTCGTATATACGATACTGTTATACCGGGTAATATCTCCGGCTTTTACCACCAGCCGGATCGTTTGCGCCCGGATAGATGTATATATGAAAAGTAACAACATAATGGATAACTGGAATTTTTTCATATGCCCGTGGATAGATTTACAGAAAAATACGGTTTACTTTTTCACTATGCAAATACCATGCGTACAACGCCGGTAATATTGTGATGACGGTGTGTAGCTTATTATTTTTTAATTCCTATTTTTGACTGATTAATCAGGATAAAATGGCATCCCCTAATATAAATATGCTGACTACCAAACTCATAATAACCAATAAATCAGCGCTGCAGGCCAAATATGGTGATGCACATCAACAGATACTGGATGACATTAACGCATTACTGGCCTATGACGTCAGTCGCCACCTGGATGCGCATGTTATTTTCCTGGATGATGCGGCACAGATGCAATCCTGCCAGGCCACGGCGGTAACAGATGTCAATGATGATGCACAGCATAAGAAAGCGATTGATGACCTGTACCGTTTTTTCTCGCCGGGATATCTCCTGTTACTGGGCGCACCCGATATTATTCCGCTACAGCGGCTGAAAAACCTGCTGCCGGGCGAAAACGATCCGGATGCCGTCATTCCCAGCGACCTGCCTTATGCATGTGATACCCCGTATGACACAGATCCGGGTAAATTTATTTCGCCTACCCGGGTGGTAGGGCGCTTACCGGATGTACCGGCACAAGGCGATCCTGCATACTTACATACATTGATCAACAATATCATTACGGCTGTTCCTTCTACCCGGAGCGAATACCTGCCCTACTTTTCACTCAGTACCTTTGACTGGCAGGATTCAACGCAAAACAGCCTGCAAAGCATTTTCGGCAACCATAGCAGCCTGCAGCTGTTTCCCGGGGATCCGAGTTTTACGGGTACCAACTGGACAGCCGAGCAATTACAGCCTAAAACACATTTCCTCAACTGTCACGGCGCCATCAACAATCCCGCTTACTACGGGCAAAAAATTGCTGATTTCCCGATGGCATTGCGGTCGGACATACTCAACAACAAAATTGCATTTGGCACCATCGTAGCAGCCGAATGCTGCTATGGCGGGCAACTGTTCGACCCGAAGAAAAACAGCGCCCGGCGGATGAGCATGGCCAATAGCTACCTGCTCAACCATGCACTGGCCTTTGTAGGCGCTACAAATATCGCGTATGGTCCGCCTACCGGGCAGGGACTATCAGACCTGCTCACCCAGTATTTTGTGATCAATGTGCTGAATGGCGCTTCCACCGGCAGGGCTTTGCTGGAAGCAAGGCAGCGGTTTCTTCATGAAATGGGCCCTACCCTGGATCCTTATGAACTGAAAACAGCCGCACAGTTTTACCTGTTGGGCGATCCTTCCCTGCAACCGGTTATCAACGACCAAGATCCCAGCGCCACGGATGCAGAAACGCCCTTTGTCAATGCCCTGCAGAACCGCCGCGATAACCTGGAAGCCCGCGGCAAAATGCTGGACGATTTTATTGCGGTGCCGCAGCCGTCTGATGACGGACATGCCACAGATCCCGCACTACACACCGCCCTGCATCAATTGCTCGACGAAAAAAGCTTTGCTAAAACACGCACACAGAAAATATATGTCAACAAAAAAAATAAAGACATCAGCAAAGAAGACGCACATAGCTCCATGCCATCTGTAAAATTTCATGTATTTTCGGAATCAACAGCCAATGGGGACATGCCTTTAACCAAGGTCCTGGTGGTAAAAGAAAAAAACAATCAAATACTGGGATATCGTGAATATGTCAGCAGATAAAACGAACCGGGATGATAAAGACAATCCCTTTGTGACGCTTACAGGGCGCCTGGTGTTGCGCACATTTGGCAGACATAGCAAAAGCGAGCACCTGGCAGTATACCTGGTTTCCGACCAGGGCGACTACCTCATACGCCCGGCAGGCGCTAATCCGTTTATGCCTGATGCGCTAATGCCACTGGTAGGCAAAACTATCATCGCCACCGGCTATATAGAAGATTACGTATTCCTTGCCCAAACCTGGAAAGAGGAAGAATAACTATTTTTTGCTATTTTGTCGTTTCAACATTATCCGCTGCCCGCGCATCGTGGCAAACGGCCAAATGCTAACCTATGAACTTATCAGTGTTTATTAACCACCTTGTACGCGAAGGACAAATAGCTGTAGTAGATGATCTTCCCCCCCTTTTGCCGGCTGCATCGGCAGATGCATTAGAGGTACTGACAGATTATTATCACCACGACAAACTGGAAATGCCCACTACCGCACCGGAATTTGATCCCGATGCCGCCCTGTGGGCAGCTACCTATCTCTACCAGGCAGTGCGGCTGATCATGCTCCGCAACATACAGCCCGACAAGTTCCTGCCAGGACTATCCCCTTACGCTGGGGATATTAATGCCAACAGCATTTACAGCGCCGATCTTTGCCTGAGGTATTTGCCCGATCTGCTTTGTTTGACCAGGAAACTGGATGCACAGGATGCATTGGTCATACATATCAGGGAAACCGCCATGCAATGGCCCTTTTCTTCTACCGGTATGCAACTGGCGGCAAAAGGATCGTTGGCCGGCATCATTTCATCGCCAGCGTTGCTACAGGCATATGCGGACAGAATTATTGTTACCAGGGATTATCCCCGTTGTGGAGTAACTGCCGTACGGGATGCAGTAAATGCGTCTCTGGGCGACTATGCCAGCGTGCTATGGCCCGGGTATCCTGCGTTATAATCAACGTAATAACACGGCGCCTGTTCCTATTCTGTCCGCGTATATAATACGGCCGTGCTCCATTTTAATGCCGTCCGCTGTATCTTCTGCCAGCAACAACGGACCATCCATATCCACGTAGTCCAGGAGGGGAAGCAAGTGGGCCACTGCCGAAGTACCAACAGTGCTTTCATTCATACTACCTGTCATGACCTTCATACCAGCCTGCTTGGCGGCTGTAATCATACGCAGCGCCGGGGTGATACCACCGCATTTGGTGAGCTTGATGTTAATGCCATGAAAATAGCCGATACATTGGGCTACATCCTGTTCTACAATGCAACTTTCATCTGCAATTACCGGCAGGACTATGTTTTCGTATACCCGCTTCATACCTTCTTTGTCGGCGGCAGCCATGGGCTGCTCTATAAATTCAACGCCCAACTCCTTTAAGGCGACGGCATTGTGCAGCGTTTCTTCTACCCCCCAGGCACAGTTGGCATCTACACGAAAAACAGCAGCGGTATGCTTTCTCAGCTCTTTGATGATAGCTATATCTTCTTTGGTACCCAGTTTTATTTTATAGATAGGCCAGGGAAACGCTTGTAACTTACGCACCATGTTTTCCACGGTATCTATACCAATCGTATAATCTGTGAGGGGATTATGACGGGTATCCAATCCCCATACTTCATACAATTTCTTTTGTTGTTGTTTGGCGTAGAGGTCCCATGCAGCAATATCGAGAGCGCAAAGGGCAAACATATTGTTTTGCAGCAGCGGGTACATATCCTGCCAAAATGCCGCCGGGGTGGTAAGCTGATAGTTTTCAATAAACGGGCGATGCTGTTCGATGGCCTGCATTAACAGGGGCACCGTCATGTTATAATAGGCATTATCGGCGGTTTCGCCCAGGCCACTGATACCGTTCTGTTCCAGCTTTACGACCAGCAGAGGTTGTACATCCTTTGATTTACGGGAGATGGTAAAAGTATAACGAAACTTTAGTTCATAAGGGTAAAGCGCCAGGTTCATAATAGGATACTATTCCGTTTGATGAAATAACAAATTACGGATTAAGCTGCATACATTCTTAAAGAAGATCAATACTCGTTGATAGGTTTGGCGATACGATACCGCCAGTAGTGCGATGCTACCGCAGGGATATTAATTCTTTCCGCATCCGGAGGGACCTCTGCATGATGCCCGGCAGCTGCCAGCAGGTCCTGCAATTGAAAGATTCGCCACATGGCAGGCGCTTGTATGTGCCGGGTAACAATTTGTTGCAATAGCTCCGGGGTGGCTGTTGCCGGGGCGGTACCGGCCTGGTGTAATTGGTTCCGGTAGTATTCCCGGGAGCGAACAGGA
Organism: Chitinophaga polysaccharea; assembly: GCF_007829335.1. Lineage (GTDB taxonomy): Bacteria > Bacteroidota > Bacteroidia > Chitinophagales > Chitinophagaceae > Chitinophaga > Chitinophaga polysaccharea_B. The sequence continues at coordinate 123,434 of NZ_VIWO01000006.1, forward strand.
TCTTCTTCCCACCAGCCCCTGAGCGTACTCATATCGTGTGTATCGGGGGTAAGTACCGACAGGTAGGGCGCCTTATTTAAATCAGTGAAACTGGCTGTTGCCGACTTAGGCATGCGCTCTACTTCCAGGCTTAATATGCCCAGCGCCTGCATTACGCCAGGTACACAATCGGGCACCATGCCCAGGTCTTCCCCGCAGATCAGCATATTGGTAGCACGTTTGATCAGGGGGAGTTTATGCATGGCTTCCTTACGCCAACAGCTCTCCTGCCGCACATAAAAATAGTCGTGGTACAGTGCCAACAGGCTGTCCTGTTCTTTTTTGCCAAGTGCGGCAAAAGAACGGGTAGCGGCCAGGTCATAACGGGGATGGTACAACGTTCTGTTCCTGTCGGTAACCCGGATAAACAGTACATCTGTAATCAAATGACAGAGTATATTTTTCACGGCTTCCGGCAGGGTCGCTGCGGCCACTTTACGTTGGGTATTAAATTCCGGCAACAGTTGATAGCGTCCGTCTCCGAGGGGAACCATCAGTTTATCTTTCATAATGCCCGCATAGTTACCGAAAGCTTCTTCCAGTATAGCCTGGGTGATATAGGGCTGGCAGTACCGGTTTTCGTCGAAGTCGATGCCTCGCTGCCTTATTTCCTCGCGACTAACGGGTATGGCTGGATGAAAATATCCCAGCAGTCCCTGGATAGCATCAGCAGGTATTTGCCAGATACGGAAGAAACCGAGGATATGGTCGATGCGGAAGGCGTCGAAATAAACGGACAGATGCCGCAGGCGTTGCTGCCACCATTCGAGGCCATTGGTGCCCATCTGTTTCCAGTTCCAGGTAGGGAATCCCCAGTTTTGCCCGGTGGCGGTAAACCCATCTGGCGGGGCGCCGGCCTGCATATCGAGGTGATAATATGCCGGATGCATCCAGGTATCTACGCTGTGCCGGGCTACCCCGATGGGAATGTCTCCCTTGAGGGCTACCCCATGCAGGTGAATAGCTGCGGTAGCCGCCGCCAACTGGCGATGCAGGTGATACTGTACAAAGAAATGATAATGTGCCGCACTGGCGGCCGCTTCACTGCTGGCTAACAGCTGGCTGATGGCCGTATAGTCGTATATGTTATATTCCGGCCATTGGCTGAAATCACTGGTGTTATATTGCTCCCTCAAATAGCAGAAGGCCGCATAAGGCAGGAGCCAGTATTCATTGGCGGCAAACCATTGCCAGTAATCCGGCGTCTGGAGTTGCGTGCCCATTTGGTCATATAAAGCGTGCAGGTAAGCCAGTTTAAAGGACATCACTGTTTCATAGTCGACCGTTTCTTTTTCGTTGAGCCATTGCCGTAACCGCCCGAATTGCCGCTGTAACGGGTGTTGATCCGGCAGCACGCCCACATCCTGGAGACGTATGTATTGCGGATGCAGGGCAAAGGAAGAGATAGCCGCATAAGGATATGAATCTTTCCAGGTGTTGGTCTGGATGGTATCGTTTACCGGGAGTATCTGTATAAGTTGCAGGTGATGGCGCTGTGCCCAGGCTGCCAACTGTGGCAAATCTGCGAATTCACCCGTGCCAAATCCCTCCGCGCTGCGCAGGCTGAATACAGGTATAGCCACACCGGTTCCTTTCCAGGGCGTATGTTGGATACGCAGGATACCATCGTGCAATATTACCTGGCGACCGTTGATGGCTGCCGTATGCAGCTGCCTGTCTTCACCGTCTTCATAGTATAGAAAACGTTGGGCTTCCAGGTCGTAGATCCCGTATTTATAGGAAAGTGGTACTGGCACCCCAGGGAGTTGGAGCGCCAGGGAAAACCATCCCTGGGCATCATATTGCAGCAACAACGGTTGAGCAGTATTCCAGTTGCCGGTTTGATGATTACTTCCCAACATGCATACCGTTTTACCGGCATCCAAGAGGGGCGCCTGTACACGGAATATATGAGTAGCGGAGCTAAAGCCCGGCACTGATGCCACCGGTCTTTTATAAAAAACACGTGAAAAGGGAGCGGTGAGCCAGGCATTTTCCGGGCGGCCGGCATCATTCCAGGTATCCGTAAAAACAATCTCCTGGTGGCTGCCGGGGCTCACTGTGCAGGCTCTTACCTGTCCTTCATAACGTACCTCTTCCAGTTCCCGGACCAGGTATTGGTATTGCAGGGTAAACGTTTCACCGGGAGCCAGCTGAATATCGGTGTACCACCAGTCTTCATTCAGCCAGCGCATGGCATGTGCGTGTTTAGGCACATCATTGCCCAATGCGGGTAAGTTACCAAGCAGGTAAAGATTCTGCCCGTAATAGGTACGGTAACGGAGATAAAAACGTAATCTATAGTTCATCAGGTTCCTGCAAAGTAAGAAAAAGCAGGCAAAGGATAAAGCTAATAAGCCGAAGGCCAGTGCATGGATGCACCGGCCTTCGGCTTATTAGTTTTATATGCTTTTCAGCTTTCGCTTACTTCACTTCTTCAAATTCTGCGTCGGTTACACCATCATTGCCAGCATTAGGTTGGCCTTGTGGCTCGCCTCCGCCTGGCTGTCCACCACCTTCCGGCTGACCCTGAGAAGCTTTGTACAGCTCTTCAGAAGCAGCAGTCCAAGCAGCTTCCAGTTCAGCAGTAGCTGTGTCCAGCTGTGCACTGTCCTGTGATTTATGTGCCTCTCTCAGTTTGTTCAGCGCAGTTTCGATGGTTGCTTTTTTATCGGCAGGCAGTTTATCACCGTATTCTTTCACCTGCTTTTCAGTTTGGAAAATCAGGCTGTCTGCTTTATTGAGCTTTTCGATTTTTTCGCGTTGTTCTTTATCGGCAGATTCGTTGGCTTTCGCTTCGGCTTTCATCTTTTCGATTTCATCCTTGTTTAAACCGCTACCTGCTTCGATCTTGATGTTCTGTGTTTTACCGGTGCCTTTATCTTTTGCAGTTACGTGCAGGATACCGTTGGCATCGATATCGAAAGTTACTTCGATCTGTGGAACACCACGAGGAGCTGGCGGAATATCCCCTAAGATAAAGCGGCCCAGTGTTCTGTTCTGGTTAGCCATTGGTCTTTCCCCTTGCAGTACATGGATTTCCACGCTAGGCTGGCTATCTGCTGCTGTAGAGAAGGTTTCAGACTTCTTGGTAGGAATAGTGGTATTGGATTCGATCAGTTTGGTCATTACACCGCCCATAGTTTCGATACCGAGTGACAGTGGCGTAACGTCGAGTAACAGTACGTCTTTTACTTCACCGGTCAATACACCACCCTGGATAGCAGCACCCACGGCTACTACTTCATCGGGGTTTACACCTCTGTTAGGTTTTTTACCGAAGAATTTTTCTACTACTTCCTGGATTTTAGGAATACGGGTAGAACCACCTACCAGGATTACTTCATCAATTTCGGAAGTGTTCATACCGGCATCTTTCAGCGCTTTACGGCAAGGCTCCAGTGTTCTTTCCACCAGGCTGTCGCTCAGTTGCTCAAATTTAGCCCGGGTTAATTTTTTCACTAAGTGTTTAGGAACGCCATCTACTGCAGTGATGTAAGGCAGGTTGATTTCTGTTTCCTGGGAAGAAGACAGTTCAATCTTTGCTTTTTCAGCAGCTTCCTTCAAACGTTGCCATGACATGGGGTCTTTGTGTAAATCTACTGCTTCATCTTTCTTGAATTCATCTGCCAGCCAGTCCATGATCACTTTATCAAAGTCGTCACCACCGAGGTGAGTATCACCGTTGGTAGATTTTACTTCAAATACACCGTCGCCCAGTTCCAGGATGGAGATATCGAAGGTACCACCACCAAGGTCAAATACAGCGATTTTGCTGTCATGATGTTTTTTATCCAGGCCATAAGCCAGGGCGGCAGCAGTAGGTTCGTTGATAATACGACGAACCGTTAAGCCGGCGATTTCACCTGCTTCTTTGGTAGCCTGACGTTGCGCATCGTTAAAGTAAGCAGGAACGGTAATTACCGCTTCGGTTACTTCCTGTCCCAGGTAGTCTTCCGCAGTTTTCTTCATTTTCTGAAGTACCATCGCGGAAATTTCCTGTGGAGTATATAATCTGCCTTCTATATCTATACGGGTAGTATTATTATCACCCTTTACCACTTTATATGTAACGTGTGTCAGTTCATTGGTTACTTCATCAAAGTGACGACCCATGAAACGTTTTACTGACATGATGGTATTTACGGGGTTGGTAATAGCCTGACGCTTTGCGGGGTCACCTACTTTCCTTTCTCCGTTCTTCAAAAAAGCCACTACAGATGGGGTTGTTCTCCTTCCCTCATCATTGGCAATCACTACCGGTTCGTTACCTTCCATTACGGCAACGCATGAATTGGTAGTTCCTAAGTCAATGCCTATTATTTTTCCCATAGTATTAAAGATTATCCTTTAGTTGTAAGTTGTTTTCTGTTTGTCGTTGGTTTGTCAATGATTATGCCAAGCAAAAAAATATGAAATTATGTCAGTCAGGTCCCCTATATTTGATGTAATATTTAGTGGTTCAACCAATTGGATACTGCAAGAACGTCCAATAACTAAATAAAATAAGCGACAAATTGTTCATAACCTCGCCTTCCTTTGCCCTATTTTATTCCCCGACCTACCTATTTTATTCGTGCAAATTGTGTAACCTAATGTTAATCTTATGAACAAATCCATTCTATGGAGGTCAGCATGCTTGCTGTTAACACTCTCCCCAATGATGAGCCAGGCTCAGAACCAACCTGCCGGCGCCACTCCTTCTGTTCGACTGTTCCAGGGCCCCAGCGACTATAAAACGTGGTCAATCGGGGTGAATGGTGGCATGTTGGCACCTGTGGCGGCGACCGGTGGCAGTAACGACTTCACCAAGTGGAAAGGTTCCTTCGGCTACGGCGCCTATGTGAAATACCAGCTGCTTCATTTCCTGGCCCTACGGGCTGATTATGTAGGCGGTAAATTACAGGCCGACAACAGTAAAGACCTGGGAAATGGTTCCCCCCTGGTAAGCCCTTACAAATCTTATGAAACCAAACTTCCCTGGTCGGCTACCCTGAATGCAGTATTTAATATTACCACCGTGAACTGGTTGTTCCGGGAAAACTTTGTGCAACTCTATGCCTCTGTGGGTGGTGGTTTGGCTGGATATAAGCCCACCCTGGAGCTCAATGATGGAACTAAAATGGATTATAAGACCGATAACAAAGCTATTAAAGAACTGATTATACCCGTAGGCGCCGGTCTGAAGTTCAAATTATCGGAAGTGGTGAACCTTGACCTGGGCTACACCATGTACTATACTGATGGAGATAACCTGGATGGGTACTACCATGGCCCTAACAAGGATAAGTATTCCTATGGTTATGCAGGGCTGGAGTTTGCATTGGGTAAGAAAGGCAAAAAACAATTACAATGGCATAACCCTGCCAAGGCCATGTACGACGAGTTGGAAGCACAAAAGACTACCCTGGCGGCTTCCCTGGATGCGGCTAATCAAAACAATGCCAGGTTGACTGCCGACGTGGATAAACTGACAAAAGACAGCGACGGCGACGGCGTTTCCGACTTCTTCGATAAATGCCCCGGTACACCTGCCAACACCAAGGTGGATGGCTCCGGATGCCCGCTACCGGTGCCGGTTATAGAGAAAAAAGAAGAAAAAGTAGTGATTACGGAAGAAGACAACCGTATTGTAAAAGAAGCCATCCAGAACCTGGAATTCGATTTTGCCAAAGCCAGTATCAAGCCACATTCTTACCCGGCATTAGACCGCGTGGCAGACCTGCTGATACGCAAGAACCTGAACCTGAAACTGAGTGGCCATACGGATAACGTAGGCAGCAAAACGAGAAACCTTGCCCTGTCAAGAGAAAGAGCCGAATCCGTTAAAGCTTACCTAGTAGGTAAAGGCGTGAATGCATCCAAAATTGAAGCTGTTGGCTATGGTATGACGCAGCCGATTGCCAGCAATAAAACCGCTGCCGGCCGCCAGAAGAACCGTAGGGTTGAGTTTACGATATTCTAGCAATAGTTGTCAATAATAAAAGCAAATAGGGATTTTCGGTTTAAGGCCGAAATCCCTATTTTTATTTTATGGAATCCATCTCTATCAGAACCATCATACCTGCAGACGACCCGATCATTGCCAACATCGTAAAAACTACCCTGACAGAATTTGGCATGAACAAGCAGGGCACCGCTTTTTCAGATCCGACGACAGACCACCTGTCAGTGTTGTTCAACATCCCGCGCGCCATTTATTACATTGCTGAAATGGATGGCAGGATCATTGGCGGGGCAGGTATTCACCCGCTGGATGGCGGCCCCGACACGGTATGCGAACTGCAAAAAATGTATCTGCTGCCAGAGGCCCGCGGAAAAGGCCTGGCCGGCAAGCTGATCACGATGTGCCTCTCCTATGCTAAACAGCACGGCTATACGCATTGCTACCTGGAAACCAGTCCCGAGCTGGCCCGCGCCCGGAATGTATATGAACAATTCGGTTTCAGGTATCTGACAGGCCCCATGGGCAACACCGGCCATTTTGGCTGTGACAGCTGGATGCTCAAGGATTTATAGCTTTTCAGTGGGTGCTTGTCTTTTTAGACGGCGCTCAAACCGGCATACTTCTTGCCAGATGCGCCTACATAAATAACATATCATGAAAAAATTTATTTTGTCTGGTGTATTAGCTATAGGAACGATGCTGGCAGTACAGGCACAAATCGTAAAATTTGGCGTTAAAGGGGGATTGAATATTTCTAAACTTACAAATACAGACGGGTCTAAAACCCTGGCTGGCTTTAACGCCGGCGGCCTGGTCAACTTTGAACTGGATAAAAACTGGGCGATCCAGCCGGAGGTATTGTACTCCACCCAGGGTACTAAGTTTGAGCATAGCGCCTTTTGGGGATTGATCAGCAATTCCGGTACTACTAAATTAAACTATGTGAATATCCCGGTAATGGTACAATACTCCATTGTTCCTGAATTTTACCTGGAAGCCGGTCCACAATTGGGTATCCTCACCGCAGCCAAAGTAAAATCTGGTAGCGTTACACTGGATGTAAAAGACCAGATGAAGTCCGTAGACTTCGGCCTGGGCTTTGGCTTTGGTTATAAATTCGATATGGGCCTGGGTATCAGCGGCCGTTACAACTTCGGGTTAACTAACGTATACGACTCCGATAAAGTAGACAGTAAGAACTCTGTAGCGCAGATTGGCGTGTTTTATACATTCTAGGAGCTAAGGAGCATAAAGCAAAAAGCTATTGAGGAGAATGATGTAACGGATATCTATCCGCATTGGTCATTCTCCTTAATAGCTTTTTGCTTTATGCTTTAGCTTTCCGCTAATTGACTATCTTTGCCCCTCGCATTAATCATTTTCCGCATGAGTGTTGTACAATCTATCAGAACGGCCGCAGTGGCCGCCATTAAATCGCTTTACGACCAGTCGTTAACGGTAGCCGACATTTCGGTGAATACCACCAAGCCTGAGTTCGAAGGCGAGTATACCATTGTAGTTTTCTCTTTCACAAAATTCAGCCGGCAGAAACCGGAAGAAACAGCACAGCGCATAGGGGAATACCTGGTGGCGCATCATCCTGAACTGATTACACGATTCAATGTGGTAAAAGGGTTTCTTAACCTGAGCATCAACGAAGCTTACTGGACCCAGTTCTTACAGCAAAACTACAGTAACGCCAACATCGGGATACAGCCTGCCAATGGTAAAAAGATCATGGTGGAGTATTCTTCTCCCAATACCAACAAACCATTGCACTTAGGGCATCTGCGTAATAATTTCCTGGGATACTCCATCGCGGAAATTATGAAAGCAAACGGTTTTGAAGTGATTAAAGCCAACCTGGTAAATGACCGTGGAATTCATATCTGTAAATCCATGCTGGCATGGCAATTATTTGCACATGGCGATACCCCGCAAACTACCGGTATTAAAGGCGATCACCTGGTGGGCGACTACTATGTGAAATTTGAATCGGTAGTGAAAGAACAGGCGGAAGTGATCATTGACCGGGCGTTGGAAAGAGACTTCCAGGACTTTGACGCCACCGAAGCAGAAAAACTGGAGAAGCTGGTAACTGCCCTGCATAAGCCGGAGGTAAAAGACGATAAAGACAAAACCGGCAAAATCATGGACGACATCAAAGAGATGTCGCGTAATAAAACAGAGATTATGCAGCAGGCGAAAATCATGCTGCAGCAATGGGAAGCCGGCAACCATGAAGTAAGGGAGTTGTGGGCAACCATGAATAGCTGGGTATACGAGGGATTTGACGAAACTTACAAACGCCTGGGCATCAACTTCGATAAGATTTATTATGAGAGTGAAACCTACCTGTTGGGTAAAAACATTGTGACCCAGGGACTGGAAAAAGGCGTGCTGTTTAAAAAGGAAGATAACTCTGTATGGATAGATCTCACCGCTGATGGTTTGGATGAAAAGCTGCTACTGCGCGGAGATGGTACATCTGTTTATATTACACAGGACCTGGGTACCGCGTGTCTGAAATACGAAGACTACCATATGGATCAAAGCGTGCATGTAGTGGCCGATGAGCAAAACTATCACTTCAAGGTACTGCAACTGATCCTGCAAAAGCTGGGCGAGCCGGCTGCTCCGGGCATCCTGCACCTCAGCTATGGCATGGTGGAATTACCGCATGGTCGTATGAAAAGCCGGGAAGGCACGGTAGTAGATGCCGATGACATGATTACCGAAATGGTGGAAACAGCTGCCAAACAGACCAGCGAACTGGGAAAAAAACTGGAGTCATTTTCAGAAGAGGAGCTCCATACTTTATATGAAACAATAGGTTTGGGCGGATTGAAATTCTTCCTGCTAAGGGTTGATCCTAAGAAGAAAATGATCTTCAACCCGGAAGAATCTATCAGTTTAACCGGGTTTACCGCCACCTTTGTGCAATATGCCTATGCGCGTATCAAATCCATTATCCGGGAAGTAGGCGCTGTAGCAGACTTACCGTCCTTTAACTATAGCGGCGAATTGCTGCCGTTGGAGAAAGAACTGATTATCCTGAATGAGCAGTTCCCAGTAGTACTGGCAGAAGCTTACCGGGAGCTGAGCCCCGCGGTAATTGCCAATTACGCTTTCCAACTGGCGCAGGCATTTAACTCTTTCTATGGAGAGAAAGTAGAGGGCGTACCTACCTACTCTATCCTGCGTGCCGCTACCGAAGAGAAGAAAAAATTACGGTTGCAGATTATCATGATTACCGCGCATACCATTGCACAGTGCATGAAATTAATGGGTATCCGGGTACCGGAAAGGATGTAAAATATTTTATTTGATAGGAAGGCCTCCCACTGTAGTGGGAGGTTTTTTTTATGCATAAAAAAACGCTGCGAGCCTGACGGATCGCAGCGTTGACAACTTACCGCCACCGTGGCGAAAGTTGCCGAAGAAAATACCACAGCAGGCAGCGCAGCGAAAAAGGAGCTTGCCTATCCTTTATGCGCTGTTTTTAAAAACCATCTACACTGTGGCAAATATGTCTGTCGGCTGTTGATGCCTCACTTAATATAATCGCTTCATCGCAAATCGCCGCTCCTCGTTCCTGCTCACCTGCACCCATATACGATTTTCCGAGCATAAACATAGCAAAAGCATTTGTAGGTTGCAAGTGCAATACCCTTTTCCATTGTACAATGGCTTTTTTAAAGCGCCGTCTTCCGTACAAGTCGTGTGCCAATTGTTGATAATACCACACACTATTTAGCGTATCCTTATCAACGTGTAACCGTAAAGGATAGTGACAGGTAATTGCTTTTGTATCAAAGTAACGTGTTACCGGTTCACACCTGGCTGCAGTAAACAGCAATAACAGGCTGCAGGTGGCTAAAAGCTGACAGGGTTTCATGTCCGGGCATTTAAGGATACCCGGCAAATGTATATAATAAATTAATTATAATTAATATTTTTTAATATGAATAAAACTGAAGTGGTTGCTCAACCCAGTTCTGCTCCGCTGAAAGATAATGGGAGCAGGTCATTGGCGCGGTTGATCACATATACCTTACCGGTTAAACCACCGAGAATAAGCCGGATAGCGCCATCCTGTTTCATTTCATATTCAGCCAGTGCCTGGCGGCACATACCGCAGGGAGAAATGGGGTGCCCGCTATCCCCTTTGAGATTATGATAGCTGATAGCAATGGTATCTATATCTACATTCGGATATACAGAGGCGGCAGAGGCCAGTGCCACCCGTTCTGCACAAAGACCGATTGGGAACGACGCATTTTCCTGGTTAGTACCTGCCACAATTTCTCCATTGGCTAAGCGAATCACCGCGCCTACCTGGAAATGCGAATAAGGTGCATACGCATGCGCGGTTACTTCTCTCGCTTCTTTCAGCAGCCATGCATCCGCATCTTCCAAACCATTAATATCATTGTATACGATGTAATCGATATGCAGCTGTTGTTTTTCCATATGAGCAGTTGTAAAGGGTTGATGGCAGGTCTTTTCCTGGCGGCAGGCCGGGGTAAAGACGACTACGGACCGGCAAAAGGCCGGTCCGTAATTTACTTTAAATTATATTCAGGACAATTACTTACTTGATATTTCTGAAGATGCGGCTCCAGCGGATACCACCCTCTCCGTAGCTCATCCAGATCAACCAGGCTTTACCTACCACGTGATCTTCCGGAACAAAGCCCCAGAAGCGGGAATCCAACGAATTGTTGCGGTTATCCCCCATCATCCAGTAGTAGTTCATTTTAAACGTGTAGGAATCAACAGGCTGGCCGTTAATGATAAACTTACCATCTTTTCTTTCCAGGGTATTGCCTTCATACACGCGGATAATGCGATCGTACAACGCAATATTGCTTTCATCCAGTTTCACGGTAGCACCTTTCTTCGGAATGTACATGGGACCGAAGTTCTCATCTGTCCATTTGAAATGCGCAGAGTCATGCGGGAAGATATCGTTATAGTTGAAATCTGAGAAGGCAGCTGCTTCATACATCGTAATATTCTTCACAATGGGGAATTGTTTCAGAGCGGCCACATTTTCTGGGGTCAGGTTATAGAGAAACTTGTTGGCATCGATCTGGAAAAAATCGGGAGGCGTAGTAGTAATGCCCAATTCTTCGAGTCTGCTGGGATTCAGCTGATCGCCGGTAGTTTCCACTACATACTTGTGCTGACTACCCGGAGGTACCGGTGCTGCCTGTCCATTGATATATACAGCGCCGTGAACAATCCGGAGTGTATCTCCCGCCTGTCCCATACAGCGTTTGATATAGTTTTCGCGTTTATCTACCGGGCGTTGAATGATCTGGTAGGAATTATGAACAGCCTGCCAGCCATTCTGTCTTACCATGTTATAGTAACTTGGATCCGGCGAGTCTATCGCTACTGTATCTCCCTCAGGAAAATTAAATACCACTACATCATAACGTTTAATATCAGAGAAACCTGGTAAACGTCTGTACTTCCATTTTACAGCTTCAGAATAAGCTTTGGTAGATTTTGTAAAGGGAAGGGTATGATGTACAAAAGGTACTGCCAGCGGTGTCATTGGAATACGGGGCCCGTAACTGATCTTGCTGACAAACAGGAAATCGTTTACCAGCAATGTCTTTTCCATAGATGGTGTAGGGATCGTATATGCCTCAAAAATGAAGGTGCGGATAAGCGTGGCTGCTATGATAGCGAAAATACCAGCGTCTAACCATTCTCTAGCCTGAGATTTCTTCTTCTTTGGCTGACTGTCTTTGTTTTTTTTCCAAAATGCCAGGTTCATTCAGTTTCGCTTATTAGATGCTTAAAAAGGCAAATATAATATTCTGCCGTTTGCCAGTAGCTATTCCGCTACAAAAGTTTTCTTAAAAATAGATTAAAAGACAATTTATTATATTTTTCGAATATGTAACATACCACCCATCAAATAACCGGTATTTATAGGCTGGAGAAGTTTACAGTACCGTTTCCAGGATCTGGTTGATGACAGTTGCGCGATTGAGCACCATAAAATGGCCGGCATCGGGGATCAGGTGGGTAGGTGTGAGATATTTAGCGGGGAAAGGATGGTCATTAGCGCCGTGAATATGCACCAGGCCTTCGGGTATCTGTTCATTTTCCCAGTGCAGGATAGCATTTACTGCCCACCGGGTATAGGTGTAATCTTTTTTAGCGAGATATTCATTTACCAGTGCCCTTTCTGCCTCGGTTTCAATGTCGAGAAACTTTTTCACAATCACATTCCTGCGCTGGTAAAGGAGTTGGTCGGGGAGTTTATGAATGCCCAGGCGTTTCACCCAGTTGTAATAAGGCGGTTTTTCGGTAGTACGTTTGATGCTGGATACCAGGATGTTTTTGGCAATGGGTATATGCCGGGCAATTTCCAGGCTCATAATGCCACCGAAAGAAACGCCCAGCAGGGTTACCGGTCCATCGGCCCGGATGCCTTGCGCCATGCGGGCGGCATACTGGCCGATGGGTTCATCCGGCAATGGCGTGATCCATTGCAGGTAATGTACCTCGTAGCCAGGCGGAAAGCACAGATTGTTAAAAATGCGCTCATCGGCCCCCAGCCCACTGATCAGGTACATTTGCTTTTGCATATCTCTCTTAGGAACTTACTTTTTTCTTATCGCGGTTCGGCACCACAAAATCGTCTACATCTTCTGCGGTAATGGTTTTGCCGGACAAGATGATCAATCTTTCCACCACGTTGCGCAGTTCCCGGATGTTACCCGTCCAGTTATGATTTTGCAATGCTTTCATCGCATCTTTATCGATGGCTTTACGTGCAATACCGTATTCGCTGCAAACGCTGTCGAGGAAGCTATCTACCAGCAATGGCACATCTTCCCGGCGATCATTCAGGGAAGGTACATGGATGAGGATCACGCTCAGGCGGTGATACAGATCCAGGCGGAAGTTTTTGCTTTCCACTTCCTGCAGCAGGTCTTTATTGGTAGCTGCCACCACGCGTACATCCACACTGATTTCCTTGTCGCCGCCCACGCGGGTAATTTTACCTTCCTGTAAGGCACGCAGTACCTTGGCCTGGGCGCTGAGGCTCATATCGCCTATTTCATCGAGGAAAAGGGTACCGCCACTGGCTTGTTCAAATTTACCAATGCGCTGTTTTACTGCGGAAGTAAAGGAACCTTTTTCATGGCCGAATAATTCACTTTCTATGAGTTCGCTGGGAATAGCGGCACAGTTCACCTCTACGAGCGGCGCTGCGGCGCGATTGCTGCGCTCATGCAGCCAGCGGGCTACCAGCTCCTTTCCTACCCCGTTTTCACCGGTAATCAATACACGGGCATCGGTAGGCGCTACTTTTTCAATAGTTTCCCTGATCTTCGTTAATGGAGAAGACTCACCGATCATTTCCGGCACCTTGTTCACCTTGCGGCGCAGGGTTTTGGTTTCAGTGACCAGTGTGGTTTTATCCATCGCATTACGCAAGGTGATCAGCAGGCGGTTCAGGTCTGGTGGCTTGGAAATATAATCATAGGCGCCTTTCTTCACGGCATCAACGGCAGTATCAATATTACCATGCCCCGATACCATGATGATGGGAATATCCGCATTCACTTCCCTGGCTTTCTCCAGGAATTCCAGTCCATCCATTTTAGGCATTTTGATGTCGCATAATACGGCATCGTAAGACTTTGCCTGGAACATTTTAAATCCTTCCATTCCATCTGCTGCCTCGTCTACTTTGTACCCCTCGTAACTTAAAATTTCCGTAAGTGTTTTACGAATACTTTTTTCGTCGTCTATTATTAAAATATTAGCCATAATCAGGTTTAATTTTGTACGACCGGCAAATACCTGCCATTTATACAACGGGCAAAAATAAAGATTAATCAGTTAAAATTGCAGGATATATCATATCATTTAACATGTCTGATACAATTGAGATGACGCCGTACAGCTCCCGCTGGCCGGAAGAATTTAAGGAGATAGCCGCCCGCCTGGAGGCCGTATTGGGTAATTATGCCCTGGCTGTTGACCATATTGGCTCAACCAGTGTACCGGGAATGCCTGCCAAAGATGTCATAGACGTGCAGGTAACGGTAGCCTCGCTGGAACAGCCCATACAACCCTTACTGGAACAACTGGGGTATGAGCGGAAATATCACCTGGCCGATCACCGGCCGCCAGGGAGAACAGACCTGGCGGAGACGGAACTGGAAAAACACTTCTATTTCAAACAACAACGGCGGATCAATCTGCATGTGCGGGTAGCAGGTCGGTTTAACCAGTATTTGACCTGATTATGGAAGGCGCTTATGAGTGGAGCGGAACAAGGCTGTAATAGTATCCGGCTACTGATTTGACATTTCCCCACTTGTCTACTACCTTTACAGGATTTATGCGTAATTTCAATATATATAAAGTGCCCATCCCTGTAATTACATCCGCATATGAATGAGTTTCTTGAAGAGTTGAAACGGCGGCATCAGCTGGCAGCAGCTAATGCCTATCCCGCAACCGGTGCAGTAGATGATTTTGTCAGCAACCTGGTAAACTGGTTATTTCCGGAACATAAGGGGCAGGTAATTGCTGATCCGCAGGTATTAGAGCAATACAGTGTTCAGCTGGAAACGCAGTTACAGCAACTATTGCATTCCATGGCCAACCAATTGCCCACCGATGCCTCTTCCCTGAGCCAGGCCTTCATGGGCAAGGTGCCGGTTATTTATGACGAATTAACCAAAGATGCCAGTGCCATGTACCAGGGCGACCCGGCGGCATCCTGTATGTATGAGGTGATCCGAGCTTATCCCGGTTTTTATGCGATTGCCTTTTACCGCATTGCACATGCCCTGTATAACCTGAAGATACCGGTATTACCCCGCATGATTACAGAACTGGCCCATTCCCGCACGGGCATAGACATACATCCGGGGGCTGTTATTGCGCCCTGGTGTTGCATAGACCATGGCACGGGTATCGTCATTGGGGAAACCAGCATCATCGGGCCTCATGTAAAGATATACCAGGGAGTTACCCTGGGGGCATTGAGCGTAGAAAAAGGAATGGCGCGCAGCAAACGACATCCTACTATTGAAGAACATGTAGTGATATATGCCGGGGCCACTATCCTGGGGGGCGATACCGTAATAGGCCACCACAGCGTTATTGGAGGGAATGTGTGGTTGATTAAAAGCGTAGAGCCGTTTTCCCGCATTTATTACAAAGCAGAACATAAATATTCAGATACAAACCAAGATTAATCATATGGCATCCATCATAGAGCTGATCGGCAACACGCCGATGGTAGAATTAAAGCACATTTCGGAAAACCCGGAGGTGAAAATATTCGCCAAACTGGAAGGCAATAATCCCGCGGGTAGTGTAAAAGACCGGGCTGCCTATGGCATGATCAAGGGAGCGCTGGATAGAGGCGATATTAAGCCGGGCATGAAGCTGATTGAAGCTACCAGCGGCAACACAGGTATTGCGCTGGCCATGATATCCAGCCTGTTTGGACTGGAAATAGAACTGGTAATGCCTTCAGATGCCACGCGGGAGCGGGTGCTTACCATGGAAGTATATGGCGCCAAAGTAACGCTCACGCCCAAAGAATTGTCGATGGAAGGTTCTATCGACTATGCCAACGACAAAGTAGCGAAGGGGGGGTATTATATGTTGAACCAGTTTGCCAATCCCGATAACTATGGCATGCATTACAAAACCACGGGACCGGAAATCTGGCGGGATACGGCGGGGAAAGTAACGCACTTTGTCAGCGCCATGGGCACTACAGGTACTATTATGGGCGTATCGCGGTTCCTGAAGGAGCAAAACCCGGATGTACAAATCGTAGGTTGCCAGCCCACAGAGGGATCAAAGATTCCGGGTATCCGTAAGTGGCCGGAGGCTTATCTTCCTAAAATATTTGAAAAATCCCGGGTAGACCGGATTATGGATATTGACGAGGCCGATGCCCGGGCGATGTCCAAACGACTGGCCAAAGAAGAAGCTGTTTTCTGTGGCATGAGCAGTGGCGGCGCTGTATCGGCAGCAGCACGGTTATCGCGCGAGTTACGTAGCGGCGTTATCGTTAGCATCATCTGCGACCGCGGCGACCGGTATTTATCGAGTGATTTGTTTTCCTGAACGGAAAACATACCCTATAAAAGCTAAAGGCGAATGATCGATGAGATCATTCGCCTTTATTGCTTTTATACGTTTAGCGGTCTGCTATTTCTTCATGTACATTACTTCCTTCACCAGTTTCACAGTACGCTCAATATCCGGCAGGTATAATTTTACCAGGTTAGGCGCATAGTGCATAGGCGCATCCTGTGCAGTGATACGGCGGATAGGTGCATCCAGGTAGTCGAAACCTTCTTTCTGGATACGGTAAGCGATTTCAGAAGAAACGCTGGAGAATGGCCATTGTTCTTCTACGATTACCAGGCGGTTTGTTTTCTTTACAGATTCGAGGATGGTAAACCAGTCCAGCGGACGGATGGTACGCAAGTCGATTACTTCCGCTTCGATACCTTCTTTCGCCAGTTCTTCTGCAGCGCCCAAAGCTACTTTCATCATTTTGTTGAAAGAAACGATGGTGACGTCTTTACCGGCACGTTTGATATCTGCTTTACCGATAGGGATGATGTATTCTTCTTCAGGTACTTCGCCCATATCGCCGTACATCAACTCACTTTCCATGAAAACAACCGGATCGTCGTCGCGGATGGCCGCTTTGAGCAAACCTTTTGCATCATATGGATTAGATACGGATACTACTTTCAGGCCGGGGATATTGGCATAATAACTTTCGAATGCAGTGGAGTGTTGTGCTCCCAGCTGTCCTGCAGAACCGTTTGGTCCGCGGAAAACGATCGGACATCCTACCTGTCCACCACTCATCGCCAACATTTTGGAGGCGGTATTGAGGATCTGATCCAAAGCCAGCACGGCAAAGTTCCAGGTCATGAACTCTACTACCGGACGCAGGCCGTTTTGAGCGGCACCTACTCCAATGGCAGCAAACCCAAGTTCTGCAATCGGCGTGTCAATTACACGTTTTGGACCAAATTCATCCAGCATTCCCTGGCTCACTTTATAAGCACCATTGTATTCGGCTACTTCCTCCCCCATCAGGAATACGCGTTCATCACGGCGAAATTCCTCCTGCAGGGCTTCTCTTAAGGCTTGTCTGAAAGCTATCTGACGCATGCTATTCTTAATTGAAAGTTTAAATGCCTTATTTAAAGGCAGGGCAAAAATATTGTTTGTTCACGAAAAAGCAAAGTAAACGCCCGATTAATAATTATTATGACAATGATATAGGAGTGGCAGCTTATTAATTAATAAAAATACATATATTTATATTTTCTAACTTTATTGAAGCCCGTGCTAACTCGTTTATCGTCATGATCACGATTACTATCCTGACACTTTGCTTTTTAGCTGCCCTATCCTGTAAAATAAAAAAAGTAAAAGTGCCCGTCGTCCAGGTGCTCCTGTGGTACTTTCACCTGTTTTTGGGTAGTATTAGCCTGATATGCCTGTTCCTGATGCTTAACAACTATGGTTTTAAAGGCACGCAAACAGAGCGGGTATTCTTTACCCTGTATGCCGGCACCGGCATGTTGTTATATGGACTCGCCAAACCCGACAACGATGCCCGCTATGCTTACCTGTTGTGCTTTTTTGGGTTTCCGTTTGTGCTGTTGCTGGGACTGCTGATTCCGCCACTGCGCACCATTACGCTGGTAGCGGCTATTACGCTGTTGTCTGACAGCGAGTTTCAGCGCTACGATATCGACAATGACTTTGCCCTGCAAACCAAGAGCACCAGTATTTTATCAACCTACCCCGTTTACAGCCTGGTGGCAGATAAATACTTACTTTTTGAGAAGCTGACACCGGATGTGATCCGGCCCGGAGCGGCACCCGGTTTCCTGAAAATGGAAAAAAGGGGCAAAGACAGCGTCAGGATCCTGTTGAAAACAACGGGCAACAAAGTAGACACCGTACTCTTACTGTCGGAATAAACACGTGTTGCATCAGATATTGATGGCGCTTTTTCCTGCCCCGAGCAAGAAAGCATCTTTCAACGCCTCCGAATAGGTAGGATGCGCATAACAGATCCTGTACATTTCCTCGGCGGTAGTTTCGTGGGCCATGCCCACGGCGGCCTGGCCAATCACATCGGCCGCCCTTGGGCCTATGATATGTACGCCCAGTACTTCGTTGTAAGCTTCCGCTACCAGTACTTTCACGAAGCCTTCCGTATCCATGGAAGCCCTGGCGCGGGCACTGGCCATATAAGGGAACTTACCGGAGCGGTAGGCAATGCCACCGGCTTTTAATTGCTCCTCCGTAGCGCCTACCGACGCCACTTCCGGCCAGGTATACACCACATTGGGAATGAGGTTATAATTGAGATGCGGTGTTAATCCACCTATCACTTCCGCCACCAGGGTCCCCTCTTCTTCTGCTTTATGTGCCAGCATAGGGCCGTCAATCACATCGCCGATGGCATATATATGCGGAGCCGATGTCTGCAACGTTTTATTCACGGGTATCTTCCCGTTCTTCATCGTTTCAATACCTGCCGCTGCTAAGTTAAGGCCGGTGGTATAAGCGCGGCGACCTACCGCCACCATACAATAATCGGCTGTCAGCTCCTGCTGCTGGCCGTCCTTGTCGACATACCCCACTACTGCGGCATTATCCGTATTTATGGCCGATTGCACCTGGCAATTCAACCGGATATCTATCGACAATGTTACCAGCGATTTCTGCAAGGCTTTGCCCAGCTCCAGGTCCATCGTGGGAATGAGGCTGCCGGCGTATTCCAGGATGGTTACCTTGGTGCCAATGCGGGCGTACACCGAAGCCATTTCCACACCAATCACCCCACCACCAATGATAACCATAGATGCCGGTTGTGCAGCCAATGACAAGGCTTCCGTGGAAGAAATGATCCTTTTTTTATCGATGGTGATACCCGGCAAAGAAGCTGGCTTGGAGCCGGTGGCAATAACAAAGTACCGTGCCTGTAACAACTGGTCTCCTACCTTTAACTGGTGGGCATTGACGAAGCTACCGAGGCCATGGTGTACGGCAATCTTATTTTTTTTCATCAGGTATACCAGTCCCGAAGTATTTTGCTTTACCACTTCCCGTTTTCGTTGAATAAATTGCTGAAAATTGAGATGCAGCCCCTCCAGGCCGATACCGTGGGTGCCAAATTGCACTGCCGCCTTGTGATAATGCTCCGAACTGTCCAATAACGCTTTGGCGGGTATGCAGCCAACATTTGTACAGGTACCTCCAAGCACGTCGTACTTTTCTACCAGCGCTACTTTGAATCCCAGTTGCGCCGCCCGTATGGCACATACATAACCGCCGGGGCCGGCGCCGATTACCACCACATCGTAATTAACCGTTTCCATGATGAGTCTTTTTTTGCAGGCATAAAGGTAATTAAAGCAGGAATAAAATATACCAATCGGTATATTTTATCTCAAAAAAACCGCCTCTACTGAATAGAGACGGCTTTTCGATGATTTTATACTTTTTCGATGATAATAGCGCTGGCGCCACCACCGCCATTACAGATACCAGCTACGCCATAGCGGGCATTCTGCTGATGCAGGATGGCATTGAGGGTTACCACGATACGGGCACCACTGCAACCAATAGGGTGTCCCATTGCTACGGCGCCACCCCATACATTTACCTTATCCATAGCGAGGCCCAGGTCTTTCGCATTGGCAATAGGTACACAGGAAAATGCTTCATTTACTTCAGCATAGTCCATATCGCTGATCTTCAAGCCTGCTTTGTGCAACGCATTGTTAATTGCTTTTACCGGCGTGGTAGTAAACCATTCCGGCGCCTGGGAGGCATCTGCAAAGCTGACAATCTTCGCCAGCGGCTTCAGTCCCAGTTCTTTTAATTTTTCGCCACTTACCAATACCACAGCGGCAGCGCCGTCATTGATATTGGAAGCATTAGCGGCTGTGATGGTACCATCTTTCTGGAAACTTGGCTTCAGGGTAGGCACTTTTTCGAAAACTACCTTCTTATAGTCCTCATCTTCCGCTACGGTTACTACCTGTTTACCGGGCACCTGCACCGGTACTACTTCTGCTTCATAGTATCCCTTTTCCCAGGCATTTGCAGCACGCTTATAGCTTTCGATAGCATATGCATCCTGGTCTTCCCGGGTAATATGATATTCGGTGGCGCATAATTCCGCCGCATTGCCCATGTGGAAATCTCTATAAGGATCCCACAGGCCATCGCGGATAATACCGTCTATTACGCTGCCATGCCCCAGTTTGTAACCCGTACGGGCTTTATCCAGGTAATAGGGAGCAGCGCTCATATTTTCCATACCACCGGCTACCACTACATCGTTATCGCCCAGCATGATGCTTTGTGCGCCCAACATAATGGCTTTCATTCCGGAGGCACAAACTTTATTCACGGTCGTACAGGGAACTGTATTGGGGATACCCGCTGCCAGACTGGCCTGGTTGGCAGGCGCCTGTCCCAGGTTAGCACTGAGTACATTACCCATGTATACTTCGTTTACTGCTGCTGCCGCTACGCCGGCTCTTTCGAGGGCTGCTTTGATAACGGTAGCACCTAACTGCGTTGCCGCAATACCCGCCAGCGCCCCATTGAACGATCCAATGGGTGTACGGGCAGTAGCAACTATAAATACTTCTTTCATCTGATAAATAAGATTGATTTGGCTAGTTTATAATCTACCAAATATACGGAAAAGCTTAAAGCCGAAAGCATAAGGCATAAAGCTATGGCAGCGAATCTTTACGAATATCTAAAAGTCACGCTAGTCGCCCGTTTTCGCAGCATTGTGCTTTCAGCTCTCCGCTTTCTGCCAGAATTTAGGTATGTTTGCAGTTGCATTGACTGAACCGTGATATCTCAAAACTCCATACAGCAGATCCTCAGCCGCATAGACATTGTGGATATAGTGGGTTCCTTCGTTAAATTGAAAAAACGGGGAGCCAACTACCTCGGTCTGTGCCCGTTTCACAATGAGAAGTCGCCCTCCTTCACGGTATCTCCCGGTAAGGAAATCTATAAGTGTTTTGGTTGCGGTGCCAGTGGCAACTCGATCAGCTTTATCATGGAGCATGAAAAATACTCCTATGTAGAAGCTTTGCGCTGGCTGGCCCAACGTTACCAGATAGAGCTGGAAGAAACTGAGGTAAGTCCGGAGGTGAAGCAGTACCAGTTGATGGCGGATAGTTTATTTATCATCAACAACTATGCGCGGGAGTATTTCACCGATACCTTGTTCAACAAAGAAGAAGGGCAGAATATCGGGTTGAGCTACTTTGAAGAAAGGGGATTTACGGAAGAAACGATCAAAAAGTTCCAGCTGGGATACTCCCTGAACACCTTCGACGCCTTCGCCAAATCGGCGTTGGAGAAAGGTTACAACCTGGAATACCTGCAAAAAACCGGTCTGGTCACCATTCGCAATGACCAGCCCGCCGACAATTACCGGGGCCGTGTTATCTTCCCGATACATAACCAGTCCGGTAAGATCCTGGGCTTCGGTGCCCGTATTTTGGGAGCAAAATCAGACCGGGCGCCCAAGTATATCAACTCCCCCGAAAACGAGATTTATGTAAAAAGCCGGGTACTGTATGGTACTTACTTTGCGCGGCATGCGATAGATAAACAGAACGAGTGCTTACTGGTAGAAGGTTATACCGATGTGATATCACTGCACCAGGCCGGCGTGGAAAACGTGGTGGCCTCCAGCGGTACCTCCCTCACACAGGACCAGCTGAGGCTCATCAAGAAATACACGAACAACCTCACCATCCTGTATGATGGGGATAGCGCCGGTGTAAAGGCAGCACTCCGCGGCCTGGATATGGCCATTGAAGAAGGCCTGAATGTAAAGCTGGTACTGCTGCCAGACAAAGAAGACCCGGATAGTTACGTACAGAAAATAGGCGCCGCCGCTTTCCGGGAGTTTATCCAGGAACATAAGCAAGACTTTGTGCTGTTTAAGCTGCAGCTGAGCATGCAGGAAGCAGGCAGCGACAGTACTAAAAAGTCGCAGCTGGTCAATGAAATTGCCGAAACTATTTCCAAAATTGATAAGGCTGAGGACTTTACCCGGCAGCAGGACTATATCCGTCAATGTAGCCAACTACTGCATATCGACGAACAGGGGTTGATCCAGCTGGTTAATAAGTTTATCCGCGACCGGCTCGTTAAGCGCGAACAGGCCCATGCCCGCAACCAACCTGCTCCAGGCGATGATGCACTGAGCGAAGAGGCGATAGCTGCTATGGAAGCCGCAGAAACCGGCATTTCTGTAGAATCGTTGCTCAACGGACATGAACGGCAGGAAAAGGAGCTGGTAAAAATATTGCTGCGCTTCGGGGATAAGCCCTTCAGTGAAGAAGACAATAGCACGGTAGCAGATTATGTGTTTCATCTGCCTTACGACTTCGAAGCACTGGCAGAAAGTGAGTTGGTAAAAAGAATTTTGAGAGAATACAAGGCGCTGTATGATACGGGGAATTTGCAGGACAAGCGTTGGTTCCTGTATCATGAAGACCAGGCTTTGTCTAAACAAATTGCCAATATCCTGGAAGATAAAGAAGCGGATTTGAGTATTAACTGGAAAGACCGTTTTGAAATTGATACCGTATACGGCGACAACGCCTACCTGAGAGATACCATCTCCACCACCAACTACCTGATACTGCGCAAGATCAAAAAGCTGATCCACGAAAACCAGGAAGAGGCAAAAAAGGCCACTGAAATGGATCAGATTATTGCCTGCCTGGAAATGCAGAAGCATTTGAATGCCCTGGAAAAAGAACTGACCAATGGTATGGGCACCGTTATTTTCAAATAGCCATTAACATTAGTGTTCCTATATTCTTTCCCATACCTGGAAAGAGAAGGGATATTGGTTTTTCTCATCTTCTTCATGGCGTTCATCGCTTATCAGTTCAAACTCACCGCCATCTATTTGCGGGAAGAAAGCATCGCCGTGTACCACTGCATATACGCGTGTGAGGTAGATGCGATCTACTTTGGCCCAGGCTTGTTTGAAGATTTGTGAGCCGCCGGTGATAAACAATTCGTCGCCTCCGAAAGAGCGGGCTTTTTCGATGCCCTCTTCAATAGAGCTAACGATATATGCTCCTTCCGGGTGATAATCAGCCTGGCGGGTAATAACAATATTAGGGCGGCCTGGGAGGGGCTTGCCGAGTGAGTCGAAAGTTTTGCGTCCCATTACAATGGGTTTACCCAATGTAGTGGCCTTAAAATATTTGAGATCGGTAGGCAGGCGCCAGGGCAACATGTTATTGATACCAATGGCATTGTTTTCTGACGCTGCTACGATGATGGAAATGCGCATATGCAAGGTTATATAGCTACCGGAGCTTTAATAGCCGGGTGAAACTGATAGTGCTGTAACTCAAAATCTTCGAAGGTAAAAGAGAAGATATCTTTTACTTCCGGGTTGATTTTCATGACCGGCAGCGGGAACGGCTGTCTGCTCAGCTGCAGTTGGGCCTGTTCCATATGGTTGCTATACAGGTGTACATCACCGAAGGTGTGTATAAAATCGCCGGCATCCAGGTCGCATACCTGTGCCATCATCATGGTCAGCAGGGCGTAGGAGGCGATATTGAACGGTACGCCCAGGAATACGTCGGCGCTGCGCTGGTAAAGTTGGCAGCTCAGTTTTCCCCGGGTTTCCCCTTTTTCTTTGTCTGCCGGGGTTACATAAAACTGGAACAGGCAATGGCAGGGGCTGAGTGCCATTTCAGACAGCTCTCCTACGTTCCAGGCGTTGACGATAATGCGGCGGGAGTCGGGGTTGTTTTTAATGGTGTTGACCGCTTCTGTGATCTGGTCAATCACCTTTCCGCTGCGGGTTTCCCAGCTACGCCATTGTTTGCCGTAAACAGGGCCCAGGTCACCGTTTTTATCGGCCCATTCGTCCCAGATACTTACGCCGTGCTCTTTTAGCCAGGCAATATTCGTATCGCCTTTTAAAAACCAGAGCAGTTCGTATATAATTGATTTAAGATGTAATTTCTTGGTAGTTACTAATGGAAAGCCTTCCTGTAAATTGAAACGCATCTGGTAGCCAAAGCAACTGGTAGTGCCCGTTCCGGTACGGTCCGTTTTCACTGCGCCGTCACGGATAATATGTTGTAATAATGATAAATACTGATCCATAAGGCTGCAATTTACAAAGTTTACGGATGAAAAATATAATGTATTCCAGTCAAAGAAAAAAACGGTAGATCCGTATAAATCACGTAAATTTTGTTCACTGCTTAGTATTCGACTTACCGAGACTGGCTTAATGAGAAACTTGCAGGAAGTATGTGCGGAAAACCTCAATGACCATGACCACTTCACTGCATAACCAAGGCAACAAAATCAGCTATTATTAGCAACCAAAATCAGGAATTACTATTTACTTCATTTTTAAATCTACTATCAGCTCTATGATAAGATAACCTATTTCATCACTATCATCATTTTATAAACCAAACAAGCTATGCTTCTACCAAAATCAGGCTTGCTGGTACTGCTTTGTCTTTGCAGTACCCTGGCATTATTTGCCCAACAAAATATCACCGGAAAAACAAGGGATGCCGTTAGTGGTAAACCTATTCCCGGTGTAACCGTGCGGGTACCCAATAGTAATAAAGGCACCATTTCAGACGCCAGCGGTAATTACACGTTGGTGGTACCAGCCGGCACAACCAGTTTACTGGTCAGCTATACTGGCTATAAAAGCCAAACCATCCCAATCAAAGCTGACCAATCTGTAGTTAATATTTCCATGGAAGAAGACTTTGCACGTCTCGAGGAAATTGTAGTAACCGGTTTGGCTACGAATGTAAAGCGTGCCAACCTGGCGAATGCGGTAGCTACTATTTCTGGTAAAGAATTAACTGGTGTAGCACCTGCACAAACCTTCGATGCCGCACTGAGTGGTAAAATACCCGGCGCATTGATCACCGCCAACTCGGGCGCTCCCGGTGGCGGTATCTCTGTAAAAATGCGTGGTATTACTTCCGTATTCGGTAATTCACAGCCACTGTATGTGGTAGACGGCGTTTTCTTCAACAGCGCCAGTATTCCTGCGGGCCTCAATGATGTAACCGGGGCAGCTACTGCCGGTAACCCAAACAACCAGGATAATCCCTCCAGCCGTATCGCTGATCTCAATCCTGAAGATATTGAAAATATAGAAATCCTGAAAGGCGCCTCTGCTTCCGCGTTGTATGGCGCGAAAGCAGCTGCCGGCGTAGTTATCATCACCACTAAAAAAGGTAAATCAGGAAAAACCAGAATCAGTATAAACCAGGAAACAGGTTTTGTGAAAGAACGGCATCTGCTGGGGGTACGCACCTTTACTCCCGAAACAGCTGCAGACCTGGCCGGTACTGCCGACAACCCCGATCCTACTGTGCAAGCCAACCGCGCCGCATTAAAAGCGCAGTTTAATGCCGCAAAAAGCGCAGGAAAAATTTATGATTATGAAAAAGAAATGTACGGACAAACCGGACTTTTGCTGAACACCAATGTGTCTGTGAGTGGTGGTGGAGATAAAACCACCTTTTATCTTTCCGGCAACCGCCGGCAGGAACAAGGTATTATCAAAGGTACCGGCTATTTCAACAATGCCCTGCGCCTGAATGTAGATCATAAGATAAATGATCGTATATCCCTCGGCGTTACCACCAATTATATTGGTTCTTCGTCCGACAGGGGGCTTACCAACAATGATAATAACGGTGTTACTTTTGGTGTGGCACTTTCTTCCACCCCGGATTTCATAGACCTGCACCCTAATGCGCTGGGCGAATATCCCCGTAACCCCTTTGCAGCT
Organism: Chitinophaga polysaccharea; assembly: GCF_007829335.1. Classification (GTDB taxonomy): domain Bacteria; phylum Bacteroidota; class Bacteroidia; order Chitinophagales; family Chitinophagaceae; genus Chitinophaga; species Chitinophaga polysaccharea_B. The sequence continues at coordinate 149,323 of NZ_VIWO01000006.1, forward strand.
TCCAATCCGCTGGAAACAAGAGACAAGATCATCAACAACGAGCTGACCAATCGCTTTGTGGGTGGCGCCAATATTGACATTAAATTCCAGCAAAGCGCGCATTCTACTACCAAATTTGTGGGTCGTGGCGGTCTGGATTATTTCAACTTCAAAACCGCAGCCCTGTTTCCCCGCGATCTGCAATTTGAAGAAAATGGTTTGCTGGGACAATCTATACAGGGAAACACCAACAGCTCCAATACTAACTGGGGTGGATTTTTTGTAAATACATTTATTCCCAATGAAAACATCAGTTTAACCAGCAGTGCCGGCGCCACACTGGAAACGGGTTTCATGGACAATATTGTTACATCCGCCAGCAACATGGTGTCCGGGCAGAGCAACCTGGATGCGAGTGGTAACACCACTACCCGGCAATTCCGCCAGAAATACCGCGATAATGGTTTCTTCGTACAGGAAGAATTGACGTTGATCGATGCGTTTACCATTAGTGGTGGTGTGCGTTTCGACAGATCCACCAACAATGGCGACTTTAAAAAATACTACGTCTTCCCTAAAGGAGCGGTGTCATGGAATCTTACTAAAATGAAATTCTGGAAAGTAGATGCCATCGACAACCTGAAAGTACGGGCGGCGTATGGTCAATCCGGTAACGTACCTCCTTATGGCAGTAAGTTTACCGCCATGCTGGGAAGCAATATCGGCGGACTTCCGGGCGTACTGGTGGATAACCTGCAGGGAAATTCCCAGATCAAACCGGAAAGGCAGGCTGAATTTGAAACCGGTCTGGATATCAGTGTGCTGAAAGGCCGTATCAGCCTGGAAGCTACCTACTACGACAAAACCATTACGGATGTATTGCTGCGTCACAACCTTCCCGGTTCTACCGGTTTTGCCACCGAATGGAAAAACAGTGGCGACCTGAAAAACCAGGGTATAGAACTCGGGCTTACCGTGATACCGGTGAATACGCCTAATTTTAAGTGGACCAGTAACCTTAACTGGTGGCGTAACCGGTCGAAGGTAACGCGACTGATTATACCTCCTTTTGCGATAGGTGCATTTGGTAACTCACTGGGTACTTTCTACCTGGAACAGGGTAGACCTGCCACACAGATCAAAGGTAATGTAGGAGGGCAGTTGAAACTTCTGGGCGACGCAGAGCCTAAATTCCAGGCGAGTTTCTCCAATGAGCTCACCATCTTTAAGAACTTCTCCCTGCGTTTCCTGATTCACTGGAAGAAAGGCGGAGATAATATTAATCTCACTGAGCTGCTGACCGACCTGGGCTCCACTACTGTTGACTACGATGATATTATCAACGGAATGAAGGCGGGTCTTTACCGTCAGAACGCAGGCGACGCCTCCATTTATGTACAGGATGCTTCGTACGTGCGTATCCGCGAGATAGGCCTTTACTATAGTATCCCACTAAAAAACACAGAGAAGATCAAATCGATTCGCGTAGGTATTTCCGCGAACAACTTCTTTACCTGGACGAGATACAAAGGATATGATCCCGAAGTATCCAATTTTGGAAGCAACACCATTACCACCTCTCAAAGCCGTGGTAGTAACGGGTTATCAACAGGTGTAGACGTAACGCCGTACCCTGCTTCCAAGAGAGCCAGCTTCCATGTTGGTATAGATTTCTGATCATTATCTGTCTGTTAAAATCATTGTATATGAAAAAACATATTTCCATTATTTCGATATTCTTTTTTCTGCTGGGCTTTGCGGCTTGTCAGAAGGGAGAAATCAACAGCTTAAATACGCCAGTAGTGGCGGGGATTACGGCCGACCCTTCCAAAAGTGATCTGTTTAACCTGGTTACCGGAGCCGAATCCGGTATGCGTTTTAACATGGCCGTTTACCTGGATGGGTTGGGCGTTATTGGCCGGGAAATCTATCGTTTCTCGGGGGCAGAACCTCGTTATACGACCGACTTACTTGGTGCTGGTACAAAGGTGCTGGATAACAATACCTTTTATCTGACCAATCCCTGGAATTCCCGTTACCAGGTAATGCGGCAGTGCTTTATTCTGCTGGATGCCGTCAAGAATACCAGAAGTGCCGTAGCAACAGATGCCCAAAAGAAAGCCTTTAGTGGTTTTGCCAAAACCATTATCGGCTATCAGCTTTTGTTGAATATTAACATGACTGATTCCAATGGCGCCCGCATACCGCAGCCCAATGGCTCGCCGATAGGTCCGATCATCACCGATCCCGGAGCAGTGATGGATGCGGCACTGAAATTCCTGGATGATGGCAAAGCAGATCTGACAGGTGCTGAAGTCATATTCCCCTTATCCGGTTTTGGCAACTACAGCAATGCTGCCGGGTTGTTAAAATTCAACCGGGCCATCACCGCCAGGATTTACACTTATCGCAAAAACTGGACAGCTGCGCTGACAGCGTTGAATGAGTCCTTCTTCAACCTGAACGGTCCATTAAATGACGGCGTATATCATACCTTTTCCACCAATGGAGGCGATATCGCTAATACATTGTTTCTGCCACCAAATGGTAACGGAGAAGTAAGAGTAGCGCATCCTGCCTTTGTTACTGATGCTTTACCAACCGATGACCGCGTATCAACGAAAACGGCGTTGCGTAACTCATCTGCCAGCCAGAGCGGATTATCCGGTAATCGTGATGTGATTATCTGGAGTTCCCTGAACTCTCCTGTTACCATTATCCGTAACGAAGAGCTGATCCTAATTTATGCAGAAGCCAAGATCCAGACGGGCAGTTTCCCCGACGCCATTGTAGCGTTGAACAGGATACGGGTATCCCATAACCTGACTCCCTATGCAGGTGCCGTCACCTTCAATGCGTTGATTAACGAACTGCTGTACAACCGGCGTTATTCCCTTTTCATGGAAGGGCACCGTTGGATTGATATGAGAAGATATGGCCGTTTAAGCCAGCTGCCTATCGACCGCCCCGGTGATGATGTATGGGCCAGGTATCCGCTGCCACAAAATGAAAATAATCAATGATGAAATAGCAACACAGGAGCTATAAAACAACAAAGCCGCAAGTGGTATTTATACCAGCTTTGCGGCTTTGTTGTTTTATAGTTGTATAGGTGCAGCTTAATTCAGTCCCCGGCGCTTCATTTCTTTCCTGATCAATCCCAGTTCACGGCCCATTTGTCCGGCGATGGATGTATTTTCCTGGGCCCTGCGGAGCAGGTAAGGCATTACATCCTTTACCGGGCCATAGGGCAGGTATTTGGTGACGTTATAGCCGGCGTGTGCCAGGTTGAAGGTGATATTATCGCTCATGCCCAGCAGCTGTGAAAAGCTTACATGGGAATGGTTATGAGGTATTCCTTTCTGATCGAGCATATGTGCCGCCAGCATGCAGCTGTTTTCGTTGTGGGTACCGATAAATATTGCCAGTTTATCGAGGTTGTCGATACAAAATTTCACGGCAGCGTCGTAGTCCTTATCGGTAGCGGCTTTGCTGGGTTGGATGGGGGTGGGATAATTATTTTCCGCGGCCCGTTTATTTTCTTTTTCCATGTAAGCGCCCCGTACCAGTTTGGCGCCCAGCAGGTAACCTTTTTCCTGTGCTTTTGCCAGCGATACCTGCAGGAAAGCATAGCGATCGTGGCAATACATCTGAAAAGTATTGTATATAATTACTTTATCCTTGTTAAATAAGGCCATCATTTCATCGGTGAGTTCATCTACCGGTCCCTGGATCCAGGATTCCTCCGCATCTATCAGGATGGCTACATTATGTTTGGCGCCGGCTTCTGCAATAGCGCGAACACGGCCGCGAACACGGATATATTCTTCCTGTTCTGCGGTGGTTAATGTTTCCTTACGGTGTACTTTCTCCAACAGCTCAAACCTGGCAAAACCGGTTACTTTGATCGCGATAAAAGGAATATCCGGCCTGGTAGCAGCATATTGAATGGCACGGATAAATTCGGGTACCGCAGCATCATAACTATCTTCCCCTTCCATTGCCTCCACACCATAATCCAGCACTACGCCAACGTGGTAGTTGCCCAGCTGCAAAGCTGTTGTGGCCGCTTCCTCGAGGCTTTCTCCGCCGCAAAATTGAGAAAAGATGGTGTTTTTGATGATGCCTTTAATAGGTAATCTCAGTTTAAAGGCGATGGGAGTCATCACGGAGCCGAATTTTACCAACCAGGGTTTCCCGATATTGCTAAAGAGAAAGTTGGCTTTTTTCAGTGCGTGGTCGGTCTTTGCCTCAAATGCAATAGCCGTATTATCAAAAGATAAAGATAGCTGCTTTTCCATGGGCCGCAAAGTTAGGGTGCGTATAGCTTCCAGCCAAAAATCATTATAATATCAGCATATCTTTTTAACAGCGTTATCAGATATTGTCTATTGCTTCTCAGAAATTGTTTAAGCATACCTTTTTGCCGCTGTTTATTTTATTAATTTTAGGACTTTTCTCTTACATACAAAATTCCCGGAATATGCTATTTAAATCTGATACTATCTCCTGTACCTCGTCCTGGAAACCTATGCTTGTCCTGTTGCTTATGGGGGGAATAGCATTCAGCAGCTGTAAACCGGCCGCGCCAGCCCACAACAACGCCACCCTGCAAACACCGGGCATTAAATACACTACCCATAAAGGCGTTACTGGTCAGCGTACGGTGGTAATGCTGCCCGACAGTTCCCAGGTGATCCTGAACGCCGCATCGGTACTGGATGTACCGGAAAACTACGGGCAGGGTAACCGGGCGGTGATACTGGATGGCGACGCTTTCTTTAACGTAACCCCCTCCGGCGACACCTTTACCGTTACCAGTGATAAGTTGAGAGCTACCGTACTGGGCACCGCTTTTAAAATGCGCTCTTTCGCCAGTCAACATGGCGCTACCGTATACCTGCTCCATGGAAAGATCCGGGTGAGCAAATCTTACCACTCTCCTACCGACAATCAACCGGAAGTGCTGGAGCGTGGACAAATGATCCTGGCCAATAATGAAATAGACCTGATGGAAAAGGAAACTTATCATCCGGAGGAACTGGAAACCTGGTTATCGGATACGCTGACTATCAGCAATGCTAATCCCATGGCTATTTCGAGGGTGCTGGAAGATTGGTTTGGGGTGGAAGTGGAAATGAAGGGAGATGCGTCTAAAGCGCCGGTGATCACCGATGCCCGCTTTTTTCATGCTACCCTGGAAGAAGTGCTGCGCAACCTGGGCGAACAACAGCATTTCAAATATAAGATCAGTAACAACAAGGCTACCATTACCTTCTAAAAGAAAGTGGCGCTGTTGGTAACAGCGCCGCTCTCTTTATATCATTGCTCCTACTTTCAGGAGCAGCTCTTTCGTTTTCCGGATACCCTCCTCTTCTGCTAATTTCTCTCCTTCATACTCAATGCCTATAAAGCCGGTAAATCCTGCATTTTTCACAATAGGTAAAATGCGTTTATAGTCGATCGTAGTTTCGTTGCCTGCTGCATCGAAGTCGTAGGTTTTAGCGCTTACCCCTTTTGCAAAAGGTATCAGTTCCTGTACTCCCTGGTAGCGGTCGTATTCTTCCAGGCAGGTGGTTTTAGCCCAGGCTTCGGGGGTATTGTTTTCAGGTTTACTTCTCTTGATACAGAAATTACCCAGATCTGGCAGGGTTCCACAGTTCGGCATATTTACGGTTCTCATAATGCCGCTCAGCCATTTACCATTGGAAGAGTTACCACCATGGTTTTCCACAATTACGTTGATATCGTGTTCTTTTCCGAAGGTAGCCAGTTTAGTGAGTGATGCTGCTGCTCTTTTGGCTACTTCCGCCGGATCGCCTTCCCCGGCTGCATTTACCCGGATAGCGTGGCACCCCAGAAATTTGGCAGCTTCTACCCATTTGTAGTGATTTTCTACGGCCTGTAATCTCTTCTTTACATCCTCATCGCCCATCTCTCCTTCTCCATCGCACATAATGAGCACACTGCGTACGCCGAGGTCGTCGGCGCGCTTTTTCATTTCGGTGAGGTAGGCCTGGTCTTTGGCTTTGTCTTTGAAAAACTGGTTGACATATTCAATGCCCTGGATACCGAATTCATTTTTTGCGCGGGATGCAAAATCGAGGTGGTTCATCTTGCCGGCAAACAATGCTTTGTGGAATGACCATTCTGCCAGGGAAATTTTGAAGAATAGTTCTTTGGCGGCAGCGGTAGTATCATCGCTCCTGGTAGCGGCGCTGTCTTTATCTTTTTTGTCAGTGGATTTTCCTTCGTTGCAGGCTGCCAGTACAGCGGGTAACATGCCCAGTCCCATGGTGTATAAACCCATTTGACGCAGGAATTCCCGACGGTTGTTTAGATTACGCATATACGTGGGTTTTAAAATTAACAGGTCTAAAATATTGTTTTACGGGAGGGAAAGCAAGTTTAAACAAATAAATTTTAGGATTCCTACTTAAACGGTATCCGGGCAGGGAGATCATAAGTGGCCGCCACGTGGGCCGCTGTGGCCTGTAAAGCGTCGTTATAGGCGGCGGGTACGGTGCACTGCTGCGCAAACAACTGCTGGTAATAGGTGTTGTATTGCGGATAGTATTGTGCAATGGCTTGCAGCATCAGCGGCTTGCTGTCGGCTTCCTTCTCTCCCCATAGGCTAAGGGAAGCAGGAAATACATACCGGGCGCCATGGGCTTTAAAGGCAGCGTACATACGTGACAGTTGTTCCGGTCGATCGGTTATAAACGGTAACAACGGCATGAGGCTTACACCGGTCATAAAGCCGGTGTTGGCGCAAGCCTGCAGGGCCCGTAGCCGTTCTTCCGGCGCGGGGGCTCCCGGTTCAAATTGTTTTCCAATTACCGGGTCGATGGTACTGAAGGAGAAGGTAATAAACGTCTTATGGGCGTATAATTGCATTTCAGGGGGTAAAACAGCGTTTTCGTTGATGCGGTGGAGTAAGTCAAGGTCGCGTACCACGAGGGGAGATTTGGTGATGATATGTACCGGAAACCGGTATTCCAGCAGCAGTTCCAGGATCTGCCTGGTCTGCATTTCTTTTTCCTCAATGGGCAGGTAGGGATCCGTAGCGGACGACAATACTACGATACCCTGCTGATGTTTGGCAGCCCTGGCAGCCAGTTGCCGGCGAAGGATTGGGATGGCATTTTCCTTCACCGACAACTTTTCTGCCAGGTTGATGCCGTATTTGCTACCGCGGATATAACAGTACAGGCAGTTAAAGGCACAACTGCTGTAGGGATTAATGGTATAATCATCCAGGAACCAGGGATCCCGTTTCTTTGTTTTGTTCAGTAGTGATGTTACAGTAATATACCTGGGCATATTGGCAGTTCTGTCACCTAAGGTCGTACTTTATTTCATTGCCTTGATCTCGTCCAGTTCCTTTTGGGCTATTTTCTGGATCTTGGATGTTTCCAGCAGCGACAACTGGTAGGCGGCTTCGGCAGCTTCCAGTGCTTCCGGCTTATTGCCCAGCTCCCGGCAGATCTTAGCCAGGGTGCCCTGGTTGCCGTATTCTTTCGGGTCGATCACTACCGCGCGTTTGGCCAGCTTGTAAGCCTGTTGCAGCATATCATGATCTCCACCCGCCAGGTACTGGCAGCGGCGCGCCAGGAAACCCAGTCCCATATCATCATTTTGCATTACGCCTTCCAGGGCGCGATTGGTAACCCGGATAAAATCCTTTGCGTTGCCGGTGGTCAGGTAAAACTCTGCTTCCATCATGGCTGCTTTCTTCTGCAACCCCGCATCGGAAGATTGTAACCAGGGATTGAGACGGGCATAAAATGCCGTGCTGTCTTTCTTCCGGATTAATGTGTACAAGGTACTGCTCTGTAAACGTTCCTGTACTTTCTTCACCGCTTCGGGGTCGAATTGCTTCGTATAGTCGCCCAGGTGAGTCATAAAGTACTTACCCAGTCTTCCTTCTTCCTCCCAGGCAAAGGCTTCTATCGCCTGCCATCCCAGCGGTGTTTGCAAATCGTTGTCGGTCAATTTTGCCATCAGCATTCCACTGACCGTATCCGCTTTATAGCGGTCTGTTTTTTGCAGCGCCAGTGCATAGGCCAGTAATATTTCCTTGCTGCGGTTACCGCTGTTAAATGCCTTTTCCATGGCTGCGAGCGAGCGGGTGGGGTCCAGCGCTTTTTTTCCTTCTTCTACAAATGCCAGCGTTTCCATACGGGAAGTGGCTTTATGCACCAGTTCTCCTTTGCCATTAATAAAAAGGTAAGTGGGAAATACCTGCACCCCATAGCGCTTACGCAGCTCCGGCCCCTCTCCTTTCTCCATATCAATTTTATAATTGATAAACTTGGCATTGTAGTAAGCGGCGGCGGTGTCATTTACAAACACGTTTTTCTCCATCCATTTGCAGGGGGCACACCAGCTGGTATAACAATCAATAAACACCAGTTTACCTGTGCGGGCGCTTTCCTTCAATACCGTGGCAAGAGCATCGTCCCGGAAGACGATACCTTTTTCTTTTTCCTGCGCGGATACGACGATGCCAACGCTCAGGACCAATACATTTAACAAGAACAATTTCTTCATACACTCATTTTATCAATAACCAGGATTTTGTACTACTTTCTTATCAGAAGCCTGAAGCGATTTAATGGGAATAGGCAGGATATACCGGTCCTTGCCCATAAAGTTGGGCTTAAATGTTTTGATATCCAGTTCCCCTTTGCTGGCAAACCTTACCAGGTCGTACCACTCTTCGCCGCTTTCTGCGCCCAGTTCATATACTTTTTCTTTGCGGATAGCTTCCAGCAGACTAGCGGGGTCGTTGAGCGTGATATCAGGCATCAGGGCTCTTTTTCGGATGGTATTCAGCGCAACTTTGGCATCGTCAAGTGAACCACCGCTTCTGACGATGGCTTCAGCCTGCACCAAGTAAATTTCCGCCAGGCGGAGGAAGTACTCTGTATCTGAATTGGCAGGCGCTCCATCAACTGTACCGGCAATGAACTTACCATTTCGTACGCGGGTGCCTGTTACCCTGATGGCCATGGTATCGCGTGCATCACCTTTCATAAATGCCTTATAATAAGCCGAAGGAACAAACCAGGTATTGAAAGCATAAGCTTTATTATTGATGTTGGTACCCACGTCATAAGGTGTTTGCAGGATCACCTCTTTGGTATTCAACGTTTTCTTGGAGAACACAATTTTAAAAGTGTCTTCCAGGCTACGCTGGCGACTGGTGGTTACCTGCTTCGCCATGGCAGCAGCTTCTGCATAACGACCTTCATACAACAGTACTTTTGATTTCAGGGCGCGGGCTGCTATTTTAGACGCGTAGAAGGTACTGGCAAATTCACCGGTTTCATTGATGGCCTCATCCAGGTCTTTGTTAATCACATCATAAATCGCCTTAACCCCTGACCGTGGAATCACTTCTGCATCTTTTACCGGGTCCAGACGCAGTACCAGTCCATAGTTAGAGGTAGTATCATAAAACTGTCCGAATAAGCGCAATAAGTAAAAGTAGCTCATAGCGCGGAGGTATTTGGCTTCCCCGATGATCCTTGTTTTACGCGGATCACTGCCACTTAACGCCGATGTTTTGGTGATAATATGATTGCTCATATTAATCAGTTTATAGCCTCCAGAATACATACTTTCCAGCCAGTAGTCTTCGGTAGGCACATTATTCTCCCCATAACCAAAACCCATCTGGGCGGGATCCATGGTGAGTCCCATCAGGCTGGCGGCTGCCGGCATATAGTAGTTGAAGGCCAGGGTGCCTCCATTCAGAATACCATAAGTGCCATAAAGAGCGCTTTGGGCTTTTTCAACAGAAGTGATGGCATTGGCATCTTCCAGCTGATTTACCGGCGCCACGTCTGTTACGTTCACCAGTTTACAGGAACCAAATAATAAAGAAGCTGAGATAATCGCTATAATATGCTGTTTCATGTTTTTTTCGTTTATAGGTTAACGTTAATACCAGCGGCAAAAGAGCGGGTCAAGGGATAAATATTGGTATCTATCCCTTGTGAGAAGTTGCTGGCGGGCGCCATATTCACTTCCGGATCCAATCCTTTATAACGGGTGAAAGTGAGCAGGTTAGTGCCACTCAGGAATGCCCGGATGCTGCTGATACGTACCCGGCTCAATGCAGGTGTATTAAACGTGTAGGCAACCTGTACATTTTTCAGTTTCAGGTAGGAAGCTTTTTCAATAAAGAAATCCGACGTACGGCCATTCTGGTTAGGATCGCCCGTTACGATGCGGGGTAAGCTGGCGACTTTGTTGGACGGAGACCAGGAATCATACAGCATTTCTTTTGCATAGTTATTGGTATACCCATTAAAGTACACCACGTTTTTTCGGCCGCGGTTATCCAGCGAATTACCAATGCTGAAGTTGAGGAAAGCAGTAATCTCCCATTTTCCTATGCGCACAATATTGTTCCAGCCACCGAAGAAATCGGGTTCTGATTTACCAATGATACCACGGTCATCATCGGTGATACGGCCATCGCCGTTCACGTCTACAAATTTCAGGTCGCCGGGAGCGGTGCTGGATGACTGGTAAAAGCCACCGGGTGCTGTTTTGTTGAGGGCATCAATTTCTTCTTTCGACTGAAAGATACCAGCCGTTTTGAATCCTTCAAAATAACCCATGCTGCGGCCTTCTACCAGCTGACCGTTGAGATCGAAACCGCCATTCAGCTTTTCTACCCGGCTGCGTATACGCGTAATGTTTACATCGGTGATATAGCTGAAATGCCTGCGACGTATCACATCGCTACCAACTTGTATTTCCCAGCCACGGTTGGAGAAGTCGCCTACGTTATAGTATTGCTGGGCTGCACCTGTTTCCATCGGAATGCTGCGATACAGGATCATATCGCGGGTATATTTTTTGAAGTAGCCGATGGTGCCTCGTAATCTACTTTTGAACATAGAGAAGTCTACCGCTGCATCAAGCTGGTTGGTAGACTCCCAGCGGATATCCGGGTTAGGTACATCGTTTACGATCATACCATTCTTCTTGTTATAGAAACTACCGGAAGTAAACAGGGTGGTATACTGGAAGTCAGAGAAATTGGCACTGCCGGTTTTACCCAATGACATGCGCAGTTTCAAGTCTTCCAGCCAGGTAGCGCGCTTCATAAAGCCAGCTTCCGACAAGCGATATGCGATGGCGGCAGAGGGGAAGAATGCCCAGCGGTTACCCGGGGAGAATTTAGTTGATTCATCGGCCCGGCCGGTAAAGGTGAAATAGTACTTACCGGCGAAGTTATAATTGGCCCGCAGGAAGTAAGATTGTAACCCACTGATGGTACCGCCGCTGCTCCAGTTGTTCAGGATGCTGGCGCCGCCGAGATGATTCAGGGATTCATCGTCAGAAAAATTATTCGATTTAATATTGGTAAAATCGCTTTTGCTTTGCTGGAACGACATACCTGCTACTGCATTGATATTGTGGCGGCCAAAGCTTTTCAGGTAAGTGAGCATGTTATCAAAAATGCGGGAATTACTGTTATTGATATAGTCTTCCCGGGAGCCTGTTCTGGCGTTCCTCATTTCAAACACATCGGAGGCAGGCGTATAGCCTACCATATTTCCTTTTACAATATTATAAGAGAGATCCGAACGCCATCTCAATCCTTTCCAGAGTTCTATTTCTCCGAAGAATGACAGGAGCATATTCTGGCTCTTTTGCTGGTTAATACGACTCAACATGGCTACCGGATTGGCAGAGGAACTGTCCGGCGTAGCACCATATCTTCCTAAACTATCATAAGGTGGCACATCCGGGCGATAGCGGATAATATTATAGTAAGTGTTACTGGTATTGGTTTCCATTACAGCATATGCCATATTGGTACCGAGACGCAGCCGGTCAAACAAAGTAGTTTCAAGACGGCTTCTCAGGTTATAACGTTTAAAGCCGCTGCCCCTGATAACGCCGGCCTGGTCTGTAACGCTACCAGACACAGAATACAGGGTGCTTCCGTTGTTGGATCCACCGTTGATATTCAGGTAGAGATTGTTGGTCATACCCGGGCGTGTCAGCAATTTTTGCCAATCGGTGCTTACACCGGGGTAGAGCGTAGAATCTTTAGGCATCGGCCGGCCAGCATTGCTATAGGCTGTTTGTACCGCTTTCAGGTACTCGTTGCCGTTCATCATATGCTGCTTCTTCGCGAAATTATCCATGGTAGCGGTATATCCTACGGAGATATCTGCTTTAGGACCAGAGTGTCCTCTCTTGGTAGTGATGATCACCACACCGTTGGCAGCGCGGGAACCATAGATCGCCGCAGCAGAGGCATCTTTCAGGATGTCCATACTTTCAATATCTTCCGGGTTCAGGCTGGCCAGCGGAGATATTTGCCTGTTGATATCGTTGGCATATTGCGCATTCCCCTGGCCATTACCTACTTCAAAGGGCACTCCATCAATTACATACAGGGGCTCGTTGTTACCGTATACAGAGGTACCACCACGGATGCGTATAGAGGCCACTGCTCCGGGTGCACCGGTAGATTTTACGGCGTTCACACCGGCGGTGCGTCCTGCGAGGGCGGCGTCGAAAGAAGTAGTATTCATTTTCTTCATATCGTCTGTTTTCACAGATGATACGGAACCTGTCAGGTCTTTCTTATCTACTTGTCCATATCCCACTACCACGATACTCCCCAGCGTCCTGGAATCTTCAGAGAGCTGTACGTCCATTTTGTCGCCCGTGATAATGAATTCGCGGGATTGCATGCCTACGGCAGAAAATACGAGCATATTCTTGTCGGTGGGAACTTTAATGGCAAAGGCGCCGTTTTCATCGGTGGCTGTACCACGGGTCGTTCCTTTTACCAGGATTGAAGCGCCGGGTACCGGGCTTTTTTCTTTAGCGCTGGTAACGATACCGGTAATGGTACGAAAAGCAGCATGGGCAGTTATTTCCGCTTTCACGAAAATTACGATACCATCATTCATGGTGCGGTACTGCAGGTTGGTATTCTGCAATAACGCATCGAGTATCTGGGTGATACCGGCATCCTGGAAGCTGAGCGTATTCACCGTATATTTCTTTACATCACTTTCGTTGTAGGAGATGTTGACCGCGCTTTTCGTCTGCAATTTTTTCAGGCAAGAGGCGATGGTTTCGTAGCTGAAGTTAATGGTGGTTTGCTTCTGCAGGTACGACTGTGCCGCAGTGCGTAACTGCGCCGCCAGGCATAACAGCAGGCATAGCAGTATTACTTTCACGCGTTTCTTTTGGTTGATGTTGGTTGGAAAAATTCCATTGTTCATAAATAAATGGTATTTGGTATGAATGGTAAAGTGCTTTATCAGCAAGGCTGACCGCTGATGACGATTTCTTTGTTGCGAACAGTATAAGTGATGTTATCGATCAGTTTAAGGAGATCCAGTACTTTGGTAATAGGCTCTTTATCGTTGAAATGCAGGCTGTTGATACATTGTTTCATCTTATCATTACTAAATCTGATCTGGTAACCATAGATATTTTCCAGTTTTACCGCCAGTTCTTCCAGGCTTACATTGGTGAGATAGATATCTCCATTGCGCCAGCTGTTTGATTGGGCAGCGTTGGCTGTTTGGGTAGCAAATGTGGCGAGGCGGCTGTTGTACACCACTTGCTGGCCGGCGCCCAGCACTACTTTGCGCTGCTGCGGATCCGTTACCTGTACATTACCGCTGGTAACGGTTATTTTCTCTTTTACCAGGCGGGTATAGGCGGCTACGTTAAAAGAGGTACCCAATACCTGTACTGCCAGGTTCCGGGTGTGCACCACAAAAGGATGCGCTGCATCCTTGGCTACTTCAAAAAATACCTCTCCATTGTTCACGACAAATTCGCGGTGGCTGTGAAAGCTTGCATTATAGCGGAGGCTGGAGCCGCTGTTGAGCCATACGACAGAACCATCTGGCAGGGCCATTTTCAGGCGTTTTCCGGCGGGGCATTCCAGCGCTACCCAGGAAGGCCGGGCTGGTGTGGGAGATGAAGGCAGCAACCATTTCAGACCGATCAGCAATAGTAAGATGGCTGCCGCCGGCCACACGTACCGCAGCCAGCGGGATAATTGTTTCACTGGCACTGGCTGTTCGTATAATGCAGACAGCTGCTGCCAGGAGGCTTCCTTCAGTGCTGTCCTTTCTTCTGCCCCTGGCATGTTGGCCGGCATGGCGTCGAGGCTTTGGTACCATTGCTGTAAAAACAGCTCCTCTTCCTGGCTGAGGCCCTCCTGTTGTTGCTTCTGTAATAAAAAACGGATATACCGATGATTGAGCATAGTTGGTTCTTGATATGGTAAGTACAGGGAGGGGGATTGATCGTACCAGCCAGTTAAAAAAAATTTATTTTTCTCCGGGCACTAAAAAGGCGGCCATCTTCTCGCGAAGATGGCCGCCTTTTTAGTCTTTAAAAGAACAGCTATTCCTTCAGCAGCGGATTATTTGCTAATGCCTCCAATGGAATCTGGATGGTGTAGCGCGGATCGCCTGCTTTCAGGGTATATGTTTTTCCTTTTGGCGGTAAATATTGCTATTACTGATCTTCTTAACAATATTATTTCCCTTGGCGTCTTTTCCATAGTATAGATAGTATAGCTTCGTGCGCGCAAATCGCCGGTAGCATCGTACAGGGAAAACAGTTTATCAGAAACGATCATCGGGACGAATGATTGTGCTACGAAGAATGGGGGTAGTTATTTCCCGGTAAGTATACTTACAATAATCACGAGTAAGGTAGGATCTACTTTGCCTCGCAGGTGTTCCTTCATTTTTTCGGTAGCGCGATGTAATTGGTTCTTCACGGTTTGTACCGATAAAGACAGATGTGCGGCTATTTCTGCGGGAGATAGTTGTTCTTCCCTGCTGAGCATAAAAATTTCCTGCATACGGGGCGGCAGTTGCGCAATAGCATCGTTGATGATGTGCTGCAATTCTTTCAGCGTAAGTTGCTGGGCCGAGTTATTATGTGCAAAGGTGGATTGCCATTGAGTTTCCACGATGTAACGAAGTTTTACTTCGTTGCGGGCATAGAGGTTAAAGATGCGGTTGCGGAGAATGACCTGCAGGTATGGAAACAACGATTCCCTTGGTTGCAGCGCTGCACGCTGTTTCCAAGCAGTCACAAATACTTCCTGCACTACATCACGGGCTTCCTCGGCATCCTGCAATCTCTTAAAGGCAATATTAAAGAGCGGATCCCAATACCTCTGGTATATGAGCCGGAATGCCTCTAAAGGTTGCGAATGCACCAGACCAACCAGTTCCTTGTCTGTTATATCATTCATGCCACCAGCAAATTAACGGGAAGGCCACAAGATAAGACAAACAAACTGGATTTACATCGTATACATTTTTATTTAATGTCAGATCAGGGAGCCGACAGGAAAGTCATAATACCATTCAGCACCTTGGTATCGCGCATAATCCGGAAGTGTCCTTCGCCGGTAATGCGGAGCGATTGGATAGCGGGGTATTGCTGCAGGTAGTCATCTATTTCTGTGGCCAGGGCCAGGGTATCGGTGGTATCGTAGCCCAGCCAGATCTTTTCTGCTTTTATACCGTTGATGTATCGGTGCATATCCATATCGGAGAGGTCTTCCCGCAGGCGGGTACGGATCAGTTGCTGCAGTTTGGGCATTACCACCGGGTGAATGCGGAATAAGCGGAGCGCTTCATTGAAAAAGACCGGGGCGCTCAACGCCGTGCTTAGCAATACCAGGCGCGGTACGGCCACATTTTTACGGGAGAGCGTCAGTGCTGCATTGAGGGCGCCAAACGAGTGGCCTATCACCGCGTAAAAAGGAGCTTCTTCCTGCATGACCTGTTCGAGCACATGCATCCATTGTACCAGGTTGGTGCGTTTTCCACCGGAGAGGCCGTGCGCGGGCGCATCATAGGATACTACCTGGTAGCCTTGTTGCAGCAGGGCAGTGATGAGCTGTTTGAAATGCAGCGGACTACCTCCCCATCCGTGCAGCAATAAAATTTTTGGTCCTGTACTTCCCCAGCGATAGGTTTTTACTTTCAGGGGGGTATTGTCGAAAGGATAGCTGCTCACCTGCAAGGACTGCATTACCGCCTGGTTGCGGAGTTCCACATGGGTGGACCGGAGTTTGCCTGCTGGTGGCGTACAGTACAGCCGGTAAAAAATCCGGGCAGTGGCGCCTGGAAAAGGGCGGCTCATGGCGGAAAGCACTTTTCCCGCCATGCGGAGCGACAAGGGTAAAACCTGGTGTTGCATTTTAGACCGATTGGTTTATTTTTAGCAATAAAAAAATCACAGCATGTGACGTTTCATTTCTTCCCGTAAAGCGTCTATTACTACCAGCATTTGTTTATTATGCCCCAGCACCCCGCTGACCAGTATAGCCCCTTCCAGCATGCTAAACATCCTGATGGCAAACTTCCTTTCGTCCCAGTCCTCGCGAAACTCGCCGTGCTCCTTTCCATACTGCACCATCTTTGCAATGCGGGACTGAAAATAGAGCACCAGTTCACTGACTTTCTTCTTTAAGCCGGGGTTGGTATCGTCGGCTTCTACACCGAAATTGAGCATAGGACAACCGCCGGATACCGTTTGTTCCATCGGAAAGCGTTCGTAGTGAGCAAACAGGGCTTCAAATTTCCCGGCAGAGGTAGTAGCGGCGGCGGTTACGTTTTTCAACCGCTGTTTCTCTTCTTCCACCATATAGTCAAATACTGCCATTACGATTTCCTCTTTGGAGGAAAAATTGCCATACACTCCACCCTTGGCCAGTTTGGTGGCCTTCAGGATATCACTGATAGAAGTACCGGCCACTCCCTTCCTGTTGAAAATAGGCGCCGATTTTTCTATGATAAACTGCCTGGTGAGTTCCGCTTTTCCCATAGAGAGATAAAATTAGACCAATCGGTTTAATTTAACAAAAAAATCTACAGGCTTAAGATACGCTCAATAGCGGGCGCGTAAGCAGCCCCGATGGGAATAGGTACATTTTTGATATAGAGCGCGTTCCGGTCGGCCCGCTCTATTTTGTTGTTGGCGACAATATAGGAACGATGTACGCGGGTGAAAGCATTGATGGGCAGCAGATCTACTGCCTCCTGCATCGACAGGCGGGAAATCAGCTTACGGTCGCTGAGAATAAAATTGACGTAATTGCCGGCGCTTTCCAGGTAGAGAATATCATCGAGGACAATACGGAATTGTTCATAACCGCTTTTTACGAAAATGTAATCCGGCTGCTCTTTTATTACAGGCGTGCCTGTTTGCTGTTTCAACTGCAAAAGGCTGTGGGCTTTATTGCAGGCCTTCATGAAACGTATCAGGGAAAAAGGTTTCAGCAGGTAGTCGATGGCATCCAGCTCAAAACTTTTCACGGCATGTTCAGAGTAAGCGGTGGTAAAAACGGTCATGGGCGGTGTGGGCAGGCTGGACAAAAAGTCCAGCCCTGAAATATCCGGCATTTTGATATCGAGAAACAGCAGGTCTACTTTTTCTTTACTCAAAAAGTCGATGGCATCAAATGCGTTGGTAAAAAAGCCTTTCATTTCCAGGAAAGGCACCATGGCAGCATGATTTTTAATAACAGCCAGCGCCACGGGTTCATCATCTATTGCTATAGCAGTCAGCTTCATATGGCTATTTTACGGGTAAACAATATAGGGATTAACTGATCCGGCCCAGTAACAATTTTTTGGCTTGTTGCCAGAGTTGGTGATACTGGCGGTTCTCGCGTTGCCGCCAGTCCCTCACCAGGGTTTCCGCTTCTTCTTTGCGGATGTCGCGGGTAGATTCGAAGAGATGATCCACCGTTTCTTTATCTGCCGCCAGGGCTGCTGCCTGGTAATGTTCCTGCAATGCTTTGCCGGTTTGTGTTTCCAGTTCGGCAGCGCTGACACCGTTGGCCGTAGCAGCTGCTATTTTTTCATCGTATTCTCCTTTGGGCATCAGTATTTTGCTGAGCAAAGGCATTACTTCTATCAAGGTGATAATGAATACAATGAGGCGATATCTTTGTTTTACCGGCGGATGTGTTTCTGTTAATTCCTGCAATGCCTCCACCTGTGCCAGGAAGCCATTGGTCAGGGTGCCCAGGTACACCACTTCCTTGGTGCTGTCCACACTGTGCATGCGGGCTATCTGCGCCTGCAGCTGTTGTTGCTGCGGCTCCCAGGCGCGCTGCAAGGTTTGCAGTTCTTCTTCTGATTTCAGGTAGGCCGACTTTTTCACCCGGGCAATGTCCGACTCTCCTATCCTGCCGGAACCACCGGTGCCATCGGTTTCTTTGATATAACTATCTTTGTATACCTTCATTTCGGCGGCCTTTTGCGCCAGCTGCTGCTTTCCCTGATCCAGCGACTGCTGCAGGGTTGCCATCTGGCCGGCATTGAGCTTTACCAGTTGCGCCCGGTAGGCGTCCAGCTTAGACTGTTTACTCAGCTCCAGCTGCGCATCAATGTCTTTCTTAAATAACATTAATACCACCGGTTGGGAAATAAACAAGCCTATAGTAACGGCCAGGACTAAACGAAATATTACCGGCATCACTTTTATACTGCCATTGGTACGCGACATGGCTGCAATCAGCGTACGATCGACCGACAAGATGGCGAATCCGAAAAACAGGGCCAGTCCCACTACGATCATATCATCGTTTACCACGGTGGAAAAGAAATATCCCCAGGCCAGGGTGGCAAACATCCAGGTAACGAGCACGGATATACCGATAATGCGGTACCGTTCTTTCTCCGTTCTGCAATCTTTTAATATATCTGCATCAGCAGCGGCCAGCCACCATAAAAAACGGGTCATGCCGTCGGGCGCTGCGGTCACTTCCTCTTCTCCTTTTTTCATCTCCTTATTATTTATTAACATCAATAGTCAGATGGACAAAAAATTCTGTGGCAGTATGGCGAATACTCAACTCATGCCGGTGAGGATACAATAAGGCCAGTCTTTCTTTTACATTATTCAATCCTATGCCCATTCCTTCGCGTTCTGGATCATTTTCCGGCCGCGGATGCACACTGTTGTATACATCGAAAAATATTTGTTCTGCGGTGCAACTGAGAGAGATAACAATGCGGGAGCGATGTCTTAAACTAATACCATGTTTAAAGGCATTCTCAACGAACGGGATCAGTAGCATAGGCGCTATCTCATGCTGGCACTGACTTTCATCAATATTTACTTCTATCAGGATATCAGGAGAAGATAACACCCGCAGTCGCTGTAAAGCTATGTAATTCTGGAGATACGCCACCTCTTTATCCAGTGGTATTTTTTCCAAATGGTTATCATGTAGCATAAAGCGCATCATATCGCCCAGTTTTTGAATGCCTTCGCTGGTACGGGCGGCCTCTTCCTGTAGAGCGGTGCCGTAGAGGGTGTTGAGCGCATTAAATAGAAAATGGGGATTTATCTGGGAACGGAGGAAGTCGAGATTGGCGGCAGAATGCCCCAGTGCCTTCTTCAGCGTTACCACGGTAGCCTGCTGCTGCTGCCGGGTTTTAAACAGCAACCAGCTGAGCGGAGCCACAATGGCAGCGGACACGAAAATACCAGTGGCGCCCAGGGCCACAAACCAACCGCCATTCCGGTGCCCGATAGCCCGGCAGATCAGCGCCATCAATACATTGCTGCCCAGGATGGTAAAAATGGCATCCCGCAGCATCAGCGCCCGGTTATTGGAGGCGGCATATTCAGGCAGTACCTTATAACGCAGCACAAAAAACACCACGATAGACGTAGGCCCGAAGAAAAATATCATTAACGCCGTGTCTCTCGAATCGCTGAATGACAGGCAAAAAAGTACCACGATCAAACCGCTGGCCCAGAAAATTTCCGTCATCATTTGCCGGAAAACAGGGTCTTTCATATAACGGGGGTAAAACAGGTCCAGCAATACCCTTCTCACATAATAATAAATCACATATAGCACACCTGAAAATACGGTGGTAATAAAAGCCGATTTGGCAAAATGCGTATGCGCCCCCTGTATAGTATCATATACCCCAAACAGGTAACCGCGGTAATAAGAATCGGCCACCATCATCATCAGGAAATAAAATACTCCCAGTGGTAACAACATCAACATGCCTTTCACCCATTTCTCCCGCTCAAAAAATTCCGGCACAATGATAAAATTCACCAGCAGAAACGATGCGTATATCAGCACCACCCGGCCCATAGTGGGCAACAGGTAATGCAGGTAATAGTCAAATACCTGGTGGTATTGCGCAAACTTATGCCCATAAATACTTTGCAGCTCAAATACGTTGTAAATGATACTGGGATACAACAGCGAAAACAGCAGTAACAGGAACACTGCTGTTACGAAACCAAATTCGAATTTCTTAAATTGATTCATAAGGAGAAAGCATTATATCGCAATATTAGCCATTACACGGTAGCTGCCACCCTAAAATGGGATGAAAGTACCGGAATATGGGGTGAATGCGAAAATAATGTTAATAGCCTTCTTTGAAAACAACCGCTTCTTTCATTTTCCGTTTCTCCCACTGTAATATTTCCAGCTCCGGCTGCGTAAAAAATCCGTCTGTATATCCCACACATAAATATGCGACCAGCTTATTGGAAGACGGCGCACGTAATACCTGCTTTACCTTTTCAGGATCCAGTATGCTTACCCAACCTATACCTATATTCAGTGCACGGGCCATAAGCCACATGTTCTGCACCGCGCATACCACACTATACAAGCCTGCTTCGGACATGGCTGTTTGTCCCAATACCGGCTTGTCAGACGGCTTATAGAATACCGCTATATTCAGCGGTGCCTCCATAATGCCTTCCAGTTTAAGACGTATATATTCTGGTTGCTTTTCTTCGCTGAACTGGGGTATGGCCCTGGAATTTTCCTCCTGGAAAGAGTTTCTTACCTGTTGCTTTACCACTTCATCGCGGATCAACACAAATTCCCAAGGCTGGGAAAATCCTACTGAAGGTGCGTGCAGGGCCGCTGTCAACAGCTGGTCTATCACCGCCTCTTCCAGCGGAACAGACAAAAAACGGTTACCTCTCACATCTCTGCGATGAAGAATAATATCCTGTAATATCGAGACTGCTGCTTCATCAAAATATTTACCTTCCATGGAATAACGGGCGTTAGCCGGCAAATATAACATGTTATCGGAACGGGAAATAAAACGTTTATGAAAACAGTCGATAAGTGTCGCCCCAACAGCAATAATTATAATAAATCACCAATCTTTATTATTTTCATCACCTCAACAGCATACGTATGAATACCTCCAACAGGCGAAAATTTTTAGGAACCGCAGCTGCGCTGGCCGCCGGCACAGCCGCAGCTGCAGCAATCCCTTCTGCAAATATGGAAAAACGTTATCCGATTGTACATCATGTATTTTTCTGGCTGAAGAACCCGGACTCCAAAGAAGACCGCGATAAGCTGGTTGCTGGTGTAAAAACATTATCAAAAATTGAAACCGTAAAGGAACTGCGTGTAGGCGTAGTAGCGAGTACGGAAAAGAGAGACGTGGTAGACAACAGCTGGGCAGTATCTGAACTGATATTTTTCAGCGACCTGGCCGGTCAGGCTACCTACCAAACCCACCCTATACACCTGGAGTTTGTGAAAAACTGCAGCCACCTGTGGGAAAAGGTGATTGTATATGATGCAGTAGAAGTATAATACTACGCTATGGCAACAGAATACTGGATGAGTGGGCCGGTAGATAATATACCGGCATTACTCCAGCCTGTAGCACATGCGTTGCTACAGGCCAACCTGGAAATTAATACCCTGATGCAGGACTTCCCCGAAGAAAAATTGTGGGAAAAACCTGCTGGTATTGCTTCTCCCGGCTTTCACCTGCAGCATGTAAGCGGTGTACTGGACCGCCTGTGTACCTACGCCCGGGCGGAAGCACTGAGCGAAGCACAGCTGGCAGCGCTCAAAGCAGAAGGCACTCCCGGCCCTTCCCTGCACGATTTGCTGGAACAATTTGATGCACAGGTACATAAAACCTTACTGCAATTGTCGGCCACACCGGAAAATACCCTCACCGAATTCCGGGGCGTAGGCAGAAAACAACTTCCTTCCACCGTACTGGGCCTGTTGTTTCATGCAGCAGAACATACCATGCGACATACCGGCCAGCTACTGGTGACGGTAAAAGTACTGTCGTAATCCTTTAAATTAGCGCCATGAAACGCTTACTCATCCTTTTCCTGCTGCTGGGCAGCTACACTGGTATGCAGGCACAGCAAACGCAGAAACCGCCATTACATGGCAAAAACTGGATGGCCGTTACCGGGAAACCACTGGCAGCCACCGCCGGCGCCATGATCTTCCAACAACGAGGCAACGCCGTAGATGCCGCCTGCGCCATGCTGGCCGCTACCTGCACCATGTGGGATGTACTCAGCTGGGGCGGCGAAACCCAGGCATTGATTTACAATCCGAAAACAGGCAAAGTAATCGCCATCAACGCCCTGGGCGTAGCGCCTACCGGTGCCACCCCTGCTTTTTATAAAGGAAAAGGCTACGACTTTCCACCGGAATATGGCCCGCTGGCCGCCGTAACACCCGGCACCGTAGGTGGACTCTGTTATATGCTGGCCGAATATGGCACCATGAGCCTGAAACAGGTACTGGCGCCAGCCATGGAAATGGCCGCCGGCTATCCTATCGAGGCGCAAACGGCCAACAGTATCGAACGTGGCAAAAAATATATCAAAGAATGGCCCTATAGCAAAGCTGTCTTCCTGACCCACCCCGGTGAAAAAAGAGAAGCACCTGAAGCGGGAGAAATCTTTGTGCAGAAAGACCTGCTGGCCACCCTCAATAAATTGGTAGCGGCCGAGGAAAATGCCCTGCGTCAGCATAAAAGCCGAAAAGAAGCCATCATGGCGGCGTATGATCGCTTTTAT
This sequence comes from Chitinophaga polysaccharea, assembly GCF_007829335.1. GTDB lineage: Bacteria > Bacteroidota > Bacteroidia > Chitinophagales > Chitinophagaceae > Chitinophaga > Chitinophaga polysaccharea_B. The sequence goes on from NZ_VIWO01000006.1 coordinate 172,192, forward strand.
AAAGGCGATATCGCGGCCGAATTTGTAAGAGGCTGCCAGGAACAGGGCGGACTGATTACGCTGGAAGATCTGGCTAAATGGAAGCCGATAGAAGAAACGCCCCTGCACGTGAATTACAAGGGCATAGACGTGTATAAACTACAGGAATGGACACAGGGGCCTATGCTGCTGCAAAGTCTCAATATCCTCGAGAATTTCGACCTGAAAGCCATGGGATATAACAGCACCGAATATATCCACACGCTGTACCAAACCATGAACCTCGCCTTTGCCGATCGCGATTTTTATTACGGCGATCCGGCCTTCAATAAAAACCCTGCTATCCAGGGATTGTTGAGCAAAGAATATGCAAGGGCCAGGGCGCAACAGGTTAACCGAACACACAATGATGCGGATGCAGGTCCGGGCGATCCTTATCCATACATCGGTAAAACCAATCCCTACCTGCATTTCCTGCAGGAGCGTACCCAACTCACTGATACCAGCAATGGGCGGCAGCCTGGTGGCTTTGTGCCTAAACATGATGCCGCGTGGCAACAAACTATCGCAGACCTGAGCCAGGTATACGCTGCCAACAAAGTAGACAGCGCCTATATGGACCGGCTGTGGCGTGGTACTACCAGCGTGGAAGCCGCCGATAAAGACGGATGGGTAGTATCTATTACTCCCAGCGGAGGATGGCTGCCCGCCTGCATTGCAGGGAAAACAGGCATAGGCATGAGTCAGCGTGCACAAAGCTTTGTGCTGGATTCCGCTGTATGTCCCTTCAACGTGATTGCCGCCGGCAAACGTCCGCGGGTTACCCTTACGCCCTCACTGGCGTTGAAAGAAGGTAAGCCTTTCCTTTGTTTCGGTGTGCAGGGCGGCGATACGCAGGATCAAAACCTGTTACAGTTTTTCCTGAACGTAGTGGAATTTGGGATGACGGTACAACAAGCCACCGAAGCGGCTAACTTCAATACCAACCAATTGTGGTTATCGCTGGGAGGCAGCACGATAAAAGACCGGGAGCCCCGCCCCGGAAGCATACTGTTGAATAATAATACCAGCGAAAAAACGCGTAAAGCACTGGAGCAAATGGGCTATCACCTCAGCTTTGGAGAACGCACCAGCGGCCCTGTAAACGCTATTTACATAGATCGCGCGCATGGCAGCCTTTGGGGCGGCAGCAGTAACCATGGCGAGGATTACGGAATAGGCTGGTAATGTAATAAAACATAAAGCACAAAGCATAAAGCTATTGAAGCGAATGCCCAGTGCGATTTTTAATATTCGCAAAGATCAATCGCTTCAATAGCTTTATGCTTTGTGTTCTCTATTCCAGCGTTTTAATCCACACTTCATGAATCGGATCCCCTTTGGAACTTAGTCCACTGTGATCCCATTCGTTGCCGTTTACTTTGCCTTTAAAAGACAACGCGGCGCCCACCCGGGTATTATCGCGGGAAAAGAAGGCGATTTTTTCAGTGTAAGTACCGTTATCAAATGTATACGTACCTCCTCCTGTTCCGAAGAATTCGCCGGTAGACAAGTTCACTGCCACCCATTGAAAGCGGGTACCCGTAAGGATCTTGAATGTTTGGCGTGGGCCATCGGGAATAGTATTCATTTTTCCGTTGTTTTCCCGGGCTGTAATTTTCCATTTACCGGCAAGCGGACCGCCGCCATCATCAAGGCGGGTCCACCGCTGACTGCCACCACCAATAGCATTGGTAACCAGTTGACCGTTTTCCATCGTTACCGGCACACGGGCATTTTGTCCTACCTGGTTGGGATTAGCCGTATTAAAGGAAATAGCCACGGTTGTTTCTCCATTACCTGCCTGTTGCCAGGTGCCACCATAGGTGCTTACAAAATCTGCGGCCCGGTAATCAGTCACCGTAAACCAGGAGGGCGTTATCAACAATACGCTGGTGATATCTCCGGACGTGGCTGTCCATGCCCCTACCGGCGACTCCTGTGCTTTTACTATCCCCAGCGATGCCAGCAACAAGGTTAAACATATGAATAGCTTTTTCATAACATAGCTTTTGATGATAAAAGATAGCATATAGATGGCAGAAAAGAAAGCGCAGATTATTTATACAGATGTTGATCCTGTATATAATCAATGCCATGCGTTTTCAGATAGGCAATTCCCCATTCGCTGGCAAACACATACAGCGGTGCCAGGGACTTACCCATAGCCGACAGCTCATACGTAACCCTGTAGGGCTTTGCAGACAGTACTGTTTTTTCTATCAGCCGGTCCCTTTCCAGCTCTTTCAACTGTTGACTTAACATCTTCTCAGACACTCCTGGCAGGTTATCGCGGATATCTGCATAACTTCTTTTTGTAAAATAGTGGAGATGAAAAAGGATCAGCAATTTCCATTTTCCACCAATGAATCCCAGGGTTACATCTACGGGACAAGTGTATGTTTTATCGTGGAGCGTAATCATAAACAACGGTATAAAAAACCACTACAAGATAACAACGATTAGGCGTACTTCCATAGCAACGCACAGGACGGCCTCCGCAAAAGCGCCGTCTTCCCTCTTTCCTTCAGCTGGTGAAAGATTTTCAGAACGATATCGCAGCAATGAAACATTGCCAGGTTACAGCAAACCGATAGCAGCGACAAAAAATTAACAAGGGATTTACAAACACCGTATCGCTGTGGATATGCTGTACTGGCTCGATAACTACGCTTCTTCCAGCGCGCGTTTCAGGATATTGAGGTAACCGATGCGTTGTTCTGCATAAGACCAGCTTTCTGACAACAGGGCCCAACAAACCTGGCGTTCCAGTGCAATGGTAATCACTGGTTTATTTTCCTCATCAATAACGCCTTCGAGTACCAGTTGCCCGAAACCGGTGGCAATGATGGCCGTATCCAGGATGAATATACACTGGTGGGCGTCAAATACCGGGTCTTCCATTTGCTGCGCGATATAATCACGGTCCAGCAGGGTTTCATTGTAATCTTCAAAGGGCATATCCCCAATGGATTCAATGGCCCATTTCAGGCACTCAATAGTAGGGGTGTGCGGATGGGTTTTCCGCCATTCGAGGAATTCAGTCAGGGCGTTTTCCCCTTCATCAGAGCCGAAAGGGGCCAGTTCATCTGAGCAATCCCAGAAAAACTCGTCCTGCATCAGTGCAATAGCTCGTGGATGCGCATGCACTTTAGCAATACCAAAAATTTCTTCACTCATAGGAATGTATTTACGGTTAATTATACTTCCCATCCCCGGGAGTTGGAACAGGTTTCAATACAATGAATGGTATTACGTTCAAATTCTTCGCCAAATAATTCCTGGTAAACCATATAGCCGATAAAACCTACGATTTCCGCCTCTGCATCAGCGGTTGCCATGGCCGGCTCCCGGTCGATCTTATCATAATAGGTTTGCCCCATGCCTACAATAAAACAACGGCAATACAGGAATCCATCATCTGAGCCATCCGTATATGCGTGAATATCCTTTCTGTCGATATGGTATAGTTTTTCTTCCATAAGACGGTTAAACCCGGTCAGTGTCTCTTTATCAAGTCCTAATAAAACATCCCTGATATTGTTCGTAATAGCGCCATATACCACACTGGTGAGATCTTCTATCACCACTGCATCATTGGTTTCCAATGCAGTATTACGCATTTCCAGCAATGCCGGGGAAGCTTGCCATGCCTGTTCTATAATCTCCCAGAATCTGCTGTCATTCATAAGCGTAACAATTAAGTATGATGAATGCAATATAGACTTCGCAAACGCATTGGAATTGCGTAGCCACATCAGGTCCGGTCATTTCTCCCTACAAAATATCCCGATACGGCTTCCACAATATCGGCAATTGCCGCGTGATAAAAACCAGCCGCATTCATACAGCCACACTCCACAATATAAAATTCTTCCCCACACAAACAGATATCCATTACAAACACATCGTGTGGCATGTATTCCCGGCAACGACTTTCTGCATAAGCGATTACTTCCGGCGGACAACCCGCTTCTTTTGTCAGCTTAAAATAAGTACGGTACTTCGAGGCCGCCACCACCTTTCCTACCACGATCCATAACCTCCACTCGTAGCGGATATCATAGGGCGTAGATACTACAATACGGCTGTCGGGCGACAAACTGGTGTTATCCCACATGGACAGCTGATCATACCATTTGCTCAGTTCACCAAACGACTTTGTTTCCCCTGCAAACGCTTTGTTATCATCATCCGGACGAATAAAAAACAACTTATCGGCCGCCTCATTCCTCGACATCAGTTCCCGGAAACTGGTAATTTCCGCATCGGCATTCAACATATATTTTCCCCACTGCCCGATATAATTCGCTATAGAAAACCGGGTATTGTCGAAAAATAAACCAGTCCTCAATTCTGGCCGTGCATCTACTAATGCACAGAAGGTCGTTGACCCGTAAAAAATGCTGCGGCGACTGGTGTCAAAATATGGCAGCTCAGCGGTAAAGGGAATGACATCGATCATTAAAAACGGAATGCCTTTTTGTTTACAGGCTAACTCCAGGTTTTCAAGGTCTTTCGCATGAGTAAGGTTCCGCTGAACCACCCATTGGATATCAGTGTAACGTTGTGGCATATGGTGAAATTACGTAATAATTCTATCCAAATCATACGCACTTGTGCCGATCCTGTCTACATAAATTATTTTATTATTAAATCCGTGTCCCCTAAATTTACTTTGTGTATTGATTTGTATGGGCACCAAAACCACCAAATTTGTCAAACAACTCCTTACCAGATGAACGTGAACTGCTGCAACTGGTTGCCGAAGGCAACGGGGATGCCTACACCATTGTGTTCCGGCACTACAGCCGGCAGGTATTTGACGTGGCCATGGTGTACCTGAAGGATGCCGGTATGGCGGGTGAAATCGTACAGGAAGTATTCCTGAAAATCTGGTTGAAAAGAACAGAGATGGACCAGGTGAAAAGCTTTAAAGATTACCTGTTTATCCTCACACGCAATCATATTTACGACAGCTTCAAAAAGCAGCTGGTACGGTTGAAAGCCTATGACATTCACCTGCAACACCAGCCAGCCACCCGTAATGATACCGACCACCTTTTATTACAGCGCGAATACGACGCCATGCTCGATAAGGCGGTAGCCGGGCTTCCTCCCGAGCGAAAAAAAGTATACCTGGCCCGGAAAGAAGGCTGGAGCAATGAAGAAATCTCCCTGCAACTCAATATTTCTGTGCATACGGTAAAAAAACAAATGAGCCTGGCCATGAATGCCGTACGCGCCTTTGTAAAAGCCCGTCTCCATAACGATGTTATCCCTTTCCTCCTGTTACTGATCACCCTCCGGAAGTAGTTTTCCTCCTCCTCAAAAAAAAATTTTCCCCGGGGATACTCCTTTTTTATTTGTCGCGCGTCTTTACCCATATCACCCTTCCAAAACCTTGTATATGTCCATGACGGAAGTACAGTTATTGCTTGAAAAATATAAAAATGGCCAGATCAGTGAGGAAGAGCTATTGCGCCTGAAAGCGATGGTAGCGACCGATGATTACGAACCGGAGATAAAAGCAGATATCCTGTCGGCTCTGCACAGCGATGTGCCGGATAGCGGCTGGCCGTCGGCAAACAGCGAAAAAATATTGCAGTCCATCCTGCAGACAAAACCCCGCAGCATTACACGGAAACTATGGTATGCCGCTGCTGCCTGTCTACTGGGCGCTACCCTGCTGGCAGGCAGCTTATATATTGCCCGGCAGCTCCAACACCCGGCGCCATTGGCCGCCGGCAAGCCGTCGCCGCTCGATCCGGGCACCAATAAGGCCATGCTGGTACTGGCAGATGGTAAAACCATTCCGTTGGACAGCGCCAATATCGGCTCATTGGCCAAACAAGGCAATACCAGTATTGTCAATACTCACCACGGCCTCTCCTACCAAGCAGATGGCAGCCCTGCCGCCCCTGTATACAACACCGTAGTAACACCGCGCGGCGGACAATACCAACTCACCCTGGCCGATGGCAGTAAGGTTTGGCTGAATGCAGCCAGCAGCATACGTTTCCCTACCGCCTTCACCGGCAGCGAAAGAGTAGTGGAAATTTCCGGAGAAGGCTATTTCCAGGTAGCCACCAATGCACAACAACCTTTCCGGGTAAAAGTGAAAGGCAACGCCGATATGGAAGTCAATGTACTGGGTACCAGCTTCAATATCATGGCCTATGCTGATGAACAAACCATAACTACTACGCTGGAAGAAGGCGCTGTGCAACTGGTGCATCGCAGCACCAAGGCCTTGCTGAAACCAGGTTTTGGCGGTAGCCTCACTACAGGTGAACACAATTTCCAGGTAGAAAAAGCAGATATGGAACAGACGCTGGCCTGGAAAGAAGGTAAATTCCGCTTCCGTAATACCAGCGTACAAACCATTATGCGCCAGATAGCCCGATGGTATAATATAGAAGTAGCCTACGAAGGCGATCTGTCTGATATACGCTTAACCGGGATCATTTCCCGTAGAGAGAATGCAGCATCCTTATTAAAAATTTTATCAACAACAAAACGCGTTCACTTTGACATCAATGACAACCGGGTCGTGGTAAGTCCGTACGATCCACAGTAACAACTATTTGTCCACTTATGAATTGAACTTTTAAAATTATTTGAGTTATGAAGACGTGAATAATTCCACTATCGGTTGTAAAAAAACCGGAAGCACTGCAATGCTCCCGGCTATAGCTGGCAACCCAACTCCCTGAATCAAAGAAAATTGAATTATTAAGCCAACAACACAAAAGTATGGAACTACTTGGTACCTGCAAAGTCCCCTGTAAAGGAGGCCGTATGCAAAGAAAATTACTCCTGATTATGCGATTAACTGCAATACTGACACTGGTATTCACCCTTAATCTGAGCGCCAAATCATTCTCTCAGTCTGTTACCATCAAAGGGAAACATCTCCCCCTCTATGATGTATTCAATAGTATTAGCCGGCAAACAGGTTATGAATTTATCTATGATGAAAATTTACTCCGGAAAGCAGCCCCGGTAAACCTGAACATGACCCAGGCTCCCCTCACCGAAGTGCTGAATGCCTGCCTGAACAGCAAATTGTTTAACTATAGCATTGTTGACAAAACAATCGTGATCAGCCCAAAGGCCCAAACCACCAACCTCTCTATGGTAGCCATTCCACCCATTACCCTGGAAGGAAAGGTAACTGATAGTAAAGGGCAGCCATTGGTAGGAGTATCCATACAAATAAAAGGCACCAGTAAAGGCACCATTACCAACGTAAACGGCGGCTTTACCCTGGCTGCCAATACCGGCGATATCCTGATCATAAGCTTCATTGGCTACGAAACCAAAACTATCACGGTAGGTACAGATACCAACCTGCAAATCACCCTCTCCAGCCAGGACTCCCAGTTGGGCGCAGTGGTAGTAACTGCCCTGGGTATTAAAAGGTCTGAGAAATCTATTACCTATTCTACCCAGCAACTCAACGGACTGGAACTCACGAAAGCGAAAGATGCGAACCTGGTAAATACCCTGAACGGTAAAGTGGCCGGTTTAACGATCTCCTCCAGCGCTTCCGGCGTAGGCGGTTCTGCGAAAGTAATTCTCCGTGGCAGCAAATCAGGATTGGGAAGCAACCAGGCATTATATGTAATCGACGGGGTGCCCATGAACAACACCGTTACCAATCAGCCTTCCAGCATCTATGGCGGTAGCACCTCCTATGACGGAGGCGATCCTATCTCCAACCTGAACCCGGAAGATATCGAGAGCATCTCCGTATTAAAAGGTGCTTCTGCTGCCGCACTGTACGGCAGCCAGGGAGCCAATGGGGTGATCATTGTGACTACTAAAGGTGGAAAAGCCGGTCACACCGCCATTAATATCTCCTCCGGTTTCAATATCACGCAGGCAGCTTACCAGCCTAAGTTCCAGAACAATTATGGCCAGTCGAAAGATGTAGCCAGCCAAAGCTGGGGCGATAAACTGAGTAGCCCTGCCGGCGATAACCTCTCCCCTTTCTTCCAGAATGGTCAGAACTTTACCAACGCCATCAGCATGTCCAGCGGCTCCGATAAGATGCAGACTTATTTCTCCTATGCCAACACCTCTGCCAGGGGCATTGAACCAGGCAATAAACTGGGCCGTCATAATCTCGACTTTAAAGAAACTGGCAAATTCCTGAACGATAAGCTCACCGCGTCTGCTGATGTGAACTATATGACCCAGCAGATTGATAATACACCGCTGACCGGTTACTATTTCAACCCGCTGACCGGTTTATATCTCTTCCCTCGTGGTAAAGATATCCGGCCATATAAAAACCAGTTCGAAATCCCCGATCCTTCGAGGAACTTCCTGCCGGTACAAAACTGGCCTTTCGATGAAGACCTGCAACAGAACCCATGGTGGATCATCAACCGCAATCCAAATTCACTCAAACGTAACAGAATACTCGCCAATGCCAGTCTGAAATATGATGTGAACTCCTGGTTGAATGTGCAGGCAAGAGGAAGCATAGACCGCATCAACGATCTCTATGAACAAAAAATATATGCCAGCTCACAGAAAGCACTGGCTACCAGGAATGGCGGCTATAATTACAACAACAATACAACCACACAACAATATGGCGACCTGATTGCCAACTTCAACATCCCGGCAAAAGACTTCCGGTTTACAGGTCTGGTAGGAGGTAGTATCCGTGATGTAAAAACCACCGGCGATTATCTCGTGTCCGGACAAGATAGCCTGCATTTACCCAACATCTTCACTATTCAGAATATGTCGGCACTCAATGCCCGCAACTCCGGTACCTTACAACAGAAACACAGCCAGTGGCAATCCGTATTTGCTAGTGTCAACATTTCCTATAAAGAGTGGTTATTCCTGGATCTGACTGCCCGTAACGACTGGGCTTCCAACCTGGCATTTACCAACCAGCTGTCTTATTTCTATCCGTCCGCAGGTTTGAATGTGATGTTAAGCCAGTTATTGCAAATGCCGAGCGCTATTTCCTTTGCCAAAGTACGTGGCTCCTACGCCATCGTAGGTAACTCTCCGCTGGCTTATCAGAGTAATGCACCTGAAAACCTGCTGGGAACCGATGGTAACCCGATTGTAAGAACAGCAGGGCCTTTCAATACGCTTAAACCAGAAAAAACCAAATCATTCGAGTTGGGTACAGAATGGCGTTTCTTTGGCGATCGCCTGGGAGTAGACGTTACTTACTACAAAACGAATACGACCAACCAGACCCTGGAAATTGCCGCACCTAACGCCACGCTCTACAATACCTATTTCATCAACGCTGGTAATATCCAGAACCAGGGGGTGGAAGCGATGATCCGATATGATGTATTGAAAGATACTAAGCTGAAATGGAACACCGGTATCAACTTCGCTACCAACGACAATAAAATCATCGCCCTTTCTCCACAGGTAGATCGCTTTACGCTGAGTGGTGCTTCCGGCGCCAACTATGCGTCCCTGTTTAAAGTAGGTGGCTCTTTTGGAGATATTTACGGTACGGTGCTGGACCGCGACGATCAGGGCCGCGTGAAAATTACCAAAGGTGCTCCCAGCAAAAAAGGCGGCGACATGCAATATTTGGGCAATGCCAATACCAAATGGCAACTGGGTTGGAATAACAATTTCGCGTTCGGCAACTTTACGTTCTCTTTCCTGATCGACGGCAAATTTGGCGGAAAGGTAATGTCTGTTACCCAGGCCATCATGGATAGCTACGGCGTTTCCAAAGCCAGCGGCGATGCCCGTGATGCCGGCGGTGTGAAGATCAATGGCGTAGATGAAAATGGCAATGCCGTATCTTCTGTAGATGCCAAATCCTGGTATTCAATCGTAGGTGGTAAAGACGGCGTGTCCGGTGAATATATGTACAGCGCTACTACAGTGAGATTGAGAGAAGCAGCCTTAGGCTATACCTTCCCCGTTAACCGCTCTGTGGTAAAATCACTGAAACTGTCGCTCACCGGCCGTAACCTGTTTTACATTTCAAAGAAAGCGCCGTTTGATCCTGAGCAAACCATGTCTACCGCCAATGGATTGGGAGGTGTAGATGTATTTATGTTACCTGCTACCCGCAGCTACGGTCTTACATTAAATGCCGCTTTCTAAATCAATCACCGAAAAACTGAAAAAGATGAAACTTTATAATAAAATGAAAAGTCACAGATCAGGCCTGCTCATCGCAGTAGCTGCACTGGTGACCGGATTGAGTGCTTGTACTAAGAATTTTGAAAGTTACAATACAGATAATACCGGTGTTTCCAACGGTCAGTTTGGTCCCGATTACAATGCGTTGGGGCTCTACCTGAAATCTGCCCAGATGGCGATCTATAACTTCTCCGGAGGCGGTGACCCCAACTCCTACCAGTTGCAGCAAAACCTGAACGCAGATTGTTACTCCGGGTATTTCATGACACCTAACTCATTCGGCAATGCCAATAACACCAACTATTCACTGGTAAGCGGCTGGAATGGCGAAACCTACAAAGCAGGATACCTGAGTGTGATGTCTCCCATATTAAGCCTGAAAGCTACCGGTATTGAACAAAAAACCCCGGCAGTATGGGCAGTAGCGCAAATTGTACAGATAACTGCTATGGCCCGTGTGACAGATGTGTACGGCCCTATTCCTTACAAACATGTTGGAGAAGGTTTGTCTACCGTTCCATACGACAGCCAGCAGGATGTTTACAACCAGTTCTTTACGCAGCTCGATGCCGCTACCCAGGCCCTGCGTACCCAGATCAGCAGTGGCGCTACACTGCCTTTCGCCTTTGCTACCTTTGACCTGGTATACGATGGTGACTTTACGAAGTGGCTACGCTTTGCCAATTCCCTGCGTTTACGCTTAGCGATGCATATCCGGAATGTAGACCCAGCTACCGCAAAAATACAGGCGGAAAAAGCGCTGGACCCTGCTAACGGCGGCCTGATCACCGACAATAGCGGCAATATGGCCGTGAAGGTAACCGGTAACTTTACCAACCCGCTGGTATTCATTGCGCAGAACTGGGCAGATATCCGCATCGGCGCCTCTATCCAATGCTATCTCACCGGTTATAAAGATCCGCGCATTGCCCGCTACATGGATAAAAGCACCGACGCCGATCCCGCACTGGCCGGTAAGTACAAAGGCATCCGCATAGGTAGCGTAGTAGATAAAGACAAATACAAAACATACTCTAACCTTAACCTCAACGATGGCACACCGGCGTTTAGCCTGAAAACAGCGCCTGTGCTGATGAACGCGGCAGAAGTATATTTCCTGCGTGCCGAAGCAGCGCTACAGGGCTGGTCTAATGCAGGCGGTACTGCACAGCAGTTATATGAACAGGGCATCGCCACTTCCATGCAACAATGGAACGTAGCTGCGCCTGGATATATTAACGATGGCACCAGCACCCCGGATGCTTATACGGACCCTAAAAACTCCGCCAATGACGCACCCAGGCCGTCTACCATTACCATCAAATGGGATGATGCCGCCTCACCGGCAGCAAAGCAGGAACGTATCAGCACCCAAAAGTGGATTGCCATGTTCCCCGAAGGACAGGAAGGCTGGACAGAATTCCGCCGCACCGGCTATCCTAAACTCTTCGAAGTAGTAGTCAATAAAGGTCTACCGGCCATTTCATCCAGTCTGCAGATCCGAAGGCTGCCCTTCCCGCAGAATGAATACAATACGAACCCACAAACAGTAGCCGACGCAGTAAAGCTGCTGAATGGTCCCGACAACGGTGGTACACCGCTCTGGTGGGATACCCGTAAATAAAGTATCATAATACCCGCCCGGTGGCTGACACAGCATCAGCCACCGGGTTTATAAAAGATTCAACGTTAGCCTGAGCACTATCACGAAAGCACCCATCGTTTGTATCATTAGCAAGGAGACCCAGTACCAAAACCCGAACCCACATTTCTTCATTCATTTAAACAAGCAAGTTGGTATGAAACAACAATTCCACCCGCTGCGGCGTATTGCCGCAGGCATCTCTGCTGCTATGACCCTATTCCTTGCAGCTGCCTGTACAAAAGAAAACAACACCCCGCCACCGGCTAAAAACACCGGGGTAAAAACGGAAACCGTTACTAAAGCAGGAGGCATCTCGGTTTGCTACGTGGAAGTAAACAGCAACAGTTTACTCAATACCGGCAAATACACCCTCACTACCGGTGGGCAGCAACTATTTGATATTGCCATCATATTTGCCGCCAATATCAACTATAATACCGCTACCCATCAGGCGGTGTTATACAACAACCCCAACGTATCTGCCGTATTGACTAACAAAGCCACCCAGATCGTGCCCCTGCAAAACAAAGGCATGAAAGTATTGCTGTCTATACTGGGAAATCACCAGGGCGCCGGCATCTGCAATTTTACCAGCAGAACTGCCGCACATGCATTCGCCAAACAACTCAGCGATACTGTCACCTACTACGGCCTGGATGGCATCGATTTCGATGATGAATATGCCGACTATGGTACCAATAACACCCCTCAGCCCAACGACAGTTCTTTTGTAATGCTGGTAGATGAACTGCATCAGCTGATGCCTGGTAAGATCATTTCTTTCTATTACTACGGACCTGCAGCTTCCCGCTTATCATGGGGAGGTAAGCGTGTAGGCGATATGGTTAATTATAGCTGGAACGCTATTTATGGCAGTTACTCCGTTCCTAATGTGGCGGGGTTGCCTAAGAGCAACCTGGGCCCTGCCGCAGTAGATATACAGGCTACTTCTCAAAGCACGGCCAATTCACTGGCTACGCAAACGAAAAACAATGGGTATGGGGTATACCTCTGGTACAATCTTACCAGCACGGATAAGCATACCTATTTTTCAGGGGTATCTAATATCCTCTATGGAAGCACGGTGAAATATACCCCCTGAGGGATACAACAAAAAAAACGGGAGCGCTAAAGGCTCCCGTTTCTCTTTATCATCTTACTTGATACTTTCTTCCCTGGCCGACAACCGGAACCAGTCTTTCGCATAAGGCTTCAGCAAAGCGGTAGCTGCTGTGGGTCCCCAGGTACCGGCTTTATAGAGATGCAATTCTTTGGCAGGGTATTTCTTCCACGTATCCAGTATTGGCATCACTACTTTCCAGGCGGCTTCTACCTGGTCGGCCCTCATAAACAGGGTGGTATTACCATCCAGCACATCCAGCAACAAAGCTTCATATGCCTCGGGAATAGTTTCTGTATACGACTCCTGGTAGGTGAAATCCATTTCTACCGGCTTCAGTTTCATCTTCAATCCTGGTACCTTACTTTCAAACAATAAACTTATTTCCAACTCCGGTTGTATGCTGATGATTAAGCGGTTGGGCGTAAGGTCATCTTTGAAAATTTTATGCGGAGAGTCTTTAAACTGTACCACTATCACGGAAGACTGCACGGGCATTGACTTCCCTGTGCGCAGGAAGAACGGTACGCCTTTCCACCGCTCATTATCGATAAATAATTTAGCGGCTACAAAGGTTTCTGTATTAGAGGTCGACAGTACATGCTCTTCTTTGCGGTAAGGCACCCGCGGTGTACCATGTACATTGCCGGCGGTATACTGGCCACGGATCACACTTTTCAGTACCTGTGCCGGCGTAAATGGCCGGATGGATTTCAGCACTTTTACCTTAGCATCACGGATCAGCTCTGACTTATAAAATTTGGGAGGTTCCATGGCGATGATACACAACAATTGCAGCAGGTGATTTTGTATCATGTCGCGCAGGGCGCCGCTGCCATCGTAGTAGCCACCGCGTTTTCCTACGCCTACTTCTTCTGCTACGCTGATTTGTATATGATCGATGTATTGCTTGTTCCACAATGGCTCAAATACATAGTTGGCAAACCGGAAAGCCATAATGTTCTGCACCGCTTCTTTTCCCAGGTAGTGATCTATGCGGTAGATCTGTTTTTCTGAAAAACGTTTTCCTAAAAAGCGATTCAGTTTTTTGGCAGTATCCAGGTCGGTGCCAAAAGGCTTTTCTACCACAATGCGGTCCAGCTCATCGCGGTTGCATAGGTTGTGTTTAGACAATGCTTCAGCGATGATTTCAATGAAGCGGGGCGCCACTGCAAAATAAAAAATGCGGGTAGCGTTCTGTTTCTGCTTCTTTTCAAATGCATCCAGCGTGGCTTTCAAACCGGTGTATGTTTCTGCCTTCACAAAATCGCCCTGCAGGTACACAATATTTTTGGCGAACTCATTCCATTCTTCGTCATTGGCCTTTCCGTTCCGGCTAAACTCATTCACACCAGCCAGCAGGTCCTGTTTAAAGGCTGTTTCCTCTTCTTCCAGGAAATCCACACAATAGATGGTGAATACGGGTGGAAGATGTTTGTCGGTGTACAGGTTATAAAGTGCAGGAATCAGTTTTCTTTTTGTCAGGTCCCCTTTAGCGCCGAAGATGGTAATGGCGGCGGGGACTATTTTTCCAGGTTTCATCGAAGCATCGGTTTATATGCCATGTAATTTAAGCATCAATTCCCGGAAAATGCTAATACAATTTTGTGATTCCCTGTTATCATTTCCTCAACAATACATGAACAATAAATTATCTATATCCAAACCATGATATATTTACTGGTAACCTAACGTCTGTTTGAGGGCATCGATACCGCTTACAAGATATACCAGTGGCGCGTTCCAGTTGATCGCGATTTCATTGCTGGCATAGGCGCCGGCGTTATCTGTATAAGCCGTTTCGGGTTCGGTAAACTCATAGTTGCTTTTGTCTTGCCGCCCGGGGTTAGGCCCTCCTACCAATAAGCCCGGTACCGGCGGTGTAATACCATCGGCGATAGAAAGGCGATGATGCGGATGCAGGGGCGATTTGCTGCCGATGCCGGTTACAAAGCAATAGGTGGTGGCATTACGGCCCAGCAGATAATCCAGGTTACCCAATGCAGCATAGGCATATCGCTGGTCACGGGTAAGCCTATACGCATTCAGTAACACAACGCCCTGGTTAGCTGCCACGGAACTACTGCCCCAAGTAAAATCCCCGGGCGATTGCCCCATCACTGTGTGAAAAGCGCTCGTATTCGCAGCCATTACGTATTGGTTGGCCAACGCCAGTACCCGTTCCTTTATTTGGTGTATGACCGTTGCGGTACTGCCGGGCAAGTCTTTGGCCCGCAATAGCGAATAGTATCCCAGCATGCCCACGTTTGCCCAGGCAGGCAAACTAACCGGGTCCCCTATATGTTTTTCCACCACGCTGAAAAACTGTGGGTCGCGGGTGGTGATATACAGCTCCGATGCAGCCCATAGCCATTCATCGGCAAAGTACCGGTCGCCATACCCGCCGGTGGTAACAGCAGGCTGGTACACTTTATTGAGGCTATCCTGGTCGTAGCGCAGGGCCGGGTGCTGTAGCGCCCATTGCCAGGCCTTCCCGGCCGCCTCCCTGCATTGGGCCGCCAATGCGGGATTGAAAGGTTGTAATACGCGGGCTGCCTGGGCGGTAACAGCGGCAAAATCCAGCGTGGCAGCGGTGCCTTTCTGTACTACATACCGCGGCGCTTTAGTGACTCCCGGCATTACCATCCCATCGAAAGCAGCGTTGGTGCATTTATTATATACCCCGCCATCGGCAGGGTCCTGCATGGTAAGCATCCACTGCAGGTTGTATACTGCTTCGTTCAAAATATCCGGTAGGGCATCGCCGCTCTCGGGAATATTCGTGTTTAACTGTTTGAAATAATCGGGAAAATCTTCATAGGCGGAGAGTAATGTGCCCATGGTGATACCGGAATTAACGATGTATTTGTTGTAATCTCCGGCATCATACCAGCCGCCGGGCGTAGCAATCACCGTACCCGCCGGCCGTGTGGCACTGGCTGCCCCCGCATGTACCAGCACCGCCGTATCCGGGTGTCCGGCCGGCCGATGCCACTGCCCCGCAAAACGGGCTTCCAGCGGCATATCGGAGCGCTGATAATAATACCCTTTGAGCGCCGCCACCGCTACGGGATGATACACGTTGGCATTGACAGGAAAGGCCGGCGATTGTCCGGCACCAGGCACCACCATCACAAAATCGCCCGATGTGGTAAATGCAGAAAAATCGGCCACGCGGGTGGTGATAGAAGAATGCACAGAGCGATTAGCCGCTCCTAACCGGCCACGGAAAACAATTTGCTGCGAATGAGAAGGGGTAATATAAAAGCTGTCGCCCTTCACTGGCTGTGTCACCACGGCTATTTTTGGCGCATGGGGATAAAAACCTGCCTGGTTCAGCGTAATGGAAAAATTGGGTTGCTGTGCATGCAAACAGCCTCCCAATAGCAATGGGAGACCAGCAAAAACGGACTTGTTACCTAACATGGAATATCTCTTTAAAATGCTTGTTAAGATAGTCGTTTTAACCTTATCTCCTGGTTTATTCAACAAATTTATAATCTGGGGATTGATTGACTTTTTAACAATTTCCCCCTATCATTGTACCCGAATTCAACCATACACCCTAACACTTCAGCCTTTTTTCAGCTTCCCATCCCGGTTATTGTGTCATTGTTATTGTAGCCTGGTAAGCATTTTTCAACCGTTATTCATAAAAATGAATAACGAAAATAAACGTACATGCACAAAGCGTTACTCAGCATTGCCCTGACTATGGGATTAATAGCCCCGGCAGCGGCTCAGGTAAAACAAGACAGCAGCCGGGTATTTACCCTTGGAGAAGTAGTATCCTATGGCCGGCACACCGACTCCGTCAGCACTATTACCCTGAACCAGGTACAGTCCTTTCATCGCCTGAATGTGGCCACCGCGCTCAACTTGTTGCCCGGCATCAGCCAATCCAATGTAGGCCCCCGCAATGAATCCATGATTTATGTACGCGGGTTCGACCTGCGGCAAACACCGGTATTTATCGACGGGATACCGGTATATGTACCCTACGATGGTTATGTAGACCTGGCCAGGTTTACCACTTTCAACCTGTCGAAAATAGCCGTGGAAAAAGGCGGCGCTTCTGTATTATATGGCCCTAACACAATGGGCGGCGTTATTAACCTCATCTCTTCCAAACCTGTACATACACTGGAGATAAACGCCTCCGCCGGATGGCTTACAGGCGGTCACGAAGAAGCGCTGAACATAGGCAGCCGCCTGAATAAGGTTTACCTCCAAGGCGACATTTCCCGGTACCAGCGCGATTATTACAACTTATCTAAAGACTTTCAACCCACTAAAACCGAAGATGGCGGACAGAGAAATAACTCCTATAACAACGACTGGCGCTATGGTTTCAAGCTGGGATTTACTCCCAACAGCCGCCATGAACTGGCTATCGGGTATTCCCACCAGGAAGGCAGCAAAGGCACGCCGGTGTATACGGGCACGGATACACTTAATTCACAGTATAAAAGTCCCCGCTATTGGCAATGGCCCAAATGGAATAAGGAAAGTGTGTATTTCCTGTCGAACAGTACGCTGAACGATCACAGCCACCTGAAAACACGCCTGTATTACGACCGGTTTATCAACGTGCTGAAAAGCTTCGACGACGCCACATATGCCACGCAGAAAAAGCCCTATGCCTTCACCAGTTACTACAACGACTATACGCTGGGGGGTAATATTGAATACGGCTATACGCTGTTTTCCGCCAACCAGTTGAAAGCGGCGGTTCATTTCAAGCAGGATGTGCATCGCGAACACAATGAAGGCGAACCCGAAAGAAAAGTAGCCGATAATACTTTCTCCGCGGGCGTTACCGACCAGCACTCCTTCAATACTCACTGGGCTTTACAGGGAGGCGCTGCGTTTAACTACCGCCAAAGCCTGGATGCGCAGAACTATAACAGCCAGACCAAAACCATCACCGATTTTCCCAGTAACAACAGCCACGCTATAAATGCACAGACCAAGGTGATATATACACCAGTAGCCGGCCGGGACTTCCGGTTTTCGGCAGACCGCATGACGCGATTTGCCACCATTAAAGACCGTTATTCCTACCGGCTGGGGACCGCCATTCCCAACCCGAACCTACAGCCTGAAAACACGCTGAATGTTGCGCTCCAATACACCGACACACGGATCAGGAAAGTGAACCTCGACGCCAGCATCTTCTACAGCCATATACAAGATGTAATTCAAAATGTGAATAATGTAGTATATGATACCACGAAACGTCAATGGTTGTCACAAGCCCAGAACAAAGGACGCGCAGCATACTATGGCGCAGAAATAGCGGCCACCTGGCATATTTGCACTGCCTTTACCGGCGGGTTAAACTATACGTTCATCAAACGTAAAAATCTCGATAACCCCAACATCCGCTTTACCGACGTACCGGAACATAAAGCCATCGGCTGGCTGCAATACGATGCTTCCCGCCTTAGCCTCCTGCTGAATGGCGAGTACAATGCCAACCGCTATAGCAGCAGCTATGGCGCCAAAGCGCCGTCATTCTTCCTCCTGCATGCCAGCGCCGTGGTACAACTCACCAACTGGCTAAAGCTACAGGGAGGTGTGAATAACATTTTTGATAAAAATTATATGCTTACCGAAGGATACCCTGAGCAGGGCAGGAATTATTTTGCCAAGGTACTTTTCAATTATACTTATTTTTAGAGAGATGAATAAGCGCTGGCTCCTGCGATGGTTTGGTCTGGCCGCCCTGTTGTTTACGGGCAGCCGGTGGCTGCCTGTACCCGAACCCTATGTGCCGGTATACCCGGCCAACTTCGGCAACCGGTTAAATATCCCGGCAGATAACCCGTTGACCAAAGAAGGCGTTCTCCTGGGAAGAATGTTGTTTTATGAACCGCTGCTTTCTGCCAACAACAAAGTATCCTGTGGCAGCTGTCACCAGCAGCAACGCGCTTTTACCGATGGAAAAAAATTCAGCACTGGCATAGATAGTATCCCCACTGAACGTAATAGCATGTCGCTGGCCAACCTGTTATGGGTACGCCATTTCTTTTGGGATGGCAGGGCCGAAAGCCTGGAGCAGCAAGCACTTACACCGCTTACCGCCTTGCATGAAATGGGGCAGCCCCTGGATATCAGTGCCGCAAAACTACGCCGCAGCCAACGCTACGCCGCGCTTTTCAATGCCGCCTTTGGCAACAGCAACATTACCGGCGATCAGATCATAAAAGCCCTGGCACAATTTGAAAGAACTTTAATTTCTGCCAACGCGCCATACGACCACTATCTCGCCGGTAAGTACCAGCTCTCTCCGGCAGCGGAGAGAGGTATGCAGCTGTTTATGAATGCCCCTGATCCGGGAAAAAAGATACGCGGCGCCAACTGTGCCCATTGTCACGGTAGTCCAAAATTGTACATGGAATTGTTTCATAACAATGGCCTGGATAGCCTGCCCCTGGACCCTGGCAGGGAAAAGCTCACCGGCCTCGCGGCCGACAGGGGCCGGTTCCGCATTCCCACGCTCCGCAACATCGCGTTAACGGCGCCGTATATGCACGATGGACGCTTTGGCACCCTGGAAGAAGTACTGGATCATTACAGTGAGCATATCATCCAGAGCCCATCCTTAAGTCCCGTATTACGCAATACATCCAACGACATGAACGGCACGTCGCTCAAACTTAGCCGCAGCGAGCAGAAAGATATCATTGCCTTTTTGCACCTGCTCACTGATTCAACATTTATCAACAATTCACAATTCTCCAATCCTTTTAATTGATGCATCCATGAAATATACTTTGCTCCTTTTTCTGGCCACTATATTGTTGCATAGCCGCACATGGGCGCAGTCGGCCACTATCAGCGTCACCGGAGAAGTAACCCACCCACTGCAACTCAGTGCCGCCGATATTGCTGCGATGAAAAAAGTAACCGTACAGGCCACGGATCGTGATGGAAAAGCACATAGCTACACAGGCGTGCCAGTAGCCGATATTCTGCAACAGGCAGGCGTTACCATGGGAGCACAGCTCCGTGGAGAAAACATGTCGAAGTATTTGCTTGTAAAATCAGGCGATGGCTATGAGGTGTTGTTTTCTTTGCCTGAGCTCGACGCCGCTTTTACGGATCGTGTGGTGATACTGGCCAGCCAGGTAGATGGACAGTCGCTACCCGAAGGAAAAGGGCCGTTCCGGATCGTAGTGCCCGGCGAGAAAAAACCGGCCCGCTGGATCTGGGAGGTAACGGCTATGACTGTACGCTTTGCGAAGGAATAGTATTAGGGTCATTCTTCCATACGGGCGGCTGCGGTTACCAGGAATTGCTGAAAAGAAGTATTCAGTTCGTGAAACAATCGGATGGCAGCTTCGCCTTTGGGCGTCAGCGAGGCGCCGCCGCCATTCTTCCCTCCCCGTTCCATGATGACCAGCGGATGGCCCGTGCGCTTATTCATCTGGTCTACGAAATCCCAGGCCTGCCGGTAAGATAGCTTCATGGCGGTAGCCGCCTTTTTCAAAGACCCTAATTCGCCAATCTTCTCCAGTAGCTCAATTCTTCCATATCCCAGGAAAGGCCCTTCGGTAGTTTCTATCCAGATGCGCCCGTTGGCTATCAGTTTCATATTATACAATATCGGTGTGCCCTAAAGATAACAGTAAAATTGGCCGGTGCTACCAGCTTACAAATTTGCCAGAGCAACAATACTTAAATTTTTCCCACAAAAGAGGGAGTATAATAATATTTTATTTTACGTTATATTTAGAGATACACACAATCGAGATCTTTCTAATGACACAAAACGAGGGCTTAAAGAAAACACTTACTCCCTTTATGTTGTGGGGACTGGGAGTAGGATACGTAATTTCAGGAATGTACTTTGGCTGGAATCTGGGCCTTGAAAAAGGTGGTACCGGGGGAATGGCTATCGCCACGGTGGTGATCATGCTGATGTATGTTACTTTTACATTCAGTTATGCAGAACTGGCCTGTGCTATCCCAAAAGCGGGCGGTGTATTCGACTACGCGAACAGGGCCATGGGAAAAGATATTGGCTTCATTGCAGGTATCGCCCAGGTCATCGAATTCATCCTGGCTCCCCCGGCTATTGCGTTTGCTATCGGCGCCTATTTCAACGCGTTCTTTCCCCAGGTGCCCATTCTTACCAGCGCTATTGCCATCTATTTCGTTTTTACTGCATTAAATGTGTATGGCGTACAGGCAGCAGCTTCCTTTGAAATGATTGTTACCGTGCTTGCAGTAGGAGAATTATTGCTGTTTTCCGGGCTTACCCTGCCGAAGTTCCAAACCGTACATCTCACCCACAATGCCCTGCCCAATGGCTGGAACGGCGCCTTTGCCGCCATTCCTTTTGCTATCTGGTTTTTCCTGGGCATTGAAGGCATCGCCAACGTAGCCGAAGAAACTAAAAATCCGCAACGCGATATCAGCAAAGGATTTGGCTGGGCTATCCTTACGCTCGCCATCTTATGTATCCTGGTATTTGTAGCTGCCACCGGCATTGCAGGCTGGGAAACTATCGTATATAAAAATGGGATCAGTGGTGATACGTCCGATTCTCCTTTGCCTCTCGCAATGGCAAAAATTACCGGCGATAACCACCTGATGTATCACCTGCTCATTACCGTGGGATTATTTGGCCTGGTAGCCTCCTTTCATGGGTTGATCCTCGCCGCTGGCCGCTCTACCTATGAAATGGGAAGGGTGCATAACCTGCCCGCTTTCCTGGGCAAAATATCTCCCCGCTTTCAAACGCCCGCCAATGCCCTGGCCGGTAATATGGTGATCGGTATCCTGGCCCTGCTGTCGGGTAAAACAGCCGAAATCATCGTGGTATCTGTTTTTGGCGCATTAACCTTATATATCATTTCCATGGTGTCGATTATCGTGTTGAGAAAACGTGAACCGGATTTACCCCGCCCGTTTAAAGTGGCCTGGTACCCGGCGTTCCCCATCATCGCCCTGGTCATTGCCACCGTTTCTATTATTGCCATGTTTATCTTCAATGGTATATTAGGACTCATCTACTTCTCCGTATTAGCCATCACCTTTTTGCTATACAAAATCTTTAAACCCGCCAATACATGACAACTTCCGAAATATTAGCGTATGTAAAGCAACATCCATCCGGTAAGGTAAAAATAGCTGTTGCTGATATTGATGGCGTATTGAGAGGCAAATATATTGCGGCCGACAAGTTCGCCGCCGTCATCGACAGCAAGCTGGGTTTCTGTGACGTTACCTTCGGTTGGGACATGAGCGATGTGGTATATGATAATGTGAAATTCACCGGCTGGCATACCGGCTACCCCGATGCGTTGGTACGCCTGGATCTCAACACCTTCCGCCGGATTCCCTGGGAAAATGACATTCCCTTTTTCCTGGGAGAATTTGTACTGGAAGATCATTCGCCGGTATATACCTGCCCGCGGCAACTGCTGCGTAAAGTAATGGCAGATGCGGCGCAACTGGGATGTACACCATATTTTTCACAGGAGTTTGAGTGGTTTAATTTTTCTGAGACGCCGGACACGGCTCACCAAAAACATTTCCACGATCTTACGCCCCTTACTCCCGGCATGTTTGGTTACTCCATCCTGCGTAGCGCATTGAAAAATGAATATATGAGTAACCTGTTTGAATGGCTGGTGAAATTTGATATACCGGTAGAAGGATTGCATACAGAAACCGGCCCCGGCGTATATGAAGCCGCTATCAAATACGGAGAAATATTAACAGCGGGGGACAGAGCCCTGCTATTTAAAACCGCTGTAAAGGAAATTGCCTACAAACATGGTATCATGGCCACTTTCATGGCCAAAATAAATGAAAATCTCCCCGGCTGCAGCGGGCATGTACACCAAAGCCTCTGGGACAGCGACAGCAAGCAAAACCTGTTTTATAACGATAAAGATCCGCACAAAATGAGCGCCGTCATGAAGAGTTATATCGCTGGTCAACTGCACTGTCTCCCGCATATCCTGCCCATGATTGCGCCTACGGTCAACAGCTACAAACGGCTGGTAGAAGGCGCCTGGGCGCCTACCACGCTCACCTGGGGAATAGATAACCGAACGGTAGCGCTCAGGGCATTGCCCTGTGGCGAGAAAGCCACCCGTCTGGAAACCAGGGTAGTGGGATCGGATACCAACCCGTACCTGGCGCTGGCAGCATGTCTAGCCGCAGGATTGTACGGCGTAAAAAATAACCTTCCGCTCAATAAAGAAGCCACCATTGGCAACGGGTACAAAGACACCTCCAATGGTGTATTACCGCAAAATCTCCAGGCCGCCACCCAACAAATGAAACATTCCGACATCGCCAAAGAACTGTTTGGAGCCTCATTTGTTGAACATTTTACCCTCACCAGGGAATGGGAATGGCGACAATACGCAAAAGCAGTGACCGACTGGGAACTGAAAAGATATTTTGAAATCATTTAATAGCAGGTATATGGCAGCTCAGTTTAATTTTCCAACCACCATCCGCTTCGGAGCAGGCGTTATCAGTGAACTTCCCGCCTATCTTCAGAAAAACGGATTATCAAAGCCCTTGATTGTAACAGACCCTACCGTGGCAGGACTATCATTTTTTAAAGCGATTGTCAACGATCTGCAGGCACATCACCTTTCTGTAGAAGTATTCAGCGATATCCATAAAAACCCGGTAAAAAGTGATGTGTATAAAGGCACAGCAGTATTTGATCATACACAGCGCGACAGCATCATTGGTATAGGCGGAGGCGCCGCCCTGGATGTAGCCCGCGCCATTGTACTGCGCGTGCATCACCGGGAGGACCTGTTTAAATACGATGATCTTATTGGCGGCGATATCTATGTCACCAATGATGTACCTCATTTCGTTACCGTTCCAACTACCGCCGGCACCGGCAGCGAAGTAGGCAGAAGTGCCATCATTGCCGATGATGAAACGCACCAGAAAAAAATACTTTTCTCGCCCAAACTAATGGCGAAAATTGTATTTGCTGATCCACTCCTCACTATGGAACTCCCGCCTTCCGTAACGGCTGCTACCGGCATGGATGCACTAACCCACAATATGGAAGCATTCCTGGCAAAAAATCCACATCCGCTTTGCGATGGCATTGCGCTGGAAGGAATATGGCTCATCAAAAATTCCCTGGTAAAAGCCACCAACAATCCCGATATCGAAAGCAGGAGCAATATGCTGATGGCCTCCATGATGGGCGCCATCGCTTTTCAGAAAGGACTGGGCGTGGTACACTCGCTGGCGCACCCGCTATCGTCCCTGCTGGATACCCACCATGGCCTCGCCAATGCCGTGAATATTCCTTACGGTATGCGGTTCAACATTGCCGGGTTTGAAGATAAATTCCGCCGCATTGCCAGAACACTGGAACTGAAAGAAGAAACCGGGGAAGCCGTGGTGAAGTATTTATTCGACCTCAATACCATGGTGAATATACCACACCATCTCAGCGATATCGGCGTGAAGGAAAGTCATATCGACACACTCGCCGACCTTGCCTTCGCCGACTTTGCACATCCTAACAATCCCAAGCCCGTAACCAGGGCCGATTTCAAACAGCTGTACCAAAATGCTTTATAATCATGAAGAAAAAAATTGGTATCAGTTATACAGAAGCCAACTTCGCCAATTACGAAAACTGGTTCCTGCCCGCAGAGCTGGGAGAGGATATAGAACTGGTCATCCTCTCGTTTATCAACAATAATGTGGACGATATCTACGCCTGCGATGGATTTGTTTTAACCGGTGGCGTAGATGTTTTACCCGCTTTATATGGCGGCGCCGAACACTATCCCCATCAACCTGACCACTTCTTACCGGAAAGAGATGCTTTTGAAAAAAAGATCTACGAATACGCCCAGCAGCAACGACTCCCGGTATTAGGCATCTGCCGGGGATTACAGTATATCAATATACTGGAAGGGGGAAAAGTATACGAAGACATTGGAGAACCGGCTAATAAAATTCATAAAAAAGAAACCGCCGATAAAATACATGGTGTCAATATCCGCGAAGACAGTCTCCTGTATGCCATTACGGGCGCTACTCACGGCCAGGTCAACAGCGCCCATCACCAGGGGATTCATCCCGCTCACCTGGGCAGCAACCTCATGGTGAGCGCCACCTCCGATACCAACGATGGCCTTATTGAAGGCATCGAGTTCAAGGATAAAACAGGTAAAGCCTTCATGCTTTGTGTACAGTGGCATCCGGAAAGAATGCAGGAGAAAGAGGTAAATCCGCTTTCTCAAAAAATTAAAACACAATTTATCCAGGAAGTAAGAAACCATACAAAATGAAAGTCATTAATCCCGCCACCGGCGCCACCCTGAGAATACTACGCGATGATACCCGCGATACCTTGCAGGACATGTATATGCGCCTGAAAGTAACGCAGCCCAAATGGGCCGCCACCAGCCTCGCAGAGCGTATGAAGATCATCGCCAGGTTCAGTCAGCTGCTGCAAACCCATATAGAAAGACTGGCTGGCATACTTACTTCAGAAACGGGTAAACCCCTGCAGCAATCCAGGAATGAAATCAATGGCGCCCGCACCCGCATACAATGGATGCTGGACAATGCCGAAAAATTCCTGGCAGATGAATGGGTCACCAACTCGGATGCTTTAAAAGAAAAAATTTCCTACGAGCCACTGGGAATCGTTTGTAATATCTCCGCCTGGAATTATCCTTACCTGGTGGGCGTGAATGTGTTTATACCGGCTCTGCTGGCAGGCAATGCCGTATTGTATAAGCCATCGGAATACGCCACCCTCACCGGCATGGAAATAGAAAGCCTGCTGGTGCAGGCCGGGCTCGATCCCAATCTTTTCGTGGTAGCTACTGGCGGAAAAGAAACCGGTGAAGCGCTGCTGACCATGAAATTGGATGGCTACTTCTTCACCGGTTCTTACAAAACCGGTAAATATATCTACGAAAAAGTGGCCGGAAAAATGGTGCCCTGCCAACTGGAACTGGGCGGTAAAGACCCGCTGTATGTGGCCGACGACATCAATGACATTGCCGCCGTAGCCGCTGCTACCGCCGACGGCGCTTTTTATAACAATGGCCAGAGCTGTTGCGCCGTAGAACGTATATACGTTCACGAAAAAATATACGACGAATACGTGAATGCATTTGTAACCTCCGTTCGCTCCTGGAAGTTAGGATTACCAACGGAAGAAGGGGTTTACTTCGGCGCCCTCACCCGCCCCGATCAGCTCAAAGTACTGGAAGACCAAATACTCGAAGCAAGGGCCAAAGGCGCTACCCTGCTGCTGGGCGGAAAACGTATTGAACACGAGGGCAACTTTTTCGAACCTACTATCCTGGCGGACGTAGATAATAAGATGAAAGTCATGCAGGAAGAAAGCTTTGGCCCTATTATCGGTATCATGAAAGTGAATAGCGATGCGGAAGCCGTGGAGCTTATGAACGATACTGACTATGGCCTCACCGCTGCGGTATACTCAGGCAGCCAGGAAAGGGCGGCACAAATCCTGTCGCAGGTCAACAGTGGTACCGGCTACTGGAACTGCTGCGACCGCGTAACAGCAGGCCTTCCCTGGGCTGGCAGAAAACATTCCGGTTTTGGCGCTACCCTCTCCCACCAGGGATTACGGGCATTTACCAAAACAAAATCATGGCAGATGAAAAGTGAATAAAGTAGTGTTGAAGAAAAAGATGTAAGTTGCCGTCCATTGTAGTTAACTGATGAAAAACCGTATCTTTTACATAGTACTATTGCTATTTCTGGGCCTGGCAGCCCATACCAACGCGCAAGCCGATAAATGGACCGGCACCTGGCGTATGGAATATAAGCCCTGGCCGGGCCGCCCTCCCCTGATAATAGAACTGCAGGTAGGACTGCCCGGCCAGCAAACGCTGTACCCCGCGTTACTAAAACTGGATTATGGCAACACCTTTCATGGCGTTTATGAATTGCTACTGGCCACCAAAAGCATTACCCAGCTGGGCATTGGCCGGTTTAAATATCCCGTCAGTGAAACGCCCTTCCGCCTCGGCCCCTGGATGCTTTACCTGAACGGCACCTTCAACTACGGCAAACCAGCTAACGGTGCCGCCTATATGCAACTCAGCAGGATGTGGATCAAGGATTTCGGCCTTTTCATGAAAGGACTGGATGAGGATGATGAAATATATACCAGCACCAAAGTAACGCTCAGAGGCTTGCTATACCAGGACAGTATACGGCTGAAAAAGATCAACGCCCAACCCTGGACCGGGCCGCATACCAACAGGATCATTCACCCCGAAGAAGATAGCGTTTACTTTGGCATTTATGATAAGGTGATTACTGCCGACAGCGTCGTTCAACTATCCATCAAAGATGATGACCAGCTCGACAAAGACACCGTTACCCTGGTACACAACGGCCGCGTATTGCTACATCGCATGGAGATGAATGATCAAACCCGTGAACAACGCATCCACCTGGATACCGGCATGAATATCCTCACCTTTTTTGCCGACAACTATGGAGGCCTTCCTCCCAATACCGGCAATATGCGGATCACCACCGAAGGGAAAACACATGTTTTTGATTTTGCGCACCGGGCCAATTGGTATGCCACCTACCTGGTAGCACAATTTTATAGAAAGCCTACTGCGCCTACAGCCGCTATCAAGGCGCTTCCTCCACCAACGACAACCCGGAAAAATGAATCACTCACCAGCTTTACCGTACGTCAGGCAGATATTATATTGGAATTATGGGACGCCCAACAGGAAGATGGAGACAGCATTTCCTTACGGTTGAATAATAACTGGATAGCCACCGGGCTGCCGGTAAAGAAAGCAGTGCAGCAAATCAAAATATCGCTGCAACCCGGTGAAAATACGCTGCTGTTTATGGCCGATAACCTCGGCAGCATTCCGCCTAATACGGCGGCACTCCGCATCCGGTTTGGCACACAGGCCAAAACGCTGGAACTGAAAACAGATTTCCAACGCAATAACCTCGTGAAGATCGTATATGAGCCTCCGGCCCAACCCTGAGTTTACTGCTTGCTCCTCAGCGCATCCACACTCCATTTATACCCGGAAAGTGTGGATAATAAAAAGCTGGCGGCACTGGCGGTAAATACGGAATAATTCAACGGAGACTGTATCCCAAAAGCTACGGCCATAGACAATCCAAATAATAATAACAGGATACCGCTACCCAGGGCGGCGAGGCGTGTCCATAATCCAATAACTAGTAGCAATCCAAAACCAATTTCTCCGGCGGTAGCTACTGCCGCAAAAAACTCGGCCATCTTATACGGTAAAAAGGACATTAATTGATAGGCATAGGTCATGAAATGCTGCCAGTCGCCCCAGCTGATGCGGGCGCCCCCGGGAGGTCCCCAAACACCCAGGCGATCCAGTCCGGCACAGAGATAGCTGGCGCCCAGCGCCCATCTTAAATATAATTGCAGCAATGGCTGTTGATGTTTCATCGATCATTCATTTACCCGGTAAAAGTACGTTACACAAACGAAGTGACAGTAGTCCAGTTATCCAATAACAGGTAGTCCAACCCGGCACTAAAAAAACCGTTGCCGGCCGCTAACAGCTACCAGCAACGGTTATAATAGGATGTTACTCCTTATGCGTCGGGCCAGATGCCAGACTGTACTTCTGAAATTTTCTTTTTCTGCAGCAGGAACATGCACAGCCTGGACTGCCCGATTCCTCCGCCAATGCTGAGTGGATACACGTTATTGAGCACATTGTTGTGGAACTGTAATCCACTTCTTTGTTCACAACCCAGCAATGTCAGCTGACTACCCAGTGATGCAGCATTTACACGTATTCCCATAGAAGATATTTCCAGTGCCCTCCCCAGTGCCGGACTCCACAAAATTAGATCACCGTTCAGGCCCTGATAGCCGTCTTCATTGTCAGATGACCAGTCGTCATAATCCGGGGCACGGTCGTCATGCACGGCATTGTTGGAAAGCTTTCCACCGATACCCATGATAAATACGGCGCCATGAAGTTTGGCAATCCGGTTTTCGCGCTCTTTGCAATCCAGGTCGGGATAAAGCTGTAGCAGCTCTTCGCTGTGTATAAAATAAACTGATTCCGGTAAGTCCAGCACACGCACATGTTTTTCTTCCAGCATTTTATTGGTGTCCAGGATGGCCTGGTAAATTTTCTTCACTGTTTCTTTCAGATAGGGGATGTTCCGGTGTTTATCCAGGATACATTTTTCCCAATCCCACTGGTCTACATAAAAACTATGTATATCAGATACCACTTCATCTGGCCGGATGGCTCTCATATCCGTAACAATACCGGTTTCCGGCTCCATGTCCAGTTCATACAGGCGCATTCTTTTCCACTTGGCGAGCGATTGTACAATTTCTACCTGGTAGGGAATATTCTTCAGGTTAAAGCGGATGGGTTGTTCCACTCCATTTAAGTCATCATTAAACCCGGTGCCGGATTTTACAAACAGCGGCGCGGATACTTTGGTTAGGGATAATTGTTTACATAACTGTGTGGAAAAATAATCCTTTATCAGGGAAACGCCCTTTTCCCCGTAAAGCAGTTCTTCTTTAGATACTTTAGCTGGCTTTGTCATCTGCATGATGAAATAACTTTTTAAATTTTGATAAAAATGAAGAATAATTGTTTTGGCGACCTATTATAATCACTAAAATAGTTCTTTCGATATATAAATTTCAACAAAAGAACGAAATTATTAAACATTTTCCATTCAAACCGAAAATTTTATAGAATAATGGGGCAAAAACCGAATTTTATTCGACATTTTAGCCAAAAACACTGAATATCATAAAAAACAGCGTCGTTTTCTGTCTTTTTGTTCATTGGCTATCATCAGTTAAGCTACCTGTTCCCGTTTGAAAAACGACGGCATTGACGCATACTTCCTCCAAAGCCATTATCTTTATTCCAGATAAACCATATTGCTAACCCCCATCTGGCATTAAATACCCCCCACTTACAAGCAGGTACTGGCCGGTGGAAAATATGCTGATTGCCATGGAACAAGAGGAACAAAGGAAAGCGTTTGAAGATTATTCCTTTGAGATAACAGACAAATTATTCAAAACATTTGGTGGGAAACTGGATCAGATGCCTGAAAAAGAACAGGAAGTGGTCCGGATCTGGCGGCTCGAAGCAGACATGTACAATGGCGGCTTTATCCAATATTTCTGTAACTGGGGATACGATAATTTTCTGTCCACCCGGGATATCCTGCAACGGCTGAATGCAAACAAAAGCCTGGATATCATTACCGAATGCGAAAACCTCCTCGCGCTGGTGATAGATGATAAAAGACTCACCACGCTCTGGGATATTCCCAGGTACCTGGGCGATTACCTGACACCGGAACAAGAAGCCAGGCTGGAGAAACTGGACCAGCTATACTGGGAAAACCCGGACGATATACAATTATTAGCGTACCATTATTATTTACAATCACATGTATAACAAAATAAAAATACTCGGCCTCACATTAGCCCTCTGGGCTACTACCGCAGCCGCACAATCCAAAGTAAACGACTACCTCCGCATCCCCGGCCCCATTCAGTTGAACAACACCAGCTACAACCTGGTATGGACCTCCCATCCCAACAACAACTACTACAAGCAAGAATACCTTACGGCAGGCGACAACCTGGAAAAATTTAAGTCGCTCGTTACAGTTGATTTCCTCCAGGGCAATTTCCAGCCCCGGGATCTGGCAAGCCAGAAAGTGGAAGAATTGAAGAAATTGAAGGCCACTAACCCGATGATTAACTACAACGTTTACGAAAAGAACCAGGAATATATCCTCGACTTCCTTATTAGTCAAGCCTCCGCAGATGGGAAAGGTATTGCCATTATAGAAAGAAATGTGTACCGCTACCATGCTGTTGGCAACAACGGCGTTAAAGGCCTGCTACTCTTCGCTGCCAGCCAGCGCGCATATGGGGCAGAAGTAACTGCCTTTCTGAAAAAATTATCGGCAGAAAAAAGTAAGTTGGTAGACGCCGTAGCAGCGTATAAATTACCGGAAGTGAGTATTAAATAAACCCTTTGAAGAAAATTTCTATTTTTGGCCTTGTTAAAAGGGGGCACTGCCTCTCCTGTTAAATATTATATACTACATGAAAGAAGCACTGACTACTTTACTTAAGCATTTAAAAGACAACAACACCACCTTTAAAGAGGTGATTGAATTTATAGAAACACATTACCAGCATCAACCCACTGCTTTTAAAAACGGCGATGCCTATAATGAAGCCACGCAAAACCAGGGCAGCGCCAAAGTTTTAGCTTTCGCCCGGTTACAGCAGTTAAGTAAAGAAGATACACTTTATTTATTTGCGGAGCACTATCAATCAGTGTTACAGCATCCGGAGGGAACAGATCACCAGAATATCCGGCAGTTTATGACACACGGTTGGGATGGGGTTGTGTTTGAAGGAACAGCGTTACTGGTAAAGTAAAATTTAAAAGGTAAAAGGGCCGGCAGATATAAATTTGCCGGCCCTTTTAAATTATTTTCGTTTCAATACCGAACCAATCATCAATTCCAGCGTCCGTTCATTACTTCCATCTATCCGGAAATCTGTAAACACGAGCTGTCCATTTTGATCAATGAGGAAGTTGGTAGGCTCTCCCCGTACTTTGTATACCTTGGCCGCCCAATCGCCGTCGGCGCGCAGCGGGGTAAAGGAATAGCCCGTTCCTTTCATAAATGGCACTACATATTCGTCTTGGTCGGGCGCTACATTAATGCCCACATAGGCTACATCCTGTCCTTTAAATTTGTCCATCACACTTTGAAAATGTGGAAACTCGCCGCGGCAGGGGCCACAACCCGGAAACCAAAAAGTCAGCAGCACCACTTTCCCCTTGTAATCTTCCAGGGAAGCTGTTCCGGAGGAAGTATACAAACCGAGGTTAAAAGGAGGCGCAGGTTTAATGGTCTGTTGCCTTATCTGCCATACATCATTTTCTATCTGCTGATGATCTTTTCCCTGGGCCTTTCCATACACTTCCAGCCATTTCCATAAATCGTCTGTTGGTTCCTTGGCGTAAATAGTGGCCAGTCCATTATATGCGTCGGCGGTATTGCCCATGCCATGGGCAGCCTGGGCTTTCAACTGGGCGATAAAGGTGGTCATACTGGAATAACGGGGCAGTTTTATGCCGGCCAGCATATCAGCGGCTGCTTTAAATTGCCGCTGTTGTATCAGGTTATTGATTGTCGCAATCTTTCCTGCCAGGGTATCTTTTGCCCCCCAGCCTTCCTGGCCCTTCAGGGCAGCAGCCAGCGCTACCGCCTTTGCAGGATTGGTTTTCAGGTAGATGTTAAACAAATCATCCATGCCTCCCAACGACCAGTTGAACTTTGCCGGCGGATAGGCAGCGCGCATCTGCTCAAACACCATAATTTTTTCCGCTGTATCCCGGCTCCGGGCGCCCAGCCAGTATAAGCCCTGCGCGCCACGCCCACTTTGCGGAAATTTTTTGGCCAGGTCATACAACATGGTCCGCCATTTCTTCCCATCAACATGCTCAAAATCCATGGCATAATAAAAAGCATAACCCGGATCTGAAGGATCAGCGGCAGATGCTTTGCCCATATATTCTCTTGCACCCTCCTGGTTTCCCCAGCGGTCAGCATCAATAGACAGATCCCTCCAGGCAGGCGCCAGCTGCGGATTCAATGCCACGGCTTTTAACAGGTACGGTCTGGCCTTCGGACTTTCTACATCCGCAAAGGCTTCACCCAGCGCAAAGGGTACAATCGCTGATGTAGGAAATTGTTTTGCCCATTGCTCATACTGCCCCTTCAGCAGCGACACCACAGAATCGCCATTGCGGAAAGACGCATTGGGAATGCTTTTACGGAATGCCGCTATAAACTCGTGATGTGCCCCCAGGCTATCGGGATACTTCCCGATCACCGCTTTTAACTCGCTGATGCTTGCTTTGCTTTCCTGCGCCAGTGCGGACATCACCGGGAGCCCTGCCAATAGCAGGGCAATACCGGTATGGATGATTTTTTTACAAGTCATATGGATGGTTTTTAATATTTATTTTGTTCAATTAAACCGTTACTGGAAATAATTTCTGTCCGGGGAAGCGGCGCCGCAAAGCGCCTTCCATTTTTAGGCAGCGAATAAGTCTGTGTAGGCTCTCCCACCGATACCTTGGCATTATTATATGGATAAAATGTTCTGTTGAGTACCACATCATCATTTGGATCCTCGTTGTTATTCAACCGCCGGATGTCAAACCAGCGTTGTGTAAAAGGCATTTCACGGCGGCGTTCTTCCAGGATCAACTTTATCGCGGCATCTTTACCGGCGGCGGTAAGATTTACCCAGGGACCAGGTTTCATACGTTTTGCCCGCAGCGTGTTTACCGCTGTCATCGCATCGCTGATATTGTTGGCACGCGCCTGGCACTCCGCCTTTATCAGCAGCATCTCAGCAACTGTAGGACCCGAAGGTATCCTATCTTTAAAAAAGAAAATGTAGCCCGGGTAACTATAGGCTGGTTTGATCAAACCACGGTCGTAAGAATAATTTTCTACGATATGATATTCATAGCGCAGGTCGTGGTCCTGGTCGTACAGATCCAGCAAAGCTTTGCTGGGTATGTACCACCACGATTCATGGTACAGCATCCGGAAGTACAGGAACTCTTTCCAGCCTATCATATCTGTCATGTCGGACTGGTTGTTATGGGTATACGGATATTTAATAGTCACTGTTTGTGCATTCGGTGTACCCGCATTAATGGTTACGTTCCCATCATTCCCGTATTTCATCTCCGTATTATAATCTACCAGCTGGCTGTATTCTGTTAATGCGGCATTGGCATACTTCAGCGCCTCGGTATAATTATTCCGGTTTAAATAATAACGTGCCGCAAAACCATTAACCCCTGCTTTGCTGGCCCGCCAATGACGGGGCGTTCCTCCTCCAGTCAGTGATACCGGTGTTTTCAGCGCTTCCGCCAGGTCTGATTCAATCAGGCTATACACCTTTTCCAGTGGTTGGCGCACTACCGGCTCTTCAAACCCGGTGCCCAGCTTCAGCGGTAAACCAGCTTCCTGTTTATTGGCATCTGTAAAAGGCAAACAGTAAGTGTTGGCCAATACCCAATAGCTGTAGGCCCTTATGAAATGCGCATCTGCCTTTATCACCGCTTTTTCGTCTTCTGTACCGGTTACCTTATCTGCATAAGACAGGGCCATATTGGCATTAAAGATCTTTTTATATTCTCCGCTCCAGAACGATTCACGGCCATCATCCGGGAGGTTGTTGATATCCCATAGCGTAAACTCCACCTGCGCCATGGAAAAGGTAGAAGGACGGGCATTGTACAGGTCTAGTGGAAGATCTGCATCATCGGTACTGTAAATGGCGGTCCTGTTACCTTCCTGGTAAAAGGTGCTATAATTATTCAACAACGCATTTAACTGTGCCGTAGTGGTGACTACCAGTGACGATGTTTTTGAAGGTGGTTCATTCAGGTATTTATCGCATGAAGAAAGTAAAGTCAGCAGCGCCATACCAGGCAACAAGCGGTATATTTTATTGATCAGCATGATGGCAGATTTAAAGCGTTAATTTAAGTCCGAATGTAAATTTGGGCTGAGGCTTCATACCTCCCAGCGGATATTCCGGATCTTCTCCGTAGCTGTTGGCCAGGATGGTAAAAAGATCATTTCCCTGGGCATACAACTGCAGCCCGCCAATGTGCATAGCAGAGGTCAGTCTCTTTTTCAGACGGTAGGTAATATTCAGTTCCTGCATCCGGATATGCGATGCGTTGGCGGCCAGGTAGCTCATGTAAGGATAAAACCGGTCCCAGAAATAAAACTTAGGTTCATCATCATTCTGTGGCAAGGGCACTATCTTCATGGGATCACCATTCATGACTTCACCCAGCTTCTTGTTGGGCAATACCCGGGATCCCCAGAGTACGGGATAATTAAACGACATGCGGTTAAACACATGGCCGAATTTCCCGGTAATGATAAATGATATATCAAAGTCATATAGCTTGAAAGCATTCACCAATCCCAGCGTGTAAGGCGCTACCTGTGTTCCCATATCCAGCATATAATCCCTGCCGTCGCCGGGTGTCCAGCCGGTAAAATTATACATGTCTTTTCCCGCGCCTTTTACATATGGCTGTTTGTCGTATACGCCTGCATATTGAAAGCTCCAGAGCGTATTCGCGTCCTTTCCTTCCACATAGGCCCCGCTGCCACCGGAATACAGCGTAGATGCGGCATAGTTGGCCACAAACAGTTTGGTGATTTTATTCTTATTGTAAGCAAAGTTTACATCTCCTCTCCATATGATATCATTTCCTTTGATGGGGATATGAGTGCCTATGGTAATCTCTATCCCGCGGTTGCTCATTTCTGCATTGTTCAATTTCTGCGACGTGGTACCATTTACCGCCGGAATAGATAATACCGCGATCAGGTCCCTTCCCTTTTTATTGTAAACATCTACCTTACCATGCAACCGGTCATTGAAAAGCGTATAGTCGACACCGAAATTCCAGGTACCTGTTTTCTCCCAACGCAACGTAGGATTTCCATAACTGGAAACGGAGGCCTTAAAGTCCTGCGTATAGAGATCCGGTGTAGCCGTGGTGGCTATCAGTGGACGAAAGGCGGTAGACTTATCCACGTTACCATTGAATCCGTAGGTAAGCCGTACATTCAGCCAATCGATCCAGGAAATACCAGACATAAAACGTTCTTTTTGCAGCTGCCAGGCCAGACCTGCCGACCAGAAAGGCGCATAGCGATATTGTGGATCATCGGTGATCAGGTTTGAGGCATCAGTACGATAACTGCCGGATACGGTGTATCTATTGTTGAAGGTATAGGCGCCGTTGGCATAAAAAGAAAAGTATCTTTCTGTGGCATAAGAGAAAGTATTGGTATAGGAGAAGGTCTGGTTATTACCCAACCAGTTTTTAATCGGTGAAAAAGTGCCTCCCGGTCCATTCGGAAAGGTGCCCAGGGTAAGGGTTTGATCATTATACCCATAAGCAGTAGGATTGCCGAAGGTTTGTATAACCTGGCTGTTGATTTCTGACCCTGCAATCACATTTACTTCATGTTGCCTTCCGAATCTGCGGTTGAAATTAACCTGGTTACGGAAATTATATGACTCAGCCTTGCTCCTGCTTTGTGTGAGCATGCCTCCCTTGGGCAGGTTCAGGGTAATGGCGCCGGTCGACTGGTTCCAGCTGGCAGCAGTATTCACCCTGCTTCTCACGTAAAAAGTCTGTTCGTTGTATAACCCACGGTTAAACGTGTTAAACAACTCGTACTGAATTTTGCTATCGAACGACAACCCTTTCATTAACCGGAACGTGAGTCCCGCCTGCATCCTGGCGTTTAACTGCTTGGCGGTGATATCCCGGTTATTCACTTCCTGGATGGGATTGTAGGTCCAATCGGGATAAGGAAATTTATTCATAGGTACAGACCGGGTTAGTATTGGCCAGTAGTACTGGCTGATATTGGTAAGAGAGCCGTCGGGGTTCTTCAACATATCATAGGGCGATAAACCCTTGATATCATCCAGCGTTACGCCGTTGTTATGTGCATCATTGTACTGCAGCATCGCATTGGCATTAAAATCGAGCCATTTAAATATATTGGCATTGGCGCGATAATTAAACATATAGTTGTTGGCATTCGTTCCTCTGAAGTTCGACTGTCTTTTTCCGAATAACAGGGACAGTACATTGCTCATTCGCTGGGAGCCACCATAAAGGGTAAGATTATACTGTTGATCCAACGGGTTAGCCAACAGGTTTTTCGATATCTGGGAACGGTTATCCTGTGTTTTCAGTTTCTCCAGCACCGCATCACGATCGGCGTTTGACAAGTAGCCGAGATAATTTTCACTCAGCGCTACTGTAGCCTGCGACCATTGCTTGCTATAGTTAGAAGTCAGGTCGCCGGAATTGACCTGTGCTCCCCACCTGTTAAAGGTCAATTTCTCATACTCCACTGTTTCGGCAGATGATGCCAATGGATTTACATAACCCAGGTCAAATTTACTACCCACGCGGGTAAACGCGGAAAACTCCACTCGTAGGGGCACACCGTGGGTGGATTTTTTTGTGGTAATAACAATAACGCCATTGGCAGATCTGGCGCCCCAGATAGATGCTGCTGCCGCATCTTTCAGGATGGTCACACTTTCTACGTCATTTGGGTTAACAGAATTGAAATCGCCCTGAATAGCAAAGCCGTCTACTACTACAAGCGGGGTAGCACTGGCATATAAGCTGGTTTTTCCCCTGATTTCAAATGTGGGGTTCCCATCTACGTCCAGCTTGGCCTGCATACCCGCTGTGGTGCCTATCAGGCGTTGGGCAATATTAACCGCTGGTTTGTCGAGCTGCGATTTGCTGATCACATCAAAGGAGCCGGTGGCGCGTTCTTTGGATATAGTTTGATAACCAGTGGATACCACGGCTACTGCATCCAGCACATTGGTTTTTGTTTTTAATACAATGGTGAGAAAATTTTTGCCATCCGCTTTCATCTTTTGGGTTTCATATCCCACACTACCTATAATTAAGGTGGCATTGTCTGCCACGCCGGTCAGCGTAAACTCGCCGTTTTCATTAGTAATGGCCCCCATGGCTCTTCCCTCTACACGTACGCTCACACCAGCCAACGCTTTGCCATTTTCATCTGTAATACGGCCACGAATAGTAGTGGCCACCAGCATCTGCAACGGAATCGATGGAAAAAGCCGGCCCGGTATGCGCCTCACAATAATAAGGTGGTCTTCTATACTATAAGCATAGGGTAACCCCTTTAAACAAGCATCCAGCGCTTCTGTCATCGTTACGTTCTTTAACTGGAGATCCAGCAATGCATTACTTTCCAGCAGCGTATTGTCGGCTATAAAGGAATAGCCGGACTGTTTTTTAATTTCGCTGAGCGCGTGTCTTATGGTCAGGCTTCCCCTTTTGATAGTGATATACTGAGAGTAGGTTTTAGCGCTCAGATGCAGTGCGATGATGAGTAATAATATAGTCAGCCGCATGATCTTCCAGATTAAAAGGGGCAATAGCTTTCCCCTGCCCGCAAGGGCATTCCCATTAACAATAAGTTTCATAAATTTGGTTTGTTCGGTGGTACTTTAAAACGAGGTCCTTAAGCAGATTTGGTTGACAAGGTATCCTGAATAACTGCCGGGGGTGAGTCCTAATCACTTCCGGCCTTTTTTTCAGGCA
Source organism: Chitinophaga polysaccharea (assembly GCF_007829335.1). GTDB lineage: Bacteria > Bacteroidota > Bacteroidia > Chitinophagales > Chitinophagaceae > Chitinophaga > Chitinophaga polysaccharea_B. Next base: position 210,398 of record NZ_VIWO01000006.1, read on the forward strand.
TACCGGTGGCCTAACAACTATCCTGTTGTCATATCATTTTTTTTTGGTTGATGAATAAATTTTTTACTTAGCGGAAACGATCAGTGTCCGGTTTTCCAGGCGTGCGTTAACGCCATAAACAGTTAATGCTTTTATTACGTCAGATAAATATACGTTCCGGTCTATCATACCTATAAAGCCGGTTTCCGGTAATGTCCCCTCAATTTTTATATCTATATTATACCATCGTGCTATCTTTCTCAGGAGTGCCTGCAGGTTATTACTTTCCAGGGAAAGCTGACCATTTACCCAGGCCATCGCATCGGCCGGATTATCCACTTTACTGACGGTTACCTGCTCCTGCCCAACGGCCACCTGTGCCTGTTCCCCAGGCTTCATCAATGTTCCGTTTACCCGTATCAATCCCTCTACAAGGGTCGTTTTCATGACCGGCTCGTTGGCATAGGCATTGATGTTAAAGGCAGTACCAATATCCTCTATCACGTGTTTACCCACCCGCACTTTAAAAGGTTGCTTTTCGTTATGTACTACCTCAAAATAAACTTCGCCCGTAATATCCACGATCCGTTCTTTGCCGTTAAAACTCAACGGGTAACGGATAGAGCTGGCTGCATTCAGCCATACCCCGCTTCCATCCGGCAACACCATTCTCCACTGCCTGCCTTTATCGGTAGTCACTTCGTTATACACTTCTTCACTGGTTGTTCCCTGGTATTTTATCATCCCATTCTCTTTTACCACCTTCACTTTTCCCTGTACAGCTACTGTACCATTACCCGCGCTATCCAATACCAATGTACTGCCATCTGAGAGGTGCAATACGGCGCCATTGCCTCCCGGTGCAATATCCGCCCTGGCAGCAAGCGCCGGGGAACCTGCTCCCGCAGCATGTTGCAGCCACCAATACATGCCCGCACCTGCCAGCAGCAAAGCGATGGCCGCTGCAGCAGCCCACACCCGCATACGACGCCGGTAAGGTAATTGCCTTGTTTTTGTAAAAGGTATTTCCGTTCTTTTGCCGCCAGGCTGACGAATACTTTTCAGTAACTCCGCCTTTATATCTTTCTGCAGCCCGCTGCTGTCCTCCATATTGTCTGCCCCGTTGTCCAGGTTATCCAGGCTATCCATGTAACTTTCAATAAAACGCACTTCAGCCGGGCTCGCCTGCCCTGCCTCATATTTTTTGAGTATGGATAGCAAATACTTCTGGTGCCAGTCAGAAAGCTGCATAAAACGCCTTTTTAGTATAGTCACAAAAAAGGACCCATCTTCCCGGAAAAAAGTATTTTTTTTCTTTACCAGATGAAAAAGTGTAGAATGGCCACCAGCGTGCCAAACCGTGTGCGCAGGTGACGGAGGGACAGACTTAAGTTATTCTGTATCGTTTTGGGCGAGAGGTTCATTTCAACCGCTATCTCCTTTACAGACAACTCCTTCAGGAAATACTGTATAAAAATCCGACGCTGGGTTTCCGGTAATATATCCACCCACCCTTCCAGCAGCTTAATGAAATCCTTTTGTTTCAATACCTGGTCTGCCTCATAAGGGGAAAAAAGCAGGGTTTCGAATAAATCAAAAAAAGCGGGAATCTTATTCCGGTTGATATAATTGATCAGCCGGAAGCGGACCGCCTGCTCCAGGTAGGCAGGAAGGTAACTGATGTTTAGCGTTTCCCGGCGTTTCCAGATGTCCAGGAATACATCATGCACAATTTCTTTGGCTTGCTCCTTATCCGCTTTCTTACGGCAGGCGGATTTGTAAAGCTGGTGCCAGTAACGATCATATATTTCAGTAAAAGCCGCCTCATCGCCGCATTTAAGCAGCGCAATCAGTTGCTCATCTGTATGTATATCGTACTGGGACATAAAAAATAGCAGCAATGGTTGGTCCCCTAAAGATAATCTGTTTTCATTCAGATGTTTAAAAGATTTTTTGGGTAAAATGCTACCCTATTTATTTTTTTATAGATTAATAGTAAGATAACATTCGGCCTGCCGGCACCATCCATGGCCCAATACACGCCAAAGAAAGCACTAAACAAACCATTATCTTCCATTCCAAAATTTATTATTTGCAGGAAAGCCATATACTTTTGCCAGTAGTAACTGTACTTTCTGCACGCAATGGCATTTAACGAACTGACCGACTTACATCTGTGGCTCCAGGTAAAACAAGACAAGGGTTTTGCTTTTAAAACACTTTTCGACAGGTACTGGGAAAAGCTGTATGTCTATGCCTTTAACCGCCTAAAGTCGGAAGCAGACGCGAAAGATGTAGTACAGGAAGTAATGATCAGCCTATGGTCTCGACGGGCTTCCCTGGATATCGAAACTACCCTGGCCGCCTACCTCCATGCTGCCGTTCAGTATGAAGTGCTGAACCATTTCTCCCGGGCCGCTAAAATTGCCGGCCGGAGCCAGGAGTACGAACAAAATATCTTACCGGAATTAAACAGCTATATAGCGCCTTTGCAGGCAAAAGAGTTAGCGGCACTGGCGGAAGTTGAAATAACCAGGCTACCCGAAAAAATGCAACAGGTTTACCGGCTACGCCAGGAAAAAAATCTCTCCGTAAAAGAAATCGCCGGCCTGTTAAATATCTCCGAACAAACGGTTCGTAATCAACTTAATTCAAGCTATCAAAAGCTTAAAAAGCATTTAAAAGAAGCAATGCTGGTTGCCATATTTCTACATAGCAACTAAGTCTTCCCATTTGGTAATAATTTGGTAACAATGCCCGGATAGTTAAAATCCTGTTTTTGAAGGCATATAGTCAGGAACATAAAAAGCTCCGGGTTATATGGACATAACAACAATCAGGGAAATGGTTGACAGGTACCTTCAGGGCTTGGCGACCGACCAGGAAAAACAATTCATAGAAAAATGGCTGCAGGCCCGGCCCGAAGATGAGCAACCTTTACAGGACCAGGATAGGCAGGCGATTCACGGCGTGCTTTGGCAGTTATTTACAGATCATACCGACTGGTCATCTTTCGCCACACCCATGACAACTCGTAAATCACACTCCCTGTTCAACTATCGTTCGTGGATAGGATACGCCGCCGCGGCTGTTGTGCTACTCTGCGGTACCGTGTGGCTAACTACCATCTTATTTAAAAAGCAATCACCCGTTGCACAAACAATTACTGCGTTAAAGGGCGCCCACAAAACGGTGCAGCTGCCAGACAGTAGTATTGCCCATCTCTTCCCCGGCGCCACATTGGTGATCCTCGGTAATTTTAATACCACAGAACGGCCCGTCAGCCTTTCCGGGAAAGTCTTCTTCGAAGTAAAACAGGATCCCGCACGCCCCTTCTACGTGCAGTCGGGTAAGTTACGTACCCTCGTATTGGGTACCTCCTTTGAAGTTACAGCGCAAGACAGTTTTTATACTGCTGTCGTCGTACGCACCGGTAAGGTGGGTATACAATACGATGGTCGTCAATTGGCCGATCTAACCCCCGGGAAACGGCTGCGATACGATGTACGACAAAACAATTTTGCGATCGACGAAGTAAATGCAGCCGTGCTTTGCGAATGGTGGAATAATGGAATGGTTTTCAACCAGTCCCCTTTTGAGGAGGTCGTTCAATCCATCTCTGACTGGTACAATGTTCCCATTGAAATTACCGGTACAAAATGGAAACAGGAAAAAGTAACTATCCGTATCAAAGACCGGTCGCTTACCGAAGCCCTTTCCCTGCTATCAGCCACCCTGGGATTTCAGTATAAAAAGGAAAATAACAGGATTATTATTTACTAACAAACCTAAATACCTATCACGCGTATGATCAAATAAAAAATGAAAGCAATAAAAAACCGGTCTGCGTTTCCAGACCGGAGTATGCTATGCCGGTATCTCACCACCTGCACAGCACTGTTAAACGCACAGTTCCAATAAGAAGTCTGTAACATTTAATCAATAAAGTTATGCAAAAAAGGATACGCTGTATCATTTGTTTTTTATTCAGCATGATGTTGCTCGTCGCCAACCCCGTTTCAGCGCAGGTAACATCAAAGTCGATCCAACTTCCCCAAAAAGATATAAAAGGGAAAGAGATACTTACATTAATAGAAAAAATTGACCCTGTTCAATTCACCTATGGAAAAGAGGTCAGTGAACGTTTGGAAAAGATCCTGCATTTCAACCATTCCAATCCTTCTGTTAAGGAGGTACTGGAAACGCTGTATAAAACTTCCGGTATTTCCTACAGCATCAGTAATGGTGCCATCATACTTAAGCCTTCAGCTGCGCCCGGCAACACATTAGATGAAGGTGCTAGACTAACAGGAAACGGCCGCGTTGCCGGAAAAATTATTGATGATGAAACCGGGGATCCTTTACCCGCGGTAACGATCCGTGTCGGCAATCTGGGAGCCACCAGCAAAGATGATGGCTCCTTCAGTATCCCTTTATCCAAAGGGAAATACCAGGTTCAAATAAGCACTATCGGATATGTTTCCAAATTGGTGACCGATGTTGAAATAAAAGATGGACAGGTATTCCAGCTGAATGTAACCATGAAACGGCAGAAAGGTACACTAACAGGCGTTGTGATCACCTCTTCCCCCAGCAAGGAATCTACGGCATCGTTATACACCCGCCAAAAGAACGAGGCCGGTATTTCAAACGGGATCAGCAAGGAACAGATATCGGCGCTGCCCGACAAAAATATAGGTGAAACGTTGAAACGCATTTCAGGTGTTAGTACAGTCGATAACCGCCGCGTAGTGGTACGCGGCATCGCCGAGCGCTATAATATCGCCATGATGGACGGCGCTGTTTTACCAAGTACCGATGTACAGGTACGCGATTTCGAATTCGACATTATTCCCAGCAACCTGATAGATAATGTGGTGGTATCTAAAACGGCTACACCCGATATGAGCTTTGGTTTCGGCGGTGGCCTCATACAGGTGAATACATTTGCCATTCCCAATGAAAATTTCACTACCATAAGCGCCGGTACAAAATATATTTCCGGGAGCACGGGTACAGATTTCCTGGGTTATGGCCGTGGAAAAAAAGACTACCTCGGATTTGATGACGGAAGCAGGAACCATTTTCCCAAAGACCTGATGGCTTTTACCAATGACAATTACAGGCTGACTGACCCTAATGCAACACCCTCTCCCGGCGTTACCCCTATTACCCCTGCTATGATAGCTGCGCAGAACAACAAAATAGGCGGCTTCGAACGACTTGGTACAAGAACTTACAAAGCAGCACCCGGGCAAAATTATCAGTTCAGTCTCGGCCGGAATTACAATATTAACAACAGCCGCTTCGGCTTTGTAGCCTCACTTAGCTATCGCAATGAGCAGGCCATCGACGATATTCCGCGTTTTGAAAGAGGGAATTGGGAAAAAATTGGCAACGACAGGTACGACGTCATAACCGGAGATGAGCTACAGCCCACCTTTTCCAATCAGTATAACTTCGTCACCTCCTGGGGGACGCTGCTCAACGCCGGCTGGAGTTCAAAGCACCACAAAATCACCATGCGTAATTTTTACTCCCGTGTTTTTAACAACCAGTTTTCCCGAATTGTAGGCTGGGGAAATGAAATTGGTGGAGAGCTGCCTGAAATCCGGGAATACGACCGTCCAAAGTTTATTGACATGTTGCAGAACCGCGTTAATGGAGAACATACTTTCGGTGCCTTTAAGTTCGAATGGAACATAGCCCGTAACAGCGTTACCAATAATGAGCTGGATGCTGTAGAAGCCTGGCTGTATCCCTATAAAACCCTGAATGGAACCGTATATAACGTGGCGCCTACCGCACTGACTAACCCCGGCTACGGCACATTTAACAGAGCCCAATACTATTACCGCGAAACCAATAAGATAGCAGAAGGGGCATTAAGCTACCAGTTTAAAATGGCAGCACAAAAACAGTCGGTAAAAGTTGGATATCAGTTCATGGAACGTCATGGCTTGTACGACTGGATTATTCTGCCCATCGGTAGCGTACAACCGGCTAACAGTGTTTATCCCTATGTACCGGTGCAGCAGTGGGGGCAATTCCTGGACTTTAAAAATCCCCTTAAAGACCTGCTCTATTATCCTGCGGCCTTTTCCAGGAATGGATATGAGGGCAAAAATAACAACCAGGCAATATACGCTATGCTCGACAACCGTTTTACCAAATGGCTCCGGCTGGTATGGGGCGTTAGGGCAGAATACTACAAATATGAAAGATTTAAAAACAGCGCCAATGACCTGGCGATTGATAAGCTGATTGAACAAGGTGAAAAGACAAAATACGTAGATCCGGAAACAGGGAAAATTGTAACTGCTACAGCTAACCCCGAAACAGAGGAAAAAACCTGGCGTTACCTGCCTTCCGCTAGTCTTACCGCTACACCGTTCAGCAACTTCAACATCCGTGCAGCTTATTCACAATCAGTTGTTCGCCCGGCGTTGATTGAAAATTCATTAATGATACGCTACGATCCGTCAATTGCCGGCTACCGCCGCAACGAAGGCGTATTGTCTACCGTTATCAATCACTACGACTTTCGCCTGGAGTGGTATCCTAAAGCCGGCGAAGTGATCTCCTTCGGCTATTTCTACAAATATTTCGATCAACCGGTGGAGCTTTATCGTAACTGGACAGATGCCAGCATGCGTGTATACCTGACCACCAGCAACTCTGAATGGGCCAAGGTACATGGCTGGGAAGCAGACCTGCGCAAAAGCCTGGGTTTTATTTACCCCGGTTGGAAATTCCTGGATCAGTTATATGCCAGTGCTAACCTCACACTCCAAACCTCTGTAGTACAGGCAGCCCAGTATGGTGGAAAATCAATGAGTGACGACATATACGGCAACACCTACTCTTACCGTACAAAAAAACTCGTGAAGGAAAAACGTCCGCTGTATGGCCAGGTTCCGGTCTTATACAATTTCGGGATGCAATATACCGGAAATCGCCTGGGCGCCAATGTTGCCTATAACCACATGGGCTATAAGACTTTTGCAACTGGTATGGAACCCAACATCGTAGAATACGAACGTCCACGTAACCAACTGGATGCCCAAGTCAGTTATTCATTCCTGAAAAATAAAAAACTGAATGTAAGGTTCAATATGAGTAATCTGACAAACAGTCCATACCGCTTCTACATTAATAGTAATGATACCTATAAAATCCAGGACAAATGGAATGGCCTGGGAGGATCTTATATCACCGCTACGGAATGGTCCGACATTTACGAATGGAAAGATGGCTTCTCGCAAAAATATGAAGCAGGTTATCTAGAAACTTCCTCCGACGGAAAAACCAAAGTGAGAGTAGGTGATAAAGAAACCTTTGTCAGGAAAGTAGGCGCTTCATTCAGTTTAACCGCTGCCTATACGTTTTAATACTTCTCCAGTTTCCTAAAAACAAAAAAATGAAAATCATTAATATATTATTTGCTGTAGCGACAGGAACTTTACTGACAACACTGCTGGCCTGCAGTAAACAGAACCACGATTTCCTATACGAGGATAATATGCTGGCGGTAACGGTGAAAGGTTACAACGCGAGCAACGAAACATTAGCCATCAAACTCGACACCTTCCCCGTTACCGACGCGGCCCCCGGGAAGTTTGACGCTACGAGAGGCTGTATCATTCCTGCGGGTCAGTCTACCTTACAACTAAGTATCACAGAAACCGGTACCGGCAAAACGGTCATGAACAAAGCGCTAAAAAAGGAAGACAGCCCTGCGAATATCGAATTCTTTTATTTCAACGGGCAGGTCAGCAAAATGCCCGAAATACCTGCATTCGAAAATGATAAAATCAAAATATCCTACCTGTTCACGCCTACGGTTACCAAATATGCTGAACCTGTAGACATTGTTCTGGGTAAATACTACTTTACACCAAAAGTCTTCGAAGAAATTACCCGGATCAAAAATGTAAAGCCAAATGAATTTTCAGCGCCAGTAACCATTTCAACGTTCTCTACTACCGGACAGGTATATAACGGACAGCCCACGGCAGTGCTATTTCTCGTCTATATTTATAAAGCAGGCACCAACGAATTTTATACAGCAGGATCTGAATATACCTGGCATGCCACCGCTACTACTGCGCCTAAACCCGCCGCTTCAACAGCAGCATCCAGGGTATATATATTTGAAGAAGCGCCTGTTGGTAACAGCATGAGATTCGCTAAAAAATTAGAACTCTAAACACAAACGAAATGAGCAAATTTATTAGTTATAAAAAGGTAATGCTATGGCTATTGATATTATCAGCAACCTTCACCGCCTGCAATAAAGAAGAACAGAATGTCCGGAAAGCCATGCACGTGGTAATTAATGGGTACAATGGCTCAGCCAATGCGCTCCAGGTAACGATAGATACCACTGTATATGCGGGTGATAAAGTGCTTAAGCCAACAGCAAAATTCGAATTCAACGTTGCATATGCTTACACCGAAAAGCATCAACAAAAAACAGTGGTGATAACCGATACGGTTACCAAACAAGTTATTTTCACTAAGCCTTTACCATCCGGCGATACCCGGGCTGCTGTCAATTTTCTGTATATCAACGGTAAAGTGATGGAGGTACAGCCACCCGCCGCAGGTATATCTACCAATAAACTGGGCTTCTATATTCATTATACAGATAATGAAACACCACTGGATATATCCCTTTACAGGATGGATAATAGCACCGGCAAGGAATACAGAACATATTTAGCTAAAAATGTAAAACCTGGCAGCTGGATCTATGTAGATTATTTGGCGGGAGCAGACTTCAATACCAAAACTAATGTAGACGATGCTGCCAGCCTCTGTTTTACCAGGACCGGCACTATAGATCAATGGGCATTTGAAGACGATGAAAGCAAAAGCAAAATGTCTGTTTCCGGTATACAGTTGCCATTAGCAGGAGAAAAAGGATTGGTACAACAGTATGTGATAACCCCGGGATCATATACGTTGGATTACGCCAGGATGTATTTCCATCCGGACAGGGTAAGATAGAAACTTATTGACTACACCAATGTCTCAGAAAGCAAATGCTTTCTAAGACATTGGTGTAGTCAGCGCTAAAGCGGACGTTAACACGATGAAAAGATTTTCCCATCAACCGTAAAGATCAGCCCTCATCAGCGTTTTATTGCGGATATAAAATCTGCGTGGCAAGAACATCTCCGGCCGTAAATCCATTCCATGGGAGCACCGTTGAATTCATCACGGAGTTAGGATCTACGTTGGGAGTTCCCGGAATTAATGTGCCAGAGAGCTGGTTAGTGTGGTGGAAGCCAATTGTATGACCAAATTCATGGGTTATTGCAAACAGCTTTTTGTTGGCCGCAAGGCCATTAAAATTGGAATTAATTTCAACACTGACACCAGGTGTACCAGCTGATCCTGGCAAATAGGCTCTCGCGATCCAGTTTGCGTTTTCAAAACCCATAAAAATACGGGTATTCGAACTGGCTTGATTGGCTACAATAGACATCCCGAGCCGGGTACCATTCACGGCGTTCCAATTGTCTACAGCTCCCTGAATTGCTGTTTTCCAATCGGCAGGCACCGCAGGATCAATATAAAACTTAATGTTGGTGTTGTAAACATTGCTTACAATGTAAGTGCCTCTCCGTTGTTCTGTTTGAGGTACACCAGGTTGATGCTCCTTCTTCCAGGTAGCAACGCGTTGCTCAAGTTCAGCGAGTGTTATGATAATATCGCTTTCGATAACAACACGGTCCTTACCAAATACAATTTGTTGTTCACTAAATCCCTGGTTTACCAGGTAATTGGTCATCTCCTGAACATTAGGAGCTGGGGTTAAGTCTTTCGATTCTTTGTCGTTCTTTGAGCAGGAAGTGAAGAGAAGCATTAAGGATGCAATACAGATTACTGAACAGGTGTAGTGTCCACTTGGGTGTTTCATGCTAGATAGATTTTTGAGTTAAACAATAAATAATGAACTAAAACTAAGGTTCGAGGCGGCAGTCTGGTTGCAGTCTGGATAAACAATTAATATCAATCCTTTTTGCTCCCCCTACTCACCCTGTCAACAGGTCTTTTGAATAATAGGAAGGATAACGTACTAACCTGGTTGATAGCCGTTACAGTTAGGGGCGGTCAATAGATTTGTTACACCTATCATCAAACAGTGTTATTTATGATTTAGGCACAAAAAAGCCTTTGGAATTCCAAAGGCTTAAAAATTGAAGAATCGGTGAGAACCGTTCAAAAGTGGAGATGGCGGGAATCGAACCCGCGTCCAAACATATTCGCCGAAAGCTTTCTACATGCTTATTTATGCATTGATTTGTCGGAACTCGGCAGGGGCATAACGAACCAACCTCGTTCTTATCCGTTTAGCTTCAGTACTCACTCACAGAAACCATGAGCACCTATCCCTATGGGTTTGATGATTCAGCGGCGGGAGTCGCATAAGGCGACAACTCCAGGCGGCTATAATGGGTGTCTAATCTCTGATTAGGCAGCCATGGCGTAGTTAGATTCGCCAATTAGAGTTTGGGTATTCAGATTATCGTGCTAATTATCCAACGCACGGCATGCTTACACTCTCAAAGATCTATGCTGTCAAAACCAGGCATCCCCGGTATTTTAGCTTACAAAGATAAGAAAAAAATGGAACATTTGATGACATGATCTCACCAAATGTTCCATTTTTACTTAAAATAATTTACTCACCAGGTTTCTCCAGACGTCCAGCCCATTGGCAAACAACAGTAAGCCAAACAGGATCACCATACCGAAGATCTGGGCATATTCCAGGAATTTCTCGCTGGGCTTACGGCCGGTAATGATCTCGTACAACAGGAAGAGCACGTGCCCCCCATCCAGGGCCGGAATAGGCAATATATTCATGAATGCCAGGATGATGGATAAGAAAGCCGTCATTTCCCAGAACATACGCCAGTCCCACACTTCAGGAAACAGGTTACCGATGCTCATAAAACCACCGAGCGATTCTGTTACCTTCACTTCCTTCGAAACAAAGATCAGGCGCAGCTGCTGTACATACTTCACCAGCTTTTCTACGCTCTTGCTAAAACCTGCCGGGATCGCCTCCAGGAAAGTATAGGTCTTGGTTTTATATTCAAACGGATCTTTGGGGTATACGCCAAACTGACCTTTATCATTCAGTTTCGCGGCCAGGTTCAGGGTATCGTTGCCACGGATTACACTCACGATCACATCTTCATTCTTATGCTTCTTGATCTCCTTGGCAAAATCACTGAAATAAGGCAATGTTATGCCATTGATGGCTACCAACCGGTCGCCTTTCTTCACGCCTACCGCGGCAGCAGCGCTGCCAGGCTGTGTACTGTCGGCCACATAAGGGAAACGGGGTACAGCAAAAGGAGCCTTCTGCTTCAGCAACTGACGGATAAATCCATCCGGGATGGGCAGGTCTATCGCTTTTCCGTCGCGTTCTATCTGGATACTTTTAGCTTCGTGCAGGATCACATCTCCGGGGATGGCATCAAATGCTTCAACGGTACGATGGTCAATGGTCAGGATCTTATCTCCATCCTGCATACCAATGCTGCGGGCCAGTGAATCGGTTACCACACCGTATTTGGCAGCAGCAGTGGGTAAATAGGTTTCCCCCCAGTACCACAACATCATCGCATAGATGAAAAATGCCAGTACAATGTTAACCGTTACCCCTCCTATCATAATGATCAGACGCTGCCACGCCGGCTTGGCCCGGAACTCCCAGGGCTGCGCAGGTTTGGCCATCTGCTCCTTATCCATGCTTTCGTCTATCATGCCGGATATTTTCACATATCCTCCCAATGGTAGCCAACCTATACCATATTCTGTTTCCCCCTTTTTAATTTTAAAAAGAGAAAACCATGGATCAAAGAACAAATAGAATTTTTCCACCCTGGTTTTGAACAGCTTGGCCGGGATAAAATGGCCTAACTCATGCAATACTACCAAAATAGAGAGTGACAGTAATAACTGCCCGGCCTTCACCAATATTACCTCTGTAGTCATTTAGTTGTTTCTGCTTTAATCTGCCTAATATATCAGTTTTAATACATATTCAGGCAAAACTCTTTGTTAATTTTTTACCGGTAGTTATATAACGATAGCATTGATAAGGGATGCGGCGTGTTCACGTGCAGCATTATCGCACTCGTAATAATCATGCAGGGAAGGGGTGGCTATAAATGGTATTTTCACCAGCGTTTCTTCAATTACTTCCGTCATTTGCAGGAAGCCTATCCTGTTTTTCAGGAAAGCATTGACCACTTCCTCATTCGCCGCATTCATCACGCAGGCAGCATTACCACCTTTATGCATGGCATCTGTGGCAATAGCGAGGTTACGGAAAGTTTTGGTATCCGGCTGCTCAAAAGTGAGGGATGGATAATTTCTGAAGGAAAACCGGGGAAAATCATTGGCCAAACGGTCAGGATATCCCAGGGCATATTGTATAGGCAACTTCATATCCGGCAATCCCATCTGGGCTTTCAGTGAACCGTCTATAAACTGTACCATGGAGTGAATAATGGATTGGGCATGTATCACCACCTCAATATTTTCCGGCGCCAGTCCAAACAGCCAGCGAGCTTCAATCATTTCCAGCCCCTTATTCATCAGGGTAGCGGAATCGATGGTGATTTTAGCGCCCATGGTCCAGTTGGGATGTTGCAGTGCATGGTCTTTCTTTACATTGATCAGGAAGTTCGGCTTCTTTCCCAGGAAAGGCCCGCCGGAAGCGGTGAGTATCACCTTTTCCACCTTGGTAAACGGTTCGCCCAGCAAACACTGGAAAATAGCCGAATGCTCAGAATCTACCGGGATAATAGGCACATTTTTCCTGCGGGCAGTAGCCATCACAATATCTCCGGCTACAACCAGTGTTTCTTTGTTGGCCAGCGCCACAGGCGTACCCTGTTCAACAGCGGCTAAAGTGGGCGCCAGACCGGCAAATCCCATAATAGCAGCCAGCATCATGTCGATCGAACTCCAGGCGGCTACTTCTACCATCGCTTTCGGACCGGCAAATACTTTAATGCCTTTATCAAATAAAATGTCTTTTACCTGTTTGTACTTTGCTTCACTGCCTATAACAACCGCATTAGGCTTAAATTTCAGCGCCTGCTCTATGAGCAGGTCTGCATTCTGCTGAGCGGTCAGCACTTCTACACTAAATCTGTCGGGATGCGCAGCGATCACCTCCAGGGCCTGTATGCCGATAGAACCGGTGGATCCGAAAATGGCAATCTTTCGTTTATTCATTACGGTGATTTACTTTTTTACAGTTAACAAAAAATGAAGAATCAGCTGTCGGCACATGCCCAACAGCTGGTAATGCAGCTTGAATCGCCGGTTATTTTTGTAAATATGCTGCCAGCTCATCTGCCAGCTTCCTGTCGTTACTTAAACGAGGCACTTTATTCTGGCCTCCCAGTTTTCCAATTGCTTTCATATAGTCAATAAAGCCCTGTTTACGTACAGTCCTTATTTTCAGGGGTTGTAATATACTGCCGGTCAACAGATCATCATAATAGATATTCTTCTGACGCATGTTGTCATCTACTTTCTTCGCAAATGCGGCCATGTTCTGCGGCATATTCTCAAACTCTACAAACCACTCGTGGTAAGGCAATTCACCATTGGTTTGCACCATCGGCGCCACGGTGAATTCCGTAATATGCACATTTTCTTCTGCGGCCGCCTTCATCAGGCTATGTTCCACTTCCTCCCCGATAACATGCTCGCCAAAGGCCGATATAAAGTGCTTGATACGCCCGGTTACCAGCAAGCGGTATGGGTTGGTGGAAATAAACTTCACCGTATCGCCCAGGTTATATCCCCACAAGCCGGCGTTGTTGTTGATCACCATGGCGTAATTTACACCTGTTTGCACATCTTTGAGCGACAGTCGGGTAGGATGTTCACTAAAAATTTCGTTGGCAGGGATAAATTCATAGAAAATCCCGGAGTTGGTATTGAGCAACAGCCCTTCCTGTTCCTGCGAGTCCTGGAAAGCAAAAAAGCCTTCCGAGGCCGGGAAAGTTTCCACCGTATGGATGGGTGCGCCGATGGAGGCCATGAGCTTGGCCCGGTAAGGCTCAAAATTCACCCCTCCATACACCATTACGTCAAAATTCTTGAAAATTTCCTTAATGCGCTTGCCATTGGTACGCTCCATCAATCGGTCGAAATACATCTGTACCCATGGTGGTATCCCGCTGATCAGGGTCATATCCTGCTGCAGAGTTTCTTCCACTATCTTGTCCAGCTTGGTTTCCCAGTCATCGATACAGTTGGTTTCGTAAGATGGCAGCTGGTTGGTACGCAGGTACCGGGGAATATGATGGTTCACAATCCCGCTCAAACGGCCGGTAGGAATGCCTCCCACCCTTTCCAGTTCGGGCGAGCCGGATAAGAAAATCATCTTGCCGTCGGCAAAAGCGGTGTTACCCGTCTCTCCCATATAGTTCAGCAACGCATTACGGGCTGTATCTATATGATTATTAACCGATTCTTTGGAGATAGGAATATATTTAACACCACTGGTAGTGCCGGAGGTTTTGGCCAGGTAGATAGGCTGTCCTTTCCACAGTACATTTTGCTTTCCTTCCTTGATCCTTTCTATATAAGGCTTAAACTGTTCGTAATCTCTTAAAGGTACAGCCTGCTTAAACTCTTCATGGTTCTGTACCGCGTTAAACTTATGTTCAGTTCCGAATTCAGTCTTTCTGCCTGTCTTTATCAACTCCTGCAGGATAGCATCCTGATCTTCTACCGCCCTTAACATTTCCTTCTTTATCTTATTATGAACGATAGAAGCAAATGGTTTGGCCAGCAGTGATTTAAACTTCATGCCTGTTATTTTATGATTGAGAGACTAAAGATTGGAATATTTTTCTATTTAATCATGGCCGTCACCGGCTTTTTCCCGGGAAAAAGCATCGGTTTATAATAAATGACGAAACAATGAAAAAAAAAATGCCCCGATCTTATCTGTTTTTTAATGCACGTAAACGACAAAAGTATATAAAATTGCGTTGGTTTGCACAGCAGATAGGCTGTTTTTGTAAGATCGCTGAATAGCAGGAAGATAGGGAAGTTACGGCCCCATAGGCACTCACACAATTTGTTAAAATAATTTAAAATTCAAGAAAGTATGTATCTTTGAAATGATTAAGCTTTAAACGGTTCTCTACACATGTTTATACATTGTGAATTAAAAAAGACCGAAAAACTTTGTCTATTAGAAAACAAAAGGTTACTTTTGCGGAAATTATATTTTGGATAATTATGTTTGCAGTTGTAAAAATCGCAGGTCAGCAATTTAAAGTACAAAAAGACCAGGAAATTTTTGTACAGCAGTTACAAGGAAATATTGGCGACAAAGTGGAGTTTTCCGATGTACTGTTAACAGATAATGCTGGTACGCTGTCCGTAGGCACTGATGTAAAATCAGTAGTAAAAGCAGAGATTCTGGCTCATGTTCAGGGTGATAAAGTTATCGCTTTCAAAATGAAGAGAAGAAAAGGCTTCAGAAAGAAAGTTGGTCACCGTACCCACTTTACAAGAATCAAAATCAATGAAATAGCTTAATTCGTTTTAAGCTAAATTTTTTTTTAGACAAAGTTAAAGTAACTATACAATGGCACATAAAAAAGGTGAAGGTAGTGTAAAGAACGGCCGTGACTCCCACAGCAAAAGGCTGGGAGTAAAAATCTTCGGTGGTCAACCTGCAGTTTCTGGTAACATCATTGTTCGCCAGAGAGGTACAGTTTATCATCCCGGTCAAAACGTAGGCGTTGGTAAAGATTTTACCATTTTCGCAATGACAGACGGTGTGGTTGAATTCAGAAAAGGTCGCGAAAACAAGACTTACGTTTCTGTTAAAGCATTTGACACCACTGCTCAGGCAGAAGCCTAATCAGTGTTAGCCATAAAGTTTTTTTTAATACCCAATTTTTTTACTAACCCAAATTCAAAAAACAATGGCAACAATTAAAAAAGCAGCTGCTAAGAAAGCTGCACCAAAAAAAGCTGCTGCTAAGAAAGCCGCTCCTAAAAAAGCTGCTGCTAAGAAAGCCGCTCCTAAAAAAGCTGCTGCTAAGAAAGCTGCTCCTAAAAAAGCTGCTGCTAAGAAAGCTGCTCCTAAAAAAGCTGCTGCTAAGAAAGCCGCTCCTAAAAAAGCTGCTGCTAAGAAAGCCGCTCCTAAAAAAGCTGCTGCTAAGAAAGCCGCTCCTAAAAAGAAAGCTGCTCCTAAGAAAGCCGCTGCTAAGAAAGCTGCTCCTAAAAAAGCCGCTGCTAAGAAAGCTGCTCCTAAAAAGAAAGCTGCTGCTAAGAAACCTGCTGCTAAGAAGAAAGCTGCTCCTAAAAAAGCTGCTGCAACTCCTCCAGCTGCACCTCAAGCTCCGGCTAACTAAGATCGGAATTACAAAATGTAGTTATAAGGATCCTGGCTATATGGCCAGGATCTTTTTTATTGCAGAAAGCGTAAAGCAAAAAGCTATTGAAATGATTAACCATAGCGATCTCTACATCATTCCTGGAGATCATCGGTTATCATAGCTTTTTGCTTTACGCTTTCAGCTTTCTGCTTTAAATTTACCACATGGACAATTACTCAATTGCAGATAACTTCTCCCTGCTCTCTAAACTCATGGACATACACGGGGAAAATAGCTTTAAAGCCAAATCCTTTGCCAGCGCAGCATTTACCATAGAAAAACTGCCCTCCCAACTCAAAGATACCTCCCGCGAAGATATATTCCGGATCAAAGGCATCGGGGAATCTACCGGTAAAAGCATCCTCGAAATGTTGGATACCCAACAATTTCCCCTGCTCAATCAATACCTGGAAAAAACCCCCGCCGGCATCCTCGAAATCATGAAGATCAAAGGCCTGGGACCCAAAAAAATAGCCACCATCTGGAAAGAACTGGAAGTGGAATCGATGGGAGAATTACTCTATGCCTGTAACGAAAACCGCCTCATGCTCCTCAAAGGCTTCGGCGCCAAAACCCAGGAAAGCGTAAAACAAAACATCGAATTCTATCTCGCTAACCGCCACCGCTTCCTCTATGCAGAAGTAGCCACCATTGGCCACAACCTGGAAAAACAACTGCAGGAATTACTGGCGCCGGCCAACGTATCGGTTACCGGAGCCTTCCGCCGCCATAGCATCATCATCGATGAAATCGAATTCTTAATAGCTGCTCCCGCCGCCACCATCACGGCGCACCTCAGCACCCTGCCCGGATTTTCCCTCCTTACGGATAACGGTCAACACCAGGTATGGCAACTCGATGGAAAACTGAAAATTATTACCCATAGCTGCAACGCCGGCGACTTTTACGCCCAGCTCTTTGCTACTACCGGTAGCGCAGCCTTTATCGATAAATTCAATGCCGCCGGAGGCGCCGCCTTCCTATCCGGCGCCAGCACGGAAGAAACCATCTTCTCAGCAGCCGGCATGGATTATATCCCGCCCTTCTTACGGGAAGGCCACAACGAATTGTCCCTCGCCCGCGAACACCAGCTGCCCGAAGTCATTACCGCCACCGATATCAAAGGCATTATACACTCCCACAGCAACTGGAGCGATGGTGAATCTTCCCTGGAAGAAATGGCCCTCGCCGCCAAAGCACAGGGATTCGAATACCTCGTGATCAGCGATCACTCCCGCTCCGCCTTCTATGCCAATGGCCTCTCTATTGAGAGAATCGTTGCCCAACATACCGAGATTGAGGCGCTGAACAAAAAACTGGCTCCTTTCCGCATTTTTAAGAGCATAGAAGCCGATATCCTCAACGACGGCACCCTCGATTACCCCGATGAAATTTTGGCAAAATTTGACCTCGTCATTGCTTCTGTGCATTCCAATCTCAAAATGACAGAAGAAAAAGCCATGGCGCGTTTGCTGAAAGCCATCGAAAATCCTTACACCACGATACTCGGACATATGACCGGTCGCCTGCTCCTCAGCAGAAGCGGATATCCCGTCAATCATAAAGCCATTATCGATGCCTGCGCAGCCCACCAGGTAGTCATTGAACTCAATGCACACCCACGTCGCCTCGATATCGACTGGACCTGGTTACCTTATGCCCTCGAGAAAAAAGTGCTCATCTCTATCGATCCCGATGCCCATAGCATCGGCGGATTTAAGGATATTCATTACGGCGCCCTGGCCGCCCAGAAAGGAGGCATCACCAAAACAAACAATCTAAGCAGTTACACTGTTGACATGCTGGATAATTACCTGCAGCAACGCAGACAACAAAAAAATATGCTTCCATGATGCTATTGGCACTGGCCGTGGCTCCTGGTTTTGCCATCTGCCTGTTTATTTACCTGATAGATAAATATGACCGCGAACCTACGGGCCTGCTCATAAAAAGTTTTTTACTGGGTATGGGCTGCGTGGTTTTTCCCCTCGTAATACAGGGGCTGGCAGCTGTCATGGGCTGGCGCGAAAACAATGGTACCATACTGGGTACCGCCGGTTTTGCCTATGGTATTGTGGGATTATCGGAAGAACTGGCCAAATTCATGGTCCTCCTCCTCTACGCCTACCCCAAGAAAGCATTCAATGAGCCGCTCGACGGCATCGTATACGCCGTGATGATTGGAATGGGCTTCGCTACCCTCGAAAATATTGCCTACGTAGCGCAATATGGGTTCAGCACCGGGGTGGCACGTATGTTCCTTTCTGTACCCGCTCACGCCACCTTCGCCATACTGATGGGCTATTATACCGGCCTGGCCAAATTTATACCACAGCGCAGCAGCGACCTGCTGTTCAGGGGACTGTTAATCGCCATATTCTTCCATGGCACCTTCGATTTCTTCCTGTTTCTCGGTAATAATATCTTCCTGATGGGCGCTTCTGTGATAACGCTCATCTTTGCCATACGGCTATCTATCAGGGCTATACGAAAGGATGCCCGCCTGTCGAAAGAAATACATGAACACGGACAACAGCATATAGAAAGCTGACGGCCAGAGACGTCAATTGCTGAGAGCGAATGAGCGCTGCGGATACTATCTCCTAACAGCCCCATTCGCTTTCATCGTTTTATGCTTTCCCGTACCTTTGAAAAAAAACACCATGAGGCTCACATATATCTACGATCCATTGTGCGGTTGGTGCTACGGATTTACCCCCGTTATACAACAGCTACAGGAACGCAATAACGGAACCATGACCTTCGACATCCTCTCCGGGGGAATGATCATCGGTGATAACCGCCACCCGTTTTCCTCCATGGCCGCCTATATCCAACGGGAACATACCAATGTGGAAAACATGACCGGCGTGAAATTCGGCACCGCCTTCCTGGAAAAATTACTGCCTTCTGCCGAAATGATGGATTCGGAAAAACCCAGTATCGCGTTAACCGTTTTCAAACAATACCAACCCGAAAACGCCATCAGCTTTGCGCATGATATGCAGGTGGCACTAAATTATTCCGGGCTAAGCCTCAACCAGGACAGCACCTACTGCACATTGATAAAAAAATTCAGCCTGCCGGAAGATGAATTCATCGATCGCCTGCACCAGGAACATTACCGCTATGAAACACACCAGGAATTCCAGTTAATCCAAAACTGGGGGATTACCGGCTTCCCGGCCGCTATCCTTGATACCGGTAAACAACTTTACCTCTGTGCCCGGGGGTTTACGCCACTGGAACAACTCGAACAAACCATCGAAAACATACTGAAAGAAGACAGCACCTTATAACACCAGCTACTATGTACCAGATAACGTCAGCAACGGTAAATGATATTCCTGTTATACAGGACCTCACCAACAGGATTTGGCGCCCTACCTACCAGTCTATCCTCTCCCCCGAACAAATCGAATATATGCTGGAGATGATGTATAGCACCGCCGCGCTCGAAAAACAAATCAACGCCCTGCAACACCAGTTTATCATCCTGCTAGACGATAATTACCCTATCGGTTTTGCTTCCTATAGCGCCACTGATACGCCCGGTATTTTCAAATTGCATAAAATTTATCTCGACCTTAACTACCAGGGAAAAGGCGTAGGCAAAATGCTGTTGTCAACAGTAGCCGACCAGGTAAAGGCCCGCGGAGCCAGCATCCTGGAGTTGGATGTGAACCGGTTCAATAAAGCAAAAATCTTTTATGAAAAGCAGGGATTCAGCGTATACAAAGAAAAAAATACAGACATCGGAAAGGGCTACCTGATGGAAGACTATGTAATGCGGAAACCGTTGCCATAAAAAAGCCCGGTAAGGATATACCAGGCTATTCCCAAGTTAACCATTAAAAGACACAACTCTTTTAAATCAAAATTACTTGTCTATGCTTATATACGGGTAGCGCCAAATCCCGGATTTCCCCAATATAAAAAAAGCAGCATCTTTTATATTGTAATATAAAAGATGCTGCTTTTTAGTCTATTATTAAGATGGTAAGGAATCCAATTAGTCAGTAAAAAAATCCCGCATAGTAAACTATGCGGGAATGTAGGTGTGCCTGAAGCGCGTATATCGGTTATTGATCCAAGCCGTTATTATTTGGCTGTCAGCACGGAGCCTTCGTCATTATCATCATCGTGGATAACGGCTATGGCTTTGTTGAGCTTCAGCTCAGGGGAAATTTTCAGCATCCCTGCATTGCCGGCTGCGGTGGCATCACGCAGCTTCACAATTACCTGTGCATCGGGTTCCTTCACACGGTCGTTTACCAGTGCTACCTGGATATCCGTTTCGCTGAACGCACAATCACCGGTAATTTTCACCATGTCGCCATTCATGATAACATAGTCTTTACCATAGGCAGCGGTGCTAGTGGAGTCAACACCGAAGAAGATATTGATATCACTACCTGTACAGTTGGTTTGTACAGACTGGTCAGCAGCTTTTACCAGGATACATTTAAACATACTTACCGGGGCAGTGGCAGATTCGTTGGCATCTGTCAGTTTAACCAGGGTAATATAGGCCGGTTGATCCTGTATGTACTGGGAAGCAGAAATAGAGGTAACGTCTCCGTTGTAACCTACCACTGCTTCATTTTCTGCCTTGATTTCGCTCAATACCAGTACCACGGTTTCAGCCAGTTCAAAACGGTTGTCGTCTTTCACTTTTACATTCAGGCTGGCAGTAGTGGCGCCGCTATCAATCGCGAAAGGCGCTTTAATACTGCTTACAAAGTCGGCGCCAGGCAAAGCGGTACCATTACCAAACTTATAGGTCAGGCGAACGGGCTTGGAAGTGGCATTGATCAAGGGCGTATTATCTCTCTTAAATAAACCGGCAGAAAATACTACATCAGTACCTGGCTCCGCCCCATTGCTACCACCTATAAACTTCACCATGGCTGGCTGATCGAGGATCGTTACTTCACCTTTGGCCTTAGTCAGGTAAAGGTCGGAAGCGTCCAGTATTTCTACGTGGAAAGCTTCTTTACCCTCTAACAGGTTATCACTTTTTACAGGTATCTGTATACTTTTGGAGATAATAGCACCTGCTGCAAATTCGGAAGGCACAAAGGAAATAGTTCCTTCGGTAACATCGAAATCGGCCGCACCAGCGCTGCCTTTATGAGGGATGGTTTTATAATGTACGTTAACGGGTGTACGAACACCATTACTTCTCAAAAATCCGGATAAAGTAATGGTCAGCGTAGCATTGGATAAACCATTCAGCGGCTCAGATACAGCGATATCGTTGATAGAAACGCCATGGCTGATCTTAATGATACGGTTGCCATCTTCATCGCCACCACCAGCTGCAATGATTTCGCCGGAAGGGCTCATCAGCAGGGAAGCCAGCGATGTTTTAGCATCGTATTTACCCAGCTGTTTGTCGAACATCATTTCGCCATCGGGACTTACTTTGATCATACGGTAGCCTTCCCGGGTTACTACGCAGATTTCATCGTCTTCTGTCAGTAATAAATGCTGAAAAACGGAGCCCATGTTTTTGTCTACCACAGTAGTTCCATCGGGCAGCAACTTTACGATCTTACCGGTGTTGTTGGTGATGTTACCTCCAGCGGCTACTACTTTACCATTTTTACCTACTTCCAGGGCATATAATGCAGCATCTGTTTCCTTGTTGAACAATTCTGTTCCATCAGGACGCAACTTCACGATACGGCCTTTATCTTTTTCTTCTGCACAGGCAAAAATCTGTCCCAGGTCATTTACTTTGATGGCATTGAATTTACCATCTACGGTGCTGTATTCTTTGTCAAATACTACCTGTCCTTCCGCGTTTACTTTAGCAATGCGGCTGGCGTTGCCGGTTCCATAAGCACCACCGCCCATAGCCAGTACAGCACCATCTTCCAGCAGCAGCATCTTTTCGAAAATAGCGCCTGGTTTACCGAAAGAAAGCTCAAATTGCTTTTCTCCCTTACCATTTACTTTCACCATGTAAGCTTTACCTTGTCCATCCCCCACGTCGCCACCTACAGCAACAATGTTCTCATCTTCATCTATCAGCACATTGGTAAATACGTTATGGGCGCCAAATCCTTTGTCGAATTCTACGCGGCCATCCGGCGTCATTTTGGTGATACGGGCCTGTGCAGGCTTGCTGCCATCTACTCCTACGGTAATGTAGTTACCATGACGGTCTACAATTACCCGGGTAAAATAGCCGCCCTGGCCATTCCCGATGCTTTTGTCGAATATTACTTCCCCGGTAGCCGACAACTTGGTGATGCGGGCATTACCATAGGCAATGGTACCACCACCCACGGCTACCAGCTCATTCTTGGGTAATAAAAGCATGTCCTGGTAAGCTACCAGTCCGCCTTTGTTCAGTTTGGCATTGTAAATAAGGTTTCCTGTGGAAGACAATTTGGTGATACACCCATTATCTGTTCCCCCGCCGATAGCAACAATAGCGTTGTTGTCTGCAATAGCCAGTTTCTTATACTGGTTCTTGGGACCACTGAAGCTCTTGTTAAACACCACAGGCATTTCCTGTGCGAAGGCTTGTGAGCCAAGCGCCAGTAAAAGCATTAGTGAAGAAATCTTGTTCATTTGTGTTAGTTTGATATACGCTAAAAAATAACCGATAAAAAGTTTATAAAATCCGGATCTCGCAGCGCCTGTTCACTCCCTGTAACTGGATGAAAGCATCCCGGTTGCCCGCGAGGCTGTAGTGGGTAGCTACCCATACCGGTTTGGTAGATCCGAAATAATTGATCCTGACTTTGTCCGCATATACGCCCCTGCTCAGCAGGCATTCCTGTATATACATCGCACGGTTCCGGGAAAGCGACAGGTTGTACTTTTCCGTTCCGATAATATCGGTATGCCCGTTCACCAGTATTATTCTGTGTGGATTGGCCTTCCAAACCTTGAAAATAGAATCGATCTTGCGCCACTCCTGGTCCTGTGGCACATAGGAATTAAGATCATAGTAGATAACGCCTGGAACCCGCCACAATATTTCCAGCGCTTTTACAGTACTGTCGGTGAGCAGCGTATACGCTTTACCGTTACTGGCGGCCGGGTAACCAGCAGATCGTTGCCAGGAAACCATTTCCGGGCTGCTGTAAGTGGCCTCGCTGGTATAAACAGGTGCCATTGCTGGTGTGCTGCCTACAGATGAAGTAACGGTTTGGCTGGTAGCAGGACTGGCATTCTGCCAGGGAATCATTTCAGGAGAGCTGTCTGCAATATCATTGGCATAGTTGGTTACCTTACGCTCCGGCTCCGCCGCCGCCACGGTGGCTGGCTTCACTACAGCAGGAGTCACCACCTGTTGTTCCACAGGTTGGTTATCATAGCGTTTATCACCTACTAAAGTCAGCTGTTGACGGCTGTCCGCCTGGTTCATGGTATAAGGCACTCTATCGTCTTCTTTTACTGGCTTGCCGGGATAGGGCAGATCCAGTTGTTTCAAAGGATTTTTCTTCAGGTTTAACACATAAATATGATCATTATCATGTGCCCCTGAACGGTCTGATGTAAAATATAATAATAGCTTCTTTTCGTCCAGGACGGGATTCAGGTCATCAAACTGTGTATTTACCGGGTAAGGCAAATGCACGGTGCCTTCTTCCGGCTTTTTGATGTTGATCACGAAGATGTCCAGCCCACCAAAGCCACGAAGGCCATTGGAAGAAAAGAACAACTGCTCTCCGATAACGAAAGGATATAGCTCATTTCCATTGGTATTTACCTGGGGCCCCATATTCACAGGTGTTTTCCACCGCTTTTCCTCCTTATCCCAGTCAGCATAGTATATGTCTGTTCCGCCGAAGCCTCCAGGCATATCGGATGCAAAGTACAAACGTTTACCGTTCGGTGCAACTGATGGATGCAGGAAAGAGTAAGATGCTGAATTTTTTCCCAGCTTTACAGGTACCGGTTTACTCCAAACATCATGCTCCGGCTGGTAAACAGCCGATAATAGCTGGGTGCCATTATTATAGTTGATGTAAGAATTTTTATCATTCTTTACATCGGTAAACCGGTTGGAGGTATAAATCACCTTCTTACCATTATCAAAAAAAGAGGCCGGACCTACCTGTAATACACCTCTCAGGCTATTATTAAACGGTTCTATACCGTCTTCTGAAATCTGGTACAGCCTGGAGTTAGTGTAGAAGGTTTGCTGGTCCTTTTGCTTAAAATCGTTGGAAAGAAAAACGATATTATCCTGGTATAAGGCCAGTCCATATTGGTAACCAGGTAAGTTTAACCGCAAACTGTCTACCCGGATATTGGCCATAGAATCGCGGTTAAAGAACTGGTAGTAGTCTACCAGTGAAGCCTGCAGGTTGGTAAACCGGGCATTGTCTTTATAGCTTTGGGCATACACATCACTGAGCTGTTGCGCCTTGGCTACCCTCCCGGTACGTTTCAACAGGTCGATGTAATTGGTTACATCGGTCACCAGGATATCTTTCTCCGGCTTATAGAGCAGTTCGTCGTATAAGCTGATTGTTTTTTCAAACTGTCTCGTTTCAAAATACACCCTGGCCAAGGTAAATTTAGCCCGGCGTGATACTTCTTCAGAAGCTCCGTTATTGATCACACTATTACACAGTGAGATGGCCCCGGCATATTCCTGTCGCTTATACAGGCGTTCTGCACGCTTTGCTTTAGCCATACTCCCCAAGCCCCCCAACTGCACATGATCCTTTACGAAACTACAGGAAACAAACAGGGAAACAATGCTCAGAAAAAGTATGAGGGAATAGAAATTAAACTTTCGCATACTATTCTTGATTTGATTAAATTAGAAATATCGCGGCGCTACCACTTTCCACTTCGACCAGGAGAAACGATAATTCACCATTAATTCATGGGATACCGTTTGCGCGCCCTTCAGGTTCGACTGCATCGGCGTATCATAAGAGTAGCCGATTTGCAGGTTCTTGGTAGCCTGAACCTGTATCAGGCCGGTCATCGTTTTTTCCGAACGCCAGGAAGCACCCAGCCATACGATGTTCTTTAGCAGGATATTGGCATTCAGGTCGTACTGTAACCCCGCTCCCTTTACCTGCCTTAATAAAACATTGGGCTTTAGCTTTACCGCATCATTGATATCGATCAGGTAACCTGTCTGAAGATAATAATGCGAAGCCACTACCACTTTATTCACACTATTGCCTAAGTCGAAACTTTTGAAAGTGGGGGAAGATATACCGATAAAGAACCGGTCGGTAAATATCATAAACCCAAACCCTACATCGCTTTTCATATAACTCTGGTTATGAGCAAACGTGGGATCTGAAGTGGATAAGGAAGAATTGTCTTCCCGGTATTGGGATATTCCTCCTTTCAACCCCAGCGCCAGGTAAATTTTCTCATTCAGCTTTACCCGTTGAGATACGTTGAAATTAACCTGGGTCTGGGAGTTGACGGTAATCTTTTCATTCATCAGCGACACGCCAAAGCTGGTATTGGTAGCCTTAATAGGCGTGTAAAACGAAGCCGTAGCTGTTTTAGGCGCACCATCTACTCCCACCCATTGATTGCGGCCCACTGCCGTAAGGCTCGACGATTCGTCCATAGATGGATAAGCAGGGTTAATGACCATACCATTGAACATATACTGCGAGTACAGTGGTTCCTGCTGAGCTATCGCCTGCAGGCTGCAGCACCAGCATAAGATCACAATCCCTAATGCTTTCATAAGACGCTTATTCATAGGTATCAGCTTAAATATTTTGTCAAACACATCTTATTAATTGTTGTTTCGTTGGTCCATTACCGTTTTATGACTATAAACCCGGTATAGCGTTCCTTCTTGCCTTCCGGCGTAGTTATTTCAATATTGTAGAAATAAGAACCGTCCGGTACATCATTTCCTACATTACCACCCGCATTGGCTTTTCCTCTAAAATTATTGGACTTGTTGTCATAGTTCTTCAGCTTAAATACAGTGCCACCCCAACGGTTGAATATCACTACTTCGTTATTCGGATACTTCTCAATATTCTGGATATACATCGCATCGTTACCCTGTCCATCGTTGTTTGGCGAAACAGCCGGATGTACGCGGATCTTACCATCTTTACCATCCAGGTAGTCGATATTCTTGTTCTGGTCGAGATTGTATTTACTTACCGAATCAGGCACGCCATCGCCGTCAGAATCCAGGTCCAGGAAATTCGGAATACCATCTCCATCGGTATCATCATCAAACGGATCGCCATTCTTGTTGATATCCTCCTGTTCATCCGTGAGGCCATCTCCATCCGTATCGCAGGTTTTACACATGGCATCATCGTTGAGAATAACGCCGGTGGCTTTATCCGGACTACCAATCGTTGGTATATGCTGACCAGAAGGCACGGTCACTGTCTTCATTTTCACAATAAATGTTTCGTTCTGCTCAAAGGTGGTATCCCCGATAATGTTTACGGCTATCTGCCCGATGGTCTGCATCGGCGCTATCACTGCTTGTTTGATCGTATTATCGAAGTCCTTTCCTGGCGTAGCTTTGAAGTCCATGAATGGGAAGGAAACGCCATCGGTAGATTCTTCAAAGTCGTAGTTGATGGTAATAGGACGGGAGCTTCTGCGACTCAGTTGTACATTGAAGTACAGTGGTGTATTTTCTCCTATATTACCTTCTTTCACGCTGAACTTATCGGCTGCAAATACCAGTGTTAATGGATCATTGTCTGTTACTTCCACCCTGGCTGTGTCTTTTACTCCAGGTTTATATATCATCGAGCTGGAAGCCGGCAAATATGGCAGGATGCTGGCTTTCAGGTAACCATCGTCGTCATTGATATCATTATCGCTGGTAGTGATGGTGAAAGTATGTTGCCTGGTCTGCGCCGGCATGTTAACGGTAACGATATTACCATTCACCGTGCCTTCACCGGCTATAAACGTACGGGCAGCATCCTGGGCAATCTGGATCCGGATCGGAACGTCATGCGCCGCAGTGGCAGGCGATTGCAGTGTGAATTGTATAGCGGCGCCCTCCGCTACAGTTGTTTGAGCCGTAGATATTTCTACCATCAGGGTATCGTTATCGTGAATCACCACGTCGGCCACTGTGTTGGCAGATAATGGCCAGGTTACGCCCTGGATCGTGCTGGTAACAGTGGTCAGTTGCACCTGCACATTTTCATCTCCCTCAACAATATTATTGTCAATCGGATCTACCTTAATATCCGCACCATGTTGACCGGCGGGAATTAATACGGTTCCGCTCAATTTCTGGTAACGGCTATCGGCTACCGCTGTACCGCCAATGGTATAGTATACGTTCACATCTTTGGCGGCGGATAACTGCGTATCTGTAAACTGTACCCGGAAGTAGCCCGATGTAGCAGGTTCAGATGCATCGGCTGTTTTGATAATGGCCATCTGGCGACCAGCTGAATTGCTTTCGTCATCGTGAACGGTTAAGGCCACGGTGTCTTTATCATCCACATCCAGCGCTATATTTTTACCAAACCGCTTCATCTGGGCCAGCATCAGCGATATACGCACCTGTTCATCTCCCTCAATAACTTTATTATCGATCACATTTACGGGCACGGATACACTATTTTGTCCAGCCGGTATAACAGCAGATGTTTGTATCGGTGCAATATTGGTAGTGCCTATGATACTGCTTACATAGAACACTACTTTTACATCGGAAGCAGCGGTCAGGTTACCTGGCAAATTCAGCGTGTAGGCGCCGTTGGTGGCTGGTTCTGCGGCGTCTGCAGTTTTATGCAGTAACACCCGCATATCGCCTGTTTCAGGAATTAATACCATGCCTGGTTGTACGACGGTATATCCTGCTGTACCCAGCTGCACAGCAAATTGCAGCTGCTCATCTCCTTCCAGTACCTGGTCATCTGTTATCTTCAGCTGGTAGGCTTCATTGTGCGTACCCGCCTTTAATACTACCTGCGTCGGGATACCGCTATAGTCAGCATTGTCGGCAGTAGAAGTAATATCTTTATTGATATTGATCACCACATCTTCTGAAGAGGTAATCTGGCTGGCAGCAAACCCAATAGTAACTGCACTGCCACTGCCTTCATGAACAATGGATGAGTCAATACGCATGCTTACTTTCAGGTTCTCCGGATCCAGCCTGGTAGCGTCATCAATGGTCACAGCCATAGAATCGCCTTTCATACCCACGAAATGTTGTGGTTCGGCCACTATCCACAATGCTTCCGGTTGCTCCAGTATAAAATCTGTCTTGGCAGTGAACGAGAAATCTACTCCCGGATCGCCTGCTTTAATCACTACAGTTGTCGGCAGGTTATCGAAATCAGCTGCGGAGGCCACAGACTTACCACCCCTATTCAGCGTTATGGTGAGGTCTTTTCCACAGGTAACGCCAGGCGCCAGGCTCGCATTCAACTTATAAGTATTCCCTTCCAGCACATGTGTTCCCGGCGTAATACCCGTCAGGTGGATAAAGCCGGTGGTGGGATCATCATGTGTTCTGTCTTTGATGGTAATGGTGGTATCTTTTACAACGCTGGCGCTGAAAACCGGATCTGTAATATTACCTGCAAATACCACGGTTTCATCATCTTCCAGGATCTTATCACTTAATGCCTGCAGCACAAAGGCATTAGTTCCTATGTTACTTCCCTTTTTGATAGTAATATCATAAGGAGATGGTAACGCATTGTGGTCGCTATTCACCGCTGTACTTAACGTATTGTCCTTATTAATATGTACCACAATATCTTTACCGGCCTGCAGGTTATTAGGCAATTGCACGCTCAGCGAAGCCCCGGTACCACCCTCATCAATAGCCGCTAAAGTGCTGTTGATGACAACAGGCGCCGGCAATGGGTACTGGCGTGGATCGTCCTGTATGGTAAGTGTAGGTATAGCAATGGTGTAGCTACTGATACCGTCCGATGCCGCTGGCGACAGCGTAATGGTTTCAGGCCCTTCTGTGAAATTGTCGTTTTTAATTTTCAGGCTGGTCACTACACTGTTGCCATTGCTCAGGGTAACGCTGGCCGGCAATACATAATCCAGTCCTGCCTCTGCAGTACCTCCTGTTTGTGGTAACTGTATATTGATAGGTACAACGGTAGTAATGCCGGTTGGCAGGCTAATTGTCACAGCCCCACTGTCGCCTTCTACCAACGGTGATTTGAAGAAGGTTACATTTAACTGAAGATTCGCAGCATTCGCTCTTGTCAGGTCTTTAATCTTCAATGGCAGGTTGTTCACCGTGTAACCATTTACGGTAGCATTGACGGTTACCGTTTCATCTGTTTCCAGTACAGGGTCGGTTTTGGTTTGCAACAGTTCAAAAGTAGCCGTGGTTTGGCCATGCGGCAATACAAAGGAAGTAGCAGACAGCGTATAATCTGCGGGGTTGCTGGCAATAGTCTGACTGTTGTCGACTGCCAGTTGAATAGCTACATCTTTCGTAGAGGCATAAGGAGTAGATACGGTTACCATCACCTTATTGCCTTCTGGTACCAGCGTAGCATCCGGTGTGAGCATAATTTTCCGGGCGCCTGGTTGCAGTTGCGTGATATCTTTTACATAAATGGCGGTAGTGGTAGCCGGCATTTGAGTGTTTCCCTTATTACCATCTACTACAATCGTTCCTTCGTCGTCCAACAGCGGGCTAACGGTAGTAGCAATGGCGCTGCTATTGCCGGATGACTGGTTATTCAAGATGGTAATCGTAGTAGGCAATCCAGACAGGCGCGCTGTGGGGAAAGTGGAGGCTGGATCGTTTTTCTGTAAACTGATCTGCCAGTTCTTTCCAGCTTTCCATCCATGCGGGAAAGTAGCGGTGATAACTGCGCTACCACCTTCGTTGATGCTGTCAGGCACGCTGGTCAGCAGTACGGAATCGCCGGCTGGGAAAGGATATTGCGCGTCATTAATATTCAGGGCAAATAAAGCAGGCGTAAAGGTATAAGTAGCCGTACCATAGTCGTCGCTCGCGGCTGGCGTGATGCTGATCTTTTCCACATCTTCCACCAGGATATCCGATTTCACATCCAGCGTCGCTGTACCGCTGCCGCCACTGTTAAAGGCAAAACTGGCTGGCAGTATATAATCTGTTCCGCGGATAGCCGTTTCCGTAGCCACATTGGATGGCAAGGATATTTTAATCGGTATTTCCGTTGTAACGCCACTTGGCAAATTAAAGTTGATCGTAGGTGTGGTGCCTTCATTTACACCGGTAGCAGGCAGCGTATACGTAATCGCCGTATTAGCAGCTGTTCGGCGGGTAACGTCATCGATAATCATCGCTGTATCCGATACCGTATAACCAGCAGCAGCTACCGTAATGGCCAGGCGCTCATCTTTTTCTATGATCTTATCTTTCGTGGTAGCAATGACCGCATACTGGGTGGTAAACGGGGAAGCGGCACCAGCAGGCAGTTTGATGCTGGTTTGCAAACGGGTGTAATCAGTAGCTGCGGCTTCCGTGCCAGCGCCTACACCCAGGTTGATCACTACATCTTTAGCGGAAGTGTAACCCGCGGGTAAGGCAATAGTGAAGCGCGTACTGTCATCTTCATTGAGGTGATAGCTTACCGGCGCTACTACCAGTTTCTTTTGGGCAGGGTTGGTATTATCCTTAATGTACACACTGGCAGTCTTAGCCGGCATATTGGTATTACCAACGTTACCATTGATTGCAAGAACGGCATCATCGTCAAATACATTATTGGTTGTGGTATTAAATGCCGTAGAAGTGGCCGTACCGGAGTTAGATGCTTTAGTGATGGTAATGCTCGCAGGCACTGTACCATGGCGACTATCGGCCGCCGTTGATTTCACCGCATCTTTCGCCAGGGTGATCGTCCAGTCTTTACCGGCTATCCAGCCATGCGGGAAGGTAGCCGTGATTTGTGCATTACTTCCTTCCAATACGGTATCCGGTACGCTGGTCAGCAGTACAGAGTCGCCGGCTGGGAAAGGATATTGCGCGTCATTAATATTCAGGTCAAATAATGCAGGTGTAAAGGTATAGGTAGCCGTACCATAGTCGTCGCTCGCGGCTGGCGTGATGCTGATCTTTTCCACATCTTCCACCAGGATATCCGATTTCACATCCAGCGTCGCTGTACCGCTGCCGCCACTGTTAAAGGCAAAACTGGCTGGCAGTATATAATCTGTTCCGCGGATAGCCGTTTCCGTAGCCACATTGGATGGCAAGGATATTTTAATCGGTATTTCCGTTGTAACGCCACTTGGCAAATTAAAGTTGATCGCAGGTGTAGTGCCTTCATTTATACCGGTAGCTGGCAGCGTATACGTAATCGCCGTATTAGCAGCTGTTCGGCGGGTAACGTCATCGATAATCATCGCTGTATCTGATACCGTATAACCGGTTGCAGCTACCGTAATGGCCAGGCGCTCATCTTTTTCTATGATCTTATCTTTCGTGGTAGCAATGACCGCATACTGGGTGGTAAACGGAGAGGCTGCACCAGCAGGCAGTTTGATGCTGGTTTGTAAACGGGTGTAATCAGTAGCTGCGGCTTCCGTGCCAGCGCCTACACCCAGGTTGATCACTACATCTTTAGCGGAAGTGTAACCTGCGGGTAAGGCAATGGTGAAGCGCGTACTGTCATCTTCATTGAGGTGATAGCTTACCGGCGCTACTACCAGTTTCTTTTGGGCAGGGTTGGTATTATCCTTAATGTACACACTGGCAGTCTTAGCCGGCATGTTGGTATTACCAACGTTACCATTGATTGCAAGAACGGCATCATCGTCAAATACATTATTGGTTGTGGTATTAAACGCCGTAGAAGTAGCCGTACCGGAGTTAGATGCTTTAGTGATGGTAATGCTCGCAGGTACTGTACCATGGCGACTATCAGCCGCCGTTGATTTCACCGCATCTTTCGCCAGGGTGATCGTCCAGTCTTTACCGGCTATCCAGCCATGCGGGAAGGTAGCCGTGATTTGTGCATTACTTCCTTCCAATACGGTATCCGGTACGCTGGTCAGCAGTACAGAGTCGCCGGCTGGGAAAGGATATTGCGCGTCATTAATATTCAGGGCAAATAAAGCAGGCGTAAAGGTATAGGTAGCCGTACCATAGTCGTCGCTCGCGGCTGGCGTGATGCTGATCTTTTCCACATCTTCCACCAGGATATCCGATTTCACATCCAGCGTCGCTGTACCGCTGCCGCCACTGTTAAAGGTAAAGCTGGCTGGCAGTATATAATCTGTTCCGCGGATAGCTGTTTCCGTAGCCACATTGGATGGCAAGGATATTTTAATCGGTATTTCCGTTGTAACGCCACTTGGCAAATTAAAGTTGATCGCAGGTGTGGTGCCTTCATTCACGCCAGTAGCTGGCAGCGTATACGTAATCGCCGTATTAGCAGCTGTTCGGCGGGTAACGTCATCGATAATCATCGCTGTATCTGATACCGTATAACCGGTTGCAGCTACCGTAATGGCCAGGCGCTCATCTTTTTCTATGATCTTATCTTTCGTGGTAGCAATGACCGCATACTGGGTGGTAAACGGAGAAGCGGCACCAGCAGGCAGTTTGATGCTGGTTTGCAAACGGGTGTAATCAGTAGCTGCAGCTTCCGTGCCAGCGCCTACACCAAGGTTGATCACTACATCTTTAGCGGAAGTGTAACCCGCGGGTAAGGCAATGGTGAAGCGCGTACTGTCATCTTCATTGAGGTGATAGCTTACCGGCGCTACTACCAGTTTCTTTTGCGTAGCATCGGTGGCATCGGTAATGGTCAGCTTCAGGCTGTCTTTTACCAGGATGCCGTTATCGGGCGTCCAACCCACCAGTACCAGGTCGCGGGTATCA
This sequence comes from Chitinophaga polysaccharea, assembly GCF_007829335.1. Taxonomy (GTDB): domain Bacteria; phylum Bacteroidota; class Bacteroidia; order Chitinophagales; family Chitinophagaceae; genus Chitinophaga; species Chitinophaga polysaccharea_B. Next base: position 243,629 of record NZ_VIWO01000006.1, read on the forward strand.
TCAAATACCAGGTTGGTGGTGGTGTTGATATTGATTTTATTGGAAATGGTAGCCCCGGCGGGAATAATCACCGAATCTACCGGAAAGTCGTAAGTACCTGCAGCGGCAGTAGAAGATCCTCCACGGGCAAATTTCACTTTAACTGGGATTTGGGTGGACAGGCTTGCTGGCAGTTCAGCCCACACATTGGCAGATGCTCCTTCATTAATAGAGGTGGCTGAAAGATGCAACACGATTGGCGCGGTCATGGGCAACTGCGCATCCAGTATTTGAGTAGTATCTGGTGCGGCAGTATAAGTAGTCCCTGCTATATGATCTGTGGCAGTAATAGCTAAAATAAGTGACTCAGTACCTTCTATTTTACTGTCATCTATGATAGTAAATGGAATGGAAACATTATGTCCACCTGCCGGAATCTGCGCCGTACCGGGCAACGTATAGTCGTCTACGGTAGCGATGGATGCATTGTCACGGGTAAGTGTAATATCGATGGGGATATCGGTAGTAACATTAAATGGCAGCGTAGCTACCGCCTGTCCATTGTATGGTTCCTTTAACAGGGCTGGTGCATCTTTTGCTAGGGAGATGGTGGTAAGGGTAGCATCCAACCGCGTAGCATCCTGGATCGACAGGGATTTGGTAGCTGTTTGCACCTGCCCCATTACAGTTGCCTGTGCCTTGAAATTTATCAGCTCATCATTTTCCAGTACGCTATCCTTTACTGCCACAACCGGGATATTTACACCGTTAGAATCTTTGGCAATAGTCACCTGGTGAGGAAACGTAAAATCTTTTAATTCAGTTGCTACCGTACCCGCATCTAATGTCAGGTCTACGGTGGCTGGTTCTGAAGCCAATACACCGGTAGGTAAGGTTACCCGCATATTGTTGCCGGTACCTTCCAGGATTTTTGCCGGTGCGCTCAGGGTGATATTTCTTGGCTCATCGTCTACGATGGTGTAAGTACAGGTAGTTCTCCCTGAAATTTTTACCAGCTGGTTGCAGGGCATGGGTACCAGGCGGAAGGTCATGTGCCGGTTGTATTCCAGCACATCATTTCCGATAATGCGGATATTCTGCAGCGGAATCAGCTGATTGGCAGCATAAGTACCTGCCGGGATCATATAAGCGCCGGTAAAGAGATAGTCCGTTCCTTGCTGGGCCACATGTTGTTCGCCGGCAGCCGGGGGCACCACTTCCATTTTAATATATAATGGAGCTTTAATAACTGTGGCCGCTCCTACTTTTACATTGATGGCCGCGGTAGAAATATTCCCGCTGTTGTTTTCGGCCCCACTCACTGAATCCTTTTCGAAAGACAGTGTAATAGGCTGAGTACCAGTACTAAGCGGGTCTCCGCCGGTGAGGATAATCTGTGTGGGAGCTGTATTGTCTTCGTAATCAATGGCTACCCGGGTTCCAATCGCGGCATTGTCGGGTTTTTGTCCCATATACACTTCAGCCCCCAACCCTTTATTGGACGGATTATTTCCACCACCATCAAAATTATTCAACAGGTTAAATCCATTGATGGCTTCTCTATCCCATGATGATACGGCTGAAAAAGAGTTGAAAGTATTGTAAGCATGATAAGTATGAGATAGTGGTCCGGGGGTGCCGGCAGGATCCATGTTATTGTCGCCGCTGGCACTTCTATAAAAACCTATTACACTGGGAGTGGCAGAACCGACAGGCAAACGGTAGCTCACCGCCCAGGTATTATTTGCGTTTATGGGACCCGACGGAGGCAGCGGATCCTGCATTGCCAGGTATTCACTCAAAAAGAGGTGTACCTGTTGCCCGATCAGGTTATTGTAAAAAGTATAATCAAGGAGAAAATAGGTCTTGGAGCGATCGTAACTGATGGTCATTAATACAGTGGCATCATTCACCACGGTGCTACCGTCGGCATAGGATGTTTTTCCTACCAGGCAAACTTTAAACGGATCAGCGGTGGTACCGGTACCCATAATGTCTGAGGCTTCACAAAACGTTACTGGCAACGGATCGATCGTACGGTTTCCTGTATAAACGTTCTCTATCTTAAAAGCCGTTTTTATCCCCAGGGTAGTAGAGTCATTGGAATCTTCAAATCCCGTTTCAGTTTTCCCCTTCCGGAATACCTGGTAAGTACCGTTGGCATTGATCTGTATTTTCAGTTCACTGTTGGCGGATGTTCCCCCGGTAGGATTAATAATGATCGGGAATTGCTGTGCGTATACTCCAACGCTAATGAGGGAAAAAATAATCGCCAGGTACCATACCTTCTTCATAAACAGGCAGATACGAAGGGACATACCTTGCTTCGTCGATTTCATAGGATGGGAAAGGAGTAACATATAAGTTCGTAAATTTCTATTTATACATATAGATTTTTAATCAAAAAATGTGGAAACAATCCTTAGTAAAACCCTATATGCGAATCTCTAATTGGCTCTCCCGGCAGCGCTAATACTATTCTACTCCTCTGTTATAACTGAAAGACCAGCCGCCGGCAATTTTCTATATATCTCAAATCTTTGGGTAGAGGGATATTCAAGCGCACTTAGGGCACTTTTTATGATTTCTATAATTGTTATATACCCTTCCACCTGTGGCACATTATCAAACAATTAGATATAAAATCATATATTTTAATTAGCAAATTTATAATATTATTTATATTAAATCAAATTAAATTATCAAAGGATGTTGGGGCGAAATGAGCGCAGTGGTTAACAAAAATTTAAGTTTCCCGTGACAGGAGCCAGTGTCATATCATTATGTTAAAAGTTAAAATAACCCTAGATTTGCAAAAAAGAATTCAGAATGTCAACAATAGCAAAATCAAACATTGACTTTAGCCTCGAATACAAGGTAAAAGATATGTCTCTGGCGGCCTGGGGTCGTAAAGAGATTGAACTGGCAGAAGCAGAAATGCCCGGTCTCATGTCTTTAAGAGAGGAATACGGTAGCAGCAAACCATTACAGGGAGCCCGCATCGCCGGCTGTCTGCATATGACCATCCAAACAGCTGTTTTAATTGAAACCCTGGCTCACCTCGGTGCTGAAGTGCGCTGGAGCTCCTGCAACATATTCTCCACACAGGACCACGCCGCCGCTGCTATTGCCGCTGCCGGTATCCCTGTATTTGCCTGGAAAGGCCTGAATGAAGCAGAATTTGACTGGTGCATTGAACAAACCCTGTTCTTTGGCAGCCCTGACCGTCCGCTGAATATGATTCTGGACGACGGTGGCGACCTCACCAACATGGTATTCGACAGGTATCCTGAGCTTATCCAGCATATCAAAGGATTGAGTGAAGAAACTACTACCGGCGTTCACCGCTTATACGAGCGTATGAAAGCAGGTACTTTACCAATGCCCGCCATCAACATCAATGACTCCGTTACCAAATCTAAATTTGATAACAAATACGGTTGCCGCGAATCCTGCGTAGATGCGATCCGTCGCGCTACTGATGTGATGATTGCCGGTAAAGTAGCTGTTGTAGCCGGTTTCGGAGATGTGGGTAAAGGTTCCGCTGAATCCCTGAGAGGTGCAGGTGCCCGCGTTATCGTTACTGAAATTGACCCTATCTGCGCATTACAAGCCGCTATGGAAGGTTATGAAGTAAAGAAAATGAACGACGCCGTAAAAGAAGCAGATATCATCGTTACCACTACCGGTTGCCGCGATATCATCACTGGCGAACACTTCAAACTGATGAAAGATAAATGCATCGTTTCCAATATCGGTCACTTCGATATCGAAATTGATGTAGCCTGGTTAAATAAAAACTACGGTAATACTAAGGTAGAAATCAAACCACAGGTAGATAAATATACCATCGATGGTAAAGACATTATCCTCCTGGCTGAAGGCCGCCTGGTAAACCTTGGTTGCGCTACCGGTCACCCATCTTTCGTAATGAGTAACTCTTTCACCAACCAGGTACTGGCTCAGCTGGAACTGTGGCTGCACTCAGAAAACTACAAAAACGAAGTGTACGTGCTGCCTAAACACCTGGATGAAAAAGTAGCCCGCTTACATCTCAAGAAAATCGGCGTGGAACTGGATATCCTCACTACTGCTCAATCTGAATACCTCGGTATTCCTGTAGCAGGTCCGTTCAAACCTGATTATTACAGATACTAATAGCAGAAAGCGAAAAGCATAAAACGAAAAGCTATTGTAGAGAAGAACTTAGCGAGTATTTAAAATTCGCTTTCATCATTCTCCACAATAGCTTTTCGCTTTATGCTTTATACCCTCTGCTTTTTACAGGTTGCTTACTGCTTTTTCAGTATTTTTGCAGCATGACAAAGCTGAGCGTAAACATCAACAAGTTTGCTACCCTGCGCAATGCCCGCGGTGGCAATCTTCCGGATATATTAAAAGTGGCACAAGATTGCGAACGCTTCGGTGCCGATGGCATTACCGTTCACCCCAGACCCGATGAACGTCATATTCGATACCAGGATGTGAGAGACCTGAAACCACTGGTCACTACAGAATTCAATATCGAGGGCTATCCTTCGAAAGACTTTATGGACCTGGTATTGGCTGTGAAACCACACCAGTGTACCCTGGTACCAGATCCGCCAGATGCCATCACCTCTAACACCGGCTGGGATACTATTGCACATCAATCGCAATTAAGAGAAGTAATCGGTACATTGAAAAAAGCCGGCATCCGTGTATCCATTTTCCTCAACCCGGATGTTAGTAAAGTGGAAGGCGCTAAAAGCGCAGGAGCCGACCGTATTGAACTATACACCGGCCCTTACGCCGAAGAGTATACGAACGCACGTACACAACCGCAAAACCTGCAGCTCTTCAACGATTATAAAAACACCGCTAAAGAAGCCACCGCTATTGGCCTGGATCTCAATGCAGGACATGACCTGAATCTCGATAACCTCCGCTTCTTCAAGCTCCACATTCCCCAGCTGAAAGAAGTATCTATCGGTCACGCACTCGTTGCTGACGCCCTGTATTTCGGACTGGAAAATACCATCCAACTCTACAAGCGACAACTAACAGATTAAGCATAAAAAAACAAAACCATTCCGGTTCCCCGGAATGGTTTTGTCAACCCTTAAAACAATCAACATGAGTTCATAGCGGGGTCACAACAAACCGATATGAACTATATATAATTTGCCGCCATGACTGACGGCAATGTTACGCCCCTTTACTTCTTTAATAACGCTATTTCCAGCACTTGGTTCATTTGTTTTACATAATGAAACTTCATGCCTTTGATATAAGAAGGATTTATGTCTTTGATATCCTTCTCATTTTGCCAGCAAAGAATGATTTCCCGGATACCTGCCCTTTTGGCGGCCAGAATTTTCTCCTTGAGCCCACCTACCGGTAATACCTGTCCACGCAACGTAATTTCACCACTCATGGCCAGGTACGATTTAACTTTACGGCCGGAAAATACCGACGCCAACGCTGTCAGCATCGTGATACCTGCACTCGGTCCGTCTTTAGGCACTGCCCCTTCTGGTATGTGTATATGTACACTTTTGCTTGAAAACAGCTTTGGATCCAGTTTCAGCTCCACCGCATGTGATTGCAGGTAAGTAAGTGCCGTCACAGCAGATTCTTTCATCACATTCCCCAGGTTACCTGTCAGCTTCAGATCTCCTTTTCCTTCGCTCAAGCTGCTTTCGATAAACAGGATTTCGCCTCCTACATATGTCCAGGCCAGGCCTACGGCTACTCCCGGAGGATTACCCACTTTATAGATTTCATTGGAATAACGGGGTTTGCCCAATATCCGCTGTAAATCGGCCTCTGTCAGGCTATCCGGCAACGCTTTATCCATGGCTACCTGCTTGGCCAGGTTACGCATAATGGCGGCAAACTGCCGGTCCAACTCACGTACCCCGCTCTCCCGGGTGTAATCTGAAATCAGCTGCTCTATGACCGGGTTGGTGATTTTTACTTTGATATCCTTCAGGCCATGGGCATCTTTCTGCTTAGGCAACAGGTGCCGCTTGGCTATCTCTACTTTCTCTTCTATAGAATACCCGCTCAGGTCTATAATTTCCAGCCTGTCGCGCAGCGCAGGGTGAATAGAATTGATATTATTGGCAGTGGCTATAAACAACACCTTGCTCAGGTCATACTCCAGTTCCAGGTAGTTATCGTAGAAAGTGCCGTTCTGCTCAGGATCCAGTACTTCCAGTAAGGCAGAACTAGGATCGCCCCGCATATCGTTGCCTATTTTATCAATCTCATCCAGGATCATTACCGGGTTAGATGACTTAATCTTACGGATCGACTGTACCACCCGGCCCGGCATGGCGCCGATATAGGTTTTCCGGTGACCGCGGATTTCACTTTCATCATGCAGTCCCCCTAAACTCAAACGCACATACTTGCGCCCTACCGCATTGGCAATAGAACGGCCCAGTGAGGTTTTACCAATACCTGGAGGACCTACAAAGCACAGGATAGGCGACTTCATATCCCCTTTCAACTTCAGCACAGCCAGGTATTCCAGTATACGTTCCTTGATTTTTTCCATGCCGTAATGGTCATGGTCCAGTATTTTCTTGGCCTTTTTCAGATCGTAGCTATCCGTGGTGTATTCGTTCCAGGGCAAGTCCAGCATGAGATCCAGGTGATTGTATACCACGCTGTAATCAGGCGTGCTGGGATGCATGCGCTCCAGTTTCTCAATGCCTTTGGCAAAAGCTTCGGCTGCCGCAGCAGGCCACTTCTTCTCTTCCGCCTTGCGTTTCATCTCCTTCAGTTCCCGGTCATTGGCATCTCCCCCCAATTCTTCCTTGATCGACTTCATCTGCTGCTGCAGGAAGTAATCCCGCTGCTGCTTGTCCAGGTCTGCCTTGGTTTTATTGGTAATTTTATTCTTCAGCTCTGCCAGCTGCAACTCTGTTTGCAGCAATTTCATCAGTAATTCAGCCCTCGTACGCAGGTTATTGATTTCTAATAACTGTTGCTTTTCCTTCAGGTCGGAATTGAGATTGGAAGAAACAAAGTGCACCAGGAAAGAAGGATTCTCTATATTCTTCAGTATAATGCTGGCTTCAGATGGCAGGTTGGGAGATAATTGGATAATCTGCCCTGCCAGGTCTTTGATGGAAGAAATATAGGCTTCAAATTCGGAATCATCTTCCGCCGCCTCATCGTGCAGTATATTGATTTTGGCTTTGAAGTAAGGATCTTCCGACACAATTTCATCTATCTTAAAACGCTTGCGGCCCTGGATGATAATGGTAGTACCTCCATCGGGCATTTTGATCAGCTTCACAATACGCGCTACCGTACCCACATCACTCAAATCTGCCACCGATGGGTCTTCTATCGTACTGTCCTTTTGTGCCACTACACCGATTGCTTTGTCGGTTTTGTATGCATCGTTTACCGCCTTTATAGATTTATCCCGGCCTACCGTAATTGGCAGCACAACACCCGGAAATAATACTGTATTTCGTAATGGTAATAATGCCAGTTCATCGGGAATCTTCTCATCCTCCTGTCCCTCCCCATCTTCATTCAAAGGGATAATAGGCATGAACTCCATTTCATCTTCCGAATTTCCTAAATAAAATTTGTTCATCTGTGATATTTAAAAAGACATTCTGTCAGACACTCCCACAAAAGTCTTCATTTTTTTAGATACCCCTACATTGTCAAGTTTGGTGCCAAGTGACGCTCTGGCAGACCGCTATTAGGCCACTTAACCAGCTATTAGCAAAAAAGCAGCGAAGACAAATGTGATACACATTTGTCTTCGCTGCTTTTTATGGAAAGCTATACTTTGCGGTACTTTTAGAAGCTTACCCCTACACCCAGCTGAATGCTCTGGTTTTTCCAGTTGCTGGTGTTGGTAACGCTTTCTGCATTCTTCACATCATTGAAGCCGATGATGTAGCGGGCACTTACGTTTACGATAGGCAGTTGTAACCATAAACCGGCAACACCGGAAATTTCACCACCTTTGAAAGCCTCATTGGCAGCGCCAAATACTTTCCTGTCGCTGACCATAGCACCAAACTGAGGTCCTACCTGAAGTTTCAGGCGCGGGGTACCTAAATCAATGTTAGCTAATAAAGGAATGCTAAGGTAGTTGAGGTTTACTTTTTTGCGGTTATCGGAAGTACTTACATTCTTGTAGATGTCGCTAAAGTTGTCGGTAGTTTCTGTTTTGATAGAAGAGAAAATCACCTCTCCCTGTACTCCGAATCCTTTTACCAGATTCAGTTGAGCGAAACCTCCCAAGTGGTAGCCTAATTTAAACCCATCCTGAAAACCAGTTCCGTCAAGCTTTCCAAGGTTGGCACCGCCCTTGATACCGAAGCGCAGAAACTTCGTGGTTTGGGCATTTACGGCGGTTACGGCGGTCATCGTCAGCAACGCTGCGGCGAAAAACAGTTTTTTCATAAATCTTGAATTGTTAGTAATGGTTAAAATATAGACGTCCCAGGGAAACGTTACCCCTATTTTGTAATTACAAATTCCGTAAATACAAATTCCGTGCTACTTGTTAAAAAAATCAAAAACTGTAGGCCATACGGGCAGTGAAGTAACTCATAATCCCCTGATCCACACCGGTGAAAGGCTTGAAAACAGTGAAGGCGGGAGCCAGGTTAAAGCGACCAATAAAATACGATAAATTGAGGGTAAGATCCAGGGCGCGGGGCGCAAACTCGGTATGATCTTCAAAATTCAGCTCTTTTCCCGGGTGCTTTACTATTTTACTCAGCTTGGGAGAGCGGGTGATATATTGGAATGCCTTAAGATTGCTGTAATAGTTGGCGGTGCCCATCGTGAAGTTAACGGAAGGGGTGAGCATTAATACATCCATACGGCCCAATACGCTGGAAAATATAAACGGATGCCTTACCGATACGATGGTATTGAAATCATTGCCCCGCAGGGTTTCTCTTTTGTGCATGCCTTCAGACACGTCCTTTCCCCAGCCGTAATCCAGGCTCACACCAGGTTGCAGCCACCAGCGGCGATAGTAGAAGTAAGTAAATATTTCATTCCGGATAGGTGTAGCAGGCACATCTGTGGAATCGGCAAACAGGTAGTGGGTATAGGAAATGCCAGTGAGGAAGTCTTTGTTTTTCGTATAGTCATAACCGGCAGTCAGATCCCATTCAAACCATGGCTGATGATCTGAATTGAAAAGATAATAAGCGCTAACGCTTGCGTATACACCGCTTTTATGATAATAACTCAGAGAGGGAGCTACAAATGTTTTCAAAACAATTGGCAACTCAAAGTTGGTGACCTTACTGCCGTAAGCAGGATTATTACCATACCCAACGCCCACCACCACTTCGCTCTTTTGCTGCTTCTGCAGCAATGAGTCCAGCTGTTTCTCCAGCTCTGCTAAAGTCTGTCCGGTTGCAACACGGCTACATAGCAACAGGAACGTTAAGAAGTATAGGCGCATGTTTTAAAAGTACTGACTGCAAGATAAGAGTAATTCAGTATTTAACACCCCCTATCCCGTGAATAAGGGGAATAGGGGGTTAAACAGCGCTTTTCTGTCGGCCGGCCAGCAATCAGGTCAGATCTATCACTGTAATCTCCGGCAATATGCCCACCCGTCCGGGGTATCCGAGGAAACCGAATCCACGGTTAACGTACAGGAATTGGTCGCCTTTCTTATATAATCCGGCCCACTGTTTATAAAAGTACTGCGCCGGGCTCCATTTTAAGCCAGGAATTTCCACGCCGAACTGCATACCGTGGGTATGGCCGGCGAGGGTCAGGGAAATGTCGGGATATTCCGGGCGCACCTGTGCATCCCAATGGGTGGGGTCGTGCGACATCAATATTTTAAAGGGAATATCTGCCACACCTTCGTAGGCCCGTTTCAGGTCGCCGTAGCGGGGAAAACGCTTAATGGAACTCCAGTTTTCCACCCCGAGCAGGGCTATTTTTTCACCACCGCGCTCCAGTACTACATTTTCGTTCATCATCAGTTTCCATCCCAGCTCCCCATGTAAGGCCTTCACCTGGTCCAGGTTAGCATGCTGCATAGCGCTATAGCCGTTGGGCGTTTTATCGGGCCAGGGGTAATAATCGCCGTAGTCGTGGTTGCCCAGGGTAGAATACACGCCCATAGGTGCTTTTACCTCCCTGAATACATCCATCCAATCGGCCATTTCCACGGCCCGGTCGTTGACCAGATCGCCGGTAAATAGTACCAGGTCGGGCTTTTGATCGTTGATCATCTTAATACCTTTGAGTACGGCCTCGCGGTTGGCGAAGCTGCCGGAGTGGATATCGGATATCTGTACAATACGCATGCCCCTGAAAGCGTTGGGCAGGTGCTTAAAGCCCATTTTAATCCGGTGTATGCGGTAATTGTATTTATTGGAAAACCCATATACCAGGGATGCAAAGAGGGTGCCTCCTGCAATAAGCCCCAGGCGGTTCAGGAACTGAGAGCGGGTGAGTCCGCTCACTACCCCACTGCCATCCGGCACAGCCGGTGTGCTACCAGAAAATCGGCGGATGATCCATACCACCCCTCTCCGGAGGTCGTCGATCAATAAAAACACGGATACCAGGAGCTTGGCTACCACCAGGCCCATAAAAATAGCCATGAGATAGGATTTCAGCACGGGGGGCCAGCTATGCCAGTTGATATAGGGCAACAGGGCCACCATCAGGAGGCAGCTGATTGAAATAAACCAGTAAATCGTATAGGTAATGTTCCGGACCCGTGGAGCCGACATATAGACCATGGCTCTAATGGCCTGGAAAACGTAAATATCTAACAACAGTAGAAAAAAAATCAGAATAATAGAGTTTAACCCGGGTCGCATTATGAATTTTTAATATAGTTTATAACCAGATAGCAATTTAGCGCAAGTAAACTGGTCGAAAAAGTTAAAACAGGTCTTGCAAGTATATAGACGAATAACAAGGAGAAGAATTGTATGTTTTATTTTTTTTGTTAAGTTAGGGGAAACAGTACATTTGCTGGCTGACCGGTTAACGAAGATAACTTTAATATTTTAATAATATATTAGTCATGCGGAGGCCGAAACCGGCTAAAAATTAACCCGTTAACAGAGGACGGGAGCCTGTTCTGCGAACAGTTTGTGTATAAATAAATATACTGCAGCACCCGATTTTTATGTAATCGTTGTATTTTTGTCCGATTGAGCTACTTTTAATCGTTACTTTTAGATATAAGGCGTAGATTAATTACCAGTTACGGGACGATTTATCGCCCGCCGTTGGTGGGTGGTATTATTCAAATGAATTGATTATGAAGTATACTTGTTACGGACATTCTTGTTTTGCAGTGGAAATAAAGGGAAAAAACATTCTTTTTGATCCTTTCATTACGCACAACGAGCTGGCAAAAAAAGTAGACATTCATGCCATAAAGGCGGATTATATTTTTGTGTCGCATGGGCATGAAGACCATACCGCCGACCTGATTGACCTGGCAAAGCGCACCGGGGCTACCGTGGTATCCAATTATGAAATTGTTACCTGGGCAGGTAAACAGGGGTTGACAAAGCTGCATCCCATGAATACCGGTGGTAAATGGGCTTTTGAGTTTGGTACCGTAAAATGCGTGGTAGCACAGCATTCCAGCAGTTTACCGGACGGCACTTACGGCGGCAACCCGATGGGCTTTATATTTATGACGGAAGAAGGAAATTTTTATTATTCCGGTGATACGGCGCTCACCCTGGATATGGAGCTGGTGCCATCTATTGCTACCCTGGATTTTGCTGTATTACCGATTGGTGATAATTTCACAATGGGTATTACGGATGCCATTGCAGCGGCCGAATTAATAGAATGCGACAGGATAGTGGGTGTTCATTACAATACTTTTGGCTATGTAAAAATTGATCCCGTTGAAGCAATCGGGCAATTCGGAGATGCTGGTCTGGATTTGATACTTCCTGAAATAGGAAGTACTATAGAGGTTTGAGGAGGAAGTGATCATAGCTGATTTATCCTTTATCCTATAAATAACCTTAGAATTTTTAAACAACACAATGGCTAGAATAATCGCAATCGCTAACCAGAAAGGTGGCGTAGGAAAAACTACAAGTGCAATAAACCTGGCAAGCAGCCTGGCTGTGCTGGAATTTAAAACACTGTTGGTAGATGCCGACCCGCAGGCCAACAGCACTACGGGGCTGGGTTTCGACCTGCGCAATGTGCAGCAGAGTTTGTACGACTGTATGGTGAACGATGTGCAGGCCAAAGATGTAGTACTGGAATCAGATACTCCCAACCTGAAAGTGCTGCCTTCCCATATCGACCTGGTAGGGGCAGAACTGGAGCTCATCAACCATCCCAACCGGGAACGGGTGATGAAACAGGTGATTGATAGCGTGGCATCGGACTATGATTTTGTGATTGTAGACTGCTCCCCTTCCCTGGGCCTGATCACGGTAAATGCCCTGGTGGCTTCCAACTCGGTGATTATCCCGGTACAATGCGAATTCTTTGCCCTGGAAGGTTTGGGTAAATTGCTGAATACGATAAAAATTGTACAAAGCCGCTTAAATACAGCGCTGGAAATAGAAGGCATCCTGATGACCATGTACGATGGTCGTTTGCGCCTGAGTAACCAGGTTGTGGATGAGGTAAAACAACATTTTGAAGAAAGTGTGTTTAACACCATCATTCACCGCAACACCAAACTGGGAGAGGCTCCCAGCTTTGGTAAATCTGTAATTATGTATGATGCCGCCAGCACAGGAGCTATCAACTACCTGAACCTGGCCAAGGAAATCCTGCAAAAACATAACTACACCAAAATTAAATCCAAAGACAAAATCCTAGCTATTAACGATGACCAATCCAAGTAAGAAAGAGGCGTTGGGTAAGGGCATCCGCTCTCTGCTTCAAAACATTGATACAGATCTGAAGCATACTGCCAGTACCCTGGGTGATAAGGTAGTAGCTGCTGCTACCGGTATTGAACGCATACCGCTGGATCTGATTGTAACCAATCCGAAACAGCCACGTCGCGACTTTGATGAAGTTTCTTTACAGGAGTTGAGCCAGTCTATCAAACTGCACGACATTATTCAACCTATTACGGTATCAAAGGTCAACAGTAAGAAATACCAGCTGATAGCCGGTGAAAGGCGTTTAAGAGCCAGCAAACTGGCTGGTTTGAAAGATATCCCCGCTTATGTTCGCCAGGTGAATGACCAGGAACTGCTGGAACTGGCGCTGCTGGAAAATCTCCAACGCGAAAACCTCAACGCGATTGAGGTAGGATTGAGCTACAAACGGTTAATGGAAGAATGTACCCTTACACAGGAACAGGTGGCCGACCGTATGGGCAAGGAAAGAAGTACCGTTACCAACTATATACGCCTGCTTAAACTGCCCCCGGATATCCAGGTGGCCGTACGAAATGGCCAGTTAAGCATGGGACATGCCCGTGTATTGACCGGCGTGGAAAATGTGGAAAACCAGCTTTTCCTCTACAACGAAATTCTGAAAGCCGGTTTGTCGGTACGACAAACAGAAGACCTGGCCCGCAGAATTAATCAAACCGACAAAAACCGTCAGCAGCCATCTGCTAAACTAAAGTTACCTCCTGCATTTCAGAAGATCCAGGATAAGCTTTCCTCTCATTTCTCTACCAAAGTAAAACTGGACAGGGGTAAGAGCGGCAAAGGCAGTATTTTGATTGAATTCTATTCGGACGAAGAACTGGATAGCATCCTGGAAAAAATAGATATATACGGTGGCTAACACGGCTCAACAAATACTTCATTTATCACAACGTTTTTGCTTACTGCTTTTGTTCGCCATGGTAGCGGCTTTGCCGCTTCGGGCACAACAGGATACCCTGCGCCCTATTGCCAAAACCATGGACACCCTGATCCGGCCCGTTCCTGCACCAGGTACAGACACGGTAAAAAAGGCGAATAAAGCGTTGCTGACCGATTCGTCTTACGTTCCAGACTCCAGGTTGCCCCATAGTCCGCGTAAAGCAGCCCTCTACTCGGCCGTACTGCCGGGCCTTGGGCAGGTTTATAACAGAGAATACTGGAAAGTGCCACTGGTATATGCTGCCATTGGTACCTGTACGTATTTCTTTATAGACAATATGAAGACCTACAAACTGTTCCGCGACGCTTACCGGTTGCGGGTAGATGGAAACCCCGATACCAATGATACGGGGGAAACCGTAAAATTCGATACCGAGTCGCTGAAACTCAACCGGGATCAGTTCCGGCAGTATGTAGATTATTCCGTATTATTTTTTGTACTGGCTTATGGCTTAAACATCGTAGATGCCACGGTGTTTGCGCACCTGCGTAATTTCGATATGTCTGATGACCTCAGTATGCGGATATCTCCTACATTGATTAACAACCGTACCCTGGGCATCGGTATTCATCTTTCCATTGGCAATAAAAAGTCCAAAGGAAGCCGGTATTTTGCCGGTCGCTGATCACACATGTATCAATCCATCATCTAACATACAACTATAAGGGTCATGAAAATAGCGCTCATCGGATATGGGAAAATGGGAAAGGCTATAGACGCCATTGCTACTGCGAAAGGGCATGAAATAGTACTCCGTACCAGCAGCCAGCATCCGCTGACAAAGGAACAGCTGGCAGGGGTAGATGTAGCCATTGAATTTACCGTTCCGGAAACCGCCTACCAGAATATTATCACCTGCTTTGAAGCCAATGTACCCGTAGTAAGTGGTACTACCGGCTGGCTCGATAAATTGCCGGCTATAAAAGTACTGTGTGAAGAAAAGAAACAGGCTTTTTTACATACCACCAACTTCAGCATAGGCGTCAATATCTTCTTTGAAGTCAATAAAAAGCTGGCTGAACTGATGGCACATCAGCCGCAGTATAATGTGTGGATGGAAGAAATTCACCATACCCAAAAGAAAGACGCCCCCAGCGGCACCGCGCTTTCCCTGGCTGAACAGGTAATGTCGTCGGTAACGCGCAAAACCAAGTGGGTAAATGAAGAAAGCAATCAACCCGACACCCTGTCTATCATCTCTAAAAGAATAGATCCGGCGCCGGGTACGCATATTATCAGTTACACTTCTGCCATCGATGATATTACCATTACGCATACGGCGCATTCCCGGGAAGGATTTGCTGCCGGTGCGGTAGTAGCGGCCGAATGGCTGAAGGGCAAAACCGGTGTGTTTACTATGCGGGAGGTATTGGGTTTGTAGCACCCGATCCCTGCTTTTAGCCCCCACTGGCTGCTAGCGAAAAACTGCTTATCTTTACAGGAATAATAAAAAGTGCCCGCTGCACTATTCGTTCATCCGGGAGGGATGCAAATCAGTCAGTATGTTATCAAAAAAAACACAATACGCTTTTCACGCTTTAGTACACCTGGCAGAGAATGTAGATAAGGGCCCTATCCTTATTTCTGAAATAGCCCAGGAGAAAAATATCTCTATCAAATTCCTGGAAAATATCCTGTTGGAATTGAAGAATGCCGGGATTCTCGGCAGTAAAAAAGGAAAAGGTGGTGGCTACTACCTGATGCGGCCTCCGAAGGAGATTGCATTAGCTAAGATTATTCGCTTGCTGGATGGTCCTATTGCCCTGCTTCCCTGCGTGAGCCTCAATTACTACGAGCGTTGCGAAAATTGCCGTGATGAAGCCGTTTGCGGCCTGAATGAAGTGATGGGAAAAGTAAGGGATTCCGCCCTGAAAATATTGGAAAACAAGACGTTGAAAGATATCCTGACACGGAGCTAAGCAAAAGCTTAAAGCAGAAAGCAAAAAGCTATTAAAACGAATGATATGAGCGAATATTTTAATAACTCGCTGACATCATTCGTTTTAATAGCTTTTTGCTTTCTGCTTTAAACATTCGGCTCCTCTCCCATGGCCCCTTTGCAAGAAAGAAATAATTTTTTACCCTATTAGTCTATCTTTTTTATAGGTTTTATGTATTTTTGTTACGGGAGTGACCATAATCACTCGCTGGCACTACACACATCAATTTATAAGGAAGAGCTACATGACAGACATTACCACCGCACTGGCCAACAAATCGGTGGAGGAGTCAATACAGTACCTGGTAGAGCAATACCCCGGGGCTGTGGCTTTCTCAACCTCCTTTGGTCAGGAAGACCAGGTAATAGCAGATATTATCTGGCGTAACCATTTGCCGGTTAGAGTTTTTACCCTCGACACAGGGCGCCTGTTCCAGGAAACATACGATGTAATGGACCTGACCATGGCCCGCTACAAACAGCCTGTAGAAGTATTTTATCCCGAAACAGCTGCCGTAGAAAAACTGGTAGCTGCCAAAGGGCCCAACAGCTTTTACGAATCGGTGGAAAACCGCAAGGAATGTTGTGGTGTCCGTAAAGTAGTGCCACTCAACCGTGCACTGGAAGGCGTAAAAGTGTGGATTACCGGGCTCCGGGCAGAACAGTCTGACAACCGTCAGGGCATGGAAACCCTTGAATGGGACGCACAACGCCACCTTTATAAGTACAATCCGCTGATTCATTGGGGCTACGACGAAGTACTGGCTCACCTGGAAAAGTACCATGTTCCCTACAATAAGCTGCATGATAAAGGCTTCATCAGCATTGGCTGCGCGCCCTGTACACGCGCCATCGAGCCGGGAGAACATCCGCGCGCCGGCCGTTGGTGGTGGGAACAGTCGCACAAAGAATGCGGCCTGCACGGATAAAGTGATCAAGTATAGCTTTTAGAATTCAGCATAAATCATTTATAGTCTATGACTAATCAAATCAATTGGGAATTTCCACAAGCACTGGAAGATGAAGCCATCTATATACTCCGCGAAACGGTAGCACAGTTCGAAAAGCCCGTGCTCCTGTTTTCCGGCGGAAAGGATTCTATCACCCTCGTAAGACTGGCCCAAAAGGCTTTTTATCCCGGTAAAATTCCTTTTTCCCTGCTGCACGTAGATACCGGCCACAACTTCCCTGAAACCATCGCTTTCCGCGACTGGCTGGTAAACACACTGGGACTGGATATCATTGTAAGAAATGTACAGGACAGTATTGACCAGGGAAAAGTACAGGAAGAAACCGGCAAATATGCCAGCAGAAACGCCCTGCAAACCGTTACCCTGCTGGATGCCATCGAAGAAGGCAAGTTTGATGCCTGCATCGGGGGCGCCCGCCGCGATGAAGAAAAAGCACGCGCTAAAGAAAGAATATTTTCTGTAAGAGATGAATTCGGTCAGTGGAACGCTAAAATGCAACGCCCTGAACTGTTCGACATCCTCAACGGAAAAATCAATATAGGCGAAAACGTACGAGTATTCCCGATCTCCAACTGGACTGAGCTGGATGTATGGAATTACATTGTACGTGAAAAGCTGGAAATACCATCTATCTACTTCTCTCATGAAAGAGAAATCATTGAACGCGATGGTCTTTACTGGCCTTACTCCTCCTTCCTTAATACAACTGCCGATGAGGTGCCTTTCCTCCAGAAAGTACGCTTCCGTACCGTGGGCGATATGACCTGTACCGCAGCAGTACTTTCCGAAGCAGACAAACTGGAAGATATTATTGCCGAAATCATGGAAGCTAAAATCTCTGAAAGGGGTGCGCGTATCGACGACAAACGCTCAGAAGCCGCCATGGAAAAGAGAAAGCAGGCAGGATATTTTTAATCAGTATCCTGGTATTTTCATTTAACTGAACACATTTTTTGAGCGGCAAGCCGCTGCATCTTAAAGCTAAAATATTATGGAGGTTTTACGTATAGCCACTTCCGGTAGTGTAGATGATGGTAAAAGTACTTTAATAGGCCGTTTATTATACGATACCAATTCTATTCCCCAGGATAAAATGGAGGCACTCCACGCCGCCAGCAAAAGAAAAGGACTTGATTTTACGGATCTGTCGCTGCTGACCGATGGACTGGTAGCCGAGCGTGAGCAAGGTATCACCATCGATGTGGCGCATATCTATTTTTCTACGCCTACCCGCAAATACATTATTGCAGACACCCCCGGGCATATTGAATATACCCGCAACATGGTAACAGGTGCTTCCAATGCACAGGTATCCCTGATATTGATCGACGCCCGCAAGGGAATTGTGGAGCAAACCCACCGTCACTTCTTTATTGCTAACCTGCTGCGCATCCCTTACCTGGTGGTATGTGTGAATAAAATGGACCTGGTAGATTACAGCGAAGCCCGCTTTAACCAGATCGTGGAAGATTTCCAGGTAATGCTGAGCAACGCCTCCTTCAAAGGCCAGGAAGTAAAATTCATCCCGATTTCGTCCCTGTACGGCGAAAATGTAGCCAGCCGCAACGGCACCATCAGCTGGTACCAGGGCGATACGCTGCTGGAATACCTGGAACAGGTATCGTTTGACCATGAAGATAATCAGCATCCCGCCCGCTTCCCGATTCAAAGTGTGATCCGCCCCAGAACTACCGAATACCATGATTTTCGCGGCTTTGCCGGTAAAGTGGCCAGCGGTCATTTTAATGTAGGCGATGAGGTGATATCGTTACCATCGGGACAAAAAAGCCGGATCAAAACGATTGAGCAATTTGAAAAGCAACTAACGGTAGCGCATGCACGTGAAAGCGTAGTGATTACCCTAGAAGATGAAATAGATAGCAGTCGCGGTAACATGCTGGTGAAAACCACCGAGGTACCGCCGCAACTGAAAGAAGTAAGCGCCAGTATCTGCTGGATGGATCAGCAAAAACTGACCAATGGTAAAACATATTTACTGCAGCATGGCGTTAACCGGGTGAAAGCAAAAGTACAGCAGATCCAATATATTACAGACGTTACCAACCACCTGCAGAAAGCAGATAAAACAGAAATGGGCTTGAACGATATCGGTAAAGTTGCTATCAAGACTGCTGCCCCGATATTTGCAGATGCTTATCAAAACAACCCGGCCAATGGTGCATTCATCCTCATCGATGAATTTAACAACACCACGGTAGCGGTAGGGTTTATTGACTAATCATATTCACATAAAAAAGAAGCAGCTAAGATGGGATAACTTAGCTGCTTCTTCTGTTTTACAGATATACTAAATGTTCTTCAGCATATCTTCCGTCATGCGGGCCAGATCATACTCTGGTTTCCAGCCCCAATCCTGACGGGCCAGTGTATCATCAATACTGTTTGGCCATCCGTCTGCAATTTCCTGGCGATAATCCGGCGCATAAGCCATCGTAAACCCGGGAATATGCTTTTTAATTTCTGCACCTATTTCTTTTGGTGAGAAACTCATTGCCGAAAGATTATAGGCAGAGCGCACGTTGATTTTAGCCGCATCCGCTTCCATCAGTTCAATCGTAGCCCTGATCGCATCCGGCATGTACATCATTGGGAGGTACGTGTTTTCAGAAAGGAAGCTGGTATAGTGCTGATGTTCTTTGGCTTCATGGAAAATCTCGATCGCGTAATCGGTCGTACCGCCGCCTGGCGCTGATTTATAGCTGATCAGGCCGGGGTAGCGCAAACTTCTTACATCTACGCCGAAACGGTGGTTATAGTATTCGCACCAGCGCTCACCGGCAAATTTGCTGATACCATAAATGGTAGTAGGCTCAATGATCGTGTGCTGTGGTGTGTCCTGCGCCGGAGAGTTAGGTCCGAATACTGCGATGGAACTAGGCCAGTATACTTTGTCGAGGTTTTCTTCTTTCGCAATATCCAGTACATTCAGCAGGCTTTGCATATTGATATGCCATGCCAGCAACGGATTTTTTTCACCGGTGGCCGACAGGATCGCCGCCAGCAGGTAAACCTGGGTAATATTATGGCGGATCACCAGTACATGCAGCATTTCCTTGTTCATCACATCCAGCGACACATAGGGGCCTGTTCCTTTCAGCAAATCGTGCTCTTCCCGCAGATCTGAAGCCACCACGTTGGTATCTCCATACATCTTTCTTAAGGCCAGCGTCAACTCCACGCCAATTTGTCCACAGGCGCCAATGACCAGAATCTTATCTTTCTTCATACAAAAATATAATTGTAAGCTACTTTTTAAATCGGACCGTAATATTAACAGGTTCGTCGCTATTTCCACTCACGGCGCCTCAGCGGATGACAATGTGATAACAATAAAAATACAAATGAGCAGCGCACATGGTTTTGAATTACAATACCATGACAATTACGGTAAATGCACTCCTTTCGACCCATGCCTTTGCCGGATAATGCCTATCTTTGCCCCTTCAATTAAATGACCCAATTTTTTCAAGATATGAAGCACTTAAAAGCATTATTTAAAGAGCAATACAACCCGGAGAACTTTTTCCTGATTGCTGGCCCCTGTGTAATTGAAGAGGAAGAGATCCTGATGACGGTAGCGGAAAAAGTAACGAAGATTTGTAAACGTTTACAGATCCCCTATATCTTCAAAGCTTCTTACCGTAAGGCCAACCGTACCAGCGTACATTCCTTCACCGGTATTGGCGATGTAGAAGGACTGGAGCTGTTGCAAAAAGTGGGTAAAACATTTAACGTTCCAGTTACCTCCGATATTCACTCTGCAGCGGAAGCAGCTATGGCAGCGGCTTATGTAGATGTATTACAGATACCGGCTTTCCTGTGCCGTCAAACAGACATCCTGCTGGCAGCGGCAGAAACTGGTAAGGTGGTGAATGTAAAGAAAGGGCAGTTCCTCAGCGGAGAGTCCATGAAATTTGCCGTAGAAAAAATCAAGGGCGCCGGTAATGATCATATTATCCTGACCGAGCGTGGTACTACTTTCGGTTACCAGGACCTGGTGGTTGACTACCGCAATATTCCGATTATGAAGCACCTGGGCGAGCCGGTGGTAATGGATTGTACCCACTCCCTGCAGCAGCCTAATCAAACCAGCGGTGTAACCGGCGGTAATCCGCAAATGATCAGCACCATCGCCAAAGCAGCTATTGCTACCGGCGCTGATGGCCTGTTTATAGAAACACACCCCGACCCTTCCAAAGCAAAATCTGACGGCGCCAACATGCTGCGCCTCGATCTGCTGGAAGAACTGCTGGAAAAACTGGTAGAAATCCGTAAGGTAGTGCGCTAAATAGCGCATGATGCTTTCAGCTTTTTTTCCGTAAATTCATAGCACATAAAACTCTGTTCACTATGATTAGCATTCACGAATTAAAATCAGGTGATACCGTTATCACAAACTATGGAGGCATGGAAAAAGAGGGGAAGATTTTGCAGGTAGACCATGAGGATAAGAAAGTGTTGGTAGCTACGGATGAAAATGAGTATTGGTACGACCTGGACAACCTGTTGCCAGTTCATTTGACGGAAGCTACCTTGTTGAAACTACAGTTTCACAAAGATGAAACTGCTTCGTCGCCCGCAGGCGGCAGTTTATATGTAAGAGGGCCTTTCTCAGTCAGGATGTTTGAAGATGGGCATAAACCCTTACTTCAGCTGCACTACCGGGATGAAAGCAGGAATCTGAATGCACCAATCACACTGAACGAACTTCAGAACCACTATTACGGCATGACAAATTTCCACCTGGAATAAACATAAAAACGCCGGCCTCGCAGTATTGTGAGGCCGGCGTTTTTTATTAATACATTGGCGCCGCATTGTTTAATGCGATGTGGCGTAGCATAGCGCTCCCCTCACCCCACATTTCTTCACGAGCGTATTAATGCTTGTCCACAAGCATTCCTAATAACTTTAGCTTATTTATTTATCAGAGATAGCGAAGGGGATTCCTTCTGGCATTCTGGATGTAATTTTTCATATTTACCCAGAACGCAAGGATCATATAAACAATGACGGGGGAACCCATTGTAAGGAAAGTGGCATAGATGAAAAAGAAGCGTATGCGGGATGTGGCAACTCCCAGTTTATCACCAATAGCGGTACAAACCCCGAACGCTTTCCATTCCACAAAGTCTTTAATCCGGTTCATAGTCCAAATTTATCAAATTCCGGCTGGAAAAACAAACTGAAAAAGGCTCCTTCCCTCTCTTGGTTTAGCATCCTGAATATCAGCAATTTGCCGCCGGGAGGGGTTTTGATATACCCGGATATTGCCTGGTAAGCAGGGCGCATAAATTTAATATAACACTTTTTAATAATTTTTCAACACCTGTTTTCCGTGTATAGCGGGAGTTTGGCGACAGCCTACCGGGACGGAAAGTTTATACACAGTAGGTATCTCTTAAGTATTTAATTTAAAAACTTGTTGTTTTTAGTGTAATTTTGCAACCAATTTTTAACTGCTCTTAAATTTTTTTTTATCATGGTGTTTGATATTGACATGATTAAAGGAGTGTATGCGGCATTACCGGGTAAAGTGGAAGCGACCCGGAAAATGTTAGGTCGTCCGCTCACCCTGGCCGAAAAGATTTTATACGCACACTTATCCGCACCTACTTCTACACCTTTTGAAAGAGGCAAATCCTATGTAGATTTTGCTCCAGACCGTGTAGCGATGCAAGATGCAACTGCCCAGATGGCGTTGCTCCAGTTCATGACCGCTGGTCGTGACAAAGTTGCGGTTCCGTCAACAGTACACTGTGATCACCTGATACAAGCTAAAGTAGGCGCTGTTCAAGATCTGGCGACTGCTAACGATACAAACAAAGAAGTTTACGCATTCCTTTCTTCTATCTCTGACAAATACGGTATTGGTTTCTGGAAACCAGGTGCGGGTATCATCCACCAGGTAGTACTGGAAAACTATGCATTCCCCGGCGGTATGATGATTGGTACCGACTCTCACACTCCTAATGCAGGTGGTTTGGGTATGGTGGCTATTGGTGTGGGCGGTGCCGACGCAGTAGACGTGATGGCTGGTTTGCCCTGGGAGCTGAAGATGCCAAAGCTGATCGGTGTGAAACTGACCGGTAAAATGAGTGGTTGGACTTCTGCAAAAGATATTATCCTGAAAGTAGCAGGCATCCTGACTGTAAAAGGCGGTACCGGTGCTATTGTTGAATACTTCGGTGAGGGTGCTGATTCCTTCAGCGCAACCGGTAAAGCTACCATTTGTAACATGGGTGCTGAAATCGGTGCTACCTGCTCCCTGTTCGCTTACGACCAGAAAATGGCAGACTACCTGAAACTAACCAGCAGAGCGGAAGTAGCAGCAGCAGCTGACGCAGTGAAAGAACACCTGCGTCCGGATGCTGAAATATACGCTGATCCTGCTAAATACTATGACCAGGTAATCGAAATCAACCTGGATGAACTGGAACCTTATGTAAATGGTCCTTTCACCCCGGATCTGGCATGGCCTATCTCCAAATTTGCACAGGCAGTGAAAGAAAACAACTGGCCTGAGAAACTGGAAGTAGCCCTGATCGGTTCCTGCACCAACTCTTCTTACGAAGATATCTCCCGTTCTGCATCCCTGGCTCAACAGGCCATCGACAAAGGACTGGATATGAAATCTGAATATACTATCACACCGGGTTCTGAGCTGGTGCGTTTTACCATCGAAAGAGATGGCCTGTTGAATACTTTTTCGCAGGTAGGCGGTGTGGTACTGGCTAACGCCTGCGGACCCTGCATCGGTCAATGGGCTCGTCACATCGATGATCCAAACCGTAAGAACTCAATCATCACTTCTTTCAACCGTAACTTCGCGAAAAGAAATGATGGTCTGGCTTCTACCCACGCATTCGTTGCTTCTCCTGAAATCGTAACTGCGCTGGCTATCGCTGGTGACCTTACTTTCAACCCGCTGACTGATACCCTGACCAACAAGAAAGGCGAACAGGTGAAGCTGGATGAACCTAAAGGTTTTGAACTACCGGTGAAAGGTTTTGCAGTAGAAGATGCCGGTTATCAGGCTCCTGCTGAAGATGGTAGCGGCGTTCAGGTAATTGTTTCTCCTACTTCCGATCGTTTGCAGCTGCTGGCTCCATTTGCAGCCTGGGAAGGCACTGACCTGAAAGGCCTGAAACTGCTGATCAAAGCAAAAGGTAAATGTACTACCGACCATATCTCTATGGCGGGTCCATGGTTGAAATACCGTGGTCACCTGGATAACATCTCCAACAACATGCTGATTGGTGCGGTAAACGCATTCAACGACAAAACTGATACCGTTAAGAACGAGCTGACTGGCGAATACGGTGCAGTTCCAGCTACTATGCGCGCTTACAAAGCTGCTGGTCTGGGTGCTGTTGTAGTGGGTGATGAAAACTATGGTGAAGGTTCCAGCCGCGAACACGCTGCAATGGAGCCACGTCACCTCGGCGTTCGTGCTATCCTGGTAAAATCTTTTGCCCGTATCCACGAAACCAACCTGAAAAAGCAAGGTATGCTGGGTTTGACTTTCGCTAACAAAGAAGACTACGATAAAATCCAGGAAGATGATACCATCGATATCCTGGGTCTGACTACCTTTGCTCCGGGTAAGCAACTGACTGTTGAACTGCATCATAAAGATGGCAGCACAGAGCAATTCCCGGTAAACCACACTTACAATGAACAACAGATTGAGTGGTTTAAAGCAGGTGGCGCCCTGAACGTGATCCGTGCACAGGCAGCCAAGAAAGCATAATTAACGCTTTTAACATACAACAGCGAGGCTGTATCAGTAACTGATACAGCCTCGCTTATTTTTTACGGTATTTTTTCCTTTAAATTGTGCCAGCAAAAAGCACCTGATTATGCTTACCGATAACGACTTAAAGACCCATTGGACCCAATTACACCAGCACCTGACTACAGATACGTCGCTGGTAGATTATCAATTTGAGCACCTCACGATGATGTACACCGGCGCCCAGCAGACTTATCACAATCTTGCACACATCCGTCAGCTGATATCCCTGCTGGAAACACATAAAGCGGCCATCAGCGATCCGGAAATAGTATTGTTTGCCATCTTCTTTCATGATATGGTATATAATATCCTATTTAAAGACAATGAAGAAAGAAGTGCAGAAGCAGCAGAAAAATATCTGCAACAACTGCAGTACCCGGCAGAAAAAATAACGGTGGTCAGCGAGTTTATCCTGGCTACCAAAACGCATATCAACACCCTGAACAACCAGGACCTTGATTATTTCCTGGACTTTGACCTGGCTATATTAGGTACTGCTCCGGATATTTACCAGGAATATGCCAGGCAAATCAGAACCGAATATCTCATCTATCCTGACGCGGTGTATAAACCCGGCAGAAAAAAATTATTACGGCATTTCCTTGAGGCGCCAGCCATTTATCATACGCCTGTCTTTAGGAAATTATATGAAACACGCGCCCGGCAAAATATCCAGGCGGAAATAGACACTTTATAATTGAATGATATGAAAAGTATTGTGGTTTTTTGTGGCTCCAGTGGCGGAAACAACCCGGCATACCTGCAACAGGCCACCCTGTTGGGCGCTGCCCTGGGGCAACGCCAGATCACCCTGGTATATGGCGGCGCAAAAGTAGGACTAATGGGAGCTGTGGCGGATGGCGCCCTGCAGGCAGGTGGAAAAGTGATAGGCGTGTTACCTCATTTCCTGCAACAAAAAGAACTGGCACATGGAGGTCTTACCAAACTGATACTGGTAGATACTATGCATGAGCGCAAAACAAAGATGAACGAATTATGCGACGGGGTGATTGCATTACCCGGTGGCTTTGGCACGATGGAAGAATTATTTGAAGTGCTGACCTGGGGGCAACTGGGCCTCCATAAAAAGCCTATCGGCCTGCTAAATGTAAACGGCTTTTATGATAATCTCATTGCCTTATCCCATCACATGAGCCAGCAGGGCTTCCTCAGCGCAGCTAACCGGGATATGTTGCTATGCAGCGATAACATCGATGAGCTGTTATTAAAGCTGGAACAATACCAGCCACCAGCAGGTACCAAGTGGATTACGCCGGCACGGAGCTAATTCCAAATCGGCTTCTTCAGGGTAAAGCGGCGCACCAGGCTTACCCTGAAATTGCCGGTACCAAAAGTTTGATAGGTGTGCGGAATAGACATGCCACTACGAATAGACATGCCTACATAATGTATACCGGCAAAATACCGGCTGGAATTATAACCAATAGACGCACGTACGGTATTACTGAATTGAATCCCACCTTTACGGCTTACCTCCCCATTTTCCAGGTATAGGGTGGTAATATTGCCTCCCAGGCCCGCTGTGAGCGACATTGATAAAAAGAAATGTTGTTTCAGCACAAAAGTATAGGCATACCCCGCATTGGCTGCCAATGATGAAATACCGGTTTTGTAGTAATGTTCATCCCGCAAAAAGAGGGTATCCGTCATATTGGAGGGTATCAGGGAGGAATCCCCTTTTACCCTGCCCACAAAGAATTCGCCTCCCAGCAGGAAAGAGCCGGCACTCTTTTTCTGGTATTCGTTCTGCAGGTTAGAAGCCCGGTAAGAAAAGCGTTTATCATTGAAGATGTATTGGGCATTGAGTCCTAATCCCAGATTCTTAATGTCGGGACGTTGAGGATAAGGATGCTGTTGGGCGTATTCTTTACCAAACACCCCCTGGGCGTTAGCAATATAATAGCCCTTGTATGATTGCCCGTAAAAATCTATTACCAGCTTCCGCAGGTAAATATGCGATTGCAGATCGATATATTTTGTTTCTCCGAACTTATCATTATGCCGGTTGATAAATGGCAGGTTAAATCCGAGGTTGATGCCAATAAAACGGTAGTTGGCACCAAAACCAATATTGAAAGGGGTATTGGGCCGGTACAGGATATGCTTGTTTTGCTTCCGGTCGGCAATGTCGTACTTGGTAAATTTACGGGAACCATATAAGCGGAAGGTGATATCTTCCGTATGTTCATCGATATACGAAGAATCATTGTCTGTTTTCAGCCACCGGAGAAACCTGCCCTGGGCCTGTGTTGCCACAGTCCCCGTACAAAGAGTTATCATCAGGCATAACAAAATACGATGCGTCATAAAGTTGCAGGTTAAGAGGACGATGATCAGGGCAATTCAATCACTTCCAGTTGTTGAATATTGCCGCTGTCCAGCTGAAAGCGCAATAATGTTTTCACGCTGTGCCAGCCCTGCTGGCCGCAGGCGCCCGGGTTCATGTGTAACAAATGCAGGGCCGGATCGGGCATTACTTTCAAAATATGTGAATGCCCGCAGATAAAGAGTTTCGGCGGATGCTTTTTCAAGATCTCCCTGACACCTGGGGCATATTTTCCCGGGTAGCCACCAATATGTGTCATCATCACCTCTACTTCTTCCAGGTTAAAACGTAATATTTCCGGGTAACGTATACGGATATCCGCACCGTCGATATTGCCGAAAACGGCCCTGAATGGTTTAAAGGCTTCCAGTTTATCTGCCAGCTCTACGTTGCCGATATCTCCGGCATGCCAGATTTCATCTACTTCTTCGAAGTATTTGAATACCTGTGGGTGCAGGTAACTATGGGTATCCGACATGAGTCCTATCTTTTTCAAGGGAGATTGTATTAATATTATTATTTTGGTAACTATATGTCAAACCACACTACACCTATCACCGCCTGCCTGTTGATCTGTTGTCCCGACAGGCCCGGTATTGTTGCCGGGGTATCCCGGTTTCTTTACCAATCCGGTGCAAATATACTTGATGCGAGCCAACACAGCACTGATCCCAGGGAGGGTTTATTTTTCATGCGTATGGAATTCCATTTGGACGAGCTGGACAAAGCCAGGCTGGAAGCCACTTTCCAGGAGGAAGTAGCCACGCCCCTGCATATGGAATGGAAGATCGATTATAGTGATCAGCGCAAACGTATGGCTATCCTGGTATCTGCCTATGATCACTGTTTGCTGGAATTATTGTGGAGATGGAAAAGCGGGGAGTTGCCTGTAGAAATTCCGTTGGTAATCTCCAATCACACTAAACTGGAAAATGATTGCCGCGCGATGGGGATCCCGTTTCACTATCTCCCGGTAAACCCTGATAACAAAGCTGCCCAGGAACAAGCGGCCATTCGCTTACTGGAAGAACATGCGATCGATTTTACGGTACTGGCCCGGTACATGCAAATATTATCCCCGGAATTCGTGGGCAGGTATCCACAACGGATTATTAACATCCACCACTCCTTTTTGCCTGCGTTTGCCGGCGCGCGGCCTTACCTCAACGCCTACACGAGAGGTGTTAAACTGATTGGCGCTACCGCGCACTATGTAACCAATGAACTGGACGAAGGACCCATTATAGAGCAGGATGTAGTCAGGGTAAGCCATAAACATACCGTGGAAGACCTGGTAATGCTGGGACGGGATATTGAACGGCAGGTACTGACCCGGGCGGTAAAAGCACATGTGGAAAACCGGGTATTGCTACATGGCAATAAAACCATTGTTTTTTAATAGCAGAAGGCATAAAGCAAAAAGCTATTGTAGCGAATGAAAATAGCGGATAAATACTTACTCGCTCTGGTCATTCACTACAATCGCTTTTTGTTTTCTGCTTTCTACTTATTTACCCAGGAATTTAGCCAGTTTCTTTCCGGCTACTGCATACGACTCTGTGATGCGCATACCAGTATCGAAATCGAATCCCATCATACGGCCAGGAGCATTATCTACGGATATTTTTGCCAGGGTTTTACCTTTGTTGGCTGTTTCCACGATCAGCACTTCCGCGTCAATGTAAGAGTTTTTGCGGGCCACGCCTACATTGAATCCCGGCTCTATGAAAGTGGTGTGAAAGATCAGGGTATACTTCGCATTGGGGAAGCTGCCTGCCTTGATGTCTCCGTTGTCATTAAACAACTCATCAAACTTAGGCTCATAGCGGGAAGCGCGATCGGCTACCCATGCTTTAGCCCAGGTATCGCCTTTACCTGGCTCTTTCTTATTGTACTCAGCTGTTTTCTTCTGCACATAATCTTCCTCGCTGTCTTTACCAACAGACAGGTGATCATACGTAAATTCGACATTGAGTTCTTTCTGGTCTTTTAATACGGCCGGATCGCCGTCTACCAGTTTAATCTTCTGTGCTGCCGCGGGAAGGCACAATACAGATAACAGCAATACTGCTGCCACTTTGGGGATTAGTTGCATAACATAACAATTTTGGGCAAAAATATTGAATTTCCCGGGATTGCGGCGGATTTTATGTTAACTTTAGTAAGCATGTTACTTACCGCATTATATCAGTATTTGCGTAAAGAGTGCGATACGGTGATATCGGCGTACGACACCCTGCAACAAATGCAGGGAGATGCAGATGCTGTACACCAGCTCCGGGTGGGCGTAAAAAAACTCCGGGCATTTTTCGCGCTCGCCAAACAATTGCCAGACTATTCTTTCGGTGCAGGAAAACACCTGCATACCGCAAGGCTGATACAGTCTGTGGGAGGGGCTTCCAGGGATGCGCATCTGCAGGAAAAACACCTGCGCCTATACGAAAAGAAAGTTGCCTGGCGCTTTTCGTTTGCGCATTTATTGCTACAAAAGAAACATACCACTGCTATCGACCTGCTACAGGACACGATCAAACATACTTCATTGAAAAAGCTGGAAACCTTGCCCGAACGCTTCAGCAAGGCCATTGAAAAAATGGATAAAACTGCCGCTACCGAGGCCCTCCGGCAATATCTCTATCAGCAGCATCAGCAGATAATTTTACCCGCTGGCAGGGTACATCATGCGGAATGGCATGAGGTAAGAAAGCAGGTAAAGTCGCTGTATTACCAGCTGACCATACTGGCTGAAGTACTGCCTACTACGTACACCGACACCTTGACCAAACATACCGGCAAGGCGGGTGAATTGCTGGGGCAATGGCACGACACCAGCGAATTGTCGTTGTTTGTAGGCCACACCATTACCCAATTAAGGAAAGAAAAAATAGCATTGCCCGAACCAGTGCGGCAACTACAGTCACGCTTAAAAGCAGATACCAGAGCCCAGCTGTTGCAGTGTTCCAAACAAATAAAAATGTTGATGGAAATTGGCTACTAGCGGCTAAAAGCTAAACTCCCCACAATAGGCCATCACTGTTTCAAAAATGAGGGCAGCCCCCAGTTTGGCCGTGCGGCTGTCGATGTCCAGCGAAGGGTTCAGTTCCGCAATATCGACCCCTGCCACCTTTCCACTTTGTAATATTTTACGATAGCATTGTAGAAATAATCCTCCGGGCATAATGCCGTTATAGGCCGTAGCACTTACGCCAGGTGCAAAAGGAGCGGCAAATACGTCCAAACAGGTAGTGAGGTACACTTTATCTACCTGGCTGAGAAAATGCTGAATGGCGGCAAACAGGGTGTCTTTATCATTCAGGTGGAAAGCGTCTGCGCTCACATAGGTAGCTTCCTCTTCCCCGGCGATATTGAACAACTGTCGGGTATTGCCCAGTTTCTGTATACCGAGAGCGAGGTAATGAAAAGGCGTTCCGGCCTGTTTGCAATCCTGCGCCAGCTGCCAGAAGCCGGTGCCGGAGCTGGCGCCCTGTTCGTCAGGAATACGGATATCGAAATGTGCGTCGAAGTTGATGAATCCTACCTGTTGCCGTGCCGCGAACTGGCGTATACCACTGGCATGACCATACGCAATTTCATGTCCGCCACCCAGCAGTACCGGAAGGTAGCCGGCAAGCAGTATTGTTTGCACGGCTTCGCGGAGTACGGTTTGTGCATTTTCCAGCTCTCCGTTTACACATACGATATCTCCTGCATCCAGCAATATCGTTTGTGCGTTGAAGTGAACAGGGAAACCGGCGATGGCTTTACGTAGTGCCGCCGGGCCTTCTGCGGCGCCTACCCTGCCTTTATTACGACGCACGCCTTCATCGCAGGCAAACCCCAGCAGGGCAATCCCTTTCTGTCCGGGTAATAATGCGGGCAATGGTTCCTGTAGCAGGTTGGTTACTTTTATTACCTGGTGCCAGCGCAGCAAATCCGGTTCGGTGCCGTCGGTGCGGCCTGTCCAGGTATTTGCTGCGGTTGGCTGATAGCTTTCCTTTGTTATCATATTGATACTAGTTCTCCTTTTTTCCACACCATAGCAGGTTTCATCTTACCCTGATAATAGAGGATATCCCTGTAATCAGCGGTTGGATAAGCCTGTAAGTCGGCCATATAGCCGGGTATTAGTTGACCGGCATTGCGTAACTGCAGGGCCGGTGCGGCCCTCAGGGTCAATGCGGCCAGGACTTCTGCTGTGGACAATTTCTCTGCGGCGCTCATCACGGCAGCCTGCACCAGCAAGTCGCCCATTGGCGCTGATCCGGGGTTCCAGTCGCTGGCGATGGCAACACAAGCGCCAGCGTTCAACAACTTACGGGCCGGTGCATAGGGCATGCCCAGTCCCAGCGAAGCACCCGGCAAAACTACAGCAACCGTATCAGAATTTGCCAGTAAAGCGATTTCTTTTTCTGTGCTGGCTTCGAGATGATCGGCAGATAAAGCGCCAGCGCTAACGGCTACTGCAGCGCCGCCGGCGCTGAACTGATCGGCATGCACGGTGGCCGCAAAGCCTTGCTGCATGGCCTTTTGCAAAAAGGAGGCAGCAGCAGCGGCAGAAAAAGCTGTTTCTTCAATAAAAATATCCACCCGTTGGGTCAGCTGTTCCTGTTTCAGTATGGGCAATAGCTCCTGTAAGATCCATTGCAGGTAAGCTTCTTCCGAATCGTTGTAGTCGCGGGGCTTCATATGCGCGGCCAGGCAAGTAGGTACCAATGCAGCTTTTGTATGCAGCGCTGCCTGCTGGATGGCGCGCAGCATTTTTAATTCACTCTCTTCGTTGAGACCGTAGCCGCTTTTCACTTCAATGGTGGTAACGCCTTCTTTTAAATGGCGATTGGCCCGGGCGACTATATTTTCGGTAAGTGTAACGAGATCGGCTACACGCGTTTTGGTGACCGAATCCCAGATACCGCCGCCGGCACGGGCAATTTCCAGGTAGCTTTTCCCGGCAATGCGCATGGCATAGTCGCGGCTGCGGGTGCCGTCATAACAGATATGGGTATGGCAATCGATAAACCCGGGTAGTAATACCATGGGCGTATCTATAAAAGCAATTTCACTGTCGGGGTATCGTTGCAGGAGCGACTTATAATCTGCCACCGCAACAATGTTACCGTTTTCCACCACCACGCCTCCTTTTTCTATCACCTTGAGCTGCTCATCCTGCAGGGCGCCCTTCAGCGACAGATCTGTCATGGGTAATATTTGGGCGAAAGGACCGAGTAATGTTTTCATGGTTTATTTTTTGAGCTGAAAGCACAAAGCATAAAGCCATTGGTGCGAATAATTAAAGCGAATATAACACCATCAACTTTATGCTTTCTGCTTTCAGCTTTTTTTGCTTTTAATAAATTTCAAACTTTCTTCCCCATTCCTGTGCCTTTTCATAACCGGCATCTGCATGGCGATAAATGCCCAGTGCGGGATCATTGAACAGTACGCGGCTCAGGCAGGCTGCGGCACGCTCTGTACCATCGGCCAATACTACCATTCCGGCATGTTGAGAATATCCCATGCCTACGCCACCACCGTGATGGAAAGATACCCAGGTAGCGCCGCCGCCGGTATTGGCCATGAGGTTGAGTAATGGCCAGTCGCTAACGGCATCGGAGCCATCGAGCATCGCTTCCGTTTCCCGGTTAGGGGATGCCACTGAGCCACAGTCGAGGTGATCACGGCCAATAACAATCGGCGCTTTCACTTTCCCTGTTCTTACCAGCTCATTGAAAATAAGGCCGGCCTTTTCGCGCTCACCGAGGCCCAGCCAGCAAATGCGGGCGGGAAGTCCCTGGAAGGCCACCTTTTCCTGGGCTTGTTTCAGCCAGTTGATCAGGTGGGTATTTTCGGGGAATGCTTCCATGAGTGCGCGATCGGTGGTATAAATATCTTCCGGATCGCCGGAGAGGGCTACCCAGCGGAAGGGTCCTTTTCCTTCGCAGAATAACGGGCGAATATAAGCGGGCGTGAAGCCGGGGAAATTAAAAGCGTTAGGCTCTCCTCCTTCCCTGGCAAACTCGCGCAGGTTGTTACCATAGTCGAAAGTAATGGCGCCTTTCTGTTGTAATTGCAGCATGAAGCCAACGTGACGAGCCATGCTTTTCAGCGATAATTCGCGGTACCTGGCCGGGTCTTGCTTACGAAGGTCCAATGCCGCCGCCAACGTCATGCCATTAGGTACATAACCATTCAGCGGGTCATGGGCCGAAGTTTGGTCGGTGAGGATATCGGGAATGATATTGTCTCTCAGCATTCTTTCCAGCATATCACCGGCATCGCTTACCAGGCCAATGGAGAGCGCCTGCCCTTTGGCCTGGGCCTCTTTGGCCCATTGGATGGCTTCTTCGTAAGAATAAGTCATGCGATCGATATAGCGGGTATCTAGTCTTTTCTGGATACGGGTAGGATCGATGTCGGCGCCAATGAATACAGCGCCCGCCATGGTAGCAGCCAGGGGCTGGGCGCCACCCATACCACCGATACCCGCAGTAACCAGTAGTTTACCGGACAGGCTGCCGTTGAAATGTTGACGGCCGCATTCCATAAAGGTTTCATAGGTACCTTGTAAGATGCCCTGGGTACCAATATAGATCCAGCTACCGGCAGTCATTTGCCCGTACATCATCAGGCCTTTGGCTCTTAACTCGTTGAAATGCTCCCAGGTAGCCCATTTGGGAACCAAGTTGCTGTTGGCAAGCATTACGCGTGGAGCCTGGGGATGGGTGCGTACAATACCCACCGGCTTTCCCGACTGCACCAGCAGGGAGTGATGGTCGTCCAATACCAGCAGGGATTCAATAATTTTTTGCAGCGCTTCGCGGTTGCGGGCTGCCTGGCCTATACCACCGTATACCACCAGTTCATCCGGGTTTTCGGCTACTTCGGCATCCAGGTTATTGAGCAACATGCGCAGGGGCGCTTCTGTTTGCCAGGATCTGGCATGCAGCTGTGTACCGCGTGGGGCCTTATAATGCGGGTGGGCTGCGTAGGTTTTAATAAAGTCCAAACTGGTCATTGTAAACTCCGTTTAAGTTAAGTTGATGACTGGTGGCGGCTTCATTGGCTACGCGTACCAGCGATTGATTGGTGATGATATGATGAAGGGCGGCAATATCGTTGGCGAAGATGCGGTCCTTAGCGGCAAACGTTACCTGTTCGCGGGTATAGCGATGCACGGCTTCCAGTACCGGGCCCGATTTCAATGGCCGGCGGAAATCCACTGCCTGGGCGGCATACAGCAACTCTATAGCCAATATGTATTCCAGGTTATCGATCACCTGGTTCAGTTTTCGTCCACTGATAGATCCCATGGATACATGGTCTTCCTGGCCCAGGGAAGTGGGTACACTATCGGCGCTGGCAGGGAAACAGAGTGTTTTGTTTTCTGTTACCAGGGCGGCTGTGGTGTATTGGGGGATCATGAAACCGGAGTTAAGCCCGGCGTCCTGGATCAGGAGTTTAGGCAGGCCATATCTTCCTTCGATCATCATATAACAACGCCTGTCGGAGATATTGCCCAGCTCCGCAGCCGCTACGGTGGCGTAGTCCAGGGGAAGGGCCATAGGTTGTCCGTGGAAGTTACCACCGCTGATAGTATCTTCTGCGCTGAAAATAATCGGGTTATCGGTAACGGCGTTCAACTCTATGGTAGTGAGTTCGAGTAAATGCAGCCAGGCAGTGCGGGAGGCGCCATGTACCTGTGGCATACAACGCAGGGAGTAAGGATCCTGTACGCGGCCACATTCTACATGCGATGACATAATTTCAGAATGGTCGAGCAATGTTTTCAAGCGGTGCGCTACCAGCTGGTTACCAGGGAAAGGACGGATGGCATGTAAGCGGGGATCGAAAGGTTTGGCGGTGCCCATGAGCCCTTCGAGGGAAAGGGCGCCGATGATATCGGCCGCTTCCAGCGCGTTGTGCAGGCGTTGCACGGCTTTTACGGCAAACGACAGGATGAACTGAGTACCGTTGATCAGTGCCAGTCCTTCTTTGGGCCCCAGTACAATGGGTTGTATGCCTTCCTGTTGCATCATGGCGGCGGTATCAGTTTTCTGCCCTTTGTACCATACGAGGCCAAGTCCGATCAGCGGGAGGAAGAGGTGCGACAATGGCGCCAGGTCGCCGGAGGCGCCCACAGAGCCTTTTTCAGGCACGAGGGGAGTTACCTGGTGATCGATATGCCAGATGATCCGTTCCAGGGTAGACAATGCCACCCCTGAAAAGCCCTGTGCCAATGCATGCACTTTGGTGATCAGCATAATACGGGCCACTTCTTCCGGGATAGGATTTCCTACGCCTACACTGTGGCTTTGCAGGATGTTGTACTGGAGCGCGCGGGTATCTTCTTCGGATATTTTGGTATCACAGAGCGGGCCAAAGCCGGTGTTGATACCGTATACCGTGGTATGTTGGGACACGATGGTTTGTACATACCCGAAGCTGGTTTGTACACGGTTGATGACTTCCGGTATCAGTATTCCTTTCACTTTGCCGGCCGCAATATCGATGGCGGTGGCAACGGTGAGCTGGTCAATACCATACTTAAAAATGTCACTCATATTAGGAAGATTTTCTGGTGTATGATGTATTAAAGTTGTTGTTTGATCCTTTCTGACAGCGGCTTTTGCTGTACGGCTTGTTCAATTTGTGCGATGGCTGCCAATACCTGCTGACTTTGTTTGTTTTCCATGGCCAGTTCATTCATGGCACTGGTAATAGCTTCCCATATGGGTTGTATCTGGTGCAGTAGTTCTTCTCCTTTTTTAGAGAAGGCCACCAGCTGCCGGCGTCCATCCTCTTTGCAGGGAGTGGTTTTCAGCAGTCCTTTCTTTTTCAGGTTAGTCACCATCTGGCTAACGGCGGAATGGGATATTTCCAGCTGTTCGGAGATGTCGATCATGGGGATGGACTGTTGCTTCGACAACAGGTAAAATACGGGGAACCAGCTGGCGTCAAAGGCGATGCCTGCCTGTTCATATACTTTATTTACTTCCATGAGGAAGTATTCGCTCAACCGGCGAAGGCGGCTGCCAAAGACGAGATAACCTAGTGATGGATAGAATGACATATCTTATTATTTACATAAGTGATTATACAATTCAATTTATATAAGCACTTATACAATATTACAAAAGAAATACGAAAAAAAGCCGCAGGCGGGTATTTTTTCGTATTTCTTTAATTACTTAGTTTTTTGTTTCTTTTTTACATCGAACCAAAGCGGGGAGGTATCAGTGATATCGCCATTATAGTTAATAAAAAGTTCTTCTCCTTTTTTGATTTCACGGAGGGTAATGATGCTCATGGTTTCTTCAGAAAAATCCATTTCATACTCACAGTTAGGGTGGTAGTCGTGGTTATAGATGGAGCAAAAGCCCAGTGCCACGCAGGATTTGGTTTCTTTAGGTCCCCAGAGAAAGATATAATTATGGAGCCTGGTCTGGTCCACAATGTCGGTATCGCTGTTAGAGAGAACAAGTACGGGGGATGTTTCTATTCTTGTTCCAGCCGGAATATTTTCGGTAGTATATACTCCTCTGCCTCTGCCCTTCGATTTATCAATGTACAAGTACGGCTTTATCATAGCGCTATTTCAGATAATAAGAAGACGTAAAGTAAAGTTAAACGAAGAAGTTATCAAAATCATGTTGAAAAAATTTAGGTTTGCGGCCCGGAAAATATTTTTTTTGCCTTTCATGAACCTGAATATATGATCAATTATAACCCAAAAGAGTGGTTTACGTTTATTTTCCGTATTCACAAAGCGGATACGGTGAGAAAGCTGTTTCCGATGTTTATAGCCCTCGCTGTTTATGCCACCATCATTGCCTGGCTGGAGTTGTCGGTATGGAAGCTATCGGCCAACAGCGAGGTGAAGAACATATCCCTCATGCACGGTTTGCTGGGTTTTGTGATTTCGCTGCTGCTGGTATTCCGCACCAATACGGCGTATGACCGTTGGTGGGAAGGCAGGCGGCAATG
Organism: Chitinophaga polysaccharea; assembly: GCF_007829335.1. Taxonomy (GTDB): domain Bacteria; phylum Bacteroidota; class Bacteroidia; order Chitinophagales; family Chitinophagaceae; genus Chitinophaga; species Chitinophaga polysaccharea_B. The sequence continues at coordinate 280,495 of NZ_VIWO01000006.1, forward strand.
GGGGGCGCTGGTCAATTCCAGCCGCAACCTGGCCATGAAGCTACAGGCCATATTGCCAGCCGGTAATACCGAAGCCCGGGAGTTCTATAAAGTAATGATCCCCAATTTTGCCTACGGCCTCAAGAACCATTTGCGCAAAAGCTATATAGCCGCCGAGATGGAAGCCCTGCCCGGCCAGGAAGCCTTCCTGGCTGATACCGGCAAGCATGTCCCTAATCAGCTGGCTTTGCAGATCACGACCAAAACCATGGAGCTATACCGTAGTGGCAACATCAGCGGCGATCAGCTGATTGTGATCAATAACGAGTTACAGAGCTTCGCCGATGTATGCGGCGCCTGTGAGCGGATCAGGAATACCCCTATCCCCTTTTCCTACAGCGCATTTATTAAAAAGTTTATATTCTTTTATGTGATGTCCATGCCATTTGGATATGTATTCAGCCTGGGCTACCTGATTGTGCCCATGATTGTATTCGTATTCTTTGTATTGGCCAGCCTGGAGCTGATCGCAGAAGAAATTGAGGATCCGTTTGGCTGGGATGCCAACGACCTGCCCCTGGATACCATTTGCGGCAATATCCGGCTGCATGTATCAGAATTATTATAACGACTGTCCCGGCAGCGTGCTATTTTAACTTATTTTCGCAGATAGAGGCAATTTGTACATGGAAAATGAAGCTTTACTGGAAAAATTCCAGACACTGACAGATGAAAAGAATTACCGCGAGCTGTCAGTATACCTGGATGATCAGCTGATAACGGATATAGCCGAACTGATTCACGAAGATCCGGATGAAGCCGATGTGATTATCAATAACCTGTCGATCAGCAGAGCGGCAGCGGCTTTCCGCATCCTGGATTTTCCTTTGCAGGAAGATGTGATCCGTACTTTGTCGGCCGCGAAGATTGCGGAACTGATGAATGAGCTGCCGGCGGATGACCGCACCGCCTTCCTGGAAGAATTGCCTAGCGAGGCGGTAAAAGAACTGATTAAGCTACTCGATCCCGAAGAAAGACGTATTACCCTGTCGCTCCTGGGCTACAAGGAAAACAGCGTAGGCCGTATCATGACGCCCGACTACATTGCCGTCAGGGAAGAGTGGACAGTAAAGCGCGTACTGGATTATATCCGGGAATATGGAAAAGACAGTGAAACGATCGATGTAATATATGTGATCGATGAAAAAGGTCATCTGCTGGATGACTTCCGGATACGGGAATTCCTGCTGGTATCTACAGATACGGTAGTGCATACCCTGATGGACGACCGGTTTGTATCCCTGCATGCCAATGATGACCAGGAAGAAGCCATCCAGGTGTTCCGGATGGAAAACCGGGTAGCCTTGCCCGTAGTAGACGACCAGGGCATCCTGCTGGGCATTGTGACCATCGACGATATGTTGTGGATCGCTAACGAAGAACATACAGAAGATATCCAAAAGATTGGTGGTACCGAGGCCCTGGATGAGCCTTATCTCGATATGCCTTTGCTGAAACTGGTAAAAAAACGTGTAGGCTGGCTGGTAGTATTATTTATCGGGGAGATGCTGACCGCTACCGCCATGGGATTTTTTGAAGACGAAATAGCCAAAGCGGTAGTGCTGGCACTATTTGTACCTCTCATTATTTCCAGTGGAGGTAACAGCGGTTCCCAGGCTTCTACCCTGATTATACAGGCCATGGCCCTGGGCGAAATTACCGTAACCGACTGGTGGCGGGTCATGCGCCGGGAAATTCTCTCCGGCCTGCTACTGGGCGGCGTATTGGGTTGTATCGGCTTTATACGCATCCTGCTCTGGAATACCCTGTTCCATACTTATGGCGCCCATACAGTGCTGATTGGCGCTACAGTGGGCATTTCGCTGATAGGCGTGGTGTTATGGGGTACCCTTTCCGGATCGATGCTACCGCTTGTACTTAAAAAATGCGGCGCCGACCCGGCTACTTCCTCCGCACCGTTTGTAGCTACCCTGGTAGACGTAACGGGGTTACTGATTTACTTCTCTGTGGCTTATACCCTTATGAGGGGAATATTATTGTAAGGTAAAAGCCTCCGGCTTTTGCCTTACGTTTTTTAGCGCCTTATCAAAAGCTGATCTCTTTCAGCGTTGTTTCCGCCTTAGTCTTTCTGACAATAAATAATTTATCGTACTCCATGTCCCGGATAGAATCCCTGGCAGGACTTACTTTCAGGCTGCGTAGCAGGGGGATGATTGTGTGCGCATGTCCGACCACCAGGATACGTTTGCCCCAGTCTTCATGCCGGGTTACCTGGTAAATAAAAGACTCCCCACTGGTATCTGCCTGGTAAAAACAGGTGTCGAGATGCAGCTGTATACGTAGACTGTCGGCCGTGGCCACTGCTCTTTTATAGGGCGTGGTGTAAATTTTATTCAGCCCTGAATCCTTTAGCAGCCTGTATAAAGCGCCTGCGCGGGCATTGCCGGCAGCGGTGAGTACAGAGTCCGGACCCGGGCATTCTTCTGCATGCCGTACGATATAAAAAGTGCCGGTTAAAAAAGTGGTGTCTTCCGCTACTGGTATGGGTTGCCGTACCGGTTGTTTGGGCTGGCAGGCTATGAATAGCAAGAGGGAAAGCAATATTGGCATTATGCGCATAAAGCGGATTTAAAACAGATGACCGCAGTACGTCCATCCAAAACTTATGTCAATTTATGATTAAACTGTTACATTTATTCCCCAACAAATTAATGAACCACTATGAGATATTGGGTAATACCCGCCATTATTTTTTTTTCAGCCAACAGCACCTTTGCCCAGCAAGCCGGGCCGCTTACGGTAGAAAAGATGATGCGAGATCCGAAATGGATAGGAACTTCTCCTGATCATGTTTTCTGGGGTACCGACAACCAAACCGTGTACTTCGACTGGAACCCGGATAAACAGCTGAGCGACTCCCTATACTATGCCAGCACAAAGAACAACACGCCCCGAAAAACCGATGCGGCCGAAAGGGCCCTCATCAAGGCCAGGGCCTCCGGCGCCTATAACACGGATAAAACTTTACTGGCTTATAGCTACCAGGGAGATATTTATTTACTGGAGATAAAAACCGGGAAGGTGACCCGTATTACCAATACTGCCGCCACGGAAAACAGCCCTGTGTTCAGCTTTGGCGGTAAGCAGGTGGTATTCCAGCAAAACAACGACCTGTTTGCGTGGGACCGTGCCGGCGGGTTGATCAGCCAGCTGACCAGCTTTGATAACGGCAGTAAGCCGGTTGACCGCGACGAGCGCAAGGTGGGTAACGTGGAAGAACAAACGCTGAAAGCACAACAACTGGAGCTGATGCAGGTTGTACGCGACCGCACGGCTAAGAAAGACGCTGCCACGGCCTTCAATAGAGCACATGAGCCGGCAACCCTGCGCCGCCTGTACCTGCAAAACAAATCGCTTTATAATATCGGTATCAGCCCCGACGGACGATTCATTACCTATACCCTGTATACGGCGCCTACCGGCATACGCAATACCATCGTTCCTGAATTCGTGACGGCCAGCGGCTATACCACCGATATCTCCACCCGCGATAAAGTGGGGTCGCCGCAGGGCAGCTATGAAAGCTATGTATACGACCGGCAACGCGATACCATGCTTCCGGTTAAAACGACCGACCTGCCGGGAATAAAAGATCAGCCGGATTACGTAAAAGACTATACGAAAAAGGATACGCCCGCGGTAAGGGACGTACAGGTAAACGGGCCCTGGTGGTCTGACCAGGGCACCCATGCCATCGCAGAAGTGCGCTCCCAGGACAATAAAGACCGCTGGATAGTATTGCTGGATGCCGCCACCGGTACCCTGAAAACATTGAACCGGCAGCGGGACGAGGCCTGGATTGGCGGTCCGGGTATCGATTGGGGCAATGGCAACATTGGCTGGATAGATGAAAATACCGCCTGGTTTCAATCGGAAGCCACCGGCTATTCCCACCTATACACGGTAAACGTGAACAACGGCGACGTGAAACAACTGACCAGCGGTCAGTACGAGATACAGGACGCGCAGCTATCGCCCGATAAAAAGTATTTCTATCTCACCACCAACGAAGTACACCCGGGAGAAAAACAGTTTTACCGTATGCCTGTTCAAGGTGGAAGGGCTGAAAGAATTACCACGCTGCCTGGCGCCAACGAAGTGCAGGTATCTCCGGATGGCAAGTGGTTAGCGTTTCGTTATTCTTATTCCAACAAGCCCTGGGAGCTATACCTGCAGCCTAATAGCCCGGGTAGTCCGTCGGTACAGGTAACCCGCCTGGGACAATCGGATGAGTTCAAATCCTATCCGTGGCGCGATCCGCAGGTGATCACCTTTATGGCCCGCGATCAGCAACCGGTGTATGCCCGCCTGTATACACCCGATCCTGCCAAAAATAATGGAGCAGCAGTAATATTTGTACATGGCGCCGGTTACCTGCAAAATGCACACAAATGGTGGAGCAGCTATTTCCGGGAATATATGTTTCACAACCTGCTCACTGATAAAGGATACACGGTACTGGACATGGATTATCGTGGCAGCGCGGGTTACGGACGTAACTGGCGTACCGGTATTTACCGGCATATGGGCGGCAAAGACCTGGACGATGAAGTAGATGGCGCTAAATATCTGGCAGAAAAATTGCAGGTCGATGCCCGGCGTATCGGGATTTATGGAGGCAGCTATGGTGGCTTTATGACGCTCATGGCTATGTTTACCCAACCCGGTACCTTTGCAGCTGGTGCGGCTTTGCGCTCTGTTACCGACTGGGCGCATTATAACCACGGTTATACCAGCAATATACTGAATGAGCCATTTACGGACAGTATTGCATATCGCCGTTCCTCTCCTATTTATTTCGCAGAGGGATTGCGGGGCAAACTGTTGATGTGTCATGGTATGATAGATACCAACGTGCATTTCCAGGATATCGTGCGTTTATCGCAACGATTGATAGAATTAGGTAAGAATAACTGGGAGCTGGCGGTATATCCGGTAGAAGACCACGGATTTATTACGCCCAGCAGCTGGACAGATGAATATAAAAGAATACTTTTGTTGTTTGAGAGCACGCTCTTAAAACCGTAAAGGCATTTTAATTTTTTTTATTTAGTTATCTCTATAAAAAAAATTAGCAAGGGAATACAGTGAATAATATGGGTGAATGTTAAGGAATCTTAATTTTCTCCTGCATGTTCACGGTATTCCCTTTTTCATTTTACTTTAGGACTATCGTAGAATGCACGCAGACCATATCTTTAACTTAAACAATATTCACATTTCCTGATGTGATTTTAACAATTAATGCGATATTGCAATGATAAACCTTAGCACAAATCCAAAAACCTTATGTGTGGAATAGTAGCTTATATCGGGCAGCGAGAAGCCTACCCGGTAGTATTAAAAGGCCTCAAAAGACTGGAATACCGCGGCTATGACAGCGCGGGGGTAGCCCTCATTAACGGCAGCCTGAAGGTATACAAGAGAAAAGATAAAGTGGCCGCACTCGAAGAGTTCGTGGCAGGCAAAGATATGCACAGTCATATCGCCATCGGGCATACCCGTTGGGCCACCCATGGAGAGCCCTGCGACCGGAATGCCCACCCGCACTTATCCGGCGACGGTAAACTGGCCATGATCCACAATGGCATCATCGAAAACTATGTGCAGTTAAAACAGGAACTGATCAAACAGGGACATACGTTTCTCAGCGATACCGATACGGAAGTTTTGCTCCACTTCATTGAAGAGATCAAAAAACAAAACCAGTGTTCACTCGAAGAAGCCCTGCGCATAGCTTTGAAAAGAGTGGTAGGCGCTTACGTGATCGTATTGATCGATGAAGATAATCCGGATACCCTGATTGCCGCCCGTAAGGGAAGCCCGCTGGTTATCGGCGTGGGTAAAGGAGAACATTTCCTGGCATCAGATGCTTCTCCCATTATCGAGTATACGAAAGAAGTAGTATATGTGAATGACTACGAAATAGCGATTATCAAAGCCGATGAGCTGATCCTGAAAAATATTTCCAATGAAAGGCAAACGCCTTACATACAGCAACTGGACATAGAGCTGGCCGCTATTGAAAAAGGTGGTTATGATCATTTCATGCTGAAAGAAATATTTGAACAACCGCAAACAATCTTCGATAGTTTACGCGGACGCCTCGATGCTAAAAATGGTACGCTCACCATGGGCGGTATGCGCGAGTATGCCGATGTGCTCAGCAATGCCAAACGCATTATCATCGTGGCCTGTGGTACCTCCTGGCACGCCGGGCTGGTAGCTGAGTATATGATTGAAGAGCTGTGCCGTATCCCGGTGGAAGTAGAATACGCGTCGGAGTTCCGTTACCGTAACCCGGTAGTGGGTGAAGGCGATGTAATCATTGCCGTATCACAATCCGGCGAAACTGCCGATACCCTGGTAGCCATTGAAAGCGCCAAAGAAAAAGGCGCTATCATCCTGGGCGTATGTAACGTGGTAGGGTCTTCCATTGCCCGTTTATCACACGCCGGCGCCTATACACATGCAGGCCCTGAAATTGGCGTTGCCAGCACCAAAGCCTTTACCGCCCAGCTGGCGGTGCTTTGCCTGGTAGGCCTGAAACTGGCTGCAGACAAAGGCACCATCACCCCGCAACGTTTTCAACACCTGCTGGACGAACTGGACCAAATCCCGGAAAAAGTAGCCGTGGCACTGAAACTCGACGACCAGGTGAAACAGATAGCAGATAAGTATAAAGATGCCCGCGACTTCCTTTACCTGGGCCGTGGATACAATTTCCCGGTAGCCCTGGAAGGCGCCCTCAAACTGAAAGAAATTTCTTACATCCACGCGGAAGGATACCCTGCAGCAGAAATGAAGCATGGCCCTATTGCCCTGGTAGATGACCAGCTGCCGGTAGTCATAGTGGCTACCAAAGACAGCTATTACGAAAAAGTAGTGTCGAACATCCAGGAAATAAAAGCACGCAAAGGCAAGGTGATCGCCGTAGTTACTGAAGGCGACCAGACCATTCCGCCTATGGCAGATGATGTGATCTTCGTGCCTGCTGCCGATGAAATGGTAGCCCCTATCATTTCCGTTATACCATTACAATTACTGGCTTATCATATAGGCGTATTAAAAGGACTGGACGTTGATAAACCCAGGAACCTTGCGAAATCCGTGACAGTAGAATAGCTGCTGCTGATCATTGCTGACCGTCTTTCAACCTATCCGTTTTCAACGGGTATGTTGGAAGCGGACAGTCAATGGCCCCCAGCTCTTAAAAGTTATATCCATGAATAACATCCAGAAAAAACCCCTTTCCGAACTGGGGTATAATTTTATTGAAACCACGTTACCAAAAGGCAAAGACGAATATTATTTACGTAACGAGCAATGGAGCCGGAAAGACCAGTACCGCAAGCTGACCGCTTACGAAGTAGAAGCATTGGTACGTAACGACAACACTTCAGACGACTGGAACATCATATTTGTATCCGATGAATTTAACCCGCAACTGGTACAACACTGCCATTTCTTTGGCATGGTACGCATCGGTAAGCTGGAGCCGTACTACCTGGAGTTTCACAACCTGCGCATGCCGGTAGGACTGTACAACAGTACCATCTGCGCCTGCGATTTTGGCGACAATGTGGTAGTACATAACGTCAACTATCTTTCGCATTATATACTGGGCAACGAAGTCATTGTAGCCAATGTAAATGAAATGGCTACCACCGACTATGCTAAATTCGGGAATGGTATTGTGAAAGAAGGGGAAAATGAAAACGGCCGCATCTGGATGGAGCTCTGCAACGAAAATGGTGGAAGAAGCGTGATGCCTTTCGATGGCATGCTGCCCGGAGATGCTTACCTGTGGACCCGCTACCGCGATGACGACGCCCTGCAACAGCAGTTTAAAAACTTTACCGAAAAACAATTCGATAAAAGGCGCGGTTATTACGGCATGGTAGGCGATCGTACCGTGATCAAGAATTGTAAGATGATCAAAGACGTGACCATTGGTACGGATGCCTATCTAAAAGGAGCCAACAAGTTAAAAAATCTCACCATCAACAGCAGCGCCGACGCCTCTTCCCAGATAGGAGAAGGTTGCGAAATGGTAAATGGTGTAGTAGGCTATGGATGCCGTGTATTCTACGGCGTTAAAGCCGTTCGCTTTGTGATGGCTTCCCATTCCCAGCTCAAGTATGGCGCCCGGCTAATCAACTCCTACCTGGGCAACAATGCCACCATTTCCTGCTGCGAAGTATTGAACTCATTGATTTTCCCGGCACACGAGCAACATCATAATAACTCGTTCCTTTGCGCCGCACTGATCATGGGGCAAAGCAATATGGCAGCCGGCGCCACCATCGGTTCCAATCACAATTCCCGCGGGGCTGACGGCGAAATCATTGCCGGCAGGGGATTCTGGCCGGGACTCTGTGTGAGCCTGAAACACAACTCTAAATTTGCCACCTTCACGCTGATATCCAAAGGTAACTATATGTCTGAACTGAATATCCCCATTCCGTTCAGCCTGGTGGTAAATGACGAACACGATAACCGGCTCAAAATAATCCCTGGTTATTGGTTTCTCCATAACATGTATGCCATTGCCCGCAATTCCTGGAAGTATGTAGACCGCGACAAACGTACCGATAAAGTACAGCTCATTGAATACGATTACCTGGCGCCCGACTCTGTAGAAGAAATGTTCCATGCGCTGGCCATTATGGAAACAGCTACCGGGAAAGCCTGGTATGCCCTCCCGGAAAATACGCCTAAAAAGGAATTAACGGAAAAGGATCTACGCAAAAAGGGGAAAGAACTGTTGCTGCATCACCAGGAAGAAGTATCCAGGCTCCATATCCTCGCTACCGGCTTTGAAAACAGTTCCCGCGAAGTACAGCTGCTCAAGGTGCACCGTGCTTACCCGGTGTTCCGGGAGATGATTGTACTCTACGGTATCAAAAATATCCTGGCTGCCAATAAGCCGTCCTTCCTGGCTTTACAGGCTGTTGCCAAAACTGCGAAAAGAGGCGAATGGCTGAATATCGGCGGACAACTGATGAAAGCCGATACGGTGACCCTGCTCAAATCGAAGATCAAGAAGAATAAAATCAGCAGCTGGCCACAGCTACACGCCGCCTATGAAGAAATAGGCAGCGGCTATGCCGCCGATAAGCTGCAACATGCTATCGCCGCCCTGCTGGATATCAAAGAAGTATCGCTGAAAGATTTAACGCCCGCCCTGCTGGCAGAGTGGATGAATGAAACCACCCGCACCATGGAGTGGATCACGATACAAATAAAACGCTCCCGCGAAAAAGATTACAAAAATCCTTTCCGCCGCCTGGCCTATGAAAGCGAAAAAGAAATGAATGCCGTAGTGGGCAGCCTGGAAAATAATAGCTTCATTCATCAAACTATTACCGACCTTGAGTCCTATAAAGAAAAAGTACATCAAATTATAGGAGAATGGGAACTGTAGAAAAAATACGCTGCGGTTGGGCAGGTAAAGACAAGCTTTACCAGGACTACCACGACCAGGAATGGGGCACCCCCCATCATGATGACACCCACCTGTTCGAAATGCTTTGCCTGGAGGGGGCCCAGGCGGGACTTAGCTGGTACACCGTGCTCACTAAAAGAGAAAACTACCGCAAAGCATTCAGTAACTGGGATGCTAAAAAAATAGCGAAGTACGACGAAAAAAAGGTAGCGCAACTCATGCTCAATGAGGGCATCATCCGCAACCGCCTTAAAATAAACTCCGTTATTGGTAACGCAAAGGCTTTTCTCGCTGTTCAAAAAGAATTCGGCAGTTTTGATCAGTATATCTGGTCATTTGTCAACCACCAGCCCATCCACAACCACTTTAAAACAATGGCGGAAGTACCTGCCAAAACAGCGATCTCCGATGCTATGAGTAAGGACCTGCTGAAACGGGGTTTTAAGTTTGTGGGCTCTACTATCTGTTATGCGTATATGCAGGCAGTAGGAATGGTAGATGATCACATAGCGGATTGCTGGAGGAGTGGGAAGGGGAATATGACTACCAGCATATCACCTGAAAAAGACAACTAATTAATCAACACCTCACTCAATTCCTTATTATTTAAAAACGAATAATCTGTCAGTGTGTTCAGGAAAAAGTAAAGCTGCCTTTTTTCTCTATCGGAAAGTGGGATACCTGGTTTCACCAGGGGATCGGTGGTTGGAGTTACTTTAATACCGTGGTCGTAGAAGTCAAATACCTGGAAGATATCGAAGAAACGGCCGTCGTGCATATAAGGGGCGCTTTTAAGGATATTGCGCAGGGAAGGCACCTTAAAACGAAGATTATCGTCGGTATTACCGGTGATTTTCATACGACCTACATCGTTCAGGGCAGGCAGATAGGGAAGCCCGTTACTGCGGTAGGTTAGATCGGTAAACAGTGGTTCTTTATGGCAGGCAGCGCATTTCTCCTGGAATACGCTATAGCCGGCTTTTTCCTCATCTGAAAAGGTGGCTCCGGGTAAGTGTTGTATAACGCTATCGTATTTGGAATTGGCAGATACCATAGTGGCGATAAACTGGGTAAATGCCTTAAACATGCGTTCACTGGTAATTTCGGGAGAACCGAAGGCCGCTTTGAACATTTTACGATACTGGGGATCTGCCTGCATTTTCTGCAACAGCTCTTTCAGGTCCATGGCCATTTCATTATGATCGGTGAGCGGGGTAAGCGGCTGTATTTCGAGATGATTCACACCCCCATCCCACATAAAAGCTTTTTGCCAGATCATATTGAATAGTGTGGGTACGGATCGGGTGCCCTGCTGACCGGCTACGCCGTGCGCCAGCGCATGATCAAAATGTCCGAATGCCGCGAACTGCTGGTGGCAAAAGCCACAGGATACAGTGCTGTCTTTCGACAGGCGGTAATCATAAAACATGAAACGGCCCAGCGCTACCCCGGGTTTAGTAAGCGGATTGCGGGAGAAATCGTATACCGGCCGGGGAAAGTGCGATGGCAGCTGCAAAAAATAAGGCGCAGGCTCGCCACGGTGAGGCTTTCGGGCACCCGCCTGCACCAACGCCAGCCAGGCGCAAAACGCTGCTATGATATATATCGCTTTATGCTTCATGTACGCTATCAGTCGGATATACCCGTTACCCGGAACATATGCTGGTAATTACTGGCTACCTTACGCGCATTCACCCCTGGCGCCATAATGACCGCCACCTGTTTGAAGCTCACGGTATCTGGTAAAAACCATTTGGCGACGTCGGCGCTGAGTTGCACCTGTGGCTGTTTTCCGGTGGCTATGGTTAATGGCTGCGGGAAGGGAAGCTCCACATATTTCAATACCTGGTTGGCAGCTTTATAACCACCTGTATGAAACAGAAATTCCTTTGTGGGAGAAGTTATTACCGGGGAATATCCTTCCAGTTGCGCCATAATATACCCGCTGTTCCAGGTCCAGAACATGCCCGATTCCACTGCCAATGCGCCGGCTTGTACGCCGCTTACATTGCGGATACTGTCCACCCCGATAAGAAAACGAATACTTTTATATTGCCCGGCGGGTACGTTATCTAACCGTATTATTTTAGAACTGTCGATAGCATCATCTACCAGGAAATAAGATACGGGCAAGATGCTTCTTTTGCCATCTACTGTTTCCAGGGAAAAATTACTGAGGAAATAACGGAAACGGCTAATCGTAAAAGGCTCGCCGGAGGAATTAGTATAAGTTACCTGTTTTCTTTCCAGCGGCTGTGCGCCCATGATATGCGTGATATGCAGCTGCAGGGACGGATCACCGTTGCCCGGAGCGCCGGCAAACAGGATGGCTATCAATAGGAACCAACCAGCATAGGCAAAAAAAGTCCGCAAAATCATGGTATCCTCTTTTACAGGAAGTTACATGATTTTGCGGATTATATATGAAAAAGAAATAACTGGTTATACTCTCTTATACCCCTTCCAACCGTATAGGAACACGATGAAAAAGCAGATAGTAGGAATACCGTAGGAAATAGCCAATGACTGCCATTCGGTAACAATACCCATTACATAAGGCACAGAAGCACCTCCCACTATAGACATTACCTGGAAGGAAGCGCCCCGCTTGGTATTTTTTCCCAGGTCTTTTACGCCCAGCGCAAAAATGGTGGGGAACATGATAGACATGAAGAAGAAAACAGCGATCAGCGCATACACAGAAGGCGCACCGTTACCCGTCATCACAAACGCGCATAAGCACATATTGATAAACGCATAAATAGCGAGTAACTGGTTAGGGGCAACTTTACGCATTAACGCGGTACCCACAAAACGGCCTCCCATAAATAAAGCCATGCCTACAGACAACAGGTAAGATGCGTTTTCGGTGGAAATACCATGCCAGTAAGCGGTAACGTAGTTGATAAACAGCGCTCCTACTCCTACCTGTGCCGCCACATAGAAAAACTGGGCTACTACGCCAAGTACAAAGTGACGGTGGGCAAAAAGCGGGCGGGTATCTTCCATTACTTCCTTTCCCTCCTGCTCTGCTTCTTTAATTTCAGGCAGCGGTGTTCTGTAAAAGAATCCTGCAATCAATAACACCACCACGCCAATGGCGATGTAGGTCAGTTTTACCGTAGTCAGGTCATTGCTGCCACTTCCAAAAAACAACTTGGCGCCGATGATAGGCCCCAGGAAAGAGCCCAGTCCATTAAAGCATTGCGATAAATTGAGTCGTTGTTCAGAGGTTTCTTTAGCACCCAATACTGTTACATATGGATTGGCAGCGGTTTCCAGGCAAGCTAATCCACAAGCCAGGATAAATAATGCCGCCAGGAAAAAATCAAAATTGAGTGCATTGGCAGCCGGATAAAACAGGAAAGCACCAATGGCATATAACATCAGCCCCAGGATAATACCTTTCTTGTATCCGAATTTATTCATAAACATTCCTGCGGGCAATGCCATCAGGAAATAAGCACCAAAATAAGCGCCTTGTAATAAGGTAGAACGTTTGGTGGTAATATTCAATACTTCCTGGAAATGCTTATTCAACACATCTAACAGACCATAAGCCAGTCCCCACAGGAAAAACAGGCTGGTCACTAATATAAACGGGAAAAGGTAGCTACCTGGCTTTGCGCCGGTATCCTTGGTACTGGTATAGGTGGAATTACTTACTGCGCCTCCGGCCATAACGAAGAATTTAATGTTTCAGGTAAAATATATAATGATAACGTGTATTGGCTCTTGTTCCTTAGCTGATGGATCTGTCGAGATGGGTGTAACCACCATCTACATAAACTATTTGTCCGGTTGTATGAGACGAACGTGGCGACAGCAAAAATACGGTGGTGTTGGCGATTTCTGCTGAAGTGGTCATTCTTCTTTCGAATGGAATTTTGGCCGTGATGGATGCCAGCTTTTCCTGCGGGTTAGGTAAGGAATTAATCCATGTTTCATACAATGGTGTCCATACTTCGGCAGGGATCACGGTATTGATACGGATGGAATACGGCAGCATTTCTACCGCCCATTCGCGGGTAAGTGCATTGATAGCGCCTTTGGAAGCCGCATAGCCGCTGGTATTACCCTGACCAGTGGTTGCTACTTTAGAACCGATGTTTACAATATTACCTTTGGTAGCTTTCAGGTAAGGCAATGCGAAATGAGCCAGGTTGTAGTAGTGGGATAAGTTATTTTGCAATGATTGCATAAATCTTTCCGGGCTACCATTTTCCAGGCCTACGCCGTCGTTGGCGCCGGCATTGTTTACCAGTCCGTCTATTTTGCCATACTTAGCTACAGTTTCAGTGATTACTTTTCTGCAGTCATCTACCAGTCCGAGTTCGGCGGTAACAGCGAGTGCCTTACCACCGGCGGCGATGATGTCATTGACTGTTTTTTCATTGTCTGCCGTACTTCTGCCGGCAATTACCACAATACCTCCTTCTGCAGCTACCAGCTTAGATATGGCTTCTCCAATGCCTTTAGCGCCACCGGTAACTATTATCACTTTCTCCTGTAATCCTAAATCCATAGTGTGTATGATATTATTTTTTATAGATGATAAAATGAGCAGGCATTACCTCCCATTATTTGTTGTTGTTCTGATGTTGATAACGTGCTGATGAAATCGGTGACGATATGTTTCACCTCATGGTATTGTGCTGCCAGCAGACATACGGGCCAATCGGAGCCATATACCAGCCTGTTGGCGCCAAATGCCTCCAGGGCCACTTCCAGGAAGGGCCGGAAATGCGCGGGCTTCCACTGCTGCCAGTCGGCTTCTGTAACCAGTCCGCTCAACTTGCAATAGACATGCGGAGCCCGGGCGATGCGCCGCATTTGTGCGGCCCATTCTGCCAGTTCACCGGTTTTAACATACGGTTTGGCCAGGTGATCGATGATGAGCGCCTGGTCGGGAAACAGCTGTACAAACTCTTCTACGGCAGGTAACTGTTTTGGATATACGAGGATATCATACGTGAACTGGTGTTGCGCCAATGCTTTGATACCCCGGCAGAAATCTCCTCCCAGCAGGAAATTGAAATCCGGTTCTGCCTGTACAATATGACGGAAGCCTTTCAGCAGCGGGTGGCCGGCATATTGTTGCAATTGCTCATGGATGTTATCGGCCCGCAGGTCGATCCAGCCCACTACTCCCTTGATAAAGTCGTGCTTTTCGGCAAGCGACAGTAAAAAGGAAGTTTCTTCGACCGATTGATCGGCCTGTACGGCTATACAGCCATGAACACCATTATCTTCCAGCACCGGTATTAAATCTTCCGGCAAAAAATCGCGGCGGATCACCTGCATGGATTCATCTATCCAGGCATCCCGAACCGGCTGATACTGCCAGAAATGTTGGTGTGCGTCAATAACCATATAAGTATTTGTGTGATACTCCTGTCCCCCGCCATGCGCAGGGGACAGGAGCACATAGTATTACAATGCAAAAATTTGTTCCATGATCATCCACTTCTCGCCGTTTTTGGCTACCGGCAAAGATTGCTGGTATTTCCACATCAGGTCTTCCCATACTTTTACCGCAGGGTTAGCCGCATCCATGGCTGCTTTACGTTCGAAAGAGAAAGTATCATCTACTTCCATGATCATAAATAAACGGTTACCGATGCGGTAAATGTCCATGACCGTAATACCGGCGTCCGTAATGCTTTTCTTTATTTCGGCAGATACGTTGCGGTGATAAGCTTCGTATTCACTGATCAACTGCGGATCATCTACCAGGTCCAGTGCCAGACAATATCTTTTCATCCGTTAATATTTGTTTTTTAGTTGTCGGATGGAACCTCGCATTAACATTGCCTTATGTGATGAAGAATTTATCATGCTCGGTTTCATACCGGTTATTTATAAGCTACTGCTGTTTGTTTGGAAGTGCCCAGGCCATCAATGCCCAGTTCAATCACATCGCCTGCCTTCAGGTATACCTGTGGATTCATACCCAGGCCCACTCCTGCCGGTGTACCAGTAGAGATGATATCTCCCGGGAGCAAGGTCATAAACTGGCTGAGGTAAGAAACCACGTATTGTACATTGAAAATGAAGTTGGAGGTGTTGCCATCCTGCATTTTCTGGCCATTAACGGTGAGCCATAAACGAAGATTATTTACATCGGCAATTTCATCTTTGGTAGCCATCCATGGGCCCAGGGGAGCAAACGTATCGCAGCTTTTTCCTTTCACCCATTGTCCGCCTCTTTCAATCTGGAAAGCTCTTTCGCTATAGTCGTTGTGGAGGCAATAACCGGCTACATAGTCCAGCGCATCTTTTTCCTCTACATAAGTAGCTTTTTTACCAATCACGACTACCAGTTCCACTTCCCAGTCTGTTTTTTCACTGTTGCGGGGAATTACCAGGTTATCATTAGGTCCTACCAGCGCGGTAGTGCTTTTGAAGAACACGATAGGTTCTGCGGGGATAGCAGCATTGGTTTCACGGGCGTGGTCAGCATAGTTAAGACCAATACAAATGATTTTGGAAGGACGTTGGATAGGGGCTCCGAGGCGGGTGCCTGCAGGTACCTGCGGGCATTCGCCGGCGTGCTGGGTAAACCAGGCAGCCAGGCGCTCCAGTCCATTAGTGGCAAAGAATTTCTCTCCATAGTCTTCTCCAAATGCACTCACATCAAACATACCGGCATCTGTTACAAGACCTGCTTTTTCTTCTCCCGGTAAACCGAACCTGATCAGTTTCATTTCAATATATTTTTTATTATGCTTACTTAATTTCTTTCAATGTTTTTACCTGCAACCGTCCATTTTCTACATGCAGATCAATCATCGGTTCTGCCTTGTTGTCTTTTACAAAGGAGAAATACACATGATCTGGCTGACCGGTTGGTTGAATCACTCCTTTGGAACCTTTAGGAACGGCCATGAACATGCTTTTCCTGATACCGCCAAATTCCACATACAGCTCCAGGCTATCCGGTGAAGCATCGGGCTTGATTTCTGCAATGAAATCGCCGATGATGTTGCCTGACTGGAAATTTTTCTTGTATTGCTGCACCATGTCGCTGCCGGCAGATACTTTACCCAGTCCCATGGTATTTTCCATGTAGCCCCAGATACGTTCTGACGGAGAAGCAAACCATAATATCTTCAGATCATTTTTATCACTCACGGAGGCGTGATAATAACGTGGCTGGTGGTTAGCTTTCAATACGCCGATATAACAGCTGTTTGGCGCATCCCACAACACTTTGTACAGGTCGGCATCTGATATCTCTTTTAAAATAGTTTGTTCAAAGGTCTTTTCCTTGGTCTGACCATTCAGCTGGAAGTTGATGGTGACCAACGCCGTATCTTTATCCCGGTTAGCAATACTAACCGCTATTTTTCCTGCGGGTGTAGCCGGTACCACGGCAGATGTATCTGCGCCGGGTTTACTGTTTGCAGATTGATTGCCGCTGTTACAGGCAGTAAATATGGCCAATGCGATTGTCAGCCCTATCCGAAATTGTTGCATGATATAATTAAAAATTAATGAATGAATAAATCGAAAGATACGGGTAATCGTCCGCACTTTGATACCCCATTCTATTAATTATTCAACCTGATAAAACCACCATCAATAGGATAATCGGTACCGGTAATAAATCCTGCTTCATCGGAGCAGAGATATAATGCCAGGTTACCTACTTCCACGGGTTTGGCCATGCGCCCGATAGGCTGTGTTTTACTCAGTTTTTCAAACATTTCCGCCTCTTTACCGGGATAGTTTTTGGCAATAAACCCGTCTACAAACGGCGTATGCACCCTGGCAGGAGATATGCAGTTGCAGCGGATATTGGCGCCCAGGTAGTCTTTCGCCACGGATAAAGTGAGCGTTAATACGGCTCCTTTACTCATAGAGTAGGCCAGCCGGTCTGGTATGCCCACGCTGGAAGCAATGGAGGCTACGTTGAGGATGACCCCGCCGCCTTGCGCTTTCATTTGTTTAATTACTGCATACATGCAGTTATAAGTCCCTTTTACATTGACCTGGTATACC
Organism: Chitinophaga polysaccharea; assembly: GCF_007829335.1. GTDB lineage: Bacteria > Bacteroidota > Bacteroidia > Chitinophagales > Chitinophagaceae > Chitinophaga > Chitinophaga polysaccharea_B. The sequence continues at coordinate 298,007 of NZ_VIWO01000006.1, forward strand.
CGGTCGAAGTCCTGTTCTGTAGTATTCTCCAAATTCCCCACATGTGCAATACCGGCGCAATTCACCAGGATATCCAGTTTTCCGGCTGTTTTCACAATACCATCCATTACCCGGATCACTGCTGCCTGATCGGCCACATTGCAGGCATGTACCGTAGCCTGACCGCCTGCCGCCCTGATTTCCTCCGCTGTAGTCTTCCCGCCATCTTCATTCAACTCCAGGATATGCACCTGTGCACCCTGTGCGCCAAATGTTTTCGCTATTGCCTGTCCTATGCCGCTACCACCACCTGTGATAACCGCCACTTTACTATCTAATCTGAACAGTTCCATCATTAAAAATTTTAAGGGTTCTAAAATACCTATTAATATAAGGCGATTACAATTGTATTTTCACTGTATTTCATACTTTCTTGCCTTATTTTCGCAAAATTCAATAATTAGGCGCGAATTTGATGCTTTTTTGAGAATTTTAAGGACATGAGAATACGATTGCTATTACCACTGCTGGGCGCTATTATCAGCCAGGCAAACGCCCAGAAAATACCTGTTAACAAGTACGGATTAGCGGTGCTCAACACCCAGCAACAATACGAACAATTGGTAAAAAATGACAGCAATCAACAGCTGGTAAACCTGGAGCATTATATCCCCGGTATCAAAAAAGATATACGGTATGCTACCACGAATAATTTTACCAAACAACGCCTGTATACCCGGACCGATATTTACCTGCGGCTACCCGCTGCCAAAGCGCTGAAGGCCGTCCAGGAAGCCTTACGGAAAAAAGGGTACGGGTTATTAATATATGATGCGTACCGCCCCTATCATGTAACGGAGGCCATGTTTAAAATAGTGCCCAACGATCTGTATGCCGCCGATCCCCGCAAAGGATCAGGGCACAACCGTGGCGTGGCCGTAGACCTCAGCATGGTAGATCTGACAACCAATAAGCCCGTGGCCATGCCTACGGACTTCGATGATTTTACGCTGAAAGCACATGAAAACTATACACCTGCCGACCCGGGGGTGACAGCCAACCGCAAACTACTGCGGGATACCATGAAACAACATGGATTTAAGGGAAGTTCTACGGAATGGTGGCATTATTACCTGCCCGATTATAAAAAATATCCCCTGATGGATATCTTCTTTTAACATCAACGGATAAAAACAGTGTCTATGCGATTGGGTACTCCCTTCCACTTTATATAATAAGTACCGGCAGCACTGGGGGTAAACACAAAATTTTTGGTAGCAGAGATCGGCATGAGGATGCAGGCAGTACAGGTATTCAGAACAGATTCCGCCCCTACAACAACGGTATCTTTATCTTTTGTTAATATAAATTTATTGATAGCATAACAACCATGGGGAAACACACAGGTAACATCAAAAAAGGCAGTGCCCTGTTGTCCTGCTTCTCCCCGGCTGGTGCCTATATATCTGACGCCGTTGATATCAGCCATGCCATATCGGGAGCAGTTATCACTGTCTTTCTTACAGGCAGGGAATATCAATAATACTATTAGTAGTATAAATGCTGTTTTCATCGGGTTGTATTATATATCTGTATAACGTGAACCCGCGTTAAAAGTTACAGGGGTGATCTGAACGGACGTCCGTTCAGATCACCCCTGTTCAATGCTATCGTATAACTTAATATATCTTATTCAGGGCATCTACATAAGCATGTACAGAAGCATTTACGATATCGGTAGAGATACCGAAACCATAGTACGACATACCGTTATGTTTCACCCGCATATTTACTTTACTTACGTCTTCGCTACCGCCGCGCATAGACTGGATATTGAATTCGTCCAGTTCAATCTCATCTTTCACAATATTATGAATAGCGTTGATGGTAGCATTTACCGGGCCATTGCCGGCTGCGCTGGCTTCTCTTTCTTCCCCATTGATTTTGAGTTTTACGGTCGCCATCGGGCGGAGCGGATCACCACATACCACCTGTAACAGGGTTACCTTGATCGCTTTATCATCGTAATTCTTTTCGTCGCCATCGCCCATGAGCTGTAACAGGTCGGCATCGCTGATTTCCTTTTTGGAATCGGCCAATACCAGGAAGCGCTGGTATACTTCATCAACGTTTACGATATCGAGATTGTAGCCCAGGCGCTGCAGGTGGTGCTTCAGGGCATGCCGTCCGCTGCGGGCAGTGAGAATAATGGAGTTGGAGTTGATACCTACGTCTTCCGGATTCAGAATTTCGTAGTTTTCGCGGTGTTTCAGTACCCCATCCTGGTGAATACCGGAGCTGTGTGCAAACGCATTACGGCCTACAATTGCTTTATTAGGCTGTACCGGCATATGCATCATGGTTTCTACGAGATTACTGATTTCGTAGATACCTTTTGAGTTGATGTTGGTATGATATCCCAGCGCATGGTGCGTTTTCAGGATCATGGCCACTTCTTCGAGTGAAGTATTACCGGCACGTTCGCCGATACCATTGATGGTACATTCTACCTGGCGGGCGCCATTCACTACACCGGCAATGGTATTGGCAGTGGCCAGTCCCAGGTCGTTGTGGCAATGTACGGAGATAATCGCTTTATCGATATTGGATACGTGATCTACCAGGTATTTGATTTTAGCGCCGTATTGATCCGGGAGGCAATACCCGTTGGTATCGGGGATATTTACGGTGGTGGCACCTGCTGCAATCACCGCCTCGATCATACGGGCCAGGTATTCGTTGTCGGCGCGACCGGCGTCTTCTGCATAAAATTCCACATCATCAGTAAACTTGCGGGCATATTTCACTGCGGCTACCGCACGTTCCAGGATTTCGTCCCGGGTACTGTTGAATTTATACTTGATGTGCATATCAGAAGAACCGATACCAGTGTGGATACGTCCGCGTTTAGCAAAACGCAACGCATCGGCGGCGGCGTCAATATCTTTGGTATTGGCGCGGGTAAGGGCGCAGATAACGGGTTCCGATACTGCTTTGGATATTTCCACTACGCTCTGGAAATCGCCAGGGCTGGAAATGGGGAAACCGGCTTCGATAATATCTACGCCTAAAGCTTCCAGTTTTTTCGCTACTTCAATTTTTTCTACAGTTGTCAGCTGACAGCCAGGAACTTGTTCTCCATCACGCAAGGTGGTATCAAAGACGTATACACGATTTTTATCCATGATAGGTGTAATAATTTTATTGAATGATTAATTCAGATTCTCTAATACTTTGGCACCCATTGCATCGGTGCCCATGATACAATCGTTAACGGTATGTTTGTTGGCAATATCCATTGTCCTGAAACCTTGTTTGAGTGTAGCTTCTACCGCTTTAATCACCCGTTGTGATTCGGTTTTCAGCCCAAAGGAAATATCCAGCAGCAGGGCGGCAGATAAGATAGACGCCAGCGGGTTGGCAATACCTTTACCGGCAATATCATGTGCAGAACCGTGGATAGGCTCATAAAATCCGGTGCTGTCACCTACGGAAGCAGATGCCAGCATCCCCATGGAACCAGCTATCTGTGACGCTTCATCGGTGAGGATATCCCCAAACAGGTTACCGGTTACCACTACATCAAAGCGTTTAGGATCTTTAATCAGCTGCATAGCGGCATTATCAATAAACATGTGCTCTGTTTCCACATCTGGATATTCTTTGGCCACTTCCTGTACTACTTCTCTCCAGAGGCGGCTGGCTTCCAGTACGTTTGCTTTATCTACGGAGCAAAGCTTTTTACGGCGGGTACGGGCAGCTTCATATGCTTTGCGGGCAATACGCTCTACTTCGTAGCGATGATAGATCATGAGATCGGAAGCGGTATTACGGTCGGCAGTCCTGATCTTTTCTCCGAAATACACATCCCCGGTCAGTTCCCGGAAGAAGAGGATATCCGCTCCACGCAGTATTTCCGGCTTAATGCTGGAAGCTTCCAGCAGCTCATCAAACAACTTTATCGGGCGAAGATTAGCATATAATCCCAGTTCTTTCCTGATTTTCAGCAATCCCTGTTCTGGTCTTACTTTCAGAGTAGGATCGTTGTCGTATTTGGCATGACCGATAGCCCCGAAGAGGATGGCATCTGAACGCCTGGCCTTTTCTAACGTTTCGTCGGGAAGCGGGTTACCCGTAGCTTCAATTGCTACGTGTCCCATGATCCCTTCTTCGAAAGTGAAAGTGTGATGATAGTTTTGTGCAATCGCCATCAGTACTTTCTGTCCCCATGCCGTCACTTCCTGTCCGATCCCATCACCGGGTATTACTAATATTTTCTTGTCAACGCCCATAAAGCTTTATTTTGTTAGCTGTTTTTTTCGTTAGTATTTAACGGTTAGAAATTAAATGGTCTGGTGGTTTCGTATTGTTCGATTTCCTTACGGAGACTGAGCAGGTAATCGATATCATCGTAACCGTTCATTAAACAGGTTTTTTTATACTGGTTAATGTCGAAGCTTTCTTTTTCGCCGGTAGCCACAATGCGGATAAACTGGTTTTCGAGATCTACTTCCAGCGCTGCTTTAGGATTGGCGGAAATGGCTTCAAATATTTTGTCGAGGAAAGCCTCTGTTACCTGGATGGGCAGGATGAAGTTGTTGAGGGCGTTATTTTTGAAGATGTCTGCAAAAAAGCTGCTCACTACTACTTTAAACCCTGCGTCGGCAATAGCCCAGGCTGCGTGTTCGCGGGAAGATCCACATCCGAAATTCTTTCCTGCTACCAGGATTTCACCGCTGTAGAGCGGGTTGTTCATGACAAAGTCGGCCTTAGGTGTATTATCGGCTTCGTAACGCCAGTCGCGGAACAGGTTTTCCCCGAAGCCTTCCCGGGTAGTAGCCTTCAGGAATCGTGCCGGGATGATCTGGTCGGTATCTATATTTTCGATCGGTACAGGTACCGCAGGTGAAACGAGATGTTGGAATATTTTACTCATGGTGAATATTACATTTTAAATTTTTGTGGCAGCCACCCGTAAGCGGACGTAATCGGCATACAGCGCGTTGTCTTTCATCAGTTGCCCCGCTACTTCCTGCTGCACTTGCGCCAGTATGGCCATTTTATCGGTTTCCGGTACGGTGGCGAAGAAATGTTGTCCGAACATTTCGAGCCAATCGCTGATTCCCGTTTCGGGGTTTACCAGTTTGGAAGGACGATCAAAGAAGTGTACGCGGTCTACCCGGAACCCCGCCTTTTCCAGCAGGGTAGTATATTCTGCCGGGGAAGGGAAGTACCAGAAGGGCGCATAGCTATATCCTCTTTGCTGCATCGCCTTTTCCAGGGCGGCAAGTATGGTTTGTACGTTGCCCTTACCTCCCATTTCAATCGCCAGGCGGCCGCCCTTTTTCAGCTGGGCGTACATGCGGGCAATCGCTTTCTCTTTTTCGCGCACCCAATGCAGGGTGGCATTGGAAAAGATACCATCGAAAGCTGTTGGCAGCACGAAAGTGGTGGCATCGGCTACTTCAAAGTGGATGCCCGGGAAATGCGCGTGGGCGCTTTGAACCATGGCTGCGGAGGCATCTATGCCTGTTACTTCCGCGCCGGATTGTGCCAGTTGCGCCGTCAGTTCGCCGGTACCGCAGCCCAGGTCCAGGATTTGTTCCCCGGCCTGTGGTTGCAACCAGTCGATCAGACTGTTGCCATATTCAAATACAAAGGCATGTTTCTCCTTATATAATTCAGCGTTCCATTGATCTGCCATCGTTGTTGCTTTTATAATAATTCCCTTACGTCTGCTACTTTACCGGTAATGGCTGCTGCTGCTGCGGTGAGCGGGCTGGCCAGGAAGGTGCGGGCATTGGGCCCCTGGCGACCTTCGAAGTTACGATTGGAAGTAGAGATGCAATACATACCGGCAGGCACTTTGTCTTCGTTCATGGCCAGGCAGGCAGAGCATCCGGGTTCACGCAGCTGAAAACCAGCCTCTGCAAAGACTTTGTCGATGCCTTCTTCTTTTGCCTGTGCTTCCACCTGTTTGGAGCCGGGTACAATCCATACCACCACGTCATCGGCTTTGTGCTTGCCTTTCACGAAATCGGCTACCAGTCGCAAGTCTTCGATGCGGGAGTTGGTGCAGCTACCGATGAATACGTAGTCTACTTTTTTGCCCAGCAGTTCAGCACCGGGTTGCAGGTCCATGTATTCGAGGGATTTTTTGAAAGAAGGCCTTTCCTTTTCTTCCAGTTGCTCCAGGGCAGGAATATGGCGGGTAACGCCCATGCCCATTCCTGGATTGGTACCGTAGGTAATCTGTGGTTCTATATCGGCGGCATCGAAGGTAAGTACCTTGTCGAAAGTGGCGTCTGCATCGGAGTACAGCGTTTTCCAGTATTCCAGGGCTTTATCCCAGTCGGCGCCTTTGGGAGCAAACTCCCTGCCTTTGATATAATCGAACGTGGTGCTGTCCGGAGCAATGAGTCCACCGCGTGCTCCCATCTCAATACTCATATTACAGATGGTCATACGGGCTTCCATGCTCAGGTTGCGGATCGCTTCCCCGGCATATTCCACAAAGTAGCCGGTAGCACCGGAAGCGGATATTTTGGAGATGATATAGAGAATGATGTCTTTAGAGAGTACGCCTTTGCCCAGCTGCCCGCTCACTTCAATCTTCATGCGCTTAGGCTTGTATTGCAGGATACACTGGGTGGCCAGTACCTGCTCTACTTCGGAGGTGCCAATGCCGAAAGCAACGGCGCCAAAAGCACCGTGGGTGCTGGTGTGGCTGTCGCCGCATACAATGGTCATACCCGGCAGGGTGATACCCAGCTCGGGACCTATCACGTGTACAATGCCCTGGTAGCGGTGACCTAATCCATACAGCTCTACGCCGTATTCACTGGTATTTTTGGTCAGCATTTCCACCTGGTGGCGGCTCAAAGCCTCTTTGATGGGCTGATCCTGGTGTAAGGTAGGTACGTTGTGGTCGGCGGTGGCCCTGGTTTTGGCCGGACGAAATACCGGGATACCACGCTTACGTAATCCATCAAATGCCTGGGGGCTGGTTACCTCGTGGATAAAGTGTGTATTGATGTACACGGCATCGGGATGCCCCGGCTTGCTCATCACAATGTGACTGTCCCAGATTTTATCAAATAACGTTTTTCCCATCCTTTTGCTTCCTTTTAGAATTGTTTATACCTTCAAATCTAATGGTCATTAATAAATGCCATATTGCTAAATTTGCTTTAATTACAACCTTTAACAGCACTTGATATACACTAAAACACTGTTTATCAGTCACTTACAAGATTTTAATAACGATGCCCAACAGTCAAAGTGATGCCTTATTCATATTAATAAAAACACTCACAAAAGCCGAAAAACGTAGTTTTCAGCTGGCGTTCAATAAAAATAACACCAAGGAAGACGTCTTATTCATCCAACTTTTTAACACGTTGGACAAAATGAAGGAATATGACGAGGAGCAGATACTGAAGAAAATTACCGATATCAAGAAACAGCAGTTGTCGAATGTAAAGGCACATCTTTACAAACACCTGTTATCCAGTTTAAGACAATTGTACAAGCAGAAAGATCCGCTGATCGACCTTCGGGAGCAGTTGGATCATGCGCGGGTGCTGTACAATAAAGGGTTGTATAACCAGAGCCTGAAAATATTGTCCAAAGCCAAGTCCATGGCCATGGAGCAGGAAGAAGTTATGCTGACCTACGAAATTGTGGAGTTTGAAAAACTGATTGAGTCGCGCCACATCACCCGCAGCCTGGAAAACCGGGCGGAAGTGCTCAGCAGCGAGTCCCGGCAGATAGAGCAACAACTCACCAATATCAGCCGCCTCTCTACCCTGTCGCTCCGCATGTATGGGCTGTACCTCAAACTCGGCCATGCCCGCAATGAACGGGATGGGGAAATGGTGAAATCCTTTTTCGAAAGCCAGTTGCCGGCCCTCCAGCATGCGCATATGAGCTTTTACGAAAAAGTATACATGTACCAGGCCTCCAGCTGGTATTACTATATCCTGCAGGATTTCCTGATGTATTACCGCTATACGCAGAAATGGGTAGACCTGTTCCGCAAATACCCTTCCCTGCAGCAAACCGATATGGACCTGTACATCAAGGCGCAGCATAACCTGCTCACCGCTCATTTCTATACTTCCAATTTCGAAAAGTTCAAAGCGGCATTGCAGGACCTGGAAGATTTTATACAGGCCAACCAGGATAATTTTCATGAGAATACCCGCACGTCGGCTTTCGTATACCTATATACCGCCAAAATCAACCGTTACTTCCTGGAAGGCACATTCAGCCAGGGTTTAGCAATGGTGCCGGAACTGGAAACCGAGATCAGTAAACATACGCTGAAAATAGACCAGCACCGGGTGTTGGTGTTTTACTATAAGATAGCCTGTTTGTACTTTGGTAGCGGAGATAACAGCAAAGCCATTGTTTATCTCAATAAAATCATTAACCTGAAGATAGGTAACCTGCGGGCCGATATCCAATGCTTCGCCCGTATCCTGCACCTGATCGCCCATTACGAGCTGGAAAACTACAGCCTGGTAGAATACCTGATTAAATCGGTGTATCACTTCATCTCCAAACACAAAGACCTTGGACTGGTGATGGAAGAAATTATGAAGTTCTTGCGCCGGTATATCTATGCCAATCCTAAAGCGTTGCGCAATGCCTTTGCCGACCTGAAGGAAAGACTGGAACAGATTTCACAGGATCCGTATGAACGCCGTTCCTTCCTTTACCTGGATATCATTTCCTGGCTGGAAAGTAAAATTGAAGGCATCCCTGTACAGGAAGTTATTCACCGCAAGTTTGTGAATAAAGAGAAACGCATATAAATGTATATATTCGTTGGCCAAAATGATGAGCATATGTCTGACGAAAAACACTATCACTTTGTAGCCATCTCCGGCAGTTTACGCAAAGGTTCCTACAACACGATGGCCTTAAAAGCCCTGCAGCAGCTGGCGCCTTCGCACATTCACATTGAGCAGGTACATTACGATAATATCCCGCTGTATAATGCCGATCTGCACACCGAGCAATTACCGGAACAGGTAGTACCGCTGGTAAAGAAAATAAAAGAGTCGGATGGAGTGATCATTGTATCGCCTGAATACAACTACTCCGTGCCCGGCGCGTTGAAAAACGCGATAGACGTGGTTTCCCGCCATCCTGACAAACCTTTTAGTGAAAAGGCGGTAGCTATTATGGGTGCTTCACAGGGACAAATAGGTACGGCCCGCATGCAGTACCACCTGCGCCAGGTAATGGTATTCCTGAATGCTTATATTATCAACAAACCGGAAATTATGATTGCGCATGCACAGCATAAATTTGACGAGGCCGGTAATTTAACCGATGAATTCCTCATCAAACAATTCCCATTGCTATTGGAATCGCTGGCTAAGCTGAGCGATAAGATGAAGTCATGATTCCGGTGGAATATAGGGCTCGTACGAACGATACTTTTTAAAGAAAATGATGGCCGATGCTGCCTGTAACAACAGGATAGCCGGCCATTCGTAATGTCCGAGGATCATGAACAATACGATGAAGGAAGTGAGCATAGTATATCTCACATGAATTTCCGGGTTCATTTTCGGAAAATATAACAGGCAGCGGAATAAAATGAGTAACGACAGTGCCGTACAAAAAACGGTAATGAGTCCGCCGATAGGAGTTTTCGTATAGGCGTTTACCGTAATCATGATCATCTCCGGTAAAAACATGATCAGATATACGCCTATAAGCCGGGCGTAGTGGCCGGCCAGGCGTATGGGCAGGTTTTCCATGAAGTGGAGATACGTATCATCAAAGGCGCGATGGTGTACCATCAGCTGCATATGAATCATTACGCTTACCATCACGCCGATCTGCAATCCACGCAAATCAAAATATTCCCCTCTCTCCATGATCAGGAAAGTAAGCCACAATACGCCGGCAGAAAACAATTTAGTGCTGACAATGCGGCGCGGGAAATTGGTCAATAATTCATAAAGGAAAAACAGCACGGGCGGTTTGGTGAAATGCCGGTTGAGCCAGCGTTGCAGGTGGCTGGTAAAAAAGAGAACATCCGGTTGTGCCAGTTTCCGCTCATATAACCTCAACGGCCAAACGCAGTTGGCCATATTCAATACCACGATCAGGGCGGCGGGCACGTAGTACTGGTGTTGTATCGCTATGATGAGGGCGATGCCGGCGTATACCAGCACCGGCATATAGATGGCGGTATGCAGCAGCAGCCATAATCGTATGCGTGCCGGTTTGCTGACGCTGCCCAGGGTAGGGAAAAGGAAATCGTACCCTTGCAGCTGGAATGTTTTCAGGATAAATCCCACGCATTTGAGGGCATAGGACGTCCATAGCAGCATGACGAGAAGCAGGAAAGAGTAGTTTCCCAGGAAGCCGAGCATCAGTGCTTTGTGATAGGCGACCAGGTTGGCGCCGTTGACCACGCCGAAGAGCAGGTAAAACAGTACCAGGAAAAAGCCCGTATTCTGGATATAGAATCGTTGAGTGAATATCTTACTGAGTATAGCCGATGTGGTACGCATATTAACTGAGCGTAATATTTTTATGAGCTACTTTCAGTGTGCCCGTGACCGTTAATTCTTCCGCATCCAGTGCCTGGTGGGAAGTAATGCAAAAAGAAACGCCTTTGGCGCTATAAGTCCGAATGAGGTCGTAGAGTACCGTCAGTGCGCGGGTATCGATGGTGATGAGGGGTTCATCGAGCAGGATGAGGGCGGGGTTGCCGGTAAAGGCCAGGAGCAGGGACAGCTTTTTCAGCATGCCGCTGGAGTAGCTGCTTACCGGGTTATTCACATAGATATCCACACCCATACTGTCGCTGATGTCGCGTACCGCTTCCCGGTCGCCCCCTTTGGTATTGAGGTACAGCTCCAGCAGGTCGCGCCCTGTAAGGAAAGAGGGGTACAGTGGCTCTGCTTCAGCGTAATTAATAAGGCGGCGGAACTGTACCGGGTGCTGGCGGCTGCTCACATTTCCCTGCAGGAGGATTTCGCCTTTGAAGGGAATGAGCCCGGCCATCACCTTCATACAGGTGGTTTTGCCGGCGCCATTTTCGCCCTGCAGCCAGTAGATGCCCTTTGGAAGCTCCAATTGGGGGATATCCAGGATAGGAACATCCTGGTAATTCTTCTTAACCGCATGTAGGGCGATAACCGGGTCGGGCATATGTGTATATCTTAAAGATGTAAATATGAAAAATTATCGCATATATATCTATAAGGGGAAGTCTTTTTAACAAAAGTTTTTTTCGGGCTTTTTTCCTGTTGAAGTTCATGGATTTAGCAGTAAAGGGGAAAAAAATGTCATATATCTACACTTTTTTACACCACTTTTTCACATACAAATGATATTACATATACAGGGTATACAAAACCCGTGAAACATGCTACACCACTGCGTTCTGATAATGTTCCCACTGTTTTTCCACACCTGTTGAAAACTATATCTTCCATCCCTTAACCGGATGCTTACATTTGTAATCCTGAGCGTATGGATTTTTAGGATGCAGAGATGTTGAAATATGAATGGTGGCAGAGGAAACGTGTAGATTTCAGTATGCTGACCCCAATCAGAAAAACCAAAAACCTTTCGACAGTACCCATATAAATAATTAACGATGAGTAACGAGAATGAAATTCTTCTAAGAGAGAACAAGGAGCGTTTTGTGTTATTGCCGATCAAATTCCCGAAAATCTGGGAGCAATATAAGAAGCACGAAGCCAGTTTCTGGACAGCCGAGGAAATAGATTTGAGTAGTGACCTGAAAGATTGGGCCTCCCTGAATGATGGGGAACGTCATTTTATATCGCATGTACTGGCTTTCTTTGCCGCCAGCGACGGTATCGTAAATGAAAACCTGGCAGTCAATTTTATGAGTGAAGTACAGATCCCGGAAGCCCGTTGTTTTTACGGTTTCCAGATCATGATGGAAAACATTCACTCTGAAACATATGCTTTGCTGATCGACACTTATGTGAAAGATCCGGCAGAAAAAGACCGTTTATTCCACGCTATCGACACCGTTCCTGCAGTGAAAAAGAAAGCCGAATGGGCATTGCGCTGGATTGAGAACGGTACGTTTGCTGAGCGCCTGGTAGCCTTTGCCGCCGTAGAAGGGATCTTCTTCAGCGGTAGCTTTTGCTCTATATTCTGGTTAAAGAAAAGAGGACTGATGCCCGGCCTCACCTTCTCTAACGAGCTGATCAGCCGGGATGAAGGTCTGCATTGCGAATTCGCCTGCCTGTTATACAGCATGCTGGAAAACAAACTGAGTGAGGAACAGGTACATACCATTATCCGTGATGCTGTGTCCTATGAAAAAGAATTCATTACAGAAGCCCTGCCGGTTGGACTGATCGGAATGAACGCCGAACTGATGTCGCAATACATCGAGTTTGTAGCCGACAGATGGATCGCAGAACTGGGCTATCGCAAAATATTTAATGCCTCTAACCCATTTGACTTCATGGAAATGATTTCATTACAGGGTAAGACCAACTTCTTTGAGAAACGTGTGGGAGATTATCAAAAATCAGGTGTAATGGGCGGTAGCAAGGAAGCTCAGACCTTCAGCCTGGAAGAAGACTTCTAGCAGGAATGGCCCGCACAACGCCGGGCAGCGAACAAAATTCATATTTACTAACCTCTTTGGCTGTTGGCAAACGGCTGACAGTTAAAATCTAAATTCACAAACCCATGTTCGTAATCAAAAGAGATGGAAGAAAAGAAGCAGTAAAATTCGACAAAATTACTGCCCGTATTGAAAAACTGTGTTACGGTTTCAATACAGAATATGTTGATGCGATAGATGTAGCGAAGAAAGTGATACAAGGTTTGTATGATGGGGTAACCACCAGCGAACTGGATAATCTCGCCGCCGAAACAGCGGCCTCCCTGACCACGAAACACCCGGATTACGCCCTGCTGGCTTCCCGCATTGCAGTAAGTAACCTGCATAAAAATACCATCAAGTCGTTTTCCAAAACGATGAAGAAACTGTATGAGTACATTGATCCTAAAACCGGCAAATCAGCCGCCTTGCTGTCTGATGACGTGTGGGAGATCATTAAGAAAAATGCAGATATCCTGGATTCCAGCATCATCTACGACCGCGACTTTGCCTATGACTACTTCGGCTTCAAAACCCTGGAACGCTCTTACCTGCTGAAAACAGACGGTAAAGTACAGGAACGCCCGCAACATATGCTGATGCGCGTAGCCGTAGGGATCCACAAAGACGATATTGATGCTGCCATCAAAACATATAACCTGATGAGTGAACGCTGGTTTACACATGCCACGCCTACCCTCTTCAACGCAGGTACACCCAAACCACAGATGTCTTCCTGCTTCCTGCTCACCATGCAGGACGATAGCATTGAAGGCATCTACGATACCCTGAAACAAACAGCTAAGATTTCCCAAAGCGCCGGCGGTATCGGTTTAAGCATTCATAACATCCGCGCAACTGGCTCTTATATCAGCGGTACCAACGGTACTTCCAACGGTATCATTCCCATGCTGCGCGTATTCAACGATACCGCACGCTATGTAGACCAGGGCGGTGGTAAACGTAAAGGCGCCTTCGCTATTTACCTGGAACCCTGGCATGCCGACATCTTCGAATTCCTGGATCTGCGCAAGAACCACGGTAAAGAAGAAATGCGCGCCCGCGACCTGTTTTACGCCCTCTGGATGCCCGACCTGTTCATGAAACGCGTAGAATCCAATGGCGACTGGGCGTTGTTCTGTCCACATGAAGCACCAGGACTGCATGACTGCTGGGGCGAAGCTTTTGAAACCCTGTACGAGCAATACGAAAGAGAAGGCCGTGCCCGCAAAACCGTGAAAGCACAAGACCTCTGGTTTGCCATCCTGGATGCACAGATCGAAACCGGTAACCCTTACCTGCTGTATAAAGATGCGGCTAACCGCAAATCCAACCAGCAGAACCTGGGCACCATCAAGAGCTCCAACCTCTGTACAGAAATCATCGAATATACTTCTTCCGACGAAGTAGCCGTATGTAACCTGGCTTCCCTGGCCCTGCCACGCTTCGTTATTGACGGTAAATTCGATCACGAAAAATTATACGAGGTAACCTACCAGGCAACCCTCAACCTGAATAAAATCATTGACCACAACTACTACCCGGTAGAAGAGGCCAGACGCAGCAACATGCGCCACCGCCCCGTTGGTCTGGGTGTGCAAGGTCTCGCCGATGCTTTTATCCTGATGCGCTATCCATTTGAAAGCGACGAAGCTAAAAAGCTGAACAGCGAAATATTTGAAACCATCTACTTCGCTTCCCTATCTGCCTCCAACGACCTGGCCAAGAAAGACGGCGCCTACGAAACATTCGCAGGCTCCCCAGCCTCTAAAGGCATCCTGCAGTTCGACATGTGGGGCGTAACACCTTCTTCCCGCTGGAACTGGGCTTCCCTGAAAGCATCCATCGTAAAAGATGGTATCCGTAACTCCCTGTTACTGGCGCCAATGCCTACCGCTTCTACCTCCCAGATCCTGGGCAACAACGAGTGCTTTGAACCATATACTTCCAATATCTACACCCGCCGTGTACTCAGTGGAGAATTTGTAGTGGTAAACAAACACCTGCTGAAAGACCTGGTAGAACTGGGCCTGTGGGATAATGACATGAAGACTAAAATTATTTCGCACAATGGCTCTATCCAGAACATTGCCGAAATACCAGCTAATATCAAAGAACTGTATAAAACAGTTTGGGAAATCAAACAACGTAACCTCATCGACATGGCCGCCGACCGCGGTGCATTCATCTGCCAGTCACAGTCACTGAACCTGTTCGTAGACACCCCTACAACGGGTAAACTGACCTCCATGCACTTCTACGCCTGGAAGAAAGGACTGAAAACAGGTATGTATTACCTGCGTACACAAGCAGCTGCCCAGGCGGTACAATTTACCGTGGAAAAACAAGGCGGTCAGCAAATTCAACCTGTAGTAGCAGCCGGCAGCGGTGGCAACCAGGAAGAAGAAATTATTGTGGGCGCAGTATGTACCATGGAAGAAGGTTGCGTTACCTGCAGTGCATAAGGGTTTATGTAAGTATAAATGCAAATCCCCACCGCTACAGCGGTGGGGATTTTTTTGTGATGCTACAACACAACCAACCAACACCTTCCATTGTTATCAGGAGTAAAACACCCCTTTATGAAAAACAAATACTTACTTCTGCTATTGCTTATAGCAATTATAAGCAGCTGTCAGCAAAACACCGGCAGCAACAACCTCCAGCAAAAGGTGGATTCCTTACAAAAAGCACTACAACAATATACCGACGAAGCAGCCCTCACCCAACAAAGACTACAACGATTCGATACCCTCGACTTCGACTTTTACAGCCACCAGCAATGGGATTCTTTAAGTGTCAGCCATGCGCAGGATATTGTAGTCACCTACCCCGATGGCAGTCAAACCAAAGGACTCCCAGATCATATTAAACAACTGGAACCACTCTTTACCTTTGCCCCCGATACCAAAATCAAAGAACACCCCGTTAGATTTGGTTCCGGCGACTGGACCTGCGTCATAGGCATAATGACCGGCACTTTCAGTAAGCCCATGTCTATGGGAGATGGAAAAACGATAGCACCCACAGGTAAGTCATTCCGCTTATCGATGTGTACAGTAGGCCATTGGGAACATGGCAAAATGAAGGAAGAGATGTTGTTTTGGGACAATGCGTCAATGATGCAGCAGATTGGGTTGGGGAAATGATTGGTGCTGGAATTAATGTTGCTTTTGAGGTGGCTGCGAAATGCGGCCACCCCTACACGCTATATATTTACCCTTTGAGGTGGCCGCGTTTTGCGCTACCTCATATTCTCATTCGCCTGGAAGCATCTATTAAAGGTTGCAACGATAATTTCCTAATTATCTAAAAGGTTCATAATTGCCGAGACCACCTACCTCATAATCATAGTATACATCAATATCTCCTTTCATACTACAGCCAACATACCATCCTTTTATCCATTTAGGATGAAGATAAAAAGAGGTATCTCTACTATTAATCCTGATTTTTATTAGTGTAGAATCTTCACTTATGCACCATGTTGCCAGTCGGTCTTTTCTATCGCGAAAACGGCCATTGTAGCCATGGTAAATTACCTTATCAACCACTATTTTATCATTCAAAATGATCTTCAATGAATCATTTTCATTTGCGTATATCAACCCAACGGAGACTCTTTTTCCGCTGCAAATTAAGTTGCAGGAATTTGAGAGGAATAAAAAGACAAAGCTATATAAAATTACTACTACTCTGTACTTCATACTTTGCTTAAGGCATTTATATAAGATCTGTTCTTGTTATCAATAAGTAATATTCTCTGACGCCGCCTCTTTTATTCTTATCTTTCAAAATATTCTTCAGGGAATTCACTTAATACATTGTATAGTTATCGAATAGTTTCATACTCCTTAAGCCCGCCAACTTCATAGTCATAGTATATATCAATCCCTCCTTCTATGTTACGACCAACATAGCATCCCTTTATTGCTTCAGGATGAATATAAAAGGATGTATCGCTTCGATTAAATTTTATACTCAAGAGAATAGAATCTTCACTTATACACAATATTGCAAGCCGATCCTTACTATCACGAAAATGCCCAATGAGATCCTTCTTAACTACTTTATCAACAAGTATCTTATCATTCAAAATGATCTCTAGAGAGTCATTCTCATTTGCATAAATAAGTCCCAAATGGATTCTTTTACCACTACAAGGCAAATTACATGCAACTCCCAGAAGTAAAAAAACAAAGCTGACTATAATTGATATTTCATACTTTATTATTCTTTTCATACTTTAACGATCCTCGTGTAGAATATATGCCAAATTCCGGTATTATTTCACTATGATAATTCGTACGAAAATTATTTTTACGATTTAATTTTCCATCCTAATAATTTGAATTCATTAGCTTCAACTGTGTCGTGCTTATACTAGTCGCGTCCCTGGGTTTGACCTTAAATTTTCCAAGTGTATAAAAGCTCCACATGAAGTTATGCTGATTATCTTGATTATTTATATTGAGGTATTGCTCTAACGAACTCCATTTTCCGCTCTTATCATAATCTTCGGGGTGTATAAGCCCTGCAACGGAAATATTTTCACCCTTGCAAACCAAGTTTCAGGCACTACAAAAGAATAAAAGGATAAAGGTGATTATAATGCTTTTTTATACCATCCCCATGGTTAATGCATTCCTTTGAGTAACTAAGGTTGTTATCGAAAAGGTGCATAGTCTCCAAGCCCTCCTTTCTCGTAGTCATAGTATATATCTATATATTTCTGCAAATCACAACCAACATACCATCCCTTTATCAACTTAGGATGAAGGTAAAAAGAGGTATCTCTGCTATTAAATATTATTTTCACTAGCACAGAATCTTCGCTTATACACCATGTTGCAAGTCGATCCTTTTTAGACTCAAAATGCCCATCATATTCTTCCTTAATTACTTTTTCAATCATCACCTTATTATTCAAAATGACCTTTAGAGAATCATTTTTATTTGCATATACCAGGCCCAATGGAATTTTTTTACCGTTGCAAATCAAATTGCAAGAACTTCCTAATAGCCAAAAGGCAAAACTTGTTGTAGTTAATATTCAATTTATCATACTTATTCCTTTTCATATTTTAATCCACCACGTGTAGTGGTTATAAATTTCTTCAAATCAAAATGATAATTCGTTCGAAAATTATTCTTCCTCGATTCCTTCATTGTTAATAGAAAAATCAAAAACGTATTGCAATAAAAAACGCAAGCGGTATTGCCTGCGTTTTTTATTGTGAGCTATCCTCTTACTTGATTCGACCACCTCTTTAAAAAAGCTAGTTTTTTGGGACCCCTGCACCGTAATAAACTGTTACTATTATACTTATTTACTCGCATATTATCTCGAAAAACATACCAATTGGTCTTTTTTCTAAAAAATCTATCGCTTTTTTGTATACATCCCCTTCAAAAAACAACGATGAAAAATCTATACTATCCGCCATGCTTGGTTGAGTACTATTATCTATCAAAAAAAATCCATCTATCCCTAACAAATGGATATTTTCATTTCTACACTCTTTTACAAATTTTAAAGCAATTTCCCTGGTATAAAGAAGCAGCCCTCCTCTTTCTAATGCCTCTTCTACAAATATTTGTTCTACTTTATTCATGAGGAATAATGTTTATTTATGAGGAATAAATGGAATTGTTATTGTCGCATCTGGTATCCAATTTGGATCCAGTCGATAAATAATTTGTATAATTTCATTAGTAATATTATCTTTTACAACATAAGAACCGGTATTCTCAAAAAATACTGTCGCAGCATTACCTGTTGCTCTATTTGTTGCTATTCTTACGGTAAGATATTATATATCGGTTGACGTTAGTGAAATACAAGTACAGAGAATTAATTGCTAAAATTCGGGATTATAGGTCACTGATTCACGTTATTTTAAGGATAAGTCAAACATTTAAATAAAAAAAATGGCCTTTTTAAAAATATGGTAGCCCTCTTACTGCTGCTCCTCTTCCAGTTCCTCTCCTCTAAACCCCCACTCCTCCAGCAAACTATTATACTGCGCATCCGGCAACCCCTGCTGCTGATAATGCCCTGCCAATGTTTTCTGACGCATGGCTTCATAAATACTCACGGCACACGCAACGGAAATATTTAACGAACGGATAATACCCATCTGGGGAATAATAAAATTGCCATCTGCCAGCGCACGGGCTTCCTCGCTGACCCCATTTTGCTCATTGCCAAAAACCAGGGCGATGGAACCGGTAAAATCGATGTCATAAAGACTTTGGGCATCGGCCGCCAGGTGGGTGGTTAATATTTTATCGTATTGACGGCGTAATGCAGCAAAGCACTCCGCTGCACTATCGAAATCATGAATGCTGAGCCACTGTTTGGCACTACTGCTACTCCGATGCCCCCAGTTTTTCCTGCGGGGCTCCCGGGAAGTGATAATGTAAATATCCTGTATGCCCACGGCATCGCAGGTACGCATTACGGCCGACACATTATGGGGATCCTGTACATCCTCTAACACAACTGTTAAATTAGCCTGCCGTTTCTTTAAAACCGACAATATCTTTTCCCTTCTTTCTGGTGTCATATGCTGCTATTATGACGCAAAAGTACAAAATAGCCCAGAGATGGTATTGACACCCCTATTTCCTGCTTTCCACATTATGCTTATCTTCACCCCCAAAACAAAAATTAACCTATGCTCAAGAAGATCCTGAAAATTGTGGGCATCACAGTACTGGTCTTGATAGTGGCCGCTTTCGCCATTCCCTATTTCTTCAAAGACAAAATCATCGCCATTGTAAAAACAGAGCTGAATAACCGGCTCATCGCCAAGGTGGATTTTAAAGACATGGATATCAGCCTATTCCGTCATTTTCCCCGTTTGTCGGTAGGACTCGAAAACCTCCAGGTAGTAGGTACCGGTGAGTTTTCTTCGGATACCCTGCTGGCTGCCAAACAGATAGACGTGGCGCTCAACCTGATGAGTGTTATCAATGGCGGTAAGATGGATATTTATAATATCGCGCTCTCGCAACCACGCATACACGCCATTGTGAATAAAGACGGCGCCGCCAACTGGAATATCATGAAACCTGATACGGCGGCTGCACATCCGGCAGATACCACGCAAAGTAAATTTGCCCTCAGCCTGCAGCAGTATAAAATCGAAGATGCATGGATCAGCTATGAAGACCGCCAGGGTAATATGGCCTTGCTGGTTACCGGCCTTACCCACCAGGGACAGGGCGATTTTACACAGGACCAATTCCTCCTGCAAACCAGTACGGTAGCCGATGGCATTACCTTCCGGTATGGCCTCATCCCGTATTTATCGCAGGTAAAAACCAAGCTGGATGCCGGTATCCAGATCGATAACAAAACCAGTACCTATACGCTGAAAGACGGTAAAGCTTCGCTCAATAACCTGGAGCTGGCCCTGCAAGGCCTTTTTAGGCTGGTAAATGATTCTACCTACGGTATGGATATGAGCTTTAAAGCGCCTTCCACTAACTTCAAGGACCTGCTGTCGCTGGTACCTGCGGTATATAAAACGGATTTCGATAAGATAAAAACCAGCGGAACCGCCGCTTTTGCCGGGTTCGTAAAGGGCAACTACTCTCCTACGCAAATGCCGTCATTTGGACTGGACCTGAACGTAAAAGATGGCTTCTTCCAATATCCCGATCTGCCCAAGCCAGTGAAGAATATCCAGATAGCCATGAAAATTAGCAACCCCGATGGCGTACCTGATCATACCGTGATAGATATGCCTACCGGCCACCTGGAAATGGATAATACCCCGCTGGACCTGCGTATGCTGATTAAAACGCCGATATCCGATCTGTACGTGGATGCTGCAGCCAAAGGCAAACTGGATCTTTCCAAAATCAGCCAGTTCGTGAAACTGGAGGCAGGCACCAACTTAACCGGGCTGCTGGATGCCGATATCAGTGCCAAAGGCAATATGAGCGCCATCGAAAAACAACAATACGACCGCTTCTATGCCGCCGGTACCCTACAATTGAGCAATATGCTCTATAAAAGCAAGGATTATCCCGATGGCGTAAAAGTGAATAACCTCTTCTTACAATTCAACCCGAAAAATGTAACGGTAAAAGAACTGAACGGACAATACCTGGGCACTAATTTCGAAGCCAATGGTGCGGTCAATAACTTACTCGCCTATACGTTGAAAAACGCGCCCCTGGATGGCCAGCTGAATTTCAAAGCCGATGAAATCAACCTGGATAAATGGATGGGGACTACTAGCTCCACTCCTGCCGCCAGCAAGGAAACTGCTAAGCAAGACAGCGCTGCTGCCATGCCGTTTGCCGTGCCGGCCAACCTGAACATCGGCCTGCAAACAACCGTTAATAAAATCCATTACGATAAAGCCGATCTCACTAATGTATCCGGCAACCTGCTGGTAAAAGATGAAACGGTGACCATGCAGCAGCTCAAAGCCAATGCCCTGCGGGGTACCATGGAAATCAACGGTAGCTATAGCACCAAAGCCAGCAAAACCAACCCGGATATTAACCTTTCGTACAATGTACAGAACATCGACGTACAACAAACGTTCAATACCTTCAATACGGTACAAAAGTTAATGCCTATCGGTAAATTCCTCTCCGGTAAAATTACCTCCCAGCTCACCATGCACGGTAAACTGGGCAAGGATATGTCGCCGGAACTGAATACCCTTACCGGAGATGGTAACCTGCTGCTGATCCAGGGATTCCTGAAACAATTTGCCCCGGTAGACCAGCTTGCCAACACCCTGAATGTAGCCCAGCTGAAAGACCTGTCGCTGCGTGATATCAAGAACTACTTCGCCTTTGAAAACGGTCGCGTGAAAGTGAATCCGTTTAAGGTAGTGGTGAACGGCGTGCGGATGGATATTGCCGGCTCACATGGATTTGACCAGTCGCTCGATTACACCCTGCAACTGGCCCTCCCCCGCAGCCTTATGGGCGCCGCTGGTAATAACCTGATCAACAACCTGGCATCGCAGGCACAAAGCAAGGGTATTCCTGTAAATATCGGCGACAGCGTTCACCTGCAAGTATTAATGGGTGGCAACATCCTGAAGCCCAGCGTAAAAACTGACTTGCGCGAATCGGCCAACAGCCTGAAAAACCAGGCAGCAGCGCTGGTAAAAAATAAGATAGATACGGTGAAAACCACGGTAAAAGACAGCCTGAACCAGATCAAAAATACCGCTGTCAACACCCTGAAAGACGAATTAAAAAATCAGCTCAGCGGTAAAAAAGATTCTGCACATAACAGCAAACCACTGGAAAATGTGGGCAAACAAGCCGGCGAATCAGTGAAGAATACCTTAAACAACCTGTTTAAAAAGAAAAACAATACCGCCGATACAACCAAACACTAAAGATATAAGTTCCGCCCCGCCACAGGTGGGGCGGAACTTATATTCACTTTTTTTCCGTAACTTATGGTAACCAAAACCCCGGACCATGTTGTTACCTTTCCTCCACTCCACCTGGTGTAACGCTGCTATCTTTGCGGGTGCATTATTCTTTTTCATGGGCTTCTTTATTCACCGTTATCCACCCAAAAGCACCAAATCATGGTATGGCTACCGCAGTTTCCTGTCTACCAAAACACCTGAAATGTGGCGCTCCGCCAATGAATACGCCGCCTATATTTCCCGTCGTATAGGCGTGATATTGATATTGACAGGCATTGCCTGCGCGCTGCTGTTCAACCGCCAATCCGACTGGTTCCTGTACATTACTATCGGCGCTGTAGTAGCTGGTACTATGTACATGGTGGGCGATACCGAGTGGGAACTCACCCGCCACTTCGATAAAGACGGCAACCGCATACTTCCCGAATAAAAACAAAGAAGGCGCTGCTTTCGCAACGCCCCCCTGTAATTATAAACCCTAATACTATTAAAGTTTTCCCTGTACATCATGTTCAGGTACAGACTGATAGTTTTCCTTCATCTTCTGTAATTTCTCTTTACCATATGCCAGTCGCGTAATCACTACGAAGAGCACCGGTACAATGAAAATGGCCAGGAAGGTAGCGGTAAACATACCGCCCAACACCGTCCATCCCATGGTTTTACGCGCTTCTGCACCCGCACCGGAAGAAAATACCAGTGGCAGGATACCCAGCAGGAATGCCATAGACGTCATGATAATGGGGCGCAAACGCAGTTTGGCCGCTTCTACGGCCGCTGTAATCAAATCCATACCCCTGTCTACACGCTCTTTCGCAAACTCCACGATCAGGATCGCATTCTTGGCCGACAAACCAATCAACGTAATCAAACCAATCTGCGCATATACGTTGTTACTCAGCTTAGGCAGGAAGGTAAGCACCGTAATGGCCCCAAAGGCGCCAATAGGCACGGCCAGCAATACCGAGAAGGGTACCGACCAGCTTTCATACAAAGCGGCCAGGAACAGGAATACAAAGATGATTGACAAGGCAAAGATGTAAACGGTTTTGGAACCCGACAACAACTCCTCGCGGCTCAAACCGGAGAACTCATATCCATATCCATCCGGTAATGTTTGCGCCGCCACTTCCTTCAATGCGTTGATCGCATCACCGGAACTATATCCCGGCGCAGGGTTACCGTTAATTTCCGCAGAACGGAACAGGTTATAGTGCGAAATCACCGGGGCGCTTTCTATCACTTTATAAGAAGTCAATGCACTCAAAGGCACCATAGAACCCGCCGCATTGCGCACAAATAGCTGATTCAAGTTTTTAATATCCCCACGGTAAGTAGAATCCGCCTGTGCTACCACGCGGAAGTTACGGCCGTAAATAGTGAAATCGTTAATATAGGCACTACCCATATACGTTTGCAGGGCAGATGCAATGTCCGATATCTTCACGCCCATTTTCTTAGCCTTCTCACGGTCAATATCCAGCTGGTAGCCGGGCGTACGGGCCGTAAAGAAGGAAAATGCCTTGGCTATTTCAGGGCGGCTGTTAGCCGCTGCCAGGAACTTCTGCAGTACCCCTTCAAATGCTTTTACTTCACCGCTTCCCCTTTGCTCGAGCACAAACGAGAACCCAGCGGTAGAACCTAACCCCGGTATAGCCGGCGGTGGAATCACCACCACATTGGCTTCCTTGTATCTCGACAACTTCTTCTGCAAAGCAGCTACCAGGCCAAACACCTGCAGGGAGTCTGGCTTACGCTCATCCCATGGCTTCAGCTGGCAGAAGATGGTGGCACTGTTGGATTTAGTAGCAAAGTTTACTACGTTCAAACCTCCCAAAGCCGCATAGTGCGCAATACCTTCTGTATGATCCAGGTCTTTCATCATCTGCTGCATCACCGCCAGGGTACGTTCGGTAGAAGAAGATTCAGGAAGGTCGAATGTGATGTAGATACGTCCGTCGTCCTCCGTAGGAATAAACCCGGTAGGCTTGCTCTTAAACAGCATCATAGTACCTACAAATATGCAGATCAGGATCACCACTACAAACCGGAAATAGCGGATACTCTTTTTCACCCCCATGGAATAACGGGAAGTAGTATGCCCGAACCAGCGGTTGAACTTGTAGAAGAACTTATTCAATCCTTTGGAATCCTTATCCAGGTGCATGGGTCTCAGCAACAGGATACACAATGCCGGTGTTAACGACAACGCCACGAATGCGGAGATCATTACAGAGATGGCAATGGTGATAGCAAACTGCTGGTATAAACGCCCTACGATACCCGGTATAAACCCTACAGGAACGAATACCGCCGCCAGGATCAGCGCAATCGCGATTACTGGGCCGGAAATCTCTTTCATGGCCTGCGCGGTGGCATCCCGTGGCGTCATTTTCTCGTGGTCAATATTATGCTGTACCGCTTCCACCACCACAATGGCGTCATCCACCACAATACCGATGGCCAGCACGAAACCGAACAGCGTTAAGGTATTGATGGTAAAACCAAGTGGTATGAAGAAGATGAAGGTGGCAATAATGGATACCGGGATGGCCAATACGGGAATCAGTGTTGCGCGCCAGCTTTGCAGGAACAGGAATACCACGATCACCACCAGTATCAGCGCTTCTACCAGGGTATGCAATACCTCTTCGATAGATACTTTTACTACGGACACAGATTCAAATGGTACTACGTATTCAACGTCAGAGGGGAATTGCTTTTTCAGTTCCTCCATGGCGGCAGTCACATTCTTTGCCGTTTCAATGGCGTTACTACCCGGGGCCTGGTAAACGAGCAGGTAGGCTGCACGTTTTCCATCTACGAAGTTATTACCGGCATAGTTAAATTTACCCAGTTGCACGCGGGCCACATCTTTCAGGTATACCAGCGTTCCATCAGAGGGACGGGTTTTCACAACCACGTTACCAAATTCTTCCGGTGTGGATAAACGCCCTTTGGTGAAGATGTTGTATTCAAAGGTTTGACCGGTTTGCTGCGGCGGCGCACCCACGGAACCTGCGGTGATCTGCGCATTCTGCTCTGCCAGGGCGGCACGGATATCATCGGCAGTAACGCCCATTTCCGCCAGCTTATCGGGTTTCAGCCATATACGCATACTGAAATCATCTGCGCGGGTAAAGATATCCCCTACTCCTTTTGCTCTCAGCAACGCGTCTTTTACATATACGTTGGTGTAGTTGTCGAGGAAGGTAATATCATGTGTGCCTTTGGGAGAATACAGGGCTACGAGCATCAGGATGCTCGGGTTACGCTTCCTAACGGTTAAGCCTAAACGCTGTACTTCCTGTGGCAGGGTGGGCTGTGCAATTCCTACACGGTTCTGTACGTCCAGTGCGGCAATGTTGATGTCGGTACCTACTTCAAAGTTAACCGTCATACTCATTTGTCCGCTACTGGTATTGTTGGTATTGATATACGTCATACCAGGCGTACCATTCACCTGTACTTCTACCGGTGTTGCCACGGTTTGTTCTACCGTTTGTGCATCTGCACCGGTATAGGTACCCGTTACCTGTACAGTGGGGGGTGAAATTTCCGGGTACTGGCCAATGGCCAGGTTCATCATCGCCAATATCCCCACCAATACCAGCACGATAGAAATCACTATCGCTGTTACGGGTCGTTTTATAAAAGTATCTGCAATCATGATCTTCGCTGTTGATTCTACTGATAAACTATTTCTTCGCTGCGGCGTCTTGTGGTGCTGCAGGTATTCCTATCTGTATTTTGCCGCCATCGCGCAAACGCTGGAAGCCTTCTGTGATCACTTTTTCACCGGGCTGTATACCGTCCATGATTACTATTTTATCGCCAATCCTGGGTCCCAGGTGTACTTTCTTTTGCGTAGCTGTGCTGTCGCCAGCCACAAATACAAAGTATTCACCCATCTGCTCTGTGATCGCTTTGTACGGGATCAGGAGGCGGTGGCCCGACTGGTCGTTGAGTACGCGGAGTACACAGCTCATACCGTCTTTCAGCTGATCATCCGGGTTATTGAATTCAATACGTACGCGGATGGTACCGGTTTGATTATCCACACCACGGTCGATGGCCAGTATCTTACCACCATGCGTATATTGGGTACCGTTAGACAGCTGTAAGCGGAAAGTAGAATCGCCAGTAGCGGCATTGCCCTGCAACGCGGCAAAACGGGCAATATCATTTTCGTTTACCACAAAGTCTACCGCAATAGGATTTTCACTGGAGATGGAGTTCAACAGGGTGCTCCCAGGGCTCACCTGGGCGCCCAGTTTCACCTGGGAAATACCAATGCGTCCGGTAAACGGCGCTTTGATGAGCGAGTAATCAAGATCTGTACGCACCGCAGCGAGATTGGCTTCTGCGGCTGCCAGCTGGCTACGGGAAGTTTCCAGGGTAGCCTTGGCATTATCCACAATCTGGCGGGCTACCGCATCCTGGTCGGCCAGGCGCTGGTAACGGTCATCATCTTTCTTTGCCCTCTCAAAGCTCGCACGGGCACTGGCTACGTTGGCCTGTGCCTGCAGATAGGCAGCCTCATACTTACGGCGGTCTATTTCATACAACACTTTTCCCTTCTGCACAATTTCTCCTTCTTTAAAAAAGATACCCGTGATAAAACCTGATACCTGGGAACGCAGCTCTACCTGGTTCAACGCTACCACGGTGGCGGGATATTTATCATAATAAACGGCCGGCGCCTCCGTAGCGGCGATAACATTTACCGGTGTAGGGGGAATAACAGGTGCGCCTTTCTGACCGGGACCCTTACAAGCCGCAAAGCCCAGCATAGTGGCAGCACTGATTAAGACGATGTTGTTCATTTTTTTCATATCCGTTCCGGTTACCATTTTAATAATTAGCTGTTAAGGTTCCTAATGCTTTTTGCAGATCTATCCGGCTGGACAGCACCTGGTACATAGAGTTATAAAAATTGAGCTGTGCTGTACGCAGATCCGTTTCCGAAATCAGCACATCGAGATAGGTTTTGATCCCTTCTTTATACTGCAATTGCAACATATCATATACATCTTTCGCCATCTGCACATTTTCTTTCAACGTCAGGTAGTCGTTATAGTTACTCCTGTAAGTAGCCATGGCCTGTGCATATTGCGAGTTGATCTGGCTTCTTAATGCCGCAAAGTCCCATTGGGTACGCTGCAACTGCATTTCCGCCATGCGGATATTATGTACCCGTTTTCCTCCCTGGAAAATAGGCAATGATAATTTTAATCCCAGCAACGAGTTGGGATAATCGTTACTATATAGTTTTCCGAAATCAGCGCTCTGATAGGCAAATGCATAGTTCACAAAGGCCGATACGGTAGGCAGGTAACTCCATTTATTGTATTTCACATTGGCCTGTTGCAGGCTTTGTTGGGTTTCGAGCAACTGGTATTCAATACGGTTCTTATAGTCGGCAACCAGCAGGGTATCGTCCCCGGTTACCTGTGCCGCCAGGGAGGAGGAGTCTTGCACCAACGGTACATCGCCGCTGTTGGCAGGATATCCCATTAATTGCTTCAGGTAGGCCTGCTTGGCGGTGAGCAGTTCCCTGGCCGACTTCTGCTGGGCCCTGGCATTGTTCAGCGAAATAGTGGCCCGCTTGGCATCTATTTTATCTACCACCCCACTGGCATATTGATTATTCGCATCTTTCAAACTACGTTCCAACCGGGTGATGTCTTCATTGAGTACTTTAATCTGCTCTGCTGTCAGCAATACATCATAGTATGCTTTGCTCACATCGGCTACCAGGTCTATCTGGTTACGCATAGTGGTTTGACGGCTTTGTTTCCGTACTTCCTTTGCCGTGTTGGTAGCCAGTAACAGGTCGCGGGTAAAAATATTCTGGTTCAACCCAAACTGCGCCGTAGAAGTATTAGCCACGCCTACTTTCGTAGGATTGCCACCGAAAATAGAAGTGGGCAATTCCATGTAATGCTGGATATTATAATCCAGATTGATCTGTGGATACCAGTCGGCCAGCTTACTCTTCACCGTTCTATCGGTAATGGCTTCATCCAGCAGCGACTGACGTATGACTGGCTGGTGTGCAATCGCATACCGGATACATTCCTGTAGCGTGGCGCTGGTTAAAAGGGAATCGGCAGGTTGCTGTGCAAATACCTGCGGGGAGATAAACATCCCGCACATTACAGCTAACAAATAAAATGCTCTTTTCATAAAAGGCTTTTGACATTCAGTTCATCATTGTACCAATCGAAAGGGAATAATACCCGCATAAAAACGAGTCAGATTTTTATAACATGGCAGCATTGTTCCCCTGGTTGTTGCACAGATTTTTAAGTCTATGTAACATTAATATTAGTCGCAAAAACATGTCTATGCTGTAGTTACTACAGCCAACAGGCAGGTTGATATGAGAGTTGCTTATTCGATACTATCTGAAACTAGTCAGCACGGTTTTCAGGTGTGGTTCCAGGTATCTGAATCAACGTTTAACAGTGAAGTAGGTAGAACAACTTATGGTTGCTTAGGTAAAAGTAAATTCGGGCGCTAAGATAACGTTATACAAACAAAAATCCACCCATGAGGGTGGATTTTAACAATTCAGTGAGAATCAGCTCCGGTTATCCTTTATTCCGACCGCTGAAAATATGTTTCTCCGCATGGTAAGAAGATCTTACTAACGGTCCTGACTCTACGTAGTCAAGGCCCATGTTATAGCCAATCTCTCTCAGTTCGGAAAATTCATCGGGATGTACGAAACGTACTACCGGCAGGTGTTTAGGGGTAGGCTGCAGGTATTGACCCAGCGTTACCACATCACAACCATTGTCGTACAGGTCTTGCATAGCCTGTACTACTTCTTCCTTGGTTTCTCCCAGTCCCAGCATAATACCACTTTTGGTACGCATACCACCTTCTTTCAAGCGGCGGATTACTTCCAGGCTACGGTGATATTTTGCCTGTATTCTTACCTGTTTGGTTAAGCGTTCTACTGTTTCCAGGTTATGAGACACGATTTCAGGCGCAGCATCGATGATGCGCTGGAGATTTTCCCACTGACCACGAAAATCCGGGATCAGGGTTTCCATGGTGGTTTGTGGGTTGAGGGCTCTTACCGCATTGATGGTGTTGGCCCAGATGATAGAACCTCCATCTTTCAGTTCGTCCCTGTCTACCGAGGTGATAACGGCATGTTTTACCTTCATCAGGTAAATAGCTTCTGCCACCCGTTGAGGTTCGTCAAAATCTGCTGGTTCCGGCCGGCCGGTGGCTACGGCACAGAAACCGCAGCTACGGGTACAGATATTTCCGAGGATCATGAAAGTAGCGGTACCAGCGCCCCAGCACTCGCCCATATTGGGGCAGTTGCCGCTTTCACAGATGGTATGTAGTTTATGGGTATCAACCAGGTTTCTTACCTGTTTGTAAGTTTCGCCTATCGGTAATTTAACGCGCAGCCAGTCAGGCTTCTTTACTCTTGTGGTAGCCGGTTCGGCGGCTATTACGGGTAGTTCTTGCATCGCTTATTCCTTTCTTTAGAAAAGCAAAGTTAATACTTATCTCTTATTCCAGCGTTTTCCGAATTGAATGCCCACATATGCATTAAAAAAGAACTGTTTATTGTAGTCAGTGCCATTCACCGGCACCATAATAGGTATCTTTTTGGTATACATTTCAGCGTTTACTCCAATTTCCAGGGCACTTACCACTTCATTAAAGTGAGCCCAGTCGAACCGGAGGCCCAATTTGGCATGAGCGCCCGGCACCACGCTCAGATCGCCCCAACCCTTACCGAAACCTGCTGCCCCATTGATCTTGTCTTTATTCAGGAAAAGATTGGCATTCTCCGCGCTATATTTTAAGTCGATATTATCCCCGGCAGGATCCTGTACATTCACATAGTAAGGTTTTAACAAACCCAGGGACAGGCCACCATAGTAGATCGCATCCACTTCTACCCCGTTCTTATTGGCTTTGCCACCAATCAGGTAACGTTGCCCGATACCCAGTTTTACCGGGTAAAAATTGTTTTGTTTACCAAATATATAAGGTCGCTGCGTAAAGGAATAGCCTCCACTTTGCTTGTATTCCTTGTTGTTTTTCTTTTCGGAAAACTCAATCTGGAAATAAGTTACTTTTTTCCGGCTTTTACGATATCCTTTTTCCACGAAACCGGACCATCCATCAGTATTTAAACGGGCACCGGCTGAGAAATCACGCTGAAATACATTTTCCCCCTCTTCCTGCTCACGGAAAATGGCAATCTTCTTCAGCTTACGCTGTTCCTTCTCTTTCTCCTTCTGGGCTTTGGAAGCAGGAGCAGGAGTCGTGGTTTGAGCAAATAAACCGCCGGATAGTGTCGCTAAAAACAGGATCAAGTATATTTTTTTCACAGTGGGCTATTATTATATATAAATTAACGCTTTATCAAAGGTATTGTTATGTATATATTACAAACGTAGCTAATTTTTTTTGAGTTTAACAGCGCCGCCGCCTGCCATATTACACTTATACTAAAAATACATTTAATTTTACTGTCTGATCATAAAAACAGCAAGCACTATGCAAACGGCATCAATTATTTATAACGGCGAATTACGTACTACTTCTACCCATCTGCAATCCAGCACAGTGATCGAAACAGATGCTCCTGTGGACAATCGTGGAAAGGGAGAGCGTTTTTCCCCTACCGACCTGGTGGCCTCCGCCCTGGGTTCCTGCATGCTCAGCATCATGGGCATCAAGGCGATGGACAATGGATGGAATATTGAAGGTACCAAGGTAAGTGTACAAAAAATCATGGGGTCTGATCCCCGTCGCATTATCGGTGTTACCATCGTAATGGATTTGCCTGCCGGCCACAACCTGGGTGAAAAAGAAAGAACCATCCTCGAAAGAGCTGCGCTTACCTGCCCGGTGGCTAAAAGCCTGCACCCGGATTTAGTGCAGGATGTGACTTTTAATTGGTAAGCAGAAAGCGTAAAGTATAAAGCAGAAAAGCTATTGTGGAGATTCATCTAAGCGGATTTTTAAATACTCGCTAATTGTTTCTCCACAATAGCTTTCTGCTTTATGCCTTACACTCCTTTAATGATCTTCGCCCCGATAGCGCAATACAGGCATTTCTTCTCATTACAATAGTATTGCTTTAACTGCAGCAAGGCCTGCGACTCCAGGGCATTCTCCTGCTTTACCCCCAGCAATGCCCACTGATGGGTGATATTATTTTTCTCCGGCGGCAGCTGCTGTAGCAGATGAAGCGCTTTTTCCTGGTAGTATTTCTGCTGCTTTTGTTGCCCGTAAAAAAACAGGAGCGGCAATACCGTGTTGATAAGAATAGTATGCACCGCCTGCCGGCCGGGGCATTGGGTTTGCGCCACCGGTTGCCCGAATCGGTAATGCGTGCGCCAGTACGCAGACGGTTGTACGAAAAAAAGCTGCTCCAGCGCAGTTATATCTTTCGCTTCCAGTACCTGGGAAAAAATATGGGTAGTCTTTCCCAGCAAGGCAGCCAATGTAGCTAGTCTCACCGTAGGAAAGGCGGCAGGGCGCATGCGCAGCCAGTTCCACTGATGTGCCGCCATGGGCTGGAGCCGGTACTTATGCCGCAGGTGCGTAAAAATATCCTGTAGCTGCAACGCGTAAGTATCCGTGTGGGCTGCTTCCAGCATACCCGCCTGGCCAAAAAGAAAGGCTTCCAGCTGTATCAGTTGGTGCCGGTGCCGCATCAGCGTTCTGTAGGGAAGGGATTGGGCCACCTGCAGAAATGGCGCTGCATTTACCGGGATGCCATAGCTCTGGGCAATGGCCCAGTAACACACTTCTTCCCAGTTGCCATGCGTGGCCAGTAACCAGAACTGCAGGCCCCTGATCTTTCGCTCCCAGCGTTCGGCCAGCAGTCGCTCTTTCCAGCTGATCCAGGTAAGCGATGGCACCTGTGCAGCCTGGGCGGCGCAGGGCACAAAAGGCGCCAGGCTCCGCAACGCTTCATAACGTTGCAGCAACAGCTTGGAAATACGCTCCTGTAGCTCCAGGCATGGCACGCCCGGAATGCCCTTACCCGGCATGTCATGTATAAATACCACATGAAGTATGATCCGCCCATATTGCGGATTATGCTGGTGCCCATGCCGGAACCAATCCGACGTACGCAGGTGCAGCTCTACCTGCCCTATCCACAAGGCGGTTCCGATCCTGATACGGGCAGCGGAAAAATCGGGTCCTCCGTGATGATTGAGTACACCGGGATGCAATATCTCCACCGGCTCCCCGGTAACAGTTGTCAAATGATCCTGGCGGAATAGCCGGAAGGCCCAGATATGCTGGAATAGCTCCTCTGAGAGCGGGGGATTAACAAACATAAACAAACAGGATTGGGGTATAAAATAATATCATTCAAAGGTAATAAATCATCATTTAATAAATAAATTGTAACAGCAATTTGGAATTTTGATAAAAGTGATATTACCTTTGCGCCAGTTCTTACACATCACTTATCCAGAAAGGCGGAGGGACTTGGCCCTGCGATGCCTTAGCAACCTTTCCTGATTACGATCAGGAAAAAGGTGCTAATTCCTGCCCACGGTGTAACCGGGGGAAAGATAAGTTGGCAGAGATTATACTTCACAGCTATATATAACTTTCTAAGAAAGCTCTTCCAACACCATGGAAGAGCTTTTTTTATGCCCACTTCCCACCCCATTCATGGATTTGTCGTTGTTTAAGTTGATCTTTAATGATAAAGTTGCAGCAGATTTTTGTGCACATTGAACATCATTAAAATATTTTAACAAATGAAAACAGCTACACAACTGATTCATAGCATTCCGGTAGACGAACTGACAGGCGCCATTTCAGTGCCTATCTATCAAACATCCACCTTTGTGCAGGAATCACCGGGCATCAATAAAGGCTTTGAGTTTTCGAGGGCCAACAACCCTACGAGAAAAGTGCTGGAAGACCTGATCTGCAACCTGGAAGAGGGTTTCGCAGGTTTTGCATTCGCCAGCGGCATGTCGGCCATTGATGCAGTACTGAAGCTGTTAAAAACCGGCGATGAAATCATGGCGGTGGAAGATACCTACGGTGGCATCTTCCAGATCTTTAACCACATGTTTGAACGCTTCGGCATCAAAGTTAATTTCGTAGATACCAGCAACCTCGATAAAGTACTGGCTGCCATCACTCCCAATACAAAAATCATTTGGCTGGAATCCCCTACCAATCCAACACTACGCATTTCTGATATAAAGTCTATCAGTAAAATTGCCAAACAACATAATATACTGCTGGTAGTAGACAACACTTTCAGCACGCCCCTGTTACAACAACCGCTAACACTGGGCGCCGATATCGTGATACACAGCGCCTCCAAATACCTGGCTGGCCACTGCGATGTAATAGCCGGACTGGTAGTAGCCAATTCTAAAGTACTGGCCGACCAGATCCGCTATAATCAAAATATTTCGGGGAGTATACTTAGCCCGTTTGAAGCCTGGCTTACCATACGTGGTATTGAAACCTTATACCTCCGGTTCGAAAAACAATGCAGCAACGCTTCGGCTATCGCCAACTGGCTTGTTGCCCACCCAGCGGTGGATAAAGTATTTTATCCCGGACTGGTTACACATAAAAATCATCATATTGCCCGTAAACAACAAAAAAGCTATGGCGCACTGGTGAGCTTTTCCCTGAAAAGCGACAACATAAAAAACGCGATCCGCATTGTAAATGCCACTAAACTATTTAAACTGGCAGAAAGCTTCGGCGGCGTAAAAAGTATGCTGGCCCACCCGGCCACCATGACACATCGCAACATCCCGGAAGAATTCCGGAAAAAAACAGGTCTACAGGACTCCTGTATCCGTTTATCAGTAGGCATTGAAGATGCCGATGACCTGATCAACGACCTGAAACAGGCACTGGATAAACTAAATCATCCAGCCGGCAAGCAAATCACTGTTTTACAATAAGCCGTTGACAGTTAGTAACAACTTTGACACCATCAGAACCTGATCAATCCTGGTAGTATCAAGGCTCACTGCCAAAGGCGAAAGCTCAAAAAAAGTATGGAAAATAAGATCATCAATTTAGGTATTTTCGGATTCGGCGTCGTAGGACAAGGCCTCTATGAAGTATTGAACAGAACCAAGGGTATCAATGCACGTATCAAAAAGATATGTATTAAAGACCCTAACAAGTCAAGACCCATCGACAGCAGCTATTTTACGACGGATAAAAACGAAATCCTGGAAGATCCGACCATTGACGTTGTAGTAGAACTGATCAATGACACAGAAGCAGCCTTTGAAATCGTAAGCACCGCCCTCCGTAACGGTAAAGCCGTGGTAAGCGCCAGCAAACGCATGATCGCAGAAAACCTGCCTACCCTGTACCAGTTACAGGCAGAAAACAAAGTGCCCTTCCTGTACGAAGCTTCCAGCTGCGCCAGTATTCCCATTATCCGCAACCTGGAAGAATACTACGACAATGATCTGCTCAATGCAGTAGAAGGTATCTGTAACGGCTCTACGAACTATATTCTCACGAAAATATTCGAAGAAAACCTTAGCTTCGCAACAGCCCTGCAACAGGCGCAGGACCTGGGTTTCGCCGAAACAGATCCTACCCTCGACATTGAAGGATATGATCCTAAATTTAAAATCGTTATCCTGCTCCTGCACGCATTCGGTACTTTCGTAAAACCGGAAGAAGTGTTCAATTTCGGTATTCACCACCTGAACGATTTTGATATACAGTTTGCCAAACAACGTAACTGTACCATCAAGCTGATTGCACAGTGCCGCCGCCAGAATGGCCACGTATCTGCTTATGTGCTGCCACACCTGATCAAAGAACATAACCTGCTCTTTGATGTGTACAACGAATACAATGGTATCCTGCTGGAAAGCGCCTTCACCGACAAACAGTTCTTTGTAGGTAAAGGAGCCGGTGGTACCGCTACCGGTAGTGCCGTACTGTCGGATATCTCCGCCCTGCTGTATAACTATCGCTACGAGTATAAAAAGATTAAACAAAATAACCAGCCCAGCTTTACCAACGACGTAAAACTGAAAATATACCTGCGTTATAAAACACCTAACCAGGTGGACCTGGCAGAGTTTTTCAGCATCTCTGAAAAGTATGAATCATCAGAATGGCGTTATGTGGTAGGTACCATTAACCTGCAGAAACTGAAAGAAGCCGGCTGGCTGAAAAATAAAGACGTGAATGTCCTCGTATTGGAGTAAATATATTAAATAAGCAAAAACCAATCATGAAAACGGCGCAGTTCCCTGCGCCGTTCGAATTATAGCTGGTTCAATGCAGCTACTACCTTGCTCACCGGCAGTCCCATTACATTATAGAAACAGCCGTTGATACGATCAATCCCCACTGCTCCAATCCATTCCTGTATGGCATAAGCGCCGGCCTTGTCATAAGGCTTGAACTGATCCACATACCAGGTGATCTGCTCAGTGGTTAAAGGATTAAAGTGCACGGTCGTTGTATGGGAAAACGCCGTTTCCTCGGCGCCTTTCCGGATCACCACCCCGGTAATTACCCGGTGTTCCCGTCCGCTCAGCCGGGAAAGAATCGCAATGGCATCTTCCCGGTCCGTCGGTTTCCCGATAATGGTATCATCCAATACCACTACGGTATCTGCGGCAATAATAATATCGGTGTCAGTACACAATGCTTTTACGGCAACAGCCTTTTGACGGGCAATATACACGGGGATATCCGTAATAGCCAATCCTGGTGGAAAAGTTTCCGCCGTTTCCACCACCTTCACTTCGAAAGGGATGCCTGCCTGTTCCAGCAGCTGCTTCCTGCGCGGTGACTGGGAAGCCAGGATAACAGGTGTTCCTTTATACATCACTATAAATACAGTTTAAAAAATATCATCGATAAAATGCCTGTCAGCATAATCACTTTTACCAAAGTGCTTACCTTATGGTAATGCGCCGGCAATGTAGCCTTTTTCAGCTGCAGGTAAACGTATAGGCATGGCAGTTGTACAAACAATACCAGGTAAGCAATTGCAATATACCATTCCAATATCCACACGCGGATTTCCACTGCGGCAATGATTACGACCAATGCCAGCAACAGTACATTACACAAGCGTTTAGCGGCGAGTACCCCCCAGGCAATCGGCAGGGTGCGGCAACCATCTTTGCTGTCGCCCATCATATCTTCCAGGTCTTTCACTATTTCCCGGACCATCGAAATCAGGAAAGCAAACAAGGCGTATACCCCAATTACCTGGATCAGTTTGCGGCCGGTAGCCGACATGATGGCTTCAAAGCTATGGTAGATCTGTTTTTCATAGAATCCCACCACTACTACCGCCAATGCGGTTAACAGGGAAATGACCACGTTACCGATCAGCACCTGTCTTTTAAACGAGGTGGAATAAAACCATAGCAAGAGCGAACATACTACCTGGGTAAAGCCGAGGTAAAACTGGCCGATACGCCAGGCTACCAGGAAGCCCAACGATACGCCGGCCATATTCAGCATGGTATGCCAGGCCATGGCCCAGCGCCGGCTGATAATTTTATCCAGTATCATCTTATCCGGCTTATTCACAATGTCGATGTTGATATCGAAATAATCATTGATGATATAGCCGGCTGCCGCTACCAGTATGGTCGACAAACTCAATAATACAAACTGGGGAACAGGCAGGGAGGGCTCTTCCCCGGAGCTGCGTAACACCGGTTCTACTACACAATATTGCAGTAAAAACTGGGTAAGGCCAATGTATACCAGGTTTGGGTACCTGATCAGTTTAAAAAATGCAGCCCAGAGCTTCATAGTTTTCTCTTTTATTATTTCGATGCAATTCCTTCATCCATTAACCAATGTCCGTTCAGTTTGAGCACTTTTTCCATTACCTCTCTTACGCATCCATGGCCTCCGGGCAGGGGGGATATGTATTTTGAAATGCTTTTTATTTCCGGTGCTGCATCTGCAGGGCAGGTAGGTAATCCCACCAGTTGCATAGGCTGGTAGTCCGGGATATCATCTCCCATATATAAAATTTCATCCCAGCGCAGGTCAAGCTCAAATACATAATCCTGTAACTTTTCTTTTTTGTCAAGTACGCCGGTATAGATATCTTTTATACCTAATCCCTGTAACCTGCTTACCACGCTTTCCGATTTTCCTCCGGAGATGACAACCACCCGGTATCCTTTTTTCACCGCCAGCTGCATGGCGTAGCCGTCCTTGATATTCATTTTGCGGGACATCTCCCCTCCTGGCAACAATTGCAGGGTACCATCTGTTAACACACCGTCCACGTCCAGCACAAAAGTGCGAATAGATTTAAATAAAGCCAATACGTTCATGGGGCCAAAAATAGCCAATTACGGATTAACAGCTCAGTAATTCTCTATTTATTATGAAACTGGTAAATAGCATCAGACATCACCTGGTATACCAGTTGCAGGTATTCGTTGCCGGCCAGCAACTGCCGGTGCAGTTGCATGGTGACTTCATCCTGGCGCAGGGCGGGTCCTGTTTGCACCGTTTCCGGCGGATGCTTTTCCAGGCGGTCGAATGTTTCCTTTATAATGGGTTGCAGCAAGCTGAAATCCAGCTGCTCGGCTTCACAGTAAGCTTTGGCCTGGGCAATCAGGTGATTGGTAAAGTTGTTACACAATACCGCGGTAAGGTGATATTTCAGCCTTTGTGCCGAGGTGGTAACGGTAACGCTGCCGGAAATACTTTGTGCCAAAGCCTGCAGGCGCCGGAGCACCTCATCGCTGCTGGCCTCCAGCATGACCGGGATAGGTGGATAACTTTTAATTTCCTTGCGGATCGACTGTAAAGGATACAGCACGCCTGTATTGGACGATATCCGGGAGATGGCGGATAAAGGGACTGCTCCGGCGGTATGCGCTACAATACGTTTTCCCAGGCGCAACTCATCGTTTAACTCCGGTATGGCCGAGTCACTTACCGCCAGCAGGTAAATGTCTGCGTCCATATTAATATCCTGCAAATCATTTGTATAAGCTGCGTTCAGCATTTCCCCCAATTCCCGTGCATGTTCCAACTGCCGGCTCACCACCTGCTTTACCTGGTGGCCATGAATCTTCAGGAGTTGTCCGAAACAATGTGCTACATTGCCAGTGCCAACTATGACTATATCCATTGTAATTAGTTTTAAATTAATACCCGTCTGCCAACCGCCATACAGGAGGATTTATCTTTTCTAATATACGCGATTTAATGGGTGCGCCGTTTTTACACGCGTTCCCAAATATAAAGACTATTGTATCAACAAGGTGGATCTGGCTGCGGCCGATTGGTCGTTTTTTTCCAATATTAGCGATATTAATAGTTTCATTATCTTTAACCACCCTCGGGAATAACTGTTATCGTCTATATTAATTATTAATGACCGGTGTTTGATATCTTTCTATAAGCCTGAATAGTTAATTATTTGATAACGAACCATCATGAATGGTCGCCATATTGTACACTCCCGGTGGAAAATATCTGGTGGGAATGGGTACCATATCAACCAATATCAATATAATTTTATATCATTGCAGAATTCATTGAAGTAATTATTTCACAGAATTTTGCGTATTTAGCAGCACATTAAAGAAGCATACATGGCAAAAAATTTAGTTATAGTTGAGTCCCCGGCGAAAGCCAAGACCATAGAAAAAATACTGGGCAAAGACTTTGAAGTCAAGTCCTGCTTCGGTCACATACGTGATCTGGAGAAGGATGACATGGGGATAGACATAGAAAATAACTTTAAGCCGAAGTATGTGATCCCGGACGACAAGGAAAAGGTGGTGAAGGAACTGAAGAAGCTGGCGAAGGATACCGATGAGGTATGGCTGGCAACGGATGAGGACCGTGAGGGGGAGGCTATTTCCTGGCATCTGTGTGAGGTGTTGAACCTGGATCCAAAAACTACCAAGCGTATTGTTTTTCACGAAATCACCAAGCCGGCCATCGAGAATGCCGTTCAGCATCCGCGTAAGCTGGATATGGACCGCGTAAACGCACAACAGGCCCGCCGTATACTGGACCGTATCGTGGGATTTGAAATTTCCCCGGTATTGTGGCGCAAAATGAGCATGCGTAACTCCCTTTCTGCCGGCCGTGTGCAGTCGGTAGCAGTGAGACTGATTGTGGAAAGAGAAAGGGAAATCAATGCTTTCCAGACGGTTAGCACCTTTAAAGTAGAAGCATGGTTTACCGGTAAAGACATTAATGGTAAAAGCATTTCCTTCAAAGCAGAAGGACCTGGTAAGTTTAAGACCGCAGAAGATGCCGAAAAGTTCCTGCAGGAATGCGTTGGCGCCGCCTATACGGTAAAAGATATCCAGGTAAAACCGGGCAAAAAATCGCCGGCAGCACCTTTCACCACTTCTACCCTGCAACAGGAAGCCAGCCGTAAACTCGGCTACAGCGTTTCCAAAACCATGTTGCTGGCCCAGAAGCTGTATGAAAGCGGTAATATCACCTACATGCGTACAGACTCGGTAAACCTCTCCGATACGGCCATCACGGAAATTGAAAAAGCGATTAAGGGTAACTTCGGTGAAAAATACCACCAGCACCGTAAATTCAAAAATAAAAACGAATCCGCACAGGAAGCGCACGAGGCCATCCGCCCTACCTACATGGAAAACGCCACAGTAGATGACAGCGATACCCGCAAACTGTACGAACTGATCTGGAAACGTACTATCGCCAGCCAGATGGCAGATGCCGAACTGGAAAAAACCATCGCAAAAATTGATATCTCTACCAACCACGATGAGCTCACCGCCAGTGGAGAAGTACTGAAATTTGATGGTTTCCTGAAAGTATACCTGGAAGGCCATGATGACGAAGATGAAACGGAAGAACAGGAAGGATCTTTACCTCCGTTGGCGGTAAAACAATCCCTGGACCTGAAAGAAATGAAGGCTACGGAAAGATTCTCCCGCCCGGCTCCCCGCTATACAGAAGCCAGCCTGGTAAAGAAACTGGAAGAGCTGGGTATTGGTCGTCCATCTACCTATGCGCCTACCATTACCACAATACAGAAACGTAACTACGTAGAAAAGAGAGATAAAGAAGGGGTAAAAAGAGATTTCCGCATCCTGATACTGAAAGCCGATAAGATCAGTAAACTGACAGAAGCTGAAAATACAGGGGCAGAAAAATCCAAATTATTCCCTACCGACCTGGGTATGATCGTTACCGACTTCCTCAACCAGTACTTTAATAATGTAATGGACTATGGCTTTACCGCCAAAATTGAAGAGGAATTCGATGAAATTGCCAGCGGTAAAAAGGTATGGAATAAGATGCTGAAAGAGTTTTATTCTCCTTTCCATAAAGATGTGGAAAACACACTGGAAAATGCCGAAAGAGTGAAAGGCGAACGCCCGCTGGGTGTAGACGCCGCCTCCGGTAAACCGGTGGTAGCCCGTATGGGACGCTACGGCCCCATGATCCAGATAGGCAGTGTGGAAGACGAGGAAAAGCCACGTTTTGCCAAATTGAAAGCCACCCAAAGCATTGAAACCATCTCTATGGAAGAAGCCATGGAGTTGTTTAAACTGCCCCGCAACCTGGGACTGTTTGAAGGCACGGATGTGATCATCAATATTGGCCGCTTCGGACCTTATGCACAACACGATAAAAAGTTCTATTCCCTGAAAAAGGAAATGGATCCATATACCGTAGAGCTGGATGAAGTAGCTCCGCTGATCGCAGAAAAACGTACCGCCAAAGACGAACGCACCATTAAGATATTCGAAAAGGAAAAGATCCAGATACTAAAAGGACCTTATGGCCCTTACATTAAACAAGGTCTGAAGAATTATAAAATACCGAAAGAAAAAATTGAAACGGCTGCCGACATCACCCTGGAAGAAGCCAAAGCAATCATCGAAGATGTGAAGGCCAATCCACCGAAGAAGAAAGCGCCGCCTCGTAAGAAGAAAGCTGAATAACGCCGTGGTAACAGATGATGAAAAATGAAGGCAAGGAAAATAACTGCAGTGTGAGTGATATGCGTATTATTTAATTTGCCAGCAGGATCACATTATTTGATGATTACCACCTGATCATAATAATGGCATGAACGAAAACAGAGAAATAAACGCTTTGTTCCACCTGTTGGATGATCCTGATCTGGAGGTATTTGACACTGTTGCCAGTAAAATATTACTGTACGGTAAAGATATCATTCCCAATCTGGAGAATTTGTGGGAGAATACGGTTGACGAGGCTATTCAGGAAAGGATAGAGCTGCTCATTCATCGGGTACATTACCAGGATTTGCAGGCGGCCGTACGTGCGTGGGGACTTTCAGATTCCCAGGGCTTGTTGCAGGGAGCTATCCTGGCATCACGGTACCAGTTTCCCGACCTCATCGACACACAGATTTTAACAGAAATAGATCGGATTAAACGTAATATCTGGCTGGAACTGAATAACTACCTGACACCACTGGAACAGATCAATGTGCTGAACAGCATGGTTTATAATTACTTTGGATTAAAAGGAGAAGAAGTATCCTACCAGCGTAAAAACCAGTTTTTCGTTAACCAGGTAATAGAATCCAAGAAAGGTAATCCCATTACCAACGGCATCATTTATCAAAGCCTGTGCGCCATGCTGGATTTGCCCGTATATGCTGTTAATATACCCAGGCAGTTTATCCTCGCGTATTTCGATAGCTACATCGATTTTTCCGTACCGGTAGATCCTGCCGACCATCGCATCCTGTTCTTTATAGATCCTATCCAGGGACAAATTTACACGCAACAGGATGTAGATACTTACCTGAAAAGAGTATCGGTACCTTCCGTTCCCTCTTATTTTAAGCCACAGTCCAACAAACGGATTATCCAGTTCCTGCTGGAAGAATTATCTAAATGCTTCCGGGATGACAAAGATGCATACAAGCAGGATGAGCTGATGAACCTGGCGAGTATACTGGAAGACTAAATAGATTTTTCCCTTTTTTTATATGCAATTAAAAAGCCCACCGCATAAGCGATGGGCTTCTTAATTTCTTGCAAGAAAGATATATTATATGAAATAATATCTTACTTAGCGTGAGTTGCAGCAGCAGAATCAGCAGCAGGAGCTACAGTTGCAGCAGAATCAACGTGAGCAGCAGAATCAGCTGGAGCTGGAGCTACTGGAGCAGCGTTCATAGTGTCAACAGCTGGAGTTGCAGTAGAATCAGCAGCTGGAGTGCTACCACCGTTACAAGCTACGAAGAACATACCAGCGGCAACTGCGAATACAAATAATTTTTTCATTTTAGTTCGTTTTGTTTTTTAAAACCGGCGCAAAGGTATGCAAATTTTATAAAATACAAAACCTGATAGCTTTTTTTAACACGGGTTTTACTTTTTCCTGAAGAATATCTTCAAAGGCACCCCTTTAAAGTTAAAGTTCGAGCGAATCTGGTTCTCCAGGTAATTACGATAAGGCGTTTTAACATCATCCGGGAGATTACAGAAAAAGGCAAATGCCGGCGTATGGGTAGGTATTTGCGTTACATACTTAATACGGATAGGCACTCCTCTTACTACCGGTGGGTGATAAGATTCGATCGCTTTCAGCATTATTTCATTCAACACGGAAGTCTGTATACGGCGTAAGCGGTTATCATATACTTCCAGCGCCGTTTCTATCGCTTTGAAAATACGTTGCTTTTCTGTTACGGATGTAAAGATGATGGGCACATCAGAAAATGGCGCCAGGCGTTGCTTCAGTTCCTTTTCATAATCACGGGCGGTGTTGGTGCCTTTCTCCATCAGGTCCCATTTATTCACCAGGATCACCACACCTTTACCTTTACGGGCTGCCAGGCTGAAAATGCTCAGATCCTGCGCAGTAATTCCTTTCTCTGCATCGAGCAGCAACATCACTACATCCGATTCATCTACTGCCTTGATGGCACGTATCACGGAATAAAATTCCAGGTCTTCCTGCACTTTGTTTTTACGCCGGATACCAGCGGTATCAATCAGCATAAAATCTTTCTGGAACATGTTGTAACGGGTGTGAATCGTATCACGGGTAGTACCTGCAATGTCGGAAACAATGTTACGTTCCGTGCCGATCAACGCGTTCAGCAAAGATGATTTACCTACGTTAGGTTGACCAATAATAGCAATTTTAGGCAAATCAGCGTCCAGGATAGCTTCTCCCATTTCAGGGGTAATATGATTTACCACTTCATCCAGCAATTCGCCGGTACCGCTTCCGCTCATAGAGGAGAGGAAGAAAATATGCTCAAAGCCCATGCTGTAAAACTCCGTGGCTTCCAACTGACGCTGACTGTTATCTACTTTGTTAACTACCAGTAATACAGGTTTGGAGGTGCGGCGCAGGATATCTGCTACATCCGAATCCAAGTCTGTAATACCTGTGGTTACATCACACATAAAAATAATCAGGTTGGCTTCTTCTATGGCCACTTTCGCCTGCTTGCGGATTTCCCGCTCAAACACATCGTCACTATTGGATACAAATCCACCCGTATCAATTACATTGAAGGTTTTGCCATTCCAGTCAGCAATACCATACTGACGATCACGGGTTACCCCGCTCTGGTCATCTACGATGGCCTTGCGCTGTTCCAATAAACGATTAAACAACGTTGACTTACCAACGTTGGGACGACCTACTATAGCTACTGTAAATCCTGCCATGTTATTATATATTTTGTCGTACTAACCTGGATAATACATCCAGGAATTTTTCATGCTTTAATAGCCGTATTCCTTCAGGAAGGTGTCGTTATCGCGCCACTTTCCTCTCACTTTTACAAACAGCTCCAGGAATACTTTTCTTTCTATAAACTTCTCTATATCCTGGCGTGCCAGGGTGCCTATCTCACGGATAGATTTTCCCTTTTCTCCCAGGATAATTCCTTTCTGGGTGTCGCGGGTAACGATAATCTCCGCCGTTATTTTCGTGAGGGTATCCTTCTCCTGGAATTGTGTAACAATTACCGTGGTGTGATAAGGAATTTCCTCTTCGAACAGCTGGAATATTTTTTCACGGATCATCTCTGCTACGAAAAAGCGTGTAGACTTATCCGTTAGTGTATCATCCGGGTAGAAGGCATTTGCTTCGGGCAACAGTTTTACGATAGCCGCCAGGAGTTCTTTGATACCTTTTTTCTGCATCGCAGAAATAGCTACCACCTCCGTGGCTTTGCCCCAGGCTTTTGCACGCTCCAATAAAACAGCCATATCTTCCTTTATGATATTATCCATTTTATTGAGGATGAGGACCACCGGCACTTTCAGCTTCAGGGAATCGAACAACTCCAGGTTTTCCTCCAGCGAATCTTTGGCATCTACAATTAATAATGCCACGTCGGCATCTTCCAGGGCAGATTTTACCGCGCCCATCATTTTCTCATGCAGCTTGTATTTGGGGTCAATGATACCCGGGGTATCAGAAAACACAATCTGGTAACCGGGCTCTGTCAACACCCCTGTAATCCGATGCCGGGTAGTTTGCACTTTAGGAGA
The DNA here is from genome assembly GCF_007829335.1 of Chitinophaga polysaccharea. Lineage (GTDB taxonomy): Bacteria > Bacteroidota > Bacteroidia > Chitinophagales > Chitinophagaceae > Chitinophaga > Chitinophaga polysaccharea_B. Next base: position 342,541 of record NZ_VIWO01000006.1, read on the forward strand.
TATAATCGCCAGCTTTTCGCCCATAATGGCATTCAGCAATGTGCTCTTTCCCGCATTGGGCTTCCCGAAAATATTTACAAAACCTGCTTTATGCATGATGATATTTAAAAGACTGTTGTGACAACCCGGACTGGCAGAAATAAAAAAAGCCGAATTTCTTCGGCCCTTACTTCTTTACTGCATTGATCGCTATTTGTAGCGAGGAGCGGATTCGAACCACTGACCTTCGGGTTATGAGCCCGACGAGCTACCTCTGCTCTACCTCGCAATGAGGGTGCAAAGATAAGAATAATTTAATTGTTGCCAAATCTTTTTCCGAGAAACAGAAAAAGCCAACCATAAAAGGTTGGCTTTCATATTGGAATGCTTGATATACATTTAGAATGGAAGATCGTCAGCAGGCTGCTCCTGTACGGGCTCTGCCTCAGGAACGGGCACCTCCGTGAAAGCTTTTCTTTTTTCCTCTTCCCTGCGGCTGAGTAATTGCAAAGAAAAAACCCTCAGTCTTAACGCACCCGATAAAGCGCCGGTGTTGCTGCTTACATACGCCTCCACTTTAGGAGCGCCCTCTACATACACCATTACTCCCTGTGTCAGGTAAGGAGCTACATTACCCTTGTCCCATAACGAACAATCTACCCAGGTAGTTCTTTCCTCCAGTATGCCCTGCGCATTTTTAAAACGCTCATTTACGGCAACCGGGAAATTAAATACCGTGGCCCCGTTGACTTCTTTTTTCACTACATCGCGGCCTAAATGCCCGATTAACTGAAGCTTGATCATCAGAAATAAAGATTTAAATGGTTAAAAATTTATAAAAGATGACTGAGAGAAGTATCCATGGAATTTACGCCATTTTCACTCCACCAAAAAATAAATTCTGCTTTTTAATGAATACAGCTATACCTTTGCACTAACACAACACATGGGGTGCCTTACTTTCAGGCTGAGATCACACCCAATGAACCTGGACCAGGTAATGCTGGTTAGGAATGACGAAAACAGAAAACAGACATATACTTACATGAAACAGCTAATGTTATTAGCGCTGCTATCTATAGCGGGCGCTTTACATGCACAATCGCTGGTAACCGGTACGGTAACCAGCAAAACCAATGGCCAGCCACTGGAGGGCGTTACCATTTCCATCAACCAAACAGGTACATTAACCAACAGCAAAGGTCAATTCAATATACGGCTTCCTAAAAAAGGAAGCTATACTTTAACAGCCAGCTACCTTGGCTTCAAGGCTTTCAGCACCACCCTCCAGGCGCATAACAGTACCCTGCTACAGGATATCACCCTCGAAGAAACCGGACTGCTGGTAAAACCAGTGGAAATCAGCAGCCTCCGCGCAGGTAAAAATGCACCATTCGTCAACACCACGATATCAGCTGCAGATATCAAAAAACAAAACCTGGGACAAGACCTGCCCATACTGCTTGATCAGCAACCCGGCGTAGTGACCAACTCCGATGCCGGCACCGGTATAGGTTATACGGGTATGCGTGTACGTGGTTCCGATATTACCCGCATCAACGTTACCGTGAACGGTATCCCGGTAAATGACGCAGAGTCGCAGGGAACGTTCTTTGTGAACATGCCCGACTTTGCCTCGTCCGTCAGCAGCATTCAACTGCAACGTGGCGTGGGTACCTCTACCAACGGCGCAGGCGCTTTTGGCGCCACGCTCAACCTCAGCACCAACGAATTTAATGAAAAAGCCTACGGCGAAATCAGTAACAGCTACGGTTCTTTCAATAGCTGGAAACATACGGTAAAAGCAGGTTCCGGCCTGATCAACGATCACTTCACCATCGACGCGCGCCTGTCGAAGATCAGCTCCGATGGTTACATCGACCGTGCTTCTTCCGACCTCCGCTCTTTCTATACCTCCGCGGCATATATCTCTAAAAAGACAGCCATACGGCTTAATGTCTTCTCCGGAAAAGAAAAAACATACCAGGCCTGGTATGGTGTACCTAAAGCATTACTGGCCACAGACAGGACTTACAACATGGCCGGCACCGATAAACCCGGCGCCCCTTATGATAATCAAACCGACAACTACCAACAGGATCATTACCAGTTGTTCCTGAACCAGGAAATCAAATCCAACTTAAACTTCAACGTAGCCTTCCACCTTACCCGCGGAAGAGGCTACTACGAAAATTATAACGGCCACAAAAGCCTGGCTGACTATGGCATTCCCATTGTCAACATCAACGGCGTTAAAAGAGATTCGGCTGATTTAATCAACCAGTTATGGCTGGACAACTATTTCTACGGTAGCGTATTTTCTGTAAACCGTACCGGCGAAAAGTTCAATTGGAGCCTGGGTGGCGGCTGGAACAGGTACACCGGCGACCACTTCGGTAAAGTGATCTGGGCAGATACCCAGTTTGACAAAGACCATGAATATTACCGCTATCCTGCCGCGAAAAACGACTTCAACGTTTACTGGAAAGGCGAATATAAATTTACCAACGCGCTCAGCCTCTTTGTGGATATGCAATACCGGAATATCATGTACAACATGGATGGGTTCGAAGCTGCGCCTGCGTATATTGCCCATGTCAACTACAATTTCTTCAATCCTAAAGCAGGTATTTCCTACGCCATCAACCCTACCAACCGCGTGTTTGCTTCCATTGCCATCGCTAACAAAGAGCCCAATCGTGGCGACTTTGAAAACAACTATGGCGTAGCTACTCCCAAACCGGAAGTACTGCGCGATGTAGAAGCCGGCTATTCCTGGAATAACAACATCGCCGCCATCCAGGCCAACGTGTACTATATGAACTATAAAAACCAGCTGGTACAAACCGGTATGCTCACGGATGTGGGTGCCTATATGCGCACAAACATCCCGAAGAGCTATCGTATGGGTGTTGAAATAAACGGTACTGTAAAACTGGCCAGCATCGTAAGCCTGGCCGCCAATGCCGCGCTGAGTCAGAATAAAGTACTCGACTATCACGCCGTTACTTACGATTCGCTGGGCGCCACGCATACACAGGTATTCAACAAAACCAATATTTCCTTCTCCCCGTCTTTCGTAGGTGGGTTAACGTTATCTGTAAAGCCGGTAAAAAATCTGAATGTAGATGTATTGGGTAAATATGTGAGCCGCCAGTATATGGACAATACCTCCAATATAGCCGGTAGCCTGGATCCTTACTTTGTGAGCAACCTGCGTGTCAACTACGTAGTACCGCAACAGCTATTCCGCGAGCTGGGAGTGCAGTTTATGCTGAACAATATTTTCAATACCAAATATGAGCCCAATGGAAGTACTTACAGCAGCTACGACCTGAAAGGCAACCGGGTGGCCTACGACAGCTATTACTATCCTATGGCAGGCATTAACTTCTTTGCCGGTATTACCGTAGGTTTTTAAAGAGACAAACATATAAACGGGGTGTTGATCTAAGCGATCAACACCCCGTTTTGCATAAAAGACCATTTATTTTTTCACAGGAATAAGACGCACCTTTGTCAGGTTCATTACGCCTAAACCAGTTTTGTTGACCGCCGCTATCACTACATTATGAACATTTGCGGTTTCAAAAGTAACGGTGCCCAGTGTCCAGTCTTTATAAGCACCCCAACTATTATCGGTGCTCTTTACGGTACCGCTCAAATTGGTATTACCTGCTGCCACCTCGATCTTAGCACCTGCGGAGGCATCTGTACAAGCCATGTTTAACACCACCTTATACTTACCCGGCTGTTTTACATTTACATGCCAGGTAACCTTACCTTCCACATTCATCCAGTTACACAATGCAGGTACTTCCCCCTCTGAGTATACAATACCGCCTGTTAGCTGTGCATCGCCGGCCGGCAACACATAGCTGCCATCTTTTTCAGGAAATATACCTTTCGATAGCAGCGAGGTACCGGTAACATCCAGTGCTACCACGGTGGCATTATTATTTTTAAATGCACGGTTACTAACGTCAATAAATATACCGCGTTCATCTGTTTGTACCCGTAACGGCGTATGGGCGGCATCTGCCAGGAAGTAAGCCTGTGGCTGTACGCCGGCATCCGGCGCCAACGGTACATACAAACGGTTATCCGCCGGCCAGCTGAAAATATGCAGGAAGTATTTGCCTGGCTTGGTGGTAATGCGTCCCCAGTTTACGCGGCCAATGGAATTGGCCCGCGTGCCATAAATGGCTTCGCTATTTACCCGCATCCAATCGCCAATGCCATGCATCAGCGTGATACTCTGGCCAGGAATAGTGCCGTCGCCCATAGGGCCTACGTTCAACAGGTAGTTACCACCTTTGGATACAATGTCGATCATATTGCGCACCAGCTCTTGCTCGGTGTGCCATTTATCGTTGTGCTTACTGTATCCCCAGGTACCATTCATGGTCATGCACGATTCCCAATCCATGCCTTTGAAGCCTGTTTCGGGAATAAACTGCTCCGGTGTTACCAGGTCGCCGTTGGCACGGGTGTATTCGTTATTATTATCGAAGGCGTATAAGCGGTTGTTCATAATGATGTTGGGATGATGCTTCTTCACCATCGTCACCAGCGCATTAGCGCCCCATTTTTCGCCCTGAATCTCCTTAGAGCTATAATCCCACCAAACCACATCAATAGGTCCGTAATTGGAAAATATCTCTTCCGCCTGCTGATGCATATACGCAACATATTTCGCGTTATCACGGGTATCATTCTTCACGCCTCCCGGCGCAGGTAAACCATGTTCTACATAAGCATCTGGTTGGTGCCAGTCCAGCAGCGAAAAGTAAACGCCTACCCGCAGCCCTTGTTCATGCAGGGCGTTCACGATTTCGCGAAACAGGTCGCGGCCAGTCACATCCATCGCATCAAAGGTGGTGGTTTTACTATCATGGAGCGCAAAGCCTTCGTGGTGGCGACTGGTAAAGATTACATAGCGGCAGCCTGCATCTTTGGCTGTTTTTGCCCATTCCCGGGCGAAATCTTTTTTGGGCTTAAAAAGGGGTGTCAACTTACTGGCGTATTCTGCTGCCGGCACATTTGCCATATTCTGTAACCATTCTACACAGCCGTCATAGTTTTTGCCGTTCCATTCGCCCGCGGCTACACTGTATAAGCCCCAATGGACAAACATACCAAAATGGGCGTCCCGGAACCAGCGCATACGCGCATCCCTGATGGCTTCCGGCTCCTGCGCATTGGCCACCAGACCGGCGTCCTGCTGAGCATAAATAACATTGGTTGATAAAAACAGGGCGCCCGAAAGGGCTGCCTGCAAAAATCTTTTTTTCATTGTTTTCCTGATTTACGTGGGAAGATGTTAGACAGATAAATTAGCATAAACACCTAACTACGCAAAGCATCAGGCAAAAAACGTAAAGTATAAAGCAAAAAGCTATTAAAGCATAAAGCTATTAAGGCGGATGATCTTATCGAGTATAGTACCCGTTTCGATCATCCGCCTCAATAGCTTTATGTTATATGTTTTATAACTACCCGTTCAATAACTGCTCCAGCGCCTTGTCTACCGACTCAAAGGGAAATCCTTTTACCACCAGGTCCATCTGCGCGGCAATCTGTTCGGTACACAAATTACCGATACTTCCGGCATGGGTATGTGCCACTGTTTTCTCCGGAGAAAAAGTACCTTTTTCAATGTCCATTCCTACCTGTTTATAAGCTTCGCGGAAAGGCGTACCTTGTAACACCAGGTTATTTACCACTTCTACGCTGAACAGGTATTGGTATTTTTCATCGTCCAGGATATTTACCTTGACACGTATATTTTCCAGCATCAAACGGCTCATACGGATACAATCCTTCAACGTTTGAAATGCGGGGAATAGGTTTTCTTTTAACAGCTGTAAATCGCGGTGATAGCCGGAAGGCAGGTTAGTGATCATCATCGCAATTTCATTCGGTAACGCCTGCAATTTATTGCCATGCGAACGAATCAGTTCCCATACATCCGGGTTCTTTTTATGCGGCATAATGCTGGAACCGGTGGTCAGCTCATCGGGGAAGCTGATGAAACCAAAGTTCTGGTTCATGAACAAACAGGCGTCCATGGCCATTTTAGCAATGGTAGCGGCGATGCCTGATAGTGCAAATGCAACAATCTTTTCCGTTTTACCACGCCCCATCTGCGCATACACCACGTTGTAGTTCAGCGCTTCGAAGCCCAGCAAAGAAGTGGTCAACTCACGGTCAAGGGGAAACGAAGAACCATAGCCGGCCGCGGAGCCCAGCGGGTTTTTATTTACCACCTTATAAGCGCCCTGCAGCATAGTCAGGTCATCTACCAGGCTCTCTGCATAGGCACCAAACCATAGCCCGAAAGAGGATGGCATGGCAATCTGCAGGTGCGTATATCCTGGTATCAGGTGACCTTTATATTCCTCGCTCTTTTGCTGTAAAAGATGAAACAGCGCCAGTACTTCTTCCACCATGATTTGTAACTCATGGCGCAGGAATAATTTCAGGTCTACCAGCACCTGGTCGTTGCGGGAACGGCCGCTGTGGATCTTCTTACCAACTTCACCCAAACGGCGGGTCAGCAGTAATTCCACCTGGGAGTGAATATCTTCTACGCCTTCTTCCAGTTTAAAATTACCTGCCTGTATTTCATGGTAGATATTTCTTAACTCCTGCTTTAATACGGTCAATTCTTCCGCTTCCAGCAGCCCGATACTTTGCAGCATGGTGATATGTGCCATAGATCCCAGCACATCAAAGGGTGCAAGGTAGGCATCCATTTCACGATCCTTCCCTACCGTAAATTGTTCTACGGAAGCCAGAGAAACTTTATCTTTTTGCCACAATTTCATAATGCTATAGTTTTTTATACCACCAGAGCGGTACAAAATTAAAAATCATATTTACCAAATACCCGCTGTTTCGCCTCAGGCCACTCTTCCCGAAGCATACTGAAATACACAGTATTGCGTATCCTCCCGGTGCTGGTGATCATGTGCCGGCGAAAAATGCCTTCCTGTGTACATCCGAGGCTCAGGATAGCATTGCGCGACTGCGTATTCAGCTCATCGGTTTTGAATTCTACCCGGTTCAGTTCCAGCTCTTCGAACGCGTACCGCAGCATGGCATATTTCATGGCCTTATTTAGCCCCGAACCATGCAAGGAAGGGGCAATCCAGGTAGCGCCGATTTCCGTGCGTTTGTTGGGCAAAGACAGTCCCATATAACGGGTAGATCCCACTATCCTATTATCCTGTTTGTCAATGATCACAAAAGGAATGGATACGCCCGTCGCACGGTCTGTTAAGGCGATCTGGATATATTTTTCCAGGTCTTCCTTACTGTCGATCGTATACAATTGGATAGCCCACAACGACGCATCCGAAGCAATTTTCCACAGGGCATCCAGGTGCGATGCCTGTAAAGGCTGCAGCAACACGCGTTTATTTTCCAGTACAGGCTCGAAGTTCATGTTATTGTATCATTTCGAGTAAACGGATATAACTGTCAATACCATCCCTGATCTCCTGCAAATGAATGTACTCATCGGCAGTATGAGAGCGGGCCGAATCGCCTGGTCCCATTTTCACAGACGTGGCCGGAATCAGCGCCTGGTCGGAGGTGGTAGGTGAACCATAACAGGTCTTTCCTATGCTGATACCCGCCTGTACAAACGGGTGATCCATCGGGATAAATGAAGGCCGCATACGGGTCGACCTTGGCTTTACCTCACAGGATACGTTTGCCCGGATAATGTCCAGCAACTCTTCCAGGGTATATTGATCTGTAGCCCGTACGTCTACTACAAAGGAGCAGTCGGCCGGTACCACATTATGTGCTTTGTTAGAAGTATTGATAACGGTTACGCTCATTTTCACCGGACCCAGTGCGTCTGATACTTTTGGGAAGCGGTAATCTTTAAACCAGTTCAGATCAGGCAATGCTTTGTACAGCGCATTTTCCCCTTCTTCCCTGGCTGCGTGACCAGCTTTACCGGTACTGGTACAATCCAGTACCATCAGGCCTTTTTCCGCCACCGCCAGTTGTGTTTGGGTAGGCTCTCCCACAATGGCAAAGTCAATAGCAGGCAATCGTGATAAAATACTTTCTATTCCGTTGGAGCCGCTGATTTCTTCTTCTGCCGTGGTAGTGAGAATAATGTTATAGCTAAGATCACTGCGATGATAAAAATGCAGGAAAGTAGCTACCAGGCTCACTACGCAGCCACCGGCATCATTGCTGCCCAGCCCGTACAGTTTACCATCTTCCACATCCGGACTAAATGGGTCGCGGGTATATTGCGGGTTGGGTTTTACCGTATCATGGTGGGAGTTCAGCAGTATATTGCGCTTGGCAGGGTCGTAATGTTTATTGAAAGCCCAGATATTATTGAGATGCCGCTCGTGCGGAATATCCATGGCTGTCAGGAAATCACTGATCAGTTGTGCGGTGCCGTCTTCTTCCCGGCTTAATGAAGGGGTGGCAATCATCTGTTTCAACAGCGCCACGGCCACATCATATAATTTTTCGTTCCACATAGGTTAGCATATTAAAGTACCTGCTACTTTCGCTGTTGTATTACTCAGCACATCATCTGCATGTCCTATCAGTACTTCTTTCACTCCATTTCCGATAGCCCCGAAAGCATTTTGCAGCTTGGGTAATATTCCATCTGACAATACTTTCTCTGCTAATAACTGTTGGTAAATTTCCTGGTTGATCAGGTTAATCACCGCCTCGTCATCGTTCGGATCACGCAATACGCCTTTCTTTTCAAAGCAATAAATCAATCGCACGCTATAGAAGGCTGATAAGGCAATGGCCAGGGAAGAGGCAATAGTATCTGCATTGGTATTTAAGATCTGCCCGTTACCATCGTGGGTCAGCGGCGCAAATACTGGTGTAACACCGGCTTCCAGCAAGGTTTGCAGGGGGGCTATGTGCAGCTTTTCGGTATATACATCTCCTACAAAACCGTAATCAATTTCCTTAACGGGCCTTTTTACGGCAGGGATGATGTTGGCATCTGCGCCGGTTAAGCCGATCGCATTGCAGCCGTTGGCCTGCAGTTTGGCTACCAGCTGTTTGTTTACCAACCCTCCGTATACCATGGTCACCACGTCGATGGTGTCTGCATCGGTAATACGGCGTCCATCTATATATTTAGATTCGATTCCCAGCTTATCGCCGATACGGGTGGCAATTTTTCCGCCGCCATGTATCAGGATTTTCTTACCGGGTATTGCTGCAAACTTCTCCAGGAAGGTTTGCAGCAATGCCGGGTTATCGATTACGTTTCCGCCTACTTTAATGATAAATAAGTCAATCATAAGGATCCTTTCAGTATTTCACTCAAAACAGCCTGGGCAGCCCATACGCGGTTACCCGCTTCTTCAATCACAATAGATTGAGGGCCATCCAGTACTTCGTCTGCAATGACTACATTCCTTCTTACCGGCAGGCAGTGCATCACTTTGGCGCGATTGGTAAGTGCCAGTTTCTCATTAGTAAATGTCCAGCTGGGATCTGTACAGGTAATTTTACCATAATCCTGGTAAGACGACCAGTTCTTCACGTACACAAAATCCGCATCCTGCAGGGCTTTATCCTGGTCGTACTCAATATGGGCACTACCGGAAAATTTCTCATCCAGCTCATACCCTTTTGGATGAGTAATCACAAAGTCTGCTTCTCCCCAGGCATTCATCCATTGGGCGAATGAGTTGGGAACAGCCTGAGGCAACGCCTTTACGTGAGGCGCCCAGGTCATCACCACTTTAGGTTTGCGGGCCTGTTGCCAGTTCTCCCGGATGGTAATTACATCCGTTAAACTCTGCAAAGGATGCAGGGTAGCGCTTTCCAGGCTCACCACCGGTACCCCGGCATACTTAATAAACTGGTTGATATACTTCTCTGTATAATCTTCCTCTTTATTCTTCAAACCAGGAAAAGTACGGATAGCCATGATATCGAAGTACTGCCCCATTACAGCGGCCGCTTCTTTTACGTGTTCGGTGGTATTTCCGTTCATCACTACTCCGTCATTCATTTCCAGCGCCCATCCTTCCTTATCGATGTTAAACACAATGGCTTCCATACCCAGGTTCTTCGCTGCAATCTGTGTACTTAACCGTGTTCGCAAACTGGGATTCAGGAATATCATTCCCACTGTTTTGTTCTTTCCTAATTCCTTATCCCTGAAAGGATCTTTCTTGTAGTTCAACGCAATGTCCACCAACCGCGGGACACTGGGAACATCTGCTGTAGAAATAAATTGTTTCATTTCGCTTATAGGCTTTAAACAGGTAGTGGAAAGATTTTAAAGGCACACTACCTATATATACTGTTTGTCTGGTTACTTACTTAATTCTTTTCCGAAAGCGGCGAGGAACTCATCGGCATGTGCCTTGGTCAGCGCCAGTGATGGCAGCAAACGGATCACATTAGGCTTGGCTTCGCCGGTGAATATCTTATGCGTATGCAGCAGTTCTTTTCTCACATGTGCCAGCTCGGCAGGTAGCTCAATACCAATCATTAATCCCCGGCCTCTTACTTCTATTACCTTATCAAAGGTACGCAGTTGCTCCATCAGGTAAGCACCAACGGCAGCAGCATTTTCAATCAGCTTTTCTTCCTGGATCACTTCCAGTACGGCTAGTGCTGCGGCACAAGCCAGGTGATTACCGCCAAAGGTGGTACCCAGCATACCGTATACCGGCTGGAATTTAGGCGCAATACTGATGGCGCCTATCGGGAACCCATTGCCCATTCCTTTAGCCATGCTATAGATATCAGCCTGCACGCCTGCATGATCGTGAGAATAAAACTTACCGCTTCTGCCGTAACCACACTGTACGGAATCTGCAATAAATACTGCATTGTATTGGTCGCATAAAGTCCGGATTTTCCGTAGGAAAGATTCGCTCGCTACGTTGATACCGCCTACACCCTGTATCCCTTCAATGATCACAGAAGATACTTCATATTGCAGGAAAGCCTGTTCCAGTGCTGCTTCATCTTCCCATGGTAAAAATACTACGTTGTCCGTTTCATTTACCGGCGCTACAATCTTCGGATTATCGGTGGCGGCTACTGCCAGGGAAGTTCTGCCGTGAAAGGCTTTTCTGAAAGCAATGATCTTCTTTTTACCGTTGTAAAAGGAAGCCAGCTTCAACGCATTTTCATTGGCTTCTGCACCGGAGTTACATAAAAACAGCTGGTAATCTTCCTTGCCGGACACCTTCCCCAGCATGGTGGCCAATTGCTCCTGCAAAGGCATCTTTACGGAGTTGGAATAAAAGCCCACTTTATGCAGCTGGTCTGTTAACCGCTTTACATAGTGCGGATGCGTATGACCAATAGAAATCACGGCGTGGCCACCGTACAGGTCCAGGTATTGCGTTCCCTTATCGTCCCAAACATTGGATCCCAGGGCTTTTTCTATAATGATATCGTTGATAGGATAAACATCAAAAAGTTTCATGTTGGCGAAAAATTAAAGTGGTAAAACATTTAGAATACGATGGACTTCAGTTTCAGTCCCGCCGTTTCATCCAGTCCGCATACCAGGTTCATGTTTTGTACGGCCTGGCCGGAAGCGCCTTTCAGCAGGTTATCTTCAATGGAGTGGATCACCAGTTTATCGCCCACTTTTTCCAGTTGAATTAAGCACTTGTTGGTGTTCACTACCTGCTTGAGGTCTATCTGTTTTTCGCTTACATGGGTAAACGGATGACCGGCGTAAAAATCTTTATACAGCTTTACAGCGGCCTCCAGTGTTAAGTCGGTGTGCAGGTAGGATGTTACCCAGATACCTCTTGGGAAATCGCCCCGTACCGGCACAAAATTAACTTCACCATCGAAGCCTGGCTGCAAAAGCTGCAGGCTTCGTCGTATTTCTTTCAGATGTTGATGGCTCAGTACTTTATAAGTAGAAATATTATTGGCTCTCCAGGTAAAATGTGAAGTAGACTGCAGGCTTTGCCCGGCGCCGGTAGAACCGGTGATGCCGGTGGTATGTACCGTTGTCAGCAGTCCGGCTTTAGCCAGTGGCAGCAGCCCGAGCTGGATACCGGTAGCGAAGCAACCGGGATTAGCAATGTTCTTTGCCGTTTTAATTAAGTCGCGCTGCATTTCAGGCAGTCCATATACAAACGTCCGTTCTTTCACGGTTTCGCCTAAACGAAAATCCTGGCTGAGATCAATTATTTTCACATGATCTGCTATATCTGTAGCCTCCACAAATTTCTTAGATTCACCATGGCCCAGGCAAAGGAACATTACATCAATATCGTTGCTAAGTTCGCCGGTAAATAATTGTTCTGTTTCCCCCAGCAGATCGGCATGTACAGCGTATAACGGGTTACCTGCATTGCTACGGCTATGTACATACGAAATGGTTACATCCGGGTGGTTCAATAAAAGCCGGATCATTTCACCGCCTGTATATCCTGCGCCACCGATGATGCCAACTTTTATTTTTTTATCGTTTGCCATTACCTGCTGATTTAGATAGAATTTTTAACCTGGTGCCAGATCATGGTCTGGTTACCGAAAATTTTGCTGAATCCTCTTACGTCTTCTCCGCTCCAGCCGCTGTTCATTTCACCGTATTTACCAAACTTGCTGCTCATCAGGTCGTACGGGGAGTCGATACCGGTTACCTGGAAGCGATAAGGCATCAGGGTAACGAATACTTCACCGGTTACATTTTCCTGGGTGTTCTGCAGGAAGGCTTCAATGTCGCGCATTACCGGGTCCATGATCTGTCCTTCGTGCATATAGTTGCCGTAGAACTGTGCCAGTTGGTCTTTCCAGCTCAGCTGCCATTTGGTGAGTACATGTTTTTCCAGTGCGTGGTGCGCTTTGATGATGACCATTGGCGCTGCTGCTTCAAAGCCTACGCGGCCTTTGATACCGATGATGGTATCTCCTACGTGGATATCGCGGCCAATGGCAAATGGACCTGCGAGGGTTTGTAAATATTGAATGGCTTCAGAAGGGTGGCCGAATTGCTGATCGTTCACCGCTTTGAGCTCTCCTTTTTCAAAAGTTAATTTTACTTGCTCTTCACCTTGTTTGGTAAGCTGGGTAGGCCAGGCGGCTTCCGGCAGCATACCATTGGAAGTCAGGGTTTCTTTACCTCCTACCGAAGTTCCCCACATACCTTTGTTGATGGAGTACATAGCTTTTTCGAAGTTCACCTCCACTCCTTTGGATTTCAGGTAGCTGATTTCTTCTTCGCGGCTCAGCTTCATGTCACGGATCGGAGTGATGATTTCCACACCCGGGATCATGATATGGAATACCATGTCGAAACGTACCTGGTCGTTACCAGCACCGGTGCTACCGTGCGCTACTGCGTCGGCACCTACTTCCTTCACATATTCCGCGATGGCCAGAGCCTGGCTCATACGCTCTGCACTTACGCTCAGTGGATAAGTATTGTTCTTCAGCACGTTGCCGAAGATGAGATATTTGATTACGCCATCATAATAAGAACGTATCGCATTAACAGTTTTATGACTTTTAACGCCCAGGTTGTAAGCGCGCTTTTCAATTTCCTGCAGCTCTTCTTCAGAAAAACCGCCAGTGTTAACGATCACTGAATGCACTTCATATCCTTTCTCTTGGGTCAGATATTTTACGCAATAGGAAGTATCAAGTCCTCCGCTAAATCCCAGTACTACTTTTTTCATTATGACATCTTTTTTTATAATTCCAGATAACAATATTTACAGGCCTGTAATCAGAACAGGAAAAATTTCTTTTTAGATCCGGTGGCGCCACCTTCTTTTTTGCTGTTGAGCAAAACAAATCTTTTAAAACGCAACCATCGCTCATACAATCTTATATTTCCTTTAAATCTGCGACGGCGGCGTTCATGGTGCATGTGGCCGCTGGCGTTGACAGACAGCTGTGGCGTGGCAGTGGTAGCCTCTACGGCTGCTTTTTCCGCCATGGCTTTTTCTTCTGCTTCCTTCAGCTTTTCCAGCGGATCGTATAACATAGCCGTGCAGAGGCAATTCTTCCGCTGCTTGCTGGTGAGAATATCGAAATTCACACAGCTGCGGCATCCTTTCCAGAACTCTTCATCATCGGTCAGCTCAGAATACGTTACCGGCTCATAGCCCAACTCTGAGTTGATTTTCATTACTGCCAGCCCGGTCGTTAACCCAAAGATTTTGGACTCAGGGTATTTCTCCCTGGACAGTTCAAATATTTTCTTTTTAATCGATTTAGCTACACCATGGCCCCTGAAAGCAGGATTCACGATAAGACCGGAATTGGCCACGAATTTCTCATGTCCCCAGGCTTCTATATAGCAGAAACCTACCCAGTCACCTTTGTCCGTAACAGCAATCACTGCTTTACCTTCCTGCATTTTCAGCTCTACATAAGCAGGAGAACGTTTTGCGATACCTGTTCCTCTTGCTTTGGCAGATGATTCCATCTCGTCGGTGATGGTATTTGAATAGTGAATATCGTCAGGAGTGGCTACCCTAACGATGATATGTTGATTTTCCAACTTTTTAAATTGAAATCGTGAATCAATAAACTACATTGAAATTCCATTACTGGAAGGCTCACCGGAGGATTGGGGAATCACGGTGCGATAGCGGCCAATATTTTAGACAAGCGCTATCAAATTCTAGGTCGTCGGGAAAGGAATCTAAAGACATTGAACCCAACAGAATATACCCCTTTGTTTAAAGCGGGATGATATGCAGAGATGTTGGTATGAGTTGCGGTTTTTTCCAACTTCAGTTCAGCGTTAAATTGTTATAAATATTGTCTTTAGTTTAGATTATCCGCAAAGTTATAACAATATCTTTTTAAATAGTCGAATTTTTTTTGGGGAAGCAGGAATTTTAACAAACCACCTCCCTGGTGTCCCTGTGACACACAAAAGCAGGTCTTATATATTATCATTTTTTATATTAAATATGAAAGAGATGGGCGAAGACAAGCACGGAATAACCCGCTCCTGTCTTCGCCCATCTCTTTTTTCATACTCACTAAATAGGTGGTACCAGACCCCTTACCGGGTAATCACTCCCAGTTCGGCAATTCCAGCCCAATCCTGCGCGGCATCTGCCGGCGCTACCGCTACAAAACGGATATAGCGGGCTGCTGTGGCTTTGAAAGCCACATTTTGCTGTACAGGACTATTTTTAATATTGGCAAACTGCCCGCTGGCCACTGGTTTACCCCAGTTTTTACCATCGGCGCTGGTGTAAAATTCATATCCATATACAATACCGCCCAGGGATTCGCCCGTAGCCGGGATATAGGTAAATCCTTTCAGGGAAAGAGTTTCGCCCAGGTCTACCTGGAACTCATGCGGATATTTGGCCGTCGCCTGGCGATCAGTCAGGTATACGGTAGCCTTGTTACCATCTATCGCAGCTCCCGCTTCATGGTCCTTTGCTGCTGCATCGGCCTGTATTACCTGCCATTTGGCGGGCGCCACATCAAAAGCAGCAGTAGCCAGGTCGCTGGCATTGCCATTCTTCAGAAATGCCTTCGCTTTTACAGTACCTCCGCGCGGTAAGGATAATTGGGTGTTTTTGTTAAATACGGGCGACTTCACCCCAGGCATGCTGCCATCGGTAGTAAAGTGGATCACCGGGTCGGCCGACGCACAGGTAATATTAATATGCCCCGCTTTGTCCCGGCTGATCTCCGGGGTAGCCAGCACGCCAGGTGCCTTATACAGCTGCACTTCGCTGATCACTGGCGCAGCCTTGGCATCCAGGATATTGATACGCACCTGCGTGGTGGTATAGTCCGGCAACAGTAATATGCGCTTATGGCCAATGGTGGTTTCCCTGGCCACTTCCTTCATCTTCCCATTTTCCAGTATTTCTACGCTGAAAGCCTTTACCCGTTGTCCCAGCGCAATGTATTCCTGCAGTACCAAGCGGTTAAAAGTAACCGGCTTTTTATACGTCAGGGTGATAGCAGTAGTGGTGGCATCATCGCTGGTAGCCCAATAAGTACTGTTAGTGCCATCATTGAGGTGGGCTACTTGCACCGCCGCGTTATTGCTCCGCGTATGGGTGGCAGTCACCACGGCCTGTTTTGCCAGGTTGTTTTTGAATGTGGCATCCAGCACACGGCGCAGCTCCATCAACCGGGTAGAATCATTCGGATGAATGAGCCCCTCCCTGTCCACCGGCACGTTGAGGATCAGGTTACCATTACGGCCTACGGAACCATAATAGATATCCAGCAGGTGGGATATTGATTTTACTTTATCGTTGGTATCCGGACTGTAGAACCATCCTGGCCGGATAGACACATCACATTCGGCAGGAATCCATTGTTCGCCATCCTCATTACCTTCATTCAGCGATTTGGTAGGAGGGCCACCAGCGCCGGGCGTAAAGCCTTTTACATTGAGCGTGCTCCAGTTGGTAGTGCCGGCAATACCATTTTCATTACCCACCCAGCGGCAACCAGGACCTACATCGCTGAAGATAACGGCGTTGGGTTGATTCTTATATACTACGCTGTGAAACAGGTTCCAATCGTATGGCTGTTTGATATTGCCACCATTGGCACCATCGAACCATTGCTCAAACACAGGACCATAGCCGGATAACACTTCGTTGAGCGTATTGGCAAATACCTGGTTGTATGTAGCGGTACCATATTCAGGATGGTTACGATCCCAGGGAGAAAGGTATACACCGAACTTCAACCCGTATTCTTTACAAGCAGCAGAAAGTTCTGCCAGCACATCTCCCTTTCCATCTTTCCAGGCGCTTTCCCGCACAGTATGCGTGCTGTACTTGCTGGGCCACAAGCAAAAGCCATCATGGTGTTTGGCCGTAATCACAATCCCTTTCATCCCAGCCAGTTTGGCGGTACGTGCCCATTGACGGGCATCCAGGTGAGTGGGATTGAATACTTTCGGATCTTCATCTCCATGCCCCCACTCTTTATTGGTGAAAGTATTGGGACCAAAATGTATGAACATGTAGTATTCCATGTCATTCCAGGCTACCTGCGCTTTCGACGGCAAGCTGCCATAAGGTTTGATTTCCTGGGCCATGGCGATATTAAAGCCCAGCAAACCTGCAAGGAGTAAAGTCTTTTTCTTCATTAACAGCAGTAAATTTCAGATTACGGATGAAAGCGAAGATATACCAGATAACTATACCGATCCAATCCCAAATTCCCTATTCATAATTCAATTTTCACCTTCGCGTGATATGGATGCCTGGCGCTTTTTCCATCGGCCCTACCGTTTATCACAAAAATGTAAGAATATTGTGGGTAGGGATAGCATAGATAAAGCAATTTTTATAAATTTAGTCCCTCCTTAACGTATTAATGTATACGCTGATAAACTTTGAACAATGATTAAACAACCACTGCATCGCAGAAGCTTCCTGAAGAACACAGTAGCTGCAGGCGTAGGTCTCTCTATGCTCGGCTCTTCAGCCAAATTATTTGCCAATGAGAAGAAACCCAAAGTAAGAATCGGTGTTATTGGCGTGGGCGCACGCGGACTGGGTCACCTGAATTTCTTCCTTCACCGTGAAGATGCGGAAGTAATTGCTTTCGCAGATCCAGATACGGCATTCACTGTTCCGAAGGCAAAAGCCATGATCGAAAAAGCCTACGGCACTAAAAAGAAAGTAGCAGAATACACCAACGGTCCGGAAGATTTCCGCAACCTGCTGAAACGCGATGATATCGACGCAGTGGTGATTGCTACCCCCTGGGAATGGCACTCTATCATGGCTATCGCCGCTATGAAAGCCGGTAAAACACCTGCGGTGGAAGTGTGTGGCGCCTCCGATATCCAGGAATGCTGGGAACTGGTAAATACCAGTGAACAAACCGGTATCCCCGTATTTGGTATGGAAAACGTGTGCTATCGCAGAGACGTTATGGCCGTACTGAACATGGTACGCCAGGGTTTATTCGGTGAACTCATTCACCTGCAAGGCGGTTACCAGCACGACTTACGCGGCGTGAAATTCAACAACGGCAAACAATATTATGGCGGTGGGGTGGAATTCGGTGAAAAAGCACTGTCTGAAGCCAAATGGAGAACCAACCACTCTGTACACCGTAACGGTGACCTGTACCCTTCCCATGGTCTGGGCCCGATCAACAACATGATCAATATTAACCGCGGTAACCGTTTGCTGTCGCTCACTTCTGTGGCTACCAAATCACGCGGTTTACATAAATATATCGTTGACAACGGTGGCGAAAGCCATCCTAATGCCAAAGTAGAGTTTAAACTGGGCGATATCGTATCTACCCTGATTAAAACCAACAATGGCGAAACCATCATGTTATCGCACGACACCAACTCCCCGCGACCTTACTCCCTGAACTTCCGTGTACAGGGTACTAATGGCCTGTGGATGGACGACCAGCAGTCTGTTTACATCGAGAAGAAAAGTAAATACGACGAATGGGAAAAAACCGGCGATTTCAAAGATGCTGAAAGCTACTTTGGCAAATATGACCACCCGCTGTGGAAGAAATATGCCAACGACGCAGCAGGCGCTGGTCACGGTGGTATGGACTGGTTTGTACTCAACTCCTTCCTGGAGTGTGTAAAACGCGGTGCACCATATCCACTGGACGTATACGACATGGCTACCTGGTACGCCATCACGCCATTGAGCGAACAATCTGTGGCAGAAAGCGGTAGCGTACAATTCATTCCTGACTTCACCCGTGGTCGCTGGATGAACAGAACACCGATTTTTGCACTGGACGATCAGTACTAAAAGCGTATACCGCATAAAACGAAAGCAGCGAATGAACCTGGTTCATTCGCTGCTTTCATTTTATATTACCTTATGCTTAGGCTTCTGCTGCCACGGCAGCTCCTACCGTTACGCCATCTTCAATAGTGGTTATATATACTTCCGGCGTTTTGCCATATTGCTTTTCGTAGGCCGATTGCACATAAGCCACGAAATCGTCCACCTGGTCGGCTTTTACCAGGTTGATGGTACAACCGCCAAAGCCTCCACCCATTACACGGGCGCCGGCTACTTCTTTTCTTTGCTTTGCCAGCGATACCAGGAAGTCGAGCTCAGGGCAGCTTACCTCGTATAATTTGCTCAGTCCTTCGTGGGTAGCATACATCAGCGTACCAAACTGCTGCAGGTCGCCCTGTTTCAATAAGGTAGTGGCATCCTGTACCCGCTGTATTTCAGCAATCACATAGGCGCAGCGATCGTATACTTTAGGCGGCAACTGCCCCTGCACTTCGTTGAGCATAGCCATGGAGGCATCGCGCAGGGATTTCACCTCCGGGTGGCCTACCTGTATAGCTTTTACGCCCTCTTCACATTGCTGGCGGCGGACATTATATTCTGAGGAAGCCAGGGAGTGATGTACCATGGAGTTACACAGCACAATTTTATAATCAGGGAAATTAAACGGGAAATATTCAAAGGAAAGGCTGCGGCAGTCCAGGCGCATTACCTGGTTCTTTTTACCATGCAGGTTGGCAAACTGGTCCATGATACCACATTTCACACCAGGAAAGGTATGTTCTGCCTTCTGACCGATGAGCGCCATATCCATCCTTCCCAGCTCATAACCGAACAGGTGGTCCAGCGCGGCTACCAGGCCACCTTCCACCGCAGCGGAGGAAGACATGCCCGCTCCTACCGGGATATCGCCTGCTACCACGCAGTCAAATCCCTGTACGGGTAATCCACGTTCCTGTAATTGGTATACTACTCCCATGAGATAGTTAATCCATCCTGGCGTAGGCTTTACATCATCCAGCGAAAAAGACACGGTTTCATTCATGAATACCGCATGGGCATTACATTGCCGGGTATTATTGAGTGCAATAGCGTAGACTATTTTCTTGTCGATAGCTGCTGGTAAAACAAAACCATCATTGTAATCAGTATGCTCTCCTATCAGATTGATTCTTCCTGGGGAAACAACCATTAACGGCTCTTTTTCAAATAAGTGGATAAACTGCTCCCTCGTGTTCTGTATCATTCAAAAAATATTAAACGTAAAATTTACACCTAAAAATATAAATAATGATTCAGAAAAAAAAGCAAAAAGCATAAAGGATAAAGTAAAAAGCTATTGAGGCGAATGACCAGGGGATTTTAATCCGCCAGGGTCATTCGCCTCAATAGCTTTTTGCTTTATGTTTGCGCCTTCGGCGCTATTTACCAATCTTATCTCCTACTAAGGCATAGAAGAGAATGTAGATATAGCAGGGCACCATGCAGTACAGGAAGGCGTGTCTGAAGTCGATGCTGGCACTGTACAGGAAACTGAACATGCTGTGCTGATCGAACATACCGCTATATATCTGTGGAATCACGCCACCACCGGCAATACCCATGATCAGCAGGGCGGAACCGATTTTGGTAAAGCGGCCCAGACCATCGATCGCCATAGGGAAAATGGCAGGCCACATCAGGGCGTTGGCCAAACCCAGCAAGGCAATAAAGGTTACTGCGGAAAAACCGGTGGTAAAATAAGCGGCAGTGGTAAACAGTACACCCAATATGGCAGAAATCTGTAATCCTTTTTTACCGCTGAGGTATTTCGGAATAGTGGCAATACCGATCACATAGCCTACCAGCATGGCTACCAGGGTAAAGGTGGTGAAGTATTTCGTATCGTCTACACTCATACCCAGTGATTTACCATATTGACCGATTACATCGCCGGCCATTACTTCCACCCCTACATATACAAAGATGCAGAGCACACCCAGTACCAGCTGCGGAAACTGGAATACGCTGGTTTTGCCGGTAGTTGCAGCTGCAGTGGACTCATCTTCTGTGTTGGTATCAATTTCAGGTAAGGAAGAACGTTTGAGCAGGAAAGCCAGGATGGTTAATACGATGGCGATAGCTACGTATGGCCCGATAACGCGGGAAGCCAGGCTGTCCAGTAAGGCATTTTTCTGTGCCGCATCTACAGCAGCTTTGATATCAGCTTCCAGTTTCTCAGCTCCTTTTAATACGATAGAACTGAGGATCAATGGCGCTAATGCACCGGCGCTTTTATTACAGATCCCCAGGATACTGATACGTTTGGCAGCGCTTTCTTTAGGTCCGATGATACTGGCGTAAGGATTGGAAGCGGTTTGCAGTAAGGATAATCCGGCTCCCTGGATAAATAACCCGGTCAGGAACATACCAAAACTACGGGCATTGGCAGCAGGGATAAACACCAGTGACCCAATGGCTATAATCAGGAGTCCTAAGGCCATCCCGTTCTTAAATCCTGTTTTGTTCAGGATCATAGAAGAAGGAATAGAGAGGAAGAAATAGGCCATGTAAAAGGCCATGGTTACCAGGAGCGCCTGCGATACATTCAATTCACACACTATCTGGAAAAACTGGATCAGGGTGCCATTGAGCCAGGTAACAAACCCGAATACGAAGAACAATATGCCGATGATGGCCATTGATTGCGCATACCCGGCCTGCTTGGAAGGTACGTTCATTGTTACTGTTTGGTTGGACATAATCTGTCTGAATTATTTTTTTTGATAAGCACGAACATAGTCAAACTTCTCCTATATTTCTTGTATATTTCGCAAATATTTTTGCTAAAACGTTTTACCTGAATAGTAAATTGCAAGAATTATTTTACTTTTTAAAAAATTTTAAAAAAATAATTATACATTTATCCGGCAAAATTTCACTGTAACTTAACACGTTTATGACTCAGCAATCAAAACAAAGCGCACAAAGTACTCATCCTTCGTTCTTTGTGCTTATTCTGGTTTTCTTTTTCTGGGGATTTCTGGCTGCGTCCAACAGTATCTTTATCCCTTTTTGCAAATCGCACTTTAACCTTACCCAACTGGAGTCTCAACTGATCGACTTCTCTTTTTACAGCGCCTACTTTATCGGCTCCCTGATCCTATACCTGGCATCTACAGCGAGAAAAGTGGATATCCTGAATAAGATCGGGTATAAAAAAGGTATTATCTACGGTTTATTGATCTCTGTACTGGGATCAGTGATCATGATTCCATGTGTCAACAAAGAAAAGATAGTTCCCATTAAGGAAACCATCACAGACATCAACGGTTTCCAGGTAGATCAACAGTTACAGACTTCTGACCGCCAGGTGAAAATCCGCCGCGAGAAGGAGGCCGACACTTACTCCCTGCTGATCAGCAGCAATGAATCAGCGGAGAAGTATACTTCCAATACCCAGCTGGCTTCCGCAGTTTCCGGAGGCTTCACCAAAGACGATGAGCATCACCAGTATAAGGCTACCTTCACCAAAGCCAACCTGGAAAAGGTGATCACCGTACTGGATACAGACTATAAACAAACAGTTACTTTCGGTTATTTTGCCCTGATCCTCATGGCCCTGTTTATCGTGGCTTTAGGATTTTCCCTGCAGCAAACAGCTGCCAACCCATTTGCCATCCTGCTCGGCGACCCTGCCAAAGGTGCGCATCGTCTGAACCTCGCTGGTGGTATCAACTCATTCGGTACTACCATCGGGCCCATTATCGTGAGCATGTTGCTCTTCGGTAACATTAAAGGCGGAGAAGTAAGTACAGATATCAGCAAGATCAACACCTTGTACTTCCTGCTGATTGCCCTGTTCCTGATTGCCGCGGCTATCTTTGCTTTTGTGAAGATGCCGGAAAGCCAGGACACGGAAGCGTTTGAGTCTTCGCCTAAAGCTACCAGATCATTACTGGGTATCACTTTCATGTTCATCCTGATCCTGATGGGATTGGTACTGAAATTTGAATTGCCGCTCTTTATCGCCGGCATCGTAGGTATCATCGGTATCCTGTTCTATACTAAAATATCATCTGCCAACAACAGTGAAGGCTGGGGCGCCATGAAATACCCTCAGCTGATCCTGGGTATGCTGGCCATATTCATTTATGTAGGGGTAGAAGTAACCATTGCCAGTAACCTCGGCGCCTTGCTGAAACATCCGGGCTTCCTTACTGAAAAAGGACTGGCAGAATCAGAACTGGATCCTTACGTTTCCCTGTTCTGGGGCAGTATGATGATCGGCCGCTGGACCGGCGCCATCAGCGTATTCAACGTTTCCAAAACCGTACGCAACATATTATGTGTCATCGTTCCGTTTGTGGCATACGGTGTAATTCTTGGCGCCAACAGCATTAAAGGCAACGACATCACCGTATTATTCCCTTATGCCATCTGTATCGTAGTACAGATTATCGGCTTCTTCGCGGGACAGGATAAACCTGCCAAAACCCTGATGGTCTTCGGTCTGCTGGGTGTGGCCTCTATCCTCATCGGTTTATTCACTTCCGGTCAGCTGGCTACTTTCGCCTTCATCAGTGGCGGATTATTCTGCTCTGTGATGTGGCCCAGCATCTTCGCCCTGTCTATCGCAGGTCTTGGTAAATACACCGGTCAGGGCTCTGCCTTCCTGGTAATGATGATTCTTGGTGGATCACTGGTACCTCCGGTACAGGGTGGTCTGGCAGATATTTCAAGCATTGGTATTCACGCCTCTTACATTATCCCGGCGCTGTGCTTTGCTTATCTCGCGTTCTTCGCATTTAGAGTTAAAACCATTTTAAAATCTCAAGGAATTGATTATGAGTCAGCAGTTAGCGGTGGGCATTGATATTGGCGGCACTAACACCAAATTTGGAATTGTAGATCGCAGGGGAAATATTTTATGTGATGGTCGTATGTTGACCAACCAGCATGAAGAAGTATCTTGCTTTCTCGATGAATTACACGGACACCTGGCTACGCTGATTGAGCAGGTGGGAGGTATTGAAAATATAAAAGGTATCGGCGTAGGTGCCCCCAATGGCAACTACTATACCGGTAATATTGAATATGCGCCAAACCTGCGCTGGAAAGGGGTAGTTCCTTTAGCCAGTTTGCTGGAACAGAAATTTGGCCTGCCTACCGTACTCACCAACGACGCTAATGCTGCTGCTTTGGGAGAACTGATTTATGGCGCCGCAAGGGGCATGAAAGACTTTATCGTGATCACGCTGGGTACCGGCGTAGGTAGCGGTATCGTTGCCAACGGGCAGCTGATTTATGGTCATGATGGTTTTGCAGGGGAACTGGGTCACTGTATCGTGCTTCCAGGAGGCCGCTACCACCCGGGTACCGGTGCACACGGTTCGCTGGAAGCCTACGCTTCCGCTACCGGTGTTACCAACACCGCCATTGAGTTCCTGGCTACCCGCCCGGACACTCCCAGCCTGATGCGCGAACATACCAAAGAGGAAATCAACTCCAAACTCATCTATGAAGCTGCCATGAAAGGCGATCCGCTGGCCATGGAAGTATATGAGTTCACCGGTAAAATACTGGGTGAAGCCCTCGCCAACTTCGTGATGTTCTCCAGCCCTGAAGCCATCGTACTCTTCGGCGGCCTCACCAAAGCGGGCGACCTGATCATGAAACCTGTGCGGGAACATATGGAAAAGAACCTGCTCCCCATATTCCAGAATAAAGTTAAATTGCTGTTCTCTGAACTGAGAGAAAGCGATGCAGCTATCCTGGGCGCCAGCGCACTGGCATGGGAAATGAAAGACTAGCTGCCGCCACAGTGTTGCAAGCTAAACGCATATAAAATGCTTTTTATGAAAGATAGAAGATCATTCCTGAAAACAGCGGCCCTTGGCGCCGCTGTTTTCTCTTTGGATGGAGTAACGGGAACGCCTGCACGTTCACAGGGGAAAAATAAAATCGTGAAGGGAAAGCCCATTGTGGTATCCACCTGGGATTTTGGACGTGCCGCCAACGCCGCTGCCTGGGAAATCCTGAAAAAAGGAGGACGCGCCCTCGACGCAGTGGAAGCAGGTGTCAGAGTACCCGAAGCCGATCCCAATAACCACACCGTAGGCTATTCCGGCTATCCCGACCGCGATGGCCGCGTAACCCTCGATGCCTGCATCATGGACGAACACGGCAACTGCGGCTCCGTAGGCGCCCTCGAACATGTTACCCACGCCATTTCCGTAGCCCGCATGGTGATGGAAAAAACGCCGCATGTAATGCTCGTAGGCGATGGCGCCCTGCAGTTTGCATTGGCCAACGGCTTTCAGAAAGAAAACCTGCTCACGCCGGAATCTGAAAAAGCATGGAAGGAATGGCTCAAAACATCAGAATATAAACCGGTTATCAACATAGAAAATAAGTCATACACACCCACCAACGGCGCTACCGCATTCAATCCGCTGATGCTGCCAGGGAATGTGTATAACCACGATACCATTGGCATGGTAGCCATGGACGCCGAAGGCAATCTCTCCGGCGCCTGTACCACCAGCGGTATGGCCTTCAAACTGCACGGCCGCCTGGGAGATTCTCCCATCATCGGCGCCGGCCTCTATGTGGATAATGAAGTAGGCGCTGCTACCAGCACCGGTGTTGGGGAAGAAGTGATTAAAATTGTAGGCAGCCACCTGGTCGTAGAACTGATGCGCCAGGGTTATCCACCGGAAAAAGCCTGCAAGGAAGCAGTAGAACGTATTGTGAAAAGAAGCCCTTCCAAAGCAAAAGAAATCCAGGTAGGTTTCCTCGCCCTCAATAAAAAAGGCGAACACGGTGCCTATTGTCTGCAAAAAGGATTCAACTACGCCGCTTGCACCAGCGATACCAGCAATATTTTAATTGATGGTAAACACTATTTCTAGCAATTCATTACGGGCCATCAGTCGCTGGTAGCGGCTGATGGCTATTTCCTAAAAACGATCATATGGCTTTTACCCTCGAAATATGCGCCGCATCTCTAGCGAGCTGCATCGCTGCAGCTGAAGGAGGCGCTAACCGTATAGAACTATGCGACAACCTGCTGGAAGGCGGCACCACCCCCAGCTATGCGACCATTGCACTGGCCAGGGAAAAAGTAAAAATAGATCTCTACCCGATTATACGCCCACGCGGCGGCGACTTCCTCTACTCCGACCTGGAGTTTGAAGTCATGAAAAAAGATATTGAGTTATGCAAACAACTGGGCTGTAATGGTGTAGTAATCGGCATCCTGCTACCCAACGGACGGGTAGACCAGGAAAGATGCCGCATACTCACACAACTCGCATGGCCTATGGGCGTTACCTTTCACCGCGCATTCGACATGACCGACAACCCGTTTGAAGCACTGGAAGATATTATCTCCATTGGCTGCGAACGTATCCTCACCTCCGGCGCCCGCAATACAGCAGTAGAAGGCGCTGCTCTCCTCAAAGACCTGCTGGAACGCGCCAACGACCGCATCGCCATCATGGCCGGTTCCGGCGTACGCGCTACCAATATTGCACAACTCATCCAAACCACCGGTATTACCGAATTCCACACCACCGCCAAAGCCTACGAAGAAAGTAAAATGGTGTACAGAAATCCCAATGTAAGCATGGGCGGCATTCCCGGCGTTCCGGAATACGGTATCTCCGTTACCCAGAAAAAAGAAGTCGCACTAATCCGTGAAATTGGCGAAAAAACATTATTATCTTAGCCCTCATTGTTTAGCTGACTATCCTGTTTTTAACTGGTTGTATCTGAAACCCGTATTTATTAATTATAAGCTGGCAGCCACGGGCTGACCACAAAAAGTGAACAACGAAATGAAAAGACTAATCATTGCAACGGGCTTGTTGCTTGGCGGATTTTTTGCGCAAGCCCAAATCAAAGGGGTAAAACATGTCATCCTGATTGGCATGGATGGCTTTGGGGCATACTGTTTTCCAAAGGTCGACAACCCCAACATGAAACAAATGATGCAGGATGGCGCATGGACGCTTCAGGCCCGCAGTGTACTACCTTCTTCCAGTGCGGTAAACTGGGCTTCCATGGTGATGGGCGCAGGCCCCGAATTACACGGCTACACCGAATGGGATAGTAAAAAACCGGAACTGCCCTCCCGGGAACTCGACCAGTATGGGATGTTCCCCTCTATCTACACCCTGTTGCGGGAACAAAAACCCTCATCAGAGATCGGTGTCATCTATAGCTGGAGCGGAATCGGATATCTCTTCCCAAAAGCAGCCGTAAACAAGGATATGGCCTGCCATGATAACGATAGCCTGGCAACAGCGGCAGCTATTACGTATATTAAAGAAAAGAAACCGGACTTCCTGTTCGTCCACCTGGATGAACCGGATCATACCGGGCATAATATCGGTCATAATATTCTGCCTTACTTTGACCAGGTACACAAAAACGATGTGCTGCTGGGACAAATATTACAGGCGGTGAAAGATGCCGGCATGTGGGACAATACCATCATCCTGCTCACTGCCGATCATGGTGGTATCAACAAAGGACACGGTGGCAAAACGATGGAAGAAATGCAGGTTCCCTGGATCATCCGCGGACCCGGCATCGCTAAAAATAAAGAAATTAAAAGCAGTGTAATGACCTATGACACTGCGGCTACGCTCGCCTGGATCTTCGGTTTAAAAACACCGCAGGTATGGACGGGCAAACCAGTAAAGGAAGCCTTTAAATAACAATGCTATGAAAAAAATGCTGCTGAGTACTTTGGTATGTTTTACCAGTTTCACACTTTTTGCACAGGTACAAAAAGTGAAAGTATTGACCTACAACATTCACCATGCGGAAAACATGAAGCAGGTGTTGGACGTACAGGGCATCGCCAACGTAATACTGGCCACCAATCCCGACCTGGTGGCACTACAGGAAGTAGACAGTGTTACCGGTCGTACCCACCAGTCAGATCAGCTTAAGGAACTGGCTTCTATTACGGGCATGTATACCTATTTCGTGAAAGCGCTGGACTTCGATGGCGGCGGGTATGGCACCGGTATCCTTTCCCGGTATCCCATCAACAGCAGCACTACCCTACCATTACCTTCCACCAAAGGCAATGAGCCCCGGGCAGCCGGCATTGTTACCGTGAAATTACCTGGCAACGACAGCACCCTGTGCTTCGTCACCACCCATCTCGATGCAGGAAAGCGTGCCACTGATCGTATTGCACAAGCCAATGCGCTGGCCACCTATTTCAAAGAAACCGCTACTCCCGTGATTATGGCGGGCGACTTCAATGCGCTCCCTACTGCTAAGGAGATAGGGGTACTCAAAGAAGTATTTGCCGACGCTACCGCACAGATGGGACCTACCTTCCCATCGGATACACCGAAGATCAAAATAGATTATATCATGACAGCACCCAAACACAAATGGACCGTAGTGGCCGCACGTATTATCGAAGAAACCGTGGCTTCCGATCACCGGCCCGTACTCTGTGAACTGGAACTGAAATAATAGAAAAAATAATCCATTATATGACAATGAAAAACGTATTACACTTATGCCTGGTCGCCGCCTTCGCGGGATTGTGGGGCTGTTCGGGCACGCAAAGTGTCACCGCTCCCAAAGGCAAGGTGAGCATCATTCCTATGCCGGCAAGCATCAGCGAAAAAGCCGACTCTTTCCTGCTCGATAAGCAAACGATCATCGTAGCCAACAACGAAGGCGACAAAAAAACTGCCGCTTTGTTCAACGCATGGCTCAAAGAACTCACCGGTTATGAACTGGCTGTTAAAGACCAGGGCGATAAAAACGCGATTATTCTCCATACCGCCAATGACACTACTAACGCAGAAGGATATACGCTGAACACGGACCACAACAGCGTTACCATTAATGGAAACAGTGGCGCCGGTACTTTCTATGGCGTACAGACCTTAATCCAGTTATTACCGGTAGAAAAAGCACATGCCCTGTATATTCCGGGCGTAAGCATTACAGATGCTCCCCGCTTTGCCTATCGTGGTATGCACCTCGATGTGGGCCGCCATTTCTTCTCTGTTGATTTCATCAAGAAGTATATCGACCTGCTGGCCATGCACAAGATGAATACCTTCCACTGGCACCTGACAGAAGACCAGGGCTGGCGCATTGAAATCAAAAAATATCCCCGCCTCCAGGAAATTGCTTCCAAAAGGAAGGAAACCATGGCTGGTCGTTACGCTGACAATAAATATGATGGCAAACCTTATGGTGGTTATTATACCCAGGAGCAGGTAAAAGAAGTAGTGAAATATGCGGCTGATCATTTTGTAACCGTTATCCCGGAGATAGAAATGCCAGGCCACTCACTCGCAGCGCTCACCGCCTACCCCAACCTTGGGTGTACCGGTGGTCCCTACGAAGTAGGTACCCACTGGGGCGTATACGACGACGTATATTGCGCCGGCAACGACAGTGTATTCCTGTTCTTACAGGATGTGCTGGATGAAGTATTGGAGCTGTTTCCCAGCAAATATATTCATATCGGTGGCGACGAATGCCCGAAAGTACGTTGGGAGAAATGTCCTAAATGCCAGGCCCGTATGAAGCAGGAAGGCCTGAAGGATGAACACGCCCTGCAGAGCTATTTCATTCACCGCATGGAAAAATATCTCAACAGCAAAGGCCGGCAGATCATTGGCTGGGACGAAATCCTGGAAGGCGGCCTGGCACCCAATGCCACGGTAATGAGCTGGAGAGGCATTGAAGGAGGTATTGCGGCCGCTCAGCAAAAACATGGCGTGATCATGACGCCCGGCGAATATTGCTACTTCGACCACTACCAATCTAAAAGTCCCAACGAACCGCTGGCTATTGGCGGCTTCCTGCCGGTAAGCCAGGTATATTCCTATGAGCCGGTTCCAACGGAACTGAGCCCCGAAGAAGGAAAGTATATCAAAGGTGCACAGGCTAACCTGTGGACAGAATACATTGGCAACACCGATTACCTGGAGTACATGGCTTATCCACGCGCCTGTGCGCTGGCAGAAGTATTATGGTCGCCTAAAGACAAGCGTAACTACGACAACTTTGTAGACCGTTTGAAAGTACATGTAAAACGGCTCGACTTGAAAAAGGTAAATTATGCCAAACATGTATTTGAAGTAACCGGTAAAGCGGTTGATAATGGTAAAGGTGGCGTAGAAGTAGTGCTGGCCGCTAAATTAGACGGTGGTAAAATATTTTTCACAACCGATAGTACCGCTCCTACCCCTCAGGCGACTCCTTATACGCAACCTGTACAGATCACCAAATCAGGTACCGTACGGGCACAGGTATTCCAGGATGGTAAACCTTTTGGCGGTGAGTATAACCAAACATTCCTCTTCCATAAAGGTATCGCCAAAAAGGTAACACTGGCTACAGCTCCCGACAAGAGCCATAGCCCTGCCAGCAACTTTATACTGGTAAACGGTATTGAAGGGAATGCGGCCTATAACGATGGCGAGTGGTTCGGATTTAAAGGTGGTGACATGCAGGCAATAGTAGAACTGGACAGCTTACAGGATATTCACCTGGTAGGTATTAACACCATCAACGCAAAAGGCGATTGGATTTATCCTCCCAAACAGGTGATCTTCTCTGTTTCGGACGATGGCAAAACCTTTAAGGAAGTGTATAAACAAAACACTTTCACGCAACAGGGTATTAACAAAGTAAGGGGACAACTGCAGCAGGTGCGCGGCCGTTTTGTGAAAGTACAAATGCAGAATTTTGGTAAGATTCCTGCCGGCGCAGCAGGAGCTGGAAATGGCGCCTGGCTGTTTGCAGATGAATTTATCATCAACTAGAAAAATAGAAAACCGTTAGTGCAATAACACTAACGGTTTTCATCTTATGACTCCTACACCAAAATATGTGATACGGCTTTCAGCCGCTGTATGCTAAACATATTAACGAGATAAAATATTAAACGGTTTCATACAAGCTAAAGAAATAAAAATTAAATATTGCTAAATAATAATGTGCATTAGCAGTAAATTCTTTAATTTTCCGGCTCGTTTTTAAACCGCATCTAATCAAAAACGTTTACAAATGACGATTAATCATCAGGAAATCGAACTGATCGACAGCTTTGAACAAATTGCTGTGGAAATACATCCTTCTGCCAAAGAGGGTTCCAAAGCAGTGGCGCAGGAAATTGCCGCGTTAATCCGCGAAAAGCAGGCTGCCGGTCAAAAATGTATTTTAGGACTTGCCACCGGCTCTACGCCTAAATACATGTACGCAGAGCTCGTACGTATGCACAAGGAAGAAGGATTGAGCTTCAAAAATGTGATTACTTTTAACCTGGATGAATATTATCCCATAGAGCCGGATGCTTTACAGAGCTACAACCGCTTTATGAAAGAACACCTCTTCAATCATGTAGATATCCCGGATGGCCAGTACTTCATTCCGGATGGTACGATCCCGAAAGATCAGATCAAAAAATACTGCGAAGAATACGACAAACGCATTGAATCTTTAGGTGGTATCGACATCCAGGTGCTGGGTATCGGTAACAACGGTCATATAGGTTTCAACGAACCAGGCGCCAATATGAATTCCCACACCCGCCTGGTAACGCTCGACAACAGCACCCGCTTGGCCAACGCTTACGAGTTCCCCAACATGAGCCAGGTGCCTCGTTTGGCCATTACAATGGGTCTCAGCAGCATCTTCAAAGCCAAACGCATCTTGCTGATGGCCTGGGGTTCGCACAAAGCCAAAATTGTACGCCGCTCTGTAGAAGGTCACAGTACCGACCAGGTGCCTGCATCCCTGCTTCAGCAGCATCCTAACTGCAAATTCACCATCGATGAGCAGGCAGCTGCAGACCTCACCCGCTTCAATGAACCCTGGCTCACCGGCGATTGCGAATGGACCCCTGGTCTGATCCGCAAAGCAGTAACCAGCCTGGCATTAAAGCTGAATAAACCTATCCTGATGCTCACCGATAAGGACTATAACGAAAATGGTTTGAACGACCTGATCGTACAATATGGTTCTGCCTATGAGCTCAATATCAAAGAATTCAACGCTATCCGCGATACCATTACCGGCTGGCCCGGCGGCAAACCTGGCCCACAGTTGCCTCACCACCCGGAACGTTCAGAGCCGGCTAAAAAACGTGCCCTGATCTTCTCTCCACACCCGGATGACGATATCATTTCTATGGGTGGTACTTTTATCCGTCTGCATGAGCAAGGTCATGATGTACACGTAGCTTACCAGACTTCCGGTAATATCGCCGTAACCGATGAGTTCCTGCTACGCTTTATCGACTTTGCCGTAGGTTTCGAAGGCATGTTCGACATCGATAAGAGCAAGAGCTCCATGATCCTGGATGAGGCCAAAGCGTTTATCCGCACCAAGAAACCAAGCCAGAAAGATACCCCGGAAATCCGCGCTATCAAAGGGTTGATTCGTCGTTGCGAGGCTAAAGCTACCTGCCGTTACGTAGGTATCCCGGAAGAAAATGCACATTTCCAGAACCTGCCTTTCTATGAAACCGGCCTGGTGGAAAAGAAACCAATGGGACCAGAAGATGTGGCATTGACCGTGGAACTGCTCCGCAAACTGAAACCACAACAGATCTATTGCGCGGGCGACCTCGCCGATCCGCATGGCACCCACAAAGTATGCCTGGACGTTATCTTCGCCGCACTGGAAATCGTGAAAACAGAAGACTGGGCGAAAGACTGCTGGGTATGGCTGTATAAAGGCGCATGGCAGGAATGGGATATCCATGAAATTGAAATGGCTGTTCCAATGAGCCCTGACCAGGTACTCCAGAAACGCCTCGGTATCTTCATTCACCAGAGTCAGAAAGACGTAGTGCCTTTCCAGGGTACCGACCTTCGCGAGTTCTGGCAGCGTGCAGAAGACCGTAACGCCAACACCGCTTCCCTCTATGACCGCTTAGGGTTGCAGCAATATGCCGCTATGGAAGCCTTTGTACGTTACCATTTCATGTAAATAAATTTTAATTCAGGGATTTTTCCCTGTCCGCTTGAAATCCGGGCAGGGGAAAATCCCTAAATTTATACCATGAATCTGAGCAGAGCGATCGCAATCGCCACCGAAGCACATAAAGACCAGTTGGACAAATACGGGCAGCCCTACCTGGGACACGTATTCCGGGTAATGCAAATGGGTCGTACCGAAGATGAAAAAATAGTTGGCGTCCTGCACGACCTCGTAGAAGATACCGATTGGACCTTCGAAGCATTGGAAAAAGAAGGCCTGGCGCCACATTTACTGGCTGCCCTGTATTGTGTTACCAAATCCGATGAAGACGAAGATTACGACCATTTTGTAGACCGCACCCTGCAGAATCGCCTTGCCTGCGTAGTTAAACTGAACGATCTCACCGATAATATGGATATCCGTCGCATGCCAGACGTAAAAGAAACGGATGTTGCCCGGCTAAACAAATACCTGTACGCATACCGGAGAATTGCCGCCGCTATTATCCAGTAGAACTTTTTTATAATACCTTCCGATTAAACTATTAAATTACAGTAGAAAACAGAATAACCATCAATGGAAAACGACATCCTCATTGACTTCAGGTTTGCCAAAGAGAAGCCCAGGTTCGGTGAATTATTCTTAATTACAGGAGAAGAGCATCCTAAGTTTCCGCCAAGGAATAAAAACTTCGCTACCCTGGCCCCGCTTGGTTTTGAGCAACTCGATGACTTTTTCGGTATCCTCAACAGTGAAGACACCGGAGATGATGTACTGGTATGGCTCTTCCCCATGCTCAATGGAGAAGAGGTGTTTCACAACAGTGGCCCGTTCGATGCCATCAGGCTATCCTACAGCGCCCTCCGGAATGCACCTTCCAACATTACCCTGCTCCAGGAGTGTTTCAATGCCATTAAAGGCATGCCAGATGTGGAAGTACAGTTCGAAGATAATACCATTCGCGACTTTACGCCCATACAACAGAAAGCCGATGAAATTGTAGCCTACTGGCGCGAAAATGATATAGAACCCGGCTCCGAACAAAGTCTCCTGGTAGAAGAAGAGGAAGACGATGACTGGGAAGATGATGACTGGGATGAAAACGACGACTGGGAAGAAGAGGAAGATGCCGGAAACAAAAAAGAAAAATAATAACAAGATATAAGCAGGCCCTCAACGCCTGCTTTTTTATTCATATATTTCGTAATTTGAGTCCACACTGTACCTGACCTATAACGCCAACAACCATTCATGAAAAAACAAGCCAACAAAAGAGGTCTCGCAGCTTTATTGCTCGTAGCCACGTTAATACTTGTATTGCTTATTTCCGGCATTCCCTCTGTCAGCAGGGCCAATAAAAAGAATTGCCTTCCGACCAGCGGCGTGGTGCAAGAAATTAAAAATGGCTCCCCCGGCATTGTTATTCACTTGAAGAATGATCCCAAAATTTATTACATCTCCAAAAAAGCTACCGGCCACCTGAGTTCCGACCAACTTGATCAACGGTTACGTGGCAAAAATATCCAGCTGTTTACGGCAAAAGACTGGTCTCCCCTCGACCCTTTCTCCAGCATGAAACAAATTCATCGCCTTCAAACAGCCGACACAGTTATCTTTTCTGAATTCTAGGCCTAATCTTTGTGCGGATGCAGCCCAGATGGAGGTCAGAGTCCCTCCCATCTCATAAAACAGTAACTGGACATATGCATCTCAACAAAATTTCATCCTGCCTTGGATTGGCAGTATTGCTGGCTTCCTGCAACCTGACAGATAAGCACAGTAAATACGATAATGAAGAAAATGCGCACATCAGCACTAAAATACCTGCTCCTGCTAGAAAGAATACAGCCAAAACAACTGCCAGCGCCCCCATACTGGGCGAAAGAATCAGCGGCAATGCGGTAATACGCAATAGCCCCGGGGGAGATCCTATCGTTTCACTGGAAGATTATATTCCGCTGCGATGCGCCCCACTGAAAAAAGACTGGTACCCCGTAAGCGTAGATTTTGATATCACCCCACAGGAATACAGCAAGCCCTTGTTCCGTAAAGGCCGCAAAATAAAGGTCAATGGCGTAGCCGCAGGCGTATTAGAACGCGATATCAAATTACCCGTGGCTACCAATGGCGAAAAAATGTGGGCTACCGTTAACGGCTACACGGAAAAGAAAAATATCCGGGGCGGCAGCATTATCGAAACGGCGCTCGCCGGTTATATGAAACAGCATAACGGTCGCAGTATCACCGATATGCAATCCTTCATCCACAACTTTAACCTCGAAGAAGAAAAGACCCTTAAACCATATATACTTTACTTCAATTACGAAAGTGGCATCGACGACCCCAGCCCGCTATACCGGCTGGCGCTTGTATTCCAGGGGCAGCAACTCATTGGCGTGCTGCACTCCCGTCCACTGCAGGTAGACGGCAGCAGTGCCCGCCGCTTACAACGGGGTTTTACCGTCAACTATCTAAGCGGCATAGACAATAGCCTGAAAGAAGATTTTGCGCAGAAATTCAATAAGTTCATTCTCGCTGTTGATTAAGGTCATAACTAACGGTTATCACCCATTACAGATCATCATTTGACTCCGACCGCCACTATACGGAACTTTGTGCCTCATTACAATCGTTTCGTGTATGCAACATCATCAAATAAGTGAGCACTGGCTAACGGCTTTTACACCCAAAATAATCTTTGTTACGGCAGCCGCCATCACGCTGCTGCCGGTGGTTCCGCCACCCGTAGCATTACTGATGGGCTTTGCCCTCGCGCAAACTACCGGTAATCCATTCGCGGCAGTCACCCCCCGGATTACCCACTGGCTGTTACAGTTGTCTATTATCGGGATGGGGTTTGGCATGAATGTACACAGCGCGCTGAAAGCCGGCCAGGAAGGTTTTCTCTTTACCGTGGCAGCCATTGCAGCTACCTTACTGACTGGCGCCCTGTTAGGTAAATTACTGGGCGTAGATAAACACACCGCCCACCTGGTTTCCTGCGGTACCGCTATCTGTGGCGGCAGCGCCATCGCCGCTATTGCGCCCGTGATGAAGGCAGGCGAAAAACAAATTTCCGTAGCCCTGGGTATTATATTCCTGCTCAATGCCCTCGCCCTTTTCATATTTCCGGCAATAGGTCATGCGCTGCACCTTACCCAGCAACAGTTTGGACTATGGAGCGCCATCGCCATCCATGATACCAGCTCCGTAATAGGGGCAGCCAACAAATATGGAGAAGAAGCCCTGCAAATAGCGACTACCGTAAAGTTATCCCGCGCCCTCTGGATCATCCCGGTGGCCTTCATTACCACGCTGCTGTTTAAAACAGATACCGGCAAAATAAAAATCCCCTGGTTCATCGGCATCTTCATTATCGCGATGCTGCTCAACACCTGGGTTCCCCTGGTGCAATCCCTGGCGCCCCTGATGGTCAAAGGAGCTAAGACAGGGCTCTCCCTGACGCTGTTCCTCATTGGCACCAACCTTACCCGGGAAGCACTCCGCGGAATAGGCCGTAAGCCTTTACTGCATGGTGTATTGCTGTGGGTACTGATCAGCATCGGCACCCTGATCGCCATCCGCTGCCTGGTATAGCATACCGAGGAAAATCCCCTGATAACCCTATTCTCATTTTACATATATTTGTTTATCCGACAGCTCGAAAGCCAAATCAAAACAACCAGCAGAATGTAATTCTCAGTAACCTTAATGACTACACGTTATCCATGAGCCGGTCACCCGCCAACAAATCTGGCATTTATATGGCCACCTTCAGAGCCATTGAAAGCTCCGGGCCAGAAAAAGAAAGACTTTTTCACGATCCGTTCGCCACTGCCTTTCTTTCCAAATCCTGGCAAATCATCATTGCCTGTTGCAGCATTCAGTTGATCCGGAAGATAGTAGCCGCCAGCATACAAATACGCTGGCCAGGTACCTTTACTGCAGCTGCCGCCCGGACGAAACTGATTGACGACATGATCTGTCACGCGATCAAAAACGAAGGTATTAACCAGGTCATTATCCTCAATGCTACTTACGACACCAGGCCTCACCGGTTAAGTCCCGGCCTGCCCGTACATTACGTGGAACTGGACCATCCGGATATACAACGCCGCAAACGCAGCATTATCAATTCACTGGGAGGATTACCGGCCGTACATGTCGACTATATTCCGCTGGACATGAATACCGAAAGCATCTCAGATGTTATTCCCCAGCTCTTTCACCGCGAGCATTATAAAAGCCTGTTTCTCTGGGAAGGCGTTACCTCCAGCCAGGAAGCCCGGCAGGCGGAAATGATCTTTCATTATATCAAACAATTACGTTCCGGCACACAGATCATCTTTACCTATGCAGACCGTGCTGTGCTGGAAAATCCAAAGGCATTTTATGGTTTCCATCGGATAGACCGCCTGCTGAAGCGGGCCGGCGAAAACTGGGATTTCGGCATGTGTCCCAACGAGCTGCGCACCTACCTGGATAGTTACAACATGGAACTCCGCTATGAAGGAGGCGCCACAGATTATAGGGCACAGTACTTCGGCGAAAAGAGTAAGAATATGAAAGGATATGAATATTTCCGGCTGGCGAGAGCAGAAGTAAAATAGCGGGTGTATCTTCGTATACCAATTTTACCATGCCGCATATGCATATTCATTACTTTCAACATGCGCCGTTTGAAGGCCCTGGCTGCATTACCAATTGGGCAGCCAGCCACCAGCATCAGCTCACCCATACCCGCTGGTATGAAAGCACAGATGCAACTGCCCTGGCAGCCGCCGACTGGCTGATTGTACTGGGAGGCCCTATGGCAGTGTATGAACAGGACCAGCTCCCCTGGATGACCACAGAAATAGCGCTGATCCGGGATGCCATACAACAAAATAAAAAGGTACTGGGCATTTGCCTGGGCGCACAGCTCATCGCCGCCGCCATGGGCGCCAATGTATATCCGCATACACTAAAGGAAATTGGCTGGTTCCCGCTGGATCTCAGTTTCCAGGCGCAGGCCGCACCACTGGAAAACATACTTCCACATCATTTCAATACCTTCCATTTCCATGGCGATACCTTCGATGTGCCTGCCGGAGCCACCCGTTTTGCCGCATCGGCCGCCTGCAGCCACCAGGCCTTTATTTACGGCGACCGGGTCATAGGTCTGCAGTTTCACATGGAATTTACCCCCGAAATCATCGATAGCCTGTTGCTCCATTGTGCCAACGATATTAGCGCCGGTGGCGCCTTTGTTCAAAGTGAAGAAAAAATACGCCAGCACATGAACCTGCTGGAAGCCAATAACGAAACCATGTATCGCCTGCTGGATTATATAGCGGCGTTATAACAAAATAGGATTGTATGAATGCTGCGTTTGATGTTTTGATTGTAGGCGGAGGCCCTATTGGCCTGGCTTGCGCACTGGAAGCCAAGAAAGCAGGTCTTTCTTATGTGATTATAGAAAAGGGCTGTGTGGTCAATTCTCTCTATAACTATCCGCTGTACATGACCTTCTTTTCTACTTCCGAAAGACTGGAAATCGGGAATGTGCCTTTTGTGTCTATCAACCCCAAGCCTACCCGGCCGGAAGCGCTGGAATACTATCGCCGGGTAGCCACTTCTCATGAACTGAATATAAAACTGTTTGAAGAAGTACAACAGATCGTGCCTAACGCCAACGAATATACGGTAACTACCAGTCACCGTACCTGGCATGCCCGGCACATCGTTATTGCCACCGGTTTTTACGATATTCCCAACCTGCTTAATGTACCGGGTGAACAGTTGCCAAAAGTAACGCACTACTATAAGGATCCGCACTTTTACGCCACCCAGGATGTATTGGTGATCGGCGCACACAACTCCGCCGTAGATGCCGCCCTGGAAACATATCGCAAAGGCGCACGCGTAACCATGGTCATCCGCGAAGATGCCATTGGATCGAGAGTGAAATACTGGGTAAAACCGGATATAGAAAACCGTATCAAAGAAGGATCTATCAAAGCCTGCTTCAAATCGTCGGTACTGGCTATCCGGGAAAAAGAAGTAGATATTGCCACGCCGGATGGTAATATCACCATCGCCAACGACTTCGTTATTGCCATGACCGGCTACCAGCCAAATTTTGCTTTCCTGGAAAATGCAGGAATCACTTTATCCGATGATGCGATAAAAATGCCGGTATATAACCCGCTTACCATGGAAACCAATATGCCCCGCATGTACCTTGCGGGAGTGGTATGTGGCGGGATGAACACGCATGTGTGGTTCATAGAAAACTCCAGGGAACATGCAGGAAAAATCATTGCACATATAAAAGGAAATGCGTAAACGCGTTTCCTTTTATAAGATATTCACTTCCCTTTCCAGCTCCACACCGAACTTCGCCTGTACACTATCTACCACTTCCTGCGACAACTGGTAAATTTCTTTCCCCGTAGCTCCTCCATAATTTACCAGCACCAGCGCTTGTTTGGCATGTACGCCAGCGTCGCCTTTGCGGTAACCTTTCCAACCACATTGTTCTATCAGCCAGCCTGCAGCCAGCTTGAAAGCGTTGTTGGCTACAGGGTAGGCCACCAGTTGCGGGAAAGCAGCATGTAAAGCCTCATATTGTTCCTGAGGGATGGTGGGGTTCTTAAAGAAGCTGCCTGCATTGCCTATTTCTGCCGGGTTGGGCAATTTAGAAGAACGGATATTGATCACCGCCTGGCTGATAGCCTGTATAGACAGCGTTTGCACATTCATGCGTTGCAGTTCTTCGTTGATAGCGCCGTAGCTGGTGTTGAAATGCGGCTTTTTACTGAGCCGGTAGGTAACAGACAGGATAGCGAACTGGTTACGGTATTGTCTTTTAAAAACACTTTCCCGGTAGCCAAACTGACAATCAGCATTGTTGAAGGTAACAACGCGGTGCTCATCGAGGTGCAGGGCTTCCAGCTCATGAAAAACGTCTTTTATTTCCACCCCGTAAGCGCCGATATTTTGCATAGGGCTGGCGCCTACATTACCGGGGATCAGCGACAGA
The DNA here is from genome assembly GCF_007829335.1 of Chitinophaga polysaccharea. Taxonomy (GTDB): domain Bacteria; phylum Bacteroidota; class Bacteroidia; order Chitinophagales; family Chitinophagaceae; genus Chitinophaga; species Chitinophaga polysaccharea_B. The sequence goes on from NZ_VIWO01000006.1 coordinate 382,240, forward strand.
TTTTCCAGGCCTCCCAACTGCAGGGCGATACAATGCAGTACAAAGCCATGCCAGTTTTCACCGGCGCCCGCTTTCACATATACGTAGTCGTTATCTTCCTTTACTACTGTGATGCCTTTTAGCTCATTCTTCAGCATCCAGCCATTAAAATCGCCGGTAAACAGGATATTACTGCCGCCTCCCAGTATCATCCGGGGCAAATTGCTCCGCTGCTGTTGCTCCGTTAAAGCCATCAGGTCTTCCACAGACGCAAAAGTTGCAAAATACCGCGCATGGGCGCCGATACCGAATGTATTATAGGATTTGAGCAGAACATTTTCTGATACCTGCATAATAACTTAAATTTATGGTCAGCAAAGATAGCCGCAAATCATTTAGAAATTTCCAAATCCATTAATCCATTTTCATGAACAAGACTGCGATTGTCATAGGAGCTACCGGACTTACAGGCACCCACCTGGTAGCAGCCCTGTTGCAAGACCCTGCCTTTGACAAAGTAAAAGTGTTGATCCGCAGGCCCTGGGCGCATTCCAGGCCTAAGCTGGAAAGCGTGATCGTGGATTTTGAAGATGACGACAATCTCGCTGCCGCTTTACAGGGTGATGCGTTGTTTTGTTGTATCGGCACCACCATCAAAAAAGCGGGATCGCAAGAACGATTCAGGGCAGTAGATTACGGTATCCCCGTAAAATGCGCCAGGATAGCGCATGAGCAGGGCGTATCACAAATATTGGTGATGTCGTCTGTCGGCGCCAATGCCCATTCCCGCAATTTTTATCTCCGTACCAAAGGAGAAATGGAAGATGCCATACAACAAGCCGGCTTCCACAGTATTGCCATTTTTCGCCCCTCCATGCTGATAGGTTCCCGAAAAGAATTCCGCCTGGGCGAATGGCTGGGAAAATATCTTATCCAGCTATTTTATTTCCTGTTACAGGGGAGATGGAAAAAATACCGGCCCATTAAAGCCGCCACGGTGGCCAATGCCATGATAGCTGCTGCTAAAGAAACAGAAGCCGGCATCAGCGTCTATGAATCCGATGCTATCCAGCAGATGGGCGCTTCATGAAATCCGGGATTTGAGTCTTATCTTTATCCCGTATGAAAAAATGGTTCCTTTTACTGGCTGTGGCAGGCATGGCAATACTGCCAACATATATACAGGCACAGGTAAACAGCTACTTCCCTGAAATATGGAAAGAAAAACCTCAGCTGCATACAGTGCCCGCTACCAATGAACCTTATGCTGTAATTGACTATCGTATCATCAGGGATTTCAATGTCAGCGCGGGCGACAGATCCGCTGGATGTACACAGTACAAAACCATCTATAAAATTGTAAAAATCAATACCCGCGCAGGTGCCGACAGTCTCACCCAACTCATCATGGATTTTGAGGCCAATGAAACCTTGAGAGGCCTGCACCTGCGCGCCCTGCATCCCAATGGAGAAGTAGCTGATCTTGCCGACCAGGTACGTATGATACACCTCAGCGATGACCGCAGTGCCGTGGTAGTAACACAACTGGCACTGCAACCCGGCAGTGAAATTGAATATGAACTAAACCTGAAAGTGGACTTTAGCTACGCCGGCTCGGATTTCCTGCAATCCTCCCTCCCCTGCAACCATGTCAGCTTTACACTGGTGGCGCCCAAGGGAATGTCGTTCAAACTTAAAAGCACCTCCGGATTACCCCCTATCAGCGATAGTACCGGTGCCAACAGCAAACATTATTATTGGCTGAACGTACCGCATATGCCGGCGCTCAAAAATAATGACCTCTATTACATGCTGCCCCAGCTGCAGCGCGTAGACTTTGCCCTTCACCAGGCTATCGATGGGAAAGATACCAGCCGCATGACCTGGCAACAGTTTGGAGAAGATAACTATATCCCCTTCGTAGCCGTTTCCAAAGCAGAATATAAACAACTGGAGAAAGAAATACAGAAGTGGCCTTTTACCCAGCAACGGATGCCCGCCACGCAAATGATTTACCTGGTTGAACAATACATAAAATCAAATATACAACTGGTGCCACCGGAAGAAACCGGCGAAACAGTAGACCTGATCAGCATTTTACGAAACCGGCGCGCAGAAAAAGCCGGCTTCACCCGGTTGCTGAATGCGGTGTACTACGTGCTGAATATTCCCACACAAATACTGTTTACATCCTCCAGGGATAGTTTACTGATCGACAGCCAACTGGTGGTCCGGCAACTGCCGTCAAATGTACTACTGTACTTCCCCACGGTACAACAGGCACTGGCCCCCACGGAAATGAATACACGCTTTCCCTGCTATCCGCCCACCTGGGCCAATATTCCCGCAATACGCTGCCGCGATACCCTCGTAGGTCAGGAAAGCAAAGTGTTGACAGATATTATTACTACACCACAGCCACCTTATACCCTTAGCAATATTACCACAGATGCTACCCTTACCTCTTTTGCCGATGCAACATGGGAGGTAAAACAATCTTTCGGCGGCTACCCCGCAGAAAATATTAAAACAGCCTTCACCATTAATGGAGGCTCCACAGAAGGGAAATTCAAAATTTACAATGCCATTTTACCTTTTCAGCCAGGGGTGAGGAAACCAACGGCGGTGACCGCAGAAAACGAAGTATTCAACGGTCGCATGCTGGATAAACCTGTACTGGTAAATAGTACCCTGCGTACGCCATCTCTCATAGAAAATAAAAACAACGAAATACACCTCTTCCTGGGGCCACTCCTGGGAGGTACGGTGCCTGTAGACTTAACCATGCCGGAAGGCAACCTTCCGGTACAGATCACGTTTCCATACTACCAGGAAAAGCGTGTGCATATTACGCTGCCTGCGGGCTATAAAGTAGCCAACAAAGCTGCCTTCCAGGCCGACATCAGCGACACCGGTGCTCAACCTGCACTGGGGCTTAAAATGCGCTGCGAGCAGGATGGAAATCAACTCAACATCTTTGTATTGGAATGGTACCGCCAAACCGATTTTACCGGCAACAACAAACAACTGTTTTCGCAGCTGGTACACAAAGTACACGCACTGCAACAACAATACCTGGTATTGGTAAAGGAGTAATGGTTTAAACGCCGTCTACATCAGGAATGATCACTACCGAGCGGAATTTTTTCTCTGTTCTGAGCTGTATGATAAACTCCTGGAGTACCCGTTTAATGTGTGCAATAAGCCGGGCCTCGCGGGGCAACTTAATCAGCATTTCCTGTAAGTAATTGTTGCGCACCTTCGCTACCAATGGAGCCGCCGGGCCTACCAACTGAGCGCCTATATGGGGTTGCAGCCAACTGGCCAGTATCAGGGCCGCCTGTTCTGCTACCTGCTGATTTTTATGCCGGATAGTTAATTTCAATAAGCGGAAAAATGGGGGATAACCAAATGCCTGGCGCTCGGCAATTTCCGATTCATACATCGCTTTATAATCATGCGTGGTTACATAGTGTAATATAGGGTGCCGCGTATTGCTGGCTTGAATCAACACCTTACCTATGCCATGTTTGCGGCCAGCACGGCCACTTACCTGCTCCATCAACTGGAAGGCGCGCTCATTCACCCTGAAATCGGGGAAGCCCAACAAATTATCGGCGCTCAGGATGCCTACCAGGTTTACATTTTCAAAATCCAGGCCCTTTACTACCATCTGCGTGCCCACCAATATATCGATGCTACGTTCTTCCAACAGTTGAATCAACTTGTTGTGGCTGTCTTTATTCCGTACCGCATCCATGTCCATACGCGCAATACGGGCTTGGGGAAAAATTACCTGCAGGTCATCTTCTATCTTCTCTGTACCGAAGCTCTTAGGTTCCAGCGTTTGAGAACCACAGGCCGTACAGGTGTGTACATAAGGATAACGGGTGCCACAATAATGGCAGTGCAGCTTATCCTGGTTGCGGTGATAGGTGAGCGATACATCGCATTGCTTACAGTGGGGAATCCAGCCACAGGTGGTACAAAGCAGGAAAGGCGCATATCCCCGGCGGTTTTGAAACAGGATCACCTGTTTACCATCTGCAATACTCTGGGTGATGGCATTTTTCAGCGCTTCGGTGAAATGGCCGTCCATCGTTTTCTCTGCCATTTCCTTCTTGATATCCACGATTTCAATGGCCGGCATCTCTACGCCGCCAAAGCGCTCGTTGAGCTCCACCAATCCGAATTTCCCCTGCTGGGCATTAAAATACGATTCCAGCGAAGGGGTAGCTGATCCCAGTAATACTTTGGCTTTAAAGAGACTGGCATAATAAATAGCCGCATCCCTGGCATGATAACGGGGCGCCGGGTCCTGCTGTTTATAGGAAGAATCATGCTCTTCATCGAGAATGATCAGCCCCAGGTCTTTAAAAGGCAATAAAAGGCTGGAACGTGCACCCAATATAATTTGTATCTCTCCTGACTTTACCTTGTTCCATATCTCCACCCGCTCGTTGTTATTAAAACGGGAATGGTAAATACCGATGCTGCTGCCAAAATGTTTCTGCAAACGGCGGATGATCTGTGCCGTAAGGCCTATTTCAGGCAACAGGTACAATACTTGTTTTCCGTTAGCCAGGCATTCTTCCATCATCTTCACATATACCTGTGTTTTTCCGCTGGAAGTAACGCCATGCAGCAGGGTTACCTGTTTATCGGTAAAGTGGTGGCGTACCTCTTCCAGCGCCGTTTCCTGGGCGGGGCTCAGTACAAAATCGATCTGGGTATCTACTTTGCCGGTGGCAATACGATCCACCGTACGTTTTTCTACCCAGAGAATATTTTTATCGATCAGTCCTTTTAGTTGTGCAGCGGTAGCACCGGATTTTTTCAGCAGTGCGGTTTGCTTTACGCTACCTTCTGTTTTCAGCAAATGCAGGTAGGCGAGTAACAGCTCCATTTGTTTGGGAGCACGGCCCATTTCATCGAAGAGTGCCGCCAGCCGGGATTCTTCCTGGTATTCGGCATGCAGTTGTACGTAGTTTTCTTTCTTCTCTTTATATACTTCCTTCAGCTCTTCATAAATCAGCAATACTTTTTTCTCCAGTAGTTTTTTAATCACTGAATACACTTCCGATTTATCAAGGATCAGTTGTACTTCTTCTATGCGCAGTTCTTTTCGGATCAACAGGGCTTCTGCGATGAGGTACTCATCGTCGTCGAGAGCGGTGAAATCATCGCCATATTCTTCGTTGAAGAGGAGCAGTGTTTCGCTCGACAGCTTGAGATGGGCGGGCAGGGCGGCATTGAGCACTTCCCCTTCTGTGCACATGTAATATGTGGCAATCCAGGTCCAGAAGTCTAACTGTACAGGATATACGACAGGAGCGGCATCCAGCATATCCAGCAGTGGCTTGGTTTTATATGGAGGCGCCTGTTCATGTATTGCTTTCACAATACCTGCATATTTTTTCTGTTTCCCTAACTGTACTGCTACCCGGCTTCCTGGTTGCAGGGATGCTTCCATATTTTCCGGGACCGCATAAGTATAGTTTCTGGGCAACGCCAATGGCAATATTACATCTGCGTACTTCATCCTATGGGCTGCAGGGTTGGATATTGACGGTGTTTACGTAACTCGGCATCCATGATATCGTATACCTTTTGTTTCAGGGTATTGATATCATCCATGGTGAGACCGGCTACAGGCACGGGCGGTAAAAATACCACGCGGCATTTGCCCGGGTTGATGCGCATAAAATTATGCGGCAGGCGGTCGCCCGCATCCAGGTATAATACAGGCTTAATAGGCATTTGCAGTTCTATCGCCATACGGAATGCGCCGTTGTGAAATGGGCGTAATGGCTGTTCGCTTTCATTGGTGGTACCTTCCGGGAATACCAGGATAGAGATACCTGCCCGGAGTGCGGTCATCATTTCGCGTACGCTTCTGGCCCTGGCGGCAGCGTTGGAACGGTCGACCGCTACTACAGAATTTCTATAGATAAATCCGAAGAAAGGCACTTTCGATAGCTCTACCTTACCCAGGGGGCGAAAAGGCAGGCGCATTACTTTTACGGCGATGGCGGCATCAAGGTAAGAACGGTGGTTGACCACATAAATACAGGGATCGTTATCGCGTTCGCATTCATACTTACGGGTTACCCACATTCCCACCAGCGGGAACCAGGCATGCGCCCAGAAGCGCAGGAAATAAAATATAATATTTCCCCCTTTCTGCCGTCCCAGCAACGATGCCAGGAATATAGGGGGCAATATCAAAAACATGATGCCCAGGAAAACGGCAGCGGCGTATATCACATAAATAACACGCAACGGCTTCAAAACAAAATTCATAGACGCCTCTGTAAAGTTTTTTAAATATGCTGGAAAACTACGACAAAATCCGCGTTAATCGCAATGGCAGGTCCAGTCTTTATCCAGGTCGATGCAGGTGATCACTTTTGCATTTTCTTCGTCGCAGGGAGCAAAGACGATCCGCAGGTGCTGCCCTTCGCTGGAATAGCCTTCCAGCGCATAGGTAGGGCAAGGCTTGTCGGCTGGGTTCGATTTCTCCGGGTTAATTTTTCCTTCGGCCAGGATTTCTTCCACCTCAGCCTTCGTTACATGACGGCAACCCATACGACAAATGGCGTGAGTGGTATACTCCAGGTGAGCATGCCGGTTAAGCACTTCGTTGGTAATAGGCGGGTTAGCAGTGGCGTTACGTACCACTACAGGCCTGGCTCCGGGGCCGGGCGGCGTAGACGTACTCTTCCACCAGCGTTGCTGCCAGCCTGCCAGCAATAAAACGGATAAGAGTATAACCGGAAGATATTTTTGTATGGATTTCATATAACAACAGAACGCCGCGCAAATTACTCAAAATTCCTTACCTAACTATGACATAAAAAGTTCCTACCTTTGCCTCCCTTTATGGAACAGGTAAAAACAGTAGCATTTCATACACTCGGCTGTAAGCTGAATTTTTCAGAAACCTCTACTTTAGGCAGGTTGCTGGAACAGGATGGGTTTGTAAAAACGGATTTTGAAGATACCGCAGATGTATATGTGATTAATACCTGTTCGGTAACCGATAATGCCGATAAAGAATGCCGTATGCTGGTGCGCCGCATACAACGCCGCGCTCCAGGCAGCATGGTAGTCATCACCGGTTGCTATGCCCAGCTGAAACCACAGGAAATCGCTTCTATTGAAGGAGTAGACCTGGTACTGGGCGCTGCAGAAAAATTCAATATTGCTGAGCACCTCAAAACGCTGACCAAGGGCGACAGCACCAAAATCTGCTCTTGTGATATCGAGGAGGTGAATAGTTTCCATGCCTCTTACTCCCTCAACGACCGCACCCGTACCTTCCTGAAAGTACAGGATGGTTGCGACTACACTTGCGCTTTCTGTACTATCCCGATGGCCAGGGGTAAAAGCCGCAGTGATAGTGTGGCCAACGTGGTAGCCCACGCCCATACCCTTGCCGCTACCGGTGTAAAAGAAATCGTACTCACCGGCGTAAATCTGGGCGATTTCGGAAAAGGCTTTGAAGGTGGTAAAAAAAGAGAAGAATCATTTTTTGAACTGGCACAGGAACTGGATGAGGTAGAAGGCATTTCCCGCTACCGCATTTCCTCCATAGAACCGAACCTGCTTACCAACGAGATCATCGAATTTGTAGCCAACAGCCGCAAGTTCATGCCGCATTTCCATATTCCCCTGCAAAGTGGCAGTAACGAAATACTGGGATTGATGCGCCGCCGCTACCGCCGGGAACTCTATGCAGAAAAAGTAGCGCTGATCAAACAATTCATGCCGCATTGCGCCATCGGTGTAGATGTGATTGTAGGCTTCCCCGCTGAAAGTGACGCACACTTCCAGGAAACGTACGACTTCCTGCATGAACTGGATGTCACCTACCTCCACGTATTTACCTACTCAGAACGGGCCAATACACACGCCTTGGATATCAAACCCGTAGTGCCGGTGCATATCCGCAACGAACGCAACAAAATACTCCGTAACCTCAGTCATAAAAAACAACAGTTCTTCAACGAACAGCACCTGCACCAAACCAGGAAAGTATTGTTTGAATCGTTGGGTAAAGATGGTATGATGGAAGGCTACACCGATAACTACATCAAAGTAACCACGCCTTTCCGCCAGGAATGGCATAACCAGCTGATCGACTGGGAACTGCGTTAACTGGATTTTCTGCCCATCAATAACGCCATGTCAGCGACAATGATTATACCATGCCTGTGGTCATTCGCTTACTTTGGAAACCCGGCGTCTGCTTTCACTTCCTGTAACTGTTGGGTATGCCTGTTGGTATGTGCGGCATCCAGCAACAATAGCTGGTAAGCATCAATCATGCCCAGTACCGGGTGGTTCATCACATGATTACGCAAATCATCATTGGTATTGGTTACATACTCAATCAGCTTGTTTCTTTGCTCTGTAAAGTTTTTGATCGCTTCTGCATCAGAAGAATACGCATGCTTGGGTATGCCAAACTCCGGCGCCTTTGCCTTGTGACTCCGGTCTTCCACATTCTTAATGATTTGCTCATCTGTTGTTTTGATCTCTGTTCTTTTCTCAGGATTTACCGGTTGTTTCACCAGTTGTTGTTCCCCCTCCATAATAGCTTTTTCAATCAGGGTAATATGCTCCACACATTCTATCACAGACCAGCGATCGGGAGCGGTTTTATATTCCAGCTGTGCATCACTCAGCCCTTGTACTTCTTTCAGGAGGTTGTCCCTGGTTTCCTGCAATTGAGAGATGAGCAATGTTTTGTCTTCGCGTACTACCTTTTTAGCGGGAGGTTGAAATGCCATAAAGCTTATGCCGGTGGCAATAAGCAGCAATAACCGTAACTTTTTCATGAGGGTAAGTTTAAGTGCCTGAAAATTGGAGTTTGAAATAAGATTGCGAAAAGTAAGTTACGAAAAACCAATGATCTCCAGAAATTCTTCCCGGCTAATGAAAGACGCTCCCAGGGAGGCCAGATGCGTAGTATGTACCTGGCAGTCGATCATTTTCAGTTCGGTCGCATAGGCTTGTACAAAGGTAATGAACGCCGCTTTGGAGGCGTTGCTCACATCCGAAAACATCGACTCACCGAAGAAGAATGGGCCCATTTTAACGCCATAGAGACCGCCCACCAATTGGTTATCCTGCCAGCATTCCACCGACATGGCATAGCCGGCCTTATGTAAACGGATATAGGCTTCCTGCATTTCAGGCGTAATCCAGGTACCGGTTTGCCCGGGCCTCGGAATGGTGCTGCAGCGTTGAATTACAGCCGCAAAATCTTCATTATAGGAAATACGGAATTGTTGCCGCCGCAATACCTGTTTCATACTGGCAGACACCTTCAGTTCATCGGGGAATAATACAAAACGGGGATCAGGGCTCCACCAGAGGATAGGTGGTTCATCGTACCAGGGAAAAATACCAGAACGATAGGCCAGTAACAGCCGCTCTACCGAGAGATCGCCACCTATCGCCAGTAAGCCATCCGGCTCAGCAAGCTGCACAGGAGGAAAAATTAATTTTTTATTAAGACGAAAAACGGACATATCAGGTGTCGGCCATTTCTTCAATAGTAGCACTTAGGCCCCTTTCCTGGAGGGCTTCACACAAAGGACGCAGCTTAATATATTCACCTTGTTTTACGGCGTATTTGCCATTAAAATGAATAATTAAGGCACATTGCTCTGCCTGTTCATGCGTATGCCCGCAAACTTCCACGAGGGAAGCAATCACCCAATCAAATGTATTAACCTCATCATTCCATACCACCAGACTAAACGGAAACTGTTCATCTTCCGCTGTCAGTACGTCTACTTCTTCCTCCGGCAGTACTTTTGTACTTGTACGATCGCTCATCTTTGAAAAAAGCTTTACACAAAATTACATGGATTATTCGTTAATTTATCCATATTTAGGACCGATACCCTGATTTTAGAGATATAAAAATGGTAATTAATGAAAGGACTGGTTTTACTCATGGACACAAATTTACCACTGAAAGATCCTGTACCGATCTTCTCGCTGGTGCTGTTTATTATACTGCTGGCCCCTATCATCCTGCGTAAATTCAGGATACCCAGTATTATAGGGCTCATCATAGCAGGCATGCTGATCGGGGATCACGGGTTTAAAATAGTAGAAAAAGGAAGTATTAACCTGTTTGCCAACGCAGGATTGCTCTATATTATGTTCCTGGCCGGCCTGGAGCTGGACATGACCGAGTTTCGCAAAAACCGCTACCGTAGCATGATTTTCGGTGCTTTTACCTTTTTTATTCCGCTCATCATGGGATTTGTTGTATGTACCTACGTACTGCATTTCAATTTTATGGCTACCCTGCTGGTATCCAGCATGTTTGCCACCCATACCCTGGTGGCCTATCCACTGGCCAGCCGGCTGGGCATCACTAAAAATGAGGCCGTTACCGTAGCGGTGGGAGGTACTATTATCACCGATACCGCTGTACTGCTCATCCTTGCCATCATCACCGGGGCACAGGCGGGCAACCTGAACACCTACTTCTGGGTACGTTTGGGCATTTCCCTGACCATTTTTGCCGTTATTATCCTCTGGCTGATGCCTATGCTGGGCAGATGGTTTTTCAAGAAAATAAAAGACGATAAAACATCCCACTTCATATTTGTGCTGGCATTGGTATTTGCCGCCGCCTTCCTGGCAGAACTGGCAGGGGTGGAAGGTATTATCGGGGCCTTCCTGGCCGGATTGGCCCTCAACCAGCTGATCCCGCATACTTCCCCGCTGATGAACCGGATCGAATTTGTGGGAAATGCCCTGTTTATTCCGTTTTTCCTCATCAGCGTAGGGATGCTGGTAGATCTGCGGGTGCTGCTCAAAGGTCCTGAAGCCCTGATCATTGCCGGGGCGCTCACCCTCATGGCCCTGTGCAGTAAATGGCTCGCCGCCTTCTTTACCCAGCTGTCGTTCAGGTACAGCAATACCCAGCGGAATGTTATCTTCGGCCTCAGCAGCGCCCATGCTGCCGCTACGATTGCCGTTATCCTCATTGGGTATAATATGGGTATTGTAGATGAAAATGTGTTGAATGGAACAGTAATCCTGATCCTGATCACCTGTCTTACCGGGTCTTTTGTAACAGAAAATGCCGGCCGCCGGCTGGCCATCCAGGAAGCAGAAAACAAACCGGAAAATCCGGAACAACCGGAACGGATCCTCGTACCGGTATCCAATCCCGAACGGATCGAATCCTTACTCGATTTTGCCGTGATGATCAAAGACACCAGCGCCCCTACCCCCATTTACCCGCTGGCCGTAGTACAGGATAACGACGAAGCCAAAGAAAAGATACACCTCACCAATAAAATGCTGGAAAAAGCAGTGATACATGCTGCTGCCACAGAAAGCCCGGTGCAGGTAGTTACCCGCATAGACCTGAACGTATCTGATGGTATTACCCGCGCCACCAAGGAATTGCTGATCAGCGATGTTATCCTGGGCTGGACAGACAGAACCAGCACTACCGACCGCTGGCTGGGGAATATCTTCGGTACCACGCTCGACAACGTTCTACAACGGGTATGGGAAACGGTATATGTATGTAATTTCCATTCGCCGCTGAACACCACCAAGAAAATGGTGCTGGTCATACCTCCCAACGCAGAGTATGAACTGGGATTCCTACACTACCTGCAAAAAATGTTCATGCTAGCCAAGCAGGCAGGCGCACGGCTGCTGGTATTCTGTAACGCAAAAACACAGGTCATTACCGAAGCTTTTTCTGAGAAATCAAAACTCAGTGTCGACCTTAGTTTTAAACAATTTGATACGCTTGAAGATTTCCTGATCCTTTCCCGTGAAATTACCCGCGATGACCTGGTAGTAGTGGTAACGGCGCGTAAGAGCACTCTTTCTTATCATGCATATATGGATAACATTCCGGCCAAACTGGAACGTCATTTTAAAGATAATAATGTGATCCTGCTGTACCCGGAACAGAGAGAGTTTAACTCACTGGAAGCGGGCCTGCAACCAGAAGATCTTACGCTGGCGCCTATACAGGAACAAATTGCCAACCTGAATAAACTGGGTAAGGCGGTAAGACGAATATTTAAAAAGTAACCAGTATCAGATAAGAGAGGAGCAACAATATTGCTCCTCTCTTATCTGATACCTATGATAGTGCGCAAATTAAAAAGGTCCTGCAAAAAACTGCAGGACCTTTTTAATTTGTGTGTAGTGTGGGAGCTACTGGATTCGAACCAGTGACCCTCTGCTTGTAAGGCAGATGCTCTGAACCAGCTGAGCTAAGCTCCCGAAAGATCTTTAAGACGGAATGTTGATGGTAGTGGGAGCTACTGGATTCGAACCAGTGACCCTCTGCTTGTAAGGCAGATGCTCTGAACCAGCTGAGCTAAGCTCCCGCTAAAGATCTTTAGTAAATATGTCAAAAAATTGAAGTGGGAGCTACTGGATTCGAACCAGTGACCCTCTGCTTGTAAGGCAGATGCTCTGAACCAGCTGAGCTAAGCTCCCTTTTTGTTGGTAACCATCATTCCTTTTGTTTGATGGGATTGCAAAGGTATAAACTAATTTTATTCTACCAAATATTTTTTGAAAAAAGCAGGAAAGCAGGCCCGCAAAAAATAAGCACATTCTCCTCAAACCATCTCCCACAGCATATTTCCCTGGAAGCAAATTTACATTTCAATTTTATAAATCATCCACTACTTTTTTTCATTTATATATATGGAGCATCAATAATGTGCATTTTTTTCGAAAATTTCCTGTTTTTCATTTTCGCTTCATCTTCGGCCTCTAGCTTTGTTCCTGATATAATTATTGAGCAACCGAAAAATCTTTGTCATGAAATCTACCACATTAATGATCGCCACTATGCTTTTGTCCGGTGCCGCCTTTGCGCAACAAGCCAATGTAAGCACTAATGCCAGCACCAACGCAAATGTTACCGCAGCTCCACAGCAGAGCAAGGTAACCACCTCCTCCAACAACAATACCAGCGCCACCGTATCTACTCCGCATAGCGGGGGAACAGTAAATGCTTCTCATAGCACTGCAGGTACCATCAATACTGGCAACACCATCGCCAATAGCGTGAGTGCAGGTCAGCAGGGGGCCGTGCAGGCACAAAACAACATCGCCGCTACCGTGAATAATACCGTGCAGGCCGGCCAGCAAACAGCTGTACAGGCGCATGGCATCGTTACCTCAGTTGCCAATACTACCGTGCAGGCAGGACAACAGGCCGCTGTGCAATCCCACGCTGCGGTAAAAGCCACTACCACCAATTCAGTCAAAGCTACTAACCATATCATCCAAACCGGTGCAGCAGCTTCACAAAGCGTGAAAGTACACCCTGCTCCCATTAAGGTGAATACCAGCGTTGTAGGAAATGCCGGCCTTCACATCTTGTAATTCCAAAATAAAAACAGAATTTTGTTGGGATATCTCAACAAAATTCTGTTCTCTTTCTGTGATGGTAAAAATGCTGACATCTGCTTCCGTGTTGTTGTTCGCAATAGCATTACTCCAGCCCTCCAAAGGCTATGGACGTGATAAAGCCATGTCCGTAACAGCACTTTCTACCCATTACTTATTACCGGTGGCCGACAGCGTACCGCTTACCAATCACCCGGCAGATAAGCCTGCTGAAAAACCAGTGGATCCATCCTCATTACCTGTTATTAAAGAAGTACCTAAAACAAGGCGCATGGTAAAACCGATGGCCCTTCCTTCTCCATTGCCTGTCCAACCAATTAAGATCATAAAACCAAAAATCGTCATCAAAAAGCTGATCTGACGGGACACTAAAAAACGAATTATGAGATATGCAATCATATTAACCTTGCTGACAGGGTTATGCTACCAGTCTGTAATGGCACAAACCGACAGTATTGCCCGCACTGATAGCACCACACAGGTTGAAAAAAAGAAAACGACGTTTACCCTGGGCGCCCTTTACGCCAATAATGCCAGTTATTACGGGCAAACCGCCGCTTCACCCATGCCATACGTAGCCGCCAGCGGTGTAGTGCAGTTCCCCTGCGGCATTTACCTCAGCAGCACTGCTTACCGCCTGCTAAAAGATTCCAGTCACGCCGTATCCGCTACCAGCGCCACTGCCGGCTTCTCTTTTCCCATAGGCAAAAAATTAACCGCCGATATTGCGTATAGCCATACCTTTTACCCATCTAATTCTGCCTTCCTGCAGGCGGCCAACCCGGATAACGCCACCGCCTCGCTGAAATATAAATACTGGATGACTACCGGTATCAGCGGCGACTACGCCTTTGGCAAACAACAAGACGTATTTGTTACCGCCACCACCGAAAAACTTATCCAATTGGGAAGCTTTTCCAAAAAAGACCTGATTACGCTTACACCGTCTGTTGATGTAGTAGCAGGTACCCAGCATTTCTATGAATCGTATGTAACACAACGCTATCTGCAGTTCAAAGACCTGGGACTGCCCCTGCCCTTCCTGCCGGGCGTACCAGCCGGTAGCCAAACGGTAAATAAAGAAGCTACCAGCTTCGATGTACTTTCGTATAACCTGCATGTACCGCTGGCCTATAACCGCGCTCACTATATGATTGAAGCCGCCTACCAATTGTCGGTGCTCAGTGATAAAGCCCTGAGCGGCGCCGGGGAAACCCATTCTTTTGTGAATTGCAGCTTTTATTACCAGTTTTAAATGAATGTACTGATCATAGAAGATGAAAGGTCGATGGCGACCGAAATGGAGGCCTTCCTGAAGAAGGCCTACCGCTGCGAGCTGGCAGCCAACGCCGCGCAGGCGATCATAAAACTGGAAGACAACCAGTACGACTTCGTATTGCTCGACCTGGGACTTCCGGACATGGATGGCCTTCAGCTATTGCAAAATGCACGCAAACTATGCCCGGAAGCAGCTTATATTATTCTCACCGCCCGCGGGCAACTGGAAGACCGTATCAAAGGACTCGACCTGGGCGCAGATGACTATCTCCCCAAACCCTTTTCCCTGCTGGAACTCCAGTCGAGGATGCAGGCCATTGCCAGGAGGAGATTTGGCCTGCAGGAAGCCCTGCTGCCACTCGGCGATTTTAACCTGGATCTGCAAAAAAGAAATGTATATTTCGAACAGATAGAAATAGCACTTTCCCGCAAGGAATTTGACCTGCTGAGTTATATGCTGCTGCACAAAAACAGGCCGCTCACCCGCATGCAACTCAGCGAACATATCTGGGGCAACCTGGCAGATGAAGATTATGATTCTAACTACATTGACGTACATATCAAAAATATCAGGAGAAAATTGTCGGCCTATGGATCGGTAGAATGGTTGCAAACCATCCGCCACGTAGGATATAAAATAAAAATCTAGCGTGAAACTTTTTACCAAGCTTACACTGTTTATCACACTGTCTAAAATGGCCGTGGCAGGGCTCTTCATTCTTATACTCCCCCTGCTGGTGGAAGACATCGCTTATAAATACAACGATTTTTATCTCCGGGAACAAAAGAAAAAAGTACTACAGGTAATACAGAAAAATGGCATCGATGCCTACCTGCAGGGAGAGGAAAACTATGGTAGCTATACCATGCTGAAAGAAGAATATATCTCCCTGGAACCCGCTACGTCACTATCACTCCATGATACCATTGCCACGGTACGGCGTTTAGTGGAAGGCGATACCCTCACCTATCGTGTACTTAGTCACCAGCTACAGGCCAGCCAGCGTACCTTCCTGCTGGAAATAGGTAAAAAAACCGCCACTATCAGCCAATATAATAAACCCTTACAACGGGTGGCGCTATACGTACTCGGGGGACTGATCATCATCACCATCGTGATTGATCTCATCTTTACCCGGCTACTGCTGCATCCATTAGGGAAAATTATCAGTACCCGGCTGCTCAACCGGCGCTTCCCCTTCAAAACACAGGCGCCGCCTATAAAAACCAGTACCACCGATTTCCGGTATCTCGATGAATCGCTGGTGGAACTTATGACCCGGATCAATGCGGCTTTCGAAAAAGAAAAAGAGTTTACCTCCAATGCCTCTCATGAACTAATGACACCCATCAGCATCCTCCAAAGCAAAATGGAGAATATGCTCGTGGATACCGCAACTGACGAAGAGCAGCAAAAGAGAATCCTGGGCATGATGAAAACACTTAACCGGCTGAAAAAAATTGTTCGCGCGCTCCTGCTCATTTCACGCATTGAAAACGATCAGTTCCCGAAAAATGATACAATAGTGCCTTCCACACTGGTAGCAGAAGTGATGGAAGAATTGGAACACCGGTTAGATGAAAAAAATCTGCACTTTTCTTCACAGCTGACACCGGATGTAACACTGCCCCATCTCAATCATGACCTGGTTTTTCAGCTGATTTATAACCTGCTCAACAATGCTATCAAATACAATAAAACGGGAGGCAGTATCCGGGTTACCGATGAGCTGCTACCAGGCGCTTACCGCTTAACGATCGCCGATACCGGGGTAGGTATCGATCCCAGGGATATTCCTGTTATTTTTGATCGCTTCCGGAAGGCGCCCCGTGATACGGAGGAAGGATACGGCCTGGGACTATCCATCGTTAGCACCATTGCCCGGTATTATCACATACAGGTTACTGTAGATGCAGCTATAGATCGTGGTAGCGCGTTTACCTTAACTTTTCCCCTGTAAATAAAACAGCCGCCCCTGATATACGGAGCGGCTGCCTACTTTATCAATGATATTTTATTTCTTTTTCTTCTTTTCTGCTTTCTTCACAAATCCTCCTTCAAAGAAACATTTAATTCCCCTATAGGCACCACAACCGCCAATCTCCCGGATATTTACCCTGCCGGCAGAAAACTGGAAGGCAATCCCACAGGAAGATTCTTTGTCTTTGTATTCACCGCGGTTACCAGCCAGGTAATGGCCTTTACCACTGATTTCCCCTTTGCAGGCGCCATTATCTTTGGAGAAGGTAATAAAGAACTGGAATGTCTTGTTATCCTCGCCATCCCGGATAGATACAATGCTCATATCGCCAGCCGTATAATCACCGGAAAATTTCTGCTTCCGGGGCAGCGTATCTATGGGATTGAATATTTGTCCGGCGTTGGCTGGTCCGTTGGAATTAGTCATAATCAGTGTAGTAGTACCTTTTGCATCTACCATGTAAAAATCTTCTTTTAACGCGCTGCGGTTACCATCCAGTTTTTTCTCACTGCTGATCTTAATTACATTCTTGTTATCTATCAACAGGGAAGCAGTGGTACCGTCTGCGCTACCGGTACTGGCTACACGTATACGGCTCAGATATTTACCTTTTTTGTCGAAGAAGCAGAGATAACCTACAGATTGGGAGCGGCCATCCCCTCTTACTGCCATATAGTTTACTACGCTACCGGGAATCCGTTGCAGTGGGAAATAATCCACCTGCTCACGTTTGCCAAAATCGCCCTTACCCAGGGTATCTGGTAAAAAGTGCATGGCGGCGGTGTCTAATGCCAGCGAGTCGGCCAGCTTCAGCTGCAACGTGTCAGGAGTAAGCTTGTAGGGCAGCGTACCAGGTGTAAATAGTGTCTGAAAATCTTCAAATGTCATTGGTTCATCACCCCTGCCTGTTTTCTTCTTGGATTTGCAGGCTGCCAATACGCCAATGGCCAGTAATAATAAAAGGATACGCTTCATTCGAAAAGTTAGTTCTGGACGAAAAGTTAGATATAATTTTTATATGTGCGCGCTAAAAATCAAAAAACATACCGGATAGATAAAAGTTCGGATTTATTATTTAGATTTGTCTAAATAATATTTTAGACCACATGAATTTATCGATCGCGGAGGAAAACTACGTAAAATCCATTTACAAGCTACAGGAAGGCGACGCAGTGGTGACAACCAACGCGCTGGCCTACGAACTGGAAACTAAGCCAGCATCGGTAACAGACATGGCTAAAAAGTTGAAAGAAAAAAAACTGATTGACTACGAAAAATATAAAGGCATCACCCTCACATCCGAAGGCAGAACGATGGCCCTGCAAATTATCAGGCGCCATCGCCTGTGGGAATGCTTCCTGGTAGACAAGCTGGCTTTCAGCTGGGAAGAGATACATGAGCTGGCAGAAGAGCTGGAGCATGTGCGCAGCGAAAAATTAATCAGTCGCCTCAGCGACTATCTCGGCAACCCGGTTATAGATCCACATGGCGACCCCATACCCGACGCCCAAGGTAAAATGGCTAAGCCACGCCCGCAAACTTCGCTGGACCAGGCCAATGCCCGACGCCTGGTGGTGACCGCCGTTACCGATCAATCAACCGCCCTGCTGGCCTTCCTGAATGCCAAAAACATTAAACTGGGCACTCAATTAGAGGTAATTGCCCACTATGAATACGATAACTCTATTGAAATAAAACTGAAACAACATCCGGCCATCACGATTAGTGAACTGGTAGCCAAAAACATTATGGTAAGACCCGTATAATCCTTCGTGCAGACCGAATTATTATCTACTATGAGCATGGAACATATACATTCAGCCACATCGTTAAGTGAGGTACATCAGAGCGTAGAAACCAGCGGAAAATCCAAGTGGAAGAAAATCTTTGCCTTCTTTGGCCCCGCCTACCTGGTCAGTGTAGGCTATATGGACCCGGGCAACTGGGCTACCGACCTGGCCGGCGGCAGCCAATACGGATACAAGTTGCTCTGGGTACTGCTGATGAGCAACCTGATGGCGCTCCTGCTGCAAAGCCTGAGTGCCCGCCTCGGTATTGTGCGCGGACGCGATCTGGCCCAGGCCAACCGGGAAACCTATCCCCCCGTGGTAAATTTCATCCTTTACATACTGGCAGAAATTGCCATTGCCGCCACCGACCTTGCCGAAGTACTGGGAATGGCGATTGGTATCCAGCTACTCACCGGGCTTCCCCTCATCTGGGGCGTGAGCTTAACGGTGCTGGATACCTTCCTGCTCTTGATATTACAACGCTATGGTATCCGTAAAATGGAGGGATTTATTATTTCACTGGTAGCCATTGTGGGCACCTCCTTCCTGGTAGAACTTATATTGGTAAAGCCGGAAATGGGCGAAGTAGCCAAAGGATTCGTTCCTTCTATTCCCGACAATACGGCCTTATATATTGCCATCGGTATTATTGGCGCCACCGTGATGCCGCATAACCTCTATCTCCATTCTGCCCTGGTACAAACCAGGAAGATTAAGCGGGATGATGCCGGCATCAGGCAGGCCATTAAGATGAACTTTCTCGACAGCACCATCGCCCTGAACCTGGCCTTCCTGGTCAACGCCGCTATCCTCATCCTGGCTGCCGCCGTGTTCTTTAAAAGCGGTCGCACCGACGTTGCCGAAATACAGGATGCCCATAAACTGCTGGATCAGCTGCTGGGCAGCAAACTGGCCCCCATTCTCTTTGCCGTGGCATTAATTGCCGCCGGGCAGAGTTCTACCGTAACCGGTACCCTGGCGGGGCAAATTGTGATGGAAGGCTACCTTCGCCTGCGTATCAATCCCTGGCTACGCAGGCTCATCACCCGGCTGCTGGCTATTATCCCGGCATTGCTGGTAATACTCATTGCCGGCGATGACGAAGTAGGCGCCCTGCTGGTATTCAGTCAGGTATTACTCAGCCTGCAACTGGGCTTTGCAATCATCCCGCTGATACACTTTGTGAGCGACCGGAAAACAATGGGCAATTTTACCATCTCCCTGCCCACAAAAATTATCAGTTGGGCAGTCACCATTTTATTGGTGTACCTTAACATGCGGATGGTATTCACAGAAGCCATCGGGTATATGTCTGGTACCGGAAATATGTTTGTAGACGGACTCATTATTGCCGGCTGCGCCGGCTTTGTGGTAATGTTGCTCATTACCATTCTTTATCCCCTGCGTAAACGCTACCGCGAAGATGCCGCCGCCGGTATACATACCACCCAGGTATCACTGGGAGAAATGGAAAAACCCGTTTACCACCGCATCGCCATGGCACTGGATTTCACGGCTAAAGACCGGGAGATCATCACTAATGCTATTGCTCACGGCAACGAACATACGCAGTATATCCTCATCCATATTGTAGAAAGCGCTTCCGCCAAATACTTCGGAAAAGATTCAGATGATCTGGAAACACGCAGGGATCAGGCCCAGCTCGACACTTACCTGGCCTTGTTAAAAAGCCGCGATATCAACGCCAAAGGTGTACTCGGTTTCCGCCGGCGCCCCCGCGAAATTGCCCGCATCGTACACGAAGAAAACGCCGATTTCCTTGTGCTGGGCGGACATGGACACCGCGGTTTCAAAGACTGGCTATACGGCGAAACCGCCAACCAGGTAAGACACCACGTAAAAATACCAGTGCTGGTAGTACAGTGATAATATTTTTTACATGCAGCAACATTTTCAACCCGGCGACCGTAAAGAATTCCGCCGCATTGTACGGCAGGAAGACTGTGCCGCCTTCGACAGCGGAAATGTACATCCCGTTTATGCCACCTTCGCACTGGCCCGCGATGCAGAATGGTGCTGCCGCCTGTTTGTACTCGACATGAAAGACGATACGGAGGAAGGCATCGGGATACAACTCACTATCGATCATACGGCGCCTGCCTTAATAGGCAGCGAGGTGCTGTTTACGGCTACTGTTGGTTATATACAACAGCATGAAATTTCCTGCACCTACACCGCTACTGTAAGTGGCCGGCTCATTGCCAGCGGTACACAGGTACAGAAGATTTTAAAAAAAGAAAAGCTGGAGCGACTGTTCGCTGGATTGAGCAACGATCAAAAGCAGCCATAAAAAACGGGGCAGCCATCCATTTATCAGCGTTGCTGATAGCCGGATGGCTGCCTCTTTTATATAAAGGATGAATATTTTTTACAGTCCCAATGCAGATTTCAGACGAGGATACCCTGTTTTACTCACCAACACTTTCGCCCCGCTGCGCAGGATAGCCAGGTGGTTTTCCTTCTCATACGGATCAATACGGGTTACCTGGTTTACATTCAGAATATAGGACCGGTGTACCCGCGTAAACTGTTGCGGGTCCAGCATCTTCTCAAAAAAAGACATGGTCTTGTTTTTCAGAAAACTTCCTTCCTGGGTGAAAATTTTCACATAGTCATCAGCTGCTTCGATATAGTGAATATCCTGTACGGGGATAATCTTGATTTTACCATTGATTTTGATCACCACACGGTTACTTTGTACCGGGTTAGCCGCGGCCGTTTCCAGTAAAGCAGCTGTGCTGGCAGGCATTGACTGATATTGATCCAGCCATTTCTGAACGGCTTTATCAAAACGTTCACTGGAAAACGGTTTCAGCAGGTAATCTACCGCATGTACCTCAAAAGCCCTGATAGCATGCTCTTCAAAGGCCGTGGTAAAGATAACTGCCGGCATATTTTCTACTAGTTCCAGCATCTCAAAACCAGTAATTTTAGGCATTTGTATATCAAGAAAAATAATATCCGGTTGCTGTTGCTGTATTGCTTTCAACCCTTCAAATCCATCATTGCATTCCTGTACTACCTGTATTTGCGGAAAGTTCAACAGGTATTCCTTTACTACTTCACGGGCCAATGGTTCATCATCAATTATTACTGCTTTTATCATGGGTTTGTGGTACTTTAATGATTGTCGTAAAAATGTGTTCAACGGCGGTTGTTTCCAGCAGATCCTGTCGTGCAAACAACAGGTAAAGCCTTCGCCGTATGGAATTCAGGCCAAATCCGGTGCCTTTATTGGGCTGTTGTAATTCGTTATCAAATGGGTTTTGTATGGATATATACAGCATATTGTCGGCTATCCATGATCGTATGCTGATGGTAATTTCGCCGGTTGTATCATACAGTCCATACTTAATGGCGTTTTCCACTACTGGTTGCAACAACATGGGTGGCATCCGCATCTTCTCTGTATTTTCATCGGAAACAACCTCAGTGCTTAAGCGGTGCCCAAAACGAACCTTCTCAATATCGAGATACAATTGCAGATAGTTCAGCTCTTCCGCTAAAGTAATCCATTCCTCATCTTCCCGCTTGATGGAGCCCCGTAAAAAATCAGAAAGCTTCAGTACCATTTCCCGGGCTTCTTTCGGGCGAAGCATAATCAATGCATTGATAGAGTTGAGACTATTAAACAGGAAGTGTGGTTGCAATTGCTGGCGCAGCTTAAACAACTCCGCCTCCCTCACTATTTTTTCGTTGGCCTCTTTCCGTTGCAACATTTCCTGCGCGTCTTCTGCATCGTACCACATCTGGCTTCTCAACCCAATACCGGTAATGATCATCCAACCCACCAATCCATGAATGGGGATAGCGTTGTTAAGCCAGTGCAGGTAAACCGTATCTGCCACAAACACTGATTTAAGTATCCATCTGCTTAAACATACCCATAATACCGACAGTGAAAAACTTACCACATTTACATATCCAAACTTCATGCTCTGCACGGTTGGCCGGTAATAAGCCACGTTCTGGCTGATAATGATCCCGGCAGCTCCCAGTAATATCACGTGCACAGAGCTATCGGTAACTGCCTGCCATAGAGGAATATCAAACCAGAAGTAGAGTAATCCTCCATATAATAACAGCCATACGCCGAAAGACATGATAAACATCCACCATGCCTTGCCTTTCATGATTTGTTTTGCCAATAGCGCGGTTTTATACGTTAAGCTCAAAATATTGCTGGCCCTGCAGTTGTGCAGATTTCATCTGCAACCAGGCGATATAGGAATTAGGGTCCCCCGGCTCTTCAATACGGGAATACAATTCCATACCATCTGTTAACTGATCCAGTGTATACACTTCCGGTACATTAATGAATTTCCATTGTACCAGCTCCTGCTGTTGATTTTTAAATGCATATTGTTCCTGCATACCAATTTCACGGGCTTTGTCACATGCATCTTTCTTGGTAACAGCGCTGATTAATCTTAATTGTTCATCGAATTGCGGGGTATGATTCCCCTCACCGCAAATAATCTGATATACTACTTTCGCAACAAACCAATGCATAAGAAAAGATTTTAAAGTTGGAATGAGATAGAGTTTAATAATAGGAAGCCAGGGCCTGGTAATGATCAGGAGTAGCTCTTGATTTCAAGTCCCCCGAAAATGCAGGAGCCTTTCAGGATCAGCATTTTTTCAGGACCGTTATTGGTTAGCAATTCAGGATAGCGTTTATCGTCTACACCGCCCATTATACTGGTTACATCTACTTTCAATTTCCAGTTGGAAGGCACGATAATTTCACAGCCACCAAATATGGCGGTAACATCCAGTACAGCGGTTCCTTGTATATCGGCTTTCATGAAGTTGAGTACAGTGCCGCCAAAGATGGAAGTTACGTCTCCTCCTTTGAAGTTTTTAGACATCACCACTTTATCCACACTACCGAAAATAGCAGTAGCGTTCAAAACATCGTCACTATCAGCGCCGCTGGCGGATACTTCACCCAGGTTACTGGCAAAATCGGTAGCAAAATTTGCTTTTTTATCTTTCCATTGTTTAGTAGAATAGCTCCGTTTTGCGATGACCGACACCCCCACTGCAATCAGCACCACTGGCCAGATAAACTCTGCGCTGCTATAGGGCCAGTCAAAAATATCTCCTGCGAGGAAAATACCGCCTACCAATATCATGATAAACCATCCTATCCCTCTGAAATTATGGCTAACGCCAATAGCAATACCAACAACCATCAGGATAGTTTGCCAGGAAAACAACCAGTACGGCAAGTTCAGGTTCAAGCGTTGTAACAGCAGGCATACACCCACAATGATCAAAATAACGCCACCCATGCCGCGGCTTTTCCTTCTTGATGCTTCGATATCTTCGTTTTTCATTTGTTTAATGTTTATGATACAAATGTAGAACGGCCCTCCCGCTTTTAAAACAGCGTTTAGGCTAATAAAGCACCGCTACCGGTAAACGGCAGGAAATTACCGGTGAAAATGCCAGGTCTGACTTCCCCTGCTGGGGAGATACCGGTGAAACTAGATCTCCACTGTTACCAGCGCCTCATCACCGGCTAATTTTACCAGGATGGCCTTTAGTTGCTGTACCATGGGATCGGGGCCGCAGATGTAGAAATGCTGGTTGAAATCACTGACTTTCTCCCTCAGATAAGCTTCGTCGATGGTCCGGTGGTCGTATCCAGGTGCATTATCGGCGGTAAGGGTATTGATAAACCGGTTGCCCAGCATGTGTTCAAATTCATCTTTCAGGATAATGTCTTCCCGGGTTTTATTGGAGAAAATGAGCTGATTATGTCCCAGCTGTCCCTTGTGCTGTAAATCGCGTAAAATGGCGATGAAAGGCGTTACACCGGCGCCTCCGGCTATAAAAACGCCTTCTCCTTTGTAGTGAATGGTTCCCCATACATCGTGCAGAATCAGTTCATCGCCGGCTTTGAGCTGGCCCAGCTCGTGGGTAACGCTGTTGTGGTCATCATATATTTTAATGGTAAACTCCAGGTTTTCCCAGGAAGTGAGGCTGGTAAAAGTGAAAGGGCGTCTTTCTTCCTCCCATCCGGGCTTATTCACGGATACTTCCGTAGCCTGGCCAGGTACATAGTTATATCCATGGGGCTTTTCCACAGTAAACCTGCGGACGTTATGTGTTACAGGGGTAACAGCGAGAATTTTTACGATATGGCTTTCCATTGGTTTAGGTTTACTATGATGAATGTAGCGTACGTCCGTATTTACCGCAAAGCCTGTTCCAGCCGTGGTGCCAGGGCGAGGGCCCAGCGATGGTAATCTTTTCCTGATGGATGCAGGCCATCTGTGGCCACCAGGGAAAGGTCCTTTGATGCCTCCCGGGTGAACGGGGTAATATCTACGTATTGTACCTGCTGCTCCACGGCAATGGCTTTATTCACGGCGTTGTAAGCGTCTATCTCCTTTGCGATCTGCTCCCGGTCGCGATTGGCCGCAAAGGGCGTAACGCCCCAATCGGGAATAGACAGCACCACCACATGAGCCGGGCGATTACCTGCAAAGGCGATAGCCTGTTGTAGCAGGGCGGCAAACTCCTGCCGGTACTCTTCTACAGAACGGCCACGGTATTGATTATTCACCCCTATGAGCAATGTTACTATATCATAAGTATGCGTAATATGTGCTGCCGCAATACCGGCCAACAGTTCATCGGTAGTCCAGCCGGTAGTAGCAATAATTACAGGTTTGTCCACCTGGTATCCTTTTTCGCGAAGCAGGGCGGCGGCTTGTACAGGAAAACATTCCGGGTAGGCAACTTGTTCACCAATAGTATAACTATCGCCCAGGGCGAGATATGTGATGGGAGTCATGCGGGTGTCTGCGATTTTGTTGTTGCAAAAAAATGTGCAGCAAAATAACATTAATACTAACATAAGCAAAAAGTTATATACCGGTGGAAAATTTGCCCGATGACGATAGAAACTTGACCGGGCTTTAAGTGGAAAAGCGTTACCTTTGCACCCGATTACAACAATTACGTAACGCATAAAGAAACCGTTTTATGCCGGCAGAAAAAATATCGATGAACAATGGCCTGTTACAGGTCCCTGCAAATCCCATCATCCCATTTATAGAAGGCGACGGAATAGGTCCCGACATCTGGAAAGCCAGTGTTCGTGTATTCGACGCAGCTGTGGAAAAAGCCTATGGTGGTGATCGGAAAATTGAATGGAAAGAAGTACTGGCAGGTGAAAAAGCCTTCCAGCAAACAGGAGAATGGCTGCCAAAGGCAACATTAGACGCGCTGAAAGAATACCTCGTGTCTATTAAAGGTCCACTTTCTACTCCGGTAGGTGGTGGGATCCGTTCCCTGAACGTGGCTATGCGCCAGGAACTGGATCTGTACGCCTGTGTAAGGCCAGTACGTTGGTTCAACAAAGTACCCTCTCCGGTTAAACACCCGGAGAAAGTTGACATGGTGATCTTCCGTGAAAACACCGAAGACATCTATGCCGGCATAGAATACATGACAGGTACGCCTGAAGCAAAAAAACTGCTCGATTTCCTGCAAAATGAAATGGGCGTTAAAAAAATCAGGTTCCCGGAAACATCTTCTCTCGGTATCAAACCGGTATCTATTGAAGGTACAGACAGGCTGGTAAGGGCGGCTATTATCTATGCACTGGAACACAAACGTCCTTCTGTGACCCTCGTTCACAAGGGCAACATCATGAAATTCACCGAAGGCGGTTTCAAAAACTGGGGTTATGCACTGGCAGAAAGAGAATTCGGCGATAAAGTGTATACCTGGGAACATTGGGAAAAAACCAAGAAAGATCTCGGTGAGGAAGAAGCCAACAAAGAGCTGAAAGTGGCCATGGCAAAAGGTAAACTGTTGATTAAAGACGTTATTGCAGATAACTTCCTCCAGCAGATCCTGCTGGCGCCGCAAGACTACTCTGTGGTAGCTACCCTGAACCTGAATGGCGACTATATCTCTGATGCGCTGGCTGCAGCGGTAGGTGGTATCGGTATCGCTCCGGGCGCCAATATCAACTACAACACCGGCTACGCCGTATTTGAAGCTACACACGGTACTGCACCCCGCTTTGCCAACACCAACACCATGAACCCATCCTCCGTGATCCTGAGCGGTGTAATGATGCTGGAATACATGGGCTGGAAAGAAGCAGCAGAAACCATTGTACACGGCCTCAGCACCGCTATCATGCGCAAACGCGTAACCATCGACTTCTACAACCTGATGGACGATGCTACCCTGGTTAAAACCAGCGAGTTTGCCGATGAAGTTATCAAACAAATGCACCTGTAATAAGCATAACGCTTACAGCATATAGCAAAAAGCTATTGTAGCGAATGAGAAGGGCGAAATATGATACAATATTCGCTTTGACCATTCGCTACAATAGCTTTTTGCTTTACACCTTATGCTTTATGCTTTCTTAATTTTGTTTTTTTCCCAGCTATTTGTATTTTTCGTGATTATCCCGCAAGGGATCGCTTGAATAATTGTTGAGAATTGCTTTTAATCTAATTTTTAAAAAACCCGAAATGGCAGAAAAAATTAAAGTTGCTAATCCGGTGGTAGAACTGGACGGTGATGAAATGACACGCATCATCTGGAAATTCATCAAGGACAAACTGATACTTCCATACCTGGACGTTGAAATTAAATATTATGACCTGGGCATGGAGCATCGCGATGCTACCAACGACCAGGTAACCATTGATGCTGCCAACGCCATCAGAGAAGTAGGCGTAGGTATCAAATGTGCCACCATTACTCCGGATGAAGCCCGCGTAAAGGAATTCGGCCTGAAACAAATGTGGAAATCACCTAACGGAACTATCCGTAACATCCTGGATGGTACCGTATTCCGTGAGCCTATCGTTATGAAAAATGTACCACGCCTGGTGCCTAACTGGACAGCGCCGATCTGTATTGGTCGTCATGCTTTCGGTGACCAGTACCGTGCTACCGATTTCGTGACCAAAGGAAAAGGTAAACTCACCATCAAATTTGAAGGTGAAAACGGTGAAGTCATCGAACATGAAGTATATAACTTCAAAGGTGATGGCGTAGCACTGGCTATGTACAATACCGACGAATCTATCAAAGGCTTTGCACGTGCATGTTTCAACCAGGCGCTGATGAAAAAATGGCCTTTATACCTGAGTACTAAAAATACCATCCTGAAAAAATATGATGGCCGCTTCAAAGATATCTTCGAAGACATCTATCAACAGGAATTCAAAGCTCAATTCGATGCTGCCGGCTTAACTTATGAGCACCGCCTCATCGATGACATGGTAGCCAGCGCGCTGAAATGGCACGGTAACTTTGTATGGGCTTGTAAAAACTATGATGGCGACGTACAATCTGATACAGTAGCACAAGGTTTTGGTTCCCTCGGCCTGATGACATCTACCCTCATCACCCCTGATGGTAAAACCATGGAAGCGGAAGCAGCACACGGTACTGTAACCCGCCACTACCGCGATCACCAGGCTGGTAAACCAACTTCTACCAACCCTATCGCTTCCATCTTCGCATGGACACGCGGCCTGGAATTCCGTGGTAAACTGGACAACAACCAACCACTGATCAACTTCTGTCATGCACTGGAACAGGTTTGTATCGAAACTGTAGAAAGTGGTAAAATGACGAAAGACCTGGCTGTTTGTATCCATGGCAATAAAGTAGAACATGGTAAACACTACCTGTATACAGAAGAATTCCTGGATGCGCTGGACACTGCGCTGAAAGCGAAACTGGCTTAAGTGATACTTCACATTTCCAATAAAAAAGCAGCGAAAATTTCGCTGCTTTTTTTATTTAGACTTCATCGCTGAAACGCTATTATAACTTCATTTTCTTTCTCATGACTTTATCTTCTCCATAGATATCATCATAGAAAACCAACTCCCTATTCTGCCCTTCTGCAGTGAAATAGCGCAGGTAAATAGGAATATGTTTAGGCAAATCTACCTGCTTCTTTTCTTCCCTGGCCAACCATACGCGTACACTGTCTCCACTATGCCTGATGCTGTCGGCCCGTACCAGGAACTGCGCGAGGCTATCCCATTGCTGTACCCTTACGCAACCATGGCTCATGGCGCGCATAGAATTCTTGAATAACCCGCGGTTGTTGGTATCATGCAGGTATACGCTGTACTTATTACGGAAGTTAAACTTCATAATGCCCAGAGAGTTGTCGATACCATCCATTTGCCGCAATACATAAGGGAAATGTCCTTTGCTTAGCTTCGACCAATCGATAGAAGCCGGATCTACGGCATTGCCATCTTTATCTATTACCTCCAGGTTTTTAGACGCCAGGTAGTTGATATTTTTCTTGATAGCCGGCAACATCTCCTTAAACACAATGCTGTAAGGCACGCGCCAGTATGGATACATCATGAAATTGGTCATATAGGAGTTCAGCAACGGCGTACGGGTACGCGGCGCACCCACAATTACACGCGATTCCAGCTTCACTTCCCCGCTGTCTACTACCCGCAGCAAATAGCCGGGCACATTTACCATAATATATTGTGCAGGCAGGGTATCCGGCAACTTCCGCCACCGGTCCATGTTTACAGCTGCCTGCATCACCCAGTCATGCATAGAACGGTTCAGCGCAACAACTGTGCGCCTGCCGGGTACGCCATCGGGATAGATGTTAAACTCCTTCTGGAAAGCTTTTACACCGGTTTTTAACAATGAGGTGTCTGCCCCCCGGCCGGTAGTATCCAGGTGACCGCTTTGTACGAGGCGGTTAATTACCAGCTGTTTGAATGCCAGCGTATCGGTATAATTAAGCGGTAAGGTATCCCAGTGGTAATGTTCATACTTCGACTTGAATGACTGTATGCCTTCTTTCAATGCCAGGTAGCCGGCATGCGTAGGTTCCAGCGCATGAAGGGAGCTGGTAATACTGTTGTCGCTTAATGCCTGCTTTAACCTGGAGATCAGCTGCGCATCCGTAAAGGTGGAGTCTTTTCGAAGGGTAATACTATCCCTCGGCGCTACGCCAAACTTCAGGTCGGACGCCATTCGCATAAAAGCGTCCGTCATCAACACGTCTACCTTTGCCCACAACGCAGCATCCTTTTGGGCCGCTGCATCATTGTGCAATTGCGCCCAGGCAGCAATGAGCGCTGGCTCATGGTACTGGGCCGGCAAAAGTCCTGCATCCTCTGCCTGTTGAATCATCATCAACATAGAATCGGCAGCAGGGCTGGCCACTCCATTCTTCGACCATTGGCCTGAAGGTTTGTCTTGTCCGTAAAATTCCTGAATAGCAGCGGGGCGGAAAGCCTGTAAACTGTCTTCCAGCTCTCCATCATTGTCTTTCAGGGCTGACAACCGTTCTGTGATATTATCACTGATCACTTCGTCGAGTTGTCTGATGTTTGCTACAATCTGTTTTTGTTTTGGGGCAGTATGCTTTTTTTTATTCACACAAGAGGCTAACAACAAGCACACTCCAGATCCGCACAACAAACCAATAATTAAATTTTTGTTCTTCATCTGCAGTAAATCGCTATGGTAAAGGTAAGGGGTTTTACAAATACTGTGCTGAAAATTTTTGTACCTGCCGTGCATTTCCCAGGATGGGCCTGATAAAAAAGAACGGGAAACAAATGTAAAATATTCACATTCGTTTCCCGTTCGCTACTGGCTATACGATTACTCCGATTATTTACAGCAGTCCTTCTTCATAAACAAGGACTGTAAAATCCGAAGTAAACCGGTTAATACTTTTTTCATGTCAGATTTTTTTAAAAAGAGGCTGCGGTGTGCAGCAGCCTCTTTTACACTAAAACTAAAACAACTAACTTCTCACTATATCTTGTCTAACGGTATACGCCCCGGCGCTTTTAACTGCTTAAACTGGCTGGGCGTGAGACCTGTAACTTTCTTGAATTGGGCCGAAAGATGCGCTACACTGCTATATCCCAGCTTATAACTGATTTCACTTAAACTTAACTCATTATATACCAGCAGTTCTTTAACCCGTTCTATCTTCTGTTGAATAATATACTGCTCAATCGTAGTGCCCTCTGTTTCAGAAAAGAGATTGCTGAGATAATGATAATCCTTTTGCAACTTCCCTGCCAGTAAAGTAGAAAAATTTTCTCTCATTTCATCCAATTCAGAATGATGCACTGCCTGCACAATAATGCTCCTTATACCGGCTATCAATTGCTGCTTCCTGTCGTCGATCAGTACAAATCCTTCCTGTTGTAATAAACCCGATAGCTTTTCCTGCTGCGGCGCTGTTACCATTCCCTTCACCGTTACCTTTCCCAACTGAATATCCAGGATATCCAGCTGCTGTTCCGTGAATATATTCGTAACCACCTTGATACAACGTGGGCAAACCATATTTTTTATATACAGATCTGTTGTAGGCATCGACTACTTTTTGATATTAAAGATGTTGTGTTCCACCCGGATTAAAAAAGAGTTGAACGTATTTCTTGGCATGTCGCCGGCTACCTGCGCCCGGTACGACAAATCCAGCCGCGTGGTGCTGTTGAAAATAAACTGTACGGCAGGGGCAATATCCAGGTAAGAACCACGGCCTACCCCATCAGTATTCGTTTTTCCCAACAGCTCCAGGTACAGGTTTAGGTTGGTTTGCTGGAAGCTTTTATACTTCACCGGTAATACCAGGTACCCTGCCGAAAGACTGTAGTTGATGGCATTCCGGGAGAAATCGTCCGGGATGTTATCTTTCACATTATTCATATAACGGGAATATCCCAACGTGGTAGACAATGCCAGCTTATGCAGCAACTGGGTAGCAATAATCCCCCCGTTGACCCCCGAGGTAGCGCCTTCCAGGTCGAGTTCCTTGTTATTATAAGGCCGCATGGGGTGAGTACCGGCAGCCATCACCGGGTAGTAAGGGTTGTCGATCACAGCGCCCCGTACATAAGCCGCCATGCGGAAATGCGCATGCTGCTGGTCCAGCGACAGGAAGCGATACTTTGCATAAACGCTTCCTCCTTCCGCCCGAACCGACGATTGCATCATATTAGACGCATATCCCTGCAGGTGTAACATCAGCTTCTTGTTGACGCCCCACATGATCTCAGGCTCAAAACGCATCCCGTTTTCCCGGGAATGCTCCATATTAAAAAACTTATTGGTGAGTCGTATGCCAAGAGAGTGTGCGGGCATATTGCTCGCCGGCTCTGTATTTACGTATAATTCCTGGGCAGATAGGATGCCGTTGCCAGTCATGATCGCCACTGCTATCATCAAAAATTTCTTCATATGCCGGCAAGTATTAAATGGTAACGTGATATACCCGTTTAGAAGCAACCGTTGCATCTGTTCTGCAGCAATCGCCTGTCATCATTCCTGTCTTATAGCAAGGCATACTTGTTTCGGTACTGAATTTTTTGAATTGTTTGGCAGACACAAAGTCTTTATCGATCACCGTAATATCTTTATCGCCTGTTAATACCTGGTTTTTCACATCCATGAAATGCAGTGTATTACCTGCAAAAGCCACATGAGCATCGTTTTTAATGCTTACTCCTTCAAAATTTGCGGTCATCACCAGTTTACCCACAGAAAAGCCGGCATCTTCCACTTTTGCCTTGATGGCATCAATATTCACCGGTACATTAGATTTGAAAGTGAGTATGAACGTGGTATTATCCAGGTCGGTATCTATCTTATCCACAAAGGGCAGTGATTCCAGGGCTTCATAGGTTGCTTTTGAACACATGGCACAGGTAAGGCCGGTAGCATGTACACTGGCTTTTTTAAATTGGGCATTGGCGCCAAAAGTCAGGCCCAGTGCGAGCAGTATAATGGATATTGTTTTCATGATAAATGATCTGATTAAATAAATAAAATGAATAGAAACGTCATAACTGTACAGTTCCGCAGTAAGCGGAAAACAGTAGGTATCAGATCAGGAAAGTGCAGTTGCGGAGGAAAATAGGGTTGGTAACGAGATCCGGCGGATCATGCCGATCACCGCTGATCCAGGTGGCAGCAACAGATAATGCAGGAACCTGTAGTATTCTTACTGGTAACTGCATGTCTGTAGTAGTAATGCTCCATGTTTGTTGCACCACTTTGGCGGCCTGGTGCGACGCTGTTACCTTACAAAACTTGAATTCGTTCTTACAACAATCCATGCCTTTCGATGGCTTATGACATTGCTGGCAAAAATCTGCCGGCGTATCCAACCACTCCACCGATGCCAGTTTCCCCATACAATAGTGCACGTTTACCGCAAATCCGCTGGTAAGCGTTACATACAAGATGGCAAATAATATGGCAAAAAAGCGTTTCATATTGAATAACAAAGATAGCTGAAAAAGCCTAATTAATAAACCACCATCTTAAACCTACCCGGAAGGCGAAGTTATTATAGGGGTATAAGGGTGCTGCAAAGTTATTATTACCAATGAACGTATTCAGGTTTTCCGCTCTTATGTAAGCAGAAAATGATTTGATCCGGAAGTTGGCGAAAGCAGCAATATCCGGCAGATCGTTACTGATTTTCAACTTGTTCTGGTAAATAAACTGTCCGCTCAGCGGTGAATAATCATCCGCATAATAGCCGGTGTTATAACGCAGCTCAATGCCGGTTACCAGGTTCAGGTTAGTATATAGCCTCTTTTCAAAGGCAAAGCGGTGACGGGTCCAGATCGCAGGAACGTTCAATGGGCCATTGCCGTGCAGTTGCTGGAAGGCAATATCCGCATACCAGGCAAAAGGCTTGATGGCGAATTTCTTACTGAACGTTATCTGCAGCAGGTTAAACAGCGAATTATACTGGGCGCTGTGAGTAAAGTCCTTAAAATAGGTGTAGTTGGTAAACAGGAAATAGTTCACCGCCAGTGTATAGTTCAGCTTGTGATTGTCGGTAGCAAACTGCAGTTGGGTAATATTTTCCTTGGATAAGGAGGTGTTATACCAGGCATCCTTGTTACTGTTGAAGTACTTGTATACGTAAGATGGTTCCTTATTTACATTGTTGACCGACAGGCGTACATCTCCCAAAAGATCATTGATATGGCGTCTGAGCATCCCGGAAACAGCATAATCGCCACTATTCTGGCCTAC
Organism: Chitinophaga polysaccharea; assembly: GCF_007829335.1. GTDB lineage: Bacteria > Bacteroidota > Bacteroidia > Chitinophagales > Chitinophagaceae > Chitinophaga > Chitinophaga polysaccharea_B. The sequence goes on from NZ_VIWO01000006.1 coordinate 415,778, forward strand.
CAGGTAAAACTCGCCTTTGGCAGAAAAGTCCCATTGCTGGTTACGGGTTTTATTACGGTACTCGCCATGCAAGGCCAGGTTGCTGAAGTTGATATTAGCATCCAGGAAGGTGCCCGAAATAGATTCAAACCTGGCTCCTACATTAATAAAATGTGCCAGGTTGCCCCGTACCGGGAACTGTATGAGCGACAAATCGTTGGAAATCATCTTCCATTGGTGCTTTGCCGTCACAGTGTCCTGGTTGCTCAGGGGATAAAAATTATAATGAGAGAAGTAAAAAGTAGAATCGGGAGAACTGTCTGTAAACTGGTAATTATCGTTTTGGTAATTAAAAGTATACTGGACGCGGAATACCGGGTCATACTTATATATATCCAGGGTATCGTTCACATGAATACTATCGCCCCGTCCCCAGTCGTATTGCTGCTGGATCAGGAAGCCTGTTTCCCGGTAACTGGATTTCACCGGCAGGCTACCACCGCCAAAGAACGCATATGCCTGGGATGTGTTGTTACCGAGATTTACCGGGATGGTTTTCCGTTGCCCATATCCTCCTGCATTCATAAACGTATCGCTCCTGATACCGCCATTTTCGCCCCCGTTAATTTTGTTGTAATAGAAGCTCATGTAGGTGTTAGCGCGCTTATTCTTGCTCTGATAGCGGGCAGTAAACCGGTAAATATCGTGATTGGTATTCTGCGTACGGTAATATCCTGGTGCATTGATTTTGCGGTAATCGAAGGCAAAATTAAAGCGTTCGGTGCGGTCCTGCGTATGCGATAGTCCTATAACCTGTTCCTGTTTGCTGCCTACCAGGTATTGCAACTCTGTGTAGGGCTTGGTGGTATGATAAAAGCGGGCATCTGCATGGGAATTGGAATATACATCATAGGAATGAAAACCCGCATCAAATCCGGGTTTCATCAGCGGAGAGTATATCATGTTATACGCGGCGCTACCGGTATTTCCCAGGGTGGTATAGGAAGATGGCACCCGCAGGTATTTTGTCTGAAAATCGTTCACAGAGGAGTCTATCCTGTAATCGGTAGGCTCACCGAGTACGCGGTAGGTAACTGTGATGGTATCCGGTTCGTGTGTATGCTTTGCCGTGTCCCGCTGCATTTTACTGTTGCCGCCTCCACCACCGCCCATGTTGCCGAAGCGGCCAGTGTTGTACTGTGCCATCAATTGATTCCCGCAAAAAAACAGCAGGGCTATGAAAATGAAAAGATGCCTCATCCGAAAGTAACAAAAGCTTTTATAGTTGCCGGATTAATTCATTAAAGATAAGCGTAAGCTTTGGTTCTGCCTCTTTGGCAGCAGCCAGTACTTCCTCGTGGGTGATCACGTTTTCCTCCTCCCGGATACCGATATCGGTGATCACGCTCATGGCAAATACTTTCAAACCGGCATGCGCTGCTACAATCACTTCCGGTACCGTGCTCATTCCTACGGCATCGCCGCCGATAATATGCATGTATTTATACTCTGCTCTGGTTTCGAAGGTAGGTCCCTGTACTCCTACATATACGCCACTATGTAAATATATATTGTTATCAGCCGCAATTTTATTGGCCGCCGTAATCAGCGCTTTGCTATAGGGTTCGCTCATATCCGGGAAGCGGGGTCCCAGCGTATCTTCATTCTTGCCCCTGAGCGGATGTTCCGGCTGCAGGTTAATATGATCCCGGATGATCATCAGATCGCCCACTTTAAAAGCAGGGTTCATGCCTCCGGCGGCATTGGATATAAATAAAGTATGGATTCCCAGGGCCTTCATCACTCTCACGGGGAAAGTGACTTCTTTCATGGAAAATCCTTCATAAAAGTGAAAACGCCCTGCCATGGCTACTACAGGCTTTCCCTGCATGTATCCCAGGATCAATTTACCCGAATGTCCCTCTACGGTCGATTCAGGAAAATGGGGTATATCGCTGTATTTGATTTCTATGCTGCGCGCTATTTCCTGGATCAGATTTCCCAACCCACTGCCCAGTATAATGCCTGCTACTGGCTCTTCTTCCCAGAATTTACTGATATATTCCTTCGCCGCGGTGATCTTTGCTGTTAGTTCACTCATCTGTTTATACATTAGTTAAAAGTCGGATTTAAAAATCAACCCGCGCAAAGTTATTTTTTAATTCACAAATGACTGCAGTTTTATATTTAAATCATAATGACCTATTTTAGCGGCAAATTTTATTCCGATGAACTTACACGAGTACCAGGCTAAAGAACTGTTGAAAAAATATAATGTACCGGTACAGGAAGGTATCCCGGTAGATACCCCTGAAGCGGCTGCGGAAGCATATAAGCAGCTGAAAGTGCAATTTGGTAATGAATTTGCCGTTGTTAAGGCTCAAATCCATGCTGGTGGACGTGGAAAGGGTAAGATCCGTGGTACAGAACAAAGAGGTGTGGCAGTAGGAAAAAATGCAGAAGATATCAAAACCATAGCTGGTAATATACTGGGCGGTACCCTGGTAACCATCCAGACCGGCGAAGCGGGTAAACTGGTGAATAAGGTACTGGTAGCACAGGACGTTTACTATCCCGGCGCCAACCCTGTAAAGGAATTCTACTTGTCAATCCTGCTGGATCGTGCTAAAAGCCAAAATGTTATCATGTATTCTACCGAAGGTGGTATGGACATCGAAGAAGTAGCACACAGCACCCCTGAAAAAATATTTAAAGAGTGGGTAAAACCAAATATGCCCCTGCAGCCTTTCCAGGCGCGCAACATCGCGTTCAACTTCGGTTTGACCGGCGAAGCGTTCAAAAACATGGTGAAATTTGTAACCAACCTCTATAACGCATATGTAGGACTGGATTGCAGCATGCTGGAAATCAACCCGCTGTTCAAAACCAGTGATGATAAGATCATTGCCGTAGATGCTAAAGTAAACCTGGATGACAACTCCCTAATGCGTCATCCTGACCTGGAAGCACTCCGCGATATCTCGGAAGAAGATCCTACCGAAGTAGAAGCCAGCAAGTTTAACCTGAACTTCGTAAAACTGGATGGTAACGTAGGTTGTATGGTAAACGGCGCCGGTTTGGCCATGGCTACCATGGATATGATTAAACTGAGCGGTGGTGAGCCGGCTAACTTCCTGGACGTGGGTGGTACTGCCAACGCACAAACTGTAGAAGCAGGCTTCCGTATCATCCTGAAAGATCCTAAGGTAAAAGCAATCCTGATCAATATCTTCGGTGGTATCGTTCGTTGCGACAGGGTAGCACAGGGTGTAATTGATGCCTACAAATCCATTGGTAACATCACTGTACCTATCATCGTGCGTCTGCAGGGTACCAACGCTGCTGAAGCAAAAGCACTGATCGAAGAAAGCGGCCTGAAAGTACAGTCTGCGATCCTCCTCAGCGAGGCAGCTGCCCTGGTAAACAAAGCAGTAGCTTAATATCAAGCTTACAAATCCTTTAAAATAAGAGAGGGCTGACTACTGGTGTAGTCAGCCCTCTCTCTTGGTATATTCTTTCGTTTAGTCGTTCTTTTTAGGAGCCGGTGCAGGCATGGTTGCCTTAGGCTTATCCTTTTGCTCTTCTTTAGGCTTGGCCGGTGCCGTGGTTTCCCCCTTTTCAGGTTTGTCAGCTCCTGGCGTAGCATAATCATTTGAATCGCCGGAGCCATAATCATCTGCAGAACCATTACCTACATTTTCTGCTTCCGCACCTGGTTTTACGTTGGAATCATAATTCATGTAGATATCATCTTCACTCATGTTTCTCGGTACCGGGAAATGATCGCTGGCACTCACTTTCAATGTAGGATCCGCATATACTTTTTGCATGAAATAAGCCCATATCGGGAGGCCGGTATTCGCCCCCTGCCCGATGGCAGTGGTGCTGAAATGGATAAAGTTATTTTCGCAACCTACCCAGGCGCCCGCCAGCAATTTAGGGGTGTATCCCATAAACCAGCCATCTGTATTATCATTGGTGGTACCAGTTTTACCGGCAATCTCGCCCTGGATATTATAACGGGAACGCATACGCGCACCAGTACCGCCAGGAGCTACCACCCCTTCCATCATTTTCACCATGGTGTAGGATTCTTTTTCACTGATCACCTCACGTTTCACTGGTGCAAATGTTTCCAGGATATTACCATTCCTGTCTTCAATACGGGTAATATAAATAGGTTTGGTATTGATACCCCTGGCCGGGAACATGGTGTACCCCTGCATCAGCTCGTACAACGATATTTCCACCGCCCCCAGCGCGATGGCCGGGTAAGCTGGAATATCACTGCTGAAGCCTACTTTATTCTTCGCGAAATCCGCAAATGACTTGGCGCCGATCTGTTTGATCAGATAGGCTGCCACCAGGTTCAATGACTTGGCCAGTGCGCCCGCCATGGTAATGGAGCCACCAGTGCTACCTTCAGAGTTATGCGGCGTCCATCCATTGATATTGATCGGTTCATTAGGTAATACCGTATTAGGTGAAAAACCATTCATGATCGCAAAGCAATACAGGAAGGGCTTGAAAGTAGATCCCACCTGGCGACGTGTCTTAGCCACGTGGTCGTTCTTGAAATAACGGAAATCAGGTCCGCCCACCCAGGCTTTTACCTCTCCGCTTTCAGGATCCATGGCCATAAAGCCCGCCTGTAAGATAGCACGCATATACTTGATGGAGTCCATCGGCGTCATGACCGTATCTGTTTCGTTCAAATCCGGCTCTGTAGAGCTCTTCCAGGCAAATACCTTCATACGGGTAGGCGTGTTGAAAACGCGGGCAATGGTGGAATCCTCCTCCTCGTCGTCTTTCATAGCCCGGTACCGGTCAGACTCTTTCATATACTGATCCAGGTATTTAGGCCATTTTTTCCAGATACTGCCGGTTTTAACATCGTTTTGTGCAGACAGGGATTTCTGCAGTACTGCCAGGTGTTTGGCTACCGCTTCCTCTGCGTACAGCTGCATTCTTGGGTTAATCGTCGTATATATTTTGAGACCATCGCGATAGAGGTTATATTCTGATCCGTCTGCCTTTTTATGCTGTTTACACCAGCCTTTCAGCTCATCGCGCAGTACTTCTCTGAAATAAGGTGCCAATCCTTTGTTGTGGTCTATCTTATTATAGTGCAGTACGATGGGTTTACTTTTAGCAGATGCTGCTTCCGCAGGGGTAATAAATCCGGCATCCTGCATATTGTCGATCACCGTATTACGGCGATTCAGCGCATTTTGAGGATTACGCCGTGGGTTATAGATGGTATTACCTTTCAGCATACCAACCAGGATGGCTGCTTCTTCAATAGATAAATGCCCTGCATCTTTGCTGAAGAAGGTCCGGGCGCCATTTTCGATACCATATACATTATCCCCGAAGGCTACGGTATTCAGGTAAAGCGTAAGGATTTCCTGTTTGGTGAAGTTACGCTCCAGTTTTACCGCCATAATCCACTCCTGTATCTTCTGGAAAGCTCGTCCAACAGGATTACCGGAACGTTGTTTGCCTAGGGCATCTGTTTGCAGGTTCAGTGCCAGCTGTTGGGTAATGGTACTGGAACCACGTTTTTTACCAATGAGTAGGTAAAAGGGAATGGCCAGGGTACCCTTGGGGTCAATACCGGAGTTATCGTAAAACCTGGTTTCTTCCGTTGCTATGAGCGCGTTGATCACATTTTTGGAGATCTCGTTGTAGTCACTGCTGGAACGATCTACCTGGTAATATTTACCAAGGATGGTTCCGTCATCGGCGATCACCTCAGCAGCCAGGGCTGCCCTTGGGTTTTCCAGCTCCTCCATGGAAGGCATACTGCCTATTACACGGAAGTTGATGAGTAAAACAAAGAGAACAAGTAATGCTAAGATACCAAAAGCCACCCGCCACAATATTTTCACCGATTTTTTCATGCGCTTATATAATTTGTTTTATGGCCAAATTGCCTCATTCTTCCGAATTCCTGGCAATTTATTACTATCCGTTGGCTATATATATAAATTTTTCAATAAAGTTCAACTGCAATAAACACGCCTGTTTAGGGCAGTTTGACCGACAAAGCTATTTAAAATTATAACATTACTTACTGCGTTACATAATTATCTGTAAAAAACTTACGATATCCCGTCAGGTCTTTGGTGCTGTTGAGCAGGATAAAATTATCCCGGGAAATCACAAAGAAGTTATACTCTGTGGGCCTGATCTTGGGAATAATGGTAGCAGCGGCTTCATCACGGATTTCATCGAAATAGGCCAGTGCCTTATCCTCGTTCGGGAACAACCGGAAGATCAGCATTACGTCATTGGGAGTAAGCACGAAGCTCCCTACCTCAATTTTATCAGCGGCGTGTTTGGTGGCATTGTACCGGGTAAACTGCGTTAATCCTTCATCCATCAACTCCTTTGACACCCGCTGGAAGGAAAGCACCACAAAAAATGGATTATCAGGCGTGATTTTATAAGGGGTAACCGGTTTAGGCGGCGCTACGGTGGCAATAGGTCCCGGAATAGGGGCAGTAATGCCGGCTTTGATAGCGGAAGAATCTACCGGCGTTTTGGCGGTGGCTACATTTATTTTATCAGCCAGCACCGGCTCTGGATTTTGCCAGGGATAGCGCATGGTAATGTTTTCATCGAGCAATTGCCCATTGGCATCTTTCTTCCGTACCTCCAGTTTGGCCAGGTAAGCGGTCAATTCAGCCCGGTGGTCCAATGCATCCATCAGCGCCTGGGCCTGGGTGCGGATAGGCTCATCTGCCGCATATTTGGTTAATACAGCCTGCACTGCCTTGCGCGAACGCTGCAGGGAATCGGTAGCAAAAGCGGTATCTGTTTTTACGACCAGCATGGCTTCCAGCAGATCGAATTTCGGTTTCAGGAAGCTAAAGCCATAAGAGCTGTCAGACTGCTGCTTCAACGCCATTGCAGTGTCATATTTACCACTCAGGAAGGCAGTATAGGCCGAATCATAGAGGGCGCTGATCTGTTTCTTCCTGGGTCCGTCGGCATCATTCAGGCCACCGGAACGGATAATATCGGCAAAGTTGGTGTTGCCGTATTGGTTAAGCACCAATGTTTTATATTGATTTGCCTGGGCAGCATGATTCAGTTTATTATGCCACACATACAATGAATACAATACCTCCGGCTTCCGTGGGTGATCCGGGAAAAGGATGAGTAATGAATCATAAGTTTCTATTGCCAGCGGGTAGTTCTCCAGTTTATCGTGGTATAGTTTGCCCAGGTCGAACCAGGCCTCTTTTACCGACTTTTGGGAAGCAGCCAGTTTTTCCGGGGTAAGCGGCAGATCGGCGCTTAGCAAATCTGTAGTTAAACTATCCGGAGAGATATTTTTGGCGGCTGTTTTATGATCTTCGGCTATTTCAATAGGTGCGTTACTATTGGCTGCGTTGACAACGCCGTTTTGGCTGCGGCGCCAGTTATCGCCCGGCTGGCGGTTTCCCCACCTGCGCTTAAATTCGGAATAACCGGCCGATTTGCTGGCTGCGTTGTAAAAATACCACTCGCCTTTCTCGTCTTTCGGAGAGTAAGCCCCGCCCACATTCATACCAAGTGATGCTGCATCCAGACCATGCGCCGCTTCCTCGGATGCTTTCTTCTTTTCTTCCGCTGCTTTGGTTTTGATGCCAGCTACCATTTTGGTCAGGAAGATGTTCCTGTCGGAGGGCGACATGGCGGCAATCTTCTGCAGACTATCTTCCCGGTGAATGATTTCCAGTTTGGCTACCACATCGCTGAGTACTTCTTTACGTGTTTTCACCGTAGCAGCATCTGCAAAGTCCTGGGTCATCACACCGGCGGTGCTGTCATAATACTTTTTTGCGTCCGGGTAATTGCGTTGTTGGTAATAGATATCCGCAATGCCTTTATAGTTGAGCGTGCGCTGCATCAGGTTGTCGCTGGGCATTTTGAGCCCCTGCTTCATATAACCGATGGCTGTTTCCGGGTCTTTGGGCGCTACCAGGGTTCCCATGGTATAGTAAATACCATCGCGGAATTTCTGGAACCGTTCTTTCCGGAGCATATGATGGAGGCCTGCAATACTTTTAGCGATATCGCCGGTGGTTTGGGCGTTGGTTTTAGCAATTTGTACCCTGGCCTGGAAATCCATCATAGGATCGGGTTTCATGCCGATTACGTTCCTGAATTGCTCCAGGGCTGAATCCGGACGATTCAGCTGTACATATAACTGCCCCAGGATAAAAGACATCCTGGCGCGGGAAACACGGTTGCGGCTCAGGTCAATGGCTTCCTGCAAAGGCGCAATCGTTTCGGGATATCTTTTCTGGATATAGTTGCTATAGGCGCGTACTTCTGCCAGTTCGCCATCGAGCCGGTGAGGGAAGTTAGGATCGGTATGCAGGATATTGAGCAGGGCCTGTACTTCGTCATATTCCTTTTGTTCCAGCAGGGTTCTGGCCCTCCACAAAAAGGCGTCGTTACGTGCTTTGGTATGTTTGAGCTTTCCGAAGAAGCCTTTTCTTTTTTCGTTGGTGGCAATGGAAATCTGGTCATTTTCCCGGGCGCCTACCACCGTTTTATATTCTGATTTGCTTTTGGGCGCAAAGGTAATATTGACGTACTGGAATGTTTTATTGGCGTTATCCAGGTCGCCTTCATAAAAATAGGCCCGTCCCATCAGCAGGAAGCAGTCATCTATCCATTTTCCGCGGGGATCGTGCAGTTGAACGGCCATGGTGGTTTTATCGATCACGGAGTCCAGCTCTCCTTTGTTAAAGCCCTGGCTTTGGAGGCTGTAGGGGTAAAACGGGAGCAGCAGGTTGTAATTATCCTGTCCATCGCGGTTAGCTGACTTTACTACGCGGTCCAGCTTCACTTTGGCGTGGAAGTAATAGTTAAACCGGGTAGCCATATTCTGGAAAAACCGTCTTTTCCAGGTCCATTTCTTTTTCTCCAGCATTACTTCTGAAGGGGGGCGCCGATCCTGTACCACATGATTTTCCCGGGGTTTAAAAAGGGGTTTGGCAGCAGGCTTTTGTTGCTGATTGCCGGGACTTGGAGTCTGATTCTGGTAGTTTGTTTGCGATGGTCTATTTTGGGGTCTGTTCTGTGCCCAGACCGCCGGCAAACCCAGGCAAAATGACAATACAATTATTCCCAGATAATTAAGAAGCAGTTTGATGCAATTCATGGATGCCAGGGTGTATAGGCTAAATATATATAACTTATAGTTTGAAAAAATATTTTAAAGATAGTATAAAATAGTTGATTGAACGAGCGTTGGGAAGAAGTGGTCCGTACTTTTTCCGCCGTGTATAATTTTTTAAGCCGCTGGTTCTCAAAGAAAAATGTTCATTTCAAGGCACAATCCACAAAACACTATTTTGAGTTTTACAATAATGATTAACTTTAGCCCGCCTTAAAAGGATCGATTTCTTTAAGTAGTAACACAAACATGGCCAAGAAGGGGAATAAAAACAACAGAAGAAACCTGGAAAAACTCAGTCATAAGTACCGTTTGGTAATTATGAATGACGATACCTATGAAGAAGTGACCTCGTTCAAACTCTCCCGGATGAGCGTGTACATTGCCTTCAGTACCCTTTTTGTGCTCCTGGTGGCTATTACAGTGGCTACTGTCGTGTTTACCCCTTTGCGCTATTATATTCCCGGCTATGGAGACCTGAAGCAGCGTAAGGAATTTATTCATTTAAAAATGCGTGCCGACTCACTGGAAACGGCTATTAATGCCCGTGACCAGTATCTGAACAATATCAAGCAGGTGATCAACGGTGAATTTACTGGAAAACTGGACACCACTATGCTGAAAGTCCCTACTGTAGATAACAGTACCTACTAATCACTATTGGGTTATTTTATTATTTAGTATGCAAGGATGAGCGTGCGGGAATGTGTGCATAAAGTGTCTAAACACATAAATATCAAAATATTTCATATTTTATTTATATTACATCACTAAACTTGAAAAACCTGACTCCCTATGTTTAATAGCAATCAAAAATCAAAAGGTGACAATAAGACCATGTTGCCTACCTCTACGGTTAACATTATCGGTAATGGTACTACTATCCAGGGTGATATAGTATGCGAAGGAGACATTAGAATTGACGGCCAGGTAAACGGCCTGGTATCTACTAAAGCTAAAATAGTGGTAGGTCCGGAAGGTGATATTACCGGCGACCTGGTATGTCAGAGCGCTGACATCCTGGGTAAAGTAACAGGCATTATCAAAGTAGAAGAGCTGCTGTTTTTAAAGGGCAATGCTTTAGTGAAAGGCGATGTGTATACTGCACATTTTGAAATGGAGCCTACTGCGAAGTTCAATGGCCGTTGCTATATGGACGATCAGCAGCCAGCAGATAATCTGAAACATGGAAAATCCGTCCTCCAGGAAGCAGAATAATAACGATGATAGCCGTAAAACGCTGTTACGCTATGCCGGCCTGGCCTTCCAAATGATGGCTACGCTGGGATTAGGGGTGTTTGTGGGATATAAAATTGACCAGCGTATAGGCTGGCGGTTCCCTGTATTCCTTATCATTTTTTCTTTAATTGCATTAGCCATACTTTTGTGGCAAATTATAAAAGACACCCGCAGGCATGAGTGATAGATTTTTTATTCGGTTATTCGCAGTTTTTGGAATTTTAAACGGACTTCTCATCATATTCAAACCCAGGTTGCTGGATATTGGTACACATGTAAACGTACTAATGGCTGGTAACCTAATTATGGCCATTATATCCCTGGTGTCTTACCTGATAAGTCGCCAGGGACTCGCTTCTTCCAATCACAACGCATTTATCCGCGCCGTTTATGGCGCCACCCTTGCCAAACTTTTCCTTTGTGTCATCGGCGTTGCAGTGTATGTACTGATGTATCGGCCCAACGTTAGCAAGCTGACCGTTTTCGCATTGTTATTCCTTTACCTGGTATATACTGTTTTTGAAACACTCAGCCTCTTCCGGCTAACCAGGCTTAAAAAATAATCCATTTGAAAAAAGAGGCGCCATTAAATGCTTTAGCGTCCTACTTACCCGAAGGTACTTTCGGACAGGTAATGGAGTTTCTCACTACCTATAAGGTACACCTCACCATTACCCGCGAACGGTCCAGCATCCTGGGCGATTACCGCCACCCGGATGGTCAGGGCAAAGGACATCGGATCAGCGTAAACGGTTCGCTGAACAAGTATTCCTTTCTCCTTACGTTACTGCATGAAATTGCCCACCTGACCACTTTTAATAAATATGCCAACCGCGTAGCCGCACATGGTAAAGAGTGGAAACAGGAATTCAGTTATATCTTACATGGATTTGTAGGCAAAAGCCTGCTGCCTCCAGATGTGGAAAAAGCCGTGCGCCAAAGCATGGCTAATCCGGCCGCCAGTTCCTGCGCAGATGAAAACCTGCTACGGGTACTCAAAAATTACGATCGCCAGAAAGAAAACCACTTTTTTGTAGAACAGGTACCGCTTGGTGGCCTCTTCAAAACGAAAGATGGACGCGTATTCCGCCGGGGAGCCCTGATCCGGAAAAGATATCGCTGCGAAGAAGTAGTCTCGCAGCGATGGTATCTTTTTAGCCCCGTATACGAGGTAGAATTAGTGGAAGCACTATGATTGCTTCTCCCCTACATAATGTAACTCAGGGAAAGTCATCGCACGATTAATCAATTGTATTTCCAACCGGATAATATTTGCCTCAGCGGCAGCCTGTAACTTAGGCGCATCATCGGTTGGCTTGTGGTAGTCGTCATGACCACCAGTATGAAAAAACATTACCGGCACTCCATTCACATAAAAGTTATGATGGTCTGAAGCCCCTTTTCCTGCTGCATCTGTAAAGAATTTAATACCAGGCTGCTGTGCTTCTTTAAAAACAGCCGGCCATTCGGCTGCGCTGCCGTAACCACCAATACCGATCCCCCTTTCCGGGTTGTAGTGTCCAATCATGTCCATATTCAGCATGAAATGTACTTTATCCAGGGGCATCAACGGATGCGCGGTATAATATTTAGATCCCTGTAAGCCCAGCTCCTCGCCGCCAAAAGCAATAAAGAGAAAATTAAAAGGCTCGGGCGTATGATTATTCACATAGTAATGGGCCAGCTCCAGCAAGCCCGCTACACCGGAGGCATTGTCGTCGGCCCCGTTATGGATCTGGCCAACAGGATATTTGCCATCAAATAAAGCAGCCGTACCCAGGTGATCGTAGTGAGCACCAATGATAATCGTACGGGCGGCGCCGTTATCCAGGAATCCAATCACATTCCTGCTGGGAATGTCCTTATGGGCATTTTTATTAAATGTAAAGTCCTGGAAATAGCTGTTGCCATTTATGGTTTTCAGTCCCAGCTTTTTAAACTGTTTTGCTACAAAGCGACTGGCTTTCAATCCGCCTTTTTCCGCAGTACCCCTGCCTTTGAGCTTATCAGATGCCAGGTAATTTACAATTCCCTGGATACGTTTGGCGTCAGGAATCGTGTCCTGTGCCAGGGCGCTGGTGTATAAACCTGCCGCGCATACTAATAGTAACCAACTCTTTTTCATATCTGGTCAAAAATAGAGAAGGCCTCCTGAAAAGGAAGCCTTCTGCTAAAAATTATGTTTGAATTGTTCAGATTGTATTAATCCTATTTCTTCTTCTGTTGCTGCATTTCCTGTTGGCGCTTCTGTACTTCTTCCAGTCGCTCCTGCCATTTGGATTTGCTCTTCGGTTTCTTCTTATTTTCCTGGATCTGGGCGTGGATCTTATCATGGTTGATGATAAATTTCTGAATCACCCATTGCAACAGGATACTGATCACGTTAGACAGGAAGTAATAGAAGGTCAACGCCGCCGCCAAACGGTTGAAGATACCCAACAGCATGATAGGCATGATATAAGGCATGTACTTCATTACCGGGTTGCTCTGATCAGTCATTCCACGGTTGTAGAAAGCCAGGATCAAGCTGGTGATGGTCATCAGGATGGTGAACAGGCTGACGTGGTTGCCGTAGAAAGGTATGTTGAACGGCAGGTTCAGGATGGAGTCGTAGGTCGACAAATCCTTTGCCCACAGGAAGCTTTCCTGGCGCAACTCGATGGAAGATGGGAAGAAGCTGTACATCGCTACCAGGATAGGCAGCTGCAGCAAAGCCGGTAAACAACCTCCCAGCGGGTTCACTCCGGCGCTCTTGAACAGTTTCATCTGTTCTACACCAAATCCTTGCTGATCATCGCCAAATTTAGCTTTCAGTTCATCAATTTCCGGCTTCAGGACCTTCATTTTAGCCTGGGATACATAGCTCTGGTAAGTAAACGGAGCAATGAGCAGGCGAATGAAGATGGTGAGCAGGATGATGATGATACCGTAGTTCTTGATAAATCCGCTGAGGAAGTTAAACACCGGGATAATGATACCGATGTTAACATACTTCACAAAAGCAAAAATACCAGTACCCAGTGGGATGATCTTCTGCAAACCGATATCGAAAGATTTCAGTGTTTTGTAGTGGTTAGGACCATAGTAAATTTCTACCGGGAAAGAGTAGTCGTTCGCGCGGTTGTACGGAATCTGGATGGTGGTGAATGTTTGTCCCACGATATTCGGGCTTTCCGGTACTTTGGTATTTACGTCCGCGTTATTGAAAAGTTCGTTTTTAGCGATCAGCGTGGTATTAAAGAACTGTTGTTTTAGGCTCACCCATTTCAGTTTATTCTCCAGTTTTTCGTGGCTGGTACGGTTCAGGGTGAAGTAATCGTGTTTATCATGCTCAAACATGTAGTGTACCTGGTTGTTCAGGCGTTCGTTCTGCATGTCGTGTTCCTGTTTGTCGTCCTGTGCATTCCACTGCAGGTTCAGGTAGTTCTGGTTGCCTGGCAGGATGTTCTGTAATCCTACTGCATGGATAGTGTAATCTACCACATAGCTGCCGGGTTTCAGGGAATAAATGAACTCGAGATAAGATGCCGGATTGCTGGTGTTAAGACGGTAAGCAATGGACTTAACGCCTCCTGCCAGTTCCTGTGGTTGTCCGGCAGTAAAGAAGAGGTCAGCACTGTTCAACACTTTGGTTAAACTGGCCGGCACTTCTACGGATAAACGGTTGAAAGAACCCTGTACCAGCATTAATGGGGCGCCATCATATGTTTTATAATCTTTCAGCTGTACAGTGGATGGTTGACCACCTTTGTTGCTAAAAGTGATTTTTACCACATCATTTTCCAGTACGGTGTTTTGAACATTGCCGGTAGCGGCAGCGGCAAATACGCCAAACTCTCCGCTTAATAATGCCTGGTGAGCCGAGTCCAGCGGACCACCTGCTGCGGCAGCAGCGAGACTTGCGGTATCTGTAACGGGTGTTTTAGGCTTGTTAAGCTCTGCGATGGAATCTTGCCTGGCTTTTTCCCTTGCGGCTCCTGCCTGTTGTTTCTGATTATAGAATATGTATCCTACCAATAAAACGCCCAACAGTAAAAACCCAATGACCGAATTTCTGTCCATGAAATGCAATTAAAATTTAGGCAGCAAAGGTAAGCATGATTTTATGAATTGACCATGCTTTTTAGGTGAAACCCCTGTTAAATGCGGCTAAAATAATAGATAAGTGATTAGAATGTGTATTATAATGATAATCAAATCATATTTACACATAGAAGCAATATCACTCTTAGCGGGTTGTTAATAATATAATATTTACGTTTAATATAAATCTGGGGGGCAACAAAAAACCGCCTGATGAGTCATCAGGCGGTTTTTCTGCTTTTATAACGTAATGATTTTTCTTCATTAGTTAGTGCACAACATTGGTTATGCTAACTTTTCTTCCATTTTTGCCTTACCATTTTTAGCTTCGGCATATTGCTTCGCAGCCTTGATAAAGGATACGAAAATAGGCGCCGGGTTTTCCACGGTGCTTTTCAATTCGGGGTGGAATTGAACGCCTACGAAGAAAGGATGTTCAGACAGCTCCACGATTTCTACCAGTCCGCTCTCCGGGTTTTTACCGGAAAGGCGGAGGCCAGCAGCTTCAAACTGCTGTACATAATCGTTGTTAAACTCGTAGCGGTGGCGGTGTCTTTCGCTGATGGAAGTGCTACCATATATTTCTTCTGCTTTGGTGCCAGGGGTAATTTCACACGCATAAGCGCCCAAACGCATGGTACCACCCTTAGCTGTTACTTTCTTCTGTTCTTCCATGAGGTTGATAACCGGATGAGCCGTATCAGGGTTCATTTCCACGGAATGCGCATCTTTCCATCCGAGCACGTTACGGGCATATTCCACTACGCTCATTTGCATACCCAGGCAGATACCGAAGAACGGCAGCTTATTTTCACGGGCATACTGGATAGCGGTAATTTTTCCTTCAATGCCACGATGACCGAAGCCAGGCGCTACCAGGAGCCCGTCGAGGTTCTTCAGTTTTTCGCATACATTTTCAGGTGTCAGGTGTTCAGAATGTATATTTTGTACCACTACCTTGCATTCGTTGAGCGAACCGGCATGTATGAATGATTCCAGGATAGATTTGTAAGCATCCTGCAATTCCACATACTTACCGATCAAACCGATGGTCACCTTGGATTTCGGATATTTCAGCTTATCCAGGAATTCGCGCCACTTGGCCAGCTCCGGCTCTTTTTCCACGGGTAATCCCAGTCTCTTCAGCACGGATACATCCAGTTTCTCGCGCATCATTTCCAGTGGTACTTCGTAAATAGTAGGTACGTCATTAGCTTCAATCACCGCATCCACCTGTACATTACAGAAGAGGGCGATTTTCTTTTTCAGATCGCGGTACAGCGGTTCTTCTGTACGGCAAACAATAATATCGGGATGCACACCGTATTCGCTCAGGAGGCGAACAGAGTGTTGTGTAGGCTTGGTTTTCAGCTCCTTAGCTGCACGCAGGTAAGGGATCAGGGTCAGGTGTACCACCAGACAGTCTTCTTCACCCAGCTCCCACTGTAACTGGCGAACCGCCTCAATATACGGGAGGGATTCAATATCCCCTACCGTTCCACCCAATTCGGTGATCACGATATCGAACTTGCCATCTTTACCCAACAGGAGGATACGACGTTTGATTTCATCGGTGATGTGAGGGATTACCTGCACGGTTTTACCCAGGTAGGCGCCTTCTCTTTCCTTGTTGATCACTGTTTGGTAAATGCGGCCTGTAGTAACATTATTGGCCTGAGACGTTGGCGTGTTCAGAAAACGCTCATAGTGTCCAAGATCCAGATCGGTTTCTGCTCCATCTTCCGTTACATAACATTCACCATGTTCATAAGGGTTTAATGTTCCCGGATCCACATTGATATATGGATCAAATTTCTGAATAGTCACTCTAAAGCCGCGCGCCTGCAATAGCTTTGCAAGCGAAGCTGCTATAATTCCTTTACCCAAAGAGGAAGTAACACCTCCCGTAACGAAGATATATTTTGCCATAAAAACTAAAATTCAGCTAAATGTACTTGACCTATAAACGGGGAAGTGCCGGACTGCGTTTGGTGTAATACCGATCAAGTAAACTACTTCCGAAGGTCATGCAAAGTTACACAAATTTGCTTCGCTCCCAAGTTTTTTACCTGCCGGTTTTATTTGTTTGTTAATTTTTCGGAGAATATCTTTAGCGCTCATTAGTGATCTGGCGGGCGTTTTGAACAATTTTCAAGCACTGGAAATTATTTATTAAAAACCTTTATCCAGCACCTTCTTCATTTAAATGCTTTCGCTACTATCAATATATATACTGTAAATTTGCGTCCGAAATACATAAAAGATGACATTAACGCCAAAGAGAGCTCAAGACTCGCTGATACAAATGACCGAACTGGTTTTACCGAATGATACCAATACATTCGGCAACCTGATGGGAGGTCGTTTGATGTACTGGATGGATATTGCCGCCGCACTGGCCTGCATGAAACACTGCAGCGCCCCTGTTGTAACAGCTTCCGTGGATAACATTTCTTTTGAAAATCCCATCAAGCTCGGCAACGTAGTACATATCGAATCTAAAGTGAGCCGTGCTTTCAACACCTCCATGGAAGTACATATGAAAGTATGGGGAGAAGATCCGGTTCAGCAATACCGTTACAAATCCAATGAAGCCTTCATGACGTTTGTGGCGCTGGATCCTAATGGTAATTCCCGCCCCGTGCCCGGCATTATTACTGACACAGAAGAAGAAAAAAGATTATATGAAGGCGCTTTGCGTCGTCGCCAACTACGCCTCATCCTGGGCGGAAAAATGAAACCGGAAGATGCTGATGAACTGAAAGCACTGTTCTCTCTATAAATTTTTCTCATTAGTTATTTAGATATTTATTTCCACTTCTGGGAATAAATATCTAAATAATTAATTTCTCTCTCTACTACTTACATTAAGATCATTAATTATATCTCTCCTTCCCATTCTTTGTAAAACCGATCCAGGAACTGCTCCATAAATGTATGCCGCTCTATTGCCAATTCCTTTCCGGTAGGGGTATTCATCCGGTCTTTCAGCAACAATAACTTTTCGTAGAAATGTGTAATGGTAGGCGCTGTACTGTTCTTATACTCCTCTTTCGTCATCTGCATATTAGGCTGTACCGCAGGATCATGCAGCAGCCGGTTTTTAAACCCGCCATAATTAAATGCCCGGGCAATACCAATGGCGCCCATCGCATCCAGTCGGTCGGCGTCCTGTACCACGCCTAGCTCAGGCGAATAAAACGATTTTTCCTGGTTTCCCCCTTTAAAGGAAATGTGCCGGATAATATTTTCCACATGTGTAATCACAACCTCCGGCACTACCTGCGTTTGCAGGAAGGCCACCGCTTTAGCGGGACCAATATTTTCATCGCCGTGATGGAACTTGGAATCTGCGATATCATGCAATAACGCGCCTAGTTCTACCACCAGCAGGTCGACCGTTTCCGTGGCTGCAATATGTTTCGCCTGCTGCCATACCCGGTAAATATGCCACCAGTCGTGGCCTCCTTCTGCGTCGGCTAATTCCTGTTTTACGTAACTGACTGTTGCTGCTATAATCGATGAATAATCTGTCATAGCTACAATAATATTAATTTTCAGGGAGTTTCCCTGCGGAACAAAATAATTCACCGGGTTGTTAGTTGAATTATGATACAGATCAAACGCGTATACGAAGATTATGCAGACTCCGACGGCTACCGCATCCTGGTGGACCGCTTATGGCCCAGGGGGCTTACAAAAGAGCGGGCCCATGTAGATGAATGGGTCAAAGAAATAGCGCCCAGCAACGAACTACGGGAATGGTTTCACCATGACCCAACAAGATTTGCTGAATTCAAAACAAAATATCTAAAGGAATTACAGGAGAAAAAAGATTTGCTGGCAGCTATCAAAAAGAAAGCACTACACCATCGGGTAACACTATTGTATGGGGCTAAAGACGAAACGCACAACCAGGCGCAGATACTGCTAACACTACTGAAAAAGTAACTATTACAACGGATCTCTTTCAGATTTTACCAATACATCGGTAAGACTGTTCAGTTTTTTTACTTTGGCGCTGAAGTCGCCCGTTAATTTGTCGCGGATCAACGATAACTTATTCAATACTTCATCGATGGTATCCGGAATAGCTTCCTGCAGCACCTGTTTCAGGCGTTTGGCAACGGTGGGCGATTTACCATTGGTAGAAATGGCAATTTTCAGGTTGCCTTTACGTACGATAGACCCGAGATAGAAATCGCACAGGTCGGGGGTATCGGCCACATTGATCAATACCTTGCTACACTTGGCAGTTTCCCACACATGATAATTCAGCTCCCGGTCGTTGGTAGCTGCAATTACCAGGTCTTTCCCCAGCAAATCTCCACAGGAAAACGATTTCTGTACCAGGGTAATATTAGGATATTGATGCGTAAGCGAGGTCAGCTCAGGCAAAAAATCCATTGACACGATGGTAACATTTGCCTGGGGGCAATTTTCCAACATGGCATTGGCTTTTTCTAATCCGATATTACCACCGCCTACAACGAGTACCTGCAAGCGGTGCAATTTGAAAAACACCGGGAATAAATGATTTTCTTCCATTATACGGCAATTTTAAGTTCGGCTGACACTTTGGTCTGCAGTGCCTGGAACGCTTCATGGAAGCGTACCACCTCTCCTATCACCAGGATAGCAGGGTTATGCAGATCGTGTGTAGCGGCTATTTCCACGAGGTCGGCCACATTTCCCAATCCCATTTTCTGGGTGGGCAACGTACCGTTCTGGATAATAGCAGCGGGCGTTTTGCCTCTTCCTGCGTCGCTGTAGATACCGGCAATTTCCGCCAGTTTACTCATTCCCATGAGAATGACAACGGTGGTATTAGCCTTGATGGCATGTTCCAGGTCGCGGGACAAGTTACCATTCCGGGTATTACCGGTAATCACCCAAAAGCCTTCACTCACGTGGCGGCTGGTTACCGGGATTTTATTAACGCCAGGCACTGCAATGGCGCTGGAAATACCGGGAATCACTTCGGCGGTAACACCAAATTGCTGAGCGAAAGCTATTTCTTCCTGGCCACGGCCAAACACAAATGAATCTCCTCCTTTCAACCGCACTACACTGCCATAAGTTAAGGCATATTTTACAATCATCCTGTTTATTTCATCCTGCGAATAAACATGCATACCTGCGCGCTTACCCACAAAACGGCGGAGGCAATTGGCCGGCGCATAGTCCAGCAATTCGTTGCTGGACAATGCGTCATAAAGGATGACCCGGGCATTTTGAATGGCCTTTAATCCCTTAACAGTAATCAGCTCCGGATCGCCTGGGCCAGCACCTATCAATGTGAGTTTGGGTTGTATATCTTGCATGATAATAATGTTGAGATGAGTGAATAATTAAGCCTGCACCAGTTCGTTTACCCGTTGACGGTATACCTGCGCTGCGGTATAAAAAGACTGCGCCTGCTCGTAATAAGACTTCGCAAAGCTCTCCGTAGGCTCGTTCCCATTAATCTGTAACACCACCGTTTTAAAGTCAGGTTCGAAGCCGAATTTACCAGTAGCTACAAAGTGTTTGTCGAAATCATTAATGATACCTATCTGCGTGTTACCGCTGATCGCTTCGCTCAGCAATAGCGCTTTGGCGCCCTGAACAAAGGAAGAGTAAGCGTGGTAAATACCATCGGCATAAGCGCCTCCTGCCAGTGACGCACTGCTCAGTTCCAGCTTTTCTTCTGCTTCGAGCAACAGGGTGGCCACCAGGTCGATAATAACGCCTGCGCACTCTCCTACTCCAATGGCAGTAGCATAGTCCTGTGCCTGTCCCCAGTCGATGAAATCGGCCGCAGTGAGGGTACTCAGGTCTGCCAATGGTTTCAGCAGCTCGTAGAAATATTTTTCTGTTTTACGATCGTAGTATTGGTTAAACAGTTCATGCTCCTCTCCGTTAATTTCAAAATCGTGCAACAGGCTGCGCAGCACGTCGGGCCCACGGCGGCTAGGCACTTTAATCACTTTATCTGCTACACGTCCATCGCCATTACCTACAATACCACCACCCAGCAATACTTGGAGAGCTGGCAATACTTTACCGCCGCTCTTCATGGAAGAGCCATGGAAGCCAATACTGGCGATACCGTGCTGACCGCAGGAGTTCATACAGCCACTGATTTTGATCTTAATATCCTTATTATAGATCAGGTCAGGGAATTCTTCTGTGATCACATCTTCCAATACTTTAGCTATTCCTGTGCTGCTGGAAATACCAAGGTTACAGGTGTCGGTACCCGGGCAAGCCGTGATGTCGGCAACACTGTCGAAACCGGCATTGGCAAAGCCTGCAGTTTCCAGTACGCTGAATACATAGGGCAGATTTTCCGGCAATATGTATTTCAACAGGAGTCCCTGGTTGGCAGTTACCCGCACATCGTCTGCAATCACGGGTCGCAGTGCTTCAATCAGCTGGCGGCTGATGGCAGAACCGATGTTACCGAGGGTTATTTTAACGTAGGCGCCGTAGTAACCTTTTTGTTTCTGTTCAAAAACGTTGGTCGCTTTCCAGGCTTCGTACTTTTTAGTATCCTTGATGGAATATGCGGGAACAGGCCCTACCGGAGCGGGTTGGGTAGCTACCCAGGCATCAGCGTCGATAGGTACACTTTTCAGTTTTACTGCTTTATATTCTTCTTTCACCAAACGTTCAAATTCTTCCATACCAATTTTCTGGATGAGGAATTTCATGCGGGCTTTGTTCCGGCTGGTTCTTTCACCATAACGGTCAAATACGCGCAGTACGTTTTCGATATAAGGAATAAGCTGATCTGTTTCCAGGAATTCATACACTGGTTTAGCCAGGAAGGGTTGTGCACCCAAACCTCCGCCTACCAATACTTTGAAGCCACGTACTTCTTTACCGTCGATGATTTTCACCTTAGGAATCATACCGAAATCGTGCATGAAAGACCAGGCGGTATCTTTATCTGAAGAGGAAAAAGAGATTTTTATTTTACGGCCCATTTCCTGGCTCACCGGGTTACGCAGAAAATAACGGAATACCGCGTCTGCATAAGGCGTTACATCAAATGGCTCATCCGGATCGATACCGGCACGGTCGGAAGCGGTTACGTTACGCACCGTGTTACCACAGGCTTCGCGAATGGTGATTCCATCTTGCTCCAGTTTGGTCCACAGTTCTGGCGTTCTGTCGAGGCTAACATAGTGGATTTGTACATCCTGGCGGGTGGTCAGGTGGAGGTTGCTGGTAGCATATTCATCAGATACTTCAGTAATACGGTTCCATTGTTGCAAAGTCATTTTACCATAGGGCAGTTTGATACGTATCATTTGTACACCTGGCTGGCGTTGCCCATATATCCCTCTTGCCAGACGAAGGCTGCGGAATTTTTCGTCCGTGATATTGCCTTCGCGGAACTGGCGAATCTTTTTCTCCAGGTTTATAATGTCCTGTTCAACAATTGGATTTTCGAGTTCTGTTCTGAAGCTTTGCATAAAAAGTATTTTCAGGTGGTGGTAAAAAGCTATTTTCTGAGCGGGGTATGGTTGTTTTTCTTTAACATCAAAAAGCCCCCGGGATACTTTCGGAGGCTCGTATAATGATTTACAGTAAGCTGATCACTGGAATTTTCTATTACACGCGCCTCGCAGGTGTTGTATTACAACAGCTACATCCATTATTTCTGCGATATGACACCCCATTACCCATATTTCCTATAATTTTAGTAGAGTAATACAAAGATAGAAATGCAGCCCATCTTTCCAAAACTTTTTTGGGAATTGAATAAGCCCCCAAAAAGGGGTGGAATTAGCGATGGACCGGGTCCTGGATGAAAAAAGCAGCGAAAACACAGTACAGTAGACCGATCTGGCCTTCGGCGGAGGTACAAACCTGCAGGGAGGCAATAACCAAAATTTATCCGGTATAACTTTTTGTTATGAGGGAAGAAGATAACAGGGGGCATTTCGCTCCTTTCCACTGTGATCTGGCCGCATATCTTCTTATCTTTGCCGCGCATAAAAAGGGAATTTCATGATAGATACGGTAATATTTGATATGGATGGTCTGTTGATCGACTCTGAACCGCTGTGGGGCATTGCGATGCGGGAAGTATTTGCCACTGTGGGTGTTAAACTGTCGCCCGAACTCACGCACCTTACCACCGGTTTACGCACCAAAGAAGTAGTAAGTTACTGGCATAACTTTTATAAATGGGATGGCAAATCTCCCGAACAGGTTGTCAATGAAATCATTGACAGCGTGATTGCCAAAATCATCGCCAGCGGGCAACCGATGGAAGGATTGCACTATATTCTCGGGTATTTTAAGGAGAAAGGGTTCAAAATGGGACTGGCCTCCTCCTCCCCGCTGCGCCTGATCAATGCGGTGTTAGATCATTTACAGATAAAAGACCGCTTCCAGGCCGTATATTCTGCCGAGTTTGAAGATTACGGTAAACCCCATCCGGCAGTGTACCTGGCCTGTGCCAAAGCCCTGGGTAGCGAACCGCTGGATTGCCTGGCATTTGAAGATTCGGTGACCGGTATGATTGCTGCCAAGGCCGCCCGTATGACCACCGTAGTGGTACCGGAAACCCATAACAGAAAAGATCCGCGGTATGCCTTAGCCAATATGCAATTGGATTCCCTGCTGGAATTTAATGACGCCAAACTGTCGCTGCTTACGAAATAGTTTTTGGAAGATGATATTTTGTTGATCATCTTTACGGCACAATTGACGCCAAAAAACCAATATGAAAATCGTAGATCTGTCCAAAACCATCTCCTACAACAAACAGGATCCCTGGTTTATGCGTATCAAAATCAAACACAAAACGCATCGACAAAGTAAAGGGCTGATCCGCTTTTTCCTGGGACTCCCTGCAAAGCTCTTCCCCAAAGGGTTTGAAGGCTGGGCCGACGATAAAATTATCGGCATGGGCGTACACGCCGCCACCCACATCGATGCCCCCTGGCACTATGCTCCCACTGTAAATGGTGCACCGGCCAAAACCATCGATGAAATTCCGCTGGAATGGTGCTATGGCAACGGGGTGGTATTGAATATGACCCACAAAGCAGATTTTGAGCAAATAACGGTGGCGGATATACGTGCCGATCTTGAAAAAAGCGGCGCCGTAATTACTCCCGGCACTATTGTACTTATTCATACCGGTCGCGACAAATACGTGGGCACCAAAGAATACGCCATGCGGGGTACCGGCATGAGCGCCGAAGCCACCCACTGGCTGATAGACCAGGGCGTGAAAGTAATGGGAATAGATCAGTGGGGATTCGACCTGCCTTTAAAATATATGGCGCAGCAAGCCAAACAACTTCAACGGGATGATTATTTCTGGCAGGCCCACCTGGTAGGGCAACAAAAGGAATACTGCCATATGGAGCAGCTGGTCAACCTGGGCGCATTGCCGGCATTTGGATTTAAAGTGAGTGTGTTTCCACTGAAGATAAAAGGGGCCAGTGCGGCGCCGGCGAGAGTTGTGGCGATATTTGAGTAGCAAGCTATTCGAATTTTATTCGCTTAACTAATTCCTTGAAGTACACTGGGGACCAAATATCCAATAAAGCACTATCTGGGATAAAACGTATTACATCCTCCCTGATGCGGTCGAAAGAGACCGCGTCTATTTTATCATTTAATAGCTGTAGTAACTGGTTTTCGTCAACCGTTTTGTGTTTCCAATCGTCACTATCCTGAGCGCGTAAAAGAAAGTGATGTAGGTGGAGTGGAACACCTTTCGGAAATATTCCGACAAAATATTATTTTTTTGACAATTACATTTATTCAAAAAAAATCCCGCCCCGAATTACTCGGAGCGGGATTCATTATTTAATGAAACTTAAACCTTATTGTGCGCTTTTTTCTTCGCCACCTTCAGATTGTTTCAGTTTTTCTCTCAGTTCAGCTAAAGCACCCAGATCACCTAAAGTAGCTTTTTCAACTTTACCCTGGATGTTTTTCACAGCCTTACGGGTTTTGTCAGCTTCGTCTCTCTTCTCTTTCACGATAGCTTGTTTTTCTTCCGCCTGAGCTTTTTCCCAAACGCGGGTGTGAGAAACCAGGATACGTTTTTCGCTACGATCGAATTCGATGATCATGAATTCTTTCACGTCTTCAACGTTGATTGGTTTTTCGTCTTCTGTTCTCAGGTGACGTGCAGGAGCATAAGCTTCCAGGCCGTATTGCAGTTGAACAGTAGCACCTTTATCATCTTTCTTCACAACAGTACCTTCGTGTACGGAGTTGATCGGGAAGATAGTTTCGAAAGTGTTCCAAGGATCTTCTTCGATCTGTTTGTGACCGAGGCTCAGTTTGCGGTTTTCCTTGTCAATACCCAGGATAACTACATCTATTTCGCTACCTACTTTAGTGTACTCAGATGGGTGGTTGAAGCGCTTGATCCAGCTCAGGTCAGAGATGTGGATCATGCCACCGATACCAGTTTCCAGTTCAACGAATACGCCATAAGGAGTGATGTTTTTCACGATACCTTTATGACGGCTGTCAACAGGGAATTTAGTTTCGATAGTAGACCATGGATCTTCTGTCAGTTGTTTGATAGACAGAGACATTTTACGCTCTTCTTTGCTCAGGGTAACTACCACTGCTTCGTATTCTTCACCTAATTTGAAGAATTCCTTAGCGTTGATTGGAGTAGAAGCCCATGAGATTTCAGATACGTGTACCAGACCTTCCACGCCTGGCATGATTTCCAGGAATGCACCGTAATCTTCGATGTTTACAACTTTACCTTTTACTTTAGCACCTTCAGTGATGGTAGCTGGTAAAGTATCCCACGGATGCGGAGTCAGTTGTTTGTAGCCCAGGCTTATGCGACGTTTTTCGTCATCGAAGTCAAGCACAACAACGTTGATTTTCTGATCCATCTGCAGTACTTCGCTCGGATGGGAGATACGGCCCCAGCTGATATCGGTGATATACAGCAAACCGTCCAGACCACCCAGGTCGATGAACGCACCGAAGTCGGTGATATTTTTGATAGTACCTTCCAGCACCTGGCCTTTCTCCAGTTTGCTGATGATATCCACTCTTTGTTGTTCGATATCGCTTTCGATCAGCGCTTTGTGGGAAACAACGGCGTTGCGGATGGTTTCGTTTACTTTCACCACCTTGAACTCCATAGTTTTGCCTACAAACTGGTCGTAATCGGTAACTGGTTTCACATCGATCTGAGAACCTGGCAGGAATGTTTCCATGCCGTATACGTCTACGATCAAGCCGCCTTTGGTTTTGCTGGTAACAGTACCAGTAACCACTTCGCCTGTTTTGTAAACTTCCACGATTTTTTCCCAAGCACGTTTTTGACGAGCCTGTTTACGGCTCAGGTGCAGGTTACCATCGCGGTCTTCTTTTTCTACTACCAGCACTTCCACTTCATCACCGATCTTCAGACCTGGTAAATCACGGAATTCGTTCAGAGAAATCAAACCATCAGATTTGAAACCGATGTTGATTACTACGTCTGTGTTGGTTAAACCTACTACAGTACCAGTCAGCAGGCTGTTTTCTTCAAACACCTTGAAAGTACCATCGTAAGTAGCATCGTACTTAGCTTTTTCTTCTTTGCTGTAAGAAGAAACATTACGTTTGTCAACGCTCCAGTCGAAATCGTCGTGTGCAGTTTCAACTTTCGCTACAGGCGCCTTTGGTGTCGCTGTTTCTACTGCTGGTGCAGCAGCCTGTTGTTCAGCGTTTTGTTCGTTAGGAATGATGTTTTCGCTCATAAAAAATTGAAATTTTAGCCCGGAATACCCGGACTCCCTGTTTTATGGGACGGCAAAAATACGAAAAATTACCCGTTTACCGACATATTTATTGAAGAAATAGCCGATTGGCAGTAGAACAGACCGCAGTTTTCAGATATTTTTTAATTGTATTATTAAAAAATATACTACAACAATATTTCACCTTGTGTTTTTCCTGTAATTTTTTCTAAAAAAAGCAACCAGACCGCCAATTAATTGTTGATAAACATAGGGAGAAAGCTGCTGTCAACCTGCGGTTACACGACTTATTTTTCTATCATCCAAAATGTTAATTTGTATATCGAAATCCCGGATTTTATTTTAATTTGTGTATATGAACGGGACCTCTTTTCAATCGGATATTCGTTATTGGCTCAGGCAAGGTAACACAGTGAACCATTTGCTTTTCTGGAATATTATCGTTTTCCTGGGCATCAATATTGTGCACCTCATCGCTTTTCTGACCAAACAACCCGGTCCTTTTATCTGGACGTATGATCAACTGGCCATTCACGCTCCGTTGAGCGCTTTCATATTAAAGCCATGGGGGCTTATCACTTACATGTTTACCCATGAACAGATATTTCATGTGCTGTTTAACATGATTAACCTCTACTGGTTTGGCAACTTATTCCGTGATTTCCTGGGCAACAAACGGGTGCTCCCCTTATACCTGCTGGGCGGGATTGCCGGTGGTTTGTTGTATCTGCTGAGCGCCAGCCTGTTTCCCGGTTATATGGGCTATACCATGATAGGCGCCTCTGCTGCGATCATGTGCATACTGGTGGCTGCCGCCACCCTGATGCCCAACTACGAAATAGGCCTCATGTTCCTGGGAAGTATACGGTTAAAGTGGCTGGCGCTGGCATTGGTATTACTGGGATTGATTTCTATTCCCAATGGCAACATTGGCGGTCTTATCTCCCATATGGGCGGCGCCCTGCTGGGTTTCTTCTATATCCGTACCCTGCAGGCAGGTACCGACCTCTGTAGACCTTTAATCTGGCTGTTTGACGTCAACACCCGTCGGGAACAAAGGCAGGCGGCCAGGAAGTTTAAGCCCAAAAAATCGCCGCTGAAAGTAGTCCGGAAAACAGATGATAGCAGCCAGTCCCGGCTGGATCAGCTGCTGGATAAAATAAACGAAAAAGGTTATAACAGCCTGAGTGCTGAAGAAAAAGCCTGGTTAGACAAAGTGAGCAAAGAAAACTGATTAACTTTGTCGTTCAATTTTCCGTCATTTAACACATGAAAACATTTAACGTTCCGGTAATATATCGCAGTCCGCTGATCAGCGCCATTAAAAACCAGCGCAAACAGCAGGACCGCATGAAAAAGGACTTTACCCCTACTGAGCTGAATTTTGGTCCCATCAGGATTCTGCTGGCCCGTCATTTCGGTTTTTGCTATGGTGTAGAAAATGCCATTGAAATCGCCTTCAAAACGGTAGATGAAAACCCCGGCAAACGCATTTTCCTGCTGAGTGAAATGATTCATAATCCGCATGTCAACAGCGACTTGCTGGACCGGGGCGTACAATTCATTATGGATACAGCCGGCAAACAGCTGGTGCCCTGGGAAAGCTTACAGGCAGATGATATTGTTATTATTCCCGCTTTCGGTACTACCCTGGAAACGGAGAAACAACTCGCCTCCCTGGGCATAGAACCACTGAAATACAACACCACCTGCCCTTTCGTAGAAAGGGTGTGGAATAAGGCAGAACAAATCGGTCAGAAAAACTACACCGTCATTGTACATGGTAAGCCCAAACATGAAGAAACCCGGGCTACTTTTTCCCATAGCCAGGCGGGTACTCCGACTGTAGTAGTGAAAGATATTAGGGAAGCCGCGCTACTGGCCGACTTCATCAGCGGGAAAAGAAATCCCGAAGAATTTTACACCCTGTTTGAAGGCCAGTATTCTACCGGATTTGATGTTACGAAAGACCTGCAGCGGGTGGGGGTGGTGAACCAAACCACCATGCTGGCCACAGAAACCCAGGCGATTGCAGACCACATCAAACAAGTCATGATCAGTACCTTTCAGCTAACAGATGCTAACGTAGGCGAAAGATTTGCAGATACCCGGGATACCCTCTGCTATGCTACCAATGATAACCAGACTGCCGTTACCGGTATGTTGCAGGAAACTGCCGATCTGGCCATTGTAGTAGGTGGTTATAATAGTTCCAATACTTCCCACCTCGTGGAATTGTGTGAAGAAAAACTGCCTACCTATTTCATCTCTTCTCCCGAACATATATTATCGGCAGATGCGATTCAGCACTGGGATTTTCACCATAAACAAACGATCGATAGTGATCAGTTCCTTCCCAAAAAAGACCAGGTAACTATCCTGCTGACCAGTGGCGCTTCCTGTCCGGACGCGCTCGTAGAAGGGGTGATTCGGCGGTTGCTGTCTTTCTTCCAACTGGAACAGAAGGCAGATGAACTGGCAACAGCCAGTCAATTATAAACACATCTAACTAATTGTATATCAACATTTAAAAACAAAAAAGACACCAGAACGGTGTCTTTTTTCTTTGGGGCTAATCACGCTAGTAATGCAGAGTATAAAATCTTTATATGGTGTTAATATTGAAATCGTAATTCAAAAGTAGTTTATCTGCCATACGCCCGCAATAGCCATTTATTATATGGTAGTTAATTTCCTGTAACTGGCATGAAAACGAATAAAATCGGAGACCTTCCCTGCTAAATCCCTTGTAAATCATCACTTAGAATTGCATGGCCTTCTTTAAAAAGTCTGCTTTACGCCGGCGGGATACCTCTACCTGGGCACCATCGCTCATCAGCGCAAAACCGCCTTCTCCCTGGATATAGGACTGCATTTGCTGCATATTGATGAGATGAGAATTATGCACCCGGAAGAAATCCACGTCAGACAATAGCTCCTCAAATTCTTTCAGGGGACGGGATACCATCAGGTTTTTCTTATCGGTAAAGAAAATGCGCGTATAGTTGCCGGTAGATTCACAACGCACAATGTTCTGTACCGGCATAAACACCAGGCCATTGATAGTAGGTAAGGCTATTTTCTTATGGGTTTGTTGCAACGTTTTCATGTTCTGTAAAAACACATCCATGGGTGATACTCCACCCGTTTCCTTCATCCCGCGATTGTTTTTCTTCTCCTTACATTTTTCCAGGGCGTCCTGTAGTTCCTTAACACTAAAGGGTTTTAGCAGGTAGTCCAATGCATTGAATTTAATAGCTTTCAACGCATACTGCTCGTATGCGGTAGTGAATATTACATCAAAATGAACTTTTTCAAATAGTTTCAGCAATTCGAACCCGTTCTGATAGGGCATTTCCACGTCAAGAAATACGAGATCCGGCTGCAACTCATCTATCAGCCTTTTGGCTTCTGCCACACTTTTGGCCCAGCCCACCACATTCACACCGGGACATTTTTTTTGAAGCATTGTTTGCAATGCATCTATGCAATGTTGCTCATCATCTACGATGATAGCTTTTAGTTCGCTCATATAAGTAGCTTTTAGCTATTTAGCGTTTTATAGTTATGGTTGTTAGCTGTTGGTATCCTAAAATATAAATTCTGCCGGCAATACGATGGTTACACGGGTGCCGGTTGCCTTGCCTGACTCATCTTCCAGATCGGTTACGGTTACTGTTGCCTCTTTATTATTGATTTTTCGTATCAGGTCTATCCTTCCTTCTGTTACTTTCATGCCCACCGAATTGTGTAGACGCCCTTTTCGGTCTTTTATTTCCATTGCTTTCTTTCGTCCAATACCGTTGTCGGTGATGGTACATACCAGGCTACGCTTTTGCAAGATAATACTGATATCCAGTAATCCCTTTTCTTCCGGCAATTTATGTACAAGGCCGTGCCAGATAGCATTTTCCACATAAGGCTGCAAAATCATGGGCGGGATCAGTACTTCGTCGTCATTTATTTCTGTATCTATCTGAAATCTATATTCAAAAATACCATTACACCGCAAAGACTCCAGGTCAAGGTAAAGTCTTAACGATTCCAGTTCCTTATTGAGGGTTACAAAAGTATGTTGCGTATTATCCAGGATCAGGCGCATGAGCCGGGAAAACTTAGTGAGGTAGTCAGATGCTTCTTCCTGGTTATTACTCCATATATACCGGTGGATAGAGCTAAGGGAGTTGAAGATAAAGTGTGGGTTCATCTGGGAACGCAGGGAGCGCAGTTCCAGCTGTAATGTTTGTTTATTGGCCTTCAGGTTACGGTGACGAATATAGAAAAACCCGCCAACGATGGCCATCAGGAGAAAAGCTGCCAGGAAGAAAGAAATCGCCACATTCCGTTTAGTACGGAGTGCTCCCAGCATTTTATCATGTTCCAGGGCACGGATCTGGTTATCCTTCCGGTCTACTTCATAGATGGTTTGCATCTGGGTCATGGCCATGGCCGACCTTTCATCGAGGATACTGTCTTTATACAACAGGGATTTATCTACCGCCTCCAATGATTTTTCAAAATCGCCGCTTTCCTTGTAATCTTCTGCCAGGGCCTTGTAGGCATCCATCAGCATGGATTTGAAACCCCAGAAAGTACTTACATCAATGGATTGCTGGATATATTTCCGGGCGTCTTCATGTTTTGCCTGGGCACCCAATAACTTACCGATGCTGAGGTAGCTCTCTGCCACATGCACTTTATCGTCTACCTGGTCATTTACTTCGAGCGCTTTTTCCAGGTAATACATGGCGGCTGCATAATCTTTTTTCTCTTTATAGGCCGCTCCCAGCGCATTGTAGCAAATGGCGATCCCAATAGGCCGGTCCATTTTCAGGTTCATATTCAGGGAGCGTTTATAATATTGGATGGCCAGGTCCAGCTTTCCCTGTCCCTGGTAGGCATAGCCCAGGTTTCCCAGGTTGATGGCCACTCCCAGGTCGTTGTGGCTTTTTTCTTCCAGCTCCAGTGCGTGATTAAAGTGTTGAATGGCATCCCCATATTTCTCCATGGTGAGCTGGATATTGCCGATGCTGTTGGTAGCCACGCAAATATTTCGGATATCATTGATCTGCTCTGCCAATACCAGGGCTCTCATATGATAATCAAAACCTTTCCGGAGTTTGTCGAGCCGGCGACAATCCACTCCGGCGTTGTTAAGAGAAAAAGCGATCAGGGAGGTGTCTTTCGCTTCTTCCGCAGCTTTCAGGGCTTTCTCATGGTAGTCTTCCGCAACAATATAGAGTGACTTATTTCTTTTGCTGGTACCGATTTCGTTATAGGCACGGGATATTCCCTGGAAAAACCTGAGTTGCTGGGATAGGGTAAGCGCCTCTTGCCAGAAGGGGTTGTCCAGTTTATGATTATCAAAGTAACGGGCATTTTCCCCGCCCTTTTTAATCAGCAGCGACACTTTTGCCGTGTCTGCGCGGAGCTGGCGAACAGAATCCAGCAACCGGTATGTACGCAGAGAGTCCTGGGCTCCCGCTCCCAAACAGGCTCCCAAGAGGAGCCAGCACAAAAAACATACATCTTTAATAGACATTGGCTGGTCTGTGTGACTACACAATTTAAAAAAGAATTACGAATAACCGGCGGTGATTTCAGGACATACGGGGTGATCACCTGGTACGTGCCGTTAGTAAGTTCGGATGACTATCCTGGCTGAATAAAAAAGCGAAAGGGCGAAAGAATTCGCCCCTTCTTCCTATTAACCGAATACACCTACTGAAAATATGGAACGGCCATGGCAAGCCACGCCATCCCACATTAACTTTAATGTTTGTATGCAGCACCTACGCTGCCACAAACCGGATTTTTATAATATACGCTATCAGCTAGTCGGTTAATAGCAAAGGCTCCTTGTGGATATAGCTAGGATAAGACTTTCCCCGGGTACGATATATAATAACGCGTCTTACGCACTATTTCAATTTGTCTTATTCAGTTCACAACAACACGCGTCAATAGCACGACTGATTCCATTCAAAAATTACCTAAGCAGCATTTCTCAGGGAGGATAAGGTTGGTTATGCACATAGCATCTTAAAAAGACACTTGCCGGGCATGCAAATAAAAACTATTGGAAATTCGGGAGGATGTGGAAAAAAATTATTGGGATGCTGGCGATACTGCGCCATACAACAAATGTATAAAAGAGTTTTAATAAAAGAAAATAATATTTTGTCAGGAGTGCGCCATGATAGCATCTTCTACCCACTGCATCACTAAATCGAGTTGATCTTCGAGGTTTAAGTGGCTGTTATCCAAGATGATAGCATCTTCTGCCTTACGAAGCGGGCTAATTTCACGGTTGGCATCGATATAGTCCCTGAGTTCGAGGTTTTGTTTTACTTCTTCCAGGGTAATATGTTTATTTTTCTCGTATAACTCTTTAAACCTGCGCTGAACACGGATTTCGATCTCAGCTGTCATGAAAATTTTGAGTTCGCCGTGCGGGAATACTACAGTACCAATATCGCGGCCATCCATCACAATACCTTTGCGGGCGCCCATTTTCTTTTGCTGGGCTACTGCAAAATCGCGTACTTCCTTTACAGCTGCTACTTCGCTCACTTTTTCGGCCACCACCATTTCCCGGATCAGGTGTTCTACATTTTCATTGTTCAGGTACATTTCGCCTAAACCGGTAAGCGAATTGATCACAAAATCCAGGTGGATATCTTTAAGGGCTGCCGCCACCGCTTCGTGGGAAAGCCAGTCGATACGGTTTTGAATAAAATAAAGGGTCACTGCACGATACATAGCGCCGCTATCAATATAGGTATAGCCCAGTTTTTTAGCCAACTGCTTAGCTAATGTACTTTTGCCACATGATGAGTAGCCATCTATCGTGATGATTATTTTTTTCAAAACTATCTATTTAAATAAGAACCTGTTAATAGGGAAGAACGCTACAAAATTGAGGGAAATCTCTGAGAATAGCAAACCAATAACATTTGGGTACCCCATTTTGACATAGCTGCCAGTATGAGATACCCAGATAGAATGGTTACCGGGCTACAATTACTTTACAGGTGTAGGCTAACTTCATGGTGTCTTTATTATAAATGACCAGGAAGTAGACGCCGGAAGGCAGATCCCTGATATCGATATCCATATCGGACTTCACTTCATACTGACGCATTACCTGGCTCCATACATCGTGCATCTGCAGCAGCATAGCTCCCCGGATGCCACGAAGCTGCACCTTAAACGTACCATTGTTCGGATTCGGGAATACATTGATTTGTACGAACGGCGGCACCGCGCGTACTTCAGAATACACTACCTTACCATTCAGGCCTATTGCCTTTATGCGATAATAGGTCCAATCGTCGTAGTCGTTAGGATCATGCCAGGTATAGCTGAGCGGCACGCTGCTATTTCCATTGACTGCCTTCGTGAGCACCACGCCGATTTTTTGGAAAGCTTCTTCTCTTTCATAACGGCGTTCCACCTCAAAGGCCATATTGCGTACTTCCCGGAGGGTGGTCCAGTCCAGCTGCACCATTACCGGCGCAATCCTGAAGGCCTCAAAGTTGAGGAAGGTAACTGGCTTCACACTACCTATCAGGGCCGTTTTAGCAAAAAATTCGCTGGACCCCAGCGCGTCAAAATGCCGCAGGTGCATCGTAGCAGGGGCCAACATAGGACTGGTAGTTAATGTACCTGCCAAAGGTTTATTGGAAATAACCGGTAACTGATCCCATACGCCAGCAACAAAGCGGGTAATAAAGCTACTGTCGCGGGAAGAGGCGTATGCAGGCAATTCGCTCGCATCCATATGTTGCAGGATAACATCCACTTCTCCCCCACTATTATCTTCCCGGCGTATGTTCCAGGTTTTGTTTACAAAACTGTCTCTATACGCTGCACCGCCCGCCGCTACTGTAAATACGCTATCATATACCCGCGCGCCTATCATATCTTTGGCGCCGGTGATCAACACCGCTGCGGGAGCATAGCTGTATTCATCGGTGCCTATCGGAAACACCACTTTACCCGCGGCATTGTTGATGGCGGCACGATAGAGTAAGCCGCCCGCAATACCGCTGCCAGTAACTACATACTGTTTGTCGCTGTAACCTGTAATAGTACCAGGCGATTTATCGCCGACCTGCAAATTCCATCCATTGAGATAAATATGCCCGCTGGCGAAATGGAGATTATTCCTGATTTTCAGGTCACTCAGGTCATCCAGCAACAAGCCGGATATATTGTTCAGTTGCAGGTTAGGAAAGCTGGGCCCGGCTTTGGTAATAAAGCTATAGCCGCCGAAAATCTTTTGCTGTGTTATATTGGAGAAGACAAAAGTACCGCCGGTGCCTGAACTACCATCGGCGCTTTCATCAGGCAACGTAGCCCCGTTGCCGTTAGTCCATAGTTTGCTGAGGAAATAAAAAAAACTGTTAGGATTGGAGCCAAGACTGCCGTTGTTGGTCATATCGGAGAAGATGCCCACGTTGGTATTACCGGAGAGCCACACGGTGGCGCCGGTAGGAATGTATACGCCTTGTTGGGCGGAACTGTTTCCCACCAACAATAAAAGAGCCGATATGATAAATAGCTTCTTCAACAACATTTTTTATTGGATAACAGTAATATCGAAGCGTTTACCTGTTCCGGTCAAAGAGTATGCGCTGCCAGTTGTATTAACAAAAATCGCTGTCACGGTATCATCGGCACTCACTCGTGACGAGATTAACCGAAGATTAAATGGAAAATCAAATCTTGGATTTATAATAACATTCCCACCCAATGTTCCGTCTATGCCTGTGACCGTAAATGTTACTGCAGTAGTTACTGAAGTACTATTAGGGATACTCGTAGTTACAGCATTAACATTTACCGCTCTATATACACCATTTAATACCGTTCCGCCGGTTCCTATCTTAGCCGTACCTGCCACGTCCAACAAGGCAGCCGGCGTATTTGTCCCCACTCCTACATTTCCGCCGTTCTGCAAAA
Source organism: Chitinophaga polysaccharea (assembly GCF_007829335.1). GTDB lineage: Bacteria > Bacteroidota > Bacteroidia > Chitinophagales > Chitinophagaceae > Chitinophaga > Chitinophaga polysaccharea_B. Next base: position 450,959 of record NZ_VIWO01000006.1, read on the forward strand.
ACAAGCGGTAGTCCTTTACATTGGTTTCCACAAAATTTAATCCGCCCCCCAGTATATTCCAGTGCCATTTGGGCGTGCCTGATGCATCTTCAAATGCCAATACATCATTACCATTTGCACGTATAATCAATGGGTGACCATTAAATTTTGTAGCACCATTCATGAGGGTTAAGGTATAGGCAGAAAAATCTGATCCACCGCTTTCTGCAGCGGTTTGACCTCTTGATCCTCTGAAAAGTTCTTTGTTATTATATTTCACCACCATATCAACAGCGTTCGTTGTTCCCAGGAACTGCGTGCTGGTAGCGGCATTACCTCCCGTTAACCAATTAGTGGTTGCAGGGTTGTCTGTTAAAATAACATCACCGAAACTATTGATAGAAAGCACTTTAGAAGTTGCTGACGTCGGGGTGGCTGTTGCCAGGTTTGTTAACCGAAGGCCAGAAGTACTGGTGGAAAAAGGTGCTGTTGTTGACGGAGGTCCCGCGATTTCTACTTTATTCACGGGAGTGTTAGTACCTATTCCCAATAATGATTTAGTACCGTCCCAAAATAACTGTGCATTATTTTCCGAGATCACATCGCCTGTTCCTACATAAGGAATGGACCCAGGTGTCAATCCTTTTACAGTCAATGTACCGCCGATGACGCCATTTCCCGATATATTAAAATTGGAAGCAGTCTGTGTAGTAGTAGTATTTTGAATATAGGCGGTGGAGTTAGTAGGTAAATCTGCAGCAACCAGCGCACGGAAAGTAGGTACTGCCGCCGGAGCCATAGCAGGACCGGCAAAAACAAGATTTGCATTTTGTGTATTCAGTGTAGCCGTTAAGGTTCCAGCCGAGGTAACTGAAGGTATGGTAACATTAAATATAGATGGCAAGGATAATCCGACCGAGGTTACACCTCCGGCAGGAGCTGCTTTGGGAGTCCAGTTACCACCAGTAAAGGTAAGGAGGTCGCCCTCATTGGGCGCAGTAGTTAATATGCTTTTCCCCTGAATTTGATTAGCGTTCCAGATTGCATTGGTATTATCTGCGTTAATCGTCCAGGTTCTGTCGGCCGATAAGTCAGAACCTACAGGGGAGGCAGCAACACTGCTAATTCCAGTGCCCGCCTGTAACATCAATTTTCTTGAAGGGTCTACAAAGGGGGAGTTAATATTAATCCATTTACTGGTAGCACCCTGGTATTGCAATATTTGTTTGTCGGCGGGTGAGGTAATGGTCACATCTCCCATCTGGCTAAGGTTATAATCGCCATTAGCCGGAACTACAACGCCTTTACGGCTATTGAAGCTGAGTACGCCGTCATTGCTGATCGTATTTCCCGTAATGCTGATACCGGTGCCGGCCGTCAGGATGGAAAAGTCTATTTTTTCCCAACCGGTTGTTTTCTTAAGATATAGTGCTTTGTCATCTGTTATATATACCAGCATACCCTCGGAGGCGCCATATAAGGCTCCGCCGGAAAGGATTTGTGTTTTTATAACACGGGGAAGTAAAAATCCTTGTTTGTCACTGTTAAGCTCCAGCAACGCATTTTTATCCAGCAGGGTGGGATTAGTACCCAGTTTTAACTGTTGTGCCAGCAAACGCTGATTGCCCAAACAAAACAGCATTACAGCACATACTTTTACAAGCCCTTGCAGCTTCATACATCATCATTTAAATAAGCACGAAAAAGGGGGAAGAAACGGCTACGGTTATACGTAGCCGTTTCAAATACAGTTCAACCTTATTTCTTAATAATATACCAGGTATCGGTACCGTTTGATTGCACGGTGATAAAAGTCCAGTCGTTGTAGATGTCGATGGAGTTGCCATCTTCAATAAACTGTCCGGCCTGGGCTTTCACGGTTACCGTATTAGTAAGATTGTTAGTAGCATCAAATGCGGCTTTCTTGATGGTATAGATGCGGCCTTTGGAGCCTGCAGCGGTAGGCAGGTTAACAGTAACAGCGCTACCACTTTTTACGACTACGGTATAATCGGTGGCATCAACAGTATATGGACCGGATGCGATTTCCTTAATGGCCATAGATACGGAGCCCGCTACCTGCAAGGTAGAATTGGCGAGAGCGGTAGTATCACCAATTTTTACATATTTCTGCACAGATACATTGTCAGCATATCTCTTATCGCCCGCGAAAGACTGGGATACATTACTTACCAAACCGCCTGCAACAGATGGATCGGCTTGTGGGATGCTCACCGTTACTTTATTGGTGGTGGCGTCTTTTACCACTTTCAGATCCGTACCGGTGTGATCTGACGCAAAGGTCACGTCGGTGAATGCTGATTCCGGCAGGTCCCTGGTGATGATTTCCTTGCTGGCATTGAGCAATAATACTTTATGGTCGGATGTAGTTCCTGCGGCAGTGCTACCGAGTGTAACGGTATTATCGAGCGCTGATTTACCAGTTACATGTAAGTCGCCGGTGATGCCGGTGTTACCGGTTACATCTGCACCACCAGTGGTGATGGTTAATTTGTTGTCGAGTGTGGAAGTACCGGTTACATGGAGGTTTCCACCTGCTTCGGTATTACCGGTGATGGTAGTAAGACCGGTAATATTGGTGGCGCCGGTAATATTTGTTACGCCGGTGATGTTGGCGCCACCAGCTGTTACATCGAGTCCGTTTTTACCGGTAATTTTTCCGGCGAATGTTTTAGCACCGCCAAAAGTTTGTGCGCCAATGTTCACACCACCAGGCGTGAATTCTGTGGCTGCATTTAATGCGATAGTGGGATTGTTGGCGAGAGTTCCATCTGTACCTATTGTTAAGCCTTTCGCATCTGCGGCATCGATAAAGTTGGCTACCTGCAGAGCTTTCTTGGCAGCAGTATTAAATGTGTTCCAATCGTCTCTGGTAAGCAACCCTACTGCTGGCCCGGTTGTTCCACCTGTTTGGGTAGCGATGCTGAGCTGGTGTGTAGTCGTGGTGCCGGTTGTAGTGGTAGTAAATTTATAATCGCCAGCAGCATTATCGGTGTTGATCTTCTGATCCAGCTCTGCTTTGCCGTTGATCATGAAATTGGAGAAGGCTGCAGCGGTGAGGGTACGTTTGTATATTTTACCGGTTGGGTCCACGATCACCGCGTCCATCAGGGTGTTGGCGCCGGCAGTGATACCACTGAGTGTGAGATCATTTTTCACGATTACATTACCGTCGTCGATACGGAGTCCTTCTTTATTGTTACCTCTCAGAACGAAGGGTACGTTGTTGGTGCTTCCGACGAACTGTGTGGTAGCATCTGTAATAAAGTTACCTAGCAAATCCCAGGAGGAGGCTTTGGTGGCCATCCTTTCCCACTTGTAATTGTGCCTTACATAAAATCCTTCCACCCCGGTTGCTGTCCAGTAGATGATCATACCGTCGGGTGGATTCAGGGCTGTCATCAGCGTGGTGTCGGCCACACGTGGTAACAGTAAACCCTGTTTGTCTGATTCCAGTTCAAGGATTGCTGATTTCTGGATAGAGGTAGGATTTTTACCTACTTTCAACTGTGCATGTACCTGGGTAGCGATAAGACTTACACCACCTATTAGCATAACGCGAGCTGCGATGCGTAAAGATTTTTGCATAGATATAAGGATAAATAATTAATACTCAATTTCTTCGGCAGATATAATGCCGAAGGGTTAATTACAAGGAATCTAAGGTGTTATTCGGAGGTTATAGGAAAACCCATTCGGTTCGGTTTGTCTGTTCTAAATAATACTTAAAAAAGCATAATTTATTTATCTTTCATAAGCACCTACTTATATAGGTTATATAGAATACATACTGCAAATGTGACATATTAAATGTTTTTAAAAAATGACATGATCATACCATTTTAGTTTGAAATATTTGCCATAGCGTGTGCAAAAACTACCCAATGAGTGTTATGACATTGATTTAAATTGGGAGAAAGGGGCATCGAAGAGGCTGTTATGAGGGGAGAATACTAGTAAAAACTATTAATATGTAAAGGTGTTAACATAAAGATGTTATAAAACAAAACGCCCATCCAAGGTTGTAATACCTTGTGATGGGCGTTGTTTATTGATTTATTTAGCGTGGTTTACGCTTCTGATTTTTCAGATTTACTCTTGGAAGAGTTGTTTTGCAGCGTAAAGATCAGCTTTTGATTTTCTTTGTCCAGGTCGGCTACTAATATATCGCCATCATGAATATTCATGTTGAGGATTTCCTCTGCCAGGGGATCTTCCAGGTATTTCTGGATAGCCCTGTGCAATGGTCTGGCGCCGAATTGCTGGTCGTAGCCTTTATCAGCCAGGAAGCCTTTGGCTTCGTCTGTCAGTTCGAGGCTGAAGCCGAGGTTGTTCAGGCGTTTCAACACGCTCTTCATCGTAATATCGATGATAGTATAGATATGTTCTTTCGCCAGGGAGTTGAAGATGATGACATCGTCAATTCTGTTCAGGAACTCAGGGGAGAAGGTACGTTTCAGTGCTTTTTCAATCACTGATTTAGTATTTTCTTCTTCGCCACCGGATCTTGCGTTGGTAGTGAACCCTACCCCAGCACCGAAATCTTTCAGCTGACGGGCTCCGATATTGGAGGTCATGATGATGAGGGTATTTTTGAAGTCCACCTTACGACCGAGACCGTCGGTGAGAATACCATCATCCAGTACCTGCAACAGGAGGTTATAAATATCCGGGTGTGCCTTTTCGATTTCATCGAGGAGGATCACGGAGTAAGGTTTACGGCGTACCTTTTCAGTCAGCTGACCACCTTCTTCGTAACCAACATATCCCGGAGGCGCACCAATGAGGCGGCTTACAGAGAATTTTTCCATGTATTCGCTCATATCGATGCGGATGAGGGCCTCATCGGAGTCGAACATGTAGCGGGCCAGGGATTTGGCGAGCTCTGTTTTACCCACCCCGGTAGGTCCGAGGAATATGAAGGTACCGATTGGTTTTTTAGGATCTTTCAGCCCTACGCGGTTACGCTGGATGGCTTTGGTAACTTTGCTGATGGCATCGTCTTGTCCCACCACGGCTCCTTTCAGGTCTTCGCCCATGCGGCGTAGCTTTTCAGTTTCTGCCTGTACCATCCTTTTAACAGGGATACCGGTCATCATGCTGACTACTTCTGCGATGGCTTCTTCATCGATGGGGTAGCGTTTGTGCTTTACTTCTTCTTCCCACATGGCTTTCGCGCGTTCCAGGTCTTCGCCCAGTTTCTTTTCGGTATCGCGGAGCGCAGCGGCTTCTTCGAAGCGTTGGCTTTTCACCACTTTATTCTTTTCCTGCTTAATATCTTCAATCTGTTTTTCCAGGTCGAGGATATTCTGCGGCACGTTGATGTTTTTCAGGTGTACACGGGCACCTACTTCATCGAGTACGTCGATTGCCTTGTCGGGCAGGAGACGGTCGGTCATGTAGCGGTCGCTCAGTTTCACACAGGCATCAATGGCTGCGTCTGTATAGCTAACATTATGGTATTCTTCATAACGCGGCTTGATATTGTTCAGGATCATAATGGTTTCTTCCACGGAGGGTGGTTCCACCATTACTTTCTGGAAACGACGGTCGAGTGCGCCATCTTTTTCGATGTACATACGGTACTCGTCGAGGGTAGAAGCGCCAATGCATTGGAGTTCTCCCCTGGCCAGGGCTGGTTTAAAGATATTGGAGGCATCGAGTGAGCCAGAAGCGCCGCCTGCGCCAACGATGGTATGGATTTCATCGATGAAGAGGATAACGTCCCTGTTTTTCTCGAGTTCATTCATGATGGCCTTCATTCTTTCTTCAAACTGGCCGCGGTATTTAGTACCGGCCACCAGGGCTGCGAGGTCGAGGCTTACCACGCGTTTGTCGAACAATACGCGGGAAACTTTACGCTGCACGATACGGAGCGCAAGACCTTCCACAATGGCGGTTTTACCCACACCGGGTTCACCAATAAGAATCGGATTGTTCTTTTTGCGGCGGGAAAGTATCTGGGAAACCCTTTCAATTTCCTGCTCGCGGCCAACAATCGGATCTAAGCTGCCACTTTCGGCCAGCTTGGTAATATCTCTACCAAAGTTATCCAGTACGGGCGTTTTGGATTTGGTATTTGTCTGTTTGGCTTTGGATGCGTAACTCTTTCTTTCGTCCTCAAACTCTTCTTCGCCCGGATCGTCAAATTCTGACTTAGGGTCCGCAGATTTTACAAAGCCCAGTTCGTTTTTAAAAGTATCGTAGTCCACGTCAAATTGTTGTAAGATTTGTGTACAAACGTTTTCCTTATTCTTGAGTATAGAAAGCATGAGGTGTTCTGTTTCTACCGTAGCACTTTTGAGTGCTTTGGCTTCCAATACAGTAACACGTATCACTTTTTCTGCCTGTCTGGTAAGCGGGAGGCTATTAATGTTAGCAATATTCTTTCCGGTCTTATCTTTTACAGCCAGCTCTACTTCTTTGCGTAACTCGTACAGATCTACGTTCAAAGCCTGCAGAATCTTTACGGCCGTGCCCTCGCCTTCTCGAATAATACCTAACAGCAGGTGTTCAGTACCTATGAAGTCATTTCCCAGTCGTAAAGCTTCCTCTCTGCTGAACGAAATGATCTCCTTAACTTGCGGTGAAAAATTCTGGTCCATTGTGAGATTATTAAATTATAAAAACCCTTACGGGGGCTTGTCTATACAATAATAACGAATAATTCTGATTTAAGATTATCACGTTCTGTGTTGTAATGAAGTTATTCCTTTTTTCAACTTAAACAACTTACACTTTAATAGTATAAGAATTATTTTTGCGTTGATGCGGGTACGTTCGTTTAAAAATATCTACGAAGAAACGGAGGTTTATGTTTCGATCTCTTGCGGTTATATTTTATAGGCGGGTTCCCTCTGTTCAACATTCCATTACCAAGTATAAAACAACGTCCAACGCATGAAATTCAAAATTGATACCAAAGAAAAAATAGTCGTTTTTTGTCCGGAAATATCCGTCCTGGATGCTAATTTGGCAGAAGACTTCATTCACACGGCGACTTCCCTGCCGGAGTTGGCGGAACGTAATCTCATACTGGATCTGGCATTGGTGGAGAAAACAGATGAGAAAGGGGTAGAAGCCATTTTAACAGTCTACCGGTGTATGTATGACAATCATTTTTCCTGCGCCATTACCGGAGTTAACAACATTTTAACAGCCAGCCTGAAGGCGGCGGGTGATGATATGCTTAATCTTGCGCCTACCATGGCAGAAGCGATTGACCTTATCATGATGGAGGAGCTGGAACGGGAATTACTGGACGGTATGGAATAAAGCAGGGCCAGGGCGCTATCAGGCAAATTTTGGCCGGGCGCCGGCTAACCACAGAAAGATAAAGCTATTTAAATGTTTGCAGTCACAATATTAGGTAACAATTCCGCGATCCCCACCCTGACGCGGCACCCCACCGCTCAGATAGTTACCTGCAACGACCAGTTGCTGCTGGTCGACTGCGGAGAAGGCACCCAGATACAGATGGCCAAATACGGCATCCGGCGCAGTAAGCTGAGGTATATATTCATCAGCCACCTGCACGGCGATCATTATTTCGGGTTAATTGGTTTGTTGAATACCCTGAGCCTGATGGGTCGAACAGAGCCGCTCAGTGTATATGCGCCGCCAGAATTGGAGCAGATAATCCAGCTACAGCTGGATTGTTCCGCTACGGTACTGAAGTTCGAGTTGTCTTTTGTACCGCTGCAGCCAGGCTATAGTGGTCTTATTCTCGAGGACCGGGAGTTACAGGTGCGTTGTTTCCCTACCCAGCACCGGATTTCCTGCTTTGGCTTTTCCTTTGAGTGGCGGAAGCGCAAGCGGAAACTATTGCCAGACCAGGCCAGGGCCTACGAGATCCCGGCAGCCTATTATTCCAAGCTCCAGGATGGTGCAGATTACCAGCGAAAAGACGGGAGTATCGTTAAAAACGATTGGGTGACACTTCCCCCACCCGCCGGCAAACGCTATGTGTACTGTGCCGACACTATTTACGATACTGGGTTATTACCCTGGTTACAGGGCGCCGATATGATTTACCATGAAACCACTTACCTGCATGATTTGCAGGAGAGGGCGGCAGAACGTTACCACAGCACCTCCGTGCAGGCGGCCAGCCTTGCGGCGGCGGCCGGGGCCGGGAAGCTGCTGATCGGGCATTTCTCTTCCAAATACGCAGAATTACAGCCTTTCCTGGACGAATCCAGGCCTGTTTTTGCGCACACGGAGATTGCGGAGGAAGGAGTGACGTATCTTATATAGCCGTAAAGCATAAAGCAAAAAAGCTATTGTGGGGATGACCTACAATAGCTTTTTTGCTTTATGCTTTACGCTTTTCGCCTTCTGCTTACTTATATTGCTCCAGGTACGCTGCAATTTTTGCGTACAACGGATCAGAAACGGGTAATATGGGGAGGCGGAAATTATTTCCGACGATGCCGTCGTGGTGCAGGAATGCCTTGATACCCGCCGGGTTGTTTTCGGAGAACATCAGGTCAAATCCTTCCAGCATTTTGTTGTTGAGGGAGCGGGCTGCCGGGAAATCGTTTACCAGTGCGGCATGCACCATACTGGAAAAATCGGTGGCAAAGTAGTTGGCAGCCACGGAAATAACGCCGTCCATACCGCAGGCCAGCTGTGCGAGGGCCAGGGCATCGTCACCGCTGATCACGAGGAAATCTTTCGGTTTATCGCGGATAATCTGCATACACTGCATCATATCGCCGGAGGCTTCCTTCATGGCCACGATGTTTTCCACTTCATGCGCGAGGCGCAGGGTGGTTTCGGCGGTCATATTGCGGCCGGTACGACCAGGCACATTATACAAGATAATGGGCTTAGGGGAGGCCGCTGCAATTGTTTTATAGTGCTGGTATATCCCTTCCTGGGTAGGTTTGCTATAGTAGGGCGCTACGCTGAGGACGGCCGCAGCTTCGTCCAGCGGGCATTTCTCCAGTCTTTTTACCACATCCCGTGTATTATAGTCGCCGATACCAACCACTACAGGCACCCGCTTCGACACCTTTTCGAAAGTGAATTTTATCAAATCCAGCTTTTCATCTGCAGAAAGTGTAGGTGTTTCACCAGTTGTACCAAGGGTTACAACGTAGTTAACGCCGCCATCGATCACGTAGTTGATCAATTTTTCCAAAGCATTCCAATCTATGCTTTCATCTGCTTTAAAGGGTGTTACCAATGCCACCCCGGTGCCTTTTAGTTGTTCCATATTGCGTTTACGGGAAAATAAAAATTTCGAATTCCGAAGGCCGAAATTCGAAATTTTTATTGTGATCTCTAAATATTTTTTATTTCTCTTCGTAAAAACCCATGCGGGAGAACTTGTCGATACGTTGTTCTATGCGGGTATCGGGATCGATTTGCTTTAGTTCTGCCAATGTTTCCTTAATTCTTTTTTTCAGGATAGTGGCCATTTCATCGGGATTTACGTGAGCACCACCGAGGGGTTCCCGTACAATACCGTCTACCAGTCCGAACTGGCTCATGTAATCGGAGGTAAGTTTGAGTTCTTCGGCGGCTTTTTCTTTAAAGTTCCAGCTACGCCAGAGGATTGTGGAGCAGTTTTCCGGAGAAATAACGGTGTACCAGCTGTTTTCCAGCATAAATACCCTGTCGCCGATACCGATGCCCAAAGCGCCACCAGAGGCGCCTTCGCCGATAATAATGCAGATAACGGGCACGCGGAGTTTTACCATTTCAAAGAGATTGCGGGCGATGGCTTCGGCCTGACCTCTTTCTTCGGCTTCCAGGCCGGGATAAGCGCCGGGCGTATCGATCAACGTTACGATGGGCTTATTGAATCTTTCAGCCAGTTTCATCAGGCGGAGGGCTTTGCGATATCCTTCCGGGTTGGCCATCCCGAAGTTTCGGAGCTGGCGCATTTTGGTGTTGATACCTTTCTGTTGGCCGATAAACATCACTGTTTCGCCATCGAGGTCGGCGAAACCGCCTACCATTGCCTTATCATCTTTTACATTCCGGTCGCCATGCAGTTCCGTAAAGTTGGTGCACATTTTTTCGATATACGCCATAGTATAGGGCCTATCTGGGTGACGGCTCAGCTGTACGCGCTGCCAGGCGGTGAGATGGTCATAGATATGTTCACGGGTAGCCGCAATTTTTTGTTCATATTCATTTACGGTAGCCGATACATCTACGCCAGATTTTGCACCATTCTCCTTCAGCTTATCCAACTGCTCATATAAGTCAGCGATAGGTTTCTCGAAATCCAGGAATTGCATAATTTGATTAAATTGGTTAAAGATCGGGTGTAAAGATAATGCTGAAAATATTTTTTAAAAAAGATTTGCTTAATTGGTGACTTTGTTATTATCTTTGCAATCCCAAAACGGAGGAATACAACGAATTGGGATACAGAAAGATAGGGATATTTTATCCTTTTATTTCAGTAACGGATCGGTAGTTCAGTTGGTTAGAATGCCGCCCTGTCACGGCGGAGGTCGCGGGTTCGAGTCCCGTCCGGTCCGCAAAATCTCGAAGAAACCCGCGCTAGTCGCGGGTTTTCTGTTTTTAGTCGATTAGTTGGTCGATTTCGGGGATCAAGTGGATCAAGTAGAAAACTTGGGGATAGCGTAAAAAATAGTTTTTTTGCAGCAGATTAGCCAACGAAGCACGTGGATCAGAACTTTCGCAAACTAGTAGAGATGCTGTTACCAGCAGGGGTTTTAGAGTATTTTGACTTAATTGATTCAAGTCAGAATAAAGAGGGTATTGATATATACCTGGAAGAAAAGAATACCGTTCCGGTAGAATTAGCCTAAACTGCCAAATGTGTAGCCTGAATCCCTATAGAAGATGTAACTAAAGTGGAGGCAAAGCTATTGGAATCTCCGTCGCGATTAACTTGGATTCCATAGCTTATTTGTGGGCCATTGAAAAACCAGGCATAATTAACCCCGCATTTGGCTGCATTATTTCATTTTGCAACCAAATAATTTTGAGAGAGATCGTCCCCAAACAAGCGCTACTTTGTACCCGTAACCGGCTTTTGACCTATAACCGGACACCAGTAAACTTCGTTTGTCATGTTCAGTGTAATTTCAGGATGGGTTCCGGAAGCTGCAGCCAATACCTCATTATCACTGAACAGTTGACGTGGGGTGAATCCCGCATTAAATACGATCTGCACCTCTCTCCAAACAGGATTGAAACCATCGCCGGGTATAGCATCTATCACGCTGATAAAAGGCTGGTTGTTGGGCAACCCGGGATCGGATTGATAAATGAAATTCAGGCTCTTGTTGTGTGCAATCTGGCTTGCCTCAGCCTGGGCTGAAAACTCCACAAATATGATCTTGAAAAGGGAGGAATCATAATATGCTGGTATAGTGTTGCTAATTCCGGATGTTTTGTTTTGAACAGCCATTTCTGTTGAATTAGTCGTGGCAAGCTTTGAATCACTCATTAATTTGGCCTGGGTATCAATTTCTGTTTTACTGCAAGAAAGAAATAGCAGTATAGCGGTGGGAATAATTGTAGTCACCTTTTTCATTGTCTATATTTTTAAAACTGTGGAAAAAAAACACGATAAAAGGCTCGACAAATTAAAGCCGCAATTTTCATTCCAGACTCCAGTTAACACTAGTGTTTTGGAGGGTATCCGGATTCTTTTTCTTCACACCGTTTCGCAGGTGGCATGTGCGTGAGTGTTCCGTCGTGCCTAACCCTTTTATTGGTAACAACCTTCCACCCTGGATTGTAATACACCTATCTTGCCAATAAAATCCATAAAATCATCCATAGCAGATAGTTTCGAGGTAGCAATAATCTCAAAAATCCCTGTGCCTGATGTAAACGTATATTCTGAATAGGCGCATACCGGAAGCCTGCGATTATGATTGAAACGTTTGTCTGGTCCACCAGCTTTATTTACATATTGCCAGGTATAGCTGACCACCTGGGCATCCTGGGGTAGCATTTCTGATTCAATAAAATTGGAGACAAGACCAGTTATATGTAAATTTTTATAAAATACAGCAGCAAAGGTACTTCCACGTTTTATCAACAAACGTTCAGGTAAGAAATACAATTCCATTTTATGGAGTGAGATACATGGAATAGCCACATTGGCAACAAAATAGGGAACCGGCATTTTGTTCTCTGATAAACCTGCTATCCTCACCCTTCTTATCAGCTTGCCTGCTCCTCCATTTCGCTTATAATCCGCTGTACCCTGAGCATTCAGATATTGCCAAATTCTTGAAGACCGGGAAAAGGTAACAAAATGAGTCTTGAATTGCTGGTACACCTGCCGGTATTTATCATCCATATCATAGTGTAACTCAATACTGAGTCTTTGCATATCCAGTTTTTTCAACCAACGGATAAATGGAATTAAACAAAGCATATACAATGCAATTTCGTATCCCAGATACTCGTTTACCAGGTACGTTTCTCCTTCCCTCACTTCTTCAGAAAACAGCTGGTTAATTTCCACCAGTTCGCGGTTTACATAGCCGGAAGAATCCGACAGTCTTACTTTCAACCATTGTTGGTTCGAGCTGTCCTGCAATGCAAATTTCTGACCATAATCTGCTGTTTGTAAAACCGGGGATTTTCGATTAGGCTCTTTGCGAATATTAGCACCATTAAATGTTCTTATTATCACAATAGTACTGTCTACCGCCGGTTGCACTATTCTATCCCGTTTGCCAAAAGAAAAAAAAAGTACTATTAAAGGGATAATTAATAGCGGCAATTTCGCTACTCTCGCATATGAAATTTTTGCACACTTCTGATTTAGCTCAGTAATAAATGCCAGGGAATCTGTATCAGTCAGTTCTTCTACTGCTGCAGAAGTTATATTATTAGCCGTATCAACTGGTTGTACCTCATAGACAGGACGAGGTAAGGGGGAAGCGGGACCGGATATCTTCTGCCGATAGCTGATACCATGTGTACTTAAATTGACGTATGTTCCCCCCGGCCCTACATTAATGCGTGCACCTTTCACTCCCATTGAGTAACTAATACCTTTTTTTGAAAAGTTTATTCTGAATGGTCCGGCACTAAAAGATTTACGGTATGACCAACCCATAACTAACTGTTACTTGTTACGGATCAAAATTAGAGGATGAAAAATGCCGGATCTTACGGGAAACCGTATGCCAGGTCTTTCTATGCAAAATTTCGACAGCTATTTGCTATACTAAACATAGAAAAATTGATTTTTAATACTTTATCTCGTTAAAGTAATCTGTCGGCGAAAATTTCTTCCAAATAAATTTGCGAAACTGATCAGTTGCACATATATTTGCAACCAATTGGTTTCACTACTATAATTACATCATTATGAAAAACAAGATCCTTTTTGTGCTATGCCTGCTGACAGGCCTGATGTTCATGAATGCAGGGTTAGATAAATTCTTTCACTACATGCCCATTCCTAAAGACATGCCAGAGAAAATGGTAAAAGCCGGGATGGCATTTATGGAAATAGGCTGGCTCATGCCATTGGTAGGCGCTGCAGAAGTACTTGGTGGCCTGCTGTTAATGATCCCCAGAACCCGGGCGCTGGGCGCTATTGTTATTCTACCGGTTTTAATAGGTATTTTGCTGGCCAATATCAGTATGGCACCATCAGGATTGCCTATTGTATTGGTGCTCATCGCCGTCATTGCCTGGGTAATGATCGACAACAGGGAAAAGTACCTGCCTATGATCAGGCAATAAACCAGTGGCAGGATGGCAGGCACTCCTCGTGATCTACTAAAAACGAAATGACACTGTATGAGAAGAGATATTTTCCAGGCCATTGCCGATCCGACGAGAAGAGCGATTATCGCTTTAATTGCCATACAGGCCATGACCCCCAATGCCATTGCTGAGCATTTCGACACTACCCGGCAAGCTATTTCCAAGCACCTGAAGATCCTCACCGAATGTGAACTGGTGAAACAGGAACACCAGGGCCGGGAAATATTTTATCAACTTGAAATTGATAAAATGAAAGAAATAGATAAATGGCTGGAACAATTCAGGAAAATCTGGGAAAGCCGCTTTGACCAACTCGATCAACTTTTAGCTACTATAAAAAAGAAAAAATAATGAAACCTAATTTGCAATTCGACTTTATCGCAGATAAAAAGAATAATACGCTGACCATCCGGCGTGAGTTCCTGGCCGACAGACCATTGGTATGGGACTGCTACACCAAAAGTGAATTACTGGACCGCTGGTTTGCCCCTGCTCCACTAACCACCAAAACAAAATCGATGGACTTCCGCGAAGGAGGTCACTGGCACTATGCCATGGTAGAACCCAACGGCACTGAGTACTGGGGCTATACCGCCTACCAGAAGATCAAAGCCATTGACTTCTACACCGCCCTGGATGCTTTTAGTAATGAAGCAGCCGAAATCAACGAAGCCCTCCCCCGCGCAGAATGGTTAGTTACTTTTACCGATAAAGGAGAAAATGCCCTGGTAGAAACTATCGTTACCTATAAATCGCTGGCAGACCTGGAACAGGTTATTCAAATGGGCATGGAACAAGGAATGACCGCTACCCTGAACAAACTTGATGAATTATTACTCACTTTAAAGTCATAAAAAATGAGCAACAAAGTTACTGTAACCGCCACCGTACATGCGGACCGCAAAAAAGTATGGGACTATTACAATCGCCCCGAACACATTACAAAGTGGAACTTTGCTGATCCTTCCTGGCAGTGCCCCTCCGCCTCCAACGATCTGCGCGTAGGCGGAAAATATGCCGCCCGGATGGAAGCCAAAGACGGAAGTTTTGGCTTCGACTTTGAAGCCGTATATGATGAAGTAGTTGACGGCGAAAAATTTACTTATACCATGCCCAATGGCCGGCAGGCAAGCGTATCCTTCAAAAAGAACGGTGACCAAACCGAAGTAGATGTAACATTTGACCCTGAAACAGAGCACCCGATTGAAATGCAGAAAAATGGCTGGCAGGCGATCCTGAATAACTTTAAAAGTTATACGGAAGCGAACTAACGATAACGAATAAATGCATATTGAGAGGGAGATGCGATGGCATCTCCCTTTTTATTTTCGCCAGGTACTTCGCGCATCTCTCACGATTTCCCTACCTTTAACCATGAGCCAATTAAATTTATTTGAAAATGCCGCTAATCACCCCGCATCGCCGGGACTACACACCATTCGCGATGGCGCCTATTATTTCCAGCCTGACTTTTTCACTAAAGACGAAAGTGATGTGTTCTTTACTTCACTGAAAGAACACATCCAGTGGAAGCAGGAGTCGATGCAGCGCTATGGCAAACAGGTGAATTTTCCGCGGCTGAGCGCTTGGTATGGAGAAAAAGGAACCACGTATACCTTTTCCGGCGTTACGCACCATCCCCATCCATGGACAGCCGATTTAACTGATATTAACAAACGTATCAGCCCACTGGCAGGAGTTGTATTCAACAGTGTGTTATTGAATTTATACCGCGATGGAAATGATTCCATTGCCTGGCATACCGATGCAGAGCCGGAGCTGGGGCCGCATCCCGTAATTGCGTCCGTGAATTTTGGCGCTAC
Source organism: Chitinophaga polysaccharea (assembly GCF_007829335.1). Classification (GTDB taxonomy): domain Bacteria; phylum Bacteroidota; class Bacteroidia; order Chitinophagales; family Chitinophagaceae; genus Chitinophaga; species Chitinophaga polysaccharea_B. The sequence goes on from NZ_VIWO01000006.1 coordinate 466,510, forward strand.
CAGGAAGTTTCAATTGCGGCATGTTCAAACAAAAGAAAAAATAGAGATCCCTTTAACCCATGGCAGTTTACTCATTATGCAGGGTGCATTGCAATATCATTGGCAGCACCAGGTGCCCAAGACCAGTAAACCGGTAAAAGAGCGGATTAACCTTACGTTCCGGGTGATTAAATATTGATATCAGCCATAAAAATCATAAAGAAGACTATACTAAAATAGCTCCAGAGACAGGAAAAGATAATATGCACAGTGGTTTCAAAACGCTTGCCTTTCCATAACGAAGGAGAGTAAACAAAAAACTGGAAGAACAAACGACAAATCCAGAAAATGAACAAACCCAACGACAACAAGTGCCCCAGGCGGGTATGCAAAATATCTTCTGCCGCGTAAATACATCCTATTCCCATCAACAATACCATTAAGGCAATAAAGAAAGTATGCACATACATGATTTGCCTGCTTAGGAGCGTCAACGGCGCAAATTCTTTTCTCCAGTTAAAATACTTTGGAAAAAAAGCGTGTAACAGTGCCAGCAGCACGAGTATGTAGCCGGTTGCTTTAAGATGCCATTCCATTTTTCTCTAATAAAAAGGCCGATAAAAAAGGGGTTATTTTTATTTCACTGGCCATGTCCAGATTGGCAGCGAGAAAAGTACGCTGCCAGGTTGACCTGGAAAAAAAATGAAAGAACCCCAGGTTATACACCATGAAATTGCGGATATCCCTGAGATGCTCTACCACGACAATCCTTCCCTGGTCTTGTAAACTGCGGCGCAGCTCCCGAAAAAAAATAATCCTTTCAGCTTCATCACGGATCTCATGGGCTGCCATAAAAACCAGGATCATATCGGCCGATGCTGTCATCACGGGTATGTTAGCCGTAGTAATGGTTTGGGTGCCCGGGTAAGCTGCGTATACCCTACGTGCCCGTTCAATGGAGACTTCAGTATGTTTAACCGGGTCATAAAAATCGAATACTGTTAGTTTACTTCCCGGGTACTTTTGTGATAACAGATAGCTGGTTTCATCAAATCCTGCATGCACATTCAGCAGTTGTTTACCCGGCGATGTAATCAGGTCATCTAGCCAGTGAAGGCTATACAATGCTGATCTGTCGTAGATATACCAGGAAGCAGTAAGCGACAACAACACGCTACCAACAAGTAGCCAGCCTGCTGCCCGCAGTAACGGGTATTCACTGAAATAACCCAACAATACCAGCAACAACGCCGCTATGGCGTAAAAGTGCCAATTGAAACGGATGATATTTACGACACCCTGAAATGGTTTCCTGTCTATCTTTTCCATACATCTGTTTTTCCTTTCTTCCAATAGTATGGTACTTGCCGGATGAGAAAAGCATTGGCCAGCCGTGCCTCCCGGAACACAGGCTGACGCAGAAAACCAACTTCCGCATGATTAATTTTCACCGGCTGTGGCGTCCAATGTTCTCTTACCCCTTCAATGATCAACACCTTATCAGACCCGGGTTCACAGGTAAATGTAAATGGCAGCGGGCCTGCAAATCGCCGGGCCTCTTTCCAGCTGTCGAACGGCGAAGTGGCTGGCAGCGCTGTATCGGGTTGCGCAATATCCACAGATATTTGTATGCCTGATTGTGCTGATGTTACCTCCAGCAAATTGTCGGTAGTTACCACTTTCATATCGGTAGTGGTGTAATGATAATGGGTAAACAAATTTCCCAGGTACTGCATTTTTTTCTTATTCGTTTCCGTCTTCAGGATAAATAATCCTCTTAGTCTTTTCCCCTCGCTGGTAGTATACCTTACAAAAATCCGGTAGCCGGCTAAAATGAAATCATTGCCCATAAAAGCCGGAAATCCTTTGGGCCGTAGCCCCTTTGTTTTTACCAGTGCCAATGCCACAAAGGCCCATTTATCCTGGAACCGCTCCAATTTAAGCGGGGTGGGAACAAGCGGCTGCAGCACTTCGGCAGGAAGCGCATAGGTGAGCACCAACGAATTTTCAAAAAATGCCTGTACCGCAAAAGGATGATTCTTTAGTAGGGACCACATAACCAGTTTATTTTTCTACAGACAGCCAATGGCCATGTATATACAATAAGATAATAAATATTGCTGCAAAGACAATGTTCAGCGGGCCAAAAAGCAAGAGCTCTCTCGCAATAAAAAATTCAAGTATATTCATGACACCTACCAACACCATTTGCGACAAGGTACACCATCGTGACTTGATGCCCGATAATACCCACACTGCCATCAATACTTCCAAGAAACCAATCATATGAGTAAGCGGCGAGGCGTATGTTGGGCCCAGAATCCGTGCTACTATTTGCCCGTGGCGGGGTACCCCATTCAACAATTTACAAAACAGCCCGTTTACAATCCAAACAATGGCGATGCCTATATTTCCGAACTTATAAATTTGCTCCTTCATCCTTTTGTACCTTTATAGAAACAGCAGGGGGTTAACCCACACCAAGATAGGATGATTTCGGGGAATTAAAGCCATGGTGTATATACCCGGCAGCGAATTGTCATAAAACCACGGGGCGCTCCCCGCATCAGCAACGCCCCGTGTTGACCCTCTTCCCGTTCTATTTATCCATATTCCATACTTTCAGGGTATTCAACTTTACCCCACCATTTTCTGCAAATACTGCACATCCCGTAGCATCTTTGGCGGGAAATATCAACGTAGTCATCACTTTTTCGCCATCATTTACAAATACTTCCAGCGAAGATTTATCGAGTAATACCTGCAGGCGAATCTTTCCATTGACCGGCTGCACTGACATATGCCGGGTATCTTTGCCATCGTTGATATACAGCTCCTGGCGTTGCACGTTGTAGCCCACTACTACCCCACTGCCTTTGCTATGCTGCGCTACTTTTACACCAAAATCGCTGGCCGTGCCCAGGGTAAATGTGGCATCTATCCAGTTAGCATTGGTATTGAACTGCCGGCTATTGCTGATAGGCAGCGCTTGGCTATTCAACGACACATTGTGCTGTTGCCTTTTTTTAACAGCAGGCAATTTCTCCAGGTAACTATTCAGCACTGCTGCAGGTTGCTGAAATAAACGTGTACCCGCAGGCGTAGTTTTCAGTTGCAGGTCACGGGGAATGGACATTTGTCCGCGCCAGGGCCAGGTAGCCGTTTCGAAAGGCATCAGCCAACCGATCATCATCTGGCGGTTAGCCGGCAGATGATTGTACGGAATAGCGGCGTAAAATGTTTTGCCATAGTCTACAAAGAGCTGCGTTTCGGGAGTATGATCGTTGGTAAAAGTTTTACCATCGAAGTCGCCGGTAAAATATTGCATACCCGTAGCCGCATCCTGGTTGCCGGACGAAACCATCAGCAACCACTTCTTTTTAGCCGGGTTAGCATCTACGTATAGGGGTGTGAGTGAGGGGCATTCCCAGATCTTGCGGGCATCGCCCTGTGGTCCGAATTCACTCAGCAGTTGCCAATCCTTCAGGTTCACCGAACCGTAAAACTGCACTTTGTGTTCAGCAGGTACGGCCACCGTCATCAGCCATTTATGCTGGTCTTCCAGCCAGATCACGCTGGGGTCCCGGAAATCTTTCTTGTGGATATCTACCACCGGGTTGTTGGCGTAGTTTGTATAGGTAAGGCCTCCATCGTTGCTGTAAGCAATAAACTGCGACTCCTTTTGCTGCTTAGGCTGATCCGCAGTGTAAATGGCCACTATGGGCGCCGTACCATTCTTGCCAAAGCCGCTGCTGTTGTGCTGATCCAATACCGCCGATCCGGAAAATATCCAGGTAGTCGTATCCTTCGTTTCAATTTCCGGAATGGCTACCGGTAAGTGCTTCCAGTTCACCAGGTCGGTGCTGGTGGCGTGTCCCCAACTCATATGTCCCCATTTATTTTCGAATGGGTTATGCTGGTAATATAAGTGATAAACGCCATCCAGGTTAATTAATCCATTAGGATCGTTGGTCCAGTTTTTCGCGGGTGTAAAATGATATACAGGACGCCATTGTGGCGTGGGTACCGTACTTTCCTGTGCCTGGAGCAGCCCGGGCAACAGTGCCGCCAACAGTAGTGAAAATAGTTTTCTTTTCATAACAAGATGAATATATGAATGAAATCGGTTTACTTATTACCAGCCGGTATTTTGTTTATACAGGCCTTTGCTATAATTGATCTGATTTAAGGGTACCGGCAGGTATTCATCTCTCCCTTTCTTAAAAGCCGCATCATTTAAATGCGCGCTGCGTGTTTTTTCAACAGCAAAATAAGCATTGAGATAATCGGCTGCAATACCCCAGCGTACGAGGTCAAAAAACCGGCTGCCCTCCATGGCAAATTCCAGCCGGCGTTCCCAGCGCAGGGCCTTGCGGGCAAAGTCTTGCGTCCTGGTACAATTTACGCCCGGCTGATAAACGCCTATTTTATAATTAGAGGTAAAGCTGCCATTGGACTGTTTTAACTGGGCAGTGCTGTTCCCGGCTCTTTCCCGGATGCGGTTTATCAGCGGCAGGGCTTCCGTCGGGCGTCTGTGCATAGTTATTTACCTTATTGCGCTGTGCAAATGCTATGAAAATATTATACCAGGCCGCAGGCAACAAGAAAGTTTGAGCAAAGTCCAGCTACGATGGTAGTGGCCGACAATAAATTAAATACGCATCCTACGCTGGATTTCACCACTTCTGTATATCTAAATCCTTCCGGTAACGTGTTTAATGTAAGGTTGACTTCTGCTTCCAAAGCCCCGGCACTGCTTACGATTGTTAATAATGCCGGCAACACTGTTTATTCTACCCGGATAAATGCTGGCGCCTTTTATCAACTTGGCCAACATCTGAAACCTGGTATTTATTATATCAATATCCAACAAGGCACGCAAAGCAAGACCATGAAAGTGGTAAAACAATAATGTGCTTTACGTAAAGAGAGCGCCTTTTAAATGTGCGTTATCTTTAGCTGATCTCTTCTCAATAAACAGGCAGCTGCTTCAGGTTTTGAAGCAGCTGCTTGTTTATTGATACAATAAGTAAACGTGATTATACTTTATACAGTTGGGGGGAATCGAAATGTTCCATCACCAGGGCGGCGGCGCCGAGCCGTTCTGCTGCATATCCGAGTGGCGATACCATTAGTTCTATACTTTCAGCTATTTTAGGTATGCAATTTTCATTTAGTGCATGTTGTACGGGGGCCAACCATAGCTTTCCGGCCAGGGTTCCTCTTCCACTCAATATGATCCGGTTCGGATTCAATACGTGTATCAGTATGGCGATCCCTCTTCCGATGTGGTAACCTGCCTGCGACAATAATTCCACGGCATATTTATCTCCTTTGTTGGCGGCGGCCATTATTTTGCGGAAGGCTTCATCGCGGCTTTCCATCGACAGGCCTTTCATCACTGTGGGTCGGCCTTCCTGTATGCCTGCTACTGCTTTTTCTGCGATAACAGAAAGGGAGGTTTCTGTTTCCAGGCATCCCATTTTACCGCAACTGCAAATCTTGTTGTTGGTGAACAATGGTATGTGACTGAATTCACCGGCAAATCCGTTTTCACCGCGGAAAAGGCGGCCATCGAGCACCATGCCGAGACCGATTCCCCAGCCAATGTTGATGACCAGCGCGTTTTGTTTGCCGCGCGCTGCACCGAGTTTCCATTCGGCCAACGCCACCAGGCTGGAATCGTTGTCGATAATCACCGGTAAACCGGTCTGCGCCTGGAGGTATTTATTGATGCTGGAAAAATCGGTATTAAAAAATGAATAGTTAATGCCTTTCTTCACATCTACAAATCCAGGCATTCCGATACCAATACCTGCAAATTGTTCCCGGGGGATTGAGGATCGGTCGATGAATGCTTTCAGTTCCTCGCCAAGGATGTTGATGGCCTTCGGATGCGCTGACAGGTCGAGTTGTACCAGGTGTTCTTCTCCGATCATGTTATTGTGCATATCCATGATGCTGATGCTGGTCACAAACTGGTCCATCGCTACCGCGAGGATATACATGAAATCCGGTTTTATGGAATACATCTGCGGGCGGCGGCCACCAGTAGACATGGCATAGCCGGATTCGAGCACTAGCCCGCTTTCCACCAGTTCATACAATGCCCTGGTAGTATGCGGCAGACTTTTGCCGGTGAGTACGCTCAAATCGGCACAAGAGAGCTCTCTCTTGAAGTACAGCTGCTTTAATAACGTCTTTTTGTAAACTTCCTGGCGATCAGGCACCATCTAGATTTATTGTTTGCTTTGGCTTAAATCTACATCAAATAATAACAAGTGAAACAGCACGATCAAATGACTGTACATTCAAGATAACCAAACTTTCTTAAATTCTACGATACTTTTATGAAAATTTTAATTAGTCTGATATAATTATCATGTAAATGGATAAACATTTAAAATAACTGTTAATTTTGTATTATAAAAAAGAGAGGCTTAAGGTATGGTAATTGTGGCCTCACAGGTATGCCTTCTACCGTTGTAGCCCATATGGATTATCATGCTACAGAGCATATCCTGCGGATCGTATTTGTATCCGGGATGATATACGATTACAGAGAAGTACCGGAAACCGTATACCAGGCCATGAAATCAGCCACTTCCAAAGGCACTTTTCTCAATAAATATATAAAGGGTCATTACATGTTTACCAAAGTCAAATGACGCGGTAGGTGTTCACGATCAATCAGCTTTTGCTTCGGCAAATTCATTCAGGAAATCCGATATTGATAATGCCGTGGGTAAGTTGAGTTTCTTTCTTAAGCGGTAACGCTTAATTTCCACGCCACGCACTGAAATAGCCATCAGCTGGGCAATTTCTTTGCTGGATAGCTTCAGTTGCAGGTAAGCGCATACTTTAAGATCTGTAGGCGTCAATGCCGGGAATGCGGCTTTCAGCTTCTTCAGGAAGTTGTTGTTAATAGCATCGAAATGAGCAGCGAACTGTTCCCAGTTATCATTATTTTTCTCCACATCATTTAATAATCCCAGTGCATTTTTTATCTCCGGGTTATTGCCATTTTTCTTATACACTGCTGCCAGGATATCTTTTACTTTTACCAGCGCATCGCCTCTTTCTACCAGGTGCATGGAAGCATCTGCCAGGGCATTGTTTTTAAAGTGTATTTCGCTGGCCAGTTTCTCGTTTTGCAGTTTAATGATTTCCTTTTCATTCTTTTCCAGCTCCAGCTGGTATATGTATTTCAGGCGTTGCTGCTCTTCATCGAAACGTTGCTGCTGTCTGCGCAGGCTTCTCTCCTGCCAGCGATTCACCAGGTAAAGGAGTCCCAGGAACAATGCTACGTATAACAGGTAGGCCCAGGTTGTTTTGTACCACGCGGGCCTTACCACAAAGCTATAGTTCACCACGTCCGATTCATGCCCGAGATTATCGTGTGCTTTTATTTTGAAAACATATTTACCGTCCGGCAAATTGGTATAGTCCTTTTCTGATTTCGCCGACCAGGCCGACCACTGGTGATCATATCCTTCCAGCTGGTAGCTGTATTCGATGTTGTTTTGCAGTCCATAGGCGGGGGAACTATATTCAAAATGAAAGGAATTATAATTTTTTGGCAGAGAAAAAATTTCCTGTTCATCCTGGTAATAGCCCGTTGCATTGCGTTGGTGGAAGTAGCCGCCAAAAAGAATACTGTCGGACTTTCCAATGGTTTTCACCTGGCCTAGCAATACCTTTACCACCTGCTTATTCGTGGTATATTTCTCATAGTTCAGGTGGATCATTCCTTTTTCGGAACTGATGAAAATATTCTCTTTATTAAAGGGATAAATATTTTCGAAGCCCAGCAGGATTTTGCCTGTCAGCTCCGGTATCCAGGTAATGGCAAAGGATTTATTCCCGGAGGGCTGGTGAAAGTTGACCACCCCGATGGTTTTACCGCTGCAAAACCAGATGTTGCCTTCCGCATCTTCACTCAGATAGCGTATTTCCATATTACCGAATATGGGCGTGAGGAATGCGGAGGGGATAAACCGGCCGGTAGCGGCATCAAACTCATATATCCCTTTGCTGGTAGCAAATACTACCCGGTTTTTGATTTTAAACACATAGTTGCCCAGGGCAGAAGGCAGGCCGGCGCTATCCGTAAGAAGCCGGGAGCTGATAGCTTTACCATCTGTCGACAACTGTAATTTATACACGCCGCGGTAAGGGTGTGAAGCCCAGATGGTGTTATTATTATCTATTTCCAGGAAGCGCAGCGATTCTGAAATGCCTTCCAGTTGTTCTGCGTCGGTGAATTTGTTTTGGTTAAAGGCCAGCATCCGGATGCCGGTGTACGTGCCAACGAGGATATTGTGGGCTGGAAACACCGATGAAACAGGTTTAAACAACCAGGCGCCTGTGTTGTCAGACAAGGTAACACTGCTATGATCCCGGAGCAGGGCAGCGCCGCCATGTTGTGCCATCAGTATCTGATTATTCACTTCATCGAGGCGCCATACCTCTGATTTGCTGTTTTTAACATGGGTAAAATCTCCTTTGGAGAAACTAAGATCGCCGGAAGTGGTAGCCAGTGGCACATACCAGGCTCCATCGGTGGTACCGATATACAGTTCATTATTAAATATGCGGGCACTATGTCCGGATACCTCATTGTTTTTATTGGGGGCAATGTATTTAATGGCTGCATTATAGGCGATAAAGCTGATCCCGTTATTAAGACCCGTCCACAGGTTTTGGTTTTTATCGAGAAATATGCTGATGACGTCATTATTCTGCAATCCTTCTACACGGGAAATCTTTTGTATAATCTGCCCATTCAGATCAAAAATTATACAGCCATCAGCCGAGGTGCCAGCTACCAATCCCGTGGTATTAATCCGGGCGGCTGTATTAATATTGCTGCCGGCAATAAAGGGTTGATGCTTCACGATAACATCGCGATATAAAAAATACAGGCCATCCCTTTGGGTACTGATCAACAGGCTGTCGTTCCCTATATCCACCATTCCTGATATCAGCAGGTTATTCATTTTGGGGCCGGTATTTACAGGTAGCCATTCCTGCTGTTTAAACGCCATGAGCCCATTACGCTTATCCTGCGCATATAACTTATCGCCTACCCGTTTGAGGTACATCCATTCATTGGGATATACCCTGATGGTATTGTTGCGGTATTCGAAGATGCGGTCCGATGCCTGGAAGAAGATAGATTCTTTATAGATCTCCACCTTCCAGATATCGGCAAACTTATTATAAGCGGCCGGTACCAGGTTTCTGAGAGAGGTGTAAACAAGATTACCGTTGGCGCCGGGCGTAAAATAGCCGATTTCGCCCTGCCCGCCGGCATAAATGCGGTCGGTACTATCTATGGCCAGCGCACGAACGATCGTTTTGTTGGGCAATGCGTACACTTTCCAGTGACTGCCATCATAGGTGAGCATCCCCTCGTTGTTGGCGAAATACATCATGCCCCTGCTATCCTGTTTAATGTCCCAGGTTTGAGTACCTGCGTGATAATCGTTTTTGCTGTAATTAATCATCTGGGGCAATCCAATCGTGTTTTGCCCGGCTACCGGCAAACAGGCGATGACCCACAAAAAAAACAACCACACTGGTTTCATAAACAGGAGTTAGATGTTGTGATGTAGTAATGATGTAGTCTAAATTTATTAATAATCAATCAGGTATGCAAATATGATGAAATATAGATGTAGTCAGAAAGTTGGCTGGACATTACTGACTGCGTAATTTTAGCGTCATCCGGCTTTCACCATTGCTTTCATAGAAACAGATGATGTGGGTTTCAGATACAACGGGTCTCCGGCATTTGCCTGACTGGGAGATGCTGCCTGTACCGATGCGGGTATTGGCAGTATTTTCTCAGGTAAAGGCCGGAGGCCTCTTTATTTTATCTGTTGTGAATATCTTTCAAGTTTCTCTCTTTCAGCTTTAGACAGGCTGTTGATCCCCTTTTGATGGATCTTCTCTAAAATAGCATCGAGTTCCTTCTGTCGGTTGGCCCTCTCAAAAACATACCTGTCGTCGATATCTCCCACCACGTGATGTTGTTTGTAGAAGAAATTATCCACCAGGAGTATATGGGGCTTAGAGATAATGACATACATAAAAAAAATGCAGGGCACTATAATGGTGATACAGGTAGCCAGGTTGGCCAGCATAGCCTGTGGCGCTATGATTGCGGCCAGGCCCATACCTACCAAAGCGCCGCCGAGATGGGCATCATGCCCTATATTATCCCGGCGGGAGGTAATACCGTAGATCGCGTAACCCGTATACAAAATACCATAGAGCCAGCCAGGTATAGCCAGGAGGCCAAAGAAGCTTACTTCCATACCCGGGAACAGCGCAATGCAAGCGAAGATAACCCCACATATTGCCCCGGAGGCCCCAACGGAACTATAATCGCCCGTATGCCGGTGTATCAACAGCGATAGTAAGTCGCCCCCGACCAGGCTTCCGAAATAGATCAGCAAAAAGGCGCCTGCTCCCAGGTCGGCCTCCAGCAGCCAGCTAAAGGCCAGCAATGACAACATGTTAAAGATCAGGTGTTGCCAGTTGACATGGAGAAAGCCGGAAGTCACCACCCGGTAATACTCCTTAAACAACAATATCCTTTCTACCCTGAAAGCGTATTTATCGAAGAAAGCGCGGTTTTTAAATCCTTTTATGGAGAAAATGACGTTGGCGATGGTAATGACCAGGCTTATCATTCCGGTGTTATTCATGGATCAGGGAATTTTTTATGGGTCTGATGTCGGGTATATAAGTGACATGTAAAATACTTAAAATACATCAAAATTTGCGCTAGATAACAAGGAGGTTATGTCGAAAAAACCATCTAGCTTTAAGGTACACTTCTTTACTCCATGTATCCCAAGCGATATTGCCTGTATCTCTTACTGTTACTGCTTTTTTCCTGCAAGCCGAGAAAGCCGCACCAGAACAGTCATTCCTTTTATTATTGGAAGCCAACGTTTGAAATGTCTTCCGAAGAGGTAGAACAATTGAAGAGCTGGCAAACTGGCCGCATTTATCTTCATTATTTTGATGTTGACTGGAGCGAGTCGCTTCATATGGCAGTACCTCGGGGGGCGCTGAATGGCGATGATCCCGGAAATGACTTTTATGGGATTGACATTACTCCCGTGGTGTTTATCACCAACCGTACTTTTGAGATGCAGCCGGAAGCGGATGGCCCTTTGCTGGCCGGGAAAATGGCACGGAAGATCAAGGCGATGAATACTCGAAGTGCCTCCTTCTTTCCCAAAGAAATACAGATCGACTGTGACTGGACAGCGAGCACCCGGAAAAAATATTTCCAGTTCCTGGAAGCGTTCAAAAAGCAGTTTCCCGGTACCCGTGTGTCTGCCACGATTCGCTTATACCCCTACCGTTACCCCGAAAAAATGGGTATACCTCCGGTAGATAAGGGGATGCTGATGTGCTACAATCTCGGTAAGGTTAGTACCGATGGTACGTGTAACTCCATCTTCGACTTGAAAACATTAAGCGCCTATCTCAATGGGAAAAAATATCCTTTACCATTAGACCTGGCTTTCCCTGCTTTTGGCTGGTATGCCTGGTTCCGCGATGGCCAGTTTAAAAGCATTGTACACCAGGAGGAGCAATTTGTGGCTGATACTACTTTGCTGACTACAACATCGCCGCATCGCTACCGCTTTCAGCGGGATACGGTGATTGACAACACTTATTTCCGGGAAGGCGATCAATTACGCATGGAATATCCCGACACTACTGAATTGAAGACCGCTATTGCGTTGATGACCCGGCGTATCCCGGATTATCAATTCATTGCTTTCTATCATTGGCATCTCCCTACAATTAACAAATATGAAAAAGTTATCCAGGAAACTTTTGATCGCTACCGGTAGCCTGTTGCTGATCTGCCTCTCTGCTACACGCACCAATAGCTGCGGCCCGGAGTATATGCCGGATGAGTGCAGGGTGATGCTGTTCCGAAGCTACCTGGCCAACATGGATAACCTGCAGCCCTATTACTACACCCAGGCGTTTACTTCGGCTTACGACACCGATCCTCTGAAGGTGGATAATCACCGTAACTGTGAAGAATGGCGACAGTTTACCGGCAAACAGGTGAGTGAAAAAGATGTTTATGAAGTGCAGTATGCCATGACTGCAGACAACTTTCTGTATGCTATTAAACATTCTTCATTGGTAGAAAATCCTTTTATAAAATGGCTGCTACTGCCACAAAATAAAAAGGCGCTGGACTATTTTTCGTTTGCTAAGACAATTGAGTTCACACAGTCGGATGCTACTGATCCCTGGCAGGAACATAGCGACTCCTACAATACGGCATTTTATGATTCGCTGGCCAGTACTGCTATCCGGCAATGCGAACAGCTATCCTCCTCCTTCCTGCAGGAGCGTTATGCCTTCCAGGCCATTAAGCTGAGCTTTTATGCGTTGCTTGCTGCCACCCGGCCAGCAACATCGGTCAGTATGTCGAAAGTAGTGTTATGGTATGAAAAATACCTGCTTCATAAAAAAACGATTGTGGCCGATTGGGGATTGACCTATTATGCGCAGGCGCTGCACTCACCCCGTGACGCACAACTGGCTATGCTGCAAGCCTTTGACCACAGCGAGGAAAAAAAGCCGTTCGCCCTCCGGTACCTGACAAGAAAGGAACTGTTGCAGTTGAAACCAACCATATCGGAAACGGCTACACGCAACCTGGTGAATGTGGTATTGAGTATCAAAAATCCCGGCAGGGCGCTACCGGAAATCCAGGAGATCAGTAAAACGGAGCCCCGTAATAAATACCTGCCACTGCTGATTTGCCGGGAAGTGAACAAGCTGGAGGATTGGCTACTGACACCACGGCTGCTGCAATTTCCGTCCGGGCCACCAGGCAAATATGCCAGGATAAACCGGGAAAAAGACCAACAGTATATGCGGGCAGTAAGAACGCATTTCATTTCTATGCAATCTGCCCCCGGTCCATATAAAGACCTGCTTACCCTGGCGATTGTGTATTTATACCAGTTAGATCGTCAATACCACGAAGCAGCGGCCCTGCTGCGTACCATGCATACCACGCACCCACGCTATATCCGGCAACAGGCCATTGCTCAGGTCATCAACCAGATATATACTTCTGACGTTACAAAGGCAGCGGTACAGGATACGCTCTTTCAGCAGCTCAGCAGGGTTATCAGGTGTGGAGAAGAGACTTACAATTTCCAAACGGTAGGATATGAAAGTACGCCTGCCCCCAGCATTTCCCAGCTATACCAGGCGCTGGGCTGGCAGATGAAAGCAAAAGGAGAAATGGTAAAGGCGGGGTTATTGTTCCTGAAAGCACATCTGTTAATCAACGATTACTATGGGATTTGGAGTAGTTTTTATGATGAGAATGACGCTGATCCGGATCCATACCGGCAAATTGCTTTTTTTGATAAATATGCGACTCCCGGAACAATGGATTCCTTGCTGGCTTTCAAACATAATACCCATAAAACCCGCTTCGAGCAATTGATTACGCCGAAAGCATGGGCCGATGATAACTATTACCTGGACCTGAAAGGCACCATACAATTGCGGCAGAAAAAATACCGCGATGCGCTGGCCACTTTCAACAGGGTAGATGAATGCTTCTGGGAAGACAACTATGCTTACCCGGATTATGTTGGCCATCGCTATATCGGTAAAGCACGCCCCCTGCTGCATATTGACAATACTCCCTACCCTGATTATCCCTATTGCAGCAAAAAGCTGGTGCTCCGGGACATGATAGCGTTGATGGATACCCTGGCAGCGGCACGGCGTGATGAAGATAAAACACGGCTATCCTTATTACTGGGCAACGCATTTTATAATATTTCCCGGCCGGGGCAAGCCTGGATGATGTTTAGCTATGGTAAATGGTATTCTGAGCGGCCTTCCATAAGTCACTTTCGTTGGGCTGGGTTCAGGTTTTCGCCCAATGATATGACCTATTATTACAGCTACTATGAATGCACAGATGCTATTCGCCTGTACCATCAGGCCCTGGCGCTGGCAGGCAGCAATAAAGAGATGGCTGCCCAGGCTACCATCATGCTGGCTGCCTGCGACGAGGCCGTACAGTTGTTTAAAACGGATAACAACCACTATTATTCTCCCTACCGGAAGCTGTTGAAAACCCGTTACGGGCAAACCGAATCCTTTGCGGCAGCAGTGAGTCACTGTCCGGACATCGCTGCATGGAACAAGAAATTTTAATTTTTTTGCAAATTTATTTGGTTGATTAAAAATAATGTTGCTACATTTGCAATCCCAATCGGGGGATATAGATCGGCTGAAAGGCTTATCTGTAGCGAGGATCGGTAGTTCAGTTGGTTAGAATGCCGCCCTGTCACGGCGGAGGTCGCGGGTTCGAGTCCCGTCCGGTCCGCAAGGATCTTTACAAACCCGCGCTAGTCGCGGGTTTTCTATTTTAAGTCGAGCATTTAGTCGAGTTCCGATTAATTTTCGTTCAATCTTATCGTACTTTATTAAGGCTAACTGTCATTTGCTAAAGTACGATTATAATTATAGATTCTTCCTTTCTCCCCCCTCCTAGCAGGATAATACAACCACAAAAGATTTGGGAACAGTGTATTCATTTCCGTATATTTATAGTACCCCCAAGATTTTTGTTAACTGTAAAAGGATATGAAATGAGAAGTTTGAATTTGAAGCGGATACAATCATTTGCCACGTTTGATTTACCCGTTAATTACAATTACATCTACACTAAATTTCGTAAAACACATGAAAACTACGGATCCTCTTATGCTGTTTGGCCTACAGCTGCCACTCGTCATAAACTGATTAGCGGCTATTGGGAGAATGCCTTGCGACATTACCTCTTGTTACCAGACCTTAATCCGAAAGCCTTGATTAAAAAAAGAAAACCTGCGACTAGCGCAGGTTTTCTGTGGTCCTGTTCAGACATGTCCTAAAGTCTTTTCAATGTCCACTCTTCATTGGTTTGTCGTTGTGGTGTCCATAAAATAACAGGTGCTCCATCCCAACCGGCATTTCCCTCTATACTCAAGATCAAATTATCATTCATTATCTTGATATTAAGGAAACCATCACCTCCTGGCTCTATTGTCCATTTCTGATATTCGCGATCAACCCAAGGACTTTGAACAATGTTGGCTCCTGACTTTATCGCCCCTACTCCTCCAGCAACAGTTAAGGCTAATCCTGAATTCACTGCGGAAATTTTAAAAGTTTTCCCGTCCCCTTGTCTTGTAAATAACCAACCTTGCGTTGATCCACGATCCGAAGTGGACTGTTGAACTATTGCATCATTCGCCATTGAACCCAACACTTTATTTGTACTTCTCACCCTTAACTCATAAACGCCATCTAAAAAATCTCCATTGCTTGCTACAGAATAGGCCGGCCAGGCAAGAAACGCAGCTTGTATATAACTGGGCTGCCGCCATTCCCCACCTATAGCAGCAGGTATTACCCCATAAAAGGTTCTTGGATCACTTACCCAAGGGAAATTTGTTTCGTGTTGAATCAGATAAACTGGTTTGGGAAACCTTATGTGTTCGTTTAACAATCCGGTTCTTCTATAACTTTCGGCATCATAGGCATAGAAGGCTATTTCTTTAAACTCCCAGATACTTTCATCCTGCGCTCTTATTGTTGTATAAATAATTTTCTGAGGATTATTTTTTTCTGTAAACTTATACACAGGTACAGTTCCCATTACTAGAGAAGTATAAGCATAAAATTCTTTGCGTATTACCTTTGTATTTCCGACAGGATTTGGATTACTACTTAAATCAAAATACCCGTCTCCATTGTCGGAAGTAATGGTATAAGTTAAATAGATACCCGTCGGAGGAAGTGTTGACGGCTCCCGACCTATGCGCTCTTGATATACTTCTTCTTTGAGAGACCCCTTAGGAGCAATACTTGATCTGATCTTCTGTTCTATACCTCCAGGAGGATTAACAGGAATGCTACTATCATATATTTCGATTGGTTGACTCAGGACAGTAGATGAGGTAGTTTTAAGGCGTATATAAATAGACCCTTTGGTTTTATTGGCTGGAAGGATCGAATTCATTTGTACATCAATCGTACCGGAATTAGCTCCCCCTGCACTCGTATTGATAGATTTTGGTCCAGCCAATACGAGTGTCTCAGATTGATCATGAGCCACATAAATTATTTCGCATGAGATATTTTCGCTCCCTATAAATGAAATTTGAAAATATGCATCAAATTGAGTTTGGTTCCCTGGATTTATACGAAGAGCACCTTTATTATTCGGCGCTACACTATAGTCTTTTAAGGAAAAAAAAGCCTTTGTTTCTAATGTTGCCAGAACAAAAAGAAAAGTGAATCCGAATAATAGTTTATTTATTTTCATTTTCTAATTGTTTTGAATTTATAAAATCAGATAACGCCGTTTCAAATTTTATCGTATTGACGTTATAAATAGAAAAATACCCATGCTTTTCATCATATTTTACATCACTAACACTCAAACTATTTTTTTGGGCGACAAATTCCTTGAGCGTATTAATAGAAATATCTGGGATTTCTTTTCCTGATTGTCCGATTACTATCTTCTCTTTCTTGCAGGCTTGCATGCCAACGGCAATAAGAAGTAATCCACTTAATAAAATGTTTCTCATTATTATATATTTAGTTAACAAATAATATATATGTGTGTATAAAATAAGTGCCAGTAATAAAAGTTGTTTAGGCTTTTATAAGTAGTACTGTTAACAAACAAACTTTACTAGTATAACATAAATTATAAAGAAGGTTTTGAGATTTGATATATCACGAAAGTAAATGTGGTGCTTTCATAAAATAGTAATTTACCCGTTATCTATAAGTACTGAATATTGGCATCCGACAAAAAATCAATTTTTGTTTAACGACTGTGAATATAAACCATATTGCGAATACAATAACATGCATTTGATTATTTTTTCTACTCGATTATTTTTCATAAAGTTTGAGCCATCTGGCTAATCAGCCTGTCCATAAGGCTCTTGATGTTGTACCAATGTAGACTAAACCTTTTCTTTACTGAAAAAGGAACGTACTTTTTTCCACAGACAAATTATCCAGTGTATAGTGGCTGTAACCAAGATCTTCCAACCAGGCGAGCTGTTTCTGTAAATCTTATCTACAATAGTAATATAGAGTCCCCTATTTGCATTGTACTCAATTTCTCTGATGCACATAAGAGATGAAAACCGTTGTGTTCGTGACCTATCTCATGATAGCCAGTATTGGATGCAATGGCCAGGAGAAAACAAAAAAAATAATTATAGCAAAGGTGATACAACCGTAAAAAATCAACCTCAAGTATCCTGGAAGGCCAATAAATAAATTGACAGTAATGGTAACGTTATCAGGTACGATTCAACTTATGTATGGTCTTATACCAACAAAGGCACACGCGAACAAGTGAAAGTGGATAGCGTGCTTGAACTTATTCAGAAGCAAGTGCGGTTACTTCGGTATAATTGGGAAAAGAGCCTCTACGGCGGTGCGCTGTTTAAAATTCTTACAAGCCCAGCGGGAGGCAGTATTGGAAGATAGATAAATACTGCCTTTCCGACTGGCACAATCTGCAATGTTATGGAGCATTACTATGTTATTGAAGCCGATATGAAAATACTGAATGGCTGGTCAAATTTCTGTACATTTAAAATTGGTGAAGACAAAGAACTGGCCGCTGAAATATGGAAACAAATGGCTTGCGACAAACTGGGCCTGCTGCGGTTAAGTCTTATTGAAGTAGGCGATGCAATGGAGGTAATTGGCACCAGGATGTGTACTTTGATCACATTTGAAAAGAACAGCAGGCTTATTGCCAAGGAAATATTTAAAGCCAATAACTTTAGCGGAACTGCCTGAAGATATACCCTTCGGTGTGGCTTTGATATTCTTAACGGAGTGCTTTGTCTGTATTAAAGTTCTTCGGTGCAGGAACGGTGATTAAAATATAAATCACTACCATGAATGCAATCGCTGCTGTAGTCAACAGTGCACTACCTGCGCCAAACTTAAACCATAATAAACCGGTAAGGGAACTTGCCAGCATAGTGCAAACACTTTGAAATGCCGTATAAGTACCGATGGCAGTAGCAGTATCCTTCTTACTGGTTATATTACTGATCCAGGCTTTGGAGATACCTTCTGTTGCTGCAGCGTATAGGCCATACAGGAAGAACAACAACCCATACCAATACCAGCCCCCCGCAGCAGCTATACCGGCATATACGATAGCGAATAACAATAACCCCGCAACAAATATCTTCTTCAAGCCTATCTGGTCAGCCAGCACACCAAGTGGAAATGATGCAATGGCATATATCATATTGTAAAAAATATATACACCTATTGTTGCGGTATCGCTTAATCCTTCTTGTTTCATTTTTAACAATAGGAACACATCAGAACTATTACACAAGGTAAATACCAGCAATCCTGCCACCAGCCGACGATAAATAACCGGGCTAGTGTTCCAGTACCGTAGGAAAGAAAAAAAGCTGGTCCGCGTGCTATTTCCTGTTTTTGGTTGTTCTTTGTCTTTCAGCAAAAGAGTGCAGGCAATGGCCAGCACTCCCGGAAAAAATGCCAGTAGAAACAGTATACGATAGTTAGCCGGATAAAAATATAGGTACAATAAGGCCAATGCCGGTCCAATTACGGCTCCCAGCGTGTCCATAGAACGGTGAAAACCGAAAACGCGGCCTTTAGTTGCCGGGGTTGCTTCGTCTGACAACATCGCATCTCTTGCCCCCGTGCGGATGCCCTTACCTGCCCGGTCAACGGTACGCGCAAGAAATATCCATAATGGATACACGGTTAAGGCCATCATAGGTTTCGACAAGGCGCTTAAAGTATAGCCCAATCGAACAAACGGCGCACGCCTGCCAACATGATCAGACAACTTCCCGAAGTATCCTTTACTCAACCCGGCGGTGGCCTCTGCCACTCCTTCTAAAATGCCGATCAGCCATATCGAAAATCCAATACTTTTTAAATAAATAGGCATAACGGGATAAAGCATTTCACTGGCAATGTCCGTCAGTAAACTGATAATGGAGAGTATCCAGATGGTACGTGTCAGGTATTTCATTTGCCCAGGTAGTGTTGTTGTTCAGATCGTCTGTTAAAGATATGTGATATTATCTCAAATGAAGGCAATTCTCCCTGTAGCTGCCACGCGGGATAACGCAGGATAGTTCAGGATAGAGCAGGATAGAGCAGGTTGCCGGAATTGAATTTATCTCTTAATATTGACTACGCTACGGTGGGACAGTGAGTAATTATGTAGCGGTTAATATCAGCCAAATCAATTCCACTCTCATGAAAAATGTTCTGCTAAAGTTTTTCAGCAGCGCCCTGCTGCTGACACCCCCCGCATCTATTGTCTCTGCACAGCAGCTATTGACTAACTATACCGCCACATTGCCTGCTACAGACGCACTTGGCAGGAAACTTCCTACCTATGAAGAAGTGGGTGATGAAAAAAAAGACAGGTTCGTGGGTATGTTTTACTGGACCTGGCACCAGGATCAGCGTAAAAACTTAACCCCTCACAATACTACGGCTTTTTTACAGCAACACCCGGAGGCGCGGTATGATTTTCACCACCCTGCCTGGCCAGAAAACATCATGAACTTCTGGAATGAACCACTCTTTGGCTACTATACCAGCCTGGATAAATGGGTGATATGGAAACATGCAGAAATGCTGGCAGATGCAGGTGTGGATATGATCATGTTTGATTGTACCAATGGCGACATTGTATGGAAGTCGGCTTACATGAAGTTATGTGAAGTATTTACAGAAGCCAGGAAAAATGGCATCCGCACACCGCAAATCGCATTTATGATGGGATTCGGCGCCAGCAACGATAGCAAAAGCGCGATTAACCAGGTATACAACGACCTGTATAAGCCAGGCTTGTACAAAGATCTCTGGTTTCAATGGAAGGGAAAGCCGCTCATGATGGCCTATCCGGATAATATCAGTGAAGAAATAAAAAACTTCTTCACCTTCCGGCCCGGGCAGCCGGTGTACAATAAAGGTCCCCAACGCAACGATCAATGGGGATGGCTGGAGATATACCCACAGCACGGATTTGCAAGGAATGCGGATGGCAGTTTTGAGCAGATGACAGTAGGAGTTTCTCAAAACTGGACAAAGGCCAACGGCTTAAATCCTATGAACGCCCAAGGCGCTTTTGGTAGAAGCTACACAAATAAAAATGGTCATGATACCCGGCCCGATGCTCACCAGTACGGGCTCAACTTCCAGGAACAATGGGACTATGTGTTGACACAAAATGTAAAACTAGCCTTCGTAACAGGATGGAATGAATGGATTGCCGGTCGCTATGAAACATGGTGCGGCCAGCCCAATGCTTTCCCCGATGAATTTGATACGGAGAACAGCCGGGACATTGAACCCATGAAAGGCGGCCATAATGATAACTATTATTACCAGCTGGTAGCCAATATCCGCCGCTTCAAAGGCATGCCTGCCCCGAAAAAAATATCCGGGGAGAAAATCATACACATTGATGGAAAATTCAATGACTGGACCGATGTACTCCCGGAATACAAAGCACATCGCGGTAGCACCCTTCATCGCGATACAGATGGCTATCCAGGTACACACTATACCAACACTTCCGGTCGTAACGATATTGTGGCCGCCAAAGTGGCCCGCGATAAAAAATATGTATACTTCTTTGTAGAAACAGCAGATAAACTCACCTCTCCCGGGGATCCCGCCTGGATGCGATTATTTATTGATACCGACCGCCGCAAACAATCCGGCTGGGAAGGATACGACTATGTGATCAATCGCAAATCTCCCGGCACTAAAGCTACTTTAGAAAGATCCCTACACGGATGGAACTGGGAAACCGTTGCTGCGGTGGATTATCGTTATACCGGCAACCAGCTGGAAATGCGCATCCCCAGGGAATTATTACAAACAGGAAATAATCCGCTGGATTTCGAATTCAAATGGTCGGATAATATGCAACAGGAAGGAGATATCATAGACTTCCTCATAAACGGAGATGTGGCGCCCGCCGGCCGCTTTAATTACTTCTTTAAAGAATAGCAATAGATCCATCGATAACACGCTCACCGATTCAAGCTTTACCAAACCAAAATCACGTTAGAAGAAAAGTCTAAAAAGACCACGATATGAAAAACAATGCTAATCGTCACAGGGCAACCTTATACTTGCTCCTGCTGGGAATTTGCTGCTCATTTGCGGCCTTTGCCCAGGAAAAAATTAAAATCTCAGGCACTGTTGCCGACTCCACCGGAGCCAGTCCACTCCCCGGTGTTACCATTAAAGTACAGGGATCTGATAAGGGTACTCAAACAAACGGGGATGGCCGGTTCATTATAGATGCAGCACCCGACGCCATCCTGATCTTTAGTTACATGGGCTATAACCGGAAAATAATTGCTGTAAACGGCAGCACAAACATGTATGTAAGGCTGGCTTCTTCCAACGAAAAATTAAATGAAGTGGTGGTGGTCGGCTACGGGCAACAGAAAAAGATTTCTGTAACCGGCGCAGTATCTTCTGTACAAACAAAAGACATCAGACAGAGTTCATCTGCCAGCCTGGCAAATGCGTTGTCGGGGCGTTTGCCAGGTCTGACTGCTATCCAGTCGGGTGGTGGACAACCAGGACGCGATGATGCCACTATGTACCTGAGAGGCGCCGCTACTACCAATGGCACCAATCCGCTTATACTGATAGACGGAGTGCCCCGTGATAATATCCGCACGATAGACCCTAATGAAGTGGCGTCGGTTACGGTGTTAAAAGATGCTTCCGCTACCGCCGTATTTGGCGTACGCGGCGCCAATGGCGTTATACTCATTACTACCAGGAGAGGACAACCCGGTAAAGCAGAATTGAACATTAGTGTAGATCAGAGTTACTCGTCGTTTACCAGGGAACCTGAACGGTTGCATTCCGTCGAATATATGACGCTACGAAATGAAGCAGCAAAAAATGATGGCATTACTACCCCGCCTTTCCCACAGGAAATAATAGATAAATACGCCCACCCACTTGCAGGGCTGGACCCTAAAGACCCGGATTACGCCAATAAAGCCAGGATCCGGAACTATATTTACCCGGATCACGACTACTACCGCGAATACATCTCCAGGTATTCCCCGCAAACACGCGTCAACGCAAGTCTTAACGGAGGTACTGACAAAGTAGCTTATTTTGCCAATGCCACCTATCTTCACCAGGGTGGAAACCTCAAAACAGAACCTAAATCACAGTTAGGATATGACCCTTCCTCGAAACTGGATCGCTATAGTTTCCGGTCTAACCTCGATTATAAAATAACGCCTACCCTCAAAGCATTTCTAAATACCGGCACCTATATAGAACAGGTAAATATGCCCTCCGCAGGCTTATATCCCGGCAGTTCCACCGACTGGATGATAACGGATCTTATTTACCAGGCACAAACCATCCTCCCGATTACCCCGGGTCCTACAACAATAGATGGATTTGGTGTGCCTGCCGGAAAGATCGTAGATCCTGGTTACCTGGACCGTTCTGCCTTTGAAATTATGAACCGATTTGGCTACAGGAACGAGGTAAGATCCAATCTAAACAGCACACTGGGACTGGAATGGGATCTCAGCAAAACGTTCACTAAAGGTCTTAGCCTGAAAGGAATGATTTCCTATGATTCCAAAGCAACAACTGCCGTACAGGGTTTTAAAACAGAACAGCTTTACCTGGCGCAGGTCAACTACCAAACAGATGAGCTAAACTATGCATTAAAACGCTCCGGTGAAAACCGGCTTTCCCTGACCAAAGGAGCCGACTCGCGGTATAATATTAACATCCAGGGAGGGATCAACTATAACAGGACTTTCGGCAGCAAACATGATGTGGGTGGTATGGTATTGGCACAGCGCGACTACTGGGAATCCCCGTCCGGAGAGATTCCGTTTAATGTAGTAGGCGTAGCCGCAAGGGCTACCTATGGATATGATAACAGGTACCTGGCGGAAATCAACATGGGGTATAATGGCTCGGAGCAATTTGCTCCGGGTAAACGTTACGGTTTCTTCCCTGCGGTATCAGCAGGATGGACAATCAGTAATGAAAAATTCCTGAAAGGAAATCAGTTTCTGACCAACCTGAAATTAAGGGCTTCCTATGGTAAAGTGGGTAATGATAAAATGGGGGGCGACCGTTTCCTCTACCTGAGTGACATTACCATGGGTAGCGGCCCTTTGGGAAGTTTGGGAATGGGACAAGGGGTTAACCAGGGATTATTGGGTAATACAAATATCACCTGGGAGCTGGCCAGAAAGCAAAACTATGGCATAGACCTCGAATTACTGGGCAGCCTGGGAATTACCTTCGATTACTTCATTGAAAACCGCTCAGATATCCTGATAAGCCGCGGCACGATCCCACAGTTACAGGGTGTGCCGCTCGATAAAATCCCGAGAATCAATATGGGCGAGGTAGATAACAAAGGATTTGAAATTGAGTTAACCTATAACAAAAGTATTACCAGGAACCTTCATCTCAATTTCAGGGGCAACTTTGGTTATAATCACAACACCGTGAAGTTTATCGATGAAGCCATTAATAGCGAAGCCTATGCATACAGGTACCGGCAAACCGGCTTTTCATTGGGACAAAGCTGGGGATATAAAATTGATTACAGTAACGGGAACGGCTATTTTAATTCCCAGGAAGAACTTGACAAATACCTCTCGCATACCGTCTATGGTTTTGGTAGCCCGCGGGTAGGCGATTTCAAATATATTGACCTGAATGGAGACGGCGTAGTGGACGACAAAGATTTAGCCCCCATCAAATATACCAGCATCCCGGGTATCGTTTACGGCGCCATGCTGGCGCTGGGTTACAAAGGTATTGACCTCACTGTTTTCTTCCAGGGTGTGGGCAGGTATTCCTCGAATTATGCTAACCAGGGGGTATATGAATATATTATCCAGGGTACCTACTTTGATTACCACAAAACAGCCTGGACAGCAGAGCGCTATGCGAAGGGAGAAAAAATTACATATCCGGCGCTGAGTACAAGAAGTAATACTAATCATACGGCGAATGATTTTTTTATTATGGACAGATCCTTCTTCCGCCTCAAAAATATAGAACTAGCCTATACACTTCCCCCGGGGTTGCTGAAGAGAGCCAGTATAAAAGCTGTACGGCTATACGTGAGCGCACAAAACCTGCTTACATGGGATAAGCTGAAGATGGGGCATCTTGATCCTGAAACAACTAATAGCATTGGCTATCCGGTAACACGTATGATGAATTTCGGATTCAATGCCACCTTCTAATACTACAATAAAGCAATTATGAAAACGATATACACATATTTACTGCTACTATTGCTATTGGCCATGGGCGCGTGTAAGAGGGCCCTGGATATGGCGCCGGATGGCAAGATCTCAATGAACGACATTTTTGCAGATAATACCAGGGTAGGCGCATTTTTAAACAGCTGTTATGATAATATGCCGGCAAAAGGCACCAGGTATTTTTTCTGGAGCCGGGGTCCCGTGGTGTGGAGCGATGAGGCATGGGATACCGATGCAGAAGCAGAACCCTGGATCATGGCGGGACGCATGTATAACGGCGACGCTTCCGCTGGCAATCACCCTGTTGTTAATATCAGTGCAGACGCCGGCAACGGTGATTACTGGGCACGATACTGGAACGCTATCCGTAACTGCTCGGTATTTATAAGCCGCATTGACAGCGCCAATGTTACCAATCCGGCCGATCGTAACCGGTGGAGAGCTGAGGCGCACTTACTCAGGGCCTATTACTATGCAGAATTGGTACGGTGGTATGGTGCTGCGGTACCCATAGAGCGCGAGCCCCGTAACTTTACAGATGATTTCTCCAAAATTACCAGGGCAAGCTATTACGATGTCGTGAAATTCATTATAGAAGACTGTGATGCGGCCCTCGCAACAGCAGAACTACCCTGGAGGATCACCACCGGCGGAGAAGCTGGCCGGGTCAACAAAGCCATGGCCGAAGCCATAAAATCCCGGATGATCCTGTTTGCAGCCAGCCCCTTGTATAATGCAGGAAAAGATTACTGGCAGGAAGCCTATACCATCAACAAAACAGCACTCACTAATCTCCGGGCAAATGGATACCAGTTATACAACAAGGTAAACCTGCCGCAGATTTATCTTGCTGATGAAGCCTACCTTGGCCCCAACAAGAATGTACATACCGCCCTGTATAATGAGTATTTCACACAAACAATGGCATATACTTCCAACCCGACCGATAAGGAAACTATTTACCAGAGCAGGGACGGGCAGGGAAACATATGGGATATCGATGGTATTGGGGCACAGGATGGTTATAAGTCAGGCACCTGCCCTACACAGGAACTGGTGGACGCTTATGAAACAAGTAATGGACTGTCTGTGCTCGACACAGATAATCCCTATGCAGATGAGAAACATACGCAACCCAATTACAATACTGCCAACACACTTTATAACCCTGACAAGCCTTATGAAAACCGCGACCCGCGCTTTTATGCTTCCATCTATTACAATGGTTCCAAAAGAAAAGCCTGGTGGACATTCAACGAAACGCCGGCATCCTTTGAAAATTACCCTGGCAGCATAGGTAACAGGGTTCGGGTGATTGCTACCTATGTGGGCGAGCCACAAACCGGCATTCATTCATCCGTTAGAAAAGCTACCCGCACCGGCTATTTCGAAAGAAAATTCCAGCACCCCAATGCGGGTAATGATAACCCCGTAGGTGGCGCCAACTGGAAACTTTTCCGCCTGGGAGAAGTGATCCTCAATTTTGCGGAAGCTGCCGCAGAAGCAGGTAAGCTGGAAGAGGCAACGGCTGCTGTTAATGAAATCAGGGCACGTGCCGGCATGCCTGATCTGCCCGCAGGCTTATCCCAGGCTGCGCTGATCAAACGGGTACATAGTGAGCGTAGAGTAGAACTGGCCATGGAAGAGAACCGTTACTTTGATGTACGTCGCTGGTGTACACCAACAGGAGATCTTTCTAAAACAGACAAGTGGGTCACTGCTATGGAAATTACCCGCAATCCCGATGGTATTTTTAAATACAAACGGCGGCCGGTACGTGAAACGGAGCGCAGGAATTACACCAATAAATTTCTCTTTCTCCCAATTCCGCTACAGGAGGCTAACCGTCTGCAGGCCATTACCGGAAATAACTGGCAAAACCCAGGTTGGTAGTAAACACTTTCGTAAATGCTTGTAATACCAAAAACATGAGAGCTAAATTAACTATCCATATCATACTCATCTTTGCGGCTGTTTCGATTGCTTCGCAGGATGCAACGCTTCAGGCGCAGCAGCGGGTTGCTACCCCCGCAAAAGACACCACATTGCAACGGGATGCACTCCACCGGGATGAAGTAGTGCAACTGGGTTACAGCACGCAATTGCGTGGGGAAGTAACCGGGGCGGTATCAACTGTAAGTGGCGAAATACTGGAAAGATCGCCGGTAGCCAATCTTACTCAAACGCTGGCAGGCAGCCTGGCAGGGTTAACTACCATGGAAACATTCTCCGAACTATCCAGGTCTAACACCAACCTCTTTGTAAGAGGCATTTCCTCCGCCCGGCAAAATGGTCCGCTGGTAATCATTGATGGCATTATCTGCTCGTACAACAGCAACCAGACATTGGAATATATTTCCGCCAGTGAAATTGAATCCATCTCCATACTGAAAGACGCCTCCACACAGGCGCTGTATGGCATACAAGGCGCCAATGGCATTATAGTGGTTACCACAAAAAGAGGGCAGAAAGGCAACCTGAAAGTAAACGTCCGCATGGACCAGTCTTTCCAGCAGGTAACTACCAAACCTACCTTCTACAATTCCGCCGACTATGCCACCATGCGGAACCAGGCCGCATTTAATGATGGGTTAGGCGATTATTACTTATTTTCTGAAAAACAAATAGCCGGCTACCGCAGCGGAACAGATAAACAACTATACCCTAATAATAACTGGTACGAACAATACATGAAAGACGTTGCCTTTATGCAGCGCGTGGCGGTAAACTTATCAGCGGGCAATGACAGGGTACAGTTCTTCTCCAATATCAATGTAATGCACCAGGGTGGACAGTTTAAAACGGATCAGACCAAATATAATTCCAACGCCAACAATGTATGGGTAAACTATCGGACTAACCTGGACATGACCCTCAATAAGTACATCAAAGGATTTTTACGTTTAAGCGGTAACATCAAAAGAGAACGTACTCCCGGTTCCGGTAATGCGACTATATATGGCAGTCTTTTCCAGATGCCACCCACTACCTATGGTCCGCTTACACCAGATGGGAATGTGGTCACCACGGAGAGGGTTAATGCACCTACTTACGGCATGCTTAACCGTTCCGGTTATTACCGGCATACCGTTACCAATATATCTTCACAGGTGGGACTGGATGTGGATCTGAGCTTCCTCTCCAAAGGATTGAGCTTAACAGGCACCTTCGCTTACCAGACCAACGCAGTTGGCAGCCTGGCTACCACGCAAAACTATGAGCGTTGGATCAGGACAGATAATCCTGATACACTGGCATTCGTAAAAAAAGGAAGTGACAATAATACCCCTCTTGCGTATAGTAAGGGAAGCTCCTATTACTATCATCTCACCTATAATGCTATGCTGAATTACAAACGGGAATTTAACAAACATCGCATCAGCGGATTGGGATATATGTTTTATCAGAATCTTACAAAAGCCGATGTAAGTTCTCCTGCATTATTGCCCTACAATAGGGTAAGCTCGGGTGTGGAAGCAGCCTATTCATACGACAACAGGTACTTCATAAAACTGGACGCAGGCTATTCCGGTTCTGAACAATACGCCAGGAGCAGCCGGTATGTAGTTACTCCCGCTATATCAGCAGGATGGGAACTCTCCAACGAAAATTTTATGAAAGGACTCTCCTGGCTGAGCCAATTGAAACTGCGCGCCTCCTGGGGTAAAACCGGTAACGATCAAAGTGGCCTCACCCGTTTTGCCTACCTGGATAATGTAACGATGAGTGGTGGCGGCCCCATCGGATATCTCCAGTATCTCATTAAGGAAAACCAGGTGGGAAATCCATCAATACAGGCAGAAATCTCTACCAAACAAAATGCCGGCATCGACGTGGGATTATTCCGCGCGCTGACCATCACCGTAGATGTATTCAAAGAAAAGATGGAGAATATGGTGGTAGGCGCTTCTTCCAAAATACCACTCTACCAGGGTATCCCGTTGGATAACTATCCCCAGACAAATTCCGGCATCTTTGAAAATAAAGGCTATGAAATAACGGCGAACTATACTAAAAACATCAACCGCCATCTAACTATATCCCTGGGCGCCATGCTGAGCTATCAGAAAAACACCATTATCAGCTGGAATGAAGCCGTAAGAACAGCGGACTATACCTACAGGAAAAGAGAGGAAGGATATTCTTTCGGACAGGAATTCGGATACCTCGTAGATTATAGTAATGGGAACGGTTTCTTTAATTCAAAAGATGAAATAGAGAAAAGCCACTTAGTCTATGGCATGGGTACTCCCCGCGTAGGCGATCTTAAATACCGTGATTTGAATGGCGACAACATCATCGATGACCGTGATAAGGCCCCCATTGGCAGCGGCATGTTACCACGCACCACCTATGCTATCAGCGGTGGCATACGCTACAAAGCGTTTGACTTGAACTTCCTGTTCCAGGGAGTAGGTGAATTCTCTTCTATCTATGGCGGACAAGGAGTATACGAAACAGACTACGATGGCGTATTTGGTGCATTGCACGCCAATGCCTGGACCCAGGAAAGATATGATAAGCACCAGGTGATCAGCTATCCCGCATTATCATTACAAAAAACGGTAAACCATGAAGCCAATGATTTCTTCAGTTATAACAGGTCTTACATCCGGCTTAAAAATATTGAGCTATCCTATGTATTGCCTGCATCTGTTGCCCGGCGTATCAGCGCGGATAAGATCAGGATACTGCTGAGTGGCCAGAACCTGTTTACCTGGCATCATATGAAGTCTGGCGACTTTGGTCCGGAAGGCGACGGATACACTGCATTCCCTGTTTACAAGGTATATAACATAGGTGTGAGCGTAGGTTTTTAATTAACATAACATTATTGGTATGAAAAAATATATCATCATATTATCAGCTGTTGCAGGCCTTTTTTCCTGCCAGAAGCAATTGGATCTGCCGAGCGACGGCCGTATCACCATGAGCGAGGTGTTTAATGATTACGATCGTGTAAGGGGATACCTGAATTCCTGTTATGGCTATTGTCCCGCACCTTATATGGATCGCGCTTCCTATTCCGATGAAGCGCAGGATGCCGACGATATTACCCCCAATTCCAAATACAGTAACTGGTATTCTGGCAGCGTTACCGCCCAGACTTACGCCGGTATTTCGGAAGATGGGAGTCCGTGGGGAAGCTTATATGAAGGTATCCGCAAATGCAATTATTTCCTGGCAAATATAGGCGCTTCGAAGACGATTGCCTCTGCCGAGGAAAAGGCATCCTGGGTAGCACAGGCACATGTACTGCGCGCACTCTACTACCTGCAACTAATAAAAAGATATGGCGGCGTACCGTTGTTTGACAAGCCGCTACCAGTGAATTATGATTTTTCCAAGGATACAAAGGCCAGCTTCAGCACAGTAGTCACCTTCATCCTGAAAGATTGCGACACCGCCCTGATGGTACCGGCAACGAGGAATGGATTTCCCTGGGGCATCTACGACAACCAATATGGGATTATGTCGCGCGCCGTGGCCTATGCTATCAGATCAGAAGCTGTTACGTATGCAGCTAGTCCTTTATGGGCCGACGGCACCTATACGTGGGACAATGCCAAAACTATCACTGCAGAAGCCCTGTCGGAATGCCTCGCAAATGACTACCAGCTATTTAACGAAACGCCCGATGGCAGCATCGCACAAAATGGATATGCGTTGTATCATTTCATTACTTCCAATGATCAGCGTGCCAGGGATAAGGAAACCATTTTGCAGGTGGGCGTGCCCATGCTAGTTTGGAAATATGCCGGTATGCCCAGCACAGGAGGTATGGAAAAAGCAGGCCCCTGCCCTACCCAGGAGCTGGTAGACCGGTATGAAATGGCCAATGGGGAACCGCCTTTCCTGGGCTATTCAGATGCCGACAGGTTACAGCCTATTATCAACCCGGCAGCCGGTTATGATCCTCAAAAGCCATACAGCGGCAGGGACCCACGTTTCTATGCCTCTGTTTACTACAATGGAGCATTGCGTTACCTGGATCTGCCCACCGGGAAAAAAGTAGAAACATTTGTAAACGGTACAGAAGGTATTTCTGTTAACAACCGTAAGTATACCCGTACCGGCTACTATCTCCGGAAATTCAACAATTTCAAATCAGATCAGAATAATAATGCGGATGGCGCTATCCGCTTATTCAGGCTGGCAGAGTTGTACCTGAACTTTGCAGAAGCAGCTTATCAATCAGTTGGTCCCGATGTAACTGTAACCGACGGCAATTTTTCCATGAGCGCAAGAGATGCTGTGAGCGCAGTACGCAGCAGGGCGGGTATGCCGGCATTTCCAGCAGGCTTGTCTAAAGATGCTTTCGAGACAAAATACCGTAATGAAAGGAGTGTGGAACTGGCCTTTGAAGAACATCGCTTCTTTGATGTGCGCCGCTGGAAAATCCTGGACAAGACGGATAAATTTGTAACCGGTATGCGCATCACCAAAAGCGGAACAGACCTGATTTACACCCGCTTTAAGTTTACCGGGCGAGGATCTTCCACCGACAGGTTTTTAATGTATCCTATTGACCAGTCGGAAGTAAACAAAGTGTTTCAGCTTACTGGTAAAAACTGGCAGAATCCCGGATGGCTGGATTAGCAGGTAATAGCCGAAAAGACCGTACGAACAAGAGAAACGGCCAAATGAAATGCCCGGCGATATTATTATTGCCGGGCTTTTTTCCGTTATATACAAGCGTTGCTATCTGTTCCATATACAACGGTAATTAAACCTTCTGTTAGGAGCAGTATCGCCATCGGTACATAGTGATATCGGGTCCTTCAGGTCTACTGCATTATCGCTCCATTTGAAATCAAATGTAAACTTGTCCCCGGTAAGGCCAAGCAGTTTCCGTGGAACGGCCAACTCCAGTTTATTCCCTGCATAGCGGTAAGGCAAACCGGATACCTCCACCCACTGATGGTTTTTATCGTAATGCATCAATGTGGTGGTATTTTCATTCTTTACCTGTTTATTGATAAGATAATCGTAGCCATGCCAACCGGTTTCAGGGTTGTTATCAGCGTCTATCAACAACAACATCCAGTTATTATCTGTATGGGAAGATAGCTTGCCCGCGGTTTCTGCATAGAAGGCAATAGTTCCATGATCTACCATTACCTTACTGGTGACGATGTCATTGCGTCCTGATTCGTTTTTGTAATGGGTGCCTCCATATCCGTTGTTATCCCGGTGAACAACATCCCCTTTTGCATCCCGGTATTCTACCTTTATATTTTTCCATTCCTTAAAGTCTCCATCAATTTTCACCGTGGATAATCCTTTCAATTCAGGTATGGGCCGTACGCCTTTGTAGCGACGGATATTCTGTACCATCTGCATATAATAGTTATCAGTATAACCATCCTTCATGGGCTGAATAGAACGATTAAATTCAGCATTATACTGATCTACAAAAAAGTATGGGTTATTCCGGCGCATAAAAGCCGTTGTTTTACCGCCTTCCGGCTGGTATTTCCCGGCAGTCCATTCATTCCAGTCGTTAATATAGAGGAATGGGGGATCTGTTTTGAGGGCTTCATCCCATCTTTCCTGAAAATAAATACCATAGCCTTCGGGATTAGTCACTGTCTTTTTTAACCAGGGAACATAGGTGGATTCGGGAAGATCATATTGATTCAGGGGTGGTTCGCCTTTGGCTCTTGACCAGGACTTGCCTATCAGGCTGGCGGGGTGCTGGGCTGGCGTAACGGCAGCTTCCTCTTTTTTCCCTTTATGCCTGGACACGAGGCTGTCTGTACCCATGGCCTTTACCTTTTCATTACCAAGGTCATAGCCAAAACTCCAGTTATCTTCTGTACCTATAAAACGTTTGCCCGCCCACTCATAATATCCCCACCACATGCTGCGCAGTGTGAAGAAATTCTTCACTTCCCTGGTATAATCTTTATAAATAGGTTCCGTATAGTCAGGATCGCCATAATGTGGATGGTTTACATTTGTTTTAGCAGTAGAATCATAATGAGGATTAGGCTGTTTGGCGCCCCGCCCGTTGGCATCATATTCCGGGTTGCCATTGTTTAATAATAAAGGTTTACCATCCCAGTAAAACCATAGGTCATTAAAGCGGTTGTTTTTATATATCCTGTCGTAAAGATCCTGTACCACTGTGATCACATCGCCGTTAAATGCCCAAAAGCAAAACTTTGGTACTTTATTCCCTGCTGCTTTCATTTTCTGCATTGTATTAAAAAGTACCTCCCACTCCTCCCAATATCTCACGGCATTGGTTACATCCATTACCAGTACATCCACACCTGCATCTGCCAGCATCGACATATCTTTCCAGATGACGTATTCATCTTTACTGAGGAAATAACCCATCTCCGGCTCTCCCCAGTGATAAGACCCATACGTCCAAAGTGGATGTTGCGCGTTTGTACGGGCAGCGGGGGCTTGTGTGAGTACTTTGGTAACATCTGCAGTATAGGGACTTTTTACATTGGCGTTACCATCACTATGCCAGGTGATATAAAATATCCCCACTACACGTTGCTGCCCTTTTTTTACAGGCCCTGCTTCCTGAATGCCAGGCATTGTTCGTCCCAGTGCGTCGGAAGCTACCCAGGTATCGGTATAAAGGTCACGGTAATAGTGTTCACCGCCAGTGGTATCCGGTAAGGCCAGTAGTGCGCCTTCCCTGTGCGCGGCATAATCCGTATTTATCCTTGCGGCGCTCATTGTAAAGATTAAAAAAGAACCGATAAAAATATTCGGGAAGATGGTTTTACTGTTCATAGTACGAAGAAATTGGTTTAATAAAATATAGCGTTCCTTTCATTATGGCAACCTGCACTGTCCTGATGCCATCAGGCGGTTCAGCTGCCATCAAAAAAGGCATAGCCAATAGGGCAGCTCTGGAAGAACTACCCTATTGGCTATGATAACCACCAGAAGAAGATTGTATTTTTTCGCTAAGATGAACCTCAGTCCGTACACTATGGGCGATATTCCCATATATCTCCCGAACGCATGGTTACTTGTGGACTGGTATATAACAGGGTAGATCCATCTGTATCGTATACATAAAAATGCCCTGTTTCGATATTAGTATTCATATATAACCTAATCCTGTCTGGGCCATAGGCTCTTTCTATATCTCCCCATTGCGCCCCGGTGCCGTCACTGATAAAAAGCACTTTCTTCTGTAGCCATTTTGCGTGGATAGCGTTATGATCAAGTGTAGATACCGGCCCTGCGCCATACAATACACCATACAGCCGGTTGTCTTTCATTACAAACCCTGCAGCAGTGATGTATTGGTCTGCCGAACCAAGGTTCGTAGTGAGTTGCTGGCTAGCGGCAAAATTCACAGGACTTGTACCAATACTGTATCTTAGCTGGTTGCTGTTAATATGCATCGCCATCAGGTAATAACTGTTGCTGTTGTAGGTAAATTTCTTAACATCCTGGGCTATCAAAGCCTCACTCAACACATCCCCGGTATAGGAGAAATTCACCATATCCGTACTGGTAGCATGATGAACGGCAAAAGCATGCCCGGTACTGGCATAATTAAAGTCGTTAAAGTAAAGATGGTAGGTCCCGCTTTCATTGTACATCACATTGGAGCCGTTTACATCCGCATTATTCCAGTTGGCATATCCACTCATATTAAGCAGGTAAGCGGCATTTCCTGAAGAGGGCGTCCAGTTTACGCCATTGGTGGAAGTAGCATAACCAGGCTTATTAATGGCCGGGGAGCCACCATAAGTAGTATAAAACATCCGCCAGATACCATCTGATGTTTTGATCACCGTTTCATTATTCATATGTATCATTACCCCCTTATCGATCACCAATGTATGCGGGTTAAACGTAAGAAAGTTGTCATTGGTAACCGTAACGGATATCCGGTCGTGATAATCCGTAGTGCCATCCCAGCCGCCAAAATAAACATTCCATGCGCCGCCATTAGCCTGGATGCTGGGGGCGTATATATTGCTGTTACCGCCGGGTTGCGCTGCTATGAGGGGACTCCTTTCATCATAATTCCAGTTGGTCATTTTATTGGGATTAAAAGCACCTGAGCCAACATTCCTGATCTCATTTTGCTGATAGACATTATTATTACCCATGAACTTAAAATGATCGAACTTTGTATCGAATCCGGCGCTAACCTCCGCCAGCTGGAATACGTAATTGTTTACATCGTCTTTCCCCAGCGTTGTGGCAACGATCTGAATACCATTGGTATAAACGGTGAACGGCAGGGGTAATATTACCCATCCCTGCCGGGGCGCAGGAAAAGCGGTATCGGTAGCTGCAAGCACCCAGCTACTTCCGTTAGACGTATAGATGTTGAAATTTACAGGAAACCCTAGAGCACCGGCACCACTGTAGCGGGGAAGGACCTTTATATAGTTGACACTATCAAAGCCGCTAAACCAATAAGCTGCCCATTCAGTTACACTTGCACTGGTGTGGGTATTGGAACTCC
Source organism: Chitinophaga polysaccharea (assembly GCF_007829335.1). Taxonomy (GTDB): domain Bacteria; phylum Bacteroidota; class Bacteroidia; order Chitinophagales; family Chitinophagaceae; genus Chitinophaga; species Chitinophaga polysaccharea_B. Next base: position 501,361 of record NZ_VIWO01000006.1, read on the forward strand.
ATATAGTTGCATCATTACTGTCTTTCAGCGCAGCTGCCGGCCATAGAGCAGATGATGCCGCCACACTCGTTACAGGAATATCTGTACTTTGAAATACAACGGCTTGCTGTGTTGCCATTACTTTTGCGACTGCTATCTTTTGCAAAGTCGTTTTCCCACACCCGAAAAATGCAACGGCAGCGGCCATAAAAAGAACTGCATAAAGTTTCATAAGACGGAATTTAATAACGTGAAATATTGATCGCCGGAATATTATATCAGTATATTGATAACAATGAGAAAAATCTGAGGTCTTCTAATAGCCTTATCTGTGTGCTACCCTAAGTTAGAAAGAAATGATTTTACAACTATCCTGTACTGTCATGTATGCGGAGATTACCTGCCCGACAGGGTAATTAGCTCCGAATTATTTTTTTACGCTGCCCGATATACAACCCGGCAATCACCATCAGGGTACCGGCTATGGTATATAAGGTAATAGGTTCCTCCAGCAACCACCAGGCATAAAAGAAACCAAAAAGCGGGCAAAGAAAAAGCCATAGAGACGCTTTTACGGTATCTATCTTCAATAAATAAAACCAGCAGATCAAACCGGTGACAGATACCGCCAGGCTTAACCATAGCACCGAATAAATAAACCGGGCATCCACATGTACGGATGAAAAATCGCTGAACAGCAGGGTAAATGGCAGCAGGAAAAGACCGCCCAAGGTTACTTGCCAGCCATTGATCAAAAGATTAGGCAACGTCCATTGTACCCTGGCGTAGTACACACTGGCAAAGGAAACTGCCACCATACTGGTCATCAATACTGCCACCCCGGGTAAACTGGTACCACCGCCGTTGAGCAAAGGATAGGTGGCCAGCCCGATACCTGCCATCCCGATTACAATACTCCATATTTCCCCTTTTGCAGGCCTGCGACCCATCAGCCAAGAGGAAAGCAATACAATCAAGAGCGGATTAGTCGAAGTGGCAAGGCTTCCAATGCCCGCAGCAATGTATTTCATCGCATAAACATATAGCCCCAGGTAAACCGTAGTATTTAAAAACCCGAAAATAGCCAGCTGCCGCCATTCGGTGCCATTAGGCATACGATACCGTTTATCCCTGCTTACCAGGTAACAGAAACCCAGTAAGACAAAGCCTGCAATAAAAAAACGGACATTGCCAAGCACCAACGGAGGAGCCGAGTGGATTCCTATTTTTGTTGCTACAGACGCTGATGCCCATAGCATCGCGAATAATAAGCCGATAATAATATTTTTCACGCAGCAAAGATAAACGAGAATATTTCGAAAACTATACCTGCGGGGAATTTCCAGGCATTGAAAAATGTATCCTCAAGGCTCCCCAACCTCCGCAAAGTTTCCGTATAAATTATGAACTTAGGAACGCTAACATTTGTTATATTTATATATCAACCCAATTTTGATACTTATTTTACTCCAAATGTTCGTACCAGGCATGAGCACCATATCCGCCAAACCTACCAGATACCAGTTTGTATGCCTGGCCGTGATTTTTTTTCTTTTGATGGTTGCCTGTAAACAACAAAAGACTAATTCCGACCATCCCGGGATTGTTAATCCCATTTCAGGGATTGTAGATAGTATGCTCGTCGCCGGGCAAATGGACGACGTTCCTCATTTCCTGGACTCTGCATATGCAAAGCTTAAGAATCCTGGTCCTTATGACCTCTGGATAAAATACAACCACCTGGCCGACCTGTATATCTTTTATACCAAAAATATTCCCCTGGCAAAGGCAAACCTGGACAGCATGTTTTTTGTACTGAGAGGCAAGGAAAAGATGTATTCCATGGAATATGCCAGCACCTTATACTCAGAGGGAGACCTGAGTATGGCGGCCAAACAATATGCGCAAGCATATAAGAGCTATTTCAGTGGCAGGCAGTTTGTACAAAAATACCTGGATACCTGCAACTACGGCCGGTTCAGCAACAAACTAGGGTTCGCAGAATATTTCCAGGAAAAGTACCAGGAGGCCATTGTTCATTTCAAGCAAGCCTTTTCGGAGTTCCAGCACTGTAAATCCGGCGCACCACGTGATTTCGACAATCGCTTTCTCCATCCCCAGTCAGCCCTGAACTCCATTGCCCTCTGTTTTGAAAGAGCCAACATGCCAGATAGCGCCATTTTCTATTACACAAAAGCGGAACAATTTATCCAGGAAGCGCTTATTCAATTCCCCGATAAAAAGTTATTTGCGGAAACCGCACTGGGAGTGGTATACGGCAACCTGGGAGGTACATATGCCAAGACGGGAAATTTCGAGATGGCCGAACAATACCTTAAAGAAAGTATCCGGCTCAATGACCGTGCCGGTGCCGCTATGGAAGATGCCCAAACGGCTAAAATCAAATTGATCCGGCTCTACCTCGACAACCGCCGCCTGCCCGCAGCATCGGCACTGCTCGACCAGGTAGAACAAGATCTCCGTCTTCAACGAGGGAAAAGCGTTTCAAACGATAATGTGAGATTGAGATGGCGTGAACTGAAATGGCGATACAACGACGCCATCGGGGACCTGGCCGGCGCCTATCACTATAGTCAACGCTATTACCAGCTCCGGGACTCGCTGAATAATGTAAAGGCCGGGTTAAAAGAAGCCGACCTGGAAACCGGTATCAGGGATGCAGGACAACAATACCAGATAGCCCTCCTCCATAAAAACAATCAGCTCAAAACCGCATATCTTTTAGCAGCCGTTATATTCTCTATACTAACAATCCTAATCCTCTTCTTACTCTGGAAAAATCTCCAACGCTCCCGCAGGAATGTAGCAGAACTGATTACCCTCAACCAACAGGTAGAAGAAAAAAACCATCAGACCGTGGAAACACTCAAAGCCCTGGAAAAGAGTTATGAAGAAAATACCCGGATCATGAAAGTAGTGGCCCATGACCTCAGAAACCCCATAGGCGCTATCACCGGCCTTTGTGCCATTATGCTGGCTGATAAACATCATCAGGAAAAAGACCGGAACATGCTGAAAATGATTGAGTCATCCGGACACAGCTCCCTGACCCTCATCAATGATCTGCTATATTACAGCATGCAATATGAGTTACAAAAAGAGCCCGTAGAACTCGGTGAACTGTTGCGCTATGCCGTTGATATGGTGCGGCTCAAAGCCATGGAAAAACAACAACGTATTGACCTGCAAACCACACGGCTGACACTCAATATCAACCGGGAAAAAATATGGCGGGTATTCAGCAACCTGCTGTCGAATGCTATCAAATTCAGTCCGCACAATAGCAACATTGGCATCGACACCAAAATCGAACCGGATCATGTTACGGTATCTGTACAGGATCAGGGTATTGGCATACCAGCCACTATAGGCAACAAGATCTTTGATCTGTTTACAGAAGCCAAAAGAACCGGCACCGGCGGGGAGCGGCCGTTCGGAATGGGACTGGCCATCTCAAAACAAATCGCCGAAGCCCATGGCGGTGCTATCTGGTTTGAAAGCACTCCCGGTGAAGGAGCAACGTTTTATGTGAAACTTCCTCTTAAGTGATAACAATGAGAATACCTACCCCAACAGTCGATTACATTTATATGATAATCGCTTTTCGAAACCGCGCATTATTGTCATAAAAAATAAACAAAGGAAAAAAGAGGATATTCAGATAACTTTTTTTATTAACTTTATCTAGATACGAAATACGAACGACCAATTTCTGAAGCGAGTTTAAATAATCAACGTAAAAATCCTGTTTAAAATACCTGAGTACCACGGGAAAAGTAACCCTATAACAGGCAAGATACATCAGCACAACGAGAAGAGAAACTTGAGCACTAATGTAATGGTAACGTGCCAGCGCACAAAAGATATTTCTGTAAACCAAAAGACTCCGTGAACCTGACTTTACTGTGAACAAGTGAACTGATACAAGTTGCCTTTATCAACTTTTAATTTTGTTATCCATGTAATTAAACCAAATCACATATAAACAATGAAAAAATTTACTCCCCGGCTATAACGTGACTATGCCTAACGGCATTGTACACACGTTACATTTCTTTCAAAACCCAAATTAACACCCTGATGAAAATCCTGGTCTATTCCTTACTGGCAACAGTATGGTCACTCCATAGCTATGCCCAACAGCCAACACACGGTAGCGTATATGATCTGTACACCCAAACGCCGATTAAAGGCGCCAGCCTGTATTCTAATGGCAAACTATTGTCTTCCACAGACATAAGTGGCCGTTTCACCGTAGACTGTTCCAACTGCACAGTAACAATAACTGCCATGGGATATGAATCCCAAACAATTGCCGTTAAAAACAGCAGTACACAACTGATGATCGGGCTTACCGCCGCATCCTACAACCTGAATGAAGTAAAGGTTTATGCCGGCAAGTCGGACAATAACCTGCAACAGCCTAAATCGGTAGCCATACTCACCCGTCAGGACCTGCACCGCAACGACGGCCTCTTTCTTGAAAATTCGTTGAACCTGGTACCTGGTGTACACATGGAAAAAAGAACCATGTCCGGTGGACAGCGCATTACTATCCGTGGATATGGTAACGGCACCAATTTTAATGGCACCGGCTATAAGGCTTACCTGAACGGCATCCCAGTTACCGATGCAGAAGGTACCACCATCCTCGATGATATTGATTTCTCCATACTGGGGAAAGCGGAAGTCATTAAAGGACCCGCTTCCAGCCTGTATGGCAGCGGTATCGGTGGCGTATTAAAAATGTATACCCTGAAACCAGCTACCTACGGCACCCGTATCTCGCAGGAAGCGCTGACCGGGAGCTATGGCCTCTTCAGAACCAACACCCGGGTAGAATATGCCGACGAAAAATCGTCCGTTATGCTCAACTATGGCCATCAGAACTACGACAGCTACCGCATTCAAAGCGGCTCCAAAAAAGATTTTGTTTCCTTTATCGGCGATTTTCACAGTAATGATAAACAAACATTCTCTGTGTATGCGGCCTATAACAATTCCAACGACCAGCTGGCCGGGCAACTGGACAGCATACAGTTTGCACAGCGAAAAGATACCGGGGAGGTACCTTACCTGAAAAATAAAGGCTATGTAGCCTTCGAATCTTATCGCGCCGGGCTCTCTCATCACTACCAGTTTTCCACACAGGTAAACAACCTGACCAGCGCCTGGTTTACGGGATATAAACAATCGCAGGCCTTCGCTGTAGGACTGTCCAGTAACCTGGCCCAGAATATAGGCGCCCGCACTGCTTTCGGGCTCAATTTCACCGGCAAAACTATTACCCTGAGTGGCACCATAGGCGCTGAACTTCAGAAAACAAGCTCCTTCAAAAAAAGCTACGGGCTGTCTAATAATATCACCGGCGCACTCACTGGGGACATCGAATTGTCGGCCATGCAATACAACGTTTTCACACAATGGGAATTAAAACTGCCGCAGGGATTTATGGTCACCGCCGGCATAAGCAATAACTACATTGAATACGGCATCACCGACCGCCTCACCAACAGCGCCAATCCAACACATAAGGACCAGTCGGGCCATAAAACATTTACCCCGGTGCTTACGCCGCAGTTCAGTGTACTGAAATCGCTGAATGAAAAGGTGTCGGTATATGCCGGCATCAGCAAAGGCTACTCACCGCCTACATCCGGACAGGTAGTTATTCCGCAAATCAGCCAGGTAAATACAGGCCTGCGGCCCGAAAAATCCATACAATATGAAGCCGGCGCCAAAGGCACCCTGTTGCAAAAAAAGCTATCGCTCCAGGTAGCAGTATTTGATATGGAGATAACAGATAAGCTGACCTCACAGGCAGTAACAGACAATAGCGGTACCGTTCTGTATACCATGACCACCAATGCCGGCGGGCAGCAAAACCGTGGTATAGAGGCGGAAGCAGCCTACACGATACAGCCCCTACAGCAGAAGGTATTCTCTCTCATACGGCCATTTGTAAGTTATACCTATTCCAGCTTCACCTATAAACAGTTCCGGAGCGATAATAACAACAACACCAAAACCATTGATTACAGTGGCAACAAGGCCTCCGGTGTACCTCCTCACCTTCTGAATGCAGGGGTAGACTTCATCTCCAAATCAGGCGTTTACCTGAACACTACCTGGCAGTTTGTAGACAAGATGCCGATTACTTACGACAACCAGCATTATGCAGACGCCTATACGTTATTGCAGGCCAAACTGGGTTACCGTCATGCTATCGGTCAGCATTTTCAGCTGGATGTATTTGCTGGTGGGAATAACCTCACAGGCAGCCGGTATTACACCATGGTATTTTTGAATGCCAACTTCAGCGGCACGGCGCCCAATATTTATTTACCCGGTCCATATAAAGCCAACTGGTATGGCGGTTTTAATCTCAACTATAAATTCTAGTCATGAAAAAAACGATACTTCTTCCATGGGTGATGATACTGCTCACTTCCTGCGGAAGATTTGGTCATCAGACCCAACAGCATAAAGACAGTACCCGTATTGTTTGTTTATCAAAACAATACAACGAAGTGATTTATGCCCTGGGAGCAGAAAAGAACCTGGTAGCAGTAGATCTCTCCAGCACCTATCCTCCGGCTATCAAAGCATTACCTACCGTAGGTTATCACCGCGCCTTAAGTGCAGAAGGACTACTGGCACAAAATCCAACGCTGGTGATACACGACAATAATATAGGGCCGGAAAATGTGATGCGCCAACTGGAACAAATGAAAGTCCCTATGAAAACTTTTATGGACAGCGTATTCACCATCGCGCAAACCAAAGCCATGATACAGCAGCTGGGCGCTTATTTCCACAAAGAAACACAGGCCGATAGCCTCTGTAAAAAACTGGATGCAGAAATGAATCAGGCATTAACAAACGCACACCAATATACCGATACTCCTAAAGTAGTCATCATTCACTTCGGACGTGCCATGAATATCTACCTGGCACTTACCCAAAAAAGTACAGCCGCTAAGCTGATAGGATGGGCTGGTGGGCGTATTCCTATCCAGGGCGACAAGGGCATGCAGCAGGTATCAGCAGAGCTCATTGCGCAGGCAGATCCTGATGTAATCCTGCTCACCGACTTCGGTTATGACCGGCTGGGTACTTTTGAAAAAATAAAAGAGCTGCCCGGTGTTTCGGGCACCAAAGCAGCGTTGCATCATCGCATCTACAGGATAGAAGAACACGACATGGTATACCTCGGGCCACGTACAGGCGCCAATGTGTTGGGGTTTCAAAAACTAATACATGCAGGTAAATAAACAATATCACGGCGTGTACCCGATCCTGATAGCATTATTGATAATAACAGTATTGTTATCTGCCTGTTATGGCGCCGTTAATATCAGTACTGGTGAAATAGTGGATGCTATCAGTAAAACCATCTCCAGGCACGGCGATCTCTCCTTACATGAACGCATTTTTATGGAGATACGTTTACCGAGGGTGCTTTTCTGTTTGTTGGCCGGATCGGCGTTGTCTGTAGGCGGGGTATTGCTACAGGCGCTTTTCAGAAATCCCATTGTGGAACCGGGGCTGATAGGCACTTCCAGTGGCGCTGCTTTTGGGGCAGCGCTCTATTTCGTATTGGGAGCATCGCTGCATTTTAATGCCGGAGAATGGACCCTGCCTATTGCGGCAGCGGTTGGCGCTATGGTAGCCACTTTCCTGGTACTGGGTTTATCAGAAAAAAAACAGACCGGGAAAGCAGCCATTGGAACCCTGTTGCTGATGGGAATTGCGGTGAATGCACTATTCCTCAGCGGCACTGGTTTTCTTTCATATTTGGCCCGCGATCCACAAGCCCGCTCCATTACTTTCTGGAACCTGGGCACGCTCTCCGGCGCCAACTGGCATGCAGTAACCATTACTGCTATAGTACTGGCGATCTGCTTTTGGCGCTCACTTTCCTATGCCAAACAATTGAACCTGCTGATACTCGGTGAAGATGAAGCTATGCTGGCAGGTGTGGCTGTTCAACGGCTCAAAAGAGAGATACTGGTCATCAACGTTATCATGGTGGCCGTGGTCACTTCCTTCTCCGGCGTGATCAGCTTTGTAGGATTGGTAGTTCCTCACTTGATGCGGATCTGGAAAGGGGCCGACAATCGCTACCTGTTTATTGGTAGCGCATTGGCTGGCGCCATCCTGTTGAGCCTGGCCGATATTGCTGCGAGAGTATTGTTACGGCCGGCCGAACTGCCTATTGGTATTGTTACTTCTGTTACCGGTGTACCTGTTTTCATCTATCTCTTAAGGAGAAAAAAATATTATTACTGATGTTGGTAGTATCTGATCTGAGCTATCTGGCAGGCAAGCGCCCCTTGTTGCAATCTGTAAATATGCAACTGGATGCCGGCAAATTGCACCTGGTAATAGGTCCCAATGGCGCGGGAAAATCCACGCTATTAAAAGCGATAGGCGGACAAATCCAGCCTTCTTCAGGTACCATTCTATATGCTGATAAAAACATTTCCACATTTGGATGTAAGGAGCTGGCCCGTATACGCGCATCACTTTCTCAGCACCAGGAATTGTCGTTTCCATTAAAGGTATGGGAAGTAGTGATCATGGGAAGATATCCCCATGTACGGGAAAATCCAGGTCACAAGGATATGCAGTACTGCCGGGAAGCCATGCAGCTCTTCGACCTGGAAGCATTGGCCAACCGGGATTATATGAGCCTTTCCGGGGGAGAAAAACAACGGGTACACTTTGCCCGTATCCTCTCGCAGATATGGGAGCCCATTCCCGATACCTGCCGCTACCTGTTCCTCGACGAACCACTCACTTTCCTGGATGTACATTACCAGTTTCAGCTAATGGAACTGCTGAAGCGGTTATTGCAACAACCCCACCTGCTGATCGTTGGCGTGGTACATGACTTAAATATCGCTGCCCGGTTTGCCGACAACCTGCTGCTGTTGCACCAGGGGAAATTAATAGCGCAGGGCCCCCGGGAAGAAGTACTTACACCTGGAAACATACGAAATGTTTACCAGTTAGAGCCGGTGATCTATGAAAAAGACGACCGGTATTTCCTGGCCTTTTGAAAATTGTATTTATCCACCCACAACAACCAATATAAATGAAAACAAAATCCGTAAAAAGGCCGCTGTGGCGCTATGTTTTACTGGTGGCGCTTTTGCTTTCCGGCATAGCATCACCTGCGCAGCAACATGCCCGCCAAAGTACCAAAGCTCCTGACTGGATCAAGATGATGGATGATCCGAATGTCAATTTTTTTGTCATTGAAAAATCCTTTAATGACTACTGGAAAGGAAAAGAATTACCAGTGGAAGAAGATGAGATACTGGATGTAAAGAATAACTCTGAAAGAAAGCGCGGCTTCCTTGGCTTATTTAAACGAAAAGAATCTCAAGAAAGGAAAGAAGGACAGCAATATGCATTTGAATATAAAAAATATCAGTGGTGGCGAAGGCAGGTACTTCCCTATGTACAACCTGATGGTACTATTCTTAGCAAGGACCAGCAGATACGTATTTGGCAGCAGCAAAAAGACCTGAAGAGCAACATTAATGCGAAGCAGGCCAAAGACAAGATGGAAAAAGAGAAAAAAGATACAGGCAATTCTCAGCAGCGCTACTAAGCATAGCCAATGCACAAAAATAATTTTCCCATCAACCAGAAATAACTAAAATGTATATACGTAAATATCTCTTACTACTTTTATCCGCCTGCCTGCTGTTATCATCGGCAGCATTTGCCCAAAATTATGGCAGCTGGCGGAATATAGGGCCGGTGCTCTTTCCCATTAACTCTTCCGGTCAGATCAATGGTATCGGCCGCGTTACACAGATGAAGTTTCACCCCACTACTTCCGGTACGCTTTATGCCACCAGCGTATGGGGATTGTGGAAAAGTACCGACACCGCCAATACCTGGCAACTACAGGGTACCGATGACCTGCCGAAAGCCTCCTGCGCGTCCGTGTGTATCGACAATACCAACGACCAGATCATTTACCTGGGCACCGGAGATCCCAACTATTATGGCACCTCCCTGGGCGTTTACAAAACAACAGATGGCGGGCAGTCGTGGTTACCGGCCAACAGCAGCATTGGTACCCGTATGGCTGTGGAACTGCTGATGTCGCCCACAGACCACAATGTACTGGTGGCCGCTACCAATGATGGTATCTGGAAAACCACGGATGGCGGCATTTCCTGGACGCAGCAACTGGTGGGTGGCCAGTTCACCGACATGGTATTCAAAGCTGTTACTAATACCACCACCCTGTTTGCCGTTACCATGGACGGTAGTTTTTATACGTCCAATAATATGGGAGATACCTGGACGGCCACTACCCTCACGCTGCCGGCAAATGGCGCCAAGGGCACCCGGCTGGGCGTTACCCGTGCCGATTCCAACCGCGTATATGTGGGCATGGTAGGCTCCAATAACGGCTCTGCAGGAGGCGTTATCTACCAATCTACCAACGGGGGCGCCTCCTTCACACAGGTAAAAGGCGACGTTTCGCCCAACCTCAATGGCTACTCCAGTACCACTACCGGTCAGGGTAACTACAACTGGTCCATGTGCGGCGATCCCACCAATGCCAATACCGTATATGTAGTGGGGCACCTTGTATGGAAAAGTACTGACGGCGGCAGTACCTGGACACAAATGGAGTCTAGTTGGGCTTATGTGATCCATACGGATATGCATGGCATAAAAGTAGATCCCTATAATAATACCCGCCTGTTTAACTACAACGATGGCGGCGTATGGCTTTCCACCGATGGCGGCACCACCTGGACACCTAAAAGCGACGGGCTTTCCTCCACGGAAGTATATCATGCCTCCAATAGCCCTATCAGGAGAGATATGATCAGCATCGGTACCCAGGACAATGGCGAGCTGTATTATAAATATTCTACCAATCCCTGGTTTACCAACAGGGGTGGCGACTGGGGCGCACGTTCCAACTTCGACTACAATAATAATAGCCAGGTATACTATTACAACGGCAAAAGAAGGTCCGTTACCGGCAGTGATGCCTCCTACAACCTGCCCTTTACCGGTACCAACAATATGCAACTTGAATTTACGCCGCAAAATGTAAACATCGCCTTTGCCGCAGATACCGGTTTATGGCGAAGTTCCAATATCATTGCCCCCTCTCCAACATGGAAAAAGATAGCCAATGCGACAGAGAAAATTAATGCGTTACAGGTCAGTAATGTCAATGCCAATGTGGTATTCTATGTAACTACCAATCAGAAAGTATACAGCTCCCACAACGCTACTGCCGCCATGCCTACTTTTACCAGTGTAGCCGCACCGGCAGCCACCAACGTATCCGCCAGCGTCACCACCATTTCCAGCGATACCAATGTGGTATATCTGGCCTGTGGCAGCCGTGTATACCGCTCCGGCGATAAAGGCAATACTTACACGGATATCAGCGGCACGCTCCCATCGGTAAATGTGATCCGCCTGCTGGAAGATCGCTATGCCACCAACGAAACCGTATACCTGGCTACTGCACGTGGCGTGTATTATCGCAATAAAACCATGAGCGACTGGGGACTATATTCCATAGGGCTTCCCACGATAGCAGATATTACAGACCTCTTCGTTTACAATAACGGTAACGCCGACAGTAGCGAATTAAGGGTGAGCTTTTATGGAAGGGGCGTTTTTGGCACCAAACTAAATAATGCCATTACACCATTGATCTCCTTCGCTACTACATCCATTGGTACTACTGCTGCCGGCACCAGCATATCCGGGTGTAAACCGTATACGGATTACCCCGTGAACCTAACCATCAGCCCCGCACCCACCGGCAATGCCAACGTACAACTGGTAGTAGGCTCCACCTCCTCAGCCAAAAGGGGAATTGATTTTGACATAACCACCAACGGCAACTTCACCACGCCCAGCGATACCGTAATTTTTGCTTCCGGGCAAACAGCGCCGCGAACGGTGACGATAAGGGTGTATGGCAGTAAAACAGATCCTTCCAGTAAATATGCCCTGCTTACCTTCAGCGTTAATGGCACCACCAATGCGATGGCCAATCCATCTGCACAAACAGCCCGTGTGGATATCACTTATCCGGATGCGTCACCGGTGGGAGATACGGCGCTCGTAAATCTGACCTACGGTAACGGTACCACCGGCGGAAGCGCTTCCAGTCCGTTCAACGGTACTCAATCAGATAAGAAAGCACAAACCATTTATCCTGCCAGTGAACTAAGGGCAGCAGGCATACAGAAAGGATATATCAATGCTATCTCCTATCATGTCAGCTCCCGGACCGTCACCACTACCAGCACGTTCCAGAACTTCAACGTAGCGGTGGGACTCACACCACAGACATCTTTCACCAATACCGTATTCGACAGCAGTCCGCTGACCAGTGTGTACTCCGGCACCATCAGCGTATCAGACACCGGCTGGGTGCAGGTACCTTTCTCACAACCATTCTATTGGGATGGTTATTCGAACCTGCTCATCCAATCCTGCTACAATAATACCGATGGCAACGACCAGGGCGATAACCTCGTAGCTTCCATATCTGTTAGCGGGGCTAATCCTACCGCCTTCCAACGTCAGACCAGTGGCGCCGGCTGTAGTTTTAACGCACCCGGTTACGGATCTACCAGGCCCAACCTGATCATTAATACCAAACCCAGTGTTACGCCGGTGGCCAGCGTGTTAAACCGCAGCACCACCCAATACCTCGGGCCTAATGCTACCGTGTACTTCTCAGACACCAGCGGAGCAATCATCGCCAAAATACAGAACCTGAGCAGCTTCGATTATGGATGTACCACCGTGAAGATAGACAGGGCCGGCAGCAGCGCCGCTCCTTTCTGGGATAGCACGGCCGCACATTACCTGGCTTCTAAAACGGTGAAAATAACGCCCGCTAACAACAATGCCTCCGGCAGAGTGAGCGTAACGCTTTATTACAACCAAACAGAAAAACAAGGCTGGGCAGCAGCTACCGCACAATCATGGGATACCATAAAGATCGTGAAAGTGCCCAGTAACATCAGCAATGTAACGCCTGCCAATCCTTACCCGGATGGCGCCGGCGCCTTCGAAATAAGCCGTGATTCCAGCGGTAAAAAAGGCGCTACCATCTATTATGTTTCCGCCACCTTTAATACCGGCCTCGGTGGCTTTGGCGTAGGTATTCCGGGTACACCTCCTGCAACATCCGCCTGTAATACACCGATACCACGTACACAGTTGAGAATATCGACGTTCGACAGCCAGGAAACCGTTGGAGAAAATGCACCTGCTACCAATGCCATTGACGGCGATATCAATACCTTCTGGCATACACAATGGTATAACAGTACAGCGCCCATGCCGCACTATATATCCATCTACCTGGGCGGCTCCTACAACCTGGGCAAGCTTACCTACGTACCGCGTCAGGCAGCGGTAAACGGCCGTATTAACGCCTACAAGGTGGAAGTAAGTGCAGATAGCATTAACTGGACACAGGTAGCCACCGGCAACTTTGTGAACAGCACGGCGGCACAGGATGTGGTTTTCAGCCCTACGGTAAAAGCGAAATACGTGAAGCTCACTGCTACTTCGGAAGTAAATGGTAATCCCTGGACTTCAGTAGGAGAGCTCTCCTTTACCGGTTGTCCGGATACGAGTCCTATGCTGAGTAAGCAAAGTACCTCGTCTGTCGGCAATATTAAAGTATATCCTACTTTAGTACACAGAGGGGAAACCGTCAATATCCGGAACAGTAGCTCAGGCGCTATCATGATACAACTGTACGATGTGAATGGTAAAATGCTGAAGCGGGAATTGTTTAACAATAGCGGCACTATTCAAACCGGCGATCTGCCAGCAGGCATATACATCTATAGTATTTACAGTAATAAAACGAGTACGCACAAACAGATCATGAGTGGAAAGATCATTGTAGCGGAATAGTATTTCGCCTTTTATAATGATGAGGAGTAGAGGCTGTATCATAAATAAATGGTACAGCCCTTTTTTTATTTTTGGTATTTATCGGGCGTTTATCCACGTTTCAGGTGGAGAAATATATTGATT
>NZ_VIWO01000007.1 GCF_007829335.1 Chitinophaga polysaccharea
ATACAAAATCCCCTCGGGAAGAAGGGCTTCTAAGAGAAGATTTAAATTCTTATCCACGGTGTCCTATCTAATTAGATTGCAAAAAAAACAATTTTCGGACAATCCCCCAAGTTTTCTACTTGATCCCATCTATACGCTAAATCTTATTAACCCGTTCTCTGATAAAACGTACTTAAGATTTATCGATTGTCCTTATGGCAATTTTAATATAAACACAAGCAAAAACGGAATGCCTTGCTTAGTTAGTCAGAAAAGCCGGCGACATGAGCGTCCTCTCCTGACGTGGTATTTTTAGCGTTTCTGCCAGGCTTTCCCATTGTTGTGTAGCTTTTTTTACATCCCGTACTATCTTACTCATTTCCGTATGGGTGAGATCAAAATACTCACCAACACTGAATGCCAGATCATAGTCCAGCGCATTGGATTCCAAATCAACATTTAAAGACAGTCCGGACTTTTCTATAGATGGATTTAAATCGTAGGCAGGCGCCAATCTCCAACCACCAACCGTCATTATAAATCCATGATTGCGCAGATGATCATCGGTATTGGATACTGTCATATTGAATACGATCCTTCGCCATAACTGATGCAAATCTTCTCTAATTGCGCAACTGGTGTTATGGATAAACTCTGCTAACTCCAGGTAACTGGGAGCATCCTCTTTGTTACCTTCCTCCGACCTGTTTGTCATCGTCATGGCAGAAGCAAAATGAATGCGGTCTTTCCCTTCCCTGTCAAACCTCTTTGTAAAAAAAGTACTATATGGCCCATATACTTTTTCAAGCCTGGATGGGGCCATTTGTATTCCCGCAACTACCGCCAGTTGATAGGTTAAATACTCAAAATCCGCATCAGATCCACCGACGGCTCCCTGCTGGTGGAAGGACCGGTAAAATTTGCCGCCGGTTCTCCTGGCCATTACTATTCCCATCTCGAACTAACGATCAACTAAACTTATTATACAAATTATACATATCATCCTTAACAATTAACTAACCTCCGCTTAATATGCGGCTAACAATAATGGCTGAATTTACATGCATATCCCTACCCTGGTTGCTATCCGGGAAAACCTCTTACCTATTGTTTGTTTTTCTTAACGTTGAATGATAAGGAAGGCGGTGAAAATCCCTTCCTTTTTTATTCCGGCTGCCAATCCCCTATCTTTACGTAATTTTTTTACTGAATACTATGGGAACATCAATTACCTGTCCCAGTTGCCGGCACCAATTTGTCATGGAGGATGCCTTTGCAGCGGATATCGAAAAAGAAATGCGTGGTAAAATGGAAGGTGAATGGCGTAAACGCCTGAAAGCCCTCCAGGAAGAAAAAGATACGCTCCAGTCGGAAAAAGACCGGATGACGCAGGAACGCCGTCAAATAGACCTGCTCAAACAACAACAGGAAGAAGAAGTCACCAAACGTGTACTGGCGGAGAAAAAACGACTACAGGAAAACCTGGAAGCCGAGTTACGCAAATCTATCACCGCCGATCTCGACAACCAGCTGGCAGTATTGAAAGAAGCCAACCTGGAACAGGAAGAAAAGCTAAAAGAAGCCAGGAAACACGAGCTCGAATTTCTGCGAAAGGAACAGGAACTAAAAGCCAGGGAACAGGAACTGGAAATAAACCTGCAAAAGAAACTGCTGGAAGCCCGCTCAGAACTGGCTGATAAAATACGCCGCGAAGAAGCAGAACGCAACGCGCTGAAAGATACCGAATACCATATGCGCTTAAAAGAGCTGGAAAAACAACTCGACGACCAGCGCAAACTCGCAGAAGAAATGAAGCGTAAAGCAGAACAAGGTTCTACTCAACTGCAAGGAGAAGCGCAGGAACTGGTATTAGAAGAAATGCTGCGCACTCATTTCCCCTTCGATGAAATTACGCCGGTGGGCAAAGGCGTGCGGGGCGCGGATTGTATCCAGCTGGTACGAAACCAATATGGCCAGGAATGTGGCCGCATCATCTACGAAAGTAAACGCACTAAAGAGTTTACCCGCGACTGGGTAGAAAAACTCAAAGCCGATATGCGCAGCCAGGGTGTGGAAGTAGCCATTCTCGTTACCCAAACCATGCCTAAAGACATGGAACGCTTTGGTGAAAAAGACGGCGTATGGATCTGTACTTTCGCCGAAGCCAAGGCACTCGCACACGTGCTGCGCGATGGCATCATCAAAATTTCCAGCAAACTCCGCTCCCAGGAAAACAAAGGCGATAAAATGCACATGCTCTATGAATACCTTACCGGTGGCGAGTTTGCCGAACAATGGAAAGCAATCCGGGAAGGATTTATGGCCATGAAACTATCTATTCAACGGGAACGCGACGCCATGGAAAAACTCTGGAAGGCCCGCGAAAAACAACTTGAAAAAGTATTGCTCAACGCCGCTCATATCAGGGGATCTATTGAAGGCATTGCCGGCAGCGATTCAGTAGATCTGCAATTGCTGGAAGATGCAGCGGATGAATTACTAGACTGATTCTAATTTTTAAAAACCATATCTCCATCTATGCGTCAAACTATCAGCACCATTATCTTTGACTTGGGCGCAGTATTGATAGACTGGAATCCGCGTCATCTCTATCGTAAAATTTTTTCTTCCGAAGAAGAAATGGAAGCCTTTCTGCGCGATGTTTGTACATCCGACTGGAATGAAGTGCAAGACGAAGGCAGAAGCCTTGAAGAAGGCACCAACCTGTTGATAAAAAGCTTTCCACAGCATGAAACCAATATCCGCGCCTACTACGGCAGATGGGAGGAAATGCTCGGCGGTGAAATAGAAGGCACCAAAAATATATTACAACAGCTGAAAGAAAGCGGACAATATAAATTGTATGCGCTCACCAACTGGTCTAACGAAACATTCCCCATTGCATGGGCCATCTATCCCTCGCTTCATTGGTTTGATGGCATCGTGGTATCCGGCAAAGAAAAAATACGCAAACCCGACCATGCATTCTATCAGTTGTTGCTCAACCGTTACCAGGTACCTGCAGCGCAAGCATTGTTTATCGATGATAACATACGCAACGTTATTGCTGCGCGTGAGTTTGGCATCGACAGCATTTTATTTGAAAATTCACATCAGTTAAAAAATGAATTAGAAAAAAGATCTATTATCGTTTAATGCACTTTATTAATAACTGAATTTGTTAGCCCTTCTTTCACTTTAAGATTTCATTAACACTCCACAGCTAAACTTCCTGTAACAATCAGCTATCTAAACCGTTCAAGAAAGGAATACAACGGAAACATGATTGTCAGGAATTCAAACCTGTTTGGATACATGAAGGTTAACCTTGTAGAATCTATTTTTAAATTTAATACGCTCGGACATGAAAAAAACATTGTTTTTATTCAGTGCCGCTGCCGTGGTGGTGGCGATGGTTTCATTCAGCAGTTGTCGGAAAGATCCTTTGAAAGACATGACCAATGAGGAGTCGCGGATCTATATTACCAATCACGATAGTACCGCCAACTTCAAAGCCTATTCAACTTTTAGCATAGTAGACTCGGTGGCGGTGTTGACACTGGCTGGCGACAGCGCTAAAAAAGCGCTGACTGATTACGACAAAAAACTGATTGCGTCTGTAACTGCTGCGATGCAGCAAAAAGGTTACACACTGGTGAGTAAAAATGCGAAACCAGACCTTGGCATTAATCTTACCCGCATCGACAATTCCTACAGCGCTATCTCCTGGAATCCAGGATGGTGGGGTGGATGGGGCTACTGGGACCCTGGTTATTGGGGCTACCCCGGTGGTGGTTGGTACTGGCCCTCTTATTACACGGTATACCGCGTAAATGAGAAACAGGTAGCCATCGATGCTTTCGATCTTAAAAATCCGAAAAACGACAAATTTGTTGCCGTGTGGAATTCCCTTTGGCGCGGTTCAGGTGTATGGAACATCGATAATATCGATTCCATGGTACAGGCTTCTTTCGCCCAATCACCGTACCTGACAAACAAATAATGTTGATCACGAACTTTTAAACTGACAGGAAGATGAAAAAGATAATAAACTGGATATTGGTTTTTGCAGGCTGTTTTACTGCCCAGGCAGTATCCGCGCAGGTTCGTCCACCTTTATCAGTGGATGTCAATTACTCCATTGCACAACCCCTTGGCTCGTTAAAGGATTATTCCGACAAAACCAGCTTCCGTGGCTGGAGCGCCGGGTTACAATATATGTTGAATAACCAGTGGTCCGTAGGCTTACGCTCCGGTTACCAGGATTTTTATGAGAAACTGCCACGCGCCGTATATCCTGACAAACAAGGTGATGTATCGGCTGTGCAAACACGCACGTTACAGGTAATTCCGATCCAGGCAACGGTAAGTTATGCTTTTACTAAACCTGAATCTGCCGTTATTCCATATGCAACAGTGGGCGTGGGTGCTGCCAGTATGAATTATGAAAAGTACTGGGGTGAGTTTGTGGAGAAGAATAATAGCTGGCAATTTTTGGTAAGCCCTGAAATTGGTATCAATGTGCCGTTTGGCAAGGCGTCGCCACTGATGTTTAACGCCAATGTGCGCTACAATTATGCACCGTACAAGTACAACGATATTACCAACTTCAACAGCGTACAAGGCAACATAGGATTGAAGTTCCACCTGAACTAACATCCGATTACCAATATACTGTGAGAAATGTGAGCGAGGGTCCCATCCGTTATTACAGCGGATGGGACATTTTTTTAGAACTCCATGTACTGCTTAAAGCCTTTACTGAAAGTCTCTTTGATAGTTCCGTCTTTATCTTTATAAATATAAATAGCTTCCAGTCCGTACTCCGGGTGCCTGTCAATAAACGCCATCCCCTTATCTACTCCCATTAATATTAACGGGTTATCGAAGGCATCGGCAGTAAAGCAATCTTTCGCAATCACCGTTACACTGATGATGTTATTGTGTAGAGCAATCCCTGTAAGCGGATGAATAGTATGCGCAAAGCGTGTACGTCCCAGGTCAAAAAAACGGCGGTAATTGCCACTGGTAGCTATCCCTTTATCGGGCAGTCTTACCAGCCCCTGCACAGGCTCGTAGGTGGTATCGCCGGGCGATGGTCTTTCTATTCCCACACTCCACACTTTATGCAGGTGATTATGTCCATGGGCGCATAACTCCCCTCCTACATCCACCAGGTAGTTTTCAATACCCAACGATGCCAGGAAGTGCCCGATTACATCTACGGTATATCCCTGTGCAATACCATTACAATCTATTTGTACGCCCTTCTTTATAGTATACAGCTCGTTCCCTTTTACCCGGAGATAACGGGAACCTACCAACGTCCGCGCAGCTTTAATACTGTCTGTTGGCGGAACGCCCTTAAAGCCCGGTTTAGTGACCCCAAATCCCCACAGGTATACCAATGGCTTCACGGTAATGTCAAACAGGCCGTTAGTTGCTTTATTCGTTGATAAAGCCTTTTCTATCACCGCCTTCATATGCGCATCCATCTGCACCCGGCCGGTTTCATTAAACTGGTTAATAACGGATCCCGGCTTGTACAGGGATAACGACTGATCAATAACATGAAAAATGGAATCAATGCGTGGTTGCAGGGAAGTGGTGTCGGCAGATAGATATTTCACAATGTAATAAGTGCCCTGCGCCTTTCCTTCACAGGCCATCAGTTTCATGGGCGATTGCTGCGCCTTTACGGCAGTGGCGCATAACAAGGCACCTGCCAGTAAAAATAATTTCGTCATGATATTTAAAGAGAAAGAGCAGCTACCAGCGCTGCTCTCTGTATCGATTGTTATTTAAATGCATCTAAACCGGTAACATCCATACCGGTGATCAGTAAATGTATTTCGTGGGTGCCTTCGTAAGTCATTACACTTTCCAGGTTCATCATGTGGCGCATCACGGAAAATTCGCCGGTAATACCCATGCCGCCCAGGATCGTGCGGGCATTGCGGGCAATGTTGGCAGCTATTTCACAGGAATTTCGTTTGGCCATGGAAATCTGTGCAGCCGTGGCTTTGCCCTCATTTTTTAACATACCTAAACGCCAGTTGAGCAATTGCGCTTTGGTGATTTCCGTTATCATCTCCGCCAGCTTTTTCTGGGTTAGCTGAAAACCACCTATGGGTCTGCCAAACTGTACCCGCTCTTTTGCGTAACGCAGTGCGGTATCATAGCAATCCATAGCAGCGCCTACCGCTCCCCAGGCAATACCATAGCGGGCAGAGGAAAGGCAGGTTAAAGGGCCTTTTAATCCTTTGGCGGCAGGTAAAATATTTTCTTTTGGTACCCGTACCTGGTCAAACACCAGTTCACCGGTAGCGCTGGCGCGCAAACTCCACTTTCCTTTTGTTTCTGGGGTCGAAAATCCTTCCATGCCTCTTTCCACGATCAGCCCACGAATTACGCCGGCTTCATCTTTGGCCCAAACTACTGCTATGTCTGCAAAAGGCGCATTGGAAATCCACATTTTAGCGCCATTCAATATTACATGATCACCATCTTCACGGAAATTGGTGAGCATACCGGCCGGATTAGAACCGTGGTCTGGTTCTGTTAAACCGAAACAGCCCATCATTTCGCCAGTGGCCAATTTGGGAAGATATTTCCGCTTCTGCGCTTCACTGCCAAAAGTAAAAATAGGGAACATCACCAGCGAACCCTGTACAGACGCGGTGGAACGAACCCCACTATCACCACGCTCCAATTCCTGCATCATTAAACCGTAGGAAATATAATCCATTCCACCGCCGCCATATTCCGCCGGAATAGTGGGACCAAAACAACCCAGTTCCCCCAATCCTTTTAATATCTGCGTGGGAAAAGTGGCGCGCTGACAATAATCTTCGATAATCGGAGATACTTCTTTTTTCACCCATTGCCTTACCGCATCGCGGGCTAACAAATGCTCTTCCTTCAACAACTCATCTACGCCAAAATAATCCGGTGACTGAAACAAATCTTGTTGCATGAACTACAGGTTTAGGATACTCAATGTAAGAAAATAAGTGGAAAGCGGGAATTTCGTACCTTTCCTTCAAAATCGGGAGTTATGGCAAGCAAAGTTCTACCTGCGCTGTTGCTATTGGGATTTTTAGTCATCGTGATGTTATCATTTCACCCCAGGCCATTACAATCAGCGGCGCTGAAAATATTTCCTCCAAAAGTAAATCCTGACGCCAGCTATGATCTAAAACGTTACTGGATGGTTTTCCTGGAAAGGGGCGCTCACCGGACCAATGATACTGCGCTGGCAGCACAGCTGCAGGAAGGGCATCTCCAAAATATCCGGCAGCTGGCCAATGCCGGGAAGTTATTGGTGGCAGGCCCTTTCGGTGATGATGGCGCTTTAAGGGGCATTTTTATCATGGATTGCAAAGACAGTGCAGAAGTCGTTTCCCTGGTCAGCCAGGACCCAGCGGTAAAAGCAGGACAGCTGAGTTTTAGTATAAGACCGTGGTGGACTGCTAAGAACTGTGTTTTTAAATAAAAAATTGGTATTCAGTCACCGTTATACACAACAACCAAATACCAATTTCCTTTAAAAAAATTTATGCCGCAGCTACCATTTTGTTCAGATAGCTAGCCATTTCTAGTTGGTATTGCCGGGCTACTTTCCTCGCATCGTCAGCGAAATCTTCTCCGTTACCGGCATAAATGATAGCGCGACTGGCATTCACCAGCAGGCCACAGTCTTTATTCATGGCTTGCAGGGAAATTTCTTCCAGGCTACCGCCCTGTGCTCCCACGCCTGGTACCAGGAAAAAGTTATCTGGCGCCAGTTTACGGATATATCCCAGCTGGGAAGAAGACTGCGTAGCACCTACCACAAACATCATGTTATCAGGAGTACCCCATTCCATGCAGGTTTTCAGTACTTTCTCAAATAAAAATCCGTCGCCAACGGGTTGCAGCTGGAAGTCCTGGCTGCCTTCATTGGAAGTTAATCCCAGTACAATCGCCCATTTTTCAGAAAACTGTAAAAACGGTTCTACACTGTCTCTTCCCATATAAGGCGCTACAGTCACCGCATCGAACTTGTAAGTTTCAAAAAATGTTTTGGCATACTGAGTGGAAGTATTACCAATATCTCCACGCTTGGCATCTGCGATGGTAAATATACCGGAAGGGATATATTCTACTGTGCGTTGCAAACTTTCCCAGCCACGGATGCCCATACTTTCATAAAAGGCGGTATTGATCTTATAAGACACACAAAGATCCTTTGTGGCGTCAATAATCGCCTTGTTAAAGGCAAACACCGGATCTGCATGAGAAAGCAGGTGTTTTGGAATCTTTTGTATGTCTGTATCCAATCCTACACAGAGGTAGGATTGCTTTTCCTTAATCAGATTCACCAATTCCTGTCGATTCATAGTCGGTTAATTTGGGGCGCAAAGTTAAGTAAAACTTAAGCATTGACGCTGCTTTAAACATATTATGATTACCTATTATTGAAAAACAACTTTAAATATTCACTGTGGTAGCTGTGGTTTACCGACAATGTTGGTTTTTTTTGAGGCAGATAAATTAAAGATATTTCTTTTTGTGATTATGATCATCAAGCGGAAAGATAAAATATTTTTTAATAGCAGAAAGCCCCAGGCAAAAAGCAGAAAGCTATTATAACAAATGATCTTGCCGATATTTAAAACTGCAGGGGTCATTCGCTATAATAGCTTTCTGCTTTTTGCTTTATGCTTTAAGCTAAACTATAATATCCACAATCTTGGTAGGCGCTACATTGGCATTGCGCATGGCAATACTACGGGCCGCGGTGCCGGCAACGTCCAGGAATGCTTTGCGGGTCGCTTTCTCTTCACCCATCATAGCAGGCACCCCGGCATCACCACCTTCGCGGATGCTTTGTACCAGCGGAATCTGGCCAAGGAATGGAATTTCCATTTCATCTGCCAGGTGTTTACCACCGTCTTTACCGAAAATATAATATTTGTTTTCCGGCAGCTCGGCAGGTGTGAAATAGGCCATATTTTCCACTAAACCAATGATAGGCACATTGATTTGTTGTCCCTGGAACATGGCAATACCTTTCTTCGCATCAGCCAGGGCCACGTCCTGTGGCGTGGTAACGATCACGGCACCGGTCACAGGCACAGTTTGCACCAGGGTCAGGTGAATATCACCTGTTCCGGGAGGCATGTCTATGATCAGGTAATCCAGTTCATCCCAGAATACATCGGTAATAAATTGCTTCAATGCACTGCTGGCCATAGGGCCACGCCATACAACGGCTTGCCTTTCATCGATCAGCAACCCAATAGACATTACTTTGATGCCGTATTTTTCTATCGGCTGAATCATGCCCTTACCATCCACATTCACCATCATTGGGCGCTCTCCACGCAAACCAAACATAATAGGCACGGATGGTCCGTAAATATCGGCGTCCATCAGCCCTACTTTTGCGCCATCCCTGCCCAAAGCCAGGGCCAGGTTGGCTGCTACGGTAGATTTACCCACGCCCCCTTTACCAGAAGCCACCACGATAATATTTTTCACCTTAGACAGGATACCCTGCCCCCCAGCTCTTTTGGTGTTTACATTGGCGGTCATGACAACTTCTACCTGCGCCTCCTTACTTACCAGCATATGAATCGCATTCACGCAGGCATTCCGGATCATATCTTTCAACGGACACGCCGGGGTAGTCAGCACCACGGTAAATTTCACTTTATTACCGTCAATCTCTATATCTTTTACCATGTTCAGCGTAACCAGATCTTTCCCCAGATCCGGCTCTTCTACGTTGCTCAGGGCCTTTAAAACCTGCTCTTTAGTGATCATAAATTGTTGTTAATTTTGAATCCAGGATACAAAGTTAACCCAATTGGGTTTTAATTTACAATTTCAATCTGGTGCAGCTGATCAACTGCATATAGACACGTAAATAAATTTTTATATCTTAGGACCGGCATGCATCAGAAAAGATCCTACATACTGTCACTTTTAGTTGTTTTCCTATTGTCTCCTTTCCTGCTGAAAGCGCAGATCGCGGAATTCAGAGACAGCGTTATACAGATTTCAGGTATTACCATGACTGCCGACAGCTTACGGGCCATTCCCGCTGTAAGTATTATGGTAAGAGGTCAGGGCAGAGGTACCATTTCCAATAGGAGCGGTATTTTCTCCATTGTGGTATTTAAAGGAGATACCCTCTCTTTCAGCGCCGTAGGCTTTAAACATAAAAATTACCGGGTACCACCCAACATCAAAGGCAATAGCTTCTCCCTGATACAACTAATGGTAGAAGATACCACTTATCTGCCGGTAACCATCATCAAACCTTATCTTTCCAGGGAAGAATTTGAACGGGCCTTCGCCAATATGGACATCCCCGATGATGCCTACGAAGTAGCCCGAAAAAATACCAGCAATGCCCGGTTAAGGGCCATGGCCCGTTTCCTGCCAGTCGATGGCAGGGAAGGCGTGAACCAGTATTTCAACAAACAGGCACAGAATCTCTACTATGCCGGTCAGCCCCCTCCACAAAATATCTTTAACCCGCTTGCCTGGGCCCAGTTTATACAGGCCTGGAAACGTGGCGACTTTAAAAGAAAAGATGAGAGTTACGGAGATTGATACGTAACCCCAATTTTCATTAAATTAGTGGCTTATTCATTTCTGACAAATCACTACACCATGCAAAAAATTGCGGTCATTGGCGCGGGTACCATGGGAAATGGTATTGCCCACGTATTTGCTCAACACGGCTACGCCGTAAACCTGATAGACGTTGCGGCCCCAGCACTCGAAAAAGCCCTGCAAACGATCACCAAAAACCTCGACAGGCAAGTTGCCAAGGGCACCATCCCCCCTGAGATCAAAGACCAGACTATCAGCCACATTACCCTGCACACCGATCTCGCCGCCGGCGTAAAAGACGTATCGCTGGTAGTAGAGGCAGCAACGGAAAACATTGCGCTGAAGCTGAAAATATTCCAGGACCTCGATCAGCACGCGCCCGCCGATGCAATCCTGGCCACCAACACGTCTTCTATCTCCATCACCAAAATTGCCGCAGTCACCAAACGTCCTGCCAAGGTAATAGGCATGCACTTTATGAATCCGGTGCCGGTAATGAAACTGGTAGAGATCATCAACGGATATGCTACCGATAAAGCTGTTACCAATGCGATTGTAGCCTTATCCGAAAAACTGGATAAAGTGCCCTGCGTGGTAAACGATTACCCCGGCTTTATTGCCAACCGCATTCTCATGCCTATGATCAACGAGGCGATCTGCTCCCTCTTTGAAGGAGTAGCGGGTGTTGCAGAAATTGATACGGTAATGAAACTGGGAATGGCACATCCCATGGGCCCTTTACAGCTGGCCGATTTCATAGGACTCGATGTTTGCCTCTCGATTTTGCAGGTACTGCACGATGGTTTTGGTAATCCTAAATATGCTCCTTGTCCACTGCTGGTGAATATGGTGACCGCAGGCTATCTCGGCGTAAAAAGCGGGGAAGGATTTTATAAATACACAGCCGGCAGTAAAGACCTGGTGGTAAGTGAGCGATTTGCGTAGCATTTCAGACTCATACAACGGGGAGCATCGTCATTCCCGTTGTATGTATATTATTTTTGCTCCAGTATATTATTCAGTTCTTCCATAGTGTGGGAATATTTCTTTTTATTCGGGTAAAACGACAATTTTTCTATTTTGGGTAGATACAACAGGGGACTTAAATCGTTGTCTGCTGTAGCAAAAAACCAAAATGTTCCACAATTCTTTCAACGCCGGAAGGCTTTTTAATCCTGACAAAGAAGGAACACTTCCCCATGTTATCTCCATCTGATTTATATTCTTATTCCCCTAAAATCTGCCGTTTCACTATAGTCCACTTTATATTTTTCCATCTACAGATAATTATTTTGTCAATACTGTAGCTACTTACTTTGACATCGGAGTAATCTTTACTACTCCTCCAGTATTAAATATCTTGTCATTAAACCTGGCAATATCGTCAGACCAATAATATTGTAGTAATGACTTATTCAGTGATGAATATCTTTCATCCGCTGATTGCATGCCTTTATGAAATTTCTTATCAAAAAAAGCCTTCAACAGTTTACCATTTTTTCCGGCAGAGGCGCTTTTCGTGTTCCAGGAAAAAACAGTATCCGTGATCTTAATTTCATTTGGATACAACTCAGCGTATAGATAGATAAAATCAATTTTATCTGTTGATGTAGGCCTTCTATCCAAACTCAAAATCCTGTCGTTATATACCTGTTCATTCCCAATATAGATCATAAAATCGCGGGTATTAAACATGTCATCAACAATATGAGTAGATATTTGAAGTTTTCTTGTTGCATCTTCATAAAAGAAAATGAGATGATTTTCCTCCAAAAATTGATTTATTGATGTCTTCAACGACTCTCTTGTCATTACAACATTTATCTGCATTTCTAGTGATGTTTTTTAGTGTTCTGCTCAGGGTGATTATAGGATCTGAATTCAACTCTATCTCTTACTCCATTTTGGTGTCTTATAGCGTTAAGATCTTGCATAGCCTCAATTTCTCTCGGAATGGCTTTACCTT
Source organism: Chitinophaga polysaccharea (assembly GCF_007829335.1). GTDB lineage: Bacteria > Bacteroidota > Bacteroidia > Chitinophagales > Chitinophagaceae > Chitinophaga > Chitinophaga polysaccharea_B. The sequence continues at coordinate 12,554 of NZ_VIWO01000007.1, forward strand.
TCACACCAGATTTTCCGACATTTCCCCAATGTACTTTTCCATCAGCATCTCTCCAAATAATATCTGGCCTTCTACCCTCCCTTCTACCATTTGGTGTCGGGAAGAATCTTTCCCCTTCTCTTCCTCCTCCATTCAACACTCTACCGCCATTCCTTTCTACTTCATCACCCCATTCCCGAATAGTAGTGTTGTGAGGGCCATTTGGATCTGTTTTTGGACCTGGTTTTGAATAAGGGGTACCGTCTTTTTTGGTTTTGCTCGCCCATCTCTGACCAGCAAGTCCCCATACATCTACCAAGCTATTTGGATCATCCACATATCCATAAAGCCGCATGCCTCCATTCAACCCAATCGGATCCTGGCTTAAATATCCCCCTGTCTCTGCATCATAATACCGGAACCGGTTGTAACATAACCCTGTTTCCCCATCTGCATATTGCCCCTGATAAAGATAATTACAAAATGCTTTATCTCCATGTAGATGTCTTACCTTTCCATAACAATCCAATTCACGTTCCCATACTTTATTCCCTGAGCTATCATACGCATGTGTAGGGGTGCCAAGATGGTCCGCAATAATACTATAGGTTTGATCATCCTGCAATTTGGCGCAGGGAATAAATGAATCTTCCTCAAAAACCCAGGTGATCAGATTTTCAACAGGTTCTTCTCCTTGCTGTAATTCACCATCTGTCACAGCTTTCAGATGTGGTGGATAATCACCGCTGTACTGCCATTCATGCAAGGGCACATTACCATTCCACAACCAGCGGGTCACTTGTTCTTTGCGCTTATTGACTTTCGCAATGCGCCGGCCCAGCGGATCATAGCTGAATATAATTTCATTGCCGACTGGCGTAATGACCTGATGCAACAATCCATTTGCCTTCCAATCGTATATCCACCCTGTGTGACTGCCTCTGGCAGCTATTTTCAGCGCCTTGGTATAACGTTGTTTATTCCCAGCATTAACATGCGTATTACGTTTAAATTCTTTAAATATCAGGTTACCTTCCTCATCATAGTGATAATAATAATCCGGGCATTCCAGTAAGCGTCCCCCTTTACCATAGACACGATCTTTCCGCGTGGGGGTGTTGAAAAGATTACCTAATTTATCAGGTACCCTGTAAATGGTGGTAGCCGCACTTCCATCTGCCGTATAGGTAGCACTGGACAGGTTATCAAATTCGTCATAATCAAACTGCGTTTGGGTACCACTCAACTCATTGATCATCCGGCGCAATTGGCTGCTACGTCCCCATTCATATCGGGTGCGGCGCTGCTCTACTTTATGTACGCCTATAGATTGCTTAATTATTCTGCCTTTTTTATCCCGCTGCGTTTGTACATTAACGCCGCCGGAAAGCATTCTTCCCAGCTCCAGTCCCATGTTATTACGCTCCCATTGAGCTTCCCAGTCACCAGAAGCGCCATTGGCAGCCTGCATTTTTTCTACAAAACCTGCTGCGCTGTATTGCATCTTAACCGACGCCCCGAGACTACTACCTATCAGGTAATTTTCACCGTTCTCATCATATTCCAGGCTAACCGTATGCGCTCCCTGTATTTCCTTTATCACGCGGCCTGCGGAGTCATACTGAATCGCAATTTCGCCTTCTTCATTGAAGGCGCCTGTCAGCATCCCATCTTTATCATAACCATAGGCTGCAACATATCCATCATGATATTCTTCTCTCACTACGTTACCAACGCCATCATAATCATACTGCGTCCAACGATTCCCTGGGCGTAATACTTTTTTTACACGTCCTGCACCATCACGCTCATACTTTCTGTGGATACCATCAAAACCCCATTCCTGGATGATGTTACCGTTCGCATCGGGTTCAAACCGATATAACTCTCCTCCTTCATTAACGATGGTGCGTAACTGCTGTTCTGTATCGTAGTTGAAACGTACCTGCACCCCATGTTGCTTCCTTCCAGTCAAAATCCCCAGCGGGCCATAAGTAAAATCTACTTCCCGACGCCCATCTCTGGCGGATATAATATTGTCGGCGGCATCATAAGCGAATATATTAACGGTGCTATCCGCTTCCTCCATGCGGATCATATTTCCGGCAGCATCATACGTATATGCATACCAGTAACCTGTTGCAGTAGTTTCTTTTGTCAGTTGGCCCAGTTCATCATATTCCCAATACTGCTTTGCCCCACCAGGCATCTGCATATGGATCAGATTATACTGCTCATCATAGGTCATCTCGAAAGTCCGTCCGCTACTATGAACAAGCCGCGTAAGACAAGGTCCGTTGTAATAATATCGTAAGCTATTCCCATTGGCATAGGTCTTTTTATCCAATAAGCCCTGTTCATTATACCTCCACCTGATCCTTCTTCCACCAGCACTATGAACCATCGTGAGGCGTTGTTCTTCATCATAAGCATAGCTAATCGCCTCTCCATTACCGTTAATCTCCTTTATGGCACAACCATAATCATCATAAATAGTTTTTGTCGTATTACCCGCAGCATCCACCACCACTTCCAACTCCTCATAGCTATTATACTCCTGCAACGTAACACCACCATTGCCATCAATAATTTTATAAATGAGATGCCGTTCATCATAAAAATATTCCGTGGTATGGCCAAGACTATTGGTAGCACTGGTTTTGCCGTCTTCATATCTTGCATGATACTCCAGCACACCACCGTCTCCCCAGGTATGAATACAACGGGCATCATCTCCCTTACCTTCATATTCCCAGTAAAAGCTGTCACCACTTTGGTTGGTCAGTTTTACCAACAGATGCTGCTGATAGAAAAAATACTTGCTGACATCCAGTGCATTAGTAGTGCTACACAGGTTTCCATCTTCATCATAGCTGTAACGCACCAACGGAATAGTACTGGCGCCATTCCGGGTATGAATCTTTTCGATGCGCCCTTTATCATCATTGGTAATGACAAGTAAACGGTTGCTGCTATCAATGATTTTTTCCAAATGGCCGTTACCGTTATACAGGAACCGGATACGGAAACCAGCGGTATCACTGATTTCAGACAACATACAACTCCCGTCTGGCGCAGGTATGACAGCAAAACGATAAAGGCGTCCGCCTCCATCTTTCAAATAATAGCCACTATTATCCCGTTGCCACCACAGATGTTCTATTCTGTTATAATACGCGCCACCATTAGCCAATGCCGGCATAACCGTTTCCCGCCCATCCGATAAACGAATGCTGAAATATCCGTTGTGCAGATCATATAAGCTCATGTTATAGGGGTGATGCCAATTATAACCCAGTGGCCCGGGTACAGCCGCATCACTGTAGTAAGTACGTTCCCATACCAACGGAATCGGGCCAGGCAATTCGAAATCCACATTGGAAGAAAATACTCTTCCGGTCACTGCATCCACCGGCTCACCAAAACCTTTACACTTGATATGCTGCAGGATCTCTGCCAGCTTGGGAAAGCGGCTTTTTATTTTATCAATCACTTTCTGCAATACCGCGCCTGCGGCCTTCGACAACCCTTTCAGGCCTAGCTTAAACATCAGCTGAAACAGATCTATCGTAGGAGGACCACCCACCAGCACCGGTTTGCCGGCAGACGTCATGATCAGTAATACAGAAGTAGGCGCCATCAGTGCCATTGCCGTGCTCTTTTTATTCAACCGGGGAGGTGATGGCAATCCCACTAGATTACATGACAGGGCCGGATGAAACTGTGTAGAGAAAGGGCCTCCATCAGCCAATACGGTGGAGCTGCCCATCCACATTTCAGAAGCTGCCTTGGGCTTTATAATAGGAAACGGCAGATGCGCAATGAACGCAGGCAAATGAAAAATGGTCGTGCCCGCATTAGCGATCCATTGGTTATGCACTTTTACAGAAGGACTTAACGCATGTATCAACATCTGCGCAGTAGCTGCCAGGGAAAAGGGTTGCGGCGGCGGCTCTTTTCCATCTTCAGGTTCCGGCGGCTCTGGTGGCCGTGGTACCACACTGGCAATTGCGCCCATAATAGCGCCCATAATATCAAAAATCATCCCTATATGAGGAACCGGCAGCAACGGTGAAGGAGGAAAAACGGAGTCATGAAAATCTATACCGATACCCAGGTCGAAGTATTTGGCCGCAGGCATTCCCGGAAAGGAAGGCAATACGCTCGCCATCCCTTTCTGAATATGATCCAGCGAATTTTTCTTTTCTGCGAATAAAGCACCAAAGCCTTTATTTTCTCCAGCCATGATATGGTTTATTTTAATCTCCGTTAAGAGATCAGTATGTTAGTTAAATTCAAACAATGTGGCTTTACGCCTTACCATAGCGTTGTCCAGGCCTTCTGCCTGCAACAGTGCCGCCCAGTCGTCTCCCAGTAATTCGTGTAATTGATCTTGCAATATTTTCCCGTCTTCCTGTCCTCTTACTTTCTCGCAGAGCTGTACAGACATCGCGGCAGCATGCAGAAAAGTAGATTGTCGTCTTACTTCCAGTTCCAGGTAGCTACCGCCGGTGAGCGCCAACAGCAGATGTTCAAAAGCCAGATTCAGCTGCCCCAGTTCATAATACAGATGCCCGCAAAGCCGGTTGCCTTCCAGGATCATAAACGCATCACCTCTGTTGGCGCCTTCATAGGCCAGTGCTTCATATAATGCGATGGCTTGTTTACGCTTCCTTTTGCCTACGAGGATCGCTGCTTTGATCATCACACAAGATTTCCAGGTAGGATAGCCGGCGGGATCCTCCGCATCCATAAGTTGCCTGGATTGTGTGATCGCTTTATCAGCATAGCTGCTACTCTTATTTTGTTCCCGGATCATAAAGTAAGCCTGCGCCGCAATCATATAGCCAGATACCATATAACTGACCCCACCCATTTTTTTACAGAGAGAAAGCAAGATCGTTACTTCATAATCCATCACGCCGGCATCTGCCTGGGTGGTGCAGTCCAGCACCTTACGGATCTGTGCACGAAAACGCGCATCAACACTGACATTATCAGAATTGCCGCCCGCTTTGTCCATCTCATTTTTCACGGCGCCCACCATATTCAGTGAGGGCTGTAAAATGAGTACCTGTTCCGCTGGTATTTTTCGGGGGATGGCAATAACAGGATTGGTAATCACGTCAATCGTCACCAGGCGGATACCATCCGGTAACCCTTTTTTCAGTACGGAGGCTAACCATTCGCCACCATGTGCCTGATCAGGCCTTAATGGTGGAAAATAAATGCAACAGCCTACGTCTTCCAAACCAATGATAAGCGATTTAAAACGTAATAGTTCTGTCCAGATACTTTGTACGCAGGGAGGGAGACTACCATCCGGCTGATAATCTTCTTTTAACAAACGATCTTTTTTCAGTGCACCATAAATATCGTATTCCTCTCGCGGTATGGGTTTAAACCAATCCAGGTATTCCTGCCACAGTGCTTGTTCATATGCTTCATGATCCTCGCTGTAAGGGGTATCAAAACGAAAAAATATCTCTTTAAAAATACCAATGGCAGTACGTTCTGTTTCCAGGAATTTATCAATAATATCCACATCTGCATACTGTACTAGCCACAGTGCCAGTTTCCATTGTTTATTCTGATCAGCAGCAGCCCATGTTTCCCTTACTTTATAGAACTCCTGCCCAATAGATGGTGAGGTTGTCATATATCAATTTTAAGGGATCAGGAATTAATTTTAACGAGTCCGCCGGAAACCATTATATCAGCAGGGCTATTCACGGAGAGATCTTTTTTACCGGTCATCGTTACAGAATCTCCCATCACGTGAGCGGTAGTACTACCCTGTGCGAGAAATTCTTTTGTCAGCATGGAAAGTGAGCTATCTGCTTTTACCAGTGTATCTTTTCCCTTTACCACCGCTGATTCCGTACCTTCCACATGCAGATCTTTTGTCGCGATGATGCTACCGGTTTTTGATGCTGTCATGCTAAAAGTCTCTGAGCTAATTTCAATTTCTTTGGAAGAAATGGAGATTTTTGTTTTTGAAGAGATGGAAATATGTTCCTTTCCATCCATAAATACTTTATTACCACTGGGATCTTCAATGGTGACGCTGCCTTGGGCATCATTCAGCAAAATTGAAATGCCGCTGCGGGTACGGATGGCTTTCATATCATTGGCGGCCGTACCAAAGCCGGACTTACCCTCGCCATTATACGTAGTCCCTAATACATAAGGCAGTTCGGGGTTTCCACCTTCAAAATCCACCACAATTTCCTCTCCTTTTTCAGGGATCATATACATGCCTTTACTACCGCCACCGTGGGGAGCAAGTACTCTCATCCAGGGCGTAGTACCTTGTTGCTGCCATTTAAAACGTGCTTTCACCCGACCGAGATCTTTCGGATCGTGATTATCCACCACAACGGCGCTCTGGGCCTCACAGTTGGGAATATTTTCCAGGTTTACCGGCGGTGCTGCTGCATCCGCCGGGATCCCTTCAAACTCATTATAATAATCGCCATTACCAGTTACATGATGGGTCAGGCCCCAGATCATGAACTTGCCATGGTCATCTTTTGCATATACATTTTCTTTGATAGAAATATGATCTCCCACCCGCAAAGCCGTATGCCGGCTGCTTCCCTTCAACTGTACCATAGATGCCATCCGCCCCTTCTTCTGGCGGGTCACCAGCGTATCCAGTTCTGCTTTAGCGTTGCTGGTAAAAGCATGATTCATTTTATACAAGGAAGTATTGCTGTAAAGCTTCTCGCTTACCCCCTGCACATGTTGGGTATAATCATCTACCTTGCCCGATGGTTGCGCCAGTGTGGTATTATCTACTACTTTATTACTGCGGTAATCATAACCATTCAAGTGTTGATTATTAGGCGCTACCTTCATTTCCAAGTCAAAGCTCATCAGATCTACCAGGTGTACCAATGAAATATCCCTGGGCTGATATTTACCAAACACAACCTGTTGCCCATTATAAAAAAACCATTCTCCAAAACGTTCTGACATCCGATGCAGAAAATCAAAAGAGGTTTCTTTATACTGCACAATATACTTCAGCGAAGCGCTGGTATTCGGCTCTACCAATGGTCGTGAAATATAAGGCCCGCAAGCTTTTAGCGCGGTATGTACAATGGAACTGAGCTCCTGGTTCTCAAATGATTGTATATGCAAATCATTATTCAATAACATAGTGGGACTATATCCACGGATTACACAAAAACCATGCGTACCATCGCTTTCCTTACCGGAGCTTACCGACATCACAATGCCGTTAAATACCAATGGCTCATAGTGTTCTAACGGCTCGTACGGCTGGATGGTAATACTTACCTCTTTTCCCAGGAACGCCTTGGTAGCGGATACAATACCGGGACCGAGCTCCTGTAACCAATCGTATCCTATTTTCAATTCGAAATGATGGTGCCCCTGTAATGGTTGTTCCAGGCGGAGCGAATGGAATTGCTTAAACTGTTTGTCAGCGATAGATACGGTGGTAATGGTATGTAACATATACAAAGGGGGGCTTTTTAATAAAAATATGGTTTCATGCCTTAAAATCGGGTAGAAGCGCATTGCATTTGCAGCAATTGCTTCTTTTAAAACAACGTCAATAAAACGGGCTATTTAATGACCAGTTAACAAAACTAAATTTAAGGAAATTATATTAAGGCAATATCAATTTTACATGAATGTAGAAAAAAACTTAATTCCCTTCCAGGGTTGGATGATCCTGCGAGGTACGGATTCCTATCTTCCTGTTGCAACATGGATATGTAAACAGGATCATCCATATCGGTCTATCCTTTCACTTTCTTCACGACCAATCCGTATATATCGTTCAGTCGTAGCAGGCACAGCTCTTCCGTTGATTTAGGTACGCCTATTTCCATCTCACAAAACAATTGCAGCTCTTGGGAAATCACCGTACAGTTATGTTGTTTCACTACCATCATTACATCATTCATGATAGTGTAGTCGAAGCTGAGATGATACTTAGCTTCAATATTCTTCTGGATAACGGGAATCAATTGTAACACGAGCGCAGCGCTCATCTTATAGGCATTAATTAAACCAGGCACCCCCAGCAGGCTGCCACCAAAATACCGTACTACTACGATCAGCACATCGGTAATCTGTTTGCTGTCAATCTGCCCGAGAATGGGTTTTCCGGCCGATCCTGATGGTTCTCCGTCATCGGCGGCTCTAAATTGCAACCCTTCGGTGCCCAGGCGATAGGCATAACAGTGGTGGGTGGCTTTGGGGTGTTCTTTCTTCACTTCCGCCAGGCATTCTTTCACGGCTTCCGTTGTTTTAACGGGGAAGGCATATGCCAAAAATTTGCTGCCCCTGTCTTTGAATTCTGCTACTGCTGTTTTATCTATTGTAAAATAAACCTCCATCAATAAAATTTAATGCTTCTAAAATCTACACATGATGATAAAAATCAATACGATCACCGGCAAGGAGCTGTGTATGCTGCCGTATCCCGCGGCTGAGCACGGGTGCAGCCAGTCCCTCCGGCAGGCTATGTGTACCGGTAATAATACGGGCTTCATCCCATAAGCCGGCATCAATAAACTGCTGCAGGATATAGGGCCCGCCTTCCACCAGGATGCTTTGCAGCTGCCGCTGGTGCAACTGTTGCAGCAGCTGGGGCAGCAGCGACTCCCGGAAATCCACCTGCATGGTTTCCGTAAGGCCATGCGTATCGGCCGCAGCGGCGGTAATAAAAATCGTCGGAATGCTGCCATCCCAGAGATGGTGCGTGCGCGGCACTTTCAGTTCTCTGTCAATTACCAGTCGTACCGGGTCTTTGCCGGTCCACAGCCGGTTATTCAACCGGGGATTGTCTATCATCGCGGTGCGGGTACCTACCAGTATCCCCATTTCTTCGCTGCGCCATTTATGCACCAGGCGATTGCTATATTGATTGGATATCTTCACTGGTGCGCCATCGGCGCCGGCTACCAGTCCATTGCTGGTTTGTGCCCATTTCAGGACAATATACGGGCGTTGCTGCTCATGGAAAGTGAAAAAACGCCTGTTAATAGCACGGCAGGCCTTTTCCAGCACCCCTGTTTTTACGGTAACGCCTGCTTTTTTCAATTTCTCAATGCCTTTCCCTGCTACGGCCGAAAAGGTGTCTACACAACCGATTACTACGTTCGGAATGCCCTGCGATACGATCAGGTCCACACAGGGAGGCGTTTTACCATGATGCGCACAGGGTTCCAGGCTCACGTACATGGTAGCCCGTGGAATCAGCGTCCGGTCAACTTCCGCAACACTGTGCACACAATTCACTTCCGCATGGGCCTGTCCATATTGCTGATGGTATCCTTCGCCAATAATGCGACCCTGGTGCACCAACACCGCGCCTACCATCGGGTTAGGGGCTACCCTGCCGGCTCCCATAGCGGCCAGCTCCAGGCAGCGCTGCATAAAAAATTCATCTAATGTGCTATCCATAATCCCAGAGTGATATAATAACTTTGCAAAAGTATCGTTTTTAGCCAATGGAAAATGCTCCTCTCCCCGGTTTGCATTTTTCCGGGCATATTCCTTAAACTATTCATATTGACTATACAAACTGCCTTTACCTATATCACAGGTGCCATCAGTGAATTATACGACGAGCGGGAAGCCGCCAGTATAGCGCATATCATCATGGAGCATCTAACGGGTATGAGCAAACTGGATCGTATTGTTCACAAAACAAAAATACTTTCCCCCGATCAGAAGCAACGTCTGAAAACGGCGATAGAGGCCTTACAACGGCAGGAACCCGTGCAATACATTACCGGCACCGGCTGGTTTTATGGCATGGAACTCCTCGTCAATAAAAACGTGCTGATTCCCCGGCCGGAAACAGAAGAACTGGTAGAATGGATAGTACAGGATGCTGCACACCGGCACCGGCTTCATTTGCTGGATGTTGGCACCGGCAGCGGTTGTATTCCCCTGGCCCTGAAAAAATCATTACCCGATGCGCAGGTATCCGCCGTGGACGTGAGTGAAGGTGCCCTGGAAGTAGCCCGCAGCAATGCTTCCCGGCTCCACCTGGATGTAAACTTCTTATTGATGGATGCGCTGAATCCTGCACAGGTAAGCACGTTGCCGTCATTCGACCTGATTGTGAGCAATCCCCCCTATATTACACAAAGTGAACAACAGTCCATGCAGGAGCGGGTTTGGGGCTATGAGCCCTCTATTGCGCTCTTTGTTCCCGATAGCGATGCGCTCTTGTTTTACCGTCATATTTCCATGATGGCCCAACAAAAGCTGCTTCCCGGCGGCGCACTTTACTTCGAAATCAACGAAGCACTGGGCAAAGAAGTGGTGGCATTAATGGAAGAACTGGGATTTAAGGAGGTTACGCTGAAACAGGATATGTTTGGGAAAGACCGCATGGTAAAAGGAAAAATATAAGCGAAAAGCATAAAGCTATTGAAGCGAGTGATCTCAGGGGATATTAACCCGCTTTGATCACTCGCTTCAATAGCTTTATGCCTTATGCCTTCAGCTTTTATTTGTGCGCTGTTGCCAACACTACCTTGGCGCCCATTTCCCGGGCTACTTCCATCACATTCACTACATCTTCTACCGGTACTGATTTTTCTGCATTGATCACAATAGTAGGTTCTATTTTTTCATTGGCGATAGAAGGCGCCAATGCCTGTTTAAGGTGATCGAACGGTACTTTATTGGTACCCACAAAAAACTCACGTTTGTCGTTGATGCTCACCACCACGGTTTGTTTGGCCTTGGTATTGCTCTTTGCTTTGGGCAACAGCAGCTTGATAACATTTGGATTGGCCAGTGTGGAAACAATCAGGAAAAACAACAACAGGATGAACAGGATATCGTTCAGTGCAGAGTTGTGCATTTCCACATGCCGCTTATTTCGCCTGCGTAAATTCATGAGTGATTGTTTTAGCGGGTTGGTTCCTGCAAAATGTCGATGAATTCAGCAGAAGCGCCCTCCATCTTGTTTACTACCTTATCTATCTGCGCATTCAGGTAGCTATAACCGATAAAGGCCACGATACCGATAATCAGACCAGACGCAGAGGTGATCATCTTTACATAGATACCACCGGCAATAGTGCCCAGGGTGATATCAGAGGTAATAGAAATGTTGAAGAAAGTTTGGATCATACCGGCAATGGTACCCAGGAATCCGAACATGGGCGCAATACCTGCAATAATAGACAGGATGACCAGGTTCTTTTCCATGCCGTAAATTTCCAGTTTACCCACATTCTCCATAGATTTCTCAATATTCTCGATCGGCTTACCAATGCGCTGAATCCCTTTCTCAATCATCCTGGCAATAGGCCCTGCAGTATTTTTAGCCAGTGATCTGGCAGATTGCATATTACCGGAGGTAATCTGATCGCGGATCATCGGCATAAAGTTATCAGGCAGCTTACCGGCTTTACTGATGGTAATAGCCCTTTCCACAAATACATATACCGCCACCAGGGAAAGTATCCCCAATGGGATCATCAGCACACCACCCTTCATCAGCATATCTATCAGGTGTATTTGCGGTGTAGCAGCTGGAGCAACGCCAATGCCCTGCGCCACAGTATCTGCTTTGGGTTGTAATAAAGAATCCTGTAATAATGTAATTAAACCTAACAACATGAACTATATTTTAACGGGTGCATAAGTAGATCACTATATAAACGGTTAAAGTAGTAAAATATTTGCGAAAGTTCTTCGCAATATTTTACGCCTTCTCCTCCCAAAGCTGTGCCAGATACACAATTGTTTGTACGGCCTTCTTCATATCCTGGATACTTACGTACTCCTGCTTGCTGTGAAGCGCCATTTCACCCGTAAAAATATTAGGACAAGGCAAACCCATAAAAGACAGGCGGGAACCGTCGGTACCGCCACGGATGCTCATTCTCAGCGGCTGCACATCCGCGCGGCGCATAGCTTCCGCAGCATAAGCCGTTACTTCCGGATGATGTACCAGTACTTCCTTCATATTACGATACTGCTCCGTTACTTTCAACGTAGCCCGGGCACCCGGGTGCTTCGCCAATACCTTATCCATCACGCGACGCAGGTATGTTTCATGAGCCTCCAGCTGTGCCGTTTCAAAATCCCGGATAATAAAATCTATCTCTGTCTTTTCTACCGTACCCTGTATGCGAACCGGGTGAATAAAGCCTTCCCTGTCTTCCGTAGTTTCAGGAGAAAGACTGTCTTTCGGCAACGCATCAACGATTTCACCGGCTATTTTAATCGCACTGACCAGCTTATCCTTTGCCGCGCCCGGATGCGTACTAATGCCATGTACGGTGATTTTAGCGCCATCGGCGGAAAAGTTCTCATCTTCCAGGGAACCCAGTTCGCCGCCATCCATGGTATAACCAAAGCTGGCGCCCAGCTTTTTCATATCTACGTTCTCTACCCCACGGCCCACCTCTTCGTCGGGCGTAAACAGGATGCGGATAGCCCCGTGCTTTACTTCCGGATGGGTAACCAGGAAATGAGCAGCATCCATAATTTCAGCTACACCGGCTTTATCATCAGCCCCCAGCAGCGTGGTACCGCTGGCTGTAATGATATCATCGCCCTTTTTGCTGGCCAGGTAAGGATGCTCTTTGGCGCTGATCACCACATTTTCATCATCGGGCAGTACAATGTCTCCCCCATCATATTGCCGGTGCACAATGGGTTTTACGCCTGTGCCACTGCTATCGGAAGAAGTGTCGACATGTGAACAGAAACAAATCACCGGTACTTGTTTATCCGTGTTGGCTGGAATGGTAGCATATACATAACCATGCTCGTCTAATTCGGCATCTGTGAGGCCCATTTCCAGCAATTCCTTTACCAGCAGACGGGAAAGATCCTTTTGTTTTTCCGTGGTAGGAAAAGTGGAACTCAGTGGATCTGATTGCGTATCTATTTGTGCATAACGCATGAAGCGCGTATCGACTGTATATGAGTAATTTGTAAACATATTGCAAACGTAACGAAAATCACCTTCACACCTCCACCGTAGATTATTCTGTTTTACCACCGCTCACAATATTCATTTCAGTAATTTATTCTAAAAAAATATAAAATTTTAATACAAAAAACTGAATTCTAGCCAACTATTCGAACAAATGATCAATAATGATAGGTTTGCATAGAATAAAATACATCCTACACATGATTACCAACATTCCAGGCTACCCGAGAATAGGTAGCCAGCGCGAACTGAAAAAGGCCTGCGAAAGTTACTGGACCGGAAAAATTTCACTGGAAAGATTAGAACTAACGGCAAGGCAACTACGAAAAGAGAACTGGACCTTCCTGCAGGCAGCCGGCATCGATCTTATCCCTTCCAACGACTTTTCTTACTACGATCAGATACTGGATATGTGCGTTACACTGGGTATCATACCGGCCCGCTTCCAGGCCCTGAGAGCTACTTTCGCCAATCCCAACTGCCCCGAGCTGTACTTTGCCCTGGCCCGGGGATACCAAAAAAATAATTTCGACATCACCGCCCTGGAAATGACCAAATGGTTCGATACCAACTATCACTACATGGTACCTGAATTTGAAGCGGCGCAGGAATACCAGCTATACCAACCTAAATGTGTAGCAGAATTTAAAGAAGCCCTCAGCCTCGGCATTACCACCAAACCGGTGCTGCCAGGGCCGGTGACATTAATGTTGTGCGGGAAAATAAAAGATGCAGAACTGAGTTATCCTCAATTGCTCGAAAAACTGCTTCCGGTATATATTCAACTCCTGGAAGCCTTACAGCAGGCCGGCGCTAACTGGGTACAACTCGATGAACCCTTCCTGGTAACAGACCTCGATCCCGCTGTGAGCGACCTTTATCACCGCGCCTATAGCGCTATCCGCCAGGCACTGCCCCAGCTCAACGTACTCCTGACCACCTATTTCGGCGGCCTGGAAGATAATACCGTACTCGCTTTACAATTGCCGGTAAAAGCATTGCACATCGACCTCGTACGCGCACCGGAGCAACTGGATACCATCTTGCCCATCCTCCCGGAAGATAAGTGGTTGTCGCTCGGCGTGGTAGACGGACGCAATATCTGGAAAAACGATTATGCCCAATCCCTTGCGCTCATTGAAAAGGCAGTCAACAAAATAGGAACAGAGCGCCTGTTGCTGGGCACCTCCTGCTCCCTCCTGCATGTACCCTATAATCTCGACCTGGAAACCGCACTGGATCCGGGTATCAGGCAATGGATGGCGTTTGCCCAACAAAAAGTGGCTGAGGTAATGGACCTGAAACAAATAGCAGCCGGCGATCTGTCGCCTCTCGCCGATAACCAAAGCGCCATGATCAGCCGCAAAACATCTGCCGCTATTCATATCCCCGCGGTGAAAGCCAGGATGGCCGATATTCGTAATGTAGACATGCAACGCCACAGTATCTTCCCACACCGGCAGGTATTGCAGCAATCGGTATTACAGCTTCCCCTGTTTCCTACCACCACCATCGGCTCTTTCCCGCAAACTACGGAAATCAGGCAGCTGCGCGCCGACCTAAAAAAAGGCGTTATCACCGAAGAAACCTACCAGGCCGATATCCGCCAGGCCATTACGGAAACCATTTACCGCCAGGAAAGCCTGGGGCTGGATGTGTTGGTACACGGCGAGTTTGAACGGAATGATATGGTGGAATATTTCGGTGAACAACTGGATGGATTTGTATTCACGCAAAATGGCTGGGTACAGAGCTATGGCTCCCGCTGTGTAAAACCTCCCATTATTTTTGGAGATGTACAACGTCCCGCGCCTATGACCGTGGCCTGGAGCCGCTATGCACAGTCGCTCACCACCAAACCGGTAAAAGGAATGCTTACCGGCCCCATTACCATCCTGCAATGGTCGTTTGTTCGGAATGACCAACCCCGCATGCAGACAGCCTTTCAGCTGGCGCTGGCGATCCGCGATGAAGTGAAAGACCTCGAAGACGCCGGCATTACTATCATCCAGGTTGACGAACCCGCCCTGCGCGAAGGACTTCCCCTGCGCCAAGCGCAACGGGCGGCTTACCTCGTGGAAGCGGTAAAAGCCTTCCGGCTGGCTGTTAGCACCGTAGATGACGCCACCCAGATTCATACGCATATGTGTTATGCCGAATTCAATGATATCATTGAACACATCGCCGCTATGGATGCAGATGTGATCACCATCGAAACGTCCCGCTCACAAATGGAACTGCTCGAAGCCTTTGCTCACTTCTCTTACCCCAATGAAACAGGGCCCGGCGTATATGACATTCATTCGCCACGGGTGCCTACCGTAGCGGAAATGGAAGGATTACTGGATAAAGCAGCGCAATTGCTTCCTGTACGTAATATATGGGTAAACCCCGACTGTGGATTAAAAACCAGGAAATGGCCGGAAACAGAACAGGCGTTGCTCAATATGGTGGTAGCAGCCCGGAATATGCGAAGCAAAAAGGAAAAAGCTTCGTAAATTGATGAATGCCATGTCATGAAACAGTTACCTGCCCACGATGCCATCGCGACTTTGAATGCCGCGTAGGCACTATTCTTCGCTGTCAATGCCAGGAAGTACCGCTAACAGAAGATGAACTGGACTTCATCCGGCAGCAATATCATGGATGTCTTTGCGCTGACTGTTTACGCGAAATGAAAATAGCATTTTCAGAATCACCTCATGGACAGGCATAAAAAAACCGGATACAGCGACTATATGCTGTATCCGGCCAATAAAAGTCTTAATATTAAACGATTTCTACCAGTTCCAGGTCGAAAATCAGGTCTTCTCCCGCCAGCGCGTGGTTAGCATCCAAAGTAATGTAAGTATCGCCGATAGCAGCTACTTTTACCTGGAATACCTGGCCCTGTGGATTGCTCATCTGCAATTCCATGCCCACTTCAGGATTCAGATCAGCTGGAATATTTTCCTTAGGAAAATCCATGATCATCTCATCGCTCTTAGGACCATATGCCTGATCAACAGGGATATGAATGGTCTTTTTGTCTCCCACTTTCATGTCGAGCACACCATTCTCAAAACCTTTGATAACCATACCGGCGCCTACCTTGAATTCAAGTGGAGCTCTACCTTCGGAGGAATCAAAAGTAGTTCCATTCGTTAAACGGCCATGGTAATGCACTTTCACGGTATCCCCGTTTTTAACAGCTTGCATAAAAATTAGTTATTTAGTGTTAATAATTACGCGCAAGATACGAAAAGCTGCTATAATCCCTATTTTTTGATACAGTCAATAAACCTTTACCGTATCTTAACAACATGAACCGTATATATCTCATCTGTATCCTCCTCGCAGGCCTTTTTGGAGAAACCTCCGCTCAATACGCGGATCATGTATTACCCGGCGCTACACAAACAGCCCGCTACCTGCCGTTATTGAAAAACAAGCGGGTAGCCATGATGGTCAACCAAACAGCTACCATCGACCATACCCACCTGGTAGATTCCCTGTTGAAACTGCATATAAAAATTCAGAAGATATTCAGCCCGGAACATGGCTTCCGTGGCAATGCCGGTCACGGCGAAACAGTGGCCAACAGCATCGATTCTGCTACTGGTATTCCCATCGTTTCCCTGTACGGACAACATCGCAAAGCTACTGCGGCAGACCTGAAAGATGTGGATATCCTGCTCTTCGACATACAGGATGTAGGCACCCGCTTCTTCACTTATATTTCCTCCCTGCAGGAACTGATGGAATCTGCTGCTGAAAACAAGAAAACACTGGTGATACTCGATCGCCCCAATCCCAACGGCGACTATGTAGACGGCCCCATTCTCGATACCGCCTATCGCTCTTTCATAGGTATGCAACCCATTCCGATTGTACATGGCATGACGGTAGGAGAATATGCCCGGATGCTCAATGGCGAACATATGCTGAGCAAAGGACTCCATTGCGATATCAAGGTAATTCCGTGTGAAAATTACAGTCACAAAACCTTCTATCGCGTACCCATCAAGCCTTCTCCCAATTTACCCAACATGGCGGCTATCAACCTGTATTCGTCCCTCTGCTTTTTTGAAGGAACAGCACTCAGCCTGGGACGCGGCACCGACAAGCCTTTCCAGGTATATGGCTCTCCCCTGCTACCCGACAAAGGTTTTTCCTTTATTCCCCGTGCCAGCGCCACCAATCCTACACCGGTACTGAAAGATCAGCGTTGCTATGGTGTAGACCTGAGTAATGTACCGGAAACAGTACCACACCTGGGCCGAAAAATTGAATTAAAATGGCTGATCGATGCTTACCACGCCTATCCGGATAAGAGTAAATTCTTTATCCCTTTCTTCAGTAAAGTGGCCGGCAATACACAATTGCAGCAACAAATCATCAAGGGAATGTCAGAAGCCGATATCCGCAAAAGCTGGGAGCCCGGTCTCGCTAAATTCAAAGCTATACGCGCAAAATACTTGCTGTACTAGGCGTATCATTCGGTCAAACCTCTTTATTTTTGCACCCTATGAATAAAGATCTCCGCATTGTTTTTATGGGTACGCCCGATTTTGCCGTGGCGTCGCTGGATATATTGGTGCAGAACGGTTTTAATGTAGTAGCCGTTATCACCGCACCCGATAAGCCCGCTGGCAGAGGTTTGCAACTACACGAGAGCGCAGTAAAACAGTATGCCGTCAGTAAAGGATTACCGGTTTTACAACCTGAGAAACTGAAAAATCCTGATTTCATTGCTGCCTTGCGCGATTTAAAAGCAGACCTGCAGGTAGTAGTAGCTTTTCGTATGCTGCCGGAAATGGTATGGAACATGCCGCCGGAAGGCACTATCAACGTACATGCTTCCCTGCTGCCTAATTACCGGGGGGCGGCGCCGATCAACTGGGTGATTATCAACGGCGAAAAAGAATCCGGCGTTACCACCTTCAAACTGCAACATGAGATCGACACCGGCGATATCCTTTTCAGCGACACCGTAGCCATCCGGGAAGATGAAACCGCAGGCGAATTACATGACGCGTTGATGCATACCGGCGCCACCCTGCTACTGAAAACTGTACAGGCCATTGCCGCTGGTAATATAGCAGGAACACCGCAGGCACATATTCCCGCAGCGGCCATTAAACACGCGCCTAAAATTTTCAAGGATACCTGCCAGATCAACTGGCAACAACCGCTCAACAGTATCTATAACCTGGTACGCGGCCTCAGTCCTTATCCCGCAGCCTGGACAGTTTTCCAGGGAAAAAATCTCAAAATATACAAAGCGCATAAAGAGCATATCACACCTTCCAAAGCACCGGGAGAATTTGAAACGGATCAAAAAACATATGTAAAAATTGCAGCGCCGGATGGATACCTCTACCTGGATGAAATTCAACTGGAAGGCAAAAAGAAAATGGATATTGAAGCATTTCTGAGAGGCTATCGCTTCCAGGAATAATGAAGATAACTGATAATGAAAAAGCCGTCTCTACTGCGTAGAGACGGCTTTTTCATTATCAGTTAAATCTGTTAATTCTCGTAACTCAACTCGCAATAAAACCGGGTTTCATTGCTACCCAATGCCTGCATAGCACTGTCGCTCAATTTAATGATCAGGCCAGCATTGGATTTCATCTGTGGAATAACATCCAGTACCTTGGCATACACAGCTTTACCATTCAGGGGGTTGGTTACCTTGATAATGGTGCCACGTGGCGCTGTATTGTGCAGGGCGTAATACTTGCCTACTGCATTGCTTTTAAACCAGGTACCAGGACCTTTTTCGGTTGACGCTTTTTTACCGCCATTGGTCTGCTGGTCGTATAACTGTTCAAAGTCAGTACTGGTACTAACAGCAACAGGCTTGGACGCCGCTGGCGCCGGAGCCGGAGCAATAGTGGCATCTGTTACCGGGCGGGAAGTTTCTTCTTTCTTCACCATTTCCTTCGCCTGTTTTACGGGCGGTGGTGCGGGTTCACTCTCCGCTTTAGTAGCCTCTGTTTCCACTACTGGAGGTACTGCTTTTTCTTTTTCTTTTACTTTTTCCACTTTGGAAGCCACTTCTGCTCCCGCACCACCAGCTTTCACATAGCCGATGATGACATAGCTGTCTTTCTTCAGCCCATCTCCGGAAAAGCCGTTCCATTGACGGATATTGTCCAGTGGTACTTTATTGTAATTGACACTTACCCGGTATAAAGTTTCCTTTTCAGTTACTTTGTGATATACGGGGGTTCCGCTGGCATCCGCCTTCTGCGAGAAGTTAGCGGCGGTAAGCGGGATATGGAGGGTACGTCCAAGCTGCAATCCCTGCTCCATCGTTACTTTATTGGCCGCGGCAATTTCTTTGGGGGGAATTCCATATGCCCGGCTAAGGCTGTAGAAATTTTCTCCTTTCTTTACTACATGGGATATGTAAAGAGACGGCGAGGTACCCTGTACCTGCAGCGTGTCTTGCGCCTGCACCGCTCCCGCGCTTACACCAAACAAGGCGACTGATAACATCAATTTTATCATACTAACTCTGTTTATGATTGATATTTTGCCTGCTGCTCAGGATATTTCTGCTTCCCTCTAAAGCTGGAAACCCAAGTATACCATTGCAACATCAAAAATCTGAAAAATTCTTTTGCTGATTCGGGCAACGAATATATGTGTTAAAATTGACAAATTTACTTACTACACCAAACGAACAAA
Organism: Chitinophaga polysaccharea; assembly: GCF_007829335.1. Lineage (GTDB taxonomy): Bacteria > Bacteroidota > Bacteroidia > Chitinophagales > Chitinophagaceae > Chitinophaga > Chitinophaga polysaccharea_B. The sequence continues at coordinate 32,163 of NZ_VIWO01000007.1, forward strand.
GATCTCATTTGTTGTTGTAGTCCGTACCTTTTAACATTCCTTTCAAATACTCGTTGACATTACATTTCCTGTTGAGATAGGCCACCGGATAAGCTCCCTCATTACCCGTTAATCTCCTTCAAAATCCGTAACTCTTTCGGATAATAATTATTCATGCGGTTGGGTAAAAACTTGGCCCATCCCAGGTGCATTCCCTTATAGGTCACCAGCGCCCACCCCCGTATATCGGTGTTTACGCCAGGATCTTCTTTACGCAGGTATAATAATGCCTGTTGCAAATTAAGTGATACAACTGGTAATGTTTCGGCCAGTATTGTGCTTGCCGCCAGCTGGTGATCGGGTATTAACTCTTTCTGTCCCAACTGCCCGGCTTTAACGCCCGCTTTGCGAATATACAATTGTTGCTGCAACATTGTAATGTCTGTTGCCAACAAAGGCGGTAAAATCAATACTTCGTCCTGGTGCAGGAAATACTGCCAGGAAGCCGGTATATTCACCCAGGGAGCTACCAGTTCCCGTTGCCGGGCGGTAAGCGCTACCTGCCTGGACTCTTTCTGTTTGCGTATAGACTGGCTGCTGCCCTTTTTACGGAAACAGGCAATAAAAAAGCCTTCTCCCTTTAATAAATCGGGGTAAAAACGGTAGCCGGTGCAATTTCGTTTAGTCGTTACCGTTGGTACAATCTGCCAGTCTGCATCCAGCGGAATCGTAATATTTTCCAACTCAAAATGATCTGCCAGCCAGTCCAGTATTACTTCATCTTCCTCGGCAGAAAAAGAGCAGGTAGAATAAATAATGACTCCATCGTCCTTTACGGCGGGTAATACATCTGCCAGGATCCTTTGCTGACGCTGGCTACAGAGTGTTACATTTTCCAGCGACCATTCCGATACCAACTCCGGATCGCGGCGAAATAACCCGGAACCAGAACAGGGAGCGTCTACCACTACCAGATCGAAATACCCCGGTAAGCGGGAAAAATCACGCGGATCATTGTTGCTAACCACCACATTGGCGGCGCCCCACCTGGTAAGGTTATCCGCCAGCAAGGCTGCCCGTGGTTTTATTACTTCATTGGTTACCAGCAAACTATCTTCCGTGATCAGCGACTGCAACAGCGTGGATTTTCCGCCTGGTGCGGCACATAAATCCAATACCTTCAGCGGCGCCGACAGATCTACCGTAGCACGTACTGCCTGCTCCAGGAACATGGAAGATGCCTCTTGCACATAGTAGGCGCCCGCATGAAAATAAGGATCGAAAGTAAAAGAAGGCCTGGCAGGCAGATAATAACCTTCGCTACTCCAGGGCACTCTTTGTACCCCATTGGCTGATAAGGCTTGCAGCACCTGCTGCACACGTTCAGGGGTAGTTATTTTAAGCGGATTAAGGCGCAGTGAAGTAATCTTTTCAGCAGCAGCATGTACTCGTTCAAATGTTTCCCGGTTATACCCCGGAAGTCCCGCTAACGAGTCAAGCAGGGCAGCTGGTAAATGACTGGACAAAGGAATTTTTTCCGCAAAAATAATGAAAATGAAGATTTTGTGCAGGGGGATGAAGAATAGCCACTATACTTCTTTGATAGCAGCCAGCAGTTCCTGTAATACCTTTTTGGCATCGCCAAACAGCATCGATGTTTTAGGCTGGAAGAAAAGATCATTTTCGATACCGGCGTATCCTGGTTTCATGCTACGCTTATTTACGATCACCACCTTTGCCTGCTCTATTTCCAGTATAGGCATCCCATAGATAGGGCTGGCTGGATCATTTTTAGCGGCCGGATTCACCACATCATTGGCGCCTAACACCAGTACTACATCTGTGGTGGGAAACCCGGTATTGGCATCTTCCATCTCCAGTAATTTTTCATAGGGCACGTCAGCTTCTGCCAGCAGCACGTTCATATGCCCGGGCATACGCCCTGCCACCGGGTGAATGGCATATTTTACTTCCACCCCTCTTTCTTCCAGCTGCTTTTCCAGTTCATGGCAGGCGTGCTGGGCCTGGGCCACCGCCAATCCATATCCCGGCACAATGATTACTTTATTGGCATAGGCCATGACGACGGCCGCATCATTTAAACTGATTTCCTTATAGTTCCCCTGTTCTTTGCCGCCTACAGCAGCAGCAGCGGCGGCGCTACCACCAAAGGAGCCAATCAGCACGTTCTTCAGCGAACGATTCATGGCTTTACACATGAGGATAGTCAGGATAGTTCCGGCAGAGCCCACCAGGATTCCCCCGGTAAGCATCACGGGATTATTGTATAAAAATCCTCCACAGGCAGCGGCTACGCCAGTAAAGGAGTTTAAGAGAGAGATGACCACCGGCATATCTGCACCGCCAATGGGTAATACGAAGAGAATGCCATAGAACAAGGCCAGTGCCAGTATGGTATAAAATACTACCAGGCTGGAGGCTGTAGCCCCCACACCCAGTACCAGCCAAACAAACAGGCCTATAATAACAGCCAGCACCCCCAGATTGAGGATATGCTGACCATTAAACGAAAAGTCTTTGATTTTCCCTGCCAGCTTGCCCCAGGCGATAATACTGCCGGCACAGGAAACCGCGCCAATTACCAGGCTTAGGAGGATAATGGCTACCATCCCTCCCGTAGTGGCTCCGGAAGCTACCAGGTGATTAAATTCTACAATGGATATCAACGCTGCGCAGGCGCCGCCCATGCCATTAAACATGCTCACCATTTCCGGCATAGCCGTCATTTTCACTTTTTTGGCAGATAACACGCCAATGATTCCGCCGATGAATAAGCCGGTAAAAATCCAACCGTAATTGTGCAGGGGAACATCATCTACTTTATAAAGGAAGATAGTGCCCAGGATAGCGAGCGTCATGCCGGCGGCCGCCACCAGGTTACCTTTGCGGGCAGTATCCGGTTTACTTAGCATTTTCAGTCCCAGGATAAATGTAACAGAGCCGACCAGGTAGATAATTGATAAAATGCTGGATCCCATAATGAATAGTACTTAAAGCCGTTAGCCTCCCGTCTTTGGCTGTTAGTAAATGCGGCGCTACCGGTACCACTTCAGCTGCAGCATTGGCTAAAATGCTGCACACAAGCGCCAATCCGTTTGCTATTTCTTTTTTCCTTTAAACATTTCCAACATACGGTCAGTTACCACGAAACCACCCACCACGTTGATAGTACCCAGTATCACAGCCAGGAACCCGATAATCAATGCCAGGTAATTATCCGGTTCTGCTTTCCCCATCACAATGATAGCACCGATGATAACTACGCCGTGAATAGCATTGGCACCGCTCATCAGGGGCGTATGTAATACAGACGGCACCCTGGAGATAACTTCTACTCCCAGGAAGATAGACAGGATAACGATATAAATCAGGTCGATATGCTGATGCAAAAACGATAAAATATATTCCATATTGAGCGGATGTTTACGTTCCTGACAATTATGCCGGTTGCATCATACTTTTCACACGATCGTTCACTATTTCTCCATTGTGTGTGATACAGGCACCTTTCACGATATCATCTTCAAAATTCAGGTGCAGTGTTCCTTCCTTGGTCAGCAGAAGTTTCAGGAAATTGAACACATTCTTTGCATATAGTTTACTGGCATCGGCTGGCATAGTAGCAGCCAGGTTGGAATTACCGATAATAGTAACGCCTCTGTAATACACTGTTTCATTGTTCTTCGTAACAGCGGTATTGCCGCCGGTAGCTGCCGCCAGGTCGATAATAACGGAGCCTGGGCGCATCCGGTCCAGCATGTCGCTGCTAACTAATACAGGGGCTGCTTTGCCGGGTATTTGTGCTGTGGTGATCACAATATCGGCCTTGGCAATGCTTTCAGCAATACGTTGCTGTTGCTGTTGTTTATAGCTTTCGCTTTGTTCTACTGCATATCCCCCGGCACCGGAGGCATCTGCGGCGCCCTCCACTTCCACGAATTTTGCGCCCAGGCTCATCACTTCCTCTTTCACGGCCGGCCTGGTATCAAATACCTCCACTACTGCGCCCAGCCGGCGGGCGGTGGCAATGGCCTGCAAACCAGCTACGCCGGCGCCCAGTATCAATACCTTGGCCGGGGCTATGCTGCCTGCTGCCGTCATAAACATGGGGAAATAACGGGAATAGCTATACGCCGCCAGTAATACCGCCTTATAGCCGGCAATATTGGCCTGAGAACTAAGCACATCCATTACCTGCGCCCGGGTGGTACGGGGAATGGTATCCAGGCTGAAAGCCGTAATATTCCGGGAAGCCCAGTATTCCACCTCGCCGACGCGATATAGTGGTTGTAAAATACCTGTAATGATTTTGCCGGGAGGGATCTGATCTATCCATTCGCGGGAAGGAGCCTGCAGGGTGAAGATTATATCTGCACCGGCGAGTATGGCCTCGCCGGTTTTAACCAGCGCGCCCGCCTGCATATAGGCGTCATCGTTATAAAATGCACTATCGCCGGCGCCCTGCTCCACCCACACGGTCACCGACATTTGCTGCAGTTGCTTTACTACTTCGGGCGTTAGCGACACCCTGGTTTCGCCGTTTTTTTCCTTTAAAATTCCTGCAATCATCTGGTGGAAATTTATAATGGAATATAAAGAAAAAACGGCAACAACGAACTATTTTTTTTGATTAATTTTTCTTCAGTGAAGCGGCTAACGTAGCAGCATGCTGCAGTAATGCGGGAATAGCCACGCCCTGCACATAGTTGCCGCTGATTATTAGTCCCGGGTATTTTTCTTCAAATGCGTGTACTGCTTCGCGCAACTTCGCATGTCCCACATTCAATTGGGGAATAGCATGCTTCCACTCGCTGAGCCGCTGCATCACCGGGGCGGCGGTAAGTCCCAGCAGGGCGGTAATTTCCGCGATCACACGCTGTTGCAAAGTAGCCGTATCCATTTCGCGGAACAGGTGTTCCTGCCGCGCTCCACCCAGGAATACGGTAAACAGTATCTTGCCGGCAGGCGCCTTATCAGGAAATATAGCCGAATTACAAATGGCTCCCAGGAAATGCTTGTTTTCTGCATGCGGCACCAGGAAACCAAAACCATCCAGCGGCTGGGGCAATGCCGTAGCATCAAATCCCAGGTGTAATACGCCCATATGTGGATAAGTTATCTGGTGCAACAGGCCTTGCAATGACGGGTCCAGTGCGCCGATGGTATCGGCGGTTACATAGGCAGGCGTGGTAAATATCACCCTGGCAGCAGTATAGATAGTGGATACGCCGTTGTCGGTTACGTTCACCGTGTAGCCTTCATCCGCCTTACCAACACTGGTGACGATACTGTTAAAACGTACCGGGGTAGACAACAACTGTTGTAAACGGTTGGTCAATGCCTGGTTGCCTCCTTTGAAACTGATGATTCTCCTGCCTCCCATCGCATTTTTATCTTTCATCAGTCCTTTGGTAACACTCCCATATTCCCGCTCCCAGCGCGGCAAGGCCGGCAATACTTCGCCGATGCTCATAGCATCAGGATTGCCCGCATAAATGCCCGACAATACAGGGTCAAATACATAGTCGGCTATCTCTATATTAAACCGGCGGGTAACAAAGGCAGTCACGGTTTCTTCTCCAGCAGGAGGTGCCGGCTTCCGAAATCGCTCGGTAAACAGGCGCCACTTGCTGCTTCCGCTCAGGTAGGGTGAAGACAGGATCTTCAGCGGATGGGGAGATACCCCATGCAATTGGTTATTTCTTACCAGGAAACGGTGTTTGCTGGCAGCCGTTGCCTGCAAAATCTCTCCCTCCAATTCCAGCTCTTTAAAAAAAGCCAGTATTTCGGGGGAAGCGGCGATGGTATTAGCGCCGGCATCCAGCTCAAATCCATCGGTGTGCAACGATTTCATGACCCCGCCCGCATGATCCGAGGCCTCCAGCACCAGGTAGGGCACCTGTTGCCGCTGTAGTTCATACGCTATGCTCAGCCCGGATAAACCGGCGCCAATGATCAATACGGGTTGTTCATTCATAAGAAAAAATTATACAGCTTCCTGCTGTGTGACGATCTGGGTACAATATTTTACTACCGCTTTTACCCACAAAGGATGGATATTCAAACAAGGTATCATCGTAAAGGTTTCTCCCCCATGTTGCAGGAAACTATGCTTACCTTCTTCCGCAATCTCCTCCAGCGTTTCCAGGCAATCTGACACAAACGCCGGGCACACGACCAGTAGTTTCTTCTTCCCTTCTGCCGGCAAAGCTTCCAGCCGGGAAGCCGTATAAGGCTTCATCCACTCTTCACGTCCCAGCCTCGATTGGAAAGAGATGCCCCATTTTTCCGGGGGCAATCCCAGCGCTTCTGCCACCAATTCCGATGTAATCGTTACCTGGTGGCGATAACAGAAATCATGCGCCGGTGATTTTACATGACAGCAATCATTTACTTTCATGCAATGCGCTCCGGTAGGATCGCCTTTACGCAAATGCCGCTCCGGCAATCCGTGATAACTAAACAGTACATAGTCGTAATCGCGCTGCAGGTAAGGACGCATACTTTCAGCCAATGCATGAATATAATCCGGTTCATCATAGAACGGCGGTACGATCGATAGCTTAAACTTATATTGCTTCTTTTTGAATATTTCCTGCGCATATTCTGCCGCTGTTTCATAAGACGACATGGCATAATGCGGGTACAATGGTAACACCACCACTTCCTTCAGCTGCGGGTTTTGCTTGAGCAGGTTCTCAAATGCCACTTCCGGGCTGGGATTCCCATAACGCATGGCTATCTCCACCGGCACTTCCATATCATTCTGCACGGCCATCTGTAACTGCTTCGTTAACACCACCAGCGGAGAACCTTCGTCCCACCAGATAGAAGCATACGCCTTGGCAGATTGTTCGGCACGTTTGGGTACAATGATCCCTTCAATTAATATTTTACGAAACAACCATGGATAGTCTATCACGCGCTTGTCCATCAGAAACTCTATCAGGTAACGTTTTACATCCGGTACAGCGGTAGAATCGGGCGACCCGAGGTTCATCAATATTATTCCTACATCAGATTTAGACACCATTTCTTATAAATTGCAGCAAAACTAACGAAAAAGGCGAAAGCAGAAAGCATAAAGCACAAAGCTATTGAAGCGAATAATCTTTACGGATATTTACCTGGGTTCATCAGTCGCTTTAATAGCTTTGTGCTTTATGCTTTTAGCTTCCCTAGTGTCATTATTTTGTAAATACAAAACCTGATAAAAATCATTTTTTCGTCGTGATGATTACCAGTAGGAGAAATGACACACTAATGACAGCCTAAACCCTTTTGTTTGCAACGTATGCAAGTACTTTTGCACCCGGAAGCTTATACAAGAACATGCAGGTCAGTCATTCAAAAGAAATAGCAAATTTTCATATTGTTGGGATCAACTATAAGAAAACCGACGCTGCTATCAGGGGATTATACGCCATCAATCCGGCCCAATACCAACAGCTCCTGGAGCAGGCCAGGACAGTACAACTGAACGATCTTTTTGTACTATCCACTTGTAACAGAACAGAAGTATACGGATTTGCCGCGCATCCCGGGCAGTTGATAGACTTGTTGTGCAAGGAATCAAACGGTGACAGAAACCAGTTGGAAGAATTAGCCTATGCCAAATCAGGCGAAGAAGCCGTAAGACATCTTTACCAGGTAGGCACCGGCCTCGACTCCCAGATACTCGGTGATTATGAAATCATCGGCCAGATCCGCAATGCCGCAAAATTTGCCAAAGCACAACAGAGCCTCGGTAGTTTTCTCGAAAGACTGGTGAACAGCGTATTACAGGTTTCCAAACTGATTAAAACAGAAACAGGGCTCAGCAAAGGCACCGTGTCTGTGGCTTTTGCTACCGTACGGATGCTGGAACGTATCTGCCCCGATATCAAAAATAAAAAAGTAGTATTGTTGGGTGTAGGCAAAATAGGCCGCAATACCTGCAAGAACATGATCGAATACCTCGGTGTAAAGGAGATTACACTCATTAACCGCACCGAACAGGTAGCTGCCGATTTTGCAGATCAACATGGCCTGAAATACGCACCCTATGAAAATATGGTCAGCGAAATGCAACAGGCAGATGTAATCCTGGTGGCCTCCAATGCGCCACAACCCACCGTACTGGCAGAACATTTCCACGGCTCCTCTCCAAAGCTCATTATCGACCTTTCTATACCGTTCAACGTAGAAGCCGCCGTAGGAGAATTGCCGCATATTCAACTGGTAAATGTGGATGAACTGTCCAAAGTACAGGATGAAACGCTGCAAAACAGGCTGGGTGAAGTGCCTAAAGCCATGGCTATTATCGATGAGTACATGGAAGAATTCCTCTACTGGTACAAAATGCGCAAACACGCCGTGGTACTCAAAGCAGTGAAAGATAAACTGCAGGAAATACATACCCGCGAAATACAACAGCAGAAGAACGGAGAACATTATAAACTGGAAGATATAGAACTGGTATCTTCCCGCATCATACAAAAAATGATTAATCTCATGGCAGGTAAAGTACGCAAGGAAGCCGATAAAAGCGACCAGTACATTGCTATGATCAACGATATTTTCGAGACAGGCGTTAATCAGGAATAAACAATGGAAAAAGTTATCAGGATAGGTACAAGAGACAGTCAGCTGGCACTCTGGCAGGCACACCAGGTAAACGATCTGCTCACCGCGCAGGGCTACCGCACCGAACTGGTGCCCATCAAAAGTGAAGGCGATATTGACCTGGTAACACCCCTCTATGAAATAGGCGTACAAGGTATCTTCACCAAAAGCCTGGACCTGGCACTGCTTAATAACCGTATAGACATTGCCGTTCATTCCTTCAAAGATGTTCCTACACAACTACCGCAGCAAATAGTACATGCCGCCATCCTGAAACGTGGACCGGTAAAAGATTTGCTGGTATATAAAACCAATACCGACTTCCTGGAACAACCCGGGTATATTGCTCACATTGCTACCAGCAGCGTGCGCCGTAAAGCGCAATGGCTGCGCAAATATCCACAACACCAGCTGCACAACCTGCGCGGGAATGTAAATACCCGCCTTCAGAAACTGGCCGCTGAAAGCTGGGACGGTGCTATCTTCGCCGCTGCAGGACTGGAGAGGATTAATGTACGCCCGGCCACTTCCGTCTATCTCGACTGGATGCTGCCAGCTCCCGCTCAGGGCGCCGTAGTAGCCGTATGCAGGGAAGATGACCAATTTTGCCTCGATGCCTGTGCCGCCTTTAACGATGCCGACACTGCCCTGGCCACTCAAATAGAACGCGAATTTTTACGTACCCTCATGGGCGGATGCACCACCCCTATCAGCGCGTATGCTTATATACAAGACCATACCGTTCACTTTAGCGGAGAACTCTGCAGCCTGGACGGATCCCAGTTTTTCAGTACTTCACATGAAGTGCCCCTGGATCAGGCCCAACAACTGGGCCAACGTGCAGCAGAGGAAATTATGGCGCAAGGTGGCGCTGAAATTGTAGCTCAGATCAGAAATGCCAAATGATCAATACCGCATATTATGCACCAGGCCGCTGACAGACAGCTCCATCGCTGTTGCTGGTGAAAATGGTATTCATATAGACGTTAAAGATTTTATCCAGATAAAACCGCTTCCCAACGAAGCATTATGGGGCCCGGAAAAAATACGCCATCTCTTCCGGCCCGGTACCGTACAGGTTTTTACCAGCGCCAATGCCGTAAAAATACTGGCTAAATATTACATAAGGCAAGGGGCCGACTGGTACATTATCCGGGACGCCAACATCTGTTGTATCTCCGGAAAAACAAAACAGCTACTGGAAGAAACCTTCTTAGATTGTAAAATACTGGCGGAAGCAGCCTACGGCAAAGACCTGGCAACAGCCATCATTCAACTGGGCAATATCACCGAGGTAAATTTCTTCTGCGGTACACAACGCAGGGATGAACTACCCGGTATATTGACAGCAGCAGGGATTACCGTCAACGAATACGTGATCTACGAAAATATTCCCACACCGGAAGTAGTCGCCACCGATTATGATGGTATATTCTTTTTCAGTCCCAGCGCCGTTAAAAGCTATTTTTCTGCCAATAAACTGGCGCCTAAAACGGTTTGCTTTGCCATTGGCCGTACAACAGCTACCTCGCTGAAAGAACATACCGACAATAAGATTATAATAAGCCCCGGTACAGATGAAGCGTACATGGTGCAAACAGCTATATTTTATTTTAACAACATTAATTGCTACGAATGAGCGCATTGAAGAACGACTTATTACTGAAGGCCCTTAAAGGTGAAACCGTTTCCCGCACACCCGTATGGATGATGCGCCAGGCTGGTCGCTACCTCCCGGATTATATCAAGCTGCGTGATAAATATTCCTTTTTTGAACGTTGTGAAAATCCAGAGCTGGCCACAGAAATAACCGTTATGCCGGTAGACCAGGTGGGCGTTGATGCCGCCATCATTTTTTCTGACATCCTCGTAGTACCACAAGCCATGGGCCTGGAAGTACAGCTGGTAGAAAAAGTAGGTCCCCTGCTGCCTGCCCCCATCAAGTCCGCCGCCGACCTGCAACGTGTATGCGTGCCGGATGTACAGGAAAGACTGCACTATGTATTTGATGCGCTGAAACTCACGAAAAAGACACTGGATGGCCGCGTGCCACTCATCGGCTTCGGCGGCGCCCCCTGGACACTGCTCTGCTACATGGTACAGGGAAAAGGCTCCAAAACCTTCGACGAAGCAAAAGCATTCTGCTACCAGCAACCTGAAGTAGCCCATCAGCTGCTGCAAATGATCACCGATACCACCATCGCTTACCTGAAAGCACAGGTAGCCGCCGGCGCGGATACCGTACAGGTATTTGACTCCTGGGGTGGTTTGCTGAGCCCGCAGGACTTCGAAGTATTTTCTTTACAATATATCCGCCAGATAGTAGCCGCCATGAAAGATATCTGTCCTACTATCGTATTCGCCAAAGGCGCCTGGTTTGCCCTGGAAGATATGGCTGCTACCGGCGCGCATGGCCTGGGCATCGACTGGTGCATTAAACCGGAACTGGCCCGCCAGTTTGCCGGCAACAACATTACCTTACAGGGCAACTTCGATCCGGCTAAATTGCTGGCGCCCATCCCTGAAATTGAAAAGTCAGTGAAGGAAATGCTGAAAGGCTTTGGTAGACAACGTTACATCGCTAACCTGGGACATGGCATTTTGCCCAATGTACCGGTAGACCATGCCAAAGCATTCGTGGAAACCGTGAAAGCACACGGGTAACAAGACATACAGGCGATTGATCTTTAAAAGCAAGGCTCTATGGTAAAAAACGATTTCATCTCTTTTATACACGGGTTACAGGACGAAATTTGTGCTGCCCTGGAAAAGACCGACGGTAAAGCTACCTTCCGGGAAGACCGGTGGGAACGGGCCGGCGGCGGTGGCGGAAAATCACGCGTAATCGCCAATGGAAATGTATTTGAAAAAGGGGGCGTAAACACCTCCGTAGTACATGGCGACCTGCCAGAAGCCATGGCACAGCAGTTTGGCGTTTCCAACAGCCAGTTCATGGCCTGCGGCATCTCCCTGGTTATTCATCCCCTCAATCCGTTTGTACCTACCGTACATGCTAACTTCCGCTACTTTGAACTGTATGAAGCCAACGGTACGCTGAAAGACAACTGGTTTGGCGGTGGCGCCGACCTGACGCCCTATTACCTGGACGAAAAAGATGGCATCCATTTTCACCAGACCTTTAAAAATGCCTGCGATCCTTTCGGCACAGACCTCTACCCAAAATATAAAAAACACTGCGATGAATATTTTATCAATAAACATCGCAACAACGAAGCCCGCGGTATAGGCGGTATTTTCTACGATTATCTCCGGCCTAACGAAAGCAAAACAGCAGAGGAACTGCTGGCCTTTTCCCAAGCCAATGGCAATGCCTTCCTGGAGGCGTACCTGCCTATCGTGGAAAAAAACAAGCACACTCCCTACACCGAAGAGCATAAAAGCTGGCAGGCGTACAGACGTGGACGTTATGTAGAGTTCAATCTCATACATGACAGGGGCACCCTGTTTGGCTTAAAAACCAATGGCCGCACCGAATCCATCCTGATGAGCCTTCCCCCTGTAGCCCGCTGGGAATACGACTTCCACACTACTCCGGGAAGCCCCGAAGCACAGCTGGAAGAGTTTTTAAAGCCACGCGACTGGACAAAGACAGCCCAATAGAAACAATAAAACTTTTATAAAGATGATCAGAAGAAACAGAATCCTAAGAGTATCTCCCGCCATTCGTGCAATGGTAGCGGAAACTATATTAACACCCAGCGACTTCATTGCGCCGTTATTTGTTACCGAAGGAGAAAATGTGAAAGAAGAGATCAGCTCTATGCCAGGCTATTTCAGGTACTCGTTGGACCTGACCATTAAAGAAGCTAAAGAGCTCTGGAGCCTCGGCATTAAAAGTGTTTTACTGTTTGTAAAAGCGCCCGACAATGTAAAAGATAATAAAGGAACGGAAGCCGTTAATCCCAACGGACTAATGCAACGCGCTATCCGTGGCATCAAGAATGCCATCCCGGAAATAGTGGTGATGACGGATGTGGCCCTGGACCCTTACTCCTCCTATGGCCATGATGGTATTGTAGAAGGTACCGAAATTGTGAACGATCCTACTGTGGAGGTACTGGCACGTATGAGCCTCAGTCATGCACAGGCAGGCGCCGACATCGTAGCACCCAGCGATATGATGGATGGCCGTATCCTTGCTATCCGTAATATCCTGGAGGAAAATGGCTTCGATAAAACCGGTATAATGGCCTACAGCGCCAAATATGCTTCCTGCTTCTATGGCCCCTTCCGCGATGCACTCGACTCTGCGCCCGGATTCGGTGATAAAAAAACCTACCAGATGGACTACGCCAATTCCCGCGAAGCCATTAAGGAAACACTGATGGACATTGAAGAAGGCGCAGATATCGTGATGGTAAAACCAGCGATGGCCTACCTCGATATCATGCGTATCATTAAAGACCGTGTAACCGTTCCCGTTAGTGCCTATCACGTAAGCGGTGAATATTCCATGATCAAAGCAGCAGCAGAAAGAGGATGGCTCAATGAAAACAAGGCCGTCCTGGAAAGCCTTACCAGCATTAAGCGTGCAGGTGCTGATCTGATTGCTACCTATTTCGCGAAAGACGCCGTAAAACTGCTGAATGCATAATTCAGTATCTTGCGTAAAACAATAAATCATCCCACAGATGTACAGTAAAAGTGAAATGTTATTCGGGAAGGCCAAAGAGGTGATCCCTGGCGGCGTAAACTCTCCCGTACGTGCATTTAAAAGCGTAGGCGGCACTCCCATATTCATGGAACGCGCGAAAGGCGCCTACATGTACGATGTAGACGGTAACCGCTATATTGACTATATTAATTCCTGGGGCCCGATGATCCTTGGTCATGCTTATGAGCCCGTAGTGAAAGCGATCCAGGAATATGCCACCTACTCCACTTCTTTCGGTGCTCCCACCGAACTGGAAATAAAAATTGCAGAACTAATTGTGAGCATGGTACCTAATATCGACATGGTACGCATGGTCAATTCCGGCACAGAAGCCTGTATGACGGCCCTCAGGCTGGCCCGGGGCTATACCGGCCGGAATAAATTCATCAAGTTTGAAGGCTGCTACCATGGGCATGCCGATGCGTTCCTGGTGAGCGCCGGCAGTGGCGTTGCTACGCTGGGCCTCCAGTCTATTCCCGGTGTAACTGCTACCGTAGCCGATGATACGCTTACCGCTCCCTATAATAACCTGCCGGCAGTAGAACAACTGGTAGCAACATACGCAGGACAAATTGCAGCTATCATCGTAGAACCGATAGCTGGCAATATGGGCTGTATCCTGCCACAACCGGGATTCCTGGAAGGACTGCGCAAGATTTGCGATGAGCATAATATCGTGCTGATCTTTGATGAGGTGATGACTGGCTTCCGGCTGGCCCGTGGCGGTGCACAGGAACTGCTGGGCATTAAAGCCGACCTGGTTACCTTCGGTAAAATTATCGGTGCTGGCATGCCGGTAGGCGCCATTGCGGGTCCAAGAGAAATCATGGAAAACCTGGCGCCCGCAGGGAAAGTATACCAGGCAGGTACCCTGAGTGGTAACCCGATCGCTATGATCGCAGGCTATACCTTACTGCAAACGCTCAACGACAACCCGGTGATCTACCAGCAACTCGCCGAAAAAGCCACCTACCTGGTAAATGGCTTAAAAGAAGCCTTTGGCGCGGCCGGTATCGTTCATAGTATTAACCAGATAGGCTCTATGCTGAGCGCACACTTTACCGAGTATCCAATTATCGATTTCTCGTCTGCCTCTGCCGCCAATAACGAAATATTCAGGCGTTTCTTCCATGCTATGCTGGAACGCGGCGTATACCTGCCGCCTTCTGCCTTCGAAAGTTGGTTCATGTCCAATGCACTCACCACCGAAGACCTGGATCAAACCATAGCCGCTGCTAAATCTGCCATGCAGGCAATCAAATAGTTAACAATCCAATCCTGTGCTGAGTGGAAAAGGCTGCCTCATACCCTGGGGCGGCCTTTTATTTTTCCCTTCAAACCTGCTCTCCAAGCGCCCTTTTTATTCAACAGGCTCCTTACCTTTTATCCGGCTATATTCCCTTTACAATAAACTAACCTGCCAATAATTCAAAAAATATTATTTTTGGGCCTTCATGAATAACCAGCTGCCCATATTAAAACGTTGGATAACTGTCGCCTTCCTGCTGTGTATACAGCTGGTAGCCGGCGTTGTACCTACGTTTGCGGCACATCGTCAGTTCCTGCACGAAATCCGGGTACAACAGGCGCAGCAAGACCAGCTGCTACACCTGGTAAACAAAATACCAGTGCAACTGGAAGCCGATGACGATGGCATAGATGTATGGCACGTAACCAAACATCGTCGTAAAACGCGCTGGTGCCTCACTGCCTCCGCACCACAGGTAAGTACGGCTACCCGTATTGTATACCTGGACCCTGATAACACGGCAAGAAGTATTTATCTCACCGAAAATAAAACCGGTGAATATGTGCGCCAGAAGTCCTTTCTGCCCGCCTACTATTCTTTTCTCTTCCGGTTTACCCCCTTCTGAATACCACCCTCTTTTGCCATTGTACCCACTTTTATTGTTTAAGGAGATGCCTGCATTTGCTGTTATTCCGGCAAACAGGTAGCTGCTGTGTTGTATTCACTTATTCCGGTTAAACCGGGATCAATATCTTATTGCTATGCGTCATTATACAGGGATCTTAACATCGCTGACCGCTCTTTTTATGGCTGGTTGTGCCACCAAGGGAGAAAGTACCAACAAAGAGGCACTGAAATCATTACCTGTTACCACCCTGGTAACAAAAGATACTACACTCCACCGCTCTTACGTAACCGATATACAGGCAGTGCAAAATGTAGAAATACGGGCCCGTGTAAATGGGTTTCTCGATAAAATATTCATAGACGAAGGACAGGAAGTAAAAAAAGGGCAACTGCTCTTCGGTATCAGCGACGCTGAGTACCGGGCTGAGCTGGTAAAAGCCAAAGCAGTACTGAGCAGTTTGATTGCTGAAAGTAAAGCGGCCGCACTGGAAGTAGACCGCGTTACTTTGCTGGTAGATAAAAAAGTAATCGCCCCCTCCGAACTGGAGGTAGCCAACGCCAAGCTCGCAGCGGCGCAGGCCAAAATAGAAGAAGCCCGTTCCGCTGTTTCCAATGCGGAAATGCGTCTCTCCTATACCAGCATCCGCGCGCCTTTCGATGGTATTATTGACCGTATTCCCCTGAAAAAAGGAAGTCTCATCAGCGAGGGTACCCTGTTAACTACGGTATCGGATACACGTGAAGTATATGCTTATTTCAACGTATCTGAAACGGAATACCTGCAATACAATAAGGCGCTCGCCAAAGGCGATAATAGCTACCGCAAAGTAGCGCTCGTACTGGCAGATGGGGCAGACTACAACCAACCCGGCAATATAGAAACCATGGAGGGAGAATTTGAAGAAAATACTGGCTCCATTGCCTTCCGTGCCCGTTTCCCCAACCCGTCCAAACTCCTGAAACATGGCGCCAGCGGTAAAGTGCGGCTCACTACCGAAATGGATAGCGCTATCATCATCCCGCAGAAAGCTGTATTCGAAATGCAGGATAAGAACTATGTTTTCGTGGTAGATGCTGCCAACAGAGTG
Organism: Chitinophaga polysaccharea; assembly: GCF_007829335.1. Classification (GTDB taxonomy): domain Bacteria; phylum Bacteroidota; class Bacteroidia; order Chitinophagales; family Chitinophagaceae; genus Chitinophaga; species Chitinophaga polysaccharea_B. The sequence goes on from NZ_VIWO01000007.1 coordinate 48,406, forward strand.
AAAATGAAAAACTTCATCCCGCAGGCCCGCTTCGCGCATTTCTACATTGTAAAATCCGGTCTTACACCCGGCGAACGCATTGTATGCGAAGGTGTGCGCAATATCCGCGATGGTATCGAAATCGCCCCGCGCAGCCTGCCCATGGATAGTTTACTGAGTTTGTAATCACAGCTGAAATCACAGAATAATGTTCGAAATCTTTATAAAAAGGCCAGTGCTGTCACTGGTCATATCGCTTATTATCACCCTGGTAGGCTTACTGGCGCTCTTTACCCTGCCAGTAACCCAATTCCCCGATATTGTACCTCCCTCGGTAACGGTAACGGCCAAATATACCGGCGCCAACGCAGAAGTATCCGCCAAAGCCGTGTCTACTCCCCTGGAACGAGCCATCAACGGCGTACCGGGCATGACTTATATGTCGTCTGTTTCCAGCAATGACGGGATCACTGTTATCCAGGTATTCTTCCAGGTAGGTACAGACCCCGATCAGGCAGCTGTAAACGTTCAAAACCGGGTAGCTACCATTATCGATGAGCTACCGGAAGAAGTAATTAAAGCCGGCGTGACCACGGAGAAAGAGGTAAACAGTATGCTGCTCTACCTCAACGTGATGAGTGAAGACACCACCCTCAATGAACAGTTTATTTACAACTTCGCAGATATCAACGTACTGCAGGAGCTGAAGCGTATTGACGGCGTAGGACGTGCGGAAATTATGGGCGCTAAGGAATACGCGATGCGCGTGTGGCTGAAACCCGATCGCATGCTGGCCTACAACGTATCTGCTGAAGAAGTGGTACAAGCTATCCGTCGCCAGAATATCGAAGCTGCCCCCGGTAAAACGGGCGAAAGCTCCGATAAAAATCCCCTGATGCTGCAGTACGTGCTAAGATACACCGGTAAATTTTTTGAACCGGAACAATACCAGCAAATTGTATTGCGCGCAGGACAAGATGGATCGGTACTTCACCTGAAAGATATTGCCGATGTGGAATTCGGCTCACTCACCTACAGCATGGTATCCAAAACCGATGGTAAGCCATCGGCCTCCATCATGCTCAAACAACGGCCTGGCTCCAATGCCCGCGATGTGATCAACAACGTGAAAATGAAGATGGAAGAGATGAAAAACAGCTCTTTTCCTCCCGGCATGACCTACAACTTCAACTACGATGTATCCCGCTTCCTGGATGCTTCCATCCATGAAGTGGTACGTACCCTGTTTGAAGCCTTCCTGCTGGTATTTATCGTGGTGTTTATCTTCCTCCAGGATTTCCGCTCTACCCTCATTCCCGCGCTGGCGGTGCCGGTAGCATTGATCGGTACCCTGGCCTTTATGCAGATGATGGGCTTTTCCATTAACCTGCTCACGCTCTTTGCCCTCGTACTGGCTATCGGTATCGTGGTCGACAATGCGATAGTAGTGGTAGAAGCTGTGCACGTAAAAATGAGCGAAGAACATCTTTCCCCCATGGATGCCACCCTCTCCGCCATGCGGGAAATCAGCGGCGCGCTGGTAGCCATCACCCTGGTAATGTCGGCGGTATTTATTCCCGTTGCCTTCCTCTCCGGCCCTGTGGGCGTATTTTACAGGCAGTTCTCCCTCACCCTGGCTATCTCCATCGTGATTTCAGGTATCAACGCGGTAACGTTAACGCCGGCACTCTGTGCCATCATGCTGAAAGATACCCACGGAAAGCCCCGTAAAAAGAACTTATTACAACGGTTCTTCAACGGCTTCAACAAAGGTTATAATGCCACTGAAAATAAATACGCCAAACTGGTGGGCTTCATCGCCGGCAGGCGCCTCATCACGCTGGCCGCCCTGCTCTTCTTCTTTGCAGCCACGTGGGGCGTAAGCGCTATCCTACCTTCCGGCTTTATTCCAACGGAAGACCAGGGAATGATTTATGTAAACGTGACCACACCTCCCGGCGCCACTGTAGAGCGTACGGAGGAAGTACTGGACCAGGTACAGGCCATTGCGCAGCAACTGGGCGAAGTAGAATCAGTATCCACACTGGCAGGTTACAGCCTGGTAAACGAAGTAGCCGGAGCCTCTTACGGTATGGGCATGGTAAACCTGAAACCCTGGGAGGATCGCGAAGCATCGGTACAAAAAATTATCGAAGTGCTGCAGCAAAAAACGGCCGGAATTGCTGATGCCAGCATCGAGTTTTTCCCACCGCCTACTGTTCCGGGCTTCGGTAACTCCAGCGGCTTTGAGCTTCGGCTGCTGGATCGCAGCGGTAGCGGCGACCTGCGCCAGACGGCTCAGATCACCAACCAGTTTATTGACGCACTGAAACGGCGGAAAGAAATAGGCAGCGCCTTCACCAGCTTCGATGCGGAATTCCCGCAATACCTGATCCATGTGGATCAGGCCATGGCGGCAAAGAAAGGTGTAAGCATAGATAATGCGATGAGCAACCTGCAAACACTACTGGGAAGCTTTTACGCTTCTAACTTTATCCGCTTTGGCCAGATGTACAAAGTAATGGTGCAGGCCGATCCCCGCTATAGAACCAAACCCGACGACCTGCTGCGCCTCCATGTAAAAAATGATCGCGGCGAAATGGTGTCTTACTCCGACTTTGTAAAACTGGAGCGGGTATATGGCCCGGAACAGCTGACCCGTTACAATATGTACACCGCCGCTATGATCAATGGTGACGCGGCCCCGGGATTCAGCAGCACCCAGGCCATTGCGGCTGTACAGGAAGTAGCAGCGAAAGAGCTGCCCCGTGGCTATAGCTATGAATGGAGCGGTATGACGCGTGAACAGATCCTCTCTGGTAACCAGGCTATCTATATTTTCATTATTGTACTGGTGTTTGTGTACCTGTTGCTGGCTGCCCAATACGAAAGCTTCCTCTTGCCGTTGCCGGTACTATTATCATTACCGGCGGGCATTTTCGGCGCCTTCCTGTCGCTGAAACTACTGGGCCTGGAAAACAACATCTACGCCCAGGTGGCCCTGGTAATGCTGATTGGCTTGCTGGGTAAAAACGCTATTCTCATCGTGGAATTTGCCATCCTGCGGAACAAGCATGGCGCTACAGTAATGGAAGCAGCCAAAGAAGGCGCGGTATCCAGGTTGCGTCCTATCCTGATGACTTCCTTTGCTTTCATTGCCGGATTGATCCCGCTTTGTATTGCCTCCGGCGCCGGCGCTATGGGTAACCGCTCTATTGGTACTGCCGCTGCCGGTGGTATGTTGATCGGGACCATCTTCGGCGTGCTAATCATACCCGGATTATATGTGCTGTTTGCCTCGATGACCCGGAAAAAATCCGTAGAACTTAAAGCTTACACTAATGAATAAACGAATATATCACTATATACTCAGTGCAGGTATGGCTGTTACGGCAGCCGCTTGCAGCACCCAGAAAGAACTGTCTTTACCTGAGCGTATAACCGTTCCTGTTACTACGGATACGTTATCGCTCAGCAGTTTTTCGCAGGTATTCAATGACCCATACTTACAGGGACTGATAGATACCGCACTGCATAACAATTTCGACCTGCTTTCTGCTGCTCAGCGGGTAGCTGTAGCGCAGGCCAACCTGATGATGGCTAAAAATGCCTGGCTGCCATCGCTCAACCTGGCGCTATCCTCCGGCGTGGATAAGTACGCAGACTATACCCTCAACGGCGTTGGTAATTTTGATACCAACCTGTCGCCCAACATCAGTAAAGATCAGCACATTCCCGGCCCCACCCCGGAGTATTTTGCCGGTTTACGCAGCAGCTGGGAAATTGATCTCTGGGGGAAATTAAAAAGCCAGCGCCAAGCTTCTTATGCCCGTTTCCTGGGGAGCGAACAGGGGCGCCGCCTGCTGGTAACTCAGATTGTGGCAGGCGTTAGCGGTTTGTACTACGAACTCACTGCGATGGACAACGAGCTGGCTATTATTCAACGCAATATCACCCTGCAGGAAGCAGCCGTGGCCACTGTGCATATACAAAAGGCCGGCGGCCGGGCCACTGAGCTGGCGGTGCAACAGTTTACTGCACAACTGCTGAGTACCAAAGCCCTGGAGTTTGGGGTAAAACAGGAAATTACCTCACTGGAAAACCAGTTAAACGCCTTAATGGGCAGGCTGCCACAACCCATTTCACGTACTACTATTACCGGTACACAGACGTTACCTGCTGCGGTGAAAGGAGGTATTCCGTCTAGTCTCTTGCTGTTGCGGCCCGACATACAACGTGCAGAGCTGGAACTTACAGCCGCCAAAGCAGATGTAAAAGCGGCAAGGGCTGCATTCCTGCCTTCACTGACCATTACGCCCTATACCGGCTTTAATGCCTTTAAAGCGGGACTGTTGTTCCAATCGCCCGGCTCTATCGCCTGGGGCGCGGTAGGCAATTTAACAGCGCCTATCTTCAATAAAAAACAGCTAAAAGCACAGTACAATATTAGTACCGCCAACGCCTATACGGCCTTCTATGATTATCAGCAAGCGATAGTGAATAGCTACCAGGAAGTAGCCTCGGCACTGAACAAAGTAGACAACCAGCAACAGGCTTTTGCCCTGAAAAGCAATGAAGTATTGGTGTTGCAGGAAGCGGTATCTACCGCCAACATCCTGTTTACCACCGGCTATGCCAATTACCTGGAGGTAATTACCGCACAGAAAAATGTGCTGGAAGCAGAGCTGGCGTTGGTCACTACCCGGCGGAATGTATACCAGGGGTTGGTTTCCCTGTACCGCGCCCTGGGCGGAGGGTTTAACGTTGCCCAATAGCAGGCAGGGAAAAAATATGGGGAGATAGCGGCCACCCGGTGGTTGCTATCTCCCCATTTTATTTTAAAGATGTTATTATTTCTTTTGGTGTTCAAACAACCAGGTCATGAGCCCCGGCTCCACAAACACATTATCCCAGCTATTATGTCCTACACCGGGATATTCCGTATACTTTTCTTCTGCTCCCAGGGCCTTCAGTTTGGCATCATAAGCGCGGGAGGCTTCTACCGGTACTACCTTGTCATCGCCACCGTGGAAAATCCATACTGGTACCTTTTTAGCGAAATTACCGGCTGCTTCTACGTTACCGGCGCCGCAAATAGGGAACGCAGCGGCAAACAGCTTAGGCCGTTTGGTAATCAGGTAGAATGTACCCATGCCTCCCAGCGATAAACCACCCAGGTATACACGTTTGGTATCTACCTTGCCGGAAGCCAGCAAACTATCCAGTAAACTATTGACGAGCGTTGTAGCCGGTGAAGGCGTAACTTTCAGCGGGAAATCTACCCGTTGAAACTTTCCGGCGCTATCACTTACAAATTCCATCGGCGCCCAGGTCTGGTTCAATGGTAATTGCGGGAAAACTACAATCGCGGGATAATGCTCCCGGATACTATCGCGCAAAAACATCGTGCCGCCATGCAGCAGTTGTGCATTATTGTCAGAGCCCCGTTCCCCGGCGCCATGTAGGAATACGATCAACGGGTATTTCTTGTGGGCATCATAATGCAGCGGTAGCAAAAGACGGTAACGAAGGGTATCGCCTTTACGGATAAATGTTTGAGAACTATAGGCCGACAGGTCCTCCTGCGCCGAAGCCACCATACCGGTAGTTAACAGGCAGGCCAGTAACAAGACTTTGAGGTATCGCATAGCGGGAATTTTATACCCAATATACTACCGCTAAGTCAGTATTTCAATGTAAAATGTTGCTTCACTTTAAAATCCTTCCGGAAGAATACCAACCCGATGAAAAACAGGTCGATGGTTAAGGTTACCTGGGGATGGGCCTGGATGGTATGCCAGGCGGCTTCCATATCGGGCGTCCAGTGAATGTCGTCAAAGATAAAAACGGAGTACTCATCAGCAAACTGCAGACATTGCTCAAAATATGCCAACGTTGGTTCCTTACGGTGGTTGCCGTCTATATAAACCCAATCCGGCAGCTGCATCTGCTTTAATACATCCGGCAGTACGGTATCAAAGTTCCCCGTTACCTGGGTGATATTACGAAGGTGCAGGGCTTCAAAATTCTTCGCTGCCCGGGCAGCAATGTTTGGGCAGCCTTCAATGGTATATACTTTTGCTTTGGGGGCCGCTTTGGCCATATAAGCCGTAGAAAGACCCATAGAGGTCCCTAATTCCAGGATCCTGGCCGGTTGGAGGTATTGTATCAGCCGGTAGAACAACTGCCCGAATTTGGGTTGTTTGGCGGCATAACGGGTAATATCCCTCACCCGCCGTTCATTACCGGCTGAAATCAGCGATCCGGCGCCCAGGTCGGTTACCTGCAGCGTTTCCTCACTGTGGAGCAATTGTTTGCGCAACGCTTCAATTTCCGCAAAAGCGGTATGCCTGCTTTTATCCAGCAACACATCCTCTATCAGTGCATATACAAAAGGAGAATGTACATCATGACGGTTACCTGAAGTAAAATAGTACTTCAGGTATTTACTGGCTAAATTATACTGTTGCGCTAAACCCACTGCCTATATTAAATTTTTAATAAATCTTAGCTTTTATAATACCCCATTTGTGCAAACGATGCTGCACCGATACTCTCAATACGCCCAGTCCATAAATGGCGCTGCGCTTAAAATTGATACTGGATGCCTCATCGAAATATTTGGTAGGACAAGTCACCTCAGCAATATCATAGCCTTTCATAAAGATCTGCGAAACCATTTCATTGTCAAACACAAAATCGTCGCTATCAGCCATGTAGTTGATATTGTTAAGTACTTCTGCCGAAAAAGTACGATAACCTGTATGGTACTCACTCAGCTTCTGCCCAATCAGGATGTTTTGGGTCAATGTCAGAAAACGGTTAAAAACATATTTGTACATCGGCATACCGCCTTTCAGGGCACCTTTTCCCAGGATTCTGGAGCCAAACACCACCGGGTATACGTCGTTGGCAATGATGCTGCACATGGCCGTAATCAGCTTGGGCGTATACTGGTAGTCTGGATGCAGCATTACCACGATGTCTGCGCCCAGTTCCAATGCCTTGTTATAACAGGATTTCTGGTTACCACCATAACCTTTGTTCTTATCATGGCGAATCAGATGTTGGATACCCAGCTTACGCCCTACTTCCAGGGTATCATCTTTACTGGCGTCATCTACCAATACTACATCATCTACGATCTCAAAAGGGATCTCCCGGAAGGTTTTTTCCAGCGTTAAAGCTGCGTTGTAGGCCGGTAATACAACCACAATCTTTTTGTTATTAAGCATGAAAGTGGATCAAATTTGGCTGCAAAGGTAAGTCACCTGCTGATAATTCAAAATATATCGCAGAAAAGCTCCCTTTTCACCACCTATCATGATTTAATTTTAACTGTTATTAATTATTTATCTTTGCCTGATGATGTTTTTGGCATCATATTTTCTTAAATTTTTGTTAACAAAAAGTAACAATCACATGTTAAAACACCTACCAACGGAAATGAAGCATGATAAACCCTTGACTGACAAGTGTTATGGTTCATTACCGTTAGTACAAATGGCTCAAAGGTTCCTGTCATCAGGATGGATGAAAGTTATACCAGCTCCGCTTGTTCTTCTTTTAACCTTCCATACTGCACAGGCACAAGATCCTGAATTAAAAAGCACTGTTGCTCCTGTTATCAAAACCCAGGATACTACCATCCGTAAACTTATGGAAGAAGTACAACGGATCACCGATAACGATAAGCAAAACTCCAACGCCATCCAGGCTTTATTACAGGGTAAAGAAATTGATAATATCACTAAATATGAGTTGATTAAAAACAATATCATTAACGCCAGTGAGACTTATTATTTACTCAACAAAAAGATTATTGACCTTAAATCACGTACTACTACCAATAACCTGGATGTATTTATCACCTCGCTGAATAACCCGGAAAGTAAAGCCCTGGGCTTCTCGCTAAGTGACCGCATTGTGGAATTGGTGGAAAAAATCATTCTGAAAAATAAAAGTGATAAGGGAGAAAAGAATTCAAAAATTGTTGAATCGACCAAATCCATTATCAACAGCCCCATTTTCCAGAGCTTCACTTCATTAACACCGCCGTTGGCCATTGCCAATTCGGTGATGAATTTCCTGCACAGTGTAAGTGTGAATAACAAACAGATCAACCAAAAATCGCTGCAGGAATTTGAGAAGGAACTCAATAAATATGTTGTTTATTACACCGCATTGAACGATGCCAACCAGAAATTTGAATATGGCCTCAACTTCAATAAAGATCAGTTAAGCCTGCTGCAGGATAACCTGTTCGATCACCTGTCGTTCACAGCTACCTCGCTTAAATTCCCTGCACCTCAAAAAGGCAACCAGGGCCTGAGCCAGACCATGAATGAATACTTTTTTGACTTCAAGAAGGAAAAGGTAGTTGATTACTTCAACCAGTTGGAAGCGAAGTATACCAAAAACAAACGTATCGATTACGAATCCCTGCTCCGGGAAAATTCTTCCCTGAAAGAGGTAAATAACCAGCTGGAAGACCTGGTACTTCAAACCAAACGTTTCGAAAACCTGTACAACGAATACTTTACCCTGCTGGACTCTTATTACACCAAGGTGAACAATTCGCTGAAAATAGCCCAGGACAACGGGTTGGCGGATAAAAGCATTATCGATACCAAACAGGCAGAATTCAGAAACCTGAAAACAGAAGCTGTGGGCGAAATCCAGGCATCTATCAATATTCGTGAGCTCTATAGCAATACAGAAAAAATCAAATACCGTTACAGGATATTCTAACGGTATTAATTCAAAAGATACAAAGCAGAAAGTATAATACTTTCTGCTTTTTTTATGTACTACCCTATAGATTTTATTGATACCTTTGCGCTATCAATTTAGAGGAAATGACGACAGTTCAATTGGAATACATCGTGGCAGTGGATACCTATAGGAGCTTTGTATTAGCAGCGGAAAAGTGTTTTGTGACCCAGCCAACACTGAGTATGCAGATACAGAAACTGGAAGATGAATTAGGGATTAAACTGTTTGATCGTAGCAAACTACCCGTAGTCCCTACTGAAATAGGCGTTTCCGTGGTAGCCCAGGCCAGGATCATTATCAAGGAAAATGCCCGCATCCGTGAAATCATTGCCGATCAGAAAAAAGAAATACAGGGAAACCTGAAAGTGGGCATTATCCCTACGCTGGCCCCCTACCTGCTTCCCCGTATCCTTACCGGCTTTATGAAAAAGTATCCTAAGGTAAAGCTGGAAATATGGGAATACCCTACGGAGCAGATCATGCAGCAACTGAAGCAGGAACTGCTTGATTGTGGCTTGCTGGCTACTCCCTTACACAATCCACACCTGGAAGAGCATCCACTGTTTTATGAATCGTTCGTGGTATATACGGCTAAAAGTAATCCACTCTACGACAAGAAAATAGTGAAGGCCGAAGAGCTGGACATCAAAGAGGTATGGCTGCTGAATGAAGGACACTGCATGCGCAACCAGGTGCTGAATATCTGTAAGGATAAATTCACCATGGGCGATAACAAAAACCTGGAATATAATACAGGTAGTGTTGAAACCCTGAAAAGGATGGTAGATCTCAATGAAGGCTATACGATTTTACCGGAGCTGTCGCTACAGGACCTGAATACCCGGCAACTCAATATGGTCCGCTATTTCAAAGCGCCGGAACCGGTGAGGGAAATCAGCCTGGTAACTCATCGCCATTTTATTAAGCAGGCGCTGATAGAGGCCTTCAAAAAAGAGATCCTGGCTCATATACCAGATAAGATGAAGGCCCAGAAGAATAAAAAAGTAATAGATATTTTAACGGAATAAGCAGAAAACAAAAAGCTATTGTGGAGAATAACTAAGCGAGTATTTAAAAATTCGCTTTAATCATCCTCCACAATAGCTTTATGCTTTATGCTTATTATGCTCTTCCCGGCGTATAATATTTCATTGCTTCCGGCATCAGTTGCTGTAATTTCTGCACACGGGTAGCGTCGCTGGGGTGAGTGCTTAAGAACTCAGGTGGCTTTTGTCCGTTGCTCATATTGGCCATACGCTGCCAGAATGGAATAGCTTCCTGTGGGTTGTATCCCGCCATAGCCATGAATATCACACCCAGATGATCTGCTTCCAGCTCATTACCACGGGAAAATGCCAGCATCCCCATATTACCACCTACACCAAATGCCTGGTTAAATATATTTACTGCTGTTGGGTTCTTGTTCAATGCCACAGCGCCAGCTACCTGTATTCCCTGCATTACCAATCCCTGGCTCATACGTTCGTTACCATGACGGGCAATAGCGTGCGCAATTTCATGCCCCATTACACAGGCCAGTGCGGTTTCATTTTGGGTAACAGGCAACAATCCGGTATATACTACCACTTTTCCGCCAGGCATACACCAGGCATTCACTTCTTTACTGTCTACCAGGTTGAATTCCCATTTATAATTGGCGATTTCATTTCCCATATTATTCTGGTTCATGTACCGGGTCACTGCCGCCGCGATACGCTGCCCCACTCTCCTGACCATTTCAGCATCTTTGCTCGTAGTTTGTGATACTACCTTATTAGATGACAGGAATGACTGGTATTCCTGCAAGGCCATTGATTGCATAGTGCTTTCAGGAACAAGATTTAGCTGGCTACGACCAGTAATAGGTACACGCGAACAAGCTGCCAATCCCAGGCTAGCTGTAAAGAGTAAGAAATACTTTTTCATGGGAGTATTATTTAGAAATGCGTACAACGCAAAAAGCACAAAGCAAAAAGCATGCACATTTTGTGGCCATAGCTTTTTGCTTCATGCTTTAGTAATATAACTATAATTAGTTTTTGTCTTTTTTGTTCTTAAACAGGGGTACTTTACTTTCCACGCCTTTCAACAACCGCGTAATATTCTTCTGATGTGTGAGTACCACCATGAGTGCCACAGCAATAGCAAAAATGCGATAAAATATCTCAGGCTCATTAAAAATGTACAGGATCAATATCGGGAAAGCAATGCTGGCAATGATAGAACTGAGCGATACATACCTGGTCAGGAATAGGATCATTAAAAACACACCCACACAGCAAAGAGCTACCAACGGCTGGATAGCCAGTACCAGCCCAAACAAAGTGGCAATTCCCTTTCCACCTTTAAAGTTTGCCCAAATAGGAAATATATGACCTACCACAGCAGCCAAGCCTAAACCTATCTGCAGGTTCACAAGTTGAGTAAGGTGTTCGGGATCAAGGTAATAGGGCGCCAGATAAGCCAATCGTACTGCTAATACACCTTTCAGCATATCTACCACCATTACAAAAGTACCGGCTTTAGGCCCCAGTACCCGGAAAGTATTGGTAGCACCGGCATTGCCGCTACCGTACTCCCTGATATCCATACCGAAAACGCCTTTACTCACCCAAACAGCTGTAGGAACAGATCCTATCAGATAAGCACAAAAAAGCAATAAAACTTCTATCATCACTACAAGTTAGGAATGCTAAGATAACAAATTCTATGTTAAAATAGAGAGAATATTAGAAAAGATTGTAACACAAAAGTTGGATTATCAACACTTTTTATATGTAACTTTTAATAAATTTCGTCAGACAGCCACAAACTGCATCGCCAGCCAGTTGTTCTTTTCTATCTTCTTTTCCTTTACAAATCCCTGGCTAACAGCAGATTCGGTGATTTGTACCTCATCCGATGGCAGGATTCCACTCAATAGCAATATTCCTCCTGGTTGTAACAGTCTGCGCATATCTCCCATAAATTGCAGTAAAATGTTACAGTTGATATTTGCCAGCAATATATCATATTTTTCGGTAATAGCATCAAGATTATCCGCCTGCCAGATCTTTATCTTTTTCATATTATTGGCAGCGATATTTTCTATGGTGTTATTAACAGCCCATTCATCGTAATCAATGGCGTCTACCACGGCAGCACCCATCATTTCTGCCAGGATAGCCAGTATACCAGTGCCGGTACCGAAATCAAATATGCGTTTTCCGGAAAAAACGAGCGATTCCATCAGCTTTATCATGGAAGACGTAGTAGCATGATGCCCTGTTCCAAACGACATCTTAGGTGTAATCACAATTTCATAAGCAGGCTGCGGATCAAAAGGGCGATGGAAATCGGCCCGGATACCACAAAAATCGTCCACCTGCACTGGCTCAAAATTGCTTTCCCACACTGCATTCCAGTTCTCCGGTAAAATTGTTTCTTTCGTATAGCTAACACCGTGAGGAGCCAGTGTTTCCTTCAATAAAGCCTCATCAAAATCAGCTTCCGGGATATAGGCCACCAGTGCATCGGTTTGCTCCTCAAATCCTTCATAACCCAGCAACGATAACTGGGCCACCAACAGGTCAGACTGCTCCGCGCCTGTACGCATAGTTATAGCAATGTAAGACATAGAGCGCAAAGATAACGTAAAGCCGAAAGCTTTCTTCGCTCTGCTTGGTGCTTTTTATTTATATTTGATTTATAAATAATATAAAATATCCTATGAAAGCACTGTTTCTACTGCTGGCCGGTATTACCCTATCATGTGCCGGCATGGCCCAGGTGATTAAAGTAAAACCTGCTGAACCTATCACTGATTCTATCGTGTACCAGACTGAAAATGTAACCATGATCTTCGATCGTAAAACCCTGTATGACTATATGGTGTCTATGGATACCACGCTACGTGGGCATAAGTACGACAATAAAGTATTTAATAGCGTACAGTTTTCCCGGATGAATGCGATCGATATGGGTAATCATTTCCGTAAAGCCTATTGCTACCTGGAAGATAGCACCAATAAGGACTTCAGCTATAGCACCAGTAAAATGAATATGTTGTGGGCCGAAGATGGAGGCATTATGCTGCCTTATGTGGAAGAATTATTGCCAGACCTCCTGGCAGCAGGCACCGTACGGGTGATCGACAGGAGCACCAAAGCCGCGCAACCTGCGTATAAGATGATTGCAGAACCGGTAGATGGAAAAAATTACCGGGTATTCCGGTTAAACAGCGGGAAAGAGATTTTCCGGGAGAGTACTTTCCGGGTAGAGCAACTCACCAGGCGGTAGTGAGTTGACTTAAAATGGGAAAGCAGCCACCGGGGGTGACTGCTTTCTTTTTATTTAATTCCAGTTATCGCTAGCTATTACGATGCTTATTCTGCATCAAAGGTAGGCTCCTGTGGTTTTTCGTTGCGGCTGTTGTAATCGCTACCACCACGGTTGTGATCACGGTCGCCACGGTTGAAATCACGTCTGTCGCCACCGCCACGTCTGTCGTCGCCACCGCGTCTGTCATCACGGGGACCACGTCTGTCGCCACGATCACCACGGTCACGGAAGTCGCCTCTTTCTGGTCTGTCGCCACGTTCTTCACGTTCTGGTCTTTCTACATAACCTTCTGGTTTAGGCATCAGCACTTTGCGGCTCAGCTTAAACTTACCGGTTTTAGGATCGGTACCAGTCAGTTTCACTTTCACTTTTTCACCTTCAGACAGCACACCTTCCATCGTTTCCAGGCGTTTCCAGGAAACTTCAGAAATGTGGAGTAAGCCTTGTTTACCAGGCATGAACTCAACGAAAGCGCCATAAGGCATGATGGATTTTACTACGGATTCATATACTTCACCTACTTCAGGTACCGCAATGATTCCTTTCACCCATGCTACTGCTTTATCCAGGCCTTCTTTCTGTGCAGAGAAGATACTTACTTCACCGGTTTCACCCACTTCTTCAATGTTGATGGTAGTACCGGTTTCGCGTTGAATTTCCTGTATAATCTTACCACCGGGTCCGATTACTGCGCCGATAAATTCACGGTCGATAATAATCTTTTCCATGCGTGGAGCATGTGGTTTAGGTTCAGGACGGGCAGCAGGTACTGCTTCATACATGGCCTCAACGATATGCAGGCGGCCTTTTTTGGCCTGAGCCAGTGCAGAGCGCATTACATCCATGCTTAAACCATCTACTTTAATGTCCATCTGTATACCAACGATACCATCGCGGGTACCGGTAACTTTAAAGTCCATATCACCCAGGTGATCTTCATCGCCAAGGATATCGGTTAATACCGCCCATTTACCATCGGAAGCGCGGGAAATCAGTCCCATTGCCACACCGGAAACGTGTTTAGGCAACGGTACGCCTGCATCCATCAGTGCCAGTGAACCGGCACATACCGTAGCCATGGAGGAAGAACCATTAGATTCGAGGATATCGGAAACCACCCTTACGGTGTAAGCGTAATCGCTTCCCGGCATCATTTGCTTCAAAGAGCGCATAGCCAGGTTACCGTGTCCTACTTCGCGACGGCCGGGACCGCGCATCATTTTTACTTCCCCGGTAGAGAATGGCGGGAAGTTGTAGTGCAGGATGAATTTGGAATAGTTGGAAACAGCGGCGGATTCTATCAGCAGTTCATCTTCTGGTGTACCGAGGGTAACAGTAGTCAGGGACTGTGTTTCACCGCGGGTAAACAGGGCAGAACCGTGAGGAGAAGGCAGGATATCAGTTTCCATCGCCAGTGGGCGAACCTGGTCCAGTGAACGGCCATCCAGGCGAACGGATTCGTCCAGGATCATATTACGGATCACTTCTTTTTCCAGATCATGCAGGTATTCTTTTACCAACGGCTGATCTTCTTCAGGCAATTCGCCCAGGTGTTCTTTCAGCTCTTCGCCGATAGCAGCAAAAGCATCGCTGCGATCGTGCTTGGCAGAGGCAGACTTGGCTACCTGGTATATTTTATCTTTGGCAAAAGCAGTCACTTTTGCTTTCAGTTCTTCGTTCTGGTGAGGTTGTGCGTATTCACGTTTGCCTTTCACACCTTTCAGGTCACGCAGTTCTTCCTGTGCCTTCACCTGTATCCGGATCGCAGCATGCGCTGCCTCGATGGCCTGGATCAGGTCTTCTTCCTGGCATTCTTTACTTTCACCTTCCACCATCATGATGTTCTTGTCGGTAGCACCAATGATGAAGTCCATGTCGGCTTTAGCCAGTTCTGTGCGGTTAGGGTTGATCACGTATTTGCCATCAATGCGGGCAACACGTACTTCGGAAATAATTTCCTGGATGGGCACATCAGAAACTGCCAGGGCAGCAGATGCAGCCAGGCAGGCCAGTGCGTCCGGCATTACTTCCGGATCGGAAGATATCAGGGTAACCAGTACCTGTACTTCACAAAAATAGTTATCGGGGAACAGCGGGCGCAGGGCGCGGTCAATCAGACGGGAAATCAATACCTCGGAATCAGACAACCGACCTTCACGCTTGAAAAAGGAACCGGGTATGCGGCCGGCGGATGCAAATTTTTCCTGGTAATCAACTGTAAGGGGGAAGAATGACTGGCCTGGTTTGGGTTCTTTATTTGCTACCACAGTGGCCAGCAAAATTGCATTCCCTAAACGCACCGTTACCGCACCGTCGGCCTGACGGGCCAACTTACCGGTTTCGATGGTCACCATACGACCGTCTCCTATATCGAACTTCACTGAAATAGGTGTCAGATTCATAATAAAGTGAGGATTAATGAGATAACGTTATCCATTTTACAATCACAAGGATAACAAAACGTATACATACAAAAAAACTATTCCCAACCATAAAAGTTGGGAATAGCGCTATAATTAAGTCATGGTTATTTCCTGATACCTAACTTCTCGATAAGGGCACGATAGCCTGTGAGGTTGGTTTTAGATAAGTAGGAAAGTAAACGCTTTCTCTGGCCAACCATCTTCATCAAACCACGGTGGGTAGAGAAATCCTTTTTGTTTTCTTTCAGGTGACCGGAAATGCTGTTGATACGCTCAGTCAGCAGCGCGATTTGTGCTTCTACAGAGCCGGTATTTTTTTCGCTTCCACCAAATTCCTTAAAAATATTGGCTTTCTTTTCAACAGTTAAGTAAGACATCTTTAAAAATAATAAGTAATAATAATGTTTTTTGTCGCTATTTTTCCGGTGCAAAGGTAATTTAAAAAATAGGAATTACCAATTAACCCGAAATTTATAATAAATGAATGATAACCACCATTCGTAAATCCTTCCCCTTCAACAACTCCTAAGAAGAAAAATTCACAGCGGCATTATCTGTTACATGTCCGTTTTCGGTTCTTAACACCCTCGACGGAAATTTCTGTAATACAATATAATCATGCGTGGCCATCACAATGGCGGTTCCCTCCCTGCAGATACGGAACAATAACTGCATAATACCATCGGAAGTTTCCGGATCCAGGTTACCGGTAGGTTCATCTGCCAGGATTAATTTCGGCGAGTTCAGCATAGCACGGGCAATATCCACACGTTGCTGCTCTCCTCCCGATAATTCATAAGGCATCTTGAATCCCTTGGTACCCAATCCCACTTTTTCCAGTACATCTGTGATCTTAGCCTCCATTTCCTTGGTATCCTGCCAACCCGTAGCCCGCAACGCAAACTTCAGGTTATCATGCACATTCCGGTCGGTCAACAGCTGAAAATCCTGGAATACCACTCCCAAATTCCGGCGAAGATAAGGCACTTTTTTCCAATCCATCTTCTTCAGATCAAAACCTACGACCTGCCCTGTACCATCGTTTAACGACAAATCACCATATAATGTCTTCAGTAAACTGGATTTACCTGTACCGGTTTTGCCAATCAGATATACAAACTCCCCCTTGTTCACCGTGATGTTCACATCAGACAAAATCAATGATTGCCCCTGGTAAATGCTGGCATTTGTTAACTGGATAATAGGTTGTTCAGCCGTCATGTCCTTTTCTGTTTTACGATCTGTTGCTGGCAAAAATAACTAATTAAAAAATAACTCGTTGTGCTAATATGTCAATCTCGCCAGATTTATTTCTCTCAAAAACTAAAAAAATAGTTTTAAAACTAAATAATTAGTTTTAACTTAGAATCATAAACTGAAAAAGAGATGAAACAACTTACCAAAGCAGAAGAACAAATTATGCAAGCCCTGTGGGAAACGGGTCCTGCTTTTGTGAAAGACATTATTGAAGTAATGCCCGAACCCAAACCGCATTACAACACAGTGTCTACGCTCATCAAAATCCTGATAGAGAAAGGCTTTGTTGACTTTAAAGCCTTTGGTAAATCACATCAATATTTTGCCCTGGTTACCAAAGATGCCTACAGCCATAAAACGGTGAATAACATCGTAAAGGGCTATTTCAACGGCTCTTTCAGCAACATGGTTTCTTTTTTTGTGAAAGAAAAGGAATTAAGCATCTCTGAATTGGAAAAACTGATTACCCAAATTAAGGAATCACAAAAACCCAAACAATGAACCTGCTACTCGCCTATATCGCTAAGGTGATCATCTGCTCGGCCGTATTGTATGGTTATTACTATATAGCACTGCGCAACAATCGCTTTCACCAATGGAACCGGTATTACCTGGTATTAATTACGGTGATATCGCTGCTCACCCCCCTGTTGCGTATTCCATTGCCCATACCGCAGGAAGAGCCATCGACCATGATGTCGTATACCAGTCGCATGATCACACTCCGGGAGTCGGTGATACCTCCCGCCAACCCAGCCATTACCACCGGAACCATCATGAATGCCTTGTATACACTGGTGATGGCATTATTACTCTTACGTATACTCGTAAGTATTTTCAATATCCGTCAACTGATACGCCGCAGCCGGGTGCAGAAAGTACCACCTTATAAGTTTGTGGAAAACCAGGAGATCCAAGCCCCCTTTTCTTTCTTTTCCTATATTTTCTGGGACCAGCACACCTCTCTGCACACAACAGAAGGCCAGCAAATACTAAAACATGAACTGGTGCATTTGCAGGAAAAACACAGTGCCGACAAGCTTTTCATGGAAATTATTACGGCTATATACTGGATTAACCCCGTCTTCCATATTATCAAACGGGAGCTGGCGCTGGTACATGAATTTATGGCTGATAAAAAAGCAGCCGGGGAAGAAGTAGCCGGTTATGCGCAAACAATCCTGCAAATGGCCTTCCACAGCAAACAATTCAGTTTCACCAACGATTTTTTTCACCCACCTATTAAAAGAAGAATACTTATGCTTACACAATTTCATACGCCCCGGTTCAGCTACCTACGGCGTATCCTGGTATTGCCTGTAGCCACCGGTATTTTCTGCTCGCTTGCTTTTGTGGCTGATAAGCGTCCTTCCGCCATTCGGACGCTTAACACCACTGTCAGTGAAGTGGCAGTAATGGATACTACTCCCCGTAAAATAACGCCCCAAAAAGAAACAGCCTCCGAACCGGTATTTACTTTTGTAGAACAACCACCCGTGTTTAAAGGAGGAGAAGATTCTTTGAGTAGCTACCTGGCCCGGAATATCAAATACCCCAAAGAGGCAGTAGCTAAAAAGATATCGGGTATCGTTTTCGTACAATTTGTGGTAGACAAAAAAGGAAACGTCACCAATGCAAAAACTGTAGGTAGAGATCCTGGTGCGGGTATATGCCAGGAGGCTCTGCGCGTGGTAAATTCAATGCCGCGTTGGGTACCCGGCAAACAAAGCGGCCGCGCGGTAGCCGTACAATTCAATCTCCCTATCCGCTTTTCATTGAATGACGGCAAGTCTGCCACTGATAAGCAGCACGTTGAGTTTACCCCGCCACCACCGCCTCCTCCTTCGCCACGACCTGCTGAGATATTTACGTCGGTAGAACAACTTCCTACCTTCCGTGGCGGCGAGGCAGCACTGGCCAAATACCTGTCTTCCAATATTAAATATCCGCGGGATGCCCAGGAACATGGTATTTCAGGTACTGTTTTCGTTCAGTTCATTGTGATGGATGATGGTAATCTCAGGGATATACATATTGTTGGCGCCCCGAAAGGTGGCGGGCTCGATGAGGAAGCCATCAGGGTAGTGAAAGCCATGCCCAAATGGAATCCAGGTATTCAGAACAAGCACGCCGTTAATACCGAATTTAACCTGCCGATCCGGTTTACACTGCAAGAGTAACACAACTATCATTTATACAACATAGCCCTTTGCCAGTGCAAGGGGCTTTTTATTTTGCCTCATTTTACCCATCTTTATAAAAAAAATCCTATGCCACTATCCTATTGTCACCTGGTGATCCCCGTTATCATGGGGCTATCTTTTTCTTCCACTACCCATCGACAGGCAGCTTTCCATCATTACGCGGCAGATACCTCCCGGCAACCCGACATGGAGCAGGTATTTACACTGGTAGCAGATCCCCCGCACTTTCCGGGTGGAGATTCCGCCCTGCAAAATTATCTCAATAAAAACCTCCGGATTCCTAAAGCAGCTGTAGCGGCTAAAGTTGCCGGTACGGTGTATGTACAGTTTGTAGTTGATAAAAAAGGGAATCTCTTGTATCCCAATGTTTCCGGACCCTACAAAGGATACGGACTAGAGGAAGAAGCCATAAGGGTAGTGAGTAGTATGCCCCGGTGGGAACCTGGGAAAGAGAAAGGGAAGGCGCTGAATGTAAAGTTTGACTTGCCGGTTACGTTTACTTTGCCAGAACCGAAGAAATAATAAAGACTTACCGCTAGAAAAATACTAAAAAGGGAATTGCCGTTGCGGCGTATGGCGCAACGGCAATTCCCTTTTTTATCTCCTCTCTTTATTCGTATACAAAAGTACCAGCAGGTGCTTTCACGGTTACTTTCTTTTGCGGCGCTGCTTCTACTCTTCCTACGATCTGTGCATCGATGTTAAAGCTTTTTGAAATAGCGATAATATCGGCCGCAATAGCTTCTGGTACATAGAGTTCCATACGGTGGCCCATGTTAAACACCTGGTACATTTCTTTCCAGGGCGTGCCGGATTGTTCCTGGATCAGGCTGAACAAAGGAGGTACCGGGAAAAGACTGTCCTTAATCACGTGCAGTTGTTCTATAAAATGCAGCACTTTTGTTTGTGCTCCACCGCTGCAATGTACCATCCCATGGATTTGCGGGCGGAATTGCTCCAATATTTTCTTGATAACCGGGGCATAGGTGCGGGTAGGTGATAACACCAGTTTACCGGCATCGATAGCGCCAAAACCGGGCACCTCTATTTTATCTGTCAATGACTTTTTACCACTGAATACCAGTTCAAAAGGAATATTCGGATCGAAGCTTTCCGGGTATTTTGTGGCAATGTCTTTATTAAATACATCATGACGGGCGCTGGTCAGACCATTACTACCCATACCACCGTTGTATTCCGTTTCGTAGGTAGCCTGTCCATAGGAAGCCAGCCCTACCACTACATCGCCGGCCTGGATACGGTCGTTGGAAATTACGTCTGCCCGTTTCATGCGGCAGGTAACGGTAGAATCTACGATGATGGTACGTACCAAGTCGCCTACATCGGCGGTTTCACCACCGGTAGAATAGATACTGATACCATGGTGGCGGAGTTCGGCCAGGATTTCTTCCGTGCCATTAATAATAGCGGCAATCACTTCACCGGGAAGCAGTTGCTTATTACGACCTATGGTAGACGACAGGAGAATGTTATCGGTAGCGCCTACGCAAAGCAGGTCGTCCATGTTCATAATAATTGCATCCTGGGCAATCCCTTTCCATACGCCCAGGTCGCCGGTTTCTTTCCAGTAAATGTAAGCCAGGGAAGATTTGGTGCCGGCGCCATCTGCATGCATGATATTGCAGTATGCCTCATCGCCCCCGAGGATATCGGGTACTATTTTGCAGAATGCTTTTGGGTATAAACCTTTATCAATGTTTTTAATGGCATTATGCACATCTTCTTTACCTGCTGAAACACCTCGCTTGGCGTAAATATTATTATCCACCGGGAAATAAATAAGTATGTAAATAAAAAATAATCTGAATTAAGATACTATTCAGGCTGCAAAAGTAACAGATTCCATGCAGAATGCCCGCCGAATGTGTTAGATTTGCACGGCGTTTTTGATAGTTATTGAATTATATGCAGGTTCACAGGGACTTAGACCACTTACCGGAATTCCGCAATGCTGTTATTACAATAGGCACTTTCGACGGAGTACATGCAGGACACCGCTTCATTATCCAGCAATTGGAGCAGGCGGCCAGGGATTGTGAGGGGGAAACCGTGATTATCACTTTCGACCCACATCCCAGGGAAGTATTGTTACCCCAACCAGGCAATATCCGCTTACTGACCACCTTACTGGAAAAAATTGCCTTATTGGAACACGCCGGTATCGATCACCTGGTAGTAGTTCCCTTCACCAGGTCATTTTCAGAAATGTCGGCCCGCAGTTACCTGGAAGACTTCCTGGTAGCGCGCTTTAAACCACATACCATTATCATTGGATACGACCACCGCTTTGGCCACAACCGGGAAGGCGGCCTGGAACTCCTGGAAGCTGAACAGCAGCAATATGGCTTTAAGCTGATAGAAATTCCGCAACAGGTAGTACATGATCTCACCGTTAGTTCTACCAAAATCCGGAGAAGCCTGCAGGAAGGCAATATCCGGCTGGCCAATGAACTGCTTTGCTATACCTATTTCCTGAACGGCAAAGTGGTACATGGCGATAAAATGGGCAGGCAGCTGGGGTATCCTACCGCCAACCTGCATCTCAACGATGAAAGGAAACTGATTCCCGCAGAGGGCATTTATGCGGTACAGGCCCAGTTGGGAGCACGTATATTCCCGGCAGTGATGAGTATTGGCTTCCGCCCTACTTTCAATGGCACCGACCTGCGACTGGAAGTGCACATTTTTGATTTCCACGAAGATATTTATGACCGGGAGCTCACGGTGTATTTTGTGGATTATATCCGTTCTAACCTGAAGTTTGATAATATTGATGCCTTGATAGTGCAGATGAACAAGGATTCAGAACAGGCCCGGGAAATATTGGCGACGCTTTAAAATTCTTCTCCCAGCAATTCTATTACTTCTTTTTTCTTCCTGGGATGGCGGAGCAGGCGGTAGCCGGTTTTGACCAGCCAGAAAATGATCAACAGCATTAATAATATTACCAGCCAGGATCCGACTGCGGTACCCCGGTTATAATCTCCAGCTTCGCCCGGAGCCGCATTGAATGCACTACTAAAACTTGCCGTATCGTCGAGGAATCCGATTTCTATCAGCACTAAAAACGCTGCCGCCAAAAAGCAGGCAACAGCCAATATAACTCTGACAGGAAATGACAAGTTGCTTGCTGGCAGTAAAGCCCAGTGTTTCTTGGCTGCTTTATGCAAGCGCCAGGCAGCCACAAAAAGTAATCCCGATACACCGAGGAAAATAGTGCCCGCAATACCAAAGCCTACCGCGGTAACGGCATCGAATGATTCATACAGCAAGCGGCTAATGAGCACACTCACGATGCTGGCAGTGAGCAACAATCCCAATAGCAGACAGATGACCGCCAATATTGTTTTCAATACAGCCTTTAAACGATGGGACATACAATATAGGTTATATAGCGATGATCACTATCAGCTCATCATTTTATACATTAATTCCTTCATCAGCTCTCCATCTTCTACCCCACTATCGTTAATGCCTATACTCCGCAGGTTATACTGATGCAACAGTAATATAGCTTTTTCGGTGCCATCGGGCCCATATTGCCTGGCTGCGTTCAGGTAATCTTTTACGAAGAAGGGATGTACGCCCAATGCGGCCGCTATTTCTTTTTCGCCTCCTTTTACACTGAATACCAGGTTTACTTTAGCAAAGAAATTATAGAGTGCCGGCAGGGTCATTTGGATGGGAGCAGCTTTGGGATTGGCGGCGAAATATGCGATAATCCGGAATACTTTGGCGGTATTCTTTTGCCCCAGCGCGTTTTGTAATTCAAATACGTTGTACTCTTTGCTGATCCCCACATATTTCTCGATATCGCTTTCATCAATTTTTTTCTGAGAGGGCAGGTTTACCAGCAGTTTATCGATTTCATTGGCAATACGGGACAAGTCGTTACCAATATGATCTACCAACAGGATGGCTGCCTTTTGGGAAATAGCCAGTCCCCGGCTGTTTACATAGGATTCGACCCAGGTGGGGAGCTGGTTATCATATAATTTTTTGGTAGACAGGAGTACGCCTTTTTCTTTTATAAGTTTGGCCATTTTACTGCGGCCATCGATTTTGCCTTGTTTATGTGCCACCACGAATATGGTGGATGTCAGGGGGTTATCGATATAAGCTTCCAGTTTGAGTAAATCGCGCATGGCCTGGGCTTCTTTCAACAATACCACCTGGCGTTCAGCAAACATTGGATACCGGCGACAGGCATTTATAACGGTGGTCCAATCCGTATCCTTTCCATAGAGCACAGTAAGGTTAAATCCCTGTTCCGATTCGGGCAACAATTCATGTTCAGCATATGCCGTTACCTGGTCGATAAAAAAATCTTCCTCTCCTTCCAGCCAGTAAAGTGATTTGAACTTGTGTTGTTTCCAATCTTTGATGATATCCTGGTAATCCATTTGCTTTAGTTGCTATTTTACGATCACTACGTTTTCGGGCGACAATGCCGGCAGGCGTTTAAACTTGAGCAGCAGCCGGGCCACAGCCAGTACATCTTTCTGACAATAGGCGGCAATGCGTTCCAGGTCTTTCTGCTCCCAATATACCTTTCCGACCATGCTGCCGTCTATATCGTCTTTTGGTGTTTCAATCCCCATAACGGCCGTGAGGAGTTTCAGGGAAATATAGTGCTTAAAGTCGCCAAACCGCCACAGTTGCAGGGTATCCAGCATGGGAACTTCCCAGGGTTTGAACCCGTGCAGCTGTAAAGGCTGGGGCAAAGATAACTGATGAATAACACTCCTCCTGCAAATAAAAGGAATATCAAATTCTTTGATGTTATGCCCGGCAAACTGGAAGCGGGGGTGTTTTGCATAGAATTTATTGATCAATTCTAAAAATCCGCTTAGTACAACTGCTTCATCGTCATTATAAAACGATTTCAGGCGTAACTGGTACTGATTATTTTCCACGCTGAAGAAGCCTACCGAAATGCAGACAATTTTCCCAAATTCGGCGTAGATGCCTGCCCGGTCGGCGTATGCTGTTTCCGGACTTGCGGATTCTGGCGCAGTTTTTGCAATTTTCTCACGCCACAGCTGTTGCATCTCATCCGATAGTTGTTCCATGGCGGATACAGCCGGCGTAGTTTCTATATCTAACAGTAGTAGCTGGTCTAACGCAATATTGGGAAGCACGATTGAAAAACTGTTTTATATCTGTTATTAATAAATAGGAATATAATAGCTATTTTTGAATGACGATTTTTAACCATATAACAATTAAACATAAAACTCACAATTTATGACGGAGAACACTTTTAACACCCCTGCACCGGGTTCACCCGGACCAGAAAAACCGAAAAGCCGCAATGGGCTAATTTACGGTATTTTAATTGCAGCATTGGCTGGTACCTGGATATATATGTTATACGACAAGAATAAATCCAGCGAGCAAATCGTACAAAAAAACACGCAGATAGATTCTATCTCTTCTTCCCGTGACGCTTTACAACAGGAATATAACGCAGCTAACGCGCGTCTGGATGACCTGATTTCTCAGAATACCCGGATGGATAGCCTTGTTAAAACAAAAGATAAGGAAATACAGGATATGAAAGCCAGGATCTCCAGCATCCTGTCTAACAAAAACGCTACACAGGCCCAACTGGCAGAAGCCCGTCGCCTGATCGAACAGCTGAAGAGCAATATCGAAGGCTATCAGCAAACTATTGAGCGACTCGAAGGTGAAAAGATCGTATTGGCAGGAGAAAGGGATGTAGCCCGTAAAGAGCGTGACTCTGTATCCACTGTAAAGGATAGTCTTAACAAGAAAGTGGATCTGGGTTCTGTATTACACGCTTCCAACATCAAATTGCAACCGGTACATGTAAAACACAATGGCAAGGAAATAGAAACCACTAAAGCCAAACGTGCCGACATGATGCGTGTTACTTTTGACCTGGATGACAACCGTATTGCTCCTAGCGGCGACAAAGAAATCTTTGTAGCGATTACCGCACCTGATGGTTCACCACTGGCAGTAGAAGCACTGGGATCCGGTCGTTTCACCCTGGAAGACGGTACCGAAAAACTGTATACCGCCAAGAAAACAGTGGCTTATGTTACCGGTCAGAAACAATCTGTAAGCATGGATTGGAAACAAAATTCTGATTTCAAACCAGGCGACTACGCAGTAGAAATCTATCACAATGGTTACAAAATAGGCCAGGGTAAAGTTACCCTCAGAAAAGGTGGCCTGTTTTAAACTTATCCACTACCAGTTATCTTATTCAGTTAAGAGTAAATGCCCAGGGCGCTGTTAGCCTCCTGGGCATTTACTTTTAACCATGTTTTCAGGGTATGTTATATTTTTTTACGGTTGTTCGCCTGATAGCTTTTTAGCTTATATTTACGTAGATACTATTCCATTTTTCTTTATTGTTGCTCCTTTTCACCGTCGAATAACTTTCTCCTTGATGTTTTTTTCACTTATCTAATTTGTTAATGATTAGTTATTGACAAAAAGATATATATAAAAATAAAATTAAATTAACGTTCTTTGCTTTCATAATTAGCCGGAGGCCACTGAGTTCCCAGACCAATGCTTGAGAAGAAGAATGTGACAGGGCAGATAAAACCTGCCAGTATTAACCCATGTTTCACAATATACCGTGACTGTTTGCAGTAGTTGAAAATATGCTGTAATTGTTCATCAGGTATGTTTCCCGGCATGGCACCCTATGTAGTGTAATTCTTCCTTCAACATCGTCTTTCTGTGCGCCTTTTGTTATTAACGGAAAAGATCAGAAGCCCAATTAAAATTGAAGCATGGAAGACATGAATAAAATAGTGTACGTCGTAGATGATGATGAAATTTTTCATTTCATTATCAAAAAGATGTTGGGGGAGCAAAGCGATCTGGTAGTTACTTCTTTTCTTTGTGCAGAAGAAGCCCTGGAGCAGCTTTCCAACAACCCTCCCTCCACTCTACCCTCCCTTATTATTCTTGATATGAATATGCAGCGAATGAATGGATGGGATTTTATTGAAGCTTACAGAGGTCTGAAAACCTCCCTCAAAAATAACATTCCGATTATCATGTGCTCCTCCTCTGTAGATGTCCGGGACATGCAGAAAGTACAACATACGCCGGAGCTGATGGCGTATATCACCAAGCCACTGGATAAGAATAAACTGAAAGTAATAGAAGAATATTTATAGGCCAGCATAACGCTGTAAAAAGAAATGACCAGAGCGGATATTACTCCCTTCTCTGGTCATTTTATTTATAGCTATTTCTATGACTTAGGCCAATACTGCATTGCTGTACATTTCTTCACGCAATGCTTTTACGCGCTCATCTGCCAGGTATTCATCGAAGGTCATCAGGCGATCGATGATGCCTTTAGGAGTGAGTTCGATGATGCGGTTAGCTACCGACTGCATGAAGGTATGGTCATGCGTAGTAAACAGCACGATACCTTTATAGTTGATCATGCTTTCGTTGAAAGACTGGATAGATTCCAGGTCCAGGTGGTTGGTTGGTTCATCCAGGATCAACACGTTGGGGTCCTGCAGCATCATGCGGCTGGTCATGCAACGTACTTTTTCACCACCGCTCAAAACGGAAGTTTTCTTCATAATCTCATCTCCACCAAACAACATCTTACCCAGGAATCCGCGCAGGAACGGTTCATCCACATCGGTTATATGAGCCGGCACGTACTGGCGTAACCAATCCATCAGGTTCAGGTCCTTATTGGTGAAAAACGCGGCGTTATCGTTGGGCAGGTAAGCGCTGGTAACGGTAGTCCCCCATTCAAACTTGCCACTATCAGGCTGTGCTTCGTTGTTGATAATTTCAAAGAAGGTAGTCAGCGCCAGGTGATCTTTAGACAGGAAGGCAATTTTATCCCCCTTATTAACAGAGAAAGTTACATCTGTAAAGAGCTTGCGGCCATCTACCAATTTTTCCAGTTTCTCTACGTTCAGGATCTGGTTACCTACTTCACGCTGTTGCTTGAAGATGATACCAGGATATTTACGGTTGGAAGGCTGGATATCTTCGATTACCAGTTTCTCCAGGGCCTTCTTACGGGAAGTAGCCTGCTTACTTTTAGAAGCGTTGGCGCTAAAGCGGGCAATAAAGTCCATGAGGTCTTTACGCTTATCTTCCATCTTCTTGTTCTTATCCGCAATCTGGCGGGCCATCAACTGGGAAGACTCATACCAGAAAGTATAGTTACCGCTGAAGATCTGGATCTTGGCGCGATCCACATCGGCTACGTGCGTACAAACCGCATCGAGGAAGTGACGGTCGTGCGATACCACAATCACAATATTTTCGTAGTCAGCCAGGAAATTTTCCAGCCAGCCAATGGTTTCTACATCGAGGTCATTCGTGGGCTCATCGAGCAACAGGATATCGGGGTTACCAAACAGGGCCTGCGCCAGCAAAACGCGCACCTTCATGCTACCGGCAATATCTTTCATCAGCATTTGCTGCATATCCTCTCTTACACCCAGGTCGCTCAACAGTACTCCTGCATCGCTTTCTGCGGTATAACCACCCATTTCTCCATATTCGGCTTCCAGTTCCCCCGCACGCATACCATCTTCCTCGGTAAAATCTTCTTTGGCATAGATAGCATCCCTTTCATGGGCTATCTCCCAAAGCTTCTTATTACCCATCAATACGGTATTCAGCACAGTCACCTCGTCAAATCCAAAGTGGTTCTGGGAGAGCACACTCATACGCTCTCCGGGAGTAATTTCCACAGTACCTTTATTCGGTTCTATTTCACCGGACAATATCTTCAGAAAAGTAGACTTCCCTGCTCCATTGGCCCCAATCACACCATAACAGTTCCCTTTTGTGAAATTGAGGTTTACTTCGTCAAACAATACTCTCTTTCCAAAAGAGAGCGTTACGTTTTTAACACTGATCATGCTGGCTATGTAAATTTTGAAGCTGCAAAGGTACAGATTTTATGCCGGCTTTCCAAGCAGGATCAGCCTCTTACCTGTAAAGTATACCATCTTGATAATCATGTATTTCTCTATTTTTTGAATCCTAAACCCCTCCTGGCCGTTCTGCTATTTCATGATTATTTAATGTATGGGGGTAGCCACCTCACTTCTTGATAATCAATTTCATAATACATACTTTATCTGTACATATAGTCATTCGTGCGTATCTTTATCCCATAAACACATTTATCGCATGACTGCATATAACCAGATATTTGAGAATAACAGGCGTTGGGTAGCTACCAAGCTGGCTACAGATGCCGAGTTCTTCGAAAAAATGGCCGATACACAAACTCCTGATTACTTGTACATTGGTTGCAGCGACAGCCGCGTTCCTACCAATGAAATTATGGGCCTGGAAGCAGGGGAAGTATTTGTACATCGCAACATCGCCAATCTGGTTCCCAACACCGATCTTAATGTGATGGGTGTTATCAATTACGCGGTGGTACACCTGCAGGTAAAACACATCATTGTGTGCGGGCACTACAACTGCGGAGGCGTAAAAGCTGCCATGCAAGCAAAAGACCTGGGCATCCTCAATCCCTGGTTGCGGAATATCCGCGATGTATACCGCCTGCATATGGACGAACTCAACGCCATCGCTGGTGAACACGACCGTTATAACCGCCTGGTAGAGCTCAACACACAAGAGCAGTGCATTAACGTAATAAAAACCGCTGCTGTACAAAAATCATATGTAGCCAGGGGTTATCCTACTGTACACGGCTGGGTATACGACCTGAAAAATGGTGCCCTGAAAGACCTGGAGATCGACTTTGAAGGCGTATTACATGAAATTCAAAAGATTTACGACTTAACAGGTTCCGGCCTGATGCAAAAAGACAACGAATAATCATGGGTCCTATCGGCATATTCGATTCCGGCTACGGCGGCTTAACGGTGCTCAAAGAAATCGTAGCAGAACTTCCGGATTATGATTACATCTACCTGGGAGATAATGCCCGCGCGCCCTATGGCAACCGCGGTTTTGATACTATACACGCCTATACGCTGGAATGCGTACAACAGTTGTTCAACATGGGGTGCCCCCTGGTGATACTGGCCTGCAATACAGCATCAGCAAAAGCCTTACGCACCATCCAGCAAAAAGACCTTCCCAACATAGCTCCCGACAACCGCGTGCTGGGCGTTATTCGTCCTACTACAGAAATGGTAGGCACGATCACGCAAACTGGGGAAGTGGGTATACTCGCGACCAACGGTACCGTTAATTCCGAATCTTACCCGATAGAAATTCACAAGTTCTTTCCACATGTGAAAACCTATCAGCTGGCCTGCCCCATGTGGGTGCCGCTGATTGAAAATGACGAGCATGAAAGTGAAGGAGCAGATTATTTCGTGAAAGAATACCTGGGCAAGATACTGTCGCTTTCTTCAGATATTGATACGTTGGTATTGGGTTGTACGCATTACCCGTTGCTGATGAAAAAAATTAAACAGTTTTTGCCGGGGGGCGTCACGGTATTATCGCAGGGAAAGATTGTGGCACATAGCCTGAAAGATTACCTGAAACGGCATCCTGAGATGGAAAGCCGCCTGCAAAAAGGCCAGCATCGCACCTTCTACACCACCGATGATCCGGCCATTTTCGATAAAATGGCGGAAATATTTTTCGGTAAAAGCGTTACGTCCAAGAAGTTAGTGTTATAAAAAAACCGGGGAGATGAATTACTCAAGAATTATTCATCTCCCCGGTTGTGATTATTTTCCTTCCAACTTTAATAGAAAAGCATATTCCAGCGCCACTTCTTCCAATGCCTTAAAGCGCCCGGAAGCCCCACCGTGACCGGCTTCCATATTGGTATGCAGGAGTAACAGGTGATGGTCTGTTTTCATTTCCCTTAATTTAGCGACCCATTTAGCCGGCTCCCAGTATTGTACTTGCGAATCATGCAACCCGGTAGTGACCAGCATATTAGGGTAGGCAGTATGCGCTACATTATCATAAGGAGAATATGATTTCATGTAGTCATAAGCGTCTTTATTCTTGGGATTACCCCACTCGTCAAATTCACCGGTGGTCAATGGAATGCTTTCATCCAGCATGGTGGTTACCACATCTACAAACGGCACCTGGGCAACAATACCATTGAATAAGGCAGGCGCCATATTGGCTACAGCTCCCATCAATAAGCCACCAGCACTACCGCCCATAGCGTATAGATGCGCAGAATCGGTATAGTGTTGCTGTACCAGATAATTGGCGCAGGCGATAAAATCGGTGAAAGTGTTTTTCTTCTTCATCATTTTGCCGTCTTCATACCATTGCCTTCCCATTTCCTGTCCACCACGTACATGGGCTACTGCGAAAGCAAACCCTCTGTCCAGTAAACTCAACAGATCACCATCGAAAGAAGCATTTAAACTATGTCCGTATGAACCATAGCCATAGAGCAATAGCGGACTTCTGCCGTTTTTCTCAAAAGTTTTCTTATACACAATCGAGATCGGGATCTTAGTACCATCAGTAGCGGTGGCAAACAATCTTTCGGAAGCATAGTCTTTAGGATCATAACCACCCAATACTTCCTGCTGGCGTTTCAATTCACTTTTACCGGTTTCCATGTTGTAGTCATACACCGAGTTAGGCGTGATCATGGAGGTATAATGATAGCGCAGTTCTTTACTATCCATTTCCGGGTTATTGCCTACCGATGCAGTATAAGCGGCTTCTGAAAATGCCAGGTATTTATCCGTATGGGTTTTATCATTGATGATCCGGATTTGCGTGAGCCCACCTTTCCGCTCTTCCAGTACTGTGAAATCTTTGAACAACTCCAC
Organism: Chitinophaga polysaccharea; assembly: GCF_007829335.1. Lineage (GTDB taxonomy): Bacteria > Bacteroidota > Bacteroidia > Chitinophagales > Chitinophagaceae > Chitinophaga > Chitinophaga polysaccharea_B. The sequence goes on from NZ_VIWO01000007.1 coordinate 79,165, forward strand.
TCCTTCCAGCAATACATCCGTGCGATGGGGAATAAGTTCTTTCCAATTCTGCCTGGAAGTCTTGTCCAGTGAGGTTTCCATCAGGCGGAAGTTAAGTGCGTCCCAATTGGTAACAATGTAAAATTTATCATCGCGATGATCGATGGTGTAGAGCATGTCTTTTTCACGAGGCTGGAAAACGTGGAAAGCGTCATTGGGCTTATCGGCATCCAGTATCCTGCTTTCGGAGGAAAGGGTGCTTTCACTGTTGATAACAATATATTTTCCGGACTTGGTTTTGGATATTGTTACATCATACGTTTCATCGGCTTCATGATATATTTCCTTGTCGGTGGCTGTTCCCAGGGTATGGCGCATGATACGGTCAGCCCGGAGGGTAACGGTATCTTTGCGGGCATAGAACAAGGTTTTATTATCGTTGGCCCAGCAGCTGGTGGCGGTTGTTTCGGTAATCACATCGGGCAACAATTCATTTGTTTCCAGGTTTTTGATGTGAATTGTATAGCGCCTGCGGCTTACGGTATCAATACCGTAAGCCAGCAGTTTAGCATCAGTGCTTACGCTTAGTCCGCCTACATGGCAATAGGCATGTCCGGCGGCCAGTTCATTTACATTGAGTATGATCTGTTCCGTAGCTTCCAGGCTGCCTTTTTTACGGCAGTAAACAGGATACTCCTTCCCTTGTTCAAAGCGGGTATAATAGTAATAACCGTTTTTGAGATAAGGTACGCTCATATCTGTTTCCTTGATGCGGGATTTCATTTCATCGAAGAGTTTTTCCCGCAGTTTCTTTTCCGGCGCCAGGATGGTGTCGAGGTATGCATTTTCCGCTTTCAGCCACGATATTACTTTCGGGTCTTCGCGGTCGTTCATCCAGTAATAATTGTCGGTGCGTTTGTCGCCGTGGATACTGAGTTCTTTCGCTATCTTTTCTGCCACAGGAGGTTTGATGTCTGCCTGATCATTCATAGTATGTTTCTTTTCATTACAAGACAAAAGTACTGTTCCCAAAAGCAACAAAAAATTACCCTGGAAGTTTTTAAACATAGGTGGTGATTTAATAGTATAGTTAAATGTAATAAAGAATTACAAATTACGCATTCTCTTTATACTATTTTCATCGTCACTGGGTCCCAGTTCATGATCTTTTTACTGAAATAGCTTTCATTGGTGAGCAATGCAGGGCCTGCGGCCCGGAGACCGAACACCGCGTCTTCCACCACGGGTTTGCCGGTACGCATAGATTCGAAGAAGTTGGTAAAATGCTCCAGGCGGTCGTCGTATCCTTTTGGGGCGGCGTAGGCGCTGGAGGTTTCGATGGCTTCTCCTTTGTTGCCGGCATATTTGGCGTTATAATTTTTCACAAACAGGTCCTGCTGCGCTTTGGGGAAGGTGTTATAGGTATCCCATCCGCCATAGCCGGGAGCTTCGGGGAGTTTATGTTTCTTGATTTTAAAATCGTTCCAGCCTAGTTCCAGTACGCCATCTGTACCAATCAGGCGGGTGTATTCACCGCCACCGCTGCCATCGGCGAAGTTTACGCGGAGTGTCATCTGGAAGGCCGGATGTTCTTTGGTTTCAGGGTAGTTGAAGATGGCCACTACTGTATCTGGTACATCTCTGCCGTCTTTCCATTGTACCAGGTTGCCGCTGGCATAGATGGAGGAAGGACCGAGGGAACCGGTAATGAAATGCAGGCCGGAAATGAGGTGTACGAATAGATCGCCGGGGATACCGGTTCCATAGGCCTGGTAATTGCGCCAGCGGAAGAAGCGCACCGGGTCGAAAGGCATTTTGGCGGTGTCTTTCAGGAAGGTGTCGAAGTCTATTGTAGCCGGTGAAGCGTCCGGTGGAATGGAATATTGCCAGGCGCCGAGCGCACTGTGGCGGTCCATCCGGGCTTCCACTACATTAAGTTGACCTATTTCGCCGGCCTGGTAACGTTTACGGGCCTCCGCTAATGCGATGCTGCTTACCCGCTGGCTGCCTACCTGGAATACCGCTTTGGTGCGCTGTTGTGCTGCAATTACTTTATGTCCTTCTTCAATCTGTTGTACCATGGGCTTTTCGCAGTAAACTGCTTTCCCCGCTTCCATGGCGGCGATGGCGATAGTATCGTGCCAATGGTCGGGCGTAGCCACAATCACGGCGTCAATATCTTTCCGTTTCAGGATTTCGCGGTAATCGCGGGTGGTGTATACCTGGGGACCGAATTCTTCTTTAATACGGGTAAGGTGGCCATCATAAAGATCGGCAGCGGCTACAAATTCTACTCCCGGCACTTTAATAGCAGTGTGTACATCTCCAAAGCCCATGATACCCATGCCTACGCAGGCGATGCGTATTTTATCGTTGGCGGCTATTCTTTTTTCAGGTTGCAGCAGGTGTACGGTTTCCTGTTCTTTGGCCATGGCGGCCAGCTGGCCTATACCAAGCAGTGCTGCAGTACTGCCTATGTGCTTGATAAACTTTCTGCGTGATTGTTCTGACATATGCTTTTATTTAATAGGGTGACGTGGAAAAAACACATGATAATAAAAAAATTTAGAAAGTTAAATTTCAAATTATGAACGAACAATGAGCGGGATGAATGAAGAATCGGTGACAAGAATATAACAGTTGTAAAACGAGAAAACCGTCTCTGTTAAGTAGAGACGGCTTTCTTTATAACTTGTTATTTGCTTATTTCTCAGAAGAAAAACCGGCACCAATAAACTCGCGGTTGAGGCGGGCGATATTAGTGAGGGAAATTTCTTTCGGACATTCTGCTTCGCAGGCGCCGGTGTTGGTACAGCTACCAAAGCCTTCCTTATCCATTTGAGCCACCATGTTGAGTGCACGGCTGTGTTTTTCAGGATGTCCCTGTGGCAGCAGGGCCAGTTGGGATACTTTTGCAGACACAAACAACATAGCAGAAGAGTTTTTGCAGGCTGCTACGCAGGCGCCGCAACCGATACAGGCTGCTGCTGCAAAAGCCAGGTCTGCTTTGGCTTTATCTACCGGGATGCAGTTAGCATCCTGTGCGTTACCTGTATTTACAGAAATATAACCACCTGCTTCAATGATGCGATCAAAAGCGGATCTGTCTACCGTTAAGTCTTTTACTACCGGGAATGCACCAGCTCTCCAGGGTTCTACTGTGATCGTATCACCATCTTTGAAAGCGCGCATGTGCAGTTGACAGGTAGTAGTGCCATCCCATGGACCGTGAGCGCGGCCATTGATGTGCATGGAGCACATACCACAGATACCTTCGCGGCAATCGTGGTCGAATGCGATGGGATCTTTTCCTTCGTTGATCAGTTCTTCATTCACCACATCGAACATTTCCAGGAAAGACATTTCAGAAGAAATATTTTTAGCCTGCAAAGTTTCAAATCTACCCTGATCGTTTTTGTTTTTCTGCCTCCACACTTTTAATGTGAGGTTCATGTTATAATGTTCCATATACCTTGGACAATTATTTGATTTATAATCCTGGTTAACCGTTGAACAGTCAGCCAATAACCATTATTTGTAGCTACGTTGTGTAGGTTTACATTCTTCGAACACCAGTGGTTCTTTGTGCAGTTCGTACTGGCCTTCGCCTTTGTATTCCCATGCAGCCACATAGCTGAAGTTTTCGTCGTCACGTTTTGCTTCGCCATCTTCTGTTTGTGATTCTTCACGGAAGTGACCACCACAGGATTCGCGGCGATTCAATGCATCAAGACACATCAGTTCACCCAGTTCGAGGAAGTCGGCTACGCGGCCGGCTTTTTCCAGTTCCGGGTTAAATTCGTTGGCTTCACCTGGAACTCTTACATTGCTCCAGAACTCAGCACGCAATGCTTTGATTTCCTGGATAGCCTCTTTCAGGCCCTGCTCATTACGTGCCATACCGCATTTATCCCACATAATCTTACCCAGTTTTTTGTGGAAGAAATCAACGGATTTGGTTCCCTTGATGGCAAAGAATTTATTGATAGTATCTCTAACTTTCTTCTCTGCTTCTACGAAAGCAGGGTGGTCGGTTGGGATAGCTTTCGTACGGATTTCATCTGCCAGGTAGTTACCTACGGTGTAAGGGATAACGAAGTACCCGTCGGCCAGTCCCTGCATCAGTGCAGATGCTCCGAGGCGGTTAGCGCCGTGGTCGGAGAAGTTGGCTTCACCCAGAGAATATAAACCAGGAACGGTAGTACCCAGTTCATAATCTACCCACAGGCCACCCATGGTGTAGTGTACGGCGGGGTAAATACGCATTGGAGTTTCGTAAGGGTTTTCACCGGTAATTTTGGCGTACATGTCGAACAGGTTACCATATTTTTCGGCAACTACTTCCTTACCCAGTTTAATGATTTCTTCTTTAGAAACATTGTTCATCTGGCGTTTACCCACTTCAATGTTACCATAGCGTTCGATCGCTGCGGCGAAGTCGAGGTATACCGCCTGTTTGGAGGAACCTACGCCATAGCCGGCATCGCATCTTTCTTTTGCCGCGCGGGACGCCACGTCACGGGGAACGAGGTTACCGAAGGCAGGATATCTTCTCTCCAGGTAATAGTCTCTTTCTTCTTCAGGGATATCGCTGGCTTTGCGGGTATCGTTTTGTTTTTTAGGCACCCAGATGCGGCCATCGTTACGCAGTGATTCTGACATGAGGGTCAGTTTAGACTGGTGATCGCCGGAAACCGGAATACAGGTTGGGTGGATCTGTGTGAAGCAAGGGTTAGCGAAGTAAGCGCCATTCCTGGTGGCTTTCCAGGCGGCTGTTACGTTAGAACCCATTGCGTTGGTAGACAGGAAGAATACGTTACCATAACCGCCGCTGCAGATCAGTACTGCGTGGCCGAAATGACGTTCCAGTTCACCATTGATCAGGTTACGTGCAATGATACCGCGTGCTTTTCCATCTATTTTCACGATGTCGAGCATTTCATGGCGGTTATACATTTTCACATTCCCTAAAGCCACCTGGCGCTCCAATGCGGAGTAGGCGCCGAGGAGGAGCTGCTGACCGGTTTGACCAGCGGCATAAAAAGTACGTTGTACCTGGGTACCACCGAAAGAGCGGTTACTCAGCAGGCCGCCGTATTCACGTGCAAAGGGAACACCCTGAGCCACGCATTGATCTATAATGTTACCGCTCACTTCTGCCAAACGATGAACATTAGCTTCACGGGCGCGGTAGTCACCACCTTTTACTGTATCGTAGAACAAACGAAAAACGGAGTCGCCATCGTTCTGATAATTCTTGGCCGCGTTGATACCGCCCTGTGCAGCAATACTGTGGGCACGACGCGGACTATCCTGAAAGCAGAATGCTTTTACTTTGTATCCTAACTCACCTAATGACGCAGCAGCAGACGCGCCGGCCAAACCTGTACCTACTACAATTATTTCCAGACTACGTTTATTGGCAGGGTTTACCAATTTACAATGTCCTTTATAGTCTTCCCACTTGGAATTTAATGGGCCTTTAGGAATCTTTGAGTCCAACATATATCCTTACTTTACAGAATTATTTGAAATAGATTACAACAGGGATAATAGCAAAGCCAACAGGGATCGCTATTCCAAACAGCCATATACCAATGAAGCTGAGTAAGCCATTGTATTTTTTATGATTTAAACCAAAGGTCTGGCAGGCGCTTTTGAAACCGTGGATCAGGTGGAAAGATAAGCCGATCATGCCGATCACATACAATACTACTAACCAACCGGTTTTAAAAGTTTCCTGGGATACCAGGTACAAATCCTTCAGTGGTTCTTCCTGGCCGGGATAAGTGCGGAGCGGCATTTCACCGTAGTGGAATTTTGCCCAGAAGTTAGCCAGGTGGATAATGATGAAGATGAAGAGAATACTTCCCATGATGGCCATCTGGCGGCTGAACCAGGAAGATGTTTGATTACCCGGACTAACGGCATATTTCACCGGACGGGCAGCTCTGTTGCTGAATGTAAGCTGTATCGCAATAAATGCGTGTAACAGAATCACAATTTTCAGCCCCCAGGCAATAAACTGAATCAGGCTATTGTGTCCCATAAACGCGGCGTACGCGTTGAAGGCCTTGCCTTCGTCATTGTACAACAACTGGAAATTTCCAGCCAGGTGTACGATAACAAAACTGCAAAGAAACAAGCCGGTAGCACCTACCAATAACTTCTTACCGATAGAGGTATTAAAGAACTGTGACCACTTCATAAGTAAAATTCTAAGCTTCCTAGTATAAAAAGATGATTGAAATGTCGGGCAAATTTAACGCAGGAAAAATAAAAACCAAATGATATTTATCAGGTTTTCATACGAATAAATAAATATTTACACGTATAATAAAATGATTTTTAAATATTCACGCATAATATCTTTCATTTTGTAATGAAAATTAATATTATTCCAGGCGTTTCAACATAATATTGTCCACCATATTAAACAGGTGCATAGGCTGATATGTCCGCCATTTATCGTCGTCTATCATGTGGACGTAATGATGCAGGTGTCCCTGTTCAAACTCAGCACGGGTCTGCAATGGCATATTCAGGCTTACGATCCACCCGCCCTCGTCACGGATATCTTCCCACCATTCTTCGTAGTAACAATCATCGGAAGAATGAAAATTCATCACGTTTTCAGTAATGAGTATAAACTTGGTAATCCCTTGTGCGATAAGCGTATCAATGATATTGCGCTTCATGGTCATAATATCATTATCTACCGCATCATTCCATTCTCCCAACAATTCTATAATGGTAAAATTGAACTGGTAATCCGTAAACAGGATTTTCATATAGAGATTGCGGGAACCAAATTCATCCCATTGAGGATGTATATAATAGTTATATACTGCATTGGAATATTCAAACTCGCTGTATTCCCGCCCATAGAAAGGCGAATACTCATCTTCTTCCGCGGTGTACAAATGCCGCCAATTGTAATATGGTTCTATGTCGTGCATACTTGGGTTATCTGTATAAACGTCATTTTTTTACAAAATCATCCACTGCTTTTTTTACGCTGCCAGCCTTGAGTAACAGCTCCTGGGCCTGGTTATAATCGGTGAGCGACAACTGTTCCATCAGCATTTTTACGCCACGGTCTACCAGCTTTTCGTTACTGAGTTGCATATTCACCATCTTGTTATCTTCTACCCTGCCTAATTGTATCATCACGGCAGTAGAAATCATATTCAATACCAGTTTTTGTGCCGTACCGCTTTTCAGACGGGTGCTACCAGTTACAAATTCAGGGCCTACCACTACTTCTACCGGGAAGTCTGCTGCCGCTGAAACCGGCGTGTCGGGGTTACAGCTAATGCTGCCCGTTACAATGCCATGGCGGCGGCATTCATCCAGCGCGCCGATCACATAAGGAGTGGTACCACTGGCGGCAATACCTACCACCGCATCTTTGTCGGTAATATTGTAAGCCTGTAAGTCGGCCCATCCCTGCTGCCGGTCATCTTCTGCAAATTCCACGGCCTTGCGGATGGCACTGTCGCCTCCTGCAATAAGCCCTACTACCAATCCCTGCGGCACGCCAAAGGTAGGCGGGCATTCCGATGCATCCACCACTCCCAGACGGCCGCTGGTACCTGCACCTAAATAAAATAAACGGCCGCCAGCCAGCATTTTATCGGCAATGGCAGTGACCAGCTTCTCTATCTGGGGAATACACTTTTCCACCGCCAACGGAACGGTCTGATCTTCCTTGTTCATATTCACCAGCAATTCGGTCACACTCATTTTCTCGAGGTGGCGGTAATGGGAAGCCTGTTCCGTTACTTTAATAAATGACATATTGATAACTTGAAAATGATTAACGATGATACTTCAGCAGCCCATCCATAGGCGTACGTACTACCTTACCCATGGGTAATTCATATAGTTCGCACAACTCCGTGAGGATGTCGCGGAAAGTCCAGGCTACCCCACCGGTAAAATGCAGGGAGGTGGTCCAGCTTTCCCGGTATTTATAAATATGATTAAAGAAGAAGTCGTTTAAACCATCTTCCAGGATATTTTCAATCATAAAATGCTGGCGGTTTTCCGAGAGAAACGTTGTAAACCCGGCCAGGTAGCGGTTGGCTAACGGTTTACGATATACGTTTTCCAGTATTTCATCTTTATTGGTTTTGTATTTATATTCAAAGCGGGCATGCAGGTCTTCATCAAAACTGTTGTAGAGGTAGTACTGCAGCACTTTTCTGCCCAGGTAAGCGCCACTACCTTCGTCGCCCAGGATATATCCCAGGCCGGGATTATTCTTTACAATCTCCTTACCATCATAATAACAGGAATTGGAACCAGTACCCAAAATACTGACTACGCCTTCTTCCCGTCCGCAAAGTGAGCGGGCAGCCCCCATCAGATCGTGTTGTACCTCTGCTTCTGCCTGTGGCCAAATGGCCTTAATAGCATCGGTAACCAGTTGCAAATTCTTTGGCTGGGATAGACCGGTGCCATAAAAATAGACGGCTGTCACCTGGCTATTGGCGGGCAATTGCGGCTGCAGCTCTGTTGCCAGGATGGCCCTGATCTGCTCTGCCGACTGAAAATAGGGGCTTACCCCCTGCGTTTTCAATATAATTGGTTCTCCAGCGCCCAAAACGCCCCATTCGGTCTTGGTAGATCCACTATCTGCTATCAGCTTTATTCCAGTGCCCATATCCGGTAATTTATGAAATTAAAGAATCCTAAAAGTTTGCACCTGATTTATGCTATTTTTGTCACAATTTAAACAAAAGGGCATCATATAAGCAAATAGGCCTTTTAAGTTTAAATGATGATGATTCATGTGTGCGGCAGGCGGCTTTCCGCCAGGTCCTTACACCACATGTCTAAAGATTGGTCATATAAAATTAGCGGGATAATAATCTGATTATGTCTAACAGGAAGTTGAATGTTTTTTTACCTCTGCTCTTTGCGGTTGTACTAGCCCTGGGAATGTTTCTCGGGCATAAAATGCCCGGATCGAATAATGGAGGAGCCACCGTATTCTTTGCCAAGCCCAATAAAGGGCCCCTGCAGGAGGTAATGGATCTGATCAAAGCCAAATATGTTGATTCACTTAATACCGATGACTTACAACAGGAAGCTATCGACGGCTTGTTGAGCCACCTCGATCCACATTCCATTTATATTCCACCTTCAGAACTGCAACGGGTTAATGAAGACATGGAGGGTAATTTCGAAGGCATAGGGGTAGAATTCAACATCACCGCCGATACGGTAAACGTAGTAAGCGTATTGAGTGGCGGCCCTTCTGAAACCGCAGGCGTGCAAACCGGCGATAAGATCCTCAAGGTAAATGACAGCCTGGTAGCGGGCAACAATATAACGCCAGACAGAATCCGCAAGCTGCTGCGCGGCCCGGCCGGCTCCCTGGTAAATACCGAGATCCTACGCCAGCAAAAGAAAATTCAAGTCCCTATCAAAAGAGGCGTTATTCCTTTATATAGTGTCGACGCCAGTTATATGGCAGCTCCGGGTGTGGGCTACATCAAGATCAGTAAGTTTTCCGCCACTACCTACGACGAATTCATGAAAGCGATCCGCGGACTGGATAAACAGGGCATGAAAAAGCTGATCATCGACCTCCGGCAAAATCCTGGCGGCTACCTGGATGCGGCTACCCGCATTGCTGATGAGTTACTGGGAGATGACAAACTCATTGTATATACCAAGGGAAAAGATTTTCCACGTACCGACTATAAAACCAAACGCCCTGGTATGTTTGAAAAAGGCTCCCTGGCTGTGTTAACTGATGAAGGCTCTGCCTCCGCCAGCGAAATCCTTTCCGGTGCTATACAGGACTGGGACCGTGGTACCGTTATCGGTCGCCGCACCTTCGGTAAAGGCCTGGTACAGGAACAATATGACCTCGACAACGGCGGCGCCCTACGCCTTACTGTAGCCCGCTACTATATTCCTTCCGGCAGAAGTATACAGAAACCTTATGGTAAGGGACATGATGACTACGATGAAGATATTGCCGAACGCTATCATCATGGAGAACTGGTAAATAAAGACAGTATTAAAATCACGGATACCGTTGTGTATAAAACGGCCGCCGGCCGCACAGTATATGGTGGTGGTGGTATTACCCCGGATATCTTTATTCCGTTTGACACCTCCCGCTTCACGCCTACTTTAACGGCTATCTATACCCGTAATACCTTCAGCAATTTTGCTTACCAGTACTATACTTCACATAGGGACGCATTTAAATCTTATAAGAATGCGGAAGATTTCATCAAATCCTACCAACCAGGTGCAGATCTGTTCAATGAGTTCAGGGAATATGCGAAGAAAGACAGCGTTCCGGGTATGGACCACCTCACCCCTCGCGATGAAAAAGAAATTCACCAGCGATTAAAAGCCATGCTGGCCCGTCAGCTATACAGAACAGAAGGCTTCTATGAAGCGATCAATGCAGACGACCCGATGGTGAAAAAAGCGCTGGAAGTAGTAGAAAAAGAGAAAGATTAATCCGGTTCAGAAAGATAAGAAAAGCCCCCGTTCTGTTGATCAGAACGGGGGCTTTTTTACGCCAGACCAGCTGGCGACGTAACAGTTACCTGGTATATAAAATAAGCCCGTCCGTAGACGGGCTCACTTTTATGTTGTTTTGTACTTACTGTCGAAGGAAGTGCTTACTGATTCTTACGTTGCATTTTTGGCAGCGATTGCACAATCAGGTCGTTCATTACATTTACTGCTTCATCGAGATAGATATCTTTGGTTCTTACCTTGAGCCAGTCTTTGTTACGGGCTATTTTGGAAGAGTCACCACCAAATTTCTCCATATCAGATTTGATATTGATGATGTTCAGTTCTTTCACTTTATCGTTTACTGCATCGTATTTTTTCAGCGCAGCGGTGTTAGACTTCTGTTCTGATTTATAGGTCTGCAGGTTCAGTGAATAAGTCTCCTGCTTTTCCAGTTTCTTCAATGTGCTCAGGTTTTCGTTGAGCAGTTTGAAGGCTGGGCTGGCGGCCATTCTTTTTTCACTGTTTCTTTTCAGAGATTCTGCATTCACCGGGTTGTACCAGGCGGCAAAGCTAGCGCGGGGAATTTCGTCCCAGGCCAGGGCATCAGAATCCTTACGCTCTGCAATTTCGTAGTAGGGATCTGGTAACACGATATCAGCTGCAACGCCTTTCAACTGGGTAGAACCACCGTTTGCCCGGTAAAACTTCTGCTGGGTGAGTTTCAGGGCGCCCAGGCTGCCCCCATCCTTTACCGGATAGAAATCATCCAGGTTAAAGAGGCGCTGTACGGTGCCCTTACCAAAGGTTTGGGTGCTGCCAATGATCACTGCACGTTTATAGTCCTGCATAGCAGCGGCCATAATTTCGGAGGCAGAAGCGCTGTATTCGTTTACCATAATCGCCAGCGGGCCATCATATTGTACGTTTTTATCTCGGTCGCGGAGTACCACCGCATCACCGCCACGGGAGCGTACCTGTACTACCGGGCCTTCAGGAATAAAGAGACCGGCCATTTGTACTACGTCCTGTAAAGATCCACCGCCATTGAAACGGAGATCGAGGATGATGCCTTCTACTTTCTCCGCTTTCAGTTTAGCCACTTCTTTCGCTACGTCGTCGGCACTGCGGGCGCCGTTGCGGTCGTTGAAGTCCGCATAAAATTCCGGCAGATAGATATAACCAATTTTATGCTGACCGTTGATGATAGCGGATTTAGCAAAAGTTTCTTCTGTAACAATTTCATCCCGGACGATGGTAATGTCTTTTACGGTACCATCGGCGCTTTTCACCGTGAGTTTTACCGGTGTGCCTTTTTTACCGCGGATCAGTTTTACAGCATCTTCCACAGGATAACCGGTAATGTCTACTGGTTCTGCATTTCCCTGGGCTACTTTCTGGATCACATCGTTGGCTTTCAGTTGTCCCTGCTTCCAGCTGGGGCTACCCGTAACGATGCTTACCACCCTGATTTTATCACCTTCTTCTTTCAGTTGTGCACCGATACCAAAGAATTTACCGGCCATTTGTTCTTCGAACGCGCGTTTTTCGTCGGGCGGGAAGTAGTCGGTATGCGGGTCCATGGTAGTGGTGATTGCGTTTACATATAGGTTGAAGCGATCGTTATCGTTCTGCCTGGTCTTTAAACGGTCGAAGTAGCGATCATACAATTGTTTTACTTTTACGCGTGCTTCTGCTTCCAGTTCTGTATCTGTTTTTGCTTTTACGCTGTCTTTCCCTTTATCTTTCTCCCTCATTTCCTGGAGGTCGGTAAGTTTCTCGAGCGTACGATATTTCAGCACTTTGCGCCATGCTTCCCTGCGTGCTTTTTCATCGGCAGGGTAGTCGATTTTATCGGGGTCGAGGGTAACTTTCTCATCCACAGTAAAATCGAACGGCTGGGCAAGAATTTCCGGGTAGATAGCGGCTGCTTCTGCCACGCGTTGTTTAATCAATGCATTGATACTGCGGAAACAATCGATGGGAGCACCTTTCAGCTCATCGTCGATATGCGTGGATAAGGGCAGTAGTTTTTCCACATCAGATTTGAGGAAAAACTTCTTTTCAGTGTCCAGGCTACGCAGGTATTTATTAAAAACTTCGGTGGAGAATTTATCGTCTATTGCCTTCGGTTGATAGTGCCCTTCTTTCAGCATCTGGCCTACCAGGTTCATAATCACCTCATAACGTCCGGGCGGATCGTCTGTATGTCCAAGCTTATTAAAAGCCAACACCCCTGCGGAGATGCTAAGCAGCACAACCGGTATAATCACTTTCAGTCTCATATGTATCTCAATTGAACTTAAATGTTGTCAAATCAAATATAAAATAAAATCACCCGTTGCCTGAGTAATTTATTTCCTTTTAACAAAAAATTGGGCCAAACGGGCGCCGGGCCAGATATGCGGCTCTCCGCGGCCTGCTGGCGGCGGGTTTAAACTACGCCCGCTCCGGGGTATTAAACGAAAAAAACATTTGAAATGTTGGGCATCCCTAGGCTTTTATCAACTTATAGATGGCGCCCTGGAAACCATTTCTCCCCGAAATACTGGTCAGCATATACAATTCTCCCTGTTCATCCTCTCCCCAGCTGAGGATCTGCATATTTTCGGCCGGAAGGCCCACCAGTTCGAGGTTGACGCGTTGCCAACTTTTCCCCTGGGGAATCAATACAAAAGATTTCCCGTTGTAATCGCCAAAAACGTAGGCCCCTTTCAGTGCCGGGATCATATTGCCCCGGTATACGTAGCCACCGGTGATACTTATCCCCAGATCGTGGCTATATTCATGAATAGGCGCTATCAGGCCGGATTTATTGGTACCGGCAGGCACCTGGTAATCGTGCAGGCCTTCCATGATGCGCCAGCCATAGTTGCCTCCCCGAATGATAACGTCTACCTCTTCATACTTATCTTGTCCTACGTCCGCAGCAAAGAGCATTTTACTTTTCCTGTCGAACGAAAAACGCCAGGGATTGCGCAGGCCGTAGGCCCATATCTCACCCCTGGCGCCAGGATGATTCACAAAAGGGTTATCTGGCGGGACTGCATAGGGCGTACCATTTACATTAATCCGTAATATCTTTCCCAGTAAGGTCGACAGGTCCTGCCCATTGCCAATGGTACCGTGTCTATCTCCGCCACCACCGCCGTCGCCCAGGCCGATATAGAGATAGCCATCGGGACCAAACTGAAGCTGACCACCGTTGTGATTAGATTCCGGTTCATCTACCTCCATCACTATCCGCCGGGAGGCTAGGTCGGCCACATTGGGGTTGGTAGCGCTGGCGGTGAATTCTACCAGGCGGCTGGTATGGTTATACCCTTTTTTCTCTGCCGGCGCGCTGTAATACACATAAAACTTATGGTTAGTGCGGAATTCAGGATGGAAGGCCATTCCCAACAGCCCTCTTTCATCATAACCCGGGTTGATATTTACCAGTTCCCGGCTTACATCGAGAAAAGGAGCCGGTAACAGCTTGTTTTGCTGTACGATCCATACTTTTCCTTCTTTCTGACAGAAGAACAACCTGCCGGAGCCATCTCCGGGTACTGCCATGTTTACGGGAGAGATGAAAGCATCGGTGACCAACTGGAGTTTCGCTTTATATACCGGGGCATCCGGCTGTTTACCGGCCTTTTCTTTGGAGGCATTGTTTGCGCAAGCTGCCTGGACAAGCAATACCGGCAATAATGCCCGCAACATCCGGGGAAATAGCTTCATAGCATGCAGTATTAGTGCAGAATAAATATAATGAAGAAAGCAGAAAGCTTTATATGTATCTTCGCAAGCAAAATACCACAGCTTGGACACGATGGCACCGAAAAAGAATGACCCTTACGCATCGTTGCGGTTCCCTGAATTCAATTATTATCTTGTTATCCGCTTTGCAATTGTATTTGCATTAGCCATGCAATTTGCCATTATAGAGTGGAAAGTATATGAGATTTCCAAAGATCCTTTTTCCCTGGGATTGATTGGATTGTCGGAAGTGATACCAGCTGTGCTGCTGGCGCCTTTTGCCGGTCACCTGGTAGATAAACGGGAGAAGCGGGGGATGCTGATGAAATGTATCATTGCCTATGTGTTTATTAGTTCCGGGTTGTTCCTTCTCACCTGGGATCGTGCCGTAACCGGCATTTCCAAAGAATGGGTACTGAATCTCATTTATATGCTGGTTTTCCTGGGCGGTATTATCAGGGCTTTTACGAGTCCGGCCAATTTCACTTTACTTTCTCTGTTGGTACCGCGTGAGTTATACGCTAATGCTTCTACCTGGAGCAGTTCGGCCTGGCAGATCGGCGGTGTGCTGGGTCCTGCGCTGGGCGGGCTTTTCATACACTGGTTTGGTGTACACTGGTCGATGCTGATCGTTGTTTTCATGTTGTTTCCCCCATTATTCAGCATCATAAAAATAGCGCCCAAGCCGGTTTACTACCAGGCCAGGGGCGAAGGTTTCCTGGATGGATTGACGAAGGGGATGCGGTTTGTGTGGAAAACCAAGGTGGTATTGAATGCGATGGCATTAGACATGTTTGCCGTATTGTTTGGAGGAGCAGTGGCCATGTTGCCGGCATTCGCAACGGACGTACTGCATGTAGGTTCTTTCGGGTATGGATTATTGCGCTCGGCTCCGGCCGTTGGCGCGCTGGTGACTATGTTTATCCTGGCGCACCGGCCGTTGGTGTACAAGCCGGGCATTAAGCTGCTGGCGGCAGTTTTCGGCTTTGGGTTGACCATCATACTCTTCGGTTTATCAAAAAACTTCTACCTGTCCATATTTGCTTTGCTGATCAGTGGCTCACTGGATGGCATCAGTGTCATTATCCGTCAAACGATCCTGCAATTAAAAACGCCTGATGACATGCGTGGGCGGGTAGCTTCTGTGAGCTCTATGTTTGTGGGCTCCTCGAACGAACTGGGCGCCTTTGAAAGCGGCTTTATGGCCAGGGCTATGGGACTGGTGCCTTCTGTAGTATTTGGGGGCTGTGTTACGCTGGGCGTAGTGATCACTACTTACGTGATATCACCAGCGATGCGTAAGCTGGACTTAAAAGCATAGCGGGCAGCTTTCAGTGTATTACTGAAAGCTGGCATCTTATAAATTCATTTTTTCTTTCAACTTTTCCAACACGTAGTAAACGGCGGGGCATACGGTGCTGTTTTCGTAAGTAATTTTAGGCCGTTTAAAGAAGTCGTAGCTATCTGTATAGGGATAGTTGCCGCAATCGCCGGGGCGTACTTCGTAGATGCTGCAATAGTTATCAGCGCCCAGGAAGGGACAGGGCGTAAATTTCACCACATAATCTTCATCGCTGTCGATCCGGAGATAGGTATCGATAAATTCGCCTTCTTTCATTCCTAAGTGTTTGGAAATGCGGCGGATATCGGGTCCTTTAAAGCGGGGGCTGATGGTTTTACAGCAGTTGCCGCATTGCAGGCAATCAATTTTACTGAATGCTTCTTCATGCAGTTCCGGGAGCATCTTCTCTACTCCTTTTCCACGGCGGGTTTGCAGTTTGGCCAGAAACTGTTTATTTACCTTTTGCTTATCCCGGGCTTTCTGTTCCCAGTCTTCTAGTATTTTGTTCATTTGCCGCAAAGATAAGTAATTAACAGATGGACAAAATTATGACATAGTCGACATCCGAGGGGGTGGCTTTTATCACCGTTTTACCCCGCCCCTGCTGATTGTTTGGCCGTTGTACAAAATCTGCATAGCTTTGCGCATTCTATTTCAAATTACCTGCTTACATCATGAATCTTTTTGATATTCAACAAAATGAATTCGTGCACCGTCACATAGGGCCGAATGAAGGGGAGACCAACCAGATGCTGGAAACCATTGGGGCCTCCAACCTGGACCAGCTGATCAGCAAAACCGTTCCGGGCGCCATCCGTATGCAACAGCCGCTGGCGATTCCTGCTGCAATGAGTGAGAGTGATTACCTCCGTCACCTGAAAGAAGTTTCACTGAAGAACAAGGTATATCGCAACTATATTGGCCAGGGTTACTTTGATACCATTACCCCGAGTGTTATCCTGCGTAATGTATTTGAAAATCCGGGATGGTATACCCAGTATACTCCTTACCAGGCAGAAATTTCTCAGGGCCGCCTGGAGAGCTTACTGAATTACCAGACGATGGTAGCTGACCTGACCGGTTTGCCGATTGCCAATGCCTCCCTGCTGGATGAAGCCACTGCAGCGGCTGAAGCAATGACCATGTTCTTCAATGCGTTGAACAAAGATCATGATCACGTAACCAGACCTAAGTTTTTTGTAGACAACAACGTATATCCGCAAACACTGGATGTTATTTATACCCGTGCCACACCGCTGCATATCGAAGTAGTAGTAGGCGATTATAAAACAGCCGAATTTGACGCTAGTTATTTCGGTGCGCTGGTACAGTATCCTGATAACGTAGGAGCAACTGCCGATTACCGTGCGTTTATTGAGCGTGTACACACTACCGGCGCTTTTGTTGGTGTAGCTACCGACCTGCTGGCGCTGACCCTGCTCACCTCTCCGGGCGAAATGGGTGCTGACGCAGCCTTTGGTTCTGCTCAACGTTTTGGCGTTCCATTGGGCTTTGGTGGTCCGCACGCTGCATTCTTTGCAGTGAAGGACGAGTTTAAACGTTCCATTCCCGGCCGTATCATTGGTGTGAGCATCGATGCACAGGGCAACCGCGCGCTGCGTATGGCACTGCAAACCCGTGAGCAGCACATCAAACGTGAAAAAGCTACTTCCAATATCTGTACTGCCCAGGCATTGCTGGCGAATATGGCCGCTATGTACGCCGTATACCATGGCCCGGCAGGACTGAAAAACATTGCAACCCGCATTTCCCTGCTCACCAATACACTGGCGCAGAAACTGAAGGCGAAAGGGCTGAAACTGGCTGCTGACAACTTCTTCGATACCATTGTAGTGGAAAATGCAGATGTAAAATCTGCCGCAGAAGCAGCGGGTATCAACTTCCGTTATTTTGCTAACGGCAGCGTAGGTATTTCCCTGGATGAAACAGCTACCATTGCAGATGTAAACGATATCCTGCACCTGTTTGGCGCAGGAAAAACAGATGCTGCTGAAGTAACGGCAGGCGCCACTGGTATTCAAGCCGACTTACAGCGTACTTCTGCTTATCTCACGCATACCGTGTTTAACAGCTATCACAGCGAGTCATTGATGATGCGCTACTTGAAAATGCTGGAAAATAAAGATCTTTCCCTGAATACTTCTATGATATCGCTCGGTTCCTGCACCATGAAACTGAATGCAGCCACTGAGATGATTCCTTTAAGCTGGGCACACTGGAGCAAAATGCACCCATTTGCACCTAAGAACCAGGTAGGTGGTTATTTACAGATGGCTAACGAACTGAGTGAATACCTGAGCAAGATTACCGGCTTTGATGCATGCAGCCTGCAGCCCAACAGTGGTGCGCAAGGCGAGTACGCAGGTTTGCTGGTGATCCGAGCATACCAACAAAGCATTGGCCAGGGACACCGCAACGTGATGCTGATTCCTATCAGTGCACACGGTACCAACCCTGCCTCTGCGGTAATGGCAGGATTTAAGGTAGTGATTGTAAAAGCGCTGGAAAACGGTTATATCGATGTAGAAGACCTGAAAGCGAAAGCAGCTGCTTATAGCAAAGACCTGGCGGGTATCATGATCACTTACCCATCTACTTACGGTGTATACGAAGAAAGCGTAAAAGATATCTGTGCTACCATCCACGAACATGGCGGACAGGTATACATGGATGGCGCCAATATGAATGCGCAGGTGGGGTTAACTGCTCCCGGCCTGATTGGTGCGGACGTATGTCACCTGAACCTGCATAAAACATTTGCTATTCCTCACGGTGGTGGTGGCCCTGGCATGGGTCCGATCTGTGTGGCCAAACACCTGACTCCGTTCCTGCCTGGTCACGTTAGCCTGAACGATGGTAAAAAATCTAACGCCGTATCTGCTGCACCATTTGGTTCTGCCAGCATCCTGTTGATTTCTTACGCCTACATTCGTATGCTCGGATCCAACGGTGTTAAACAAGCTTCTGAATATGCTATACTGAATGCCAACTATATGAAGGCAAGACTGGAAAAAGCTTATGATATCCTGTATACAGGTGTTAACGGTACCTGTGCGCACGAGTTTATCGTAGACCTCCGTCCGTTTAAAGCCTCCGCCGGGGTAGAAGCAGAAGACGTAGCCAAACGTTTGATGGACTATGGTTTCCACGCTCCTACCATGAGCTTCCCGGTTCCGGGCACTATTATGATTGAGCCTACCGAAAGTGAAGATAAAGGTGAATTGGATCGTTTCTGTGATGCGCTGTTATCTATCCGCGAAGAAATTCGCGCAGTAGAAAACGGTAGTGTGGACAAACAAAACAACGTATTGAAAAATGCGCCACATACACAGCTGCTGATCACTGCCGACGAATGGACACGTCCATACAGCCGTCAACAAGCAGCCTTCCCGCTGGACTATGTAAAAGCCAATAAGTTCTGGCCATCTGTAAGCCGTATCAACAACACCTTCGGCGACAGAAACCTGATATGCACCTGCGAACCTGCCAGTGCTTATGCAGAAGAAGCAGTGAGCATCTAAACGCTGCGGCCATTAAACATATATAAAAAGGGCGAATCATGGTGATTCGCCCTTTTTATGTATATACTTTCCGGTTACTTTAGGATAGGTTCCAATACTTCCAGCTTGCCATCGATGGGCTGGGTAATATCCAGGCCCAGGATCTGGGCGACTAACGGATACACCTGTACGTTTTCGAAAGTAGCGATGCGGGTATTGTTCCTGAAAGCCGGCCCCCAGGCCATGAATATGGCATTCATGTTAGTGAGATTATTATCATACCCGTGATGTCCGGGATGTTGCATTTTGCCTGGCTCACCAAATACGTAATTCGCTTCAGCTACCAACACGATGTCGCCAATGCGGTTGTAGATATCCTCTTGTCCATAATGCCACCTGGCGGGTGTTTCCTGCTTCAGGTACGCAGTATAATGATTTTCATTTTTCTTCAGATAATCGTATGCTGCTTTTATTTCGGTTTCATTTTTCCCGTAATACATCACCTTTTCATTGCCGGGCATTTTCTTCAATGGCTCTAATTGCGGGGCATCGGGTATGCTGATGGTGTGCACCGTATCTACTTCCATCATACCGTGATCGGACACCACGATAAAGTTGACCGGGAGATGAAGTTGATTCACGGCGGCTACCATTTTGCCGATGGCGGCGTCGACAAACTTCACCGCGTTGCGGGTGCTGTCGGAGTCGGGTCCATACTTATGCCCCATATGATCTACTTCGGGGAAGTAGAAGGTAATGAGGTGTGGGCGCTGTTCTTCGGGCAGTTGCAGCCAGTTTACCACTGTTTGAATACGTTGATCGATACCTGTTTTCTCCTGGTATTTGAAATAATAGGTGGGTCTCACATTTTGAATAGCGCTTTCCGATCCTACCCAGAAGTAGCTGGCGCTGAGCATTTGCTGTTTTTCTGCCAGTACCCACAATGGGACACCATTGTACCAGGTGCCATCTTCTACGGCATCGCGGTTGCCTACTTTATAGACAGCATCTCTTTTACGGTCGTAGAAAAGATTGTCTACCAGTCCGTGGTGCGCCGGGTACAGGCCGGTGACCAGGGAATAGTGATTAGGAAAAGTGAGGGAAGGAAAAGAGGGTTGCATGGCTGTAGCCCGTACCCCGTTGCCGGAGAGCTGCAATAGTTGTGTGGCATTATATTTTTCGGCGTAGTCATAGCGAAATCCGTCTATCGATATCATGATGACATAAGGCCTGGTTTGTTGCGTAGCGCTGTTTTTCCGTTCCGGTACCGTTAACTGGGTGGTATCCTGCGCCTGGCTGCCTATGTTGATCAGCAACAGGGCGGCGGCGAATAAAAAAATCCTTTTCACTATTGTCGTTTTATTATTAACAGGTTTAGATGGGAAGTATAACAAATGATGGGTTAGATGGGTCGCAAATTAGAAAACTATTTTCACTCATGGCGACATGGAGAAATTATATATACGTTAACAGGCTTGTAGCGGTCCTAACATTTATCGGTTTCCATCCCTCTCATGTATAATAATATTTTAACACAGTTTACCACAAAAGAGCAACAATCAAGCAAAATCATAATCACTGAGTAAAATTTTATATATATAAATTATATTAATTAATTGTTTATCTATATATTAGCCAACTGAAAAACCATTTCAACACTATGTCTGACTATACCTTTATCACCACAGAGGAACATTTTTTATTGCAGGATGCGCTGAAAAAGAACAAACAACAGTTAACCAAGTTTGCTTTAATTGGTTTTGGTTTATTAATGGTAGCTGCTGTTATTCCTCAAATCTATCTGTACACACATAACAAACTGGGTGATGCAGACGACTCCTTGTTGTCGTTCAAGAATTTCTGGTTCTGGATATGGTTGTTGAGCTTCGTAGTAGCATTGGTATTTGCCCTGATCAAAGTGACAGATATCCGTTATTGGGCCATAAAAAAGGACCTTACTGCCTTACAGAAGGGTACAGTGCAGGCGCCTATGGAAGCCGTTTACCTGGAAAACAACGATAGTCAGACCAATATTATGATATTGCTGGAAAACAAAAAGAAACGTTTGTTTTACTGGATGCGGGGAGCGCTGGAAGGTTATCGCGCCGGCCAGGAAGTAGAAATCACCTATGCAAGATATTCCCGTGTGATTATCAGTATCAGCAAGAAGTAAAGTTTATCCTGATCTAAATAAATAGCCTTCATGACAAAGGATGCAGTTAAATTGCAGCCAATTTGTTGTGAAGGCTATTTATTTGTTATTCGTCAACCTGACTTCAGCACGGTTAAGTAGGGAAAAGGATCGTCATGTATATCTCCCAAATTTTACAGATTTTTGTATGCAAACATCTGCATACAAAAATCTGTAAACTGCATCCATTATGAACCTGGCTCAATTTCAGGAATATTGCCTGGCCCTTCCCGGCGTAACGGAAGAATTTCCCTTCGGAGAGGAAACCCTTGTGTATAAAGTCAAAGGAAAAGTATTCGCCCTCGCCAACATCGTTGACTTCGGATCTGTTAACCTGAAATGCGATCCCGAAGAAGCTATTGAATTACGCGAACGATATGAAGGGGTGATTCCTGGTTATCACATGAATAAAAAACACTGGAATACGGTGGATGTACATTCGGGTATTCCCAACAAACTGCTGCTGGAGTGGATCAAAAACTCGTATAATCTGGTAGTAGCCAGCTTGCCGAAAAAAGAACGGGAAAAGCTGGGGTAATCACCATTCCCCACATAGACGGGGCCGTCCCCGTTTTTTTTATTACATTAGTCACCATCTAAATCTAAAATTACTGTTTATGAGAAAATGGCTGCTGCTGGCCTGCGCCGTGATGTTCTTGTTACCGGTTGCGTGTAAAGCCGTTAACCAGGACTCCCTCTGGATGTACGAACATTACACCAAGAAAGAAGTGTACATCACTATGCGCGACGGAGTAAAATTATTTACCTCCATTTATATCCCCAAAGATCAGTCTGAAAAGCACCCGATCTTAATGACCCGGACGCCTTATTCCTGCGCACCCTACGGGGAAAATACCTTTCGTCCTTTATACAAAAATCACTATAAAGAATACCTGAAAGAAGGCTATATTATGGTGATCCAGGATGTGAGAGGAACCTGGATGAGTGAGGGGAAATTTGTGAACGTCCGCCCTTTTAATCCCGCTAAAAAAGGAAAGAAAGATGTCGATGAAGCCAGCGATACCTACGATACCATCGACTGGCTGGTAAAGAATATTACCGGCAACAATGGCAACGTGGGCGTTTTTGGGATTTCTTATCCCGGCTTCTACTCTACCATGGCGGCGTTGAGCAGACATCCGGCGCTGAAGGCCGTGAGCCCGCAGGCGCCTGTGACCGACTGGTTTATAGGTGATGACTTTCACCACAACGGCGCTTTTATGCTCACCGATGCCTTCTCTTTTTACACGGTTTTCGATCACCCGCATCCGAAGCCTACCACAGAAGGGCCTAAAGGCATCAGCTATTATACACACGACAACTATAAATATTATCTCGAAACCGGCGCACTGCCTAACTTCTCCAAAATTATTGGCGACAGCGTTCCTTTCTGGAATGAAATGTATGCCCACCCTACTTACGACAGCTGGTGGAAAGCCCGCAACGTACGTAACTTCCTCGGGGATGTAAAGCCCGCTATGCTGGAAGTAGGCGGCCTGTTTGATGCAGAAGATTGTTTTGGCGCCTGGAATACTTACAAAACAATAGAAGAAAAAAATCCGAATACCAATAACCGCATCGTAATGGGTCCCTGGTATCACGGACAATGGGCATCCAACGACGGTACCCACCTGGGCAATGTTCGCTTTGGCAGCAACACATCTGAATACTATGCTAATAATATCGAGATCCCTTTCTTTAACTACTACCTGAAAGGTAAAGGACAAGCCCCTGCTATAGCAGAAGCCACTGTCTTCTTTACCGGAGAAAACAACTGGAAGCAATTGCCTAAATGGCCTCCGGCAGCTATGCAGGAAGCGCCTGTTTATTTACAGGAAAACGGCAAGCTCTCTTTCAGCAAACCATCTGCCAGCAATAGCTTCAGCGAATACGTGAGTGATCCTGCCAAACCAGTGCCTTATACCGAAGATGTGCATTTTAACCGGACCATCAACTACATGACCGACGATCAGCGCTTTGCTGCCCGCAGACCCGATGTAGCCGTTTTTGAAAGCGAAGTCCTGGACCAGGATCTTACATTGGCAGGCCCAGTGGTAGCCGACCTGGTAGCCAGCACCAGCACCACAGACGCCGATTTTGTAGTGAAAGTGATAGATGTATTCCCAGATGATTTTAAATATGAAGAAGCTGAAGCCAGCGACCATCGCCGGATACCTTCTGCTACTTATCCCATGGGCGGTTACCAGATGCTGGTACGGGGCGATATCATGAGAGGAAAATTCCGCAACAGCTATGAAGTGCCGGAAGCATTTGTTCCTGATCAGCCTACCCCTGTAAAGTTCACCTTACCGGATGTTGCCCATACCTTCCAGAAGGGACACCGCATTATGATACAGGTACAGAGCAGCTGGTTCCCGCTGGCCGACCGCAATCCGCAACAGTTCATGGATATCTATAAAGCCACTGATAAAGACTTTAAAAAAGCTACGATCCGCATCTACCACGATGCTCAGCATCCGTCCAACGTGATGTTGCCAGTAGTAAAATAATAACAGGCCTTTTAGCATGCTGTGGTGGATAGCCACAACATGCTAAATGTGCTGGCCGCCCCGGCGGTATCGGGTAAAATATTAACTTGCACTTTCTTAAAAACCCTTATTTTACTTATTATTTCGATAATCATTCATTTATGTACAAAAAATACCTGTTTATAGGTGCGCTGGGATGCTTGTCTGTTCAAGGTTTCAGTCAAGCCAAACCTACACCGAAGAAACCAGTAACCAAACCTGCAGCCGTTAAAGCGCCGGTATTGAAAACACGCCTGGATACCGTGAGCTATGGCATAGGTGTTAGTATCGCTGAAAACCTGAAAGCACAGGGATTGGAGAATATTAATACTGCTATATTGGCACAAGCCATACAGGCGGCACTGAAAAATCAAACATCATTACTGCCAAAAGATCAAATAGATATGAGCATTAGTAACTATCTGCAACAGCTGAAAGCTGAGAAAGCAAGCAAAAACCGCGAAGCAGGACTGAAATTCCTGGCGGAAAATAAAGTGAAACCAGGTGTTGTAACGCTTCCTGATGGGTTACAATACCAGATCCTGAAAGAAGGTAATGGTCCTAAACCTACCATCAATGATAAAGTAAAAACACATTATCATGGTACTTTAATTGACGGTACTGTATTCGATAGTTCTGTAGAGAGAGGTCAACCTATTTCTTTCCCTGTGAGCGGTGTGATTAAGGGTTGGACAGAAGCGCTGCAATTAATGCCGGTAGGTTCCAAATGGCGCTTGTTTATTCCTTCTGAGCTGGCGTACGGCGACCGTGGTGCTGGTCCTAAAATTGGCCCCGGAGCGGCATTGGTTTTTGATGTAGAATTACTCGCGATCGAACAATAGTAATAATGTCCGGCTCTCTGTATGCAGAAAGCCGGACATTTATATTTAAAAGCCTGTAGCTGGCCATACACGGGGCCTGCGCTGTTCCAGCAGCATAAAGTCTGCCAGCACCATTGCGGTCACCGCTTCCAGTACAACGGGTACGCGGAGCGCGATACAAAGATCATGGCGACCTTTTACGCTGAATGTTTCCACTTCTCCACTTTTTATATTCAGTGTCTGTTGTTCCTTAGGTGTGCTGGAGGTAGGTTTAACCGCAATCCTGAACACCAGTGGATTACCATTGGAAATTCCTCCTACTACCCCACCGGCATGGTTGGTAGCTGTTTTACCGGTTTTATCCAGGATGGCGTCATTATGTTCCAGTCCTTTCATCTTTGCGGCAGCGAAGCCAGCACCGAATTCAATGCCTTTAATTGCCGGAATTGCAAATACCGCATGTGCGAGCGCCGACTCCAATGAGTCAAAGAATGGTTCTCCCAAACCAATAGGTAGTCCCTCTACCACACATTCCACGATACCGCCTACCGAATCTTTAGCGGCAATGGCAGCTTCCAATCCCTCTTCCGCATTGGCATATCCTCCCACTTCTGTAATGGTGGCATTTACCTGGATATGGCTGCCTAAAATTTTCTTGGCAATTACACCTGCCGCTACCAGGTTTAAGGTAAGGCGGCCGCTGAAATGCCCGCCGCCACGGTAGTCTTCGAAGCCCCCGAATTTTTCAGTGGCTACAAAGTCGGCATGACCCGGACGGGGAAATTCACGCAGCTTTTCATAATCTGCGCTGCGTGTATTGCTGTTTTCAAAAAGTATCGTTACCGGGGCGCCGGTAGTATGATCGTTAAATACGCCGGATTTGATAAAGGGAAGGTCTTCCTCTTTACGGGGAGTGGTGCCCCTTGATCCGCCTTTGCGGCGTTCCAGGTCGGCTAAAAAGTCTTCCTGCTTCAAGGGTATACCTGCCGGTATCCCATCTATATTTACGCCTACGCTGGCGCCATGCGATTCTCCAAAAACGTTGACCCTGAATAATCTGCCAAAACTGTTCACACGCTGATGATTTAAAGTGAAAAAACAGCATCCTGCTTTGAGCTGTCAAAGCAGGGTGCCTGCTGCTAAATTACGCCAGGATGGCTACCTTACCACCTAATAATGCGAGGTGATCATAAAATTCCGGGTAAGATTTATTGATCGCTTCTGCATTTTCAATGACTACGGGTCCATCTGCCGTGAGGGCAGCTACAGCGCAAGCCATGGCAATACGGTGATCATTGTGGGAATGCACCGTAGCACCTTTAATACCAGTGCCACCGTGTACGAGCATGATATCGCCCTGCAGATCGATCTGAATACCCATTTTACCAAACTCTTCCTGCAATGTTACACCACGGTCACTTTCTTTATGCGCCAGGCGGCTTACACCCTTTATTTTCGTAGTGCCTTTACAGTTAGCTGCCAGCGCTACTAAAGGAGGAAACAGGTCCGGACAATCAGTGGCATCTATTTCAAAAGCCCGGAGGCCACCTTTTTCAATATTTACGGTAAACACGCCAGACATCATGTGAGCACCCGCTTTTTCCAGCGCTTCCAGGATGGCTTTATCAGACTGCGCAGAGGCTACGTTGAGGTGCTGCACTTCTGCTTTACCAGCTACCGCCGCTGCTACCAGCAGAAATGCGGCGCCGCTCCAGTCGCCTTCCACCGTATAGTCGCAAGGGTTATAGGCCTGCTTCTTTCCAAAATGGAATGTTTCAAAATTCTTTTCTTCCACCTGCACGCCAAAATGTGCCATCAGTTGCAGGGTTAACGCAATGTATGGTTTACTTTTCAGGTCTGTTACTGTGATGGTGGCGTTTTCTGCCACTGCACCATAAGCCATGAGCAACCCTGTCAGGAACTGGGAGCTCAGAGAACCATCGATGGTAATATCTTTAGGTTGCAGTGGGCCTTGTATATGCAGCGGTAATTTCCCTTCCCGGGTACTGCATTTTACGCCGAGCTGCGGCAACACTTCTTCGAAGAAGTTCATCGGGCGGGTGGTTAAACTGCCATGTCCTTCAATGGTGATAGCCAGGGAAGAGAGCGATGCGATGGGGGTAAACATACGGATACCTAACCCTGATTCGCCGCAATTGATTTCATCGTAAAACGGTTGTACGCCGTTGCTGGTGATTTCAAAATAATCGTGCTCT
Source organism: Chitinophaga polysaccharea (assembly GCF_007829335.1). Classification (GTDB taxonomy): domain Bacteria; phylum Bacteroidota; class Bacteroidia; order Chitinophagales; family Chitinophagaceae; genus Chitinophaga; species Chitinophaga polysaccharea_B. The sequence continues at coordinate 105,995 of NZ_VIWO01000007.1, forward strand.
CTTTTAATTTTAGCGCCCAGATTTTCGGCTACTTCCAGGGCTGCCAGGCAGTCATTGCTCAGGCCCGGATTACGGATGATAGAGGTCCCTTTAGCCAGCAAGGCCGCAGCTACTGCGCGTTGCATAGCACTCTTGGAGGGATTGGCCGTAACGGTCCCTTTAATGATAGCTGGTGATACAGTAACTTGCATATGTGTATTTCGTCCGCCTTTAAATGAATTAGAAAATGTTTTACAATTCCTGCAGTAACTGTTTCAGTTCTGCAATAGGTATCGGCATCGTAGTCGCCTTTCCTATCTCTTCCAGTAATACAAAATGTATCACGTCCTTCTCCCGTTTTTTGTCCAGTTTGAAAATATCAAACACTGCTTCCTTATCCGACGTAAATGCAACAGGCAATTGGTAATCGTTGATTAGCCGGATCAGGCGTGTCGTCTGATCTGCGGGCAGGTTCATCAGTTTTTCAGAAAAACGGGTGGCTGCTACCATGCCAATAGCTACTGCTTTGCCATGCGCAATATGCTCCAGCTTTTCCACTGCATGCCCAAGGGTATGACCGAAGTTCAGCCATCGACGGGGGCCGTTTTCCAGCTCATCTTCCAGAACCACCTTTGTTTTTGCAGCCACTGATTTTTCCACCAGGTATTCCAGTACGGCTACATCACGTGCCAGTGCTTTGTCTTTATTTTTTTCGAGATAATCAAACAGCGCTGCATCCATGATACAGGCATATTTGATGATTTCGGCAAAACCATTATGCCATTCTTCTGCAGGCATAGTTAACGGTAACGTATAATCGAACAGGATAAAAGCCGGTTGACGGATAATACCCAGCAGGTTTTTATGTTTACCGTGGCTCACTCCGTTTTTACCGCCAATAGATGCATCTACCTGGGCCAGTAAAGTAGTAGGTACAAAGCCAAAGGGAATGCCGCGCATATAAATGCTGGCTGCAAATCCGGCCACGTCTGTGATCATACCGCCACCGATGCCTACCAGCGTAGTTTTGCGGTCGGCTTCGTAAGCGGTGAGTCCGTCGATGATCCTTTCTATCGTAGCCATGTTCTTCACTTCTTCGCCTGCCGGTACCACGATTTTTTTCCAGTTATGGAGATGATGACCGTGATGTTGTTCCACATTTTCATCTATGACCAGTACCGCCCTGTTCGGGTCTACGTGGTTGCCCAGTTGCAACAGGCTTTCGCCTAAGAAGTAGGTAGTTTCCTGTTGTTGAAACTGGTGGGTTTGTTTTTGCATGGAGCAATTTGCTTTTAGCATTCAGGAAAATGGCTGCGCCTAAGGCTACCGGTGATAAAGGCCGGCAGCCAGAGGCTAACAGCTGTATAGCTATTTTTCTTCGTTCATCACCTTGTTCTGACGGTTGATGGACTCCAGGTGCACCGCATCGAAATATTTCAGGATGAATTCCTTGGTCAGGCCCAGCTTTTCGCCTTTTGCGATGTTGCGGTCCAGGATTTCATTCCAGCGATTTGTTTGCAGGATGGTAATGTTATTTTCCTTTTTGTACATACCGATCTTTTCTGCAATCTTCATACGATTACCCAGCAGCAGCATAATTTCATCATCTACCTGGTTGATTTGCGCGCGCAGTTTTTCCAGGGCGGAGTTGAAATCTTTCTTATCAGAATGTTCTCTTCTCCAGGTAATACCATCCAGGATTTCAGCCAGTTTTTCAGGGGTTACCTGTTGTTTGGCATCGCTCCATGCGTTATCTGGATCTACGTGTGTTTCCAGCATCAGACCATCGTAATCCAGGTCGATCGCTTCCTGAGATACTTCCTGCAGGATATCGCGGCGGCCGGAGATATGGGAAGGATCACAGATCATAGGCAGTTCAGGCATACGGCGTTTCAGCTCAATAGCCAGGTGCCACATGGGGGCATTACGGTATTGCGTATTACCATAGCTGGAAAATCCGCGGTGGATTAAACCTACTTTAGAGATACCTGCTTTCTGAATTCTTTCTACTGCACCAATCCACAGTTCGAGATCGGGATTGATAGGATTCTTAATCAATACAGTAGTATCCACTCCTCTCAGGGCATCAGCTACTTCCTGTACAGAGAATGGGTTTACGGTAGTACGTGCGCCTACCCACAAAATATCCACGCCAAAGTGCAGCGCGTCTTCTACCTGTTTGGCAGTAGCTACTTCTACCGCTAAAGGTAAACCGGTCAGCTCGCGGGCTTTCTGCAGCCATGCCAGCCCTTTGGTGCCGATACCTTCGAAAGAACCGGGGCGGGTGCGTGGTTTCCAGATACCAGCGCGTAATACGTCTACTTTACCTGTTTTTTGCAGGGCCAACGCGGTGGCTAATACCTGCTCTTCGGTTTCTGCACTGCAGGGTCCGGAAATGATCAGCGGCTTTTTATCGGAAGACGGATCAGAGAATTTGGTTTTGGATAATATTTGTTCCATTGTCTGTACCATAGTATTGAAGTTAAGTAGATTATCAGAATTTAATTATTTCAGGATCTTCCTGATTTTATTTGATTTTTGAATCAATTTATAAAACGCGTCGTAGTCCTCTTCTTCCAGCAACGATTTCATCTGTTGTAACTGACTGATATGCTCATCCAGTACATCGAGTACATTGTTGCGGTTGTGCTTGAAAATAGGCACCCACATATCGGGAGAGCTTTTAGCCAGGCGCACGGTAGATTCGAAACCACCGCTGGCCAGTTCGAAAATGCGGCCCGATTCTTTTTCTTTTTTCAACACCGTCAATGCCAGTGCGAAAGAAGTGATGTGGGAAATGTGAGATACATAGGCGGTGTGCAGGTCATGCTCTTCTCCGTTCATATATACGGTGCGCATCTGCAGCTGATCTACCATATTTTCCACAAGTTCCAGGGCATCTTCATCACTGTTTTTTACATCACACAACACCATCGTTTTATGTACGAACAGGTTGCGGACAGCAGCATCAGGGCCGGAATACTCGGTGCCGGCCATCGGGTGAGCCGCCACGAAGCGACCTCTGTTAGGATGACCGGCAACGAGTTGCAGTATTTTTTCTTTAGTAGAACCTACGTCCATAATTACCTGGTTGGGACGTACTTTATCCATAATTGCTGGCAGGGCCTTCAGCAGGGCATCTACCGGGATAGCCAGTATTACCAGGTCGGAACGAAGCATCGCTTCATCCAGGGTAGCTTTTTCATCGATGATATTCAGATCCAGCGCTCTTTGCAAATGCGCCTCATTCTGATCTACCCCGATGATCCGTTCTGCCACGCCTTTTTCTTTCAGCGTGATGGCGAGCGACCCACCTATTAAACCAGTTCCTATTATTGTTGCGATCATTTTACGTTTGTTTTGATGCGATCTATCGCTTCCTGGAAAACCTTTTCCTCCTGGCACAGGCTCACCCTGATATAGCCGTTGCCGTTACTACCGAATATACCGCCGGGTGTAATAAATACACGGGCTTTTTGCAATATTTCATCAGTAAGCGTATATCCGTTATCGATAGTAGCGGGAATTTTTGCCCATACAAACATTCCTACCTGGTTTTTATCGAAGGTGCAATGCAGCAGCTCCAGCAATGCAAATACTTTTTCCCTGCGGGCGCGGTAAATGCTGTTCAGGTTATCATACCAGTCTTTTCCCAGCTGCAAAGCCTTCACTGCGGCCATTTGCATAGGTTGGAACATGCCGGAGTCCATATTACTTTTAAAGCGCAATACCTGTGCAATCCATTCCCCTTTTCCAACGAGCATGCCTATACGCCAGCCTGCCATGTTGGATGATTTACTGAGCGAGTTTAATTCCAGTACTACATCTTTTGCTCCTTCAAACTGCAACAGGCTTTCCGGTTGCTCATTCAGGATAAAGCTATAGGGATTATCGTGGCAGATCAATATCTGGTGGCGTTTGGCAAATGCAATCAGTTTAGCGGCGAACTCCCGGTTAAATTTAGCACCGGTAGGCATATGCGGATAGTTTACCCACATCAGTTTTACACGGCTCAGGTCTGTTTGCTCCAGGGCATCCAGGTCGGGTAACCAGCTATTTTCTGCCACCAGGTCGTAATCCACCACGGTAGCACCGCTCAGACTCACGGCAGAGCGGTAAGTAGGGTATCCCGGGTTAGGGATCAATGCTTCATCGCCTTCCTGCAGGTAGGTCATGCAGATGTGCATAATACCTTCCTTGGAACCTATCAGCGGCAATACTTCCGTATCCGGGTTCAGTGTTACCCGGTAGTATTGCTGGTACCAGCCGGCCATGGCCTTACGGAGTGCCGGAATACCTTTGTACCCCTGGTAGTTGTGGGTATTAGGCAAAGCAGCATTTTCGTTTAATGCAGCCACCACTGCAGGATGAGGAGGTAGATCCGGGCTACCGATACCGAGATTTATTACCCTGGTACCTGTTTGGTTCATTTCCTCAATTTCCCTGAGCTTTTTGGAGAAGTAGTATTCTTCTGTGCCTTGCAATCTTTTAGCAACCTGTATCTGCATAAAACTGATTAATGTGTTTTTCCTTTTTTGTAAATACCCAATACTTTCAGGTGTTCTGTCAGCGGTGCAATTTTCTCCAGTGCTTTTTCGAAATGTGCGGCATTGTCGAATTCCATATCTGCGTGGAAGTAATAGTTCCATTCTTTGGCAGGGATAGGGAAAGACTGCAGTTTAGACAGGTTAATACCGGCAACGGCGATTTGTGTTAATACCTTGGCAAGGCTACCGCGATCGTGGCTGGTTTGAAAATACACCGAAGCTTTATTGGCATCTTCCGCTGTGGCCACCGGTGTACGTGATACCGCGAGGAAGCGGGTATAATTATTTTTATTGGTATGGATATTAGGCGCGATGATGTCGAGTTCAAAGATTTCTGCGGCCAGTTTACCGGCAATAGCGGCTGTGCTTTTCAGTTTTTTCTGGCGTACATGCCTGGCGCTGAGTGCCGTATCTTCTGTTTCTACCAGCTTGATATGCGGGTATTTTTCCAGGAAATCCATACACTGTAATAAGGCCATAGGATGGGAATGTACTTCCCGGAGATCTTCCATCGTCTGACCGGGTAATACCATCAGGTGCTGGTTGATCTGCAGGTAAGTTTCACCAATGATGTGCAGACCGGAGTTTTTGATGAGACTGTAGTTAGGGAGGATACTGCCAGCGATAGAATTTTCGATAGCCATGATACCTGCATCTACATCGGGCTGTTGTTTTGTTTTCTTCACCAGCTCAGCAAAGGACGCACAGCATTCGATATCTATCTGCTTACCGAAATATCCCTGGGCGGCAACCTGGTGGAAACATCCTTCAAATCCCTGTATGGCAATTTTCATGTGTATGTGATTGATTTTTGATTTATTTATAGTTGCTGTAGCAACTAGCTATTTAAAACAGAAAGGGCCCCATCCGTGGGACCCTTTGCGCTGTACTTTTTATGAGTAAGTATGTTATTGCAAACGAGTCCCCTGCTTCTTCGCATAAAAGAAGTAAGAGAAGTAATAAAAAAAGTTGTTGTTTGAAGGTGATAACATATACTATACTGTCTGTGTGTTAATGCGATTAAAAAAAGGCCTTCCGTTTACCGGAAGGCCTCTTGTAGTATCTTTTATTTTTATACAAACGACCTTCCTACTTCTGGTGCCAGAAATAATAAAAGCCATAAAAACCGAAAGTCGCTTGTAGTTTCATCTGAATTGTTATTCTCTATGAGTGTAGGACAAAAATACGGCACGATTTTAATTATCCAAGGGCTAATATCAAAAAATATACTTTTTTCAATAATAAAGACCATTTATTGAATAACTTTCAAAAAAACATATTTTCGTGGCCAAACGGGCACAAAAAAACCGTCCTGGCTAAGCCGGGACGGTCATTTTATTAAAACCTAAAGGTTTAATTATTTGTGAGCAGCAACTGAATCTACTTTCTTAGCAGCAGAATCAACAACAGCAGTAGCAGCTTTAGCAGCAGAATCAACTACGTTAGTAGCAGCTTTAGCAGCAGAATCGATAGTGTTACCTGCAGCAGTTGCAGTTGAGTCAGTAGCATTTTCAGTTTTAGCACCACCACCGCAAGCTACAGCGAAGATACCGAAAGACAGAGCTAAGAAACCGATTTTAATTACGTTCTTCATGATACAATTATTTAAGTTGTTTTTGAATGATTTAACCTTTATACCAGGGTCACCTAAAAGGTAACCCAACTTTTAAAAATATTTTTTTTCGGTACTTTGGGTTACCAAATGCCTAATAACTGTATTAAGAGTGAAGCAACATCAAGACATAACAAGAGACAGGGAATTATTGCTGGGACTGGCAAAAGGTGAGGATAAATCATTGGAAATCATCTATTCTGAGAATTTTCCGGTGGTATTAAGAATGATCCTGCAACACAATGGCTCCGAAGACGATGCCAAGGATATTTTCCAGGAGGCCATTATAGTCTTATATGAAAAGGTGCAAAACAACGACTTTACGTTAAGCAGCCGGCTTAAAACCTTTCTTTATTCGGTTTGTCGCCATCTCTGGTTAAAAAAAGTACAACGTACCTACGGATTATACAGCCTATCGCCCGAACTGGAAGAAGTGATTCCTGCCACGGAAGAACTGGAAGCACATCAGGCCAAGGATCAGGAGTTCCGGATTATGGAAGGGGCCATGAGCAATATTGGTCAGCCCTGCCAGGCAATCCTGGAAGATTATTACCTGCATAAAAGATCGATGCAGGAAATAGCAGAGAAGTTTGGATATACCAACGCTGAAAATGCGAAAAATCAGAAGTACAAATGCCTCATGCGTTTGAAGAAGTTATTTTTTGATCAGTACAACACATCATTATAAGCAGAAAGCAGCCATGAAAGAGGAAATGAGTTTATTACGTGATATTGAGCGTTACCTGGAAGGGGAAATGAGCGAACAGGAAAAAACTGCTTTCGAAGAATTACGCCGTACTAATCCCCTGATTAACAAACAGGTAGAAGAACACCAGTTATTTCTCCTTCACCTGGGTAATTATGGACAACGGCAGCAATTACAAGCTAAACTGAACCGGATCCATCAGCAACTGGATATGCCTGCCCTGCGCCAACAAGCCCAGGAAAGCAACCAGGCCGCCAAACGATTGTCTATACGCCGCAGAACCATTACCAACCTGGCCGCTGCCGCCTGTATTGCCCTCGTTACTTCCCTATCGACCATTGCCGTGATTCAAAATGTAACCCGGAACAAGTCTACCGCACAATATGAAGATGTAAGACGGGTGTTGAATAATATTCAACGTTCCCAGAATGCACTCATCAATGATATCAACAGCAAGAGTAAAGCACCATTAAACCCAGGCACCTACGGAGGTACCGGTTTTGCTGTATCTGGCAACGGTTATATCGTTACTAACTACCACGTAGTAGCCGGTGCCGATTCTGTATATGTACAAAATACCAAGGGTGAAGCGTTTAAAGCAGTCAGCATATTTGAGGATATTTCCAGTGACCTGGCCGTATTAAAAATTGCAGATTCCACTTTTAAAAGCCAGCCACTCCCCTATGCTTTGAAACCACAAAGCGTAAAAATCGGGGAAGAAGTATTCACCATGGGCTTCCCAAGGGATGAAATTGTATATGGTAAAGGGTATATCAGCGCTAAAACAGGTTTTAACGGAGATACTACTGCCTACCAGGTGTCTATCCCGGTAAATCCGGGCAACAGTGGCGCTCCCCTGCTCGACAGTAGAGGGGACGTAGTGGGTATCGTTACCGGCAAGCAAACTACCTCAGATGGTATTGCCTTTGCGGTAAAATCAGCCCATTTGAAACACCTGCTCGATGAAATGCCTAAAGACAAGCAACCCCGTAAGGACTGGAATCATAAAAGCCACCTGGAAGGTATGAACAGGGTTGACCAGATCAAAAAACTGGAAGACTTCGTATACATGGTAAAGGTGTATAACTGAGCGAATTAATTAGTATTCGGCATAAAGCTATTGAGGCGAATGAACTTAGCGGATAACTCCCGCATTGTTCATTCGCCTCAGTGGCTTTTATACGTATTGTAAATCTTATCAGTGCCCCTGTTTTACCCAGGCTTTGTACTTATCTGTAATCCAGTACAGCAGGTCGTTGTTGGCGAGCGCCCTCATGGTGCCATAATCCGGGTAATTATCTCTCATAAATAAATGTAAAGAATCGCCTGTTAACCCGGTTACCTTGTTGACCAATAACGGTGTGAAACGGGAATCGATGAATTTTTGTTTCTCCATCTCTTCGTAATTCTTTTTAAACTGCCGCTTTTGCTTTTCCTTCTTGGAAAAACGGGTAATGGGACTTACCACAATGCCTGCTCCCACCGGGGTACTGCCACCAGCCAGCGGCTGATCTGGTAAATCCAGTATATAACCATATTGCTGGCGTCTTTCCATAGAATCGCGCTGGTAAGGGGTGTATTGAGAGGTAACCTCTACGCCTTTCAGGAACTTTCCGGCAGGTTCCATGATGATATTGGTGGTTTGCGTACCGGAAGACTGTCCCACAATCAGGGTATCGGGCTTATAGCCCACAAAAGTAAATACCAGGCGGTCATTGCGGGAAGCGGATATCTTATAGAAACCACCCTGATCAGACAAGGAACGTTTTCCTGAACTGATATTGCTGATCGTGGCATAAGGCAACACCAGTTTATTACTGTCTGAAATCATCCCGGTAACAGTTACCTGTGCCTGTACCAGTGGAGCAAATGCCATGCTGAGTATACCGCCTAGCGCTATGGCGCGTAATAGAACCTTCATATAAATATAATAATTTGACTGCTGAACCCTCTCCTCTCTTTCAAACATATCTCTATAGACATTGTTCATATCCTTTATGAAAGTACAAATTAAACGAAATGCGGCCGTGTTAAAAAAGAAAAATCCTTCTGTCTGTTAACAGAAGGATTCGATTATTTGCGTGATACTTGTTACAGCGACACCTGTATACGCGTATCAAAGACTTTACTTTCGCCGGAAGCCAGCTGAACCAGTCCCAGGCCATTATTAAAGGCATCGGGTGCACCGCTGAGGTTTTCCACCGCAATACTGGTGCGGTGAGGTGGAATATAGATCTGTAAAATCGGGTAACTATTGCCCGGGTAAAAAGCAATACGGATGTTTTTCTTTGGATCGTGGATCGTAGCCAGCGGCTGAGATTGGCCATTATCGAGCACAAAGGAATTATCCAGTTCTACTCCTTTCAGCAACTTACCCTGTGCGAATTCGGTATAGGGCAACAGCTTCCCGGTAGGCAGCAGTTTATCATTGAATTCCACGATTTCTTTGGATGCGAAAGTCAGTTCCAGTTCATCTACATGCGTACCCGTGCTAAAATAGGGATGCCATCCATCGACAACGGGAATGGTGTGCCCGTTTTTATTCACAATGGTAGTTGTTAGCTGCAACTCGTTGTTGGCTCGCAGCGTATATTTCGCGATGCAATCATATGCAAATGGATATCCTGCGTCGTCTGTTTGTTTAAAATGATGGGTGAGGGTAACCGCGGCATGCTGATCGTCGGTAACCTGCGCGGTAACGGTAAAAGGCGCATCATACAACAAGCCATGTATCGCATTCCCGGGGGCCAGTGTTTTCTGGATGCTGTAAGATTGGCCTTCCCAGGTGTATTGGGCATCTTTCATGCGGCAGGCGTAAGGGCTTAATTTCACGCTTTTGAAGCTGGTGCGGAGATTTGCCTCCAGGTCAGCTACGTCTTTATAACTATCTATCAGGTTGAGTGTGCCCTGGGAGTGCTTCACTTTAAACGCGTGCAACAGTGCGCCACAGGAAGGAATTATTTCTACCTGCGTTCCTGCAACATGATCCTGGAGCGCTATGATATCAAATCCTGCCTCTTGAAAGGAATGGATGCCAAATTTCATTGTTCAATATTTTGAGTTCCGGACAAAATAGTAAAATTTTATGGAGATATTTCGCGAAGAAGCAAAGGCATTCTACCAAAGTGAATGTCCCTTGCCTCTTTGTTATTTTGCGTCTTTGCGCTACAATTGATTAGATACTTGCATTGATCAGGTTTTCCAACCATTCCTGTTTACCGCTGATTTGTTTAGGCTCTCCGTTTGCTACAGCGAAATTGCGGAGGTCTTCCAGGGTCAGTTTACCGGCTTCGAATTCCTGGCCTTTACCGCTGTTGAAAGACGCATAGCGGTCGTGGCGGAATTGCTTATAAGGCGTGGCGTTCAGTACTTTTTCCGCTACAATGGCTGCGCGGGCAAATGTATCGATACCACCTATATGTGCGTGGAAGATATCTTCCAGGTCGGTGGAGTTACGACGGGTTTTGGCATCGAAGTTTACGCCACCACCGGCAAATCCGCCTGCTTCCAGGATCACCAGCATACTTTCAATGAGGTCGTTGAGGTTGGTGGGGAACTGGTCGGTATCCCAACCGTTCTGTGCATCGCCGCGGTTGGCATCAATGCTGCCCAGCATACCTGCGTTGGCAGCTACCTGTAATTCGTGCTGGAAGGTATGACCTGCCAAGGTAGCGTGGTTGACTTCCAGGTTCAGTTTAAAATCTTTATCAAGTCCGTATTGGCGGAGGAAACCTATCACCGTAGCGGCATCGTAGTCATATTGATGCTTGGTAGGTTCGCAGGGTTTAGGCTCAATGAAGAAAGTACCTTTAAAGCCCTGTGCCCGTGCGTAGTCGCGGGCCATACCCAGGAAGCGGCCCAGGTGTTCCTGTTCCCGTTTCATGTCGGTATTTAGCAGGGTCATATATCCTTCGCGACCGCCCCAGAATACATAGTTTTCACCCCCCAGTGCAATAGTAGCATCCAGGGAGTTTTTTACCTGGGTGCCGGCATAGGCCAGTACGGCGAAATCGGGGTTAGTGGCAGCACCGTTCATGTAACGGGGATTGCTGAAAACATTGGCAGTGCCCCATAACAGCTTTACGCCGCTGGCTTGTTGCTTTTGTTTGGCGTAGGCAACAATCTGCTGCATACGGTTTTCATATTCTGCTATGTTAGCGCCTTCATCCACCAGGTCTATATCATGGAAGCAATAATATGGCAGTCCCATTTTAGTGATGAATTCAAAAGCGGCGTCCATTTTATCTTTGGCGCTCTGGTTGGCATCGGTAGCGGCGAGCCAGGGGAAATGTTTAGTCCCAGGGCCAAAAGGGTCTCCACCAGTGCCACAGAAGGTATGCCAGTAGGATACTGCAAAACGAAACAGTTCCTTCATGGATTTACCGGCAATGAGGCGGTTTTCATCGTACCACTTATAAGCCAGTGGGTTGTTTGACTGTGGTCCTTCAAATTTTATTTTACCAATCCCTTTAAAGTACTCCGTGTTTCCTAATGTAATGCTCATAACTAATGTGGTTTTTAAATGCGTGTACTTATATGTTTCCGTTTATTGCAGCAAAGTACGAAGTCCATTTAGCCAATCGCCGTATACATCGCGGTATTGCGACTGGAGGGCAGCACTTGGTTCTATTACAGAAAGGCATTCCATACCACGGAAGGCATCAGCAGCATTTACATACCCGGCGCCGATAGCGGCTCCACGGGCGGCTCCGGCGGCGCCGTCTGTGTTATATAATTCTATTACCACGTTGGCGGTGTTGGCAAAGGCTTCCCGGAAGAGGGGACTGAGGAACATGTTGGCATGTCCGGCCCTTACGCGGTGGATATTCAGGTCCATTTCCGCCATAATGTCCATACCATAGTTGAGTCCGAATACAATGCCTTCCTGCACGGCCCGCATCACATGTGCGCGCTGGTGGCGGTTGAAGTTCAGGTGGCTAACGGTGGCGCCTATACTCTTATTTTCCAGTATACGCTCTGCCCCGTTGCCGAAAGGAAACACCTGTAAACCGGCGGCGCCAATAGGCGCCTGTGCAGCCAGCTGGTTCATATCAGGATAGGTGATATCTCCAACCAGGTTTTTGAGCCAGCTGTTGGCAATACCGGTACCATTGAGGCACATGAGCACACCATTCCGGGTATGAGCAGGATCGTTATTGACGTGTACAAATGTGTTGACGCGGCTCTTTTTATCAGAACTATTTTTATCGTGTACAGCGTATACCACGCCAGAAGTTCCCGCGGTGGTAGCGGCTTCGCCGGGTTGCAGTACATTCAGCGAGAAAGCGTTATTGGGTTGGTCGCCGGCACGGTAAGTCACCGGGGTACCGGGAGCGAGGCCCAGTGTGGCGGCAGCGCTGGCGGTAAGCTGTCCCTGTACTCCGAAAGTAGGTACAATGGCGGATAACAGCTGCTCATCGATATTGTAATATTTCAGCAATGCGGCATCCACCCTGTTTTCTGTAAAATCCCAGAAAGTACCTTCCGATAAACCGGATATCGTGGTAGCGGCTTCGCCGGTGAGTTTCATGGCAATGAAGTCTCCGGGCAGCATTACTTTATGAATACGCTCATAAAGGTGTGGTTCGTTTTCCTGTATCCAGCGCAGTTTAGAGGCGGTGAAGTTACCAGGGGAATTGAGAAGGTGAGAAAGGCAATAGGTTTCGCCCATGTTTTTAAAGGCGGTATTGCCAATGTCAACGGCGCGGCTATCGCACCAGATGATAGCGGGCCTTAATACCTGTTGGTTTTTATCCACACATACCAGTCCATGCATCTGGTAGGCGATACCAATACCTTTGATCTGTGCCGGATCTACGGCAAAGCGGCTTAGCAACAAACCTGTTGCCCGGATGATTTCCTGCCACCAGCTTTCCGGATCTTGCTCGGCCCAGCTGGGATGCGGCACATCTATGGCCATTTCTTTTTCAGGGCAGGTAGCAGCCGCTACACAAACACCCGTATCGGCATTCAATAAAGCTGCCTTGATAGAGGATGACCCAATATCATATCCTATAAAGTACATAACGTGAAGATTAGCAATAAGACCGGATATTTCATGGCTGCAGCAGGCCGCCATGAAATATCCGGGTGACAAAATAAAATATTCTTACCAGAAAACAGTATACAATGCTATTAATATTCCCACAATCAACAGGGCACCTACAGTGAATCCCATGTTGGGTTTGAACATGCTGCTATCGATCGCCAGTCCTTTTGGATTATTGGCGCTGGATTTATCAGTGAGGGTAATAATGATCATGCCTACTACGCACACTACAAACACCAGTCCCATACGGTCGATGAAGGCCATTTCCCACAAACCGCTGTCTGGGTTCAGGGCTGCAAAACCAATCTGGTGCAGTGGCTCCAGGTTTACCCATGCCGGCAGGAATTTGAGAATGAAGGAAAGCAGTAAGCCGCCGATCATGGCAAACATAGCTGCATTGGAAGTAGTCCGTTTCCAGAAGAAGCCCAGGGCAAACATGGCGAATACACCCGGAGATACGAAGCCGGTATACTCCTGGATAAACTGGAATCCACCCTTCTTATCGATACCCAGGAAGTTAGAGATAACGATCGCGATGATCATGGTAATAATTACCACTGCACGCCCTACGCTTACGACCTTCTTTTCATCTGCATCTTTGTTATATATCTTCTTATAGATATCCAGGGAGAAAATGGTAGAAATACTATTGGCTTTACCTGCCAGAGAAGCCACCACCGCTGCGGTTAATGCTGCAAATGCCAGTCCTTTCAGTCCTACCGGCAGGAGGTTGAGCAATACCGGGTAAGCGTTATCTGCATTCAGGGAGCCATCTTTCATCATAGACTGTGCAAAGTCGCCATGGTTCTGGGAATACAGCACATACGCCGCAATACCAGGCAATACCACGATAACAGGCATCAGGAGTTTGAGGAAGCCGGCAAAGAGCAAACCGCTGCGGGCAGTCTTCAAATCGGCGCCCAGGGCGCGTTGCGTAATATATTGGTTACAACCCCAGTAGTTCAAGTTTACGATCCACATACCGCCAATCAATACGCTCAGGCCAGGCAGATCGAGGTATTTAGGATTCTCTTTATGCAGGATCATGTGGAAATGTTCGCTGGCATGTTGTGTCATCAGGGAGAAGCCTTTCAGCACACCGGTGGTGCCAAAATGCGAAGACACCAGCTGCAGGGCCAGGTAGGTAGTAGCCAAACCGCCCAATATCAGGAAGAACACCTGGATAACATCGGTGTAGCCGATTACCTTCATACCTCCCAGGGTAATGAGAATGGCAAAGAAGGCCAGTGCCACCATACACACGTAGAAGTTGATGCCTGAAATAGTAGATACCGCCAGGGCTCCCAGGTAAAGGATGGAGGTAAGGTTTACCACTACGTACAGCAATAACCAGAACACCGCCATGATGGTACTTACCGTTTGATTATACCTGCGTTCCAGGAACTGGGGCATGGTATAAATCTTATTCTTCAGGTAAATAGGCAGGAAAAATACCGCTACAACAATCAATGTGGCTGCTGCCATCCATTCATAGGTAGAAATAGCCAACCCGATATTAAAACCGTTTCCGGACATCCCGATAAATTGTTCCGCGGAAATGTTGGAAGCGATCAGGGATGCGCCAATAGCCCACCAGGTGAGTGAACCTTCGGCCAGGAAAAAGTCCTTCGAATCCGTGGTAGCCTTCTTTTTCTTGCGATAGATGTAGTAACCATAGCCGGCTACTATTACGAAATATACCAGGAATACCAGGTAGTCAAAGATGTGTAAGGATTTTGTTTGCATAACGTTTCAAACGTGGTTATAAAAAATTTAGCGGATCAATATACATAATAAATGTAAAAAATACGCTTGCTGGCGCTTTTTTTAACAATGAAAAATAAAACCGCGACGGCCGTCGCGGTTTTTCCGGCATTAAAACTATACATTTTAATTTCTTCTCCTAGTTTCTTTCTAAAAAAAGAAACAATTGATACCCCTTACGTACACAAAAAATGCCGTTGGCAGTACTATACTTCCTCCAAAGCCATGACGGCCAGCTTATCACCGATGATAGATCCGATAGCTACGCCCATACCTCCCATGCGCACGCCGATGATCACATTTTTCGTGTGTGCCTTTACGATAGGTTGCCGGGTACTGCCAAAGGCCATGATGCCGGTCCACCGGTCGGCAATAGCCACTTCCCTGCCAGGGAGAATAGTGGTTCGTAACAATACTTCCAGTTCGTGCTGGATACGGTCGTTGAAATGAAAATCGGTAGACGTTTCGCCGGTGAAGTCCAGCTGACGGCCGCCTCCCAGGAGCACACGGCCGTCCAGTTCCCGAAAATAGTAGTAGCCTTCTTCAAAATGGAAAATGCCTTTAAAGGGCAGGTCCTTTACCGGCTCCGTGATCAGCACCTGTCCCCTCCCGGGCGTAATTTCCTCTTCCGGCAGCAGTTTTTTTGTAAAGGCATTGGTACATACCAGCACTTTACGGGCTGAGAAAATAATATCTTCCTTCAGGGTGTGATGGGGTACCACCACGTTGACTCCTGTATGAAAATCATCGATATGGGTAACCGTGCAACCGGTTTTAATTTCTATGCCTGCTGCGATGGCAGTGTCGATCAGGGCGCGCATCATTTTGCCAGTATGCAGCTCCCCTTCAAAATTATTACGTACCAGGGCTTTCACATATTTGCTGTCGAAACCGAAAGGGCCCAGTTGATCGGTGGCCCGTTCAAAGGCCAGTTGGTTATTGAAAAGGCTGCCCAGCATGCGGTTTACCTTGTCCAATTGTTCGAGCGCCCATTCCTGGCGGGGGCCAATTAGTTCAAAACTTCCATTTTCGTGATAATTAATCGCCTTATCGCCCAGGCGTTGGCGCAGAAGGCGCAGCCCTGTATAGCGCAGGTTGACCAGGTTCAGCACTGCTTCTGCCGGCATGGTTTGCAGGTCGGCCAGTATTTCGGTGAGACTGCCGAGGCAGGCGAAGCCCGCATTTTTTGTACTGGCGCCAGTAGGCAACACTTCCCGTTCCAGCACCATGATACGGCTTTGTGGTACTCTTTCCTTCAGGCTAATGGCGGTAGAGAGGCCTACAATTCCACTGCCTACAATGATATAGTCGTATTGCAGGAGGCTTTGCTTTTCCCAATAACTGAGCATAATATTTATTTAAACGGCTCCAACAGAGCCCCCATCTACCCTGAATATCCCACCGGTGATAAATGATGCCTGGTCCGACGCCAGGAAAGCGACCATGGCGCCTGTTTCTTCAGGAAGACCTGGCCTGCCAAGTACCTGGTACGGGCGATTCTCCTTGAGGAAGTCCCTGGCGGCTTCTTCTTCCGAAATACCTTTTTCCTTAGCCCGTGCAGCCAGCATATCATCTACCAATGGGGTTTTGATAAATGCCGGAGATACGGTATTCACCAGGATGTTGTCTTTTCCATAGTTCATGGAAAGCGTTTTGGAATAGTTATTCAAGGCCGCTTTGGTAGCATTATAATGTCCCATGTTAGGATCTGGTTGTTCCCCGTTTTCCGACGAGATATTGATAATGCGGCCACCTCCCTGTTTCTTCATATGAGGAACCACCAACTGGGTGAGTGCTACCAGCCCGAAGAAATTAATGTCAAAGATATTTCGCCATTGCGCCATGCTGATAGTATCCAATGGACCGAAGGCATCTATTCCGCCGGCATTGTTGACGAGGATATCTATATGTCCCAAGCGTTGAATGGTACTGGCAACCAGTTGTTCCAGGTCGGCTTCTTTTGCCATATCTGCTACTACGGCCAGCACGTCATGGCCTTGCAGGCGGAACATGGCGGCAGTATCTTCCAGTTCATCTGCGTTGCGGGCCGTAATGACCACGGTGGCACCTTCCGCCAGCAGAACGGCGGCAATTCCTTTACCAATGCCTTTGCTGCCACCGGTAACGATGGCCACTTTCCCTTTCAGATTAAATTCCATAACAATATGATTTAAAATGGACTTTTACGCTATCCGGATATAAGTTATCGAAAAAAGTAAAAAGGCCCTACTTCTGAGGCCGTCATTTTTTGTTCACAAATTACGCGTAGATTCGGTGTCTAAACATATACACCATGATTGCAACAAAAGCTTATGCCGTACAGGATGCCACTTCCCCGCTGGGGCCATGGAATTTTGAACGGCGGGAACCAGGTCCTCATGACGTACAGATCGAAATTTTATATTGTGGCGTATGCCATTCCGATATACACCAGGTGCGTAACGAATGGGGCAACTCCATCTACCCGATGGTGCCGGGTCATGAAATAGTAGGGCGTGTGACCAAAGTAGGAGATCATGTTACCCGTTTTAAAGTAGGCGATCTGGCGGGGATCGGATGTTTTGTAGATTCCTGCCGTGAATGTGCACCATGCAAAGCCGGAGAAGAGCAATATTGTGTTACCGGCGGCGCCAGTACTTATAATGGCTATGAGATGGACCGGAAAACGCTTACCTATGGTGGTTATTCTACGCACATTGTGACTGATGAGAAATATACTTTGAAGATATCTGATAAATTACCTTTGTCGGGTGTAGCTCCATTGCTCTGCGCTGGCATTACCACCTATTCACCCCTGCGCCACTGGAAAGTAGGCAAAGGGCATAAAGTAGGTGTAGTTGGCTTAGGAGGACTTGGACATATGGCCGTAAAGCTGGCTGCTTCTATGGGAGCGGAAGTCACCATGCTCAGTACCTCTCCATCGAAAGAAGCGGATGCCAAAAAACTGGGTGCCCATCATTTTGCGCTGACCACCAACAAGGAGCAGTTAAAGCAACTACGCAACCAGTTCGATTTTATTATCAATACCATTTCCGCGCCGCACGACTACAGCAACTACCTGAATATGCTGAACCTGGATGGCGTGATGATCTGTTTGGGTGTACCTCCGGAGCCATCGGCCGTGCCGGCATTTAACCTGATTATGGGCAGAAGGAGCATTGCCGGGTCATTGATTGGCGGTATCCGTGAAACCCAGGAGATGCTGGACTACTGCGCGGAGCATAATATTACCAGCGATGTAGAAGTGATTGACATTAAAGATATCAACACGGCTTATGAGCGGATGTTGAAGGGAGATGTAAAATACCGCTTCGTGATTGATATTGCCAGTTTAAAAAAATAAGCCTGTTTATCAGAATATCTAATTAAAAAGGGATCCCGTACAGGAGATCCCTTTTTAGTTAATAGTTACACCAGGTATCCGAATAAGCTATCGTCTTTATTCAGCTCAGTGAACTGGAAATTATATTTCTGGAAATTGGCGATCAGTTTATCGTAGTCCTCCCGGTACTTCAGTTCAACACCTACCAGTGCCGGGCCTATTTCCTTGTTGTGTTTCTGGATATATTCAAAGCGGGTGATATCGTCGTTGGGGCCGAGAATATGATTCACGAATTCTCTTAATGCACCCGGGCGTTGTGCAAAGCGTACAATAAAGTAATGCTTTAATCCTTCGTAAAGCAGGGAGCGTTCTTTTATTTCCTGCATGCGGTCAATGTCGTTGTTGCTGCCACTGATTACGCATACTACTTTCTTTCCTTTTATTTCTTCAGCAAAGCCGTCGAGTGCCGCAATAGATAAGGCGCCTGCGGGTTCTACCACGATGGCATCTTCGTTATACAGGCGCAGGATGGTAGAGCATACCTTTCCTTCAGGCACGAGGTGCATCTTTTCCAATACATCTTTACAGATTTCATAGTTGAGCGTACCTACTCTTTTCACTGCGGCGCCATCTACAAATCGTTCAATTTCGTTGAGGGTAACGGGGCCGCCCTGTTCGAGCGCTTTGAGCATGGAAGGGGCGCCTTCCGGCTCTACGCCAATGATGCGGGTTTTAGGGCTGTATGTTTTGAAGTAGGTGCCTAGTCCGGCTGCCAGTCCCCCGCCGCCTACCGGAACAAAGAGGAAATCGATACCGGATTGGTCTTCCAATATCTCCACGGCCACGGTGCCCTGGCCTTCAATAATTTTTGCATTGTCGAAGGGCGGGATGAAAGTCATGTTATTAGCGGCGGTAAATGCCTGGGCTTCGGCGGAGCAATCGTCGAAGGTATCGCCAGTAAGCCGGATTTCGATGTTATCGCCTCCGAACATGTTTACCTGGTTTACTTTTTGTTTTGGTGTAATTACGGGCATAAACACCACGCCTTTGATGTTCATGGCTTTGCAGGCGTAGGCGAAGCCCTGGGCGTGGTTGCCGGCGCTGGCGCAGGTAACGCCTTTGGCCAATATTTCAGCAGGGAGGCTGCTGATGAGGTTATAAGCACCGCGTAATTTATAGGAGCGTACAATTTGCATATCCTCTCTTTTCAGATACACATCGCATTGGTAGCGCCGGGAAAGGTTGGCGCTGTAGGTAAGCGGGGTGCGGGCCACCACTGATTTCAGCTTCACCGCTGCATCGAGGATATTCAATGAATTGACACTGCTCATTACTTCAGACATATGATCTATTTAAAATACAAATGGCAAACCATTCCGGAATTCTGGGAATCGGCTATTCAGCTATAAAGTTCCGTGGAAAAATCTCCGGGAAACTAAACAGCGGGAATGCTAATAATCAAAATTCCAAAATGGTTTGCCATCCGTCACTATAATTTTAAAAAAATTAAGCGTTGTTAGGACGCAACTTACGTACTGCTGCACCAGCCTGCCACATTTCGCTTTCGCGCAGTTCTTTCAGTTCTTCGTTCAGTTTTTCGCGATAATCAGGCGTGCTGTTGGAAGCGATAGAGCGGGCAGCTTCTTTACCTGCAGCTACGCTGGCGTACAGTTCATCAAATACAGGCTGAGTAGCTGTTTTGAATTTCTTCCACCAGTCAAGTGCACCGCGTTGAGCAGTAGTAGAGCAGTTAGCATACATCCAGTCCATACCATTTTCTGCTACCAGTGGCATCAGGGACTGTGTCAGTTCTTCTACTGTTTCGTTGAACGCTTCAGAAGGAGAGTGACCGTTTTTACGCAGGGTTTCGTATTGCGCTGCAAAGATACCCTGGATACAACCCATCAGGGAACCGCGTTCGCCGGTGAGGTCGGAGTATACTTCTTTTTTGAAATCTGTTTCGAACAGGTAACCGGAACCAACGCCGATACCCAGTGCTACTACGCGTTCTTTAGCGCGACCGGTAGCATCCTGGAAGATAGCGAAGCTGGAGTTCAGCCCCTGACCAGCCAGGAACAGGCGACGTAGGGAAGTACCGGAACCTTTAGGGGCTACCAGGATTACGTCTACATCAGCCGGAGGAACGATACCGGTTTGATCTTTATAGGTGATACCAAACCCGTGGGAGAAGTAGAGTGCTTTACCAGGAGTCAGGTGTTGTTTCAGTGTAGGCCACAGGGTGATCTGACCAGCATCAGACAGCAGGAACTGGATGATAGTACCTTTTTGAGCTGCTTCTTCGATGTCGAATAAAGTTTCACCAGGAACCCAGCCATCAGCTACCGCTTTATCCCAGGTTTTTGAATTCTTACGTTGGCCTACAATAACATTGAAGCCATTGTCTTTCAGGTTCAGTGCCTGGCCAGGACCTTGTACGCCGTAACCAATTACTGCAATCACTTCGTTCTTCAGCACTTCCCTTGCTTTTTCCATAGGGAATTCTTCTCTGGTTACTACTTGCTCGAGTACCCCTCCAAAATTGATGGTTGCCATGTGTTGTTTTTTTAGCTTTTAGCTATTAGCGGTTAGCTATTAGCTGACGTGTGATTTGAATGAATAATAATGTATCGTTTAACAGCTTTCAGCGATCTGCTAAAGGCCGTGTTCTGCATCCTCTGCCTGCAATTCTTTCAGGTGTTCATGGAAACGGCGGCTCCATTTTACGATGGCTACGCGGCCGCTTTTTGAATACTCGATCAAACCGTATGGTTCCAGTTTTTTAATGAAGTCGATCAACTCCTGCTGGTGGCCTGTTTTCTCGATCACGAAATATTCGGCAGTAATGGTGAGGATACGCGCGTTGTTTTCGCGGATCAACCTTTCGATATCGCCGGTGTGTAACGACCGGGTAGATATTTTGTATAATGCCAGCTCCTGGTATACGACTTCTTCTTCTTCGTGTACAAAGGCGCGATGTATTTCAATGAGTCTTTCTATCTGGCCTACCACTTTATCCAGCTTTTCACGTGTAGACAACACCGTTATAATGAATTTATATACACCGGGTATCTCTGTTTCAGCTGTGGTTAAACTGGTAATATTAATGCCCCTGCGGGTAAATATAATCGTGATACGGTTGGTGATACCTATACGGTCTTCCGTATATACCGTTACTGTATATTCTTTTTGCATATACCTGTTGTGAATTACAAATGATCAAAATGAATCCTTCTGTACCTGCTACTCCAGCCTGATGGAAGTGATAGGAGCGCCTGCCGGTACCATGGGGAATACGTTATCTTCTTTTTCCACCACTACTTCGAGCAGGTAAGCGCCCTTGTGTGCCAGCATTTCATCAATGGCGGCAGATATATCTTCCCTTGCTGTTACTTTCTTGCCGGGGATAAAGAACCCTTTGGCAATCTGTACAAAATCGGGATTGACCATTTCAGTTGAAGAATAGCGTTTGTCGAAAAACAACTGTTGCCATTGTCTTACCATTCCGAGGAAGTTGTTGTTGAGGATCACTATTTTCACGCCGATCTGTGATTGATAAATAGTGCCCAGTTCCTGGAGGGTCATCTGGAAGCAGCCATCGCCAATGATAGCCACCACTTCTTTCTCCGGGGTACCCATTTTGGCGCCCATGGCTGCTGGCAATGAGAAGCCCATTGTACCCATACCACCGGAGGTAACATTAGTATTAGGATTTTTGAACCGGTAGTAGCGGGAAGCTACCATCTGGTGTTGTCCTACGTCTGTTACCAGTACGGCTTCTCCCTTGGTTTTTTCTGAGATGAGGCGGATTGTCTCCGCCATTTTCAGTTCACCAGCTTCGGGATATAATTCTCTATGCTGTACTTTTTCGTATTCTTTCTTATCAGCTGCCCTGAATTCTTCCAGCCATTCGCTGTGCTGTGCAGGTTTCACCAATTCCAATAGCGCTTCCAGCGCGGGTTTGGCATCGGCATGCACTGCTACATCCGCTTTCACGATCTTGTTGATTTCAGCGGCATCAATTTCGATGTGAATTACTTTGGCGTTGGGCACATAGGTACCTACGTCGCCCGTTACGCGGTCATCGAAGCGCATACCAACTGCAATAACTACGTCGGCCTCGCCGGTGAGCATATTAGGACCGTAGTTACCGTGCATACCCAGCATACCTACGTACATCGGGTGATCTACCGGCATAGCGGATAATCCCAGCAAGGTAGAGCCTACGGGGATCTGTGCTTTTTCGGCCAGTGCGATCAGTGCTTTTTCCGCACCGGATATCAGTACACCATGTCCGCAGAGGATAAATGGTTTTTTAGCGTTGTTGATCAGTTCAGCAGCGGCGGATACAGCTTCCTTGTTTAATTCGGGAAGAGGGCGATAACTGCGGATATATTCACATTTCTTATACTCATATTCGAATTCCCCGAACTGTGCATTTTTGGTGATATCCACCAGTACGGGGCCTGGACGGCCGCTACGGGCAATATAAAATGCTTTGGCCATGGCAGCAGGGATGTCCTCCGCACGGGTTACCTGTATATTCCATTTAGTGATAGGCATGGTGATACCGATCACATCTGTTTCCTGGAATGCGTCTGTACCCAGTAAAGCGGCGGCTACCTGGCCGGTTACGCATACCATGGGGGTAGAGTCCATATAAGCATCTGCCAAACCTGTTACCAGGTTGGTAGCGCCAGGACCGGAAGTAGCAAAAGCCACACCTACCTTGCCGGAGCTGCGGGCGTATCCCTGGGCAGCATGTGTAGCACCTTGTTCATGACGGACGAGAATATGGTGTACCTGATCCTGGAAATCATAGAGGGCATCATAAATAGGCATGATCGCCCCGCCGGGATAACCGAAGATAGTGTCGACTCCTTCTGCTATCAGGGAGCGAATCACTGCTTCAGAGCCAGTAATAACGGGCTTTACAGTCAACTGCTTATCAGCTATCTCAGGCTTCATCGGTAACACATCCTTCTGTTGCATTTTTTACAAGTTTTGCGTACTTAAATAAGATTCCATTGGATACTTTCAATGCGGGTTGTACCCATTTTGCCCTGCGGGCAGCCAGTTCTTCATCACTCAGTTCCACATTGATAAAGTTCTTTACTGCGTCGATTTCGATGATATCATCATCTTGTACCAGGGCTATATTACCACCTTCAAAAGCTTCGGGGGTAATGTGGCCTACCACGAATCCGTGGGTACCACCGGAGAAGCGGCCATCTGTGATGAGGGCCACACTTTTACCTAAGCCCACGCCCATGATAGCGCTGGTTGGTTTAAGCATTTCCGGCATACCGGGTGCGCCTTTAGGGCCTACGTGGCGGATGACGACGACATCTCCCTGTTTCACTTTACCGGAGGTAATACCGGCAATCAATTCAAATTCGCCATCGAATACGCGGGCGGGTCCTTTGAATCGTTCGCCTTCCTTACCAGTTATTTTAGCTACAGATCCCTGGGTGGCCAGGTTACCGTAGAGGATTTGAATATGTGCGGTTGATTTCAATGGTTTTTCCAGCGGTACAATGATATCCTGTGCGCTAAAATCCAGGTCTGGTATATTTTCCAGGTTTTCGGCAATTGTTTTACCGGTAACGGTGAGACAGTGACCGTGGAGGAATCCTTTTTGCAGGAGGTATTTCATTACCAGGGGAATACCGCCGATGTTGTGGAGGTCTTCCATGAGGTATTTACCACTTGGTTTGAGATCGGCGATCAGCGGTGTTTTATCGCTGATACGCTGGAAATCATCAATGGTAATATCAACGCCTACGGATTTTGCGATAGCGATGAAATGCAGTACGGCATTGGTGCTGCCGCCAGTGGCCATGATGATGGTGAGCGCATTTTCAAATGCGTCTTTCGTCATGATGTCCCTGGGTTTAATATCTTTTTCCAGGAGCAGGCGGATGTATTTACCTGCGGCGAGGCACTCATCCCTTTTTTCCTTGCTCAGGGCGGGGTTGGATGAGCTATAGGGCAGGCTCATACCGAGTGCTTCAATAGCCGAAGACATGGTATTAGCGGTGTACATACCTCCACAGGCGCCGGCGCCGGGGCAGGAGTTTTGTACGATGCCTTTAAAATCGCCTTCATCGAGTTTACCGGCCATTTTCTGACCCAGTGCTTCGAAAGCGGAGATGATGTTAAGATCCTGGCCTTTATATTTTCCAGGGGCGATAGTACCGCCGTAAACCATGATAGACGGGCGATTGAGGCGCCCCATGGCCATCAGGGAACCGGGCATGTTTTTATCGCAGCCAGGAACAGTAATGAGGGCATCATAATACTGCGCTCCGGCTACAGTTTCAATGGAGTCAGCAATCAGATCGCGGCTCACGAGGGAATAGCGCATACCGGGAGTACCATTGCTCATACCATCGCTGACGCCAATGGTATTAAAAATGAGTCCCACCAGGTCATTGGCCCAGACGCCTTTTTTCACGTCCCGTGCCAGGTCGTTGAGGTGCATGTTGCAGGTATTACCATCGTAGCCCATGCTAACAATGCCCACCTGTGCTTTTTTCAAGTCTTCCTCTGTCAAACCAATTCCGTACAACTGTGCCTGTGCGGCTGGTTGCGTAGGATCCTGCGTAATCGTCTTGCTGTATTTATTTAATTCCATTGCTTTAGTTATTACCGGAGTTATAGTAACCCTATTTTAAAACTCCACCACAAATTACCCGGTAGTTGCCTCATATTCAAACCAACAATTTCCAAATTACCGGTATTCAAATCTGCCTTTCTGTT
Organism: Chitinophaga polysaccharea; assembly: GCF_007829335.1. Lineage (GTDB taxonomy): Bacteria > Bacteroidota > Bacteroidia > Chitinophagales > Chitinophagaceae > Chitinophaga > Chitinophaga polysaccharea_B. Next base: position 130,733 of record NZ_VIWO01000007.1, read on the forward strand.
GCCCAAACCCTTTACAGTAAAGGGTTGTGTATTTTTCGATTTACGACCTTCAAGGCAGAAAGCATAGAGCGGAAAGCGGAAAGCATAAAGCTACCTATGTTTGCTGAAGCCCATTTACAGATATCTGGTAAAAGCCCCATACATAATGGATGGGCGATATCCGCTTCAATAGCTTTGTGCTTCCGGCTTTCAGCTTTCAGCTGTATATCATTTAGGCCAGTTGAGCTTCGCGCTGGAAGGATTTTTCCAGTACTCTGGCTTTGTAGGCCTGTTGTAGTACTTTTCCGAGTGACTGTGCCCATGGTTTACCGAATGATTGTCCGTCGAGGGAGTCGAGGCCAATTACTTCAGCGGCGGTACCGCAGAAGAAGGCGCATTCGGCTTCTTTCAGTTCAGCGATGGTAAATAATTTTTCTTCCAGTGGGATATTCAGTTCCTGGCAAAGTTCAATAACGGTGGCGCGGGTGATGCCTGGGAGGATGTTACCGGCAGGAGGAGTGTAGATTTTGCCGTCTTTTTCGAAGAAGATGTTAGCGCCGGGGCCTTCAGCAACGTAACCATTCATATCGAGGAGGAGTGCTTCATCGTAGCCTTTTTCTTTTGCTTCCTGTGAGGCCAGTATCGAGTTTACGTAGAGACCGGCGGATTTGGATTCTATCTTAAAGGCTTTAGGATTAGGTCGCTCGTAGGAGGAAGTCATTACGCGCAACAGTTTTTCTCCCAGGTACGCTCCCCATTCCCATGCGCAGATCAGGATATTTGATTCCGATGCTGCTTTGAGGGTCATGTTAGGCGGACAGAAAACCAGCGGTCGGATGTAAGCTTCTTCCATGTTATTCATCTCCAGTACTTTGTAACAGGCGGCGATCAACGCTTCGTTATCAAATTTGTAAGGGATGTGGATCAGTTCACAAGAGCGCTGGAGGCGGTCGAAGTGTTCTTTTGCTTTAAAAATCTTCACTTCTCCGTTAGCAGTCTTGTAGGCGCGGATGCCTTCAAATACTGCGTAACCGTAGTGGAGCGATTGGCCAAACAGGTCAGTTGTAGCGGCGTTCGCTTTGGTGTACTCACCGTTGATGTAAAGAATGGTGTTGTCGTTGTAATAGCTATACATAAAATTGAAATTATACCAGGAATCTATCGTCCAAAAAAAAAGCCTTCCTCTTTGCGGAGGAAGGCTCTATATCTTGTGATTATATGCACGTTTACCTATCCTCCGAACTGGTGGCTAATAATGACAACGACTATAATCACGACCTTCGTGATAGCCCAATTGAGCTGAGGTACGATGTGATTAAGCTTTATATTGTCTTTATTTACCCACATGGAGGTGCTTGTTATTGACTGTGTTTCTACAAAAGTATTCGCGAAAAAAATAAAAAACAATAACCTTCCCAATATTTCGTAAAAAATTAATCACATTAGGTGTTTTTGAAAATATTTAAAAAAACAAGTCAATACTTGCTCTTTTTCTAAACAATTCAATAGTTCATTATAAATTAATCTACCAATTTTGTGTACAAAACACAGGTAAAGGGGCAAAAAAAATCCCGGTGCGGGGTGCACCGGGATTTAAATGATTTCATTTCATTTACTGTTCACGTTCTAAAAAATGATTTCATTTTACTGTTCACTTGTTACGCTGATAAGCAGGCATTTGCCGATAATTTCCTGCAATATCGTTTCTTTTTCCATGAGCCGCTGCAGAAGTACCAGTTGGTTTTTAGCGCGGTCATAGTTGTGTTTTGGATGTTTAATGGGATAGTATACATCACCGTTCAGGTAATCGGTAAGGAATCTTATTCCCTGCATGTAGATCATGAACTTCCCGGCAAAGAACAGCTGTTCTTTTTCTACTTTGGTTAAAGTACCGCCAATCTCTTCGAGATACCCCTGCATGAGGGCCTCGTAGTATTCTTCGCGGATAACGATCTGGCTGAAATCTTTTTCTTCTTCAGAAACGGGGCAAACATAGGTGCGTACCATGTCGCCGAGGTCTGAGATGATTTTTCCGGGCATCAGGGTATCCAGGTCACACACACAAATACCTTCATAAGTATCCTTGTTGAGCAATACGTTATTGATTTTGGTATCGTGGTGCATCAGATGGTCCCTGAAATCGGGATTTGTTTTCAGTTGTTCATACGTTACAGCGATGTCAGAATAGCGGAGGAATTCTTCAATCATCTCTTCTGCTGCAGCTTTCCTGTCTTCCTTAGCGGTGCGGATAGCATCCTGGAAGGCGCTGTACCGCAAGGTAAGGTTGTGAAAGTTTGGAATAGAAGCTTTAAACGGCTTCAGGTCAATTCCCGAAAGGTAACTGGCGAGGCGGCCAAACTGTTTGGCTGCTTCATACGCCTGCTTTGGGTTGTCGGCCTGGTCTACCGTTACGGAATCCGCAATAAAAGGGATCATTCTCCAGTATTCGTTGTCAATTACAAAGAGCTCTTCCCCGTTAACCGTGGGGATCGGCGTAATAAACAGATAGCCGGGATGATGAACTGCCAGGAAATCCGCTGCCATTCTCTGGTTAGCGGCGATCACTCCTGGTTCCTTAAATACGCTTACATTGATTTTCTGTAAAACATACTTACTGCCGTCCTGCTTTTTTTCCAGCAAAAAAGTGTTGTTGATGTGTCCTGATCCAAATCTTCGGACATTTAATCCTTCAGGCTCCAATCCGAAAGCCTGAAGGATCCTTGTGTTTGGTTTTATTTCCATAAATTGTCTGGATATTCTCCCTTCTTAACCAGCTCGGATAGACTGGCCTGCACGCCGGGTGCATCTTCTTTGTAAGTAACACCAAACCATTTTGCACTGGTAGGTAATACTTTTACTTCGCCTTTACTGCGACGGATAAATTCATCAGCTACAATCGGAATAAAGAATTCTGACTTAGGATTACTGATGTTCTTATCCAGGAATTCGGTGAATAAGTCCTGGCTCAGCTGAAACACGCTGGGATGGAATCCCCAGAAGTTCATTGAAACCGGTGTATTGGCTGCCAGCGGGTGTTTGCCACCGTCAGCGTCTTCATACACGATTTGATCACCGTCTTTGTATATTTTAGTTCTTTCGTTGATAGCTGTGAGGTTCTGCGTAGCGCCTACTTCGCAAACGCCGCGGGATACAGAGCCATGTTCACTGATAGTTTTGCCCAGTTCATACCCTACCACGCTGTATACATCTGGCTTACAGTCATTTTTCAGGAAAGCCGCCATTTTCACAAAAGAGTCGGTACCATAGAAGTCATCCGCGTTGATTACGGCAAATGGCTCATTGATGGCATTCTTTGCACAAAGGATAGCATGAGCGGTACCCCATGGCTTAGTCCTGTCGGCAGGAATGGTGTGGTTACCTACAAATGCATCCATTTCCTGGAATACATAATCCACCTCTACACGGCCTTTCAGCTTAGGTTCAAAGATTTCTTTGAATTCCGCTGCAAAGTTTTCACGGATGATGAACACAATTTTCCCAAAGCCGGCGCTGATAGCGTCGTAAATAGAATAATCAATGATAGTTTCTCCGCTGGGGCCAAATTGCTGGATTTGCTTCAAACTGCCATAACGACTGGCCATTCCGGCCGCCAAAATCAATAAAGTCGGTTGCATTTTGCTGATATTAGTTTTATAATTGACAACTATTTACCTAAAATAACGGCGTTAAATTTAATCATTAAAACTATTTTCACACTTTCTTTTTGTGTAGAACACGTATTTTAAAGATTAATTAAACCGAACAATGAAGAGATTACTAGTGCTGGGAGTCCTTGCCACACAGCTTTTTACCGCTGCCAGTGCGCAGGAAAAAACAAGTCCTGAAGAGATCAAAGAAAAAATGCAGTGGTTTGCCGATGCCAAACTGGGCATTTTCATCCACTGGGGCATCTATTCTGTAAACGGAATCGATGAATCCTGGTCATTCCACAACAAAAAAATCTCTTATCCCGATTACATGCGGCAGCTGAAAGGCTTTACCGCCAGTAATTATGACCCGCAGGCCTGGGCCGATCTTATCAAGGAGTCTGGCGCCCGTTATGCAGTCATGACCACCAAACACCACGACGGGGTAGCCCTGTGGGACAGTAAATACAGTAAACTGAATGTTGCTAAGAGCACGCCAGCCAAAAGGGACGTGCTCACTCCCTTTTTTGCAGCCTTGCGGCGCGATAGTATCAAATGTGGGGCCTATTTTTCCCTCATCGACTGGAGTTACCCGGATTATCCACAGTTTTTGAAAGACAGCAATCGCTATGATATCAAAGCACAGCCCGAAAGATGGAAGAAGTTCCTCGGGTTTTACGAAGGCCAGATGGCGGAAGTAATGAACAAATTCAACCCCGACCTGTGGTGGTTTGACGGTGACTGGGAACATTCTGCCGAAGAATGGGAAGCCCCTAAAATGCGCAAAATGCTCACCGATCATAATCCTAATACAATTATCAACGGGCGTTTACAAGGGTATGGCGACTATGACACCCCGGAACAGAACTTCCCCGTTACCCGTCCGCATTTCCATTGGTGGGAGCTTTGTATGACCATCAACAACAACTGGGGATGGCAACCACAGGACACCAACTGGAAAACACCCTATGAAATCATCACCATCTTCGCGGATGCCGTGGCCAATGGCGGTAACCTGCTGCTGGACATAGGTCCCCGCGCCGACGGCAGCATCCCCGATGAAGAAGTACACCTGCTCAAAGAACTGGGCGCCTGGAATAAACGCAATGGAGAAGCCATTTTCAACACCATTGGCGGTATTCCGCAAGGACATTTCTATGGCCCTACCACCCTGTCGAAAGATTCTACCACCCTTTACCTGTTCCTTGCCTCTAAAACCAGCGGGCCGATCATGGTGAAAGGATTATCCAATAAAATTGAAAGCATCACCGTATTGGGCAATAATACCCCGCTGTCGCACAAGATAGTAGGTAAGATCTCCTGGAGCCCGGTACCAGGGCTGGTATACATTGATGTACCGGAACAGGTGCAGGATAAGTACGTGACTGTACTGAAAGTGAAGCTGGACAAAGCCGTGAAGCTATACAGGGGGAAAGGTGGTTTCCTCACCAACGAATAACTATGCTGCATTATAGCAACATCACCTTAACATCTATACACACTGCATGGCTGCCGGAGCATATCTCCGCAGCCATGTTGCGTTTAGATCAGCTCCACCCGGAGATATCCGGCAATAAATGGTTTAAATTAAAACATAATATACAGGCTGCACTGGCCGATCACTGCGCCGGTATACTCACCTTTGGAGGCGCGTACTCCAATCATATTGCAGCTACGGCGGTAGCCTGTAAAGAAGCCGGTATTACCTGTATTGGCATTATACGCGGAGAAGAGCACCATGCATCCGGGAACCATACCCTGCAAACAGCCACTGCCAACGGTATGGAGCTGATATTCGTAAGCCGGGAAGATTACCGGAACGGCACTGCACTGGATACTTATGCTTCCCTGTTCCCCGACTATCACCTGGTTCCGGAAGGCGGGCACAACCCGTTGGGCGCCAAGGGTTGTGAAGAAATCCTGTCTATTCTCCCTACTACCCACTATACACATATACTTTGCGCTGTAGGTACCGGCACCACACTGGCCGGGCTGATCAACAGCGCCAGCCTGCAACAGCAGGTGGTCGGAATCCCTGTACTAAAAGGCGCGCAATACCTGGAAAGCGAGGTGAACGACCTGCTAAAACCCGGCCCCTGTCCGGTCTGGACCCTGTTACACGACTTCCATGAAGGTGGTTATGCCAGGAAATCGCCCGCCCTCATAGATTTTATCAATAGCTTTTATCAGGAAGCAGGCATTCCAACAGATATTATTTATACCGGTAAACTGGTAAAGGCATTTCAGCAATTGGCCCTGCAAGGCTATTTCCCGGACAACAGCCAGGTATTGCTGGTACATACCGGCGGGCTGCAAGGCAATCTTTCCCTCCCTCCCGGCGTTTTAACCTTTTAAAAACTGTTCATTATATTTGAACGGTAGTGTATTTTTGCCAACTTAAAGAGCTCGGAATAATCAGTATGAAGCAAATTGTGCGTATAACTTTTGTTATTGGAATATTTTTATTGACGGCATTTACAGGGAAAGCACAGGAACAAACCTATGTTCCGCCCGTACTGCCCAACTTCGTGGCTACCATTAAAACCGGTAAAATACAACTGGACTGGATCTCCGGCTTTACGCAAGTCAAAGAAATCGGTATTCAGCGGTCGCTCGACAGCGTACTGAATTTTAATACCATCGGGTATGCCAGCTATCCTACCCAAACAAGGAATGCTTACCTTGATAACAGGCCCCTGCCCGGCACCAACTACTACCGCCTGTTTATTTTATTCACCAATGGGCGTTATATGTATAGTAAAACGGTACTGGCCCTATCAGATAGCAGTATCCGCGCAGACCAGAAACTCCAGTACGCCGATATCAAGGATGCCGCCAAAGGCCTCAGAGGCAAAGAGCAGGAAAACAAAGAGCCTGAGAGAATACAGTGGCACCCATCAAATTATATTTATACCACCGCAGATGGCAATGTGAATATCAAATTACCAGATGCCCCGGAGAAAAAATATACCGTAAAGTTTTATGAGGCAAACGGAGCCTTCCTCTTTGATATACCAGAAGTGAAAGGGCCTTTCCTCATCCTGGAAAAGGCGATTTTCCTGCATGCAGGCTGGTTCAATTTTGAAATATTTGAGAATGGAAAGGTGTTAGAGAAGTGGAATTTGTTTATTCCGTTGAACTATAAGATGTAGACGTTACGTCTCTACACCATCTCCGCTTCAAACACTTCTCCAAAGTGCTTGCTCAGCTTAGCTTTCACCTCTTCCATACTTACTGCATGTCCTACTTCTTTATCGAGTGACGCTACTTGTTTATCGGCAATACCACAAGCAATGATATTATTGAAATAATCCATGAGGGTATTAACGTTGAGAGCAAAGCCATGCATGGTTACCCAGCGACTGCAACGTACGCCCATCGCGCATATTTTACGGGCTTGGGCTTTATCCTGCGGATCCAGCCATACGCCGGTTTCTCCTTTAGAGCGGTCGCCGGTAACACCGTATTCTGCCAGGGTACGGATAATCACCTCTTCCAGGCAACGCAGGTATTTGCCGATGTCGGTAAAAAAATGTTCCAGGTCCAGGATGGGATAACCTACTATCTGGCCAGGTCCGTGGAAGGTGATGTCGCCGCCCCGGTTGGTAGGCACGAAGTCGATACCTTCTTCCTGCAACTGTTGTTCGGATACCAGCAAGTTTTCGATATGCCCGCTTTTACCGATGGTATACACCGGTGGATGTTCGCAAAACAGCAGGTAGTGGGTAGTAGGCGCTGGCTGCCCGGCGGGGGTAGTTGATTTCAACTGCACATTTTCTTTCAATAGCTGCTCCTGGTAGTCCCAGGCGGCCTGGTAACCAATGGTGCCAAGGTCTTTTACTACAATCTGTTGTTTTGCTTTTTCCATGATCGTACTGGTTCTTTTTCGCTGCGCAAAGGTACGCCAATTCGGCGTGATCCCGAACATTTGACGAGGGGCTGCTAAACTGGCAACTAAACTTTACCTTTGCAAAAAATAATATTAATGGCTGAAGAACTGCTGGAATTGGAAGATGAGCTGGATAATGGCGATGGCAGTGAGGAATTATATGAGAAAATTAATATGGTGGTGGACAAAGGTCAGGAGCCCCTCCGTATCGATAAATTCCTTACAAACCGCATTGAAGGCGCTACCCGCAACAAGGTACAACAAGCCTTGGATGGTGAGATGGTATTGGTAAACGATAAACCCGTTAAAGCCAATTACAAAATCCGGCCACTGGACAGGATTGTGGTATTTTCCAACCGGAATCCGGAGAACAACGACATTATTCCGCAAGAGTTACCGCTGAACATAGTATACGAAGATGAAGATGTGATGGTGATTGATAAACCGGCCGGCCTGGTAGTACATCCTGGTTGTGGTAACCGCGATGGTACCCTGGTAAACGGCTTGTCGTGGTACCTGGGGGATAAAACACAGGTGACGGAGCCAGAAATTCCCCGCTTCGGATTGGTGCATCGGATCGATAAAAATACCAGCGGGTTACTGGTCATTGCCAAATCGTCTAAAGCCATGAACGATCTGGCCAAGCAATTCTTTGACCATAGCGTACATCGCCGTTATATAGCGCTGGTATGGGGCGATTTTGAAGAAGATGAAGGAACCGTAGTAGCTCACGTAGGCCGCCACCAACGGTTACGGAAAATCATGGATGCATATCCCGATGGTGAATATGGTAAAGAAGCCATTACCCATTACCGGGTGCTGGAACGCTTCAACTATGTGAGCCTGGTAGAATGCAGACTGGAAACCGGCCGTACTCACCAGATCCGTGTGCACATGCAACATATCGGCCACTCTCTCTTCAACGATGAAACCTATGGTGGGAATCGTATTGTAAAGGGCACCGTATATACGAAGTACAAACAGTTTATCGATAACTGCTTCGATATTATGCCCCGCCATGCCCTGCATGCGCAACAGCTGGGATTCATACATCCACGTACCCGTCAGCAAATGCATTTCGAAAGCCCATTGCCGGCCGATTTTACCAGCGTGCTGGAGAAATGGAAAAGATATATCTCTGCCAGGCCACTGAGAGATGAAGAAAGCTGAGCAGATTAATACCCTGTGAATAGATACGATTGGGAGAAGAAAATGTAATAATCATTTTCTTCTCCCAATTTTATTATTAAAAATATTCTACATGTTTTATATTATCTTAGCGGTAATTACCCATGTCAATACATGAGAAGCCAAAGATCCATTTCCGTTCGTATCTTATACCTGATGCTTGTGCTGGCTGCCTGTTGCCTGCTCCCCGAAACCACCGCCGCACAGGGTAAAACCCCGTTTACCGTATCTTCTACCTGCGTAAATGATACTTCCTTTTTCCAAATCAATACCCCGGCGGGAATTGATTCCGTAAAATGGTATTTCGGTGATCCGGCATCCGGACCAAAAGATTCGGCTGTTAATATCCGCGGAGCTTTCCATATTTATACTGCTATCGGCACTTACAACGATACGCTCATTGCGTGGCGGCAGGGTGTACCTGATACCACCATACAACCTATTACCATCGTAACACCGGTGATTTTCGACCTGGGGCCGCAGGACATCACCTTATGTGAGGGTTCCACCATGACGCTCAGTGCACCGGTAATACCCGGCGCCACCTACCTGTGGCAGGATGGCTCTACCGGCAGCAGCATTCTTGTAGACACTTCTGCTACTTATAAAGTAAAAATCAACGGATGTCCGAACCCCGATTCGGTCAATATTTTTTATACGCCCATTCCCAAAATAGACCTGGGTAAAGACCTGGTGCTTTGCACCGGCGAAAACATCACCCTGGACGCTACTGCCCAGAACTGTACCTACCTGTGGAATACCGGTAATACAGAGCCTACGCAGCCTGTAACCACTTCCGGTACTTATCATGTAGATGTATTTCCGAAAGGTTGCGCTATGATGTCGGCCCAGGTTACCATTACCTTTACCGGCGCCCCTTATCCTTTTTCGCTGGGGCCCGATACTTTATTATGCCCGGGCGAATCTATTACGATAGCGCCAAAGATCCCGGAAGCTACCAAATGGGAATGGAGTACCGGTGCCACTACGCCGTCTGTTACGATTAATCAAACCACCAATCTATGGGCGCTGGTAGAAATAAACCATACCTGCAGCGTAATAGATACTATTTTCATCAACTACAATCGCCTGAAGAAGCTGAACCTGGGCAACGATACGACCATTTGTAAAGGGAATTTCCTGGTGTTGACAGCCGATTTTGGCAATGGAGTTTATCGTTGGCAGGATGGATCAGACCAGGCCACCTATTATGTGACCAAACCAGGTTACTACTATGTACATGCCAAGATAGGCCGCTGTGAGTCGTTCGACAGTATTTCAGTAGCGTTCGACGATACCCTGCGGGTGAACCTGGGTCCGGATACATTGCTTTGTAAAAATGAAGTGTACCAATTGCATGCTACCGACGCCGGCGGCAGTATTTTCAAGTGGCAAGACAGTACCAGCACCCCCATGTACACGGTGACCAGACCAGGTATATATGCCATGGTAGCGTATAACAGCTGTGGCAAGTCAGTTGATTCTGTAACAGTCACGTATCACGATTGCATCTGCCAGTTATTTTTCCCTACCGCCTTCACACCTAACGGCGATGGCCGGAACGACTTTTTCCGGCCCATTTATCGTTGTCCTATCTACGATTATACCATCAGCATTTACAACCGCTGGGGAGAGCGGGTATTCTATACCACCGACCCACAGGTGGGCTGGAACGGGAAGGTCAACGGGAAAACAGCAGATGTAGCCACCTATGTATGGATTGTGGACTACAAAGAAACAGATACGCGATTACCCGTGCATAAAACGGGTACTATTACGCTGCTGAACTAACTACTGAGCAGCGGTAAAATTCATGAATTTTGCGGCAAAAACGGCAGTTTCACGCTTTTTGAAGGGTACATTCCAGGTTCCACTGTAAGATACCAGGGAGGGGATCAGTAGCCCATTGTATTTCGTCATCTGTACATTCATCTTCACGTTAAAGTCGAACAGCATTGTTTTGTAAGACAGGGCATACTTACGACCCACGATTTCAAAATTGTCTTTATTAAACCAGGTGATCAGCTCATCTATCACAATATCGGCCCGGTCGATACGGTTGAGGCCTGGTTTGGCTTTCGCGGTAAATACGTAGCAAGGGGTTCCATCCACATAATTTTGGGCGGAAATAGAAAAATCGTAGAAGCGCATTACTTCGTAATTGAAGATGGCTACTTTTTGTCCTACGATGGGTACGCCATGTACAGGTTTACCGGGGTTGAAGATGAGTTGTTTCAGCTGTGATTTATGCCGGGCAAGGCTTCCGCTGGAGCGTTCGGGCGATTCGCCGGTTTCATCTACGCAAACAGTGCCTTTGGTAAAGAACAGGTTAGCGTATAGCTCAGCGGTATAGTAGTTATAATTTCCTTTGCGGGTATAAAAATCGCCGGTTATTTTTTCGTCGGTCGTTTGCATGGTACGGCATCTGCCTTTCATGTCCTGGTGGGTGCGGTTAAATAGGGAGGCTTTCACCTGGGTACCGCCTTTGTCCAGTATCTGGATGTCGTTAACGGCATCAAATCCTACGATATGTAAATTTTTGAATGCACGGTAAAAGGTAGTGTCTTCTTCTACCCTTTTAATAAAGCTGTTAACGTCGAAGCCTATACGTTTTGCTTCCACAATGACTTCATCCAGGTTAACCGTCATGCCTTTATAGCGGGCTGTATCCTGGGCATCGAGTTGTGTAAACAGTAGCAGGCAGCCGGCTACGGTTCCGGCTAAACATTTCCAAATATGTGACATGCCTGCAATTTAAGGAAAAAGCGATAAGCAGAAAGCGGAAAGCAAAAAGCTATTATAGCGAGTGACCGGGGCGGGTAAAATATACACGTTTAGATCATTCGCTACAATAGCTTTTTGCTTTTTTTGTTTTAGGCTTTCAGCTTTCCAGGATTATCCCGGAATTTTTCCGGCCACATACATTTGTTCCATTGTTGGAGATGCGGCGCCACCTTTTTTCTCCAGGGTAACGGCGAACATTTGTGCTTTGCCGGTTACTTTCATTTTCTGGAGGAGTTTGGCGGTATCACCCATTTCGAACACGCCCATATCTACCGGCTTACCGTCTACGATAGCCCAGAGCTGGTACTGTTTGTCGGCGGCTGGTTCCGGCAGCTTGTTCACTTTCAGGTAAACCTGCTGGCTTTGCGGATTCCAGAATACGGTCGCTAATGCTTCAGGGAATGCTTTGGTTCCTGGCATTGGCACCTTCAATACTTTAGGATCCTGGATAATATCCATCGATTCTTCCATTTGCTCTAAGCGGGTTTTGTAAAGATTGCTCTTTGACAAAATGGAGTTCTGGGAGAGGAGCAAAGATTCGTATTTGTCTTTGTACTCTTTGAATTCGTTGTACCGGTTAAAGAACACATAGTTGAGAATGAGGCTACCGATCAGCAGTATGGCAGCTGCGGCAGCAATCCATTTCCAGGATAGGCTTTTGGTTGTTTCTTCTTGCATGGACATACTTTTGGTGGTTGCAGGTCTTGATCGGGTACAGGGTCACCCTCCTGCGGATTTGGTTCATTATTGATGTTAGAGAATAAAATTGACGGATATGGAATTATTCCCACTTATCTCTGCACATCAGCCTCCTCCTTCATTTGATCCAAAACAACAGGGGGCTTTTCTTACATTTTTCACATCGTAATCTTTGCCGACATACATACCTGGTCCATAGAGGGTTCGGAGCTACCTCCTGCTTTTTCCAGCGTTACAGCAAAGCCCTGGGCGGCTGCCAGAGGTTTCATTTGTTGTAGTACCTGGGCAGCTTCTGCACCAGTTTCAAAAACGCCTTCATCCACCAGCTTCTTATTGATGATGGCCCACAATTGGAATTGCTTACCAGTGGGAGGTGCCGGCATCAACCTGGCCTGCAGGTAAACCGCTTGTGTACCTGTGTTCCAGCCCACCGCAACGGTCTTTCCCTTAAACAAGCCTGCCCCCCGGATGGTTGTCCATTTAAAAGCGGGATCGCTCAGCGGGTCTATCACCGGGGCTACCGGAGAATGCGCGCTGGTTAAGGATTCGCGCTGTTTTTCTGCTTCCAGTTTTTCTTTGGTCGCAATCAATGATTTGTAACGGCTTTTATAGTCGGTGGATTTCTGGAAGAAAAAAAAGTTCAGGAGTACACTGCCTATCAATAAAATCACAATAGCAGCGGTCATTATTTTCCACTTGCGGTCGTCCTTTTTCCTGGCGACCGGCAGCTGTTTAATTACTGCTTCCTTTACTGGCTTTTTTTTTTCACCAGTAGGCTGGTAATTGGAGATACGTAAATCTTCCGGTAGTTTTTCATTGCCTTCCAGGGTGTTCTCCTGGCGGATGATTTCCGTTAATTTATCTTTAATGGCAGATGGAGGTGAAACAGCATATAACTGAACAAACCTTTCCTTGTCCAGCTGTAACGAGTTTACGGCGGCCTTTACATCAGGATATTGTCCTACGATAGCTTCTACTTCACTACGTTCAGCTTCCGGCAACATGCCGAAAACATAGCTTTCAAGAATTCCAGATGATATGTAGCGTTGTACATCCACTATGTTTCAGTATTACAACTGTTTTAAGAGCGTTCTCAATTGGATAATAGCGTTGCGCATGCGGGTCTTCACGGTTCCTAAAGGTATTTCAAGAGATTTGGCTATTTCTTCCTGTGTATGACCCTTAAAATAAGCCATATCAATAATGATGCGCTGATCTTTTTGTAGCTGTTCTATCACCTTACTCAGTCCGAGGTGATCTACAGATAAATGTACTGCCAGCTGCGGCTCGTATACCAATGATGCGCTGTTAACATCCTGTATCCGCTGGTCTAACTTGTGATTTTTGGATCGGAGACTATCTATCGCTGTATTGCGTGTTATGTTCAGCATCCAGGTGAACAAACGGCCTTTTGAGGGATCATATCGATCTATGTTACGCCATATTTTTACGAACACCTCCTGTAGTACATCACCTGCGGCAGCTTCTTCGCCTACTACTTTGAGGGCTACACCGTATAAAGCAGGTGAATAGTGGTCGTATAGGTAGGTAAATATCTTTTCCTCCCTGGCCAAAAGGCCCTGAATCAGCTCTACTTCAGTGTATGTTAAGGTAGCTCCCAAGTTTGAGGATATGGATGTTATACTTTATAATACCAAAATAACAGGTTTTATTTACATTACAAAATTATTTCCTATTTAGGGAAAGTCATCTTGTAATCCACCCTGATTTTGCCTTTGGAGATATCGTCCAGTTTACTTTTCAGCATTCTGCGTTTTAGCGGTTTCAGGTGATCAATAAATAATACCCCATCAATGTGGTCATATTCGTGGAGGATCACCCTGGCGGTAACACCTGTAAATGTTTTTACATGTGGTGTAAAGTTTTCATCTACATAGCTTAAGGTCACTGTTTCCGCACGGTTTACATCTTCGCGTACTTTGGGAATGCTCAGGCAACCTTCGTTGTAGGCCCATTCTTTTCCGCCGGTTTCTACTATATGTGCATTGATAAATACTTCCTTTACACCGTTGTCGCCGGGATAGTCGTTTTTTTCATCTTCTTCCAGGTTATTAATAATCTGTTCACTATCCACTACAAACAACCGTATTGCTTTATTTACCTGTGGTGCTGCAATGCCTACGCCATTGGAACCGTACATGGTAGACCACATATTTTCAATCAATTCCTTCAGACCAGGATAATCGGGCGTAATGTCTTCCGCTACTTTTCTTAATACCGGGTGCCCATATGCTACTATTGGCAAAATCATGTTCAAATTCTTGGTTTAATCCGCAAAGATAGGCAATTTCAGGCTTGTAGCTCCCCTGTTGCGGTTCATTATAGCAACTTTATCTTATATTTTATTTCTCAGGTATTCCTGGAGCATAATAGTAGCGCTGATTTCATCGACCAGGGCTTTGTCCCGGCGGTCTTTCTTCTTCAGTCCGCTGTCGATCATTGTCTGGAAGGCCATTTTTGACGTAAACCGCTCATCTACCCTGACGATGGGGATATCGGGGAAATTTTTCTTCATCACCCGGATACATTCTGCTACCAGCGCTGTGGCATCGGTAGCCGTTCCATCCAGGTTTTTTGGTTCTCCTATGACAATCGTTTCCACCGGTTCGGCGGCAAAATATTTCTTCAGGAAAGGAATCAGTTCATGGGTAGGGATGGTAGTTAATCCACTGGCAATCAGCTGCAGCGGATCTGTTACGGCCAGTCCGGTTCTCTTCTTCCCATAGTCAATGGCCATTAAACGAGGCATGTGAATATTTTTTGAGGTGAATATATTATCCCAGTAGCAGCATATCTGTAATGGCAAATACGGCAAATACCACGCTGGCAATACCATTGGTGGTCATAAACATCACATTGATACGGCTCAGGTCATTGGGCTTTACCAGCAAATGCTGGGATACCAGCATCACAATAAATACCGCGGCGCCGATCCAGAACAACCAGTGAAAATGCCCGGTGAGGCCAATTGTTATCACTAAGGCAGCGGCCACCACGTGCAGCAATTCCGAAAAGCGCAGGGCGCCGGAAAGTCCCAGCCAGGCCGGGATTGAATTCAGTTGCTGCGACTTATCAAAATCTTCGTCCTGCAGGGAGTAAATGATATCGAAGCCGGCCACCCAACACAGTACCAGGAAAGACACCAGCACCGGCAACAATGCAAACTCACCGGTTACCGCCAGGTAAGCGCCAATAGGCGCCAACGCCAGTCCTACGCCCAGCACCATATGGCAAAGCGCAGTAAAACGCTTGGTATAACTATATCCTAGCACCACCAGTAATGCCACCGGTGACAGGTAAAAACAAATCCGGTTGATAAACCAGGTAGTAACGATAAACAGTACCACATTGGCTATGATAAAAAACAAAGCGTTATTGGGAGATATGATACCGGCCGGTATTTCTCTTTTTGCAGTACGTGGATTAAGCTTGTCGATATCCACATCCAGCCAGCGGTTGAAGGCCATGGCCGCACTGCGGGCAAATACCATACACAATACCACCAGTCCGAAAGTAGCCCAGCTAAAACTGCCGCCCCCTTTGGTAGTAGCCATGAAGAAGCCGGTCAATGCAAAAGGCATGGCAAAAATGGTATGACTGAACTTTACCAGTGAAAGATATTTGTTAACCGTAGAAATCATACTGTGCTTAGGTTTTAGCTGCAGGTACTGTTTAATACCATTTGCTATTTATAAAAAATAGTTTATGTGCTCCCGTTATCCCTGGCGATTGAAGGCCGCCAATTTTACAAAGATATCCCAAACCACGATACCAGTGCTCACAGAAATATTCAAGGAATGTTTCATACCTAATTGGGGGATTTCGATACAGCCATCCACCACTTTCATCACTTCTGCGTCTACCCCGCTTACTTCGTTCCCGAAAACCAGTGCCAATGGCTGATCGGTGGGTGGCGTAAACTGATCCAGCATATGGCTGTTGACCGCCTGTTCTATTGCCATCACCTGGTAACCGGCGGCTTTCAGCTCCTGCACCGCTGCCATGGTAGTATCGAAGTACTGCCACTCTACCGTTTCGGTAGCGCCCAGGGCTGTTTTATTGATATCGCGGTGGGGAGGTACAGGGGTATACCCGCAAAGTATGATCCCCTGTACCAGGAAAGCATCAGCGGTACGGAATACGGAGCCTACATTGTGCATGCTGCGTATATTATCCAGCACCAGTACAATAGGCGTTTTATCGGCGGCCTTGAACTCTGCGACCGTTTTCCGGCCTAGTTCATCCATGCTTAATTTTCTCATCACCTGCAAAGATAATAGGATGGGATGAGTTTTATATATTTGCGCCATGGCAAAAAGTAAATCGGAAGAAACCCCGCTCATGCAACAACATAAGGCAATTAAGGATAAATACCCCGATGCCGTACTGTTGTTCCGTGTGGGCGACTTTTATGAAACATTTAATGAAGATGCGGTCATAGCCGCCCGGGTACTGGGCATTGTGTTAACCAAAAGGGCCAATGGTTCTGCATCCTACGTGGATCTGGCAGGATTCCCCCATCATTCGTTAGATACTTATCTGCATAAACTGGTAAAAGCCGGTCACCGGGTGGCGGTATGCGACCAGCTGGAAGACCCTAAAACCGTAAAAGGCATTGTAAAACGGGGCGTAACTGAAATGGTAACACCCGGAGTAGCCATCAACGATAAGCTGCTGGAAAATTCCAGCAACAACTTCCTGGCGGCCGTACATTTCGGCACCGATAGCACCGGCGTATCCTTCCTGGATATTTCTACCGGCGAATTTTTTGTAGCGGAGGGCAGTGAAGAATATGTAGATAAGCTCCTGCAAAGTTTCCGCCCGGCAGAAGTGCTTTTTGCCAAACAACAGCAGAAACACTTTAAAGCGACCTTCGGCAGCCGGTTCTATACTTATACTATGGATGAGTGGATATTTACCACCACTTATGCCGAAGAAATATTACTCAAACATTTCCAGACCCATTCCTTCAAGGGGTTTGGTGTAGATGGACTGGTGGCCGCACTCATTGCAGCCGGCGCTACGCTCCACTACCTGAAAGACACGGAGCATCCCAACCTGCAACACATTACCCGTATGCAGCGGATCAGCCAGGACGATTTCCTGTGGATGGACCGCTTCACCGTGCGTAACCTGGAGCTGCTCAACAGCAGTGTGGAAAACGGGCATACCCTGCTGAAAGTACTGGACAATACCGTTACCCCCATGGGCGCCCGCCTGCTCAAACGCTGGATGGTATTCCCACTGCGCGATATCAAAGCCATCAATGAGCGACTGGACACAGTAGCTTATCTCATAAAGGAAACCGATTTTTCCAAGGCCCTGGTACATCACCTGAAGCAAACCGGCGACCTGGAGAGATTAGTCTCTAAAATACCACTGAAAAAAATCAATCCGCGGGAAGTGATGCAGCTGGCCCGCTCCCTGCAACAGGTAGAAGCGGTACAAGCCATGCTGGCCGGCAGCAGTAGTGACTACCTCCTGCGGCTACACGAAAAGCTGGATCCCTGCAAGCCATTGCTCGAGCGTATTCTCAATGAAATCATGGAGAACCCGCCGGTGTTGGTCAACAAGGGCGGTGTAATCCAGGAGGGCGTGAATGCTGAACTGGATGAACTGCGCAATATTGCCAGCAAGGGCAAAGACTACCTGCTGCAAATACAACAGAAAGAATCGGAAGCTACGGGAATCCCTTCCCTGAAAATAGCCTTCAATAATGTGTTTGGCTATTACCTGGAAGTAACCAACACCCATAAAAATAAAGTGCCTGAGCGCTGGATGCGTAAACAAACGCTGGCCAATGCCGAACGCTATATCACACCAGAGCTGAAAGAATATGAAGAAAAGATTGTAGGCGCAGAAGAAAAGATCCTGGCGCTGGAAACCCGGTTGTTCGATGAGTTAGTACAAGCTTTGCAGTCGTTCATTTTGCCGGTACAGGAAGATGCCCAGGTATTTGCCCGGTTGGATTGCCTGTTGTGTTTTGCGCAGAATGCCGTTCAATATAAATACCGCCGTCCCAATATCAATGAAGGTTTCGATCTGTTGATCAAAGAAGGGCGGCACCCGGTTATTGAAAGGGGATTGCCTGCCGGCGAAACGTACGTATCCAACGATCTCACGCTGGACAAGGCATCGCAGCAGATCATTATTCTCACGGGACCGAACATGAGCGGTAAATCGGCCCTGCTACGGCAAACTGCACTGATTACCCTTATGGCGCATATGGGAAGCTTTGTTCCGGCCACCAGCGCAGATATTGGCTTAACCGACAAGATATTTACCCGCGTAGGCGCTTCGGATAACCTGAGTGGTGGTGAATCCACCTTCATGGTAGAAATGAATGAAACCGCCAGCATTATCAACAATATCACCGACCGCAGCCTGGTGATCCTCGATGAAATTGGTCGCGGTACCAGCACATACGACGGTATTTCCATTGCCTGGAGCATTGTGGAATACCTGCACGATATGACTGCCTGCTGCCCGAAAACATTGTTCGCCACGCACTATCATGAATTGAATGAGCTGGAAAATAAACATGCCCGGGTAAAGAACTTCCATATTACCAATATGGAATCGGGCAATAAAATCATTTTCCTGCGTAAGCTGGCGCCAGGTGGTAGTCGCCATAGCTTTGGTATTCACGTAGCCCGGATGGCAGGCATGCCGCCGGAACTGATTAACCGTGCCAACGAAGTGTTATCTCATCTCGAAGAAAAACATATTGAAGCACCGTTACAGAAGAATGTGAAGCATATCAGCACCCCTTCCCAGAAACTACAGCTGAACATCTTTGATGCACACAGCGATATCTTCCAGGAGATCCGGCAGAAACTGGATCATGTGGATATTAACCGGTTAACACCGGTAGAAGCGCTGCTGAAACTGAGTGAGATCAAGAATATGATTGGATAAACGATCTAACAGGCGATAAAAAAACATCCCGTTTCGGAAAATCCGAAACGGGATGTTTTTTTATTGTAACGATGATTTGAGACTTGATTAGCGTACGTCCCAGAAAATCTTGATGTCGGCTTTATCTTTAGCGGCCACTTTAGCGTAGTTGTCAGGATTGTATACCTGTTCTGTGGAAGGATACAACAGGCGCTGTGGAGGCGTGCTGGCTCCGGAGGTTGAAGCCAAAGCAAAAGTAAGCTTTGGATAACTGGTGCGTCTCAGTTCAGCCCAGGCTTCTCCGGACTGCAGGATGAAGCAGTTCATCCATTTCTGTGTCCAGATTTTCGCCAGTTTCTGTTGCTGTGTACCAGTATAGGCAATAGCCGGTTTGCCAAGAAACGCGCTGATAGCTGAATCTGTAGGAGAAGTCAACGGTTTCCAGCTTCCTGAACTGAGAACTGCCGTTTTATTGATGGTGTAGTAGAAAGCTATTGACTGCGTAATACCACTTTTATAACTGGCCTGTGGTGTGCCTAAGCCCCATCTTTCGCCTGCTTCTGCTTTCAGGAAACTTACTTCTGATGCAGTAAAGATCACGCCAGGAATATTATAGTTATAGAAGAAGGTAGCAGAGTCGTAAGTAGCATAACCACCGGCTTCATAATCAGAAGCTCCTCCGTTGGCAGGGAAGCCTGCCCATCCATGGATGGTACCTTTATCCCAGTATACATCTGTGCGTGGATCATTGTTAGCCAGCATCATGGTATCCAGCATAAAGGCTGGTGCATATGGGCTACCGGTGAGAGCATCTTTCACGTCACTTTTCAATGCATTAGGGCTCATAGGCACCAATACATTTTCATCGTTGGAAGCGATCAGCGGATATTTTGCCGGATTATTCAGCATATCCGAAACAGCCGCTTTCGACCTAGCTTCATTTACGAAAGATGTGCGCATTAACAGGCGCAAACGCAGGGAGTTCGCATAGCGTCTCCAGGCGTCCAGGCTTCCTGTTAATACAAAATCTGCTTTTGTCAGCGATGCCTGTATTTCAGGTTTCAACTGAGCAGCTGCGAAGTAGCTATTCAGGTTATCCAGGCCGGTGATCAATGTATCATAAATGGCGGTAGCATCTTGAAAGGCAGCCGGATTTACGTTGCGATCGGGCGTATTCAGTGATCCTGCCTGACCGAAAGGAATATCTCCCCAAAGGTCCACCATCTGGGCGGTTTGATCAAAGAGTAATACTTTTCCGCAGTTCATGAAAACCAGCTGATCTGCCTGTTGTGCAGGCGTGAGCGCAGCATAAGTGGTTTGCATTTCCCTGAAGTTGGCCATAATACCCGGGCCTACATAGTTCAGGTCATTGTCATCACTTTTAGCGCCGGCATAGAAATCTACCCAACGGTTTTCAGTATAAGACAAAGATGGAATATACATTTTTGACCCTGGCTGTAACGCAGTGGTTTGCGAATAAGCCGCGGTAGTTGGTAAAATAAAGGTAGCATAATCCCAGTAAGACGGGCGCATACGCTTATTGATAAACATACCGCTCAGCAACTTGCTCATTGAGCCCTTCTGGCTCAGCTCCGGGTTATTATAATCATCTGCAATCTGTTTCTTACAGGCGGTAAAAGTACCCGCAAATAAGGCGATGAGTGAGATATTTATTAAGAGACGTTTCATTATTATCTGTTAAGTTCGTTTACAAATAAATACCATTAAAAACGGGCACGGATGCTGGCGCCGAGACTTCTGGTAGGTCCGACAGTACCACCGTCAACACCTTGACTCAACCAGGAAGATCCAACTGCTACTTCCGGATCTAAACCTTTTGGTAAAGTTTTCCAGATATAGAACAGGTTCCTTCCGATTAATGAAAATTGCAGGTTTTGCAGGTGTAGTTTCTCCACCACGTTTTTAGGCATATTGTAGGAGAGTGTTACTTCGCGAAGTTTAACATAACTATTTTTGAATACAGCATTCTCATACAGACCGTTGGTTTCCCAGTCGTGCATATTAGACCAGTACTGACCAGCAGTGATTATTTTTTCGTTCTTCTTACCATCTTCGGTTACGCCCGGCAGAATCACGCCATCATGATATGCTCCGTTAGGATTAGCCACCAGTTTACCGGAAGCCCAGTCAACTGCATCGTAGGAAAGCCCCCCATGTGCGGCATCCCTGTACTGCAACGTGCTGTTAAACATACCGGCACCGATCTGGTAGTAGTAAGGAATAGAAACCAGGTTACCACCTAAGCGGTAATCCAGGGTAAAGTCCAGCGTAAAGTTTTTATAGCTTACGGAGTTGGAGAAACCACCTACTACCTTAGGCATAATATTTCCTGCATACTCATATGCACCTGTATTAGCGGTATAAATACCATCGCCATTTACGATTTTGTTACCATTGGCATCTTTATTAGCCGGGTGAACATAGATATTACCTAATGGATCACCCACATTGGAGCGGATCAACAGGTAACCTCCATCGTATGCAGGCATGGTTAAAGTAGTCTGGCCATCTTTCAGCGCAGTCAGTTTGTTTCTGTTGACAGCAAAGTTGAAACGGGTAGTCCAGCGGAAATCCCTGGTGGTAATAGGCGTAGCATTGATGGCTGCTTCGTAACCATAGTTGCTCAGGTCACCGGCATTCACCAGCTGAGAAGTAGCGCCGGAAGAAGCAGGTGTGCTCAGTGTCAGGATCTGGTTACTGATTTTGTTATTATAGTAACTGAAATCTACACCGATTTTGTTTTTGAACAAACGTGTTTCAAAGCCAAACTCCATTTCTCTCTTTTTCTCAGAAGTCAACAGTTCATTACCGAAACCAGATGGATTAGATTGCTGGTAAGGAATGTTGTTTTTGCTGATGGTAACGGTATATGGATTGTACGCAATATTGGACTGATACAGGTTCGGGTGGTTACCCACTAAACCATAAGATGCCCTGATTTTCGCGTAATCAATAAATGCGGGCAGCTTTGCTACTTCAGAAAGCAGGAAGCCAGCATTCACGGAAGGATAAAAATATTTGTTATTAGCTACCGGCAAAGTAGAAGTTGACTCATAACGGCCGGTTCCTTCGAGGAACAGGAAGCCCTTGTAGCTGAGGTTCAACATACCGAAAGCAGCCACGTCGATCTGTTCAGCGCGTGCAGAGGTGGCGTAGAGTGGGCTGGCTGAGTTGTTCAGGCTAAACCAGTTTTCATCTACCAAACCATCTTTGGTTTGTGTATATTGATTTTTGTAAGTCTGTTTACGACCAGTAACACCACCTGTTACAGAGAGATCAAAATCTTTGGTGATTTTAGGACTGTACACCAAAATCGCATCGCCGTAGAACACATTGTTGTTGCGGGTAGTTACATCGTATTGACCGGTATAACCTACTGCAGCTGGTTGTGTATTGTGCTGCTCGTCGGAGGTAGCTACGTTTGTAAAATCTCCCCCTACTCTACCTCTGAAGCGCAGGTTATCGAGGATGCCTACATTCAATGTAGCGCTATTGATGAAACGGTTTTGTCTTTCATCGTAAGCGTTACGCAGGTTATTCCACAGATAATCCATCAGGTTGGTAGCTCTGAAACGATAGGTCATTTTCTGGTCCTGGTCGTATGAGTTGTTAGTGGCGGTTACGTATCTATAGCCGTTGGTGGTCTGATATTTATTGAAGAACGTACTCATATCATCAAAACGGCTAAAGAATCCGTCAAATGAACCGAATATGTTGCTCATTACGTTGGCACGGTTATGAACGAAGTTATTATTATAAGTAGAAACGAGGTCTACACTTATTTTCTCGCTCAGTTTTAATGTTCCGTTGAAGTTGAAGTTATTCTTATAGAGATTACTTCCTGGCATGATGCTCTTATAATCTACGCGGTTATAAGAAAAGCGGAAACTTCCTTTATCGCTGGCATTGGAAATAGCAACGTTAGCAGCAGAGTTGTAACCGGTTTGGAAGAAGTCTTTATAGTTGTTTTTCTGCGCTTCATACTTACGGATAGATCCATCCCAGTATTTCACATCGCGACCATCGAACTTAGGACCAAACTGGTTGTAAGCTCTGTAGTACGGGTGCATAGAGCCATCGGCATCTTTTACCCAGCCGGACGCATCTGCGATTCCGTTTACGATGTTGGTTTGCGGGTCATAACCCGGGCCATATTCATTCTGATAGTCTGGTTGGGAGGCCAGTTTCTCCTGGTTATAAGTGTAGTTAACATCTACATTTAAGCCACGGCCTTTCACACCTTTCTTGGTAGTAATTACTACCACACCGTTAGTGGCTTCCGAACCATATAGGGCAGAAGCACTGGCGCCTTTCAGGATAGTCAGTGTTTCAATATCTTCCGGGTTGATATCGAGTGCACCGTTACCTTCAATTCTGCCGTTGCTTGTACCGAAGCTTCCGGAAGTCAGATCATTGAAATTTCTCAACGGTACGCCATCTACCACATATAATGGTTGTGTGCTCAGGCCGATGGAGGAAACACCTCTCACCTGCACGGAAACGGCGCTGGCAGCACCACCTGGAGCAGATACGATTTTCACACCGGCAGCTTTACCGTATAAGGCTGAAGCAAAGTTGGTGCTCCCGCTTTCTGTTATCTCTTTTGAACTTACTGTACTTACAGAATACCCCAGTGCCTTCGCTTCTCTCTTAATACCCATGGCGGTTACTACCACCTCATTCAGATTCTTATTATCTTCTTTTAGTACAATGTTCAATGGCGACTGTCCATCGGCAGCCACCTCCTGGTTGATAAATCCTATATAGGAAAAAACGAGGGTAGCACCAGGTGCTACCTGAATGGTAAATTTTCCATCCGGGCCGGTAGTAGCGCCGTTGGATGCGTTTTTCTCTTTAACGGTTACTCCTGGTAAAAACGTTCCTTTTACGTCTTTAACAGTACCCGTAACAGCTTTCTTACCCTGCGCCCATGCAGTAATACAGCAGCATAAGAAAAGCAACGTGGTGAGAAGAAGTGATCTTCGCATAGCTTCCTTTGGTTTAGTGAATTATAACAAGTGAATCAGACACATAAGCAAAAAGGCATGGGAATCCCACTACCAAGGCCCCTGCATTGCACAGGAGTCCTAATGGTTAATTGAAGTTTCCGTCCCTAAAAAATTGCATGGAATTACTCCATTGGCATTAAGCGTAATTCTGACAGTTGGCCTGTAGTAAAACGTTTTAGCATGTTTCCGTAAAAAAAACCTGTCTACCGCTCTCACATCTCCATTTCACTACAAGTTGTTTATAAAAATCAAAATAATCGATTTCAAACTTAGGTATAATTATGAGAAGTGCAAAAAAGATTTAACAATTTTTTTATTTCTCGTTAACCGCTCGTTAAGATTGCGAAAATAATATTCCTTGAAATTAAAATAGCATTACTAAAGAAAAGGTGTAAAGCTTACGCTTTCTGCATTTTCAGCGCATCCTGGAGGATAATTATTATTAGTCTTGCATAAAAAAACGTCCTGTGTTGTATGTAACGCAGGACGTTTTTTAAAGTAATATATCGCTTAGGTTATGTTAATCAGGTGCGGGAAGAAGACGCACGCACCACCAGTTCCGGCGCCAGTACTACCTGCCTGGAAGGCGATCCCGGGTGGTTTAATTCATTCATCAGCACTTCCACAATATTTTTCCCGATGCTGGCAATAGGTTGTGATACACAAGTAATAGAAGGACTGTGCAGGCGGAAAAGATCATGATCATCAAAGCCAACAAGGCCAATTTCCTTGCCTATCTCCCACCCCAGGGAACGGATGCTTTCTATACCAGCAATACCGAGATAGTTGGTGGCAAAGAAAACCGCGTCGAGGTCTTTTACGGTGGTGAGGAATTTCTTTATCTCTGTATTGAAGCTCTCCCTGTCGAGATCAAAAGCGAGGCGCTTCACCAGCGATTTATTAAAAGGTATTTTATGTTCTTTCAGTGCAGCCACAAAACCATCCAGGCGGTCTTTCATCTGGGTTTGTTCGGAGGCGATGGTAACGATAGCAATCTTTTTATATCCCTGTGCAATCAGGTGTGTAGTAGCATCGTAAGCGCCTTTATAATTGTTGAGCACTACATAGCTGCTGTTGATATGCGGGAAGTAGCGATCCATTAACACCAGCGGTTTGGAGGCGCTCTGCAGCAATTCTATTTCTTTATCAAGGTTTTTGGTGGGCGTGATAATGTAGCCATCTACCTGCCGGTACTTCAATACTTCCAACAGGCCTTTTGCTTTCTCCGTGTTATCTTCTGTGCTGCCGTAAAGTACTTTGTAGCCATATTTATCTGCTTCATCTTCCACCACTTTGGCGAGTGAAGCAAAGAAGTTGTTGGCAATGTCTTCTACAATGAGACCAATGGTTTTTGTTTTACCGGTACGTAATCCGCGGGCCAGCTGATTGGGCTTATACTTTAGCCGGGCGGCAATTTTCTGGATTTTCTTACTTACCTGTTCGCTGATTCTTTTTTCTTTCGCCTTGCCATTGAGCACAAAAGATACCGTTGTAGGAGATACACCGGCCTGTTTCGCAATATCTTTAATAGAGATCCCTTTCATAGAAAAAACGCTACATCGATTTAGCCCTGCGTAATTTACAAAATGAAGTTGGAAATTACGTTGTTGTATTAATTATTCCAAGCTACATTGAAAAACTTATTCCTTTTGGCTTGTCAGCCTTTCATCACATAAAAAGGTTATTTTGGCCAAAATGATGTTTTTTTAACCAATTTTTAATAACTTGGCAACATTCATAGGACGATCTGTATACGACACACCTGCCAGCATAGGGGTTCCCCAGGGGGGCATAATGGCTATGGTAATAAAGTATAGGACTGTCACAGTAATATAGTAGCTTAAATTAATACATGAATGAAACCCATCCTTATTAAAGTTGGGGCTTTTGCCGATAACCAGATCACCATCATAGAGAGGAGTGATCCATATTTTAATACACCGTTTCACTTCCACCCGGAATGTGAGTTAGTATATGTTACGGAGAGCCACGGGAAGCGAATTGTGGGAGATAGCATTGAAAGCTTCGAGGAAGGCGACATGGTGTTTCTTGGACCACATATCCCACATGTATGGTATAATGAAGAAGAATACTATAAGGGCGATGATTTAAAAGCGCGGTCGGTGGTCATCTATTTTCCCAAGGATATTTTCGGGGAGAAATTTTATGGATTACCGGAAACGAAAGCGCTCAGTGAGTTATTCCACCGGGCACAACGGGGCATGAAAATCACTGGCGCTACCCATGAACTGCTGAAACCCGAGATATTGGCCCTTCCGCGGAAAGAGGGATTGGACCGCATCATTTCACTGCTCAACATCCTGAAAACATTATCTGAAACACGCGATTGCTATTACCTGGCCAGCACGGGTTACTCCCATGCCTACAATGTAAAAGACAATCATAAGATCGATGAAGTGTTCAAATACGTAATGAATAACTTCTCCAAAGAAATCTCCCTGCAGGATGTAGCCAGCATCACCAACCTGTCGCCACAGTCATTCTGCCGCTTCTTTAAGAACCGCACCAAGAAATCATTTGTCCAGTTTTTAAATGAAGTGCGCATTGGCCATGCCTGCAAGCGCTTAACAGAAGAAGACTGGTCCATCGCCGAAATCGCCTATTCCTGCGGGTTTAAAAACCTCTCCAACTTCAACCGCTTCTTCAAAGAGATCGTGGGCAAAACGCCTAAAGAGTATAAGAATGAACTCCGTCTGAAGGAAGCATGATAAAAATATAATTATTTTAGTATTTGGTTATTTAGTTATTTTAAAAAGTAGACTGTCAAATTTCAGAATATCAAAATTTTCTTCTTACATTCATTTCAGTAATTATCAACCAAAACGCTTAATTACTACTGTCATTCAATGTACAGCAGTTATTCCGATAACCAGTTAGTATCGCTGTTAAAAAGCGATGATAGTGCAGCCTTCAATGCTATTTATGACCGCTACAGTAAAATGCTGTATTTATTTATACACAGCAAGCTCGACGCGGCAGAGATCAGCAAAGATGTACTGCAGGAACTCTTCATTTCATTATGGGAGAAGCGACATTCATTGGTACTGAAAGAATCGTTAAAAGCATACCTGTACCAGGTAGCCCGCCACAAAATCATTGACATTTACCGGAAAAACGCCACCTATCGTAAGTACCTCCAACAATTGATTGAGCACTTTGATGCGCAACCCCATTCTATTGCAGACACGGTAGACAATAAAGTGAGGACCCAGGAACTATTTGAGGCAATTAACCACCTGCCCGAACGCATGAAGGAAATCTTTATGCTGAGCAGGTTCGAAAACCTCAGCGTAGAGCAGATCTCCAATCACCTGGGGCTATCACAGCAAACCGTTAAAAACCAAATCACTAAAGCATTAAAAATACTAAGGGCCAGCTATGCCAAAACGGATCTTATCCTCCTTTGCGTCGTGCTGATCCGCTATTTCTTCATCTAAACCGGGTATTTCATAAAAAATACCGGGTAGCGATGGTACTATTTCCACGTTATTCCGACTTAAGAACACATAAAATCCGAGCAGGTGGACACAGAACAGATCAAAATATTGCTGGAACGATATAACCAGGGGAAATGCTCACCGGAGGAAGCAGCTATTGTAGATCAGTGGTTTGAAAATATAAATCGTCACCAGTCCACCTACGTAGATGAAAAAGAACTGGACCGGGAGCTCGACAGCTTAAAAATACAGCTGAACCAACAGATAGCGCCGGCGCCGCGGGCAAAACCGCTGTATGCCCGCTACTGGTACGCTGTTGTAGCTGCCGCCGTTTTCCTGCTGGCGGTAGGCATATTCTGGCTTAACCAGCCTAAACAGGTGACTCCCCTACCGGGAGGTAACCATGCCGTTCCATTGGCAGCCAACCAGGGACAGCGCGTGGTGAGAGACGGTTTCGTGGAAGTGACCACCGGTAAAGGCAATAAGGAAAGCATTACCCTGGAAGATGGCAGCAGCCTGGAATTGAATGCCGGTAGTAAAGTGCTTTACCCTGAGCACTTTGGCGCCGACATCCGCACCGTGGTATTACTGGAAGGAGAAGCTTTTTTTAATGTAGCCGCCGATCCTGTCCGCCGCTTCGTGGTAAAAGCCGGCGACCTGGCTACCACCGCATTAGGTACTTCTTTCAATATCCGCGCTTATGCCAGTGAACAAAAAGTGACTGTAGCCCTCCTCACCGGTAAAGTAAAAATTGACCAGTTGAATACCAGTCAGCCAGCGGCCCCGCTCATCCTGCTCCCTAGTGAACAGATCAGCTACGACCGCATTTCCCTGCACCTGGTAAAAACCAGTTTCAGTAAGCCTGACGACATTACCGGGTGGAAACAGGGATACCTGGTATTCAGAGATGCTCCCTACAATGAAATTGTAACCGGCATCGAAAACCGTTACGGTGTTACCGTTGTGAACAACAGCGACAAAAAAGAATGGAATTACAACGGCTCCTTCAAAAATGAAAGCCTTAAAGACGTAATGGATATTATCTGCCTGGCAAAATCACTTTCTTATACCATTAAAAACGATACCGTTTATCTGCAAAATCAAAACTAGTTCATATGAGGGTAAAGCCGTGCCCCGTGAAGTGGTTTGTATCCATGGGGTTGATGCTGACACTCCTGTTGGCGGGTAGCCTGAACACCATGACTAGTGCCATCACGCAAATACCCGACCCGCCCACAGATACTGTCGTCACCATCCAGGTAAAAAATAAAAACCTGGAAGATGTAATGGCCGAAATTTCGGCAAAAACAGGACTAAACTTTCATTACGACAAAGCTGATCTTAACCTGAAGAAAAAAATTACGTTAAACTGCACCAAAACACCCATCGAAGAAGTGCTCACGTTAATGTCAGTACAAAGCGGATTAAAGTTTACCCGGATCAATAACAAAATCATAGTAGGCACTGCCAGTGAAAAAATATCGTCACCCAGTGTAGACCTGCTGAATCATGTATCACTGGAACGAGATATCACAGGGATTGTACGCGATAACAAAGGCACGCCGCTCCCCGGAGTTACCATCCAGATAAAACATACAAATAAAGGAACACAATCCAACGCCGATGCTGGTTTTACCATTAAAGCCAGCACCGGCGACATCCTTGTATTCAGTTCTATCGGTTTCGTGAACCGTGACATAGTAGTGGGTACAGAAAATATAATCGACGTACGCCTGCAGGAAAATGTGAAAGCACTGAATGAGCTGGTGGTTACGGCGCTGGGCCTGCAGAAAAAAGCAAAAGAACTGCCCTACGCCACCCAACAACTGGGCGGCGATGATTTGCAGCTGGTTAAAGACGTCAACTTCATGAATTCCCTCAATGGGAAAACGGCGGGTGCCACCATTACCCGCAACGCTTCCGGCGTAGGTGGCTCCGTACGCGTGGTACTAAGAGGCAATAAATCTACCCGCGAAAATCAGCCCTTGTATATCGTAGACGGCGTCCCCTACGTTAACAATACTCCTTCCCAACCGGCCGATGTATGGGGACAATCGCATAATATAATAGGCGCCGGCGGCCGCGATGGCGGCGATGGTATCTCCAATATCAACCCCGATGACATTGAAAGCATCAGCATCCTCAAAGGCGCATCTGCGGCCGCTTTATACGGTAGCCAGGCCGCCAACGGTGTTATCCTCATTACCACCAAAAAAGGAAAAGCCGGTCGCAGTAAAATCGACATTTCCTCCGACTATACCCGGGAAATGCCTTCCCTGCTGCCGAAATTACAATACCGGTATGCACAAACAGATCCACCAGGCATGGACCATGTAGGCACGCCACAACCCGGATCGCTGGGCAGCTGGGGCAAGCCCATACAAGCACCGGATCATGTAAAAGCATTTTACCAGACCGGGTCTACCTGGACCAATACCGTGGCCTTCAGCGGCGGCACCGAAACCGCACAAAGCTATTTTTCCTATGCCAATACCACGAACAAAGGCATTCTGCCTACCAACCGGTTTGACCGGCATACCATTAATTTACGCGAAACATTAAAGCTACTCAACGATAAACTGGTGATGGATGCCAATGTATCCTTTACCGCACAAAGCACCGTAAACCGGTTATCGTCCGGCCTTTACTACAGCCCTATTTCGGGGCTGTATACTTTTCCAAGAGGATTGGATTTTGACTACTACAAAAACAACTTTGAATATTTTGATACGGATCGTAACCTGTACCTGCAAAACTGGTGGAATATCCGCAGCGATAAAAAATGGATAGGGCAGGATGACCAGCAAAACCCGATGTGGGCGCTGCAACGCAACCTGCGCCTCGATTCCAGGTACAGGGGATTAGCCACCCTGTCGCTCACCTGGCAGTTGAATAACTGGCTATCCATAAAAAGCCGTGGCAACTTCGATAAATCGCTCGACCAGTATGAATTGGAAGCCTACGCCGGTACACAGATTGTGCTGGCAGGTTCCAATGGCCGCTATACCCAGGAGCGAGAATTCAATACCCAGTTATACGGAGATCTCATGGTAAATGCCAGCAGCAAGATCAACAGCTGGCTGCACCTGGCGGGCAACCTGGGCGCCAGCATTACCGACACCAAAGCACATGAACGCACTTTCAACGGCTCCAATCCCAATGCAGATCCAGGCTTAATTTATCCCAATAAATTTTCGATCTCCAATATCTGGAGCTCCTCGCTGGATGCTCAACATGGTATTGACCAGAAGCAGCTACAGGCGCTGTTTGCCAACGTTCAAGCCGGATTTAAAAACTTCCTGTTTTTAGATATTACCGGGCGTAACGACTGGTCCAGCACTTTTGCGTTTACCAATACCAAGAATAAAGGTTACTTCTATTATTCTGCCGGTATTTCTGCGGTATGGAGTGAAATGTTTAAGATGCCCGCCGGTATTGACTTTCTTCGTTCCCGTATTTCATATGCCCGGGTAGGTAATGATATTGCAGCTTATTCGTCGCGTCCCGCTTCGTTTTCCCTGCAAACTATTGCCGGGGTAACCCGTGTGATATTGAACCAGCGTACGCTTTACCCTGGCCTGACCCTGGAGCCGGAAGACAACCGCTCATTTGAGATAGGCCTGGAAGCGCATCTGCTCAAAAACAGGGTGACGGCGGATCTTACCTTCTACAAGAATAATAACTACAAACAATACATGGAAATTCCCGCTCCGCCGGGCTACCGGTTCAATACTTATTACCTGAACATGGGGAATATCCAAAACCAGGGATGGGAAGCGACACTAACGCTGATGCCCATACGAAACAAAGCACTTTCCTGGACCAGTACCATCAACTTCGCGGCCAATAAGAATAAAATCATTTCCTTGTCCAACTCCCGGATTATAGGCGCCGACAGCAGCAGCATGTTTATATTGACAGACTTCGGCGTAAATATGTTTGGTTCCTTTATCATGGAAGGAGGGTCGTGGGGAGATATTTACTCTAACAAAGAGTTGGTAAAAGACGATCACGGCGCTTACATACTGGATGGCGCAGGTAAACTACAGTCGCGCAATGCGTTTAAAAAAGTGGGGAATCCGAATCCTGATTTTACCCTGGGATGGAATAACAGCATCGACTATAAAAACTTTAACCTGAGCTTTTTGATAGATGGCCGTTTTGGCGGCAAGGTTATGAGCGTTACACAGGCCGTGCTCGACTGGTATGGTGTGAGTGAGGTGAGTGCCCGGGCCCGCGACAATGGAGGCGTATCCATTAATGCAGTGAATAAAAACGGGAGTCCTTACACCGGCAAAATTGATGCCCAGACTTACTATACCACCATCGGCTCCAGGGCCGGTATTGGTGAAATGTACATGTATGATGCTACCAATATACGGTTGCGGGAATTAAGCCTGAGTTACCGTATTCCATTAAAGTGGAAATGGATACGCAGTGTGAGGGCTGGCATTATAGGCAGGAACCTGTTCTTCTTTGAACTGCATGCGCCTTTCGATCCGGAAGTATCCATGGGTACGGGCAACGGCTTGCAGGGAGTAGATGTATTCGGGCTTCCGCCTTTGCGGAGTATGGGAATCAATTTAAGATTAGGTATTTAAAAATACTCACCAATGAAAAGCAGGAGGAACATATCCACATTATTTGCCCTGGTGGCTATTATGCTGGTAAGTGCATGTACGAAAAAGTTTGATGAGATTAACACCAATCCTTATGATTTTAACGAAGAGGACCTGGCCGCAGACTATCGCCTGATGGGGGAACCGTTATCGCAGGCGCAGCTATGCCTGTTGATCTACAACGACCCTCCAACCGCTCAGCTGCAGCAAAACCTGAATGCGGATATCTTTTCGGGGTATATGATGTCGCCCACTCCTTTTGAAGGCAATATCAACAATACCAATTATGGCCTGCTGTATTATTGGAACAACCGTCCCTGGCAAGTTACCTATACCAATGTGATGAAGTCCTGCGATTTCACGCAACAGAAGGCAAAAGGCGCCTACAGCGATTTTTATGCATGGGCGCAAATTATTAAAGTGGAGGCCATGCACCGCATCAGCGACATTTACGGCCCTATTATGTATACGCATTATGGCATATTAAACGATGAAATGGGCATTGATTACGATTCGCAGGAGCAAGCCTACAATGCGTTTTTCAATGATCTGCGGGAGGCGGTGGACACGCTGACCGCGTATATCAACCGGAATGCTGTGCAGCGTTTCACCTCCTTCGACCTGGCCTATAAAGGTGATTATACCCAGTGGGTGAAGTTTGCCAATACCCTGCGACTGCGCCTGGCTATCCGTATTGCCGGCGTTAATCCCCAAAAGGCAAAACAGGAAGGGGAAGCGGCCCTCAGCCATCCTTTAGGGTTGCTGAAAACATCTGCTGATAACTTTGCTATTAATATTGCTCCCGTTACCCACCCGCTGAACATTATGTGTTATACCTGGGCGGATATACGCATGAGCGCACCAATGGAGTCTATCCTGACAGGTTATAACGACCCGCGGCTACCCCATTATTTTGTGCCCACCGATGATGGCGCCAATGTGTATCATGGCATCCGCAATGGTATCCGTATTTCAGCGAAAGAAGAATACAGTGGCTTCTCCCAACTGGTAAAATTCAACAGTAATATCTTGTTTATGACAGCTGCAGAAGCCTGGTTCCTGAAAGCGGAGGCCGCATTAAATGGCTGGAAGGGCGCCGGTACTGCTGCCGACAACTATGCTGCAGGTATTACTACTTCTTTCAACCAATATGGTATTAATAACGTTAACGACTATATGAACAATAGTACTGCCAGGCCTAAGCCATATGTTGACCCTCAAAACCCAGAAAACAACATATCTGCGGGCGATCCGCATTTAAGCACCATTACTATTAAATGGGACGAAAGCGCCGGCAGGGAGCAAAAGCTGGAACGCATCATCACTCAGAAATGGATTGCCATGTTCCCCGAGGGACAGGAAGCCTGGACTGAATTCAGGCGAACCGGCTATCCCAAGTTATTCCCCGTAGTAATTAATAATAGTGGCGGTACCATTCCTACCGAGAAATTTATCCGCCGTTTACCCATGCCACAAGTAGAGCTGGTTACCAATCCTAAAGCGGTAGCCCGTGCCATTACTACGCTGAAGGGACCAGACACCGGAGGAACACCGCTCTGGTGGGACATCAGATAGCGGCTAAAAAAAATTAATTTTTTTTTAAAATCACGTAGTACTAGTATCAACTCCGTACGACTCCTTTTGCATAGCGCAGTATTTCGGCGCTTTTAGCTATGCAGCCTGTAAAAAAACAGACGTTATAAAAAACAACATTTCATGTAAGAAAAACACATAACAGGACTCAACCCGAATAGACATTGCCACACGCGATGAGGCCTTGCACGTACCTATGAGTCCGGCTATTGACTAAAAATATTACAAACAACTATAACAGGATGGTATCTGCCATGCTAACGGCTTTGTACGTCCTGTATCCGACGCGTATGAACAACTATTCATCACCTTGATCTATTTAAAAATGGTCAGTTTAATGCAACAATACAAATCCCATTTATTAACCAAAAAAAAGGCAAGTATGAAAAAAAACCTACGCCTTATGAAAGTGTGTGCTATGACCGGTCTTGCGCTCACTTCCATCTTAGCAGACAGTGCGTATGCGAAGGCCGCCGGCTATCGCTATTCGCCCACCACTTCATTCCGTAGTATTTTACAGGACAGGGAAATCAGCGGTACCGTACGCGATAGCAAGGGCAATGCATTGCCCGGCGTTACGATACAGGTGAAAGGTGTTTCAAGAGGTACACAAACTGGTGCAGACGGTAAATATCATATCAACGCCAAAACCGGCGATGTACTGGTTTTCAGCTCCGTAGGTTTTGCCGTAAAAGAAGCGGCAGTAGGCAGCGGCGCTACGCTCAACGTGTCTTTAGATGACAACGTTAAAGGATTAAATGAACTGGTAGTAACTGCGTTGGGCATTCAACGCAAAGCAAAAGATCTCACCTACTCTACCCAACAGGTAAAAGGAGAGGATCTGACTACTGTAAAAGAAACAAACGTTATCAACAGCTTATCCGGTAAAGTATCTGGCTTACAGATCAACCGCAGTGCATCCGGTGTGGGCGGTTCTTCCAGGGTAGTATTACGCGGACAGAAATCTATCCGTGAAAACCAACCGCTTTATGTAGTGGATGGCGTACCCATTGCCAATTTCACCAGTGCGCAACCCAGCGATCTTTGGGGCCAGGCCTCCGGTACTTCCTCCGGTGGTCGCGATGGTGGCGATATCCTCAGTACCATTAACCCCGATGACATCGAAAGTGTAAACGTGCTGAAAGGCGCCTCCGCCTCAGCGTTGTACGGTAGCCAGGCAGCCAACGGCGTGATCATGATCACCACCAAAAAAGGAAAAGCAGGACAGGCAAAGATCATCTACTCGTCTAACTTTACGATCGACCAGCCTTCCTATCGTCCGGACTTGCAATATTCTTACCTGCAATCCTCTCCGGGCAACCTGTATAGCTGGGGCGATAAAGGCAGCAGTCCTGATCATGTAAAGAAGTTCTTCCAGACGGGCACTACCTGGATCAACTCCGTGAACGTATCCGGTGGTACAGAAAAGGCACAGACGTATTTCTCTTACTCCAATACCGCCAACAAGGGTATTGTGCCTACCGCTAAATACGGACAACACACCCTCAATTTCCGGGAAAATGCCAATTTCCTGAACGATAAACTGAACCTGGATGCGAACGTGCAAATGACCACGCAAAATGCGCATAACCGCCCTACTTCCGGTTTATATTACAATGCGCTGACGGGCTTATACCTGTTTCCAAGAGGTTTAAACTTCGATCAATACAAGAACAATTATGAATACTTCTCTCCTACCCGTAACATGTATGTGCAGGATTGGTGGAACCTCAATATTGATAAAAAACTGGACGGACAAGACTCCCAGCAGAACCCTTACTGGATCCTGAACAGGAACGTCACCGAAAACCGTAAGGATAACCTGATCACCTCCCTGGCTCTGCGTTATACGCTCACTGACTGGTTAAGCGTACAAGCCCGTGGTAATGTGAATAAAGCCTGGGATAAATACGAATTAAAAGCGAATGCCGGTACACAAACCACTATTGCGGATGCCAATGGTCGTTATACCTACGATTACCTGTCCAGCACACAGTATTATGGTGACCTGTTATTTGTAGGAAGTCCTAAAATTTCTGATAAAATAGGCTTCAACTTCACCGCAGGTACCAGCATTACAGACCTGAAACAGGATCGTAACTTCATCGATTCCAAAGATGCTGACCTGGCTTTTGCCAATATATTCCATGTTGGTAACATCAACCTGAGCCCGGCCGCTAAAATTATACCGACCGGCACCAGGAGACAGCTCCAGTCTGTATTTGGAACCGTTGGTTTCAATCTCCAGCAGAAAGTATTCCTGGATTTAACCGCCCGTAACGACTGGTCTTCCACCCTGGCTTACACGCCGAATGCCAAGAAGGGGTATCTCTATTATTCCGGCGGTTTAAACGCCATCCTCAGCGACATTTTCCATATGCCTAAATTCATAGACTATGGTAAGGTGCGTGGCTCTTATGCCAAAGTGGGTAATGACGTGGCGCCATTTGCTACCCTGCCGGTAAATACCATTACTTCCGGCACGCTGACCTCCAATACATCCGGCGCTTACCTGGGACTACCGCTGAAACCGGAAATGACCACTTCCGTTGAATTTGGTACAGAATGGAGAATGTTTGACAACCGCTTAAACTTCGATATTACGTGGTATAACTCGCATACTAAAAACCAGTATTTTGACTTTACCATCTCCGCAGGTTATTTATATCCTAATGCCTTCGTGAACGCAGGTAACGTGCAAAACACCGGTATAGAAGCTACTTTGGGCTACCAGGTTATCAAAAGCAAAAACCTGAACTGGCAAACCTCCTTCAACTTTACCCATAACCGGAACAAGCTGATAGAACTGGCTCCTCAGCTGAAAGGCGACTATACCATTACTCCTAAAGGCGACAATGTAAACAGCTATGCACTGAAATTACATGAAGGAAGTTCCTTCGGTGATATCTACGGTCGTGCTTTCAAACGTGGAGCAGACGGCAGCATCCTGGTAGATGATAATGGCAAGCCTTTGCCAGCCGATGGTCCGCTGTCTTTCCTGGGTAATCCTACTCCTAAATTCCTGCTGGGATGGAACAACAGTTTCAGCTGGAAACAATTCAGCTTAAACATCCTGATCGACGGTCGTTTTGGTGGTAAAGTAATGAGTATTACACAGGCTATGCTGGATGAATATGGCGTATCTAAAGTTACCGCAGATGCCCGCGACAATGGTGGTGTAGAATTCAATGCTACCAAAGCCAGTGGCGGTAAATTCACCGGCAAGATTCCTGCAGCAGTATTTTATGGTGGTGTAGCCGGTCGCGCCGGTATCACTGAATACTACATGTATGATGCTACCAACGTGCGTTTGAGAGAGCTGGCCATTGGTTACACCATTCCGATGCACAACAATGTGCTCAGAGACCTGAAAGTAGGCCTGGTAGGACGTAACCTGTTCTTCTTCACCAAAAAAGCGCCTTACGATCCTGAAATGAGCATGAGTACAGATAACGGTGTTCAGGGTGTGGATGTATTTGGTCTGCCTTCTACCCGCAGCTTTGGACTGAACCTGAAAGCTACGTTTTAACCTGATTCAGCACACAAAAAAATTGAGCCATGAATTTTAAATCATATAAAAAAATAGGTTTGGTCCTAACCGCTGCCTTATTAAGTTTCAGCAGCTGTACCAAGAACTTCGAGGAAATCAACAAAAACCCGTATGGGTCTACCGATGCTGATTTACAGGGCGACTTTGCGCTGGTAGCGGCACAATTACAACAGGCGCAACGCAGTATTTACTTGTATCTCCCGGTGCCGGATTTTCAATTGCAGCAAAACCTGCTGGGAGATGTATTCAGTGGTTATATGATGTCGGCCACGCCATTTGCCGGCAACAGCAATAACCTCAGCTATAACCTGCTGGATGGATGGACCAGCGCTGCCTGGAGAATTGCTTACAGCAATGTAATGAACCCTTGTTACAAAGCGAGCAACTACTCCAAATCTAAATTCCCCGAAACGTATGCCATGTCGCAGATCCTGAAGGTAGAGGCCATGCATCGTATCAGCGATATTTACGGCCCTATTATCTACACCAAGTATAATCAGCCTAATGCAGATGGTACCGTAGATTTAGACAGTCAGAAAGACGCCTATTATGCTTTCTTCGCCGATTTGAAAGAAGCGATCGATATTCTCACGCCGATCAAAGATCAGCAACAATCCGTTTTATTTGGGAAAGCGGACCTCGTATACGGTGGCAAATACATCCAGTGGCTGAAGTTCGCCAATACCCTGCGCTTACGGCTTGCTTTGCGTGTTGTGAATATTGATCCTACCAAAGCTAAAACAGAGGGCGAAGCTGCCCTGGCCAATGCCGGCGGCTTGCTGGCCGATGGTACTGCCGACAACTTCCTGGTAGATATTGGCGCTACCACGCACCCGCTGAATACCATCAACGATTCCTGGGGTGATATCCGCATGGGGGCTCCGGCAGAATCTATCATGGGTGGCTACAATGATCCGCGCTTGCCTAAATTCTTTCAGGCAGCTACCGATCCGGCTGTAGCTGGCTTATTTAAAGGTATCCGTAACGGTATCAACATCGACGCAAAAGAGAGATACCTGAAATACTCCAAGCTGGCTATTTTCCAAAGCAAAATACAACTGATGACTGCTGCTGAAGGTTGGTTCCTGAAAGCCGAAGCCGGTATTCGCGGATGGGCCAAAGCCGGTGATCCGCAAACCAACTACCAATCCGGCATCCAGGCTTCCTTTGATCAGTACAAGCTGGGCAGCGCGGCTACTTACTATAACAACAGTACCGCTAAACCTAATGAGTACAAAGATCCTAAAGCCATCACGGCTGGTCAGAATGATATACTTACCGGTTCTCCTTACCTGAGCACCATCACTATCAAATGGGATGCTGCTGCTACTTTTAACCAGCAACTGGAACGCATCATCACACAAAAATGGATTGCCAACTACCCGGAAGGAGAAGAAGCCTGGTCTGAATTCCGCAGAACCGGTTATCCTAAACTCTTCCCGGTAGTGATCAATAACAGTAACGGCGCTATCAGTACTACCGATTTCGTTCGCAGGGCTATTTTCCCGAGCAATGAATACGCTACTAATGCTGGTGCCATTCAAAAGGCAATTGCCACCTTAACACCACAAAAAGACGTAGGCGGTACTCATCTCTGGTGGGATCCGATAAAATAAATCAACATTTTATTTTGAATCGCGTGCATAAAAAAGGCCGGTCCTGTTGAGGACCGGCATTCTATCACCAAATGATTCTTAAAAAAATATTGCATTTAGCATTCACTCAACATAGGTCACATTCAAATTAACAGCCGTTGGCATTCCTGTTGACGGACTTTTTAAGAGAACAAAAATTTTCGAATTTTCATAGATACAGGACAAAAGCAAAAGCCGGTTTTGTTGAAAACCGGCTTTCTTTATGCGTATAAGCATTTGTTTACTGGAAGAAACGATGGAAGAACAACAGCTGATACTGGATAGAATTACTCCAGTAGTCCCAGTTATGCTCGCCCGGCCGTTCGGTATAGTCGTGGTCGATACCGGCCAGCAGTAATTTCTTGTGGAGTTCGCGGTTTACATCTATAAAAAAGTCTTTTACCCCACAATCGATGATAATAGCCAAGGCGCCGGGTTTCAGCTTTTCTACCTGCTTAATTACCGTATAGTCGGTCCAGTTAGCGCCTGCGGCACCGGGAGGCCCCAGTCGTTTAGCAATGTCCCAGTTTTTGGGGAAGGGACGTAAGTCAACCCCACCGCTAATACTGCCGGCAGCACCAAATACTTCGGGGTGGCGGATGGCGATGAACAGGGCGCCATGACCTCCCATGCTGAGTCCCGCGATGGCCCGGTAATGAGGTTCAGGCATTGTTTGATAATGCTGATCTATATAGGCAGGGATTTCTGTAGATACATAGCTTTCGAAGCGCATGCTGCTATCTACCGGGCTATCGAAATACCAACTGGTAACGGCTCCGTCCGGGCATACCAGCATACATTGATAAGTATCGGCCAGTTCCTTAATGGCAGGCACTTTGGTGACCCAATTGGCGTAGTTGCCACCGGCACCATGCAACAGGTATACTACCGGGTACCGCCGGGTGCCGTTTTTATAGGTGGAGGGCGTAATGACCACACATTTGTAGGAACGATGCATTTTGGGGCTGTAAATGCCGACAGTGTCTACATCTGCGGCCTTTACCGCCTGGGCGCAACATATCAGTATCAGTAAACGGGCAAATAATTTCATCACTCGGGCTTTTATGAATATCAAAAAAAGGGCGGCTATCATCCGGGATGATAGCCGCCACAAAATATAAAATAGCGCGATTATTTTGTTCTTGCTTTTTTCATTGGATTGTCGCCGGTGGAAGCACCGCGTACGCCTCCCTGAGCTTTAAACAACTCAAACTGGGAAGGAGCAGCCTCGCGGGGCCAGCTGTTATTGCTTTCGTCGATATCAGCGGTTTCGCGCAACGGGTCGAGCTTTACGGCCACTACCTGTTTGTCTTTGGCGAATACTTTGGTTACTTCATTTTCATTCTTGCGCCAGATGTAGGCAGAAATGCGGTCTGTTTCCTTCGTGCCATCTGCAAACGTCCACTCAATGATCAGCGGCATTACCAGTCCGCCTTTATTGGAGAAAGTAAGCTGGTAGAAGTTCTTCTTGCTGTCGTACAGTGCTTTTTCTTCTGCGCTCAGGCCGTTATAGAACTTGCTGTAGGCATCCTTGTCTTCCTGGCTTACTTCAAACCGGTTCCATTTGCTGTAGAAGTCCTGCAGGCTGGTATCCTGGTCTACCGCATACTTTACGCCAGCAGCTTTATTCCGCTGACGGGCAACATGGTCCATGTTTTTATCATAGGCTGCCTGGGCAGTTTTAGCTGTTTTTTCCGGATCATTGCCATCCATGCGGAACCATTTCACGCTGTCGAGGGAAATGTCTACCGGTTCGATGCCAAAGAACCATCCGCGCCAGAACCAGTCCAGGTCTACCGCAGAGGCATCTTCCATGGTGCGGAAGAAATCGGCCGGTGTAGGATGTTTAAATGCCCAGCGGCGTGCATATTCCCGGAAAGAGAAATCGAACAGCTCACGGCCCATAATGGTTTCGCGGAGAATATTTAACCCGGTAGCCGGCTTGGCATAAGCGTTAGGGCCAAACTGCACAATGTTTTCGGAGTTGGTCATAATAGGCTCCAGCTGGTCTTTAGGCATCTTCATATAATCTACGATCTTATGGGCAGGGCCACGACCAGAAGGGAAATTGCTGTCCCATTCCTGTTCCGCCATAAACTGGCAGAAGGTATTTAATCCTTCATCCATCCAGGTCCATTGTCTTTCATCGGAGTTAACGATCATTGGGAAGAAGTTGTGTCCCACTTCATGGATGATGACGCCGATCATACCATTTTTGGTGGATTCCGAGTAGGTACCATCTTTATCAGCACGGCCGTAGTTAAAGCAGATCATCGGGTATTCCATACCGTTGGCTGCTTCTACCGAAATAGCCACGGGATAAGGATAAGGGATGGTATGCTTTGAGTAGGATTTCAGGGTATGTGCTACCACTTTGGAAGAATAGCGGCGATACAGCGGATAGGCTTCAGGACCATAATACGACATGGCCATTACCTTGTTGCCTTCTACGTTAGTGGGCAACGCGTCCCATATGAGGCGGCGGGAAGATACCCAGGCGAAGTCGCGCACGTTCTGTGCTTCATACACCCAGGTTTTGGTGCTGGAGGCGTGGCCTTGTATGGCTTTCTTTGCGTCGTCGAGGGTCACTACTTCCACCGGTTCCTTGCTGTTTTGTGCCTGTTGCCAGCGCTGGTATTGCGCTGCGCTGAGCATTTCCTTATAGTTCTGACATTCGCCGGTAGCACCTACCACATGGTCGGAAGGCACTGTCATGCGTACTTTGAAGTTACCGAAGGTGAGGGCAAATTCGCCCCTGCCGGTGAACTGTTTGTTTTGCCAGCCCTGGAAGTCCGAATATACGGCCAACCTGGGATACCATTGAGCAATGGTATAGAGGTAGTTTTTGTCTTCCTGGAAATATTCATATCCGCCGCGGCCACCGATGGTCATGCGATCGGAGATGTTGTACCACCAGGATACCTTAAACCGATATTTTTCGCCCGGCATCAGGGGTTTGGGCAAATCGATCCGTAACATGGTTTGGTTGATGGTGTAGGGCAATGTTTTGCCTTCTGCATCGGTGAGCTTCGTGATTTTCACGCCCAGGTCCTGCTTAGGTGGCAGGATGCTATTGAGTGTAGAAAGGGTCATCTTATCGGACATCCGGCTTTCGTTGAAAGACTGGTTGTCACTTTTCGGATCGTGTTCATTTTCATCCAGCTGCAGCCAGATATAGGTGAGCGGATCGGGCGAATTATTAAAGTAGGTAATGGTTTCGGCGCCGGTTAATTTCTGCGCAGCATCATCCAGTTGTACGTCGATATCGTAATCGGCCCGTTGCTGCCAGTATTTGGGTCCTGGCGCCCCGGAGGCAGAGCGGTACATATTGGGTGTTTGCAGCATAGTGCCCAGCTGTTCGAAGCGGTTGCCATGGTTGGAGCCTGGGTTATTCTGTGCCTGCAGCGACAAAATACTGCAACACAATACCCCGGCGAGGTAAAGATTCTTTCTCATAAACAGTATTAAAAAAACAGCGATCTAACGCCTTGTATAACCATCAAAAATGCGATTCCAAAAGTGGCCGACGACAGGAACATGTTCCAATCCCGGCGTTTTACCTGGCTGATTTTCACGATCGTTGTAGATACCAGCAGTATGCTCATGACGATGATGATCTGCCCGAATTCCAGCCCCAGGTTAAATCCCAGGAGTGGTTGTACGATGTTGGTCTGGCTTCCCAATAAACTCT
The DNA here is from genome assembly GCF_007829335.1 of Chitinophaga polysaccharea. Lineage (GTDB taxonomy): Bacteria > Bacteroidota > Bacteroidia > Chitinophagales > Chitinophagaceae > Chitinophaga > Chitinophaga polysaccharea_B. The sequence goes on from NZ_VIWO01000007.1 coordinate 173,412, forward strand.
TCAGGTAATTGGAGAACCCCAGCCCATGAATCAATCCAAAAAACAATGCGTAGAAATAGTTCAGTTGCAGATGCTGTGGCTCCTCTTCTCTTTTCAGGATGTTAGATACTGCAGTGACGCATATGGTGACCGGTATCAGGAATTCCACCAGTGGCCCGGGTATGCGGATAATATGTAACACACTCAAAGCCAATGTAATGGAATGGCCCACTGTAAAAGCGGTTACCAATACCAGTACTTTTCTCCAGTCGCGCAACAGGTAAATAGCACTCAGTGCTATTACAAAAAGAGTGTGATCATAAGCGTCCCAATTGATAATATGCTGCCATCCCAGCTGAAAATACAACTCATCCATTGCCCTGCCCTGCTATATTTTGGTTATGATTGCTTTGCCAGCTTTGCATTTGCGTTCACTGGTATTTAAATTTTCAAAGAACACAAGATAATAATGTTCTCCAAAAATCAATATACAAATGTGTTGAACCAAAAAATCGGGATTGTGAGCGGAGAATATGGCGGCTTAAAGTGTATTTTTGTCTTCCGGTAAATTTAAAAATATAAAGAGGTGGGCTTATTATTTTGTAAATGGTGGATGACTTTGTGGCTAACAGCCGTTCATCCTTTTTATGCCAGTGTAACAGAGATTTCGCATGATGCTGCTAAGAAAGAGCTGCAGGTAAGCTGCCGTATTTTTGCAGACGACCTCGAAAATACACTCAAGGCGGAGTATAAAACGTCCTTCGACATCGCCCGCCCCGCTAATCGCCAGCAGGTAGAGGGTTATATTGCCGGTTATCTCTCCCGGCATCTTATCATTACTTTAGATGGTAAAAGAGTGCCCTTACATTTTATTGGCTATAAGATAGAAGAAGACGCCGTATGGAGCTTCCTGGAAGCGGAAAATGTACCGGCGCCTAAACAGGTACAGGTAAAAAATAACCTGTTGTATGAAAGACATCCTACACAAACAAATATGATTCACGTAATGGTAGGAGGTGAACGGAAAAGCACGAAGCTGGATAACCCGAAAGATATAGCGGTGATAGGGTTTTGATGGCTAATTTCTGTTATCTAAAAACTTCACCGGTTTGCGGCTGTTTTCTGGAAACTGCATACGCATAATTTCCTGCTGGCCGGTATACCGCACCTGGGGGATTACCCGTAGCTTAGCCTGGAGGTAAGATTTTATTTTGCGGTCCATTTCTTCCGACTCTTCCCGGGGCCAAAGGTGCAAGAGGATTTCATCGGTACCCAATTCGTTGGAATATACTTCCACTACAAACTCTTTCACATCTTCCATATCGTTCAGCAGGTCGAACAGGGCCGGCGGATACAAGGTGGTACCCTTGTACTTGATCATCTGTTTTTTACGTCCTATTACGGGAGATAAGCGCAAGGTATGCCTGCCGCAGCTACAGGTATCGTAATGGTACTGGCAGATATCACCGGTCTTATAACGCAACAGGGGCATACCTTCTACGCCCAGCGTGGTAATGGTAACCTCTCCTTCTTCACCGGGAGCCACTGGCTGGTTGTTTTCATCCAGTAATTCTACGTACAACAACTCCGGATGATGATGCCCGCCATTGCCGGCTTTACACTCCGTAAAGGCCGTTTGCATTTCGGTGGAAGCATAGGTGGAATACAATTTAATATCCCATTGTTCTGTAATTTTTTTGCCCAATACATTCAGCGAAAAATCCGTATTACGGATATTTTCGCCAATACACACCGCTTTCTTTACAGACGTTTTATTGATATCGATATTATGTTCTTTCGCATAGGCGATCAGCTTTACGATAAAGGAAGGCACGCCTACGATAACGGTGGGCTGTATACGTTGTATATTTTCCCATTGCATGCTGGGTACACCGGGGCCTACACGCAATACGCCGGCGCCGAGCTTACGTATACCGTTGTAATACGCCATACCCGCCATAAACTGGCGGTCCAGCGTCAGCATCAGCTGGTAAATATCGTTGTCTGTTCCGTCGGCACAACAAAAAGAAATGTATTCGTTGTAGCTTAAACGTTGCAGGTCTTTTTCTGTGAGAGCAATAATAACGGGGCGTCCGAGGGTACCGGAAGTGGTGGTATATTCCGCAATCTTGCTTTTATCTACGCAAAGAAACTCCCAGTTGTGTTCCTGTAAATCTTCTTTGGTTACCGGTGGAATCATGGAAAATGCTTCCAGCGACCGAACCTGGTCAGCAGCGATGTCATGCTTTTTGAACCAGGCTTTGTAGAATGGTGAAAATTCACGCAGGTAGCCCAACAGACGTAACACTTCTTTCTCCTGGTAAGCCCTGATGGCTGCTTTCGACTGTAATTCAATATCTGGTATATACATCTTCGGCTTAAAATTTATCCTTCAATAATGACCATGGCTACGGCGGCGCTTTTTTCATGGGATAAAGACACCCATATTTTTTTGATGCCCATGGTAGCATACCTGGCGGCTCCCTTTCCAATCAGGTATACTTCCGGCTTCCCGGCTTCATCGCTGCGTATTTCTATTTCATCGAAGTTAATACCGCCGTTTCCCCAACCGGTTCCCATAGCTTTCAACACGGCTTCCTTGGCAGCAAAACGGGCAGCATAGCTATCGGCCGGAGCAGCCTGTTTTTCGCAATAGGTGATTTCATAGGGCGTGAATACCAGGTTGCGAAACCCCTCGCCCTTCGCCAGTTTGGCCGCGATGCGGGGCACCTCCACAATGTCTGTTCCAATACCTATAATCATAACAGTTACTTTTAGTGGTTCGCCTGCAATTTTGCATTACATAACTCCAGCTGTTTACGGATATGATCTTCCTCTCCTTTGGTGGCAATGACTTTCGTTAATCCCGTTTCATAATATTTTTTCGCAGCCGCATACTCTTTGCGCTTAAACGCATAATCGCCTGCCAGCACGTATGTATGATAGTATGCAGGGTTAGACGCAATCAATGCGTTAATATCTACCGTTTTACCTTCTTTTATCTGGTCTCTCAGCTGCCGGTAGGTATTGAAGGCAACATATTCTTTTGATAGCAGGAAGCTGTCTGCCGGAATAGTTTGCGCACTATCGTATACCTCATGATCGGAATCCAGGCCGTGCATGCTGAATATCTTGTTCAGGTCGTAGGCTACAAACTGTCCCAGTTGCCAGGGTGCAGTAGATACCCACACCATCCGTTTTTTAGGTTCAAATACGATGGAATGATGGGCAATCAACTGGTTGATGGCTTTTTCATTCCCCAGGCCAATATTGGCGTTATGTAAACCTCCGCGATCGCGGAGGATATTCACCGTTTTCTGTACTGTATTAGGCCCGTTTTCCTGCATCAGCTCTTTCAATCTTTCATAACGGTATGCTGATGCACTTTCTTTCATCTGCAGCTTGTTGGAAACCAGGTTACCGAGTGAATCGCCCTGGAAATGATTGGTACAGGTAATGGCGTTTTTACCAGAGCTGTACATATCCATGCCCTGCGGCGTTTTTTCGATGATCACCGCTTTATTATCAGCCGCCGATCCAACCAGGAAAGATTCCGATACAAACATTTCCCGCTTGCTGGCAATATTCCAGGCTTCGGAGATATTACCTGCATATTGCAGGATTTCCCGGGCTACCAGCGATACCGGCGTAGCTGCTGCGGTAGGCACACTGGTTTTGGCGGCATTGATGGTCACGGTGAGGCCCTGGTCATTCATACCGGATACCACTCCTGTAAAACCACCCCAGGTCACAAACATGAATTTATGCCCTTTTTCCGGGCGATAAAAAACGACCATCTTTTCTTTCGCAAAATCGTCGCCCATATAAAAGTCGAAATTGCGCCCGATAATCAGGTTGCTATCGGCCGACTGGTCATTCCACGTGCCAAAAGACGTACAACCTACCAGCATCATGCCTTGCAGCGCATGGCCGATATCATGTGCCGCATGATAGTTCATCAAACGGGCATAGTTGGTACCAATGTAATCGTAGTTGGGAGAGGCAGAAAATGATTCTCCATAAATTTCCTCCTTAAACTCCTCCGGCACATGGCTGGCCAGATCCCGGTTAAACCAGCCTATAAAGTATTTCAGGAAGTGAAGCATGAACTTGGAGGGCACCATTTTGCTGAACTGGGCCACAAACACGTCTTCCTGGCGGCGGATCAACTCGCCGGACAGTTTGCCATTAATCACCCCACGTTCAAAAGGCGCACCTTCTACGTACATTTCATACAGGCCGCTGTTGCTTTTCCGAAACCAGTTGTTACCGAGCGTATAACAGGTGCTGTCCAGCTCTTTGCGTTGCAGCTGCAATGCGCGCTGGTCTGCCACCACCGGCGGCGGCATTTTGCTCACGGCTACCAGGTAAATGGCCAGCCCTACAAAGAGCAGCAAGAAAAACCCGATGATATATAAAAGTGTGCGTCCGAATCTGTTCCAGCCGCTTCGTTTCTTTTGTTTCACTTTATATTGGTATTGATTGATTAATTTCGTCCACCAGGAAGTCCATGCCCAGCAATTCTGCCGAGGTAATCACCCCACTGATGGTCACTCCTAAAATTCCATGCAAGTTCAGGTTTTGCCCCGTAAGATACAAATTGGATAATTTGGTACGGGCCGATATCATGGTCCGTAGCGGATCTGCGCTATCTTTCATAATGCCGTACATGCTGCCATCCCCGGTACCGATATAATCGCGGTACGACAATGGCGTAGCCACGTAATACGACTGTATACAGTTCCGGAATCCCGGGAATTGCTTTTCCACACAATCGATCAGCAGGTCTGCCTTTTGTTGTTTAAATACCTCATAGGCTGCGCCCCGGCTTTCAGGTTGCAGCACGGTATGGATGGTATGTTGCCAGGGTTCCATTTCGGCGTACCGCATATACGTCATTACCGACAGGCTATCTGCATAGGTTTCATGCCGGGAACTGGCCGATACATACATCGCATAGGTCTGCGGCCATTCCTCCACGCGATAATCGATGCCTGCCCATGCATCAGGGGTAGCATGGTAATAATGATTATAGTTGAGATACTTGAATGTACCGGGTTTCAGCACCACGTTCAATACAAACGCGCCTACTGAATTTTCCAGTTGTTGCACGCGGTTGCGATAAGCGCTCCGGAGCGTATCGCTATGGGTCATCGCCATCGTTTGCGCCGGATGCAGATTAGAAATGTAATGGGTGGCACGGGCGCGAGTACCATCCTGTAAAACAATATGATCTACCTGATCGCCTTCGCCCTGGATGGCGGTTACCGCCATATTCCGGATAATATTACCGCCATTTTCCCGGATGCGCCGGCACAACAGCTTCCCTATCTGGGAACCACCATCTACACATTTCCAGGAGCTTTTCATATAGCTGTTTAACACCAACGCATGAACGTAAAAAGGCGTTTTTTCGGCCATGCCAGCGTATAACAGGTTATTACCGGCCAATACCTGTTGTAATTTTTCGTTGCTGGTAATACTACGCAAGTAGCTGGCGGTATTGAGTTGCAGTACACTGCGCTTTTCTTCATAATCGCCCGTCCGGAGATTGTACAGCGGGAACTTGCTGCATACTTCACTGATCTTATCGCAGTAAGCCCGCAGCGCGGCTTCTTCTTCCGGGAAATCGGCCAGCAAGGTACGGATAAAGTTTTCCTCGCCCTGGGCCAGTTTGTATATTTTATCATCCCCGGCAAAACTGATATGATCGAAACCGTCCATATCCATGCGTTTCAGCTTCAGCTTATCGTAGATGCCCAGGTATTTAAATACTTTATATAGATTTTCGCCCGGAGCCAGGCCACCAATATAATGTACGCCTGAATCAAAGATGACTTTCTCCCGGGAATAGGTTTGCAGGCAACCACCTGCCTGCCGGTTTTTTTCATAAATACAAACACGGTACCCGTGCTGGCTGAGGATAGCGCCACAAACAAGGCCTCCGAGGCCGCTGCCTATAATGATGACATCATAGCTGTGCATAATTTTTTTGGGGAAGTTTTTTTATCACAAATATTACATTCGAGGTGTACCGGGTATTATCTATCTGCTCCGCTACCGCACCATATTTGCTGACCAGGTTACGCACATGTGAAGCGGAAAAAAACGATAACTGCTGATTACCCGTTTTATTAAATCCAAACACTTTTGTAGACATAAACTCTGTAAACTTCGTGCCTTCGTGCCTTTTAGCCATGTCGCTGTCGCCATCGCGTATCACGATAACACCATCCGGGGTAAGCCTGCTTATACATTGCTGCAGCAGGACTTCCTGTGCCGCAGGCTGCAGGTAATGCAATACATCACTTAAAATAAAGGCATCGTATTTTTCAAACGGCGTTTGGGAAATATCGCCGTGCATAAACTGCAGCTGTCCCGGCTTCTGGTAACACCAGGCCGCTGTAGCTATTTTCTCTTCATCGTAGTCAATACCGGTAATTTCACGCCCTGGGGCTGTCCAGGTAAGCATATAATCCATGAAACCATAGCCACAGCCTATATCCAGGATGCGACCATTTGTGGGGAGTAATTCATGAAACAATGCATAGTTCTTTTCCATGGCGGTTTTTACCCGCATATACCACTCCAGCACCGGCCCTTTATAAATGTAATTATACTTCAGCTGTTCCCGGAAATATTCCGGCACTTCTATCTCGGCCCGCAGCACTTCATACTGTTGCCTGAAATACCGGCTGATACTTTTCGTACGTGCGCTGTAGTTATCTCCCCAGGAAGTATCCTGTGGCGTAATACGTGGCAGGTATTTAACCGTTACCGTACCATCCTTCAGCAGGAAATCGCCCTTACTCATCGTATAGGCGGTACCGTGAATGATAATTGGTGCTATATCAAGGCCCAGTTGCTCTGCAATATAGAAGGCGCCTTTATGAAACCGTTTGATAACAGGATCGGGAGAACGGGTACCTTCAGGGTATACCACGATGGAATAACCTTCTGCCACACGTTGTTTTAATTTCTCGATAGCCCCTTCCGCCCCATCAGCCACCGGGTAATAGTCGGCCAGCCTCACTACTGCCCCGAATACCGGCGAACGCCATACCCACTGGTTAGTGAGTAATATTACCTTGGGATGCAGCATGGTAGATACCAGGATGTCCAGGAAAGACTGGTGATTACTGATGATCACTGCTGGCCTTTCAAACTGCTCATTGGCTGGATTGACAATGCGTTTCTTCACATTCCCCATAATGTACAATACACTATGTGTATAGGCAGAAAGAATGCGGTGGTATAATAGTTTACCTTTTTCCTTATTGAAAGGATTTAAGCGGATCAATACCGTACCTATGACCGTTAACAACAGACAACCTATCGTAAAATAAGTAAAGGAAAATACCGACAAAGTCCACCCTTTCAGGGTCCAGGGAGCGTAGTTCTTTTTTACCCGGTTGGTGATCAGCCAGTTGAACAGAAACGGGATAATCACCTGGGAAATCAATACCACCGTGCTGATCCCGATAATTGATATCAGGGCAATAGATTTCAGGGAAGGATGCTTCGCAAAGATCAGTACGCCCAATCCGAGTATGGTAGTGATGGCCGACAGGAAAATAGAAGATTTGAAAGAAGAAAGGGTTTTCTTGCCGGTCTTGTATTCCTGCAACAGCCCGTCCATCATAAAGATGCTGTAGTCATCTCCCAAACCAAAAATAAACGTGGAAAGGATGATATTGACAATATTGAACTTGATGCCAAACAATCCCATAATACCTAGTATCCAGATCCAGCTCACGGCCATGGGGATAAAGGTAATCAGCGCCAGCTCAATACGGCCGTAGGACAGCAACAGGGCGAAAAACACCAGCAGAGAGGTCATCCAGGCGATGCTGTTAAACTCATCTTTGATCACCTCTACCAACCTGTTAGCTGCGTATTGCTTGTCCAGCACCGTAGTACCAGGCAGGTTTTCCAACGCGTTGTACACTGCCTGTTTATGCGCCGGATCTACCTTCAGCAACGTTACTACCGACGTAGCGCCATTCTTTTGTATAATGAAATCGCCCAGGTTGCCGCTTTGTAAGATTTTTACTGCCTCCGGCGACAACGGCTGAAAGTCTTTATGCAGTAACTCATCAAAATTATTGAAGGCGGTAGCGCTAAAGCCGAAGCGGGCGCCTTCCTGGCGCAGGTAGGCGACTAAAGCCACCCGCTTGTTGGCGTCGGCAGCCTGCCAGTAATGGTTCCAGCGATCAATGCGTGCCTGTTGTTCTTTTTCAGATAACAGTAACGCCTGTACGCCGGCATACTTTTTCACTATTCCCTTCTCCTGCAACTGCTGTATCACCGGCATCAGCCGCTCCCCGTTTTCCAGGGCGCTCTCCAGGTTATGTCCATCTGAAACTACGTATACCGACTGGGCAATATAAGCATTCACTGCGTTGAGATGCGCTTCTGCGGCCTTCAATTGCGGCGTCATGTAATTCATGCGCATCATATCACTTTCAAAGGATACGTTGCGCGCGGTATAAAAGAATACAATAGTGAGCAGGAAAATAGCGCCTACCAGGTATTTATTTTTCTCCGGCTTGTAAGCCGATAATTTATCCAGCCAGTTGTCGTGGTGCTTGTGCTGCTGCTGTGGATGCTGCCCAATCACGATCCAATGAGGCAGGAATACCAATGAAAATAAGGCTGCTCCTACCAGGCTAAGCGCCGCAAACAATCCCACATCGCGCAGCATAGGCGATGCTACAAACTGCAAACAGAGAAAACCGCCAACGGTGGTAAAACTGCCCAGGGTCATGGGCATCGCCAGGTCGTTGATCACTTCCCGGATATCCTGCGAATGTCGATAGTGATTAAATACATGCAACGAATAGTTCACCGCTATACCCAATACCACGGCGCCCGCCCCCATGGCCATCACCGAGATATGTCCCTTTACAACGTATATCCATGCCAGTGAAAAGAGGCCACCGAAAATCACGGGCAACATCACCAGTACCGGCGATCTTTTCTTCCGGAAAAACAACGCAATCAATACCACCAGTAATACGATGGTAATGCCCTGCGTTAAAAAGGTATCCTGCCTTAACTGGGTGGCATTGCCAACCGATACGGCCGTACCTCCAAAATACGAGGCCGCTACACCAGGATAATGCTGGTTCAGGCTGTCTTTTATCTTATCCAGTCCCTGCAGGAACTGCGCATTTATCTTCGTTGCTCCCGGAGGATTAGCCGGCGTAATAAAGATCAGCACGTGCTTATGATCTTTGGTGATCACATAGTTATCGTACAGCTCATATTGATCGTCTACCTGAAGATGTTGCAGCTTCCGGATGCCTATCCAGGAAATGCCCACCGGGTCGGCCTGTATCATCTTCTTCAGTACCAGTCCCGCTGGTGAGATGAGGGTGTTGTAATCGTATTGCAGCGATTCCTGCAACTTAGCAGGCTGTAGTAAACTATCTATCTTCACATAGTCTTTTTCTTCCAGGAAGATGGGAAGGTGTTGTTGTATCACCTGCATCAATCCCATGACCATGGAATCCTGTGCCTGCGATTGTATTTGCTTGATGTAGGGCGACAGCTGCGCGCCGGCCTGTGTGGCCAGGTCTGCAGCATAGGCAGTGAGGCTGTCGGGTTGTGCCGCCTGTGTAGTATCTTTTTGAGAGATGGTGACAATCAGCTTGTCGGCAAAGCGTGAATCCTGGAATACCTGTTGCAGTTTATCCAGCTTCTTATCCTGTGGTAGTATTTTTGTGATATCTTCTTCCAGCTTAATTTGTGCAGCAAAATATCCCACGAGCAAAAAGCTGAGCAGGGTGCAGCACCACAGCCAAAATTTGCGCTGTTCAAAAAAGTTATATATCGCTACAAAAAGACTACCCATTTTTTTTCTCTTTTCTAAACATTCCCAACAACATCCAACTCAGCAGCCAGGCGGCGATGCCCGCCAGTACGGCTAGCGTAATACTGCCCACTATAAATTGCAGCATATTGTCGCGGAAGGTCTGGAAGGTAATACCATCTTTAAATACCAGGTCTTTCGCGGTTTGCCCCATCCAGATGCGACCGGTATAAAAGCCGGCAAACATAATGAAGGGAGTAAACGGCGGCGTGCTGATATGTGCCGACAATAATACCAATGCTTTATTCAATTTCAGTTTAATAGATACCAGAATCGCCACCAGCAGTTGCGCGCCCCAGATAGGTACAATGCCCATGAATACGCCAAAGCCTATAGATGCGGCTTTCCTGACATTAGACTCTTCCGCTTTCAGCACTTCTTCTTTCCACATCCGCTTCCAGTTTTCCTTTTTCAACAGGAAACGAATAAAGTCGCGGGGCTTGATATACAGGAAAGTGACCAGCACCAGTACTGTATTAAGTATTGATATCCGCACGAAATCGCGGAACGGCCGGAAATGCGACACCCGCTCTTCCGGCGGCGGATAGTACACTTTCACTGGTGTCCAGTTCACTTTAATACCTTTCCAGGCGCTGCGTACCAGCACCTCAATTTCAAATTCGTATTTGGTACAAAAGAAATTCATTTTCCCCATGCGGAGCAGGGGATACAGCCGGTAGCCGGATTGTGTATCGGGTCCTTTCAACCCGGTAGTTACCCAAAACCAAAAGTTAGATATTTTATTGGCGGTAGTATTTTTACCAGGCATATTTTCCTGTTGCAGGTTGCGCGCGCCAATGATCAATGCCCCCGGCTGCTCTTCTATCTGTTGCACCATGGCTGGCAGATCGGTAGCAAAGTGCTGCCCGTCGGCATCCATGGTAATCACATAGTGATATCCTTGTTGCAGTGCATAGGAAAACCCACGGCGCAAGGCTGTGCCTTTACCACGGTTAGGGCTATACGATACCAATTGCAGACCGGGATACTGTTCCAGTACCGCCAGCGTTTCATCGGTGGCCCCATCGTTTACCACTATTATATGGCTGGTGTAGGTAAGCACTTCCGATAATACCGCGCCGAGGGTACCTGCGTTGTTATACGTAGGAATCAGCACCGCCGCGCGGTGACGTTCAAAATGATCGTTATGTGTAGGTGCGTTCGCCACTTAGTTAAATATGCCCTGGAACTTCATAAATGTTTTGTCTTCCCGCTTCAGGGTAGCCGTTACTTTCCAGCCGCTCTCTTCTTCTTTATACACCACGGATACATCTACCAGGGGCTGCTGTACCGGGTCTATCATTTGCAGGAACTTCATCTGGTTTGCTTTCTTCAGGGTAACCTTCTTTTGCAGTGCGCTTTCCAGTACTTCTGTAACGGTTTGCATCATGCATACGCCGGGCACCACAGGTTGTTCGGGAAAATGACCCTGAAAAATGGGATGTCCCGCATTCAGTTCAATGGTAGCGGTCACCTGTCCTGGTTCCTGTGATTGTGCTGTAACGTTATAAAAATTGCCTGCTAACATGAAGTATGATGATTTAAATGATGTTGATATTATTTTTCTACCTTTTGCAGGGAGATATTGAATTTGAAGTGCTCATGACGGATGTTGATCGAATCGGGCACGCCATTCGTGTAATGCCGCATCCACACCGTAACAGCCGGGCGACGGCGGGATGATTTCTCTATTCTTACCAGCTCCGTACAGGTAGTATCAGTGATGTAGTAGTTGTTTCCTTTTTCCGTTGGCAACACCACATAACGGTAACGGCTATCTGTGGCTACATGCGCCTGGGTCAGATCCGGGTGCAACAGTACCAGTGCAAAATCCTGCTGCAATGTTTTCACCACGGCTTTCTTATCCATTTTGGCCATCAGGTAGTGTTTGGTGAACTGCCCGTTTTTATCAAATTCAAAATCAAAGAACTTAAATCCCATTTCGTTGGCAAATACTACGCGGGTACTGCTATCCGGCATTTGTTTAAAAAACAGGAGGCCGCTGAGATGATGCTTTAAGATGTCGACCTGCGTACTATACAGCGAAGACGTAAACTGCGGACTGAATTGCCGGATGCAGTTTACATCACCGGTGGCGGGCTGTAAGCCTTTGTAAACAGAGCGGCAGCTGGTCATCAGCAAAGCGATCCAGGCGATACTACTTAACTGAAAATACCGCATCGGCAATAGCTGCATTCAGCTGTTTATGTAAAAAACTAATGGTCGTGTCGTCACCAGACGATTCTGCCATCGTAATTTTAGATACAGAATAATCTTGTTTGTCTACCAGCAGCACAATTGTTTTGAAATATTCTTTCATCACTTTGTTTACCGGTGTCAGCTCCAGGCGGTAGGACTGGCTATTTTCTGTAGCCTTGGTTGTAAAGTCGGTATTATCCAGTACTGTTCCGCGTACGCAGTCGACGGTAATTTTATTGATTTGTTCGAACAGTTTATTGCTCTTTCCAGACACTTTATTTTCTTTCTGGGCATCTTTAATCCGGATATCTTTCCCGTTGATGACCAGCAGGTAATAGGATGGCTGCATATATTCCATTCTTACCTTATTATCTTTCTTAAACCAGAACTTGCCTTTAGATACAATTTTATCAGACAGCATGCTCAGGTTTTTCTCCTGTACAAAATCGCATTGAATGCTCTGGGTGCGCTGCGCAGCGGCAGCAAACTGCTGTTTCAGCGGGGCCAGGTCGGCCACCGGCTTAAATCCTGTTTGCGCCTGCATTTGCAGGCTTGCTACGGAGCAAAGCAACAATAAAATCCATTTACACATAAGCTCTCACATTTAACATTTTATCAATTCTCTCCAGCCGGTATCCCCGTTGGCGGATATCGCGGATCAGTTGTGGCAATATAGCGGCGGTTATCTTACAGGTATCATGTAACAGGATAACGGCGCCGGGTTTGAGTTGCGTTAATATCCTGTGTAACAATGCTTCCCCATCTTTGGCTACGGTATCGAGCGAGCGGATATTCCAGCCCACCGGCAGGTAGTTGCCTGCTTTCACCGCCCTTGCCAGGTTGGGGTTGGTAACGCCATAAGGCGGACGAAACAACCGTGGGTGCAGACCGGTAGCATCTACCGTCAGCGCGTCCATCTGCTGCATGTCTGTCAGCATATTAGACGACAGTTTCATATCAAACCAGAAATGATGGGAATAGGTGTGGTTACCTATTACATGTCCTTCCTGGCAAATGCGTTTCAGCAAGGGTTCATTGCCCGTAATATTTTTTCCGATACAAAAAAATGCCGCAGGCACCTGCTCTTCCTTTAAGATATCCAGGATAACAGGGGTATATTCCGTTTGCGGGCCATCATCGAAAGACAGGGCCACTACCTTCTCCGTCGTATCTGCCTGGCATTGTACCTTCATAAAGAAGTTCGCTTCAATATTGATAGCACCGTGAATGGTAAAGGGCAGGTAAATCAGTATGGGAAGGCCATAATACCAGAATGGTATATCATACCCCATGAGCTTGTCCAGGCATAATAATACCAGGAGGCTCGCTACAGCGATGATATTTACAATCCTGTTATTCAGCATGCGGTGAGGAGTACAAAGGAATGGTGTGTTCCCTGGTGATGGTTATACAATAGAATCCTGTTGATTTTTTGTGGCGCATGACCGTAGAATACGGCAGCTTCCGGAACGGCTTGTTCCGCGATAATAGCGTTGGCCATCCATAGTCCAAAGGCCGCTGCGGTAGGATATTCGCCACAAAGATGTTTGAAGCTGGCTTCTGCATGATCGGGAAACAAGGCGGCGGCTACTTCTTCATACATTTCATCCTGGTCAATATCTCCATTTCTGCCGGTTACCAGCAGGTCTATATCGGCGGGTGTGCAGTGATGATCTTCCAGGAATTTCATGATATGGCCAATCACTTCTCCCTCCCATAGCGGTTTATACAGGGTGCTTACCCCTGTTAACTCAGCTGCGGTGCCTGGGTCTTTTGTAATGCCCAACGCAAAAAATGCGGCGCCTTCACCGGCAATGGTGCCGGTATCTGGGCTGTTGAGCAACTCCATTGTTTTTACTGGCGCTTTCTTGTAAATGCCGAAACGGGACAATACCTGGTGGCTGTAGTTGGTAATTTCATCCATGCCACCGGCCAGTATATGTTTTGCTGTGCCTTCTTTTAAGATCATGATGGCATCGAGCAGGGCATTTTCGAAAGAAAATCCGCGGTGTACAAAAGTATTGTTATACCCATTACATCCCAGCAGCAGGGCAATCTGCCCGGCTACGGTGTTGTGGGTGCTTTGTATAAAGGCTGTTGGTGTCAGCATTTCTTCCTGCTGGTTCACCATTTTGGTTAAAAACACGCCGGTATCGTCGAGGCATCCGTAGGCGGTGCCGGTGATGATGGCATCCGGCAATGTGATGCCGGCAGCCTCCAGGCTCAGGTTGGCTGCCGCCACGCCCATTTTCACCACGCGGCTCATACGACGGATCTGCTTTACGTCAATCCACTGCTTATAATCCGGATCTACGGTGGCCAGCCTCACTTGTTCATATTCCCGGGGAGCAGCCAGCAAAGGCCCTCCCTGCGCAGTGTCCTGCGGAGATATACAACCGGTGCCATTGATGTAGATATTCATGTAGTCGTTAACTTTTTAGCAGCGTTACACTTTAGAAAATACCAGGCTGGAACAATTTCCACCAAACCCAAACGAGTTAGACATGACGTGTTGCAGGTCATGGCCGGTAGAAAAAGTAGTAGCCGGTGCAAATGGTAATTCTTTCATTTGGTGCTCAAAACGGGCATTGGGATAGATGATCCCCTCTTTTACCGCTAAAGCCGAAAACACCGCCTCTATTCCCCCGCTGGCTCCCAATGTATGCCCGGTGAATGACTTGGTAGAGCTCATGGCCGGGAAATGCGGGGCAAAGAGTTTGTTGATCGCTATTCCTTCCGATACATCATTGTTTTGTGTACCGGTACCATGTAAGTTGATATAGCCTATCCGTTGCGGTTGTACGCCGCTCATATCCAGCGCTCCCTTCATGGCCAGGTAGTTACCGGTGCCATCCGGGGAGGAAGCCGTTTGATGATAAGCATCGTTGGCATTGGCAAAGCCGCTGAGGCGGCACCATGGCTGCAATTGAGCGGCCAGGCTGTCGGATACCAGCACCACATACCCCGCGCCTTCGCCCAGGTTAAGTCCCGTACGGGTGTCGTCGAAGGGGCGGCAAGGCTGCTGATCGAGGATCATCAGGGTATTGAAACCATTCAGGGTAAAGCGGGTGAGCGAGTCGGTACCGCCGGCAATCACTACATCCACGATATTATTGCGGATCAGGCGGGCGCCATACATCAGCGCATTAGCGCCGGAAGAACAGGCTGTACTGATGGTAGACACATGATGCCGGATACCCAGCATATCGGCTACCAACTCAGTAATGCTACCGCATTCGTGGTGAGCTACCTGGTGCAAACGGCCACCGCGGGGATTGGCGAGGAAATCCGGGAAGAAATCTTCTGTTTTATCCATTCCTCCCACTGTATTACCAGACACAAAGCCTACCCGGTAATGGGAAATATCTGCCAACCCGGTGGACTGCCACGCCTCGCGGGCAGCAATCATGCTGAGCAGGGCTGTACGGCTGATATTTTCCGGCATGCGGGCCATATTGGCCAGGGTAGCATTATCGGCTTTTACTTCCACTACCGGAAAGGTATTGCGATGCACGGAAGGCAGGTACTGCATAGCAGCCATTCCTGGTTGCATATCGCGGAACGACTGTATACAGGCAGGTACATCCAGCCCTATACCGCTGATCACACCACCACCTGCTATCCACACCTTTTCACTCATGCCTTGATGGTTTGATTGGCAGTAATGTATTCAGCCATGGTACGTACGGACTGAAAAATCTTTGGTCCCTCTTCAGGGTTGGCAATGCGGATGTTATAATGCTGTTGCAGCAATACAATCAGTTCCAGCGCATCGATAGAATCAAGCCCCAACCCTTCTTTGGAAAACAGCGGCTGATCATCGCCGATACTTTCCGGTGCTACCTCATGTAAATTCAATTGTTCTATGATCTGCGCTTTCAGATCCGCCATCAACTTTTCCACTGTAATTTGATTAAAGTTATTAACTGTTTATTGTTGATACAGCGATGATAACGCCGCCGCTGTTAAGGCGATGGCGTTATCCCGCTGTTTATTTTCTACCAGGAATAATGCTGCTTCATATTGTTGGTCCATTACTTCCACCCAACCGGCAATACAGGCCTGCAGCGGTGTTTCGGCCAGCAGTTGCGCCGGGTAAGTACTCAGTAGCATGGTGTCAAAGGCATCAGTTACAAAAAAAGTATTCTCTCCTTTAAAACCATGCCGGATCGATATCTCCCCCATTACAATATTGGGCAAAGTATATACGAACAACGCAGGACTGGCAAAATCCTTCACGGTGGCATAGTAACGCAGATCGGTATCCAGGCTGCTGCTCCGGTTGGATAATACCATACCGGCCTGCTCTGGCGGGAGACTGTGAATTTCTGTATTTTCCAGCAATACTTCTGCCGCCAGCCAACCTAATTTGCTGAGGGCATCCATTTTGTGAAACTTCGGATACTGACCGGAAAAACGATCATATCCCGCCCGCAGAAAATCTGTGAGCTCCAGCCCCGGATCTGCTTCCCATAATAAGGCGCCGTTTAAGAACACCTGGTTACGCCGAATGATACAACTACCTGTAATATATGCCAACTCGCTATTCAATCTCAGAACTGCTTTTTAATTTTTCCGTTAATTCGATGGTCCTGGCCAGCCGTTTCAGCGCGGTGTCATGGTTTTTCACAAACGGATTGCTCATGTCCCAAACATAACCTGCTAATACTGAACATATTTGCCCTTTGATCACCGGATCAGCGTCTTTTTTAAAGAAAATAGTGTCCAGCGTTCCTTCATACCAGGCCATTACATAGGAGCGGAATGTATTTACGCCCTGCATGGTTGGTTCCATGTATTCCTTTTCCCAGTCTACCGCTTCTCCTTTCAGTTTCCGGATCACCAGTTTTGCAGCGGTTTGTGCAGAAACACAGGCCAAAGTTACACCAGAAGAGAAAATCGGATCCAGAAATTCTGTCACATTACCTGTCAGCACAAATCCATCTCCATAAAACTTATCAGTAGTGGCCGACCAGGACTGTAATATCCTTGGTTCAAATACCAGCTCTACACCGCGGAAACGCTCTCTGGTATAGGGTTCCGCTTCCAGTAACGCCCTGTATTTTTCTTCATCCGTACCTGGATATTGTTCAAAAAATTCCGGATCTCCCACAAATCCCAGGGAAGTGATCCCGGTAGCGAAAGGAATGATCCAGATCCAAACGCCTTTTTTATGCACCACTGCCGTAATACGATTGGGTTCATCGGCCATGGAACGGCGTACATCCACCGTATGGGCAAATAACGCTTTACGGGGCTGGAGATTGGAATTTTTTTCCAGGTTAAACAGTTTAGGTATCACACGACCATAGCCGCTGCCATCCACGATAAAGCGGGCTGCTATCTCAGACTGCTGGCCATCTTTATCTTCTATCGTTGTTATAGAATCGGAACCGTTAAAGCGAATACCGGTAACGGTCGTTTCGTAGGCTACGGGTACTCCCATGTTTTCTACTGTATCGGCCAATGTCTTATCAAAATCGGCACGGGTTACCTGCCAGGTCCAGGTCCATCCTGGCGTATATTGTTCCTGGAAAGTAAAATCACACAGTGCATCCCCTTTTACGAATTTAGCGCCGGACTTTTGCTGGAAACCTTTTGCCTTAATGGCCTCAATAAATCCTGCTTCCTCCAATGCTTCCATGCTGCGTGGCAACAGGCTTTCGCCGATTACAAAACGGGGAAACTTTTGCTTCTCTACCACTTTTACCTTATATCCCGCCTGATGAATAATAGAAGCAGCTACTGTTCCTGCCGGGCCTGCTCCTATTACCAATACATCAACTTGTTCAGTCTTCATAAGAGATCGATTTTGGGAGTTATAGATGATATAATTATTCTGCTTTTTTACATTTCAGCAATGTATAATTGATACCCATTTGGTCGTTTTCTTCCACAATGCGCAATCCTGCGTCTGCAATACATTGGAAAAAGTCGTCTGTATGATACATCTGGCTATTGCCGTTGGCCATCGCGGTGAAATACAATGATGTCTGTTGCAGGCAAAATGCGGCAGATTTAAACTGCTGGCGGTTCCAGAAAGGTTCCAGTATATAAATGGTTCCATCTGCGTTGAGCGCTTCGCGGCAACGTTTCAGGATAGATACGATTTCAGCTTCAGAAAAACAATCGAGGAACTGGCTCATCCAGATGGCATCAAAGCCTTTAGGGAAGGGCACTTCCTCGTGCAGGATATTGGCGATGTGAAAATGAACGCGGTTTTCTACACCGGCATCTTTCATTTTCTGTTGTGCCAGTCCTGCCTGTCCCGGTAAATCAAAAATGGTGACTTCCACTTCGGGATCTTTGGCGGTACAGGCCAGCGCCCATTTGCCGGTGTTACCACCAATGTCGAGCAAACGTTTGGGCTTGTTTTCAAACACAATATCCAGGGCGGCGGGAGTGGCCAGGTCGGAGTAGTAGTGGTCGAAGTCGAACCAGCTCTTACCTACTTCCGGCGGCAGCAGCGACAAGCCCGGATAGATGGTGTCCCATGGGCCCAGTTCACGTAAACCTGCTGGTTTACCTTCTCTCAAACTTTCCTGCAGGTGATTCATGCCCTTGTAGCAGATATCCTGCGAAAAGTCCATATTGATCTGGGTAAGGCGATCGTGTAAAATAAAGTAACCTGTTTTGGTAAGGGTATAACGCTTGTCATTTACGATGAGGAGTTCCATGCCCAAACCTGCTTCCAGCAGCACTCTTACGGCATAGCGCGACATCTTGGTTTGTTCCATGATTTCTTCGATGGTAATACCGGCAGAGCGGCTGTTACTTACCGCCGTTAAGATGCCCATATCACGCAGGGCCCTGGTAGCCTGAAAGGCAATCGGAGCAAATGCCAGCCGTAATGCCGCTTCTTTCGCTTCCAGTGCTGTTTTTGTTTCTTTATTAAACACGACAATAACTTTATTTAGCTGTTAAGATTAAAGACCATGGCGGCATTGCAGCCACCAAATCCTGATACTGTTTTCAGGAAATGAGCGGATGATTGCTGCTGCAAGGTGTTATAAATGTTTACCGGCATACTGACGCCGGGAGTGTCAAATCCTTTGGTGGGTATTATCACCCCATTTTTCATGGCCTGCATGCTGATAATGGCTTCTATCAACCCGGCAGCGCCGAGGGTATGGCCATAGTATCCTTTCAGGCTGTTGACCGGCACGGATGCCAGGCCAGCATGGTGCAGGGCTTTGGCTTCCATTTCGTCGTTGTACAGGGTAGCGGTACCATGTGCCGATACGAAGCCGATATCCGCTGGCTGCAGTCCACTATTGTGCAACGCCAGTTTCATCACGGCTGCCAGCTCTTCGCCGGTGCGGGAAGGGCCGGAAATATGGTTGGCATCGTTGCTGATAGCGCCGGCCCCCAAAGAAAACGACGCGTGGCCGCGATCCTTGCTGAGCAACACTGTGGCGGCGCCTTCTCCCAAAGTTACCCCGGTACGATGGGCATCAAAGGGTTTGCAGGGAACAGCACTCACCGCCTGGAACGACTGAAAGCCGGATAATACAAAGCGGGTGAGCACATCGGCGCCGGCTACCACTACATGATCATAGCGGCCGGCATCGATCAGCCGTTTACCTGTTAAAATGGCTACCAGGCCAGATATACAGGCACTGCTGATCACTACCGGCTGGTTAGCGGCTTTAAAATGCGTCGCTATTTTTGTGGCGGTGGTATACAATTGCATATCAGCCAGTGGAGGCGTATCACCTTCCGGTGTTTGCTCCAACAGCTCAATATTTCCCTTGGTGGTAGAAATAATGAGACCACAACGTTGATCCTCCAGGGAAATACCGGTTTGTTGCAGCACATCTGATATAGAGGCGACCAGCAATTTTTCAAACCTGGTATATCCAGTTACGGGATAAGCGGCGGTATAGCGTTCCAGCTGCCCGGGGGCCATCATAGCCCCATAAAACGGCGCAGCGGCATAAGCTGCATTTTCCTGCCGTCCTATGCCACTGTTGCCTTTTAATACCTGGTCAAAGTTTTCCCGGGTAGTACTGCCTAAAGGCCCCACAATATTATCCGCTACTACATACACCTGTTGCATAATACCCTTGGTTATACCAGCCCATGCGCTTTTTTCCATTCCAGGAAAAAAGCAGGGGCAATCAATTGCAGCGAAGAAGTTTCCTTGTCCAGGAATACCTGAACGGAAGATCCTTTCGCCACTACTTCCCCTGTTGCCGGGTTGGTAAGCATGTAATCAAATTTAATTTTTGCGGCCATGTCGTCCACAAACCTGGTTTCCACCACCACCCTGTCGCCGTAGCGCAGGGAACGTTTGTAATCGCATTGTATGTTTACTACAGGAACCGTGTAGCCTTTCTCAAAAATATCGAGGTAACGTAACCCGTATTTTTCTCCGAACGCTTCCCGGCCGTCTTCAAAATACCGCACATAATGCCCGTGCCATACTATTCCCAGCGGATCTGCTTCATTAAATCGTATCAGTATGTTGGTGCATTCGGTCAGTATCATAATTTATCCTTTCTTTTTTGGTTTCTTGGTTTCTTTAGTAGCTACGCCTGTTTTAGCTTCTTTTTTAGGAGCCGGTGCTACTGGTTTTTCTTCTTCCGGATCAACTGCGTTAGCGTATTTATCTTTCAGTTTACTGTAATCGCTGTCCACGCTATCCATCACATCTTTAATGGGTGCGAGCCAGTAGTTACGCCATCCAAACGCCATTTTCCTGGTATCGCCTACATAACGTTCTGTCATCAGTACATTTTTGCGATCCATATCGATCACGGTTACATACATGGAAGCCTGTTTTTTGGTTTTGCTCATGCTTTCCATCACGAACAATACACCGATGCCATGTCTGCCGGTGAAATCGTAAGATTTTACCACTTTGGTAATGTCTTCAGGTTTCAGGCGTTCAAAGTCGGCAGATTCGTCAGACTTAAAAGCGTCTTTATTCAGGCCATCATTATGTTTATTCACGAGTGTAATACTGGTATTGTATTTCTCGCGGTGGAACATATCCGGGATTTGATATTTCTTTGTTTCATTCACAATAACCTGGTTGATGGCAGGTAAGTCGGTTTCCACAATCTGGTCTACCTTAGCGCCGGCATCGCCGATGAGGCGGGCCTGGGTAAAGTCTACGCCCAGCCAGAGGAAGGAAGAATCCTTGTTTTCCAGGAAATTCTTCAGTTTTTGCGCGTTCGCATGATAGGTGAGCATGCCCACAAACGCTACAGAGAGTGCGATAAATTTTCTGCAGTTCATAGTATTAAATATTATAGTTGGGGATTGATGAAGATTTTCATTTCACATTGTGCCATTACACGTCCTTCGTACATCACTTTTCCGGTTACCATGGTCGCGTTAAATACTTCGCTGCCTATTACGGTAGAGGTTTCAATCATCTGTCCTGCCGGCGGCAATTCCAGTATTTCCAGGTCTTTTACGGCGCCGATAAATCCCAGGGGAACGGGTGTATTTTGTTGCTTGGCGATGTAGCCGATGCGGGCGGCGGCGGTTTGTGCGATATTTTCCATGAGGCCGGGAGCAGTGAGTACGCCATTTTCCACGAAAATGTTGTCGGGTGCAATATGCAATCCGGTACGGGTTAGCGGGCCATCTACTTCCAGGATACCACTGATCATTACAATTGGTGCACGCTGTGGAATATACGCGGTAATATCGTCTGTATGAATAAACATCTGCACAAGTTATTATTAAAAAAGTAACACGAAATAAATAGAATTATACGAAATTATTAACAGTATAAACACGGTTTATTCCCAAAAATCGTAATAATTGAACCACTGAACAGGGTAACGATGCACTTTTTCTTCTACCTGGCGGCCAAACTCCTGTAGTGCGGTTTCCACTCCTTCGTTCCGGCGGCCGTGATATTGCCGGGGTTCCGTGGCATAAAAATGATAATGGGTAGCAGATTCCTTGAAGGCAAATACTACGGATACCGGCACCCGGAAGGTGGCTGCCAGCAAAAACGGGCCCATAGGAAAACGGGCATCCTGGCCCAGGAAAGGAATGGTAATGGTTTTGTTGCCTGGTAAAAAGCGATCGGCGTGCATACATACCATTTCCTGGTTACTCAGCGCGTCGTTAATGGCATAGATATGTGACAGGTCATCTTTAATCACGATAATATTCATGTTCCGGTCGCCGGTTACGCCGGAAAGATATTCCTTGATCCGCTGGTGTTCCCCATCAAACATCACGATATTGATACGGGTTTCCAGGCGTTTGAAAAGGTGGCCTGCTACTTCCCAGTTGCCCAGGTGGGCACTCAACAGGATGCCGCCCTTACCGCCGGACACCATTTCCCGCAGGTAATGTTCGCCCTCAAATTCAAAGGTGAATGGATTGGCCATATCCGCCATTACCACCACCTTGTCGATGAGGGTTTGGCCAAATATGTAATAATTGCGGTACAGGCTGAGCAGGGAACGCCACCTGCCAAATCCTATTTTGGTGCGGAAATAACGGTAAATGGGTGCGGAAGAACTCCAGGAAAATGCAAAATAGTAGAAGGCCACAAATCTTAATAACAGATAAGCCGGCCATACTCCTCCATGTTTAAGCAGGAAAACAAAGCAACTATATCCGAACTTACTACCTTTTGATTTTCCTTGCCAGGATGGCATTATACCAGTTCTTTTTGTTGTACACGAGTAGCTACATAATTGTAGAAATCCTGGAAAGTAACGATAGATTGAAAATCTTCCGGATTTACTTTAAATCCGAAGTTATCTTCTATGACTACCACCATGTCGATATAATCCAGGCTGTCGAGATCCAGCGTGGATTTCATATTCGCTTCCGGGCTGATTGATTCGGGGTTTGCTTCAAACTCCTCTACCAGGAACTTATTCGTAACAGTTACAATTTCTCTAATGTCCATATTGTGTGAAATCAGATATAGGTTCGTTTTAAAATATTTTTACTTTGTGTTGGTCTAACGATCCTGATCCAGGGGCCAAAGTTAAGGATATTTATTTTCCATTCCACCCTCTTACGATGAGAGAAGAGTTAGTTCCGCCAAAGCCAAAGGAATTAGACAAAAATATATTAAAATTTTTATCAAGTGTATGAGTCACAATATTTAGCCTGGCAGCATCATCGTCGGGGTTTTCCAGGTTAATATTGGGTGCAATAAAGCTGTGTTGCATCATCAGCATGGAATATACAATTTCGCTGGCGCCGGCCATCCAGCATTCGTGGCCGGTCATAGATTTGGTGGAGCTGACATATGGCTTTGATCCGCCAAACACTTCATGAATTGCTTTTGCCTCACTGGCATCGCCGGCGGCGGTAGAAGTGGCATGTGCATTAATATATTCAATATCACCGGGTTGTAGCCCCGCGTCCTGTAAAGCAATTTGCAGGGAACGTACCGGCCCGTCTACTGTAGGGTTGGAAATATGACCGCCATTGGAAGAAAAGCCATATCCCAGCACTTCGCCTAAGATAGTAGCTCCCCTACGCTGGGCCGACTCCAGGCTTTCCAGGATCACAGTAGCAGCGCCACCGCTGGGCACCAGGCCATCGCGATCGCGGTCAAACGGGCGTGAAGCACGCGTAGGATCATCCTCGCGGGTAGAAAATGCCGCGATGGCGTCAAAATTGCCCATCGCATACAGGTTTACTTCCTGGGCGCCTCCACAGATCACCGCATCCTGCATTCCATTGCGGATAAACATATACCCCAGCCCAATAGCATGGGAACCGCTGGCACAGGCAGCACTGACGGTGAAATTCACGCCACGCAGCTTAAAAATGGTGGCCAGGTTCATATTCACGGTAGAATTCATGGTCTGGAACACAGAACCGGAACCTACCAGCATCGTATCTTTTTTGGCCCGCATAATATCGTTCGCTTCCACTACGGGCTTAGCAGAACTATCGTTGCCATATAAGAGTCCTATCGGGGTTTTATCAATGTATTCGGGCGTCATATTGGCCTGGGCCAATGCCTCACGGGTAGCCATATACGCAAATTCCGCCTGCTCAGGCATCATCAGCCTGGCCCGGCGGTCCAGCAATCCTTTCAGCTCCGGCCGCTGTATAGCGCCGGTGAGCCCTGAACGATAGCCAAAGGCTTTCCTTTCGGGATCCAGTACAATACCGGATTTACCCGCATACAATGAATCCCTCACCTCCTGCATATCCTTTCCGATGCAGGAGTAGATTCCCAACCCAGTGATCACTACTCTGTTCATAAGCCGATAGCATTTATTCCGCTAACTTACAATACGATAATTTATAACATTAATAGCTATCTGCTATTAGTGACAGTTTACGTGTGCAATCCTCCATTGATATTCAGCACCTCGCCGGTAATATACCCGGCCGCTTTGGAAGCCAGGAAGGCTACTGCTTCGGCAACTTCTTCCGGTGTACCAAAACGGTTCATCGGCACCTGCGCAGCCAGCTCTTTTTCGTTGAGTTCTGCCGTCATGTCTGTTTTGATAAAGCCGGGGGCAATTGCATTCACAGTGACGCCTCTTTTTGCCACTTCCTGTGCCAGGGCTTTGGTAGCACCGATAACGCCGGCCTTCGCAGCAGAATAGTTGGTTTGACCCGGAAGACCTTTAATACCAGATAATGATACCATGTTGATAATGCGTCCGTAACGCTTTAGCAGCATCTGGTTCAGTACCTGTTTGGTAACATAATAAAAACCATTCAAACTGATATTCAGCACATTGGTCCATTGCGCTTCGTTCATCCAGAACATCAGGGAATCTTCCCGGATGCCGGCATTATTAACGAGTACTTCTATTTGTTGTTCTTTATTATTTTCCAGCCAGCTACCCAGCACCTGCTGTACTTCGGCAGCATCGCCTACGTTGAACTGCAACAGCTCACCTGTGCTGCCTTTGGCTTTCACGGCTTCCAGGGTTTCCTGTGCCGCTGCTTCATTGCCTTTGTAGTTAATGAGTATATGATATCCTGCTTCGGCCAATCTGGTACATACTGCCCTGCCTATTCCTCTCGACCCACCGGTTACTAATGCACATTTCATGAATTACATATTTCGGTTCTCAAATAATGGTTAACCTTTCATCGCTGTTTAGCATTGCACAGGTACGTTTTTCAGCAGGTACTCCTTAATCTTTTGAAGATCCTTGTAACGCGGGCTGTCTTCAATAAATTTAGGGAAAATTGCTCTCACTTCCTCGTACACCTTGTGGGAGAAACCTGCCAGGCGATCCTGGCATTGCAGGTAATCTACCGCCTGCAGCATCGTCATTACCTGGATAGCCAATACCTGGAAGGTATTATCTATTACTTTGCTCGTCATCACGGCGGCATTACACCCCATGCTCACAATATCCTGGTTATCGTTGTTGTTGGGAATACTGTGTACATACATCGGGAAAGACAAGGTTTGATTTTCCGCCACTGTAGAGGTAGCCGTAAACTGTACACCCTGCATTCCAAAATTGAAGCCAAGTTTACCCAGGTTCATAAACGGCGGGAATTTGTGATTCAATTTTTCATTCATCAGGTAGTTCAATTGTCTTTCAGCCAGCATCGACAGCTTGGTGATAGCGATCTTGATCTTATCCATTTCCAGCGATACATAATCGCCATGGAAGTTACCGCCGTGGAACACGTTTTCCAGGTGATGATCTACTACCGGGTTGTCGCTCACGGAATTCAATTCCTGCACTACCAGTTTCTCTGCCTGTGCCAGCGTATCATACACAGGACCCAGGATCTGTGGTACGCAGCGCAGGGAATAGTATTCCTGTACTTTATCTTTAAATATTTCTTCTTCCAGCTCTTTATACAGGTGATCCGGGCGATGGCGTACCATTTTGCTGCCCTTCAGGATTTCCCGCATTTTGGCGGCTATCTGTTGCTGTCCTTCGTGTTTTTTTACCGCATTGAGTTCTGCAGAGAGATGATCATCAAATGCTTCTACTATTTCATTGATCATAGCCGACAGGGTTATCGACCAGCCCAACAGCTTCTTAGCCTCAATGAGGTTTACCAGTCCTATACCCGTCATAGCGGAGGTACCATTAATAATGGCCAGGCCTTCTCTCACATGAATATCGATAGGCTTGAGATTCAGCCGCTCAAATACTTCTGCCGTAGGCTGAAACTTATCTTCATACCACACTTCGCCTTCGCCGATCAGTACCAGGGCCAGGTGGGCCAGCTGTACCAGGTCGCCGCTGGCGCCTACGCCGCCGTGTTCGAATACACAGGGGTATACATTTTTATTGATCAGGTCTTTCAGCAGGTGTACTACTTCCGGATGGATGCCGGAATGCGCCTGCATAAAACTGCTCAAACGTGCAATCATCAATGCTTTGGTATGCAGAGGCGACATACATTTGCCCATACCGGAGCTATGGCTGCGAATCAGGTTATACTGCAATTGGAAGGTATCTTCATCGCTGATGCGGTATTGGGCCATAGGACCAAAACCGGTGTTGATACCATAAATCAGTTTCTTTGCTGAAAATTTTTCGAGGAATACAAAACTGGCTTCTACCTGTTGCAGTGCTGCTGCTTCCAGCGTCAGTTCTTCACCACCCAAAAGCACCCTGTACACTTCTTCCAGGGACAGTGCCTTACTTCCTATTGCAACCATTTTATCTTAAATTAAATTATTTGTATATGTAAAAAAGTGCTCAAAATTAGCATAAAGCTGGATTTATCCAAATAATTAACAACCCTCTGTCCCGATTTCCGGGTATTTACGTATGTGGTTACTACTTATTTTCGTTTTGGGGAACAGGCTTTACTCTTCCGTTGCTTGAGGTGGCGGTGTAACCAGCACTTTATCGATACGATGTGCATCCATGTCCACTATCTCAAAGGTAAAATCGCGCCAGGTGAATTTCTCACCGGTTTGCGGTATATGTTCCAGGTGATGCAGGATAAAACCGGCAAGGGTATCGAAATCCTGCTCAAATTCGGTCATCCAGTCTTCCTTATCAAATTCTTCCAGGAAATCATAAAATGGGATCTGGGCATCTACCAGCCAGGTACCATCTTCCCGCAGTACCATTTCATAATCATCCACATCGGCGGTTTCCGGCATATCTCCCACAATCGCTTCCAGGATGTCATTCAGGGTGATCATTCCCAGGAAAGTACCGTACTCATCTACAATAAACGCAGCGTGGAGGTGGGTTTCCTTAAACTTTTCAAGTACCTGGTAGGCGCTGTTATTCTCCGGTACAAACAAAGGTTTCCGGATCATATCTGCCAGCGGAACCGATTTATCGGCCACCCGGTACAGGTCTTTGATGGTGATCAACCCTTTAATACTATCTATTTGCCCGTCGCACACAGGGTATACAGAGTGCAGGCTGTCGTGGATTTTCTGGTGATAACTGCCAGTAGCCTCGTTAATATCCAGCCAGGTGATATCGTTTCGGTACGTCATCAGGGAGGTGATGTTACGGTCGCCCAGGTGAAATACCCTTTCTATAATTTCCTGCTCTGTTTCTTCGATGGCGCCGGAACTGGTGCCTTCGTTGATAATCGCCTTAATTTCTTCTTCCGTTACATGCGGTTCGCCGGTCTGTACACTGAATAACTTCACCAGTACATTGGTGGAGGCAGACAATAACGCGATGAAAGGATAGGTAAGCCAGGAAAGCACCTGCATAGGTTTGGCCATTGTTTTGGCGATGGATTCCGGCTTGGCCATACCAATGCGCTTGGGCACCAGTTCGCCCAATACCAGGGAAAAGTAGGTAATGACAATCACTATGATAACAGTAGCAGCCATGCCGCTGTAAGGCTGTATCAACGGAAAGGTGTTGAGCCAGGCCATCACATCAGCTTTGATGTTCTGACCAGAGTAAATACCCAGTAAGATGCCGATCAGGGTAATACCAATTTGTACAGTAGAAAGAAAAGTGTCCGGACTGTTCGCAAGCTTCAGTGCGGCCTTTGCTTTTTCATCCCCTTTATTGGCCTGGTTTTCCAACCGGTTTTTCCGGGCCGAGACCATTGCTATCTCCGACATCGAGAACAGGCCATTCAATAAAATAAGGATGAGGATAATGACGACTTCCATATATGAGCCTAAAAATAAAGAATTATTCAAATATCAGGGTAAGAAATGCCAATAGCAGCCCTATGGCGATGGCCAATACCTTCTTCCGGCTGAGTTCATGATGTTTCGTACCACTCTCGTAAAAGATGGTGGTGGAAATATGCAGGAAAGCGCCCACTACCAATGCCACTACATACAGGAGATAGTGCTGTACCACTTCAAAACGGTTACCCATCCAACCCGCCAGCAAAGCTGCTATGGGGGTTACCAGGGCAAAACATACCAGGATACTCCATAATTCCGACCGTTTCTTATGAGCATGTATCATCACCGTCATCAGGGTCAGGGCCTCCGGTATTTTGTGCGCCGCCACCCCTGCCATCAGGGAAGGTAATGCCGACTGATCATCATATTTGAAGCCCAGGGGAATGCCTTCCATGAATGCATGGATGGAAAGTCCCAGCAGCAGCGGTGTTACCGCAATGTGATGGTGATGTTCTTGTGGCAAATGAGTATGCCCATGCTCCATTCCATGCGACAGTTGCTGCAAAAACACCTGCAGGAAAAAACCCAGCACAATATATACGCCAGCCTGATGCCCCAGCTCATGATATACTTCCGGTAGCAGGTGCATGATCACCACACCAAACAGGAAAGCCCCCGTGAAAGCCAGGAGGTAAATAGAAAAGTTGGCGCTGACACGCTTGATAGTCATGGGAATCAACCCACCGCCAACAGTGGCAGCCAGTATTAATATCAGATAGTTCCAGTTCATGATGCGAGTTCGGGCTCCAGTCTTATACGGCGTTGAAAGAAACTACCGCTGAGCAGCCCGATTAAAATACCCAGTAAAGCACCTCCCAATACGTCTAACGGATAGTGCACGCCTACATAGATCTGTGCATAGGCAACAATAGCTGCCCATGCAAAAAATAACCAGGCATACCGGTCAAAAGCTGATTTTAAAGTTATGAAACAAAAGGTTGCCAGGGCAAAATGATTGGCCGCATGGTTGGAAGTAAAGCTGCCACTCATCGGACAATATACCACCAACACCCGTGCATAATGCGATACTACCGGGTCCCGGCAGGGTCGTATCCTTCCCACAGCACCCTTCAGGTATAAACTGGCCTGATCGGATACCCCGAAGCAAAGCAGGAAAAACAGGATCCAGAACAGCCCTTTCCAGCCATAGTTAATAGTTACAAACAAACCCAGGAAAAGGTATAACGGCGCCCATACATAAGGTTCCCGCACAAAAGGCAGCAGCGCATCTAAAAATGCGTTGTGCCATTGGCCATTGATATGAAAGAATAGTCTAAGATCCTCACGGAGAATAGATTCCAGCATGGCTATAATTTTGTGGCTACGATAATCAGTCGCGGTGAGCGCTGCGCATCGTAGCTGTTAAAGTGATAATCTCCGAAAATTTCCGTTATCTGAAGCCCCTGTTTGACAAACATACGCTCAAAATCCGCCCGGGTAAAGGCATTTACACTTTCAGTATAAGCGGCCCTGCGCATTTTCACTTTATCAAGGATGTTGATCTGCTTCATAAACTT
This sequence comes from Chitinophaga polysaccharea, assembly GCF_007829335.1. Classification (GTDB taxonomy): domain Bacteria; phylum Bacteroidota; class Bacteroidia; order Chitinophagales; family Chitinophagaceae; genus Chitinophaga; species Chitinophaga polysaccharea_B. The sequence goes on from NZ_VIWO01000007.1 coordinate 203,041, forward strand.
ATGATCGTTCAGCTCCCTGTGGATATCAAATACCACTCCCTCATCTTCCTTCACCTCATCTGTTACCAGGTGCGCAGCCACATACTCGCTGTTCAGGTAGTCCAGTACCAGTCTTCCGCCAGGCTTCATCGCATTCTTAAGCGTTCGCAACGCATTGTCATTATCCCGTTGCGAGTCAAAATAGCCGAAGCTGGTAAAAAAGTTAAATACTACGTCGAAATAATTGACCCAAAAAGGTAAGCGCATATCATGCTGGAAAAAGCTCAGGTGGTCGTTTTCCAATTTTTTTGCCACATTAATGCTTTCGATAGACAGATCGATCCCGGTTACATTATAGCCTTTGTCGGCCAGGTATTTGGCGTGACGGCCCTTTCCGCAGGCCACATCCAGCATTTCTGCGTCGGCAGCGGGATGCAGGTAAGTCAGCAGCTTGTCGATAAAAGCCGCCGCCTCCCTGTCGTCACGATGACTGTACAACAAATGATAATAGGGAGAATTAAACCAATCCTTAAACCAAAGTTTATCTACTTCCATAATTGTGGCAGTTACTGGCTGGTAAGCTTTAGCCGTTAGCGTTTCAGCAAATGCGCTAAAACGCCAACGGCTAAAGACCTGTTGCCAAACAGCTATTTTTTATTATTAAACATCAAATATCGGGTGCTTTGATAAAAGCCGCGTGTTAAATTATCGAGGCTTTTTGCCGTATCCGGTTGTTGCGCCTTGATATTTTTCAACGGATCCCCTTTCAGGTCGTACAACGCGGTAGAGTCGTTCACCATATTGATTTCGTACATATACCGGTTGCCCATCACTGCGTAATGTGCCATCTGGTTACGCATCGTTGTCAGGAACACATATTTATTATTTACCCGGGTACTGTCGAACAGGTCTATCCCCAGGGTATAGTTTTTATAAGGTATGCCCACCATTTTGGCTACCGTAGGATATACGTCCAGCAAGCTGCCGGGCGTAGTCACCACCTGCGGCGCAAGGTGTTGGGGGCTGTACATAAACGCAGTTACGTGTACACCGCCACTGGCCAGCTCATACTCCGGCAGCGGCATAAAGCTGTAAGGGTTGAGCACACAGTTATGGTCTCCGAAGAATACGAAGATGGTATTATCAAGATAACCATCTTTTCGGGCCATGTCCATCAGGTGGCCTACGTTGTAGTCTTCATACCGGAGGGCGTTCAGCTGATCGATCGATACAAATCCTGATTTTTTGAACGTGTTCATATCAATGTCTTTCTCTGTCAGCTTTTTAAAATCACCGCCGCCACTGGTCGTGGTATAAGGCGGGTGATTGTCTGCCAGCTGGAGAAAGGCGACAAATGGTTGTTTCTTATCATTATCAGCTTTGAAGATGGCGCTGGCTTCCGTGATCAGGTCGTAGTCGGCAATCCCCCATACATCGGCTTTACCGGATTTGTACATACCTTCTTCATAGATACGGATACCTTCCACGTTGTTGGTAAATACCGCGCGGATATTGGCCCAGTTGGTATTACCCCCCAGCAGGTATAATTTATCGTATCCTTTAAACTGGTCCATTACAATACGCTGGTCCAGCATTTTCGGGTGTCGGCTGGCCGTTTTCACCGAAGTGATATCCGGCAACCCGGTATGCACACCGAATACCGTTTTCGCCGTACTGATGGCGGGTACATAAAAGTTCTTAAACAGGATACCGCTGTCGGCCAGTCGTTTCATATGAGGCGTGGCCTGCATCGGGTTGCCATACATGCTGGTAACTGCTGCACCGGTAGATTCAAGCATCACCAACACCACGTTGAGCCTGGGTTTAGACGCATCGGCGACAATGGTACGTACATAGCTGAGGGTATTGGGATTCAGTGAATCTACTTTCAGGTATTCAGCGATATACGGGTAATATTTTTTAGTAGCTTCCAGGTCATAGGTATCTCCCTTCACAGAAAAATTGGACGCAAAATACAATATGGGGTTAAGTCCCAGGCTGGTAATGCCATTATCGCGGCTAAACATGGCCTGGCTCCAGCGCAGCGGGAAATAAGCGAAATTACCATAGCATCCGGCGCCAAACAGCAAAACCAGACCAATTACATAACCGGTGTAAGGCCAGTTGCGGAGATATGCCGGGGGTTGGGCTGCAAACTTCTTCCAGGTAGCTTTTTGCAGGCGGAATAAGAGAAACATAAAGACGATGATGCCCAGTACGCCTCTCACTACCGGGTAACTTTGCCATACCATGCGGGCATTGTCGGCCCGTTCTCCTTTGGCCAGGAACCTTAATACGGAGGGGTCGAGGCGTAAGCCCAGGTAGTCGTAGTGTCCCAGATCCAGTATATAAAACAGGGTCAGGAGCAGGTAAACAACAAAGAAATAAATAACGTTGGTGCGCCGTATAGCTTTGGAAGTAAAAAATTTATTCCGGGTAATCAGGGCCAGCAGGAGGATGGGTATAGTGAGGTAAAGGGCGAGACGCAGATCAAATCTGAGTCCCAGGTTCCAGGCTTTCCATATCGCTGCATGGTCTGTGATGGTTGTTTTGAAGAAAAAGAGGTAAAAAACTACCCTGAACATTACCATCAACAGGAAGAGGTAAAGCGTTTGAACAAACACATAACGAATATACCGGGGTATATTCTTCCACGAGTATTGCATGTAACGTATAGCTGTTTTTTGAAAAGCGTAGCTGCAAATATATCGAAAAAGCGGGAAGCGGAAAGCAGAAAGCCCCCGAAGCGGGCAAAAAGCGATAAATGACTTAACCAACTCGCTGATCAACCGCTTCGGGGGCTTTCTGCTTTCTGCTTTCCGCCTTCCGCTTTTGATAATTAGGATTTCTGGAATGCTTTTTTTTATATTTGCCTTCCTTTAAAAATTGAATCTTGTGGCACTGATCAAATCGATATCCGGCATACGCGGAACCATAGGCGGTAAGCCCGGCGAGGGACTTTCTCCATTAGATGTGGTAAAATTCACGGCAGCATACGGCACCTGGCTGAGCCGTCAAACAGAAAACCGTAAGGTGGTAATCGGCCGTGATGGCCGTATTTCCGGCGAGATGGTGAGAAACCTGGTCGTATCTACCCTCAACGGGTTAGGTATCGATGTAGTTGACCTTGGTTTATCTACCACTCCTACTGTAGAGCTGGCCGTAACCATGGAAAATGCTGCCGGCGGTATTATTCTTACTGCCAGCCATAATCCGAAAGAATGGAATGCGCTGAAATTACTGAACAGTAAAGGCGAATTTATTTCCGGCGAAGACGGCGCTACCCTGCTGGACATTGCAGAACGCGAAGATTTTAATTTCGCGGATGTAAATAAGCTCGGTACTTATACCGTAGATGATTCTTACCTGCAAAAGCACGTAAACCTGGTGGTGAACTATCCGCTGGTAGACGTACCTGCTATTAAGGCGCGTAATTTCAAGATTGTAGTAGACGCGGTAAATTCTACCGGCGCTTTGTTTGTTCCGCCCCTGTTGAAAGCGTTGGGCGTGGAAGAAGTAGAAGTGCTGTTTCCGGAAGTTACCGGCAAATTCAGTCACAATCCTGAGCCGCTGGCAGAAAACCTGACGGCACTTTCCAACGAAGTCAATAAATCCAATGCCGACCTGGGTATTGCGGTAGATCCGGATGTGGATCGCCTGTGCTTTGTATGTGAAGATGGCAGCATGTTCGGGGAAGAATACACCCTGGTAGCGGTGGCCGACTATGTATTAAGCAAAAGAAAAGGTAATACCGTTTCCAATATGTCATCTACCCAGGCGTTGAAAGACGTAACCCTGAAGCATGGCGGCCAATACACGCCTTCCGCAGTGGGAGAAGTGAACGTGGTGAAGAAAATGAAAGACACTAACGCGGTAATAGGCGGAGAAGGCAATGGTGGTATCATTGTACCGGATCTGCATTACGGCCGGGATGCCCTGATCGGTATCGGCCTTTTCCTCAGCCACCTGGCACACAGCAAGAAGAGCATCAAAGCGCTGCGTAACAGCTATCCTGATTACTTCATCTCTAAAAATAAAATAGAGCTGGATAAAGGGGTAGATGTGAAAACTATCTTCGAAAAAATTAAGGAGAAGTATAAAAACCAGCCACTCAATACAGAAGATGGACTCAAAATAGAATTCGACAAGGACTGGGTGCATCTCCGTACCTCCAATACCGAACCTATTATCCGTATCTATGCGGAAAGCCAGAATGAAACCACGGCAGATAATATTGCCAAGCGGATCATGCAGGATATCAAGGAGTTTATGCACTAATGGCATTGACCATAAAAAGGAAAGCGGCGAATGATGGTATCATTCGCCGCTTTCCTTTTTATGTGATCAGCAGGGGACCGCTTATATCAGTTCTTTCAGCTTGGCAACTACCTGGTCTACTTCTGCTTTGGTGTTGTTTTTACAGAAAGAGAAGCGGACAGCTATCTGGTTGGGGTTGCTGTTGATGGCGCGGATAACGTGCGAGCCGGCATTCGCGCCGGAGGTACACGCACTGCCACCGGAAGCACAGATGCCGTTGATATCCATGTTGAACAGGATCATCTCTGATTTCTCCGATTTAGGGAATGCCACGTTCAATACGGTATAGAGGCTTTTGCCGTATAGGTCGCCGTTGAAGCCTATCCCCGGGATATGCTGCTGCAGCTGTTCGGCCATGTACATACGCAGCCCGTTGATATGAGCGCTATGTGCTTCCTGCTCGGCTGTAGCAATTTCCAGTGCTTTGGCAAACCCGATGATACCGTACAGATTTTCTGTACCTGCGCGCATATTACGTTCCTGGCTGCCTCCCTGGATGAAAGGCGTAATCTTTACGTTTTCGTTGATGTACAGGATACCTACTCCTTTAGGACCGTGGAACTTGTGACCGGCGCCGGTAACGAAATGTACAGGCGTGTTTCGCAGATCGAACGGGTAGTGTCCTACCGTTTGCACGGTATCAGAGTGGAAGATGGCATCAAACTCCTTACAGAGATTACCTACCGCATGAATGTCGAGCAGGTTACCGATTTCGTTGTTGGCGTGCATCAGGGAGACCAGGCATTTTTCGGTGGAATTTTGCAGCAGTTCGCGCAGGTGTTCCATATCAATATGACCGGTAGGCAACACTTTCACAAAGGAAAGGGCTACCCCATCATGATGATGCAGGTACTCTACGGTGTGCAGGGTGGCATGGTGCTCAATGGGAGAGGAAATAATGTGTTTGCAACCCAGGTCTCTCACCGCGGCAGTAATGGCGGTGTTGCTGCTTTCTGTACCACCTGAGGTAAAGAAAATTTCCCCGGGATGTGCATTCAGTATTTTAGCTACTGATTTGCGTGCGTTTTCGATACCCAATCTTGACTCCCGTCCGTAAGAATAGATAGAGGAAGGGTTACCGAACTTTTCCGTCATAAATGGCAGCATAGCTTCTAATACTGCCGGGTCCAGCGACGTGGTAGCTGCATTGTCGAAGTATATTCTTTCCATGGTGGTTTTTGATAAAAGAATAATTAATTAATGGTGGTATGGTTTAAAAAGAGGGCTAAGTTCGGAAAAAAAGCGGAAAGCATAAAAGGAAAAGCACAAAGCCACTGTAGCGGAAACATTAGCGAATGTGATAATATTACATCCTGCTGACATTTCCGCTACAGTGGCTTTATGTTGTATAACTTCTCCCCGCGCCTTACGAATTTCGGTTAATCACGTCGTAAAAACGGTCCCTATACCCATCAGAGATAGGGATAGATTGATTGGCGATCATGACGGTATTTTTCTCCACGCAATTTATTTTGTTGAGAGATACCAGGTAAGAACGGTGCACACGGATGAACTTATCTGCGGGTAAACGTGTTTCAAACGATTTAAGGCTACGCAGGGTAAGTACCGGCAAATTATGTGTATAAATTTTTGTATAATCTTTCAGTGCTTCAATGAAAAGGATGTCTTCCAGGTTGATTTTAATGATCTTGTACTCTGTTTTGATGAAGATGTAGTCATTCACCCAGGCGGCTTCCATGGGTACGGTGTTACCCATGGCCGACACATTTTTCTGCTGGGAAACCGACCAGGTTTCACTGGCTTTGGCCGCTGCTTTCAGGAAACGTTCGAAAGGAACCGGTTTCAGGAGATAGTCGACCACATCGAGATTAAATCCATCCAGCGCGTACTCGCCGTATGCCGTAGTGAATACTACCATCGGTGGATATTTCAATGACTTGAGGAACTGGATACCGGTGATATCCGGCATTTTGATATCCAGGAATACCAGGTCAACCGGCTCGTCCTGGATGAAGCGCAACGCGGTGGCCGCGTTTTCGAATTTACCCGCCAGGGTGAGGAATGGAACCTTACGGATATAATCTTCCATAATTTCCAATGCCAGCGGTTCGTCATCCACAGCAATACACTTGATCATTTGTTCAACACAATTTTAAGATCTACAATAAATTGGTTCTCCGTTTCGCTGATATTAATCTCATGCCTGTTTTCATAGAGCAATGCCAGGCGTTTCAGTACATTGTCAAGACCTATGCCTCCCCTCTCTGCCACACGCTCTTTAAAATGACTGTTTTTAACTATTAATCTGATCATATCATTTGTTGTCGTCACATCTATATCGATGAAAGATTCCTCTGTATAACTGATACCATGTTTAAACGCATTTTCTACGAAAGGCACCAGTAACATCGGTTCAATCTGCAAACCATCTGCATCGCCATTTAACTGGTATCGGATGTCAATATCTTTCGGTAATCTCAATCGTTGTATTTCTATGTAATCATGCAGGTACTTCAACTCCTGCGACAGTAACACTTTGGCCTCATTGGATTCATAGATCATGTATCGCATGATGGTGGATAGCTTCAAAATAGCGTGTTCCGTTTGCGAAGACTGTTTATGCGCCAGCGAATAAATGGTGTTTAAACAGTTAAACAGGAAATGAGGATTGATCTGCGACTTTAAAAATTTTAATTCCGCATTTAACTTCTCCACTTTCAGCTCTTCCCGTTGTTTTTCACTTTTAAACCATTCCAGCGCAATCTTGATGAATCCACTCATAAATAACATCAGCAACGCAAAAAAGCCTGATCTTCTGAGCACCTCCGGGAAAAAGAGGTATTCCCATAACGTAGGCCCTTCCTCGAAAATATGGGGAGGAGGCACCGGCAAAAACCCGGTTGCTGCCACCGATACAGCCCCTCCTACCGTGTCGTGTGCTTCTCTATGCGTTACAAATCCCGGTTCCATCATGGAAGCCCGGGCACTGAAAAACATGCGACGATGGTGAAACGGAGGAAAGCTATCAGATGTTACTGATACCGTATTACTTTTTTGGCCCAGATGAACTGCCATCATCGCAGACCGGGGGCCCAAATGTTTGAAAAAATAGAAATTGAGCACCGCCTGTTGTGCCGTAATAAAAATAATTAACAGGGCTATACTGCACAGGTACGTAACAATTTTGCTCCTGTTGAAATACCGGGGAATCAGCACATAAATATTCAGGTAAAAAATACCAATCAGGAACAAGTTATCTACCAGCTCTTTTAAAAAGAAACCAGTATGCATGATCTGTATACGATAAATGAAAAACGGGAAGAATAAAAAGCATGCCCATCCCAGGACGTGCAAGGAAATGAGGAAGGGACGACTTTTGAGAATGCGTTTGAAATTTAGCATCATGTAATTTGATGCGATAAACTTACATTAGATAGGGTTAGACTTGTGTTAAAGTTTGTTAATCCTCTATAAGGTATTGTTAAATTTAATAAAGAACTTAAAATCGGCTTAAAATACATTAACGGATTAAACCTTTGGATCAGTGTTGTTTTTAATGCGTGGCATTGCAAACAACCTGTTCCAAAGGTTCATTTATCGTAAATAATTATTCCGCTTCCGGTATTCCCATGCGCACCAACTCCTGTTGCGACATAGAAGGAATCTTATGGTGGGTCAGCTTTTCAGCCACCACATTTCCTACCCGCAGTGCATTTTCCTTCGACCGGAATACCCGGTTTCCGGGAACGCCGGGGATAATGTCCTGGTAAATATAAGTGCGGCCACCTACATTTACTTTGTATCCCCAACCATCGTGTATCGCAAAGGGCTCTACTACTACGGCGAGCATATCTGAACCGTTCTGTTGTACAGCTGTGCGGGAGGACTTCCAGGCGAAGAACACCAGCGCCACAACGGCTACTACGGAAACGATGATAATGTTACGCTTAGTCATTTTTATTATATGCTGCGTTTGGATCAAATTCCCGCATATCATCCAGCTGTAAACTGGAGCTTTGTCCCAATACTACGAAACCTCGGTTTTTCACGGTAAAACCGGTAGCATAAGTACGTGCGGCGCCCTCGAAATCTGTTTTCTGTACCCAGCGGTCAGTAGCCGGATCATATTCCCAGGTAGCGGTGGTATAACTACCTTTTGTACCGGTAGTGATATACCCTTTTCCATTGATGACAAAAGAAGCTGCGCCACTGCCGGCAAAGTTGTAGGCATCATCAAAGCTGTCGTCGCTTACATTAGCAATCGAGTTGAGGGTAGTCCAGTTGGTACCATCAAAGGAATAAAAATCTGTAACAGGTGTAGAATTAGCCGTTCCCATCACTACATACGCTTTGTTATTGATCACAAAGGCAGAAGCATCTTGTCTTTTACCGCTGTTGAGGCTCTGGGCTTGTGTCCAGGCATTGGTAGCAGGATCGTATTGCCAGTTATCCTTTAACCAGTTGCCATCGTAACCGGTAGCGATAAAGCCTTTATCATTCAGGGCAAAAGCTACGGCACCATAACGGGCACTACCGCCAAAGTCTGCTTTACGTGTCCAGGTATTAGCGACAGGGTCGTATTGATAAAAATCATTCAATTTATTCAGTCCATCGTAACCGGTACCGATATATCCTTTTCCGGCCATGGCCATACCAACGGCGTTACTGCGTGCAGTTCCGGTAAAAGGCGCCTTCTGTGTCCACTGGTTCAGGTCCACATCGTACATCCAGATATCCTGTAATCTGTTAAGTCCATCATATCCGGTTCCTACATAGGCTTTATCATTCACCACGAATGAAGCGGCTGAGCTTCTGGCAACACCTTCAAATTCAGAACGTTTAATCCAGTTCCCAACCAGCGTAGTTGTATTTGAACTCTTCGAACAGGCCGCCAGGGAAGCCATCAATAATAAACTATAACCTTTTAAATATCGCATTAGCATGTTCTTTTTACTGTAGCCAAAATTATCTGCCGGAGCATTCCGGCAAACAGGAAATAGCTATTCCCGCTATTTTAGATGACGGATACCGTTATTTCGTCTACCAGTAGGATTCTTTCCCCGAAAAGCCCCTTCCCGCGCTATTGTCAGCATAAAGAACAGATTTCGTTATTCATCGATAAATTTTGGCTATTGGCATATTAAAGCAATTGAAAGTATCGATCCTGTCTAAAATTGCGCACCATGAACAATACCATGTATCATTTAATTTTCAGGTGCGTAAATGGCCGGATACCCAGGTACCTCCCCGTATTATTGCTGGTGGCGCTGATCTCATCCTGCCAGAAGACGGGGTTTACCTATAACAACATTGTAGACAATAATCAGAATACCGATTATATCCTTACCGACACCTTGTCGGTGAGGACGCAAACCATACAGCAGGACTCCATGCCTACCTCCGGTGCAGAAGTGTTACTGGCCGGCAAAAGAGCAGACCCGCTGTTTGGTACTTCCACCGTTCAATCTTATTTCCAGATTGCGCAACCGGCCACCATCGACATTCCTGCCAATGGCTCCAAATATGATTCCATGGTGCTCATGATGCGCCCCAATGGCTACCTCTCCGGCGACTCTACCCAGGTACAGCAACTACAGGTATACCGGGTAACTTCTACTATCCAGACTGCCAAGAACTTCTACTACCTGTACAACAGCAGTAGCTTTTCTACCGAAAGTACGCCTATAGGAAGTTTCACCGGTGTTATCCGTCCTCATACCGACAAGATCATTACCGCCCATATGTCTGATCAGCTGGGCGCCCAGCTATTCCAGATGCTGGTAGATAAAAGTCCGGATATTACCACCAACAATATGTGGCTGGAATTTTTCCGGGGGCTGAATGTAAGAGGAGGCACCGGCAGCACCCTCGTATCGGGCTTTACAGCTAATGATACCTCCCTGGTGATGCGTTTATACTATCACGTTAATGAATTAATTACTACTGTAAAATATGTCGATTTCAAGATGCAGGCATCTAACCTGCAATTCAACCAGGTGGTAACCACCCGGACCGGCACGCCATTGGCGCCGCTTACAGGCCCGGGTAAAACCCTGCCTTCAGCCAGTGTCGGCAACCAGGGCTTCACACAGCCCATCACCGGTGTAGCCACCCGGATCGATATTCCTTATATTAAAAACCTGGCTTACCTGGGACAGTTCTTTAAAGTGATGAGGGTGTACCTGTCCCTGAAACCGGTAAACGGCACCTATGTCAACGACCGGCTGCCACCACGCATGGCCCTCTGTGAAGTAGATAAGCTGAACAACGTTACCGATACGCTGACTTATGGACAGCTGACCATCGACAAACAATTTAACGCAAACACCAACTATACCTTCGATATCACCAATTATGTGATCAAGGAACAAACAGTTACCGATGTTAATTCACGGGGACTGTTACTCACACCAAGTGCTACAGACGGAAAAACAACACTGGACAGGCTGGTAATAGGCGATCAAAAGAATACTCAGAACCCGCTTAAAGTACAGTTATACTATCTGTTGTACAAATAAAGGATACACATGCGCATAAAAATATATAGCGGTTTAACTTTACTCCTGTTGTGCGGCGCCGCTGCCAAAGCGCAACATGGCCTTAATTCCATCTATTCTGCCTATGGTATAGGAGATATGGAAGCAAGGGATTACAGCCGGAACTACGGCCTGGGAAGCAGCGGTATTGCCCGTCGCCACTCCGGTTACCTCAACGAACTCAACCCTGCGTCTTACAGCGCGATCCCTACCCAGAACTTCATGTTTGATGTATCGATCAAAGCGCAACAGATCAACTATAACGGCGCCGGCATTTCCAACAGTGCAGGCGACGTCAACTTTAAACGATTGGCGCTGGGCTTCAAGGCTGCCAGCTTCTGGGGCATATCTGCAGGTATAGCACCTTTCAGCAGTATCGATTATAAAATCCTCAACCAACAATTTGTTACCGGTACCGGCGCACCTGTTACCACTACCACCACCGGTACGGGCGGGTTTAACAGGGCATATATCTCCAACGGTTTTGCTATCAACAAGCACTTTTCCGTAGGCGTATCTACTGCCTTCTTATTTGGGCCCATCAACGTATCACAGAATATTGGTTCCGACTCCTTACAAACACAGCACAATAAATATGGCTTTAAGCCCAACTTTACCGCTGGCGCACAATATGTAGGTAAAATTACTAAAGACTGGCAGCTGGGACTGGGCGCAACCTATCGCTTCCAAACCAAAATGAAACTGCAGGAAAAATTGAATATCGTAGATATCAACGGTACTTCCCTCTTTTCTAAAGACCAGGATCCCTCCTATTTCACACTACCTGCTGAATATGGCGGCGGTATTGCCCTCACCAATGGCACTTTCACCTGGGTGGCCGACTACCGCCACACCCTCTGGAATAGCCTGAATGAGAAAGGCCCGACCTTCGCTTATGTAGATGGACAACGCTACTCTACTGGTATTGAATACACGCTGAAACGCCAGTATTACAATCAAATGATTGAAGGAGCTGTCTTACAGGCTGGTTTTGCCTTTAACCAAACGCCCCTGGTAGTGAGCAATACCCAGATCAAAGATATTTCCGGTACTCTGGGCGTATCGCTGCCCAGCAAAAATGGGCAGCTAAGATATTACGTAGGGCTGGAAGCCGGGCAGCGTGGTACTTCCGGCACGGCGCTGATAAAAGAAACTTATATAAATGCGATATTTCACTTCAGCCTGAGAGACCTTTGGTTCCTGAAGCGACTAGCACAATAAAAAGATTCACGCGAAGACGCTAAGCAAAAAAGCAGCAAAGGAAGTTATAAAATCCCTTTGCTGCTTTTTTGCTTAGCGCCTTCGCCTGACATGTTATTGCATTTCTTCGTTCAAAAGCTTCCTGAACCAGTATCCGGAGTCTTTGATAATTCTTTGCTGGGTATCGAAATTAACATGTACGAGGCCGAACCTGGCCCGGTACCCTTCCGCCCATTCGAAATTGTCGGTGAGCGTCCAGGCAAAATAGCCTTCTACCGGCACTCCTTCCCTACGGGCCTTTAACACACCCGACAGGTATTCCTGGAAATATTCGATACGGGCCGTATCTGCAATACGGCCATCGGTGGTCAGCTGGTCGGAGAAAGCGGCCCCTCCTTCTGTTACAATGATTTTCTTAATTCCCTTGTAGGCGCCAAACTGTTTGAGTATTTCATACAGTCCGTTGCCACTGATTTCCCAACCCAGGCCGGTAAGCGGTACATTGCGGTACCTGGCCTTTACTTCTGCAATTTTTACTACGGGCATAAAGTAGTTGTACTTCACTACCAGTGGGAAATAATTCTGTACCCCTATAAAGTCAAAATCAAATGGAAGGCGGTCCCAATCGCGCCACAATGCATACCGGCGTTCAATGCGGTGCAGCAGGGGGAAGTCTTTTTCCGGGTACCCCATGCCCAGGGCTGGTTCCAGGAACAGGCGATTAAATAGCGCATCTGCCCGGCGGGCGGCCTGTACATCTTCTTCTCTATTGGTATAGGGGATAATTTTTGAGCAGGACAATGCTGTGCCGATATTGGCGCCGGCTACCTCCTGGCGGATCACGCGCCCCGCCTCCGCCTGGGCCAGGGCGGCATGGTGTACTGCCGGTAGAAACCAGGATAGGCCAAATTTTCCCGGGGCGTGTACGCCCAGCATATAACCCAGTGCCGTAAACCCAAAAGGTTCATTGAGTACAATCCAGTTCTTCACCTTATTTCCGTATTCACGGGCACATATTCTCACAAATTCTTCAAAAGCAAATACTACCCCCCGGTGGCTCCAGCCACCTTTATGTTCCAGCGCCTGGGGCAAATCCCAGTGATATAGCGTGATATAGGGTTCCAGTCCCAACTCAAGACAGGCATCTATCACCCGGTGGTAATAGTCGATTCCCGCCTGGTTAACGGCGCCTGTTCCCTTCGGCATAATGCGCGACCAGGCCAGGGAGAAGCGGAATATGGAAAAGCCCAGGAGCTTGGCCAGTAGTATATCTTGTGTATAGCGGTTGTAGAAGTCGGTGGCTACCTGTGCGTGGCTCTTATCTTTGATTTTACCTTTGCGGCTGGTGAAGGTGTCCCAAATAGAGAGACCTTTGCCATCGGTATTGAAGGCACCTTCATTCTGAAAAGCGGAAATAGTAACCCCCCAAAGGAAGTCGTCACCGAAATCCTTGCGTGTAAAGGGTATAGCAGTTGTTTGCATACTCAATACCGTAAACCGAGGCTTGCGGGCATCCCGGAATCGGGTGCAGTTTACAACAGTTTTGGTGGAAAATCGATTATATAATTGTTAACACCTATATGGCGCCCGTTTTTTTGAGGAAAAGCCATAAAGCTATTGTTTTAATATTATTTTTGAGTGCCGACTAAACAGAGCTGTCAATAACATGCAAAAAATAAACATACTGCTGGGGCTAATCCTGTTAAGCGCCTGCGCCGGGAATAGTGGTAAAAAGAAGAACGATCTTACGGAAAAGGATACACTGAATAAGATGGTATTGATTCCTGCCGGTTCTTTTTTTATGGGAGCAGACGACAGCACCGGCATGGCGGATGAATACCCCAAACACAAAGTGGATGTAGCGTCTTTCTGGATGGATGAGCATGAGGTAACCAACGAAGAATTTGCCCGCTTCGTGGAGTCCACCGGCTATGTTACCACTGCCGAGCAACCTATCAGTAAGGCAGAACTGCTGGCCAGCTTACCTCCCGGCAGCCCTGAACCCGACAGCAGCGTGCTGGCTTCCATGATGGCGCCCGGCGCCCTGGTGTTTACGCCCCCCGATCATAAGGTGCCTTTCAATGATATTTCGCAATGGTGGTCATTTGTTCCCGGTACCAGCTGGAAGCATCCCGAAGGGCCGTCCAGCAACATCAATAACAGGGGCAAAGAGCCCGTTACCCAGGTTTCGTGGCTGGATGCCCGGGCCTTTGCCAAATGGGCCGGTAAAAGGCTTCCTACAGAGGCAGAATGGGAATATGCCGCCCGCGGAGGACTATCAGGGCAACTATATCCCTGGGGCAATGAAGCACTGACCAGTGGCCACCCTAAAGCCAATACCTGGAATGGTAATTTTCCTTATCACAATACGCAAACCGATGGTTATACCGGTCTCGCCCCGGTGAAATCGTACCTGCCCAATGGCTATCAGTTGTACGATATGTCGGGGAATGTGTGGGAATGGTGTGACGACTGGTACGATGCCAACTATTACATACAGGGCGAAAAGGGCGTACAAAATCCTGCAGGCCCTGCCACCGCCTTTGATCCGGACGACCCGGGGCAGGCCAAGCGGGTAATACGGGGCGGTTCTTTCATGTGCAGCGATGAATATTGCCGGGGATACCGGGTATCTGCACGCATGAAAAGCACGCCGGAGTCGGGGTTATCCAACCTGGGATTCCGTTGTGTACGGTCAGCGGGCCAGAAATGAGGCCAGGTTCTGGTAATCGCCATCATATCTCTTCCCATTCACATAAAAAGTGGGCGTACCATTTACGCCACTGCGCACACCACTTTCAAAGTCGGCCTCCACTTTGCTGAGCAGCCGGGGAGAGTCCATGTCATCCGAAAATTTCTGGAGGTCTAAGCCCAGTTCTGTAGCCAATATTACCAGTAAAGCCTCATCCAGGTCAGACTGGCGGTTGTACAGCGCATCATGCATGGGCCAGAACTGTTGCTGTAAAGCAGCCGCTTCGGCAGCCAGGGCTGCATCCATCGCATATTCATGGGCTTCCGATAACGGGAAATTGCGGAAAATGAAACGCAGCTTATCTCCCAGCTGGTGCTGGATTTCCTTCACTATAAAAAAAGCTTCACGGCAATACGGGCATTGAAAATCGCCGTATTCCACCAGTTCTATCGTTGCCTGTTCTGCACCGGTGGCATGATCCAGTGCATTTGCGGGAGGAATCAGTGTGTGCATCACCGTTATTATTTAAGTTTTTCCAACGCATTCAGTATACCATCGGCTCCCGGGTTTTGACCAACGGGCGATAAATAACTCCATTGGATTATTCCTTCGGCATCTATTACAAACAAGGCACGCTGGCTAACACCTTCCTCATATACGCCATACAGACGGGATACCGCTCCCTTTGGCTCAAAGTCGGCCAACAGATCGAAATGCAGCTGCCGGGCTTTTGCAAAAGCCTGGTGGCACCAGGCGCCATCTACTGAAATACCCAGTAATACCGCATTGTACCGTTCAAAATACTTGAGCATTTCGTTGTATAACGACATCTGATCGCTGCATACAGGACTCCAGTCGGCCGGATAAAAGGCCAGGATAACATTCTTTCCACGCAAATCTGCCAGGGTTACACGCTTCTCGGGAGTAGACTGCAATGTGAAATCGGGCGCTTTTTCTCCTTTCTGTAACATAAACTGGTAATTATCATCTTTATAAACAGCCTTTTTCACATAATGTTGTGCAGAAACAAAAATGCCACGGTGGCGGACCGTGGCTTTTTGTATGCGTGGGCAGCATCGGTTATTTTACGTTGATCGTATCTTTTGTCAGTACCGGGTTAGCCACTTTCAGACCAGTTTTAGTAGCAACAAGGATCACGCCCTTCTTTCCTCTTTCTCCATAAACGGCGGTAGCAGCGTTGCCTTTCAACACACTGAGAGATTGTATCTGGTCTGGATTGATAGATTTTATTCCTTTCTCATTTTCCAGTGGTACACCGTCTACTATAACCAGTACATCTTTCAGATCTTGTTCTGAGTTCCTGAACACAATGTTGCTCTTTGCTGCCGGATCTTTTGTTTTTATAAAGACAATACCATTCTTAGCCTGTGTGCCGTAGGTTTCCGTATCTTTTTCGGAGGTATTTTTTACTACAGTTACGGAACTAATAGTGTTGGCGTCCTGGTATTGCTTTAGCACTTCCACCCCTTCCACTTTTCCATCGAGCACCAACACTGGCCTTTTAGATGGCTCCATATGAAAGATGTCTGTTTGGGTACTGGTGGGACCATCGCTGGAGCCAGTGGTAGTCACCACTTTGAGAGGTGAGGGTGGCGGTGGTGGCGGGGGCGGAGGCGTTTTAGGCAGTTTCCCTGCTTTTTTCACTTGCGGCGCAGGGGGTGGCGGAGGAGGTGGTGGAGGTGGTGGCGGCATTAAGGTATCTTTTTTCACCTCCTGGAAGGGCATCATCACGGCGGCCCGGCTATAGTTCAGCGACAGCACGGCGCCCGCTACAATGGCGCTCAACACCAGGTAACGTACCACCTGATATTGGGATGATTTTTTTTTATTCATCATCATGATCCTGTTTTTAAGATGTGAGAAATTGAAATTGTTTGCGATGGCCGTCGCATATGGGATCCCACTAACTTTAATAAGGTTGTATTGATAAGCCGTTTTATCTACTCCCTGTTGCAGGAGATAACGGTCGGTAATAAATTCGAGGTTCTCGCGGATGGCTGTTTTCATGAGCCACGCACCGGGGTTAAACCAATAGAAGATGTTATTGAGTTCACCCAGCACTACATCCATACTATGCCACTGCTTCACGTGCACTTTTTCATGCCGCAGGATGGCCGGCAGTTCTTCCGGCAGATGCAGGGCAGGATTGATATAGATATGGCGGAAGAAAGAAAAAGGATTTACGGGCTGCTGCAATACCTGTACCCGCACGTTGTCGATTTCATCGCGATGCGATATCCGGTGTATTTTCCACAAGGAAAACAACTGTATAGCAAAACGTATAGCCATTACCGCTACCCCGGTCCAGAAAACATATACCAGGGCTGTCCACACCGTAAATTCCGGTGCAGGCGCCTGCCATTTGGTAAAGTCGGGTATATAAGTCATGACGGTGCCGGCAATGACTTCATGCTTATCCACAAAGGTATTGATGGAGATCAGGGGAAACAGGGAAGAGAATACGATACCTGTCAACAGGAACAGCCTGTTGCCGGTATAAAAGGTAAGCCGGCGCAGTCCGAAGCGATATGCCAGGAAAAATAGCGTGAGCGAGATATTGGCCTTTAACAGGTAGATCAAAACAGCAGGTACCATAAGTCTTCGTTTTATTATTTCCCTTTTTCAATCATGTTAATTATTTCCTTCAGTTCATCGGGACTGATCTTCTTTTCCTTGGCGAAGAAAGATACCAGCTCTTTGTAGGAATTTTCGAAGTAGTCTTTTACAAAGCCGTTCATAAACTTTTGTTTGTATGCAGCTTCCTCCATCAATGGCGTATATTCATATACGTTACCCATTTTCCGGCTTTGCAAAAACCCTTTTTTCTCCAGGTTTTTGATAGTAGATGCCAGGGTAGTATACGGTGGCGCCGGCGCCTGATGCGCTTCCAGGAAGTCTTTCACGAAACCTCTCCCTACTTTCCAGATAGCCAGCATGGCTGTTTCTTCTTGCTGGGTCAGTTTTTCCATAGTTATTGAATTACGATTCTTTCGTAAATCTACGAAATAATCGTAGATAGACAAATTTTTTTTCTCGTGGGATAAAAAAAAGATGCCCCCGCCGTGTGGCAGGGGCACCTCCTTAATCATCCGCCAAAGGCGGGGAAATTATTTCAGGATCTCTTCCAGTTTAGATTCGAGCTCTTCGCCACGGAGGTTTTTAGCAACGATCTTACCTTTAGGATCAATCAGTACGTTTTGTGGAATAGCCCGCACACCGTAGAGGTCGGCCGCCGCATTTTTCCAGCCTTTCAGGTCGGAAACATGTTTCCAGGCCAGCTTATCGGCTTCTACAGCCGCCAGCCATTTCTCTTTTTTATCGTCCAGGGAAACACCGAGGATTTCGAAGCCTTTGTCTTTGAACTTATCGTAAGCTTTTACT
Source organism: Chitinophaga polysaccharea (assembly GCF_007829335.1). Taxonomy (GTDB): domain Bacteria; phylum Bacteroidota; class Bacteroidia; order Chitinophagales; family Chitinophagaceae; genus Chitinophaga; species Chitinophaga polysaccharea_B. The sequence continues at coordinate 221,128 of NZ_VIWO01000007.1, forward strand.
ACGTTAGGGTTTTCTGCACGGCAGGGGCCGCACCAGCTGGCCCAGAAGTCAACCAGTACATATTTACCGCGGAAAGAAGACAGGCTGATATCTTTACCATTTGCATCGGCCTGTGAAAACTCCAGGGCAGGCTGGCCTACTTCTGTTTTGCGGGCAGATTCAAGGCGTTTGGCAAACTCTTTACCAGAAGGAGAGTTCTTGGCCTGTTTGCTTAATTTCTTATATAAAGGCGCTATTTCAGAAGGTTTCAGGTCGTAGCCAGCTACCTGGTTCAGCAGGAACATAGCAATAGGAGAAGAAGTATTTTTCAGGAGAAAATCGTGCTCGATTTTCTTCTCTTCTGCGTCCAGGGCGTCGTACTCAGCTTCCAGCTTTTTAATGCCTTCCTGGTCCTTATTCTTAGCCAGTTCGCGGTATTGTTTCTGCAGGGCAGCACCTTTTTCGTTCACATCTTTCAACAGGTCGTTCAGCTTTTTGTAGTCATCGTTGGCCTGGGAACCAGTTACGGTGGCTTTGCTGATAGAATCGGTGGTGTTCACACTCACTACGCCTTTATCGATGAATACAGCGAGCATATCACGCCCCATAGACAATGGTCTTTCTGTACCTTTCTGTACCAGCATTAAACTGGCCATGGAGGGCTCTTCCAGTGTGCCATTGAAGGAAAATTTACCCTCTTTCACCTGTGCGCTGTCGAGGAAGTTTTCGCCTGACTTACGCATTCTGAGATATACGGTGGCAGGGTCTTTTTGCTGAGAAACGGTTCCCTGTATGGTGTAAGGCTTACCAGCAGCCGATCCCTTTTTATCCTGGGCTATCAACACGGTGGGAGCTAAAAGGGCAATGCCTAAAATTGCTTTCTTCATTGGTTTTTGTTTTACGAATAACAAATTTGTAAAATCGGCGGCGCAATCGCAACCTGATTTTGATAAGCGGCTATTTCAGCAGCTCCTCCAGTTTGGCTTCCAGCTCTTCGCCACGCAGGTTGCGGGCAACGATTTTCCCGGCAGGGTCTACCAGGAAATTGGAGGGAATAGACTGAATGCCGTATTGCACGGCCACTTCGTTGCCCCAGCCCCGCAAATCAGATACCTGCGTCCAGGCGAGCCCATCATGACTGATGGCCTGCAACCAACGCTCCCGGTTATCGTCCAGCGATACGCCCAGGACAGTGAAATTCTTACCCTTGTATTTGTTATACGCTTTTACCACATTAGGATTTTCCTGGCGACAAGGGCCGCACCAGCTGGCCCAGAAGTCAACCAGCACATATTTTCCGCGGAAAGAAGACAGCTTCACCTGCTGGCCTTTGGTATCTTGCTGCGAAAAATCGTCAGCGGGCACATTAACGCCGTTTGCCCGCAGGCTTTTTATATAGGCGGTTACACTTTCACCATATTGGCTGGCTTGTACCGACTTATCCAGTGAGCTGAATAACTGTTGGAATTCATCCGGTTCCAACCGGCTGCGTAATTCATTCATCAGCATCCAGATGCTGGCAATCGCCTTGGGATGGGCTTTGATAAACTCCTTACCGGTGCTCACTACATCTTTACTGAACACGTCTGCCTTCTTACGGAAAGCATTCTTTCCGGGCTCATCTTCGGGGTTAATGTTCTTTGCCTCTGCATTCAGCTCCTGCGCCCGTTTGATGAGTGGCTCAAAAGCTTTCTGATATTGTTGCATAGCCTGTGTGTTCTCATTTCCCTTTACCGACGAAGCAATGGGAAACATAGCCATGGAGGTAACCAGGTGTATAGGTTCATTTCCTGTTACGAATAACATAGGGTAGCTTACGTCCTTCATAATCAAGGCGTACACTGATGGCTCCTTCCCGTTTTTCACCTTAAAGCTGAACTCATCATTCTTGATCACTACCGAGTCGTCGGGGTAATTGTCCTGGTCATCCAGGAGATAGATGGTTTTACCGCTCCCGTTCTTCACAATACCCGATACCTGCTGGGCATACGCTCCTACGGAAAGCAGCCCTGCAACGGACAACAGGAAAATTCTTTTCATTACAAATTATTTTAATTAGTTAGAGGGCTGTAATATACGAAGAGATTTTTTATAGAGAGAAGGGGTAGCTACCCGGCCACTATGGGCAATTGAGGGGACATAGTTTCCCGGATGCTAGTACCGGCAAGCGCTTCATTCCTGTTTATTGAAGGCTTATTTGCTTAAAATCAAGCATTAATAAATAAAAATAAAATACCGGCAGGCAGCTACACCCGGGAAATAAGCCAGCAGCAACACCCGCCAGGCGGGTGTTGCTCACATTTATTTATGACGTTGTTTTAACACCGATATAACATCTGACAGCTGGAATCCTTTTGCCTGAAGGAGTATCAGGTAATGGAACAACAGATCAGCAGATTCATTGAGAAATAAATCATCGTTGTTATCCTTTGCTTCAATCACCACTTCTACGGCTTCCTCTCCTACCTTTTGCGCTATTTTGTTGATGCCTTTGGCAAAAAGGCTGGCAGTATAGGATTTATCGGTAGGATTATTTTTCCGGTCGGTAATAATTCCTTCCAGGGTAGCCAGGAAATCGTTGCTGATATTTTGCTCATCCCAGCAGGTATCTGACCCGGTGTGACATACAGGGCCCAGGGGACTGGCTTTTACCAGGATTGTATCCTGGTCGCAATCTACCTTCAGGTCTTTAACGATCAGGAAATTTCCGCTTTCTTCTCCTTTTGTCCACAAACGGTTTTTAGAGCGGCTGAAAAAAGTCACCTTACTTTCCGCCATGGTTTTTTCCAGCGCTTCGCGGTTCATGTAACCCAACATTAGCACTTTACTTGTCACAGCATCCTGTATAATAGCCGGCACCAGGCCATCGGACGACTTTTGAAAATCTATCTGCATGTTAACATATTTCAGGTATCACTAAAATCTTACGTTCACTCCCTTGTCATAAAGAAAGGTTTTGAGCGCAGGTATTTCTATTTCTTTGTAGTGGAAGATACTGGCAGCGAGGGCCGCATCGGCCTGCGCAGTTTCAAATACATCCACAAAGTGGGTCATGTTGCCGGCACCACCAGAGGCAATTACAGGCACGTTGAGGTGCTGGGATAACTGCGCAGTAATATCGAGCGCAAATCCCTGCTTCGTACCATCGTTATTCATTGATGTGAGCAGTATTTCCCCGGCTCCGCGGTCAACGGCCTCTTTAGCCCAATCGAACGCTTTCACCGGCGTTTTTACCCGTCCCCCGTTCAGGTACACGTACCAATCGCCCTCTTCAAAGCGGGTGTCGATCGCCAGCACGATACATTGACTACCAAATTCCCGCGCCAGTTTATCCACCAGTACGGGATCTTTGAATGCGGAGGTATTCACCGAAATTTTGTCAGCACCCGACTGCAACAGCACATTCACATCTTCCACGGAGGAAATGCCCCCACCTACTGTAAAAGGGATATTAACATGGCGGGCAATGCGGGTAACCAGTTCAGATAATGTTTTCCTTCTTTCATTGGTAGCCGTAATATCCAGGAATACCAGTTCATCGGCTCCCTGCTCAGCGTATAATGCGCCCAATTCGATCGGATCTCCGGCATCGCGGATATTTTCGAAATTGATACCCTTAACGGTACGACCGTCTTTGATATCCAGGCATGGTATGATGCGTTTGGTCAACATGTTGTAATATTTTACAGGAATGTTTTTAATGCCTCCATAGAGATGTTTCCCTCATAGATGGCTTTACCGATAATAGCGCCACTACAGCCTATTTCCTGCAAGGCAGCCACGTCGTCAATATTGCTTACGCCGCCGCTGGCTACAAAGTTAATGCCTGGGAAGCGTTCTATAATCTTTTTGTACAGGGCTGTCGATGGGCCCTGTAAGAGGCCGTCTTTAGCGATATCTGTGCAAAAGATATTGGTAACACCGGCTGCGACATTGCTTTCCAGGAAATCAAACACCGACAGCGTAGTGGTTTCCAGCCATCCGCCTACGGCTATTTTCTCTTCCTTCACATCTGCGCCCAGGAATATTTTCTCCGCGCCATATTGTTTTACCCAGCTAAAAAAAAGCTCGGGCTGTTTCACCGCCACGCTGCCAATGGTGGCCAGGGCTGCTCCACATTCAAAAACAATATCCAGGTCTTTCCCCGTTTTTATCCCCCCTCCGAAATCCGTTACCAATCCGGTTTTCCCGGCAATGCTTTCCAGCACTTTCCAATTCACCACCGCGCCTTTTTTAGCGCCATCCAGGTCTACCAGGTGAAGGCGGCGTACCCCGATCGCTTCAAATTCTTTGGCTACTTCCAGCGGATGTTCGTTGTATACTTTTTGCTGACTGTAATCGCCTTGTGTGAGTCGTACACATTTACCATCAATAATGTCGATGGCAGGAATCACTTCAAATTTCTTGGTCATAGTGTGCTGTTCCAGGGGCAGTTCCATTTTGATATACCTGATACCGCCCTTCATAAAATAATCGCCCTTTTTTATGTAGCCGAGCTTATCATAAAAGCTAGCAGCCGTATCGCGGGCATTACACCAGAGTAATTTTATTCTTTCCTTTTGACAAACGCTTGCCAGGTGCGCCAACACGGCCTTACCATAGCCTTTGCCCTGTGCGGCAGGCAGCGTAGCCAGTTTACGGAACTGCGCGCTGTCGCGGCCCAGGAACAAGGATACCACCGTTACCAATTGCCCCTGATCATATACGCCGAAGTGTAATCCATCCCGGTCGTTTTCTACCATCACTGCCTCCAATGATTCATTTGGATACAGTACATCTCTTCTTAGCTGCAAGGTATCTGCTGCCGTAATCTGACGGATATTCATCTTACAGGTTCAAAAAGTTTTCTATAATGCGGGCACCTGCTTCAGCAGATTTTTCCGGGTGGAACTGCACGGCATAAAAATTATCCTTCTGCAGGGCAGCGCTGTAGTTAATCACGTAGTTGGTGATAGCCACAGTATCCGCTCCCAGGGCGGCATAGTAGCTATGCACGAAATACATGTAGGCATTTTCCGGTACGTGTTCAAACATTACACTGTGTAAGCCGGTAATGTTATTCCAGCCTATCTGTGGTATTTTGAGCAGGTTTTCCACGGGCGACTGAAAGCGTTTTACCGCTGTGTCAAATACCCCGATGCACTCGGTATCATTTTCTTCCGAATGTTTACACAGCAACTGCATGCCCAGGCAAATGCCCAGCACAGGCTGCTGCAAACCGGCAATCACCTGGTCCAGCTTCCGCTCTTTCAGGTACTGCATGGCCGTACTGGCTTCTCCCACGCCGGGAAAAATCACTTTATCGGCCGACATGATCTCTTCATGATTATCCGTTACAGTACCGTTAACGCCTAAACGCTCCAATGCAAATTGCACAGAGCGGATATTGCCGGCGTTATATTTTATGATAGCTGTTTTCATGTTTGTTACTGAATTATTCCCGAAATAAACGTTTCTACCGTTTTATCAATATCCTGGCTATGCTCAATGGCTTTGATGAAAGCTGTACCAATGATAGCACCATTAGCATACGCAGATGCCGTATCAAAAGTAGCTTTATCTTTTATACCAAACCCGATTAATACCGGGTTACTGAGCTGCAAACTTTTCAACCGCTCAAAATACGCCTGCTGATCGTTCATATTCTTGTCTTTCCCCGTGGTAGAAGAAGACGATACCGCATACAGGAAACCCTTGCTCAGGCTATCTATCTTACGAATGCGCTCTTCACTCGTTTCCGGCGTTACCAGGAATATCAGGTGCAGGTTATATTTCTCAAAAACGGGGCGGTATTCATTTTCATATTCGGCCATCGGCAAATCAGGTACAATGATGCCATCGATCCCTACTTCGGCACATTTAGCGCAGAAGGCTTCTACCCCATAAGTTAATACCGGGTTGAAATATCCCATGAGAATAACCGGAACGTGTATCGTTTGCCTGAATTCTGCCAGCTGGGTAAACAGGGTGTGTAAGCTCATTCCATTCTGCAGGGCCTTGGTGCTGCTATCCTGGATTACCGGACCATCGGCCAGCGGATCGGAGAAAGGCATACCCAGCTCAATCAGGTCCGCACCATGCTGCTGTAAAGCGGTCATTACCGGCAGGGTATCGTTTAACTTCGGAAAACCTGCCGTGCAATATATATTTAAAACGCCGTGTTGCTTTTTAGCAAACAGTTGATCAATACGATTTTGCATAGTCCATTTTATTTTTTCATATTACGGATATAGGTATCCAGGTCTTTATCACCACGGCCGGAAAGGCATACCACTACTACATCATCTGTATTCAGTGGGAGGTCTTTCAATTTGGCGAGGGCATGCGCCGACTCCATTGCCGGGATAATACCTTCCAGCGCACTCAGTTCGTAAGCAGCAGCCAGGGCTTCATCATCGGTAGCATCCAGGAACTGGGCACGGCCTGATTCATACAAATGGGCGTGCATGGGTCCAATACCAGGATAATCGAGCCCCGCGGAAATAGAGTGTGGCTCTACAATCTGTCCGTCGCTGGTTTGCATGAGCAGGGTTTTGCTGGCATGGATAATGCCAATGGTTCCCAGCTGCGTGGTAGCTGCTGAAAACCCGCTGTGTACACCCTTACCGCCAGCTTCTACTGCCACCAGCTTCACCTCTTCTTCGTCCAGGTAGTGGAAGAAAGCACCAGCCGCATTACTGCCGCCACCAATGCAGGCTACTACGTAATCAGGATGTTCGCTGCCTGTTTTTTCCAGCAGCTGCTTTTTAATTTCTTCGCTGATCACCGACTGGAAACGGGCCACCATATCAGGATATGGATGAGGTCCGGCAGCGGTGCCCAGTATATAATGCGTATCTATGGGATTATTGATCCAGTCGCGTATGGCTTCATTGGTAGCGTCTTTCAACGTTTTGCTGCCGCTGGTAGCTGGTACTACGGTAGCGCCCAGCATTTTCATGCGGGCCACATTGGGTGCCTGTCTCTCAATATCGATGCTTCCCATGTATACTACGCATTCGAGGCCCATCAGGGCACAAACGGTTGCCGTAGCTACGCCGTGCTGGCCAGCGCCGGTTTCAGCGATGATACGGGTTTTACCCAAACGTTTTGCCAGCAGGATCTGTCCAATGGTGTTATTCACCTTGTGGGCACCGGTATGGTTCAGGTCTTCCCGCTTGAGGTAAATTTTTGCCTTATATTTTTCAGATAAACGCTTCGCGAAATATAAAGGAGAAGGCCTTCCTACATAGTCTTTCAACAAGGCTTCAAACTCCTGTTGAAAAGAAGGATCACCGAGTATTTCCAGGTATTTGGATTGTAGTTCGTGTACGTTGGGGTACAGCATTTCAGGAATGTATGCCCCTCCAAATCTGCCATAATAGCCATTCTTATCCACCTGATACCTGGAGTTGCCGGTGTTGATTGCAATATCCATGACCGTTTATTTAGTTAATGATGAATGTATTTCTTTTACAAATTGTTCCACCAGCGCTATGTTCTTAACGCCGGGGCTGTCTTCAAACTTACTGTTCACATCTGCCGCGAACAGCATCGGCAGCTGCATGTTACTGATTTCCGCTGCCTGATCCGGTGTAATACCTCCGCTCAGGAAAAAGGGATGATCGAATGGGTAGGTTTTCAGCAGTTCCCAGTTAAACCGGTCGCCCGTGCCGCCATAGCCTTTTACCGAAGCGGTATCGAACAGGAAATAATCGGTAACGGGAATAAATGGCGCCACAACGTTTTGCCAATTAACGTTATCACCGATACGAAATGCTTTGATCACCGGGATGCTTTCACGGAGAGCGGCGCAAAATTCAGGCGCTTCATCGCCATGCAGTTGCACCATGTCCAGCGCATAGTCGGCAATAGTACGTTGTACCTGTTCCAGGGAAGCATTTACAAACACGCCTACCTTCCGGATGCGGGTAGTTTCCCGCACCGACCTGGCGTCTATTTTGTTACCCGCAAAGCGGGGTGATTTCTCATAAAAAATAAATCCGGCATAATCTACGCTGTTAGCTACCAACGCCTGCAAATCAGTGATTCTTGTAATACCGCATACTTTAATACGCATATCGTTATTGTTTTTGCTGCAAGTCGCTGAGTGTTTGTACAAAGTTTTCAAATGCCCTGGCCGGATCTTCCTGCCTCATAAAATGTTCGCCAATGAGGAAACCCTGGAACCCTGCGTTCTTCAGGGTAACAATCGAAGCGGGATCATTAATACCGCTTTCTGCTACCTTTATTTTATCTGCCGGGATTTTCGGGGCCAGCTCACAGGAGCGGTTAAAATCGACCTGGAAAGTAACCAGGTCCCTGTTATTTACGCCTACCAGGTGGGTATGTGCGGTTATTTTTTCGAGCTGAGCTTCGCTATGTACTTCCAGCAATACTTCCAGTCCGAGGTTATGTGCAAATGCGGCCAGGTGCGCTACCTGTGCGGCATCCAGGCATTCTGCAATCAACAGGATAACGTCGGCGCCGATGGCCCTGGCCTCCAGGATCTGGTATTCATCTATTACAAAATCCTTGCGCAGGATGGGAATCTGGTTAAAGCTGCGTGCCTGTTGCAGGTCGTCGGAAGAACCGCCGAAATATTTTTCATCGGTGAGCACCGACAGGCCGGAGGCGCCATAGCGGGTATATGCGGTAGTTACCTCCTGCACGGTTACTTCTCCATTGATCAATCCTTTGGAGGGAGAGCGGCGTTTGAACTCTGCAATGATACCTGTTTTTCCCGGTTGTTGCAGGAAATTGCGCAGCGATAAGGTTTCCCGGTTAAAGCCAGGCGACTGTTGCAGGTCCTGCGCACTACGTTGCAATTTACGGGCAGCTACTTCTACCTGTTTATGCGCGACTATTTCAGCTAAGATGTTTTTCATGATCAATTATCTGGTACTACGACTGCAATGCAATCAGTTTTTTAAATGAGGTAAGCGCGCTACCCGACTCGAGTGATGCTACCGCCGCGGCAAAGCAATCATCGTAGGATGAATATTTCCCAAGGCTGTACAGGCCCATGGCCGCGTTGGCAAACACCACGGAATTCTGTGCCCAGGTACCTTCTCCTTTGAGTATTTTCATAAAGATCTTTGCGGCTTCTTCAGTAGAATTACCACCATAGATATCTTCCGGGTGTACCTTTCTTTTACCCAGCTGTTCCGGTGTCCAGTCCTGCTCTCCCTTATTGGTGATCACCTTGGTATCGGCGGTCAGGGAAATTTCGTCATATCCGTCCAGGCTGTGTACAATTACAAACTGTTTATCTGTTTGCTGGAACAGGTAGTTGTATACCCTTGCCATTTCCAGGTTATATACGCCAATGAGCTGATGTTTGGCCAATGCCGGATTTACCAGGGGACCCAGCATATTAAAGAATGTGCGGATACCCAGCTGGCGGCGGATACCGGCCACATGTTTCAGGGCCGGGTGAAATAATGGTGCGTGCAGGAAACAGATGCCGGATTCTTCCAGTTCTGTTTTCAGTTTGGCATCATCATTTTTGAACTTATAGCCTATCAGTTCCATCACATTGGAGGCGCCGCTTACGGAAGACACGCCATAGTTGCCATGTTTGGCTACTTTAGCGCCTGCCCCTGCTACTACAAAGCACGACAAGGTAGAAATATTAAAGGTATTTTTTGCATCCCCGCCGGTGCCTACGATGTCCAGTACATCGTAACCATTCAGGTTTACCGGTACACAAAGCTCCAGCAGTGCATCGCGGAAGCCGAGCAGCTCATCGATGGTGATACTGCGCATCAGGAAAACTGTCATGAAAGCGGCCAGTTCACTTTCATTGTACATACCCTTGGAAATGCTGATCAGGATATCCTTTGCTGCTTCCCGGGAGAAGGTTTTATGTTCGAAGAGATAATTGAGAATCTTTTTCATAGCTGTTAGCTGTTGGCTTTTAGCTTTTTTAACAAAATGGTTTCATACGTTAAGGCTGTTATTTATTGCTGTAGCCAGTTTCGCAGGATTTGCTCCCCCTGTGGCGTCAGTACACTTTCGGGGTGAAACTGTACACCGCTTACATCGTATTTGTTATGTTGCAATGCCATAATAAAGCCGTCGTCATCTTTGGCAGTCACGATTAATTCAGCGGGGAGCGTACTTTCGTCGACCACCCATGAATGATAGCGACCTGCCTGGATCTGGCGCGGCATGCCTTTAAACAGGCGCCCGTTGTCGGCAATAATGTTTACCTGGGTAGCCACGCCGTGGTATACTTCTTTCAGGTTGGTTAAAGAAGCGCCAAAAGCCTGTCCGATGGCTTGCTGGCCGAGGCATACCCCAAAGATGGATTTGGTGGGGGCATACTCTTTAATGAGCGGCAGCAATAGCCCTGCTTCTTCCGGGATACCAGGGCCGGGAGATAAAATAATTTTATCGTAGTCGTTTACTTTTTCCAATGGAATTTCATCATTGCGCACCACGGTGACTTTGCCGTTGATGATTTTTTCCACGAGATGAACGAGGTTGTATGTAAAGGAGTCGTAATTATCGAAAACGAGGATATTCATCACTAAATTTTTTGTGCCAGCAGGATGGCTTGTTTTAATGCATTGAGTTTGTTATTGACTTCTTCCAGTTCAGAAGAGGCTACTGACTTGGCCACTACGCCCGCTCCGGCCTGGTAGTACAGGGTATTCATTTTACTAAGTATGGAACGGATCATGATGGCGTGGTTAAAGTCGCCGTTGAAGCCTACCGCACCGATACAGCCGCCATAGAAGCCGCGGGCAGTGGGCTCATATTGATCAATGATTTCCATGGCCCTGTATTTGGGAGCGCCGGAAAGTGTGCCTGCAGGGAAGGACGATGCCAGCAGGGCAAAAGGATTCATAGTTGGATCCACTTTCCCGGTTACTTCACTCACCAGGTGAATCACGTGCGAGTAAAAATGTACTTTCCGGTAGGAAGCCACTTCCACCTCGGTGGCATTGCGGCTCAGATCATTGCGGGCCAGGTCTACCAGCATCACATGTTCTGCATTTTCCTTTGGATCTTCCAGCAGTTTTTCTGCCAGCAACTTATCCTGGCTATCATCCCCGGTACGGCGGAAAGTGCCTGCTATCGGGTGAATGGTGGCCTTGCCGTTGGTAATTACGATCTGCGCTTCAGGGGAAGAACCCATTAGTTTATAGTCGCCGTAATCGAAGAAGAAAAGATAAGGAGAAGGGTTGATGGAGCGGAGGGCGCGGTATACATTGAATTCATCGCCACGGAAGGACTGCTGGAAGGAACGGGAGAGTACTACCTGGAAAACATCTCCGCGGAAACAGTGTTGCTTGCCTTTTTCCACCATTTGCATGTATGCTGCATCTGTCATATTGCTTTCCTCTACTCCGGTGGCGGCAAATGGATACCCCGGTGAGTCTTTATGCCGTATGAGTGATTCTACCAGGTCAAATTCGCTATCGAGACCTTCTACCTGGTTTTCACAAAGAAAGAGTTCATCTTTAAAGTGATTGATGGCAATGATATATTGATAGTAGCGGTAGCGCATCAGGGGGATGGTATTACCGGCTTGTTTTTGTTTATTGAATTCGATGGTTTCGAAGAACTGTACCGCATCGAACGTGGTGTAGCCAAAGAGGCTCTGGGCACCTGGTACGGGGTGTTTGCCACTAAAAGAGAAGTTGCCCAGGAATTTCTGCAATTCATCCAGCACGCTCTGGCTGTTTTTCAGCTCTTTCTTTTCTACCGGCAGGTTGGGATATTTGAATTCAAACTTAGTGGTAGAAGTAACTTCGATGCCTGCAATAGGTTTTACGCAGATAAAGGAATAGCTGTTTTCACTGGCCCTGTAGTCGGTGCTTTCGAGGAGGATGGAACCGGGGAATTTATCGCGGAGCCGCAGATATATCCCCACTGGCGTGAAAATGTCTGCCAGCATCTGTTTCGATCTCGTGTTTACTTGGATGGTACGCATGATATATTGGGTGAAATGTTTGTTTTTCTGTTGAAATAGAATGGTATAAAAAGCCAGAAGGCCCGCTGTGTAACAGCGGGCCTTCCAAATATATTTCTAAACGAAACATGGCACTGTAACACAGATCAGGAATTGATTCCGTGCCACCACCAATGTTTATTTGTAATGATATTTTGCATAGCGGGACAAAAATGGGCATTTTTTTTATAAAATGCAAATTTTTTTCGCGTGTCACTTATAATACTCCTTTTGTAGATGGCAGCTGCATATTGTAAGGGTTCCGCTTCACGGCCATCTTAATGGCTTTGGCAAATGCCTTGAAGATCGCTTCTATCTTATGGTGCTCATTTTCACCCGTTGCCTGGATGTTCAGGTTTGATTTAGCGCCGTCGGAGAAGGATTTGAAGAAATGATAAAACATTTCGGTAGGCATCTCTCCTATCTTTTCCCTTTTAAACTCCGCATCCCATACCAGCCAGTTACGGCCGCCAAAGTCGATTCCCACCTGCGCGAGGCAGTCGTCCATAGGCAAACAGAAACCATATCTTTCAATACCGCGTTTATCGCCCAGGCCTTTTGCAATGGCTTCTCCCAAAGCAATACCAGTATCTTCTATGGTATGGTGTTCATCTATATGTAAATCGCCTTTAGCGGTAATATTCAGGTCGATAGCGCCATGGCGGGCAATCTGGTCGAGCATATGATCAAAGAAGCCCAGTCCTGTATGAATATTGGCTTTGCCAGTACCGTCGAGGTTCAGTTCAATGCTGATATCCGTTTCGTTAGTTTTTCGTACATGCGTTACCGTTCTCAATCCCAGTTTCAGGAATTCATAGATACGGTTCCAGTCGGTCGATTCCAGCACTATCACAGATTGCAGGGCGGCCACATCATCGCCGATCTCCGCGCTGCCCAGGCCGGAGCCTTCATTGATCCAGATGGCTTTGCTGCCCAGGTTCTTAGCCAGCTGTACATCGGTGATCCGGTCGCCTATTACAAAAGAGTTGGCCAGATCGTAGCTGCCATCCAGGTATTTAGTGAGCATACCGGTACGAGGCTTACGGGTGGGCGCATTATCGGCCGGAAAAGAGCGGTCGATACATACTTCATCGAATTTCACGCCTTCATTTTCGAAGGCTTTCATGATCATATTTTGTGCCGGCCAGAAGGTGTCTTCCGGGAAAGACGCTGTACCCAGGCCATCCTGGTTGGTAACCATCACCAGTTCATAATCCAGTTCGGCCGCTATCCGGGCCATATTCACAAATACCTTGGGATAGAACTCTATTTTATCCAGGCTATCGATCTGGTAGGTGGGTGGTACTTCTTTGATAAGGGTACCATCGCGATCTATAAAGAGTACACGTTTCATGCAGATACAGGCGTTTCTTTTTTCAGGTTAAAAGATTTCAATACTTCCAGCAGGTGCAGGTTTTCGGCGGGAGTACCGATGGTAATGCGCAGGCAGCCCATGCACAGCTCTACTTTGGAGCGGTCGCGCACCACGATGCCGCGTTCAATGAGATAGTTATAAATACCTTTGGCATCGGTAGTTTTTACCAGGATAAAGCTGGCATCGCTGGGGTAAATTTCCAGTACTTCCGGCAGCTGAATAAGGCCGGCAGAGAGCAGGTCGCGCTCTATCACGATTTCGCGGATCCACTCGTTTACCTGGCTTACATTGTCCAGCGCCTGTAAGGCCAGCTCATTGGTGGCCTGGCTGATATTGTACGGAGGTTTTACCTTGTTGAAAGTATTGACGATATCTTCGCTGGCAAAGGCCATCCCGATCCGGAGCCCTGCCAGTCCCCAGGCTTTGGACAGGGTTTGCAGTACTACCAGGTTCGGGTATTCTGTCAGCTCCTGTATGAATGTTTTCTGGCGGGAGAAATTAATGTAAGCTTCATCGATCACCACGATGCCATCGAAGTTGTTCAACAGCAATTCAATGTCCGCACGGTTAATGGAGTTGCCGGTCGGGTTATTGGGAGAGCAGATAAAAATCAGTTTGGTATTTTCATCGATGGCTTGTTGCAGCGCAGGGATGTCTAGCTGAAAATCAGGTGTAAGGCTCACTTTGCGTACAATGGCATCGTTGATGTGCGCACTTACTTCGTACATGCCGTAAGTAGGCGGACAGAGCACCACGTTATCCACACCGGGGTTTACGAAGCAGCGATACAGTACATCAATTGCTTCATCGCTGCCGTGGCCGATGAAAATATTCTGTGGCGGCACGCCTTTTATTTCGGCCATTTTATATTTCAGTTTCCACTGCATCGGATCGGGGTAGCGGTTATAATTTACCGGCAGCGGTGATCCGAAATTATTTTCATTGGCGTCCAGGAAAATGGTCGCTTCTCCTTTAAACTCATCCCGGGCAGTAGAATATGGCACCAGTCTTTTTATATTTTCCCTGATCAGGGTATCGAGATTAAACATATCGATTGTAATTAGGTGATTATTATGAGTTGGGTATCTCCAGTTGCTGTAATCTTACGGTCACGGCGTTCTTATGTGCTTCCAGTCCCTCTGCTGCGGCCATAGCTTCGATGGTGGCGCCAATGTTTTGTAGTCCTTCCGGTGAAATCTGCTGGAAAGTAATTTTCTTCACGAAGCTGTCCAGCGATACGCCGCTATAGGCGCGGGCATAACCATTGGTGGGCAGGGTATGGTTGGTACCGGATGCGTAGTCGCCTGCGCTTTCAGGAGTGTAGTTACCCATGAATACAGACCCTGCATCGGTGACCCTGTCTGCCAGGTTTTCGGCGCCATTACAAGCTAAGATAAGGTGTTCCGGCGCATATGCGTTCAACATATCTATGGCAGTATCAATATCTTTCACCAGGATAATTTTGCTGTTATCCAGCGCAGTCGTGGCAATTCCTCTACGGGGCAGCTTTTCCAGCTGGGCATTGAGGGCGTTGGTCACGTTGGTGATGACGCTTTCGCTGGTGGTTACCAGTACTACCTGGCTATCGGGGCCGTGTTCAGCCTGTGATAACAGGTCGGCTGCCACAAAATCCGGGATACAGCTATCATCTGCCAGTACGGCCACTTCCGAAGGGCCGGCCGGCATATCGATGGCTACCCCGCTTTTGTTGACCAGCTGTTTGGCGCAGGTTACGTATTGGTTACCGGGGCCAAAGATCTTATATACCTGTGGTACGGACTCCGTACCATATGCCATAGCGCCAATGGCTTGTACACCTCCGATGGTAAACACTTTTTCAATGCCTACCAACTGTGCGGTGTAGAGGATGGCCGGGTGCAGGGACGGTGTACATAGTACCACTTCTTTACAACCTGCTATCATGGCAGGGATACCCAACATCAGGATGGTGGAAAACAAGGGTGCTGATCCACCGGGAATATATAAACCTACCTTTTGAATGGCTACGGGTTTGCGCCAGCATTGCACGCCGGGCATGGTTTCAATCACCTGCACTTTTTCCTGTTGTGCGCGGTGGAAGGTGGTAATATTTTTGGCTGCCTGCTGGATCGCCGCTTTCAGGGCGGGTTCCAGTACCGCTTCTGCTGCGGCAAAAGCGGCGGCTGGCACCTGGATATTTTCCAGGGTTACCTTATCAAATTCGGCGGCAAATTTTCTGATGGCTTTGTCGCCATTGTCGCGCACTTCCTGCAGGATGTTATTCACTTTTTGTTCCAGCGCGGAAGTATCCATTACAGGTCTTTGCAGCAGGGCTGCCCAGGCATTTTTTTCCGGAAATCTAATTGTTTGCATCATTGACTCTTTTATCAGATCACCATTTTTTCGATGGGCACCACCAGGATACCTTGTGCGCCGGCTTCTTTGAGGCTTTCGATGATATCCCAGAAATCATTTTCATTGAGTACGGAGTGTACAGAGCTCCAGCCAGCTTCTGCCAATGGCAGTACGGTAGGGCTTTTCATGCCTGGCAGCAATCCAATGATTTCATTCAGTTTATCATTGGGTGCGTTGAGCAGGATGTATTTATTGTTCTTCGCCTTTCTCACCGCCTGGATACGGAACAGTAGTTTATCGAGCAGCACCTGTTGTTCAGCTGTAAGCTGGTGACAGGCAGCCAATACAGCTTCTGACTTGAGAACAGTTTCTACTTCTTTCAGTCCATTCATGAACAGGGTGGAACCACTGCTCACCAGGTCGCAGATAGCATCCGCCAAACCTATGCCCGGCGCTATTTCTACCGAACCACTGATTTCGTGTATTTCAGCGGTGATACCATTGCGTTTCAGGAAATCTTCAACAATTACGGGATAGCTGGTAGCAATCCTTTTGTTTTGCAGGTCTTTTACAGACGTGTAATCCACTGATTTCTCCACCGCCATAGATAAGCGGCATTTGCCGAATCCCAGCTTCTGTACGATGTTTACCTGCTTTTGTTTTTCCAGTACTACATTCTCACCCACGATGCCGATATCGGCTACACCATCTTCAATGTATTGAGGAATATCATCATCGCGCAGGAAAAACACTTCCAGCGGAAAGTTGGTTGCTTCTGTTTTCAGCTTGTTCACACCATTGTTGATGTCGATGCCGCATTCCTTCAGCAATTTGATGGAATCGTCGTGCAGGCGGCCTGATTTCTGGATTGCAATTTTTAATTTCATCCTGGGTAAAAATAAAAAGGGGCTTACCTCTTCGGTAAGCCCCTGTTGATGATGTAATATGGTGATATACACAAAATCATCCCCTGCCTACCGTGCTGGTAAGATATGATGGTGATGATGTATATGTATGTTTGTTGTCATAATTCGGGTACAAAAATAGTAATGAAAATGATAAATCAAAGATTTTTTTTGAATTGTCTCCATTAAATAAATGTTAGCACTTATCTATCTTTCAGCGGAATGTTGATGATAAAGGATAATACCCGAAAGATGATTATTCGGGAATAATCAGTTGGCGCTGAAGACACTTGCTGACAGTGCAGGAGTAAAAAGCCAGGAGGCCCGCTAACAGGGGTAACAACGTTTTTTCATTGGTATTGGGTTTAATGATCAAAGAACTGTTTACAATACGTAACAGGTATCGTTTTAAAACGCGATAAAGATATTATTTTAAAATACATATTATTAAATTACACTATTTACACAACTATTTTCATCACTTTTGTTTGGTAAATGGTACACCAAAAAATTCTCACTGCGCCTGTTTTAGCACTTATCCTACACATCTTGCTGATCTGCTGTTTATTAGCTTCCAGACCGGTTTTTCAGCATTGTAAACGATCTGTTAATTGATTTTTTTAACTAATTATTTTAGCTTTAATTTGCTAATATTATTAGTATTTATTAAAACGATAGTTATATGGAAGCATTGAAACAGCGCGTATTGGATATAACCCTGCCGTTTGTTAACACCAGCATACCCGCAGGGTTCCCAACCCCCGCATTGGATTACCAGGAAGAAGAAATAGATCTTTCCCGGATCCTGCAACCCAATCCCAATAGTTCCTTCATTATTAAAGTGAAAGGAGATAGTATGACAGACGCTAATATCCCTGATGGCTGCATGGCAGTGGTAGACCGCTCCATCCGCCCCGGTACCGGCGATATCATTGTAGCGGCATTAAACGGAGAGTATACCGTGAAACGCCTGGTAAAAGCCGGGCGTAGCTGGGTACTGCATCCCGAAAATGCGTTTTATAAACCCATCGTGATCACAGAAGACTGTGACTTCCAGGTATGGGGCGTAGTTACCGCCGTGATTGTAGATATGCGTAAATAAACCATGAAACCGGTCCCGTCATGCATAATCCACTGGCATTATTGACGCCTGAACTGGTAAAGGCCTTGCTTGATCACGGCTTTACCTTATTTGTCCGGCAAAGCTATCCCGCCGGAGGAAATAATACAGATACGCACATCAGGGAAGTATTTCTCATTACTCCGTACAAAGACATAGGCGAAGCCAACATTCACTTTCAGCAGATCCGTTTTGACCACCGGAAATATATTTACCAGGTGCATCACCCGGAAGAAATAGACAAGTTATATATCGCCGCTTCGCAGCCGGAAGGCTACAAAGTATATGCGGCGCTGTTACAGCAGGAAGTATGGCTACCACCTCTATATATGGATCCTGCGGTAAGAAGGTACATTTCCCGCAAAACCAGCTGGAGGCCGGACAAACAGGAAGAAGTTCAGGCAGAGTTATACCTGCACTACGGAGAGTTGTATTTTTCCCTGAAATACGCCAATGAAGAAATAAAAGTACCTTTATCTGATATAGACTACGACTAACTTATTATGTGTTACGATATTGCCTTCAGTGCCAACATAGAGAGTATTTTCAAATATCTGCCCCAGCTGAAAGCCGGTGGCAACCTGGATATTCACTTTGATCCCACCTGGCATAAAATCGGGATGTCTTATCCTCAATGGCCGGTGATTACGCATCGTAATGGCCTGCAGCTGGAACAATTCACCTGGGGGCCTATACCAAAACTGTTAGATACCCTGGAGAAAGTAAAAAGACAGCGCCAATTATACCTGAACGCCCGTAGTGAAAAGGTATTGGAAAATGGTACCATGTGGAATGCAATCCGGCACCAGCGCTGCCTGATACCCGCTACCGGCTTCTTCGAATACCGGCAGGTACCCGGGTGGAAAAATAAGGTAGCTTATCATATCAAATCCAGGGAACAGGAAATATTTTTTATTGCCGGCCTGTGGGCATTGTCCAACTCCTGGGATGTGGATAAGCCGGAGCGTATCCCCACCTTTACCCTGCTGACACGCAGCGCTAATCCATTAATGGCACAAATCCATAATGGGGGCGACAATGCCGGCAGAATGCCGATGATGCTCACCAACGAACTGGCGGAGGAATGGGTTAAACCGTCCCTCACAGACACGGATATACGCGAAATATTAAGATATAAGTTACCAGCCGGTCAACTGGATTGCTGGCCGGTAAATTCTGTACGCAAAGTGAAACCCGACGACGCTACTGTTATTGCCCCCGTGATACACGAAGGGTTGCCTGCTCTCCAGCTATAAGCTACCCGTATGCTGCTAACCCGGCTACTAAAACGATCCGCTGTTTATATAAAAATGCGGCTTTTTTAAAAGAATTACTGCATTGCCTTCACCCTTTATGCATAGTGCGTTGTCTTACCTCTAATAAACGCGCACAAATATGACTAAAATAAGATATAGCGCCTGTTGCGTACTGTTGTTGCTCCTGCTACGGTTGCCGGGGCTGGCACAAGGGTTTGTGATCAAAGGAGCCGTAAAGGATGTAAAATATGGCAAGATAAAGCTGCTGGCGCTTGAAGATAACAAAGTCGTACTAGGAGAAGCTGATATCAAAGGGCATCAGTTTATCGTAAAAGGGAAACTGGATTACCCTCAACCAGTTACGCTTTGCATCAACGGAAATGTCGTACCTGTATTCCTCGAAAACACCCATTACCAGCTACAAACGGATTACTTCGGAATGAATGGCCGTCAATTAAAAGGCGGACAGCTGAACGATGAATACCAGTACTATTTGCAGGATATGACAAACCCCTCTAATCCTGACCGTACCACGGAATTTCTCGCTAAATACCCTGATTCTGAGGTGGGAGCTTTCCTCGCCAACTACTGGGGAAAGTACCCCTATTCCCGCGTAAAAGCTTTCCTGGATGCTATGGGAGCTCATGCACGGCAATCGTGGTATGGCAAACTGGTAACCCAACGGGAAGACGTTATGTCGAGATCACAGCCAGGCCGCGTAGTGCCCGACTTCAAAGCCCTGGGTGTAAATGGCGATACCGTTAACTACAACCGTTTCCGCGGCAAAGTACTCATGCTTGATTTCTGGGCTTCCTGGTGCCACCCCTGCCGCCTGGAAATACCTCATCTCAAAAAAGTATACCAAACCTTTCATGAAAAGGGTGTAGAAATTCTCAGTATTTCTGTGGACGCCGTAGATGCTGCCTGGAAAAAAGCACTCGGCCAGGAACAGATGCCATGGCCGCAGGCACGCGATCCCAAAGGATTTGATGAAAATGGCTTCCGCAAAGTATTTGGATTCGGTTTCGTTCCCTTTGCCGTGATCATAGGCGCCGATGGTAAAGTAGTGACCGTGTGGGACCGCACCGGGAAATCGCTGGAACAATTGCTGGAAGAAGCACTGGCACAAACCAAATAAAAAAAGATCCATGAAATATAGCCTTCTATTATGGTTACTTGCAGGATGGGGCCTATCTGCTACCGCGCAACAGGCAAGTATACAACATCAGCTGACCGCTATGCGCAAAATAGCTGCTGATGGCGCACGGGACAGCGCCACAGCCAGCAAAGCTGCCATCAAACTACTGCCGCAGCTGGATCCAGACAATGCATTGCTGGCCACGCAAGGTAATGACAGCATCATCAATAGCTACCTCGATGGTTTCTTTGAGATGCGCCACCTCGCAGGAGTTGCCACCAGCTTCGATAATGGCAGCAACATGCGCCTGAAATATGTGCTTTACAATGTACAAAGCGACCAGGTAAGATGGGCCTACTACCAACGGGTAGCTGCCGGGCGCACCGCTCTTAACGATGACTATAGCATACTGAAAGAAGTAAAAGCAGACCTGGCATTCGTTATACCGGCACGCCAGCGGATGAAATACGATTCCCTGTTCCGCATCTGGTACAACGTGCGCCAGGGAGAGCCGGCGCCGGCCTTTACTTTATATAATAACCAGGGAGGCCACCTGGTTACCAATGCTCCCGGCGAAAAGATGTGGGCTATTCAAACCTATGCCCCATCAGATACTGCCAGCATGCGAGCTTACCGGGTCTTCTGTGCCCTTGCACAACGACTCGCCAACGACACCAACTTCATTTTTATCGGCGTTAATCTGCAGCCGGGAACAGCTCCCGCCACTATGCTGCCGCAATATCACCTGTTGCCAAAGGACATCCCGGCCTTCCGCCGTTTATATGCTATCCATGGCAACAGCCGGGGCATGATTATACGCAACGGCTATTTCCAGATGGCTACTATCCCCGATGCCCCGGAAGAAATGTTGGTATTGCTCCTGCAGTATAATGCCAATATGCACTATCCGGACAACGAGCATGGAGAAACAAGTATCAGCGTTGAATAAAGAAAAAGGGATGGCATCCGTAGTGGAGACCATCCCTTTTTAATGAAGACGAAATTATTTTTCCAGCAGCCCCGCCGGCACTTTACCATCTGTTTTTTCCAGCGATAAACCCAGCAGTTGCGCCACTACCGGCGCTACATCCGTTACATTCATTTCTTTTACATGCCCGCCTTTACTGATCCCCGCGCCATAAGCCACGAAGCCGGTTTGTATCTCCTTAAAATCCGGGAAATAACCATGGGTCCCTCCTTTTGCACCTTTTACCAGTTCGCCGGTAGTAGCGCCACCAATGGTTACACCTCGCGTAGCTGCCAGTGCAAAAGCCGGATGAGGATCAGCCCCTGTAGCTTCCAATTTTATATGGCTGATTACTTTAAACAGCTGACGTTGCTCCGCAGGTAATGCCTGTAAAATGTCCAGCACCTTATTGCTGGTAGCTACATCATGCTCATCTTTCAGATGAAGGAAAGCAGCGCCTCCGGAAACGTGGAACTGTGCTTTCCAATCGCCCATGGATGCGTTATTTAACAGGCCGTTTTGGGCCAGCAAGATATTGGGAGAAAAAGTTTTATCGATATTCACAAAACCATGATCGCCGGTCACCACAACAGCTGTGCGCTCGTATATTCCTGCCCGTTTCAGTGCTTCTATAATGGTGCCTAACGCCCTGTCGGCACCGGCTACCGCCTTTCTCACCAAAAATCCATCCCTGCCCTGCTCATGTTCGTAATGATCTGTGCAAGCCAGGTGCACCGTGGTAAAAGCAGGCTTATAAGTGGTGATCAGGTAGGCCGACATGCGCGCTACATTTTCATCCATGATCATTTCCTCTTCTTCCATAGTAAAATCCTTTGCACCGAGTTTACCTGTGGCATGTTCCTGCACTTCCTGCCATAACGAGAGCGGCGTACACACGCTGGCCATCAGTTCCCGCCGGTCTTTCTTACCTACGGCCCACACATCAGGAATGTTGTAATCGATAGGCGCGCCGACCGATACCGGCCAAATCACGTTAGCTGATTTCCTGCCGGCTTTATGTACCGCGTCAAACAGCGTGGGAACTTTGATACTGTCGTAATAAAAGTACCAGATACCGGTGGCTCCTTTGGGTTCAAATGGCGCATTGTAATAAATACCATGCCTAGCCGGTGTTACCCCCGTGATCAAAGAAGTATGATTGGGATAGGTAACGGTAGGAAATACACTATTCACCCCGTCGGCCCAGGCACCGTTCACCTTCATCATTCGCAGGTTGACCATTCCCCAGGAAGGATCGGTGTAAAACTCGGGGCGAAAGCCATCGATCGTAATCAATACAACATGTTCAGCGTGTTGTGCAAATGAATAACCACTCATCAGCAACAGCAGCAGCAAACCGGTTAATCGCTTCATGTTTTTCATAATTATTCCCATCCTTTGTTTTGTAATAATGCAGGGTTTAATGTCAGGTCATTTAACGGTATCGGATATACGTATTTATAATCTTCCCATTTCCTCTCGATATTATCCAGCCAGATGAGGTTACCGCTGGTCCCGGCCGACAACCTGGTTTGGTCGTCATCTATGAGGAAATAATATACCCCTGGCACTTTCGTAGCAGGCGTTTTCTTTACAAAAGAAACATCCGGCTTACCATCTTCATTCAGATCCATCAATACATCCATAGCAGGTACATATAGCCCTACATATGGTTTAGTCAGCAGCAGGCCCAGGTTCCAGCGTATCAGGTCGTAAAAACGGAAACCTTCCAGGATCAGCTCGATACTTCTCTCCCGGCGGATTTCCAATAATACCGGGTTTAAATTACCGTAAAAATTATCCCTGAGATAAGGATCCGCTGTTAGCGGCAGATCTGTATTTTTCAAGCCGGCACGGGCGCGCAACGGCTTAATAGTCTGGTTCCAGTCGGCTGCCTGAAGAGTGCCCTCCAGTTCGGCTTTCGCCTCGGCCTTATTCAACAATACTTCCGCATAGCGGATGATGGGAATTGAGTTGTAGTTTTCCGCTACCCCATCGGTTGCTTTAGCATCCAGAGTGAACTTCAGCGGTTGATAACCGGTATAGGTATACGTAAAATCCGGCGGCGCTATCTGGCCATCGCGACTGTATTTACCCATACGAATGGTTTGCTGCAAGCGTAAATCTCTGTTCTTTACTTCTTCATTGAACGGCAGGTAATCGAAGCCCGGCTTGTCGGTAAAGCGGCTGCCATCGATGTTCAGGTAAGTGTCTGTAAATGTTTTGGTGAGGCTGATCCTATTGCCGTAAGTAGCGCTGGTAAAGAACCAGTTGGCATCATTGAACACACGCAGACTTTTATTACACACATAGGCCAGTATAATTTCATTTGCATTTGGCATTTCATTGATAAACAGGCTGCGATAGTTCATGGTAGCATCTCCGGCAGTATTCAGGGAATATTGTCCGCTACTGATCAGTTCATCCGCTGCGCTCAGCGAAGCTTTCAGCCACTTGGCCGCATCGGGCAAACTCAACTCCGGGCGGTACTTACGGAAAGTACCTTCAAACAGGCATACCCGGGATTTAAAAGCCAATGCCACCCATTTGGTTACCTGGGAGGCCGTATTATCCTTTTTGGAACGGATATTGGCGCACGCAAAATCCAGGTCGGCCAATACGCTATCCATTACGCTTACACGCGGGTCGCGGCCTTTATAGAGATCAGGATCATTAATAGACATGGTTCTGCTATACCAGGGCACATCCCCGAAACGTTTCACCTTTTCAAAGTAGAACATAGCCCGGAAGAAGCGCGCTATACCTGCAAAATGATTCCTTGCTTCGGTAGGAATATTAGCCTGGTTATAATGTTCGAGGAAGTAATTAATGTTGCGTAAATCGCTCCAGCTCCAACCGGTAGACGACGTGGAAGAATACGCCCCTGGACGGATATATGGATTTACATCCTTCCCGGCCATATAATCACTCATCACATCACCCCTGATAATGGCATTTCCATCAGGTAATATCTTGTAAAAGGAGTTGGCATACAATTGCAGGTCTGCTTCTGTATTAAACGCATTCTCCGGACTTAGTTTATCAAATGGTTTCAGGTTCAGATCCTTTTTACAGGCGGTTGCCGCCAGCACCAGCAATAGATAAATATGCTTTTTCATCTTGGTAAACATTAATCATTAAAAAGTTACACTCAGACCTACAGTGTAGGTTTTCAACATCGGATAGGCCATCCCGTTACCGGCACCAATACCACCTGCGTTATTGTTTAATTCAGGGTCAGAGCCTTCAATTACTTCCGGGTCCAGTGTTTTCATGATGCGGTACATGGGCGACCATGTCCACAGGTTTTGTCCGGTAAAAAAGATGCGTGCATTTTTCATCTTCACCCTGGATACCCATTGTTGTGGAAGGTTGTATCCAACGGTTAGATTCTTCAGGCGGATATACGCTACATTTTGTACATACTTGGATTGTGGTACCGTTAACTCTGCATTGGAGTTAAGCGCCGTATATCCTCTGAACCGGGGGAAGTAAGCATCGCGATTAGTTTCCGACCAGCGGTTGTCCATGATCTGTTCAGGCATCCAGCTGTAAGGACGGTTATACTGTCCCCAGAAAAGGGAGGCATCTGTACCAGGCCACCAGTCGCGTTTTCCAATACCCTGGAAGAAGAAGCTCAGGAAGAAATTATTCCAGTTGGCACTACCTGTGATACCAAAAGCGTAGCGGGGTTCTGAATTACCGATAATGGCCTGATCGCCCGGATTATCCAGCCGGCCGGTACCCTGGTCTATTTTCTTGTTGCCATCGAGGTCTTTGAACCGGATATCGCCCGGCATCAGGGTATTGGCATTGGATACCCGGATGAAGGACTGGTTTACATCATATTTTGCAATCTCGTCGGCGCTCTGGAAGTAGCCATCATTCACAAATCCCCACATATCACCTACGCGCATGCCTTCATAGTAAGTATTGATCAACTTGGTGGGATTATTGAACCGGGTAATGAAAGACTGGTAATCAGACAACACCACGCCCAGACTATAGGCCAATGGCTTGCCACCGGCCTGGAACTGATCGGCCCAGTTCACCGACAATTCCCATCCTTTTGTTTTCAGGTCGGCATAGTTTCCTTTGGGTACGCTGGCGCCAAATACAGCCGGCACCGGCAGTCCTGCGGTAAACATATTAGTGGTATAGCGGGTATATTTATCGAAGGTTACTTTTAACCGGCTGTTCAGGAAAGCTACATCCACGCCGCCGTTGAGAGTAGTAGACTTTTCCCAGGTGAGGCCATTCGGAATTACGTTGGGTTGTTGGGTATAGTCTGGAAGAATACCGTTGATAGACATCGGTAATTTACTCACCGACATAGTTTGTAAAAACTGGTAAGGATTAACGTTACCATTACCCAAGGCGCCATACGACACTCTCAGTTTAACGTCGCTCACCGCTTTGGGCGAGATATGCCAGAACCTCTCTTTAGACACCCGCCATCCGGCGGAAGCAGAAGGAAAAAAACCAAATTGCTGAGACTGCGGGAACTTGGAAGAACCATCGTAACGGCCATTCACTTCCAGCAGGTAACGCTCATCGTAGTTGTAGTTTAAACGAAAGAAGCCGCCCAATGTTCTCCATTCATAGCCCCCGCCGGTGAGGGTATAGTTCAATCCATTCATCAGCGAAAAATCGGGCAGGCTGGCATTGATCAGTCCATCGCGCTGGAAATACCTGGATTTGAACAGGGTATTTTCATAGTTATAGCCCACCAGTATTTTAAACGCATTTTTTGCCAGTCGCTGTTCGTAGTCGGCATAAAAGTTTAATCCGGTGTAGGTGGTTCTGTCGTTTTCTTCGTTCATTTTGCTTTCGCCGCGCACCAGGGTTTCACCGGGTTTCTTACTGTAAGGCACGGGCGTGTATAAACGAGTTTCTACACTTGAAGTGTAAGCATAGGTAAAGTCGCCGTTTACATGCAGTTTATCATGCAGGAAAGAAGTGGTAAAACGGGAGGTATTTCTCAGCAGCAATTGTGTCTGATCAGAATAGTTATTACCTGTTAAGAAGCTGCCAAAGACGATCGCAGCGTTTTCCGTGAGTGATCCATCGGGATTTTTCAGCATAGCGATAGGAAATGCTTCATCGGAAATCCTTCTCCAAACAGGCGTATTGCTGGGATGGTTCAGGATAGGGAAGAAATAGGTACGTTGGGAGAAATCGAAATTATTCTCCAGTTTCAGCCAGTCGAATGGTCGTACTGCTCCTTTTGCCCGTACGTTATACATTTTGTATTTATCGGGGTTGTAACGGAAAATGCCATTCTGCGCCATATATCTGCCGGAGAGATAGTACTCCGACTTGGCATTACCACCGGAAGCGGTCAGCGTTTGTTCGGTAGATGGGTTTCTGTCGGCATACAGTTCCTTGAACCAATCGGTATTACCATAGTATACATAGTTGCCGGTGGTGGGATCTATATCTGTTTTAGGCAGGGATGGATCGTCGTTGCGGCGTTTCAATTCATCGAGATAGTCGAGCGAAAAAGGGAATACACTGTTGGCTTTTGCCGGATGCGATTTATAGTCGTTCCAGGCGTAATAGGCTTCATCAAAATTTTTGGCCCATTCATACCCGTTAGTAACAAATTTAGGCTTAATTGTACGGTCGTTCAGAGAATAGTTGCTGGCGTAGGTGAGCTGTGTATTGTTCTTTGCCGGGCTTTTGGTGGTAATCAATACCACGCCAAAGCTTCCCCGGGCGCCATAGATAGCGGCGGAGGCGGCATCTTTCAGTACAGATACGCTCTCAATATCATTTGGGTTGAGCAGGTTGGGATCGCCGGGTACGCCATCGATCAGTACCAGGGCGCTTCCACCGGCACCGATGGAGGTGGTGCCCCTTACATTGTAGGTAGCACCCCGGATAGGTTTCCCATCTGTCATGCGGATATTCAGGTTGGGCAATACGCCTTGCAATCCACGGGTAGCGCTGGTCATGGGCCTGTTTTCAAACACTTCTTTACCCACCTGGTCTACGGCGCCTGTGAGATTTAGCTTCTTCTGGGTACCGTATCCCACCACTACTACTTCTGTGAGTGCGGAAGAAGATTCTTTCAGCACTACATAAATAGATTGTTCTTTTTGCGGATCGAGACTGTTTTTGACAATTGTTTGGGTCACATATCCCACGTAGGCTACTGTGAATACAAATGGTCCCTGTTGATGTGTATTATCGAAAGTAAAAACGCCGCGGACGTCTGTTACGGCAAAGCTTTTGATGCTATCGGCGCCACTTTTCATCTGTACGGAGGCGCCTGGAACGGGCTGTCCTTTTTCGTCTTCAATCAATCCTTTGATCCATGTTTTTCTTTGCGCCTGTGCCGGCACCAGGTGGATAAAAGCCATCAGTAGCAACAGGCAGAAAAATTTAGCGTAGTGCTGCAGGTGTTTAGAGGGCAAGGCTTCGCCCTTCACTAGCAGGTAGCGATGTGTCATAAAGCGCAAATATTTAGTGAGTTACTTTTTCTCTATCCGGTAGCCGGTACTTGTTGATATTATTTTTAAATCGTGTAACATGGCCATGCGATGCAGTACCTGTGCCAGCGAGTCGGTGTCCCGGATCATTCCCGAAAAGGCGATATCATCGAAGACATGTGGCTGGCGACTGATATGTATATGATACCCTGCGGCGATGGAATCCAGCACGGCGGACAATGGTGTTTGATCAAAAGTGGCGGCAAAGCCCTGCAGCGATCCGAAAGCAACGGCCGGCGCTGCAGCAGGCCTGCCTGGCTGCGGCTGCACATGCGCAATACCTGTAGTGATGTTACAGGTCAGCTGTTGCCCGGGTTGCAGGTAGCGCGTTTGCGCAGTGGACTTTACCATTACCTTACCGGTATGGAGCAATACTTTCACATCCTGATGCACCGAGTAAATGGTAAAGGAAGTGCCCAATGCCGTGGTAGCTATGCCCTCGCTGATAACGGTGAAAGGTAATGGGGCGTTGCGGACCACATTAAAAAATCCTTTTCCGCGCAGCCAGATGGTTCTGTCTTTAGCAGCAAATGGTGTGGTGTAGCGTATCGATGCGTTGGGATATAGTACTACCTGTGAGCCGTCGGGCAAACTGAGTACCTGTGGCTGGGCCTTCACGTTTTGTACCACGGTGGTATCGGGTACAGGCGACTTTTTTTCGGCCAGCACAGGTCGTATAGGCGACGACGTTATCCCTGAAATCCACCACATACCCAGGGCTATGATAACAACTGCGGCGGCGGCAGCAGCTACCCAGTGCAGGTAATACACTTTTTTCCGGGCGCCTATCCCGGTGGCAATTACCCGGTACATGTCATCCGCTTCTCCGGCAGTAAACAGGTGGCCGTCCGGGTTGGGCTGTTGGTCGTACCATTGATTATACGCTGCCAATTCCGCATCAGTAGCGGTACCATCCAGGTATTTTTCCAGTAAATATTGCAGGCGCGATGGCGTCATCAGCATGGGTATTTGTATAGTTATCACTTCAACCGCTATTTACCCCCATCTGATTTTCCTCAAAAAACCGGAATTCATATTTAGTTAACATTGGAGCAATGTTCACTATAACTTAACATACAAACCCTGGCCCAGTAAATATCTTTGCACGCAAAACTATATTCTTATCTACCCGGTTGATCATCATACTTGCAATGACTTATGGCAGGCAGCCAGGAGCGGCAACACAAAAGCGTTTGAGTTGCTGTACCGGGAGCTGGTGATCGTACTCAGCAACCAGGCCTTCCGCGTATTAAAAGACCGGGAACAAGTGAAAGATATTATCCAGGAAGTATTTATCAGTTTATATACCCGGAGAGATGAATTGCCGGAAGCCGTGAATATCGTTGGTTATCTTAACAATGCTGTAAAATATAAAGTATCTAACCAGCTGCGGAACCAATTGCTCAAAGAAAACCACCACCGGGTACTCATCCACCAGGCTCATCAGCAGGAGGTGGTGCCCCCTCTTCACCTGGAACAATATGAGCTGAAAAATAAAATTGCCCGCAGCATTAATATCCTGCCACAGAAATGCAGAGAGGTCTTTATGCTCAGCTACTACGGGAATATGGGCTACAAGGCGATTGCACAGGAAATGGGTATCTCTGTAAAAACAGTGGAAAAACATATGAGCAAGGCGTTACAGGTACTGCGCCGGGAATTAAAAGAAGAACATTACCTCGGTATGCTCCTGGTGGCTGCCAGCAGCCTGATTTAGCCCCTCAAAATTTAAGCAGTATTATCCCCCTCTGGTATGGTGATTGTGGCATATTATAACGAACTTTGTATCGTTCAACTTATTGTTACACCAAAACGTTACTGATATGGCACACGTAGAAATTCATCACAAGAGGAAGAGCAACACCACCTGGGTATGGATGATCATCATACTGCTTACGTTAATGGTTATTTTATTTGCCTTGATGCGCAGCACCGATAAGGTGGCTCCATCACCTATTCCACCTGCCAATACAGCTGTAAACGCGTAAAAACACCTGGCCTGGCGAGGATTTCGACACCCGTATTTTCACATATCACTACATAATATTTAAAATATTATGTTTTATTTGTGCCAAATAACCGGGATGAAATACTTATTGTGGTACTGTTTTCTGCTGCTTCCTTTTTTCTCGCATGGCCAGGAATTAACCTCCTATCGCGATACGGTACATAACTTTTCGGTGGGTATCCCTGCGGGGTGGCAGGTAATGCAGGCGCCTGCTCCGTCGCCTGTAAAACTCCTGGCAGGGCGGTTATCTGCCGACAGTACGCAGCGTATGCCGGAAAAATTCAATGTAACTATTATCGATGCGCCCAGGTCCAGTCTGTACGCGGAAGTAAAAAAACTGCTGAATTATACCCGTCACAACCCTTATTTTAAGCTGGTAGATTCCAGTACTATCATCAATAAAGGAAAGCGACAGTTCCGGATGGATGAAATACACCAGGAACCTAACATACCCGATACCTTTTTCGCCAGCATTTTCGTGTCTTATACGAATAACAAGGTATACCTGCTGACAGCATCTACCTTATTGCCATTTTCAGCCGATTTCCGGCCATTATTTCACCAGGTGGGCGCTTCATTCAAAACAGGGAAGGCCAGCCGGAAAGAACGCCTGAAAATCGCTTTTCCCGCCGCGGAAAAATGGAAGGCCATTATAGATACGGATGTGGATAACCTGGCCACCCGCCAGTTGTTGCCCGAAAATGAAACCCCGGATAACTGGACCCAGCTGCTGAATGAAATGACGATGGAACAGGGCCAGGTAACTAGTATCGACCAGGCTATTAAAAGCTTTACGGGGGCCGCTCTGCAGCAATCCCCCAATGCTACCGTGACTTTGCTGGCGAAAGAAAATCTCCCCAAACGCCGCTGGGCGTTATTTAAAGTAGAAAGCCCGGTGTCTGCGGTACAGGCGCCACAATCGCAACTCTACTACGTCATGCAGGGACCGGAGGCATTTCATGTGGTATTTATTGCAAGAAAGGAATCTTTCCTCCTGCCATCCTTTATCAAAACCTGGGGAGATATTTTCCGGAAAAGCCAGATCGTATACGAATAATTAGGCCGGCAGTATTGCCTTACGGCCGGAAAACCAGGTTCCGGCGGCAGCAATGGCGGTTAAAACAATCGCCGTAATATGCGGCATGGCCGTCATTACATTACCATGTGTAGCCTGTAATACCAGCGTCATATCTGTAAAAGGAATCATGATACCCACCAGCAACACTACGATCAGGGCTTTTCTTTCATTCATAGCCGCCAGTAGCACGATGATCATGCCGGTAAATAAATCGCGGATACCTTTGATGTAGTGAAAAGAGTAATCTCCATTTTCCTGGAAATGCAAACCAAAACCAATCTCCCCTGCTTCCGGCTGCAACAGGAATTTTAAACCGATATATACCAATATTAACCCGGAACAGATAGTGAGGTACTTAAAGAAATTTGAACGTGTCATAGCTGATAGTTTTATAACACAAATTTCCGTCAGGCAGAGAAGGATTTCATGCACCCAGGTTAATTAATTCCCTTGGCCATCCTTTTCCGGATCCGGCTAAGCGACTGCGGCTTTACGCCTATATAAGATGCAATCATATACTGTGGGATACGATGTTGTATGGCCTGGAACATTTCAAAAAACTCGTGGTACCGTTGCTCCGGTGTTCCCGTATAAAGGGAGGTAATTTGCTTCGCCGACCTGATAAATACGTCTTCTATGATGAGCCGCCCCATGCGATCACCCTCCCGGAAAGTGTCGTACAGGCGCTGCAAATCTTCCGCAGAAATGGTCCATAAAATAGTGGGTTCCACCGCGATAATACTTTTGGTAGATGGCGTACGGGTGAGCATACTTTCGTGCAGCCCAACCCACTCATTTTCGCTGGAAAAATAAAAAGTGACCTCTTCTCCGTTATGGTTCGTTAAATACCTGACCAGCCCCTGTTCTATGAAGGCCACCCGGGTGGCTACCTTTCCTTCCTGCAGGAAGTATTCGTTTTTCTTCAGCGTAACCCGTTTAACGAAATCAGGTAACATTTGTTCTTCCTCTTCCGACAAGCGGATCAGATATCTAATGGATGCGACTAGTTGCTGGTTCATAAGTATCAAATGTATAAAAATTATCAAAAGAGCTGCTTTTATGGAAGATGGTAGCCTGGTGCCTGTTTCCCGCCAACGCAAAGAAGAAATATTAAAGCACCTGGTGAAATAAATCGCCGGTGTTGTGTATTTCTTTACGCACTCGTAAAATACTGATCAGTTGTAAATCAATCACTTCTACATGGTGTAGTGTTTGGAGCTGATTCTATAAAAACGCTATGCAAAAAGTACCTGAAACACCTGGTCCACTGCGGGACAATGACCTGCAGCCGGATGATGTGGTGCTGAACCAGCAGCAACCCGTACCGCCCAAAGGCAACCAGGATGAGCAATCACGGTCAGCGGCCGACCATTCGGATGAGTTGGAAGAAGAAGAAATGGAAGATGAACAAATAGATGATTTGCTGGAAGAAGAGCATATTACCGACGAAGATATCAATCCTACATTTCCGGAAGAAGATGATGCCGAAAAAGGCCCCATGAAGTGATAAGATATAAACGGATACAGGTAAGTAATGTTACCTGCATCCGTTTATATTGTTTATTAATCTTTATAAATAAAGACTTCTATTTTACCGTCTTTGGTAACACTACCGCGGTACATGCCTTCTGTATTGAAAGACATGGTCATATTACCTTTTTTATCGAGCGCAATCAGGCCGCCATCGCCACCCATATCGCCTACTTTTTTAATCACTGTTTTGCCCGCCTGTTGCACCGTATAGCCTTTATACTCCATCAGGGCAGATAAATCGTACGCTACTACATTACGAATATAAAATTCGCCCCAGCCGGTACAGGAGATAGCAGCAGTTTCGTTATTGGCGTAGGTACCCGCGCCAATAATGGGCGAATCGCCGATGCGACCGAATTTTTTATCCGTCATACCTCCGGTAGAAGTAGCAGCCGCCAGGTTACCCTGTTTATCCAGGGCCACCGCGCCAACAGTACCGAATTTATAATCCCTGTTCTTAATACCCAGCTTGCCGGGGCTATTCGATACGTGCGTTTTAAGTGCCGCAATAGAATCATCTTTCAAGGCCCTTTGCAGGTCGTTCCAGCGCGTTTCTGTTCTGAAGTAGGAAGGATCTACTATGACCAGTCCTGCTTCTTTGGCAAACTTATCAGCACCGGGGCCTACCAGCATCACGTGCTCTGATTTTTCCATCACAGCGCGGGCGGCGGTGATGGGGTTGCGCACGGTGGTAACACCCGCTACTGCACCGGCAGCTTTAGTTTTACCGTTCATGATAGCAGCATCCAGCTCATTCCGGCCATCGTGTGTAAATACAGCACCTTTACCGGCGTTGAAGAGGGAGTCGTCTTCCAGTACTTTTACCGTAGCTTCTACCGCATCGAGACTGCTGGCGCCTGATTGCAGTACCCGGTAGCCCGTTTCCAGGGCTTTCTTCAGGGAAGCTTTATAAGCAGCTTCTTTCTCCGGCGTCATATTCTTTTTCAGGATAGTACCAGCTCCACCATGGATCACCAATACATAAGAAGGCATTTTTTCCTGCGCCATAGCCGGCGTTAAAAACGATATCCAGGATACCAGGAAAAACAAATAACTAAACCGTGCTTTCATATCAAACTTTATTAGAAATCATCAAATTGCTTTTTTCTTCAGTTGCCCTTTTTCCACCCACCACCAATACCAGCTACCGCCGCTGGCTTTGGCCGGGTCGAAGTCGGCTACGGAAAAGCTGCCGTTGCCACTGGCCGAAGCAGGAATTTCATACACTTTCAATGCCTGCCCGGCATGGTTCCATTCCAACGGGTGACCCTTCTCACAAAGTTCTGGTTTTTTAAGACTATCTGTCATAATAAAACAGGCTTTGCTTACGCCATATACCGTGGCCATCCCGTTTTCATCGATACATACCGCCGTTTTCTCGTCAGGTGCAATACCGCGCGGGAAAACAGCATTGTCTTTTATAATACGGCTCATAAAGGTAACATGTCTGCCTTCGCGGTGACGTTTCAGGTAGTGCTGGTCGCTGATTACCTGCTGCAGGTATGGTGCGTGGAGAAAGTCGTTGTTGTACAGCTTTACGAGTGAATCATATGGGTTGGCGAGTACCGCATTGGATACGGCACTTCCTCCTTCTCCGCTGTAATACCAACCGCTCAAAATAGCGCAGCCAGCGCTGGTGCCGCCTACCGGCACTTTCTTTTCCTGCAGCAGGTAATTAATGGCTGCATCTACTTTGGTACCTCTCCATTGCTGCATATATCTCGACTGATCGCCACCGGCAATAAACAGCATCTCTGCATGGCGGATAAGGTACGCCACCGTGTCGTTGTTGGCCAACTCCCGATTGGTAATGTTCAGGGTTTCCACTGAGTTAACCTTCCCCAGCGAATCGATATCTGCGTTATAGCCGCCATTGCCGGAAGCAGTGAGTACCACTACATCTCCACCGCCACTGCGCGATAGCATCCATTGAAAAGCGCCGTCTACATTACCTCCACCACCAATCAACACCACGCCGCCTTTCACTGGCGTGGAAACATCAGCCGTATCGCCAATAAAACCGATGGACGCAGGACGCCCGGGAATAACGGGCATTTTGGGGGCAGATTGATAGCAGGCGGAAAAACAGGTAGCCGTTGCCGTTATAAGCGGAAAAAAGAGCTGATTTATTTTCATCTGATCGTTGTTATGGTTTTACCGTAACCCGGAAGACTAGTAGCCCGGGTTTTGTTTCATGTTTTTGTTGGCTTTGGTTTCTGCGTCAGGAATAGGGAAAACATATCCCTTGTCGCCGGGCTTCAGCAATACTTTGCCTTGCGCATTGATGGCATCTTCCGGGTTCCTGGTTACAGAAAGATTTCTTCTTCTGAGGTCAAACAATCGTTGTCCCTCGAAGGCCAGTTCTTTGAAACGTTCGGTATAAATAGCGTTGATCAGGGCATCTTTTCCGGCAAATGCCTCCGGCGTGTAACCATTGATACGGGCAGCCCGCAGGGCGTTGAGATCAGCGGCGCCGTCGGTCACTTTATTTTTTTCCGCCAGCGCTTCGGCACGGATCAGGTACATTTCCCCGGTCCTGAACAACTTGATATCAGCCAGGCCAGGATTACCAGCAGGGCCGAAATACTTGTTCACGATATATTTTGAGGTGCCATCGCCGCGGGTATCATCATACAGGATGTAAGCAGGATAACGCACGTCATTATTCTTGTCAAACAGGTTAATCAGTTCAAAGGAAGGTGCATAATACACGATGTCGCCATCATAATAGATAGCGCCTACCGGGTCATCTGCGCCGGCTACCTGTTTCAGTTTCCAGATCACCTCGGCCGATTTGGTATCTTTCCAGATACCGGGAAATTCGCTGGCAGTAGCCAATGGCAGGGCATCAATGGCTTCCGTGGCATAGGTGATGGCATCCTCCCATTTTTTCTGGTACAGTGCTACGCGGGCACGGATGGCGGCAACACCGGTACGGGTAATCCTGGTATTATCGTCTGCATCGGCAGGAATCAGTGTACTGGCCAGCTGCAGGTCTTTTTCTATACCTGCCATCACTTCTCCAAAAGTATTACGGGCGGGGAAACTGTTGATGGAAGTATCCATCAGGGGCACGCCCATGGCGGCCGGGTCGTATGCTTCTGCATAACTCTGTAACAGCTGGAAATGGCAATAGGCGCGCAGTGCCAGTCCTTCGCCACGGTATTTGTCTTTCAGGGCAATATCATCGCCTTTGGCGGGCACGCGGTTAATAGCGGCCAGCACCCGGTTCACGCGATCCAGTGTAATGTAATATTCTCCAAAAGAACCGGTAATGGTAGTGGTACCCGGGTCTATTTGCCAGCGGTAAGTGGCAATGCCTCTTCCCAGGTTGTTTTCATTGGGCAACATACATTCATCTGTTACCAGCGAAACGCTATAGATTGTATTATAGGTAAGCTGCGTATAAGCGCCCAGCAGTCCGCCATTGAGGTCGGCCACATTGCGGAAGGTTCTTTCCGGGTCAATAATGGAGTCGGTAGGTTGCAGGTCCAGCTGCTTGTTGCAGGAAAATAAAACGAACGGCAGCAGTAGTGCGATATATTTTAAATGACGAAACATCATAGTTGCTGATTTTAGAAATTAACATTCAGGCCAAAGGTGTAGGTCCGAGCACTGGGATAGTCAAACATGCCTTCCCCAGTATTATTTTCCGGATCAAAGCTTTTCCATTTGGTCCAGGTATAGAGGTTTTGCGCCTGCGCAAATACTTGTATACCCTGTACAAATTTCAAATGCGTTAATAATTGTTTCGGGAAGTTATACCCGATGTTCACATTCCTTAAACGGATATAAGAAGCGTCCTGGATATCTTTCGAAGAGTAGTTCCGCGCAGCAGTGATCCTGGGCAGGATGGCGTGATCACCGGGCTTTTTCCAGCGGTCGTACAACATACGCTTCGATTGATTGCTGCTGGCGAAAGAAGGATTTTCGTTGTAATAGTCTTCGTTCAGGTAACGCATGGCTTTATCCGCAAACGTAAACAGGGCGTTGGCATAAAATCCTTTCCAGTTAAGCGACGTATTGAAACCACCCGTAAAGGGGGGAATATAGGTACCAAATTCTGCTACGCTCAGTGCTGTTTCGTTGTAGTTGGAAGTTTTCTTACCCTGGCGATCGTAGTATTGCGGATCACCGGTTTCGGGATCTACGCCGGCCCATTTAGGCGCGTAGTGGGAACCGTAGGGTAATCCTACTCTTACAATCTGGGAAAGACCCTGGGTAAATTCGCCTGCGCCACCCAGGTCGGTGATCACATTTTTATTATAGGCAAAATTGGCGCCTACACTCCAGGTAAAGTCTTTACGGCGGATCACATCTCCCTGGATATCCACTTCTATCCCCCTGTTGCGCATGGCGCCTGAGTTCAGGAACATGCTGTAGAAGCCTGAGGTGATGGACATCGGTTGATCTACAAACAGGTTGTTGGTTACTTTATTATATACATCGGTAACGAGGCGGATGCGGTTATTCCATACACCGAGATCGAAGCCTACGTTAAGTTCTTTGGCATACTCCCAGTCGTAGGCCGGGTTACCGGGTTGCGCAGGGACAATAGCAGGGATGCCACCGTACTGGTCTGTTTTATAGGTACGGAAATAGGCGAATGGTCCGAGCCCGGAAAATGGATTCGCGGAAGTACCGTAGCTGGCACGGAAGCGCAGGTTATTGATAAAGTTGTTATCTGCCAGGAAATTTTCCTTCTTCACTTCCCAACCCAGGCCAAAGGAATAGAAACCATGCCAGCGGTTGTTGATCGGCACGGTGGAAGCGCCATCACGCCGGTAGCTGGCGTTGACGGTATATTTTTCGTTGAAGGTATAACGGCCTACTGCAATATACGATGCCAATGCACTTTGTGTACGGCCGCCATGCAGCAACGGCGTGTAGGGCGAACCTGGGGTAATGGCAGCCGGTGTAGCCGGCAGGCGGCCATCGAGGTCGTAACCGGTATAATCGAAAGAACGGTAGTTATTTTTTGTAAACTCGAAGTATCCGGATACTTCGAAGT
Source organism: Chitinophaga polysaccharea (assembly GCF_007829335.1). GTDB lineage: Bacteria > Bacteroidota > Bacteroidia > Chitinophagales > Chitinophagaceae > Chitinophaga > Chitinophaga polysaccharea_B. The sequence goes on from NZ_VIWO01000007.1 coordinate 258,267, forward strand.
CATGCATTTTGTTAATTATTTTAGACCAGGTAAGTCCTGAAGTACTTACCAGGGTGAAGTTGCGGGTAGTGCCTTCGCCGAAGCTGCCTTTGGAACCGTTGTCAATTTTATAGCCGGAGTAAGAATCGGGATTGACATATTGTTCAGCAACAGTTTCCCTGAAGTCCAATCCCAGTCGCGTTTTCGCCACCAGTCCTTTTGCCAGTTGGTAATTCAGCGATGTACCGATAATACTTTTCAGCTGATTTTCTTTGCTGGAGGTATTCAACATAGCTTCCAGCGCACGGCTGCCTTCACGGGGGTCCAATGTGGGATATTTGTCGCGGTTGTACCGGGTCATGAGTGTACCATCGGGCGCGTAGGGATATTCGTAGGGCATGGCATAGTAGACGGCGGACAAGGTGTTATCGCCGTTGCTGGAGCCTTCCCGCCGGATAAAGGAGGACTCGGAGTAGGCGAGCCCGATGTTAATATTGGCGGTTAATCTGCCGGCATTAAAGTCTACGTTATTTTTCAGGCTATAGCGTCTGAGTCCCGACCGCCGGGCGATACCCTGTTGATCGAAATAATTCACAGAGCTATAAAATCTCACGTTATCATTGCCGCCGCTGGCGCTTAACTGATGTTCCTGGAACTTACCTGTTTGCAGGAATATTTTTCTCCAGTTGGTGTTCATGCCTCTGAGGCTATCGAGGATGTGGTTGGCTTGCTGTTGTTCTTGTGGGGTTTTGGTGGCATAGTCAGGATTTTTGGGAGAATAATCCCAGCCGGGGCCATTACTTTCGCCGGTTTCCAGGCCTACTTCTTCCTGGAACTGCAGCACTTCGGCCGAATTCATCATCTGGTATTTGGGGGTGGTCATGTTGGAAAAACCGTATTGCGACTTATACGCGATGCCCACTTTACCGGATTGGCCTTTTTTGGTAGTGATTACGATCACGCCGTTGGAGCCGCGGGATCCGTACAGGGCTTTGGCGGATGCGTCTTTCAGTACCGTAACGGAGGCAATATCTTCGGGGTTAATACCCTGGAATTGGCCGGATTCGATGGGGATTCCATCCATTACGTAGAGGGCAGCGGAGCTGCCATTGATAGTACCAACGCCCCTGATGGTTACTTTAGCACTGGCGCCGGGCTGGCCGGAGCCGGCAGATACCACCATGCCGGGCACGCGTCCCTGCAGGATCTGGTCGAAGCTGGCCATAGGTACCTGGGTAATTTTATCGGCGCCCACTACGCCGGAAGCGGCGGTAGATTTATCCCGGGCATAGTTCGTATAGCCAGTAACCGTTACCGCATTCAGGGTTTTGATATCTTCAATGAGCTTCACATTTATTTCGGATCGCTGGTCAATATCTACCTGTTGGCTTACATAGCCTACCAGGGAGAACTGGAGCGATTTAGCGTTGTCGGGTACATTCAGGGTATAGGTACCGTCGGTATGCGTGAGGGTACCGATGGTAGTGCCGGTTGCTCTTACGGTAACACCGGGGAGCGGAAGATTATCTGTTCCCCGCACGGTTCCATGGATGGCAATGTCCACTGCCGCCTTAGCGGCTGCATCGGCGTAAATCACCACCAGCCCGTCTTCCTTGAGCCGGTAGGCCAGTCCTGTACCGGCGAGCGCCTGGGCCATTACCGCATCCAGGGTAGCCTCTTTGGCAAAAACGGCGACCTTTTTATCGGCGGGCAGTGTTTTATCATGAAACACAAACCGGTAGGCGGTTTGATGTTCCAGTGTTTTCAGCAGTTGCCTGATACTGGTTTCTTTTGCCTGCAGGGTAATGGTTTCCTGTGCGGAACAAGTGGCTTGTACCTGCAGGCAGATTAAAAAAAGAAAGACTGTCAATTTCATAGTTAGCAGCAGTTTGCCGGTGGGAACAGGTTTTCCCCTCCACTCCAGGAATACAAGTTTTAACATACCTTTGATGTTGGTTTAGTAAATGATCAAATCCGACATTTTTCTGACCTAAGTCCGGGGGAAGTGTTCCAGCACTTCCCCTTTTTTATTTTTGGTTGATATATCGTTTACTTACTGATAATAATTTCTCCGTTGAGCATTTTAAAATTAAATGGATACGATAATTGCAGCGCGTCCAACGCTTTTATGATTGTTTCACTCTCGAAAGTCCCTGAATAGCGGTACTGCTTCACGGTATCGTCGGCAAATACGACCCGGATGCCATACCATTTTTCCAATTTGGCAGCGATTTGTTCCAGCGGTTCATTCTCTATTTCCAGCCGGTTTCTTACCCAGGCAATTTCCCTGGCTTTGTGATTTACCGGGTCTGCATCCAATGGCGCTACTGTAAGAGGAGTGGTTGTATTGGTTGTTAATTTCTGATTAGGTGCTAATACTATTTTCTGTGCGGGTTTACCGGCCAGCGTTACCTCTATCTTTCCTTTAAACAGGGCGGTGGCTGTTTGTCCGCTACCTGTATAAGCGCTGACATTAAAAACAGTGCCCAGCACTTTGATATCGAGTGCAGCGGTATGTACAATAAAGGGAAACCGTGCATTTTGGGTAACATCGAAAAAGGCTTCACCGGTAAGGGTGAGGCTCCTGTTGCTGTGATTAAATCCTGGCGCCAGTTGTATGGCGCTGTTTTGCCGTAAAACGATTGCAGAGCCATCGGGCAATACCACCGTTTTCCGCGGCTCGCCGCCAGCCACGATAGCGGTGGCCTTTTCAGCAGGGCCGGACTGATGCCGTAAAAAAAATAATACGCCGGCAGCCAGCACAAGTATCCCTCCGATCATGGCGGCATATGGCCATACACGCCGGGACTGGCGTATTGTTACAGGGGCAGTTTCTTCCAACAATGCCTGATGCAGTAACTCATAGCGTGCAATCCCATCTTCCAGGTGCTTTAGCTGCTCCAGGCGATTGCCCTGGCCAGCCGATAGCAAGATCACCATATGGCGGGCTTCGGCTACAGCAGCGCTTTTTTCAGGATGCCGGATGATCCAGTTTTCCCAAAACTGCATATCTGCCTCCTGCTCTTCCAGGCAATAGCGCTGGAAAGATTCATCGCAAGCAAAATCGATGGCTTCGTAATCCTGGAAATTCATGTAGGTAATGCCTTTGGATATACAGACGGCATAAAGCAGCTTTTTTCCTAAGTATTCTTCAATATTTTTTTGGGAGAGAGAAAGAGTGCTGTTTATTTCAGCACTTTTCTTAACGTCTTGATGGCATCATAGATCGTATTATAGGCCGTTTTCACGGTTTGCGATGTCTGGGCGGCAATTTGCTCGTAGGTCATTCCTTCAAAAAATTTCAGCCTTACCAGCTCTATCTGCCGGGGAGTTAACGCTTTCAGTGCCTGTTGCAGGCGGTGCTTGATTTCTTCGTCCTGTTGGCTGCGGATAATCATTTCTTCGTACGACAGCTCATTCTCCGCTTCCTTATCGGTCATCCGGTGAATAGCCGCATGGATCTTAGCCTGGTAGGCCAACTGATCGAGTAGTTGCCGCTTCAGGGCGGTAAACAGATAGCCCTGCACATTTGTTACCGGTGGCAGTGTAGCCTGCTTGGTCCATAGCTGCAGGAACAACTGGGTAATACAATCTTTTACCAGTTCATCGTTGCTCCCCATTTTCAATCCAAATCGCAGCAAATGTGAATAGGTGTTATTATACAACGCGAACAACGCCTGTTTGTCGCCTTTTCTCAGGCGCTCCCAATAAATATGATTGTCGTCTTCATAAACATCCATGCGCTGTTGTTGTATGCTGAACATGACCGGTGAAAAAGATGTACACAATACAGGCTTCTTCTGCTGGTTAAGATACAGCGAAAAAAACTTTATCGGGCATATCTTCTTTGTTCAGATACCCAGCATCACCAGTTCATCTTCCGCCGCTATTTCTTCCGGCGAGCGCTCCGGCATATCGATGATCTCTGTCAGCAACAACGTATATCCCAGCAATAATACGATGAGCAATACCTGGTAACGCAGCACAATAGGTGCTGCAAACACGCTGAAGCCAAAGTTGAGCAGGATGAAAGTCCAGCATAACAACAGGGCAAGGTTAAATTTACGGGAGGTACGCCTGATGCCTTTCCTGATAAGGTAACGGATCGTTTCCTCCAGGAACAGTACATGACAAACAACGATCAGCCAGGGAAATATAGCCATGAGCGTTAGTTGTGTATCTCCGTATTTACCAACGGGCTTTTCTTTTGCGCCATCTGTAAAGAAAGCTGCCACATTTTGCAGGTTGGATCCCATATAAGGGCGGTTATAAGCTGCCAGCACTTCCATTTCAGGGAAGAGGTACTGTTTGGCGTTAGGCCATATGTAATAGTGCAAAAAGTCCCAGGGATATTTTTTTATCATGTACACACCATAACTACCAAACAGGGGCGCCACATTCGCCCAGCCTGTATAGGTATCTTTTCCCGGGTGCGCCTGGTTATAACGCGCCAGCATGATCTTCTGAGGTCCACCGTTATCCCACATAAATGCCGACCCCACACGGGGATCTATCCTGCCTTTGCCCTGTTTCAACAAGGTACAATACTGGTACACCAGCTTGTGCATAGGTTCCAACTCAGCAGGTACGCCAGTGGAATCTATTTTAACATACTGCAGCATATACATGGAGTTATTCATCATCTGCCAGCCGCTAAAAGCGGAAAACAAACGTATGCCCGCATGCTCATAACTCTTTTGGCGCACAAACAATACAAAGGCGGTAATCAGCACCACCGGCAGCAAAATAGCTGTTATCTTCTGCCAGGGCCGGTACCGGGAGCACAGGATAGGAATCAATGCCACCAGCGGATAAAACATGGCGTTATAACGTATGGTAAATGCCGCCCCCAACACCAGCCCATGCAATACCAGCAAAGTGGTGGTAGGCTTGTGCAGGATCCACAACAGCAAGGTAATCCAGGTCAGTCCCAATGACAAAAACAAGGCATCTGAAATAAAATAATTGCCCAGGAAAGGAAACAAGGGGTTGATGAGCAGGAAAGCATAAAACCCGTAACGGAAATAGCTTTCGGGATGAAAGATATATACCACGCTGAAATAAAAGAAGAAAGCGCTTATCTCCAGCAAAGTAAATTGCAATACTGCCAGCACGGTTTCTGAGTGCGACACCTGGTGAAACAGCCATAGAAACTTGGAATACCCGATAGGCCAGATATTATAATCCATATGCTTCAGGGTTGTTTCCATATAGGACCCGGTATCGGACGTAAAATCCATATATGGAAAAAAATGTTTAAACACCACCATTTTAATCACGGCCATTACTACCGCACCTGCCAGTAACAGTTGGTTCCGGCGATGGGCAAAGATAAAGGAGGGACGCAGGAAAGAAGTAGTGGTTGTTAACAGCATAATTTGAGGGTATTGATTGCAGGGTTTTACAAATGCGCTTGCGCTTACAAGAATAAGGGAAGAGGCTGAAATGACAATTCAGTGGCATATAAATACCTGGCTGCCACGCTATTACGGGATATTTTTTTCACAAACCGTAATAAAAAGGGCTTAAAAATTTGGTATTTATGAGAAAAGTTATAATTTCGCGGTCCTGATTTACTATTGCCTGATAGTATAACGGTAGTACGACAGACTCTGACTCTGTTTGTCTTGGTTCGAATCCAGGTCAGGCAACAATAAAAAACCCACTCTGAGAGTGGGTTTAATTTTTAAATAGCACGCCGCAATGATAGTATCACATGATACTATCATTTTTTTTAAATCTAAGCAGGAGTTAAATTTCTTCCCATCGAAGCGGTGGTAAAAAAAGCCAGCAGGACTATTACAAAGCACTCAGTATTGCCGACAAATCGGGGAACTCCACTGTATTTATCGAATTTATGCTCACGGTAATAGAGGACACCTTAAACGAACTGTCCTTGAGGCGCTTTTCCGGAAACAGATTTTCCGGCAGTTACGCCTGCTTTATCTATATATAAATCAGCAATACCCAAATCCTGTGCAAGCTTCTCTCCCATCTCAGGAGAAGCAGCAATAGCCTACCGTTGCTTGATAAGAGCATTTTTAATCTGATGATATAATGCTGGTGATGTCATTATACAAGTTTACAAATTTTAAAGATTCAACACTTATTAAAATAGCTAGCACCTGATATAATTTTATAGCTACCTATATGCATTATACATATGATGATAAATTTCTCACTCCCTTAATGCTTTTAAATGTAAAAACGACAACTAATCCTCCACTGCTTTTATCTCGTAATATGTTATATTTATACTACGCCACTACCACACGTTATGTTAAAGACAACGCTACTGATCTCACTGTTATTATATCTCCTGCTACCTGCCAATGCCCAGGAGTTTTCCTCGCTGAATGTAAACAACGGTCTTTCCAATAACCAGGTAAATTGCATCTTTAAAGATAATCGTGGATTCATGTGGTTTGGTACCATGAGTGGCCTGAATCGCTACGATGGCTTTAACTGCAGGGTATTCCGGCATAGTGCCACCGATTCCACTTCCATCTCCGACGACTATGTTACCGCCATTACTGCCGCCCCCAGCAACCGGTTGTTTATACGCACCCGGAATGGCGATGTGTTGTATGATCCGGTTACCGAACAATTTACCAATGCCGCCGGCTGGCTAAAAAGTAAAGGCCTGCCCATTACCGGAATTACCGCCCTACAGCAAACCAGCCAATCCTGCTGGATAGGCTACCAGGACGGTAACATCTATCAGCTGACGGGGGAAAAAGCACAACGCTGGCAATACCATGCAGGTGTACCGGTAGCAGATATTACACCCACTGCGCAGGGGCAGTTAGGCGTTCTTTACATCAACGGCGAGCTGGATATACTACAGGAAAAAAACGGGCAACTGCTGTCTCATACCGATACACTCACCCGCTTCATCGATAACCGGCCGTTATCCCTCCGCCTCTTTACCGATGCGCAGTTCGACAAATGGATATATATGCCAGGCACCGATTTCGGCATCGTTTATATCAACAGCAAAACCGGCACTGTACGACGGCTCACATCCAAAAATAGCGCGCTTAACAACGATATCATTAACGGTATTGTACAGGATGAAAAAGGACATATCTGGATAGGTACCGATCATGGTGGTATCAATGTATTGAATAAGGCCGACTTCAGCTGTTATTATCTCCGAAAACGTGCGGAGGATGTAAAGAGCATCGCCGAAAACACCATTTATACCCTGTATAAAGATAACCTGGGCATCATTTGGTGCGGTACCTACAAACGGGGCGTTAGTTACTACGCAGAAAACATGATGAAGTTTTCATTGTATGTACACAAATACGCCGATCCGCAGAGTTTAAGCTATAACGATGTCAACTGCTTTACGGAAGACAGGAAAGGAAATATATGGATCGGCTCCAACGGCGGAGGGCTTATCTATTTCGATCGCCAGGCCAATACATTCTCACAGCTAAAACATGATCCGGGTAACGACAACAGCATCAGCAGCGACGTCATCTTAAGCCTGTTTTTAGACAGTGATAACAGCCTGTGGATTGGATACTACTTCGGTGGCCTCGACCACTACAACAACGGCCGCATTACCCATTACCGGCCAGGCGCCGCCAATAACAGCCTGGGTAGCAAAAGTGTATGGAAGATCTATAAGGATAGTCAGCAGAATTTTTGGATTGGCACCCTGGGAGGAGGCCTCGACCGCTTCGATCAGTCGGCCGGTTTGTTCTACCACAACAATGCCAACATTCCCAACTCCGTTCACTCCAATTTCATTACGGACCTGGCGGAAGACCGCAAAGGCAATTTATGGATAGGCACTGCCTACGGCATCGATGTACTGGATAAAGCTAAAGGCGTATACATTCACTACCTGCACGACTCGCACCAACTAAGTAATGATAATACCAACTCCCTGCTCTGCGACAGCCGCGGCATCATGTGGGTTGGTACCCGCGATGGACTTAGTGCCTATGATCCCGACAAACAACAGTTCATCGTTTTTCGTATGAAAGACGGGCTGCCCGATAATAACATTATTTCCATCCTGGAAGACAACGACCATCACCTTTGGGTAAGCACTTCCAATGGCCTGAGTAAAATAACGGTGCTACCGGAAAAGAATGGCAGGATCAACATCAACTGCCATAACTACGATGAAAAAGATGGCCTGCAGGGCAATGCGTTTAACATCAACGCCGCACTCAAACTCAAATCCGGCGAACTGGCATTTGGTGGCTACGATGGCTTCAATATTTTTAACCCGGCAGCTGTAAAACCCATCCGGCAGGAACCACCCATTGTATTTACCAGCCTGCAACTATTTAACCGCACCATTGCGGTAAATGAAACCATACACCACCACGTTATACTCCCTGCCGCGATGCCGGAAACCCGGGAAATCGTATTGCGACATGATGAAAACGATTTTTCCATCGATTTCGCCACACTCGATTTTACCAATACCGATAAAAACCGCTATACCTATGCCTATAAACTGGAAGGGTTTAATAAAGAATGGCAAACCACCGATGGAAAATCCAGGCGTATTAACTACACCAATATCAACCCCGGCAACTATACCTTATACCTGCGGGTAGTCAGCGATGACCAGGTGAATCAATGGAAGGGCATCTCCTTGCATATACGCATCCTGCCACCCTTCTGGGCCACGCCGTTGGCCTACATCGCTTACCTGCTGTTGATAACGGCTATCCTGCTGCTGCTGAGAAAGATTGTACTTCGCCGGGCGCAGCGCCGTTTTGCGCTGGAACAGGAAAGGCGCGAAGCCCGGCAGTTGCACGAACTGGACATGCTCAAAATCAAACTGTTCACCAATCTCAGTCACGAATTCAAAACACCCGTTTCGCTGATCATGGCGCCCCTGGAGGAAGTCATTGCCCATGAAGCCGACCATAACTTCCGCCACAAGCTATACCTGATCCGCCGTAATGCCAAACGACTACTTTACCTGGCTAACCAGTTGATGGATTTTCGGAAGATGGAAATGCAGGAGCTAAAGTTAAATCCGGCTAATGGCGACATTATCGCGTTTATCCGCGACGTGGTATACTCGTTTACAGACCTGGCTGAACGCAAACAGGTGGAATTTTCCTTTTTTGCCGAAAATGAAACCTTATTTACCAGCTTCGATCACGATAAAATAGAGCGCATATTATTTAACCTGCTCTCCAATGCCTTTAAATTCACCCTCTCCGGGGGCAGTGTAAAAGTATTTACCAGCTATACCCTAACAAACGATCAGGCCCTTCTCGAAATCCGGGTCGAAGATACCGGGATCGGGATCCCCCCGGAACGGCATGAGAAAATCTTTGAGCAGTTTTTCCACAGCAACTCTCCCGGCGGATTTGTAAACCAGGGCAGCGGTATAGGCCTGGCCATTACCCGGGAATTCATCAAACTCTGTAAAGGCTCCATTAGGGTGAACAGCGAGGTGAATAAGGGAACTACCTTTACCCTTCACGTACCCCTGGAAATACTGCCGGCTACCACTATGCCGCCGGAACCTACCGTCACCACCAACTTAGTGGCTCCTGCCTTGCCCGAACCCATCACTCCTGAACCTGCCACCAGGCTTAAACAGGAAGAGCAACAAACCATCCTCCTGGTAGAAGATAACGACGACTTCCGCTTTTACCTGAAAGAAAACATGAAAGCTCACTATCATATTATTGAGGCAACCGATGGCGTCGGCGGCTGGCAAAAAACCCTGTCGGCCCATCCCGACCTGGTAGTAAGCGATGTAAATATGCCTGCCATGAACGGCCTGGCCCTCTGTACCAAAATCAAAAGCGATAGCCGCACCCGGCAGATTCCCGTGATATTACTGACCGCCCTCGCAGCGGAAGAAGAACAGTTGCGCGGACTGGAAAACGGTGCAGACGACTATATTATTAAACCCGTACGGTTTGAAATTATGCTCTCCCGGGTACGTAACCTATTGGCACGCAAGGCGCCAGCCAAACAAATGGTCGTGTTGCCACCACCAAAAGATACCACCACCATATTATCGGCCGATGAAAAGTTCATCCAAAAAGCCCTGGAAATTGTGAATAAACATTTATCCAACGCCAATTTCTCCGTAGAAGAACTAAGCCGGGAACTGTTCATGAACCGGGTGTCCGTTTACCGGCGCATCTATAGTATTACCGGGCAGCCTCCTATTGAGTTTATCAGGGGAGTACGCTTACAACGGGCAGCCCAACTGCTTACCCAAACAGAAATGAATGTGGCAGAAGTAGCCTACGAAGTGGGCTTCAACAACCCGAAATATTTTACTAAGTACTTCAAAATGATGTACCAGGTGCTGCCTTCCGCCTATGCTGCCACCATGAAAAAAGAATAATTGCAACAAAATATACCCTCGTCCATATACATTTGATACCCTTGCCATGCAACATAATAACCTGAATTATAAACATCCGGATACCCTGCGTTAGGATCAATAAGAATAACTTTATCCTCATCGCCACAATGCTACGTCTATGAAATAGCAAAACCAAAGTCAGTAGAAGATTCCTTTTTTAAAAATTTTTAATTTCTCCACGTATGAAAAGAGCCAGTATTACTGGAAGGCCATCTCTATGGATATGGCTAACGATCACTTGCTGTGCCCTTGCTTTTACTGCAAGCGCACAAAATCCACCTCCAGGAAAAAAAATTACCGGTACCGTTACTGCCCACGAGTCCGGACAACCTGTGCCCGGTGCCTCTATTGTTTTTAAAGGCACTACCACCGGAGTAGCCACCGATGCCCTGGGTAAATTCAGTATTGCTGCTGCCCCTGGTCAGGTACTCACCGTCAGCTCTATTGGTTTTAGCACGAAAGAGGTAACCGTAGGCAATGGCGCTGTTCAGAATATTATTATCAGCGAATCCAGGAGCTCTCTGCAGGACGTAGTGGTAATAGGCTACGGCACCATGAAGAAAACAGACCAGAGTAGCGCCCAGGTATCTATTTCTTCTGCCGATATCAACAAAACGATTAACACTACCCTGGACCAGGCCATACAGGGCCGCGCCGCCGGCGTATATGTAACCCAGAATTCCGGTCAACCCGGTGGTGGTATCTCCGTTAATATCCGCGGTGTAAATACCATCGGTGGCACCAATGAGCCATTGTATGTGATAGATGGCGTACAGATACAACCGGCAGTGGTATCTTATGGCGTTACCAGTTCCGTGAACCCGCTGGCAGGTATCAATCCATCTGATATTGAGTCCATGGAAATATTACAGGGCCCTTCTGCCACTGCGGTATATGGTTCCCGCGCCACCAACGGGGTGGTACTGATTACCACCAAAAGGGGACAGGCAGGCCTGAAAGTAAGTTATAACTATCTCTATACTTCCCAGGAAAGGCCGGAAGAAGTGAATACGATGAGCCTGCAGCAATTTGCCATGATGAGCAACGAAATTGCCAGCCAGCTGAATCGCACACCCACAGCAGAGTTCAAAAATCCTTCTGTGCTCGGCGCAGGCACTAACTGGCAACAGGCGCTCTTTAAAGTAGCTCCCTTACAAAAACACCAGATCACCGTCAGCAACGGGAATAAAAGCACCAACTACTATATGGGCGGCGAATACTTCTCCCAACAAGGGGTGGCCATTGGGTCTAATTTTGATCGCTATTCCTTCCGGCTCAATCTCGATAACAAAGCATTCGACTGGCTCAAATTAAGCACCTCCCTTAATTTCTACCAGACGAAAGAAAAGCTGGGCGCTACCAGCGAAGATGTAATCAGAAACGCGATCAATCTTGCGCCTAATATCCCTGTAAAAAATCCGGATGGCAGCTGGGGCGGCGCCACTACTAATGAATTTGGTAACAACGCGCAGTACGCCCCGCTCAACCCGGTAGCCATCGCCAACCTGGTTAACAACAACTATAAAAGAACCGGAGGCCTCGGCGGCGTGAGCGCAGAACTAAATCTTATACCAGGGCTTACCTTCCGCACCAGCTTTAACGGCAACTTCGAATATGCCGATGGATCTAAATTTACGCCTACGTACCAGCTGGGATATGCTTCCAATGAAAAAGCTACCCTCAGCATCAGTACCAACAAAAATTTCTACTGGAACCTCAATGAACTATTACAGTACAATAAAACATTCGGGAAACACAGCATCAGTGTAATGGCCAGCCATGAAGCACAGGCCTGGAATTACCAGAGCTTTTCCGCTTCCCGTACCGGCTTCGCGAGCAACGAAATCCCTTCACTCAATCTCGGTAATGCCCAGGGACAAACCACCGGTTCAGGCAAAGGTTCCGGCGCATTGGAGTCTTACCTCGGACGTATCAACTATATCTACAACGATAAATATATTCTCCAGCTGGCCGGCCGTGCAGACGGATCTTCCAACTTCGGCACCAACAACAAATGGGGCTACTTTCCCTCTGTATCAGCAGCATGGCGCATTTCCAATGAACCCTTCATGAAAAATGCGAGCTTCATCAATGATCTCAAACTGCGGGCAGAATATGGCACCACCGGCAACACCGGTGGCGGCGGCGCACAATATGCACGGCTCAACGCCGTAACCACTCCATGGGGAACCGGTTTCGCTACGGCGCTATATGGGAATGAAAACATAAAATGGGAATCTACCACCACAAAAAATATAGGCTTCAACATCAGTGTGCTGGACAACAGGATACAACTGGAAGGCGACTACTACATCAAAAAAACAGATAACCTCCTGCTGCTAAATCCTTTACCCGCCTACATGGGCACACAGGGGGAAGGCGCCATTACACCTCCCACCATCAACATCGGTTCCTTGCAGAACAAAGGTTTCGGTATCACCTTAAACACCGTGAATATCAAGAGCGGTAGCGGTTTTGTGTGGAGAACCAATTTTAATATCTCTTCCTTTAAAACCAAAATCCTCCAGTTTTATTCAGACAACGCCTTTGTTTCTCACAGCGCCTGGTATATGAACAACTTCAGTGAACGCGCCGCTGTAGGACAAGCACCCTGGCTGTTTTATGGCTACGTGGCCGATGGCATATTCGCTTCCGTAGATGAGATCAACAAGAGCGCTATCCCCACAAAAGCAGATGGCAGTCGCCTCGATGTATCAAAAGACGGCGGCGTATGGGTAGGCGATATCAAATACAAAGACCTGAATGGCGACAATGTAATCGACTCCCGTGACCAGACCTTTATCGGGAATCCCTGGCCCAAATTTACCTTCGGGTTCACCAATACCTTTTCCTATAAAGGTTTTGATCTGAGCGTGCTGATTACCGGTTCACAAGGCAATGATATTTACAACTATCTGCGCTTTGAAAATACCAACCCCAATAACATCAACCTCGGACGCAACCTGCTGGTAGAAGCTTTCGACTATGCCCGGTTTACCAACGACGGAGATAAATCTACCCTGCTCAATCCCGGCACCAAAGTACCCAGGATTACCGGTTCAGATGTAAATGGCAACGGCAACCGCTTCACCAATCTCTTCGTGGAAGACGGCTCCTACATACGGATCAAGAATGTGCAACTGGGATATAATGTACCTAACTCGCTCCTGAGAAAGCAACCGGTTATAAAAGCGGTAAGGCTTTCTGTTGGCGTACAAAACCTGGCCACTTTCACAAAATATAAGGGCTATGATCCGGAAGTAGGCGCTTCCATTGGTAAAGAAGTACAACTCAACAGCCAGTTCTATGGCGTGGATGGCGGCCGCTATCCTTTAACCAGGATGTATTCTGCCAGCGTTGCAGTTGATTTTTAAAGCAGTAAAAAAATGACCATGAATTATCGTTCATATACAAAATACCTGACCGCATTCGTAATACTGGCTATCCTGGGTAGCTGCAGCAAGGACTTCCTGAACAGGCCACCGGAAGACAGCATTGTGGATGCCAACTTCTACCAGACTTCCGACCAGGTATGGGCTGGTACCGCCCCGCTCTATGGCCTGGTATGGTTTGCCTACAACGACAAAGCCTCCCACGGCTTAGGCGATGGAAGAGGCGGTGTGCTTATGTCGGGCTCCTACCAGGTAGAAAATATCCGCATGCAAACCACCGATGTTACGCCGGAAGTATACAGTTCCTGGACAGCGTTCTTCAACGTGGTAGCACAATCCAATATGGCTATCAACAACGTTACCAAGTACACAGCCAAGAGCGTACCCGACAACGTTAAAAACGGCGCTATTGCAGAAGGCCGTTTTATGCGGGCACTCGCCTATTCCTACCTGGTGCAGAACTGGGGACCGGTGCCGGTAATTGTGGATAACAACGTATTGGTAACAGATACTTCTATCAGTCGCAATACCGTAGAATCTGTATGGGGCTTCATTATCCGCGAGTTTCGCTATGCAGCCGCCAACCTGCCCACTGTACCGGTGCAAAAAGGTCGCTTAACCAAATGGTCGGCCGAAGGGATGCTGGCAAAAGCATACCTTACCCGCGCAGGCGTAGGCAGTGGCCAAACACGGCGACAAACTGATCTCGACAGTGCAAAATGGTTTGCCAAAGATGTGATCAGCAACAGCGGCGCAGCACTCATGAGTAATTATGAAGACCTGTTCCTGACGAAAAATAATAACAACGCCGAAAGCCTGTTCTCCCTGCAATGGAAATATGATGGCGACTGGGGTACACAAAACAGCGTGCAGGCATTCCTCGCCTATGGCTCCGAAATCACCGGCTTTGCGGATGGATGGGGCAGTGACCTGGGCGCTTCGCTGGACCAGCTAAAATTATATTCTCCCAACGACAAAAGACGTAAAGGCACCTTTATGTACCCTGGTGATCATTACGCTTATATTCATCAGTCGGTAGATGATCCCAATAATCCCGGCAAGAAAATCATCCAGGAACTACAAGTTCCCTGGCGATATAATGGAACCGAGCGATATAACACCCGGGCATGGGTGAAAAAATATGTAGTAGGCCGGCCGGAAGACAATGATGGAAAAGTAACCCAACAGCATACAGAAATTAGCACATACATGCTGCGGTTAGCAGATGTATACCTTATATATGCAGAAGCAATACTCGGCAACGCCGCCAGCACGGCCGACGGAGAGGCGCTTACCTATTTTAATGCCGTGCGTCAGCGCGCCGGACTGCTACCCAAAACCAGCATTACCTGGGATGATATCTATAAGGAAAGAAGATTGGAACTGGCCATGGAAGGACAAGCGTGGTACGACATCCTGCGCCTGCATTATTACAATCCACTAAAGGCAATCAGCATACTGAATGCACAGGACAAAGGCTCCTACCGCATTGTACCTGATAAGGAAACCAATGCTACCAGCTGGACTGTCACCTCTGATACACCGGCATTTTACCCGGTAACAGAAAGCAACTTCCTGCTGCCACTGCCGGCCGCTGAATTATCGGCCGCTCCCAATCTCCGGAAACCACCGGTACCTTATCCTTATTAATCTTCAAAATGAACTTGTATGACGCACAATAATCCTGCATTTCATAAACAATATGGCGGCCTGGTTACAGGTATGCTGGCCATCTTGTGCCTGCTCCTGTCCTGCTCTAAAAACAATGACCAGTCCGGTCCGCCGGTGATCAATAAAGTCACTATGCTCGATTCTACCCTGCAAGACAGCACGTTCACCAAAGCCTTGCCAGGTACGTTGATCCTCATTACTGGTCAAAACCTGGGAGGAGTGGTAAGTATTGCTTTCAATGGCGCCAACGCCTACTTTAATCCTACTTACAATACCAGTACACATATCATTCTCACGATCCCGTCCAACGCACCTACCGAAGCTACGGATCCCAAAGTGCCCAACCAGATCCACCTGGTTACCACCCACGGGGAACTCACGTATACTTTTGTAGTGGATATCCCACCTCCATCTATAGCGGCTATTTCCAATGAAAATGCACTTCCCGGCGACTCCCTTATTATTTATGGTTCCAGCCTGTTCCTGATAGATAAGATCACGTTCCCCGGGGGAAAAGAAGTGACATCGGTTGCCACCAACGCTGCGGGTACACGTGCAGGCCTCATTATGCCCGATTTGGGCAGCGATACCGGCCGGCTGGTCATACATGCCAAATTCGGTACTGCGATGTCTGACGGACCTTTAAATGACCATGCCAGCGGAGATGTGATCAGTAACCTGACCAACAGCGGCGAAAGCGGTGAACCACCTGTATTCAACTGGGCCTGGTGGGGCGCTAACAGAACCAGCGACGCTGCGCTATTTCCAGGCACCCGTGGCGGATATCTACAGAACATCTTTGGTGGCGTGGGCGCTAATGATGGCGGATGGTGGAATGGCAACCGGTCTGGCAACTTCAACGATGTAGCCATGTTTGCCACCGATGTACTTACTAAAGAAGCTGCTCAGTATGCATTGAAATTCGAAATCAATACCAAAGAGCCATGGACAGCCGGCATCAACGTACTTCGCTTCAACGATAAATATGCTTTCCGGTATATGCCATGGCAAAACGCCGACAACAAAACCTTTGACACCAAAAACAAATGGCAAACGGTAACGGTTAACCTCTCTGCATTCCGGCTTGCCGACAACGGGGTGGAAGGTACCGGTGCAGCTGCTGTAGTAATGGGCGACCTGCTGAAAAGCGATGGCAAGGTAACTTTCGGATACCGTATCATCACAGAAAGTGCTGGTGTAGACGTATACAATACCGCCTACGACAACTTCAGGATCGTAAAGATAAAATAGTGGTCAACCGCGCGCCCGCCTCATGGGCAGGGTGCGCGGTATTCAAAGGGAAGCATAATCTGTTCAGATGAAAAACATAAACGATAGCACACTACGTTGTCTCCTGTTTTGTTCGTTAGCAGCCTGTGGTAAAAAGTCTACCTTACCCAACAACAATAACAACGGTAATCATCCTGATACTGTTATTACCGTAGTTACGCCCCCCGATCCGGCTACCGCACTGACAGAAGGTTTTTTTAAAGAGGGATGGACCGCCAGGAGCTTTACTGCGCCTGCATTTAAAGAAGCGATAGTACCAACAAGCGCCAATGACACGGTGAACGTGGACGCAGCTACAATTGTTACAAAAATTTCACCGGCGTTGTTTGGCAACAATGCCAACCTGTATATGACACAGATGGTGACCGAGCCCGCCCTGCTGGGGCATATTACCAAACTTCATCCCGGCATTATCCGGTTTCCTGGCGGTAACCTCAGCAGCGTTTACTTCTGGAATGCCGCCCCCGGAAATTTACCAGCCGATGCACCGGCCAACCTTCCTGATATGAATGGCACCATGGCGAATGCCGGTTATTGGTTCGGGCGTAATAACGATAGCTGGACGCTTTCGTTGGATAACTACTACCGCATGTTGCAACAAACCAGCAATGAAGGTATCATTACGCTCAACTACGGTTATGCCAGGTATGGTACAGGGCCGAATCCTGTAGCCGCTGCCGCCCATCTCGCCGCCGATTGGGTGAGGTATGATAATGGTCGCACGAAATACTGGGAAATAGGCAACGAAAGCAATGGCACCTGGCAAGCTGGTTATCGCATCGACCAGTCGCAGAATAAGGACGGGCAACCCTTACTGGTAACCGGCGACCTGTATGGCCGCCATGCTAAAATATTTATCGACTCTCTCCGTAAAGCGGCTACCGAAATTGGTAAGCCAATTTACATTGGCGTACAGCTGTTGGAGCAGCAACCCGCCAGCTGGGCCACGCCTACCGATAAAAGCTGGAACAGTGGCGTATTACAACAAGCCGGCAACATAGCAGATTATTTTATTGTACACAGCTACTATACGCCTTACAATACCAACTCTACCCCGCTGGAAATACTGGCATCTGCCAGCACCGTTACCAAAGGCATCTGCGACTTTGTTACCAGCTCCTGCCAGGCTGCCGGCGTGAGCGCCAGGCCCCTGGCGCTTACGGAATGGAATATTTTTGCTACCGGCTCCCAACAAATGGTGTCGCAGGTAGCAGGCATGCATGCGGTGATGGTACTGGAAGAGCTGATGAAAAATAAGTTTGGAATGGCCAGCCGCTGGGACCTCTCCAACGCATGGGATAATGGAAATGACCATGGCCTTTTCAGCACCGGCGACGCTGCCTCCGGTGAATCAAAATGGAATCCCCGCCCTGCCTTTTATTACCTCTACTTCTTGCAAAAAACATTAGGCGACAGGTGCATCAATACCACTGCCACCAATACCAGCATTCTCTCCTATGCCTCTACTTTCAGCTCAGGAGAAATATCTACGGTATTGGTCAACAAAGGAAATACGCCCCGGAATGTACAGCTTACCTTCAAAAATTTTAATGCCGGCAACCGGTTCTATTGGTATACACTCAACGGCGGAGAAGGTGTTACCGGGTTTGGCAGAAAAGTATTTGTAAATGGCAACGGTCCGGATGGCTCCGCCGGAGGCCCTAAGGATTATGAAAATGTAAAGGCCAATGCCGCCCTTACACAGAACGGTATTAAAGTAGTCTTGCCACCAATGTCGGTGGCATACGTTGTGATAGAAAAAAAACAACCGTAGTTATGAAAAGTTGGACAGAGGGCATTATTCAACAATGGAAAACAGACAGTATCCCGCTTAATAAAGGTGCATTGATAGAAATGATTGCCGAAACAGAAACCGCGCTGGGATTTAGATTCCCGGTAGAGTTCACAGAACTCTACCTGCAAACAGACGGATTTGCACACCAGGAATTACCCGGCAGCGGTTATGTTATATGGCCTATCCACCGGATATTGCATGAATTCAGGAAAAGCGACAATAAAAACTTTATAGGCTTTGCCAATTTTCCCGGGCATCACCAGACAATCGGTTTCTTAAAAAACAAAAGAGGGATCTTCAGAAATTCAGACCAGCAATCTTCATTTGCCGACACTTTTAAGGAAGGCATACAGTGGATGAATATCACGCAAAGACGCTAAGGAGCAAAGCAGCAAAGAAAATTTGTCAAGACATGAGCTCTTAAGGAGCTTATAAATTTCTTTGCTGCTTTGCTCCTTAGCGTCTTTGCGTGAGCGTCTTTGCGTGAGCGCCTTCGCGTGAATCATCGTTCTACATCCCACCACACGCGGCCGGTCAGGTCGTCTTTACCATGCAGTCCCGGCTGTGCAGCAATGGCGGCCTCCACATTTTTAGTATTGATATTATGCTCCGACAAAGGATAACCCTGCCGCCGCGGAATAGGAACATTATTATTTCCGGGGGCGGGTGTCAGCTCCGGGTAGCCCGTTCTTCTCCATTCTGCCCAGGCTTCATAGCCATTCATATACAAATGCACCCAACGTTGATAGGCAATTTGTTTAATGGCAGTAGCAGCATTATACGCTACTTCCGGGCGGGCCATATAGGCTGCCAACCCAGTGGAGGAACCCGTCCACTGATTAACGGAAGCTTCAATAGCCGCATTGTAATCTGCCATAGCAGCGGCATCGCCACCGGGAATCCAACCCAGCTTGGCTGCCTCCGCCCGTGCCAGCAGCACCTGCGCATATGTAACTACGTAAGCGGTAGCATCCTGTTTGCGGATAGCTGTTCCCTGGAACGACACACTACCTGCCGGAATATTCTGCGCATCTTTGCCTTCCAGGCCATAGGGCATTCCTACATAATCGCCGCTGCTGTTAGTGGCCGCATATACTTTTAACCTCGGATCGCCAAGGGGCTTCATAAAGTCTACCAGGGGCTTACTGATACAGTACCACCGGCGGCCCTGTATACTGTATACATAGTACCAATAGTTCTGGTACGCGGTTTCCGGCAAATGCTGGGTAATAACATTATCATCATTCCCCGTAAAAATACCGGTAGTAAGCGCCGCGGCAAATTCCCGTTTACCCCAGGCAGGATCCACTTTCGACAACCGCAATGCCATCAGGGCATGCAAGGTGCCAGCAAAACGTTTCCATTTGCCGGTATCGCCGTAGTACAACACGTCGCCTTTGGCCGGGTTGCTATTTTCCAGCTGCGCCGCGGCCTCCGTCAATTCTTTAAACAAATCAGTATAAATATCTTTCTGGCTATCATAGGCCGGGTCTATCTTTGCCCTGCCCTGTAAGGCTTCTTTATAAGGTACGTCGCCCCAGCGGTCGGTGATATACCAGAAAAAATAAGCCCTCAATATCCGGGCTACTGCCAGCTGGTTATTGGCCGATCCTTCATCGGTATTGAAGTGCGACGTTTTAATAATCAGGTTCAGGTTCATCAACGCATCTGCATAAAAATTAGAGAACTCAAAAGAGTTGTTGATATAACGGGAGGCATCGGTATAAACTTTCTCCGACAGGTGCTGCACGTACAACAGACCATAAGGCGTAGCGGCGGTAGTATCCATTTTCAGGATGGCATACGTCAACAACTTTGGGTTAGAAAAGGTATCCGGCAAATTTGGATTCCGGTTAAGGTCGTCGGAGAACTTTGTACATCCAACTAACGTAAACGATACTACGAAAATAGTATATAGTAACTGCTTCATGATGATCGGGTTTACAGGGAAATATTCAGGTTAATACCAAATGACCGGGTAGATGCCAGCTGTCCTGTTTCCAGCCAGCTGATAGAAGACCTGCCGGTAGACAGTTCTGAAGGATCCAGTCCTTTAGGCGCCTGTTGGTATATCATCACCGGGTTGCGGGCTATCAGGGCCACATTGATGCTATTAAACGGCAGGTGGCGATGTGCTTCCCGGGTAAACGTATAGCCTGCACGTACTTCTCTCAACTTAATATAACTCGCATCATACAACCATTCTTCATATATCGAGGTGCCCAGCGTAGTACGATAATAGGATTTGGCATCCACATAGGCGGTCACCTCCTGCCCGGTAACACTGGAAATACCATTTACTTTTACACCACCGCCATCTGCCAGCGGATCACGTACATTCTTACCGCGATCATTCATGGCGGCTGTTTCCGGCGCCTGGCCCGATTTCACACTCAGCATTTTTGTCCAGCTAAAAAATTTACCGCCGGATTGAAAATCAATCATGGCCGACAAATCAAAGTGCCCTATGCGGAAGGTGTTTTGCCATCCACCGGTAAAATCAGGAACTACACTGCCAAAATTGTGGTTCTCTTTAAACATGGGCAAATTTGCGGCATCCAGCAGGATCTTACCGGTTTTGGGATCACGCTGGTAAGCATTGCCCACCAGGGTACCAAAGGCCGCATTCACATCTGCATTCAGGTAAACGCTCACGCGGGAATAGGTATTGGCATCCAGTTGCAGGGTGTTTAAACCGGGATACAATTTCTTTACGAGGCTCCGGTTCCGGCTGAAATTCAGTACAGACGACCAGTTGAATAATTTTGTTTGCACAGGGGTGGCATTCAGACTCAGCTCCACGCCCTGGTTCTGGATATTACCGGCGTTGATCACGGTACTCACATAACCAATAGCACCCGATACGGGGATACTGAGTACCTGGTCGATATTCTGCTGGTTATACCAGGTAAAGGCCAGTCCCACCCGGTTCTTCAGCATTTTCACATCCACGCCTGTTTCAAAGGAGTTGCCCAGCGATGGCCGTATTGCATTGTTATTAAGCGTGGAAGGCAGATGCATAGGCAGGTAAGGATTGTTATCACGTCCTTTGTAAGGCGCCTCCAGTAAATAGGATTCGTAAATCTGGTAAGGATCCAGGTCAGAACCGGCTTTCGCAAAACCGATGCGGAACTTGCCATAGGAAAGTGGCTCCCATTTCAGCAGCTCACTGAATACTACGCTCAACGATACAGAAGGATACCAATAAGAGTTATGATTGGTTGGCAGGGCGGAAGAAATATCATTACGGATGGTAGCATCCAGGTAATAGATATTATCATACCCCAGCGAAACGGCTGCATACTCACTGCGCACTTCCTTTCTCCGCAGGTAATTAGACACATCCGGTCGATCGATGGAGGCGGAAAGATTGTAGAAATTCACCACTGATAAACCTCCCTGGGTTCTTCCCATAATACCGGTATAACGCTGGGTAAGTAGATTGGCGCCGAGATTGGCATTCAGGCTCCATTTGTCAAATGTTTTGTTATACTGCGCCAACAATTCATAGTTCATCTCTTTATTCTCAAATTCAGCTTCATAGTATTCATTGAGATCCCTGCCACCATAGGCCTTCCGCTGTTTGATGCGCTGGGTAAACATATCCGCTCTTACCGCGCCGCTTACCTTCAGGCCAGGCAACACGTCGTAAGTAAGGCCTACATTACCAAAGAAGCGATCGCGCCCATCCTGGTTGAGGTTTTCATAGGCTTCGAAGTAAGGATTGTTCCAATCGCTACCAGGTTTCTTCAGAAAATCCGGGTCATCCACATCTTCATGATTCCAGTGATAAAAAGTACCATCGGGATATTTATATTGCCGCAGCTTCTTCATATCCAGCGACCGTTCGAACCATTGATAAAAGTTACGGGAACCGTTGTAGTAGCCCTGCGCCGGGCGCTGTCCTTTATTATTGGCGTAATTAAAACTGGTAGATACCGTTACTTTGGAATTCAGGTTAAGCGAGCCGTTAAACCCCAGGTTATTTCTTTTGAGATAAGTATTAGGCTCTATTCCTTTGATATCTGTATGATTAAACGACAGGCGGAACGTAGTATTTTCGCCGCTTCCCGACATACTGACGTTGTTATTGAATGTAGTACCGGTTACAAAATAATCTTTTACATTGTCGGGATGCGGACTGAAGGGCGTCAGCTTTCCATAGTCAGGATCGGCGGGGTAAAAGCTGTACATCTGGCGCACCGGCGTTCCATCCATTTTAGGGCCCCAGCTTTCATCGGTGCCGGATGCCAGCAACTGCGTTTGCCCGTTTACGGTGATGGTACTAAACTGCTGACTACTACCGGCCCCGTAGATGTTTTGCAGCGGCATAAAGTTACCCGCTTTTTCTATGGAAAAGGCAGAGTTAACGTCCACCATTACCTTCTTGCTTCCCTTGCGGCTTCCCTGCCGCGTGGTGATCAGGATAACGCCGTACTGTCCTCTTAACCCGTACAAAGCAGAAGCAGCGGGGCCTTTCAGCACGTTCACCGATTCAATATCCTCCGGGTTAATATCCTGGGCCAGGTTACCCAAATCGGGGCCATTCCTGCCCGCGAAGTTGTTATTGCTCACCGGTGTGCCATCTACCACAATTAACGGCTCTTCCTGGCCATTAATGGAGTTGATACCCCGGAGCTTAATTTTCTGCGTACCTCCCATACTGGCGCCCGAAGCGCCGACTACCTGTACACCGGCAATTTTCCCCGACAAAGAGCCCAGTACATTCTGCTCTTTGGTCAGCGTAAGGTTGCTGCCTTTTACTTCCTGTACTGAGTAGCCTACGGCTCTTTCTTTCCGGGAGATACCCAGGGCGGTAACCACCACCTGGTCCAGGTTATGGGTATCCTGCTTTAATACCACATCAATGCTGCTTTTTCCCGAGGTACTGATTTCAGTAGTGAGGTACCCTACCAGGCGGAAAATAAGTACGGCATCATTTTTTCCGGCATCCAGCTGGTAATGGCCTTCCGGATCTGTAGACGTGCCTTTATTAGTGTTCTTAATTTGTACGCTTACGCCCGGTAAGCCTTCCCCTTTCTCGCCTGTAACCTTACCGGTAAGGAGGTGGGATTGGGCTACAGACATCAGAGAAACAGTACAGCACACTAATAGGATAGTGAATAGTTTTTTCATGAATAAGCGGGTTAGATCTTGGTGAAATATTATGTTATACAAAATATAATAATAATTGCTGAATGTCAATAGGTAAAATGCCAGCTGCCGTCCTGTATAAATTCCGTAAATTAACATATGCGTTTACTCATATTGTTACTACTGACTGGACTCTTATCTACCTCCGTAATGGCGCAGACCGCGCCACCGGCAGTGCTCGGGCAACTGACTACCGACAAAGTGAAGGAGGCTTCAGGCATTGCCTCCAGCGTACCGCTGAAAGGCTGCTACTGGACGCATAACGACAGCGGCACCAAACCGGAAGTATACCTGCTCAACAGTAAAGCGGTGCTGATCAGCACCATTGAGCTGGAAGGCGTGAGTAACCGCGACTGGGAAGATATTGCTGAAGGCGCCGGCCCCGTAAAAGGCAAGCACTATGTATATGTAGGCGATATTGGCGACAACGCCGGTATCCGGAAACATATCCGCATTTACCGTTTCCCGGAACCAGAAAAATTACCGGAAGAAAAAACAAGTATTACACCAGATATACTAACGCTTAAATATCCCAACGGCCCACGGGATGCGGAATCGTTGCTGATAGACCCTATCAATAAACAAATCTATATTATCAGTAAAAGAGAAAAGGAAGTCAGTCTCTATAAAGCCGGTTCCATCCTCTTTAAAGATGGAGATAAAGTAGTGCTGGAAAAGTTAATAAAGCTCCCCTATACCTGGGTTACCTCCGGAGATATTTCTAAAGACGGCCACCACATTGTTATAAAAACGTTGACCCATATTTACTACTGGCACCGCAACAGCAATGAAACAGTGGAAGAAGCGATGGCGCAACCAGCCAAAGAGCTTCCCTATATCGAAGAAAAACAGGGAGAAGGTATTACCATCACACCCCGTAATGACGGCTATGTTACCATCAGTGAAGGAAAAAATGTACCAATCTATTTTTATAAATGGAATTTCTAGTTTCCCCGCTTGCCGTATGGCTGCAATCGCAATTCAGTAACTAATCCTATCATTGTATAGTGCAGGCAGCCCTCACTTTCTGCTGCTAACCCTTTATCATATAAACCCTCAAAACAGGTATTGCTGTTGCCGGTAATACCTGCGTAAAACCGTTTTGCTATGCCATCGTTCAAAAGGTTCCATCATTTTCATGTGCGGGGAATGCCACTCCGACACAACATACCAGACCAATAAGCGCTATATCAGCTCACCTCAGAAACCATTTACTCAACAACCTCATTCGCTCATGCAAAAGAAAGCTATCATCATTGGCGCTGGCCCGGCAGGGTTAACCGCTGCTTATGAACTATTACAACGCACCAGCATCATTCCGGTGGTACTCGAAAAAAGTACCGACATAGGAGGTATCTCCAAAACAGTCAATTATAAAGGCAACCGCATCGACATTGGCGGCCACCGTTTCTTCTCAAAATCAGACCGCGTAATGGATTGGTGGATGAACATGATGCCACTGGATAAAGAAGCCGCAGAAATATTTTCTATCAGCTATCAACAGAAAACAAAGGAAATAAAATCCCCGCGAAATAATCACAGTATCGATACGCTGGTAGCACCCAATCCCGACCTGATCATGCTGGTGAGAAAACGCCTGTCGCGTATTTACTTCATGCATAAATTCTTCACCTACCCTATACAACTATCGGTAGATACCCTGCGTAAACTCGGCTTCGCCACTACCATCAGCATCATGGTATCTTATCTGTGGGCACAAGTCTTTCAACGGAAAAATGAAAGCACCCTGGAAGATTTTATGATCAACCGCTTCGGTAAAACCTTGTACCACCTCTTCTTTAAAGACTATACCGAAAAAGTATGGGGCGTTTCCTGCAAAGCTATTTCGGCCGAATGGGGCGCACAAAGAATTAAAGGGATCTCCATCGGTAAAGCCATTGCGCATGCAGTAAAATCTGCTGTGGAAGCCGGCAAACCGAAAGACCTCAAACAAAAAAATGTAGAAACCAGCCTGATCGAACAATTCCTATACCCTAAACATGGCCCCGGCCAGCTTTGGGAAGAGGTGGCACACCAGGTAATCAACAAAGGCGGCACCGTATTAATGCAGCACGATGTCAGAAAAATCCATACCTCCGGCAACCAGATAACCGCTATTGAAGCATTGGACCGCGCCACCGGCGAAGTAATCACCCTGGAAGGCGATTACTTTTTCTCTACCATGCCCATCAAGGAACTGGTAGCCGACCTGGAAGCAGATATCCCTGCTAATGTACAGGAAATAGCAGCAGGACTGCATTACCGCGACTTTATCACCATCGGTATCTTATTGAAAAACCTGAGCTTCGAGGATAAGAAAACGAAAGAACACAAACCCATCACCTTAAAAGATACCTGGATTTATATACAGGAAAAAGATGTGAAAGTAGGACGCCTCCAGCTCTTCAACAACTGGAGCCCCTATATGGTAAAAGATCCGGATACCACCTGGGTAGGAATGGAATACTTCTGTAATAAAGGCGATGATTTCTGGGAGCTGACAGACGACGCTATCCGCCAGACCGCCATCAATGAACTATGCAAAATAGGCCTGGCCCAGCCTTCCGATGTGCTGGATGCTACCGTACTACGCATGGAAAAAACTTACCCGGCCTATTGGGGTACCTATGCCCGGTTTGAGGAGTTAAAAACATATATCGATTCCTTCGAAAACCTTTTCCTCGTGGGCCGCAATGGTATGCATAAATACAACAACTCCGACCACTCCATGCTAACCGCTATGGTGGCCGTAGACAACATTACGGAAGGTATTGTTACCAAAAACAATATCTGGTCTATCAATACAGAGCAGGAATATCATGAAGAGAAAAAATAAAAACAAGGGCTGATCAGAAAATCAGCCCTTGCTATTTTTATATCGCCTGCGCCGGCACTGCCACCGGGGCAGCTTTGGGCGAAGCAACCGGCAGCGGCGCCGCTATTTCATCTCCTACCATAGGTCCGTCTGCAGCCAGCTCACTGCCCTCTTTCTTCGATTTGAAAATAGGCCACAACAACTGCGCATACCATTCTTCCTCCTTGTAATGTTTTAAGCCGTAGGCCTTGGGATACTGCCGGGTTACAATACCGGTTCCAAAAATAAGGTCCCAGATAAAAAACATATTTCCAAAATTCCCTTTATAGTATCCGATACCATCATCCGTGGTATCGGCATGATGTGCATGGTGGGTGGCCGGCGTAGATATGAGCCGTTCCATGACCCAGCCGATAGGCTTTAACCACTTGATGGTGTAAAACGGCTTATCCCATTTGATACTGCTATGTGCACCGGTTGTGATCAAAGATTTGATACCCCCCACAAAGAGCGCCGGATACCCTAAACCCAGATAGGTAAGCGCTACCGTGAGATATATCTGGGAAAAGAAAGCCGTATAAATAATATTCTGCCTGCTGGCCATCGCCATTCCCATATAGGGCGCCGAATGATGCGTACGGTGAAAACGCCACAGGATGGGCAACTGGTGGTGCAAACGATGATACCAATATTGGGTAAGATCGTCGGCTACTGCCATGATAGCAAATCCCCACCAGAACGGTACCCAGGCAAAGGCATCTTTGGCCTGTGGCAACACCCAGGGCAACAGCTTCAACCCGAAATAGGCAATCATAGGTCTTAATACCACTTTAGGAAGGATAAAGCATACCACATCCAGTATTCGCTCATTCTTCGTCCATTTGTTTTCGTATAGCCCTACTGAAAATTCCACTACACCCACCGCTATCATAATAGCCGGCAGCCCCCATGTTTTCAGGTTTTGAAATACTGCCTCCAGGATGGCTGGCATACGGAAAGGCAGCTGTGTTGCGGCAGTGGTTAACCAGGGTTTGCTTCCACTAAAATAAAAGGAAAGCAACATCAGGGCAATGGGCAATACATATAGCAGCAGGCTCACCAACGAATCCCGCAGGATGACCTGTGTACTTGTTTTTGCAGGTGCTGTCATAATGAAAGGTTTTAAGTGATACGTTAATTGTTTAACAGATTAAATACAAACCAAATAGCGCCGGATATTACTATTAGCGGTATTAAAAAAATTACAATGCCGATAGCAATTTTCTTTGTTATCAATACGATATCTGCCAGTGTCATAAATCGTTTTTTAAATGGGTTAAGGATGTATAATTTCTACATGGTTCAGCTTACCGGTAAATGTATAGGGCGATCTGTACAACGGCGATACTGCCGATCCCTGATCCCTGCCTATGTCCAGCCCTTCGTCGTAAGGTGTAATCACCGCATCTTCCTTGGTAATAGTCCGCTCTGCAACTTTTTCATCGTTGACGTACAGTATTTCAGTACCAGCAGGATCTGTTAATCGCCGCGCCGGTGTATATTTTAACTCATAACGCAGGATGGCTTTGCCAGCAGTAAGTTTACGCGAGGCAGTCAGGTCTGTTAACCGGCCGTTATTGTTATGCACGGCTTTTAACCTGCCATCCTGCACAAAAAGGGTAAACCCCGAAAAGCGGCCACCAATGGCCAGTAACACCCCTGCCGCCTGGTCGTCCTTTAATTCTACATCGGCATTAATGATAAATGACTGCTCGCTGAGGAAAGGCGCCGAGCGTGTAGGCACCTGCGTTAGCCCCGGATACAAAACAGCGCTGCGCCGGCTATCCAGCGGTCCCCGGGTGAGTAATGCCGGCGTAATACGGGTACTGTCGCCCAGCAAAGGATATACTTTATACTTATACGCCTGCTCATCAAACAAGGCCTGCAACTCTTTCAGCTTTGCGGGACTGGCAGCAGCCAGGTCATGTTGCTCGTTAAAGTCTTCATTGAGATTGTACAATTCCCATTTATCGTTGCTGAAAGGAGTTCCCCGTTCATGTGCCACGGCTGCTTTCCAGCCATCTTTGTAAATGCTGCGCCCACCGGCAATTTCATAGTATTGCACATGGTGCCGGCTCCCTGCTGCGGGATTGTTAATCGTATAGGCGAGACTGATACCTTCCAGGTTGTCTTGTGGATAACCATTAATTACTTTCGGCACGGTTAATCCAGCCAGTTCCAGTACAGTAGGCGTAACGCTGTTCACATGAGAATACTGCGTGCGGATACCTCCCTGTTTAATCAGCTTTGGACAAAAAATGATCAGCGGATTACGGGTGCCGCCTTCGCTGTTGGCATCCTGCTTCAGGTAACGGAAAGGCGTATTGGTAGCCTGCGCCCAGCCTACCGGGTAGTTAGGACCCGATTGGGGCGTGCCTATTTTATCATATAAGCTATCTATCTCTTTAATCCTGCTGTCGTATGATTCGGTAAACAGGTTCCCGTTAATATATTCGTTAATGCCATGTACGTGTCCGCTGAGTCCTCCTTCCTTGCTGGCGCCATTATCCCCGATAATCAATACTACCAGGGTATTATCAAGTTGCCGGGTATCGCGCAGGTAACTGATTAATCTTCCTACTTCATAATCAGTATGGGATAAAAAGCCTGCATATACTTCAAAAAAGCGGGCAAATACTTTCTTCTCTACCGGAGACAAGGATGCCCAGGGTTTCACGCCGGGGTTGCGGGGAGGCAATGTTACATTGGCGGGCACCAGTCCCAGTTTCTTTTGCCGGGCTAATACCTGCTCCCGGTATACATCCCATCCTGCATCAAACTTGCCTTTGTATTTCTCTACCCAGGATTTATCTACCTGGTGTGGCCCATGCGTGGCGCCGGGAGTAAAATAAAGGAAGAAAGGCTTATCCGGTGCAGCGGAATGCTGGGCGGCAATATAGGCGATAGCCTTATCTACCAATACCGTAGTGAGATGCTGGCCATGTAGGTCTGGCTCTACTTTCACGGTATTTTCCCAGAGCGCAGGCGTATACTGATCCGTTTCTCCCCCCATAAAACCGAAGAAGGCATCAAAACCGCGACCGGTAGGCCAGCGGTTAAAAGGCCCTGCCGGCGTAAGGTCAGGGCTGGGCGTAATATGCCATTTCCCTACAGCATAGGTATTGTAACCATCTTCCCTTAATATTTCTGCAATAGTCCCTTTCTCAAAAGGCATATAACCATTATGCCCCGGGAAATTAACAGCCGCATCGATTACGGTAGGCACATTGACAGAATGGTGATTACGTCCGGTTAACAAGGAAGCGCGTGTGGGGCTGCATATCGCTGTGGTATGAAAATTCGTATAACGCAGACCGTTATTGGCGAGACTATCAAATACGGGCGTTTCTACCAATCCCCCAAAGGCGCTGCTGGCGCCCCAGCCAACATCGTCCAGCATGATGTAAACAATATTGGGAGCGCCTTTTGGGGCAGCAGGATTAAAAGGTGAAGCAGCCACGGTAGACTGCGACAAGGTAGCACCTACCTTGCCTGCATAGGGCTTTTCAGGGCTATACTGGGCATATGCGGAAGCGCCGGAAAGCAGCGCTATGGTAAAAAACGTTTTGTAAGAAGGTAAATACTGCATGTGAAGTTATTTGTGTTGGCCATTAGATTATTTGTCCCACCAAAGTGCTGGTGTCTGATAACCGGAGCCAACGGGCGTATGAATATTCAGGGATACTTCATTTTGCGGATAAGGAATCCTGCGGGGAATCTTACCTTCCGGGTTGGCCACACTAGCAGCATTTTTAGCCAATGGTAACGCCGGGAAACCGGTACGGCGGTAATCACTCCAGGCTTCCGGTTGCAGGAACAGGGCTATATATTTCTGCGTAATGAGCGTATTAAGGTCGGTGGTCGACTCTCCTTTTAGGGTAGTCTTTGCCGTTATATAAGCCAGCTGCTTCTCTGGTGTGGCATAGGGATCGGAACTATTGCTGATCACCTTGGCGAAAGAGGCCCTGATGGCCGCTTCCAATGATGCTTTCACCAAAGGATCAGCCGGGTTAATCCGCCACCGTGCTTCTGCTTCCAGGAATTTGGCTTCCACAAAGCTGGTAAGGATAACCGGGCTGGTAGCCGTTCCATAATAGCTGCCAATAACAGAGAAAGCACCTGGTACACCAGGTGCACTTCCCCTGTAAGTGGCGCTGCCTACAGGATAAGGCGTCGCAAAATAGGCGCGGCGTGGATCTACCAGTGCCCCTTCCGGCCTGGTAGGATCATCTGTTACCGCGTTACCATTAAGCAGGTTCACAAAAGAAGCGCCCAATCCAATCCAGCCCGGGCGGTTACTGTTCTGCTGATAAAATGGATTAGCGTTGGTGGTGGAAGCACCAAATACCACCTGGGCATCGGCAGAATTATCGGCTATCCCCCGATACCTGCTGCCATCATACAAGGCAGCCAGCACCTGTTGCGCAGCACCTGTACTGTTTATTTTTGAAAGATGAATAGCATACCTGGCCTTCAACGTATACGCGAACGATTTCCAGCGGTCTATATTTCCACCGAAGATAACATCATCTGACGCCGGCAAAGCGCCCTTGTTATTAGCAGCCGGCGCCGCCAATTCCAACAATGCTGAATCCAGCTGCGCCTGCAGATCCTTATAAATATCTTCCTGCTTGTCATAGGCGGGATTGGTAATATTATTCCCGTATAGAGATTCCTTATAAGGGATATCTCCAAAAAGATCGGTCAGCGTACCGTAACTATAAACACTCAGTATCCGTGCAATACCGCTGTAGTAAGGCAACTGCTGTTGCGCGGCGGCGGTCTTTACAATCTTCAGTTCATCCAGTACATCCCCATAAAATCCTTTCCAGGTACTGTTGAAATACTGGCTGGAAGTAGTATAGTTATCGAATGAAGCAGCATCACCATTAGCACCGGATGCCTGCTGTATGTATATGTTGGCAATAAGCCCCGCGTTCACACCCACATTGAATCCCAGGGCTACCTCCGCCCCGGTCAATACAGCGCTGACAGATACTTCTGTGGATGCATTGGGGTTTACATTGGTTTCCTGCAGGGAGCAGGCCACCGGCAATATGATAATGCTAACGCCAACGAATATACGATTTAAATATTGATAGACTTTCATACTAATAGATTGAGGTGGTTAAAAAGAAACGTTCAATGCAATACCATAGCTCTTGGTATTGGGCGTAGTCCAGAAGTCAATACCAGCGGCATTCGACAAACCATTACGACTACCCAGGTCGGGATCGCTACCGGTATAGTTAGTGCTCAACAGGAAATTCCTGGCGGTAAGCGTTACACTGGCGGCTTCTATATGCGCTGGCTTTAAAAGCTGCTGTGGTAAGGCATAGGTAAAGTTGACATCTTTCAGTTTTACCCAATACAGGTCATGTTCTACGTAGAGGCCCTGTATGTTGAAAGTATTGCGGTACCAGGCCTGCGACAATACCGCAGGAATGGTATTGGGTTCGCCTTTGGAAGCGGTTACGCCTTCAAAAACTGTTTGAGAGCCCCTGTTTACCGTAGCAGCATCTACGCCATTAAATACCATCTGCAAGCGTGGGGCATTGAAAATATCGAACCCGAAACGACCATCCAGCAGGAAAGAGAAAGTAAAAGCACCATACCGGAACTCATTCCGCAGCCCTACGTTGAAATCGGGATTGGGATCGCCAATTTTAGTAAATGCGGTATTTACCAGCGGATATCCATAGTTGGCACTGGCAGGATTATCATCAATTACCGGTTTACCGGCCGCATTGCGTTTTACGTCAATGCCATAAAATACGCCATAAGGCTGTCCTGCCTGTCCACGGGCTTCCATCCATATACCGCCCAGGCTCACACTGGAAATATTGTCAGTGATATAATTTACGCGACTGATATTTTTATTGAACAAAGCGGTGGCGGTCCAGTTAAATTTCCGGCCATTGATAATCCGTTGCTGTAAAGTAGCCTCCAGTCCCCTATTTACAATATTACCGGCATTGGTAAGCGTATAGGCGGCGCCGGTAGAATACGGCAGGGTAACCGGGATAATCTGATCTTTACTGGTGTTGTGATAGTATACTACTTCCAGCTGTGTTTTGTCGCGGAAAAAATGCAGATCCAGCCCTGTTTCCCAGGTGCTGATGCGTTCTGGCTTCAGGTTGGGGTTACCGATAGTGGCGCTATAGCTCAACCCCTGTTTACCGTTGAATGGAAAGCTGATGGCGCTTTGTATCCATCCACTGCTGGCGGTAGGTACGTAATAGGTTTCCAATGAGTAGGGATCGGCATCGTTACCCACCTGCGCATAGGTAGCGCGTATCTTTCCAAAGTTCAGGAAGCTGCTGCTCCAATGCAGCGCATCCGTAAAAACGAAGCTGGCGCTGGTGCTGGGGTAAAAGAAAGCATTCTTTCCTTTGGCGAGTGTAGAGGTCCATTCATTTCTACCGGTTAGCTCCAGGTACAGCCAGCGTTTAAAATCCAGCTTCAGATCGGCATATCCGGCCACCAGTTTTTTACGGATAGTCTGGTTAAAGGTTTGGGTAGCAGCTGCATTGGAAATATTGAAATTCCCCGGGATTGTTAATCCATCGCCGCGTGTATTTACCTGGTTTCTCCAGGAATTATAGTAGTTGTAACCTGCTACTGCTGTCAACTGCAGGTCTTTGCTCAATTTCTTTTCCGCAATCAGTAATACATCCAGGTTATTATCTCTACGGGCGTAATTCACATCATTCACGGTACCTGTAGACACGCCGGAAGTTCCCCGGCTGAAGGCGCCTTTGCGTACATCGGTATAGTTATCGATGCCATACCGCACCGTACCTTTCAACCAGCTGGTGATATCAAGATTGGCTTCGGCGAAAGTAATAAAGCGGTTCACCTCGTCCGATTGCGGGTTCATATTGAGCGACCAATAAGGGTTATCCCACCCAATGCCATTGGCGTAAGAGCGGCTGTCGCCCCAGGGCTTGGCCGTGGTTGGCGGCAGCTTATAAGACTCCGGATGTTTCCAGGCATCGGAGTAGCCATTGGTAATATCGAAGTTGGAAGGCGTATTTATCAATGCCCGTATTACATTGGTATTAAAGCCTCCCATGAGCGCGCGATTATCTGCGCCATCTTTAATATAATTAACGCCACCGGAAAGTTTTAGCCGGTTGCTCACATTATAGTCGCCGTTAAACCGGAATGTTTGACGATAAAAATCTGTAGTGGGAATGATACCGGTTTGTTTCAGATTACCGTAAGAAAAATAATACCCTGCGTTCCCCGTATTACCGTAGAAGCTGATATTATGATCGTTCGTATAGCCGTTCACGAAAAAGTTATCGATATTATCATACCTGTTCACAGGGATACCGTTGGACGCCGGATCACTTTTACCGACAATGGTGCCATGCTTGTCGAAGTTGCTGGGAATATTGCTGTAGGTAAGGGTATCCAGTAAAGCGCCCCAGTTTTCATCAGAGCCGGTGGTGCCCGGTTTTACATACTGCCCGCCAATGCCGTTGGAGAAACTGGTTTGGCGTGGTTGTAAACGGCGGTTGATCTTATCTACCGTAAAGGAGCCACTGTAGCTTACGCCGAAAGTTTTATCGGTTAGCGAACTGCCTCTCCTGGTATTGATCACCACGGCGCCATTTGCCGCCCTGATACCATACAACGCAGCGGCAGCAGGCCCTTTCAATATCGTTACACTGGCAATATCAGCGCTGTTGAGATCGATAGCCCGGTTGGAAGGAGTAGCCAGCGACACGCTGTTGGAAATAGGAAGGATATCCTGGATGGAGTTATCCACCGGGATACCATCGAGAATAAATAGTGGTGCATTACTTCCCAGCAGGGAGCTGTTACCCCTTATTTTTATGGTAGATGAACCACCTGGAGAACCACCAGAATTATTGATCTGCACGCCGGCCACTTTTCCGCTAAGCGCCGCTACCACATTAGGCTCCCGGGTATCTTTCAGCGCGGCGCCTTTTAATTCACCTACGCTGTATCCCAGCGAGCGGGTGGCGCTTTTAATGCCTACCGCAGTAACCACTACTTCTGATAGCGACTGCTGCTGCTCCAGTTGAATGACCTGGTGGAGATTGTCTTTGGTAACCACGATTTCCTGCGGCTGATAGCCAATGAAGGTGACCAACAGTGTTTGTGGTAGCTGGGTAATGCTAAGCTGATAATTACCGGTGGCATCAGCGAGGGTGCCAACTTTCCCGTTTTTCACGCGAATAGATGCACCTGGCAATGCTTCTTCCGTTTTATGATCGATCACTTTTCCTTTGAGAATAATGGGCGCCTGCGCCATGATAATTCCTGGTAGTAACAGGAATGCGTACAACATTATTTGTCGTAAATATTTCAACATAAAAAATTGATTAATAGTGGAGAGATATGGGCAAAACAGGTCCTGACAACGGCATGAGCCGTCATTTAAATAATTTCGGAAATACCTGGAAAGTGTTTAGCAGCAGCAACAACAACAGCCAACAGACAGTAACCTGTCAGTATGCAGTGCTTTCTTTCTATTGTTGTTCAATAGCTGATTCATGGTTGAAAATGTTTAAAAAATAGTGACCTGTGCTACTTCAGGGAAGTAACATTTGTTGATAAATTATTTGCCTGCTTTGTGTGGTGGGACAAAGACTTTTTGCCGGGATACCGGCGTCTGGTGGTGGTAAATTTCTATTAGTCTACTAAAACTGTAGACAAATATACAAAGGCTTTTCAAAAACGCAAATCTTTGCGCAAAAATTTTGGGTTAACAAACTACTTGTACTTATTTTCCGTGGTAAGCGCTGATAGTTTGAATCGTTCCATCTTCATGATACACCAGTGGCGCTACTTTTACATTGCGTAAATGTGTTTTCCCCGATAACTGCGTATCATGGTAGAACAAATACCATTTCCCGTTTACATCAATAATAGAATGGTGATTGGTCCAACCCTTAACGGGATTCAACACGACGCCTTTATAGGTAAAGGGCCCATAAGGGTTATCGCCAACAGCATATGCAATATTATGGGTATCACCTGTTGAGTAGGAAAAATAGTATTTACCCTTGTACTTGTGCACCCAGGCGGCTTCAAAAAAGCGCTTGTCGTTATCTTTCTCCTTAAACAGATTTCCGGCGCTATCCAGTATTTTAATCTCTCTTACTGTTTCAGAAAAATGTTTCATATCCTTATCCAGCTTTGCCATACGCGGTAAAATAGCCGGTTCGCTTCCCTGGCGCAACCTGGCAGCCGAATCATACACATTATTATTCCAGCGTTGCAGCTGTCCTCCCCATATACCGCCAAAGTACAGGTAGTAAGATCCATCGTCATCTTTAAAAACACAAGGATCGATACTGTAACTGCCCGCTATAGGCGTTTTTTCTGGCACAAAAGGCCCTCCCGGCTTTTGCGCAGCAGCCACTCCTATCCTGAAAATGTCTTGTTTATCTTTTACGGGGAAATACAAATAGTAGGTGCCATTCGCAAAAGCGGCATCTGGCGCCCAAAGCTGCCGGCCCGCCCAGGGAATATCCCTGATGTGTAACGCCACACCGTGATCAGTGACTTTGCCGCCAACGCTATCCATCGAAAACACATGAAAATCCATCATATTGAAATGATCCCCGTTATCATTTTCCGGCGTGCCGGTGGCGGTATCGTGCGATGGGTATAGATATATACGCCCTTCGAACAGATGAGCAGATGGATCGGCAGTATACATCGAAGTAATCAGGGGCGGCGAAAGAAACACGGTGGAGTCT
This sequence comes from Chitinophaga polysaccharea, assembly GCF_007829335.1. Lineage (GTDB taxonomy): Bacteria > Bacteroidota > Bacteroidia > Chitinophagales > Chitinophagaceae > Chitinophaga > Chitinophaga polysaccharea_B. The sequence continues at coordinate 294,514 of NZ_VIWO01000007.1, forward strand.
TTCATCTCCGCGGTTTTACTAACACCGGGTGATTGACAACTTTCGCTGGTGATCAACGTCACTGCAGTTAGCAGCAACAAACTATATCGGATAGTATGTTTCATAGTACGTGGAATTTTTTATATGTCAATATAACAATTATTACACACAAAACATAACACGATGGCTTATTTTCAATATATGTAAGTAGCAAGTTTAGATCAGCCCCATGATTTCAGCAACCCTGCAAGCCTCCAGGGAATTGGATACTTTTAATTTTTCGAGAATATTCTGCCGGTGACGGTGTACGGTGTTGATACTGATAGATAGCTTTCCGGCGATTTCTTTACTGCTTCTTCCATTTTTGATGAGCCTTAATATCTCCTTCTCCCGGTGCGACAGCAAGTCGTTACATTGCTCCTTATCGGGTGTGATGAGTTGACCGGTACGTGTGTTAACAATCATTCCCTGGTACCGCTCTATGTTGCCAGGCGGATAACAATGGCTATACAAACAAAGGGCCAGCCATATACTGCCATTGCCCGCACTTAAAATATAGAAAATACGGTGTTGTACCGCCGCATACTGCTCTTCCCCGTTTTTCATCCTGATAGTGCTCTGTACCTGGTAATCTCCGCGCTCTGCCACTGCTACAGACTTTAGCAGCTGAAAGAACTGCAATTCCAGTGCATACTTTTGCAGCAGGTCGTCGGGATGAATGCGGCTAAATATATCTTCTTCCCAGATTGAGTTGATTTCCGTTACATCGCCGGTAACAGGGAGTCCCAGACCAGCTGCTATGCCCCCATTATAGATATAGCTGGTATTGGCGCTCAGGTCGCTCAATACGCTGATGGCATTTTCCAGTTTTGCATACATCTGTGCTATAAACCGGCCGGTGGCCAATTGCAGCCCCGGCTGCTGCTCATCATTGAAAGTTTGACTGAGCAGCGTATCATTCAATGCGGTATGAATATTATTCATATCTGTCAAAATGGTTATTATTCACCATTGGGCGTTACCCGGTAACATTTTAGTTTTGCAAAGGTAGCCAACCGGGATGGTTAACCGGGATATTTTCTGTTGCATACACAGGACACAGCGTCCATTCATTAATATTATGATCACCGATATGAAGAAAATTATTGTCAGCTTAGTGGCGTTCATGGCCATGCAATCGCTTACTGCCCAGAGCCTTGAAAAAATGCAATGGTTCAATGAACCCGCAAAATGGGAGATAAAGAATAAGTCGCTCACCATGTTTGTTACACCTCAAACAGATTACTGGCGTATCTCTCACTACGGATTTACCGTAGATGACGCTCCTTTTTACTATGCCACTTATGGTGGGGAATTTGAAGCCAAAGTGAAGATTACAGGAGATTATAAAGCGCGGTTCGATCAAATGGGGTTAATGATCAGAACAGATGAACAAAACTATATTAAAACAGGAGTAGAATTTGTAGACGGGAAATTCAATGTCAGTACCGTAGTTACGCATACGGTAAGCGACTGGAGCGTTACCCCGCTCAACAAAATACCTCCCTTTATCTGGATAAAAGCGGTACGGAGATTAGATGCGGTAGAAATTTATTATTCCCTGGATGATCAAAACTATATCATGACCCGCAATGCACCGCTGAAAGACAACCACCCCGTAATGGTGGGACTGATGGCGGCATCACCTGACGGGCAAGGATTTGAAGCGAAGTTTGAAAGCTTCACCGTAAAGCATCTACCGGATCAGCGCAGGTTGAACTGGTTGAAAAATAATGCGACCCCTGAGAAATAATAGCCAGCAATAAAAGATCCGCCAGCCAGCCGGGGTAATAAAAAAGGACAAAATGGAATTGATCCCACTTTGTCCTTTTTTTGACTTGAGTATTTATCAGCAGTGCAGTAGCCAACATTTATTCTAATAGCTTTTAATCACTCCCTTCACCTTGTACATTTTACGTATTGCCGATATAGCAAGCGTTGTTGAAGGTTTCGATTGATTTCCCGTGTTCAGTGAAATACAATCGTCTTGCTTTTCATGAGGGTATACGTATCTTACTATTTCATTTCCATTGTGAGTAAGTACCAGGTAATCATCTCCCATGATAATCTCATTTATATTTACCTCTTTGCAAAGTATGTAATCGCCGTTACAGATTTTAGGTCGCATATCGTCTCCTGAAATTCGGATACCAAATGCACAGTCTTTAAACAAGGGAATGGTTACATAACCAACAGGCGTACTTTCGTGATTAATAACTGACAGCGTTATGGGAACATCAAATATCGGCACGCCAATCCACTCGGCTTGACGCCGCTTCCGCCGATAAGGTATTGGCTGCTCGGTTACAATGTTGTTATTCGTCTCTACGTCAATAAACATCTTCCCTTTCCCCGTCGTTATCCATTTTCCACTAATCGAATATACGACCTCCAACCTTTCCAGGAAAAGCTTGGTTATACCTTTTGATCCACCAAGAATATCTGACATATAATTTCGCGAATTATATGATAATTCTCTTGAAATTAATTGATTAGTAAGATCTCTTCTGGTCTTCTTCAAAATCGCTACTGCCTCTTTTAATCTGTTAAGTTGGGTCATAGTAAGGCTGAAGAATTAGTCGAATTTTCGATTTTTTATTTTTAACATTCTAATTTTTCGACTTAATATTGTATTGAAATCCAATTACAACATTAAAAATCAGAATAGGTAAATATAAGTCAAAATGATAGCAAAAAAATCAACATTGAAAACAGTCACAACTTTTGACAAAATTTTTATCATTTTTGTAGTACCTTTATTCACAAGCGATAGTTGGAATTAATTAGGGTTCTTACCTGCTTGGTCGTGTCTTATCTAATATTCAAATGGACATACTACAATACATAGAAATAAATCCAGGAATTATGATGGGGAAACCTGTCATTAAGGGCACACGTATTACCGTTGAGCTCATCCTGGAGAAATTATCTGCAGGTGAAACAATGGAAGATATTCTTACAGCCCATCCACATATTACCCTTGAAGCTATTCAGGCGGCCCTGGCTTTTGCCGCCCGGAACTTAAAAGACACGCTTTACTATCCCATTGCCAGTTGATAAAGCGGAGACCTTCCTCGTCATAAAGGCATCAGGCAACAATTTCCAGCTATCAGAAGAGCCTCACTACCAAAAACACTTTCTGTATTTACTCTTTTTCGTACCTTTCACAAAGACTATCAATATTGTTATCGATGTAACAATACATGGCTATTCTACCTTCATATCTTTCTATGATCTGTTCTCATTTAAAAAAAATTCATCCATATTGTTATGAGGTTTGTTTCTGACGAAAGCGTCGACGCACCTATTGTACAAAAGCTAAGAGAAGATGGTTATGAAATCTTTTCTATTGCAGAGCAGTCGCATGGAATTAGTGATGAACAAGTATTAGCAATAGCCCATGAAAAAGATGCATTGTTAATCACGCAGGATAAAGATTTCGGTGAATTGGTCTATCGGTTAGGCAAAGCACATCATGGCGTGATGTTGCTGAGATTAGTGGGGTTAAATCCTTCTGCTAAGGCTGATTTGTGTTTGACTGTAGTCAATCAACATAAGCATGAACTTCCTGGAGCATTTACCGTCGTATACAAAGATTTTGTGAAGATCAGGAAAGGTCAATAACCGATGTACTCCCCTAAAAAGAAAACCGGACAAGCGGCTATTTTATTGCGCTTATCCGATTTTTGTTGCCCAACCTGGATTCGAACCAAGACAAACAGAACCAAAATCTGTCGTACTACCATTATACTATTAGGCATTGTTTAACGGGATGCAAATGTAGTTTTTTTCTTAAATAAAACAACATTTGTGAAAATAAATTTCATTATTTCCTGATAGACACGGCTGCAATACCCACGGCTATGGCGTCTTCCACGCCTCCCAGTGCCGCATCTTTTATAGGTAGTCGTCTTCCTGTTTCACGGCGCAAATAGAAAAATGCGTACGCCGCAGCAATGGCCGTAAGGCCGCCAATCAATGCACCCTTCCATGCTTTTCCATTTTGCGCCTGGTATAAAGTGGCGCCCGACAAAGCGCCGGCAAGCGCCCGGCCGGCTATACCGGGTGCGGCTATACGATTTCCAGCGCCCGGCGCCTTATCTATTACCAGTTCCCCCGCCGCCATGGTTTGGAGGTAATGCAACGTAGCAGGATGTTGCATAAAGCGCAAAGGCGATCTGCGTAGCTTGCCCGATGGTTGCTGGTTAACAAAGTAACTGGTAAATGCAGGACCCATTGCACTGCGCATCCCGGTCACTATTCCTAAACCAATAGCCCGGAAAAAGGTAGGTAATAATGCTTTCTTCATAACAGCAGCGCATCAATCATTATGCCACCGGCATTTTTTAATGATATTATAAAAAATAACTCGTAATATTTTTATAATCAATTAATTAAAATCAATGTAGCTTTTTTGTAGTGTTATTTCCCGGTGATTGTAGATATCATGTAGTAGCTACTTTTTCCCAATTGCCACACCCTCCTTTTACTTTTGCGCTAAATCATTCTTAACTAAAAAAACCTCAACAGCTATGAAAACAAATCAATGGGCGATGATTGCTTACATCACAATTATAGGATGGATTATCGCTTTTGTAAAAAGTAAAGAAGAAAGGACTTCACTGGTAAGCTATCACCTGGAACAGGCCCTGGGATTGGCTATCGCAAGCATCGTATGGTCTATTGCTGTGGGTATTGTTATCGCCATTTTACCGGCTGCCCTGTCTGGTGTACTGTCGATTGCCGGCTTTCTGCCATTTATCTTCATGATTTTTGGCATTATCAACGCCAACAACGGCGTGCAGAAACCTATACCGGTGATCGGAAAAATGTTTGAGAACAAATTTGCTTTTTTACAAGCCTGATGAAACCGGGACGCGGGTTTACTGCGTCCCCGTTTCATTATTATTAACTGGCCACCGTCATCAGGTAAGCATCCAGCCCCTCGTCTTTCCCCAACCCCAGTTTCTGTTTAATCCGGTAGCGCGACATCAGGATACTCTTTGGCGCCACTCCCATCCTGGAAGAAATTTCTTTTGTAGTCAATCCCATAGAAATATAGGAGCAATGCTTCAAATCCAGCCTGGTAAGGGAATTCCCGGCCTTTTCCTGAAGACGGGTAAAAAACTCAGGGTGAATATTTTCTAACTCCGTTTTTGACGTTTCAAAATCCTCATCCAAACGCCGGTCCTGGTCTATCATACGGCTGATCTGCCCAATCAGGTTACGGTCGCCCGACTTCTCCTGGAGCTTCGCCTGCAGGGTTTGCAGCAGTTCATTCTTTTGCTCTACCTGTAAAGTACCTGCCAGCAGGTCTTTCTGCAATTGCTCCTTCTGGGCCTGCATCAACTGTTGTTCTGCCTGTAAACGGGCAGCAGCTTCGCTTTGCAGCTGTGCCTGCAGCGCAGCCTCCTGCTTTTCCAGCTCCAGTGTTTTTGCTTCTTCTTCCTTCAGCCGAACCTGTAATATCGCATCCCGCTTTTCTTTCTCCAGCAATGCCTGCTGTTGAATGGTTGATTTCAACCGGAAGTGATAAGAACGGAAAAGGAATAGCAGCGCCAGTATACAGGCAACAATTAGTATCACATATACAATATTCAGCTTTTTATTAAAAGCGGCCTTTTCCTGTAAGGATATCAGTTCCTGCTCCTTTTGTTGCGCCTGGTACTGGGCTTCCAGCTTTTTGGCAATCGCCATTTTTTCCGCATCAAAGGCAGCCGCATAATATTTGCTATGCTCCCGCGCATAATTGAGCGCCGCTGGCAAATCCCCCTTCTTTTCCGCCACCTCAGACAGGGAACTCATAAAATGCGCCATCAGGTTATTATCCGGGGTAGGCGATTGTTGCAAGGTATGTAACCCGCTTAATAAGAGGCCAGCCGCCGCATCGTAATGCCCATCAGCCAGTTCAAAGCTACTCTGCATCCCGTAACTGCTGGCAATGATCTCCTGCTGGTCGGTAGCTACACCTATCTCCTTGGCTATTCTTAAATAATGCTGTGCGGAATCGCGGTAGCTACGCGGAAAATACTCGGCATACAGGTTAGCCGTATTCAATGCCAATATGCCCAATACACTCGGAAAGCTGATCCTGTTCTTGTTTTCCAGGTAGTATTGAATGGCCAGCCGGTTATAATACAGGGAAGAATCCAACAGGTTACGTGCACTGCTATCACCCGCAAAGCGGTGCTCATAGCTGGTGGCAATAGCCTGGTAAGCGTTGCAGATATCATCCGGATCGGGAAAACGTTTGGCGGCATCGAGACTCGCAAAAGCATACCGTGACTGGTTTTCCAGGTCGTCCCAATCACCATATACTGCCGAAAGATTATAATAGATGCTGGTAGCGTAGCTGTTGGGCGGTTGTTTTTCTCCGAATTTTAATGCCTGCTGGAAACTCTTCACGGCATCATGCGGTTTACCGATACGGTTTTCCAGCCAACCTTTCCTATACCACACATTTTCCAGGGTATAAGGGTCGCCCGATTGTTCGGCCAGCATAAAGGCACTGTCTAACTGCAATCTTACCCGCTTTACATCTTCCTGGCCATACATTAATGATACCAGGGAAGAGTGGGATTGTGCGGCGTACTTACTATCCTTCAGGGAACGGCTCATCGACAAAGCCACCTGGGCATTAGCAAACGCTTCCTTTCGATTGGTGCTGAGCAGGGCACGACTCAGTTTCAGCCTTGTCAGCACCTGTTCTTCAGGTGTGAGGCCCGGCTGGACCAACACCCGCTTCAGCGAGTCAACTACCGTTTGGGCCGACAAATCAACTTTATATAACAGGCTAACTATGGTACATAATAAAAATACCAGGCCTTTTTGGATATGGTTCATTCCGCAAAAATACTATTTGTAGATGTTTTGTAGATATAAAAAATGACGTAGTGTAGTTACGTTGTAGAGGCCCAAAATACCTGTAATCCGCCACCCGCATGTATTTTTGCATCAGAGTTCATTTATGGGAAAGGATCATATGGAAAAATTGAAAAACCTGCATCCTGAGTCTGAACTTACTATTACGTATATACGGCCTTTCTTCCCTTTGTTAGTTGTCCCAAATGCTTTCTTTATAGAAAAGATAAAGGGTGTATCCAAACAGGTACACCCTTTTGTTTTTATCTCTCTAAAAAACATATAGTCATCATAGTGACTTTTCTCCTTTTTTTGCTTTTTTCCGTTTTTTCGAATTTAAACATCAGATGTTTAAATAAACATCATATCTTTACAATTGTAAAATTGAATATATGGAACAAGCCTCCAAATTATCGGACCGGGTCATTAACGCCATCCAGAAAGATATCTCCCAGGGAAAATACAAGCCTGGCCAGAAAATACCGGCTGAGCCCGAATTAATGGTGCAGTATGCGGTGGGCCGCTCTACCATCCGGGAAGCCATCAAAACCCTGGCCATGTCGGGCATACTCCGGGTACAACAGGGCGCCGGCACTTTTATTAATGAATCCGTTCAGGCAGAATCCCTGGATCAGCGCCTCAGGCGGGCCGACTTCGAAGAAATTAACCAGGTAAGGCGCATGCTGGACTATGAAATTGTAAAACTGGCAGCGGAAAATCATACCCCAGACGACCTGCATGAAATGCGGCTACAACTGGACCACCGCAAAAAAGCCATCCTGGACCAACAATACCAACCCTGCATGGAAGCCGACATCGCCTTTCACATGGCTATTGCCAAGGCATCGGGCAACCACGTACTAGCCGATCTATACCGCAGCTTCACCAGCGTGATCCGTGATTTCTTTGCCAAACGGGATACCCAGAGCATCAGTCACTTTGCTATTAGTCACCATATCCATGAGGCACTCTATAAGGCGATCAAAAGTGGAAACGCCAAATTATCCCGCCAGTCTATGGAGGATATACTAGACAACAACTATTAATTTTTTGTAAGATGAATATCCTGATTTTTAGCCTTATCCTCCTGGGAGGTGCGTACCTGGCGGGGTTGCTGGGCTCTTTAACCGGCCTGGGGGGAGGCGTGGTAGTCATTCCTTTGCTGACGCTGGTATTTCATGTAGATATCCGTTATGCTATCGGCGCTGCCCTACTGGCTTCTATCGCTAACTCTTCGGGGGCAGCTACGGCCTATATCAAAGAAGGCATTACCAACGTGCGACTGGGCATGTTCCTGGAAATAGCCACCACGGCAGGCGCTGTAGGAGGAGCGCTTATTGCCATTTTTACGCCGGTTAACACCATCGCTATCCTCTTCGGCGTAGTACTCATCTTTTCCGCCCTGATGACCATCCGGAAAAAAAATGAGCATGCAGCACAAACCGGCAGTAAACTGTCTTACCTGTTAAACCTCAATGGCAGCTATCCTACTCCTGCAGGAGAAGTCAGCTATAAACTAAAAAATGTGGGAGGTGGATTCTCTATTATGCTGCTGGCCGGCGTATTATCCGGGCTGTTGGGCATCGGTTCCGGGGCCTTAAAAGTATTGGCCATGGATGGTGCTATGCGCATTCCCTTTAAGGTGAGCACTACCACCAGCAATTTCATGATTGGCGTTACTGCTGCCGCCAGCGCAGTGGTGTACCTGCAAAGAGGATATATAGATCCGGGTATTGCGTTTCCCGTGGTACTGGGCGTATTGGGCGGTGCTTTTACCGGCGCCCGTTTGCTCACCATCATGAATCCCAAAACATTGCGGATCATTTTTTGTATCGCCATTTCTTTTGTGGCCCTGGAAATGATCTATAACGGATTACATCACCAGTTTTAATGATTGCTAATGAAACTAGTCAGGAAATTATTAAGAGATCGCGATATAGAACTTTTCATCGGGCAGGTGTTGAGAGTTGGCGTCGTTACTGCCAGCAGCATCGCATTACTGGGTGGTATCGCCTACCTCGCTCAACAAGGAGCTGCCAGCATACCGGATTATTCTCAGTTTACCGGCGAAGGCGCCGGGTATACCTCTTTCCGCGGTATCTTCCGGGGAGTAGCCACTGGTAATGCGACCGAAATTATACAGCTGGGCGTACTGGTATTACTGGCCACGCCTATTCTCCGCATCTTTTTTTCGCTGGTGGCATTTGCTGTAGAAAAAGACCGGTTATATGTGGCGATTACCACCATCGTATTGGGCATTATCTTGTTCAGCATGTTCGGCGGCCTGAAAATATAAATCTATTCTTCCCGTAACCGCTCATCGGTATAGGTAATCTCCGTTTTGCCGTGCGGCACGGGGCGCCCCTGCTCATCTACGCTTACAAACACCATCTTATCGATCGTTAGAATAGTTTTCTGCGTAATCTTATTCCTTACCTGGCAGGTGAGTGTGAGAGAAGTCCTGCCAAAATGCGTGGCCTTAATGCCCAATTCTACAATATCGCCCTGGCGGGCAGAGTTGATGAAATTGATTTCAGACATGTACTTGGTTACGCATCGATTGGTGCCCAGTTGGATAATGGAGTAGATGGCAGCTTCTTCATCTATCCAACGCAGCAAACTTCCGCCAAACAACGTTCCGTGTGCATTCAGGTCTTCCGGCTTTACCCATTTCCGTGTGTAAAAATTCATGACAATGATTTTATGCGCTAAAATGGCAAAGCTATTTCTTTCTTATATACGTTACTGTTATAATTAATTTTCCCCGGCAGATACCCGCTTACTTCTTCGTTTCCGGCATCTCGGGCTGATGGAGCTTTACCGGCTTATCGGATTTTGCTTTCATACGCAGGTTGAGGGCCTCTATAAATACGGAGAAAGCCATCGCAAAATAGATATATCCTTTCGGGATGTGCTGGTCAAAGCTTTCAGCGATCAGTGATACACCAATCAACAACAGGAAGGACAGGGCCAGCATTTTCACGGTAGGGTGCTGGTTTACAAAGCGGCTGATCGTTTCAGAAGCCAGCATCATAACGCCAACAGCTATCACTACGGCCGCAATCATAATTTCTACATGGTCGGCCATACCTACAGCAGTAATTACCGAATCGAGGGAAAATACAATGTCCAGTAACAGTATTTGGATGATCACCTGCCCGAATTTCAGGGCTTTGGCATTGGGATTGCCATGCTCCCCTCCCTCCAGTTTTTCGTGGATCTCAGCGGTACTTTTATAAATCAGGAAAAGTCCGCCTATCAGCAGGATCAGGTCCCTGCCGGAAAGGGCCGTTTTTTCCAGCCATTCGGGATTTTGCATGCCGATCCAGCTACCCGGATTAAATAGCGGTTGTGTGAGCGACATAATCCAACTGATCGATAGCAACAGCAATACCCGCACAAACATAGCCAGTCCCAGTCCCAGTCGCCGGGCCCTCCTTTGCTGGCTCTCCGGTAATTTTCCGGATAAGATAGAAATAAATACAATGTTGTCGATACCCAGTACAATTTCCAGCACAGTGAGTGTAAAAAGGCTTATCAATGCATCCACGGTAAGCAGCTGTTCCATAATTCGCAGTTATATATAGGTTGTGTGTGGGGCTAAGATAGTGTCTTTTTCAACAGCGCGGAAATTACACTTATTCAGATGCTGGCGCCTGTAATTGTTCGCGGTAAGCGGAAGGACTGATCGTATGATATCTCCGGAAAAATTTATTCAGGTGACTCTGGTCGTTAAACCCCAGCTCATGACTAATTTCCTTTAATGACAGCGAACTATAGTGCAACCGGTTTTCCAGTTGCCGTAATTTGTACTGATTCACATAGTCGCGCAACGTGCTTCCAGTTTGCTCTTTGAAAAAAGTACCCAGGTAATGTTTGGAATACCCGAAAATATGCGCCAGCTGCTCCACCTGTACTTCGGCTACATCGTAAATATGCTCATGAATATAATTCAGGATAGCTGTTACACGGGCGCCCGGATGCGGACCTGCAGACGCCATACCACCGGTAAAGGTCCATTTCCTGATCATTGCAAACAATGTCTGTAACAGGAAAAAAATGGTTTCACTGTTCTCTTGCTTCTCCTCTTTCCACTCCCCGTTAATTAATCCCATCAGGGTAGCCATCCGGCCGGTAGGATCTGTAAAAGCCCTCTGCTCGCGAGCCTGCAGCAACAGCCTATCCAGCTCCCGGTTCCAGTTCTGCTGTAATTGCAGGTTGCCGGTACCATGCAGGTATACATTGGTAAACTTGATGAAAGTAAAAGTAGTTGCAGTAGCAATATGGAAGTGGTGCGCATCGCAGGGCGCCAGCAGAAACAGGCAAGGCCCGGTGTAAGGATAACTCATATCTCCAATATGATGCGTACCGCTGCCCCGGTGAATAAAAATAAGTTCGAAATGATTATGATTATGTACCGGATGCTGCCATTCTTCGCTGGTAAAATGCGACACCTTCAGGTATTCGTGCTGTATATATCTCTTCATGGTTGAAAATATACCAATTTACCCTGCTTTGATACAAGGGCCGCCAGCCGTTTCCGGTGGATCTTTGTCTGGTGAAAAATTACCAGTAAAAATACAACATAATATGGAACAGCATCATCAACGGAAAGTAGCATTGGTAGCGGGTGCACAGGGCGTTATAGGCCGGAACCTGATTAATTACCTGCTAAAGCAGGGGGCCTGGGATGTCATAGGGTTATCACGGAGGGGAGGCAGCAATACCGATCACGTAACACATATTGCAGTAGACCTGCTGAGTGAAGAAGACAGCCGGCAAAAACTCGGGCAACTGACTACGGTCACGCATATATTTTATGCCGCCTACCAGGACAGCAACAGCTGGTCAGGGCTGGTAGCTCCTAACCTTACCATGCTGCGCAACGTTGTAGAAACGGTGCCCCCGGTAGCCCAACAACTGCAACACATCAGCCTGATGCAGGGATATAAAGTATATGGCGCGCATCTGGGCCCCTTTAAAACACCCGCGGTAGAAACAGATGCCGGCACTTTTATGCCACCAGAGTTCAACATGGAACAACAACATTACCTGGAACAGCAGCAACAGGGGCAGTTCTGGACCTGGTCGGCCATACGTCCCTCCGTAGTAGGTGGTTTTGCCCTGGGCAACCCGATGAACCTGGCTATGGTGATCGCCGTATATGCTGCCATTTCCAAAGAGCTGGGACTTCCCCTACGTTTTCCTGGCAAGCCAGGCGCCTACGATAAGCTGATGGAAATGACAGATGCCCGCCTGCTGGCCAAAGCTACTGCGTGGGCTGCAAACAGTCCTGCCGGCGCCAACCAGGCGTTTAATATCAACAACGGCGACCTGTTTCGCTGGTCGGATCTTTGGCCCCGTATTGCCCGTTATTTTGATATGGAAGTAGCACCGCCACTACCTATGCAACTGGAAGTAGTGATGGCCGATAAAGAAGCATTGTGGAATACCATGATGAAAAAATATGGGCTGCAACATACTTACGCCGAAGTATCGTCCTGGAAATTCGGCGACTTCGTCTTCTCCTGGGACTACGACTTCTTTGCAGATGGCTCCAAAGCCCGCCGGGCAGGGTTTCATGAGTTTGTAGAAACACCGGCTATGTTTATGGAAATTTTTGACAACTTCAGGGAGTGGAAAGTGATTCCGTGATAAGCGCAGAGGGCAGCGATTTCTAATAAGACCCTTGCCCTCTTTACTTTCATAAAAGACCACGCCGTATAGCCGTGGTCTTTTATAATATTCATTCTTCTTACTTCTTTCCCACTATCTCCATCGCCTCCGTATCTTCATACTTCGCGATCTGCATCTGCAACTCCTTCATCAGTGCAGCTGTCGTTTTCTCCATCCCCTTCTCTCCATACAGGTTGTGCATCTCATGCGGGTCTTTCTGCAAATCATACAATTCCCATTTATCTGCGACCTGGTAAAAACGAATCAGTTTGTATCGGGAAGTACGGATACCAAAATGAGGGATCACAGCATGCTCCCCGCTTTCATAATAGTGATAGTACATGGTTTTGCGCCAGTTGGCTGACTTATGCTGTAATACCGGCAACAATGATTTCCCCTGTATAGCCGCTGGTATAGCTACTCCTGCAGCATCCAGACAGGTAGGCGCGATGTCCAGGTTCATCACAAAATCATTGATTTGGGTACCTGGCTTTATTCTGCCTGGATAACGTATGACCATAGGCGTGCGAAATGATTCTTCATACATAAATCGCTTGTCGAACCAGCCATGTTCTCCCATATAAAATCCCTGGTCGGAAAGATAGATAACCAGGGTATTTTCTGTGAGATGATGTGCATCCAGGTAATCCAATACGCGGCCAATATTACGGTCCAGCGAGGCCGCAGTACTGAGGTAATCGCGCATATAGCGTTGATATTTCCATTCGGTGAGCGCATTACCACTCAGGTGTTGCGCATCGAATTCCCTTTCTATGGGTTTGTAGTAGGCGTCAAATTTCGCGCGCTGCGCCATATTCATGCGGCCGAAGTTATCTTTACCAAAGCCGGTGTCGGGGTGCATTTTAAGATCATACCCTAATCGCATGGTATGCGCGATGTTCATGTCCTGGTGTGCGGCAGCATACCGGTTATCATACGTATCATAGAAATTGGCAGGCAAAGGGAATGTACGATTATCGTACATGCCCAGGTCGCAGGTATCTGGCATCCAGGTGCGGTGAGTGGCTTTATGCCCGATAACCAGGCAAAACGGTTTGCTGGTATCGCGGCCCGACAACCATTGCTCTGCTTCGTCGGTCACCAGGTTGGTAACATATCCTTCCTTCCGTTCCTTTTTGCCATCCATGGTAAGAAAATCAGGATTATAATACATACCCTGACCAGGTAATAGCTTCCAGTAGTCAAATCCCTGTGGGGTACTTTCCAGGTGCCATTTACCTATCCAGGCGGTTTGGTAACCGGCTGCCTGTAAACGTTTCACAAATACATCCTGATTGCTGTCGAAACGAGATAGATTGTCTTTAAAACCATTCTTATGGCTGTATTTTCCCGTCAGGATAACCGCCCTGCTGGGACCACATATGGAATTGGTCACATAAGCCCGGTTGAAGATGGCTCCTTCGCGGGCAATCCTGTCAATGGCAGGCGTTTGTACCAGTTTGCTGCCATAGGCGCTGATGGTTTGAAAAGCGTGATCATCGGAGACAATGATGACAATATTTGTTTTCGCAGGGTGACGAGCCGGTTGCTGGGCCAAGGTGCTGTTTCCTATAAGCAGAAGGACTGCAGCAAGGAAACGGAATGGCAATTTCATGTTACACTGTTTCATTGATTCAACTGTTCTACGGTGAGGGTCACCGGTGATAAATTAAAAGTAGGTTTTACAGTAATGGTAATATTACGCTTTGCCCCACTGGTATTCGGCTTGATAGTAACTGGCACTTTTACGTCGCCGGAACCATATAACCGGCCTACATTACACCAGTTGGATGCAGGCAGGGTAATCCACCAACCATCGGCCCCGGCGCTAATAACAATATTGGCAGTGCCACCCGATGCAGGGAAAGTATTTGCATTATTTTCCAATACGGCGCTGAAGGGCGAAGGCTGTGGCTTTACCGGCTGTTTATCTTTGCCGCAGGACATCAGTGATATCACCAACAATATATACATTAAGTGCTTCATAATATACGTTTTTACTGGGAAGAAAATTCACCATCCCGGGTTTTGTTTCCATTGCCCGTTGGTAAGCTGTAACATTCTGTCCTGTACTGGCAGCAGATAATCGCGATTTGATTTAAAGCCATATCCTGACGGCAATACATTCTTATAAGGATCAATATACCGCAATGCGTCGCCCGCACTGCCACTCAGGTAAAAGTTGATAGACTTGCCTGCAGGCGCGGTGTCATAATACAATAATGCCGAACTATAAAAGCCGCCGGGCTTATTCTGCTGATCCAGGTCGCTACCGGCGAACAAGGCGCCCAGTGGTCTTTTGCCAGTCAACAATTCATCCGCAGCTGCCCAGCGAAAAATATCATCCATCCGGAAGCCTTCACAGGCCAGCTCTACCCGGCGTTCCCGCCGTACGGCCTGCAATGTTTTACTGAGTGTACGGAATGGATAAGCAGCATCAGTATTATATTCCCGGTCTGCATCCAGGGCAGGCATGCCCGCACGGGACCGCAACGGCTGCAGGATAGCACTGATTTCGCCTGCACTGCCGCCCAGCTCTGCTACTGCTTCTGCATAATTCAGGAGCACTTCTGCATAACGGAAAATAATAGCTGGCGCTGTGCTCTGATTATCATCTGTAACGGCCGGTAGATTGTTATACTCCAGGTACTTATGCAACGGAAAACCAGTGGTGCTACGGTTAAACCCGGTCTGGTTCAATGGAGGATAAGCAGGCACCAATACCCCACCCAGTTTCAGTGGCTGCCCAGGAATACCTACTGTTTGCGATAAACGGGGATCACGGCGGGAAGACAACAACTCATTGCTATACACTTCCTGTGCCTGCTGACGTGCAGCGCCTGTAAAAGGAGCGCCGTCAATGCCCAGATAGTCATCTACCAACGAAAGCGTAACCCCAAGATCACCCCCATCGGTGGAAATATACTTGCTCACGCTGTGACCAATATTATCGTTGTAATTATATTTCCTCCAGAACAATACTTCGGGATTGGCAGATAAATCAGTGGTGATAAACAAATCTGCATAATCCTGCAAAGGCCTCCCGGTATTGTAGATAGACCATTTACCACCACTCACCACCTGTTGAGCTGCCACCTTGGCTTGGGTGAAATAACCGGTAATTTTCGCATCAGAAATGCCCGGACTGTAAAAGGCATCATTCTTAGCCCGGTGATATTTCTGCCAGGTAGCTTCGTATAATGCTACCCGGGATATAAAGGCTAACGCCACATCCCGGTGCAGGCGCATGGAAGCGCTGTTAGATTGTACAGGCAACAATTGCACAGCTTTATCCAGGTCCGATAATACAGAGTCAATTATCAGCGTACGCTCATCCCGTGGTTGTTGCATCAACTCCTGGTCTTCCGGAAGCACTTTGTTTACCCAGGTAACATTACCATATTTCTTTACCATTCCGAAATAGAAGTAAGCCCGGAAAAAAAGTGCCTCACCCCGGTAACGATTAATCAAAGTGGTATCTCCTTTGGCATTACCGGCATGCTCGAGGAAGTAGTTAATACCCCGTATCGACTTATACTCTGTAATGGCTGTAGCATTACTAATGGCCAATACCCCATTGAGGCGGTTATTAACAGCTGAGAAAATCATGTTATCGCTCGAAGCGTCATCGAAAGCAATACCTGTTCCTCCTATCCCTGTAGGCTGCGAAGGAAACGTTCCCTGGTAAAATTGATTAAGATACATTCTAAGCTCATTAGGAGATGCCAATCCTCCTACTGTACTCAATGCATCCAACGGTTGCAGGTCCAGGAAATTTTTATTGCAGGAACAACACCACTGCAATACAAACAGGAATACTAAAAGTTTTATAGTGCGTATCATTGCGTTACATTGTTATAGATTACATACTTATATTGATACCAACGGCATATACTTTACTCAATGGGTATAGTTTACCCGGGTCTACGCCGCCCACAATTGTTTCGGGATCAAGCATACCAGCCAGTTTTGTAATGGTGAGTAGGTTTTCTCCGGAAATAAAAATGTTACATTTCTTCATATGTACCCGGTCCACCCATACTTGCGGCAGCGTGTAAGAGAGTACTATATTCTTCAACCGCAGGTAGGCAGCACTTTGCATGTACCTGTCGGCAACCTGTTGTGTTTTCGCAGTAAATGAATTGATCGTACCGGCAGGCGCTGCATAAGGATTGGGATAGTAAGCACCCGGGTTATCCGGCGTCCAGTAGTTGAGATGTTGTTTGAAAACCGTTACCTGTGCCAGAGCGCCCGAGCCCCAGAAGTAAGCATCACCCGCTTTGGGGGCGTAATTCATTTTCCCAATGCCCTGCCACATCATATTAAATCCCCAACCTTTCCACTGGATACTTCCACTGAAGGAATAGGCATAATGTGGTGTAGTATTGCCCACAATGGTCATATCCCCCATGTCGCCCAGGCGGTTGCTGCCACGATCTATTTTTCCATCTCCATTCAGGTCGAGGTATTTAACATCGCCAGGCATCCAGGCTACAGCCGAAAGGTAGGAATGGTTTAGTTTATTGAAAGCAGTTGCTTCGTCTGCTGTTTGTATTAATCCCCCGGTACGGTAGCCCCAGATCTCTCCAATTTGTTTCCCTTCATACCAGGAGCCGGCAGGGTCGTTGCGGGTAGGGTTCTGGTAGCTGGTCACCACTGAATGATAATCGCTGACCAATCCCCCTACGGAATAAGTGATATCCCTGGTGATACGGCCTTTCCAGCTGAGCGACAACTCCCACCCGTTAGTGCGCAGACTGGCATTGTTGGAAGAAGGAGGTGTACCACCATACATATCTGCAATATCAAGCGAAGGCCCCAGCATATCGCGGGTAGTACGGCGATAAATATCGAAACTACCGGAAAGATGGTCGTTCAGCAGCAGGAAGTCGAGCCCCAGGTTACCGTTTTCCACTTTTTCCCAGGTCACCAGCTGGTTGAAAGGATCTGGCGCCGCAATGTAGGCTTCCCGGCCATTCTGGAAATACCAACGGGTTCCTGTACCGCCAGGCTGCGGCACGGTTACGTTCATCACCTGTGTAAAAGAATATAACCCGGCACCCGACTGGTTGCCCAGGAATCCGTAGGATGCGCGGAGTTTCAACATGCTGATCTGCTCTTTCAGCGATATCATGAATGGTTCTTCTGCAATGTTATATCCTAAAGAAAGTGAAGGGAAAAATCCCCAGCGGTTTTGCGCAGCAAACCTTGATGAACCATCATAACGGCCGTTGATTTCTGCCAGGTACTTGCCTTTATAATTATAGTTCAATCTCCCGAAAAAGCCCCGCGTAGCCCAGTGGGTACGACTCTCCGCTACTGTTTGCGAACCGGTAGATAACGATAATCCAGGGCGCGTACTGCTGATCAGGTCCTGTGCCGCACCGGTCATGCTATTATAGGTATTTTTCTCCTGCTGAAAACCCAGCATGACGTCAAAAAAATGTTTATTCTGCAGCGTATAGGAATAGGAAGTATATATATTGGGAGAAATGTACATATTGGCGTCCGTCGAACGCGAATAACTTCCCAGGATAGGGATAGCCAACTCGGAACGGTTCACATATTTGGGGGTACCATCGATACCATAGATCACACCCGGCAGCTTTAATACCTCCTCCTCCGTATTATCCCGCATGATATTCAGGTCTACAAATATCTTCCAGTTCTTTACCGGCTGTAATTCCAGCCCGGTAAGCAAAGCAGCGTTATAGCCATTTACCTCATCTTTTGAACCCGAACGCAGGTAAGGTACGGCAGACATCTCCGTAAAATTTCCATTCAGGTCATATACAGATACATTAGGACGCATACGCGCCAGGTTATGGAAAAATAAGCTTTCAAAAGTACCATTGAAAGGTGCGCGGTACCTGGACTGCACAAATTTAGTATTGGCCTTTAGCTTTGCCCAGCTGGTGAGCTGTGACGTTACATTGGCATTAAAATTAAAACGCTTATAATTGATGTCAGCATACCGCATCATACCATTATCATCGTAGTACCCGCCAGATACATAAAACTGTGTAGCTTTATTTCCCCCACTGGCACTGAGGTTATGCGACTGACGGAGAGAATACGGCTTATAGTGAAAACGAAACCAGTCGGTATTAGCTACGCCATTGGCAGAATTTTCCCAATTGGAGTAGAAGTTGTCTGTTACCTCAGGGAAAATAGATTTGTTGGTAGGATCATTGATATAATCCTGGAGCATTTTCAGCTTATCATCGGAATACTGTCGTATACCCATGGCATTGAAAGTGCTGGCATTGAAGTATTGCGCAAACTGGTAGGAATTCACCATTTGCGGCAGCTTCACCGGGGAGGTGGCGCCAAAATTATTGGAGTAAGACAGCGTAGTCTTTTCGGCCTTCCCTTGTTTGGTAGTGACCAATATCACGCCGTAAGGCGCCCTGGCGCCATATATCGCGGAGGCGGCGGCATCTTTGAGGATAGAGATAGACTCAATATCACTGGGATTTACATCAGACAAAGACATGGCCATGCCGTCTACCAGCACATAAGGTTTATCGCTGTTACTCAGATTACCTACCCCACGGATATTCATATTAAAACTCTGTCCGGGTTTGGTATTGCCACCAACGCTGACATTCAATCCCGGTACCGCTCCCTGCAAGCTTTGTGTAGCATTTACCACAGCGCGACTTTCCAAAGCCGCACCTTTAATAGCAGTCACTGCACCAGTAAGATTTACTTTTTTCTGCGTGCTGTAGCCCACCACAACCACGTCCGTAAGGTCTTTGCTGGCAGTGAGCAACTGTACCGTTATTTCTTGTTGCTGACTAATTGTTACTTCAACAGACTTGAATCCCATATGCGTAAATTCCAGTACGTCGCTTTTAGCAGCTTTGAAGGCAAACTCCCCCTTATCGTTGGTAAAAAATACTTGCTTAGTACGTTTAACGATGATGGTTACACCTGGAATAGGTTGGCTGGCATCGTCTGTTACCTTACCCCGTACAGGAATATCCTGGTCGGCAACCGTAACTTCCGGTAGCGGTTTTCGACGGATAAATACCACCTGCTCTTTTTCATGAATTACGTAAGTGAGAGAACATCCTGTAAAACAGGCATCCAACGCTTCTTTCAGCGATACGTTGCGCAACTGCAACTTCAATGGCCCAACATTTTGAAGTAGCTGCTGATCACATAAAAAAGAATAACCGGTTTGTTGTTTCAGCAAGCTGAATACCTTGGGTAAAGTAATGCCGGAGGCGTGGATATTTACCTGCTGGGCAACGCTTTTGGCACTGATCTGCAAGGTAATGGCCAGCATGATAACAGCTGTGAGTTTCATTGTCAACTGTAATTTTTTGAAGAGCATTTGTTTGCCATCAGCTCCTTTGGAAGGCATAGTGATGGGTGCAGCAAGTCCCTTAAAGCGCGGGACTTTGCTAAGAACGGTTAGTTCCATACATTTGTAATGTTTGGGTTTGATGTGGAATCTTTGTTTTACGAGAACGAATGGTTTAACAGCAGATACTCAGACTGTGCCGGGAGTGTTGCAAGCGCTTCCGGCCTTTTTGTAATATGCTGTCGTCGGATACTTCTTTACGTTTTCATTTGACTGTATTTTGGTTGTTAATAATTATATGCCTCCCGGAAGGATGGTCAGCTTTCTTCCTTCCAACCGGGTATGTACCCCATTTTCTTCGAGGAAGGCGATCATCATGGGCAATCCCACCTTGCGATCTACCAGGCCAAGGAAATACTTCTTTGGCATAACACCACGGTATTCCACGTCTACATTGTACCAAAGGGAGATGGTATTCATAACCGTTGACAAATCGGCATTGTCAAAAATAATCTGTCCACTGCGCCAGGCCATTACCTGGGCAGTATCTGCACGGGCAATTCTGATAGCTTCCCGCTGGTTGCTGATGCTCACTGTATAACCGGGGTATACCAATTGTTGCTGATTTCCACTATGCAGTTTTATGCTGCCAGACAACAACGTAGTACGCAACACGCTATCCTGCGCATATCCGCTGATATTGAAGGCCGTACCCAACACTTCTACCATTGCCTTTTTACACAGTACCTTAAATGGCCGGTGTGCATCGGGAGCCACCTCAAAATAAGCTTCTCCGCTAAGCGTCACTTCCCGCACCTTATCTGTTACCCCGAAACGGTATATTATCTTCGAATCTGCACTAAGCCACACTTTAGTACTGTCTGGCATAGTAAACGCCAGCTGCTCCCCTCTTGCAGTAGTTACAATAGTATAGGATGTTTCCTTTACAGGCGGAGGACTTATTACCCGCTTTATCTGCAACAGCGCTACAAACAGCACTGCCGCTGCAGCTACACTAATAGCTATACGCCGCATGCCGGCGCCGCGCTGCCTCGCCGGATGCCCCAGGATATGCTGCAAGATGGCAGCCGACTGCTTTGCTGACAATGCTGCCTGGCCCGTTTCTGACGCTATGTACTCATCTATCGCCTGCTCCAGGTTTATGTTGGCTGCGGCCAGCTCATCGAGCAGCAACGCCCGTTCTTCGGGTGTACAGGTATTGTTGAGATATTTACTTAATAATTTTTTTATTTCCCCGGATGATAACATACATTAAATAGATGCCTGGTGGATACATCCCGTTACAAAGACGAAACAACGGAACATGTTGGGGGAGGAGAAAAGAAAAAATTCTCAGGAGCGGAAAAACGCCAGTAGTAAAGGGAGGAATTTCAAGTATGCCTGGCAATATTGACGGATGGCGCGCATTGCTTCCGCCAGGTGTGATTTAACGGTTTCGGGAGACATACGCAGTATTTCGGCTGTTTCGCGGCGTTTGTACCCTTCTCCTTTCATCAGGTGATATACCTGTTTCTGGCGGATACTTAAACGATCTACTGCCTGGTGAATAACTATGGCATATTCCTTTTCTGCCAACCAATCTCCCACATCCTGTCCCAATGCTTCCAACAAAGCTCCCCCGGCTTGTTCACGCAGTTCCTGCCTGCGTATATGGCGCAAATAATCTATTGCCTGGTTGCGCGTAATAGTGAAAAGATAAGCCCTGAAAGATACCACTCTCTGCATATCTACCCGCTTTTGCCATACCTGCAGAAATACTTCCTGCACCAGCTCTTCTGCCATTGGCGCCGATTTCATCAATTTTAATCCTATCGTGTATATCTTATGGCTATAGCGCTTAAATAACAGGGTAAAGGCCTGCTCATCTCCTTCCGATAGCCGCTGCAGTAAAACTCCATCTGTTAAATCCTGCATAGATTAAGAGATTGCGGTTGATATTGGTTGACTAATTACATTTACGCGTGCCCGCAATAGAAAGTAACGAAGATAATTGATTCGCGAGAGATTTATATATATGTCAAAGAGAAGGGAATAAATAAATGCAAACCAACCCTGGGGAGATAGCCGCTATGGACTATCGTTTCTCCGGCGGTTGTCACCGGTTTCAAAGTATGCTGAGCTTAGAAACCGATTTTCGCCAATTTCTAAGATATCTGGTGAGAAAATATGAAGGATAAGGATGCGATAAATATCTGAATAGTGGCAACGAATTTTTGTGGTGCGTGGGGAGTACGATGGTAGACAGTTTTGTCCCGGCAGATGGCAAAATAAAAAGGACAAAATGGAATCACCACTTTGTCCTTTTGTAGTTGCCCAACCTGGATTCGAACCAAGACAAACAGAACCAAAATCTGTCGTACTACCATTATACTATTGGGCAATACCCTTTATTGTTTGGGATGGCAAAAGTATAACTTTTTTTATTTCTGCAAAAAAAACTTACAATATTTTTTAAATATCCTTTCAAACCAGCTACTATGGCCCATCAGGAAATCACGCCATTTACCTTATCCACTATCTGTGCGGGTTTTATCCATTCCATACAGGCGTGATCGCCTCTGAAACAGGGTTTATTGCCAAATACAGAGCAAGGCCTGCAAGCGAGGTCATCAATTTGTACAGCATGGTTGGGGGATTGCCCATATCCCATAAAACCGGCAAATGGGTGTGTAGCTCCCCAAACGGATACGGCGGGTACGCCAAACAGCGATGCCAGGTGCATATTGGCAGAGTCCATACTGATCATTACATCCAGCTGGCTGATGATCGCCATTTCTTCTGCCAGTGAAAAACGGCCTGCTACTACAATAGCGCCGGGCAATTTCTCCGCCACAGCGGTCAGCTGCGCTACTTCCTGCGGCCCTCCCCCCATCAGCAACAGCTGTTGCCCGGGTTCCTGCACCAGTAACGACAATACTGCTTCCATCTTTTCCAACGGGTACATTTTTTCGCGGTAAGTGGCAAAAGGAGCCACCCCTATCCACTTTTTACCGGCTTTTGGACCAGTCACCGCCAAAACGTTCTCAGGCAAAGAACGGAGCGGAAAAACGGGTTGTTGCCCCATTTGACAACGCAGTCCCAATTGACGGAAAACAATAGCATATCGCTCTATGGTAGTGGTCAGTGGTTGCAGTACCTTATTTTCCTGGCGGGTGAGCGCCTTTTTCTCCGCACGTCCTTTGTCGATAGCGGCGACCGGGGTGCCCGTGAAACGGAAAAATGTCCGGACAATCTTTGATCTCAGCACATTGTGCAGGTCGGCCACCGCATGAATGCGCCACTGCTTCTGCACTTCCCGGAACAGGCGATATAATCCCTTCACCCCCTTGTGAATTCCCTTCACATCTGCAGGGAAAAAGTGCAAGCGCGGTATACCTGCGCATAAGGCGCCCCAGTTCCGGTTGGTCACAAAAACAATCTCCACTTCCGGGTTCTCTTGCAGCACCTGCTTTATAACAGGGATGGTCATGGCCACATCTCCCATGGCCGACAACCGGGTAACCAGTATCGTTTTTACAGTGCCCAAATGATTGCGGATTTATTGTTCGGTTTTGTATAAAACGGGATTGAGAGAAGGATCATTGTACATCTTCATCTGCTTATACACTTTCATGAATTTTCTACCTGCAGCAATATCCGCCAGCAATGCTTCAATAGCGGTGGAAAGGTCTTTTTGCTGTTCCAGTAAAATATCCAGCTTACGCTGGCAGGCTGCCCGGTGCTCAGGCGTAGCATCTGCACGAGTAGCTTCCTCCTGCATATGGTAAATCTTCAGTCCCAGGATAGACAAACGGTCTATTGCCCAGGCCGGACTTTCGGTATTAATACTGGCATCTGCCGCCGGCACTACCTCTTTATATTTGTCCAGGAAATAGCTGTCTATATACTCCACCATATCCGTACGCTCCTGGTTAGAACGGTCAATCCAGCGCTTGAGTTCCAATGCGGCGACCGGGTCTATTTTCGGGTCCCGGATAATGTCTTCCAGGTGCCACTGTACC
This sequence comes from Chitinophaga polysaccharea, assembly GCF_007829335.1. Classification (GTDB taxonomy): domain Bacteria; phylum Bacteroidota; class Bacteroidia; order Chitinophagales; family Chitinophagaceae; genus Chitinophaga; species Chitinophaga polysaccharea_B. The sequence goes on from NZ_VIWO01000007.1 coordinate 318,403, forward strand.
GTATCGATCCAGTTTTTCAGGAAAAGTAAATGCTCAATGCTGCTTTTTTCATACGGATTAGAAATAGCCTGATGCACATCATTGTGCTCATGATAGGCGGCGATACTCTGGTTAAATATCTTTATAGACAGTTCTGTAAACATGCCGCAAATGTACAAAAAAGGAAATATCAGTATTAGTTTTTACATGATGCGAAACAATACCGGTGATAACTATGCTACAACAAAAAAGCGCATGGTGGACACCATACGCTTATTGTAAAAGATTGTCATGTGAATGTTCGAGAATGCAAATCGTGAAGGCTTTTAATGGTTATCTTGGGGTTGAGATGCCGTCAAGGTTATACCACCTTATTTCCTTTTTTACCCTAAAAATGATGCAGTTACACACCATAGTTGGCAATAAATACTTTTATAGTTATTTGCTGTTTTTTGTTTGAATATCTTTTGAATGCAGTAAAAATCAACTACTCTAATGGCTATACTTTTATTGAGGGTTTATAAATCATTGCTGTAATTGTTAACAAATTCCAGGTCACAAATTACAGGGTCAAATCACAGACGTTTCATAAAATGGCATAGCCTCTTGCTACATCTTTTTTATGGGATTCCTTCGCTAACGTTGACAATATCCTATGTTAAAAATATTCTCTAATAATTACCGGGTTTTCTAAATCGTCTAGGGCTCATTTTTCAGACATCACTATCGCCGTGTGTCTTAGTGCAAATTAAATGTGGCCACTGCAATACCGATTGCAGTGGCCACACTTTTTTATACAACGTTCGTGGTAAATCTCTGTTTTATTTGTCCATTTTAGCTCAAACTGCCCTTGCGCTGACGCGCCATGGCCAGGTAATACAGCGGAATACCCAACAAGATAATTCCAAGTCCGGGTAAGGTATAACTGGTTTCAAATACCAGCAGCAACAATGCCAACGAGGAAGCTACAATGATGTAAATCATTGGTAACACCGGGTATCCGAAAGCTTTATACGGACGGGCAACTTCAGGGCGCTTCTTTCTTAAAATAAAAATACCGAGTATAGTTAACACATAAAATATCAATACGCCGAAGATCACCAACGCCAGCAAATCGTTGTAACGGCCTGTTAAACAAAGCAGCGAAGCCCAGGCGCACTGGATCCATAACCCATGAGCAGGTACGCTGTATTTATTGAGCATGCCGGCCTGGCGGAAAAACAGCTTGTCTTCTGCCATCGTATAATAAATCCTGGCGCCTGATAATATCAGTCCATTATTACATCCAAAAGTAGAGATCATGATCATCACAGCGATGATAATAGCCCCGCTGGAACCAAATATTTTAGCCGCTGCAGCCACGCCCACACGGTCGTTGGCAGCAAAGGCAATGTCATTCAGCGGTAACACCGCCAGGTACATCAGGTTGCAGCTCACATAAATAATCGTTACAATCAACGTTCCCAGGAACAGCGAACGGCCAATGTTTTTAGCCGGGTTCTTAATTTCCCCCGCAATAAAAGTTACGTTATTCCATGCATCGCTGGAAAACAGCGATCCCTTCATAGATACCGCAATAGCGCCAAATAACGCCAGCCCCGACAGTGCTGCAGTAATCACCTCTCCATTGGGCGAACTTACGGCAGTGGCATCCCAGGCATGTTGCCAGTTTGCCTGCCAGATTTCCTGTTTGGCGCCAATGGCGAATCCGAAAATAATCAATCCAAATAGCGATAAGAGCTTCGCCAGCGTAAAGACCGTTTGTATTACCTTGCCATGCTGTACACCACGGGTATTGATAAACGTTAGTAAGATGATGGAAATAATAGCTACTATCTGCGCGGCAGAAATCTGTACAATACCCGCATCCAGCAAGATGTTTTTTTCACTGAACCCCGGAATCAGGTAGGCGGTAAACTTGGCAAAAGCCACTGCTACCGCGGCAATAGTTCCTGTTTGGATCACGCCAAACTGTGTCCAGCCAAACAGGAAGGCTATAAACGGGTTGTAAGCCTCCCGGAGATAAACATACTGGCCACCGGCCTTGGGATACATACCCGACAACTCTCCATAACTCAGGGCCGCAATAAGCGTTACCACGCCTGCCAGCACCCACATGGCGGTGATCCAGCCAGCGCCACCCACGCTGCGGGCAATTTCTGCAGTGACAATAAAAATACCGGAGCCTATCATGGAACCCGCCACAATCATGGTGGCATCCAATAAACTCAGCGATGGCTTGAACGATTTAGTCTGGTTGATTTCCATATGATTCACTATAAAAAATCCCGGCGCATAAAAGACCGGGGGGAATAAGGTAGAATAAAATAGTTTGTTTTGTGGGCTTATACAGGGTTACACCTTATATATTCCTTCCTGCAATATAATAACATCTGCTGTTAACTGCTAACCTATTCCCGTGATTTTCCCGGTATAACATAACTGACATAAAAAATCCCGGTTCCTGACGAACCGGGACAATAAAAAGCTTGTTGACGCTAATCAGTTATTTAGCAGGCGTTGAATCCTGTGCGTTCATGCCTTTAATAACATCTGCTGTTACATCATAGGCAGGATCTTTATACAGAATATTGCTGGCAGTGCTACGATAAGAGAATATAAACGCGTAACGTTTGTCGGCATTGAAGGATTTCAGGAAAGCATCCAGTCTCTTCTGGAGTTCTTCGTTGAACTTAGTTTCCTGTTCCGTATAGGCAGCACGTAAATTCTGCGCTTCCTGCTCCAGTTGCTGTTGTTTAGACATCAAACTGCGCTGGGCTGTTTCTCCCTGCTCCTGTGTGAGGGTATTGGCTCTGCGCTGCAGGTCAGCATATTCGCTTTGTAAAGCACGGGCCTTGCCTTGCAGCTGGTTGTCCATCTGCTGTTGCTTCTGCTCCAGTACCGCTCTTTTCTCTTTAAAATATTCAAAATGTGCTTCTAATGAATCCAGATCTACATACGCCATTTTGAAACCGCCCGCAGCAGCAGTATTGGTTCCTGCGGCAGGGGTGGCGGCTGGCGTAGTGCTGTTACCAGCTTTGTTTCCCTGGCAAGACATCAATAATCCGGCTGCTAATGCCGCTAATAATCCTTTAGTCACTAATTGTTTACGAGTGCGCATGTTAATAGGTGGATTTGCTTCTTTTAGTACATTTTTAAAAATGGAACGGCTAAAATACTGCTTTTACCGGATTTTCAAATTCCGGATACCGTTTTTTAGCTAGGTTTTAACTAATATCGCTACTTTACTTTATCCAGCAGGATTTCGGGCTCATTGGTGGTAATAAAGTCGATACCATCTTTCAATAACATATCCATCACTTCCGGATGATCGATTGTCCACGCATTGGTGGTTACTTTTTGCTGCCTGGCAGTAGCTATCAGCTGCAGATCTTTCTTAAATACTGCCTGGTTATAGTCCAGCCCCCAGATCCCATCAGCCTGTAATTCAGCTGGTGTTTTGTCGCCATTCAGGTAGGCAATCTTCGCCGTTGGCTCCAGTTGCTTCAACTTCTTACAAATATTATAGTCAAAACTGATATAAAACATCCAGGCCTGGGCTTTTTTGGCGCGAATCAGCTCCACTGCTTTGGTGGCCAGCAATTCACCCCTACCTGTTGCCGATGGCTTCAATTCCAGTACCAGCCTGGTTTTATGCTGTTCCATCGCCGTATTGATATACTCTTCCAGGGTAGGAACCCGGTCGCCATTCTTTAACTGTACTGTCTGTAAATCAGCCAGGGTAGATGCTTCTACCTTCTTCCCTCCTATTTCCGGGTCATGGGATATCACCAGCTGACCGTCGGAAGACAACCACACGTCAAACTCAGATCCTTCACAACCCAGTTTAATCGCATCTTTCAGGGAGGTAATACTATTTTGGCTACCCTCGTGGTGTTTCCAGGCGCCGCGGTGCGCTACTACCTTATTACGGATAAACTGGTCGGCTACTAGCAGAAAGTCAGCAGTATCTGCGCCCGCTTTAATCTTCACCGGGTAAACGGCCTCGCCGGAAGCATCCACGGCAACCTTCTTCTTAAGCTGTAACAGGCCATTCTTGATGGTAAACAGCCCCGATTTGTCTTCCAATAAGGTAGCAGGACCTACATTACCTTGCTTATCATAAATCTTTCCTATAACGGCCTGTTTTTGCTTTACCGGAATCGTATAGGCATCGAGGTAAGGACCGGCTGCCTGTTGTTGTGCCTGCGCCCCAGTCCCCATAAAGGCGATTCCAGCCATAAGCAATACTTTTTTGCAATTGTTCATGTTATTGGCGTTTTCTCTAAAATAGCGTGCAATTTATTTATTTCCATCCCCGGAGGGGGAAATAGGGTATTAAATTAAAATAAAGCTTTAATAGTCATGCATAAAAAAACGAGGAAGTATTCATTTGAAACACTTCCTCACGCTATATCGATGGCCAGAGCCGGCTATTAATTATGATTTACCTGCAATATATCCATTTTCGTTGAGTCCAGCGGATACCCGGCCGTAATCAACGTGTATACCTTACCGGTTTGTGTCGGCATCTTATACGACTTCAGTACTTTAAGGGAATCTGTCCATCGGAAATTAATCGTGTAGGTACTATCACCCATTATCGGAGCAAAATCCGTTTGCGATGGAAACCCAAGTCCCCGGAAAAAACGGGGGAGAGTATCTGAATAAACATCTATCCCCAATGGCGTTCCGTTAGGCTTGAATCCCTGGCTGAAATCAATCACCCTGAATTTGGCCTGGCCAGCCGGCACAGCCAGGTCATCTTCCGTAACAATCATTGTCAGAAGAGTTTTGGTACTATCCGCTCCAAGAAAAGCGGTGTAGTAACGATTGTTCCGTAAAAAGAGCTGTTGATTGAAGATGACCCGGGTTGGATTACTCGCAGTGGTAATAATCAGGTTATATTTTTGTGCCCGGAAAGATTTATACCCCGTACTGGTTTTATAACCTACATTGCTGGCAAAGTCAATACTATCCAGCCTTACATTAAACTGATCGTTAAGTATCTGCGTAGCATTAACAAACATCAGGTTGCCATGTGTATCCGGTACTGCACTATCGCTGTTCTTCTTACAAGCTCCCAGCAACACCAGCCCAATAATTATAGGAATGATCAGGTATTTCATGAAATCCACTTCGTTTTACAAAGTCAAAAATAGGTTTTAATTGGTTTTTAATAGTCCCCCATTAAACAAATATTATCCAGCACCGTCTATTCTTTACAAACAAATTAATTATCATATATTAAAACCTACAACAATTATGAAAATCACTACTGTCCTTGTACCTGCGCTTGTTTTAGGATTGACGTCCTTCACTGCACAAGCCCAGCACCATGTTAAACACGATAAAATCGATATTCACCACGACCGGAAAGACATCCAACACGACAACAAGGATATTAACCGTTCCAAAAAGGATATCCAGCACGATCGTAACGAAGTAAAGCAAGACAACCGCGATATTCAGCACGATAAAAACGATATCAACAACAACCGTAAGGACCTCCACCATGACTACAATGATGCCCGTAAAGACCGGCAAGATATCGCCAAAGACCGGAAAAAGGGGGATACCAAAGACCTGGCAAAAGATAAGGCCGATCTGAGAAACGATTACAGCGACATCCATCACGATAAAAAAGACTTATCACATGATGGTAAAGATCTGACGGCCGACAGAAAGGATAGAAATCGCGATAACAAAGACATTCAACAGGATAAACACCAACTGAACCGGGAAAGAAAAGATAAACAGCATGATGTAAAAGACCTGCAGCACGATAAGAAAGACCTGCAAAAGGATCAGAAAAATTCATAACAATACGCTGGCAAGCAATCATCATCCATTTCATCCCCTTTTCTTAACATCCTGATGGCTGGCCCCAAATAAATGACAGGTGTCTCGAAAGTAATTTTGAGGCGCCTGTTCTATTTTATTCATTCACAATATGGCAAAAAAAGAGGGAGCTTCATATAGAAACTCCCTCTTTACTATTTCGTGAAATGCTTTGCAGCACTATTCTTCTTCATCAAACTGGAACACTTCCTTAGAAGAGGCCAGGATATCGTATTCTTCTTTAGAACCTACGATCATGTTTTCGAATTCACGTAAACCAGTACCGGCTGGGATCAGGTGACCTGTGATCACATTCTCCTTCAGACCCATCATATCATCGGTTTTACCGTTGATAGCTGCCTGAGACAGTACTTTGGTGGTTTCCTGGAAGGACGCAGCGGAGATCCAGCTACGGGTACCCAGTGACGCCTTGGTGATACCTTGCAGTAATGGACTGGAAGTAGCCGGCTGTGCATCGCGGAATTCTACCAGTTTCTTATCTGCACGACGCAGTAAGGAGTTTTCTTCGCGAACCTGACGGAGGGTTACTATCTGACCTGCTTTCAGGTTAGTAGATTCACCTGCTTCAGTTACAACCTTCTTGTCGAAGATCATATCGTTTTCTTCGAAGAAATCGAACCTGTCTTCTGTATCGCCCTCGAGGAAGCGGGTATCACCCGGATCTTCGATGTTTACTTTACGCATCATCTGGCGAACAATCACCTCAATGTGTTTGTCGTTGATCTTCACACCCTGTAAACGGTATACTTCCTGGATTTCATTTACCAGGTATTCCTGTACAGCAAACGGTCCTTTGATAGACAGGATGTCGGCAGGCGTAGTAGAACCATCGGAAAGAGAAGTACCGGCCTTCACGAAGTCACCATCCTGTACCAGGATATGACGGGTTAATGGCACCAGGTATTTCTTGATCTGACCTTCACGGCTTTCGATGATGATTTCGCGGTTACCACGTTTGATGTTACCAAATGCTACCACACCATCAATTTCAGAAACGATAGCAGGGTTACTTGGGTTACGGGCTTCAAAGAGCTCGGTTACACGTGGCAGACCACCCGTGATATCTCGCAGTTTACCGATAACACGTGGGATCTTCACAATTACCTGACCTGCTCTCACCTTGTCACCTTCAGTGATAACGATATGAGAACCTACCGGTAAGTTGTAAGATTTCACTTCCTTGTTACCTTCTACCAGGATAGACGGAATCTTATTCTTGTCTTTTGTTTCAATTACTACTTTCTCACGGTGTCCTGTTTGTTCATCTGCTTCTTCACGGAAGGTAATACCCTCAATGATGCTGTCGAAACGAATGCTACCAGGTATTTCAGACACGATAACGGCGTTGAATGGATCCCATGTACAGATCATTTCACCTTTCGTTACTTTCTGTCCGTCTTTAACCAACAGGGTAGAACCGTAAGGAATGTTGTTGGTAACCAGCAGACGATCGTTTTTCACGTCCATGATACGCAACTCACCGGTACGACCAATAACTACCTGTACTTTTTCACCTTCGTTGTTTTCGTAGGTGGTAGTACGTAAGCCATCGAATTGTACAGTACCGTCAAACTTAGCTGGCATACCGGATTCAACGGAAGTAGAACCGGCCACACCACCCACGTGGAAGGTACGCAGTGTCAACTGTGTACCAGGCTCACCGATTGACTGGGCAGCGATGATACCTACTGCATCACCTCTCTGCGCCGTGTAACCACTGGCCAGGTTTTTACCGTAGCATTTTACACACACACCACGACGGCTTTCGCAAGTCAGTACGGAGCGGATTTCTACGGTTTCAATTGCACTTTCTTCAATTCTGTGTGCAATTTCTTCAGTGATTTCAGCACCGGCAGCAACGATCAGTTCCTCGTCATTATGAGGATCAAATACGTCGTGCAGGGAAGTACGTCCCAGGATACGGTCGTACAGTGTTTCGATCACTTCTTCATTGTCTTTCAATGCAGAAGTAGCAATACCACGGAGTGTACCACAATCCTCTTCATTGATAACCACATCTTGCGCAACGTCTACCAGACGACGGGTCAGGTAACCCGCATCCGCTGTTTTCAACGCCGTATCCGCGAGACCCTTACGGGCACCGTGCGTAGAGATGAAGTATTCCAATACGTTCAAACCATCTTTAAAGTTGGACAATACCGGGTTCTCGATGATCTCAGAACCAGTAGATCCACTCTTACGTGGCTTAGCCATCAGACCTCTGATACCAGCCAGCTGTTTAATCTGCTGTTTGGAACCACGCGCACCGGAATCCAACATCATGTATACAGAGTTGAACCCTTGCTTGTCTGTTGCCAGTTCACGGATCAGGGTTTCTGTTACCTTCGTATCCACACGTGACCAGATATCGATGATCTGGTTGTAACGTTCGTTGTTGGTGATCAGACCCATGTTATAGTTATCCCAAACTTCGTCCACTTCACTGGAAGCACCATCAATCATGTCCTGCTTAACATCCGGAATGATCAGGTCATTAATGTTAAATGACAGACCACCGCGGAACGCCATGCGGAAACCTAATTGTTTGATGTCATCCAGGAACTTGGCAGTTGCAGGGATATTGGTAGCTTTAATGATATCACCGATGATTTCACGCAGTGACTTTTTTGTCAGCAGGGCGTTTACATAACCGGCAGCTTTAGGTACGAACTGGTTGAACAGTACGCGACCAACCGTTGTTTCGATCAGTTTTTTCTCCAGCTCACCGTTTGCATTTCTTACATCAGCTTTCACACGGATGTGAGCATGCAGGTCGATGCGGTCTTCATTCAGTGCAATGATCACTTCTTCAGCAGAGTAGAAAGCTTTACCTTCTCCCCTTACCACCACATCTCCCATAGTTTTCTTACCCTTGGTAATGTAGTACAGACCAAGCACCATGTCCTGTGAAGGCAGGGTGATAGGCGTACCATTCTGCGGGTTGAGGATGTTGTGAGAAGACAGCATCAGCAGTTGGGCTTCCAGGATCGCAGCATTGCTCAAAGGCACGTGTACCGCCATCTGGTCACCATCAAAGTCGGCGTTGAACGCAGAACACACGAGCGGGTGCAGCTGTATCGCTTTACCTTCCACCAGTTTAGGCTGGAACGCCTGGATAGACAAACGGTGCAGGGTCGGAGCACGGTTTAACATTACCGGGTGACCTTTCAGTACGTTTTCCAGGATATCCCAAACCACCGCTTCTTTACGATCTACCAGCTTCTTCGCTGATTTCACGGTTTTAACGATACCTCTTTCGATCAGCTTACGGATAATAAACGGTTTGAATAACTCTGCCGCCATATCCTTAGGCAAACCACATTCATGTAGTTTCAGTTCAGGACCTACCACGATTACAGAACGTCCGGAATAATCCACACGTTTACCGAGCAAGTTCTGACGGAAACGACCTTGTTTACCTTTCAGTACGTCTGACAGGGATTTCAGTGCACGACCACCTTCCGCTTTTACCGCATTGGATTTACGGGAGTTGTCGAACAGGGAATCCACAGCTTCCTGTAACATACGTTTTTCGTTACGAAGGATCACCTCAGGCGCCTTAATTTCGATCAAACGTTTCAGACGATTGTTACGGATAATTACCCTGCGGTAAAGATCGTTCAGGTCAGAAGACGCAAAACGGCCACCATCCAAAGGAACTAACGGACGCAGTTCTGGTGGTACCACAGGAATATATTGCATTACCATCCATTCAGGACGGTTTTCTACACGACCATTGGCTTCACGGAAAGCTTCCACTACACTCAAACGTTTCAGCGCTTCCGCTTTACGTTGCTGGGAAGTTTCAGTGGCAGCCTGGTTACGCAGCTGGTAAGAAAGACTGTCCAGGTCAATCCGGGCCAGCATCATTTCTACCGCTTCCGCTCCCATCTTGGCAATAAACTTGTTAGGATCTTCATCCGGTAACAGCTGATTGTCTTTTGGTAACGTATCCAGGATATCCAGGTATTCTTCTTCTGTGAGCAAGTCACCGTAGTTCATACCTTTTTCCTGTTTCATACCTGCCTGGATGATCACATACCTTTCATAGTACACGATAGTTTCCAGTTTCTTGGAAGACATACCGAGCAGGTAACCAATCTTGTTAGGCAGGGATTTGAAATACCATATATGTACAACGGGCACCACTAAACGAATGTGTCCCATTCTCTCACGACGTACTTTCTTCTCCGTTACCTCTACACCGCAGCGATCACACACAATACCCTTATAACGGATACGCTTATATTTTCCGCAATAGCACTCGTAATCCTTTACAGGACCGAATATTCTTTCGCAGAACAAACCATCACGTTCCGGCTTGTAAGTACGGTAGTTGATGGTTTCAGGTTTCAGCACTTCACCGTATGAACGCTCCAGGATAACATCCGGAGAAGCCAGACTGATGGTAATGCTGTTAAAATTTGATTTAGGACGATTTTCTTTCTTGATAGCCATCTGTAATTAGCTTTTAGCTGTTAGCCGTTGGTGATAAGCCAGCGACAAAAATTTTATTCCTGCGAAATATCCAAGCTATCAGCCATTAGCAGTGCTGCTAATGGCTGGTAGCTAAAAGCTCTTAGTCAAATTTCAGATCCAGACCCAGACCACGCAATTCATGAATCAATACGTTGAAGGATTCAGGTACACCCGCTTTCGGAATGTTGTCACCTTTCACGATGGACTCATATGCTTTGGCACGACCTACGATATCATCTGATTTAATAGTAAGCAGTTCCTGCAGGATGTTGGATGCACCGTATGCTTCCAGTGCCCACACCTCCATCTCACCAAAACGCTGACCACCAAACTGGGCTTTACCACCCAGTGGCTGTTGGGTAATGAGACTGTACGGTCCGATAGAACGGGCGTGCATCTTATCATCCACCATGTGGCTCAGTTTAAGCATATAGATAACACCCACGGTTGCTTTCTGGTGGAAACGATCTCCCGTTTCACCATCATGCAGGTACGCGTGACCAAAGCTAGGTAATCCAGCTTCGCTGATATAAGCAGCAATTTCTTCGGTAGTAGCACCATCAAAAATCGGCGTAGCAAAACGTACTCCCAGTTTCAGACCTGCCCAACCTAATACGGTTTCGTAGATCTGTCCAAGGTTCATACGGGAAGGTACCCCGAGTGGGTTCAGTACGATATCCAGTGGTGTACCGTCTTCCAGGAATGGCATGTCTTCATCACGCACAATCTTGGCAACGATACCCTTGTTACCGTGACGTCCCGCCATCTTATCACCTACTTTCAACTTACGCTTGCTGGCCAGGTAAACCTTCGCCAGTTTCAGTACGCCCGCTGGCAGCTCATCACCGATAGAGATGTTGAACTTCTCACGTTTGTAACGACCCAGCTCTTCGTTGAACTTGATGTTATAGTTGTGCAAGAGTGTATTGATCTGATCGTTCACCACTTCGTCTGTTGTCCAGCCCAGTGGGTTTACGTTCATGAAATCAATATTTACCAGGTTCTTCGGAGAGAACTTGGAACCCTTAGAAATCAATACTTCACCATAAGTGTTGGTAATACCCTGAGAGGTTTTATCCTTCAGTAATACCAGCAACTTACTCATCAGCACTTCCAGCAGGTCTTCGGCATTCTTCTGGTGAATTTTCTCCAGTTTCTCGATCGCTGCTTTCTCACGGGTTTTTGAATTCTTATCTTTCTTAGCGCGGCTAAACAGTTTTTTGTCGATTACCACACCTTCTGTTGATGGAGGCGCTTTCAGCGACGCATCTTTCGCATCAGAAGCCTTATCACCAAAGATCGCTCTCAGGAGTTTTTCTTCAGGAGAAGGATCAGACTCACCACGCGGAGTGATTTTACCGATCAGGATATCACCTTCCTTGATGTGCGCACCAACACGGATAATACCGTTCTGGTCAAGGTCTTTGGTAGCCTCTTCACTCACGTTAGGAATATCCGGTGTCAGTTCTTCTTCACCCAGTTTGGTATCGCGAACTTCCAGCTCATATTCATCAATGTGGATGGAAGTAAAGAGGTCTTCACGTGCAACACGCTCAGAAATTACGATCGCATCCTCAAAGTTGTAACCTTTCCATGGCATAAACGCTACCTTCAGGTTGCGTCCCAGCGCCAGTTCACCACCGCGGGTAGCGTAACCTTCTGTGAGGAAGTCGCCATCTTTCACGCGCTGACCTTTCTTCACGCAAGGTCTGAGGTTGATACAGGTGCTTTGGTTGGTTTTAACGAATTTAGTCAGCGTGTAAACGATCAGATCGTCTTCAAAGCTCACCAGTTTCTGCATTTCATCACGCTCGTAACGAACATGAATTTCGTTTGCATCCACAAATTCTACCACACCATTACCATCTGCGGTAATCTGCAAACGGGAGTCACGTGCAGCTTTGCCTTCCAAACCAGTACCTACGATAGGTACCTCAGGATTCAGCAATGGTACTGCCTGACGTTGCATGTTTGATCCCATCAACGCACGGTTGGCATCATCATGTTCCAGGAACGGAATCAGGGAGGCGCTCAAACCTACGATCTGGTTAGGTGCCACGTCCATGAACTCCACTTCATCTCTGTCGAGAATCGGGAAGTCGCCGGTTTCGCGGGATTTCACCTTATCATTTACGAAATTGCCTTTATCATCCAGTGGGGCGTTTGCCTGCGCAATCTTCACAGAATCTTCCTCTTCAGCGCTCAGGAACTCCACTTTATGCATGTCTACTTTACCACTGTTTACTTTGCGGTAAGGCGTTTCAATGAAGCCCATTTCATTCACCTTAGCGTGTACGCAGAGGGTAGAAATCAGACCGATGTTTGGTCCTTCTGGTGTTTCAATGGTACACAAACGGCCATAGTGGCTGTAGTGAACGTCACGCACCTCAAAGCCTGCTCTTTCACGACTCAAACCACCGGGTCCGAGAGCGGAAATACGGCGTTTGTGGGTGATTTCAGACAGCGGGTTTGTTTGATCCAGGAACTGTGATAACTGGGAAGTACCGAAGAAGGAATTGATAACAGAAGACAAAGTCCTCGCATTAATCAGGTCTACCGGCGTAAATACCTCGTTATCACGAACGTTCATTCTTTCACGGATGGTACGGGCCATACGTGCAAGACCAACACCAAACTGAGCATATAACTGCTCGCCTACAGTACGCACACGACGGTTAGACAGGTGATCGATATCATCGATTTCCGCCTTACCGTTAGTCAGCTGTACCAGGTACTTGATGATGGAGATGATGTCATCCTTCGTTAACACTTTCATGTCTAACGGGGTAGGAAGACCTAATTTTCTGTTGATCTTATAACGACCTACGTCACCGAGATCGTAACGTTTGTCGGAGAAGAACAGTTTATCGATGATTCCCCTTGCTGTTTCATCATCCGGCGCATCGGCACCACGCAGTTGGCGGTAGATGTGCTGAACGGCTTCCAGCTCGGAGTTAGATGTATCCTTATTTAATGTATTGTAGATGATGGAGAAATCACCGCTCACCTCTTCCTTCTGAACGAAAACGCTCTTCAGTCCCATGTCTACGATGGTTTCGATGTTCGCTTCATCCAGGATGCTATCACGCTCGAGCATAATTTCGTTACGCTCGATGCTCACCACTTCACCGGTATCTTCATCCACAAAGTCTTCTACCCAGCTTCTTAAAACACGGGCAGCCAGCTTTTTGCCGGCATATTTATCAAGACTCTTTTTGTCTGCTTTTACTTCATCTGCCATGCCAAACAGCTGCAGAATATCCTTATCTGTTTCATAGCCGATGGCACGCAACAGTGTGGTAACCGGGAATTTCTTCTTACGGTCGATGTAAGCGTACATCACGTTGTTGATGTCAGTTGCAAACTCCATCCACGCGCCCTTGAACGGAATCACCCTTGCAGAGTAGATTTTAGTACCGTTCGGATGTACAGATTGACCAAAGAAAACACCAGGTGAACGATGCAGTTGGGATACAACTACGCGTTCAGCACCATTAATAACGAAAGTACCTCTGGGAGTCATGTACGGAATGTTCCCAAGGAACACATCCTGCACAATTGTCTGGAAATCCACATGCTCCTCATCATTACAGCTGAGGCGGAGTTTCGCTTTCAACGGTACGGAATAAGTAAGCCCACGCTCAATACACTCCTCAATAGTATAACGTGGAGGATCCACGAAATAATCGAGGAATTCCAGATTAAAGATATTTCTGGTATCTGTAATCGGGAAGTTCTCTTTAAATACTTTAAAAAGGCCTTCGTTGTTTCGCTTGTCTGGTGTGGTTTCTAATTGGAAGAAATCCTTGAAAGATTGGATTTGGATAGCCAACAGATCCGGTGTCTCAGTAACTTGTTTGATCTTTCCAAAATTTACTCTTTCGTTTGTTTGGGCTTTTTTTAGAGACATATTCGAAGTTAGCAGTTATATGACTTGTAAGAATTAGGGAAATTAAGATTTCTTTGCCAATACCATCCCAATTTATTTATGCCTTCTGCACATGGTCAAAGTCACTTAACGTGATTCCCCGTTTTGACTCTCTGAAAAAGACACTTTCCCAAAGGGAATAAGGCCAAAAGTGCAAAAGCACTTTTGACCTTTAAAAGATGTATACTTAAGCAAAGAATTACTGAATTTCAACTTCAGCACCAGCTTCAGTCAGCTTAGCTTTCAGGTCTTCAGCCTCAGCTTTGCTTACGCCTTCTTTCAGAGCTTTAGGCGCGCCGTCAACCAGTTCTTTCGCTTCTTTCAGACCTAAGCCGGTCAGGTCTTTAACGACCTTAACAACGTTCAGTTTGCTAGCACCTGCAGATTTCAGGATTACGTTGAAAGCAGTTTTTTCTTCCGCTGCTGGAGCTCCATCGCTAGGACCTGCTACTACTACTGCTGCTGCTGCTGGTTCGATACCGTAGTCAGCTTTCAGAACGTCTGCCAGTTCTTGTACTTCCTTAACAGTTAAACCTACTAATTGTTCAGCTAATGCTTTTACGTCTGCCATTTTATAATGTTTTAATGTAATGTTTGTAAAATGTTGTTAGTTATATTGTGACTTGGAAGCCAATGTTGTATACGGATAGCGGGTAGCTATTCGTACTATTCTGCTGCTGGTGCTTCCACCGCAGCTCCTTCTTTGTTGCCTTTTTCCAGCAAAGCAGCGATAACGCGTTTTGCAGGAGATTGCAACAGACCAACGATTTCGCCGATGAGCTCGTTCTTGGTCTTGATGTTGGTCAGCGCTTTCAGCTGATTGTCGCCTACGAATACTTCGTCAGCAACGAAAGCAGCTTTCAGTACTGGTTTTTCCAGTTTACCGTTAGCCTTACGGAAAGAAGAGATGATCAATGCAGGCTCTTTGGGGCTGTCAGAGAACATCAGGGCAGTTACACCATGCAGACTGTCATAAACACCTGCGTACTTTTCGCTGTCCAGAGATTCCAGTGCCTTACGGATCAGGGTGTTCTTAGCCACCTTCATTTCCACTTTCTTGTCAAAGCAAACCTTCCTCAGATCATTCACCTGTGCAACCGTTAAGGACTCAGTGTTAGTGATATAGAAGTTGCTGTATTGAGAGAACTTGCCTTTCAGCAGTTCTATCACTTCATTTTTTTGATCTTTATTCATATTAAAACGTTTGTAGCAAGCCCCATCTTCACAGATAACGGCTACAACTCGTGATCAATTTAGTTTTGAACAGATTTAGTATCGATAACAATACCAGGACTCATGGTGCTTGCCATAGACAGCCCTTTCAGGTAAGTACCTTTTGCAGTAGCTGGTTTCAGCTTAATGATAGCATTGATCAGCTCCAGGGAGTTCTGCTCAATTTTATCAGATGCGAAAGATACACGACCGATAGAAGCGTGGATGATACCAGCTTTATCTACCTTAAAGGTGATTTTACCGCCTTTAACATCGTTTACCGCAGCTGCAACGTCGTTAGTAACAGTACCGGTCTTAGGGTTCGGCATCAGGTTACGGGGACCTAAGATCTTACCCAGTTTACCGATTTTCGGCATTACAGCAGGAGTAGCTACGATTACATCTACATCAGTCCAACCAGCTTCGATCTTCTGGATAAATTCATCCAGACCAACGAAGTCAGCACCTGCTTCTTTTGCAGCAGCTTCTTTATCAGGTGTGCAAAGCACTAAAACCCTCTTGGTTTTACCGGTACCGTGTGGAAGCGTAACGGAACCACGGATAGCCTGGTCTGCTTTCTTAGGATCAACGCCTAAGCGGATATGTAAATCGACAGAGCTGTCGAATTTAGTACAGTTGATATCTTTAACTAAGCTGGAGGCTTCTTTCAGGCTATACACCTTATTTTTTTCCACCTTCGTGTCAGCTACTTTTCTCTTTTTAGTTGCCATTTGTCAAAATGATTTTAAGTCCTGCCTCAACAGGGTGAAACAATTAGTTTTCCCAAGGAGCTTTACCATCAACAGTAATACCCATGCTACGCGCAGTACCAGCTACCATTTTCATAGCGCTGTTCAGCGTAAAGCAGTTCAGATCAGGCATCTTGTCTTGTGCAATCGCCTCAATCTGAGCCCAGGAAACTTTACCCACCTTGTTACGGTTAGGTTCTTTAGAACCACTCTGTAATTTAGCAGCTTCCAGCAGCTGTACAGGTGCCGGAGGAGTTTTGATTACGAAGTCGAAAGATTTGTCAGTGTAAACAGTCAGCAACACAGGCAATACTTTACCCATTTTATCCTGGGTACGGGCATTGAACTGTTTGCAGAACTCCATGATGTTCACACCTTTGGAACCCAGTGCGGGACCAATTGGAGGTGCAGGGTTGGCCTGGCCGCCTTTAACCTGCAATTTCACGTACGTTGCGATCTCTTTTGCCATGTTTTTTGATTTAATTTGGTTAAACGTCCCCCGTCAAACAGAGAACTCCCAAAACTAAAAGGAACTTAAAATAACCTTTTAAAGGGGATGCAAAGGTATATATTATTGTGAAATTGTCAAAAAGTATTTGAAATTGGGCATCCTTTTTGCTCTGGTTCACATTTTTTTTACAAATCTATTGCATTCCCGGGAAAATTTCCTTATCATTCGAAACCGCCAAAGTTACAACTTATCCGCCACTTGTACATAAAACAATTCCTTCCGCTGCTCCCTGGCTGTCTTTATATACTTATTCACAAAAACCTGCTCATTTACCACCTTCTCCTTCATCTCTCCTATCGCATCAGATAATTCCTTCATATTATGCTGCATGCTGTCATCTCCCACAGGAAGCCCGGCAAGCGCCTTCTCTGCTCCCAGCAGTTTCACTGAAATCCCATCAATCATCCGCCTGAGCGCCTCATCCTTCATTTCCGGAAGAAACTGATGGTTTTTAAAGGCTACATATTCGTTATACTGCTTCACCACCTCCGTATAATTCCTGTTAATCTCATTGAATTGATCTACACTCCGGTTCCTGGCTTCTATTTGCTGGTTATCCGCCAGCACCCGGATGGTCTGATCCATCCAGTCCAGCTCCGATACTATAAATGGATTACTCATTCCGCCATAACGCCGTATCCTCGCCGCCGCTCCCTGCAATCGCTCTAACCGCGACTGCCGTGCCCAAACATTCAGGGTATCGTTAAAGGCAAACACCGGACGTTTGGCTGCCGCCGCAAAGCCTTGGGCATTCAGCTCATCATGACGCAGTGGAAAAGATAACAACTGCCACAACGGATCGTATGGAATATGTCTTTTTACGGCCAACTGTGGTGATAATTGGAACCAGCTCCAGTTAATACCAGGTACAAACCGCCCGTTATCCACGGCGCCAGCTCCCCAGGTAGGATCCGTAATCGTCCAATGCCCGCCATCCTTCACGGCTACCCAGTCGTGCGAACCTGCAGGCGTCATCATATCCGGCAATAAGCCGTAGCCACTCACTATAACTGCATTAATTCCACCCGCCCGGCAAATCCAGGCGTATAACACTGCATAGTCTGTACAAAGCCCCTTCCGGGTACGCAGGGTCCTGGTCATCGCTACCAACGAATCCCGGTAGCTATTAGGCCTGTTCATGTTTTCCACGTCATAGGCAATATGCGTGGATATCCAGTTGAATAACGACTGCTGAAACGCCTGGCTCCCCCTGGTATGGGCTTTCAGCCATGTGGCTATCTCCCCCGGCGTAGTGGTTACAGTTTCCGGTATCTGAACAATAGCTGCGGTAGCCTCTTCTTTTACTGGCTTTACCGGCTTACCTTTCTGTGCACCTGCGGATATAAATAATAATAACCCAAGCAGTACAGCAATGGCTGATTTCATATGTGATGAAGATATAGGGAGTATAAAAAAAATATTTGTGCTAAACCCGACATACTAAAATATAAAAATGCCGGCCGCAAAACTACTTCCAGCTCAGTTTGTAAAACAATCTTTTCCGGAATAATTTGCCTGTCTTAATGTACTTCGTTACAAAATCCTGTTCCGCCGTTATCCTTTGGCGCATACCAGCCACGGCTGTACTGATTTCTGCAATGTTATTCCTGATCGGCGCCTCATTGGAGGTAACGCTCTTCAGCAATTTGTCGATATCTTCCAATTTTTTCGCCATTCCATCCACCCAATCCCGGATTTCCTGGTCAGGTTTGTTGGGGGTAAACTGCTGATTTTTAAACACCACGTATTCGTTGAAGGAATTAGTCAGGTCGTTATATTGACTGCTGGCGCGGTTCACTACACTTACCTGCAGGTTATACGTGGCCACGTGTTCATTTTGCTTAGTATAGGCAACGAGGTTTTTCAGGTTAGTCAGCTCTACTGAGATCATCTGGTTGGTGATCCCGTAGTGCTCCATCCTGTCGATCGCATTTTGTGCCCGTTGACTTTCATTCATCCTGGCAAACGCCGAGAGCGTGTCGGGGTAAGCAAATACCGGGTTGCCGGCTGCTGCGGTCCATTTACTGTCCCGGATTTCGTCGTGACGTAATGGATGATCCAGGAACTGAAACAATGGATCAAATGGCACGTGGGTATGGATATATTCAGGAGGTGTTACGCCAAAGTGTTTCCAGTTGAGCGATGCCACGTATTTATTGTTCTGTACATAACCTGATCCCCAGGTAGGGTCGTAGAGCAGCCATTTATTGCCGGTAAATGCGGCTACCCAGGCATGACTGGCATTATCCATCTTACCACCGGTGATGGTATATCCAGTCACCAGCCAGGCAGGAATATCAGCATGCCGGCAGATATCCACAAACAGGCTGGCATATCCCTGGCATACAGCGGTGCGCGTTTGCAGGGTCTTTTGGACAGCATCTGCAGTATCTTTATAATAGTCGGGTTTGAATGTATTCACCATATCATAAGTGATGTGCGAAGCCATCCAACCATAGATTGCTTTCAGCATATCCGTCTGACTAGCAAGATGCGTGCGCAGATATGTTCCCATGGCCGCTGAAGAGTTAGTAGCTGCCTCAGGAATAGGAGCATAGGTAACGGCTGCCGCGGGAGCTGGCTTTACCGGTTGCTTTATGTTGACTTGTGCATAGGTGGTGGTGCTAAGCGCAATACAGGTGGCTACAGCCAGGTATCGAATGTTCATTGTTGTGATACGGGTAAACAGAAAAAAGCGTCCCGAAATATCGGAACGCTTTTTCAATAAAGAGTTTATAAAAACTTATGCGAGTTTCTCTACCTGCATAAAGTTGAGTTCTACCGGGGTAGCGCGGCCGAAGATCTTTACAGTTACTTTCAGTTTCTTTTTGTCTTCGATCACTTCTTCGATGACGCCGTTAAAGTCGTTGAACGGACCATCGATGATCTTAATTGTTTCGCCAACGATAAAAGGTTCGCTCATAGTGAGTCCCTGATCGCTCAGTTCGTCTACCTTACCTAACATTTTATTGACTTCAGCTTTACGGAGTGCGATAGGTTTTTCCTTTCCGAGGAAGTGGATAACACCGGATACATTACGTATAGCTTGTATTACTTCATCGGTCATTTTACCATCTACCGCTTCGATCATCACATAACCGGGATAGAAGTTTTTTTCGCGCATTACTTTTTTACCAGCCTGCACTTTATAAACTTTTTCTACCGGCAGGAAAATCTGGCTGATAACGTTACCCCAATCGGAGCGGCGTACTTCAATATCCAGGTATTCCTTTACTTTTTTTTCCTTGCCACTAACAACGCGGAGTACATACCACTTTGTTTCCTGAGCAGGAAGATTGGCTGCATCCATTTATTTAGCTTTGAAAATTTCGTAATAGTGTGTTAACACAAAATTGGAAGCGGCATCCATCCCCCAAACCAGCGCGGTAACAAATATTGTTGCTATCAGAACAATCATGGTAGATGATTGGAGTTCTTGCCAGGTAGGCCAGGACACCTTATAAACCAATTCATGATAAGACTCGCGGAAATAATTTCTGATCTTATTCATTATGTAAAGTTAACGATTTATGGTCAATTGTTTAAAGCCTAAAAAATGGTTGACTTGTTTTATTTTGTAATAACAACAATTCAACCATTTAATTATTTTGTTAGACCTGGCACGGGTACTAGGATTCGAACCCAGATCAAAGGTTTTGGAGACCCGTATGCTACCGTTGCACCATACCCGTGTATAAAGCCATTAGCGTTGAGCTTTCAGCAGTCAGCAAATCTATATAAATTTTCTGACATTTAATCGCCGAAGCTAATGGCTTTTAATATTGTGAAATGCTTATTTCAGGATTTCAGTTACCTGACCAGCACCTACTGTACGACCACCTTCACGGATAGCGAATTTCAGACCTTTATCCATTGCGATTGGCTGAATCAGTTTCACGGTCAGTGTAACGTTATCACCAGGCATTACCATTTCAACACCAGCTGGTAATTCAACTTCACCGGTTACGTCAGTAGTACGGAAGTAGAACTGAGGACGGTATTTGTTGAAGAACGGAGTGTGACGGCCACCTTCTTCTTTGCTCAGTACGTATACTTCGCATTTGAATTCAGTGTGCGGAGTGATGGTACCTGGCTGGCAGATAACCATACCACGACGGATCTGAGTTTTCTCAATACCGCGGAGCAACAGACCAGCGTTATCACCTGCTTCACCTTCGTCGAGGAGTTTTTTGAACATCTCAACACCAGTACAAGTAGATTTCAGTGGTTCTTCCTGCAGACCTACGATTTCAACGTTCTCACCAACTTTGATACGACCGCGTTCGATACGACCAGTAGCAACGGTACCACGACCGGTGATAGAGAATACGTCTTCAACAGACATCAGGAATGGTTGATCAACCGGACGAGGAGGCAGTGGGATGTAAGAATCTACAGCATCCATCAGTTGGTCGATAGCAGCAACCCATTTTTCGTCACCAGCGAGAGCGCCAGTTGCAGAACCCTGGATTACAGGAACGTTATCACCGTCGAAACCGTTAGAAGACAGCAGATCACGAATTTCGATCTCTACCAGTTCCAGTAATTCTGGATCGTCTACCAGGTCAACTTTGTTCATGAAAACAACGATACGAGGTACACCTACCTGGCGAGCCAGCAGGATGTGCTCTCTGGTTTGTGGCATAGGACCATCGGTAGCAGCAACCACCAGGATAGCACCGTCCATCTGAGCAGCACCGGTAATCATATTCTTCACATAGTCAGCGTGACCAGGACAGTCAACGTGAGCATAGTGACGAGAAGCTGTCTGATACTCTACGTGAGCTGTATTGATAGTGATACCTCTTTCTTTTTCTTCAGGAGCAGCATCGATCTCATCATAACCTCTCTTCTCTGCCAGACCTTTATTTGCCAAAATCGTAGTAATGGCAGCAGTCAAAGTAGTTTTACCATGATCCACGTGGCCGATGGTACCAATGTTTACGTGGGGTTTATCCCGCTTGAAGGTTTCTTTTGCCATTGTATTTTCTTTTTAGATGGTTTGTAAAGATTGTATTGATAGTTGTTTTAAAAAAACGGTTTTACAAACTTGTACCGTTGATGAGAATTGAACTCATGGCCTCCCCGTTTTCTGTTGAAGATGGGTTGCTCTTCCATTGAGCTACAACGCTAAGTTTTAATTTCGGAGTGCGGAATTTACAAATTCGAATTCCGAAATTCGAATTTTATGGAGTTTGTTGAGGCGATTATTCACTCACTACAACTATTCTTCTAAAATTCATTTGAGCTGTTGAAGAGAATTGAACTCTCGACCTCTTCCTTACCAAGGAAGTGCTCTACCCCTGAGCTACAACAGCTTGAAAATTGCATTAATGCGAGCGGGAGACGAGGTTCGAACCCGCGACCTACAGCTTGGAAGGCTGTCGCTCTACCAACTGAGCTACTCCCGCATATGTAATTCACTAAGTTTCCAGCAACACATAGCAACTTTTCACTTATAGAATTATAGAATAAAAAAAAGAGCTTTAAAAGGCTGTTGTAGCACAAGGCCAGGGTAATCTTAGTATCTTAAATTACTCACCTTTCACTTAACAAGTATGTTCCGCCTCTGCGAAGGGCAAAAGCGGAACACGCTGTTTTGGTGGGCAGGATAGGATTCGAACCTATGAAGACGTAGTCAGCGGATTTACAGTCCGCCCCATTTGGCCGCTCTGGAACCTGCCCAAACATTCTTGGATTTTGTCGCCCGTCACTTTTCATGAACAAAGCAAAAATCGATGAGCCAGCAGAGGGATTCGAACCCCCGACCCACTGATTACAAATCAGTAGCTCTGGCCAACTGAGCTATGCTGGCATCTTTTCAAAAAACATTCTTTCAATTAAAGTATTTCTGTTCGTTTAACTCGTTGAAAGAGAGCGCAAAATTAAGAGTTTTTTTCAATTCTCAAAATCTTTTTTTCAGTTTGTTATAAATATTTAAAAATCTATCTACTTCCCTGAAGACGCCCTGCTATAAAGAACTTTGCTACTTTTACCAACCCTCTTTTTGAATCGGGATGGCAAAGGTAGCAAAGAGATTAATATTTCCAAAATTATTTCAGAAAATTATTGAAATTTCTTTTCCTTAGTACGTTTTACCTGGTTAACAAGTGAATCATAGGCTAAATCAAACGACTCTTCGAAAGACTTGGACTCGTGCTTGACAAATAGGTCCTGACGGGGTATTCGAACTCTGATTTCAGCTATTTTATCTTTAACCTGATGTGCTATATTATCCAATTTTAAAAAAACATCCACGCTTACAATACGATCATAAAAAGTGTTCAACTTCTGAATTTTCTTGTTCACGTGGTCAATCAATTTAGCATCCGCATCAAAATGCACAGTTTGAATTTGTACGTTCATAGCACTAATTTTTTAAATATTTAACAATCTAGGTTCTAGTTAGTAAACCATGGTCATAGGCACTCTCGTTTAGTAGAAAAGAACTTCATTACTAATATAGTCACTTTATTAATGCAATGCTGCTATACCGCGTAATATTTTGTTAAAAGCTGAAAAAAAATCTACGCCTTTGGGTGCGCCTGCTTATACACCTTCTTTAACTGCTCTATAGTGTTGTGCGTGTAAACCTGTGTGGCAGCGAGACTCGAGTGCCCCAGCAACTCTTTGATCGCATTCAGGTCTGCTCCATTATTAGCCAGGTGAGTAGCAAAAGTATGCCGCAGGATATGCGGACTTTTCTTCTTTAAGGTAGTGATCTGGTGCTCCGTGAGGTATTTTCGCACCATCAGGTACACGTACTTGGGATATAACCTTTGCCCTGTATGCGGATGCACCAGCAATACACCGCTCTCAAATTCCTCCAGGTGAACGCGCTTTTGCTCCATATATACGGCTATCTGCGACAACAGCCGTTCACTGATTGGTATAATACGCTCCTTCCCTCCTTTCCCCATTACCTTTACCGACAGGTTGCTGCGGTCTACCCTGAATTCCGGTAAAGCAATCAACTCCGACAACCGGATACCTGTCTGGTAAAAGATCTCAAAAATGAGGCGATGCGTTGTCCCTTCAAAATCGTCGGCGAAAATATGCAGGGAACTTACAGATACCGGGCTGATATTATCTTCCAGCGCGCGCATTCCCTTTTCCTCAATATAACCCGGCAAACGACGGCTTATTTTGGGTGCAATCACTTTCACCATAGGCGACTGTTTGACAAGCCCCTGGCGGAGACAATATTTGAAAAAGGATTTAAGCGTGGAAATTTTCCGGTTTACACTCTTAGCCGTCATAGCATCTTCCATCAGGTGGGCCAGCCAACTGCGGATCATTACATGACTGATATCACCTACCGGGGTGTTGCTATAACTGGCAGTAATGTAATCGAAAAACTGGAGAAGATCATTGCGATAGGCAATGCAGGTATGCGCGGAGTAACGCTTTTCGAGCTGGATATAGGAGATGAACCGCTCTGCTAATGAATATAATGGCTCGTTCAACACAAAAAGATTGATGATTGTAAAGTTATTAAATAACCTTACAATCATCAAATATTTTGAGTTGCAGTCAGCCTATGGCTAACGCAATTAATTAAGCATCGAATTTACCGGTAGCCAGCTGTTGCTTGTAAACGGCTTTTAACACCTCGTTACGACGTTTAACAGATGGTTTAGTAAAAGACTGGCGCGATCTCAGCTGCAGTAAAATGCGAGCTTTCTCAAATTTCTTTTTATACTTTTTAAGCGCCTTGTCTATGTTTTCGCAATCTTTAGAATCAATGATCAACATAATTTTTGCCTCTTATTTTTAGGAACGCAAAGATAATATAAGATTTATTAAAAAACAAAAGATTGCCGAATTATTCTGATTCTCCGCCTTCCGGGCCATAAAAGATCACCCACAACAGTATATCAGCTGTAAAATTCCGGAAGCGGTGCGTAGCCCCTGCAGGTACAAACAGGAAATCGCCTACTCCTACCTGCACTATTTTGTCTTCCAGCTCAAATTCCCCGCTCCCCCGTATCACCAGGTAAATTTCATCCTGGATATGTGGCTCCTGTCCATCTATTTCATCGGGACCAAAAATAATCCCCCTCATAGAACCGTGTTCAAACAATACCGCGAAATCATCATCGCTTTTCTGCAATTGTCGTAAAGACTCGGCAAAAGAAACATGAAACCTCATGCTGTGGTTGATTTAACGTGTGCTGTGATACCCCGAATTTAAGAAAGAAATACGAAACAAAGCGGCATATGTCTTCCCGCAGCAAGCGAAGATTGCCGGGGAAATGCCTGCAAAGGGGCCATTCCGGCAAATAGTGCAGCACCGTACCAATGGGATCCTATTAAATAGCAACAGAAATTAAGGCCACCCACGCGTGGCATATAGTGGAGTAACTGCAACTCCCCGGCTTGCCTTCTCTCCCGAAAAAACAATATCCGTGGGAGTATCAATGAAATCACCCGGAGAGAGATAACTTTCCCCGGATGACGGCTAATACGTTTATTTTAGTCTTTCAGCTTCTTTTTCAACAGACTTACCTGGTCCTGTAACTGGCTGACCATATCGGCCAGGTGGTTAACGCTCATACGGCTTTGCTGGCCGGCTTTACTGATAACGGCGTCGGATTGCCAAAGCTCCAGTACTTCTTCCATTTCTACCCCGTATGGCTCAAACTGGGGATTGTCGGATACCAGGGTGATTTTTGACTTAGCGCGGTTGTTCTTCTGGATCCGCTTAAATACAATTCCTTCGCGGGAAGTAACTACAATATACGTTTCATTGTTCTTGATCTCTTCCCAGCCATCTACCTTGTGGCAAACGATGACAGAGCCGGAAGTAACCGGGAGCATAGAGTCTCCGGCAATTTCAAAAGCCCGGTAATCGCCGGCGCCCAGCATGGGCAAGGTAAAAGTGTTCAGTTCCTCGATGAATTCATCATCATTATAACCGGCGAGATAACCGGCGGCCGCTTTTACCGGCACAAACTGGATGGCTTGCCTGGAAGTCCCCATTTTGAGCTGGCGGCGCTTTTCCAGGAAACTATCTTTCTGGGAACCCAAATCTCTCCGGAGCAGATCATCGATGGATACCCGGAACATATCACTTACCTGTTCCAGGATCTCCGTACGGGGCTCTGCACGTTCTTCCTCATATGCCCCCAGCAGGGAACGCTTGATACCGAGTTTATCGGCAAACTCTTGCTGCGTCCAGCCTTTTTGCTTACGCAGATATTTCAAATTCTGACATACTACGGACATAACCTAAATAATTTAGTACCTTGCTAACAAAATTAGCAAATATTTTTATGAATTACCAAATATATTCGACATTCATCGCTTATTTTTGCCCGGTAAAATCCAACTCGACATGTTAAACTATGTACACTCGTTCTTAAGATGGGCAATATTATTAGCTGGGATATGGGCAGTGATCCGCTCTCTCAGAGGTGTTACCGGTAAAACACCCTTTACCGCGGCAGACAGTAAAGCAGGACTTTTCTTTATGATCTTCTGTGACCTGCAGTTGTTAGTAGGGTTGATCCTTATGTTTGTGAGCCCGCTGGCCAAACAAGGTTTTGCGGATATGAGTGTAGCGATGAAAACACCGGTATTAAGATTTTTTACCGTAGAGCATGAAGTCATGGCTGTTATTGCCATTGCGCTGGTACATATTGGTAAATCCAAAATAAAGAAAGCCGCTACAGATGCGCAGAAACACAAGCTGGGCCTGATTTTCTTCGGACTTGCACTGGTTATTATACTGGCGCTCATTCCATGGCCTTTCCGCGAAGCGCTGGGCAAAGGATGGTTCTAGTCAATCATCTCTCTATAAAAATATTAAATGGCGTCCTTATCAGGGACGCCATTTCTTTTTGTATGAATTGACCACGGAATCAAAGCAGGTTTATATTATCCTTTATCCTTGTTATATAACCGGAAGGAGTAAATGTAGGGCAGGGCTGCCAGTACAATGGAGAGAAAGAAAAAGATGAACACCCCTGTAATCAGCGACAGGAAGAATCCGGCAATAATAGTCACAATACCTGCGCTTGTCCACAGGTTGCTGGCCATCAGGTGTGTTTCTTTCCATATCTGCGGGCTCTGCAGCGTCCACGGTGTCCGGACACCTATGTAATTATTGGGTTTTAACCTGCGGAGATAAAGCCCTATTCCGGTGATCAATATCCCCACCCCGACGAATGCCCAGCGCTCCATGACGAACGGGTTTCCCTGGCTTACCAGGAATATGATGACACAGGTAAAAACGGCCAGGCAGGTATGAATTAAAAACCGGATACGGTAATAGTCCTTATGTACGGCCTCTCCTTTCGGCACAGACTGGCTTTCATCCACAGCAGGGATATAGCGGAACAGGAAGTACAGCAGGCCGTTTGTAAAAAACAGGAAAATCATCAGTAAAAGGAAGTCACTTTTAGACCTTATTTCCGGGGAACCCAGTGGGCTTGCTGCAGCGGGAATGGCGGTGGGTAAATGATTCCAGATAATGGCGAGGTAAGCCATGGGGACCAGCAACAATGCGAGAATTAGTAATTCTTTGGTTAAATCCGGTTGTTTCATTGGAGATCAGTTTAAAGGTAAAACCATTCACATACTCCCTTTGTCCTTCATTTCCACTCTCTTACTCATTACATATTGAATGCCAGATATGCTACGTTAAAGTTACGAAAAATAGCAGCGCAAGATTTTTGAATATTTTTTTGCTAATTTTATTAGCAAAACTAAAATAATTAGTAAATTGCAGGTCCAGATGAAAGTGATTCCGGCTGGCAGGCCTATTGTCTTACTATCCTTCCCCATTGCCCGGTCCGCCATCCGTATCGCTTTTATACGGTGTACCCGATCCGTCCTTGTTTATCCCTTAAACCAACTTAGTTATGATTACTTTACAACAGCGCACCATTGCGCATTTCGACCTGGATTGTTTCTTTGTATCCGTCGAATGCCAGCGGGACCGCCGGTTAAGCGGGCAGCCGTTACTGGTGGGCGGCAGTAGTGACCGGGCCGTAGTAGCCGCTTGCAGCTATGAAGCCCGGCGCTATGGTATTCATTCTGCCATGCCCATGAAAACCGCGCTGCGGCTATGTCCGCATGCCATTATACGCAGCGGGGACATGGAACTGTACAGCGCTAAATCGAGGGAAATCACGGAGATGATTGCAGAGAAAGCGCCGCTTTATGAGAAATCATCTATCGATGAATTTTACCTGGATATTTCAGGGATGGATAAATTTTTCGGATCCCTGAAATGGACCACGGCACTACGGAAGAGCATCATGAAGGAATCAGGGCTTCCTATCTCCTTCGGGCTGGCATCTAACAAGCTGGTGTCTAAAGTAGCCACAGATGAAGCAAAACCAAATGGTCAGCTGGAAATACTGTTTGGTGAAGAAAAAAGTTTTCTGGCACCGCTGGCGGTGGAAAAGATCCCGATGGTAGGCCGTGAAACCGGCGCCCTGCTCAGGCGCCGTGGCGTAGAAACCGTGAAAACACTGAGCGAAGTGCCCATCTCCCTGCTTGAAGCATGGATGGGGAAAAACGGGATAGCCCTCTGGAAAAAAGCCAATGGGATCGATGAATCGCCGGTAGTGCCTTTCTATGAACAGAAATCTATCTCTACGGAAAGTACGTTCCCTGCAGATACTATCGACCTGGAATTCCTGCACGCGGAACTGGTGAGGATGACAGAAAAAATTGCATTCGAACTCCGTCAACAACAAAAACTTACCGGTTGTATTACCCTGAAAATCCGCTATGCTGATTTTGAAACGGTGACCAAACAGATGAGTATCCCCTATTCCTGCGCTGATCATGTACTGCTGGAAAAAGTAAAAGACCTGTTTAAAAAACTATATGACCGCCGCCTGCTGGTACGTCTGATAGGCGTACGTTTTAGTCACCTGGTACATGGGAATTACCAGATCAGCCTGTTCGATGACAAACAGGAAATGATTGCCCTCTACCAGGCCATAGACCAGATTAAAAACCGCTTTGGATGGGAATACCTGATGAAAGGCACCAATGTAAGCGCCCCCGGGAAGCGAGACCCGACAAGGCCACCCAAGGACATCATGCCCTATTTCAAAGCTTAACCCCGGTTTATTGGTATGTATCTCAACTGCAAAACATTCTTTAGTCTCCGCTATGGCACCATGTCGGCCGCAATGCTGGTTAAAAAAGCGCATGAACTGGGTATTGTCAGCCTAACACTTACCAATATCAACATGACCGCCGATGCCTGGGAGTTTGTAGACCTTTGCCGGCAATACCTGATCAAACCTATACTGGGATTGGAATGCAGGAATGGGAATGATTTTAAATACCTGTTACTGGCCCGTAACCAGGAAGGCTGGTATCATATCAACCACTTGTTGTCTGACTACCTGCAACAGGAGATTCCTTTTCCGGATATTGCCCCCCAGTTACCACATACGTTTGTCATCTATCCCTGGGGCAGCCGGTCGCCCGACAACCTGGATGCCCATGAACTGATAGGCATCCGGCCGTGGGAACGCAATAAACTTTTCAGAACCGATACGCTTGCCTGGAAAAAGAAGCTGGTGGTTTTACAACCCGTTACCTTCCAGGACAATGAACACTATGAATTACATCGCCTGCTTCGCGCCATAGATCAGAACATGCTGATCACCCAGCTCACACCCGCTATGACGGGGCATCCGGCCGAACAATTAACACCTCCGGCACAACTGGTTGATCACTTCTCTGCTTATCCGGATATTGTGCAAAATACCCTGGAAGTAATGGATGCCTGCCAGGTGGAGATGACCATGAACACACCCGGCAATAAAAAACATTTTACTGGCAGCGTAGCGGGCGACCGGAAAAAGCTGCGGGAATTGGCCATAGCCGGCATGGACCAGCGGTATGGCGAAGATCATACGGTGGCATTAGCACGCATAGAAAAAGAACTGGACATCATTGCCCAGCAAAACTTTGAAGCCTATTTCCTCATTACCTGGGATATTATCCGGTATGCCCGGGAACAAGGATTTTTCTATGTAGGTCGCGGTAGCGGCGCCAATTCCATTATTGCCTATTGTATTCAAATTACCGATGTAGATCCTATTGAGCTGGATCTTTACTTTGAACGATTCCTGAATCCTTACCGTAAATCGCCACCCGACTTTGATATCGACTTTTCCTGGCGCGACCGCGACCAGGTGATCCGTTATATTTTTGATACCTATGGACCGGAACATACTGCGCTATTAGGCACGGTGACTACCTTCCAGACGAATGCCATTATCCGGGAACTGGGAAAAGTGTATGGATTGCCGAAAAAAGAAATCGATAAAATACTGGAAAATGGTTTTCAGCTTCAGTTGGAAAATGATCATATTCACCGGCAAATTGCCCGCTATTGTGAGTTGATGAATACTACGCCGGCGTTCCCCAATCACCTGAGTATTCATGCAGGCGGTATATTGATCAGTGAAGCGCCCATACATCACTACTGCACTACTTATTTACCGCCGAAAGGTTTTGTAACGGCTCAATTAGACATGTGGCAGGCTGAACGTATTGGCTTGCATAAGTTCGATATCCTCAGCCAGCGTGGGCTTGGTCATATCCGGGATGCTATTGATATTATCCGGGAAAACAGGCAGGTAGAAATTGATATCCACGATGTGAAAGCATTTCAACAGGATCCCGGTGTAAAAAATAATCTTAAAACGGTTAATACGATTGGGTGCTTTTATATCGAATCACCGGGGATGCGTCAGCTGCTACAGAAACTACAATGCGATAATTATCTCGCCCTGGTGGCCGCCAGCTCTATTATCCGTCCTGGCGTGGCACAGTCGGGCATGATGAAGGCCTATGTAGAACGCTATCGCCATCCGGAGAAAGTCACCTATTTACACCCGGTAATTGAAGAGCTGCTGAAAGAAACTTTTGGTATCATGGTGTACCAGGAAGATGTCATTAAAGTAGCGCATCATTTTGCAGGGCTGGAGTTAGCCGATGCAGATACCCTACGCCGGGCCATGGGCGGGAAGTACCGGGAATCGAATGAGTTTAAAAACATTGAACATCGTTTTTTTGCTAACTGTGCCCAGCGTGGGCATCCCCCTGCTGTAACAGCCGAAGTATGGCGACAGATCGCCAGCTTCGCTAATTTTTCTTTTTCTAAAGCCCATTCGGCCAGCTTTGCAGTAGAAAGCTACCAGAGCCTGTACCTGAAAACATATTTTCCAGCTGAGTTTATGGTAGCGGTGATCAATAACTTTGGCGGCTTCTATAACCGGGAACTTTATTTCCGGGAACTGCAGAAAACCGGGGTAGACCTGCATCCACCCTGCATTAATAACAGTGACTACTATACGAATATCAAAGGCCGGCAGGTGTATGTGGGGTTCATTCATGTGGAGGGCCTGGAGCAGCAACTCGCGGAACGTATACTGGCAGATCGCCGGGAATACGGCCCTTTTTCTCACCTGGAAGATTTTACCAACCGTATTATGCCGGGAGAAGAACAGCTGGAAATACTGATCCGTATTGGTTGTTTCCATTTCACCGGTTATACGAAAAAAGAATTATTGTGGAAAAGTAGCCTGTTGGTGAGCAGGAGAGATAACAGCCATACCCATGCGCTGCCTTTGTTCAGCGCTATGACGGTAAGTTGTGAGTTACCCACGCTGGTGTATCATGCCCATGAAGACGCCTTTGATGAAATAGATCTGCTGGGCTTTCCCCTGCAATCACCTTTCCAGGTACTGCAGCATGCTCAACAATCGTATATGCCTGCCCGTGAGTTTGACCAGCATGTGGGATTACCTGTAACAACATTAGGCTACCTGGTTACCACCAAGAATTTACGCAGTGCCAAAGGCGAGCCTATGTGTTTTGGTACTTTCCTGGATAAAGAAGGAGCCTTCGTGGATACTGTTCATTTTCCGGATAGTTTGCGGCAATATCCTTTTCAGAAGGGTGGTTTTTATGTGCTGAAGGGCAAGGTGGTAAAGGAGCATGATGTGATTACCCTGGAAATCAATAAGATGTGGAAGATCGGCTATTTTGAAGACAAACAATTGAAATAACGACAAATTGTTGTATTTTTGTGACAAATGTCGGGTATTATGAAACATATTAAAGGATACCAGGTGCAGGAGAATGCGTTGCTGATCGTAGAACAGCCGGGGGCTGCTTATGTGGCCAGCAGTGGCTATTTTGATTTTATACAGCTTTCCCGCAGCGGGATTATCAAGCGGGCATTATTAAACCTGAGCAGGCAGATTTCATTTTCTTTGTCTGAGCTGGCACAGGTAGTACATATTTCAGAGAGAACGCTGCAACGTTATGCCGACGACGCGAAATTGTCGGCCGATACGTCCGAACGGGCCATCCTGCTTTCGCAGCTTTATCAACGGGGCACCGAAGTATTTGGTCACCTGGAAAACTTCAAGGAGTGGATGCGTACGCCGCTACCCGCCTTCAATTATCAGTCCCCTATTTCTTTGTTAGACACCACTTTCGGTTTTCAACTCATCCAGGATGAGCTGGGGCGTATTGAGCATGGCATCTTCGCGTAAATCAATGAAACAACAGCATGGAAGTATACAGGATCAGTAAATGCGCTTACATTAACGACCTGAGTGGAACGGGTGCACGTTTATACGGTGGAAGATGGAATAGTCCAGGACATGCCGTGATGTACACAGCTGGCAGCAGGGCTTTGTCGGCGCTGGAAGTGTTGGTACACATTCCGCTTAAAACCATTGTACAGGATTTCTGTATTGCCACCATTCATATCCCGGATAACGTTGCCATCAAAGTGCTGACCAAGCATGATTTACCTTCGGGTTGGCAGTCGCTGGCTCCTTTCCCGGCGCTACAGCAGATCGGGGACGAATGGATAGATACCGCCCGGTACGCCGTATTGAGAATTCCCTCTGTGGTGATTGCAGATGAATATAATTACCTGTTAAATCCCCTGCATCCCGATGCCGCGAGCATCAGCATTGTGGATACCCAACCTTTTGTGTTTGACCAGCGGCTAAAAAAATAAAAAAGCAGTGAAGACATGCTCCACTGCTTTTATGGAAAAATAGCATGGTCTTTTATTCCAGACCAAACAATCCTTTATTCAGCACTTGTAATGTTCTCTCTTTATACTGACCATTGATCAGGATAGAGATATTGTGCCTGCTACCACCGTAAGAGATCATGCGCAACGGAATTTCTTCCATGGCATCAAACAATTTAGTGATAATAGACGGCGTGGCAGCTACCTCGTTGCCTACAATAGATACGATGGTTTGGTGATAATCCAGTTCTACTGTACCAAATGGCTGCAGTTCTTTCAGTATCTGATCGAGATACTGATCGCTATCGATGGTGATAGATACTGCCACTTCAGAAGTGGTGATCATATCGATGGGCGTGCGATATTTTTCGAAAATTTCGAAGATCTTGCGTAGGAAGCCGTACGCCAGCAGCATGCGGCTGGATTTGATCTTGATGGCGATGATACCATCTTTGGCGGCAATCGCTTTAGCACCGTTACCATTAGGTAATTCGGTGATGATAGTACCTTTTGCTTCCGGCTGCATGGTGTTCAGCAATTTCACCGGGATGTTGAAATGCTGTGCAGGCCAGATAGAAGCCGGGTGGAGGATTTTAGCGCCAAAGTAGGCCAGTTCCGCCGCTTCATCAAAAGAGAGTTGTTCGATCGGAAAGGTTTTCTTCACTACGCGGGGATCGTTGTTGTGCATACCATCGATGTCTGTCCATATCTGCACTTCATCTGCCTGGATAGCGGCGCCGATCAGGGAAGCGGAATAATCGCTGCCTCCGCGTTTCAGGTTGTCTACCTCTCCCCTGGCATTGCGACAGATATATCCCTGGGTAACAAAGATGGTTTGATCTTTATGTTGACGGATCAGGTCGGCCAGTTTATTTTTTATTTTCGGAATTTCCGGCTCTTCATATTCATCGATACTCATGAAGTCGAGCGCAGGCAGCAATACCGCCTGGATGCCGGCTTCTTCGAGATATACACAGAAGAGACGGGTAGATAATAATTCGCCCTGGGCGAGAATATCTTTATTCAGTGCCTCATTGAAAGATATCTTCAGGATGATATTCAGAAATTCGAAGTGTTCATCAACGATCGCCTTGGCTTTAGCGCGGCCGGCGTCCTGTTTCACTAAATCATTGCAAAAAGTACGGTAGTGGCTTTCCAGCTTATCAATCTGCTGCTTGGCCAGTTCCTTTTTACCTCCTGACAATGACTGGCTGATTTCCACAAGAGAGTTTGTGGTGCCTGACAGTGCGGAAAGGACCACAATTTTCTGATCTTTATCTGCTGTGATCAGTTGTGATACCGACTGCATACGCTCTGGTTTTCCCACGGAGGTTCCACCAAATTTTAACACTTTCATCTGAATGTTTTGTTTTTGCTTTAGCAACCTGAAATCCAGCACGGGCTTTATTCCGGGTGTTTTTTATGAATGATGGTGATTTAAAAATTCAAATTAAATTTTGCCGCTACGTCCTTCATATCCTTTACCACGGGCGCTATTACGGGAATACCATTTTCCAGTCGTTCGTGGTGCATTTCTCTTTCAGGATCGCCAGGTATCAGTACTTTTTTACCGGGGATCGCTTCAGCATTGCGGAAGCGGCTGATCCAGGTATCCATATTGGATTTAAACTCATCGGCCGGCCGGAAGGCATCTACCCGCATGGCGCCGAAGAAATGTCCCAGGCCTTCCCCTACCGGGTTGGGCGACAGCGGCAGAAAACTTACAAATGGCGGCGCCCAGGGCCCATAGTTGGCTCCTGAAAGAACGGCCGAAAATATGTCAACAATTGCTCCCAAACAATACCCTTTATGGCTTCCGTGTTCCCGGTCGCCGCCGAGGGGCAGCAAAGCCCCGCCATCCTTGAGTTCATGCGGATTTTTGCTGGGGTGACCGTTTTTATCCTGTATCCAGCCATAAGGCGCCTCTTCATTTTTACGTTGCAGGATTTCCAGTTTACCATTGGCAGCGGTGGTGGTGGCAAAATCGGCCACAAAAGCCGGTTGCTCTTTTGCAGGAATGGCCACGGCAATGGGGTTGGTGCCCAGCATACGTTCCGTGGAAAAGGTGGGCGCTACGAGGGGACTGGCATTCGTCATTGCCATGCCGATCATATCCTGTTCCAATGCCATCATAGCATGGTAACCGGCAATACCGAAGTGATTGGAGTTTTTAACGCTCACCCAGCCGGTACCAACCGCTGCTGCTTTTTGCATGGCTATTTCCATGGCATATGGCGCCACTACCAGGCCTAAGCCGGCATCGCCATCCACCACGGCGGTGCTGGGGGTTTCGTGTACAATACGGATATGGGGACGGGGATTGATCCGTTTCGCCTCCCATAAACGCACATAGCCCGACAGGCGTGCTATGCCATGAGAATCGATGCCTCTCAGATCGGCCGACACCAGCACTTCGCTGGCCAACGTAGCATGTTCCAGGCTACAACCCATGTGGATAAATACCTCGCGGGTGAATTCCCTCAAATGATGATAAGAAAAAATATGTTCCATCTGACTTACGAATTATGCCTGAGCAGTAGGTCCACCAAAATTTAAAGGTACAGATACCTGCTCCTGGTCCTGGATAGGCCCATGTATAGATTCGTATTTCTTAATATTATCCAGCATGGCCTTCATAAAGCGCTTGGCATGCTGAGGGGTGAGGATGATACGGGATTTCACTTTTGCCTTGGGTAAACCGGGCATTACATTGACAAAGTCCACTACGAACTCGGCGTTGGAATGGGTAATAATAGCGAGATTCGCATATTGCCCTTCGGCTATTTCTTCATTCAACTCAATATTAAGCTGATTCTGTTCTTCGTGCTGATTTTCCATATTGTAAGATTTTGCCGTACAAAAATAGAAAAAGAGGGCTCAAATAAGCCCTCTTTTTTTTATTGACTAGTATATTGACCACTAATAATAGTCCTCTTCGTCAAATTTGCTATGCAATATGCTTGCTGCCGGCATCAATTAACGCCTGTGCGGGTGTCCCAGTACATTTGTGCACCCCAGTAGTTATCTTTTATAGAACCCACCGCTGCACCGCTGTTGGCGCCGTTCAGGGTAGTTTCACTGTTAGGATAAGGCAGGCGGAAAGATGTACGGGTATGGCCCGGATAAGGAGATCCTGAGGCAGCTGGCAATAAAGGCACATCTGTTCTTCTAGTTTCAGCCCATGCTTCATGACCGTCTTTAAACAGGGCAAGCCATTTCTGGATATATATCTTTTTCACGTCGCCATCCCATTTTACGCCGGCACTTGCTTTATATGCCGCATTGGATACGCCGTTTTCTTCCAGTGAAAGATCAATACCAGCTTCGTAGGCGTCTTTTGCGCTTACGCCTACATTCCAGCCATTAACAGCAGCTTCTGCCAGGATGAATTTCACTTCTGCGGCACGCATAAATGGAGTAAATCCGGTTCTATTATCCCTGAAACGGGCGCCGATCCTGGAATACAAGGCAATAGAAGGCAGTTTTTCGCTATCCTTGATGCCAATGCCCACACCGCGGTATTTACCATCACCTGTAGCAGGTTTAGCATAGACAGGGAGACGGGGATCATTTAACTCGAGGAGTTTATTAACCAGGACATCGCTGACAGCATGGTCGTCGCGACCATCGTCGTACTTGTTGGAAGACCAGGGTTCGTTATTAGGTTTACCGCCTGGCCAGTTCAGGAACGCATTATCAGCGTTTCCTGTCATCACAGGGAATTTTGCTGGGTTGCCTGTAATTTCCTCGATATTTGCTTTGGCAGTTGCCTGGTCTTTCTTGCTTAAACGGATAGCTACTCTTAACCGCAGGGAGTTGCAGAACTGACGCCATTTGGTTACATCTGTTTGAAACAGCACATCCCCGTCGCCCAGTACATCGGCACTGTTCTTTGCAAAGAGATCATTAGCAGTTTTCAGATCTGCCAATATAGCTGCATAAATATCCTTTTGGCTATCATACTTAGGTGTAATTACACCACTATTACCTTTTATAGCATCGGAGTAAGGAATGTCACCCCAGGTATCAGTGGCTATTTGTGCTACATAGCACTTGAAAGTAAGCGCAACCGCCTGTTGGTTTATCTTATTATTGGCGATAGCATCATTGATAGTGATCTGGAGGTTATTCAACACACTGTAGTGATAAGCCCAGAAATTCTCAATAGCTGCTGGTCTGAATACATTACGCGCTTCATCAATGTATTGTATTTTACCCAGGTGCCCCCCGAAACATTCAGGTTCATTCATGTCAGCGGTCGCATCAAAAAGGTTTTGTGCGTAATAGACAATGGAATATGCCAATGTATTATTACCTGGCACCTTCAATGGTCTATTAGGATCCGTATTTATTTTATCAAAGTTTTTGGTGCAACTCCCTCCAGTCATCATTATCAACGCCCCGACCAGAAAATATTTTGATAGTCTTCTATTATACAGTTTCATAATACTAATTTTAATTAAATCATTAATCTGCTTCTGCATTAGGTTAGAAATTCAGATTCAACTTCAAACCGATACTTCTATTTGAAGGAATTTGGTATTCTTCAAAACCTAGTTGGGCAACATCGTTTCCAAATCCGGTTTCCGGGTCAATATGCGCTTTATTGCTTTTATCTGTATACAGGAGCGCTACGTTCTGTGCAAATACAGATACACCGGCGCTCTTCAACCATCCCCATCTGCTGATTAAATTGGCCGGAATGGTATAACCAAATTGTATGGTGCGGAGTTTTATGTAAGTACCGTCGATGATATCGAATTTCGTACCGGAGGAAGCACCATCATAAGAGAGGTATTTAAAGGCATTGTCGGCTGCTACCACTTTGGTGTTTGGGTTGCCGCTTGCATCTACAAATTTATGGTCGGTCAGGATATCTTTACCCAATACCACACCAGTTTCACGAATGTTGCCGGCTGCAGTAAAATCCAATACACCGGTATTGGCGCCAAACATATGCGTTACACTAAATATATCGCCGCCTTTTTTCATATCGATCAGGAAGCTGAGATTAAAGTTGCGGTATCTGAAGGAATTATTTACACCGCCAATCCAGTCTGGCATAATATTACCGATCACCTGGTCTTTCTTGAAGGAAGGTAATCCGTTAGCTCCCACTACGATAGCGCCTGATTTAGGATCTGTTACATAATCTGCTCCCCTGATGATACCGTAGGCTTCACCTGGGATAGCACCGATGGTAGTTCCCCAGTTACGTCCCAGCTGGAACCATGTCAGTTGTTGGCCAGTTCTTGGATCGGTATACAGTGTGGTTACCTTACTACTATTTTTTGCCCAGTTAACGGTCATATCCCAGTTAAAACCATTATCGCTACGTAGAATACCTAAGTTCAATTGCAGCTCAACACCCTTACTCCGGATTTCACCCGCATTGATGAAGGCCGTAGTAGCTCCCGATGCAGCAGAGATTGATATAGGCATAATCTGGTTAATAGTTTTCTTGTCATAATAAGTCGCATCCAGGTTCAGCCTATTATCAAGGAAATGAAGCTCCGCACCGATTTCAGCACTCTTGGCACGTTCGGGCTTCAGGTCCTGCGGTGACAGCCGATATGCCTCGTGATAGAGGGTTACCCCATTGAATGTACTTGCTTGTGGTACAAAGGATCTTGCGAGCATATAAGCACCTGTTCCATTACCCACCTCTGCATAGCTCACGCGTAATTTACCGTAGGTAAAGGCAGATGAATTGCTAATTTTCAATGCGTCGCTGAAAATCCAGCTTAAGCTCGCGGATGGGTAAAAGTAAGAACGATTGTTGGCCGGCAAGCTAGAGTTCCAGTCATTCCTTCCTGTCAGATCCAGGTACAACCAGTTGCGGAATCCCAGGGAAGCCTGCGCGAATACGCTATTAGAGCGGAGTTGGGAAACGAACATCGTATTAGATACCTGCCCTTTTGCATTACCGATGGTATACAAATCAGGAACAGTCAGATCGTTCGCGGTGGCAGAAACATTTTTAGTTTTTGCGTCCCGGTAGTTTCCGCCAGCGGTATACGACAGAGAGAAATCTTTACCCAGTTTTCCACTACCAGTTGCAATCAGGTCGGCGTTCGTTTCACTTCCATAAATACTCCAGTCTGTAAATTGACCGCCTACGCCGTATAAAAAGTTAGCAGCGGCGAGAGAAGAAGTATTTTGTTTTCTGCTTTCAGAATACCAATCGGTACCAACGCGGCCCATCAGGGTAAACCATTTGTCAAATTCGTAAGAAACAGTGGCATAACCGAATAACCGGTTCTTGGTACGTCCATTTAAGTTTCTATACAAGCTCAAGTATGGGTTATCATGATAGTTCAGGTTCCAGTTGTATGGGACACCTGTAGCAGGGAATGCCGGATTAGGCATCATTTTGTCCCAGTTATTTTTCAGGTCATTCATATCTATCTGACGTCCGAACCAGCTACCTATTGACTGCATAGGGTTGAATTCATTATAACCCTGCCCTACGAGGTTGTCGTTGAGCGTTTGTACGTAGTTAGCCGCGGCTTCTACTTTCAACTTATCTGTCAGGTTCTGGCTAGTGCTCAACATCGCCGAATACCTGGTTTGGTCGGTATTGGGAACGGTACCCATCTGACGTTGATGGCTCAGGGAAAGCCTGGTGCTGCCCTTGGCGGTGTTACTGGTTAATGATACGTTGTTATTGAGTGAAAATCCTGTTTTGAAGAAATTCTTCACGTTGTTGGGATGTGACACCCAGGGAGTAGCAGTTCTGTTTCCATTGGCATCCAGCGGACTATTATACTGAGGTAATTTCAGTCCTATATCCATTCTTGGACCCCAGCTTTCATCCACGCCATCA
This sequence comes from Chitinophaga polysaccharea, assembly GCF_007829335.1. Classification (GTDB taxonomy): domain Bacteria; phylum Bacteroidota; class Bacteroidia; order Chitinophagales; family Chitinophagaceae; genus Chitinophaga; species Chitinophaga polysaccharea_B. Next base: position 357,985 of record NZ_VIWO01000007.1, read on the forward strand.
TTTACACCACCTCCTTGTCCATCAACATAGGCAAATCCATTTTGTAATGCCCAGTCCTGGTACGACAATGGGTTATTAGGAGTTTGCGCTTTATACAGGTTGTACCAGTATTCGCTGCTGGTGGAACCCTGTCCGTATTTATTCTGGTATTTAGGCAGTATGTATTGTTTTTCGAACGAAGCACCACCGGTGTAAGAAACCCCTATACCTTTGAAAGCGGATTTCCCATTTTTGGTGGTGATCAGGATTACCCCGTTACCGGCCCTGTAACCATACAAAGCGGCCGCATTGGCGCCTTTCAGGATAGAAACGGAAGCGATATTTTCCGGGTCGATGTCATTCATACCGTTACCATAATCCACGGCGGATTGCTGGTCTGTTGCGCCAGGTGTAAGGGCTCCTGGTATTACCACTGACTGTGGGTTATTGATAGGAATACCATCTACCACAATCAGCGGCGTATTGGCGGTGAAAGAGTTGTATCCACGCAATACGATACTGGTACTGGATCCCACGGCACCACCGTTGTTATTGATTTGTACGCCAGCCGCTCTACCAGACAATGAGTTTAAAACATTCGTTTCATTTGTCTGGGTAAGTTCAGTTCCCTTTACTTCTTGTACTGCATAACCCAGCGCTTTCTTTTCTCTCTTAATACCCAATGCGGTTACCACTACTTCATTGATTGTTCTGTCTGATTTTGCCAGCACAACATTCAGTGTATTACCATTTACTGTAACTTCTTTTGTTTCGTAACCGAGGCCGGAAATCACCAGTACCTGGCCCTTTTCGGCTTCCAGTTTAAAAGCACCATTCGGATCGGATACAGTACCTTTTGCCTGTCCTTTAAATTGAATGGTAACACCAAGCACAGGTTCGCCGGTTGCATCGGTGATTTTACCTGTAATAAGCTTGGCTTGTCCGATGACAGTAGCTATGTATAGCACCAACATCGTTGTTAATAAAAATGATTTTCTCATATGCGGGCTGTTTTGTTTTATGTTATTTAATTGACTGATCCCGGCAGATATAGCGACGGATTTCTTCTGAAAGCAAACCAACATTGTCTGTATCCGATTTTGGTTGAATACCGGATGCTCCTACATGGGTAGGGGCATCGGGCGACAATGATGTCAGTATAAACCTTAGCTGTTATTTTGAATGAATGCGCCGGGTAATTTTAAACGGTTCGATTTGGTTGGATGTCAAGTATCCTGATCTTTAAAATAATGTACGCAGGGACGTATATCCCAGCAACGCCCTGTCGCCGGAAGTATCGTTTGCAGTATAGGGTTCAGAAATACCTGGTTGAAATGTGTCAGTGCGCTCGGCAGTGACCACCCTTACAACCGCCAGCGGCATGGCAAAAAGGAATGATGTCCTTTTCATAAAAGATTCAAATTTTGGTTGAAAAAGAAAAAACTTAGTTTATTATTGGCTCAATTACTTGCTTTAACTGCGCTACTGTAAATATTATTCGTAAAATATATGGCATAGCATTCCCCATACCGTATATACTATCTACACGATTAAAACAATGATAAAAACGTACTGATCTTCGATCTATTGAAAGCAGTATGATCGTTCTTAAGCTTCATAGCGTCACGCTATGTAACAATGGAAACAGTGTTTTTCATTGATATCAGATTTTGGTTGTATTATTAACACTTATTCCGCAATTACATTCTATTGTTTATATATCATAGCAAAACATCCTCATCTGAGTTGGCACTCCTTCAGTTAGATTGTTATTTTATTGTGTGCAAATGATATCGGGTCAAGTCCAGCCGCTTGGTTTAGTATTGTGTTAGTTTTAGTTCTCAATTATTGGTAGAAGTCAATTGTAACAGTATTTTCAGTGTAACCTTTCCTGTCACAACCACAAGCAAATTAACTCGTAGATACAAATTCTCTCATAAAGCAAATTAGAATTTAGATTTTGGTTGACGTCCACAATTTAGAAAAAAAAAGAATTCAGTACTACATCCAGTTAACATTATTTTAACAGCAGATAAAAATAGTCGCATAACTATTTGTAAATCAGCATACTGAGATGAAAAATATTTTAAAAAATTTTTCATCACTTGCCGTTTATCAAATATTGCAGCTGGAATTGAACCATTGTTTTTTTGTTACCGGCAATCATATCATTGCCGCTACCCACCTGCTGTGCGCCCTGGTAAATGGTTTGATGGAAACGCCCCCAGCAGGAACAACGCGCGTTTACCTTCCACTTCATATTCAGATAATACTGCCAGCCCCGGCCATAGAGCTGAGAAACCGCGTTTTCATACAACACACTGTTTTCCGTTGCATAAATGCGGGTATCATAACTACTAGTTTTAAAACGGGCCAAACGCCCACTCACCGTAACAGGTATGCGCAGTAACCGGTAACTGCAATCCTGGTATATCATCCATCCCCGCTGCATTCCGGCAACTGCTGCGGCCTGATAACTGCTGTATTCTATCCTTGTGCGGAAGCTCAAACGCCGCCCCTGTTGTATGACTGACTGTAAACGTATATTCCTTGACGTTATATCCGTTAATACCGGGACGGGATTAGCTGTTTCGGGGATATTCTCTTCTGCCCGCCGGTAGTTGTATCGCAGCAGCATTGTTATTTGCCTGCCCAGCATATAAGTTCCCTGCAGAAAAAACTCCTTTCCTCCCGACGGCCCGCTGGACCGGTATTTCAGCCAGGGAAAACGGAAGATGTCCGCGTAAGCATCCAGCTTAAACCGGGAACTAACTTTTACTGTGGTGGCTGTATACAAACCCTGCTCATTTACCGTGCGATAACCATCTCCAAAACCATTGGCAAACAGCGACTGGTATGCCTTATCATAGTACCGGTAAACAAGGGCTATATCTACTGAAGGCGCCACACTCGTGAGTAAGCCCTGCATAAAGGCTGGCTGGCCATTGCCAGCAGTTGCCACCTCTCCAAACACATGCACATTTTTCCAGCTGCCTGCATAATCAATACTGGCGGCAGATAACTGTTTACCACTAAAATCGAATTGATTGTAAGGCTTGCGCTCTTTTTGCCAGGCGGGTGTAAAACGATGCAGGAGCAAGTTGCCACCAACCTTCCACCGGTGGCTGTTATACCGGATATTACCTCCAGCGCTTATTAACTGTGCCTGTCCCCGTTTCTCTGTTTCAGTGATAGTGCGATGATAACCACTACTTACCAGGCTGGCAACGGCCATTTCTTCCTGGCTGGAATCAGCACCGGGACCGGGACTGGCATCGAGCTTTCGGTGCGAAGCAAAAGCAGTTACTTCCCATCGGCGCCGCTGCAAGGTGATAGCAGCTCCCCTGAAGAAATAAAACTCTCCGGGCGAAGCATAAGGCCTGATCACCTCACCTTCCCTTTTTATCTGCACCACAGCCGCCCCTTTACCAAAAGCCTGCGATTGCCAATTGAGCAATCCCTGGCCGAGGTTTACCGTATAATCACCCAGCGCCAGTGCTTTTATCCCGCGGTAATTGCGAAGAAAGAAATGAACGCTGTAAAAATCAAAACCCTGCTGCTGCGCACCTTTAAAAAATGCTTCGCCGGCATCTTTCTCCATCACCATTCCCCAGCTGAGATACCGGGGGAAATTGTACCGATAGCGTAGCAGCAGTTTGTCCGGGCTCCCCCTGTATGCAGCAGGGGTACTATCGGTATGCAGGTATCCCCTGGCTTTTTCTAACGTACGTCCATAGCGCATCAGCAAAGCATGATCGCCCTTCCGCAGGTAATCTTTCATTTTGTAATGCGGCGATAAGTCGTTACCTACCTCCACATAAGGCAGGATACGCCGGATAATTTCCGGCTCAAACCCTGGTATTGCCTGTAGTTCATAAATGCTTAACAGGTCGCCCAGGAGCGAGCGATATTGCAGGAAATTACTGATCTGCAAAGGGGTTAGAAGCCCAAGTGCCTGGAGGCTGGCCTCGTCGGCTGTATTTAGTTGCAGCTGGTGCCGGCGCCACGCATTCAACTGCTGCCATTGTTCATCGTCTTCCGACACTGTTTCCGTGCCTGCCGCCTGGTGCTCCAGGTTATTTTCCACGGCGGCCGGCATTACGTCCTCCTGTTGCTGGCCATAGGCAACAACGTGGATACCCGCCAGCGCCAGGCTTCCTATTATTCTGCGGATGGTTGCCATATCAATGCAGTTGAAGGAGTGATTCCCAGCCGGGGATGAAAGCCAGCGCCAATATCGATTCGCAGGGAACGCAGGTAAAGAATGCAGGCCGCAGTATGATAAGCTGGCCGGGAAGCAATGCCCATTTCCAGTGCCAACGCGCGAGCAATACGGTAATAAGCGGCTGCCTTCATCCCAGTGTCCTTACCTGCATGTAACACTTCAGCCGACAACAGAAAATCGCCCGATGCTTCAAATCCTGCACCTCCGATATATAGCCAGTCTCCATTCCTCCATTGTTGTACCTGCAGCCCAGTATGCCATTGTTCACTGATATGCCATACCAGGCCGCCCGCTACCGTCAATTGGCTGGTAGTTCCCATCCCTTGTACAGTAGTGGTTTCATAGTTAAACTGTAGCCCCAGTCCCACCCGGCGCCCGATATGCCGGCCATATCCTCCGCTCAGTTGCTGCTGATGATAAGCAGTACTACCCAAACGGGTAATACTGCCTCCGAAAGCACCTGCATATACAGGAATAGCAATCATTGCCGCATACAGGGATGCCTCCTTTACCAGGAAACGGTTTTCTGAGTAAATACCGGCCGCCAGGCGCTGTATACATGACAATGCCGCGGGATCGGACCAGGCGGTAATGATCTGTTGGAAATGGCGGCTGTAAGCGCCCATACGTGTATTCTTACCAATGGGCATAAGGTCAGGTTGCGCAGATAGCCATCCTATCCACCCCATAAATAAAAGGGTCAACATCAGTTGTTTCATACGGAAACGGGTTTAACAAACAGTTCGTCAACAGCGATATGATGGGGTTAACCAATGCTGTCGCGTATCATAAAGGTAGATCCTACCTGAGGTAAAAGTGTTAATGAAATCTGAACAACGTAAAATAAAATGGGAGATAAAAGCGTGGCTTTTATCTCCCATCTCTTTATAACCATATCCTGCGCCGGTTAAAACAAACCGTACAGCTGTGAATCGATCTTGGAAATAATTTCTCCCAGGTCTTCATCACTCTCAGGGAATTTATTTTTATCGATATCTATAATCAACAAAGGGCCTTCTTTATATTTTTCGATCCAGTTATTATAGTATTCGTTCAGGCGTTTCAGGTAGTCGAGGCGTATATTTTCCTCATACTCTCTTCCTCTCTTCTGTATCTGGGCCACAAGTGTGGGCACCGATGCCTGCAGATATATCAGCAAATCCGGTGGTTTCACCATGCTCTTCAGCGTTTCGAAGAAGTTGAAATAGTTATCAAAATCGCGCTTGGTCATCAGTCCCATTTCATAAAGATTGGGCGCAAAAATGTGCGCATCTTCATAGATGGTTCTGTCCTGTATCACCGTTTCCTTACCATTCTGTATTTCCAGCAATTGCTTCAATCTGCCGTTCAGGAAATATACCTGCAGGTTGAAAGACCAGCGGGGCATATCTTCATAAAAATCGTTCAGGTATGGGTTGTGCTCTACGTCTTCATACTGTGGATGCCACTTGTAATGCCTGCAAAGCATTTCCGTGAGTGTAGTCTTACCAGCGCCGATATTACCGGCTATGGCGATATGTTTAATCCTGTTTTGTTTTGCCATGCGATGATAGGTGGTTAATATTGAAAATAGCTACAGTTGGCGACTTTTTCAATAATAATTTAAACCAATAAGTTTTCTCGCCTGTTGCAAAGTTTGTGCCGCATTCGCTCTGGCCTTTTCTGCACCGGCTTTCATAATTTTTCTTAAGTAGTCGGTGTCCTGTTGCAGGTCTTTCGCCTTTTCGCGGATAGGGGCAATAAAGTTCACCATATCTTCACCCAGCTGTTTTTTCATATCACCAAAACGGATGGTTTGATTATCCCACGCTGCCTCATAAAACTGTACTACATCGGGGGCAGACACTAATTTCATGAGATCGACCAGGTTCTGTACAGATTCGGGCATAGGCGTACCAGGTGTTACCGCTGCGCTATCCGTTTTTGCTTTCTTTATCTTGTTGCGGATTTTATCATCATCATCTGCCAGGTAAAGGGTAGCCATTTCATTTTCACTCTTACTCATTTTACCGGAACCGTCCAGGCTGGGAATACGCACCAGGCTATCGCCATAGTTGAAGGCTTCCGGCTCAGGGAACAAGTCAGTATCATAACGGTGATTGAAGCGCTGTGCAAAATTACGGGCCATTTCCAGGTGCTGTCCCTGGTCCTTACCCACCGGCACTTTTACCGCACGCTGAATTAAGATATCTACGCTCATCAACACCGGATAAGTAAGCAGCCCGGCGTTTACGTTCTGTGGCTGTAAACGAACCTTGTCCTTGAAAGTGGGCACTTTTTCCAGTTCCCCTACATAGGCCAGCATATTCATGAGGAGGTACAGCTCAGCAATTTCAGGGACGTCGCTCTGCGCATATAACGTTACCTTTTCCGGATCAAGGCCGGAGGCAATATTTTCTGCCAGCACCCGCATTACATTGCCCGGTAAATCTTTAGGGTTGGGATGGGTAGTCAGCGAATGCCAGTCTGCTACAAAGAAGTAACAGTTAAAATCTTCCTGCATCCGGATATAATTACGGATCGCACCAAAATAGTTGCCTAAATGCAAATAACCGGTAGGGCGTATGCCGCTTACCACAATTTCTTTTTCTGTAGCCATAACAGGGCGCAATTTAAGGAAAAAGCTTAAAGCTTAAAGCAGAATCGTAGCGGATAATTTGACAATAAAGCCCTGCATTACACCCCCTTTTTGCTTTCTGCTTTAAGCTTTCCGCTTTTTCTGGCCGTTTATCATTAATTTTGAAACGCTATCCTTTTTGGGCGCAATAATTTATTATCTTTTGATTTAATTTGATTATGGAAGTGAATGAAGTGCTGGTACAACAACTGGCTGATTTGGCAAGACTTGAATTTAACGACCAGGAAAAAGTGGAAATCCGTGGAGAACTGCAGCGGATGATCACTTTCGTGGAAAAGCTGAACGAACTGGATACCACTCATGTGAAGCCCCTGCTTCATCTGACTGATGATTATAATGTTTTCCGGGAAGACAGGGTCATTCCGTCTGTTACCCGTGAAGAAGCCCTGCAGAACGCGCCTGCGGCTACTGAAGCATACTTCAAAGTACCGAAAATCATAAAGAAATAACCCACATGCAAAAGTCCGTCATCCATTTGGAAGGAATCAGGAAAAGTTATTTTCTCGGGAAAAATGAACTCCCTGTACTCAAAGGAGTGTCATTAGACATTTACAAGAATGAATACGTAGCACTGATGGGGCCTTCCGGCTCCGGGAAGTCTACCCTGATGAATATACTCGGATGCCTCGATACGCCCACCGATGGAAAGTACGTACTCAGCGGACATGATGTGAGTAAAATGGAAGACAACGACCTCGCCACCGTACGTGGCAAGGAAATAGGCTTTGTGTTTCAACAGTTTAACCTCATGCCCAGGCTTACCGCCCTCGAAAATGTAGCCATCCCACTGGTGTATGCCGGCGTGGGCAAAAAAGAAAGAGAAGAACGGGCCATTACCATGTTGAAAAAAGTAGGATTGGGAGAACGTTATAAACACAAACCCAACGAGCTTTCCGGCGGTCAATGCCAGCGTGTGGCCATCGCCCGGGCGCTGGTCAATAATCCCTCGCTCATCCTTGCGGATGAACCTACTGGTAACCTCGACTCAAAAACTTCCGTGGAAATCATGGAAATCTTCGGCCATATACACGCCTCTGGTAATACCGTGGTGCTGGTTACCCACGAAGAAGATATTGCAGAACACGCACGCCGTGTGATCCGCCTCCGCGACGGGGTAATAGAATCCGACCGCATCAATGAAAAAGTAGCCGTACTCTAATCTTTCCGCTATCGCCCCCGATAATGCCATAATTCGTAATTTGCAGGACAACAATGCCCATCAGACATGTCCTTCAAAATATATACGAAAACAGGCGACAAGGGGAAAACATCACTCATAGGTGGCACCAAAGTACCCAAAAGCGACGTACGCATCGATGCTTACGGTACAGTGGATGAACTCAACTCCTATATCGGGCTGGTAAATGACTATATCGCAGATCCTGATACTAAAAATTTGCTCCGCGAAATACAAGACCGCCTCTTTACTATTGGCTCCGCCCTGGCCTGCGACCCCGACAAAGAAACCAAACTGAAAATACCAGACCTGCACGAGGCCGATATTACCCTGCTGGAAAAAAGTATCGACCAGATGAACGAGGAACTGCCCATCATGAAATCATTTATCCTGCCCGGAGGCCATGTGGCGGTTTCTACCTGCCATATTGCCCGCTGCGTTTGCCGTCGCACCGAACGACTCTGTGTAGGTATGCAGGAACATGATATGTTCATAGAGCCCCTGGTATTGAAATATATCAACCGCCTCAGTGACTACCTTTTCGTACTCGCCAGATGGGTAGGATTCAGACTGGGCGTAGATGAAATTCCCTGGAAACCCCGGGTATAGAAAAATCCTTAAATTCGCTTCATGTTTACAGGAATTATAGAAACACTAGCAGAAGTGGTATCCACCAAAAAAGAAGGTGGAAATCTCTTAATCACCATACAAACACCGCTGGCAGGGGAATTGAAAATAGACCAGAGTGTAGCTCACAACGGCGTTTGCCTGACTATCACCGGCATACAGGGCAATACCTACGAAACGGTAGCAGTAGCCGAAACCCTGCAAAAAACCAATCTCGGGCAACTCGCACCTACCCAGTTCGTTAACCTGGAAAGAGCCATGGTATTTAACGGCCGCATCGACGGACACCTGGTACAAGGCCATGTGGACAGTGTAGGTGAATGCCTATCCGTAAACGAACAGGATGGCAGCTGGCTCTATCGCTTTCGTTACCCAAAGGAATTTGCCGCCCTCATCGTAGACAAAGGGAGTATCTGCATGAATGGCATCAGCCTCACCGTTTTTGATGTATCAAACGATGAGTTTTCCGTAGCCATTATTCCATACACTTACGAACATACCAACGTATCTAAAATAAAACCCGGACACCTGGTAAACCTGGAATTTGATATTCTTGGAAAATATGTTGCCAGGCAGTTAGCCGTAAGAAACTAATGCCCGTCCTTTTACAGGATCCGTTATACTGATTCAAACACAAAAGCCGACAGCAGAATGCTAAAATCTTTCCTGCTCTGCTTTGTATGTACCCTACCCCTGTTGGCAAACGCCCAACAGGCCCCGGTAGTGCGAATTACAGGCAGCTACGATCCTAACGCAGTAACAGAACTCTATAACGTTACGCCCATTGGTATCCAATTTTTTATGAGCGATAGCAGTAGCCGGCAAACCGCCGGCTACCTGCAGGGCAACTACCGCTGGAATAAGCTGAATATTAGCAGCAGCAACGGCAGCATCCGCAATGGCGTGTTATACTTTAGCAGACCCCAGCTGATAAAGGATAATTATCGTATTACCCTCACCGTTAGTACCGACGATCATTCAACCCTCCAAACCACCCTTACATTACCGCATATCGTCGGGATACGCTTTAACCATTATGCCGACAGTGTTAAACGCGATATCCGTTTCTATCTCAATGTAGAAGGAAAGTTCAGCAGTGGCAAAGTGCTGCCACTGGATACATCCGCCGTCAGGTTTGCAGCCTCCACAGGTACTATCATCGGGCAGGATCTGTTACTCGAAAAAAATGATTCTGCTAAAACCGTTACGGTAGAAGCCTGGTATAAACACAACAATCAAATGTACCTGCGATCGGTTATTCCCGTTAAACAGGCGCCAGACAATGATGCCGGAATTATCAAAAGCCTGCCGGAATTAAATAATAACCGAAAGAGGAAAAGGCAGTAGTTAAATCAACGTACGGGATTTCAGTTCCAGGTATTTATTGACTACGTTCAGGGTTAAATGTTCCGGTGTACTTAATAACGACATAATGCCATACTTCGCCAGCTCTTTTACGATGAGCTTCTTATCATAGGCAAATTTCTGGGCAATGGTCTGCTTATAAATATCTTCCATATCATGCGCCTGCATCTCTGTCACTTTTTTTATCTCGGTATTCTCAAAAAAAACTACCAGCAAAAGATGATAACGCGCCAGCCGGCGAAGGTATGGTAACTGCCGTTGCAGGCTCGACATAGATTCAAAGTTGGTATACAGCATTAATAGAGAACGGGTAGATAAATTACTCCGCAGCTGTACGCTTAATGCCTCGTAATCGCTCTCCTGCCAATGTGTTTCCTGGGAATAGAGCGTTTCGAGGATCTTATTTACCTGCACCCTTTTATTACTGGCGGCCAATGTTTCTACCTTATTTTCTGTAAAGGTGATCACCCCGGCCCGGTCTCCTTTATTAATCGCTACATTGCTGAATACCAGGGAAGCGTTAATGGCATAATCCAACAGGGATAAGCCATTAAAAGGCATCTTCATGATACGCCCTTTGTCAATAACGGAATACACTTGTTGGGATCTCTCTTCTACATAATTATTCACCATCAGGTTACCACTGCGGGCAGATGCCTTCCAGTTAAGCATCCGCACATCATCGCCCTTGGTATAAGGCTTAATATGGTCAAACTCCATACTATGCCCTATTACCCGCCTTTTATGGACACCCAGCTCATTCAACCGGTTCATATAACCATACAATTCAAAATGCCGCAACTGGTGGAAACTGGGATACACGCGTATCGCCTGTTCATTATTAAAAACAAATCGCCTGTTTACCATCCCCAATGCACTCCTGATAAATACATTGGTATACCCGAAATTATACACGCCTCTTTCCACCGGCCTTAGTACATACCGGAAAGTATAGTGTTCGCCCGCGCTTACCTTCGCCTTTTGCAGGAAGTTACGGTCCTGGAACTGGAAAGGCAGCTCTTCAATCACCGATACAAATACCGGGTAGGGATACCGGTTATGGAATTCCAATAACACTTCATTGTCGTCGCCATTGCTGAAACGCGCACTGGCAATACGTTCCAGAGAAATGATATCGGCAGGCCGAAACACCAGTAAGATCATGTCCAACAAAAGTAATCCCGCCAGTACAATAACAGCCTCAATGGCAATATTGTACAACTGCGGAATAAAAAACGCAATGATAAATAACAGGATATTTCCTCCCAACAACAGGTATAACCGGTTAGTAAAAAAAAGTACCTGGTATAAATTATTTTTTACGGTTGCTGACATATTTATCTTTAACGTTTGGCTTATCTGGGTATTTCTATCATCTTCAATATCTGCGCAATGACATCATCTGTTTTTATGCCTTCCATCTCCTTTTCCGGCGTTAATATGATACGGTGACGCAATACGTGCGGTACCATTTCCACCACATCATCAGGAATGACAAAATCCCTGTTTTTCATTGCTGCTGAAGCTTTTGCACAGTTCATAACGGCAATGGATGCACGTGGAGAAGCCCCCAGGTACAGGGAGGAATTCATACGGGTTTCATTGATAATAGCGGCGATATAATGAAACAGCTTATCATCTACCATCACCTGTCTCACCATATTTTGATATTCGATAACCTGGGTGGTAGTAACTACCTTGCCGATAATTTTAGTAAGATCTGTTTCACCATTGAACTGATGCATGCTACGCAACACCGCTACCTCTTCTTCCAGGTTGGGATACTTTACTTCTATTTTGAAAAGAAAACGATCCAGCTGAGCTTCCGGCAGGCGGTAAGTCCCTTCCTGCTCAATGGGGTTTTGGGTAGCTATTACCATAAATGGCCGGTCCAATGCCCAGGTAGCGCCATCGTTGGTAATTTGTCTTTCTTCCATCACTTCAAACAAGGCCGACTGCGTTTTAGCCGGGGCCCGGTTGATTTCATCGATCAAAACGAGGTTACCGAATATGGGACCTTTCTTATATTCGAACTCACGGGTTTGCGGATTAAATACGGATGTCCCCAACACATCTGCCGGCATCAGATCCGGTGTAAACTGAATACGGCTGAAGTTAGCATCTACGCACTGTGCCAGTAGTTTGGCCGTCATGGTTTTAGCCACGCCCGGAACACCTTCTATCAACACATGTCCCTGTGTAAGCAATCCTGCAATCAGCAGATCCACCATTTGATGCTGTCCTACTATTACTTTTCCTATTTGCTCCCGGATAGCCGCCACACCTTCATGTAAGGCAGAAAAATCAGTCCTGGGTTGGAATGTATTGATGTCCATTATTTTGTATTTAAATAAAACAGTTGAATGCGTTTATAAAATTCCTGCAGGTATTCATCGCTTACGTGCTGTTCCAGTTGTATGTGACTGATCATCTGCAACAACAGCCGGATATCCGATTCAGCAACAGCCGACTTTTTCGACAAGGTTGTTATAAACTCCTCGTTCAGCACGTTGGTATCCATGTAGTAACGGGAACGGATATACTCTAACAGGTGAACAATCATCTTATGCGCCAGGTTATAGTTGTCGTGCCGCTGATAATACAGCTGGCCAATGGCATCTACAAATTCTAACGAAGTATTGTTCAGCACTGGTTTATCAGGAATGATCCTTTGCCGGCGTTTGCTCTCAAATACTACATACAGCAGCAGTAACAGGATGCTGAGCCATAATGCCCAGCGCATAGTCGGATAACGCATCAGCACCTGCCATTCGCTGAAATCGCCCGATTGTGCACTACGCTGATGGCTATAAAAGTCGTCCCAGTAAACATTGTCGGCGTAGTCTTTCAGGTAAGACAACTGCGTTTCCAATGCGCTTACATTCTGCTGATGCAGTAAAAAATAATTGGTAAAAGTATACGGGTTGAGTAACAGGTAAATATAACCACGACTGTAGGCAACACGTATAAAGTTAGGTTTGTTTTTATAGTTGGTGCCCAGTACTGTAGTAGTAGTGCTATCGATGGCCGAAAAATAATTACCGGCCACCATCCCATTATAAGAAAAACTGGTATCCACAGGAATGGATACGTCTGTATAACGCTGTACCCATCCTACGTGCTGTTGCTGGAAACTACTACTTTCCGTTACCGCAAATTTCAATTGCTGGGCCAGGACCGGGTCCGGATTATTGACTGCTATAAATAACTCATTACCAGGTGCCACATATTGCAACATAGCATCGATGTCTTTTTCCGTGGTAAACATGTTATCCGACACCAGGATATACACATTACCCGCATGTGCCAGTTCCTTTTCTTTGCTATAAGTACGTGCAAAAGATTTGGTAACTACCTGTACGGAATGGTAGGCAAATAACTGTGGTAATAGCTTAAATGCCGCATAAGCACCACCGGCTTTTTTGTCCTTGCTGGAAAAAGAAGACCAGCTCATATCAGTCGATTGTTCCACCGACCGCTTTCTGCGGTTTCCGCCGGCAAACAGCAGTACTGCAGCCAGCAGCACCACTATGCCAACGATAATATAAATAGGTTTATTCTTCACCAGCTTTTTCCAATTGCGTTATTAAAATCCCTGAACTCCTGGTTCATGCTCCTGAAATTTGCTTCACTTACATTAAAGCCACCATACCAGATATACTCATAGTCGAGTGTGAGCGCCGCAAACTTTTTGTAATGCGCAGAGTTTCTCATCTCGCGCAGGTAATCGTTGTTTGTTTTATCGCGTAGCAGCACCAGTAATTGTTTTTCCGACAGCTGAAATAAAGTATAGAGATACCACCAGCGTATAGCCTGCCTGTTATCGCCGGCGGCAATGGCAGCCTTTATTTTCCCTTCATATTCAGCGGCATCCTGCAACGACTCATCGGCAACATCCGGTAAGCCACCTTTAGATGCAGGCTTTCGAAATATACTCAGGCCATTGCTCTGCATAAAGCGAAAAATAAGGTAGGCCAGTCCCAATAACAATAAACCCATAATAATATATCGGCCTGCAGCTATAACGCGAAACAGCGTTTCCAATATTTGTATAAACCAGGGAGCTGTCTTGGGAGGTGCTGCCTGGGGGTCACGGTATTGGAGCCATTCATCCGTCTTTAATTTGTTGACAGAAGATGCCGTTACTTGTCTCCGCTGATAAACAAACGGTTCATCTACATACTGCCCCACGGTTGTATCACTCATGATAGAAGGATCGATGGTATCTGGCACCGCTGCACGCGCCGCGTTAACAGTACTATCATATTGTGCCTTGCCCTGCAATGGTAAACAAAGCAGGAACAGTAAACAGCTTTTAATCAGGAAATGCTTACTCATAATACCGGCGGGATTACTTTTCCTTCTGCACTTAAGCGATACCCTTGTTTATGCAGATATATAGGGTAAAAAATAAAATAGCCCAATATAAAAGCCAGCGAGCCTGTGAGGATAGAAAGACTTAACGTCAAAGGCATAGAAGTATGGCGGGTTACAAAGCTTTCCAGGAATGCAGCCACAATAAATACAGGCACTAATGTTACCATGGTTTTTATACCATCTTTTGCTCCTTTTCGTAAGGAATCCAATCTTTTTCTCGTACCAGGGAATAATATACTTTTTGCGAGGATCAATCCGGCGCAACCGGCAATTACGATACTCGATATTTCCAGCGTGCCGTGAATCCATATTACCAACACTGACTTCCAGCCAAGGCCATGTGCAAAAAACAGGTACTGAAAAACACCCAGCATAACCCCATTTGTCAGCAGCAGGTATAAAGTATATACGCCTAAAAAAATGCCCCCAACAAAACAGGAAAAGGCTACGTAAATGTTATTAAAGGCAATACTGAGAAACATTACTACCGGGTTGTTGTCTTTATATACGCCAAATGGGTCGTTGTTCGCAATATTCCGCTCTGTCATATTTACATATTCATCTCCCAACACCCCACGGACAAAGGTTTCATCATGCGCCGATGAAAAAGCGCCTATGGCCGCAAAAAGTACAAAGAAGCATAAGGTGAATAATAATAAGCGATGATGCCGGCGAAATAATAACGGCAGCTCATATTTAAAGAATAATTGGAATCGGCCTACATCTTCACGGCGATGGCGGTAAATACCCTGGTAAATAGCTGCTGCCAGCCCATTGATATAACGGGTTACTTTACTGAAGCTATAAAAAGTCTTGGCGTAAGACAGATCATCCAATACAGACACAAATCTCTCCGCCATTTCATCAGGGTCATCTGTGGGTTCCTCCTGGTATTGTTTCCACCGGGACAAATTTTTTTTGATAAACAGCGATTCTCTCATAATGAGTTTTCTTCACTTTAAATACAGATATTACCTACAGTAATGGGCTACTAATGGGGAATACCGGCAAACATACTAAATCGTTCAACAAAATATAAACAAATATGTAAATTTGAATATGGCCGATATAAAAATACCAACTTCCTTTAATATAGACCTTGAATTTGAGTCGGCAGACATCATGAAAAGGTTTTTAGCCTGGCTGATCGATTTTGCCATACGCGCCGGTTATATACTGGTAGTATACATGGCATTGTTGTCTTTCCGCCCCAACTGGTCCGGCTTTGACGTGCTGTTTTTCCTCCTGGTGTTATTCCCGGTAGTACTCTATTTTCCTATTATGGAAATCAGCATGCATGGGAAAACACCCGGAAAAAGGATCACCCAGTTACAGGTGGTCAGCATGATGGGCAATCCCCCCAGCGTAAGCCAGCACCTGATCAGGTGGATATTCCGGTTGGTAGAATCGCCCCTGGGCGCTTTTGCGTTGGTACCTGTGATTGTGCCTACTGTAGCCATTGTGCGTACCCCTTACAATCAGCGGCTGGGAGATATTGTAGCGGGTACCATTGTGATTAGTACTAAGAGAAAAGGCAGCATTGAGGACACTATTTTCCGGGACATGTCAAATACAGACTATCAACCGCAGTTTCCGCAGATTATGAAACTGAGCGACCGGGATATGAACAAAGTGAAGGATCTGCTGGATCGTGCATTGAAAGCGAACGATGAAGTGCTGGCCTCCAGGGTAGCCCACCGGGTAAAGGAGGTATTACATATAGAAACAGGACTCTCCGATACTCATTTCCTGGAAACGGTACTAAACGACTATAACTATTATACAACAAAGGAACATTAATAAGAAAGCGAATGACTAACATCATTCGCTTTCTTATTAATAGTACTACTTATTGCAGCTTTTGCCCAATGGAGCTGAGGTCGCCTGTTATACTACGGGTGGGATCACCAGCGGGCCCTTTATAGGTGATGGTGCGATCGAATGCCAGGATGGGGTAGAAAACAATGCCCAAAAAGATCAGGCCAATGGTAAACCCTTCCGATTTCCCAAAGCTCTTACTAAGCAGGTTGGTTAGCCAGATAGCAATCACAAAGTTTACACCAGGAATGAGGAACAGAAGCAGCCACCAACCTGGTTTCCCAACAATCTGGATCCAGACATAGATATTGTAAATCGGGATAATTGCTTTCCATCCTTCCTGCCCGGCTTTAGTAAAGATTTTCCACAGACAGACAATCATGAATACACTGACTATCAGCCAGAACATGAGAAAAGCGCCACCGAAAATTGCTCCGAATGCATTTTGACTTTCATACGTAGTTTCCATAAAATGTTTATTGTTTTTAGGATTAAAAAGTATTGAATCAGGGGCTCGTTTGCTACTTATATGGTATAAAACTTAAATTAATAAATAAAACGGATTTAACAAGAAAAGAAATAGCGAATACACCCTTTTAAAAAAAAATTAAACTTTCTACTGGCTAATATTTGGAGATTCAACACATTATATTACCTTTGCAACCGGCAAGTCTTATACGACCAGCTCCTACTGAACTCCCCCAGGACAGGAATGTAGCAAGGGTAGGTGGTTGTAGCGGTGCGATATAAGTAACTTGCCTTTTTTTTCTTTTTTTATTGTCATTAGTTGCTCGTCAATAGTATCTGGTTGCTATTTTCTCCACTTCCTTCACTAATGACAGCATACTCCGCAAAAGGTTCATTTCCTGACAATTAATTTATCATAGTATGAAATTCTTTATCGATACGGCTAACCTGGCGCAAATAAAGGAAGCCCACGATCTTGGCGTTCTGGATGGTGTAACCACCAACCCGTCTCTGATGGCTAAAGAAGGCATCAAAGGCGAAGCTGCTATTATCAAACATTACGAAGATATCTGCGAGATCGTAGATGGTGATGTAAGTGCCGAAGTATTTTCTACAGATTTTCAGTCAATTATTGAAGAAGGTAAAAAACTGGCTGCTATTCACCCCAATATCGTAGTGAAAGTGCCTATGATAAAAGATGGTGTAAAAGCTATCAAATGGTTTACCGACAACGGAATCAGAACTAACTGTACCCTGGTATTCTCTGCCGGCCAGGCTATCCTGGCGGCTAAAGCGGGTGCTGCTTATGTATCTCCTTTCATTGGTCGTATTGACGATACTAACTGGGACGGCGTAGAACTGATCGCTCAGATTGCTCAGATCTACAGCTTACAGGGTTACAAAACAGAAATCCTCGCCGCTTCTATCCGTAGCGCGCTCCACATTGTGAAATGTGCAGAAGTAGGTGCAGACGTTTGTACCTGTCCGTTAGACTCCATCCTGGGCTTGCTGAAACACCCGTTAACCGATATCGGGCTGGCTAAGTTCCTGGAAGATGCCAAGAAAATGTAATCTTCACAATATTTTTTAGATGGTGTATCCCCGGTGCAGTAATTGTACCGGGGATTTTTTTACTTAAAATTTTTAAATATATTTTTTAAATTCAGCAAATAATATATCCACGTACAAGCATATACAACAGAAAGCCTTATGGGAAAATATATCCTTTCGCTCGACCAGGGAACCACCAGCTCCCGCGCCATTATTTTTGACCACGATGGCAGTATCAAAGCCGTTGCCCAGAAAGAGTTCAAACAAATATTTCCCCAGCCCGGCTGGGTAGAACACGATGCGATGGAAATATGGACTACCCAGGCCAGCGTTGCTGCCGAAGTAATTCTGAAAGCCCGGTTAACCGGCGAAAACATTGCGGCCATAGGCATCACCAACCAGCGGGAAACCACCATTGTATGGGACCGCAAAACCGGCAAACCCATTCATAACGCCATTGTATGGCAGGATCGTCGTACCGCCGACTACTGCGACGCGCTTATAAAAGAAGGCAAAGAACAGCTGATAAAAGACAAAACGGGACTTCGCCTGGATGCCTATTTTTCCGGCACCAAAATAAAATGGATACTCGACAATGTGCCCAATGCCCGCCAGAAAGCAGAAAACGGTGAACTGGCATTTGGTACAGTGGATAGCTGGCTGGTATGGAATTTCTCCAATGGCAAATTACACATCACTGACGTAAGCAATGCCTCCCGTACACTTTTGTTCAACATCCACGATATGAAATGGGATGCAGCACTATTAGCCCTCTTTGATATTCCTGCCGCTATGCTTCCGGAAGTAAAACAATCCAGCGAGATATATGGCTATTCTGAAGCTACGCTTACCCCCTACCGCATTCCTATTGCCGGCATTGCCGGCGATCAGCAGGCCGCCCTGTTCGGACAGCTCTGTACAAAACCCGGTATGATTAAAAACACTTACGGCACAGGCTGTTTTATGGTGTTAAACACTGGCGACCAGCCTATTCCTTCTAAGAATAATCTCCTCACTACCGTTGCCTGGCAAATTAATGGTAAAACCAGCTATGCCCTGGAAGGAAGTATCTTCATCGGGGGCGCTGTAGTACAATGGCTCCGCGATGGATTGGGCATCATCCGGCACTCTGCCGATGTGGAAAACCTTGCCGCTACAGTACCTCACAGCGATGGCGTTTACCTGGTACCGGCCTTTGCAGGATTGGGAGCTCCTTACTGGAACCAATATGCGAGAGGTACCATGGTGGGACTTACGCGTGGCTCTACAGCTGCACATATTGCCCGCGCCGCGCTCGACAGCATCGCCTTTCAAACCATGGATGTATTGAGGGCCATGGAAGCGGATGCAGGCATGCCCATCACGGAAATCCGGGTGGATGGCGGCGCTACAAAAAATAATCTCCTCATGCAATTTCAGGCAGATATCGTGCATGTGCGCGTGGTACGTCCCACTATTACTGAAACTACTGCACTGGGCGCGGCTTACCTGGCGGGTTTGGCCGTTGGCTATTGGGACAGCATTGAAACCATTGCCAAACAATGGAAGATCGATGCCACCTTCAACGCCACTATGGAAGCGGCAGAAAGCAAGCGCCTGTGCGGAGAATGGAAACGAGCCATTCGCGCCGCCCAGGCATGGACAGAAGAATAATTATTTTCCACGTTTATAAACACCTTTTTACAACATATGTCACCTTACTTAGCAGAAATTATAGGCACGGCATTTTTAATCGTTTTAGGAGATGGAGTGGTAGCAAGTGTCATACTTAACAAATCAAAAGGCAACCAGGGCGGATGGATTGTAATCACGCTGGGATGGGCCATGGCGGTATTTGTAGGCGTATATGCCACTGCCAAATACAGTGGGGCCCACCTGAATCCGGCGGTTACTTTTTCGCAAGCACTGCAGGGAAAATTTCCCTGGGAGCAAGTACCAGGATATATAGCAGCACAGGTAGCCGGCGCTATGCTGGGTGCGCTGCTGGTATGGTTTTGCTACAAACAGCATTTTGACGCCACCACCGATGCAAACACCAAGCTGGGCGTATTTTGCACCATCCCTGCCATCCGCAACAGCAAATACAATTTCCTCACAGAATTCCTGGCTACCCTGGT
Source organism: Chitinophaga polysaccharea (assembly GCF_007829335.1). Lineage (GTDB taxonomy): Bacteria > Bacteroidota > Bacteroidia > Chitinophagales > Chitinophagaceae > Chitinophaga > Chitinophaga polysaccharea_B. The sequence continues at coordinate 377,826 of NZ_VIWO01000007.1, forward strand.
ATTTATTCTGGCCATCTGCTTTATTACCGGGCCCACAGTGGGCCTGGGTTCCCTGGATGCCTTACCCGTAGCGCTGTTGGTGCTGGCCATCGGCATGTCGCTCGGCGGCCCCACCGGCTATGCCATCAACCCGGCAAGAGATTTCGGTCCGCGGTTGATGCACTTTCTCCTCCCCATTCCGGGGAAACGCGACAGCGATTGGGGTTACGCATGGATTCCCATCCTGGGACCACTCGCCGGGGCAGCTGCCGCTGCCTTTCTATACAAATACTGCCTGCAATAGATACACACAAAAGGTGTAAGAAGCAAAGACGCAAGGGATATATATTCTTTGCGTCTTTGCTTTTTTATGCCTCTCTATCTAAACAAACTTTCATTTTTTTCTGAAAGTTTTGTAACTTTGAGAATATTTAGCACTGGTATAGCGTTTGTCGGACGCTGTACAATGAAATGTGTTAAATGAAGCCCGGAATAGAACATTATTGCATTGCTGCAAAATATAAAAAGACGAATTATGATTCAGCCCAACATCCCAGACACAACTCAACCGCGAATCGTTATAGTAGGCGGCGGATTCGGTGGCGTAAACCTGGCCAAACAACTTAGAAACGCCCCCGTGCAGGTAGTATTATTAGACAGGAATAACTATCACCTGTTTCAGCCACTGCTGTACCAGGTATCTACCGCAGGCCTGGAGCCCGATAGCATCGCCTTCCCCCTTCGCGGCATATTCAGAAAACAGAAGAACCTGGTATTTCGCATGGCGGAAGTTACCGGCGTAAGAAATACCGAAAATATTCTGGAAACCGGTATTGGCGAAATACATTACGACTACCTGGTTTTCGCTACCGGTAGCAATACCAACTTCTTTGGAAATAAAAATATTGAAGATAATGCCATTGGCATGAAATCGCTGATTGAAGCGGTACAGATTAGGAACTACGTTGTAAAACAGTTTGAAGAAAGCCTCTTACTGAAAGACACGGAGGAAATAAAATCTAAACTCAATTTCGTGATGGTGGGCGGCGGCCCTACCGGCGTGGAACTGGCCGGGGCCTTTGCTGAATTACGCAAATACATCATGCCAAAAGATTATCCATCTCTTCCCCAGGATCTGATGAATGTATACCTCATTGAAGCCGGTCCAAAACTACTGGCCTCCTTCAGTGAAAAAACATCTCAAAGAACCCTGGAAGCCCTGCAACATATTGGCGTCCGTGTAATGACCAACACCGGCGTAAAGGAATATGATGGCAAAACAGTAACCCTTAGCACCGGCGAGCAAATTCATACCCAGTCACTCCTCTGGTCTGCCGGCGTGAAAGGCATCCCGGTAAAAGGAATTCCGGCAGATATTGTACTTCCCAACGGGCGCATTCTTGTAAACGAACTGAATCAGGTAAAAGGCTATACGAATATATATGCCATAGGCGACATTGCCCAGATGACCAACGATTCCCGCTTCCCCAAAGGTTATCCCATGGTAGCCCAGGTAGCGATACAACAGGGAAAAAATGTAGCCCATAACATCCGCCTTTTCCTGGAAAATAAACCGATGAGGGGCTTTACCTATAAAGATCTTGGCAGCATGGCCACCATCGGAAGAAACCGGGCTGTTGCCGAATTTGCCGGTATGCGCCTCAGTGGCTACTTCGCCTGGATTGTTTGGATGGTGGTACACCTCATGAGCTTACTCGGATTCAGAAACAAATTGGTGGTATTTATCAACTGGTTTTACCGCTACTTTACCTACGAACGTGGTACCCGCATTATCATAAAACGGGGAGCAGCCAACATTGTGAAACTAAGACAAAGCGTCAATGGCTGATAATAAAGCAGGGAGATGAATTTTTTTCATCTCCCTGCTTTATTTATAAATATCGATTACTTCCTGTTTAGAATAGAATTTAAGGTAATAGAAGATACCAGTTCATCAGACCTTCCTCCCAACGCCCTATAATACAGGAGAATGGTGTAGTTATTCTCCGTTTCCCACCAGTTGCCCTCTGTTAACTCCGTATCTAACCTTGGGTTAGCCTTTCTCTTATCCACCAAACCATAGACGTAGTTATAATATCCCTGCTTCAAAAACAGGGTTCCCTCATAGGCACGGGTTTCACCGTTGTAAGTAAGTTTGTTCTTATCGTTGCATTCGTAATTGGTCAACTCTCCATACAGGTACATATCATATCCTGCATAAGGCTCCGGCGCAGCAAAAGAAAAGTGTACGGATGCATAATCGCCTTCGAAATTAGGGTCATAATCATCCAGTGTGGCCAGGTAATACCGACCATTAATATCCTTGATAAACTGGTATATCATGTCAGACCGCTCTTTATCCGTTACTGCATAAATATCGGTGCTGGTGTTATGATATTCCGAGTGCTTCACCCTTTCCGTTTGCAGGCGGAAGCTGCGTAAGTCGATCCACCGGTATTCCTTTCCTCCCGGCATAATACAATCCTGTTCCGCATTGTATTTTAATATATTCCCGTTAATAAACTGTGGCTTAAGACCGGTGAGCGCATTATCCCAACGGTAATTCTGCAGTATCACTATTTTTATCTGGTCAAACGGATTCTGGATATTCAGCGCGCCGGTATTCACCTCAAAATTGATCTTCTGAAATGTGCGGAATAATTTTGGCGCAATAGGCTGTTGTATAAAGCCAGATATGCCTGCCTTATTTTCTATTACAAATATCCGGCGGGTAAATGCCAATTGAGAAGTATCACTATCCAGGTATACTTTTAGCAGGTAGTTGCCCGATTTCACCGGGTAACTATTGGTTCCCGGCAGCTGCACACTGTAATGGGTATACCTTGCCAGCGAAACACTGGATAATTTATAGTTCAATATCCTCGTTTCCGAAAAGCCCCGCATATAGTCGAACTGATTTACAGGGGCCGGTGTCCAATCGGCATTACATAATACAAAGGAGTAATAGTAATTCTTCACATCATTGTCCATATCATCAAAAGACAGTTCCAACTTATCCCCAGAGCCAATGGTATACATGGGCATACTAAGCGGATCGCCGGCCTGGCTGAACTTTACAGACTTAATATTATTGTAGAAAACGTGGTCCGGAGTAATAGCATTCACCTGCGCTACTATACTGTTGCTGAACAGGCAGGAAGCAAGGGCTATTAAAAAAAAAGCTGCTGTACGCATACGAGGTAATTGATGGCTTAAGATACGACTAAAAGCCGAAAGCATACATATGCTTTCGGCTTTTCCCTATATTTGCCCATGCGTTTATCATTTTTTATCGCCAGACGGATTGCCTTTAATAAAGGTTCCTCTTTTTCAAAATTCATCATCAATATCGCCGTAGCTGCTACTGCGGTGAGCGTGGCGGTAATGATACTGGCAACTGCATTGGTAAACGGCTTCCAGGAAGTTATCCAGGAAAAGATCTTCAGCTTCTGGGGACACCTGCACATTAATCAATACCAACCTAATGCCGGCCCTCTTACAGAAGAAATTCCCTTTACCAGCAGAACCAGCCTGATAGACAGCATTAAATTGGCTCCGGGTATTAGAACTATCAGCAACTACGCTACCAAATCAGCTATCATTAAATCTGATAAAGAGATAGACGGCATCATCTTCAAAGGCGTTGACAAAAGCTATAACTGGACACAGTTAAAACGCTTCCTCCAGGCAGGTACCCTCCTGCAGTTCAACGACTCATCCTATGCACCGGAAATAATGATTTCGGAATATACCGCCAGAGAATTAAAACTGAAGATCAACGATAAAGCGATTATCTATTTCATACAAGGCGGCGGACTACCGCCACGCGCCCGCAAACTAACGGTAACGGGCATATATAAAACGGGGATCGAAGAATACGATAAAACCTATGTGATTGGCGACCTCAACTTGGTACGCAAGCTTAACGACTGGGCCCCCGATGCTGTTGGTGGTTATGAAATAATGCTTACCGGCTACCATAACATGGACTCTACCGCCCGGTATATCGACAATAACCTGCTGCCCGACCAGTTGTTTACCCGCACCATCCGGGACATTTACCCCAATATTTTCGACTGGTTACAACTACAGAACCAGAATGAACTCATCATTATCATCATCATGACCATTGTAGCCGTCATTAACATGATTACGGCTATCCTGATACTCATATTGGAACGTACCAATATGATAGGCATCGCCAAAGCGCTGGGGATGCGTAACTGGAGCATTCAGAAAATATTTGTATACCAGGCTGCGTATATTATCCTGCTGGGAATATTCATTGGCGACGTATTCGGACTGGGCATCGCCTTCCTCCAACAAAGTACCGGCATATTTAAATTACCGGAAGAATCTTACTACATGTCGGTAGCAGCAGTAGATGTACGTTGGATAGATGTACTACTGATCAATGCCGGCACATTTTTCATTTGTACTATCATACTGCTGATACCTGCCAGGATTATCCGCCGGATAACCCCGGTAAAAGCTATTCAGTTTAAATAGCTATTTCTTCTTAGTCACTTTTACATAGTCACGCAGGTAACTGCATTGCCCATATGCCTGCTGGTAGAACTTTGTATCTGCAAAATTGGTGGCTAACAAAGGGAAATAACGGTTACGTATCAACGCGGATAAATACTTATCGCTGTCGTTATTTTCCGCAGTATGTTTCTGCGAACAACGTGCTGCCATAAAAGCACACCTGGCCCTGAACTCTCGGTCGGTACTGGCCTGGGCGGCTTTCAGGTAATAACTTTCTGCTGTATAGCAGCCAAAATACTGTTTCGTGAACGGATCTTTATCATCAGCACTGGTATACCAGTCGGTGGATGGCCGGTAGTCTTTTACAAAAAACCACGTCTTTCCATAATAAGAAATGCTGAATAACGCCGACGCATAATCGTAGTATACGGAAGGTGGTACCGGCGTAGTTTTCATTTTTTCCTCCAACTGCACCATGCGTTCACAAAACTGCAACTGGTTGATCGGCTTATTATAGGTACGGATAGCGGTATCCTCTCCAAAGTCCTGCAACTGTTCGCGGAATACCTGAAAAGAAGCTGCCATAGCAGATGCGGGCGTTTTCTTAAACCAGTCGCGCGCATGACCGAAATCATGCACCCGCATATAGCTGATACCTATCCGTTCACTCATATTGATCTCCTTCGGGAAGAAACGTACCAGGTAGCTTTCATAAGGCGTTTTAACCGGTTGGCGCAGAAAATCATTCAACCGGATCAGCGCCGCTGTATTCATATCGTCGGTGATCTGGGCTATCGCCGTTTCCCCTGAAACGCCATAGCCATTATGCAGCGAATCGCAACGGCCCCGGATCAGCGCCTCCTTTACCAGGTCGCCCTGCTGGTGGTAACGGGGCGCCAATACAGCAAACAACAGGTTGCGGTATGTTTTCCTGAAAAAGGCGGGCTTGTCAGTATTGCCCCACCAGCTATCGGTAGAGGTACTTTCCGGTGTTTTGGTATCCAGCCACTTGAAAGAAGCCAGCAGTTTGGATTCAAAAGTGCTGTCGATGGTTTTCTGTTGGTTGATATTCACCAGCAGGTTAATGATCTCCCACTGATCCCTGATATCTGCATCCTTTGCTTTCACCACATCGAGCCGGGCTTTGGCGCCAGCATAATCTTTGCCCATATAAGATAAATAGGCCGATGAAATCCGCCACAGGTCCATGTCCCGGAGCTTACCTTTATCTACCAGGCTATCCACCACCTGCTGCAATGCTTTTAACTGCACGAGCATTTTTCCTCTTTCTTCTACGGCATAATCCCGCATACTCACCATACCATTTGATGCTATTTGCTCCAGGTAAGGACTTAAATAGCCCTGCTCCAGTTTATTCAATTCTCTACCCAATAAAATGGTCATTGCCGGAGAAGCAGGATCAAAAGCATATACTTCCCGTAAACCGGTAAGACTGAAGTCCGCATTCGCCAACCCATAAACGGCAGCTACGGTGCCTTTTTCATGGTTGTCTTTACACAGGGGATATACATCCCTGGCAGTGGTATTTGCCCACATCAAACCTGTAAAGCTGGGAATACGCAGGGAAGGTGCTTTTTCAAATACGCGGGAAAACAGGTAGGCACCCTGCACCGAATCCTTCATGCGTAGGAGGGCGCCGGCTTTTAGCGCCAGGGCTTTATAATACACCAACGTGGAAGCTTCTTTTCCACCAAACAGCTTGTCAAAAGATGCCGCTGCTGCCGCGTATTCTTTGCTGTAGTGCTGTAACCTTATTAACTGGAATGCATATCGGTCGCGGATATCTTTGTCCCTTGTTTTATTATATAATTCTGCTCCTTCTTTATACAAATTTCCCAGCAATACATTATTCCGTTCGGGAACAGACCAGGGATCTGCATTGATCACCGCAGGTTCACAGGTTTTGGCGAATAGCAGGTAGCGGGCAGCTTCCCTGTTTTTCTCTTTCAGTAAAAACTGGGTAAAAGTGTTTTGCTTTACGCTATCTGGCAGCAGGTTACTGCCGTTGGCAATGATAGATAACTGCTCGGTGCTATAGGTGTAAATACATTCCCGTATATCCTTTGCCGTTACCTTGCCACCGGTATATCCCTGCCAGTCGGCCACATTGGCGGTTTCTTCAGAAGGAGTCGGATCGCCATAAAAAGTGGTCAGCGAGGTGTAGTAAAATGGTTCATATCCATCTCCCTTTATGGTGGGGTTAAAAAAGGAAACGTAGTAATCATAGGGATCTTCATCTCCCCCACAGGAAAGGGTATAAATGATATTTCCGAAAAAAACAATGCAAAAGCTAATTAAAAATACGAGTGATTTTTTGTAGTTCATCCAATGGATAATTTTTAAGTGTCACAGAATCTAAATGATAAAATATAACAGCCGGATCGCTGGTGGTCAGCTGCCCTGCTACCATCCTGGCAGCGCCTTCCAGGCTCGACTTATCAACGTTTTCACGCCGGATAACATTTCCTTTCCGGAGTGGATAGCCGTTTAGTAAGGTATCCTGCTGCACGATATATAAATGTTTTTTTCCTGGGGCAAAAAGCCGGGTGTTTTGTAGCTCTCTTTCTCCCACGCTTCTCAAAATGCCCACATAGCCGGTATCATTACGAAACAACACGCTCCAGGAAAAAAGGGGTAAAGCAACATCCAAAGGTAAGGGATAGTTGGCAACCCGTTGTTCACCGAGGTAAGACGCCATCGTCTCCAGGTCCAGGATAGAATTATGGGAACCGGGCTTGCGCAGATCTCCCATATTATAACACATCAGCAGCCCCCTGTCTACAGGCGGTATACCGGCGCGTACTTTATATTTTACCTGGTACATCCGGATAGTGGCAGATACCCGGCGATGCTGGAAAAAAGGTGTTTGCCTGATTTGTTTGATAAAGGAAAAATAAGCCTCCCGGCTGGTTTGTGTCCAGTCACAGTCGAGCTGCACTTCGGGAATCCGTCCCGCTGGCAGGCTATCACACAGTTGCGCCATGAGTTTACTCACCTTGGCGGCCAGCTGTGGATCGGGGTGAGCCCATACTTCATTCATCAGGAATACTACCGGTACAATATCTGTATTAGCCGGGAATGGGGCCGCCTGTTTAAAAATGGCAACAGGCACAGGAGCTTTGGTCACCTCGTCGATGTCAACATCAAACAACTTAATATAAAGTCGCTTTGCAGGTAATTGCTCCGCATATTGCCTCTCCTGGCTATTGCCGGTCCAGGTTTGCTTCCAGTAGTAAAATGCCGGTGTTACCTTTCGCTGCATCCGTTGGTGACAGGAGATACAGCCAAGCAACAGGCCAATAAGTATGATTCGGGGTATCATGACAGGTTAAATAAGTAATCGGCCACAAATAATACCTGCAGCGACGGCCGCATTCAGCGATTCGGCGCCACCGAGACGGGGAATGGTGATCTGATGGGTAGCCAGGGCGGTTACTTCTTCCGTTAATCCTCTTCCTTCATTGCCAATCAGGATAATACCTTCCTTTATTACCGGGAAATCGGCTATGTTCTTACCATGTAAGGTAGCGGCATAAGAAGGCAGGGTAGTTTTGCGCAATAATTCCGGGATATCGTATTCGGCTATACGTACCCTCACCATGCTACCCATGGTGGCCTGTATTGTTTTAGGATTATATACATCTACACAATCAGGTGAACAAATAATCCTGGAAATACCAAACCAGTCGGCAATACGGATCAGCGTACCCATATTCCCCGGGTCTTGTATGGCTTCCAGCGCCAAAACAACGCTCCCCGGATCCGGCATCGGATCTACCGGCGCCGGCATATCCAACAAGGCCATAGCCCTGTTGGGCGTAGTCAGGGAAGATAATTGTTTAAGTACAGTCGATTCAACAGCCACGACGGCGCCTGCAGGCAAATTGTTTAACAGCGCCTGATGCTGCTCCAGCCATTCGACAGTAGCAAACACTCCTTTTACGGGCATGCCCGCCTGTAGCAGCTCCTGCACAATCTTATCTCCTTCTGCCACATACTGGCTGGATTTTTGCCTGTTTTTTTTGTGCTGTAATGATTGAATATATTTAATTTGCGCCTTTGACAACATGGGGCCAAACCTACACGATTTCTTTTAATCAGCCAAGAAGAGGCGTGATAACGGCTTACTCCCTGTTGGCTTTTTAAATGATTAATAACGTTTTCACCCGTGATGCTGCTGCCTCCAAATTCCAGATTCTTACTGCTGAAACAATTGCTGCTATTGGCTGTGGTATTCACGTTGGCAGCGTGCTCCAATACCAAATATCTTTCATCCAGTCAATCGCTGTACACCAGCAGCAAAGTGGTGGTAAAAGGCGATATCCTCAATTCCGAAAAACAGGATATCCGCAGCTCCCTTTCCTCCAAATCGCTGATGACACAGCAGCCCAATAAGAAATTACTCAACTCCCGTATCAAAGTATGGCTCTATAACCAGAAGTATAATGAGAAAAAATCCAACTGGTTCTGGAACCTCGTCCTCTCCAAAAGAAACCTGGAAGAGCCCGTGGTATACGATTCAACGAAAGCCAAAGAATCAGTGGACCGTATGACCAGCTATCTCCACAACCAGGGATTCTTTTATGCCACCGTTCAATACAGCGAGAAAACCAAACGCAGGAAAACCAGCGTTACCTATGAGGTCAATACCGGGAGAAATTTTGTGATAGATAAAATCACCTACGCCATACCTGATACTGCCATTCTTCGCCTCGTTAAAGCCAACGAGAAATTATCGCTTATACAGAAAGGAATGGCGTTCAAATCGGCTACGCTGGGAAGCGAACGGGAAAGGCTCACCCGCCTGATCAAAGATGCAGGCTATTATAAATTTAACCGCGATGCCATAGAATACAGCGTAGATACCCTCAATAAAGCCCTCTTCCGAAATAGCCTCAACCCCTTCGAGGGGCTGGTAAATATTTTCAATGAAAATAGAGGGAGAGATAAATTAACCATGGATGTGGAAATACGCATCAAAAATCCGGAAGACAGCATTTCCAGCTGGCAGCCCCACCACATTGGTAAAATTTATGTGTATCCCGATTTTTCGCTGAATGGCAACCCCGCCGATAGCTCGCTAAAAAAGGACGACCGGAAATATATCAACATCCGCTACCACCAGGAGATATTGCGACCCAAAATACTGTCGAGGTCTATTTTGCTCAGGCCGGGAGAAACCTATTCCCTGCAACAGTACAACAACACTGTTAATAAATTATACGATTTAAGTATCTGGCAATTTGTGACCCTCCAATATAAAGAGCCCAAAGACTCCGTAAATACACTGGATGCCTACCTCTTCCTGACACCCCGCCGCAAACAGGAGCTGGGCGTCAGCTTCGAGGTAAGTAACAGCTCCGACTATACGCTGGGTTCAGGCATTACCCTGAATTACCGTCATATCAATCTGAATAAGACAGCTACCCAGTTGGGTATGAGCATTAATACGGGTATCGAACTGGTGAAACAGGAAACGGGCTGGACATTACAGTCCAAACAGTTTGGAGGAGAGGTTAGCCTTACCTGGCCACGTTTTGCACTGCCTTTTCATATCAAACAATCCAACAGATCAAATGCTAAAACCAGGCTTACCCTGGGCGCCAATTACCTGTCGCGCATAGAAAAATTTGATGTCACCAGCTTCAATGCCTCCTATGGATACGACTGGAACGAAACGCTCTATAAACGCTGGATTGTACGGCCTATCACGATCAACTATGTAGGCGTATCCCTTAATCCAACATTCCGCGACTCCGTGGTCAATGCCAACCCTTACCTGAAACGCAGCTTCGAGCCGGCGTTAATTGGCGGGGAAAGTGTTTCGTTTATTTATAGCAACCAGGACCTGCTGCATCCGCGCCACTATAGCTATTTCCGTGTAAATGTAGAAGAATCGGGCGGATGGTTGAGCGGTATCAACAGCCTGGTAAATGGCATCTCGGGAAAGAACACCAACCTGGAAACAGCTACAGGCGTTAATATTTCCAATTTTGTGAAGCTGGAAGCGGATTACCGTCACTACTGGAAGCTGGGCATTCACAGCGGATTAGCTACCAGGACTTATGCGGGTGTAGGTATCCCGTATAGTTATTCACAGGTATTACCTTATATAAGACAGTTTACTTCCGGTGGCCCCAATAGCATCCGCGCCTGGCGCTTGCGTACATTAGGACCGGGATCCTTCAAAAACTCTTCCGCCAACGCGCAGACCTTCCCTGATCAAACCGGCGATATGAAGCTGGAAGGGAATATAGAATACCGTTTCGACTTGTTGAGAATGTTTGGAGGCAGCATAAACCTGAAAGGCGCTACCTTCCTGGATATGGGTAATATCTGGATGATCCGGAAAGATCCGTCCAGACCCGGCTCCGAATTCCAGTTAAGTCAGTTGTACCATGATCTGGCCATGGGTACTGGAGCCGGTCTGCGTTTGGACTTTTCGTATTTCCTGGTGCGCCTCGATTGGGGTATTCCCCTGAAGGTGCCTTACTTTACCGGCAACAAAAACGGCTGGTACCTGAGTGAATGGGATCTGAAGAGCGGCCGCTGGCGCCGGGAAAACATTATCTGGAATATTGCTATTGGTTATCCGTTTTAGGGACGGTATTAGCCACAATAAAATCTTCCATGTCAGTAGCATCTGTAAGCTTAAAATCACCGATACGGGTTCTGCACAAGCTGCTCAGGTAAGCACCACAGCCGAGCGCGGCGCCATAATCATTGGCTAGTGAGCGTATATACGTACCCGTGCTGCAAACCACCCTGAAGTGTACTTCCGGCAGTTCAATTTTAGTGATCTCAAACGCGGAAATCGTTAACTTACGGGGTTCCACTTTTACATCCACTCCCTTACGGGCTAACAGGTAAATAGGTTTACCGTTTTGTTTAATAGCAGAATGGATAGGTGGCAACTGCATAATTTCACCGATAAATGGCTGGGTACCCGCTATGATGGCCCCTTCATCGAGGTAAGCAATATCTTTAAAATTCTCTGGTTCAGATTCTTTGTCAAAGGTAGGCGTGGTAGCACCTAGCGTAAACGTGCCGGTATATTCCTTTTCCTGCGCCTGGTATTCATTGATTTTTTTAGTCATTTTTCCGGTACAGCAAATCAGCAGGCCCGTAGCCAGGGGATCCAATGTTCCCGCATGTCCGATCTTAGCTTTGGTGAGGTTCCTGATCTTACGTACTACATCAAAGGAAGTCCATGTCAAAGGCTTATTAATCAATATAACCGCTCCTTCCTGGTAATTAACTTTTTCGTTTGTTTGCATGGCGCAAAGATAGCTAATCACCATTAGCTTTCAGCCACCTGTAATGCTGTTATAGCCATGTTTTACGACCTCACAGGCTCTTACAAATGATGAAAAGCTAATATCTAAAAGCAGAAAACTAGTCTCTTTTTACTAAATTCACGGAATTTTCAGATTCATGGCATTAGAACATCACAAAGACGCAACGCTACGGCATCAGCAACAGGTAGACAATTCGCGCGACTACGTACTGCCATTCATACAACTGGAGTTTCCACAATTGGAAGGCCTCCGGGTAATGGAGGTAGGATGTGGCGAGGGCGGAGTATTGACTCCCTTCCTGGAAAAAGGCTGCCACTGCGTAGGCGTAGACCTCGCACCCGACCGGATAGAATTGGCCAAAAGCTTCCTCCATAAATACCTGGAGGGCGGACAATTAAAACTAATTGCCAAAAACATCTATGACCTCGATTTCCTGGGAGAATTCCGCCACTCTTTTGATGTAATTATTCTGAAAGATGCCATTGAACATATTCCTGACCAGGAAAAAATCATTGGCCACCTGAAACAATTACTCACACCCCGCGGACAAGTGTATTTTGGTTTTCCCCCCTGGTATATGCCCCACGGAGGACATCAGCAGATTTGCGCTAACAAATTCCTCAGCATGGTGCCTTATATCCACCTGTTGCCAAGACCTCTATATAAAGGAGTGTTAAGGTTATTCGGAGAAGGAGATGATGTGGTAATAGATCTGATGGATGTAAAATCTACCGGCATTTCCATTGAACGGTTTGAGCGTATTGTAAAACGTCAGCAATACAAAATTACACAACGCAGATTCTACCTGATTAATCCTATTTATAAATACAAATTCGGCGTCAGCGCAAGAGTGCAGTGGAAGCCCATTGCGGCCATTCCTTTCTTCAGGAATTTTGTCACTACCTGCGTATATTATATGATTAAACCAATATAGACGGGCATTAAGTAAAAATGCTATTGTGGAGAAGAACTTAGCGAGTATTTAAAATTCGCTTTAATCATTCTCCACAATAGCTTTTTGCTTTAAGCTTTCAGCCTTATGCTTTATTCCATATTTCCCAGGATGCCTCCGCCTGTAGTATCAGCATTTCATGCCCATTTTTAATGGTAGCTCCCTGCGCTGCCCCCTTTTGCAGGAAAGCCGTTTCTGCGGGGTTGTATACCAGGTCGTACAGCAGGTGCCTGGAACTAAGGTATTGATAAGGTATTTCGGGGAAGGTATCTACTTTGGGATACATGCCCAGCGGCGTAGTATTCACCATCAGGGTGTGCGCCTCCATGGTAGCCTGATCCAGCGCTTCATAGGCAATGGCGCCGTTTTCCGGCCGGCGGCTTACTACGGTATAGGTGATGCCCAGTTGCTCCAGTGCATACATGATAGCCTTAGCGGCGCCGCCGGTACCCAGCACCAAAGCCCGGGTATGATGTGGCCGCAGCAACGGTTGCAACGATTTCGTAAACCCGATCACGTCGGTATTATATCCTGTTTTCTTTCCTCCGTTAAAATGAATGCAGTTTACGGCGCCAATACGGGCAGCCGCATCGCTCAGCTCGTCCAGGAAAGGAATCACTACTTCTTTATAGGGAATGGTTACATTCAAACCCTGTAGCTGCGGATGCGCTTCCAGCAAGGTGATAAACTCCGTAATGCCGGGTATAGGATAATTTTCATACTGGCAGCCAGTGATGTTTTCCTTTTCAAACTTCTCCTTAAAAAATCCCTTTGAAAAAGAATGGCTAAGCGGATAGCCAATAAGTCCATACATCTTCATGAAACTATAATTATAAATACTACGGACAATACCTTATTATAAGTAGGAAGATCCTGGAGAGCCTGAAATTATTGCGGACAATAATCTTCGTTCCCCAGGATCTTGCTGAATCACTTGTTATGGCAGGTTATTCTCTGTCGAGAAACAGGTTAAACGTATCTCCTCTCAGTCCTACACGCATGGCTTCCAGTGAAATCACCTCATTGGGAGCCAGGTTACCGAGGTTGGCATTGCAGCCTACCAGCTCCAGGAAATAGAGCTGTTGTGCTTTCTGCGGTGCTTCCCAGATAATTTTTTCGGCAGGTATCTTGGTCAGGATTTCCTGGACCAATCCTTCCCGCACTTCCCCACTACCACGATAAATACCAACGTTGCCACTTTCGCGGGCTTCTGCAATTACATAGGTAGCACCGGCCGACAGTTCAGCACTCATCAGTTCAATCCATTTATAAGGGGGGATGATGTGTTCTGCATCTTTTGACCCTACTTCACTCAATACCAGTCCTACTTTCGACAGCTTTTCAATATACCCGCATTTTTCGGCATGGGGAATAATGATAGAACCGTCTGAAACTTCCATGTAGCTGATACCATAATCTTTCACCACATTGATATATTCCTCAAACTGGTTGCGGATTACAAAGGCTTCAAACAGGGTTCCGCCAAAGTATACAGGAATGTTGGCCGATTGATACAATTCAATTTTTGCGCGCAGGTTGGGCGTAACGAAAGCAGTGCCAAAGCCAAGTTTAAGGATATCGATATGAGGGCCTGCAGCAGATAAAAAATTTCGTGCTTCTTCCAAACTCAGCCCCTTGTCCATTACCATGGTTAATCCATGCGTACGGGGCTTCTGTGTCCTTTCCGGGATTTGTGTCAGATTAAAATTCATTTGAAATATTTTTATCTTCTTATTGGTCAGTAAAACACATGCTAATATTCGCCAGGCACTTCGGGATAGCGTAGATGCAATTTTAGTAACCGGAAATACTGTTGACTTTTATTCATGACAATTAAAAGCCGGCGCAAAAATAAGAAGTATACTTTATTTTATTAAAGTAAATAACATTGGTTAACGTTTACGGCGGTATTGTGCGATCAAATCCACCACACTAACATGTTGTAACACAGCAGGATCAAGTTCTACCAACTTTTTCACAATTTTTGGGGCCTGTTGCAGCGCCGTTTCCAGGTGCAGCAATCCTTCTTTGGTTTTCCCCATGGCTATCAGGATAGCAGCCCGGTAATACATGAATATGGGTTTACGTCCGGCCTTTTCCTCTGCAATAGAGAGTTGTATCAGGGCCTCCTCCATAAATCCGGATACATACAAGCCTTTCAGGAGTGTTTGCCAGGTAACAGCACTCTTGGGCCGGGTACGCACTGCGTTCATGAAATGAACCAGGGCATCTTTATTCTTTCCCAGCTCCAGGTAGCATTCACCCAGGCTCATATTGTATTCAGCGTTGGTTTTATTTATTTTCAAGGCACTCAGCAACGATTTGGCAGCATTGTCCCAGTTAGACTCCATCATATAAGCCACCGCAATCTTATAATACAGCTTATCATCATTGGGGCTCAGATGCGAGGCTTTCCGGTAATAGTAACGGGCTTGGGTAAATTTGCGCTGCCGTTCATAACAATGCCCGATGGCCTCATAGATCACGTCTTCCGGCTTCGCTATTTCCAGGTGTTTCTGCAATACCTCGATGGCATCAGCATACTTACGCAAACGGATATAGGCGTCGCCCATATTGCGATAAGCATAATCAAATTTTTCATCGATCGCCACAGCATACTGGTAAGCGTCGATAGCCTTCTCATATAGCTTTAATCCCTGGAAAGCCGTACCCAGGTTGAACCAGGCCAGCTGGTTAAAAGGATGTTCGTCTATGATAGCGGTATGTAAACGGATACTTTCCTCGTTTCGGCCGGTAAACTCTGTCCAGAAACAAATCTTGTGAAGGGCTTCCTCGTTGTTGGGATCATACTCCAACGCCATTTTCAGGCAATCAAACACTTTCTCGAATTCCTCCCAGTCATCATATACATCTGCCAGTTCGAGCAACAACTCTGTTCTGTCATCCCCGGAAAACTGCTCTATCTGTTCTTCCAGCACGGCAGCTGCTTTCTGGTGCTGATTTAGCGCCAGGTAAACGTCTGTCTGTAAAATGTATAGATTGATATCAGTGCGGTCCAGTACTTCTGCTTTGTCCAATAAATCCAATGCTTCTTTGTACTTCTTGGTTTCTATCAGTAAGTTGGCCTTCTTTAGTAGTAGTGTAGAGGAATAAGGAAACTGTTCGATGGCTATTTCTGCGGCCTGCAATGCGATCGGCATTTCGTCATGCTCGTCATAATAGTCTATGATCTGCTCAAATGAATCTTCGTCCAAAAAAGAATGAGACTTACCCGCCCGGAGGTTTTCAAACTGCTGCAACAAGTCTCTCAGATCATCAAAATCCTCGTTTAAAAATGAAAAGTCTTTACTCATTGGTGTAAATATAGTACTTTTATCTATGACAAAATATCGAGCAAAAACAAGCTTTTTAAATATTTTTTAACAATTCTTTGTGATTTCTTCGTATCTTGCGTTAAGAATATGTTATCGGATATATTCAGAAGTTTGTACATTTGTTATACAATGAAAACGAAAAAATACATATCACGGACTTTTTCGTTGTCTTGCTTGTTAGCAGGCGCGCTGGCGTTCTTTTCGCTCAGCGTGTTGGCAAACAGTAATTTTTTGCCTTCTGACAATAATAAGGACAAAACGAAAAAAGCAGCAGACAATCAACACTTTGTGTTGAATACTGCCATGCCTAAAACCAACCTCGGCCTGGACGCAGCTTACCGGTATTCCGGTACCTTCAGCTCAGACTTTAAGTTTACTACTCCCAGCAATAGCAACTACAATAGTTTGATCAACTTAAAAGCGGTAACTACCTATACAAGAGGAAATGTTACCTACGTAGTTCCTTCTAATGTGCAGGTACAGTCTCAGCCACCTGGAAATATGAATTTTCAGAAGTTGCAGATTATACTGCCACTTAAGAAAGGGTAATAAATTTTACGTTTCTTCAATTACAATATGGGCCGGTTGAAAAGTTTCACAACTTTTTAACCGGCCCTTTTCTTTACATCTTTTTCAGTTCTTCCTGGCTAACCTCTTTATACCCCGTTTTCGGCACGTCAAAATAAGAAGCGGGAATGGGATATAACTCTATTTTTGTAGCAATAACGCGGGTTTTAGCTCCCGTTTTGGTCACAATCTCAAACTCCAGCGGAATACCCTTCAGGTTTACAAAACGACGGTTATATTGCCTGTTTTCGGGTATCAGATCCACGGCATAATATACCTCGAAAGTTTGCCCATCCGGCATAGTTCCTATGGCCCGTCTGCACGCATATCCCGCTATCTGCTTGGTTTCAGCCTGGTCTTTAAATTGCACATTCTCATACTGTTTCAGATCCTTTTCATACTGATCTTTACTGGCGCGGATCAGGTATTTGTTACCATGCTGGTCTATCAGGGTGGTCATGGTTTCTGTTCGACTGTTGATCAGGTAAGTATAATGAACAATATTGAAGTTCATATCTATCCTGCTCATAGGCCCGCGCATGTACTGTGTAAAAGTGCTACCCTCCAACATGGCATCCATTTGCAGCTGCTCAGGAGGCAACTCCATTTTATAAACAATCTTAGCATCCGAAACAGTACGTTGCGCCATCAATGTACCTGAGAGGTACAGGAAAACAACAGTTAATAACAACCGGTATGACATAGTGTGGTGTGTTTATTCAGTGACAGCTGGCCATGGTCTATAAAACCAGCTACCAGATAAGCTTTTCCTTATTCAAAAAAGCGGCTATTCCGCGTTTACAATCTTCATGTCCACGGGTAGCAGCGTTCAATTCTGCTGCATGCAACAGCCCGTCTTGTAATGGTAAGTCCAACACTGTGCCAATCAATTTTTTGGTGACTTTCAGGGAATTGGCAGATGCTTCTGTACATAGACTGGCAGCCACTTTGGCCACATGGGCCGCTATTTCACCAGCTGGTATTACCCCTGTAATTAAGCCGTCGGTAGCCGCTTTTTCGGCCGTTACCAACTTCCCGGTCAATAATAGCTCCCTCGAGCGCCCCTCTCCTATTTTTCTTACCAGGAAAACCGCCACCAATGCAGGAATGAAACCTATTTTCACTTCGGTATATCCCAGCAGCGCCGATGGTACGGCATAACTCAGGTCGCACAGCGTTACCAGTCCGCAGCCGCCGGCTACGGCATGCCCTTCTACCTGGGCTATCACTATCTTATCAAGTTCGTAAATCTCCCGGAATAGCTGCATCAGCTCCCGGGAATCGGTGAGATTTTCATCATAGGTATTTTGCTGCAGTTGCTGCAAATATTCCAGGTCAGCTCCTGCACAAAAAGCTTCCCCATTTCCCTTCAATACCACCACTTTAACGGCATCATCGGCGGCAGCAACCCGGAATGCCTCCCTAAGCTCCGCTACCAGTAAGCCATTCAGCGCATTACGCTTCTCCGGACGATTCAGGGCAATGGTGGCTACCCGGTCACTCACGGTATATTGTAAAAAAGAAAAAGCCATAAACAAAGAATTAAAAATAACCTTGTCTATGGCAATCTAAGCAAAAAAAATTTAATGGGTAATCTCTTGTATTACCTGTCCTACATTACCACTGGGCATCTGTATGTGCAACAACGCAGCCAATGTAGGCGTAATATCCGTCATACCTACGGTACGATTGGTTTTACCAGGCTGTATACCCCAACCCATCCATACCAATGGGATATGCGCGTCGTAAGGATACCATAAACCATGCGTGGTACCGGTATTACCACCATCGATATAACCGGGCGACAGCACCACTTGTATATCACCGCTGCGTTTGGTGTTAAAGCCATTGGATAACATGGTACGCATAGGCTCCGGCAAGGTGGTAGTCATCAGGCGATCAATCGCAAAAGCCTTGGCTATGGCCGGCGAACGCAACAACTGCGCAATAATAAACTGCTTGATTTCTTCTTCGTTTTTATTGCCCCTGGCAATAGCATCATGATTTAGCCAGAACTGGTAATTGTCGGTCGCCTTTACCGCACCTTCCACCCCAAACCTGCCAGCCACCTGTGTATTCAGGTCTTTCAAGGCTGCCTTATCATCCCAGGTGCCTCCGGGCAGTTTGTTTTCGGCCATAAAGCCAGGTACATGTGCTACGCCATGGTCGGCAGTAATGAAAAACAGGTACTGGCCTTTGCCCACTTTGGCATCCAGGTAGTTGAATAGAGTAGCCAGGTCTTGGTCCAGCCGCAAGTACGTATCTTCTATTTCTACGGAATTGGGACCAAACTGGTGACCTACATAATCGGTAGAAGAAAGGCTTACCGCCAGGAAATCTGTTACATTACCTTTCCCCATATCATATGCTTCGATGGCTTTCTTTGCAAATTCCAGCGTCATCGTATTGCCAAATGGAGAAGCAGCGATGGCGCTGTTGGCCATATCACCCAAAGCATGGGGGAAAGAAGTGCTAGTGGCATTTTTAAACTTGCCCTCATAAGCTTTTTCATCTGCTGTACTGAGGGTATAGGTAGATACCGGGTACAAGGTAGTCCACGGCTTATTAAGATATTGCTGCGGGTAGTGCTGGTTATTAAATTCCTGCGCCCAGCCCGGTAATTCATTCATATAGTAGGTGCTGCTTACCCAGTTGCCGGTACTGGCATCGTACCAGAAAGCCGCATTGGCGCTATGTCCGGCAGGCAAAATAGCCCCACGGTCTTTGATGGCAACGCCTACTACTTTGCTCTGGAAGTTGTTGGATACTTTCAGCTCATCGCCGATCGTAGTCACCAGCATGTTACGGGGACTCATTTTCCCTGCAGCAG
The DNA here is from genome assembly GCF_007829335.1 of Chitinophaga polysaccharea. Classification (GTDB taxonomy): domain Bacteria; phylum Bacteroidota; class Bacteroidia; order Chitinophagales; family Chitinophagaceae; genus Chitinophaga; species Chitinophaga polysaccharea_B. The sequence goes on from NZ_VIWO01000007.1 coordinate 397,296, forward strand.
AGCTGCTGCCGATGGTATTCACCGTGGTATCTTCCGCACAGTATACTGTACGACCCAGTTCGGGGCTGTACCAGGTATTGCCGATAATACCATGGATGGCCGGAACAGAGCCGGTATACACACAAGTATGGCCACATGCGGTAATGGTGGGAGTATAATTAATCAGGGTATTTTCACAGGAGAAACCTTCCCGCAACAACCTTTTAAATCCTCCTGTTGTGTACCGGTTACTATAGCGGTACAGGTAGTCCCAGCGCATTTGATCTACAACTACACCCACTACCAACCTGGGTTTCTCCGCTTTTTTGTTGCCGGTGGCGGTGGTCCGATGGTTAAATGGTTTGGGGGAGGTTGCTTTCTGCGCCTGTATAGTCATGATAGGAAACAACAGGGCAGCAGCCAGGAAATGTGTAAATTTCATCTGATTTTGTGTATTTAAAAGTCACTGTAAAACAATTACATAAGACGGTATTTTCCACATGGAAGGGTACCTCAAATGCGGATCAAGTTTACAAAAACTATTATTTTAATACCTTTGTGTCCATTTTAAATGGAATGAATTAACCATTACATAATATATCGTATGGATATTTTCGAGAAACTGCTGAAACATTTGGGCCCTATCGGGGAGCATTCAGACAGAGCCCATGGCTATTTTGCATTTCCTAAACTGGAAGGAGAAATAGGCCCCCGCATGAAATTCCGTGGCAATGAAAAGATTGTCTGGAGCCTGAACAACTACCTGGGCCTGGCCAACCACCCGGAAGTGCGTGCCACTGACGCCCAGGCTGCCGCAGACTTTGGGATGGCGTCTCCAATGGGAGCGCGTATGATGAGCGGCAATACCAACTACCACGAGCAGCTGGAAAATGAACTGTCCGATTACATGGGCAAAGAAGCCACTACTTTACTGAACTATGGCTACCAGGGTATCATGAGTGCCATTGACGCTATTGTGGGCCGTAGAGACGTAATCGTATATGACGCAGAGTGCCACGCGAGTATCCTGGATGGTTTGCGTCTGCACCCCGGAAAACGTTATGTGTTCAAGCATAACGATATGGAAGATTTCGACAAACAAATGAAACGTGCAACTGAACTGGCTAAAAACCAGGGTGGTGGTATACTCGTGGTAACTGAAGGCGTATTTGGCATGGCCGGCGACCAGGGTAAACTGAAAGAAATTGCCGCTTTCAAAGATAAATATGAGTTCCGCCTGTTGGTAGATGATGCTCACGGATTTGGTACTATGGGTAAAACCGGTGCTGGTACTGGCGAAGAACAAGGTGTTCAGGACAAAATTGACCTGCTGTTCAATACCTTCGCAAAGTCTGGCGCTTCTATCGGCGCATTCATCAGCGGCGAAAAAGCCATCATCAATTACCTGCGCTACAACATGCGTTCCCAGATCTTTGCTAAATCTATTCCCTTACCCATCGTGATTGGACACCTGAAACGTGTACAATTGATGCGTGAGCACCCGGAAATGAAAGCCAAACTGTGGGATAATGTAAATAAACTGCAGAATGGCCTGAAAGCACGTGGATTCAATATCGGCAGAACCAATTCGCCGGTTACGCCTATCTACCTGCAGGGCGATATTCCAGAAGCAACCGCTATGTGCCTCGATCTGCGCGAAAACTACAATATTTTCTGCTCCATCGTGGTATACCCGGTAATTCCTAAAGGCCAGATTATTTATCGCCTGATCCCTACCGCTGCCCACAGCGATGAGGATATTGAACTGACCCTCAAAGCATTTAGCGAAACCAAAGCTAAACTGGATGAGAAAGTGTATGAGGTAGCAGAAATTCCAATGGTATAATTGCTGTCACGCATAAAATATAAAAAGCCTTCCTGCTTATTCGGGAAGGCTTTTCTATTAAAAAACGGGAAAAGGCCAGAGGGGTTATAGCAACAGGGAGGTCAGGTACAGCTACCAAAATACAAAAGGGCTGATGTTACTCAGCCCTCACTTCAAATCGTTCTTTCACTAGGTGTAATTTTTCATTAGATTTCATCAGGACATGGTAGAGAACAAATGGTTTTCATAGAAATTGGAATAACCAAGTGATTCCAAATATTTTATAGGGATAAGTTATTTCTAATTCATTTCTGCATCATCATCGATGCTTACCAAAAGTAGGTCAGTTTTCAGCAAAAACTATCACACAAAGGTGCCATTTTGTTAATAGCTTGTTAAAGGTTCAGACTGCAACAATAAATCACTAACACCTTAAAACGCCTTCTTTTTTCCCAATCTGATCAATATTTTTCCCTTTTGCGTAAGTCCTCCCGGATCAAGATGCTGTAATTTTGCGGCGGAATCAATACATACTCAGTCATTTAACTATTTAGAAAGGTTAAAACCGCGTTCATAGTACCACCTATACCACTTTCGTGGACACAGAGATGTAAGGTCAAACTGATAAGGGACATAAAACGATTGCCGTGAAGATGCAATGGACTAAACAATTTTTTCGCCTGCACCGCATATTGGGCCTGGTAGCAGGATCCATACTGCTGTTGATGAGCATTACCGGCAGCCTGCTGGTATTCAGCGATGAAATAGAACATGCATCCAATCAGCATGCCTACCACGTTACTGCCCAGGCAAACCGCCTGCCCCTGCAACAACTGCTGGAAAATACCCGGCACACGCTTCCGGGAAATCCTTATCTCTTTTTCGTCAAAATTCCCCACGCGCCGAACGAAAGCGCAATACTCAGAGCCGACTATACGGCGGACCACAAGGTATATGTCTTCCTGGATCCTTTTACCGGCAAAATATTACAACAATATGCGAATACAGACCATTTAACAGGCTATATACTATACCTGCACTTTACCCTGCTAAGCGGCAAAACAGGGGCTACAATCGTCTTAATCACCGGAATAGCGCTATTCTTATCCGTACTCACCGGGATTTTTGTTTACCGCCATGCCATGGGGAAAGTACTCACCTTCCGGCTCAAACTGGAATGGCATAATCGTACCAGGCGCTGGCGTAACCTGCACCGCATCCTGGGCGTATGGGCGCTTCTGTTCAATGCCGTAATATCTTTCACAGGCTTCATGATGGAACAGAAAGTGCTGGATGCCCGGAAAAGTACGGTAAACGGGTATACCAGCGTTCCCTTCAACGGCAACTATGACCAGCTCCTCCCCATCGCGCAATCGGCTATACCCGGCTTCCAGGTTGTTGGTATCCGTCCACCGAAAAAAGCAGGCGATCCGGCCCGGTTCCTTGGCCATGCACATGAATCCACCTTCTTTGGAGAATATGCCTCGTCGGTATTTCTGACCGCCGACGGCCATATCAAAAAAACGGTCGACTTCAGCAAAGCCTCCCTGGGCGACCGCTTCAATGCCAGCATCGCGCCACTTCACTTTGGCAACTATGGCGGCATATTCCTGAAAATACTTTACTCATTCCTTGCCTTAACCCCTGGCATATTGTCCATTTCAGGCTTCCTGATCTGGTACCGCAGAAAGTTCATTATTAAAACACACCGGATATAATACCGCTACAGATGACGAAGAAGATTTTGTTCCTGGGAATAACAGCTATCATGGCCACTTTACAGCTGGCCGCACAAAAAATACAAGGTACCGTAAAAGATACGGCACAAACTGCCATTCCTATGCTCAGGATTTACCTGGCCGGCACACAAAAACACGCGCTCACCAATACTAACGGCAGCTTTACATTAAACGACGTAAAACCAGGCACTTATCAACTACTGGCCACCGGTACGGGCTATAAAACGCTGGAACAAAACATTACCATACAGGATAGCATTACCACGCTACATCTCACCATACAGCCCTCAGATGTTGGCCTCAACGAAGTAGTGGTAACCGCCAGCCGTAATAAAGAAACATTGGGCACCGTTCCTTCTTCCATTACCATCATTTCAGGGAAGCAACTCAGGGAACAAAGTACCATCACGACCGACATCAATCAACTGTTGAGTATGAATGTACCCGGTCTCACCCTCGGTACCAACACCTCCACCAATAAGGGTCAAACCCTGCGTGGACGCGGCATGCTCATCATGATCGACGGTATTCCCCAATCTACTCCGCTACGCAATGGCGATAAAGATATACGCAGCATCGATGTATCCGTCATAGAAAGAGTGGAAGTAATTAAAGGATCGACTGCTATTTATGGTAATGGCGCCGATGGCGGCATTATCAATTTCATTACCATCAAAGCCAATACCAATCAACGTTTCAGCGGAAGCACCGATATCAGCGGCAACGGTTCATTAACCCATCCATCGGGTAGCCTTGGCGGTCGCATCTCCCAAAACTTTACCGGGAAAATCAACAAATTCGACTACGTGGTAAGCGGCACTTACGAAAAAACCGGCGTGAATAAAGATGCCAATGGAGAAGTGATTGCCCCTTTCCAGTCGCTCAGCCAGAATAAAAATGTGAACGCCTTCGCAAAACTGGGTTATGATATCAATACCGACAACCGCGTTGAAGTGATGTATAACTATTACCGCAGCATGCAATACAGCACCTATGTAAATAACGGTGGTAAATTCGGCGTTAGTCCCATTATCGGTATACCCGGTACCAGTCCCGGCGACAGGCAGGGTACTCCGTATAACCACAATGCCGCTCTGAACTACACTAATAAAAACATTTTCAAAAACACCTCGTTGGGCGTAAACCTTTACTACCAGGATTTCTACACAGTATTTGAATATTCCGATTTCTATGCGCCTCCTGGCAACTCTGCTATCAGCTCCCGTAAAATGGGCGCCCGGGTGAATTTCAATACCATATTCAACTTCCATCCCAACCTCTTTGGCGACGTTACCTGGGGAGTGGATATCCTTAACGATAAAACCTCTCAACCGCTTACGGATGGCCGTTCTTTTGTACCGGAGATGAATATGAAGAACTATGCGCCTTATGCACAGCTAAAAACTTATCTCTTTAAAGACTTCCTGTTGAAAGCAGGTGTACGGTACGAAAATATCTCCTTACACATCCCTGATTATACGACAATCAAATTTGGCAACTATGCCGGCGGTGTTTTCGTAAAAGGTGGCAACCTCCCTTACGAAGCCCTGGTATTCAATGCCGGCCTGCGTTATACCAAATTCCCGGCATTTAATCCATTCGTCAGTTACTCACAGAGCTTTTCACTCTACGACCTGGGCCGTACGCTGCGGCTGGCAAAAGCAGTCAGCAACGGCACCACCAGCATCAACACCATCGAAACAAAAGCCATTATTACCAACAATTATGAAGCTGGCTTTAATAGCAGCATCGGCAAATTCAATGCTTCCGGCTCCTATTTCATCAGTACTTCCTCCCTGGGCACCAGCTTGAAAGATGTGAATGGCGTAGCGGTGCCGGAACGTGCACCTGAACGTGTAGAAGGTTTTGAACTGACCGCCGGTTACCAGTTCCTCCCAAATCTTTCTGCCAACACCGCTTACGCTCACGTGGAAGGAAAGAAAGATGTGAATGGCATACATACCTACTTACCCACCACCCGTATATCCCCGGATAAACTGACGGTAAATGTGAGCTATTCCCCACTAAAAAGCTGGGACCTGGGCGTATACTACATTTACTCCGGCATACGCAAACGCTTCGATCCTAATCCTAACACCAAAGAATATGACCTGGGGAATGGCCCTGTAAGTGATTTTTACCTGGTGAATTTTTATACGGGCTACCGTTTTAATAAAAACATGTCTGTTCGCCTGGGCGTGGATAACCTCCTGAATGCTGACTATTATCCGGTGATGTCGCAGGCGAGAGTACGTACTGATTCGTATATAAAAGGCAGTGGCGCCCGAATGAATATTGGGTTTAAATATGGTTTCTAGACAAATACCGGCATAAAAAGAAAGCGGCGATTGATATGATCAATCGCCGCTTTCTTTTTATGCTTCAGCTAATGCTTATGCTTTCTTCAGATGTTCTTCAATCGCGGTATCGTAGGTTTGTTTCCAGGTACTTACAGTGCCCCAGTCTTCCCCGTTTACTTTGATACCTTCGCCGGTCACCACACCCAGTTTCTCATGACGCACCGATACGTCAGAAGCATCTACCAGGCTGTGCATGAGCGCTTCAAACTTCTCTTTATTTTCCGGTTTAACAGAGATAACTACACGGCTCTGGCTTTCCCCGAAGAGGTAAGCATCTTTACGGAATTTATTGTTGAGCGTCAGTTCAAAGCCCAGTCCACGTGGCATGGCACTTTCCAGCAGGGTAATAAATAAGCCACCATCGCTTACGTCGTGTGCTGATTCAATCAGGCCGGCCTTATTCAGTTTGGTGATCGCCTGTTGCAGGTGCAGTTCTTCATCGAGGTTGAAATGCGGTGCAGGGCTGTATTCGATACCAATAATTTTGTGCAGGTATTCAGAGCTGCTGATATCGTTGCGGCTACGGCCTACCAGGTATAACAGGTTACCTTCTTCTTTAAAGTCCAGAGTGATACGTTGATCCATGCTATCCAGTACGCCTACCATACCAATGGTTGGAGTAGGGTATACAGGACCATCGGGCGACTGGTTATAGAAGCTAACGTTACCACCGGTAACAGGTGTATTAAATTTACGGCAGGCTTCACCCATACCTTGTACAGCGTGTACAAACTGATAGTATACTTCCGGATCGTAAGGGTTACCGAAATTTAAGCAGTTGGTAATCGCTACAGGCTCGCCACCAGAGCACACAATATTACGTGCTGCCTCTGCTACGGCAATTTGCCCGCCTTTATGAGGATCGGCAAATACGTAGCGACCATTACAGTCGGTAGTTACTGCCAGGGCTTTCTTAGTTGGTTTTACCAATACAATCGAAGCGTCGCTTGGTGCGTTGGTGCTGGCGTTAGCGGTACCCACCATGCTGTCGTACTGATTGTAGATCCAGCGCTTGGAAGCGATGTTCGGTAATGCCACCATTCTTTCCGCTACAAAACGGGGGTGTTCTGTATCGGGGATATTCTGAATATCGAATGCTTTTACTTTAGCGAAGTAAGCTGGTTCGGTATAAGCGCGGTGGTATTGAGGAGCGCCGCCACCCAGTACCATACTTTCAGCAGGAACATCTGCCTCCAGTTCGCCGTTCATATAGAACTTCAGGTTTTTATCTTTGGTCACTTCACCGATTTGTACGCAGTGCAGGTCCCACTTTTCGAAGATATCGAGGATTTCTTTTTCCTGTCCTTTCTTCACAACAATGAGCATGCGTTCCTGGCTTTCGCTCAGTAGCATTTCCCATGCTTTCATATCTTTCTGGCGGGTAGGTACTTTATCTAACCAGATGTTCATGCCATGTTCGCCTTTGGCGCTCATTTCAGCAGTAGAGCAAGTGATACCGGCAGCGCCCATATCCTGCATACCTATGATAGCATTAGTTTTGATGATTTCCAGGCAAGCTTCCAGCAATTTCTTTTCCTGGAAAGGGTCACCTACCTGAACGGCTGGCAAATCTTCTACGCTATCTTCCGTGATGTTGGCAGATGCGAAAGAAGCACCGCCGATACCATCTTTACCGGTAGCAGATCCTACGATGAAAACAGGGTTGCCTTCACCATGGGAAGTAGCAGAAACAGTTTGTCCAACTTTTACGATACCCACGCTCATAGCGTTTACCAGCGGGTTGGTACCATAGCAGTCTTCAAAATATGCTTCACCACCTACGGTTGGTACACCGAAGCAGTTGCCATAATGTCCTATACCGTGTACAATACCTTTAACCAGGTGTTGTGTTTTCTTATCATTGATATTGCCGAAGCGGAGAGAGTTAAGTGCGGCAATGGGGCGTGCACCCATCGTAAAGATATCGCGGTGAATACCTCCTACGCCGGTAGCGGCACCCTGGAAGGGTTCGATGGCGGAAGGGTGATTATGCGACTCTATTTTAAATACTACCGCGTAGCCATCACCGATATCTACCAGACCGGCATTTTCCTCGCCTGCTTTTACCAGCAGTCTGTCACCTTCGCGGGGCAGGGATTTCAGCCAAACGATTGAATTTTTGTAAGAGCAGTGTTCGCTCCACATTACAGAATACATACTGAGTTCTGTAAAATTGGGGACACGGCCTAAAATAGATTTAATTCGTTCAAACTCGTCAGCGGTAAGTCCTAGCTGTTCAGCAATTTCTACGGTGGTTTGCATGTATTTAAGTATAAAAAACGAGTAATTTAAAAGAAGTCGCAAAAGTACATGATTTTCCTGCAAATGACAATAGGGGAACTCGGGAGCGAAAACTGCTTTTTTAGCAAAGCGCTATCATATTAATAAATTTTAAATTTATCAGTTTTACAGTACCCATCATTCAAATATTTGATCAAATAGCAAAAAAAGCGTCTTTTAAAGACCCGAAACGTAAATTTTAAATTAAAATGAACAATTTATTTGTATTTAAGGCAAGGTATGCGTTCTTTTGTATAAAATATTTTACAGCATGCAATCGTTACGTTTCAAAGCGCTGGAAGGATTAGCTGGCGTAGACTCCACTCTCACCGAACATAACGGTAAAATTACCGAAGTATTTGGCAGCAATGTATTCACCGGTAAAGTTGTTCGGGAATACCTGAGCGATGAGGCTTATAAAAGCCTGATGAACTCTGTTAAAAATGGCACCAAGCTGGAACGTAAGATGTCCGAGCAAATTGCTTCCGGCATGAAGGCATGGGCCATGAAGAAAGGTGTAACCCACTACACACACTGGTTCCAACCATTAACAGGTACCACTGCTGAAAAGCATGACTCTTTCTTCACCCTGAAAGGTGATGGTACTGCGCTGGAAACTTTTGATGGCGATGCACTGGTACAACAGGAACCAGATGCTTCCAGCTTCCCTAACGGCGGCTTGAGAGCTACTTTCGAAGCACGTGGTTATACTGCATGGGATCCTTCTTCTCCTGCATTTATCCTGGAACAGGCTTACGGTAAAACACTCTGCATTCCTACTATCTTTGTTTCCTACACCGGCGAATCGCTGGATTACAAGGCACCACTGCTGAAAGCCCTGGCTGCTATGGACAAAGCTGCAGTAGACGTATGTAACTATTTCGATAAAAACGTTACCAAAGTAACCGGTACCCTGGGTTGGGAACAGGAATACTTCCTGGTAGACGAAGGAATGGCAAATGCCCGTCCTGACCTGATCATGACCGGCCGTACCGTGGTAGGTCATGCTCCTTCCAAAGGTCAACAGCTGGAAGACCACTACTTCGGTGCTATCCCTGAGCGTGCATACGCTTACATGCGCGATTTCGAAGTAGAAGCTTACAAACTGGGTATTCCTTTAAGAACCCGTCACAACGAGGTAGCTCCTTCTCAGTTCGAATGTGCTCCTATATTTGAAGAAATCAACATCGCAGTAGACCACAACTCACTGCTGATGGATGTAATGAATAAAGTGGCCAAACGTCACAAACTGAAAGTGTTACTGCACGAGAAACCTTTTGCAGGCATCAACGGTTCTGGTAAACATAACAACTGGAGCATGTCTACCGACACCGGCGTTAACCTGCTGGCTCCCGGTAAAACTCCGAAAACCAACCTGATGTTCCTCACTTTCTTTGTGAATACCATCAAAGCGGTACATGACTACGCCGACCTGATGAGAGCTGCTATCGCTTCTCCAAGCAACGACTTCCGTCTGGGTGCTAACGAAGCTCCTCCTGCTATCATCTCTGTATTTACCGGTAAATACCTGTTCGATGTACTCCAGGAAGTTAAAAACCGTGTAAACAACAAGTTCGACGAACAAGACGAAGCGATCCTGAAAATGGACCTGCACCGTCATATTCCTGAACTGATGCTGGATAACACCGACCGTAACCGTACCTCTCCTTTTGCTTTCACCGGTAACAAGTTTGAGTTCCGCGCGGTAGGTTCTTCTGCCAACTGTGCTTCTGCTATGACTGTACTGAACACCATCATGGCTAAAACCCTGACAGATTTCAAAACAGAAGTAGACGGTCTGATCGAGAAAGGCGAGAAAAAAGAGATTGCCATTATGCAAACTCTTCGGAAATATATTGTAGATTCGGAAAAAATACTGTTCGAAGGCGACGGATACAGTGAAGAGTGGGAAAAAGAAGCGGAAAAAAGAGGTTTGGCTAACGTAAAAACCACTCCTAAGGCGCTGGATGCAATGATCACGCCTAAAGCCACCCAACTTTACACAGAAACCGGCGTTTACAACGAAAAAGAACTGCACGCACGCCACGAAATACTGCTGGAAGATTATGTGAAGAAAGTGCAGATCGAAGCCCGCGTTATCGGCGACCTCGCAACCAACACTATCTTGCCATCTGCTATTAGCTACTTAAATGAACTGGTAGCCAACATCAATGGCCTGAAAACAATTGGCTTAGGCGACGACAGCGTAAAAGCACAGAAACAAATTGCCGCTAAAATAGCTGAACATATCAATGTAATTAGTGAAAATGTACAGGCTATGATTGAGGCACGTAAGGTAGCCAACAAGCTCACCGACAGCCGCCAAAAAGCGATAGACTATTGTGAAAAGATTAAGCCGTACTTTGATGTTATCCGCTACCACTCCGATAAACTGGAGTTCCTGGTGGACGACAAAAAATGGGCACTGCCTAAATACAGAGAGCTGCTTTTCTTGCGATAAAACCGTAAGATTGTTTTGGTGTATGATTAGCCCCGGATTTTCATCCGGGGCTTCGCTTTTTTATTGTTAACTTCACATTCACTTTCTAAACCTGTTTCTAATACATCTCCTATTTCCGGATAGCCCCTTTATTAACCTCAATTCTTCATTAAAAAACAAATTTGTATGAAAAAACAAATTTATCCGGTGCTTTATGCGCTCGCCGCTTCCCTGCTCCTTTTCAACAACAGCTGCCTGAAGCCGCCTATTATCATTCCCAACGTTCCCTTTTTTGAAATCACCCGGTTAAAAGGACTTACCTCACAGCTCTTTGAAGACTCTATCAACATCAGTTACAACAAAAAAAACAACCCCGTGAGCCTAATTGGATCAAAGGTACAGACCGGTTATCCACAATTCCTGATCGGCTACGATCCACAAGACAGACTGAGAATAATTATTGGCGCCTACTATGATGGAAACCCCAATTTTGAGATAGCCCATAAATATCTATTGGATAACAAAAAAAGAGTAACGACAGACAGCACCTTTAACTTTGGTACTTACGACAGAAGTACACTTACTATCATCAGCTCTCTCTACTCTTTTTCTGTTAAAAAATATCTATATGATAATCAAGACCGGATTACACAGGTTATCAACTATCGATACCTGGGAACTACGTATGCCGATGTAGTAACCACAACCTTTTTTTACAATTCAGCTGGTAATGCTTATAAGATCAATACCACCGTGGTAGGACAGAACAATGTCACCAGCTCCCAAGATGTATTTCCTGTTTATGACAATAAAGTAAATCCACATCAGTTGCATCCGGTATGGCAGCTTATAGATGTGGATTACAGTAAAAACAACGCCTTTGTGGCCGATAACTATAATAATTACGGACTACCTCTACAGATCAATATGGCCAGCGACCCCAAAAACGGAGAACTCAATTTCCTATTGTTTAATTTTGTAAACCTGGAAATAACATATCGGAAATAAAATGTACAAAAAAAGTCCTCCTGATCAGGAGGACTTTCTCTAAATAATATAACCGTTACCGTTATACCAGCTTAAACGTTTCTGTAAACTTAGTGGTAAAGTTACCCTTACGGAAATTTTCATCACGCATTAACTGCTGATGGAATGGAATCGTTGTTTTTACTCCTTCGATCACAAATTCGCTCAGGGCACGCTCCATAGTATTGATCGCCTCTTCCCGGGTTTGCGCCATGGTGATGATTTTTGCCACCATAGAATCATAATACGGAGGAATAACATAACCAGCATAGATATGTGAATCCACACGCACTCCGTGACCACCCGGAATATGCAGGGTAGTAATTTTTCCCGGAGAAGGACGGAAATCATTGTAAGGATCTTCCGCATTGATACGGCACTCGATGGCATGCATCTGTGGCGTATAATTTTTTCCGGAGATAGGAATACCTGCCGCAATCTTGATCTGTTCTTTTACCAGGTCAAAATTGATCACTTCCTCCGTTACACCATGCTCTACCTGGATACGTGTATTCATTTCCATGAAGTAGAAATTACGGTGTTTGTCTACCAGGAACTCAATGGTACCAACACTTTCGTAGTTGATTGCACTGGCTGCCTTGATAGCCGCTTCTCCCATTTTTTCACGCAGCTCAGGCGTCATAAACGGAGAAGGAGATTCTTCTACCAGTTTCTGGTGACGACGCTGGATAGAGCAATCCCTTTCGCTCAGGTGACATACCTTACCATATTGATCACCCGCTACCTGAATTTCAATGTGACGGGGTTCTTCCACGAATTTCTCCATGTAGATACCGTCATTACTGAAAGCCGCGCGGGCCTCGTTCTTGGCCATGTTGTAGGCATTTTCCAACTCACTTTCTTCCCATACTACACGCATACCTTTACCACCACCACCAGCAGTGGCTTTCAGGATAACCGGCAGCCCCATGCTTTTTGCCAGCGCCTTTGCTTCGTCCACGCTCTGTAACAAACCATCAGAACCCGGAATAACAGGTACACCCGCAGCAATCATGGTTTCTTTCGCCGTCATCTTATCCCCCATTTTACGGATCATCTCCGGTGTGGGACCTATGAATTTGATGCCATGCTCGCCGCAGATTTCGGCAAAACGGGCATTTTCGGCCAGGAAGCCATACCCTGGGTGAATAGCATCTGCATTGGTAATTTCAGCAGCTGCCATCAGGTGAGGGATATTCAGATAAGACTCTGTACTCTGTGGTTTACCTATGCATACCGCTTCATCGGCAAATTTCACATGCAAACTGTCTTTATCTGCAGTAGAATAAACTGCCACCGTTTTGATACCCATTTCCTTACAGGTACGGATAATCCGAAGGGCAATTTCACCACGATTGGCAATCAATATTTTTTTGAACATTGTTTTCCTTATAAGTTAATAATAGCAGTTAGCTTTTAGCGATTAGCCTTCAGCGGTCAGTATTGTATATAATACTGAATGCCAAAGGCTAACGGTAAAGGCTATTATTATGGTTCAACTAAAAATAAAGGTTGGTCGTATTCTACAGGAGATGCATCATCTACCAGTACTTTCACGATTTTTCCACTCACTTCACTCTCTATCTCGTTGAATAACTTCATTGCCTCGATGATGCACACCACTTTACCGGAAGATACCTCATCACCCACATTTACGAATGGAGCTTTGTCTGGTCCGGCACTGCGGTAAAAGGTTCCGATCATAGGAGATTTGATCGTTACCAGGTTGTCGGCCTTTGCAGGTGCTGCAGGAGCAGCAGCGGGAGCTGCAGAGGCGGCAGGAGCTGTTGCAGGAGCAACAGGGGCTACAGGCTGTACGGCGGCAGTTGCCACGGCGGCAGGAACAGTGATTACCTGTTGTACTTCGTTATCCTTTTGTTTTATTGTAATCTTAAACTTGTCCTGTTCAATGCTCAGTTCACTGATATTTGATTTATTGATCATTTTTACCAGTTCCTGAATCTGTTTAAAGTCCATGTAGACAGTTTTTGGTTTAGAAATATAGAATATGAAAATTCGATTCACACGTTCAGGAACCCTGTTCCACAGGAAATCCTCCTGGAAACAACATTCCTGTCAGTCAATCAAAAATTAAAAAAAATGCTATTACCCTTTTACTCTTTCGATATATTCACCATTCTTGGTGTTCACACGGATCATTTCCCCTTCTTCCACAAACAGTGGCACCATTACAGTCGCACCTGTTTCAACAGTAGCTGGTTTCAGGGTACGTGTAGCCGTATCACCCTTTACACCTGGCTCAGAATAAGTTACCAGTACTACAATCTTATCCGGTAATTCTACCGCCATGTACTGTTCTGTTTCTGTGTTGATTTGTACGCTCACTTCCTGGCCTTCTTTCAGGAATTGAGGCGCATCGATCGCATTCTCCGGCATAGCAATCTGTTCAAAAGTTTCATTATCCATGAAATTGTAGCCGGTATCGTCTTTATATAAAAACTGGAAAGCTTTCTTTTCAATACGGATAGGGAAAATAGTATCTCCGGAGTTCCATGTATGCTCTATAGAACGGCTATTGTCAACGCCCTTCAATTTAGCCCAAACCTTTGCGGCTGCACGGGCGGTTTTATTCTGACCAAACTCTACAACAGAATACAAACTGTTATCCAGTTTGATAATTAATCCTGTTCTGATATCTGCGGTGGTAGCCATAAATTTAGGTTACTGATTTTAAGTTAAAAATTTATACGGATTGCAAAAGTAAAAATTTTCGCATATGAACAAGCATCTAATTCCCAAAATTAGATAGATTCGTTCCTTTTCGGCCCAATTTTCGTCTTTTTTATGCAATAAATGACATTTATCCGGTAAATTTAAACTCAAATCAAGAAACTTTTATTCGTATGCGCTACGTGTTTTTCGCAATTTTAAGCTGTTTACCCGTGTTTTTGAAGGCTCAAACTGCTACTCCCCCTACCAAACCAGCTTATTTACAATATCCGATCATCCCGGCTTTTCCCCTCACCCTGGTAGATGGCCATACCATCACCAAAAACGACCTGCGTAAAGGGGAAAAAACCATGTTATTCATATTCAGCGTTGATTGCGACCATTGTAAACACCTGACAGAAGATCTCCTGAAGAATATCGACAAATTCCAGAAAACACAGATCCTGATGGTCACCCCCTTCAAAGTGGAACAAATGAAGGAATATTACGACCAATACAAAATCAAAAATTATCCGACAATCACCATGGCCAGCGAACCTACCCGGCAGATCATGTACTTCTATGATCTCCATTATTTCCCTGGTTTATACATATATAATAAGAAACAACAGTTTGTAAAAGGTTTTGAAGGAACAGCTAAGATAGATTCCCTGCTGTATTACCTGCACAAATAAACCTTGTTAAAATGTGCATGCCCGGCCGGTTATTGTAATGCCGAATCATTACATTTGTTTAATCACATTCATTCTTCACTTTTAAAGCTATAGACAAGATGAAAGTTACAGTAGTAGGAGCCGGAAATGTAGGTGCCACATGCGCTAACGTACTGGCCCACAGAGATTTTCTACAGGAGGTGGTTTTATTGGATATCAAAGAAGGAACGGCTGAAGGTAAGGCGCTGGATACATGGCAACAGGCTCCCATTGATTATTACAGCACCAAAATTACAGGGGTGACCAACGACTACACTAAAACTGCCAATAGTGATGTGGTGGTGATTACGTCAGGGCTTCCCCGTAAACCAGGTATGAGCAGAGACGATCTGATTTCTACCAATGCCAACATTGTGAAATCGGTGACTGAAAATATTACCAAACATTCTCCGGACGCGATCATTATCATTGTGAGCAACCCGCTGGATGTAATGACCTACTGCAGCTATCTCACGGCTAAAAAAGACAGCAGCAAAGTATTCGGTATGGCTGGTATCCTGGATACTGCCCGCTACCGCGCTTTCCTGGCCGATGAAATAGGCTGCTCTCCCAAAGATATACAAGCGATCCTCATGGGCGGACATGGCGATACCATGGTACCCCTTCCCCGCTATACCACTGTAAGCGGTATTCCCGTAACAGAACTGGTAACAGCCGACAAACTGGAAGCTATTATCCAGCGCACGAAAGTTGGGGGTGGTGAGATAGTAAACCTCCTGGGTACTTCCGCCTGGTACGCTCCCGGCGCCGCCGCAGCCCAAATGGTGGAAGCCATCGTAAAAAACGAAAAACGTATTTTCCCGGTGTGCGCCTGGCTTACCGGCCAATATGGCCTGAAAGATATCTACCTGGGCGTTCCCGTAGTTTTAGGCAAAAACGGTATCGAAAAAATCATAGAGCTTCAACTCAATGAGGCTGAAAAAGAATCACTCAATACCTCTGCCCAACATGTAAAAGAAGTAATGGACGTATTGGATAAAATGCAGTCTGCTACTGCATAATAGCCTACCAACGCATACAGCGGAGATAGATGTGGAAAACATCCCTTCTATCTCCGCTCATCATTTCCCCACTGCCACGATAAAATCAGGATCTTCTGCCTTATCAACCACAAGACAAAACCTGCAATTCTTTTTTTATTCGTAATTTTACCCCATCCTGAAAAGATGACTAAAGCAGTATAAATGAAACACTTCTAAATCCGTTTCACCAAATTTGGTTTAACTCTCAACGTATGTCTAACCTGGAAAAACTGATAACACAAAAATCTTTTGAAAGCGAAAATCAGCGCGGCCTCGTCAGCCTGATTTTTATAGGTAACTGGGTTACCGCCCGGCACCAGCAATTCTTTAAACAATACGGCATCACCATGCAGCAGTTTAATATACTGCGCATCCTTCGCGGACAACATCCCAAAGCTGCCAGCATCAACGTGCTGAAAGACAGAATGCTCGACAAAATGAGTGATGTATCCCGACTGGTGGAACGCCTTCGCAAAGCCGACCTGATAGAACGCAAAAACAGCGAAATGGACAGGCGCGCCGTCGATGTTCGCATCAACGACAAAGGCCTGCAACTGCTAAAACAAATAGATACTGAAATCGGTCAACTGGACAATACCCTCCAGTCACTCAATGAAAAAGAAATAATACAGCTGAACAAATTACTAGATAAGATGCTGGAAAGCTATCACTAAATTTCTTCCAGGTAATTCAGGTCCTTACCAAATGTTTCCTCCACGTTCCAGGCAGTAATTAAAGCAATCCCTATACATACTACCGCTACGATAGCACCGCTTTGCAGGAAAGTAAAGTGTTTTTGCACGTTTATAAATAATAGTGATATCAACGGCAGCATACCCCGCGCAAAGTTAGGCACCGTAGTAGCCACGGTAGCGCGTAAATTAGTGCCAAAACTCTCTGCTGCAATGGTTACAAAAATAGCCCAGAACCCAACGCTGAAGCCCAGTATAAAGCAAACAGTATAAAATACCCAGGTAGCAGCCCCATGTAAATTCAGGTAAACGGCTACCATCACACCAGTCAGCAACAGGAACAACAACATCACCTTTCTCCGGCTTTGCCATACCTGGCTCAATAACCCGGTTGTAAAATCACCCAGCACCAGGCCCGCATAACAAAAAGCTACTGCATCACCAGGATTAATGGCCCCCTGTACGTTCATGACAGTCGCAAACTTATTCGAAAATGCAATGAGGATACCTACCACAAACCAGGTAGGAGTGCCCAGCAACATACATTTCAGGTACTTCATAAACCGTTCCCGGTTGTTAAATAAGGCCACCAAACTTCCTCTCGACGCCGTAGATTCCTTCACCGCATTAAATAAATGCGACTCCATTACACTTACCCGCAGCACCAGCAACGCCAGCCCCAATCCTCCACCTATAAAATAACAGATACGCCAATCGCCCACCAGCTTAGCTATCAGGTTGGCTGCCACGGCGCCCGATACCCCAACAGTGGCCACAATCATAGTACCATATCCCCTCTTCTCCTTGGGTAGTATCTCAGATACCAGCGTAATACCTGCTCCCAGCTCACCGGCCAGCCCAAAGCCCGCCACAAAACGCCATAATATATAGCCGTTGATGCCATGTACAAAACCGTTGGCAATATTGGCAATAGAATAAATGAGAATAGAACCGAATAATACGCTCAGCCGGCCTTTTTTATCTCCTATAATACCCCAGAAAATTCCACCAATCAACAGCCCCACCATTTGAATATTGATTAAAAGCATGCCTGCCCCCGCATCAATTTCGCTCTGCGGAAGTCCCAGCGACTTTAAACTTGGTACCCTCACGATGGTAAACAGTAAAAGATCATAAATATCCACGAAATAGCCTAGTGAAGCAACTATAACGGCTATATTGAAAATAGAAACAGAACGATTATCGGTCTTCATTGTTAGTTTGGTTGACAATAATTATAACGGGAATTAATAAAAAAGGGCCTTTTAAAAAGGCCCTTTTAAAGATATAAAAAATTATAATGAAGAATCTGTTTTTTCTGCGGGTTCCTGGTGAGGGGCAGTGGGCGAGTGTTTTGTTTTGCCAAATATCACCTTGATCAGTACCGGCAAGGTGGTAATTAATATAATCACCAGGATGATCAGCTCCAGGTGCTCTTTCAAATTCGGGAAAGCCTTATCCAGGTAATGGCCGGCCAGCATCATGGAAAATACCCAGGCAAAAGAACCTACAATATTAAACAACATGAATTTTTTGGCATCCATTTCCGCAATACCCGCTACAATTGGTGCAAACGTACGGATGATAGGCAGGAACCGCGCGAAGAAAATAGCGCCGCCACCATATTTACCGAAAAATTCGTGGGCTTGGATCAGGTGCTTCTTTTTAAAGAAGAAAGTATCCTTTTTCTTAAATAACACAGGACCGGATTTTCTACCAAACCAGAAGCCTACCATGTTTCCCAACACACCGGCAATGGCAATCAACAACATGATCACCGCAAAAGGCAGATCAAAGAAGCTGTGGCAAAGATCTTTGCTGTAGATACCCGCCACAAAAAGCAGGGAATCGCCCGGCAGGAAGAAACCAATAAAAAGACCCGTTTCTGCAAAAATAATTGCCAGCAACAGGTAGAGGCCACCATGTTCAATAATCCACGAGGGATTAATGAGGTGTTTAAAAAACTCAAAAATCTGGTCCATGCTAAATACGCTATTTCTTGTTCTGAATCGGTAAAATAACCATTAATGTGTTACGCATTTGTTAAGTTAGGCCTTAGGCGCATCTCCGGTGCTAAGTTTGTTCTCCCACTTGGAAACTACAGCGGTAGCCATGGCATTGCCAATAACGTTGGTAGCAGAGCGGCCCATGTCCAACAGGTGATCTACTCCCAGCAATAAAAGAAGCCCCGCCTCCGGGATATGAAACATCGATAAAGTACCCGCAATTACTACCAGGGAAGCACGTGGCACGCCGGCAATCCCTTTACTGGTAATCATTAACACCAGTAACATGGTAATCTGTTGATCTATAGAGAGGTGCATATTATATGCCTGCGCAATAAACAGGCTGGCAAAGGTCATATACATCATGGAACCGTCCAGGTTAAAGGAATAGCCCAACGGTAACACAAAGCTCACAATCCGGTTGTCACAACCAAATTTTTCCAGTTCCTCCATAGTACGGGGATAGGCAGCTTCACTACTCGCAGTACCAAATGCCAGCAACAAGGGATCTTTAATCATACCCAGCAGCCTGAATACCGGCTTGCCTAAAATTAACCACCCCACAAAGGCAATAACTGCCCACAAACTCAGCAAGCCTATATAAAACTGGATAATAAACTTGCCGTAGGTAACCAGCACGATAGGCCCCTTCACCGCAATGATGCCCGCCATAGCGCCAAATACCGCAAACGGAGCAAAATTCATCACAAAACCCGTCACTTTCAGCATAATATGGGCAACACTATCCAGCAACTTTACTACCGGCATTGCCTTTTCACCAATGGCAGCAGCTGCCACCCCGAAGAAAACAGCAAATACTACAATCTGTAATATTTCGTTCCTGCCCATCGCATCTATCACACTGTCTGGCACCACGTGATGAAAAAATCCCCGCAGGGTCATATCTGCCTTGGCAATACCGGAAGAGGCATGTTCATCCGGCAGGGGTAATTGCAGCGATATCCCCGGTTTCATAATATTCACGAGCACCAAACCCAGAAACAATGATACAAAGGTTGCACTGATAAACCACAGCATTGTCTTTCCACCAATACGTCCAACCGCTTTTATATCTCCCAGCTTGGCTACTCCTACCACCAGGGTAGAAAATACCAGCGGGGCAATGATCATCTTTACCAGGCGCAGGAAGATGTCTGTCAGTATAGAAATGTTATCAGCGAAGATCTGCGGTGTGTCTTTGGTACCTGCCGGCGTGGCAGCATTGCCATAAGCCAGGAATACCGAATAACCGGTACCTATCCCGATGATCATGGCAATGAAAATGTACAGGGTAAGCAGATTCGACGATTTCTTCATGCGGAGCAAGAATTTTTACTTGAAATAATTAAAAGTTGTAACCGGAAAATTTCCCAAAAATAAGGTTTGGCGACTAAAGATGCGCGTTAGTGGCTAAAATAAAAGTATCTCTTTTTGATTTTAGATATTATATTTGGCGACCAACAACAAAACAACAAGAACTAAACTACCTTAAAACATCAACCACAATAAGATTGCGTATGAGCAAACTATTCGTAAAAAAACAGCTCTCTGTTTTAACGGCCGAAGCCGGAGAATCCGACAAGGGACTGAAAAGGACGCTTGGCGCGGGTTCATTGATAGCCCTTGGAATAGGTGCTATCATCGGGGCTGGTCTGTTTGTTAGAACAGCTGCTGCCGCCGGGCAACATGCCGGACCCGCTGTTACTATCTCCTTTATTATTGCTGCTATTGGCTGCGCCCTTGCAGGCCTCTGTTACGCCGAATTTGCTTCCATGATACCTATTGCCGGAAGCGCCTACACTTATTCTTATGCTACTTTAGGAGAATTTATTGCCTGGATCATTGGCTGGGACCTGGTGCTGGAATATGCGCTGGCAGGAGCCACTGTAGCCATTGGCTGGTCACAATACCTGAATAAACTACTCAGCAACGTTTTCCATGTCACCATTCCCTATGAATGGAGCCATAGCCCTTTCGAGGTATCCGACGCAGGTGTACACGGTATCATGAACGTCCCTTCCCTCTTTATTTTGCTAGCGCTCACGCTCCTGCTGATCAGAGGTACCCAGGGATCTGCTATTGTTAATAACATCATCGTTATTACCAAAGTATCCATTGTACTGATGTTCATCGTACTTGGATGGCAGTTTATCAACCCTGCTAACCATGCTGCATTCACCATTCCAGCTACCGCCGGAACCGTTAAAATGCACAATGGCCAGATCGTTGATTACTCCAACTTCTGGAACCATGGCTGGGGCGGGGTACTAAGAGGTGCCGGAGTAGTATTCTTTGCTTTCATTGGTTTCGACGCCGTATCTACTGCTGCGCAGGAAACCAAGAACCCTAAGAAAAACATGCCTATCGGTATCCTGGTGTCTTTGGCCATCTGTACTGTATTATATATCTTGTTTTCGTTTGTACTTACAGGTATCGCACCGTTCCAGGACTTCCTGAAAGCAGGTGGTGAAGCTTCTGTTGCTTACGTGATCGACACTTATATGACTGGTTACGGCTGGTTGTCTACCTTCATTACTGTAGCAATCCTCGCAGGTTTCTCCTCCGTAATCCTGGTAATGTTGCTGGGCCAGACAAGGGTATTCTACTCTATGAGTAACGATGGACTGGTACCGCCCATTTTTGCCCGCCTGCATCCTAAATATCATACGCCTTACCGCTCACAATGGATGTTCTTTGTCTTTGTAAGCCTGTTTGCCGCATTTGTACCGGATAACGTAGTGGGCGATATGACCAGCATTGGTACCCTCTTCGCCTTTGTGCTGGTTTGTATCGGAGTAATTGTAATGCGTAAGAATAATCCTAATGCACCGCGTGCCTTCAAAACACCGTTGGTACCGTTTATCCCTGCACTGGGAGCAATTTTCTGTCTCACTATGATTATCAGCCTTGGACTGGAAAACTGGGCCCGCCTCTTCGTATGGCTGGGTATCGGCTTCCTGATCTACTTTGGATATAGTGTGAAGCACAGTAAAGCTCGTAAAATGATGGATCAAAAATAGCCCCTGGGGTGACAAAAAATAGCTAAAAGCGGCGAACAAAACGAATCATTAGGGTCGTTTTGTTCGCCGCTTTTAAGTTAAATCCCTAAATCAGCCTACTCCTGAATTTGAAAATCCTTATTTTTGCGTTCTGTTTTTACAAGTACTAATTATATACCACTCCAATGGGAAGAATATTTGAAGTAAGAAAGTCGACCATGTTTGCCCGCTGGGACAAGATGGCGAAAGCATTTTCAAGAATCGGAAAAGAAATAGCCATAGCTGTAAAAGCTTCCGGCCCTGATCCGGATAATAACCCTGCACTCCGCCGCTGCATTCTCAATGCCAAGAGTGTTAACATGCCTAAAGACCGTGTAGACGCTGCTATCAAGCGTGCCATGGGTAAAGACAAAACTGATTACGAAGAGGTGGTATATGAAGGCTATGCTCCTCATGGTGTGGCAGTAATGATTGATACCGCTACCGACAATACCACCCGTACGGTGGCCAACCTCCGTATGCACTTCACCAAAGGTGGAGGCAGCCTGGGTAACAGCGGCTCAGTGGGCTTCCTGTTTAACCGTGTAGGTGAATTCAAAGTAAAAAATGCCGGACAAAACCTGGAAGACCTGGAACTGGAACTGATAGATTTTGGTCTGGAAGAAATAGGGGAAGATAGCGAAGGCAATATCATTATCCGCGCGGCATTTACCGAATTTGGCAATATGGCCAAGGCCCTCGATGATAAAGGCCTGGAAGTAATCAGCTCTGAGCTGAAACGCATTCCTACTACTACCGTTGAATTGAATGACGAACAGGCAAAAGAAGTGCTGGAACTGGTAGACCGCCTGGAACAGGATGAAGACGTGCAGCAGGTTTTCTACAATCTGAAATAGTTGTTTATCAACATATAAAAAGAAAACGTCCGCCATTACAGCGGACGTTTTCCATTGGATGGAGTTAACCAAACCAAAAACAGCTAAATCTTAAAGATGGTGTGTGAACGATCCAGGTCATCCGCGATAAACATCAGTCCCTTGCCATGGTAGGTTTCGAGTTTTACAGCAGGATCCTGTGCAATGTGCTTACGAAGCCTGGTCAGGTAAACGTCCATAACACGTGATGAGAAGAAATCATCCTGCCCCCAGATACAAGTCAGGATATCATCTTTTTTTAGCTTTTTGTTTGAATTCTCGCATAGAAAGCGAAGCAACTCCGCTTCTTTTGGGGCCATACGAACATGGGAATCTGCATTTTTATGCCGAATATTATATTGAGAATAATCAAAAACGAGGTTGCTGATGGTGTAAACTATGCGCCTTTCGCTCTTTAACAGCCTGCTCCGCTTCAGGTATACATCTACCCGGCAAAGCAATTCCTGGATGTTGAAAGGTTTTACAATGTAGTCATCTGCACCGGACTCAAAACCTTGCAAGCGGTCTTGCTCCATATACCGGGATGAAGTAAATAAAATGGGAACGTTTACGTCGGTTGACCGGATATCCTGTGCCAATGCAAAGCCATCCTTCTTCGGCATTACTACATCAAGCAGGCAAAGATCAAAAACATGTTTCTGAAATTTCTCCCAGGCTTCCTGTCCATTTTCACAAAAAGTAACATTATAACCGGCGCGTTCGAGTTGTCTCTTAACTATTTTAGCAAAAAAAATATCGTCCTCTGCCAAAAGAATGCTTGGTTGCATGTACGTTGGTTTTAAGCGGGTAAATATTAGATTTTAGTTGTTGCTCTTAATGAGTGTATCCGATACGTTTATTCAAAAATAAATAACATATCTATAACCTTGTCCATCCATCCCTATTCACTTCTTACAGGAATATTCATTTCAACCATTCCTTTCAGAAATATCCCCCGGTGGTTATGATTTGCGGTTTAGTGCTCGCTTACAACATAAAAACATATTTACCTGCTTCACGGGGAATACTAATTAATAATATTTTGTGGTGCCCCTCCCAAAAATGCTTTCACATTCTCTACAGCCGTATGCATCAATCGTTTTCGTGCAGCCTGTGTAGCCCAGGCAATATGCGGGGTAATAATGGTATGAGGCGCAGTCACCAGCGGATTGTCGGCCAAAGGCGGCTCTACCGACAATACGTCCAGGGCCGCGCCGGCAATAACGCCCTCTGCTAAAGCCCTCGCCAGGTCTGCCTCCTGGATCAGTGGCCCACGGCTGGTATTAACCAGGAAAGCCGTTTTTTTCATGGTAGATAATAATCCAGCATTTACAAATGCTTTATTGGCTGCATTCAATGGACAATGTAACGATACTACATCAGCTTCCCGGAAACACGTAGCCAGGTCCACAAAAGTGACGTCTTCCATTTTATCCCGGTCAGGATGCTTATGATAAGCGATCACCTTCATCCCGAAAGCCAGCCCAATCCGCGCTACAGCCTGCCCTATCTGCCCCAGCCCCACAATCCCCAGTGTACCGCCGGCCAATTCTGTTAACGGGGTTTTCCAGTAACTGAAATCATTACTCCTGCCCCATTCACCTGCACGCACACTTTCCGCATGTAGCCCTGTATGATGGCATAGCTCCAATAAGAGCGCAAAAGTGAGCTGTGCTACGGAAGCAGTGCTATAAGCCGGCACATTGCTAACTGGTATTTGCCGGCCACGCGCGGCCGCAATATCTACTACATTATATCCGGTGGCAGTAACCCCGATATACTCCAGTTGCGGCAACCGACGGATAGTATCTGCATTTACAATGGCTTTGTTGGTCAGCAGGATATGTGCATCCTGGGCCCTGGTCAATACTTCCGCCTCCGACGTACGGTCATACATCTTTACGTTTCCCAATACTTCCAAAGCGCCCCAGTCAAGATCACCGGGATTCAGGGTATAGCCATCCAGTACTACTATATTTTTCATCCTTTAATATTTGAAGGTTATTTGAACGTATTCACTGTTACAATGATATAGCACATTACAACATAAAGCAATAATCCTCCCGGTTATCAATGGGAAAATATCTCCCACATCAGCTTAAAGGCAGTATCCATATATATTTCAAGCCATCCACCACCTCGTGTGCTGATATGAAATAATCATTAACTCCGCTACGGGCGTATTGTTCATCTCCAAAAAGCACACACCTTTGCTGCGCCATAATAGCAAAATATTACTAAGCCTTTCAACTGCTTAATTTTAAAGGAGCCATCACTTTAGCAGATAATATGCTAATATGATGGCTCCGCCAATTGAGAACATACTAAAGAAAAAACGCCGGTTCCCGAAGAGGAAACCGGCGCCGGTATTATTTAGAGCAATACTATTCCTGCATCATTTCTGTAACTATCCTGATCACATCTTCCGTATTGGGCTTGGAGAAGTAATCTCCGTCAGAACCATAAGCCGGACGGTGTGCCTGCGCACTCAGGGTGCGGGGCGCTACATCCAGCCAACGGTAACCTCCCTGTACTTCTATCACCTGCTGGAACATATATCCAGTGCCGCCACCGGGTACATCTTCATCAACAAAGAGAATACGATTGGTTTTCTTTAATGATTCCACGATGCTGTGATGAATATCAAACGGCAGCAAAGTCTGTACATCTATCAGTTCGCAGGAAATACCAATCTCGCTTAACGTTACCATCGCTTCCTCTATAATACGGGTCATAGAACCGTATGTAACAATGGTTACATCTGTTCCTGCCTGCAGTACTTCCGGAATACCCAATGGCACGGTAAAGGATTCCAGGTTAGCCGGTAATTTCTCCTTTAAGCGATAACCATTCAATGATTCAATCACCAACGCTGGTTCATTAGCTTTCAATAATGTATTATACATACCTGCTGCCTGCACCATGTTACGGGGCACGCATACATGCATACCTCTCAGGGAATTAATAATCATTCCCATGGGAGAACCGCTGTGCCAG
Organism: Chitinophaga polysaccharea; assembly: GCF_007829335.1. Taxonomy (GTDB): domain Bacteria; phylum Bacteroidota; class Bacteroidia; order Chitinophagales; family Chitinophagaceae; genus Chitinophaga; species Chitinophaga polysaccharea_B. The sequence continues at coordinate 422,979 of NZ_VIWO01000007.1, forward strand.
ATACCTTCCAGGCGATGGCCACGGGTACGGACTATCAGTGGGCAATGCATAATTCCTTTGGTACGGTATTGCAACGATGCCACATCATCGCTCAGTGGCTGCAAACCATACAACAGGTAATCAAGGTATTGTATTTCTGCAATAGGACGAAGACCTCTCAGTGCCAGGCCAATGCCTTGTCCCATGATGGTCAGTTCACGTATACCGGTATCGGCTATACGATCTTTTCCATGTTTTTGCTGTAACCCGGCAAAGCCCTGGTTCACGTCTCCGATCTTACCCACATCTTCGCCAAAGGCAAATACTTTGGGGTTGTTGGTGAACAGCTGATCAAAATACCTGTTAAGTACTTCGTATCCATTGATGGTAATGCCTTCCGCATCATACTCAGCTGGTATCACCGGTACATTCAACGCCGAGTTAACGCCGCTGGCATATAAATCAGCATTATAGGTGTCTTTCTGTTCCTGTAAATAGCTGTCGTAAAATTGCTGTAATGCCTGTATGGCCGGATCAGCCTTCAGCGACGCATGTTTCAGCAAGATAGTGGCTGTAGCTTTAAGGATATCGCGGCGTAAAGGTTCACGGTTATGTTGCAGATCGCGGATCGCTACATTAACCATATCAGCATCGGCGCCGGCAACTGCCGCCACTGGTGTAGCCAGGGCTATAAATGATTGTACATGCGCTTTGATGGGCGCTATATATTTCTCCCAGGCAGATTTGCGGGCTTCCTGTGCTTTTACCTTGGCTTCTGCTTCAATTGCCTGCAGGGTTACCTCATCGCTGATGGCATTCTCAATAATCCAGGAGCGCATTTTTGCGTTACAGTCAAATTCCCGTTCCCAGGAAAGACGTTCTTTGCTTTTGTAACGCTCGTGCGAACCGCTGGTAGAGTGGCCTTGTGGCTGTGTTATTTCTTCTACGTGAAACAGGGCAGGTATATGTGTTTCCCGGATTTTGCGGATAGCCGCCTCAAACACTTCGCACATACCGGCATAATCCCAGCCTTTCACATTATAGATATCAAATCCGTTGGAATCTTCTGTTTTACGGAAGCCTTCCAGTGCGGCACTGATAGAGTTTTTAGTAGTTTGGTATTTGCGGGGAACAGAAATGCCGTAGCCATCATCCCAAACAAATACCGCCAGGGGTACCTGTAATACACCGGCAGCATTCATGGTTTCCCAGAAATGGCCTTCCGATGTGGAGGCGTCGCCAATAGTAGCAAAACAAATTTCATTACCATTATGGGAAAGCCCTGTGTAGGTATGTAATGCTTCTACTTCTCTGAATACTTTAGAGGCATAAGCCAGTCCCAATGCACGTGGCATTTGTCCGGCTGTAGGCGCCATATCAGCAGCAGAATTCTTCATATCTGCCAGGTTAAGCCAGTTGCCGTCTTTATCAAGATTAGGCGTGGCAAAATGGGAGTTCATCTGGCGACCGCCTGAAAAGGGTTCATTTTTCAGGTCGGGATCTGCATATAACTGCGAAAAGAATTGTTCTGGAGTGGCAATACCAGTGGCAAATGCAACGGTTTGATCGCGGTAATAACCGGAACGAAAATCGCCTGGCTGAAAGTATTTGGACATTGCTATCTGCGCCACTTCCTTACCGTCACCAAAAATGCCAAACTTTGCTTTACCTGTAAGCACTTCCTTACGGGCCAGCAGACTTATTTCCCTGCTATCACAGGCCAACCTGTAATCATTTAGCACTTCCTTGCGGAACTCTTCGAATGACAACCGGCTTTCTAAATTCATAGCTAGTTCGTTATTTTCTATCATGCCTCATGGTTAAAGTACAAAAGTAAGGTTAATTATACAGTAGAAAAACGGGACGATTCCACCATTTAAAATAATCTGATTTTTTTTAATAAGATTTTAATAAATTGTAAGGTTTATAATACTTTTTGGCCGTAAATTTGTTCATACCAAGAAAGATATCAATATTTTTTAAAGGTCGCATTAAAACCATCATATGAAAATGAAAAAATTTATCTTATCCCTGTTTGCGAGCATGCTGCTGACAACAGCACTCTGGGCTCAATCTGCACCAGCTCAAAATCCGACTGACACCAAAGTAAAGTTCGCCAAAGAAACTGTCGATTTTGGCAAAACTGACTTCAACAAACCAGTGACCGCTGATTTCGAATTCACCAACATTTCCAAAGAACCTGTACTGATCGAAGCTGCCCGCGCAAGCTGCGGTTGCACCACTCCGAAATGGACACAGGAGCCTATTCTGCCTGGTAAAAAAGGTAAAGTTACTGCTACTTACAGCGCTAACAGCTTAGGCCAACAGAACAAAACCATCTGGGTGAAATTCAGAGGTGTTGACCAGGATAAAGAACTGCACCTGACTGGTACAGTAAGCGCCGCCAACAAATAAACGTCTCCCATAAGATATCAAAACCTTACAGCACAATGCTGTAAGGTTTTTTTGTTGCCTATAGTATCCCCTATACCCCTATATTTGTACCGCAAAAGATCAAAACAATTTTATGCCTACCATTAGTCAGAGAGGAGAGCAAATGCCCGCTTCTCCCATCAGAAAACTTGTCCCATTTGCTGAAGCAGCCAAGAAAAGAGGGGTTAAAGTATACCACCTGAACATCGGTCAGCCGGACATTGAAACACCCAAACCAATACTGGATGCGGTGCGCCATTCCGATTTCAAAATCCTGGAATATAGTCACAGCGCGGGCAATGAAAGCTATCGCCGTAAACTGGTAAGCTACTATGAAAGATTCAACATCTCTCTCCACCACAACCAGATCATTGTTACTACCGGTGGTTCTGAAGCCATTGTATTTGCATTCATGGCCTGCCTCGATCCTGGAGATGAAATCATTGTGCCCGAACCTTTTTATGCCAACTACAATGGTTTTGCAGTAGAAGCTGAAGTGAAGATTAAAACGATCACCGCCAGTATTGAAACCGGCTTTGCGTTGCCAGCTATGGCCGATTTTGAGAAAGCTATCACGCCACGCACTAAAGCTATTCTCATCTGTAATCCTAATAACCCTACCGGGTATCTTTATAGCAAAGAAGAGATGGAAGTACTGAAACAGTTGTGTTTGAAACATAACCTGTTCCTCTTTTCTGATGAGGCCTACCGCGAATTTTGCTATACCGGTACGCATTTCTCCGCGATGAACCTGGAAGGAATGGAAGACAACGTCATCCTGATGGATACGATTTCCAAAAGGTACAGTGCCTGCGGTGGACGAATAGGTGCCTTTGTTACCAAAAATCAAACGGTGTTGGATGCAGCCATGAAATTTGCCCAGGCCCGTTTGAGTCCCCCTTCCTTTGCACAGATCGCAGGTGAGGCAGCAGTAGATCTGCCAGCCGACTATTTTGATGGTATCAAAGCGGAATACATGAGCCGCCGGGATATATTGGTAAAAATGCTTAATGACATTCCAGGCGTATACTGTCCTAACCCGGGAGGTGCTTTTTATGCCATTGCCCGTCTTCCTATCGACGATACAGACAAATTCTGCCAATGGATGCTGGAATCTTTCTCCCATGAAGGCCAGACCGTAATGATGGCGCCGGCTACCGGCTTTTATGCTACCCCGGGATTAGGTAAAAATGAAGTGCGGTTAGCCTATGTGCTTAATACCACAGACATTCGTCATGCAATGGTCTGCCTCGAGAAAGCACTGGAAATATATCCTGGCAGAACTACCAAATAATTTTTATCGTAAAACCAGGCATAAGCGTTCATAAAAGAAACTAAAAACATATTATAAATAAATTAATATGAATTTTTTAGAACAAAAAAGCAATTATTTAACATCAGACGCTTGGAATTTTCATGTTTTGTTTCGTATATTTGATATGTAAATAACAACAACGACAAAAAATATCAAATTATAAAAATATTTACAGATACGATATCGGACGAAATCTAAACTTGTTTAAGAAAAATTTAACCTGCTTTATTTCTTATAACGTTTATTTGGTCCGACCTTTGACTAGTCATTACAAGAAAGATTTATCAATCTTCTGTAAAACTCAAAGAATAACTAAAACGTTTTAGCAAAATATCGTATTTTTGTATCAGTTTTTCATAACGTGGAATTTATAAAGGCAAACGGCTCTGATCACAGAGCCGTATTTTTTTGCCCAATATTCCCATTTTCTCCTTAAAAACGTCAAAAACTTCCATTTCACGCCACTATTCCAAAAATATTCCCCATTTCGTTGGCCTTTTTTCTATAATATTGTTATGTAATAAAACGGGCGAGAAAACCTACACCTCATGTTGTAGTAATTTCGTTTGTTTTCATAACGTGGAATTTTAAAATGCAACGGTCCCGATTCTTCGGGACCGTTTCGTTTTTTTGAAAACATAGCCTAAAAAAAGAGCGAAGACAAATGCGATCAGGCATTGTTCTTCGCTCGGTAGTAATATGAATGCTTCAGATAGTCTGAAAAATGACTTATGCTTTATGGGCTTTGATCATTTCAAAGAAATCATCAAACAGGTAACGACTGTCAAATGGACCTGGAGTTGATTCCGGGTGATATTGTACACTGAACGCAGGCTTGTTTTTGATACGGATACCTTCCACAGAATTGTCGTTGAGGTTAATGTGGGTTACTTCCACATTTTCGCTCGCTGCCACTGCTTTAGGATCTACCGCGAAACCATGGTTCTGGGTAGTAATTTCGCAAAGGCCTGTTTTCAGGTTTTTAACCGGGTGATTCAGCCCGCGGTGACCATGGTGCATTTTATAAGTAGGGATGCCATTAGCCAGGGCCAACAGCTGATGTCCCAGGCAAATACCAAACATAGGTCTTTCTGCTGCCAGGATCTTTTTCACTGTATCCACTGCGTAGGTAAGGGGAGCGGGATCGCCAGGGCCATTAGAGATGAAATAGGCATGTGGCTTAAACTCTTCGCAAGCTTCAAAGGCAGTGTCTGTAGGGAATACCTGCAGGTAAGCACCTTTATCCGAGAGGCATTTCAGCATATTTCTTTTCACCCCGTTGTCCAGTACTGCAATGCGGATGTCGGCATTAGGATCTCCAACATTATACACCTCAGTAGTAGTTACATCTTTACACAGGGCCAATCCTTCCATGGAAGGTACTTTTGCCAGTTCTGCTTTCAGTTGCTCTACATCGAGGATAGCTGAAGAGATAATGCAGTTCATGGCGCCTTTACTGCGAATGTGGGATACGAGGGCACGGGTATCTACATCGTAAATAGCCACCAGGTTATTATCGGTCAGGAACGTTTCCAGGGAAGCGTCTGCCATTTTCCTGGAATAGTTGTACGCGATATTCTTGGCGATCAAACCATTGATCTTTACACTGCCGCTCTCTACATCGTCTTTCTTGGTACCATAGTTTCCGATGTAACAGTTGTTCATTATAAGTACCTGTCCTTTATAAGAAGGGTCTGTAAACACTTCCTGGTAACCCGTCATACCGGTATTGAAAGCTAATTCACCGGCTGCAGTGCCAATTTTTCCAAAAGCTTTTCCCTGAAAAACCGTACCGTCGTCTAACAGCAGTATGGCAGGTTGGATGGTTCTTGTCTGAGGCATTTCTGGTATCTGTCTTGTTTTATATTTTAAAAAAAACCTTCAAGGGTACAAAAAGCCCTGAAGGTTCGGATAAAAAACCGTGCAAAGGTATGAAATGCAACAGTTAATTACAGATTTTTTTTCCCGGAAATTAATATGTTACTTAATTTTTACAGATTTTAATACTCTCTGTGCCACCTGGCGCCCGATTTCATCATCGTCGCGATAGTTGATCTGTATTTGCCAGCGGTTGCTACCTTTAATCATTACCAGGTTACAAAATGCCAACCGGATACCTCCTTTATACATATAATTTCCCTCTTCCAGGATACCTTGAGTGCCGGAAATCAGTACTGGCACTGACTTACACTGAACATCGGAGGCGTTTTCTTTTAACTGCATGCTATTATGGGAGTCGGCAATGGCTTCTTCCAGGGTATTGGTCACTTTGCTGAGATAACTGTACATATTCACTGCGATACGGATGCCACCGCCTTCTTCATTCCGGTAACTTTTGGCATATTCAATCACTTTTGCGTCCTCTCCTTCCAGTGGCTGGTCGTGCACCCATAACTTTACCGGGGTACTGATTTCCAGGGCCTGCCGGCCAATTGTAGCCGTTTGCCAGTTGTTATATAAACTACTGGAGGGTACCTTGGGATAAATAAACGTAAATACTGCTCTTTTTCCGAATAACGTGCCGGTTACCGCCAGTAATGCCACGAAAATGCCCATAAATAAAAGCACCTTTCTCCGGTTAGCGGGTTCCCATTGCCGCCGGGCCCAGGTGAAAATGTTTGTTTTTTCCTTTTCGGGAGAGATACCCACTTCCCGGACGTATTCAGGGAAGGAAGCCATGGGATGATGTTTCCGCCAATCTGCATAGATGTTCGGCAACTTTTTGCCGCAGGCGTCACAAAAGGTCAGGTATTCGGATTTCAGCGGGTTGGCGTGTCCACAGCTGTCGCAACGCAGGTATTTCATAGGTCTTTCATTATCTACTGTAATATTACGAAATATATACATTTATAAAGGCATAAAAAAGGACAAAGCCAGGCTTTGTCCTTTTTCTCGTATCGTTGATATAAGATTACTCAGCAGATTTTTCTTCTGTTGCAGTATCAGCAGCTTTAGTTTCAGTTGCATCTTCTGCAGCTTTCTTCTTAGCACCACCAGCGCGACGGGTTTTCTTAGCAGCAGCTTTTTCTTCTGTTTTACCATAGATTTCGTTGAAATCTACCAGTTCAATCAGTGCAACTTCTGCGTTATCGCCCACACGTTTGCCTAATTTAATGATACGGGTGTAACCACCAGGACGGGTAGCTATTTTTTCACTGATCGTACCGAACAGTTCTTTGATAGCTTCTTTATCCTGCAGGTAGCTGAACACAATTCTACGGTTGTGGGTAGAATCGCTTTTGCCTCTTGTCAGCAGTGGTTCAACATACACGCGGAGGGCTTTTGCCTTTGCCAGTGTAGTGGTGATACGTTTGTGGCTGATCAGTTCGCAAGCCAGATTAGACATCAGGGCTTTACGGTGAGAAGCAGTTCTGCTTAATTTGTTTAATTTAACTCCGTGACGCATGACATTTTGTTTTAGACCTTACACCGTGTCAGGAATTGCAAGGTATTGTTGATATAAAGCGGTTAAGCCAAAGCATCTGCAGGTTGCAAAGCTTTGGCTTAACACAAAAATTTACTATTCTTCTTCGAGCTTCAGTTTAGACAGATCCATACCGAAGTGCAGACCTCTTTCTCCTAATACCTGTTCAATTTCGCTGAGGGATTTCTGACCGAAGTTTCTGAACTTCATCAGTTCTTCCTGTTCGTATTGAACCAGTTCGCTGAGGGAGTTGATTTTAGCTGCTTTCAGACAGTTGAATGCACGTACGCTCAGATCGAGATCTTCCAGTGGTGTTTTCAGTATCTTACGCAGTTGCAGTGTTTGTTCGTCTACTACATCTTCTTTTTCAGTATCCTTGGTATCAAAGCTGATATTTTCATCAGTAATGATCATCAGGTGTTGAATGAGGATGCGGGATGCCTGTTTCACTGCTTCTTCTGGGTGGATAGTACCGTCGGTGATCACCTCCATAACGAGTTTCTCATAGTCGGTTTTTTGTTCCACACGGGTATTTTCTATGCTGTACTTTACGTTTTTGATGGGCGTAAAGATTGAGTCAATCGCGATGTAGCCAAATACTGCATCTTTGGGTTTGTTTTCCTCAGCCGGAACATAACCACGTCCTTTACCGATAGTCAGTTCAATATCCAGCTTGGCAGAAGGATCCAGGGTGCAGATTAACAGCTCAGGGTTCATGATCTGGAAAGCACTGGTGGCTTTTTCAATCATATCCGCACGAAATTCTGTTTTACCCTTGATCGACAGCGTGATCTTTTCGTTCGTTACATCACTCTCAGAGATTCTCTTGAAGCGAACCTGTTTCAGGTTCAGGATAATCTCAGTAACGTCTTCCGTAACACCTTTCAGCGTAGCGAACTCGTGATCTGCTCCTTCAATTTTAATCCCCACAATGGCATAGCCCTCCAAAGAAGACAACAGTACGCGACGCAACGCATTACCGACAGTCACAGCATAACCTGGTTCTAATGGACGGAACTCGAATTGAGCTTCAAAGTCGGTAGACTTCTGCAATACGATCTTATCAGGTTTCTGGAAATTTAAAATTGCCATTGATATGATTGATTTATTTGTTAAATATGAGGTTAGTCCATGACCTGGGGCCATGGACTAATTATTTATTACTTAGAGTACAATTCTACGATCAGTTGTTCCTTGATATTTTCAGGAACGCTCTCTCTCTCAGGATAAGCAATGAATACACCTTTCATTTCTTTCTCATTCCAATCCAGCCAGCTGAATTTTGGATTTTTTCCACGAATAACGCTGGTCAGAGCAGAATTGTTTGCTGTTTTATTTTTCAGGCTGATAACATCTCCTGGTTTCAGTTGGAATGAAGGAGTGTTTACTACGATACCATTAACAGTAACGTGTTTGTGAGAAACCAGCTGACGGGCAGCAGGGCGGCTAGGAGCGATACCCAGACGGAAAACAGTGTTATCCAGACGGGCTTCCAGCAGTTTGATCAATACCTCACCGGCAACACCTTTTCTACGGGTAGCTTCGTCGAACAGGTTACGGAACTGGCGTTCCAGCAAACCATAGGTATACTTAGCTTTTTGTTTTTCTCTCAGCTGCAGTGCGTATTCGCCCAATTGTTTGCGTTTACGGTTAGCACCATGCTGACCCGGAGGGTTGCTGTTTTTGCTTAAATACTTACCATTACCGAGAATGGGTTCACCAAAAATTCTGGAAATTTTGGTCTTTGGTCCTGTGTACCTTGCCATGATTTAAATATACTTTAGATTTTTTAGTTAATGATGCATGCTCTTCAAAAAATCTGAAAACCTGATCATGCACCCATTGTCAAATATTAAACTACAAAGTCCAGATACCAAATTTCGAATGAAACCTGGTATCTGGATGCAGTGAATATATATTCCTATACTCTTCTTTTCTTGGGAGGACGGCAACCGTTGTGAGGTAAAGGCGTAACGTCTTTAATCATGTTCACTTCGATACCTGAGTTGGCGATTGCACGGATAGCGCTTTCGCGGCCAGCTCCTGGTCCTTTAACAAAAACATCTGCTCTTTTCAGACCTGAGTCCATAGCTACTTTAGCAGCATCCTGTGCAGCCAGCTGAGCTGCATATGGAGTGTTCTTTTTAGAACCTCTGAAGCCCATTTTACCAGCAGAAGACCAGGAAATAACCTGACCGTGCTTGTTGGTAATGCTCACGATGATGTTGTTAAAGCTGGCAGAGATATGAACATCTCCGTAGTTATCAACTTTTACTACTCTTTTCTTATTAGCAGCAGTTTTTGTATTATTTGCTTTTGCCATAATGATTTAAATTCCAAATATGAAATTCCAGATCCCAAATTTACACGACTCACGGCCATTGAAACCCCTCTGATTCGGAATTGGGATTTCAACCTGGGATTTTATTTATTATTTCTTAGTTGCTTTTTTCTTACCAGCCACTGTCTTACGCTTACCTTTACGGGTACGGCTGTTGGTACGTGTACGCTGACCTCTTACCGGTAAGCCTTTCCTGTGACGCAGACCGCGGTAACAAGCGATATCCAGCAAACGCTTGATATTCATTTGTACTTCAGAACGCAGCTGACCCTCTACCTTGAACTCTCCGTTGATAATGTTACGGATGGCAGCTTGTTCATCATCATTCCATTCCCGCACCTTTTTATTTACATCAATTTCCGCCTTGTTCAGGATATATTGGGCGGTAGAACGGCCTATACCAAAGATATAGGTGAGGCCAATTTCTCCTCTTTTATTTTTAGGAAGATCTATACCGGCTATACGTGCCATATTTCTATTTTGATTTTATGATTCTGATTAAAAAATCAAATTCCGTTGGGAACCGATTAACCCTGGCGTTGTTTGAAACGAGGATTCTTTTTGTTGATCACCAACAAAACACCCTTTCTACGAACTATTTTACAATCCGCACTTCTTTTTTTGATTGCAGCTCTTACCTTCATGATTATTACTTTATAAAAGGTTATGATATTTATTAAATTAAAAATCCAGTCGCCTCTACCCTTTCCGTCTTATTTGTATCTGAAAATTATACGGCCTCTTGACAAATCGTATGGGCTCATCTCTACGCCAACCTTATCTCCTGGTAGAATGCGTATATAGTGCATTCTCATTTTTCCAGAAATGGTGGCCAGGATCTCATGCCCATTTTCCAACTTTACACGGAACATAGCGTTCGACAAGGCTTCCAATATAATTCCATCCTGTTTAATGAGTGCCTGTTTTGCCATAAAAATTTTTAGGACTGCAAAGATAGCATTTATCTTTTGAAATAGAAAAATTTACCTCGATTATTATTATTATTGCCGATTTTCCAGTTAAACCCTACCTTATTTATCAATAAAACCCATTTGTATTAGAAAAATCCAAATGACGAATTAGTAATTTGAATTCAATTCCGGGTTATTTTTCTCTTCTCTTTCTATATCCACATAGGTAGATAATACATCTGCTTTCCCTTTTCCTACCGCCACCGTGTGCTCAAAGTGAACAGATGGGCTGCCATCGCGGGTGGCAACAGTCCAACCATCTTCCAGGTATTCTACGTCCTTGGAGCGGAGATTAATCATGGGTTCAATGGCAATTACCAGGCCTTCCTTCATTACGGGGCCGCTACCGCGCTTGCCGTAGTTAGGCACCTGGGGATCTTCATGCAAATGACGACCCAGACCATGGCCTACCAATTCTCTTACCACACCATAACCACGCTCTTTTTCTGTATATTCCTGTATAGCGTAGGAGATATCTCCGATCCGGTTACCTATCACCGCTTTTTCAATCCCTTTGTACAGGGCCGCTTTGGTAGCAGTCATCAGCCGGAGTACATTCTCAGCCACATTACCAATAGCAAAGGTATAAGCGCTGTCGGAGTGGTAACCATTCATATACACACCTACATCTACCGTCACAATATCACCGTCCTTCAGCACATATTGATTGGGAATCCCGTGCACCACCTCCTCATTCACTGAAATACAGCAGGCGTTGGGGAATCCCTTATAATTTTTAAAAGAAGGAGTAGCACCATTTTCAACAATAAACTTATCGGCAATAGCATCCACTTCCAGTGTGCTCATACCTGGTTTCAGGTTCCGGGCTACTTCAGCCAGGGCTGCACTCAGGAGCAAAGCACTTTTGCGCATCAACTCTATTTCTTCCTTCGTCTTATAATGAATCATACTTTCAGCTTTTAGCTGTTGGCTATCAGCTGTTAGGTAAATGCTAAAAGCTAACAGCTAACGGCTTCTAAAATAATATAGCCACTAAAGCGTAAAAAGCTTCTGTGGCTATTTTATTGTTATTGTAACGATTTAGCGTTCAATTACTTATGCATTAGCCGGGGCCGTTCTGCCTTTGATACGGCCGGTGCTCATCAACCCGTCATAATGACGCATGAGGAGCTGGCTTTCAATCTGTTGCAGTGTGTCCAGGATAACACCCACCATGATCAGCAGGGAAGTACCCCCGAAGAAGGTAGCAAAGTTACTGTTGACCTTGAAGGCAGCAGCGATACCAGGCATGATACCCACCAGTGCCAGGAAAAATGCTCCAGGCAAAGTGATACGGTCCATTACTGCACCGATATAATCGGCAGTAGCTTTACCAGGTTTAATACCCGGAATGAAGCCGTTGTTACGTTTCATTTCATCCGCCATTTGAGTGGGGTTGAAAATCAACGCAGTATAGAAGTAAGTAAATACAATCACCAAAACGGCATAAATCAGGTTATACCAGCCATTAGTGTGGTCACTAAAGATGCGGATAAAGCCGGAAGCACTTTCAGAAGAAGTGGCAAAGCCTATCGCGGTAGCCGGAATAAACATAATCGCCTGGGCGAAGATGATAGGCATTACACCAGCTGCATTCACTTTCAGTGGGATGAACTGACGTACGCCACCATATTGTTTGTTACCTACAATACGTTTAGCATAGTTTACCGGTATTTTTCTTGTACCCTGTACCAGGAGGATCAGACCTACGGTGATCAGGATAAAGATAGCAATTTCAATGAGGAACAGGATCGGTCCACCCGCTTCACCTGCCACCTTACTGGAAAATTCAGCGACCAGGGCCTGTGGCAAACGAGCAAGGATACCCATCATGATGATGATGGAAGTACCATTACCAATACCTTTATCTGTGATCTTTTCACCGAGCCACATTACGAACAGGGTACCTGCAGTAAGTACAACGGTAGTAGAGAGCCAGAAGAAGAAGGTGCCATATTCAGCGATAATAGCGCCACCGGATTGATTACGCAGGTAGGCTACATAAGCGCTGGCCTGGAAGCCTGTTACGATTACGGTGAGATAACGTGTAAACTGGTTAATTTTTTTGCGGCCACTTTCCCCCTCTTTCTGCAGCTTCTGGAAGTAAGGAACTGCTATCGTCAGTAACTGGATAGCAATTGAAGCAGAGATGTAGGGCATAATACCCAATGCAAAGATCGAAGCCCTTGAAAATGATCCACCCGCAAACATGTTCACCAGTCCCAGGATACCCTGATTAGAATTTTTCTCAAAGTTGGTCAGTGCGTTTGCATCAATGCCAGGCAAAGCGATATAGGATCCTAATCTGTAGATGAGGACCAGGAGCAGGGTGGTCAGGATGCGGTTACGCAAATCCTCAATACTCCAGATATTCTTAATCGTTTCGATAAATTTCTTCACAGGAAGATAAAGGTTTAATAGCGCTATTAAATATGAAAAGACGCACTACTCCGTAGGCGTCTCCTCAGTCGTAAAGTCTTATACCAGTTCTACTGATCCACCTGCTGCTTCGATGGCCTGCTTAGCTTTTTCGCTGATTGCGTTTACTTTAACAGTCACTTTAGCTTTGAGTTCTCCGTTAGCGAGAATTTTAACTTTAGCTGTTCTGTTAATCAGGCCGTTCATGAACAGGTTTTCCAGATTAAACTCCTGGAGGCCATATTTCTCAACTAAATGATCCAGCTGACCCAGGTTGAAGATTGTGTATTCTTCACGGTTATTATTTTTGAAACCGCGTTTTGGCATACGGCGTTGGATTGGCATCTGGCCACCTTCGAAGCCTTTCTTGCTAGCGTAACCAGCACGTTGCTGGATACCCTTGTTACCTTTTGTAGAGGTACCACCTTTACCGGAAGCCTCACCACGTCCAAGACGTTTTTCTTTATGTACAGCGCCTTGTGCAGGCTGTAATGAATGCAGATTCATAAAATTAATTGTTTTTACTTGCGCGGAAATTAACCGCTCGCATATTCTAAAATAAAAATGGTAAAGTTACAAATGTAAAGGTAAGATTATCAACAGACAATCCCACAGCAGTGTTACTTTAATTAAGCGTTCACTGTTTCTACCGATACAAGGTGATTAACTTTACGGACCATTCCGAGGACTTGAGGAGTTGCTTCTACTTCTACAGTAGCGTGCATCTTAGTCAGGCCCAGTGCCTTCAAGGTCAGTTTCTGCCTTTCAGGACGGTCTATACCACTTTTCACTTGAGTGATCTTAATCTTTGCCATAAACCCCTATCCGCTTAAAGGCGGAGTAATTTAATTGTTAATGAATTATTTTCAAAATTTCTCAATGAAAAAATAAGGTCCTCTGTGTGAGGAACATTACTTATCCGTTGAAAACTTTCTTCAGGGAAACGCCTCTGGTTTTAGCGATACCGATTGGTTCGCGTAATAAACCCAGTGCTTTGAAAGTAGCTTTCACCACGTTGTGTGGGTTAGCGGAACCTAAAGATTTAGCCAGAACGTCTGTTACACCAGCGCTTTCCAGCACTGCGCGCATAGAACCTCCGGCGATCACACCAGTACCATGGGCAGCTGGTTTAATCAGTACTTTGGCAGCACCTTCTTTAGCAAACTGATCATGAGGAATAGTACCGTGCATAACAGGAACCTTGATCAGGTTTTTCTTAGCATCGTCTATACCTTTAGTGATCGCCTGCTGTACTTCTTTAGCTTTACCAAGACCGTGACCTACCACGCCGTTTTCGTTACCAACAACAACCAGTGCGGAGAAACTAAAAGTACGACCGCCTTTAGTGGTTTTAGTAACACGGTTGATCGCCACTACTTTTTCTTTCAGCTCCAGATCACCAGCCTTTACTTTATTGAATGAATTCTTTGCCATTTTATTTTATAAGAATTACTTGTTCAGAATTATAAGATTCGGACTTCGTGATTAAAACTGAAGACCACCTTCTCTTGCTCCGTCAGCTACGCTTTTCACGCGGCCATGATATAAATAACCGCTTCTATCGAATACGCAGGTGGTGATACCCACTGCAACCGCTTTAGCAGCCAGTGCTTTACCAACCAGTACAGACTTCTCGGATTTAGTGCCTTGCTGAGCTTTGATGTCCTTATCACGGGATGAAGCTGAAGCCAGGGTAGTGCCATTGGTATCATCTATCAATTGCACGTAGATATCGCTATTGCTGCGAAATACAGATAATCTTGGTGCTTGTGCAGTACCGGAGATTTTCTTACGGATGCGGTAGCGGATTTTCTGTCTCCTGTTAACTTTTGTGCTCATTTTGAGTTTTATTTTATAATCCCGATGCTGCCGGGATTTTGTTAAAACTGGCTAACCAGCTGAACCAGCTGATTAGCCAATTAAAAATTTTATTTACCAGCTGATTTACCAGCTTTCTTACGTACCACTTCATCACTGTAGCGAACACCTTTACCTTTGTAAGGCTCTGGTTTACGCAGGCTACGGATTTTAGCCGCTACCTGACCCAGTAATTGTTTATCGATACCTTCCAGCATGATCTTAGGGTTCTGACCTTTTTCAGTGAGGGTAGCAACCTTCAGTTCCTGAGGAATTTCGAAGATGATATTGTGAGAGTAACCTAAAGACAGATCCAGTAACTGACCACTGTTGGCGGCTTTATAACCCACACCCACCAGTTCCAGTTGCTTTTTAAATCCTTCAGTAACACCCTGAACCATGTTCGCCAGCAGTGCGCGGTATAAACCATGCAGTGCTTTGTGACGGATCTGGTCAGTTGGGCGAACAACGGTTAAGATACCGTCCGCTACTTCGATTTTCATTTCCCGGTCGATGCTCTTTTTCAGTTCACCTTTTGGGCCTTTTACAGTTACTTCATTGGCAGGAGAAACAGTTACTGTAACGCCGCTGGCCAATTTAATAGGACTTCTACCTATACGAGACATAACTTTAGTTTAAAGTTGTTTGATATTGATGTACCCGTTATCCGTGTTCAGCGCCGTATAGAGAGCTTAATTGTCAGATAACTTAAGTGATTGACTGGTTGAGCAACAACCAGTCAATCAATATATTAATAGATGTAGCAAACTACTTCGCCACCTACGTTTTGAGCTTTTGCTTCTTTATCGGTCATTACACCTTTAGAAGTAGAGATGATCGCCACACCTAAACCGTTCTTCACGCGCTTAAACTCTTCTGGTTTAGCGTACTGACGCAGACCTGGACGGCTGATGCGTTGTAATTCTTTGATAGCGGGCTCTTTGGAGATAGGATCATACTTCAAAGCGATTTTGATAACGCCTTGTTTGTTGTCCTCTTCGAATTTGTACTTCAGGATATAACCTTTATCGTACAGAATTTCTGTAATACGTTTTTTCAGCTTGGAAGCCGGAATTTCCACGATCCTGTGGGTGGCCATTTGCGCGTTCCGGATACGTGTCAGGAAGTCTGCTATTGGATCAGTAACCATTGTTGAAATAGTTTGATAATGTTTACAATGCGATATCCAATCGTAATAAGATGGGAATCAAATAACTTTCATTCGGTGATATGAGGGATCCGGAATGAGCCGGTTACTCAGATCATTCAATTACCAGCTGGCTTTTCTTACGCCAGGGATTTTACCTGCGAGTGCCAGGTCACGGAACATGTTCCTACAGAGACCAAAGTGGCGCATGTATCCTTTAGGACGACCGCTCAGTTGGCATCTGTTTTTCAGACGAACAGGAGAAGCATTTTTTGGAAGTTGATCCAGTGCAGCGTAGTCACCGGCAGCTTTCAGGGCAGCACGCTTTTCTGCGAATTTTGCTACCATAGCTTCTCTTTTCCTTTGTCTGGCTTTTACGGATTCTTTTGCCATAATTATATTATCGTTTCGATTTACTGATTATCTTTTTTCATCCCCTTGAACGGCATACCCATTTCCTTCAGGAGCTCGTAAGCTTCTTCGTTGGTGTTTGCAGTAGTAACGAAAGTGATATCCATACCGGACATTTTAGTTACTTTATCGATATCGATCTCAGGGAAAATGATTTGTTCTGTGATACCCATAGTGTAGTTACCACGACCGTCAAAAGCTTTTTCGTTAACGCCTTTGAAGTCACGTACACGAGGGAGAGATACAGAGATCAAACGATCCAGGAAGTCATACATGATAGTGCTGCGTAAAGTTACACGTGCACCGATAGGCATGTTCTTTCTGAGTTTGAAGTTGGAAATATCCTTTTTAGACATGGTAGCGATAGCTTTCTGACCAGAGATACGGGTCATTTCGTCTACTGCGATGTCTACCAGTTTCTTATCACCTACTGCACCGTTAATACCCTGGTTCAGGCAAATTTTTACCAGGCGAGGAACCTGCATTACACTTTTGTAGTTGAATTTCTTCATCAGTGCAGATTTAACTTCCTCTTGGTATTTCTTCTGCAGTCTCGGAGTATATTTTGTGTTTGACATTATTTAATTTCCTCCCCTGATTTTTTAGCGATACGAATTAATTTACCGTTTTCTCTCTTACGGCTTACTTTAGTAGGTTTACCAGCTTTGGCATCCCACAGCATTACGTTAGAGATCGCAATTGGCGCTTCCTGCTTAACAATACCACCTTTGGTATTCTGAGCAGTAGGCTTAGTGTGCTTGGTAATAATGTTAACGCCTTCTACAAGAATGCGGGCTTTGTCGGGCTGAACTTCCAGCACTTTGCGAGCTTTGGTTCTGTCCTTGTCATCACCGGCAATTACCGCAACCAGGTCGCCCTTCTTAATGTTGAATTTAGGCTTAAATCTAGTTTTCATTACTTTGATTTATTTATAAACGCCAAGCGAAACAGTTGTTTCGCTTGATTAATGTTTTTTCTCGTTCTGCAAACGGGCTGCAAAGATAAGAAATATTTATGAATTTTGGGATTCTGGAAATTTTAAGAAAATTTCCAGAATCCCTCCATCGACAATAATATTATAATACCTCAGGAGCGAGGGAGATAATTTTCATATACCCCTTGTCTCTCAGCTCACGGGCAACCGGACCGAAAATACGGGTACCGCGAGGTTCGTCTGAGTTATTGAGCAGTACAACTGCGTTATCGTCGAAGCGGATATAAGAACCGTCTTTACGACGTAATTTGTTTTTAGTTCTTACGATTACAGCTTTAGTAACCATACCTTTCTTCACACCACCACCAGGCATTGCGTCCTTAACGGTTACTACAATCTTATCGCCTACGCCAGCGTAGTCCTGACCGGAGTTACCCAATACGCGGATGCAAAGTACTTCTTTAGCACCGCTGTTATCGGCTACACTCAGTCTTGATTCTTGTTGTATCATCGAAATGAGATTTGATATTGTTTAGTCAGCGGCTGTAACCGGGGTAGCCGGATGCAGCTTGAAACAAATAAATAATTATTTTACTTTAGCGATTACTTCTACCAGTCTCCAGCATTTGTTTTTGCTCAGAGGGCGGGTTTCCGCGATTTTCACGGTATCGCCGATGCTGCACTCGTTTTTATCGTCGTGCGCCATGAACTTGGTAGTTTTTTTCACGAACTTACCATAGATCGGGTGCTTTACCTTACGCTCCACCTTAACGGTAATGGTTTTATCCATTTTGTTGCTGGCAACCACACCAATCCTGGTTTTTCTTAATTTTCTTTCGGTCGTCATTGTTGAAAGTATTTAACCCTCCGTAAAGAGGTCCTATTTTGTTATACTAATGCTATTCAGCAGCCCCGGGTGTTACCGGGACTGAAGATTTAGAAGCCCAGTTGTCTTTTACGCAGTTCGGTACTCATCCGAGCGATATCGCGTCTTACAGCGCGGATGCTCATTGGATTTTCGATTGGCGTAATTGCGTGACCAAAGGTCATTTTTTTCAAGCGGAGTTTTTCTGCAGAGATTTTCTCTTTCAGATCTTGCTCGCTCAGGCCTTTCAGTTCCAGCTTTTCTTTTGCCATTGTATTGAATTTGATTCGGTTAGCTGCCGGGGCAGGTTACCGGATTTTTAGATATTGATACCTGTAATTAAGCTACGTAGTCGCGGCTGGTTACAAATTTTACTTTAATGGGCAGTTTTTGTGCTGCGAGTTCCATTGCTTCTTTAGCTACCTGTAAAGGAACGCCATCGGCTTCAAATAAAATTCTACCTGGTTTTACTACTGCTGCCCAATGGTCAGGAGCACCTTTACCTTTACCCATCCTCACTTCCAAAGGCTTAGCAGTGATAGGTTTGTCAGGGAATATGCGGATCCATACGTTACCTTCACGTTTCATGTGCCTTGTCAGCGCAACGCGGGCGGCTTCGATCTGCCTGTCGGTGATCCATTTAGGTTCTAATGCTTTAAGACCGAAAGTACCAAAGGAGAGGGTAGCGCCTCTTTTAGCGTTCCCTTTGATGCGGCCTTTGTGCATCTTCCTGTGTTTCGTTCTTTTTGGCTGTAACATCGTCTATGTTGTTAATGTTAATAGTAATTGTTAATGTCTGTTCTACCGCCAGATACTATCTGCGGCCACCGCCACGGTTATCTCCACCGCCTCTTCTGTCACCACCACGGTTGTCTCTGCGTTCGCCGTGATGTTCTCTTCTTTCACCACCATGACCAGTGCCACGGTTATCACCTTCTTTACCGGTTAAAACGTTCGGGTTCAGGTCGCGTTTACCCAGTACTTCACCTTTACAGATCCATACTTTGATACCGATTTTACCGTATACGGTTAAAGCGAACAAGGAAGCGTAATCGATGTCCATACGGAAAGTATGTAATGGCGTACGACCTTGTTTCATTTCTTCGGAGCGGGCAATTTCAGCACCACCTAAACGGCCGCTGATTTTAACCTTGATACCTTCTGCGCCCATTCTCAGTGCGGTAGCAATCGCCATTTTGATCGCACGTTTGTAGTTGATACGGCTTTCAATTTGTTTTGCGATTGTTTCAGCAACGATGTTAGCATCCATTTCAGGACGACGGATCTCCAGGATGTTGATCTGTACATCTTCCTTACCTGTCAGCTTTTTCAGTTCTTCCTTGATGCGATCAACTTCGTTACCGCCTTTACCAATGATGATACCAGGCTTAGATGTATGAACAGTGATGATTAACTTACCTAAAGTTCTTTCGATCACAACTCTTGAAATGCCGCCTTTGTTGATACGTGCATTCAGATAAGTTCTGATCTTATTATCTTCGATCAGTTTGGTCGCAAAATCTTTTTTGCTGCCATACCAATTAGAGTCCCATCCTCTGATGATACCTAACCTGTTACCAATAGGATTTGTTTTCTGACCCATGTTCTGGTTATTTGTCTATTAGTTTAATAGTTTTGTTTCTATCTCGTTTCCGCACTAATTATTGTGCTTTGCTGTCCACTACAATTGTTACGTGGTTACTTCTCTTGCGGATTCTGTAACCTCTTCCCTGTGGAGCTGGGCGCATTCTTTTCAGTGTGCGGCCGCCATCAACAAAAATAGTTTTAACGATCAGGTTAGCATCTTCTACCCTTGCACCTTCATTCTTCACTTTCCAGTTAGCGATCGCGGATACCAGCAGTTTTTCTAAAGGTACGCTTGGGTGCTTAGGATGGAATTTCAAAATATTCAAAGCCTTTTCTACATCCAGACCACGAATTAAGTCTGCCAGCAAACGCATTTTGCGGGGAGATGTAGGATTATTATTCAGCTTAGCTACTGCTTCCATTGTTATTAATTTCTTTTATTATTAGGTGTCTGATGTCTGCTGTTTGATCTATTGGTTTGAAACCGATACTTCAAACCTCAAACCTCAGACTATAATTTACATTTTCTTGTTAACGTGTCCTCTGAAGTTACGTGTAGGTGCAAATTCGCCCAGTTTATGACCAACCATAAATTCTGTTACATAAACAGGAATGAATTTGTTGCCATTGTGAACTGCGAAAGTGTGACCAACGAAATCAGGTGTGATAGTAGAACGACGGCTCCATGTCTTGATAACAGTACGTTTGGTGCCGGTATTCATTTTTTCAACCTTAGTTTCTAATTTCTGGTCTACGTAAGGACCTTTTTTTATGGAACGAGCCATGTCTTACTGATTTATGATTTTTCAAACCCGGGATCTGGTATTACTACCGGAGCCCGGATTCAGAAATTATAATTTTTTACCGTTTTTTCTGCTAATGATCAGCTTATCAGAACTCTTATGCGGTTTTCTGGTTTTCAGACCTTTCGCATATTTACCAGTTCTGGATCTTGGATGGCCTCCGGAAGATTTACCTTCACCACCACCCATTGGGTGATCTACAGGGTTCATCGCCACACCACGGTTGCGAGGACGGATACCTCTCCAGCGATTCGCACCAGCTTTACCGATGGATTGCAGGGCGTGATCGGAGTTAGAAACAGTACCTACAGTAGCTTTACAAGTATTCAAAACTTTGCGCAGCTCACCGGAAGGCATTTTCAGTACAGCATATTTTTCTTCCTTGTTGGACAGCTGAGCATAAGCGCCGGCGCTTCTTGCGATAGCGCCACCTTTACCAGGTTGCAGCTCGATGTTGTGTACAACAGTACCCAGCGGCATGTTCTTCAGCGGTAAAGCGTTACCTACTTCAGGAGCTACATCGGCGCCGCTGATAACGGTACCACCTACCTGTAAGCCCTGAGGAGCAATGATGTAACGTTTTTCACCATCTGCATAGTTCACCAGTGCGATGAATGCGCTACGGTTTGGATCGTATTCGATAGTTTTTACGGTAGCAGGAATATTTTCCTTATCACGTTTGAAATCAATTACACGGTATTGTTTCTTGTGACCACCACCGATGTAACGCATGGACATTCTACCCTGTGCGTTTCTACCGCCGGTTCTCTTAATGGGTTCCAGCAGGCTTTTTTCCGGGGTATCCGTGGTCAGCTCAGCATAAGCGTTGCCTATTTTCCAGCGGGTACCGGCCGTCATTGGTTTGAACTTCTTCAGTGCCATTACTTCCTAAAAAGTTAAATGTTATTAAAATATAAATCGTGATCTGTATATACATCCACATCCCGGCTATTCAGGCCGGAAAGGCACTACATGTTAGCATACAGATCTATAGTTTCACCAGCTGCAATGGTAATAATCGCCTTTTTGTAAGACGGTTTTTTACCTGCGATGAAACCGGCTTTAGTAAAGCGGAATTTAGCTTTACCTGGCATTACAGCAGTATTTACATCTGCTACGGTTACGCCGTAAAATTCTTCCACTGCTTTTTTGATCTCCAGTTTGTTGGCTTTTTTGTCAACGATGAAGTAATAGCGGTTGAATTTATCGGTTGCTTTGTTAACCTTTTCGGATACCACCGGTTTGATTAAAACGTCAGAAAGTTTCATTTCTTTATTAGCTTTTAGCTATTAGCGTTCAGCTCTTAGCTTGTTTTGTTAATTGTTTTTGACACCTTACGCTTCTGCCGGCTCTTCTGTGAAGATTTTAGCAGCGCTTTCAGTAAACACGATGTAATTGCTGTTCATGATGTCATAAGTGTTGATATCACTCAGAACGGTACCGTCTACAGTTGGGATGTTTCTTAAAGACAGGTAAACATTGTCGTTGTATTCAGGCGTGATGAACATAGTCTTTCTGCCTTCAACGTTGATGTTCAGGTTCTTCAGGAAACCAACGAACTGTTTGGTTTTTGGTGCTTCCAGTTGCAGATCTTCAACGATGATGATGCTGTTTTCCTTAGCTTTTACTGACAGGGCGGAGATCTTAGCGAGATCTTTCACTTTTCTGTTCAGTTTGAAGCCCCAACCATGAGGTTTTGGTCCGAAGATGGTACCACCACCTTTATACAGTGGGTTACGGATATTACCTTTACGGGCGCCACCGGTACCTTTTTGTTTGTGTAATTTGCGGGAAGCACCTTGTACTTCAGCTCTGGTTTTTACCTTGTGGGTACCCTGACGCTGAGCAGCGAGGTATTGTTTAACAGCCAGGTAGATAACGTGGTTGTTAGGTTCAACACCAAAGATCTCCTCAGGAAGCTCAATGGATCTTCCGGTTTTCTTTCCTTGTATATTTAAAATATCTACTTGCATGTTACTTCTGGATTAAAACGATTGAACCATTGTGGCCGGGAACGGAACCACTTACCAGGATATAATTCTTTTCAGGGAATATTTTCACGATCTTCAGACCTTTCACTTTCACTCTTTCATTACCTGTCTGGCCGGCCATACGCATACCTTTAAATACGCGGGAAGGATAAGACGATCCACCAACAGAACCGGGAGCTCTGCTTCTGTCGTGCTGGCCGTGGGTAGCTTCACCCACACCGCTGAATCCGTGGCGTTTTACAACACCCTGGAAACCTTTACCTTTGGAAGTGCCTACTACGTCGATTGTTTCGCCTTCTGCGAAGATTTCGCAGGTGATAGATTCACCGAGGGCTTTCTGTACGTCCGGATTACGGAGTTCTTTAACGTAACGTTTGGGAGAAGTGCTTGCTTTCGCGAAGTGATTGCTTTCTGCTTTAGTGGTGTGCTTTTCTTTCTTTTCACCGAAAGAAACCTGAATTGCATTGTAACCATCTGATTCCAGGGTTTTTACCTGGGTTACAACGTTGGGACCTGCTTCGATAATGGTAACAGCAGTTTGTTTACCATTAGCTTCGAAGATACTGGTCATACCAATCTTTTTGCCAATAATACCTTTCATTTTTATATGATTTTACCCAGCGCCTGGGGGATTTCTAGCTATCCCCAGGATAGGCGGTTTAAATACATTTATTGGGTGGTCGCCCAGAAGGCGCGACCTATGTTTGTTTGTTAAAATTGTTATACTGTTGAAAATCAACAGTATAACCATAAATCAATTAAAGGCCGGCCTTTTGCCCGCCTTGCTGTTGTCCTATGCTTTAATTTCAACTTCTACTCCGGAAGGTAAATCGAGCTTGCTCAGCGCGTCTACAGTTCTGGAAGAAGACGTGTAAATATCCAGTAAACGTTTGTGAGTACACAGCTGGAACTGCTCGCGCGCTTTCTTGTTAACGTGCGGAGAACGCAATACTGTAAATATTTTCTTCTCGGTAGGTAAAGGAATTGGACCTGTTACCACGGCACCCGTGTTACGCACGGTTTTAACGATCTTCTCAGCAGACTTGTCTACCAGGTTATGATCGTAGGACTTCAGCTTGATTCTTATTCTCTGAGACATATGCAATGAACTTCTTCTAAGTTTTTTCCCAATACAATTTGGGAGGGCAAAGGTAACCCGTTTTTTCTATTTGGCAAATAATTCTCAGAAAAAAATGAAAGACACCGGGCGAAAGGCTAGCTCCGGCAGCAGTTGGAAGGTAGATGAAGTGTGGGCATTTGGGCAATAAGGCTTCAGAAAACATTCATTGTGTGTGTGTTAAGCCTTATGGTAACTTCACATGCTCGTTTTGACAAATATAGGAAAACAAATTTCAAAACCAAAAAAGAGAAAAATTTCTTTCTGTTTTTTTCCGGTAGACCAATAAAAAAGGGGGCAACGGCTCCCGGAAGTACCGTCCCGGGTTTCCAGAACAGCCTGGCCCGCTTTTCGAAAGATTCATAACACTTACCAAAGGTAAGCGAATGAAGGCCTGCCTCCTACCACTTGCCGGTCCAAAACTACAAGAGGGTATTCCGCTTTCCGGAATACCCTCTTGTAATAATTAAAGTGGCTCAATGAGCGCAGTGGTCAAGCCCCCACTGATTACAGCGGTAAACCGCCACCGATGCCACCTAACAATGATTTTACTAATCCTAAGATTAATGCCAGCAGTTGATTCAGTAAATCCATGGAAAAAGGTTTTTATAAGATATTGCCTACTCTATTACCTGGTTTTCGGCTATTCCCAGTTGTTATTCAGTTAACAGGAACTAAATTAAAGTCAATCATGCAATAAACATACGTTCATTTTATTCATTCCAACCGCTTTTGTCAATGCTGTTCATTACGCTACCATAGCTAATTTGAGGGAATATTCCAGACATAAAAAAAGCTGTTCTTTTCAGAACAGCTTCCAGGATGATGTTTGTAAGGGAAATAGCATCACATTCATGCGGAATCATCCCTTACCGGGGAAAATCTTACAGACCTCCCAGCAGAGATTGCAGCAGTGCAACGATAGTTGCCAGCAGTTGATTCAGTAAAGCCATAAGATAGTTTTTACTTCGGGTTACACCTACTCTGTTACTTTGGTTTTCGGCAATCCCAATGTGCACCTGCTTTTGGTGCAGACCGAAATTAAAACGTATTGTGTGAATTCTGTTCATTCATTTTGTTCAGTTCGGCATCCTGATCTTTCATTGTTCATTTCTTTATACTACTATATGATTTGCATAGGTCAGCATAAAAACGCATTAATTAAAAAAGCTCCGGTAACTACCGGAGCTTTTAATTAAAAAGATAGGCGGGATATTTTACGAATGCTACCATACCCAACCGGGGAAATTGAAAGACAAGAGTGCGTCTATCTGTATTGTCACACCATTGTATCAGCATCCTGGTGTGAGTTGAGCAGCATATCATCATCCCGGTGCATAGCACCAATAAAGTCAGAGGCCTCCCAACGTAGATGTGAGTAGGGCAATGAGCCCTTTCAGGAAGGTGTTCAAGGCATCGAGAATCATCATTGAGCGTTTTCATTTATGCCTACTCTGTTATTGGTTTTCGGCAATCCCATCTGGAAAATCATTGCGTAACAATGAAAATTACAGCGCTGCACCAGCAACGATAGCAACGAATTTGAGTACTGCGGCGAGTATTGAGCTCAGCATACCGGATAGTTTATTCGTTTAATGCCTACTCTTTCCAGGGTTTTCGGCAATCCCCTTGCCCACAACTTTGCAGACAGGTTACTAAAATAATGGGTTCTTGTCTAAAAGCATTCGTTCAATTAATTCATTCTACACAGGGCTTATTCATTTTATTCAGTAGCCCCTAACAGATGAGGATACCTAATAGAAAAATGGTTGCAAACAGTCCTATGACGACTGCTGCAACCATTAACTGTTATATTAATAATATTATTTACCTCTTTCCTCTCTGTAAATAGCTTTTGCTTTCGCAGATGGCAGGTAAATCTGGAAACCTATGCCAAGGCTGAGGCGGTTGGCTGTAGTGGAATTTCCGCCTCCTATCGTCAGATCATACTTAAACAAGCCTTCCAGGCCAACATTGGGCGTAATAAAATAAGAAATACCAGGCCCGATACCGACATTAAAACCATTTGTAGAAGCCCCACTGGCAGGGTTCTGCCCAGCAAACCCGGCATTCGCTTCCGCGAAGAACCTTACTCTCTTTGAAAACTCCAGTTTCCGGACATTCTTATCCTCTACAAAATAACGGGCAAAAGCTCCTATGCCATAATTCGTATTTGAAGCCCTGGTATCTGTTGTTTTATTTTTGGTGGTATTTGCACCAAAATCAACATAACCTCCAATAGCCAACCCATCTTTGATAAACCAACCCACTTTAGGAGAAAGATTAAAACTGAAGGCGGTACTCTCTTTTTGAAAAACCACGTTCATGTTGGTGAGATCAGCACCTACCATAATATTTCCTTTCTGAATCTGGGCATTAGCGGCGGAGCCAAACAATACAGCTGCAAGCGCAAGGGTTAAAAGACGAATTCTTTTCATAGTCTGATTTTTAGTTTTAACAATTTTACACGTTGAATGAATAAAACATACCGGCAAACGTTTTGCATTTGCAACCACAGCTATCTACAGACAGCTATTAATACAATAAGAGGCAGGGGGATAATGGGGAATAATTTTCCGGATAGCATTCTTGCTACGACAAAAGTACTGAAAATGAATATAGTAAACATTCAATCTTCAAAAAAAACCTCAAAAAAGTGATATGATACTTGTTGAAATTTTCTGCAACATGAGCACTTTACCTTATTCATTATTACTATAACATTTCGTCTCTATATCTTGTTGCAGTAAGATAGCGGGGATTTCCGGCGCGGATGCAGCGTCATGCCTGTAATGCTGTTACTATATGGGTTTCCAGCAAGCCGGCGTGGGTACAAAAAGCACCCTGTTTTTGTAAGAAACGTAGGAATCCATCCAATTTCTTCTCCATTTTCTTTCCGGATACCCTTTTAACATAAGCGGGCAGGGCATATGCGTCTATGTTAGCCAGTTCCCAGGGATGGAAGTAAAAAGAGAGATAGTTATCTTTTTGGAGCGCTCTCCTGCTAAAATGTTTGGTAATCCACAGAGGAATGTTTTTAACGCTAAGCCAGAACAAAGGAAACCTGATATGTGGAGATACAGATGATGGGATGATCCAGGTATCGTTTTCCCTGAAAACGGCCCTGGGTTGGCGCCAGTTATTAAATCTTCCGGGGAGCCAGGTCGGATTAAGAGAGGCATCGTAGAGATAACCTGCATTTTTCAGGGCGGAAATATCTACTTTATGCCGCAGGGGCATGCGGAAACCCCGTACTGGTTGCCCACTGATTTCCTGCAGGGCCAGCCGGGAGCCTTCCAGGTCGGCTTCGGTAAAAGTATTATGATAGTAAGCATGTGAGGCTATTTCATGCCTGGTGGCTATTTTACGGACCAATTCCGGGTAGTGCTGCGCCCAATATGCGGTTATGAAAAAAGTAGCGCTCACCTCATATTTATCCAATAAGGCTAAGGTCGCCTGCAAGCCACTCCTGGAAATTTCAAGTTTCTCCTGCAGGGTTACCTGCTGGCCGAATTCCTCTGGAATATCAAATTCTTCCACCTCCACACTGATCAATATCTTTTTCTGTTGATCTGTCATCCATCCAAATATTAGGCGGTGCTAGTAAAAATTCTTTCTTTCCAGGTAGTTGTGCATAGTAATAAACGATCCTTCAGCGGAGAGATCTTTCAGCAACTTACTTAATCTGTCCTGCAATACAGGCCCGGCGTGTCTTTTTGTATAGGCAGGGATATTATAATCTTTCAGATCAACAAATTCCCAGGGATGGAAATAGAGACATAAATAGCCATCCTTCTTCAGGGTTTGGATAGCAAGACGTTTAAATAGTGCGTAGGGGTAATTCTTAAATGCCAGCCAGAACAAAGGAATTCTCAGGTTAGGACTCACAGCGGCAGGTACCCGCAACATATCGTTTTCCGTGTAAACAGTACGGGGCTTTGAGCGATAGTTATATCGTCCGGGAATCCAGGTGGGATTGATGGACGAATCGTACAGATAACCGGCCGCTTTCACGTCGCTCATTTCGACATGGCGCATGCGGGGCATACGCAGGCCATATACCGGTTGTTGGGAGATATGCTCCAGGCAACGTTTACTTTCAAGCAAATCGGGTACAGCAAAGGAAGAATGATAAAAAGTATGGGAGGCTATTTCGTGTTTGGCAGCTATCTCCTTGATGTCTGCAGGAAATGTTTGCGCGAAATTGGCAGTGGTAAAAAAAGTACTGGTCGCCCTGGCATTATTCACAATGTCCATGGTAACTACCAACCCTTCATGTCCGACACGCATTTGATCGGCCATTTCGATAGGCTGTTGGTATTCCAGGGGCATATCAAATTCTTCTACGTCAAAGCTCAATAATACAAAACGTTCCATGCTCATATCCTTTCCTTTACAATACTTTCTCCCTAACCAGTTTGTTGTCTTTTATAATATATCTTTCCTTTACAATGCTGTTTTGTTCGATCAGATAATTTTCTCTCAACAGGCTGCCATCTTTCATCACGTTACTTTCCCTTACGAGGTAAACCGGGCGCTGTTTACTTTGAGAAAACAATTTACCGAGATATAGCCCTATAATGCCCAATATCATTAACTGCACTCCTCCAAAGAAAGCGATGGTAACGATAATCGATGCCCAGCCGGAAATAGGATGTTCGAATACCAGGCTAAAAATGACATAAGGTACGTATAAGGAAGAAAGCAATGCAAACGCAAATCCAAGATAGGTGGCGGCATACAGGGGGCGTGTACTAAAGGAAGTAAAGCCGCGCACTGCCAGCCCAATCATTTTTTTATAGGTATATTTAGATTCCCCGGAAGAGCGTTGCTCGGGCACGTATTCTATGCCTAATTGCTTATAGCCGGTCCATTTCACCAATCCCCGGAAGAAAAGGTCATTTTCCTGCATGTTACGCAGTACGTTTACTACTACCCTGTCGAGTAAACGAAAATCGGCCGCTCCTTTTTCTATTTTAATATCAGACACCCGGTTCATCAGGGAATAGAACAGGTTGGAAGTTTTCCGCTTCATGTAAGGTTGTGTAGGATCTTCCTTCCTGATGGTATAAACGACCTCGTAACCAGCTTCCCATTTTTCGATTAGAAGCGGAATGAGTGCCGGTGGGTGTTGCATATCTCCATCCATGCTGATCACACAGTCGCCATCGGCCATATCCAGTCCTGCCTTGAGGGCTGCCTGGTGACCGAAATTCCTGGAGAATGAAATAAAACGGATGTTGTCATACACGAGGGAAAGCCTTTTCAGGTTATCCAGGGTAGCATCGCTGCTACCGTCGTCTACGAATATGACATTAAAATTATACGGCAATGGCTCAAATACCCGCTGTAGTGCATCATTGAGGCGTATTACATTCTCTTGCTCGTTATAAACTGGTACAACGATGGAAACTAGCTTTTTCATCTTATGCACAAATTTTATGATCGTCGAATTTACCGGCTGCTGCTTCTTTAATCAGCAACAGCCATACTATCAGGCAGGGCAATGCTTTCAAAGCATATGCCCGTATTAAATGTACTTTCACATACTGGGGAAAAAGATCCGTTGTTGACAGGCTGGTAAGAACGATGGTTAATACCAGGACTGCATTTACCCACGCTGTCTTTTTCTCCTGTAAAACATACCAGATACCTACTCCCACCATCGCAATTACGTAGGTAGCTGATTCTGCTGAGTTGCTGAATATTACGACGGCAATCAGCACCAACGCCAGGTAGCGCATGCGATAGCATAAACTTTTATACTGCGATGTGCGTAATAAAGGCAGTCCAAAAATGGCTACAGCCGGTATCAGCACATATATATCTTTAAAGGTGGTGGTCTGAAAAGTGCGCCTGATCATTCCCATGACGGAGATATCCTGCATGTTGCTGGCACTGAGTCCGCTTGTGTTCTGTACCACTTTGTCGCTGAGTGCTTGATACCAGTCAGCGTAGGATTGAATAATAAATGCTGGCGAGGAGATTACCATTGGCAGACAGAACAATAGGATCATCCACATGATAAGATATCCAACGAATTTTACCTGGTGCTTTGAAAACAGGAAAAAAACGATAGCTGCGATGCCATATAATTTTGTCAGGAACCCCAGGGCAATGAAAAAGGTGGCCCAGATATCCCTTTCCTCTTCTACCAATACAAATGCAAAAATTACAAAGGCGGCAGTCATCGTGTTAAACTGAACATTATGACTGGCTGTCATCATATCTACCACACTGATGAGTAATATGATCAAGAAATTTTGCTGGCTGAGTGGCAGCTTTTTAATAGCCAGCCATAACACCGCGGCGTTGGCCAGCGTCCAGCATATTACCCCCAGGGCATCCGGTAAAAGGGCAAAGGGAGCGATGATAAGGCTAAATACCGGACCGTAGTGGTTGACATCAAAATATTCGGATGGATATCCGAGATACAGGTTTTTCTGTTCGAGAGTATGCCAGAAAACCTGTTTAAAAATGAGATAATTATTGAATGATTGGTGCAGATATTCTGCCAGGCCGGCAATAAATGCCAGTGCAAACCACAGCAGTACAGGTAGTGAAATGCTCCATTTTTTAGAACCCTTGAACTCCGCAAACAAAAAATTCATAAAATCTCAGCTTATTAAATCTCTATCCTATTATATTTTATTGACAACTATACCATTACACATATCAATAAATACAATTACAGGTATTTCGTAAATCATCATTCGATAGCCAGCTTGCCTAATACCCTTAGTTTGTGTTAGTTACTACAGCGTGAACTGACCGTTGATACTGCCCCAAGACTTCCTGATCGGACTTCGGCGGGGCAGTATCTCATCCAGGCCCCGAACCAGGGTATCCCAGTTCTTTTTAAACAGTTGCAGGAGGTATTTTCTAATAATTCAGGTTGTTAAGCCTGTTATCAGTTGGCTATCAGTAAAATAAAGGCTTAGCTAGTTTATGTCTACAAATATTGACGTAAAAAAATCGGTTCCCCTCTATCAGGTTATCGACTTTACATAAAAAAAGGTCCCGTAGAACAGGACCCCATGGCAGCTGGCAAAAAGTAAATTTCAGTTGTAGGTTATTATTACCACCGAAAATATCGAATATTCTTTTCCTGACAATAGCATGTTCATGTCAGTTCCAGGCAAAAAAAAGGTTGTTCCGTTGGTACGGAACAACCTTTTAGATATAAAAAGCTAAGATTAAGCGTTTACTTTACCTTTTACTTTAGCGATCACTTCTTCAGCTACGTTATTTGGAGCTGGAGCATAGTGAGAGAACTCCATGATAGAGCTTGCGCGACCGGAAGACAGGGAACGCAGCTGAGTTACGTAACCGAACATTTCGCTCAGTGGCACTTTAGCTTTGATTACCTGAACACCGTTTTTGGAGTCCATACCTTCCAGCATACCACGACGACGGTTCAGGTCACCTGTAACATCACCCATGTATTGGTCTGGAGTTTGAACTTCCACTTTCATGATTGGCTCCAGCAATACTGGTTTAGCTTTGCGGGCAGCTTCACGGAAAGCTTGTTTAGCGCACAATTCGAATGACATTGCATCAGAATCCACCTGGTGGAAAGAACCGTCAAACAGACGAACTCTTAAGCTTGTCAGCGGGAAGTTAGCGAGAACACCCTGGTTAAGAGATTGTTCGAAGCCTTTTTGTACTGCAGGGATGAACTCTTTAGGGATCGCACCACCAAAGATATCATTGATGAACTGTAAGGATTTGCCTTCGTTTTCTTTCAGCCATTCCGCATCAGCAGGTCCGATTTCAATCTGGATATCAGCAAATTTACCACGACCACCGGTTTGTTTCTTGAATACCTCACGGTGTTCAACTTTAGTAGTCAGGGCTTCTTTGTAAGCTACTTGAGGAGCACCCTGGTTAACTTCTACCTTGAACTCGCGACGCATACGGTCAACGATGATTTCCAGGTGGAGCTCACCCATACCGCTCAATACGGTTTGGCCGGTTTCTTCGTCAGTTTTAGCTTTCAGGGTAGGATCTTCTTCTACCAGTTTAGCAAGGGCCATACCCATTTTATCAACGTCTGCCTGAGTTTTAGGCTCGATTGCGATGCTGATAACTGGTTCTGGGAAGGTCATAGATTCCAGGATAATTGGTGCTTTTTCATCACACAGGGTATCTCCGGTTTTGATATCTTTAAAACCAACAGCCGCACCAATGTCACCAGCTTCGATGAAATCGATAGGATTCTGCTTGTTAGCGTGCATCTGCATGATACGGCTGATACGTTCGTTTTTACCGGTACGGGTGTTCAGAACATAAGAACCTGCATCCAGGTGACCGGAATAAACCCGGAAGAACGCCAGACGACCTACGAAAGGATCGGTTGCGATTTTGAACGCCAGGGCAGACAGTGGTTCTTTCGCATCTGGTTTACGCTCGATTTCTTCACCGCTATCCGGATCAGTACCTTTTACTGCTTCCACATCCATTGGAGAAGGCAGGTAGCGGCAAACCGCATCCAGCATCTTCTGTACACCTTTGTTTTTGAAAGAGGAACCGCACATCATAGGAATGATAGCGATATCGATGGTAGCTTTACGGATCGCTTCGTGGATTTCAGCTTCGGAGATAGAGTTAGGATCTTCGAAGAATTTCTCCATCAGGGTGTCATCGTATTCAGCCACTGCTTCTACGAGTTTAGCTCTCCATTCTTCCGCTTCTGCCACCATATCTTCAGGAATAGGAATTTCCTGGTAGGTAGCACCTTTACCTTCTTCGTCCCAGATGATACCTTTCATGGTAATCAGGTCAACTACACCTTTGAAGGAATCTTCCGCACCGATAGGCAGGGTTAAAGGAACGGGGTTAGCACCCAGCATTTCTTTCACCTGTTTTACCACGTTCAGGAAGTCAGCACCGGAACGGTCCATTTTATTAACGAAACCGATACGGGGTACGCGGTAGCGGTTAGCCTGGCGCCAAACGGTTTCAGACTGAGGTTCAACACCAGATACAGCGCAGAACAATGCCACCAGACCGTCCAGTACACGCAGAGAACGCTCTACCTCTACGGTAAAGTCCACGTGACCTGGAGTATCGATGATATTGAATTTATATTGTTTGGTATCAGGTAAGGCTTTACCTTGTAAGGTTGGAAAATTCCAAAAACAAGTGGTTGCCGCAGATGTGATGGTAATACCTCTTTCCTGCTCCTGTGCCATCCAGTCCATTGTAGCAGCACCCTCGTGCACCTCTCCAATTTTGTGGGATTTACCTGTATAATACAGGATACGTTCTGTGGTAGTGGTTTTACCCGCATCAATGTGCGCCGCAATACCAAAGTTCCTTTGAAATTTTAAGTCTGCCATAATATTAAAGTGACTAAATAATGCAATTTGGGGGGCAAAGG
Source organism: Chitinophaga polysaccharea (assembly GCF_007829335.1). Classification (GTDB taxonomy): domain Bacteria; phylum Bacteroidota; class Bacteroidia; order Chitinophagales; family Chitinophagaceae; genus Chitinophaga; species Chitinophaga polysaccharea_B. The sequence goes on from NZ_VIWO01000007.1 coordinate 455,954, forward strand.
TAATTTATTTTTAACAATAAATAAAACGCGGAGTTTTTCCAAATTGTTATTTCTTTTTGGCGATCACAGGCGTCAAAACACATTAAGATTATTAAAAATGAGTAGTTTCCCCAAAACCAGTTTTAAGTCTTTATCTACCATTTTTTTTTCAAATACAACCAAAATTTAAATCATCATTTTCCAACTGTCATAATTCGTTCAATTTAGCGGTGATTATATTAGCTGAGCCCCCTACATTGAGAAGAACCATATAGCATCAAATCGGACAAAATACATTCAACCTTGTCTTAAATCATACTAGTCATGAGAAAAACTTTACTACTGTGCATGAAGATATCCATATAAGATGATTACCCCTGCATTGTAGCCAAATTTCCACCCCTTGTTTATTGCTTAACAACCTTATATGAGAACACCTGCACTCAGATGCGCTATCGCGTTGTTTTTAGTGGCATGCCTTTGCTTGTCGACCAAAGCCCAGATTATCCTGCACCGGCACGTGGTAGCCACCGGCGGTACGTTTGGCACTACGCCGAAAATGATGATTTCCTACACGGTTGGAGAGGTTGCCGTGCAACCGATTACCAACGGGAAATTATTATTGACACAGGGGTTCCAGCAACCGGAAGACTTTCCAAAGCTGCCGCCAGGTACTAACCCGCTGAAGAGTTATATCCTGTTTCCCAACCCTGCTGTCACCAATACCAAGATCCAGTTCGACCTGCTTTCAAATGCAAACATTACGCTTGAACTGATTAATCCAGCGGGTCAAACCATTTACCATCAATACCTGGAACTAGGAGGAGGCAGGAATACAGTGGTATTGCCTGTAAACCACTTTGCTGCCGGTATTTATACCGTGGTAATAAACGTAAGCGGGCAAGTTTCATTTGAAAAACTCATTGTGCAATAGGTTACTGCGTTGCACTCCATCACTACTTAACCAATGTTGTTATGAAATACAGTTATACAATTATGCTTTTCACAAGTATACTGGCAACTGGTATCCGTTTATCAGCACAAAAAGCTACCCAAAGGCCGCCCAATGTAGGCGCCAGTTTCCTGTTGGTGAACCCGGATGCCAGAAGTGGCGGTGTGGGCGATGCCTGTACAGGGTTAACCCCAGACGCCAATTCGCTGTTTTCCAATGCCGCCAAAATCATGTTTGCAGGAGATTGGGGAGTCAGCGCCTCCTATTCACCCTGGATGTGGGAGCTGAACAATAACCGGTCTAATATGGCCTATGTATCGGGTTATAAGACCTTCAATGGCACTGAAGGATTGGGCGTATCCATGAAATACTTCAACTATGGATCGGTGACCTTCCGGGATGATAACGGTACTGTACTGCAGGATTACAACCCAAAAGAATTTGCCATTGACGCCGCCTATGCACGGAAGCTGGGGCAACATATGTCGCTGGCACTGGGTATACGGTATATCAGGAGTCAGCTGGGCCAGGGCACCTACAACAGCATACAGCAGAAGCCCGCATCCGGTGTGGCTGGCGATATCAGCTATTATTACCAGAACAGTGTGGATAAACTGGACTTTGGCAACCGGTACTCCTTTGGCGTGAGTATTACCAATATCGGTACCAAGCTCCAGTACTCTGATGATAACAACCGTAAGAGCTTTCTGCCGATGAACCTGCGTATCGGTGGCGGCTATACGTTTGTGCATACCCAGGATCATGAATTTACTGTGTCGGTAGATATCAATAAGTTACTGGTGCCTACTCCCCCACTCTATGCGCTGGATTCCAACGGTATAGAAACCGGCCAGATTTTAAAAGGTAAAGATCCTAACCGGGGAGTGGTGGATGCCATGTTTTCCTCATTTGGTGACGCGCCTGGCGGATTTCATGAAGAACTAAGGGAATTCACCATTGGGTCAGGTATCGAATATGCTTACCGGCAGGCCTTTTTTGTACGTGCCGGATATTTCTACGAACATCCTAATAAAGGCTACCGACAGCATTTCTCTTCAGGCCTGGGTTTGCGGGTTTCCAACCTGGAACTTGATATTGCTTACCTGATGCCTGTGGGAGAAAGCCTGGTACAAAAAAGAACCCTGAAGTTTTCGCTGGTATACAATATTGGCAGCTCCCGGCATGAGACCGCTGAGCAATAAACTGTAGTAATTCACTTTTTCAATATTTATAACACATCCATATATGAAATCACTTATCGTACTTTCTATTCTACTTACCGCGGGCTTACTACCATATGTGCATGCACAAGAGAAACCAGAGCACACCGGTGGCCATACCGGAAGATCTATTGATGTACTGTTTCCTACACTGCGAAAAGATATTAGCGATATGAATGCCAGATCTGGTACTTCTACGCCAGACCGTACGGTAATATCCACTCCCGCCAAAAAGCGGTTATTTACCAATTATCAACCTGTTGTGGCCCGGCCCAATGCTACTCCTACCGTTCTCAAAAAAGCGGCTGCATTGCCTTCGGAAGCCTCTTCAAAAGAATCGGCCGACCGGGTGAAACAAACCAATCCGGTTCAACCAGCTAAAGCAGCTATCCCCAGCCAGGGAGACGCCAGGGAGACCACGAATCCCGTAAGAGTAACTCCTTTAAAAAAACACTAAACGTACTGTCACTACTACAAAATCATTATTATGAAAAAGATATGTTACCTGACTCTTGTACTGTTAATAGCATCCTTTCAGCTTGTTTCGGCTCAGAGTGGACTTACAGGTACCAACTACCAGGCTGTAGCCCGCAATGTGAACGGCTCCGTACTTAGCAATCAATCATTGACAGTACGTTTTTCTATCCTGGGCGGCTCCGCAGCCGGACCGGTACAATACCAGGAAACCCATACTACCACCACCAATAATGTAGGTTTGTTCACTTTACAAATCGGTAAAGGCACGCCACTCACAGGCACCTATAGTACTGTTCCCTGGGCTGATGCCAACCAATATTTAAAAGTGGAAGTATCTATGAACGGCGCCAATTTTAGCGAGTTAGGCACTTCTCAGTTAATGAGTGTACCCTATGCTCTTTTTGCGGCTAACAGCACGCCTGGTCCAGCAGGGCCACAAGGTGCCAAAGGTGATCCGGGTCCAATAGGCCCTACCGGACCAATTGGACCGATAGGACCGATAGGACCGGCAGGAGCCGCAGGACCACAAGGTGCTAAAGGAGATCCAGGCGTAGCCGGACCTGTGGGGCCTATAGGACCGGCTGGAGCCACAGGGCCACAAGGTGCTAAAGGAGATCCAGGCATAGCCGGACCTGTGGGACCTATAGGACCGGCTGGAGCCACAGGGCCACAAGGTGCTAAAGGAGATCCAGGCGTAGCCGGACCTGTGGGACCTATAGGACCGGCAGGCGCCACAGGGCCACAAGGTGCCAAAGGAGATCCAGGCATAGCCGGACCTGTGGGGCCAGTGGGACCTATAGGACCGGCAGGAGCTATTGGGCCGCAGGGTATCCAGGGAGATCCGGGTGTAGCCGGCCCCGTTGGACCAGCAGGACCAGTTGGACCTGTCGGGCCTGTCGGGCCACAAGGACCAGCTGGCGATATCAATGGCGTTGCGGCAGGAGGAGATCTCAGTGGTACCTATCCAAATCCGACAGTAAAAGCATTACAGGGAAAACCTGTTAGCACTACCGCTCCGTTAGCAGGACAAATTCTAAGATATGACGGCGCCCAATGGGCAGCAAGTGCTGCCGGGGGCGGCTTTTCCTTACCATTCATAACCGTGGAAAATAATGCCTCTACGCTATTCAGCATTACCAATGATGGTGATGGTACCTCCATTGAAGGAGCAAATAATACCACCACTTCCAGCATCGCTGCCGTAAGGGGAATTATCAATTCTACTGCTCCCGGAGGTTTTTCCGCTGCAGTACGCGGCATTAACAATGGTACCGGTGGTTTAGGGATAGGTGTATGGGGGTCTCAAAATGGAAGTGGATGGGGTGTATATGGTGTTACGCCAAATGGCCTTGGCGTTTATGGAAATGCAAGCGCAAATGGCACTGGCGTATATGCCAACAGTAATACTGGTACTGGTTTAACCGCTACCAGCAATAACGGCATACCTGCCAGCGTATCTATTTTTAATAATGCTAACAACAACAATGTATTAAATGCCAGTACAGTTGGAAACGGTACAGTTATTAACGTTACGACTACTGGTAATGGTACGGGCGTTATAAGTTCTACAGGCGCCGGCTTTGGGGTGCAGGGGATTACCAGTGCTCAAACGTCGGCGGGCGTTGTTGGAGATAACAACGGAGGAGGAGAAGCTGTAGTAGGCCGTACCACTTCTGACATTGCTGGCGCAGTGGTGGGTCGCAACGATGGTGGCGGCTATGGTGTGAGAGGCTTTATCGCCACTAATACCAGCAATACCGGCATCGGCGTATATGGGCAGGTGGGTGTAAACAATAGTACCGGACGGGCTGGGCGTTTTGAAAATTTCAATGCCGACAATACCGGCGCTAACGTATTGGAAGTAGCCTCCAATGGTAGGGGTAATATCCCGGATAATACGTTGGGTAATGCTGCCTCTTTTAAATTGGATAATACCAACAGTGTAGGTGCTGCTGTACGAGCAGAGGTAAATACCATGTTTGGCAACTTTGGTGCAGCTGGTGTATTCGGCATTTCCTCTGGTACCGGAGGTTTTGCAGGGTTATTCCATTCATCTAATCCAGCAGGTAATGGTCCCGCATTAGTTGCCATTCAAGATGGGAATGGCAATGCTATCACTGCTAATGCCAGCAAAGACGGAAATGGTGTGGAAACAAATATAGATGGTGCAGGTAATGCGCTGTACGCCTGGGTTCCCTCCTTTGCCACAGGCAGGGCCGGCAGGTTCGAAATTTTCAATGAGAGCAACAACAGCGATGTTATTACTGTCAAAACAGTAGGTAACGGCACTGCCGGCAACTTTAAGGTAGACAGGACTACCGGTACTTCTCCAGCTATTAAAGGAGAGGTAAATTCCATGTTTGCCAATTTCGGCACCGCCGGCGTATATGGCTTATCTTCTGGTACCGGGGGGTATGGTGGCTTATTCTACTCCTCCAACCCTGCTGGTAACGGCCCCGCGATACTGGCGTTATCTGAAGGAAATGGGGAGGGCGTTAAAGCCAATGCCGGTGGAAATGGTAACGGGGTAGAAACTAGCTGTGATGGAGCCGGCAATGCGATCTATGCCTGGACCCCGACCTTTGGAACCGGCAGAGCTGCCAGATTTGCCAATTTTAATACCAGCAACGGTCAGAACACCGTACAGATAACCAATGCGGGAACCGGTAATGCCATGCTGATAAACCACACTGGCGCCAATGGAAATCTGGCCGTTTTCCAAAGCGCCGGAAGTAACGTTGCGCGTATTAATAAGGCGGGCAGGGGTTTCTTCAACGGTGGTACTACCAACGCAGGAGCAGACGTCGCAGAATCCTTTGCAGTAGCGGGTTTACAGGAGTCCTATGAACCCGGAGATGTACTTATCATTGCTACCCATGCAGACCGCATGGTAGAAAAATCATCTGAACCTTATTCCAGCCTGGTAGCAGGTGTATATGCTACCAAGCCGGGAGTGCTATTAACCGAAAAGGATATAAACGAGGATAATAACAGCGAAGTACCCATGGGAGTTATTGGTGTGATCCCTACCAAAGTATGTAACGAAAATGGCAATATCCGTCGGGGCGATTTATTGGTCACCTCCAGTAAAGACGGGTATGCCATGAAAGCCGATGTGGATAAACTGAAACCTGGACAGGTGATTGGCAAAGCTTTACAGGAATTCAGTGGTGAAACAGGCAAGATCAAAGTACTGGTAAACATAAAATAAATTGAATTTTCTTCTGTACTGGCAGGCATCCTGAAAGAGGGGTCTGCCTTTTCTATTTATATACAGCGTTGTGTTATAAACAGGCATTAAGATCGGTAACCGGGGCATAGTTAGTTGTTGGAATCGTTCATATCATCATATCAGAAAAGCTATTATTTACGCTTCTTTCTATTAAATAAAACAGCACCCAATGAAACTATTCTACACAGTGCTTTGTCTGTTTATGGCAGCCATAGCACAGGCACAAACCGGAAAAGTTCCTATCAAACAAGGTAGTTCTACCGGGCAACAGAACCGGGCATCCCTGGATCATAACAAAGTACCTGTTAAAGGGGGTGGCGCCGATGCATCACCTACGGGCCATCACTTATCGGCGACATCCTTGTCAGATAACAAAGTTCCTGTAAAAGAAGGCGGTAGCGTGGGAACCGGCTCTACTCACATCAACCGTCCGGCCGGGCGGATATCCGAAAGTACCAAAGGTCCTTCCGGACAGGACCTTCCCGCTAAATCCGACATAAAAGTGATTGTACCATCAGTACCATTCACCACGCAGCAAGGTACTCCTCCCAACACGATTGTACAGCCCCCCAAAACCTCTGCTATCAAAAAAGAGGCGAAAAACTAAAACAGACCCCTTATGAAACGAATTATATTTTTAACCATCATCGCCTTGTTTTCTACGTTGTTGCAACTACGTGCCCAGAGCGGATTACAAGGTATCAACTACCAGGCAGTAGCCAGGAATATGAATGGGACTACTATTTCCGCTCAGGCATTAAAAATCAGGTTTACCATTTTGGGAGGATCTGCCTCCGGAAATGTGCAATACCAGGAAACGCAGGATGTGACTACCAACCAGGTAGGGCTTTTTACTGCACAAATTGGTAAAGGTGATGTGGTATCCGGCACCTTTGCCGGTGTTCCCTGGGCCCAGGCCAATCAGTACTTACGGGTAGAGATATCTTCCGGTGGAAGTAATTTTACAGAACTGGGAACCTCACAATTAATGAGTGTACCCTTTGCTATTTATGCGGCAAACAGTGCATCGGGGCCGGCTGGGCCGCAAGGACCTAAAGGAGACCCTGGTGTAGTGGGCGCACAAGGTCCAAAGGGAGATCCTGGCGTAGCCGGCCCCACAGGGGCAACGGGGCCAGCAGGACCCATTGGACCGGCTGGACCGATTGGACCGATTGGACCCTTGGGGCCTGTGGGCGCAAACGGCGCTATTGGACCACAGGGACTTAAAGGGGATCCCGGCAATGTAGGGCCACAGGGCGCCACTGGACCTATAGGTCCCATAGGACCGGCCGGACCTATGGGGTTACAAGGTCCTGCGGGGCCGGTAGGTGCAACCGGGGCAATGGGGCCTGCGGGACCGATTGGCCTCACAGGAGCTACCGGACCAGCGGGGCCGATAGGGCTAACAGGCCCTCAGGGATTACAGGGACCGGTCGGGCCAGTGGGCGCTACAGGAGCTACCGGAGCTGTTGGACCAGCAGGGCCTATTGGACCGACAGGCGCTACCGGACCAGTTGGACCAATAGGCCCTGCAGGACCACAGGGGCCTCCGGGAACTATCACTGCTTCACCAGCAGGCGGCGATCTAACGGGTAATTACCCCAATCCTCTTATTGGTAATGGCAAGGTAACTGCGGCGAAAATTGCCGCTGGCGTCATTCCAACTACGTTACCGCCCAATGGTCCGGCAGGCGGCGACTTACAAGGTACTTATCCCAATCCCGGAGTAGCCAGATTACAGGGAATAGCTGTTAATACCGTGTCTCCTTTAAGCGGACAAATATTGCAATATGACGGAACCAGATGGACGCCAGCAACAGCCGGAGCACCGTTTGCACTTCCTTATGCCAATACAGTGAATTTGCCAGGTACAGTGTTTTCCATTACCAATCAGGGCGATGGTACTATACTGGAAGGCGTTAGTAATAGTACCAGTGCCAGTATTGCTGCATTAAGAGGAGTTGTATCCTCTGCTTCTCCAGGTGGTTTTTCCACTGCCGTGAGAGGTATTAATAATGGCACCGGGGGTCTTGGAATAGGTGTATGGGGCTCACAGAACGGTAGTGGGTGGGGCGTATATGGAAGTACCTCTGGTGGAATTGGTGTATATGGCAATGCCTCCACAACAGGTACCGGCATATTTGCCAACAGCAACACTGGCACCGGGCTAACTGCTATGAGTACCAGCGGTATGGCCGGTAGTTTTTCTATTATCAATAATGCTAATAGCTCCCATGTATTAGATGCCAGTACCAATGGGAATGGTAATGTGATTAATGCCAGTACTTCCGGAAGCGGTGTGGCCGTAAACGGCAGCACAACAGGTACCAACAATGCTGTGGCCGGAAATAGCACAGGAGGCAGCGGCGTATACGGCGTTACTGCTACCATAAGTGGCGCTGGTGTATTGGGAGACAACACTGCCGGAGGCGAGGCAGTAACAGGTCGTACTAAAAGTGTTGGAACAGCTACGGGCGCTGTAGTGGGAAGAAATGACGGGATCGGTTATGGCGTTTATGGATTTGCCGCTACTGATGCCAGTGGTAGTGCCATTGGTGTTTTAGGGCGGGCTGGCATTAGCGGCGGTACTGGCCGGGCAGGGTTCTTTGAAAATCTAAACACCGCAGATACCCACAATGTGCTGGAGGCGGTGAGTACAGGCCAGGGTGTTATAGCAGACCATTCCCAGGGAAATGCGGCGAACTTCTTTGCCAATAATACCAATGGTGTTGGCGCTGGTGTACGTGGAGAAGTGAACAGTATTTTTGGGAATAATGGTACAGCGGGTGTTTATGGCGTAGCTTCCGGTACGGGTGGTTATGGCGGTTATTTTGAACATTCCAGCACCACCGGTTTTGGGAATGCGCTGGCTGTTATCAACCAGGGACAAGGAAATGGCATGACAGTTACCCAGAACGGCCCTAGTGGCAGCGCTGTATTTGTTCAAAATACAAACAATACCAACAGTGCCAATAACACCATCCAGGTAACCTCAACAGGCCCGGGAAATATTCCCGATAATAGTTTAGGTAACGTTGCCAACTTCTTCGCAAACAACACCACTGCTGTTGCTGCCGCAGTGCGGGGAGAGGTAAACAGTATATTTGGTAATGCCGGTACTGCAGGCATATACGGCATAGCTTCCGGAACCGGGGGATATGGCGGATATTTTGAGCATAGCAACACCACTGGATTTGGACATGCATTATACGTTACAAGCCAGGGGCAGGGTACTGCTACAGTGCTGGACCATAGTGGCCCCAGCGGTAATGCTGTACAGATTCAAACTTCTAACAATACCAACACCGATAACACCTTACAGGTAACCAGTATCGGGCCTGGAGTAATAGCTGATCACTCGTTGGGCAATGCCGGCAATTTTTTCATGAACAACACCACTGGTGTTGGAGCCGGAGTACGTGGAGAGGTAAACAGTATATTTGGTAACAATGGTACAGCTGGCGTATATGGCGTTGCTTCCGGTACAGGTGGATATGGTGGTTATTTTGAACACAGCAATTCGACCGGCTTCGGCATTGCGCTCCAGGTGCTTACCAATGGGCAGGGATCTGCCTTTGTAGTGAATCATAACGGAGCAAGTGGTGACCTGGCAATATATCAAACAGCAGGCTTTAACAAAGCGCGTATTGATCGTACCGGCAAGGGCTTTTTCAATGGCGGTTCCCAGGTGGGTGGAGCTGACGTAGCTGAAGCTTTTGATGTAACCGGAGAAAGAGCAGCTTATGAGCCTGGGGATGTAATGGTGATTGCGACCAGTGCTGACCGTACCGTAGAGAAATCAACGGAGGCTTATTCCTCACTCGTAATAGGTGTATATGCTACGAAACCTGGCGTACTGATGACCGAAGCTGCGGTAGATACTACTGAAACGGCTAAGATTCCGCTGGGGGTAGTAGGTGTGATTCCCACGAAGGTATGTAATGAAAATGGACCGATTCACCGCGGTGATATGCTTGTCACCTCACACAAACAAGGCTACGCAATGAAAGCAGATATGCATAAGGTGAAAACGGGCCAGGTAATCGGGAAAGCGTTGCAGGAATTTGATGGGGAGGAAGGTAAGATCAAAGTATATGTAAATGTAAAATAGCGCCCGCAAAAAGCATAATCGTGACAGGCATCGGAAATTCGATGCCTGTTTTTTATTACTATTTTGGAGGGTACCAAACATAAAAAGGCAAACAGTTCCGGAGGAACTGTTTGCCAAATATATTGAGTTGCCTTTGCAGGCTATAACTAGATTCTGAAGTGAGAGAAAGCTTTATTCGCTTCGGCCATACGGTGAGTATCTTCTTTCTTCTTGAATGCTGCGCCTTCACCTTTGCTTGCTGCTACGATTTCGTTAGCCAGCTTGTCAGCCATGCTCTTACCGTTTCTTTCGCCGGCGTAGCGTACTAACCATTTGATGCTCAGGGATATTTTTCTATCAGGGCGAACTTCAGCAGGAATCTGGAAAGTAGCACCACCGATACGACGGCTTCTAACTTCAACACCAGGAGTAACGTTTGCCAATGCTTTTCTCCAAACCTCGTAACCGTTTTCGCCGGTCATTTGGCTTACCTTATCCACAGCATCGTAGAAAATTTTATAGGCAATGCTCTTTTTTCCTTGTTCCATTACGTTATTAACAAAGCGGGTTACCAGCTTGTCATTGAACCTTGGATCCGGAGCCAGAGGCAATTTTTTTGCAGCTTGCTTTCTCATTTATTGAAAATTACGACTATTTATAATTGTTATTTTTTAGCCTTTTCCTTCTTAGTACCATATTTGGAACGGCTCTGCTTTCTGTCTTTCACACCGGCAGTATCCAGGGAACCGCGAACGATGTGGTAACGAACACCTGGTAAATCTTTTACCCTTCCACCACGGATCAGTACGATAGAGTGCTCCTGCAAGTTGTGACCTTCACCAGGGATATAGGCAATCACCTCAACTTTGTTGGTTAAACGCACTTTCGCTACTTTACGCAGAGCGGAGTTCGGTTTCTTAGGCGTGGTAGTGTATACACGAGTACAAACGCCACGGCGCTGAGGGCAGCTATCTAATGCCCTGGACTTAGACTTAGCCCGGATAATTTCTCTTCCTTTTCTTACTAATTGTTGTATAGTAGGCATTCTTTACCTAGTTTTTTATGTCGGTTTACAATGACATCCAAATTCCCCATAAAGGGATTTTGGGACGGCAAAGGTAAAACTATATGTGTGAATAACAAAATTGTTTCGAAAATATTTTTGCCGGAATGATCACCTATAATACAGGGAGTGGTCTTAATTATTTTGGTAGGAGCTCAGGATTACCAAAAACCGGACTGCAAAGGTATGGTTTCTCGAAGAAACTACCATAAAAAAATAGGGCCTTTTTATCAGCCCTATTTTTATCTATATATTAATATATAAAGCTGTTATTTCTTATCTATTAAATAATTCCAGTGACGGGTATCGGCAGTACGGCCGGTACGGATATCGTCCAGGCGCTGGATCACTTCGGCTCCAATGTCATATTTGGAAGTATCCAGTTTAATATGGGTGTCCAGGTAATCCAGCTGCTCTACATAGGCCACGCTGGAAGCGGTACCGGTACCGAACACTTCTTTCAGGGTACCATTTTTATAGGCGGCTACTACCTCGTCGATCGAAATGGGTCTTTCTTCCACATTAAGCCCCATATCCCTGAGAATATCCATGACACTGGCGCGGGTTACCCCTTCCAGGATGGTACCCTGGGTAAGATCGGGCGTAATGGCCGTATTGCCGATAATGGCAAACACGTTCATCGTACCGCATTCCTGGAGGTATTTGTGTTCATATCCATCTACCCATAAAATCTGGTCATACCCCTGTTTCCTGGCCTGCATGGTGGGATACATGGTACCACCATAGTTACCTGCTGCCTTGGCATAACCAACGCCGCCCGGGAATGCACGTACATATTTGTCTTGTACCAGCAGCTTGATAGGCTTATTAAAATAGGGGCCTGCCGGAGAGTTAATCACCACAAATTTGTAGGTATCGGAAGGACGTACGCCGATAAATTCATCCGCTGCAATCATGAACGGGCGAAGGTAGAGCGAACAACCTTTACCAGTAGGTACCCAGTCGCGGTCTATATCGATCAGGAGGTCCAGACCGCCAATGAACAGCCATTCCGGTACTTCCGGCATTCCCATTCTTTCTGCGGAGGTATTGAAGCGTTTATAGTTATCATAGGGCCGGAAGATCATCGGGGAACCCTGGGGATCTTTATAGGCTTTAATTCCTTCAAAAATTGCTTGCCCGTAGTGCCAGGCGGCATTTGAAGGACTTACAGACAGGTTTTGGAAAGGCAGAATCGCTGCATTTTTCCATTCTTTACCATCAAAATCGGCCACCAGCATATGGTCGGCATACATTTTACCAAATGCCAGGTTATTAAAATCTACTTCACTCAACCTGCTTTTCGTAGTTTTAGTGACTTTGATCTTCTGTAGTGCCTCGTCCTTAACTGTTGATTTATCTACCATCATGGTTAATCAATTTTATCTCAATATTTTTACACTTTAATCGTTGTGTCGCTGGTAGCCTGTGGGCCCCGGCAGTGCAAATAAACTGATTTTTCCCCAGAGGGGTTTTTAATATTAAATTAAATAATAATAAATATGCCACTTGAGCAGCTTGATCTTGATCCATACTTTTTGGCTAAGATCTTTACCCAGCCGATCATTCCCGGGAAAAGCGTGCCGGTTGCCGCCGAAGAAAAAGTGGTACCCAAAGTCAAATATTTAGGAGAAAATCAAAAAAACATTGCGCTCTTCATACAAAACGAAAACGAAGCGTACTTAAACGAAGAATTATTCAACCTCCTTACCAATATATTAAATGCCTGTAAACTGAGCATGCAGGACGTATCCCTTTTGAATGTATCCCACCACCCTTCCCTGGCCTTTCCTGACTGGAAAGCTGCCGTGAAGATAACGCGGGGCGTTGTATTTGGGATTGCACCAGAGCAGTTGGGATTTAGCGATATTCCCTTGTATCAACTGGTAACCGTGAATGATACCACGCTGTTATTTTCCGATGAATTATCGCTGATTGGAAGCGACAAGTTATTAAAAGCCCGGCTTTGGGCGGGGTTGAAACAATTATTAAATATTTAATTTATTTATCATACAACAAGATGAAATTGATATTTGCTACCAACAATCAAAATAAGGTAAAGGAATTCCGATCGCTGCTGGGCAACCAGTTCGAGATTATCACGCTGCTGGAAGCAGGTATAGATATAGACATCCCGGAACCGCATGACACCCTGGAGGCTAACGCCACCGAAAAATCGGCTACCATTCACCGGATGACGGGAGAAAATTGTTTTGCAGAAGACACCGGATTGGAAATCAACGCCCTGGATGGCGCACCAGGTGTTTTATCTGCCCGGTATGCAGGCGAACAGAAAGAAGCGGCGGACAATATTGTGAGGGTATTGAAGGAAATGGAAGGCAAAACCGACCGCAGTGCTCAATTCCGTACTGTTATTTCCCTGATATTGGATGGGAAAGAATACCAGTTTGAGGGTGTCAGCAAAGGACATATTACCAATGCCCCCCAGGGCGGTGAAGGTTTTGGGTATGATCCTATTTTTGTGCCTGAAGGAGAAACCCGTGCCTTTGCAGAAATGGCGCTGGGCGAAAAGAACCAGTATAGCCACCGGGCCAGGGCCTTCCAAAAATTTGTCGCCTTCCTGAAACAAACAGCAAACGTTTAGCATCTACCTAAAAAAATATAATGGCAAGGATTAAGATAGATTTACCGGCAGCATTTCCTTTTAGTATAGCAATACCCGTACGGATACAGGATGTTAACTATGGCGGCCACGTAGGCAACGATGCGATACTTTCGATTATGCATGAAGCCAGGATCAGGTTCCTAGAAAGTTTGGGTTACAAGGAGCTCGACAAAGAAGCAGGCGCCGGTCTTATTATGGCCGATGTAGCGGTAGCCTATAAAGGAGAAGCATTTCATGGAGATGTGTTTGAGGTGTTTGTGGCTGCGGGGGAATTCAATGCCTTTGGCTTTGAGTTGTTTTACCGTATCACGGCTCAACGTAACGCACAAACGATTACCATTGCTGAGGCTAAGACTGGCATGATCTGCTTTGATTATCACCAACGTAAAATAGCGAAACTGGCGCCAGACATGAAGACACGTCTGGAGGCTGGTAAATAAACATATTATATGGATACTACTACTTCAGTTAACACCGTAGAGCAGGTTATTACGGCCCGTCGTACTGTGAAACCTACCAGTATGAACGGCCGGAAAATAGCCGATGAAACCGTGCAGCAATTATTACAGCTGGCCGATTGGGCGCCTACCCATGGCCATACAGAGCCCTGGTATTTTTTGGTATACAGCGGCGACAAAGTACAGCAATTTTGCGCCGACCATGCCGACCTGTACAGGCAATATACACCGGCCGATAAATACATTACCGGCAACTATGAGAAGTTGAAGAACCAGGGAAACCTGGCCTCTCATATCCTGGCTATTTGTATGAAACGAGGTAATAATCCTAAGATTCCGGCGATAGAAGAAATTGCTGCCGTGTCTTGCGCCGTGGAAAACATCTGGCTGGGAGCTACTGCCTTAAATATCGCCGCTTACTGGGGATCTGGCGGGATGACCTACCATCCGGCCATGCAGGATTACCTGGGTTTGGGAGATGATGACCAGGTACTGGGATTCTTTTATATGGGTTATACAGATGAACCCGTGATGCCAGGCAGAAGGATAAAACCTTTTGAACAGAAATTCAAATGGATGTAAGTATAAATTAGCAGGGCCTTTGTTTAGTACAAAGGCCCTGATTTTTATTTCCATTACAATTGATATCCTTTGGCTTCTGCTTCAAAGCTGGCGATCTGGGTAGCTACCCAGTGTTCGTCTTTATGCAGTTCTTCTGCCATAATCCTGGCTACGGCGGGGGCTATACGCATTGCTTCCTTCGCATCCAGCAGGAGGAGGCGGGTACGGCGGGCCAGAAAATCTTCGATATTGCGGGCCATTTCCTCCCTCACGGCCCATACCACCTGGGCTTTTATAATATGATATTCGCGGCTTAGCTCTTCCTGCAGGTCAGGTTCACGGGCTACCATCTGGTGGATATGTAGCATATCGCTGCCATAGAAATACCAGGGATCATTCCAATTAACATTATCAGCAGCGCCATGGATACGGAGTTCGTGGGTAACAGAAGCCGTTTGTTTCCAGCGAAGGGCTTCTTCCAGTTGCTGTATCACATCTTCGGCCATGCGACGGTAGGTAGTCCACTTTCCGCCGATAATAGTAACAAGGCCGGATTTGGCGACCATGATCTTATGGCTGCGGGAAATTTCTTTGGTTTTATGTCCTTCAGCTTTAGCAGCGGCCAGGGGGCGAAGTCCGGCCCACACGCTACGGACATCGGAGCGTTGAGGCGGTTTGGCGAGGTATTGCCCGGCGGTATTGAGGATAAAGGCAATTTCATTTTCCAGCGCCCTGGGTTCAAGGCTAATGTGATTGACAGGCGTATCGGTGGTACCCACTACCACTTTATTATGCCAGGGCACTACAAATAATACCCGTCCATCGCTGGTAGCAGGGATCATGAGGGCATTGTGCCCGGGCAGGAAATCGCTGTCGAGTACCAGGTGTACACCCTGGCTGGCCGCAATAGATTTTGGGGCCTGTGGATTATCCATCTCCAGAATATCATCAGCAAACACACCGGTAGCGTTAATCACCGCCCGGGTATTCAGATGGATCTCCTCTCCTCCTTCCAGTGTATCCTTTACCGTTACTCCATTGACATTTCCGCTTCCATCCTTGGTGAGGCTGGTTACCCGCATGTAATTGAGTACCGTACCTCCTTTATCGGAGATAGTTTGGGCGAGATTGATTGCCAGGCGGCTATCGTCGAACTGGCCGTCGTGGTAGAGCACCCCTCCTGCCAGGTTATCTTTTTTCAAAGTAGGCAGGCGTTCGAGCGTAGCCGATTTAGATATATGTACCGATTTACCGAGACTGAGGCGTCCGGCGAGCCAATCGTACATTTTGAGGCCAATCGTGTATTTTATATTCTCCCAAAAATTAAAAGTAGGAATTACAAAAGCCAGGTTGCGCACCAGGTGGGGTGCGTTAGCTACCAGGCGGCCCCGTTCCATACTGGCCTCCCTTACCAATGATACATTGCCCTGTGCTAAGTAACGCACCCCTCCATGCACCAGCTTCGTACTTTTGCTGGAAGTAGATTTGGCAAAATCCACCTGTTCGAGCAGCAAGGTACGATAACCTCTTGTTACGGCTTCCAGGGCAGCCCCCAGGCCAGTAGCGCCACCGCCTATTACAATTATATCCCAGGGCTGAAGGTCTTTCCGTAGGGCATTTACGAGCATTTCTCTGTTCATAAACTAGTTTTCATGGTCTGGCAATGACTTACAAATTACAGCGGAAATAGCGAATGAGCAACCAGATTCCAGAAAACTTAACCTCCGGGCCGGCTAAAAGTTTTAAATTCAGCAACAATTGGGCATAAAAAATGTTCCAACATAAGCATCTACTTTTTACAGACACCTGTTCATATGTTTACCAAAGCTACATGGCTGTTGCCCATTATGGCACTATGTATTATTACCGGCGGTAGTTTTCACGCCCAGGCGCAGCGCAAAAAACAGAAGGCAAAAGTGGATACCATTCACATGGTAACCATCGACAGCGCCACTATCCGGAAAAATATTGCTGCCATGGCAAAGGATAGCAACCGTATCAAAAAATCCGATACTTCTGTTGCCATATTGATTAATCGCATTGAAGATTACACGCTGATGCTGAACGAGGTAATGAGTTCCCTCCGGCGTGGATTCGACACTGTAAACATCAGCAACGGCCTTCCCATGACAGACACTTCGCTGGCCCTGATAAAATATAATATCGCCAGCCTGGGCCGTACTCCCAACATCAACGATATCTATACCAATAAAGTGATGCTGGAACAGCTGCAACGCAAGCTGGACTCCTGGCAGTCGACCCTCTTTTCCTATTATGATAAACTGGTGGGCATTAATGATACCATTTATTCACTGCGCCGGGATTCCGCTATGCGTAACATCCCAGCAGAAAATGAATTGTATGGTTTTTATCTTGGTCAGATCACTAACCTGATCCTTAAATTTCATGCGGTAGACAGTGCCAACAAGGTTAACCTGATCAGGATAGGACTACTACAGAATAAAGTGGCTAACCGCTATATAGAAGTGTCTAACTTATATGAAGACATGGACTACCGGCTGGAACAGCATTCCGCCAACATGTTTGCACGCGACTATCGCTACTTATGGCGGCCACACCGGGACAGTATTAATCCCCTGGATTTCTTCCCGGTATTGAAAAACTCCCTGCATAAGAGCGGTAAGGTGATGGGCATATTTTTCATCATACAATGGCCGGTATTTTTTGTGTGGCTGCTTTTGGCAGTATTGTTTACCTGGTGGGTATACCATAACATTAAGCGTATAAAACAAAATCATACCGAGGAAGAAGGTGAAACAATTTTACAGCATACACAATACCTGTATCGTTTTCCCATAGCCTGTACCGTTGTACTGGTGACAACGCTTTCGGCCGTGTTATCTATCCGTTACCCTATTCTATTTACCGAAATCACCTGGTTACTGAATGCCATCGCGCTAACGTTTATTTTCCGGCAGCTATTATCCCCCACCTTATTCCGGACCTGGCTACTGATGATAGGGTTGCTGTTCCTGTATTGTTTGAACAACTTATTGATAGAAGTGACTTACGCTGAACAATGGGGGTTGCTGATAGGCGCTATTTTCTCCACCATATTAGGTTACCGGCTGTTAAAAGAAACGGCGCTGAGCACTTTTGCTCCTCCCCGGTTTATACGGCCGGTAGTAAAGCTGTTTATCGCCACCAGCATTTTCTCGCTGGTACTGGTGATATTCGCCAGAGTGGGCACTGCCAAGATCATGGGTTCCAGTGCAATTGTTAATACTGTTATGGCCCTTAGCTTATTTTCCCTGGTGAAAATATTGATGGAAGCGGTATACCTGCAAGTAGAAGCGAACAAAGATTCCAGCACCTTCATCTCATTTATGGACTACCAGGATGTACAACGGAAGTCGAAAACTTTCCTGGCCATATTAGCCGTCGTAGGCTGGCTAATCATCATTGCCCGTAATCTTTACCTGTATGATGCTATTCATGAAAGTATTTCCGACTTCCTGTCATCGCCGCACCAGATAGGTAATTCCGACTTTACTTTCAGCAGCATTATTATCTTCATATTGGTGATCTGGGTATCTACTGTAGCTTCACAGTTGATTGCCTACATGTTTGGCAGCACCGGGCAAACCACCAGCGGTAAAAAGACCAAATTTGGCTCCGCCTTATTGCTACTGCGTTTGGCAGTATTAGCGGGAGGTGTGCTACTGGCGTTTGCTGCCTCCGGCATTCCTATGGATAAATTAACCATTGTTATTGGCGCCCTGGGCGTTGGTATTGGTTTTGGCTTGCAAAATGTTGTCAACAACCTGGTATCCGGCATCATCCTGGCTTTCGAAAAGCCGATAGAAGTAGGCGATGTAATTGAAGTAGGCTCCCGTTCAGGTACCGTAAAGGAAATAGGTATCCGCTCCAGTAAAATCAACGCTCCCGACGGCTCAGAAGTCATTGTTCCCAATGGGGACCTCATTTCTCAGCAGCTGATCAACTGGACCCGCACCAACCGTACCCGTCGCGTTACGTTCCTGATCGGCGTAAGCTATGGTAGCGATATAAAGCAAGTAACCGATATTATTAAGTCGGCCTTCACCGATCGTAAAGATGTGTTGACCTTACCGGCGCCGGTAGTTCAGCTGATCGAATTTGGCGATAATGCCATCAATTTCCGGGTGTACTTCTGGGTAGGCGACCTCGATAACGCCAGTACAGCGATGAGCGAGGTGCTCGCCACCATTTATACAGCCCTGAATAATGCCGGCATCGAATTGCCTTATCCACAGCGGGATCTGCATATTCGGTCAATTGATGAGCTACTGATGAAGAAGTGGGAAAAGCCGGGTAAAGATGAAGCTGTTTAAAAAAATTTCCAAAAAAAGGGGAATACATTTTGAATTTTCATTTTTAAGCCGTTATCTTTGCACTCCCGTTTTGGGTCAGCAGTCGCTACAGATGGTAGTTACAGCGGGTCAAAAAGGAATATGGCGAGGTAGCTCAGGTGGTTAGAGCGTTGGATTCATAACCCAAAGGTCTCGGGTTCAACTCCCGATCTCGCTACAGGTAAAAAGCCGCAAACACTTTACAGAAAAGAGTTTGCGGCTTTTTCATTTAAGCGCAGTGGTCGGGTTTGGCGGTCATATAATTCGACATCATACAGGAGTTCTGCAATTAGGTTAGCAGGTATTGTTGAGGTCTATGAACCTATCTGCTTTAAAAGCAGTATTGCTGAAAACCGGATTCTTAAGTGGACTATTTTGAATCGTTGAGTCAGGATGATATGGTTTAACTCCTGATGGGGATATTAATGGGAGGAGCAAATTGATTATTTCACTTCATATTTGCAATATCAATGCTTATTTCTTAGCTTTTTAGGGAACATCTCAGCGAGGACTCTTCTCTTCAGGCCAGGCAAACCCTACTCCTCCATGCAGGTATCTCTCTGTTTCTTGTAAATAAAATGTATTTACTCCCTGGAGCCCGACTCCCGCATAGTAAATAAACTTATCTACATGTTCCTGGTATTCACCAAACTCGCGATAGTCCCTATGCAAGGCAATCATTTCTTCCAAATCCGCATTATGAATACGAAGAGCCTCTGCACAAGCCTCTTCCAGCGATAGATGATATTCCCGTTGCAGCACAAAGATCAGATTAAACACTTCTGTTCCCTTTGCCATTTCTTTTGGCAGAGAATGAATATCGTTTTGCCATGCAACAACTCTGACAATCAGGGATATGATTTTTTGTATGATGGGATGCTCAATGATATGGTTCGGCAGAACAAGGCCTGATTCAATCTCACCAAAGATCAGATACGGACGCATAAGAACGGAAAACTCACGAATGACTTGGAAAAGGCTAAGAGAAGGGGGCAGATTGGTTACTTTAAAAGAATATTCTAATTCAATCCCATATCTGAAGGATTGATAAAAATAGTTGATGAAACGCTCCATCCATATTTCAGGCATGAAAGCACGGAATTCGTTTCTGAGGATCGCCAGATGTTGATAAAGTGCATTTTCATCTGGTCCTGGTTGATCTCCTTTAAGAATAGCTGTACAACGGATCCGCTGTTGTTGGATTTCCTGAAGTGAGGAATGTTCTAATTGATCGTCGAGAACAACATATTGGAGCATGAACCTGTTGCAGGGAATAGCTTGCTCATACGTCAGGTCGGGCCACATACAGGCTGTACAGGCATGCAATCGCATCTTCTTGTATTTCACTTTTTGTACGTCTGTCAGAAAGGTGTAATCATTGTCGATCCAGGAATCCATATCCCGCCCCATTTGCTCTATATGCGAATTAACAAGATTGGGCCATGGATAATAATTTAAAGGAAGATAGTTGCTGGATTTGAATTCTTCAGGTCTCATATTATAGCTTATATTTAGCGATAAATATAAATGTCATGCTAAAATAATGCACCATGTTTACAACCGCATCCTGACAAAAAAATGTTGAATACCTTTTATTACTTTAGTAGTAAATGTCGTCTGTTACCTATACTGACTGTACATTATTGAAGCATATCATCATGCTGCATTTTTCCTTAATATTTATTTAGAATGTTGCTTCAAAAGTAGAGAGGCATACTGCAGTAAATATACAGTTGGTTCATTTATAATACATCAAAAATCATTGTCGATTATCCCCTGCATTTCAGACAACAAGAAAATCATGAGTTCCAAATGCCTCCCATTGCCGCTACGGGGCTGACCAAAAAGTAAACTAATGCTTTTTGGTCAGCCCTCATTACACTCACTTCACTTTCTTTGCCCAAGCCCTCAGCTGATTAATTGCATCATACAACACTCCCGCTTCACCTCTGAAATCGCCGGAGCCAGAGGCTTTCCCGGTACGCACATCGTACCACTCGTTGAATCCTTTATTCTTAATAACGCGGTCCAGCATCGGACTCATTTCTGCGTAAGCCTCTGCAGGCATACCATTAACGGCCAATGCTGTAATCATACGTCCGCCGAACCAGGTCCAGTCGCCGGCATTCTGATAAACATAGGCGGGCATATTGGGAAATACTTCTACCGGGTAGGGCGGATAAACGGTCATTCCGATGGTAGCGAAAGGTTCCTTTTCTGCTGCGGCCAGGAACTGCTGGTTGATCTGCCTGATCTCTTTCTGATCGTGCAATCCGGCCAGGATGGCGCAGGCGGTACCACCGGTATAAAGTATACTGCGTTCATCGAAAGAAGCCGGGAATGGGCTGCCATTCAGGTAAATATGCGGAATGTATTTGTTAGCGGCAGCATCCCACAAGTGTTTCCTGATATTTTTTCTAAGTGTAGCTGCAATATTTTTCCAGTTATCATGAGCCGGATAAGCTGCGGGTTTTATTACCAGGAAATCGTTGATAGCCAGCAGGAACATGGCATTGTCATAAATATCGATCGCCCATTTTGTTTTTTCATTCAGCGCAACGCCCCATCCGGTTTCCGGCTGTACATCCCCCCAATCTATGGTGGTAGCACCTTTTACAAGGCCGTACTCTTTCGACCAGCGCTCATTTAAAATAAACCGCATAGCGGCTTCCATTCTTTGCAGCACGGTTTGATCGCCCACTTTTTCCTGGAGAATGCTTCTATCGCCGGTGACATCTATGTATTGTTTTACAGCCTGTATCAGCGATGACTCCTGGTCTGTTTCCACGGTATTCTTATGGCTTGCCCAGCCTGGAGCCAGCGCTGAGTAGCCGTATTTATAGCCGACGTTGGCTTGTTTTTCGTTGATGGCGCCATCGGGAATATTACCATCTGTACCTTGCAGCTTAAAGAAGAGGAGCAGCGCATCTTTTACATCCTGACGGCTGCGCACTTTCAAAGAACCTTTGATAAAGGTATTAAAGTCCCTGATCCAGATTTCTCCATAACCTGTGCCGGCGTTGAACCCGGTTAATACTTTTAACGCCCACGTCTGTACGGTATCCAGGCGACTATCACCCTGTATTTGTTGGGCCAACACCGTTTTGCTGATCCCCGCTGCTTCCACCCGGCCCGGATAGGATAACAACTTAAATTCGCCGCTCTGTGCATGAGCTGCCATCGCCAATATAACGGAAGGCAGTATTAATATTTTTTTCATTTATCGTTACTTATTGTGTATAAAATGTAAATTCTTCCATAGTCATAAACCGGCTATTGCATTAGTCAGCAACTTAAGCTGGTAATTTTTCATATCAGCGCCGGGCAGAATTCTTATTTGTATATACATAAATACATATTAAAATGATACCGTCAAATTTTTTCAGGGAAAAATTTCTTTTCCAGCTAAAATTCATACTTAATCAGACGACTACACATACCCTATAAAAGGCCATACAAGTAAATATTTTACAAAACATCCCTCCTTCGGATTTTTTTAGGGGACATCGTTATATATGTATGTACATTATAACATAATGAAATATAGAAAGCGGCTACAGCAAATCTTCCTGTGATGTGGTAAAAAAGTCCTTTTACATTTTTTGTTACCTTCAATACCACTATAAACATGCTTATGGAAAATGAATCCACACCACCGGAATTCTGGGACGCCGCTTTCACGGAAAAACAAGAGATGTGGGGCTTTGAGCCGTCTAAATCCGCGATCCTGACAAAAGACTTTTTTGTGCAGCAGGGTATTAAAAATGTGCTCATCCCTGGAATAGGCTATGGCAGGAATGCCCAGGTTTTCAGAGATAATGGTATGAAGGTAACAGGAATCGAGATATCCGCCACTGCGATACAAATGGCGGAAAAGCACTACGGCACAGGAATGGTCATCTACCATGGCTCTGTTACTGATATGCCGTTTGACCATGACCGTTATGACGGCATATTCTGTTATGCGCTCATTCATTTGTTAGACAGTAACGAAAGAGCTAAACTTATCCGCAACTGCTATCATCAATTGTCAGAGAATGGATACATGGTGTTTACCGTAATTTCAAAAGAGGCGCCCACCTACGGCAAGGGCACATTTATCAGCCAGGACCGCTACGAAATGTTTGGAGGTGTTAATATGTTCTTTTACGATAGAACATCTATCCAGGAAGAGTTTGGGCAATCGGGCTTGTTTGATATTATGGAGGTAAATGAAAATTATCCCTTCTTTTTGATTAAGTGTAAGAAGGGGGATAATATACCGCAACAGTAAACCCTTTCATCTTTTGACAATAAAGATGAAAGGGTTTATCATAAAGTTACAATTTCCATCAGTTAATAACCACTTGTAGAACTAGTATGATAGTGCCCACGTAAATACTCCAAACCAAGTGTTTGCCATAAACCCGGTAAGTTGATTGTTGCTATTATACGTGTAAGTATAAGCGGTTTTCTGTCCATCCCTGGAAGAGCCGGCAAGCATGTTTTTATTAACGAAGCTTGATCAGTAGCTACGTCGTACAATCCCAGATTATTAACATAGTTAAGTAAAACCAGGGATTTAAAAACGTTAATCTCACTGGTACATGTATAGATAGTTTCCCCATTAAACCGCCCGGCATTATCATATTCCTTACTACTGGTAATATTACCGTTCGTTACTTCATAGATAAAATACTGTCGTAATTTAAATGTTGTTGGGTCATTGGAATCAGCACTATAATAGCTTTTCTTTGAGAGTACACCGTTGGTATATTCATATATAAAAACGGCTCAGGCCTCCCCAAAGACTATGGTATATTGATATTAAGACTACTGATTTCAGGAGGCTACAACCTATTCCCGAAGCGCAAACCGGCGCTAACGCTAATATGAATCAAAATCCGGGGCACTAGCACCAACCATGCGCACGTAAGAACCGGGAACATTTAGTTCCTGTTTTTTATTATCTCTTATTTTATATAGTTTGATTAAAAGACAGGTCTGCAATAAAGCTTACGCTTCATGCAGATCCTGTCTTGGTCCGGCAATCCCTCATGCCGTTGCTTTGTAGCGCTGCGCTCCCGGATGTGATGAGCATAGAAAGGTCATTACCCTGTTAGAGGTAGCGCAACAAAGCATCCATGCAGTTCGTAAATGATAGAGGGAGAACCTGGCTTACAGGTGAGCGGGACTAAAGTAACCGCGTAAAATTTTTACGGCAGTACCGATTTGATTCTTTACGGTTTGAATACTGGTATTCATTTCCGCAGCAATTTCTTTATGACTCTTTTGTTCATAATGTCTTAAACGGAAGGCCGCGGAGGACTTCGGCGGTACTTTCTTCTTCAGCGCGCTGTTTACCTGTGTATAGATTTCTTTGCTTTCCAGCGGGTCATTAGGTAGAAAAGGTTCATCCGGAATATCGGAAATAAATTTCTTCTCCCTGGTAATCTTATTCAAACAACGGTTACGAATACTGGCATACAGATAGTTCTTCATGATGCTGGCTTTGTCCCTGTTTTGATAATTAATATCAATTTTGAGAAACAGCTTCTTATGCCAGAAATCCATGAAAAATTCCTGCAGCAAATCTTCTGCCTTGTCTACGTCTTTCAACATATCACAAGCCATGACCATTAACATGTGATGGTACTTATGGTACACAGTTGTAAAAGCTTGCGCGCTCCCATCTTTTAGCAGATCCAGGAGGACCGCATCTTGGTTGTTTTGTTGCATTCTCATTTCCTTTTAGAGAGACTGGTTAGGAAAAAATACTTATTCTATTGTTGTCGATAATTAGAAAAAATGAATTTTCTATGGTTTATTACCGTGGTTGAAAGTGGTTTATTTTGCATTCTTTACTTTAAAACTTAACCTAAAAGTAATGCTATAAAACATGTCAAATGGTTAATACATTGTTAAGCAGGAATGTTTAAATATCTGTAAGAATCAATCCCATAGCGGAAAGGGCAAATTTACATTTATTAAGCGAGGGAGGCATAAGAAACCAAACAATTGCATAATATAAGGGCACCCAAAACAGGGTTAACAAACACATCATCAACATAAAAAAACGATCAGGGCTTTAGAAAATCACCGTCTATGATCAGCAATTTTACTCCAGCATCAGATATAGAACGATGACTACTCATCTCATCTGCTACTACGTAAGTCATCCCCTCCGACAATTCAAAGCGATCACCATTCTGCAATTCACTTACGAAAGCGCCCTGCAAGCAGTGCACCACATGCCCTTTCCGGCACCAGTGATCGGCCAGGTATCCGGGAGAATATTCTACAATACGCAAGCGAAGACCTGGCAACTGCAAGGTTTGCCACCAGGCAGTTCCCGTTTCACCGGGATGTACCGTCTTTTCAATAGCGGTCCAGTCAATCGTTTGAAAAGGATAATTTGCACTCATAATAAAGTGTTTAACGTAAACGGATATACGCTTCTATGATTTCGTGGTTTACCTGCAGGCTATCAATCTTCTCTATACCACGCTGTATCAGCGTATCGTTGTGCAATTCAAGCGTAAAAGAGAAATGCTTATCCTCCCAACCCCGGTAGCTGCAGTATTGCAGGTGCTCTTCATATTTATCGCCCGACAATACATAGGTGCCCGCGCCGGATGAATATACGGCGTTACTGGTATCAGTACCTTTTGACAAGTCGTGCTGAAAAAAAGCAAAATGACTGCCGTTAAATAGCTTGATCATTTCTCTCCCCGCCACCGGGAAGGTACTGGTGGTATCGCCATTCTTAATCATTTTACTATAGGCCAACTTCCAGGTGCCGGTAAGGGTGGATCCTGGCGCCGTTGAAGCTGCAGGCATTTTTTCGCCACAGGCAGTAAATGCTAATGCCATTATACCAATGGCGGAGAGTAATCGAAGGTTCATGTCTGTTATAGTTGTTTTAATCATAACGGGTATCTGACATGCCGGATTACTCTGGCATGTTGAAAGCAATCATAAAATTTCAATAGTTGATAAATGATCTCCTGTGTTAAATCCTGTTGATCATCTGCTTCATCCATGTACATTTTCGCGATCTTATGGATGATGTCCTTATTAGCCGCTATCTGTTCCAGAAATTCCTTTTCCATGGGTTCCAAAGTACAGGGCTTTAATTCATAATGGGCGTCACGGTATATCCCTGCTTTCTCAGCAAGGCAATGATGCCTATGGGCCCGCCCAGGTGGCCTGCACCTACGGCGAAAAAGCTGGAACCTTTTTGCATCATTTCCGGCATTTCTGTTACCCAATGATGGTTTCTTTCTTCCAACATTATCTGGATGGTATGCTTGTCCATTAATTCCTCCACCATCCTGTTATATAAGGCGCTTACATCTTCCGCTTTATAATTTTCTACCATCTGGTTCATCATTATCCGGGCGCTGTCAAATTCTTTTACCTGGGTAATAATCTGCTCGTCTGAAAATGCTTTATTCATCAGGTCGAGCTGCTCTTGTATCGTTTCCAATGCTCCCACCGGCAATTGTTTGGATGTTGCCATCTGGTTAAAGGTCATTTCATATGATTTGGGTTGCGCACACGAAAATAATTTCTGCATCATCAGGGCCATTACCATGGTGAGTTTGAAGTTATCGAAAGGCTTCAGGGGCATACCCATTTTTTGCTGCATCAGGGAATCCAGCGTAGCATATTCTGTTGGAGAAAGTTTTTTGCTGAGTGGTGTGTCCGCTCTCATAGCCGCTTTCACCAATGCAGGTGTGGAAGGGTTAAATAAATCGGTCTCCAGCACCAGCTGCGATGCTTGGTCGAATGCATTTTTTGTTTTAGGAGCTATTTTAAAGTCGGCGTCACATATCATATGGATAGTACCGTACAGGTAAGACGGTTGGGGTAATCCTTTCCCGGTTACTTTCCAGAGGAGCGATTTTTCCAGCTGGGGCTGTTGTTGTCCGCTGGCACTGCCGGTAAAAAGGCCAACAAATAAAATGGCTAACAGGACTATAGTTTTCATGATGTATTGCATATTGGGTTTTATTTGGAAGATTAGTAGCCGAAACAATGATTTCATTACAGCAAGGGGCTGTTTTTTTTATTTTTTTGGGAGAGAAAGGTATGCAGCATTATTTTATCGCTGCATACCTGTGTATCCATATTTATTCAAACGGCAACTCTGGCCGTTTGGCAGCGACGTGATTCAAATTGTGCTCAATCATTTTTTCCAGCAGGTAGTAGCCTGCGTTCGGCCGTACATGGGCATATTCGCGTTCCAGTTTGGTAATGGGCGATAGCCAGTATAAATTCACTTTATCTCCATATACTTCCGGTAGCTGGATTTCCGGCCCGTTGTACAGGGCGGAGGAAAGCACTACACTTTCGAAAGGAGCTACCAATTCGTCAGATTTAACCGTATGCCCTTCTCCCAGCCAGGTCACCTGTTTCCAGGGACGGTCGGCCAGTCCCGACATAAAGCTGCCCATATTCATCATTTCCTTGTCGCTGAAATCGTCTTTACGGAAAGCCATGGCCAGCTCCATTCTCCGGAAACCAGGAGATCTTTCATTATACAACAACTCCACCCATGGCATGGGCCGTATACTTACGCCTAACGTGAGCAAATACACGATGCCGTCTTTTTCAAATTTGCCGATAGCCATCGGTGGCCATTGATCACCATCTATCGCATAGTATTGCTGCAGGGGACCAAAAGCTCCCTCGTAAGCTTTAATAAATTTGTCCTGCAAAATACTCCATGTCTGAGAGGTTTCGTCCGACCATTCCTTCCAGAAGGCAATGGCCTGATCTACCCGGTCATACATAGCGTTGGTACCTCTTTTTCCCAGAGGCATCAGGCGGTCGGTGTCACCGGCGCCGATACAATCAGCCGCATATGCCACCGAATGTTCTTCGTTATATAAACTCCAGCCGGGGATAACTCCCAGTATTTCGTCATCGTACATAACGGCGGCGCCATCACCTTCCTCCAGCCATACAATTGCCAGCCGCTCTTTTTCCAATGGTTCCTTTCCCTGCGGATGATTACAGAAAGCCACTTCCAACATAGGCGCCATACCTTCTTTCATAGCGGCCACATCTTTCTTTGCAGGGGCAGGCATTAAATTGCGCAACCAGCAAGGGCGCGGAGAATATTTAGACGTCAGCAATTCAGACGGATAAAGATAAAAATAAGCTACCCGGTCGTCCTGTTCTACTACGGCATACAAAGTACCTCTATTATTAGCTTGTTCTATCAACATTACCGGTTCAGACATAATTACATTTTTTAGATCCTTCAAATTTAATGCATTCAACCCAGTACTATAAATCCTGGTTTATTTGCTGTATTTTGTCAATTATACAATTCATTTTCACATGAGAAATTCCACTTTATTATTGGCACTCCTGTTGTTTTGCAGCATCGCACTTTTTGCAAAAGAGCGGCAATTCTACCAGATTAAAATCTATCATCTTACCACTACCGCCCAGGAAGCGTTGGTAGATAATTACCTGGAAAAGGCTTTCCTGCCGGCATTGCACCGGGCGGGCATCAAACAGGCAGGCGTTTTCAAACCTGTTACGCCCGATACCGCAGATATCCGGATCTATGTATTCATTCCATTTCAATCAATGGAACAATTCGTACACCTGGATAAAACCCTGCAGGCAGATAAATTACTGTCGACTAACGGTCAGGCCTATATGGATGCACCCTGGAATAATATTCCTTATGCCCGTATAGAATCTATTTTATTACAGGCATTTCCCGGGATGCCCCTCATGGAAGCGCCTGTGCTGTCGGCGCAGAAAAGCGAACGGGTATACGAACTACGCAGTTATGAAAGCCCGTCAGAAAAATACCATGTCAACAAGGTAAAAATGTTCAATACGGGAGATGAAATTGGCATTTTCAAAAGCCTGGGCTTCCATGCTGTATTTTATGCATCGGTTATTTCCGGCCCCCGGATGCCCAACCTGATGTATATGACTACCTTCAACAATAAAGAAGACCGCGACACACACTGGAAGGCATTTAGTGCCGATCCAAGGTGGAAAAGCCTGTCTGCCCTGGAAGAATATAGTCACAATGTATCCAAATCAGATATCCTCTTTTTAAGACCTGTCAATTATTCCGATATATAATCTTTTTTCCGGGCAGATGGCGATTACCGTTATTTGCCCGGATGCATTTCTTCGTCGAATAATCCTCTTACCAGATTTATTGTGTTGGCCGTAGCCCTGGTTTTGTCGTAAGCCAGGTAAATAGTGTTGGTAACAGGTACCTCTCCTTCCCACAACAGCTTCAGTTGTTTTTGTTTTACCAGGTCTTTCACCAGGTAATCCGGGACAATGGTGATGCCATTAATCTGTTGCATGGTTTTTAAAATAGTATTAAAATCCGGTACAATATAACGGGGCCTCCACCCGGGCCGCTTACTGAAATTATGCACCCAGAACCGACGGATAGCTGCGCCATCGTTGCTATAGGCAAACCAATCCTGTACCTGCATCCAGGCTTCCGCTCCATCCAGGTCGTTGTTTCGGACACATTTCTTCAAGGGGCCGGCATCTAACCCCGGGCTGCCCACCAGCACCCACTTTTCCTCCAGCAGGGGTACTGATACCACATTTTTTTCAGTTACTATCCCGGGAGATATCACAAAACCGAGGTCGCCCTTCATCAGTTTCTGTACCAGGTCTTTTGCCTGGCCAAATTCTGTTACCAGGTTCGCTTTCCCGATACGATCTATCCTGGAGGACAGAATGGCGTCAAAGAATTCCTTCGGGGCGCCCAGCTGGATAACAGTCATACACCGCTCCACACAGGTGCGGTTAAAGTCGCCCTCCACTTTCTCCAGCCGGTCTACCGCATCGATAATCTGGCTGTAAAACAGGTGGCCGTAGCTGGTAGGCACCATCTGCCGGGGTTTGCGCTCAAACAGCGGGTGGCCGATATAATTCTCCAGGGCCGACAGGTGCTGACTAACATTAGGCTGTGAAATCAACAATTCCTGTGCGGCGCCTGTTAATGTACCAGATTGGTAGATGGCCTTAAAAGTCCGGTACCATTCAAAATTTACCATAGCACAAAAGTATAAATAAATTTATCCTTTAAAAGGCGTTACATCATTTACTTTATACATACTTTTTCCCGTAAAAAAGAGTTAAATTAACTGTATAACACGCCCACCAACAGGTCTGGAAATGACCCACCACACATTTCTGCTCCTGGTAAAGAAACTTCATTCTTAAAAATCAAAAAACTGATCTCAGATGGCTAACGACACTCCACACAAAGTTCAGACTGCGCTCGGCGATGTAGCCGCGCGGCAATTGGCAATCGCCACCCGTACGGTACCACAAATGTCTACCATTACACCCCGGTGGTTGACTAAGTTAATGAGCTGGATACCTGTAGAATCGGGCGTATACCGGCTCAACAAAGTAAAAGACGCCAGCAGCGTAACAGTAGACTGTTCCGGCAGGGACGAACGCGAATTGCCACAAACCTATGTGGACTATATTGAAAATCCACGTGAGTATAATCTGAGTGCTGTTAACACCGTATTGGATGTACATACCCGCGTATCCGACCTTTACAGTAAACCCTATAACCAGATCAGCGAACAGTTACGCCTGATCATTGAAACTATCAAAGAAAGGCAGGAAAGCGAATTGATCAACAACAAGGAATATGGACTGCTACATAGCGTAGTGCCCTCCCAGCGGCTTAAAACCCGCACCGGCGCACCAACACCCGACGACATGGATGAACTGATCAGCAGGGTGTGGAAAGAACCCGGCTTCTTTTTATTACATCCTTCTGCCATTGCCGCCTTTGGCCGCGAATGTACCCGCCGGGGTGTTCCTCCTCCCACCGTATCGTTATTTGGCTCTCAATTCCTTACCTGGAGGGGCATCCCATTGATCCCTTCTGATAAGGTACCGGTAGAAAAAGGCAAATCCAAAATTATCCTTCTGCGTACCGGGGAAAGCCGCCAGGGCGTAGTAGGCTTATACCAGCCTAACCTGCCCGGCGAGCAATCACCCGGGCTATCGGTTCGCTTTATGGGAATAAATCACCAGGCCATCGCCTCCTACCTGGTTTCCCTTTACTGCTCCCTGGCAGTATTGGTAGACGATGCCATCGGTGTATTGGATGATGTAGAAATCGGCAAGTACCATGAATACAAATAATTTCTCCATGGATGGACTACCGGATGTAGCGTTGTTGGAAAAGCTGGCCAACCAGTTTTTTTCTTCCCTGCAACCTGGTAGTGAAACATCCCCGCTATACGAAGCCGTAAGCCCTGCCCCTGATCCGCTGTTACACCAGGGAAGCGTATCAGATGTTACGCAGGCGCCTACCAGCTTACCGGATCCACATTTTGCCAACAATGGTGGCGTGCCCTCTTCCGTAGCGGGTAGCGGGATTTCTCCTTCTGCCTTATCGCGGCAACCGGCATCCGCAGATCCGTCTTTTGAGCAGGAGTTGCAGCGGGCACTGAAAGGCATTCCTCATTCGTCTTACAACGCGCAGTTGCCTTTCCAGGGCTTATCTTATTATTTTCTGCCGGAGCACCAGTCAGCAATCACGGGCGCCATACCGCAGTCGCTGGATATCAACCGCGTGAGGGCGGACTTTCCTATTTTACAGGAACATGTAAATGGCCGGCGGTTAATCTGGCTCGACAACGCGGCCACTACGCAAAAGCCCCGGTCGGTGATAGAGCGGATCAGTCAATTTTATGAGCATGAAAATTCCAATATCCACCGGGCAGCACATGAGCTGGCAGCCCGCGCCACTGACGCTTATGAAGCCGCCCGTGAAAAAGTAAGACGCTTTTTGAACGCAGCTTCTACCAATGAAATTGTATTTGTACGGGGCGCTACAGAGGCCATCAACCTAGTGGCGAAAAGCTGGGGAGAACAATTCCTGCAGCCGGGCGATGAAATCATTCTCAGTCACCTGGAGCATCACGCCAATATTGTACCCTGGCAACAACTGGCACAGCAAAGAGGATTACAAATAAAAGTAATACCGGTAGATGACGATGGACAACTGATATTATCAGCCTACCAACAGTTGCTGAGTAACAAAACCAAACTGGTATCCTTTACGCAGGTATCCAACGCATTGGGCACGGTAACCCCTGTACGACAAATAGTGGAACTGGCCCACCAGGCCGGCGCTAAAGTATTGGTAGATGGCGCACAGGCTGTATCTCATATGCGGGCGGATGTGCAGTGGCTCGATTGCGATTGGTATGTCTTCTCCGGGCACAAGGTATTTGGTCCCACCGGTATCGGCGTGCTTTACGGGAAAGAAGCCCTGCTCAATGAAACCCAACCCTGGCAGGGTGGTGGTAATATGATCAAAGATGTAACCTTTGAACACACCCAGTACCATTTGGCGCCCAGCCGCTTTGAAGCAGGCACCGGCAGTATCGCCGATGCCGTAGGATTGGGAGCTGCCATCGACTATGTGGATCATATCGGGATAGACGCTATCCAGCAATATGAACACTACCTGCTGGTATATGCCACTCAGCTACTGAAAGAGATACCGGGACTACGCTTAATCGGCACTGCGCCTGATAAAACCAGTGTATTATCTTTTGTGTTGAAAGACTTTACCACAGAGCAGGTGGGTGCTGCGCTCAACCAGGAGGGCATTGCTGTGAGAGCCGGGCATCATTGTGCACAACCTATTTTACGCAGGTTTGGTGTAGAAAGCACCGTGAGACCGTCATTAGCTTTTTACAACAGTTGTGCAGATATTGATGCATTGGCTGAAAGCCTGCTACGTTTACGCAGAAGCAGGATATAATATCAACGTGTTTAATAAGCATCCGGATGCCTTCCACGCATCCGGATTTTTTTTTTGATAGCAGTTGTTAAATGTCAAAAAGCAGCGATTCACTTTTTAGCGACCACTGGAAAAATATTTTTCTGCTACATGTCACTCAAAAATACATCTCTCTCCAATCTCCTTCAAACACTGTACAGCACTGCATTGCATAAGATCGTCATTTATGTAATGTGCGCACAATTCCCGTGAAATGCTCGTCAGTACTCAAAAAAATTAATCGTTAAATTTTGTAGTTTAAATTATTTACCTACATTTGCAACCACATTGCGAGGTAGAGCAGAGGTAGCTCGTCGGGCTCATAACCCGAAGGTCAGTGGTTCGAATCCGCTCCTCGCTACAAATTATGGAAGTCCTGAACACACTGTTCAGGACTTTTTTTTGCCATATAGCGGATCATCAAATAAATTAGTATTATTACAGGATCAAGTTGAAAAGTTGGGGAATTAGGCATAAAGTTTATATAATCTAAACAGAAAGAATTCTACATCCCGTACCCCTCGAAGAGCGTTTCTAAAGGACTTTATTTTCGCATTAAAT
>NZ_VIWO01000008.1 GCF_007829335.1 Chitinophaga polysaccharea
ATCAATATATTTCTCCACCTGAAACGTGGATAAACGCCCGATAAATACCAAAAATAAAAAAAGGGCTGTACCATTTATTTATGATACAGCCTCTTGCTACTTTAACCCGTCACTGTTTATTAAATAATTTTAATTTTCATCTCCTGTATTAACCGGGTACATCCTGCGTATTTATCAATCACAAATAATACATAGCGGATATCCACCATGATATTACGACAGATAGAAGGATCGAAGTTGATATCACTCATGGTGCCTTCCCAGGTACGGTCGAAATTGAGTCCTACCAGTTGTCCATGTGCATCCAGGGCGGGACTGCCGGAGTTGCCGCCGGTGGTATGATTAGATGCAATGAAACACACCGGCATGCGGCCGTTTACGCCATAACGTCCGTAATCTTTTTTCTTATACAGTTCAATAAGGCGTGCTGGCACATCAAATTCATAGTCGCCCGGAATGTACTTTTCCATTACCCCATCGAGATAGGTATAAAAATCGTAGTGCACAGCATCGCGGGGATTATAGCCATCTACCTTGCCATAGGTAACACGCAGGGTACTGTTGGCATCGGGATAAAAATTCTTTTTGCTGCCCATCACGTCCATCTGCGCCTGCATATAAGTACGCTGCAGGTTATTGATGTTGGCCTGGATATCGGCCAGCGGTTTGCTCACATTGTCTACAAAACCTTTACGGGTAGCCATTACCAGGCGGGTAGCCGGGTCGGACCACATTTGGGCGATCACAGTGTTATAGGGCTGCTGTATAAAGGCTTTTAATTTTTCGGGAGAAGTGAGGCTGGTAGCTGCATACAGCTTATCCGCCAGTGCGCGGCCGTCTTTATTATTTTCCTGCCAGATACGGACAAAGTCATTGCCGGCGTATTGTGCCGGAACTCCTTTTGCATACAGGTCGATCAGGCTGGCACAAACATCATGGTCCACGCTGGCGTTGTAATTCTGGTAAAAAGACTGCATCGATTCCAGGAATTGCTGACGCATGCTTTCATACTGCCCTTCTCCTCTTTCGTGTACATCATTCAGGAAATTGATGAGGCGGTCGCCTACCGTAAATATCTCCACATTTTTCACCAGCTCGCTATAATAGTCGCGCGTTTGCGCATATGGCTGAATCTGGCGGTAGTATTCGTTCAGCGAGTCGAGTACGCCGCTGTAGGATTGCTTCCATTTTGGATTCGTTTCCATCATCCGGCGGTAGGTGTCCTCATACTGCAGCTTTTTTGCAATTCCCTTGGTTTGCTTTACGCCCTGCATTTCTCCCATCCATTTCTTCCAGTAGTTGGCGGTACCGGCATATTTGGCAGCATACTGGATTTTGATCTGTTCGTCTTTACGCATATATCCGTCCATGATTTTGAGGGCGGCATCGCGCATTTGCACTTTAGCGGCATCCAGTACTTCCACGGTTTGTTTAACGCCTTCCGAAGGGAGATATTCCGTAGTACGGCCGGGGAATCCCAGCACCATGGTAAAGTCATTTTGTTTTAGGCCTTTCAGGGAAATGGTGAGGGCATATTTCGGCTTTAAAGGCACATTATCCTTTGAATAAGGAGCCGGGCGACCATCTTTACCGGCATAAATGCGAAACATCGAAAAATCGCCTGTATGACGTGGCCATACCCAGTTGTCGGTATCGGAACCAAACTTTCCGATCGCAGAGGGAGGTGCCCCCACCAATCTTACATCGCGGTAGGTTTCGGTTACAAACAGGAAATACTGGTTGCCTTCGTAAAAGGGCTTTATCATTACCTCCTGCCAGCTTTCGCGGCGAGCGGATTGTTTAATTTCGTTTAAGCGTTTATCTATAGCTGACTGGCGGTCTCTTTCGCTCATTCCTGGCTTTACATCCTGGAGGGCAGCTTTGGTAACATCATCGATACGTACAATGAAGGTGGCAAACAAACCGGGATTAGGCAGTTCTTCTACCGCTGACTTAGCCCAGAAACCATTTTCCAGGAAATTATTCTGGAGGGAAGAGTGTTTTTGAATAGCGTCATAACCACAGTGGTGATTGGTGAGCAGGAGTCCCTGTTCTGAAATCACTTCTGCCGTACAAAATCCGCCAAAACTGACAATGGCATCTTTCAGGCTGCCTTTGTTGATATTATAAATATCTGCGGCCGTAATTTTCATTCCCATTCCTTTCATCTCCTTTTCATTGAGGCCAGAGAGCAGCTGCGGCAGCCACATCCCTTCTATAGCATAGGTGTATTTTGCGAGTACGAGGAGTACTAACAACAACACCGGTTTCACGATTCGTTGCAACATATCTGATATTCTTTTTATAAAAGAGGCAATTTACTATAATTCGGGGAGGCGGGAAAAGATAACCCGATGTTTCCCCGTATTCATCGATATAAACCTGCTGTTGACAGAGATACGGTTTCTTATCTCAGCAGATTGCCGCAATTTCATCAGATATCTATCTGTCGTAAATGTTCCGGTTAAAATTCTCGGTAGTAATAGCTCACATCACAGGGTGGCTTATATGTCTGAGTTTACCCCTGCTGTTTATCAGCGGGCAAACGGGCGACCGTAAGGCACTTTCTATCTTATTTTCGGCTGATTACCTGGTATTCCTGGTAACCTATGTAGCATTGTTTTATTTTCATACTACTTTCCTGTTTCCCCGCTTGTATTTCAGGAAGTTATATGTGCTATATTTCCTGGCGGTGGGATTGATGTTGATCATGGTTAATTACATGCAGCCGTTTGATCATCTGTTCCGCCGGTTTCCACATCCCTCCATGGAAGCAGGGTGGTATCCACCGGCTACGGCTCCTGTGGAGCGGGAAGGACATCCTCCTGTGCGGATTGATATGGTCAGCGACTTCCTGTTCCTGCTCACCATTGCCTTGAGCATCGCCATAGAAACCACGCAGCGATGGCGGCAAACAGAACAACGTGCCCTGTATGCGGAAACCCGTAAAACCCAGGCAGAACTATCTTTTCTTAAAGCCCAGATCAATCCCCATTTCCTGTTTAATACCCTCAATAATATTTATTCTCTGGCCATGACACGCAGCGATCATACCGCCACGAGTATCATGAAATTATCCAACATGCTGCGGTATGTAACTGAAGATACCCGGCACGAGTATGTACTGCTGGAAAATGAGATTGATTGTTTGCGGGACTATATCGATCTGCAAAAGCTTCGCCTGACCAGTAAAACAAAAGTCAACTTCGCCGTTACCGGCTCTCCGGGCATTAAGTGTATTGCGCCACTGGTATTGCTTCCATTCCTGGAAAACGCTTTCAAATACGGTGTAAGCAACCACGAAGCTTCAGAAATCAATATCCTGCTGAATACGTCAGAAAAACATATTCATTTTTTCTGCAGCAATAAATTGTTCAGGATAACCGATGATATGCAACGCACCGGTATAGGCATTGCCAATACCCGGCAGCGCCTCGACCACCTCTATCCCGACAGATATGAATTGGAGATCCGGGAAGACAACGGCGCTTACGCCATTTCCTTACAGTTACAGGTATAAAAAACGGATATCAAATTTGTTAGTGATAGATGATGAACCGCCTGCCACAACTGTCATTGAAACTTATGCCGGGGAGCTTCCAGGCATGAAGTTGTTACCTACATTTGAAGATGCTGTTGCTGCCTCGGAACACCTTCGTTACACCGCGGTGGATTTGCAGGCGGCTATCAGTACAGGTACAGATGTAGCGCTGATAAAAAGTTGTTTCAGAAATTTCTTCCGGGTGTTTTCCATCGCATAAGATTTGACCCGGTATAACGATTTTAATTGTGCGCGGGAACAACAAAAATGATAGGTAAACCGGCAGAATGTATCCGGAATATAGATATGCCGGTTCCGGTAAGCGGATATAGAAAGTAATTTCGAGAGATGCGTCCCTTGTTATACTTTCCTTATGCGCCATCGAGGAACCGGCATACCTGTTGACAGGTTAGCTCACGTATCAATGCGGTGCTTAGTGATACAGATAATTTAAGGCAATAACGTCATTGGCGTTGAAGGTACGGTTGCCGCCATTAGAGCAGGCGAGCATCCAGGAATTAGCATCTGGTCCGGTAGGTGTGCCAGGAATATTAATGGCACCTACGCCGCCATCGCCTTCATTTACAGCGCTACCACCACAGCTGTAGGAGCGGTCCATATAGTCGGTATGACGCATACCAATACAGTGGCCGATTTCGTGCTGGATTACAGAACCCACATACAGTACATTAGGATTGGATCCATAAGCGTACTGGTTGGTGTTCATCTTGATAGTGCCATAAGGATTTCCACTGCTGGTAGGGAAACCGGAAGATCCGAGGGTGATGTAACCACCGCTGGGGCCCTGGTTAAATCCTTTGATGGTGATAGTTGGCGTACCGCTGGTAATGCGTTGAAACTTAACGCGGAGGTTCAACCTGTTGTAGCGGGCAATAGC
Organism: Chitinophaga polysaccharea; assembly: GCF_007829335.1. Classification (GTDB taxonomy): domain Bacteria; phylum Bacteroidota; class Bacteroidia; order Chitinophagales; family Chitinophagaceae; genus Chitinophaga; species Chitinophaga polysaccharea_B. The sequence continues at coordinate 4,440 of NZ_VIWO01000008.1, forward strand.
AGTATCTGTTCCGGCAACAAAGGCTGTTCCCAGGTTAACAACTTTTACCGTAATCACGCGGGGCAATGCGGTTACCAGGTAATTGGTGCGATACTGTTCGGTATTAGCTACCCTGAGAACAGGACTAATAACTTTTTCTTTCAGCTGATCGGCAGTGAGCAGGATGTCGCCTTCCACGAGGTAACCATCTTCTGTTTTCTGCACGTTATCAGTGCTGAAGCCATTTGCTTTAATTTGGGCCAACACTTCTGCAGACACGGGGTTTGGCTGCACCTCCTGCTTTGCGCCATTCTTCTGGCAGGACGCAAATACAAATGCTGCCGCCATGCAGCAAAGAGCAGGAATTGATTGTTTTCTCATAGATTCAGATTTTTGGATTTTTGGTTAAGAAAAAAGATATCCGTTTTGCCTGTTTTTGCAAACGGGCAATTACTACTCAACTAAATACCAGCAATCATCTACAGCGAGTTAACATCAGGGGTGCCAACTATTAAGAATAGCATACCCCTTGCTGCAAATGCAATTGCTCCAGCTATATTTATTTCTCCAAAAAAACTTCAGTAAGACTGTGCTCTCTTTTTGGATGCATACAATAGCTTAATGCCTTAAAGGGCATTACCCTAAATTTTAATGATTGGGTTATGATTCATTGTCACCGGGTGTTTCCGGTCATCCAGACTTGCTCAAATTTGCTCTACAGATTGATTAAAATATGAAATGGTTCTTACCAATCGTTGCTCAGATTTTGTTGAATTTATTACTTAGGATTTCCTCTTTCAATATTACAACTTTCGTTCAATTTAAAAAAAATATTTTGCAGGGAACTGTCTAAAAAATTGTGTTGCACAAGTAAAATACAGTAGCTTTAAGCAGCGACAATAAACCAAAATCAAGTACCTGTTGCCATCCTCCGCATGAAGTTAACAACCGTGAAAATATGGCCCTTACTGGCTTTGCTACTGTACGCCTGTTACCCCGTTGCTGCACAGCAAAAAACCAAGATGGATACAATACCCGCAAGATATGCAGCCGACACTGTTATCGTACCACATTCAAACGGCCCCTTTCTCGTAAAATTCAAACAGACGCCCAAAGCGGCTGCCCTGCAACAATATGGCCTAGTGCAATCGATTACGCGTCAACATTACATATTACAGCAGCTGCCGGCCGACAGCCTGATAGTATATAGCTACCGGGCCAGCCAGGCTTATAAGGCCAGTGCTGCGTTACTGGCACAAGTAGAAAAAGCGGGGCCGCAGGATAGTATGATGATGCAGGTACGCTGTACCATTCCAGGCGGTCATTTACCTTATGCCAGCGTGCAGCGGTATACTTCGCAGTACAACACGGCCGTGGTGAAAGTAAAGAAGCAAGATTGGACCGCATTTATCAGTCAACCTGCTATATCTTTTGCAGATATCATCAGGCGTCCTTCCACAGAAATTATCATTAATACCAGTAACCTTACCGCCAACCGCATTAACGTCGCACAACAACAATTTCCATTGATACGTGGAAAACGTGTAGTCGTTTCCGTTAAAGAAGAGCTTTTCGATACAACAGATATTGATTTGCTCGGCAGGTATCTTTCTTCATCCTATGCATCGTCACAAAATAGCTCGCACGCCTTGATTATGGCCACCCTGATAGGCGGCGCCGGCAACAGTGGTGATAAAGGCCTGGGCGTAGCGCCGGAAGTAAAACTCAGCAGCGCAGATTTCAACAGCAGCCTGCTGCCTGATGATAACAACTACTATACACAGGGAAATATCACTGTACAAAATCACTCTTACGGTACTGCCATTGAAAATTATTATGGAACAGAAGCGGTGGCGTATGATCAGCAGATCCACGAAGCAGATACCATTGTACACGTGTACTCTTCTGGCAATATAGGCACTCAGGCGTCTACTTCCGGCCAGTACCAGGGATTGGCGAATTATGCGAATCTGTCCGGTAATTTCAAGCAGGCCAAAAATGTGATCGTAGTGGGTGGCACGGACGACGCATTAAACATAATGTCACTCAGCTCCCGAGGCCCTGCCTACGATGGACGTATTAAGCCCGATATTACCGCCTATGGCCAGGATGGTACCTCCGGTGCTGCAGCCCTTACCTCGGGTGTGGTGGCGTTACTACAGGATGCCTGGCGTCAACAGTACCAAACTCCCCTATCATCGGCCCTGGTGAAAGCAGTGATCATTAATAGCGCCCAACGGGCCGCCGGGCTACTGCCAGCCTATGATCGCGGTTACGGCAACCTGCATGCGCTGGCGGCCTTACAAACGATCCACGATCATCGGGTACTCCAGGGGGAAGCTGGCAACCAAAAAGAAAGTACCTTCCAAATCACTATCCCTGAGGGCACACAGGAGCTGAAAGTAACCCTTTGCTGGAATGATCCACCCGCCGCCGTAAACGCGCCACAAGCGCTTATAAACGACCTGGATCTGACAGCCGTAACCGCCGACCGGCGAACCTGGCAACCATGGGTGCTCAGCAGTTATCCCCTGGCGGACTCACTGGCATTACCGGCGAAACGGGGTCGCGACAGTATTAATAACACTGAACAGATCAGCATTTTACAACCAGCCAGCGGCGTTATGCAGCTTACCGTAAAAGGCACACGGATACCTTCCGGTACACAACCCTTTTACCTGGCGTATGAATTTACGCCCGTAAAAACTTTCCAATGGCAAAACCCTGCTCCGGAGAGCATCTTGGGCGCCGGCCAAACCCTGCCACTGCAATGGCAAACTACGTATAGTGGTAAGAGTGATATTGCCTATAGTACCGACAGCGGCCGCACCTGGCTTCCTATTGTTCAACAGGTACCAGTGCAACAGGGATTATACAACTGGCCGGTACCGGAACTATTCAACAAGGTGTGGCTGAAACTAACGTTAACGGATACATCATTTGTCAGCGCACCCTTTTTTATATCTCCTACCCTCACTATGCATACCGGCTTCAATTGTACCGACAGTGTACTGCTATACTGGAATGCACAACCGAATGCAGCGGGCTACCAGTTATACACATTGGGCAATGAACAATTAATCCCGTATAGCCAAACACGTGATACCTTTGTATTCATCACCAAATCGGCGGTGAAGTCCTTATACTTTGCCGTAAGCCCTATTGCCACCGCCGGATGGACGGGCATGCGCAGCTATGCCCTTAATTATAGCCAGCAAGGTGTAGGCTGCTATATAGAAAACCTGCTGGCAGATAAAACTACCGATAACAAAGTGTTGTTGTCGCTCGCACTGGGTAGTGATTATCATCTCAAAAAAATTTACTGGGAACGGCTATCCGCCAGGGGCTGGCTCTTGCTGGGAGAACAATCCACGGGGACTGCCCTCAACTTCAATTACCTCGACAACAACGTCACGGAAGGATTACAGCGCTACCGCGTAAAGCTGGAAACCACCGATGGCCAATTTATTTACTCGGATCCTGTTGCTGTGGAAATGCTGATCAACAACAGCATTCTCCTGTTTCCCAATCCTGCTGCCGCCCAGCTATATATCCTCGATAAAGAAACCCGTAGTCGAAAAATGGTCATCACAGACATGAGCGGACGCATTGTGTTACAACGCAACTTGGAAGATACCCAGGAGATAGTACCTTTACAACAGTTAGCCAATGGCGTTTATAACTGCAGTATCTACCTGGACAATAAACGGATCTTTTCCAGGCAGTTTGTAAAACAACCCTAACAAACATCTTTAATATTCTTCATCGCCGGTAATGGGCCGTAGCAGCCTTATTTATGCCGTCACGCCTCTTGACGCAGCCCTGAACAGCCTTATCGCCGCGGGGTAAAATCCGTCAATAACAAGTTAAGATCAGAGCGAAAATAATTACACTGAAGTTTTAATTTTAATTGTCAACAAGACAGTTAAAATTATATAAACGTTATCACCAGGAAAGATCCGAAAACCCGATAGTCAAAGAATCGATAGCCCTGTAAATTACCCGCCAAAGACCCGTGTGACCGACACCCTTACTGTGGCAAGTATCCCTTTCTGTATCAACCAATTTTCTGAACTATAATTCCAAACCACACAAATCAATGTTGTATGAAAAAAGTGCTATCCTTTCTTGCCTGTTTATTCATGACCACGATGTTATCCGCTCAAAAAACGGTCTATATTCCACCAGAATTCAGCACTGACCCCTATCTATCCACCTGGTCCTGGTCGCGGAGTTACCAGTCGGCCAACTTTGTTGTATTCTGGGGCAATGTAGTAGGCACTAATCCTGCCACCTACAGTGATCCCACCCTGGCTTTCAATCCTGTAGCCGTTTGCGATACGCTGGAAAAAATTTACACTAAATACATTACGCAGATTGGCTTCTGCTCCGATACCGCTACCAAGAACCTGGGAAAATACAAACTCATCATCGTGATGAATGACACCTGGGGCAACGGAGGGCCTAGTGGCTGGGCATTTGGCGGTGCCTATGGCAATACAATCGGTGCTATGTGGGTGCATCCAAATGCCACCCGCGATGGCGGGGTTACCAGTCACGAACTCACTCACAGTTTGCAGGCTATGATTGCGATCCAGGAAAACCCCAACTGCGGTTTCAATGACTATGAGCCGGCCGGCTTCTTCTGGGAAACCCACGCCAACTTTATGCGCACACAAATGTATCCCCGTTTTGCGAACGATGACCTTCCCCGGTGGATGGCTACCAGCATGTTTCATTACAGCTCTACGCGCCATCATTACGATGCCTTTAAAATGCTGTGGTATATGCAACAGGTAGATGGTATTACCATGGTAAACCGGCTGTGGAAAGAATCTATCCGTACCAGTGCCTCTGCCGGCGAACATCCGCTGATGACTTACCGGCGGCTAAAAAGCTGGACACAGGCGCAGCTCAATGATTTTATGTTTGACTACGCCAAAAGAGAAGTGGCCTGCGACTACACCGTTAATAATTTCGGTGCTATCTATAAAGCGGAACGCGACCGTCTCAAAACCCAGGAACCGCATTATATCTGGCGCTTGTACACCATGCTGCAGCAAATCAGTGCCAGCACCGGGAGATATAAGATCGATAATGCCAGTGCTCCGCAAGACTACGGCTATAATATCATCCCCTTGTATACTACCTGCAGCGGCCGTAACGTAACCGTGAAGTTCAAAGGACATACGGAGGTCAACAGTACGGCAGGCTGGCGATACGGCTTTGTAGCCACCCTGGCCGACGGCACCATTTCCCGGTACGGCGCCACTGCTACGGCCAACGAAAGCGAAATCAGTTTCACGATGAATAGTAACGAGAGTCAGCTGTACCTGGTGGTGATGGGTGCGCCTACTACCCACACCAGTTATGTATGGGAACCCGGATGGCCTAAGATCAGGCGTTATCCTTATGAGCTCCGTATAGCCAATGCCGTACCTGAAGGCTATCAGAGCACTTTCCGTTCTGCCTATAAAACTAACGGCCACACGCATACGAATGGAGGTGGCTGGGTTGCCAACAGCGCCAGCGTGGCATCTACGGCTTATGTGGGTCCAAAAGCCATTGTGCTGGGCAACTCCAACGTCACGGGTACGGCCCAGATTACCGGCAATGCCTGGGTAGAAAATGCTACCGTAGGCAATACCGTTACCATTAGCGGTAATGCCAGCATTTATGGAGGCTCCTATACCGGCAGTGCCATAGTTACCGACAACGCCGTGCTCACCAACTGTACGGTTTCCGGTAATGTTAATGTGAAAGGTGATGCATTGGAATGGGGCGTTACCTTTGGCAATTCCATCATAGTAGGCGGCGACGCAGAAATCGGCAGTTGCGCCACCAACGGTACCTATCTGCAGGTGCCTCATCCGAATAATGGCCGCAACGATTGCGACGGTAAAGGCGCCGGCGATGCTTCCAATGTTGATATCAACAGTGCCTGGACCCAGTTTACCGATGCACAGATGGCCTGGAGCACCACGCCGTCCTGTAATGGCACCCTCAGCAGTATGAGTGCAGATAGCAGCACATTAACGCCGGCATTCACTAAAATAGGCAGCAGCACGGGCAATACCCGCATACGCGTTTCCCCCAACCCGGTGAGCAACCAGTTTACCGTTGCGCTGGAAGGATTTACTGCCAGCAGTAATGTGCAATTGATTATTTACAACAACCAGGGGGCGCCGGTGCATGTAAAAGACCTGCAGCGTAGCAGAACGGCTACCCTACGGGTGAAAGACTGGAGCAAGACCAGTGGCGTATATTATCTGCGGGCCACAGGAGACAATAAAACGGCGATAGAGAAGTTGGTCGTAGCTGAGTAACGGCCACCAGTCAAAGCAAAACAGCCGCTCTGACCAGGTCAGAACGGCTGTTGCTGTATTTACAATGTATTATTACAGGTGAATGGCTTCGCCGTAAGCTACTTCTATAGCGTCTTTTACAGATTCGCTCATAGTTGGATGCGGGTGGATAGAATCCAGCACTTCCTGGTAAGTAGTTTCCAGTTTGCGTGCTACTACTGTTTCAGCGATGATTTCAGTTACGTTAGCACCAATCATGTGGGTACCTAACCATTCGCCGTATTTAGCATCGAAGATAACTTTTACGAAGCCTTCAGTAGCGCCGGCAGCAGAAGCTTTACCGGAAGCGGAGAATGGGAATTTACCTACTTTCACTTCGTAACCAGCTTCTTTAGCCGCTTTTTCAGTGTAACCTACAGAAGCAATTTCAGGCGCGCAATAAGTACAGCCTGGGATGTTCATGTAGTCGATCGTTTCTGGTTTGTGCGCATATTTCTTTTCGTTGTATGCGATGGCTTCCACGCAAACGATACCTTCTTTAGAAGCTACGTGTGCCAGTGCCTGACCAGGAACCATGTCACCGATAGCGTAAACGCCAGGAACATTGGTTTGGTAGTATTTATCTACCAGTACACGGCCCTTATCGGTTTTGATACCCAGTCCTTCCAGACCAATATTTTCGATATTGGCAGCGATACCTACCGCGCTCAGTACCACGTCTGCTTCCAGGGTGATTTCGCCGGTCTGGGTTTTTACTTTTGCTTTTACACCGTTACCAGTGGCTTCCACCGCTTCAACAGAGGCGTTAGTCATGATTTCGATGCCTTTCTTTTTGTATATTTTTTCCAGTTCTTTGGAGATATCTTCATCTTCCACTGGTACAATGCGGGGGAGGAATTCAACGATGGTTACTTTAGTACCGAGGGTAGCATAGAAGTAAGCGAATTCAACGCCGATAGCGCCGGAGCCTACCACGATCATGGATTTAGGCTGCTGAGGCAGTACCATGGCTTCGCGGTAACCAATTACATTTTTACCGTCAATTTTCAGGTTTGGCAGTTCACGTGCACGTGCACCGGTAGCCAGAATAATGTGTTTAGCATCGTATACAGTAGCTTTACCGTCTTTATCGGTAACTTCTACCTGGCCTTTGGCTTTTAATTTACCATTGCCCATTAACACATCAATCTTATTCTTTTTCATCAGGAACTGAACGCCCCTGCTCATTTTATCGGCAACACCGCGACTACGTTTGATTACCGCATCAAATTCTACTTTTGCATCACTTACTGTGATACCATAGTCTTTTGAATGCTGGGTATATTCGAATACCTGTGCAGTTTTTAATAAAGCTTTGGTTGGAATACAGCCCCAGTTTAAACAGATACCACCCAGGTTCTCTCTTTCCACTACTGCAGTTTTAAATCCCAGCTGAGAAGCACGGATAGCAGCCACATATCCGCCGGGCCCACTACCAATTACGATTACGTCGTATGCCATATTGTTTAATTTTAAATTGAACTGGCCAAAGGTAAAGAAATAAGCAGAAAGCGCAAAGCATAAAGCATAAAGCTGTTAGAGCGAATGACCAGCACGGTAGTTACCCGGTTAAATCATTCGCTCTAACAGCTTTATGCTTTATGTCTATACTTTTTCCTATCGGAGATCTACTACTTCCACACCAGGATATTTTTTAGCATCGAAGCTAAACAATGCATCACTCAAATTGGTGTTAGGCGTGAAATTGGTGATTTCATAAGTGTAGTGGTTGCCATTCTTTTCAAAAACCTTCATTTTGGCAATGCTTTGGTTTTTCTTGTCGATAGACACAATCACTTTGAAAACGTTCTTGGATTTGTCGGTGGGCGTCAGCTCAATATTCTGCAACACTTTACCTTTTTCAGTGGTTTCACCGTCCAGTTTGTACAGGTAATCTTTGTCATAAAAGTTGGTAAACAGCTTGGCAGGCGTCATCGCGCTGCTGCTTTGGTCTACGTTGTTGACAGTTACCTCGTTTACATCTTTGGCGTAAGTCCAGGAAGTTTTGTTATCGCTGATAATTTCCTGTCCCGGTAAGGTTACTTTGTATTTAGCTCCTTTCAGGTATACGGTTCCTTTTTTAGAATCGGTTACGCTGTTATTGGCGCCTTCTACTTTTAATATAAAATTGGCTACTACTGTTTTTAATGACTTGAATTTATTACTAACACCATCTAAAACAGTCTTTGCCTTGGGGTCTGAGGCTCCTTTAGATTGTGCCATGCCGCTGAAAATGATACCACTCAACAACATTCCTGTTAATACAAATTTCTTCATCGTAATTTTTTTTAGTTTGTGCTACCCTGGCTAGGCAAATGCCATGCCGGTATAGCCTCGTTGGTTCTTTTACAGGGTGCAAAAGTCTATATATTTCCTGAAAATGGGTAATAAATTCCCAATGCCTTAATATATTATAACAAATTATTAAGGATTTCCTGTAACTCACTTTCGGTTCTTACCAGCACTTCCCTGGCCTTGCTTCCCATGTTGGGCCCTACAATATTGGCGGCTTCCAGCTGGTCCATGAGGCGGCCGGCCCGGTTGTAGCCCAGTTTCATGCGGCGCTGCAACAATGATGTAGATCCCTGCTGGGTGGTTACAATTACCTGGGCGGCCTCTTCAAACAGCGGATCACGGTCGGCGATGCTCAGCTCCTTACCGTCGGGATCTTTGTCATCCACATATTCCGGCAGCAGGAAGGCATCGGGGTAGCCCTTTTGGTTGCCGATAAATTCTGCTACGCTCTCTACCTCCGGCGTATCCACGAATGCACATTGCAGGCGCACCAGCTCTCCATTGAAGGACACCAGCATATCCCCCTGTCCTATCAGTTGCTCGGCGCCGCCGATATCCAGGATGGTACGGGAGTCGATTTTGGACGACACCTTGAACGCCACGCGGGCCGGGAAGTTGGCCTTGATGGTACCGGTAATAATGTTAACAGACGGGCGCTGGGTGGCAATAATCAGGTGAATACCCACCGCACGGGCCAGCTGGGCCAAACGGGCAATCGGCATTTCCACTTCTTTACCGGCCGTCATAATCAAGTCAGCGAACTCATCCACCACCAGTACGATAAAGGGCAGGTAACGATGTCCCTTCAGCGGGTTCAGGCGACGTTGGGTGAATTTACCGTTATACTCCCGGATATTACGGGTACCTGCTTCTTTCAGCAGGTCGTAGCGCAGGTCCATCTCAATACAAAGTGCATTGAGAGTATGGATCACTTTTTTGGTATCGGTAATGATCGCATCGTCCTCACCTGGCAGCTTTGCCAGGAAGTGTTTCTCGATAAGTTTATAAAGCGAAAGTTCTACCTTTTTCGGATCTACCAATACAAACTTCAGCTGGGAAGGATGCTTTTTATAGAGCAATGATACCAGCAATGTATTGATACCTACCGATTTACCCTGACCGGTGGCACCGGCCATCAGCAAGTGTGGCATTTTAGCCAGGTCGGCAATAAAGTTTTCGTTGTCGATTTTCTTACCAATGGCAATAGGCAGGTCCATGGTACTGGACTGGAATTTCTCTGAGGCCAGCATATTCTTCAGTGATACGATCGACTTCTTCACATTGGGCACCTCTATACCGATGGTACCTTTACCCGGGATGGGCGCAATGATACGGATACCCAATGCAGATAAGCTCAGCGCGATATCGTCTTCCAGGTTTTTAATCCGGGAAATACGTACACCGGCCGCTGGTACTATCTCATACAGGGTAACGGTAGGCCCTACGGTAGCACTGATTTTCTGTATGGAGATGTCGTAGTTTTTGAGCGTATCAATGATCTGGTTCTTGTTCTTCTCCAGTTCTGTAGTGTCCTGAACAATCACCTTATCGGCGTTATGGTTTTCCAGCAGGTCCAGCGTCGGGAATTTATAGTCTCTCAGGTCGAGCGAAGGATCAAAAGGATCTACCGGTTCCAGGGGGCGGGAAGGTACTACTTCCTCTACCTCATCTTCCTCATCCTGGTAAGTGGGCTTGATTTCGAAGGCTACTTCACCCGGCTCATTCTTTTTCTTCAACGGCGGAAGCGGCGGTTCTACTTTTTCTTCTATATACAGTAATGGTCCCGGATCTTCTTCCTCTTCTTCTTCCTCTTCGAGAGATAATTCATCGTCAAATGCTTCTTCCGGTTCGGGCATTGCCACAGGAGCCGCCACCGGCGGCATATACGGCGCATGGGAAGGGATAACGGTAATATCTTCTTTTTCTACCAGTTGCATGGGTGGCAGTCCCTCTTCGTCTTCCTCTTCCTCCAGGTGTGGCGGGATCACCATCACTCCATTATCTTTCAGTCCATTTTTCCGCGGATCTTCCTGGGCCGCTACCGGCGCAGCAGCAGTGGCTGCCTGTGGCACGGGGGCAGCAGGAGTAGCTGCTGGCACAGGTTTCGGCGGTTTGACTTTTTTCTCCGGCCATTTGAAACTGAAATTAAACTTCCAGATAAGCCAGGAAAAGCCTACCACAAGGAGTAGCAGGGCTGTACCGGTTTTGCCTACAAAGCCGGAAGTCCATTTATTCAGGGCATCACCCAAGGCGCCTCCCCAGGGGAAGTTGTTACCACCGGCAATAAACGCCATCGACATACTGATAAAGAGCAGGCCGAAGAGAATATACTTTACATTGCGCCAAACGCGGAATACACGCCGGCCTACGATAAAGTTGATGCCAATGATGAAGAAGAAATAGCAAAACAGGTAAGCTGCAATACCTACCCCATAAAAGAAAAAGTTGTGCGATACATAAGCCCCGAGGCGGCCCAGGAGGTTATCGACTTTTACATCTCCGAAAAATAATTCCCGAGTAGAATAATGAAATATTTTATCCTGGTCATCTTCCCAGGTAAACAGGTAAGAAGTGAATGCAATAAAGCAGTAAACAGACAGTAAGAGGAAGAATACCCCCATTACTTTGTGGGTACGTTCATCTTTTACGAGCTCTTTTACTTTTACCTCAGGCTCCTTGTCTTTCTTCAACACATCTGGACTAGGTGCGGCGCCTTTTGGTTTCTTGTTTTCCGGTTTTTCGGTTTTCAGTTTATTCCTGGACATAATTAGCTTTTAGCTGCTACTGCCAGCTGCGAGCCTTCAGTATGATGACTGATGCTAAACGGTGACAGCAGTGTAACTTCGATTTGGGATTACCTGGGTGGTTGATTACAACTGTAAGATCCAGTGTGTAATAAATGCCGGCACCAGGGGATCAATGGTTTGTTCCAGTTCTCCATATTCACTTTCTCTACAGGTTTTACAACGTTGGAACAGATGGTTTAGTCCATCAAATTTACGTATTGTCGTCAGCAGATTGCCATATTCATTTAAAGTGCGGCTGATAGCATTCAGATTAGCCGTGGCATCTACCTGTATGTCTTCCGTACCATTAATAGCCATAACCGGGCATTTGATCTGCCTCAGGTATTCGGCCGGTTTAAAGCGCAATATAGAAACAGCTTCCGGTGTTAGCGTCATGGCGGTAGATTGCACCATTTCGTCTTCCGTGAGCTGTTTTTTCTCTTCTTCACTGGAGCTCTGGTATAATTTCCGGAGCATGGCTTCAGCTTCCGGTTTCAGGGAAGCCAGGTCACGATCGCTGGCCAGCAGGTCCCAGTAGGGCTTCAGCCGTTTCTGACTGGCAATAATGGCACTGTCGCTATCCCCCGCCAGTTTGCTTTTTATGGCCAGCTGCCGGTCTACCAGCTCGCGTCCGGGCAGGCCCGGACCGGCCATAGATATCACAAAAGCCACCAGTGGGTTGTTGGCTGCCGCAATTTCTGCAATCATGGCGCCTTCGCTGTGTCCGAGCAGACCTATATTAGCAACATCCACATCCGTCCTTGTTTTCAGGTACCCCATTGCTGTAATGGCATCGTGAGCGAAGTCGTAGATGGATGAGGAGTCATACACACCGGTGGAATTCCCCACGCCCCTGTCGTCGTACCGCAGTGAAGCTATGCCATTACGGGCAAAATAATCGGCCAATACCAGGAAAAGTTTATGCCCGGCAATTTCTTCGTCCCGGTTTTGCGGTCCTGAGCCACTCAACATCACCACTACCGGGTATTTTCCGGGAGCTGCCGGACGGGTAAAGGTTCCTGATAAAGATACTTTATCCTTGATATTATTAAACCTGACTTCCTGTGTCAGGTAAGGAAACGGTGGTTTAGGCTCCTGTGGCCGGTTATAGAGGCCCGCTTTTGTTACTTCCTTCTTTCCCAGGTCCAGCGCACCTTTATCATTTCCAAAACTGGCGATGCCTTTAAATTGCTGGCTTGCCGCATCCCATACGCCGGAGTAAGCAAATCCCACTTCACTGATACGCAATAGTAGCGTGTCTTTCCGGTATACGACCGTTTCGATTTCCAGCGTTTCTGATTCGGGCAGGTCGGGCAACTGTAAATGCCCGGTATATCCCGCACCCTCGGGCTCGAGGTCTACTATCACCCTTTTCTTTTCACCATAGTACAGTTTAAAGACCCCATACCACTTGCCGGTCATTGCCGGGTTATCCTGCGCCATTGTCGTTGAACCTACCAGGCAACCCAGTATTAACACCCAAAAACCTTTAAACATACTAAGCTCCTGTTTATGCTTTTAATTTCAGAATGCCTGACAGCAGGCAAATCCAACCTGCTATAAAGAATACACCACCAATAGGGGTGAGAATACCAATGCCTTTTAATCCTACATTACCTGTCATTTTCAGTACGGTAAGCAGGTATAATGATCCGGAAAACAGGAGTATGCCGATGATAAAACATCTTCCTGCCCATTCCAGCTGGCCGCCGGGAAGTTGTGCAAAAAGAATTCCTGTTGCCAATAACGCAAAAACGTGATAAAACTGATAAGTAACGCCTGTCTGAAAAGTAGATACAGTTTCCGGGGGCACCAGCTCTTTCAGCTTATGTGCACCGAATGCACCTAAGATAACTGCCAATGCGCCTAATACTGCCGCCCAAACTAAAAAACTCTTATGCATACTAGAAATTTTGCGTAAAGGTATCCAATGAAATATTATCCGATGAAATGATGTGCTGTGATTGCTGGTAGAAGGGCAGCCGCTCTGCCAGTTTCTTTTCTACAAACCCTACCAGGTCTTCTCCTTCCAGGTCGGCAATCAGCGGGCGTTTGGATTTTTTGCGTTCCAGCCGTTCTACCATGGTTTCCAGGGAAGGATTGATCCAGACGGTAGTGCCATGTTCATTCATAAAATCCATATTTTCCTGGAAGCAGGGAGTACCACCTCCGCAGGAGATCAGGAAATTTTCCTGTTCAGACAATTCCCGGAGCAGTGTACTTTCGCGCTCCCGGAAATAATCTTCCCCTTTAGTGGCAAAGATGTCTGCAATGGCCATTTCTTCTGCTTCTACAATTACTTCATCCAAATCATAGTAGGGAAGCTGCCAGTGATCTGCCAGCTGCTTTCCCCAGTAGGATTTGCCGGCGCCCATAAAACCTAGTAAATATATCTTCATAAATAACGCAACAGTGCTTAATAAATCCTTTCCTCACGCAGGATGAGTCCATGCCAGGCATAGGTCATTTTCCATAATATATTGCAAATATAACCGGGTATTTGTATCCTCTTTGTTAAAATCGGCCGTAATAAAACCAGCCTGTTGATAAACAAAGGGATGCAACCGCATATTTTCTTTAAAATCAACACTTCCCAGGCCATACCATTTAAACATGGCTTCTTTGGCGCTCCAGCAGATGGTTTTATGGACCAGCTCATGTGCCGGGTCTATAAACGATCTTTCGGCCGGGCCAAGGAATTTATGTGATACCCTTTCAATTTTGGGCTTCACCTCTTCAATATCTATGCCTACTGCCGCTTTGGTACTCACAACAGCCGCGGCATAGTCGCCACAGTGGGAAATGGAAAAATGATAGCTATTACAGGCCAGTACTGGCTTCCGGCTATTGGTGACCATAATACCGTGCACCGGAAATTCCGGAAAAAGCGTTACCAGCAAGTATCTTCCCGCAAAATGCTGTAACCGTTTGTGCGGATGATGGATAGCGGGGCTGATATTTACCTGTTGCCGGAAAAAGTCTTCTGTTTCTGTGATCTTCCATACTCCCAGCCTGGTTTCCGGTTCAATTTGTATCGTTCGTATTAATGGCATATCTTGCCAAATTAAAGCAAAAAAGCAGAAAAAACAGTTTTTGGCGCTTCGTCTTTAACGAAACCCTAACAGCTGAAAATCAAAAGCTAACACTACAGCTCACTAAAACCAAACGACTAAGATGATTTTGTCAGACAAACGGATCCTGGAGGAAATTGAAAAAGGCACTATCGTTATTGCTCCTTATGACCGGAAATACCTGGGTACCAATTCCTATGATGTACACCTGGGCAAGCACCTGGCTACCTATAAAGACCGGGTACTGGATGCGCGGAAACACAATGAAATAGAGCATTTCGAAATACCTGAAGAAGGCTATGTTTTACACCCAGGTACCCTGTACCTGGGTGTAACCGAAGAATATACCGAAACACATGCCCATGTTCCCTTCCTGGAAGGTAAGTCCAGCACAGGCCGTTTAGGTATCGATATCCACGCTACTGCCGGTAAAGGCGATGTGGGTTTCTGCAATACCTGGACCCTGGAAATTTCCTGTGCCCAACCCGTGCGCATATACGCCGGTATGCCCATTGGTCAGCTGATTTACTTTGTGGTAGAAGGAGAAGTGGAAACACTCTACAACAGGAAAGGCAACGCCAAATATAATGGCCGCACGGTAAAGCCGGTAGAAAGCATGATGTGGCGCAACGAATTTTAGTCTTTTCACGCAGAGGCGCAAAGAAAAAAGCAGCAAAGGATATTGATATTATCCTTTGCTGCTTTTTTTTGTGCCTCTGCGTGGGTCACTCCCCAGCTATGATTTTCACGTTGTGCGCTTCTACAACAGACGGCACTTCCAGCTTACTGATCAAACGTTCCATGGCCGCCAGCGGCACTACTGCCTCCCGCTGTTTATTTTGCTGTAACAGCTTTGCTGCCGGCACCTCCACATATACAATCGTTACTTCCGCCTGATAAGTACTGAACAATCCTATTAACTGTTCCCTCATTTGCCGGGTAATGTTGGTTGCATTCCATACAAAGGGCTGTTTGTTACGGAGATATACCCTGGCTTTTTCCTTCGCTGCCTGGATTACGGTACCATTGCCACTTTTATCGGTGGGCTTTATTTTCATCTCTTGCCGGATATCATCCAGGGAGATGACCGGCAGTTGCGGGAAATGTTGCCGCACATAAGTATCCTTTCCGGCGCCCGGGAGGCCACTCATCATAATCACCGATGTTTGCGGCTGTTCAAACGGCACATAGTCCGGCGAGCTACCTGTTTTATGCAGGTAGTGCATTTTCGCCTGGGTGGTAGTAAAGGCACGGGGGCGGCCCCAGCAATCGTTTTCCCGGCACAGCTCTTCAAAGCAATCCACTTTATACAAGAGTGCCTCCTGATCGGCGCAATAACGTCCGAGGGCATCGGCCCTGGCCAACAAGGCCAGCAGGGCGGTATCTACTTCCAGGCTGGCGCTGATCACCGCTTTCTGCGGATCCGGCTTTTCGAATACCCACAGCGGCAGGCCGTGATAGCGCACCAACTTGGCGATCTGTTCGCGTATAACAAATGGTCCCGGCACTTCCCGGTAAAGGATTTGCCGGGTACGTGCTTCTCCCTTGCGAGCATGCCCTGCCGAGGTGATGCTGCCATCTGGTTCCACTACCGTGGTGCTGTATTTTTCTACATCGTGCAATAGCGCCGCGGCCCACATGATTTCCTGCGTTGCCGGTGGTAATTCCTGGTAACGCGGTAGTTGCGCCAGGGCAGCCAACACCATCTGCGTATGTACGGCCACGTTACCCTCCGCATGATGCCGGGCATCCTGAGGCACCTCCTGCATCACCCTTACCCAGTCGAACTCCTGCTCCAGCCGGGTCCAATCTTTATGTTTACTTAGTTGCCACATAGTCACCTCCTTCCTGATTTAATTTAGCACGGCGCCAATGCCTGGTCCAGTGCTGGTCTGTTTTAACATGTCCTTTCCGGACATATTTAAACACGTTGTTCGCAAAATCGCTCACCGCGTATCCATCGGCATTGCGCGATACAATCCCTTCTATAGTAGTGGGCTGCCCGGTGTGCACGTCACAGGGTTCGAAAGTGCCCCGGCTGTTCACCAGCGCCAGGATATCCTGTTCGAAATCTTTTCGTGCAGCCGGCGGGGTTACCCGCTTTATTTCCGGTACCACCGGTAGGTCCAGCATTGCAGCATAAAACCGGGTTTCTTCCCAGCTCAGCCAGCGCTGGCCCTCGCGGATACCAAATACATAGAAATGATGTTCCAGGTGGCGATATTCGATAGAATGTACCGCGTACAGGTTCTCCAGGAAAATTTCCAGGTCGCCCAGGTCATTCTTAATGCTTTGCCAATAGCGGCGTATGCTTTCTGTCCATGCCGACGTAGTGGGCGCCGCATGTGAGCGCGCAAATACGCCGTAGCGGGAAAGACAATTATTTTCACCGTCCAGTTTTTCCGTGTGAATCAGCACCGGGATTTGCTGTAGCAGTGGCCAGTAGTCATGTTGAATACGGTCATCGCTGGTAGTGCCGGGCGAAAACGGATAATGCCAGGTACGGCCATATTTTTGAGAAATTGCCATGTTATCGGGGTTTAAATTAAACAATCGTATCACAGGCCAGTTCCGGAATGGAACGGCTAAAGGAATAAGTTAATATGCCTGTGACATTACATGGCTCAAGTGTTAATCGTGTTTAATCAATGAGCGGCAAAAATAAAGAAAATAATTAAATAGTATATTACGTCAGCTTTGAAACAACCAGGCACCCACAACAACCAGCTAACACCATGAGAAAACTCCTTCTTTGCGCTACTGCAGCAGCAGCAGCCCTGGCGGCTTGCAACAACGGCAGTGGCGGCGGCCAGAAAAATGGTACAGATAGTACCGCCAACATCGCCTTCAATAGTTATGAACAACGGTTTATTGACACCTTGTGGAAACATAATCCCGATTGGGCTACCAGCGTAGGCTTTCACAAGTATGACTCCGTGTTGATCGTTCCTGACAGCGCCGCTACACAGGTACAACTGGCCTTTGCACAGCAACAACTGGATTCCCTGAAATCCTTCGACCTGGCCACTTTGAACGATGCCAATAAAATCGATTATCAGCTCATTCAAAACTACCTGCAATCTGTTCAATGGTCGGTGAATGAATTGAAGAGCAGCGAATGGGATCCCGCCGGCTACAATGTAAGCAGCACCTTCGCATTTATACTGAACGAAAATTACGCACCACTGGAATCGCGCCTGCGCAGCTTTGCTGCCAGGTTACAACAGGTACCAGCCTATTACGAAGCTGCTAAGAAAAGAGTGAAAGATCCGGTACCTGAACTTACCGCATTGGCCATCGATCAAAACAATGGCGGAGCATCTGTATTTGAGAACGACTTCGCCGATTCTCTGAAGAAAACCAGCATCCCTTCCGCAGAACAGGCTACCATGCTGGCCAGCGCCCAAGCGGCTTCCAAAGCCATTCATGACTATGTTGGCTGGCTGAAAGCGCTGAAACCGGAACATCCCCGGAGCTTCCGGTTGGGCAAGGCTTTATACGAGCAGAAGTTTAAATTCGATATACAATCTTCTTCCAGCGCTACAGCCATCTATGAAGCAGCGCTACAGCGCAAAGCTTTTGTACATGGCGAAATGACAAAGATCAGCCGCCAGTTGTGGCCGAAATATTTTGGCCAGGCGCCCATGCCGGCAGATTCGCTCGAACTGGTAGGTCGAATGATAGATACCCTTTCCGTGCAACACGTGAAGCCGGAAGAATTTCAATCTGCCATTGAAAAGCAGATACCCGTGCTGATAAGCTTTATTAAGGAAAAAAATCTCTTGTACCTGGATTCAACCAAACCGCTGGTGGTACGCAAGGAACCTGCATATATGGCCGGTGTTGCCGGTGCTTCTATCAGTGCCCCCGGCCCTTATGACAAGGGTGGCAATACTTATTACAATGTAGGTAGCCTGGAAGGATGGCCTAAAGAAAAAGCAGAAAGTTACCTGCGCGAGTACAACAAATACATCCTGCAAATATTGGATATCCACGAAGCCATACCCGGGCATTATACCCAACTGGTGTATGCCAACCAATCGCCCAGTCTCATTAAATCATTGATGGGCAATGGCGCTATGATTGAAGGGTGGGCTGTGTACACCGAGCAAATGATGCTGGACAATGGCTATGGCCATGATGAGCCGGAAATGTGGCTGATGTGGTACAAATGGAACCTGCGCACGGTATGTAATACCATACTGGACTACAGCGTTCACGTGAAAGACATGAGTAAAGAAGACGCCATTCACCTGTTGACTAAAGAAGCTTTCCAACAGGCTGCCGAAGCCGAAGGGAAATGGAAAAGGGTGAGTGTTACCAGTGTACAGCTGACCAGCTATTTCACCGGGTACAAGGAAATCATGGACCTGCGGGATGCTTATAAAAAGCAACAGGGCAAGGATTACAACCTGAAAACATTTAATGAAAAATTCCTGGGCTACGGTAGCGCACCGGTTAAATATATTCGCCAGCTGATGCTGGGCAATCAATAATAATCAGTCATAAAAAAAGCCGGAAGCGTGCAGCTTCCGGCTTTTTTTATGACTACTCAGGTATCGCAGCTAACATCGTCCCACGCCTGGTTCCTGTAGGTGATCAACCAGTTCAGCGCATAATGTCTTTCATAAATCACGCCTGGTGGCAGCGGCGACGGCTCTTTTTTCACGCGGGCATTCACGCAGGCCCAGTCGGCGCGGTAATACAGATCATTGGCGTCAAGTATTTCAGTAGCCGAACGTAGCTCCGTAGCTGCATCCAAAAAGGCCGATGGATCAACGTCTGTTCCGCGAAACGGGAATACGTCCTGTGGCACCATATTGAGATCACAGAGTGCATCCATTTCTCCCAATGCCGGTATTTTTTTCAGTGCCCATAACAGCACCCAGATATCTTCACATTTCCAGGTTTCCCTTTTTCTCAATTCCTCCCGCGGATCCGCCAAGAAGGCTTTTTCGCCAGCCGTGGTGTGCTCCCAAAGGTGGTAGCGTTGCAGGTAACTGATAATTTCCGGCGCTTCTATATAACCAAAAGCCACCGTATTGATAGCCGCCAGTACGGCTGCGCGGGTAGCCACTTCGCGGGTACTGCGCAGCTGCACGGTCGATTCGTCTTCAATAGCGGGCAGCCATGCAATGGTCGGCACGTTCATAGCATTAAGTTGCGCGATATTACGTTCCCGCCGCGCCAATGCCTGCTCTGAGGTCGTGTGTTCTCCGTCAAAATATTTTGCATCGATGTTCACTGCGAGCGTTGTTGCAGAGGAGTGGCCATTTACATCGAGCAACAATGCCCCGGTTTTGTCCCAAAAGCCTTGTACCTCTGTTTTGAAAATGGTAGTATCCCCGCTAAAGAAAATGCCATCCAGTTTTTGGGCCAGCTCCAGGATCAGGGCTTTATTTTCTTCAGTGAAAGCCGGGTTAGCCACGATACCTATTTCAGTGTTCAGCGTAGCTACTTTCGCCAACAGTAATTCTTTCAATTTGGGATTATCGGCAGGCAGTCCCTGTATAAATCCGTACATACCGCGCAGGTTAGTGATAACCGGGTCATCGTTGTGTACCAGCTGGTAGCCTGGGATAGCCCGCTGACGATAAGTAAACGTGAGGCTATTGCCTTTACGGAAGAGCGTTTTCCCGGTGGTAACCATTAACTGTTCCCATTGATGGGCAGGACCGGTTATTTTCACTCCTTTTTCTCCGAAATGTGTTTGCAGGTGGGTTAACACTTGCTGCATGTTTGTTTCATGCGTGTAGAGGGTACAATTTTCCATGCTATTCTTTTCGAGGGCACAAAGTTAGTCATAAGCGGGCATAAATGGTACTGGATTTGCCTTTATTTGATGAAGGTAGATAGGAAAACAACGGCAGATTTTATTCTCTTCATCATAAACCAAGGCCATATGAAAAACAAAACCTTGCCAGTCGTGACTGTCTGTTTATTACTCCTGGCAGCAGCATGTGTACCACCCCGGCGTTCCAGACCGCCAAGACCACCAAGGCCTCGTCTTCAAATGGATATCGTTACTTTCCCTGCTTGGTCTTGTTACGGTTTTGCAGCTGGTGAAGTATTTTATTTAGTTTAACAGGATCGTTTACATACGGAGAAAGGTCGAAGAGTTCTACTTTCCTGAAAGCTACCGGGTGGCTTTCACTTTGCAGGGAGATAGATCCTTCTGTTAATAAACGACCTTCCTGCAGTAACTCGGGTTTCGCGTGTGACACAGCGCCACCGCCCACCTGGGGTTTATTATATACGATAACAGTATCTCCCTCCACGATATGTTTAATCACAGAATCGCGCAGCACCAGGGCTTCGATATGTACCCACTGATCACCGTGGTAGGTTTGGGAGGTAGAGCTGATGCAATGGTCTTTAATGAGTTTACCGTTCATTACCACGTTAGTTCCTGGTGTACAAAGGTTACAGGTAGAACGGGGATTGGTGCCATCGCCACCCAGCAGTTGCTCTTCGAGTGAGATGGGGAAGTCCTGGTCCTTCGTCATACTGGCGGCTGTTTGTCCGTGCAACATCACACCACTATTGCGGTAAGCCCATCCTGGCCCACCTTTCACCTGGTCGCCGGTAAATTTGTATTCAACTACCAACAGGTAGGCGGAGAAATTCTTTTTGTAGAAGATATGGCCAAATTGTCCGTTGAAATCATCGTAGTGATCGTAGCTTACTTTCAGCATGCCGCTGTCTACCCGGAAAGTATTGCCAAAGTTATCATTCAGGTCATGCCCCGTTATTTTGACATCCCAGTTTTTCAGGTCTTTGCCATTAAAGAGTTTCAGCCATTTATTGGGCGCTATTTCTTTCTGGGCGGCGCTTTGGAGACCAGCTAACAACAATAACGCGGTCAATGTTTTTTTCATATGTTCTTTTATTTAATGAGTCAAGATAAACGATCAGTTAGAAAAATACAAGGCGAATAAGGAATACCGGTTAAAATACCTGTTGGGAGTGTGTAAGAAAATACGCACCGTACCTGATGTGCCACAGGTCGAAATAGGTTGGCATATATTTATCTCCCTAACAGTCAATTATTTATCAGCAGTTAAACAAATGTGCAGGGTTTTCGCTGGTAGTTCCCCAAACTGTATATATGAATGCCTTAAAACAAGCACACAACATTGCACCACCTCAGGGGGGAACCCTATACGATGGTTCCAACATCATCAACGTAACGCCGGAAGGCAGAATTGTATCCATTTTTACGGGAGCCTGGCTGATAGGAAATGCTATTGCCGGGGTAGATAAAAAACCCGTGCAAAGTTTGCTAAAGCTGCTGGGCGCAGGTTACCTGCTTTACCGGGGCATCAGCGGCAACGACCTGATTAACGGGCTGCTGGGAAAGCGGAAGGCTGACAAACATATTGGCGCGGTGAATATCCGGACTACCATTACGATCGACAACCCTAAGGAAGAAGTATACTACTTCTGGCGACAGCTGAATAATTTGCCGGTATTTATGCGGCATTTGCAGTCGGTAGAAGAAAAAGATCCCTTCCATTCACACTGGATCGTAAAAGGCCCTGGTGGCATTGGTACGCTGGAATGGGATGCAGAAATAGTGAAAGAAGTGCCAGGGCAACTGCTGGGCTGGCGTTCCTTACCCGGGTCATCCATTGCCACAGCCGGCAGGGTTACTTTCCGTGAAACTTATAATGGTGGCACTGAAGTAGACGTGATGATCAGTTACCGGCCTCCTGCCGGATATGTAGGCTCCGGGCTGGCCTGGCTGCTAAATCCTGCGTTCGAAAATATGATTATTGGGGATATCAAACGATTCAAGAATTACATGGAAACCGGAGAAGTACTCTCCTGAGTTGATTCCTAAAAAACGCAGCGGAGATAAAAGGGCTTACCTGTTTATCTCCGCTTCATTTTTAACAGCTGCTGTTTATCGCAAAAATCTTTATGACAATGCTTCTTTCTTAAATCGGTTAAAAGCACCCTGGCTTTTATTAATCAGTTTTAGCACGCGTTGACGTACATCGTCCTGCAGTCCGGTAATTTCATGTTCAAAGACTTCTCTTAACTCAGATAAATCTTCTTTTTCCTGCCCGATTAAACCATTGATTTTATGACGCCAATCGTCTGCGGTAGACTTAATTTTCTTGCGGGTCTTATCGCCGCTATCGGGGGCGGTTAACATACCAATGACGATTCCGGTAGTTAATCCTGCTATAGCACCTGCCAAAAATTTTGTTGTAGACATAGTATTGGATTTTATGGTTAAACAAATGAAACGCGTGCATGGTTCATCCCGAACTGTGAGTCGAAATTTTCCAAATATCAGGCCATTAATGGTACACCTTGCGTGCGTTGTTCTTAAGAAAATGTTATAGTATGAGGAACATAAAGAGAAGAAACCACCTGCCGAAAGAAGTGTGAAATAAGTTTTTAATAACGTAAAACATCAGTGGAAACGCTATCCAGGACAATCTCAGAGTTGACATTGTCCCGGCAGGTGGATAAGATAAGCGTATTAGATAATGGAATTTATAAAAGTCAAACGGAGCAGTAAAATAATTACATTCTGGTATTTTTCAAACCTTTTTGAAAGAAATGAAATAATAAATTTTCTTAAAAAGTAAATCCTCTCCGGAGATCAAATACCAGAGAGGATTTACGCTTTTTGACGACTACATTATATTTTAGTCAAATATTTTCCGTTAGCCACTTTTACAGGGAAAATTGCCGTTATTCCCACTGCTTATTTTGCGTTGAGCATATCAGTAGTGAGCCGGTTGAAGTTGGCCTGAAACTGCTCATAGTGTTCGCCGGTACCCGGGCCGGAGAACCCGGTATGTACTTCCTGCACCTTACCTTTTTTGTTGATGAAGATGGTGGTCGGGAATCCTTTGATACCGGTGAGCTGGGGTAATGTTTTCTCTCCTTTTTCAGGATCTGCCGGCGTAACGCCGGTAACAAGCACCGGGTATTTTACATCGAAGCGTTTGAGGAAACCTTCCAGGCTTTTCTTTGATTTTTCAAAATCCGGGGTACGCTCATAGGCGAGGCCCAACACTTCCACGCCCCGGTCTTTATTTTTCTCATACCATTTGCTCAGGAACCCGGTTTCATCCATACAGTTGGGGCACCAGGAGCCCATGAGGGTAATGATCACCACCTTATCTTTGAAGCGATCGTCTTTCAGACTTATCTTATTGCCATTGAGGTCGGGGAAACTGAAATCCAGCTGTTCATGCCCTGGTTTCATGGTGGCAATCGTTTTTTCATCGGGCAAACGGGCAGTGTCATTCTTTACTGCCGACCAATATTCGAGGCCGTCGCCGATGCCGGCATAGAAGCGGCCACTGGAGATGCTGTCTTTTCCTACCTGTGCCGTGAACAGGTAGGCGTGTGAACCGTCGAAAGTAGAGAGGCGAAGGGTATCGCCGTCCACTACGCCTTCCAGGAAGCGATAGTCGCCGGTAGTTGTCAGGAAAGTACCCTGTACCAGGTTACCCACCTGTTTAAATTCGCCGATAGCGGTAGACGGCGCCTTATCCTTATCTTTTGGAGACACAAACTGCGTTGCCCAACGGCCGGTGACATTCGCTACAGCGGGCTTGTTGACAGGGAACCTGTCGGCGTTGCCTGCCGCCGCGGTAAACGGAATACTCACGTCTTTGTCGGCCAGGTGCCTGACCCATACTCCTTCCAATGCACTGTCGGAGTTGAGTTTTGCCTTAAACTCTGAATCAAAGAAAGGCATTTTAATAAACACAGAATCACCCTGTTGTTTTACATCATCTACCAGCAGTTTATCCGTGGCATTGAGCACGAACAATACCGGTTTACCGATGCTATCTCTTACATCAAAGTTGAATACGATATCTGCGCCGTCTTTACGGTGCAGTTTGGCCTGCCATACGCCATTGGACAGGTGTTTGGTGGTATTTCCATTGCAGGCGGCCAGTCCGATACCCGCCAGGTAGATCCATAATTTCTTCATACGTTTACTTTTGTGAATAGTTCCTTTCTCCAAAGAGCAGGCTGCCAATACGCACCATCGTGCTCCCTTCCTGCAGGGCGATGGGGTAATCGGCGCTCATGCCAATGGACAGTTCTTTAAAATACGTTTCGTGGTTAAAATAAGTGGTTTTAACTGATCCGAATAATTGGTGGAGCTGGTGGAACTCTTTATGGATCTGCGTTTCATTGGTAGTATTGGTGGCCATTCCCATCATACCGGCAATACGTACATGCGAAAAAGCTGCCGGGTTGGCCGCATAGGTTTGAAGCAGTTGCTGTAACTCCTGTTCATCCATACCAAATTTGGTTTCCTCTGCTGCGATATGCACCTGTAACAGGCAATGGATCACCCGCTGGTATTTAGCGGCCTGTTTGTTGATTTCCTGCAGCAGCTTCAAGCTGTCTACCGCATGGATAGTATGCACAAAAGGGGCGATATATTTCACTTTATTGGACTGCAGGTGACCAATGAAGTGCCATTCAATATCTGCCGGTAATACTGCCTGTTTTTCGGTTAATTCCTGTACATAATTTTCTCCGAAGATTCTTTGCCCTGCTGCGTAAAAAGCCTCCACATCACTTACTGGTTTTGTTTTGGATACGGCCACCAGTTTTGCCTGGTATGGTGATAGCTGGGAAAGAACCTCCTGATACGCTTTTAAGTTAATAGCCATTTTGCAAAAATACGCATAAACGGCTGAAAGCTGAAGGCGTAAAGTAAAAAGCTATTGGAGCGAATGACCTATAAGACTTTTTTAAAATCCATAAGATTATTCGCTCCAATAGCTTTTTACTTTACGCCTTCAGCTTTACGCTCTTCTACGCGAGTATACTGCGGCTAATAACAATGCGTTGTACCTCGGAGGTACCCTCATAAATCTGGGTAATTTTGGCGTCGCGCATAAGGCGTTCTACGTGGTATTCCTTCACATAGCCGTACCCACCGTGCACCTGTACTGCTTCTGTGGTTACCCACATCGCTGTTTCGGAAGAGAATACCTTGGCCATAGAGCTGCTCAGGGTATAGTCGAGGTGATGGTCTTTCTCCCAGGCAGCTTTCAGGCATAACAAGCGGGAAGCTTCAATGCGGGTGGCCATATCTGCCAGCTTAAACTGGATGGCCTGGTGTTGGGATATTTCTTTGCCAAATGCTTTTCTTTCCCTGGAGTATTTGAGCGCCAGTTCATAGGCGCCGCTGGCGATGCCCAGGGCCTGGGAAGCGATGCCTATACGGCCGCCGGCAAGGGTTTTCATGGCAAACTTAAATCCAAAGCCATCCTCCCCTATTCTATTCTCTTTAGGTACTTTTACATCCTGGAACATCACGCTGTGGGTATCGCTACCGCGGATACCCAATTTATTTTCCTTGGCGCCGATAGTAACACCGGGCATATTCTTTTCTACAATCAATGTGTTGATACCTTTGCTGCCTTTTTCCGGGTGGGTTTGGGCCATTACCAGGTATACGCTGGCGGAGTTGCCGTTGGTGATCCAGTTTTTGGTACCATTGAGCAGGTAATGATCGCCTCTATCTTCTGCGGTAGTGCGCTGGGAAGTGGCATCAGAACCGGCTTCCGGCTCGCTCAGCATAAAGGCGCCGATAATCTGACCAGTGGCTAGTGGTACCAGGTATTTTTGTTTTTGTTCTTCTGTACCGAAAGTTTCCAGTCCCCAGCAAACAAGCGAGTTATTTACACTCATGACTACAGAGGCCGAAGCATCGATTTTGGAAATTTCTTCCATGGCCAATACATAAGAGATCGCGTCCAGCCCTGCTCCCCCATATTTAGGGCTTACCATCATTCCCAGGAACCCCAGTTCTCCCAGTTTCTTTACCTGTTCGGCCGGGAATTTCTGGTGTTCATCTCTTTCTATTACACCGGGCAACAATTCGTTGATGGCAAAATCGCGAGCAGCCTTCTGTATCATCAGATGCTCTTCCGTCAATTGAAAATCCATGGTTATAATTTTATAGGTAATAGTGTCCAAATTATTTATAAATCAGCATCTAAAAAAATGGCGCGATTAAAATTCAACGTTATCAACCATATTCGCGAAAACATTGAACAAATCGCTACAATTCCTCTACTGTATTGGATTTGATTCAGATATTATATACAACTTTTTCACCATTGCACTGTCCCCTGCTTTGGGCGTTCACATAAAATCCTGTAGCTTGCCTATAATGATCTTTTTATGAAGAATATTAAAATAATAGAAGTAAAATCAGAAATCGGAGCAGGAACCAGGGGCGCCAGTTTAGGTGTAGATGCGATTAAGATTGCGGCGCTGGATTTCATGAGCAACTTTTTTGTGCACTTCCCCACCGAAGCAATTGAAACGGAGAATAAACTGTTATTTGAGCCTATTGAATCGCCTTATGCCAAGCGGATCAAAGGCACTTTCAATATGTATGAGCGTATCAGCAAAAGTGTGTGTGAAACGGTAAAAGCCAACTGGTTCCCGGTTTTGTTATCGGGCGACCATAGTACCGCAGGCGCCACTATTGCCGGTTTGAAGATGGCCCATCCCAAAGCCAAGCTGGGTGTGATCTGGATAGATGCCCATGCCGACCTCCATACGCCATATACCACTCCATCAGGCAATATGCATGGGATGCCCCTGGCCACCGCTATTGCAGAAGATAATATGGACTGTAAAGTACATGATATTGATGAGAATACCGCCAAAATGTGGAATGCGCTTAAAAACATTGGCAAAATAGCTCCCAAGGTACTGCCAGAAGATATTGTGTTCATCTCCCTCCGGGATTTTGAGAAGGAAGAAGACCACCTGATCAAACAATATGGCATGAAAGTGATTACCACCAGCGAAGTACGCCGCAAGGGGCCGGAAAACATTTCGCGATCGGTATTCCGTTACCTGAGCGACTGCGAATATATTTATGTATCGTTTGATGTGGATAGCCTGGATGCTTCCATTTCCAAAGGTACGGGCACGCCGGTAAGTAATGGATTAAGGGAGCGGGAGGCAGAAGACCTGATTGCGAAATTCATGCAGCACCGCAAGATCTGTTGTTTTGAAATTACTGAGGTAAACCCTACGCTGGACCGTGAGAACCTGATGGCGGAGATAGCCTTTAATATCCTGCAACGGAGCGTAAACGTACTGATGATGAACTAGGGTTTTATTTTAAAGTAGGCGATCAACCAACCTGTTACCTCACTATAACTGCGAATACCCTTGTCTTGTTTATTAGCTTTCAGATAGCGGTCATACGCTGCAGTAAAGAATTCATCGGTCTTGCCGGTATACGTTTCATAGAAACGGATGATGGCTTTATGGTCGGCTTTCACGCCAGGTACCGTCCGGCTCCAGATATTTTTAGCCAGGGTGGTATCATGATAGGCTAATTGCCGTACGCTGTACATAAACATATCGAAATGGGCGGCATAACGGAAATGGCTATCCGGAATACTGGTAGCTGCCAGGTATCCTACAAAATTGGCATCTTCTTCCGGTGCATATCCCAGCTGGTGGGCTATTTCATGGCAGGTAATAAAGGGCTGCAGTACGGCGGGCACCGTCGTATTTACCTGGGCCTCCCCTGTGAAAGGGTTCAGGTAACCGGTTACCCCGGTATAGTTCAGCCATTTGCCATACAAGGAAGGTTTAATGCTGGGCGCCTTGTATTGCAGGGCGGGCCAGGTATGGGCAGCTGCGGCATAAGCAGCTATTGCCCGCTGGAAAACCGGGATAGCGGCGATATCCGCCTTCATTACACCGATTGTATCGCCGGTATTGGCTTTTTCGAGGTTGACCAGTTGAAGCAGGGTATCTGAGAGCTGGTAAAGCTGTTGTGTATTGTAACGGGTGGTCACAACGCCGGTGTCGGCAGCGAGTGGGTTCCGTTCGTAGTTGCCGCCCCATAATACGAGGAAAAAAAGGTAGGCCTTTAACAGGAAATGAATGCCTTTCAGCATGAGCATACCGGTATCTTCCCAGGCAAGGCGAACGAGTTTATAACATAGTTTTAACAAATAAAATATTCCTCCAATAATCCAGGCAGTATATATTACATCGCCAATGCTAAAGGGAACTATACCTGTTACATGTCTGAAAGCCAAGCTACTCCACTTATACCACCTATGGAAGTAGAAATCGTTAAAATGATTACTCCAGGCAAATAATATTTTTAACAACAGTATAGCCGTAAGTGTTAGTACAATACGGATGATTTTCTTTTTAATCCGAATTTTTGTTTCCATATAATGTGGCGGAACATGATAGATGAAATTCTACAAATGCAGTTGAGTACGGCGCTTTCCGAGCAATTGAAGGTAAAAATACATATAAATGAAGCAAAAAGCGTTCATGGGGGCGATATTAATAAATCTTTTCGTATAGCCACCAACGAGGGCTATTTTTTTGTGAAGATGAATGATGGCGTGCGTTTCCCGGATATGTTTGCGCAGGAATACGCGGGTTTACTGGAGTTGCAGTCGGCTCAGGCGCTGGATACGCCCAAACCGTTGGGTTACGGGCGGGTAAATGGACAGGCTTACCTGTTGCTGGAGTTTTTAACAAAGGGACAGGCGCTTAGTGGGTTCTGGGATGATTTTGCGGTATCGCTGGCACGGCAGCACAAGGTAACGCAGCCTCATTTTGGTTATAACGGGCCTAATTATATTGGAAGTTTAAAGCAATACAATACGCCTTACAGCAGCTGGGCAGTGTTTTATGCGTTTAACCGGTTGTTGCCGCTGATCCGGATGGCGTATGACCAGCAGATTGTAGATAAGCAGATGGTACAACAGGTGGAGACTTTATGCCGGCAGTTGCCGCATATATTTCCGGCAGAAGTGCCTGCTTTACTGCATGGGGATTTATGGTCAGGCAATTTTATGGTAGGCAGCAAGGGGAAAGTTTGTGTATTTGACCCGGCGGTATATTACGGGCATAGGGAGATGGATTTGGCGATGACCCGGCTTTTCGGCGGATTTGATACCCGTTTTTATTATGCTTACCAGGCAGCCTATCCATTATCGCCGGGCTGGCAGCAACGGATAGGCATTTGCCAGTTATATCCTTTAATGGTGCATTTGTTATTGTTTGGCGGTAATTATTACAACAGTATCCGGGAGATTTTACAATCATATTGATGTTTCCCCGGGGAGTGTGTCGATAAAGTCGCGCATTTTATGATATTCCTCTTCCACCAGCGGGTAGTATTTATCCAGGTCTTCCTTGATTTCGGTAAATAGCTGGGTGATTTCGGTGCTGTATGTTTCCTGGTTGAAGCGAAGTTGATTTTCCAGCTCCTGCATTTTGGCGTTGATCCAGGTGAGGCCCACCATGGCGAAGTTGGGCTTCAGTTTGTGTACCTGGAATTTCATTTGTTCCCAGTCGCGGTGGTCGACTAGTACATCAATTTTTTTGATTTCATCGCGGATAGTTCTGATAAAGATTTCAAACAAGTCGGCGGCATAGGAAATGTTACCCTCATAGAGATCTGTGAGATACTTTACGTCCAAATCGCTGTTAAACTCAAACCCACTTAGGTGCTGCACTTCTTCCATTATAAGTTCTGTTTCGTCTTCGTTGAGATATTTATTAAAAATCTGTAATAGCTGGTCTGGCGTGTACGGTTTTGTGAGAATGTCGGTTATTCCTGCTTCTCTGGCCATTGTAGCGGTGCTTTCCATGGCTACGGCGGTGGTGGCGATAACGGGAGTAGCTACATTAGGTTGTTGTTCGTCCAGTCTGATTTTTTGCGCCAGTTCCAGCCCGTTCATCCCCGGGATACGGATGTCCATGAGGATAAGGTCGTATTGCCTGGAGTCCAGAAAATAGGTAGCGTCGGGCCCGTTGGTAGCGAGCTGATAGTTGATTTTATATTTTTCGAGCAGGCTCATGATATATCGGAGATTCATTTGATTATCCTCTACGACGAGTACCCGGGCGTGTTCGAAGGATCTTTGCAAGAGCTTTCTGCCTAGTTTTCCGGCGTTGTTAGTGAGGGGGCGCCGGCTATCCATAAAGGGGATATTGAAACTGAAGCAGGTATTAAAACCAGGCAGTTCTTCCACTGCGATGGTGCCCCCCTGGAATTCCACCAGTTGTTTGGCGATGGCAAGGCCCAGGCCGGTGCCGCCATATTTTTCGCGGATATCTCCTTCTGCCTGTTTATAGTTTTTAAAGATTAGTTCCAGTTTATCTTTCCGTATACCGATGCCGGTATCTGCCACGCGGAACCGTATCCAGAGTTTGTTATCCAGCCAGCTTTCCTGGGTGGCTTTGATAGCAATTTCACCTTCATTGGTAAACTTCTCTGCATTTCCTAACAAATTGAGTAGTATTTGGTTCAGTAGCACGTTGTCGCCGATGAGCCAGGTATTGAGGCTGGCATCCAGTTCGGCGGTGATTTTCACGGGTCGGCGGCCCAGTTTTAGTTCAAAAGTATGGCGGAGGGATTGAATCAGTTCACGGAGGTTGAATTCGCGTTGGTTGACTTGTATTTCCCCGGCTTCTATCCGTGAAATATCGAGAATATCACTGACAATGCCCAACAGTATGCCGGAAGAGTGTTTGAGTATGTTGACGTATTCTTTCTGTTGTGGATCCAGCTGGGTTTCTTCCAGGAGGTGGGCCATGCCGATGATGGCGTTGAGCGGGGTTCTGATTTCGTGGCTCATGCTGGCGAGGAAGTCTTTCTGTGCATGGCGGGCTTCGTCGGCCTGTTTGCGGGCTTCCTCGAGGTCGGTTTGCAGTTTCTTTTGCCGGGTGATGTCCATGTGGATGCCGGCGCCCCCGGTAATACGGCCATTGTGGTCGTAGATATTCGTGGAGCTGGCCAATATCCAGCGGTGGGAGCCGTCTTTCAGCTTTATTTCCATGTCGTATACCAGGGGAACATTTTCCTCCAGTCGTTTTCTGCGGAGGGCCCTGGCGAAGGCGCGGTTTTGTTCCGGCACGAAGATGTCCGTAATATTTTTTCCGATCAGTTCGTTCTCCTGGTAGCCGGAAAGGCGGCAGAAGCTTTCGTATACGCGGGTAATATTGCCTTTTACGTCGGTTTCGCACATGGCGGCGTTGAGGTTGTTGAGGATGACCCTGAATTTTTCCTCGTTGCGCCGGATGGCTTCCTGGGTATGATGGCGGCGGGTAACGTCGATGGCCTGCCAGATGCTGCCGCTGAAGCCCTTGCCGTTGAATACGGGGAGGTAGGTAATTTCCCATATCTGTCCGTTGCGGAAGGGCACTTCCCAGCCAAACCAGGGCTTTTTTTCCCGGCGGAGGGATTTCATCTTTGCTTCGAGGGTGACGTTTTCGGCGACCATGGGCTTAAAGAACCGGATAAGATCGGTGTAAGTCCGGTTGACGGGGGATTCTTTGCCCATATATTGTGCAAAGATGTCGTTTATCCAGATGCAGCGGAATTTTTCATTGGTTACCAGGATACCGGCATTGGTACTATTGAGCCAGGCGGTAATGGGCAGAGAAAAGACGTCCGGTGCGCCGTTTGTTGGCATGCCGGTGTGCTCAGAAGCAATTGTTTTCTTACTCTTTCTTCCAGTGGCCTTCATCTATTGATGGAATAGGGTACTACGGGTTTTCAATAATTGTTGAATTGCGAAAAACAGGTATAAGATAAAGGTGAATTCCGTACCTTTGCGCCTCACGCCCGATGTCACAACATCAATATGGCTGATATTTTATGATATAAATATATATATAAATAAGATATCGTTAGTGAACAAATTTATGAAATTTTTGCAATTGCAAATATTTAATTACCTTTGCATCCCTCTAAAAGTGAGGATATTGATATGAAACCACTCCGTGAATTTGATATTGCCTTTGTCGGATTAAATCCGGGGGTTCATTCATTTCAGTATGTTATCGGAGATAGTTTCTTTGATAATTTTGAAGAGCCGAAGGATTTTAGCAATTGTGCGGTGACTGTCAACCTCTTATTAGACAAAAAGAGCAATTTCTTTTTGTTGAAATTTGAGATTGGCGGAAAAGTAACTGTTACATGTGACCGTTGTGGCGAGCCCTTTGAAATGCAGCTTTGGGATGATTTTAACCAGGTAGTAAAGCTGGTAGAGCATCCAGAAGAGTTGGCAAACGATGAAGAGGATCCGGAAGTTTCGTATATATTGAAAACAGAAAGCCATTTAAATGTGGCGGAGTATATCTACGAATTCATCCATTTGAGCATTCCAATGCAGCGGATCCATCCCGACAATGCCGATGGCAAGAGTGGGTGTAATCCGAAGGTGATTGAAATGCTGGAGCAAATGAACCAGCAGGCAAAAGAAAACGATAACCCAATCTGGAAAGGGTTGGATAAATTTAAGGACAATTAAAAATTAAATAAAATGCCAAATCCTAAACGCAGACATTCTCAGCAAAGATCAGCAAAGAGAAGAACGCATTATAAGGCGGTAGCGGATACTTTAAGCACAGACAGCGCAACCGGTGAAGTGCACCTGAGACACCGTGCTCATTGGGTGGAAAACAAACTGTACTACAGAGGTAAAGTAGTGTTGGAAAAACAGAGCGCAGCTAAATAATTATTTTACTTATTTTTACCCGAGCTAACAAGAACAAACTTGAGTTACATGAGAATCGGGCTTGATATGATGGGAGGCGACTTCGCCCCCGCAGAAGCAGTAAAAGGAGTAAAAGTATATTTAGACAATGTTGCATCTGATGTGCATCTGGTATTGATAGGAGACGAGCAACAATTGGCTCCTTTATTAACAGCTGCACAGCTGGACCAATCAAAATATTCAGTTGTTCATTCATCCCAGGTAATTGGGATGGATGAACATCCTACTAAGGCGCTGAAAGAGAAGCCACATTCATCTATCTCAATCGGTTTTCATTTATTGAAGGAAGGAAAAGTAGATGCTTTCATCAGTGCCGGTAATACCGGCGCCATGATGGTGGGCACCTATTATTCTATTAAGGCCATAGAAGGAGTGCAACGTCCTACTATATCTACTCTGGTACCCCGTGAAAACGGTTCGTACGGTCTGTTACTCGATGTAGGTATCAATGCCGACTGTAAACCTGAAAACCTGGCGCAATTTGCCCTTCTTGGTTCCCTATACTCCAAGCATATCCTCAAGGTCAACAATCCTAAGGTAGGCTTGCTGAATATCGGTGAAGAAGAAGGCAAAGGCAATTTGCTCGCGCAAGCCACCTATCCCCTGTTAAAAGAAAACAAACAAATCAATTTCGTTGGTAACATTGAAGGTAGAGATATCTTCTCTGAAAAATCAGATGTAATTGTTTGTGAAGGTTTTACTGGTAACGTGGTGCTGAAAATGGCAGAATCATTCCATGAAATCGCGGTAAAACGCAATATTCATGATGAATACATTAACAAACTGGATTTTGAATCATACGGCGGTACTCCTGTTTTAGGCGTTTCCAAACCTGTAATTATCGGTCACGGTATTTCCAAAGGGATGGCCTTCAAAAACATGATACAACTGGCACAACAAATTATCGACAGCAAACTGTTGGAGAAAATTAAAGAGAGCTTTGTAGCAAAAGAAGTACAATAATCCTTGCCGAAGAAGTTATTTAAAAAAACCGTTTCGAACGATCGAAACGGTTTTTTTATGGTATTTATGCAAGATGTTATTCCTGGATGAGTGGCAGTTTTACGTAAAAGGTAGTGCCTTCATTGAGAATGGTTTCAAACCATATTTCGCCGCGGGCCTGTTCCGCGATGTTTTTACACATGGCCAGCCCCAGGCCGGTGCCGGAAGATTTGGTCGTAAAATTAGGCACAAAGATGCGGGACTGCACCTCTGTTGAAATGCCTTGTCCGTTATCCGCTACACTAACGATCACGTACTGGTCGGCAGTTTTCTGTAACCGCACCCTGATCTGCCCTTTCCTGTCGTCGGGAATGGCCTGTATGGCATTGAGCAGCAGGTTGGTAAAGAGCCTGTTCATCTGCGTTTTATCGGCAAATACATAAAAGTCCTGCTCCGGCATGAGGTAAATAACTTCACAATCTTCGTGGCCCTGATACAAGGATGTGAGTGAGTGTACCACTTCATTCAGCAGCACTGTTTCGTTATTCGGTTCGCCGATGCGGGCAAAGGCCGAAAAGTCGGATGCTATATTGGACAGGTGCTCGATCTGCTCTACCAGCGTGCCTGCTACGTTGCGCGACAGCTCCTTTACATTGGGAGAATCGCCCGCAATAGCGCGCTGCAGGTACTGGATACTCAGCTTCATGGGGGTAAGCGGATTCTTGATTTCGTGGGCTACCTGGCGGGCCATTTCTCTCCAGGCCCCCTCCCGTTCGCTCTTGGCCAGCCTTGCCGCACTCACTTCCAGTTTACGCACCATTTTGTTATACTCTTTTACCAGCGCGCCGATTTCATCATCCTTATCCCATTCTATTTCATCGTTACGCTGCCCCAGGTTCACGTGACGCAGCTTTTCCGTTACCAGGGAGAAGGAACGGGTAATAGAGTTGGTGATCAGCAAGGCCAGCATACCGGCAATGAGGAAGATAAAGGCATTGAAATTAATCAGCGCTACGAGGAAGTTGGATATCTGTTGATTCAACTCTGTTTGCGTGGCAAAATACGGTACGTTCAGGTAAGCGATCACCTCGTGGGTATCATGATTGCGCAGGGGCATATAACCCGACAGGAAAGGCATGATGCCAATATATTCCGTATGGATAAACTGGATCTGCTCCTGGCGGAACAGCCGGAAATAGGCCTGCGGATCCATTTTGGAGGAAATCAGCCCTTTGTCGGTCATCAGCGGCTGTGTGGTGAGTTGCAGGTTGCCATCCCGGTCGTAGATGTTGATGTCGAGCGCCCTTTCATCGGCGATATCAGAAAGGGAGGTCGACAATTTCTTCATCAGTTCAGAATCGTATATATCCCCCACCTGGTCGAGATCGCGCTGATTTTCGAATACTTTTTCCACATCCTTTGCTACCTCTCTCATGGTTTTACTCAGGCGCTCGCGGTTTTGCGCTTCCGAGCGGTAGATGAAGAATTTGATGGTAGTGATACCGAGGATGAGGAAGGAAAATATGATAACGAAAATAATGGTACCGTGTACTTTCTTGCGGATGTTTACATTGATAAGACTCCGCAGGTTAGCCAGGCGCATCCTGGCTTTGATGAGCAGGTCGAAAGCCTTATAGATGACAATGATGAGCAGGAACAGGCAGAACATGTAAGCAAAGAGCGTAATGAACTCTATAAACATCCTGTTTTCCTTTACCACCATCACCACTTTTTCGGCCGACGCCCTATAGATCAGCTCTGAATAGCCCTTAACAGCTCTTATCTCTACATCTGCGGTGGGAAGATCGTTCGGATAGAGGCGTATAGGGAAAGGAAAGTCGTTGTTGTTGCTTACGAGTATGCCTTTATCATATACTGCAAAGGAATAGGTGCCGGCGTATTCACGGCCCGGATCAGAGAGGTCGCCTTCCACCAGCAGTTCGGGGTAAAGGCGGTCGCTGCTCACGGGTTTGGGCGATAGCGTATACACCAGCCAACCGGCAATGTCGTTATTGGCTTTACGAAATTCCTTTTTGGCGATATAGCTATAGTCGTTGAAACTACGTTCGTAATAATAAAGATCGTTGCCGGGAACCAATGAAGACGCGGCTTCCGGGTTGGTAAACATCAACCGGTTAAAAGTCATCAGGCTCACAGTATCCGAGGAAAACAGGGAGGCGCCGTTTTCATCGTAGGCATAGATATTTACCTTAAACCGGCTCAGGTATCCCTGGAAATATTTCTGTAGAAGCTCATCGAAAGCCCCCTTGCGATGGTCCCTGGCGCCGTGGTCCTGGAAGAAAAACTGGATGGCTTCATCCTGCTCTATCTTTTTCCCGATATCGTTCAGCAGCATTTCCAGGTAAGGGTCTTTCTGTTTAGACAGATCTTCCGCCAGCTTTTCCCGGGCATATAACTCTTTGTGATTGTTGTAATGCACCAGTGCGCCAGAGGTGGTGATGGTCAACAGGAAAAGCCAGAAAAGGAAAGGAACGGTAGCCAAGCTGCTTTCGAAACGGTCGGCAATAAAGTCGAGCAATACAATATATAGCAACAGCCAGATGACCATGGATATGGAGAACGGCAATTCGGGGTTATGTATGCGGAACAGCAGCCAGATAATACCTACGGCTCCCAGCCAGATGTACTTGGTACGGTACTGGAAATTGGTGAGTTCATTGAGCAGGTAGTTAATAATCTGGGAGAAGAATAAAAAGCTGAACGAGATGAATCCCAGGACCACAAAGCCGATAACACTGTACATAATACTGTATTCCGGCAGGCTGATAAAGTTGGTGACATCAAACGATATCTTGGAATCTATTACCAGGCTTTGGATCAGGTCGGCCATGAATTGCTCTACGATATAGAGAATGAGGCTGGCGACGATGATCACCCCGCTTTGCAGCCAGCGGTTACGGATCACCGGTGGGTTGATGGTTTTTACATGTTCCCGGAAAAAGAGCACCATCCAGAATGCGAGCAGCACGTTGACGAGCAGGTCGCCGAGGGAATAAAACACCTCATCTTTCGCATAGATCCTGGGGTCGAAGATATTGAGCTCTTTCAGGTCGAACGGAAAGGGATACATATAGCTAAGCACCCGGAGTCCGAATACGATGAGAAACAGGAACAGGAAGCCATACAGCGGATTCGTGGTTTTCGCCAGTAAGGTAGCAAAGAGGTTCAGGAATATCAGGACACAGATACAGCCCAGTATCCGCAGCAGTACGCTCAGGTTGTTGGGGGGATGTACGTGCATACCCGCGTTATAGTCGAGATAAAAGAGCGTTTGTCCGCTTCCGTTATTCACCGGCAGGATAATATGTTCCGGCAGCAGCAGGGCCGGCATTTCCCGCAGGATGCTATATTCATCGCCCAGTTCTTCCTTATGATAAAAGTGGCTGACGAGGTAGCTGTTTTTGATGGCATATTCCATGCGCACCGGTATTACGCCTACCAGGAATTGCTGGTGTTCGGCGGTAGATTTCATCCGGCGGGTAAGCACTTCATAATAGCCGTTTTTCAGCTTCATGAACCGGTTGCCCGGTTGCAGGGTCGTTTGCAGCTCATCTGGTTGTACCTGGCTGGTATTCCAGAATGTAAGCCATACGCCGGAGTTGGAAGAGTCGTAGGCGAAGAGATAGTATTCCGGCTGGTTGGTAAGCTGGTCCAGCGTTTTCTGACTATAATTGCGTTGCAGCAGGGCGTTGGTCAGCGAGGTATCTGTTGCCAGGCGTTGAAAATCTTTTTCGCGCTGGTGGATACTTTTCTCCATGCTACGTTTCACGCCTTGCGGCGAGGAGTAGTACGACCAGTAGTTGCTGAACAGGAAGGCAAAAGTAAAGAGCCAGGCAGCCACGATCAACAGGTATCCGTGCCGGAGGAAAAAGAGTCTTATTTCTTTAGCGTCGATCAATGCGTTTATAATTTTTCGGTGGCTTTCACCTGGTTCCAGAGTGTATCCATTTCCGTTAAGTTCATATCATTGAGGGTACGGCCTTGTTGCAGGGCCATGGCTTCCATTGCCTGGAAGCGGCGCTGGAATTTTTTGTTGGTACGTTCCAGGGCGTTTTCTGCATCGATATCGAGGAAGCGGGAGTAGTTGACGAGGGAGAACATCACGTCGCCAAATTCATCTTCTATCTGTTCCTTATTCCCGGTTTGGACCACTTCTTCCAGTTCAGTCACTTCTTCCTTTACTTTGTCCCATACCTGGCTGGTGGTATCCCATTCGAAGCCGGTTTGTTTGGCTTTTTCCTGGAGGCGCATGGCTTTCACCAGGGCGGGCAGTGATTGTGGCACGCCGCTGAGCACTGATTTTTTGCCTTCTTTGAGCTTTAGTTTTTCCCAGTTTTGCTTCACCTGGTCTTCCGTTTCGGCTTTAACATCGCCGTAGATATGTGGGTGGCGGTGGATGAGTTTATCGCATACGCCGTTGATGACATCGTTGATATCAAATTGTTGTTGTTCCGAGCCTATTTTGGCATAAAACACGATATGCAGGAGGATATCGCCCAGTTCTTCCCTGATAGCCTTCCAGTTTTCTTCAGTAATGGCGTCGGCCAGCTCATAAGTTTCCTCGATGGTGAGCTGCCGGAGCGTTTGGATGGTTTGCTTGCGGTCCCAGGGGCATTTTTCCCTTAAATCGTCCATGATCTGCAGGAGGCGATCAAAAGTAGCTGTCTTTTCCATATTTTGTAAAAATAGGGATCATTTCGGGGATTTTGATATTTAGGCTCCGGGCGGGGGGAAACCTGTAAAAATGGGGATTTCTTTTTCTTGGTTAAAAGCCCATTTTACTTACATTTGCGAGCTATAAAATTGTAGTGATTTCATGGTTGGGAGATGGCTGTATTTTGTTGCTGCAAAGGATTTTTTGTCGTAATGGAATTAAAAGATCTGACAATCAAAAATCCCAAAAAAGTATTGAGTTATGAATCCGAAACACATTGCGCTTATTTCATCGGAGTTAGGTATTTCCGGCAAGCAGGCAGAAAATACTATGACCCTGTTATCTGAAGGCTCTACAGTGCCTTTCATCAGTCGTTACCGTAAAGAGGTAACGGGCAGCCTGGATGAAGTACAGATAGGCCGTATAGAGGACCTGCAGAAGCGTTACAAAGAAGTGGATGATCGTCGTGAGTTTATTATCAAAACGATTACGGAACAAGAGAAAATGACCCCTGAGCTGCTGGCCAAACTGGAAGAAACCTGGGTATTGGCGGAGCTGGAAGACATTTATCTGCCTTATAAACCCAAGCGCAAAACGCGTGCAACGGTGGCTATTGAAAAGGGATTGGAGCCGCTGGCCAAGCTGTTGTTTGAGCAGCAGGACACCGATACTGCCGCTGCGGAAACCTTTATCAACGAGCAGGTAGCTACGTCTGAAGAAGCCTTGAAAGGCGCCCGGGATATAATTGCGGAATGGATCAATGAAAATGCCGAGTGCCGCGATAAGCTGCGTAAACTGTTTACCAATACCGCCAAACTTACCTCTAAAGTAGTAGAAGGTAAAGAAGCGGAAGGTGATAAATATAAAGACTATTTCGAGTTTTCAGAGGATTTGCGGGAGATGCCTTCTCACCGGGTACTGGCTATATTACGGGCAGAAAACGAGGGTATCCTGTTTAGCTCTATAGCGCCGGTAGAAGAAGATGCGAATGCGCTGATCAACAAACAATTTGTAACCGGTAAAGGCGCTGCTGCAGAGCAGGTTACCAAAGCTGCTGCCGATGCGTACAAACGCCTGTTGCGTCCTTCCCTGGAAAATGAGTTCAGGGCGGTGGCCAAAGAAAAAGCTGATGCCGAGGCGATAGAAGTATTTGCTGAAAACCTGCGCCAGTTACTGCTCGCAGCACCGCTGGGTCCTAAGGGCGTTATTGCCATCGACCCCGGTTACAGAACCGGTTGTAAGATAGTAGCGCTGGACAACCAGGGTAATATGCAGGCGCACGATGTTATTTTCCCGCTGGAAAAGAATTATAAACGTGATGACGCCGAAGCCCTGTTGAAAAAATGGGCTGATAAATATGATACCGCCGCCATCGCTGTAGGTAATGGCACCGCGGGCCGTGAAACAGAGGAATTTGTGAAGAAGATCGACTTTGGTAAGAAGATCAATGTGTTTATGGTGAACGAGAGCGGCGCTTCTGTGTATTCTGCATCAGAGGTAGCGCGGGAAGAGTTCCCCGACTACGATGTAACGGTGAGAGGAGCTGTTTCCATTGGCCGTCGTTTGATAGATCCGCTGGCCGAGCTGGTGAAGATAGATCCTAAAGCTATTGGCGTAGGGCAATACCAGCATGATGTGAGCCAGTCGTCGCTGAAACAGAGCCTGGATCGCGTGGTAGTGAGCTGTGTAAATAATGTGGGAGTAAACCTGAATACCGCTTCCAAGCATTTGCTGGCGTATATTTCCGGCCTGGGTCCTTCCCTGGCGGAAAACATCGTAAAATACCGTAAAGAAAACGGCGCTTTCAGCAACCGTATGCAGTTGAAGAAAGTACATCGTTTGGGAGATAAAGCATTTGAGCAATGCGCGGGCTTCCTTCGTATTGAAAATGGGGATAATCCGTTGGATAATTCAGCGGTGCATCCTGAGCGTTACGATCTCATTAAGCATATGGCGGAGAAGCAGCATTGCACTGTACCGGACCTGATGGGCAAAGAAGACCTGCGTAAGCAAATTAATCCGAAAGATTATGTGAGCGAAGAAGTAGGCTTGCTGACATTGGAAGATATCCTGAAGGAGCTGGCTAAGCCTAGCCGCGACCCAAGGGATGAGATCTCTATTTTTGAATATGCAGAAGGCATTCATAAGATGGAAGATGTAAAACCCGGTATGGTATTGCCTGGTGTGGTAACGAACATTACCGCGTTTGGGGCCTTCGTGGATATAGGTGTGAAGCAGGATGGGCTGGTGCATATTTCCCATCTCTCCAATAAATTTATCAGCAATCCTAACGAGGCGGTGAAGCTGAATCAGAAGGTGCAGGTAACGGTATTGGAAATAGATGTAGCACGCAAGCGTATTTCTTTGTCGATGAAAGACAGCAATGCCGGCGGAGCGCCAGGGCAGCGTAAAAACCAGGATTCCCGCAATAGCGATACCCGTCGCGAGCCGCGCAGGGATAAACCAGCCGCGAAGGAAGCGCCGTTAAACGATTTCCAGGCTAAGCTGGCAGCGTTAAAGAATAAGTTTGATCACTAATTAGCGTAACAGCATATTAAGAAAGATAAGGGCCCCCTGCTTGTTGCGGGGGGCTTTTTTTTATCAACGTTCAAATTTCTGCATCCATTGCAGGAATTTCTCCGGATAGTCAGTATCTCCTTTTTCACTGAAAAGGAGAAGGCTGCGGTTGACCGTGATACCTACGTAGATGATATCCCGATCGATGTCTATTGCCAATGCAGCCTCATCATAGCCTGATTTTCCCGGCATATATCCTTCGTTGAAGAGGATCTGGCTTTCTACTTCGATGGGAGGTGTTACTTTAAACCGTTCGAAGAAAGTTTTCCGGGCTTTGCTGATCAGGGTTTCGAAGCGGCGTTTCAGCGGTTCTTTTTCGAATACGCCACATTCCATGGCATATTTGCCGTCGTAGAACAGGAAAGAGTTCCAGGAAGCTACCTGGTCGGTCTGGATAGTATCGCCGGCGGCGATCATAGTATCTGTGGCGGGTAAGGTGGTTTCATCGGCCAGTACAACAGCTCTTACCTGTTGACCGGGACCACTACAGGCTACAATACAAAGTGTAAATGATATCAGTGACGCCACCGGAATCCGTTTCGCACTCATGGTTAAATTTTTAATTTTTGACGGGGTTACAAGACACTGACAGGCACCACTTTCCCGCAATGTATATACGATCATTTGTCAGTGGAAGGTTAACAAGTCAAATTATAGAAATGTTTAATGGTTTTCAATAAACTAGTGCTATTTTCCTTTGAATTCGGGTGATCTTTTTTCTACAAATGCCTGCATGCCTTCCTGCTGATCTTCGGATGCAAAGAGAAGATAAAAATTTTTACGTTCAAAATGTAATCCTTCTTCCAGGCTGGTATCAAACGCTTTCAGCACCGCTTCTTTGGCCATTTTAAGCGCTACAGGGCTCATTGTAGCGGTTTCGGCGGCTAGTTTAATGGCTTCCTGTAAAAATAGTTCTACGGGTACTACGCGATTTATCAAGCCCGCTTGCAGGGCTTCTGTTGCCGTAATAAACCGCCCGGTGAGCACCATTTCCATGGCGAGGGCTTTTCCTACGGCCCGGGTGAGCCGTTGGGTACCGCCGGCGCCTGGCATGATGCCCAGTTTTATTTCCGGCTGGCCGAACCGGGCTGTTTCGCTGGCCACGATCATATCGCAGAGCATTGTGAGTTCGCAGCCACCGCCCAGGGCGAAGCCGCTCACCGCCGCTATGATGGGTTTCTTTATTTTTTTAATGGTATCCCAGGTACTGAACTGGTCGATATTATACATATCGATGGCTGATTTGTTGGCCATTTGTTTAATGTCGGCGCCGGCGGCGAAGGCTTTTTCGTTGCCACTGAGTACAATCGCCCTTACCTGGTCGTCGGCGTCCAGCATTTTGAGCGCATCTCTCAATTCACTCATCAGCTGGAGGTTGAGTGCGTTCAGCTCTTTAGGGCGATTCAGTTGGATATGGGCCACAAAGGGCGCTACTTGTTGGTGTATGATGATATATTCTGGTTGCATTTCTAAATTTAAAGAAATATTCCAAATATAAGCACCAGGAAGCCAAGGAATACAATACCGGCGGACAACAGGTAAATGCCCAGCAGGAAAATGCCTTTAAACAAAGACTTTACCAATGACTGGTGATAATTATTCCGGAGGGCCAGCACCAGGTAAATAAAAATAGACCAGTAGCAGACGGTGAGGAATATGCCCTTATGAAAAATGGCCGTGAGTATAGATGCCAGCAGACCGATGATAAAAGCGAAAGTATGCAGGTGGATAGCGAAAATGGCATGATCTGCATAGAGCCACTTCTTCCGGTGGTACATCCATTTCATGAATAGTGCAAAAAGCGGGAGCAGTATAAACATCAGCTTAGGCAGGTTATGCTGGAACATTTCTACGATGACCGCCTGGGTATCCTTTCCGTATTTATGTTGTACCTCTACCATCCTGCGCATTAGTTTTCTGGCCACGCCATTCAGGCGCTGGGAGTCGGGCAATGCCTGTTGCAGGGAGTCGAACTCGCGGGCAGACTTTACCTCATTCATGGAAGTAGCCAGTTCCTCTATTCTACGGCCGGTAGCGGAGCTATCGTTTTCAAATGCTTTTTTGAGTCCGGCAGTGCCAGCAGCCAGCCGGATGGTATCTTTACCGATACCGGTATTGAGTAGTGTTTCCTCTGCAATTTCGTCTTCCCCATTTTCCTCTTTATGGCTGGAATTTAGGGCTAATACGCCAAAGAAGAAGACGAAAGAAACGAATACATATAGTTTAATCGGGTTTACATAGCGTACTCTCCTACCCGCCATATACTCCCTGGTAAGGAATCCCGGTTTGATGATCAGGGCTTTGAGCGTAGTCAGGAACTGGGAATCGTAATGAAAGATATCTGCTACAAAATGGCCTACCAGGTGTCCAAAAGTTTCATGTTGTACCGTATTTTCCTGTCCGCAGTGGGTGCAGTAGCGTTCCGGCACTTCCGTACCGCAGTTAAGACAGTTCTTTTCCTTACGTAGTGGTTGCGTTTTCAAGCGGTTAGATCTGTTATTGGTTGAAAATGCCACAAGATATCAAAAATTACGGGGTGTCCCGTTCCGGTTAAAAAATTTTAATATGAATTTTGCGTTTTACTTTTGTCACAATTAAAAATCAGCGATTTTTACGTTCATGAAGAAAATGATACTACTGGCATTGGGAATGCTGGCCATTGCAGGCAGGGGGTTTAGTCAATATTACTTCCAGGATATTTACAATACAGATCAAACAACAGCCACCATGGCCTTATTGAAGGCCAATAAGGTAAAAGTGCAGAAGGTGCAGACCCTGGATGCCAATATGGAGATGGACAAAGACTTCCGCTGCGAGCGTAGTTTGAGTCCTACCTATCACCAGATGCGGTCCCAGACGCAGTCGATTTCTACCGGTTATTCTGCCACCGTATCTTCGTTTACCGCCAAGGGACAGCTGACGAAAACAGTAGACAGTTCAGCCGCCAGCATCACTATTACGCTGTATCGTTACACCGGCGACGGGCGTTTACAGTATATCAGCAGCACCTCCACTGCCCGGGACAGCAAGATGCGTTTTGATGAAACCCGCAGCTATAGTTACGACAGCCTGGGGCATTTACAGCAGATGATACAGAAAAAGGGCAATGGTGGGGATTCTGCGCTGATATCTTTCAAAACAGACAGCAGCGGTCATGTGATAGAAGAACTGGAGCAGCGCCGTGGTACGCCGGCCAAGCGTACGTTTTATAATTACGATAAAGTGGGGCGGTTAACGGATGTATACCGCTATCAGCCTTCCAAAAAGCGAATGCTTCCAGACTACATTTTCGAGTATAATGACCAGGGACAGTTGTTAAAGATGACTACCGTGAACGCCCAAACGTCGACTTATACGATCTGGCAATACGAATATCAGCCAAATGGATTACCTTTGAAGGAAACGTGCTATGGCAAAGGAAAGGAGCTGCTTGGGATGGTGAAATATGACTATGATCTTAATCCATAAACACAGTTAAAAAAAACGGAATTCATAAAATATTTTAATTCAGCGAGGAAAAAATTTTGCAACTTCGAAAAGATTCCTATCTTTGCAATCCCAACGAAAAAAAGCCACTGCAATAATCGTTGGAA
This sequence comes from Chitinophaga polysaccharea, assembly GCF_007829335.1. Lineage (GTDB taxonomy): Bacteria > Bacteroidota > Bacteroidia > Chitinophagales > Chitinophagaceae > Chitinophaga > Chitinophaga polysaccharea_B. The sequence goes on from NZ_VIWO01000008.1 coordinate 49,268, forward strand.
AGTTCTTTAGAAAAGCGGAAGTAGCTCATTTGGTAGAGCACGACCTTGCCAAGGTCGGGGTGGCCGGTTCGAGCCCGGTCTTCCGCTCTGAATTCAATTCAACACGGACCCTGGTGGTGGAATTGGTAGACACGCGGGACTTAAAATCCCGTTCGCAGCAATGCGAGTGTGGGTTCAACTCCCATCTGGGGTACTTTTAGAGCGGACGCTCTTAAGTTTTAAAAAGGCATCGCGAGAGCGGTGCCTTTTTTGTTTGTAGGAGAATCCGTATATTTCTACTTGCACCTTACCATTCATTCTTTGCATCATGAGTACTTATCAGCTTCAAATAGTAAGCAGCGGCCTATTGCAGCAATTCAAAGATAAAGTTGATGCAAAGGTTCTTGCCACCACGTTCTCTGCACTTGAAGATGCCGAGTTGTCCAATGAGCATTTCAGTTTTTATACCTCGGTAGCATCGGTCTATTCCAGTAAAATTGAAGGAGAACCTATTGAACTGGATTCTTACATAAAGCATAAAAGGTTCGGAATTGAATTCCAACCAGACTATACAAAAAAAATTGATGATTTATATCTTGCCTATCAATTTGCTAAGGACCATAGATCAACCAGGAAAAATATTTCAAAAGTACATACCATATTGGCTAAACACATAGTCTCCAAAAACTGGCAAGGCCGTTTTAGAAATCAGCATATGTATGTAACCACAGATGATGGTAGAATTGAGTATGTAGCTGCTTCTCCATTAATTGTAAATACTGAAATGGAAAAGCTGTATAACGATATCGAAATGCTTCTCGAACAACAATTGGACATACCCGAAGTATTTTATTTTGCCAGCATGATCCATCTTGTATTTGTAAAAATTCATCCCTGGAATGATGGCAATGGCAGAAGTGGCAGGTTGCTTGAAAAATGGTTTCTGGCACAACACCTGGGCCCTAAGGTTTGGTTCCTTCAATCTGAGAAGTACTATTATATGCACCATCAAGAGTATTACCGGAATATCAGGCTCCTGGGGCTTGAATATGATGAATTAGACTACAGCAAAGCATTGCCTTTTGTTGAAATGTTGAGCAAAGCAGTAACAGATAAGGATTAATTTATAACCAGCAGGACACTATCACTTTGCAGCAAAGACCGTTCACCGCAAAGTTTGCTGAACCACTTTTTGTAGGTGGAGTTCTCAATAATACCGTTGATTGGTTTTTCTTCCAGATCATTGATCTTTTTATTCACCTCCATCAGCGCCTTATCCTTATTCTTAATAAGGTCTGCTCTATTCTTCAGCTGTTCATCAACTTATTAAATCCTTATGAGTTTGCAACAAATAGGAATAGCCCAATATAGGCTTTGGTAGAGGTTTATCCCCCTCTGCAAACCCTATCGCCGGCAACGGTACTCCTACCGGCTGCTTCCTTTTCGGGCCAAAATAACATCAAAACTGGTTAAATTAACTGTTGATCAATGATTGTAGAATATAGACTTTTGTGAATATCCTGTATATCAAGATATATAAAAAATACCTACTATAAAAATGGTGAAAATAGAAATCCCTGCCCGGAAAACGTTCTTTCACACATTCATTTTCTTTGTTTGTATGTCTGGTACGATGGTGTCGAATGGTCAGATAAATCCTGCATCGCCTGTAGATGAAGTCAACTCAATGATAGGAACAACCGGAACTAACAGCACAGAATATGGAGGGCTAATACCTACTGTGGCTCCACCGTTTGCCATGACGCAATGGTGTGCACAGACCCGGGAAAGTAGTATATCGAGAACGTCCTATCATTACAATGATAAAACAATTATGGGATTTACTGCTACACACCAACCTGCCGTTTGGATGGGTGACTACGGTATGGTAACAATATCTCCCCAATCCGGTACTTTATTTGCCAACAGGGAAAGAGCCATGACGTTTTCCCATCAGGAGGAAAAATCTACGCCCTACGGATATTCAGTAACATTAAATACTGCCAATGGTGGAAAAATAAAGGCCCGTCTTTCGGCTACATCGCGTGCAGGGCTAATGGAATTTACCTTCCCTGCATCTGACAGTTCTTATATCTTTATTGAGGCATCACGACAGGAAAAATTTATCGGGTGGATCAAATATGATGACAAGCGAAACGAACTTATTGGTTACAATCCCGACCGTCAATCAGCGCTTCTGGGACCACCATTAAAAAACTTCAAAGGTTACTTTGTAGTACAGTTTAATAAACGTCCGGCCTCTTTTGGAACAACCTACAGAGATGATATATTCGTTGGGCAGACCGAACAGTCTGGTGACCGTTGTGGTGCGTTTCTGAGATTTATTACGGCCCAGGGAGACAGGATTGCAACCAGGGTTGGCACCTCATTTATCAGTATTGATCAGGCCCGCAATAATCTCAATACTGAGATTCCCGGTTGGGATGTGCAGACAGTGATGGATAAAACCAAAAAAGAGTGGAATAAATATCTGGGACTTATTTCCATTCGTGGAGGAGAAAAGAATGAACGTACCGTCTTTTACACGGCGCTTTACCGTACCATGCAATATCCCAGGGAGTTTTCAGAATATGGACGCTATTATAGTGCCTTTGATGATATTGTTCATGATGGTGTAAGCTACAATGATTTCTCTCTGTGGGATACGTTCAGAGCGGAACATCCTTTATTAAATCTGCTTATGCCGGATCGTTCAGGAGCCATGATACAATCATTGCTACAGATGTATAAGGAAGGCGGCTGGTTACCCAAATGGCCCAATCCAACCTACACCAATATCATGATTGCAACGCACGCAGATGCCGTTATTGCAGATGCTATGGTGAAAGGAATAAAAGGTTTTGACAGGTCACTCGCCTGGGAGGCAGTCAAAAAAGATGCTTTCGTAGCGCCTGCTGGTGACAGCACTAATAAATGGGCCGACCGCGCTCCCTGGACTGCTTATGAAGCCAGAGGCGGTCTTACATGGTATAATCAATACGGATATATTCCTTCCGGATGTACGAATGAAAATGTTTCAGAAACCATTGAATATTCCTATGATGATTGGTGTGTTGCGCAAATTGCCCGGCTAACCGGCCATCTATCCGAGTTTGACTTCCTTATGAAAAGAAGTAAGAACTACCAGCACTTATACGATCGGAGTTCTGGTTTCTTTATTAGCAGATATGCCAATGGCACATTTGTTTCGAAGGAAAAATCTAACGAAGGAATGACCGAAGGATCAAAATGGACCTATCTCTTTGGCGCCATGCATGACATACCTGCGCTTGTTCAGCTGATGGGCGGAGCGACAGCATTTGAAAAATTACTCAATGAAAACTTTGACTCCAGTCATTATCACCATGATAATGAGCCCGGGCACCATTATATTTACCTTTACAATTATATCAATAAACCCGATAGCACCAGGCAGAAGATCTACAAGTATACCCCTGTAAATTACAGGAATACGCCCGATGGTCTTTCTGGTAATGATGACTGTGGTCAAATGTCAGCCTGGCTGGTATTTACCTCCATGGGGTTCTACCCAGTATGTCCGGGCAGCACAGACTATGCCGTTGGAGTCCCTTTATTTGATGAATTAAAAGTAACGATTGCTAGTGCAGATTTGAAATCTCACACGCTCGTGATCAGGAGAAAAAATTTCTCGCCTACACATACAAAAGTTAAAAAGGTACTTATAGACGGCAGCGCTCATCAGGGACTATTCTTCAAACATTCGGAACTATTAAAAGCCAGGAAAATCACTTTCTGGATGATGTGAGTATATATGGCTCTTTAAATGTAAAAAAAATTCAATCCAATTGGACCGATCAGCTTATTGGTAGATTTTAGGCCGCCACTAATGCGAAATGACAGCTGCCTAGTGACGTATGCGGTATTGTTTCAAAAAATTACTGGGCGATAATCCCTCAACTTCTTTAAAGTGCTTGTTAAAATTAGAAAGATTATTATACCCGCTTTCATAGCAGGCGGTAGATATACTATGGGTACCTGCCAGCAATAATTTAGCAGCATGACCAATTCTAAGTTCTTTCAAAATTTCGATAAACGTTTTATTTGTTTTTTGTTTAAAATAACGGCAAAAACCGCTGGTAGACATATGAATGATCGCTGCTGCATCCCCCAGGGTTATATTTTCCTTGAAATTCTTATATACATAGTCAAATACCTGTGTGATCCGCTGCTCCTGAGTTGATGTTCTCAAAATGTTGAAATAAGGGGAAGACAACATCGTGCCGTCTTTTGAATGGGCGAGCAGATCTAACAATTCTATCATCCAGGCGATTTTCCGAAGGCCCTTCGCGCCCAGCATCTGCTCTAAAATAAACCGTGCCTGGATAATCGTATCTCCTGAAAATAAAACGCCTCTGGCTGCTCTTCCAAACAAAATATTCAATTCTTTCGCCTCAGGATTTCCCATGATTACGCTGTCCATAAAATTCGGAAAAAAGTGTACTACGTAAGCCCTGGGAGGCTGCGTATAATCCTGTAAGCCTTGATACTGCCAACAGTGTGGCAGATAGCTACCTAAAAGCACCAGCTCCGGCCCGTCAAAATCAGCGATATGATCGCCGATAAACCTCTTCCCCTGGCAATTATCCAGTAGCGCAATTTCAAAATTAACATGACTTTTAAATGTGTTATACTCCTTCATTTCCAACACCTCTCTTCTGATCGTAAACGATTGATCAGCAGGGAATGTAAAATTCTCATATAAATATTTCATCGTTCAAGTCTTAGAGATTAACGAACATGGATATAGTAGTTACAGGGACATAAACAAGCAGGTCATAAATCGCCTCTGCAGACGGTGTAAGATATGGTCACCGTGTAATCCCCCATTTACATTAAGTATACCTCAGTAGAACAGTTGTTCCGTCCCCAGCGGATATAAATATTGCTCTACCGCCACATTAGTTGTTGCTGTCAAGGCAGCAGTAACACCATTATCCAGCTTTACCGAGTAATATCCGGGTTCAGCTATTTCCGTTGATTTTACCAGGGAGAGTAAAGCATTTTTATTTGCAGGTTTGATACTGAGATTTCCTTCATTCCCTCCGCAACCAATACCAGAAAGACGGTTCACAGAAAATCCGGAGATAGTTTTTTTAGCAAAATCGTACCCACTGTGGCTTCTGTGCACCATATCAGGGCATACCCTTGCCATACCGTAAGGTACACATGCGGCGGGATCTACCTGGCCATTGTCTCCACTGGTGTCTATAAAGAGGATTACTGGTGGCATCTTCTGCTGGCCCGAAGTATCCGGTTGAAGGGTCAGACAAACAGGGATTATCAATAGAATGCTGTATAAAGATTTAATCATATTTTGTAATTCATGTATAAAAGCTTTTGGGTCTATAGCTGCCTTCATCAGCTCTGCCATCATATAAGACTGTTGGTAAACCAAATTGGATACCACTGCCTTACTTTTCATCAAATATGCGCCCAGGAATGCAGGCACATTCCCGGGCGGCTTAGATTGGGTTACTTATATTGATATTTCTACTTAAAGATATTTCTATGATGTGCTGATATGGTTACTTTACATTTATTTGTCCGGTAGTCCATACTTTGCCTTCCATTTGCCATGCCGGATCCGGAATGATATTCAGCCAGGATAATACAAACAAAGGAATGTCTTTGCCGGCTGGTACCAGGGTCTGAATGTTGGCTGAAGATGGGGGAAGCAATACCGTAGAGAACGGATCCCAACTATAATTACCTGAGGATACGCCTTGCAATATGAAAGGATGGCCCTGAGCAGATTTATCCTTAAAAATGCCGCCTGTGCCATCAGTAGCTGGCCAGTATCCCAGCAGGAAATCAACGTAGGGATGATTATCATCTACTCTTATAGCCGCCGCATCCTTGGCTATCGTTGCATCATCTATGGCACATTTGAATATTCTTACCGCCGCCATGTATACATCGGCCGGTTGGTTAACGGAACCAGGCAGATAACCTATCCTCAGCGGCGCCGGGCTATTAATATTGCCCTGACCGGTTATCTCTTTTTCCTCACCAAACTTGCCATCAGTATAGGTTCTGGCATATCGCCTTCCATCCCTGGAAAGTATTACCGCTGCAATGTTATGCCACTTTCCATCCCCGATAACAGCGCCTCTGGCCTGGATATTCCCTTTCCCTGACTGGCCGAAATTTATCTGCCAGTAGTTCTGTTCCAGGAACATAACCCATCCCGGCACACCACGATCGAAAGAAGCACGTTTACCAAGTATGGAAGGCCAGGTGTAATTATAGCTTCCATCCGGACGCTGGTTTACTTTAATATTCAATTCCACCGTAAAGGAAGTGGTATCACCAAAATTATAGGCCTCAATGGCATCAGGTACCGTGGCAAAAACGGCGTTATCCTTGCCAAAGAGGCGAACGGTACTTCCGGAAAACCTGGTACCATTAAACGGGCGGTCAAGGAAAAATGGCTGGAAGGTGGGAGCATAAATAATGGTAAATGTATTTAACCGTGGGTTGCTGAATGCCGTATTATCATCCTCCTGGGGATCAATAGGGTATGGTCCTCCTATACTGGACGTAACCACTACCAGCCATTTTTCACCGGAGAAATTCTTCCGCTGCCGCAGTTTCCCCAACATTTCTCCCATATACTGATCCATGTTCGTGATAGCATCGCGGTATTGTGGAACACTGGCATCATAACCATATGCGGCGCCTGCCGCATCTACATTTCCGAAGTGCGCAATAATTAATCCGGCAGTGTCTTTCCCCAATGCATCCAATACAGCATTCTTAACTGCCTTGTCATCATTTTCAAAATACGCTGTTTTATCAGAACCGGAAGAAAGGTAATCCGCCAGCGATTTTTTCGCGCAGAAAAAATTAACAGGATAGTCAGGCAAACGGGATTTGATCCGTTTTGTAACCGACGGATAAGCAGACAGGTTATTACCTGAAAAGTCATTGGTGCTGACGCTATGCCGTTGCCGGCTAACGCCTGTCAGCATATCGGCCCAGGAAGTTGCCTGCACTGCGGAGGTATCCGTCAGCGAATGCCAGGAATAAATAGCGTTACTTGTCATTGACGTCAGAAATGGAGGGGCCACCTTATTAACAGACGCCCCCCTGGCCCCATCAATGATTACATACAAGACCTTCGGAAGCGGATCATTTGTAATAGTATCATTACCTCCCGGTGTCTGGCGCATTATTTTTGCGTCTTTGTTACATGCCACCATGACGGTGAACAGCACCGGTAAAAACAGCCTGCCTATTTTTTTATATTGACTCATGTATATAGCATATTAGCAATGAAACGATACGGTTATTTTAGCAGCAGGCGGGTAATATTTCCGATAGGTTGTGTGTTAAATGTAGTAATGTTACCCATCAGCGTTAGCTGTATATCACCGTTAGCTGTTTTTGTTTCCAGTATATTTGATATAGTGCCGTCAAATTTACCGGTAGAATTATAGCCTGGAACCAGTTTCCCCTTGTTATCTATTACCATAAAGCCGTTACGCAGTACATTATCATAGCGTCCAAAGTATCCGGCAGCAACGATCAACCCATTATTTAACTGAAAGCCATAATTGATATTACCATCCTCCAGCGCGCCGGTTGAAAAGCCATCGACCGGATTGAAAGATTCGTCGACCAACACTATCCCATTAAATTTCTTATTGTTATAATTGATGAATCCTCCGGTAACAACGTATTGCTTTGTTATAGTATTATAGGTGATGCGGGTAACTGCATTATCAGCTCCCACCGTAAAGGAAGGATCCAGGCTTCCGTCCACGTTAATACGGGCTATATTTAAAACAGGCATGCCATCATATTTGCTGAACCTGCCAAACAGAATGATCTTGCCATCCGGCTGCATTATTGCGCCGGCGATGTAGCCATTGGTGGCTGGTCGCCCCTTATGTGCGACAAGATCATAGTGATACGATGAATCGATAGCGCCATCCTGTTTGAACCGGATCAATTGACTTGCTTCAATGCTGTCAACAACCAGTGAGTCTCTCAGAAGATCTGATGTGGAAACGCCATATCTTTTCCTGAGATAGTACTTAAAATTGCCCACTGCAATGGTTCCTCCCTGCACATCCTGGAACAGCGCCTGAATATAGTCATCCGTGCCTCCGTTAAAAGCAGGCACCGTATCCTTTTTAGTGAACGACTGTACTGTGACGGTATCAGGAGATCCATTGGCGTTAAGGCGGCAAATATTAAACATCCTGTGTATGCCACTTCGTTGCTTGTCGAATGCCGAAAATCCACCGGCAATCATCATTTTACCGTCTGGTTGCATCACGATATCCGATATAGCTCCATTAACGCCCCAGCCAAAACGCATAGAACGATCCAATTCCCCGCTGCGGCTGATGACGATAATCCCGTTCAGGGGATTCACCACTCCTTTATTTTCATAATTAGTGAATGCGCCTACCATTAAAAACCGTCCATCCGGTAGCTCCTCCATTTTGTTTACAGGGCCGTTAGTTCCTGTGGTAACGTGGAAAGTAATATCCGGCTCAATTTTACCTGCTACATTAAAAACAGGCCCGTAAAAAATCTGGTCACCCACCACCACCTGCACATTACCGGTACTTGCCAGATCGGGTACCTTCACACTAATATGCTGGCTGTCGAGCTCCATTATCTGTGCCTGTTGCCCATTGAAGGAAAATACCGCCTGGTTCCTATAAGGCAGCAACCCGCTAACCTTAAAGCTCACAATCGCGCCTGGGGGCGCCGTCGTCACAGGGGGAGGTTCATTCGAAAATTTTATGCCCAAAGGCGCTTTGCCACCCTCATAAGGGTTCTGAAATGTATTCTCCTTCTGGCGGCAACCATATGCCAACAGCAGGAGCAGTATATAACAGAGATGTTTCTTCATATATTGTTGCTTCTAAGGGTCTGCTGATATTGTTATTGTTTGTAGTGCAGGTAATCGTTAAAAAAACTCCCCGGATCAAATGCAAAATACTTGTCATTATCTGCCAGCACATGAACGGCAGCATGATGGGGTTGAATATTACAGGAAGCCACCGGAACCCGCGTAAAATAATTCGCTACGCCTGAAGGATTCGGTGCGTACGACAGATTTAACTGGCGATAACCGACATACTTAACACCGCCGGAGGTAGCATAAGTAACGCCGATGTTCATGACGGTGTTATTAAGAGAAAGGTAATTCTGGCCCCCATACACCTGCAATAAATCAAAATCAATCTGCGGATAATCTTTCAGCAGGTTCACTCCCCTGAAAATATACATAGACATATATTTCTTCCAGACTGCCTGAGGCACGTCTGCAAGTGTTTTAATAGTGTCCTTACCCACCAGATAGAGACTTTTGTTAAAATTTCTAACCAGGTTAGAAACACTTCGGTTGGTTGGTGCAAAAAATGTCAAGGAGTCTTTGTTGAGTATTGAATCAAGTCCTGCAAGTTTGACAATTGTTTCGACGGAGTCAAAATAAAACGGTTTTGCATGCAAGTAGTCCATGACCGTTCCGTTAAACACCGGCGAAGTAATTCCTCCATCTTTATAATAATTATCCTTTTTACAAGATACATTCATCAATGCTATCAGCATTAATCCGCCAAAATATTTCAGGTAATTAGTCTTCTTCATGGAAAATCAGTTTGTCCAATAGTTATTCAGTGTCATCAAAGGGTTGTTGTCCATCACAGATGTGGCAAGTGGCCAGGTCCATCCGCCACGTGCGAACTGATCAACGGTCAGAGGGGTATAACACCATTTCTGGTCCATTACACGGCCTGTTCTAACTAGATCAAAATAGTACAGCCCTTCTCCCATGAGTTCTTTAGCTTGTTCCAGGTATACCGCTTGCCGTAGATCATCTCCGCCAGGGCCGGTATACCTTGGCGCGCCCGCTCTGTCCCGGATCATATTCAGCAGGCCCGTTGCTTCGTCTGCCCGTCCGGTTTCCACCATTGCTTCGGCAGTCATCAAAAGTGCGGTGGCATACCGAAAGATGATAATATTGTTGTCCGGGTTCACGTCTTCTCCATGCGAAAAAACGCTCGAAAATTTGATAAACTGAAATTGTCCGTTATCTGCAAACATCGACTGGTCAAACCAGGTATCACGCCTCCGATCTGCCTGCCCGTCAGGATAAAGCATGTGAAGAAAAGCCGCGCGGAAGTAGCCAAAACTATATTCATGTCCCGATAGCGGGAATTTATAAGGAAAGTGCTGTACCATATCCGAAAAAGGCGCATAGTTTGATAACGTTTCACCATAATTGAAATTCTGTGCAATTTCCACCAGTCCCTCTTCGCTTCTTCCTTTGAAGATAAGCTGGGAATTATCTATCGGCAGCAACTTGTAGGAAGCACTTTGAATGAGCTCTTTACCATATGCAACCGTTTTCCCGAAATGATCCTGTTTATTCACTTTATCAAATCCGGCATTCCACAAATGCATGTACATCAATAACGCTAGCGCTCCTCCTTTTGTAGCCCTGACAGCCTTTTTAGCCGGATCTTTGTAAGTCCATGGAAGGTCGTCTTTCACTTTGTCCAGTTCTGCAATACAATTATTGATGACCGTCACCATATCCGTTCGGGGTAATGGAGTACTTAAATAAGCTTCTGTATAATAGGGCACGTCTCCATATAGCCTTACCAGGAACAGATAGGTGAGGCATCTGATGAACACTGCCTCTGCTTCATACTGACGGAGATCATTGGTTGAAAGTCCCGGGATAGGGTTTCTGCCAAGTTCCTTTTCCAGGATGTTTGCCGATTGAATGACCCGGTAAAAATCTTTCCATTGGGTCATGTTGGCGAATTTGAACCCCGCATTCCACGGAGCATTGGCTGCGATCAGACCCAACAAGTTATTCTGCCCACACATATCTATATAGCCACGATAATTCTTATCTGTTTCGGGCGACATTTTCACCTGGCCTCCTCTCAGCTCCCCGGAAGCGGCGATAAAAGAGGTGCTTTGAAGCTTATCACGGAATTGTCCATAAATATCACTTATAAAAGATTCAATGTCCGAAGTTGACTTCCAATAAGCATTTCCGGATAGTTTATCTATCGGTTGAACAGTAAGGAACTTCTTGCATCCCGAAGAAAAAAGGGTGATGCTCAGGAATATAACAGCGGTTAATTTTAGTTTCATAATTAAAAAAATTGAAGGAACATATGATCAACGCTCTACTTAAAAATCCACGTTCAGGCCCAGGTTATAAGTATGTGGGACGGGATATCCATCTGAACGGTCACGCCCCAGATCCGTTACATTCTCCGGGTTAGGGCCGCGGTATTTCGACCATGAAAACAGGTTATTGACTGACCCATATACTCTAACAGAACTCAAGCCAATATGCTTTGTCAGTCCCCTGTCGAAAGTATAAGACAAAGACGCTGTATTCAGCTTGTAATAACTACCCGTTTCCTGGAAAAGGCTCTGATTAGACCTGTAAGGCTGGGTGAGTGGCGCGCGCTTCCAATCGTAAACATTCGCGAAGCCGGCGTTGTCGCCATTCTTTTGCCAGTAGGTGATATCCGGTGGGAGCACTGTAATAGCTTTTCCGTTAAACGGATCCTGTAAAAACTGCATTCGCTCCACAAGCGCACTATTAATAATGTCTCTGATGAGCGTGAATGAGCCATTTATATTCAATGAAACATTTTTATACTTGAAATAAGAACTAAAACCGCCAGTGATCAGTGGCATACTATTTCCCATAATAACACGGTCATTGTCTGAAATAACATAGTTACCATCCAGGTCGCGGAATTTGGCATCACCTGCGTGGAAGGGAACACCATCGGCGGTATGGAGATAAATACCTGTAGCAGGATCCAAAGGCACATCATCGTTGGTAGCGTAAACGCCCTGATTCTGATACAGGTAATTGCTGAAAGTATTACGTCCTACCCGGAGGTAGATATTATCGGCGGTAAGAAACTGACGCTCATTGCCTGGCAACCGTGTTAATACGTCTTTATTCAATGCTCCATTGATGGAAAAAGTCCACTGGAAAGCACTATTCTTTGGTAAAGGACGGAAGGTAAGACTCAGCTCATATCCATAATTGACCATCCCTACCTCATTAGTGATTACCTGATCGAATCCGGCTATATCCGGCAACGGTTTTCCGCGTGTGAGATAATCCACCTGCTTGTAATAGGTATCAAATATGAGTTCTATCCGGCTGTCGAAAAAACCAACCTCCACGCCTATATCATATTGGCTGGTGGTAGTTGGCTTCAGGGAAGGATTGGGTAAAGTGCCGAAATTGATCCCGATCCTTGGCGTATTATTATAGGTTTGTCTGAGATCATACTGACCCGAAGAGGAAAAAATATCACCATTAGGTACGATGTTCCTTCCCCAGCTAAAGCGAAGCGAACCAAAAGTGAGCCACGACAGGTCTTTTGCAAACTTCTCTTTGTTGAAGTTCCAACGCAATCCCATAGCCGGGTTGGCAGAATACCTGTTAGACACGCCACTGGAGGAAGATCCATCCATACGGTAACTAAAATCAAAAATGTACTTCTTCTTAAAGTCGTAACTGAAAATACCGGCAAAAGACGCCACATGATTTTTATTATACCCCAGCAAACCTCCCCTGGAGGTAAGACCATCAGCACCCAATGGACCCTGGAACTGATCGTTCGGTGTTTTTTTCTGTCGAATCACGGCCTGTTGGGAAGCGGAAGAATATATTTCGTTGGAAAAAGACAGAAAAAAATTATGCGTTGCGTGAACTGATTTGTAGTAAGACAAGGCATTCCTGTTGAAAAGCGTAAATGACCGGTCGTTATATCCATATGCTTCTGAAAAATCGTTGTTCGCAGCCGCGGGTGTAAAGTTATCTTCCGTATTAGTGCCATAATCGTAGCCCAGGCTGGACGAAAGTGATAGTCCTTTGTATAATTCGTAGTTCACATCCAGATTGATGTGATAGTTGCCACTTTTATTATCATTCTTTGTGTTAAGCGACGATAAAGCACTATTGGTACTAAGGAAGTAACTGGGCGGCGGTAGTAAAGACGAAGACTTACCATCTGTTGCCACCCCCTTTTGTAACAACCCCGATCCCGAACCTTTGTTTCTCAGCCCGAGAGAAGAGGATAACGCGGCAAAAACACGGAGCTTCTTTGTTGGTTTATATTCCATGTTCGTATTCAGAGAATATCTGCTAAAGCCGGTATTTCTGATCACCCCGGATTCATTATAATAACCAAGATTAACTTTGTAGTTGAACGTAGGATCCCCACCGCTGATTCCCACATTATGCGTCTGATTAAACGTATTCCGGTAAAAAACCCCTTGCCAGTCGGTACTGTTGTTATAATAGGGATTCAGACTATCTGCCAGGAGCGGCGTGTAGGCAATATTGTAAATATCTCCCAGCGTACCATAATTGAATATTTCAGCCAGGCGAAAATCCCGTTCCGATTTCCCTCCCATGGTTGGCCGCAGCTTAGGTACTGTGTTCAGGAAAAAATTCCCGGTATATCTTACAACAGGTATTGGTGAATTACCACGATGCGTATTAATAATGATCACACCGTATGCCCCGCGCGAACCATATAGTGAGGTGGCCTGTGCGTCTTTGAGCACCTCTATGCTTTCAATGTCCTCCGGGGGAATAAGGGATAGCGGACTTACACCTGGACCGGCTGTTTGAAATCCGTAATCAAAATTGGTATTTGCCTGGATAGGCACGCCGTCTACAATGTAAAGTGGAGAAGTAGGTGTAAGAAATGCATCATCGCCTTTTCCTGTTACATTGATGGTGGACAAGCCACGCAGCATTACAGAGCCACGCGCACCGGGGGCGCCCGTATTATTCTGGACATTAAGCCCCGCTACTTTACCCTGCAGTAGTTGTTCAACATTCGACACCGGTATATCCTGCAGGTCTTTACCACTTACTATAACTGCGGCGCCGGTTACAGATTCACGCGTCTTCTTCTGATAACCTACAATTACTGCTTCATTCAATTTATTTTCATTCACGCTCATTTGCACGGCTATCTCTCTCCGGGAACCAGGCTTTATTTTAAAATCGGAGTATCCTAAAAAGCGAAATACCAATGGCATACCGGGATCTACCAATACGGAGAATTCTCCACTGCTGCCGGTAACACCTACCGGCTTGAGAGGGGTGCCGCCCAAAATGCTAACCCCCACCATCCTCTCATTTGTAGTGGCTTCCCTGACTACTCCCTTGATGGCCACCTTATTCTGCGCGGCAAGCGTCTGCCAGAACATCAAAAGGCAACAAGCCACTATTAACCGGGTATAGATAAATTTCATCTGAGGAAATCATTTAAGTTTTAGAAAATATGATTTGATGCGGCCCGATGCTACTCATCCCTAAACCTGGGGGTATCGTTGTAAAAGTGAAAGGCTATTTCCCAATCCCCTTTTTCATAAATGTTAAAATTGAGCAACAAAGAAGACACAGACCTGATGCCGGCTATACCAAGCCGATCGTAGGTGAATGCTACTGCGGCCTGGGAACCGTCGTTATTCGTAAAACTTGTTTTCAATTTAACCAGCGGAATAGGATACGCCACATCGTACGTTACTCCCGTTGCCGTTTTCCTGGGATTAAAACCATGAACAAGGGAGTCCCACACCGTGCGGTTAAACTTCGCGGGATCTATCGCCAGAGAATCTTTGTCGAAAAACCGGAAAGTCAGGCTGCTACCCGCACCTTTCTTCGTAAAATAAACCCGCACCTGCGAGGAAGACAATGACTTTCCGCTAACATCCCCGGTAATATTAGTGACGGTAGGGTTTACATATAGTAAGTTACCGTTACCATCCTTTTTTACCTCGCCCGTAACAGGGTCCAACTGGTTAGGTTCGTATGCCCGTTGCCGGTAGGGGATCAGTCGCAGATCTTTATAAGTACGGTGGCCACCGGAATTGTTCACTTCTACATCGAAAATGTATCCTGAGTCAGGCAAATGTGCCAACAACTGGTCTGTTGCAGCCGCCCACAGTACAAATTCTCCTGAGTGCGGCCTCACTTCCCATAACCGATGCTTCTCCAGTCCTCTCTTCTGTTGAATCTCATCCAATGTCTTTTCCGATCCTGTATATCCTCTCTTCCATGCTAATACATCTACACTATCCTTAAATACATCGGTCAACTTTCCAGTGCTGGTGCGCACATTTGTAACGCTGAAATTCAACGGAAGAGATGATTGTCCCGGGTTAAAGATGTTCGCATAAAATGTGGTTCTACCCAGCACCGGGTTAAATGTGGTAGAAGTATAGATCGCTTTGTCGCTCAGATAATCAAGATCTTCCGGCAAATTTTTTTTACAGGACACCATCAACAGAAAAAGCGCTGCTGTCCTAAAAATGTATAAGTATTTATTTACTCCCATTTTATTATTTATTTAAGCGTAGAATGAATTCGTCAAATCCAAAAGCGTGATCCTCTCTGAGCACATGCACTATGCCGGTGGTAGTGACAAGGTTAACAGATTGAGTAGTAGTGGTTACCCAATCACGGTTATATTTTGAGTTCCTGGTATCACTATACTCAAGATAAGAAGGGCCTCCGCCTATCAGCCCTTCCGCGTTTGTGGTTCTCCGGCGCCCATTCATGGGATAGTTATACTTTACTGTATACATACTAATTCCGTCCGCATAGTTCATATCGTTTGTGTTGAAGACCTGCCGGAGGATATACTTTGTCATCATGGTATCCAGTTGTGCAACATCGGCCTGTAATAAGTAAACCGGCGGAAGTTGTCTGGATTTCCGGATAGCGTTGAGGTTCTCCAATACAAATCTGAAACTTGTATTAGTAGGTGCAAACAGTGTATACTTCCCTGTTTTCAGCGTATCTGACAAATGAAGCCTGTCCAGCACCAGCAGTAAAGAGTCAAACCGACCGGTATTGCTTTTCAGATATTCATAGGTGTTTCCCGGGAATGAGCGCTGGGTATTACTGTAGCTATAATCGCCACCGTCCTTTCTACAGGCAGTAGTCAGCAACACGATTGTCAATATCAGCACACATAGGTTTTTAACTGTCATCATAGATCCAAATAATTATTTCCAATATGGGTTTTGCTTAATGAGTGGATTCTGACGAAGGATATCAGCAGAAACCGGCCAATAAATCCCGCCTTCGCTGATCAGTTTCATAAAAGCAGAATTATTACGTTTAATCTTGTTATATCTTACCAGGTCAAACCATCGGTGTGCTTCCCCCATCATTTCCTTTCGTCTTTCCTGGAAAATTGCATCTATCAGATCCTCGTTGCCACCCGCTTTGAAACTATTTACATTTCGAATTCTTCTTATATTATTCAGGGCATCTATGGCCCCATCAGTATTGCCTGTTACAGCGAGTGATTCTGCATATAACAAGTCTATTTCTTCCAACCTGGTGTAAATAAGGCAACTGGAATACAAGCGAAAAGAAGGATCTGTTCCGCCTTTCTGTATCACTTTGATTTTACAGAAGATGGGAATGTCGCTATTGAAATTGGAAAACCACCTGTCTGTATAGTTAGGCTTGCCGGTAAGGGTATCAAGTGAAAAACGAAGATCTGAAGGCGCGGAAAAAACAGATAAAATAGAATCCCGTGGAACAAATATATCCGGCAACGCTTTTCTGACGAAAGGTTCTGCCAGCGTAAAATCTTCTATATGCCCTTCAAAGGTGGCGTCCTGGTTATCAAATTCAAAATTAAGACCAAAAAGCTGGTTGGTTTTGTGCCCCTGGAACATCCCATTGGCAGCGGAAATCCAATAGGTATCAGGCTCAAAATACATTCCACTTTTGTTGTAGTTGTCCAGCACAAATTTACTGTAAGTAACCGCCGATCTGTAATCTCCTCTCCAGGCAGCCACATGGGCCAATACGCCGTATACAGATAGTTTCCTGGCCAACACGCTCACCCATCTGGAACCTGGTTCATTATAGTAGTCGCCTAATTGCTGCGGATCGTCAGCGCTGTAATTGTATGGCAAATCTGCTGCGGCTGCCAACATTTCACTCTCTACGAAAGCAAGTATTTTCTCTTTATCTTCCCTGGGCCTGTTTTCAAACGACCCGTCATGCGACTGCCGAACAAAAGGAACATCGCCCCATACCGTAACGAGATAAAAATAGGCAAAGGCCCGTAAAAACCTTATCTGACCTATGTCTACACGCATATTTTGATCTGAGTATTTGGGATCGTTCTTTTTAACATCTCCTACTCTTTCCAGGAATATATTGGATGCATTAATGACAGCATAAAATCGTCTCCAATTGGTTAATGCATTGAAAAGAGGATAAGCAGCATTTAGTTTGCCCTGGATGATAGCATCGAGATCCGGTCGTTGTACAGAAACGAAATCTCCATTCCGCAGCTCTCCATACATCCAGAAACAGCCATTGTCAGACAACGCAGCTCTTAATAAGCCATAGGTCCCCATCAATGCGGCACGTGTATCTCTATAGGAAGTCCAAAAATTCTTGTCTCCAACAGCTTTAGTGGAGTCAATATTCAGTTCCTTTGTACAAGCACATTGCAGGGATATTATTAATAGTCCGGCAAACAGCGTCTTGTTACATATTTTCATCCGAATAATCATTTATCTGTATTAATCAGTTTTAATAAGACCGGCGTACGCTTTACAATTCGACTTTAAGCCCTAAAGTGTAAGTCCTGGGAATAGGCAGGCCATAGCCCGTATCATACCCGTTGAAGTTGATCAGTTCGGGATCCCGTCCGGAATAGCGGGTAATTGTAAGCAGATTTGCAACGTTACCATACACGTACAATTTTCTGACTCCAGTCAGCCATTTACGTCGTTTCCACCATCCGGTACCAGTGAGATCATATCCCAGCATCACATTTCGGAGCTTTACGAAGGAACCGTTTTCAAGAAACAGATCCTGATCTGTTCTGTAGGGCACCACACTGCTCCAGGGATTATAAAGCGGGTACTTCGAATAATTACCGGTTCTGGACCAGGAAGTAATTTCCTTCACGGCATTCATGTCGAGCGTACTTTCCCTATTAATAAAATCAAATCTGTCGGCCATACTCTTGTTCAGGATAGTCCTTCCGAATACCGCATACAGGGAGAAGCCGATGCTAAAGTTGCCGTAAGTAAAGTCGTTACTCCATCCACCGGTGAAGACTGGCAGGTAGTGGCCAGTAAGGGTTTTGTCTTTATCATCGATAGTAAAATCGTTGTTCCTGTCTTTCCATTTCGGATCCCCTTTGGTCAGTGGAATCCCCAGGTAATTCAACGGTTGATTTGTCTGGGGATCTACAGGTACTTCATTTTTGTCGTTATAAATACCCTCATTTTTCAGCACCCAGAACTGGTCAATCGCTTTTCCTATCTCCAGATGGCGCTCACCAATGGTTATTTGCCGCAATCCACCCGGCAGGGCCAGCAATTTATTGCGATTAAAGCCGGCGTTAAATGAACTATTCCATTGCAGCCTGCTGCCGGGTTTCAATGGCCGGTAAGTTACGGTGATGTCAGCGCCTGCATTTCTTACCACCATTCCATTTGTAAACTCACCGGTATATCCATAATCAGAAAAGGCCGGTACACTAATCAGCATATTTTTGTCGGTTCTGCTATATCCGCTGATATTAAGGGAGATTTTTCCGCCAGCAACGACAGCATCCAACCCGGCATTGAACTGGTCACTATAAGGCCAGGAAATGCTGTTACCGATATAACCATACGTATACGGACGCATCAACGCGGAAATGCCGCCGTAAGAACTAATAACGGGTTCATTTGTCCAGCCCATATCAACAGTATACTGTGCCCCCTGGGCGAATCTGTCGTAAGTAAGCAACCGGCCTATCCGGCCCCATCCTGCAGAAAGGGTAGCATGGTTTATCAACGGACAGCTACCAAACAATGCCGGTTTCATTTCCCATTTTACGCCGGCGGTAGGCGACATAAACCACCGGGAGGCTCCCTGCATATTGGACGATGCGTCTGAACGCAATAACAGCGACACTTCCAACTGTTCCATAAAGCTATAGCTCAGGCGGCCATACAATGACGCCAGTCTTTGTCGTTCCTTATCAAGGTATTTATAGACCAACTGATACAGGAATGATTTGGGCGTCAGGGACCCATCATCATTCTGAGTAAGCTGATTAATCTTAATCAGGTCATTAGGGCCTTTATAAGCATAGATATAGTTATACTTGTTTTGATCAAACTGCAGGGAATACCCGGCATCGAACTTTAGTGAGTGTTGCTTTTCGCTCGGAGCTACAAAATGAATCGCGTTGTCGAAGATAACGCGTTGTCCATAACCCGCGAAGTTGGATGCAAAGTTGTTGGTCTCCAGCAATGTTCCCGGATAGAAGACATCTCTCATATCTTCATTGTAGTCAAAGGATACCTGTGAAGTAATATTAAAGGTCTTGGTAACATCCGCTTTCAGCCTGAAGAATCCGGCAAATGCGTTTGCCTTGTTATTGTCATACGACTTGTTTACTTCTGCCAGATAGGTGCTATAATTCTCTTTATTAGGGGGTAATGGGTTTGTCAGATCGGGGAGGTACCTCATTTCTGTGAACCTGTCGCGCAGGTAAGTGTTCCTTTTGCGCTCCAGCATGGCGCCGTTCAGCATGGTTGACATCGTTAGCCACTTCAGCGGCATCATGTTAATAGAAAAATTAGCGGTATACCTGTCCATCCTGGTATTATCTGCCGGATTTGCGTTACGTACGTTGCCAATACTAAACCGGAAATTGGCACGGGGATAACCTCCGCTTATATTGGCATTAATACCACGGACTGCCGCATTATGATAATACAGGTCTGTCCAGTTTGCAGGACCATAATATGCAGGATTGGTAGAATCACGCAGGTAAGATGGATACTTCTTAAAATCTGCGGCGCTACCATATTTGTCATAAAACCTGCCACGGAAAATATTTTCTGTTGCTGCATTCATCGTGTTAATATGCGGCTTCTGTGCAAATCCGAACCAACTATTAACAGAAATGCTACTACGCTTTAAAGATGCCTGCCTGGTATTAATTTCTATTACACCGTTCACTGCTCTTGGCCCATATATGGATAGATCGGCGGCATCTTTAATAACCCTGACAGATGCTATATCGTTTACGTCTATACGATTAAGGATGTCTGTTGCTGTACCCAATCTTACGTAATTGTATTTCTGAATATCATAAACAAAAGGATGAGGCGATACTAATGGTATGCCATCCAATACCACCAGGGGCTGAGATTCATAAACATCCTTCGGGTTGGTAAAGGGTACAGCACTTCCCCGTATCAGCATATCAATAGCAGTTCCGGGCTCTCCGGAAGGCTCCCGTACATACAAGCCAGCAACATTCCCCTTCAGCAATTGTTGTATAGCCGGAAAAGGAAGAAAATTTAACCTGGAATTGGTGCTATCTAGCCGGATGACTATTGACGAAGATGTTTTTATAGCCGGGGACTCCGTTACCGTTGGTACATCTGCAGTATCTATTGAAGCAGATACAGCATCCCTGATGCCTGGTATCGTACGCGAACCGCCACTCCATCCATATAAGGTACTTTGCAGACATAGCGATAGCAGGCACGTAAAAGAAATACGTACAGGTAAAAGCATAAACAATATTTAATTAAAGTAATACAGGCATCGTAGCAATAGACGACAACCTGCATAAAACTATCTTCTTAAAAAAGGTTCCTGGAATTATAATAATGCTATAGCTAATGGCGCCACCAGGGAAGCCAACATCGGGAATCATTATTTATCAAAAAAACTGGTTGTTCATCGCGAAGATGAAAGTGGGTACGGTTTGTTTTCATAAGTTATTTTTCATTAATTCACACAAAACGGGCAACTGCCAGCACATCTAACAATGCGTGGTCTGCTATTCGCAATAAAATTTTCGCTTCAGTCACTTCACTTCACGTAAAAATGGATTTTACGGGGCTGCAATTGATTATATATGTAACTTTCTTTCTGACATTGGTTGACTGACCCAACACTCCAGGAGTGTCTATATCCGACAAAGCGTGCTATTTAAATATCCATCTTCTCATACACTAATAAGCATACCAAACGATAATAAGCATTGGTTTATCATAGTTAATAAATAAGGCAAAAACCATCACTTCCAGCAATAGTCAAACTGGAATTGACAAAACAAATCCCTTCGCATCAACGTCAGGCCCAATATACCTTTTCCAATCTTAAAAACTACTACAGTCGATACTACATGTATATAACGGGAATTACAACGACATAAAATTATGTTATTAAAACAATCTCTGCTCACAACATCTTAACATAAACACGTGCTTTTTTTGCATTAAAATGAAATTCTTTTCTTGATAAAATAATCTGTTACTTAACCATCTATTGTATGTTGATGATATCACGGAAACGTATGGCACATAAAAAACCGGAGCTAAAATCAGCTCCGGCATTTTGATCTAAATACATTCACGGCTGCTCCTTTAATTCGTCAATCCCAAACTGTTCCCTGGCTTTCACCGGGTTTAGCAATTCCTGCAGCTGGAAAATAAAATTTTCAACTGCCCATCAGGCCCCCTGAGATCAAGCAATTTTCCCTGACTTTGAGAAAACGACAAAGTAGAGAGCAGGCTAAACACCATACTTTTATTTATTTGCTGTATAAGAGCGAATTTCCATGGCTTTCAGGAACGCGCCACTTTGTGTTTGCCGCAGTCCCATCACCAATACATTTTTGCGGGCGGGCCCAAAATTCAGCCAGCAGCCAGGTAGATAGAATTCACGCTGCGGACCTGCTTCCCAATGTCTGCCAATATTATGACCATTAAGCCACATATACCCATTGCCGGAAGCGCTGATACGAGCCAGCCACGAACTTTCCACTGCAGCTATATCTGCTGGTAAAGCGAATTCAATTCTGTACCAGGTAAAGAGCCCATGCATTGGTTCCTTTGGTTGAATATAATTGCCTTTACGCGGGATCTCCGTAACGGTGTCCAGTGATACTGTTTCCCAACCGGCAGGGATGTAAGACGGCAACAGGTATCCCTGTGAAATACCTGCTACATCCGCTGCATATTCCCATTTTAACGGATGGGTGAGCGTGGTATCAGTGGAGGATAACCCGGCTTTACGGATGCCTGCCAGCTCCTCCATGGGCACATAACCATGCGCATGCCCAAGATCTTCATACACCACATTTATTTCATTGCTTCCTGGTTTCAGGAGAGCTGTTACATCAAATCGGTTGTCATACTCATCGGGCTTTATCCTGTCATAGCAGCCACGGGTGAGCCAGGTTTGCGCATCTGCTTTTTCAGGGAACAAACGCTTCGCTGGTTTGCCATTTACCGAAACGGTAACAATATCGCGGGTGAACATATTGAAGAGCAGGTATCGTTCATTTTTTACCTGCTGATCATCCAGCTTCACTTTACATCTGTAGAGACTATATCTGAAATCGTTGATGCCCAATTGTGTCAATGATACGCCTTCCTGCAATGCTTTCCACCTGGCCCTGTTAAGCGGATCATCCAATTTTTTCACAGTGGAAATTCTTACCGGCTCGGGGGAAGGCAGTTGGGAACCGTTGGCGGATAAAGTCTCGGGATACCATTTACCATTCTGAGGTGCAGCGCCGGGAGGAATTACTAATACCTTCGCGCCAAGCGGTTCCAGGTGGCAGGCGATGGATATGTTGTCGAGCCTCAGGCTGTCTGCTGCGGTATTGCCATCCGCTGTTTTCATACGGATATGTTGTCCATTCTGATCAATGTTATAAATAGGTTCGGTTGCTTTTGCAATGCTACCCGGCACAATGTCTGCCTGTCCGTTGTAGCCGGATTTGGCATCGCTGTTATTCAGGAAGATGAACTTTGTACCATCTGGTGCAATACGGATACCACCCGTAATATTTTTGGGAACCCCTTGTATGTTACAAGGGCCTCCTTTGGATCTGAGCAGTGGTTGTTCATACTGGCGAATGAAATTTCCGATGGATGTAGCTGCATAATATTTTGGACTGCAGATGCCGCTCTCCCCAATGGCAGCGTTATAATCATAGGTGGTGGTCATTCCTCTCGCTCCCCAGCCGGCAAAATGGGTACCGCCAACAAACATATAATAGTTGATACCCGTACCGCCACCTAATAATGTCATTAAGGAAATAGCATTAAAATGTCTTACATCGGAGAAGTGTTCTTCACTGAGTCTACCGGTAACCGTTGAAAACCATCCACCCTGCATCTCCGTTACAAAACCAGGAGCATCTGGTTGCCTGTTCCGGAGAGATACCATTCTATGTGCACACCCCATAGCGCCGTTCTGATCAGTATAATAATTATCACAATCAAATACCTGCGAAAGCTCAGGATCTTTACTGCCACGGCATTGGTGAGTAAGACAAGTAAATACCGGCACATCTATGCTATTACGTTTTGCAGAACGATACAAGGCCTTCAGAAAAACCTCCTTATCTTTGCTACCATCCGCATCATATTCATTCTCAATCTGTAGCATAATGATTCCCTTACTCCCTTTTGGCTTTCGGGTCAATTGCTCTTTGGCCAAAAATTTGCAGACTGCATCAAACCAATGAATGCACCATTTAATGTGCTCAGGGCTTGCACTTC
This sequence comes from Chitinophaga polysaccharea, assembly GCF_007829335.1. GTDB lineage: Bacteria > Bacteroidota > Bacteroidia > Chitinophagales > Chitinophagaceae > Chitinophaga > Chitinophaga polysaccharea_B. The sequence continues at coordinate 72,890 of NZ_VIWO01000008.1, forward strand.
TTAACCAAAAACCACCTTTACCGGGGCCATACATGGCCAGCCAGCGCGGATATGCACCGCCTGACCACTCCGCACAAATAAATGGCCCGGGCCTAACGATGGTATAAAATCCGAACTCTTCCTGTGCCATCTTCAACCAGGCGCTGAGATCTGAGAAATCAAACTTTGACTGATCGGCAGTAGAAGCCGGCGCTACCCGCTCATGCCAGTTCCAGGGAATATAGGTTTCTACGGTATTGAAGCCTGCCGCCTTAATTTTGCGGAACCGGTCACGCCATAATTCCTTGGGGGTTCTGAAATAATGGAAAGCGGCACTATAGATAAATACATCCTTATTCTCAATCGTCATACAATCCCCGTCATAACGGATTCTCTCCGGATGAGGGAAATACTTTACAGGAGGCAGGCTCTGAGTATTGCCTTGCAAAGGGGCCAATACATAGCCGCCCAAAAATAAGATTGCCACAAGAAGCGATGTATTAGTAATACGTAGCAGCAACGCGCTGCTATAAATAAAAATTGACATAAACATTATTTGAAACGATTTCAGGATCAAAAAAAAGCTTACCCAGTTATAATAACGTGGGTAAGCTGCCATCAAAAATTAACCGATCTAACAAAACTCTTATATTAACTTGTCCTGGTACGCCCTATAATTCTCTTCTGACCTAAAGAGCCATCTGTATTAACAACATACATCCACCAGATATTTTTATTTTTTTGCTCCAGGCAGTAGTTGTTTTACTGTAATTTCATTTCTTCTTTGAACCGTTCCGTGTTCTATACTATTAAGATTGCATCCCGGGCAACTGACTTGGCTTGTACATTCTTTACAATTGCGGATCAAAAGTACCGCCCCAGTTATTATTCTGTTGCAGTTTTGCATTTCTATCCAAACGGGATTTAGGAATGCCGTAGATATAGTATTGATCTTTAATAACAATATCCATTTTATCAGTGGCTATGGCGGTGATGATAAATTTCTTATATACCTTATTGATATCATCCATAGGCTGTACATCTTTTTCACCTGGTTTTAGCAGATACGCCAGTCCATGGCGTTGACGGAGATTGCGTAGATATCCGAACATTTTCCAGCGTCTGAGATCGTCCCATCTTCTGCCTTCAAAACAGAATTCAATGAACCTTTCATTTTGATACGCTGTTCTGATATCATTCTGCCCAACAGCTGTGATGCCATACCGGCTGCCGGCTCCCGCCAGGATGCCTGCCCGGGCGCGGATTTTGTATAATACGTCTAATGCTTCATTTGATTTATTCAGTTCATTGGCACATTCACCGTAGTTCATCAGCACCTCTGCAAATCTTATCTCCGGCCAGTCTACAGCTGCATTTTGAACATTATCCTTGTCAACTGTTTTGTCAATCGCCTTTACTCTGTAAAAACTGGAATTTGACCAAAGTGGATCCTGGGTTACCTGATTATGTGATCCTTCCAGGCCGGTATTGCCGGAGTAATTGCTGATACTTAAAAAATACATCCACAGATAGGTATTATGGTCCTTCATTCCCTTCGCATATTGATTAGGAGAACCATTATAGTAGATACTGGCATAAAATCTGTCGTCCCGGTTGCGAAATAAGGTATCGTATGACATGGTCGCCGGATTCCAGGCACTACCATCTTTCATAGGAAAGGCGTTTACCAGTTCCAGAGAAGGACGGTCCTGGCCAACATTTCCACCGGAAAAATCGAGCGGGATAAGGCCACCCTGATAATATACTGCTTCAGGATAGTGGAATCGTCTCACCATGATCGCTTCTTTGTTGAGTTCATCATCCCAGATCTTACTATAGTCGCTGTATAATCCCTTACCCTGCCCTTCCAGGTATTCTTTGGCTGCTTTAGTAGCGTCGTAGGCTTTTTGCCACTTTGCGGGATCATTGGAGGGATTAAACAGCGGGCTGGCGAAGAACAGCAGCACACGTCCTTTAAACGCCATTGCGGCCCCCTTATCGATCCTGCCAATATCTCCACTGGTCCATGCATCTGGCAGGAGCGTAATGGCATCGTCCAGGTCTTTAATAATCTGCGTAACACACTCAGATGTTTTACTTCTTGGCATGGCCAGCGCTGTGAGATCCTGCGTAGGCGCCTGCGCCGTCAGGATCAACGGTACTCCTCCGTAATTTTTCACCAGGCCATAATAAGCCCATGCTCTCCAAAAAAGCGACTGTGCTTTAATCTGGTTGCGGGAAGTCTGATCAAAAGTAGCCTTGTCAATATTATCCAGCAGCATATTGATGGTGCGGATCTTGTCGTACACGCCAAAGCCGTCGTTGGAATCAAAGGTAGCCATCCCGGTCAACCAATCATCTGTTTGCTTTCGATAAGGCACCCCTTCATCAGTTCCGTTAGCGCTGCCGCCAGGATTACCCGGCATTAAATTGGCGTAGATATCATCCAGGTATGCGCGGGCAATACTGGCGTTGGTCCATACATCGGAGGGAGAAACAGCGGTAAGGTTCTGTTTATCCAGAATTTTTGTACATCCGCTAAAGCAACCTGTAGCCGCTATTATGATAGGTAGTATGAATAATCTCTTCATCTTTGACTATTGTTAGAACTGAACATTAAATCCTAAAACAAAATTCTTCATGATAGGGTAGCTGGTAAAGCCTCCTATTTCAGGATCATAGAATTTAAATTTGGACAGATAGAAAAGGTTGGTACCAGAAGCATACACCTGGATATTACTGATACCCGTAATCCTCAATACCGATTTAGGAATATTATAACCCAGGTTCAGGTATTTCATTCGTACAAAATCAGCCCGGTAGGTATTATAGGTGGATACTTCCTTGTAACCATTGGCTCTCGCATCTCCCCCTGTATACAATTTCGGTGTACTACCTCCAGGGTTGGTGGATGACCAGGCATCTTCATGATAAATTGGAATTTTTCCGCCGCCTCCTAGGCTTCTGCCCCATGCATCGTTGTAAGTCAAATTAAATCCTGCCGTGCCAGCAAAAAGCATATCCAGCGTAAATCCTTTATAGTTGAAGTTCAGCAGGAGTCCAAAAGATACGGGCGCCTTATCGGGTCCCATGTAATTTCCGATCACCTTTTTATCATAGGAATCTATTTTCCCGTCAGGTTTTCCATCGGGCCCACTGATATCTTCAAAATTCATCATACCCAGCTCAGGTTTGGCGCCTAATATGGTGTAGTTTGCAGGCAGTTTATCAATATCTGCCTGAGACCGGAGAATGCCAGTGGCCTGGTAACCGGTACCGTAGGAAGAAGTTTTGCCTTCCGGATTATCATAAGGCTGCACATTGGTGGCATGGTCTTTAAGAATGGTTTTAGTGGTGGCTAAACCAAATGTTCCTTTGATGTTATAAGTAAATGCTTTTGATGGGTTACTAGTAAATCCCAATTCAAAGTCAATCCCTTTAGCATCCCCTATTCCATAATTGCTCGCAGGTAGTTTGCCGCCAAATTCTGAAGGCAGTACCAATGCCCGCTCCCCCAGAATTTCATAAGTATGCTTTTTCCATAGTTCAGTAGTGAAACTCAATTGATCCAGTATCCTCAGATCAACGCCAATATTCACCGATTTTGATTTTTCCCAGGTAAGGGAAGAGGTGGGAATACCGCCATAACTGAGCCGCGGCATAGCATTAGCAGGGTTACCTACGTAAAAAGTACTTGTCTGGATATTATATTGGTCCACCCATTTCCAGCCACCAATACCATCATCGCCCGTAATACCATAGGAACCACGGAGTTTGATCATATTAACGGTTTTGAAAAGGTTGGAAGACTTATACCAGCTTTCCTCTGAAGCCAGCCAACCGCCAGAAACGGATGGAAACCAACCCCAACGCTGGTCAGGAGCAAACTTAATAGAGCCATCTCTTCTAACTGAGCTGGAGAAAAAATATTTACCACCATACTCATAGATCAATCTTCCTATATAAGATAAACGGGCATCCTGTCCTTCTTTACCGGTTGTGCCCCAATCACTGTTATTCTTGCTGGCAGCAAAAAACTGATCAACAGGAAAAAGCGGGAAGTTATTTCTGGATGCACCAAAATAGTAGCTCTGATATTCATATTGCTCATAAACGGCTGTAGCCCCTATATAGTGCTTGCCAAAATGCCTGTCATAGTTGATCTGCGTATTAAACTGGTAAGCATCTGATTTCGTATATTCATTACTGATATACTCCAATACCGGGTTACCGCTTTTCACGGTGCCGATTATCTCATCCGTCACAATCCGACTGTTAGGCCCGGTACGTTTGAAATTATAAAGGGTCTGTTTTTGTCCAAATTCCTTCACAAAATTATTATCGATATTCCTGCTGTAGGAAGTGTGTAAGGAGAGTCCTTGTACAAAAGGTACGTTATAGTCCACCTTGATTAACGCATCCACATGCTGGTCATTATTTCTCATATAACCACTGTTCTTCATCATTTCAGGCAGATTCCCTACCCATCCCGGGTTAACGGGCTTTCCATCCACATAAGGAATAGAAAATACATCCCAATACAACAGTTTTCCCCATAGCCCGCTTAAATCAGCGCTATTGTCATCCAGGAAATTAAACCGGTTACTCGTTCCATAAGTATTGGCCAGATTCAGACTCACTGTAAGGTCTTTTGTTATTTTGGAGGAAATATTGGAACGGAGATTATATTTTTTATACCAGACATTAGGCAGGAATCCATTTTCATTGAAGAAAGACCCTCCGAAATAATAGGTAAACTTATCATTTCCGCCGGATAAGCTTACGGAGTGCTTCTGGCTATTGGGATTCTTGTATACGGCATTAAAATTGGCCATCCCACCGGGATTAGCCTTCAGTACCCAATCAATTTCTTCATCAGAAATACCTCCCTCAACTGACTGCGTAGTTTTCAACGCCGTTTTCATATCCATATACTTTGGATAACTAGATACTCTTTCCGTGCTGAAAATAGCATTGTACTCAACTCGCATTTTGCCCGACACACCTTTTTTGGTAGTTACGAGTATAACACCGTTTGCGGCTCTCGAGCCATATACGGCCGCGGAAGCAGCGTCTTTCAGTACACTGATCTGGTCTACCTCATTTGGATCTAATGCATCAAAACTGGTTTTATCTCTGACAATACCGTCGATAACATACAAGGGGTCACTGGCATTCCAGGAGGCAGAGGCGCGTACCCTGACACTAGATCCCGTACCAGGTGCGCCGGTGGAAGACCTCACATACATACCAGCAAGCCGTCCTGCCAATACGTTAGATAAGTTAGACGCAGGTATTTTGTCCATGTCCTTCGCCTGAATAGTGGATATAGCACCTGTCATTGAAATCTTCTTCTGCGTACCATATCCCACTGCTACTATTTCATTCATCCCTACCACATTTTCTTCCATGATAATATCCAGTGCCCGTTTACCCTCCAACTTCGCTTCCACCGTTTTCATACCAATGAAAGTAAAAGTGATCACGCTTTCAGGTGGTACACCTGATAAGGCATATTCGCCGTTTCCATTGGTCACCGTACCTTTGGAAGACCCTTTGACCTTTACCGTAACACCCGGTATTGGCGCACCTTTTCCACCGGTAACAACACCCCGCAACACCGGTAATGAATCTTTCGGAGTTGCTACTGACGGAGCTTCCTTCTTTTTGATCAGAATTGTTTTTTCCACCACCGAATAAGTGTAATTATTTGATGGAAAACAAAGGCTAAGCACTTTATCAATACTGCCTTTTTCTACATGAATCGATACAAGATCATCTTTGGATAGCAAATCCAGATCGCACAGAAAATAATAGCCGGTTTGTTGCTGCAATTGCAGGAATACTTTTTTGAGAGGTACCTTCTCAACAGACAAGGTTATTTCTTGCGAAAAGCCCTTTGCGCTTACCTGTAAACAGGCTGCCAACATAAAAACAGCTGTCCATTTCATTACTGAAAAGATTTTGGCTTGGCAAGGGCGCATACGGCTTACTTTACTTATTCCTCTCCAATTTTTCTTCATTCCCGTGGTCTTCTTAATCGTGGAACTTTCTCTTGTAAATTGATCGCCTGTATTACCTGTAAGAGTGAAGCATAGGGGACCCGTTCGCGTGCCCTTGCGAAAATCAATAAATAACATAAATTTGCATTGTTAGGTAATTGAAAACAATTGTTTAGAGCGATTGTAGAATATTACAAAACCAACCGGGAGCATTAGGCCGCTTCCCGGTTTTTTTGTTATTTGTACTCAGGTGCTTTTTACTTCATTATAAATTTTGATGTTGTTTAAAAGTGAGAACTGTGGTGGTTTTAAATTGGCGGAATACTATAATTTAATGAGATTTGGATGTCACAATCAGTTTTTTACCCTCCTGACGGAAATGAACGTCTGTTCCTTCCAATATTTTTAGTACGGTTGACAAAGCCTCCTGACGACTCAGCACTCCAATAAACTTCCGGGTGGGCATTTTGCCCTCAAATTGCACTTCCACATCATACCATCTGGCAATTTTCCTGGTAATGGTGACGATATCATCATTCTCAAACCGGAACAGTCCTTTTGTCCATGCGATAGCGATATCTGCATCAACTTCTTTTTTCGTGAACTCAGTTGCCCCCTCTTCATAGTTAGCTTCCTGACCCGGTTTGAGCATCACCGCTGCCTGATTGGATTGCAGTTTAACAGCACCGTCCACCAATGTAGTCAGGATCTGTTTTTCTTCCTTATAAGCACAAATGTTGAAACTGGTACCCAGAACATTTACTACGATCCCCCCTACCTTTACCTTGAAAGGATGAGCGGCCTGTTGTACCACCTCAAAATAAGCTTCTCCTGTCAGGACTACCTCTCTTTCTGCGCCAGTAAATGCCGTCGGATAATATAAAGAGGAAGCTGCATTCAGCCACACTTTGGTTCCGTCAGGCAGAATAACCTTATATTGTCCACCTTTGGGAGTAATCAGGGTATGATACGCCACTGTTGGCGGCGCCGACTGACCAGCTATATATTCTATCGTTCCACTGTCCTTGCCGATGATAGCGTTTTCTGTTTGTTTGCCAAACACATGACCTGTACTCTCATCTAAGGGGACCACCCTTCCATTGGAAAGTTTCAGTATTGCTTTATTGGAACCAGGCTGATTATCGGCTTTAGCAATCATCACAGTTTCTTGCTGTTTATTTGTCTTCCCTGCAAAATAATACCCCACCGCGAGCAGCAATAGAATAGCCGCTGCTGCTGAAGTCCAGCGTTTCCACCCGTGTAACCTTAAAAGCGGACGATCTGTTTCATCCAGCCTGCGTTCCATTCTTGCAGAAAATGCCTCGAGATCAGGAGCAGGTTCCATTTCTTCTACCCCACTTTCGTCCAATACCTTATGAAAGGTATCAGCATCTACTTCTTCCAGCCATCCCCTTAACAGGCCATTTTCTTCCGGAGTCAAAACACCGGCCGCATATTTTCTTAAAAGCGTTATTATTTTCCTTTGCTCCATCATAGTAAAGTAGAGAGTTGAAAAAAGGGGAAACGATACCTCCCAATGATGCTTTCAAAACGTTCTTACATTAGTAAGACTGTTCTCAGTTAAATCCGGATACCATTTCCTGAAAAAAATTTAAAAAAAGAGAGAAATTATAAGGAATATCAGCGGCCAGTCGGCATAAGACCGCAGGTAAGATTTAATAAAATGAACGGAAGAATAGAGGTTCTTCTTTACGGCAGCCCTTGACAAATCAGTTATTGCCGCTATTTCATCCAACGAGAGCCCCTTCTGTGTACTCAAAAGAAAAATTTCCCTTTTCCTGGGAGACAGTTGCTCAATGGCCTTTTGGCTTAATTGGTGGTACTGGTTAAAAATAACCTCCTTCTCTACCACATCATCTTCATTATGTATATTTAAAGACGCATGCTTAATTACTTTAAGGCGTCTCTCTTTCTGTTTGGCGATATCAAATAACCTGTTTTGGGCCATGCGGAACAGGTAGTTTTCAAAAGACCGGATATTCACTAAAGTCTCTCTCCTTTCCCATATTTTTAAAAAGCAATCCTGTATTATCTCCTCTGTATCTTCCTGGTTCTGGCAAAAAAACTGTACAAACCGGTTTAACCGGAAGAAATAATGTCGATACAAACTTGAGTACGCGGCCCTATTACCAGCTGCGACTTCTTTCAATATCAACTCCTCATTTTCAAGTACCTGCTCCATCTTAAAATTTTGAGTTCACTGATATCATAAAAATAGTTGAATGGGACTAAACACCGAATGTCCTATTTAAATAAAAAGGTTCCTTTAGGACTTTATAATACTATTTCTAAAATAAGCAGGATTAAAAAATAAGCTATATAAATAACCGGTAAGGATTAAGTGTGTAAATATCGAGCTGTTGGAAATGAAAAACTAAGTCAAATTTATCATCAAATGGTAGTATATTATCCAATGGCGCTCCCTATTGATATCGGGCGTGATATTTTTTAAAAACGGTCCCTTAGCCAAATGAGGTCCAATACCTATAAATGTCATTTCAATTTTTAAAGTTCATAATAAACAAAATTACCAAGATTAATTCTGGACTTATTCTGAATAACCCCTACTTCTTAGCTGATTATTAATTTGTTACGAATTTTTCGTTCAGATTTAAGATAGACGACATTTTTTATCACAATTCGGAAAAACTAATAAGCCATGGTAACATCCGGTGCTACCCGTTAATTTAGTGGATAGCACTTCGAAAGGAATTGGGCGATAGGCCAGTTTGTTTTTTAAAGAACTTGCAGAAATAAGAATTGTCTTCAAAGTTCAGGCTATAGGCAATTTCTGTAACAGTAACGTTCAGGTTAATTAACTTTCTCTTGGCCTCCAACACGATCCTGTTTCGGATAATGTCGCCGGCTGATGTTCCTAGTACATCATTACATACCGCATTTAAATAATTGGGGGTGACACATAAGATATCTGCATATTGCTTGGGTCGGCGCAATTCCAGGTAGTTATGTTCAATTAGTTTTTCAAAGCGCTTTAATAAGGTGCTTTTGGATGATTCTAAAGTCTGATATTTCTCCGAAGTGTTTATTTCCCCGATCAGCAAAAATAGTTGCAATAACATTACACGAATCGTGTCTACACGAAACCGCCGCTTGTTTTCTGATTCCAGCACTGCCCGATTCAACAGGTCGATTAGTACTGGCCTACTGTCAACAGGAATTTCGATAACAGAATGGTCTACTTGGGTACCTAAAAAGGGAAACTGATCCAAATAATCGGGATTCAACAAAAAGGATTTAAAAAAATCCGCTCTAAAATTAATAACAAACCCATCTATTTCCCCCTCGAAGCTCCAGCTGTGCACCTGGCCCGGCGCCATAAAATAAAACTGGAATGGTTGAACAAGAAAATTCTGAAAATCGATTGAATGGCTTCCACCACCTGCTGTAAACAGCACCAGGTGGTAGAAATCATGGCGATGTGGAAAATGGAGCTTTTGCAGTGCCGCTAAATACGGACCTAACTGGCTGATAATGACGTCTTGTTGCTGACTGACGGAGAATTTACAAATATCGTATACCGGGAATCCACTTTTCATATCATGATATAAATCTATAGCCTTACCGTAAGATAGCAATGATTAATTAATATGCAGCATGTTTCTGGTTTAATTCATATACATAACCCAGATTTTCGGCGCCACTGTTGGTTACTTTCATATCTTTGACCAGACCAGTGGCCAGGTCTATAACCCAGCCATGCACCTGTAAATCACTGCGCTCCTTCCACGCGTTTTGAAGGATAGTTGTTTTACAAACATTGTAAACCTGTTCTATTACGTTCAGCTCCACCAAACGATTTACTTTGGCCGTTTCATCGGTTATACGATCCAGCTCATGACTGTGCAGACGGTAAACATCCTTAATATTGCGCAACCAGTTATCGATCATGCCAAACTGATGCTTGCTGAGGGCGGCGGTTACCCCACCACAACCATAGTGGCCGGCTACAATAACATGCCTTACCTTAAGCACATTTACCGCGTAATCCAATACACTTAACATGTTCATGTCGGAATGAACGCAAACATTAGCAATATTGCGGTGGACAAAGACTTCACCGGCCCTTGTTCCGGTAACTTCATTGGCCGGCACACGGCTATCTGAGCAGCCTATCCACAGCACCTGCGGATGCTGGCCTTTGGCCAGTTCAATAAAAAACTCAGGATCTTCTTTCAGCCTTCCTGCAACCCAATCCTTATTGCCTTTCAATAAAGCATTATAACTATCTTCATCTAACATGTTTTTTGTTTCCATCTGCTAATATTTTTTAAATGGCAGGAATTTCCCTTCCATCGTGATTTTAACCCGATCGCCATTCTGATGTTCTACTCTGTCAATATCCATGGTAAAATCAATGGCACTCATAATACCATCACCAAACTTCTCATTAATAACCGCTTTTAGCGTTGATCCGTAAACGATTAGTAATTCATAGAACCGGTATTGGGTGGGGTCTGTGGGTGGGATCTGTTCCAGGGAGCCTCTTAACGGAATCTCTTTTAATAAATTTATGGCCTCCTGATCGAGCGATAGTATCTCACCTATTTTTGCTGCTTCAGCGTCATCCATAGTAGCCTGCCCATGCAGCGCCAGCGTAGTCCAGACCAAACTTTTGCCAATGGCATCCGCCAATGCCTGGTAAGTCACTTTTTTAGCTTTGATCGTTTGGATAATCAAAGCTGTACTTTGTTTTCTGTTCATAATGTCAAATAATACAGGTGATAGAATCCTAATGATACTAACGGAGATCATTAGGATTCAAAATTATTGGTTATATACCCGCGGGCCGGGTGCTAACCAGCTCAATTGCGGTACTTTTTACTGGCCTGCCATACGGTATTACCTGAGGCGGCGGTCAGTTTCATTGATCGCCACGTCGTTTATGCTGGCAAACCTTCGCTGCATAAGGCCATGCTCGTTAAAATCCCAGTTCTCATTACCGTAGGCGCGGAACCACTGACCGTCTACATTCTGGTATTCATATTCAAACCTAACCGCTATGCGGTTATCGGTAAATGCCCAAAGCTCTTTTTTAAGCTTATAGTTTAATTCTCTTTCCCATTTACCGGTTAGGAATTTTACGATTTCTGCCCGGCCGTTGACGAAAGTAGAGCGGTTGCGCCATTCGCTGTCAACTGTATAACCTAATGATACTCTTACCGGGTCCTGGCTATTCCAGGCATCTTCTGCCAATTGAACTTTCTGAAGGGCAGTTTCAAGCGTGAACGGGGGTAAAGGAAGTTTCTGTTCCATGATTAATTTTTTATTAGTATTGAATGAATAAAACGTTTTGCTGTATCTATCGGCCAATCGGTTCTAAAAAGCTGACTTTCCAGGATTGCACTTTCAAAAAGCTGGTAAACAACATCCGGATCAATAGGCTTTCCGGTAAGCATCTCGCCAAAAAAGGTTCGTAGTACTTCTTTGTGTTCCTTAATTATTTTCATAATCACCTCATTATCTGCTGGAATTTCAGCCAACATCTTTAAAAAGGCACAGCCTCTATAATTTTCTTCAGCATTGATGTAGCTGATAAAATCAAATGCCGCATTTAATTTTTCAGACAGCGTTTTTGCTGAACCGATGAAATCTTTCAGGCGATCAAACCAGTAAACATGTCGGCTTTTAAGATATTCTGCTCCCAATTCCTCCTTAGAACGGAAGTGCTGATAAATACTTGATTTTACGACGCCCGATTCTGCCGAGATCTGGTTGATTCCAGTAGATTGATACCCCTGACGATGGAATAGGGTGCTTGCTGTTTCCAATACCTTTTGACGTGCTTTATATGATTTCTCTCTCATTTGATTTATAAAACAGAATATTCTGTTTTTCTACGTCAAAGGTACCGGCAACCCCGACATTAAGATGGAGCTTTTCAGGGCGAATGCGGTACAATTTATATCCAGGGGTTAAAATCGTGCTGCTTTTGTTTATTATTGCTATAATAATCAATTAGTATGCATGAACAGCTGACTAAATTTATTACAGACAGGATTCAATTAAGTGAAGCTGATTTGCAGCAAGTACTTTCTTGTTTTCATCTCCTGATTACAAAAAAAAATGAGATCATTGGCAGAACAGGAGAACTATCAAGACGAATGTTTTTCGTCAACAAAGGATGTTTACGGGTATATTACATAAAACCAGACGGACGAGAAGCTACACGCCGGTTTGCTTTCGAAAATTCCTTTTCTACCTCCCTGGCATCTTTTATTGGTGGCACATTACTTAAAGAAGATACACAAGCCGTGGAACAATCGGAATTACTATATATTCATCGCGAGGATTTTTATTCCCTATTAAACACTGTTCCCAACTGGGAAAAATTCTATCGTGGCTTTCTTGAACATGCCTATATTATCAACACCAGCAGACTGGAAGATTTTATTACACTAAATCCACGAGAGCGCTATCAACTGTTGCTGAAAGAAAACCCTCAGATGGTGCTCCGTTTACCTAATAAGTTAGTGGCCAATTATCTCAATATTACCCAGGAAGCACTTAGCAGAATAAAATCCGGATCCTGATTATTTGATCCGGATCAATAATATAGCTATTGGATAGCTGGACTTTTGCAGCTCATCCAATTCAATCAGCTATGCGTATTATAACATTAGAAGAACACATTGCCTTACCCGAGTTTGCCAATGAGATACAGCAATGGCCTTTGCCTCCGCAAGCAGTGGAGAAACTGGCTGACATCAATGACGTCCGCCTAAAATCAATGGACGATAATGGTATTGATATGCAGGTATTGTCTGTAGTAGGAAGGGGCGCAGAAAGTTTACCACCCCGGAAAGCGCTGCAATTTGCCATGAGGTACAATGATATCCTTGCCGCAAGAATTGCCGCACATCCTACCCGGTTTAAGGCCTTCGCACATTTACCTATGTCATCTCCAACCGCAGCGGCAAACGAGCTGGAAAGGGCAAAAGAAGAACATCATTTCTGTGGCGCCCTGATTAATGGGCTCACCAATGGTAAATTCCTGGATCTTCCCGGATTCAGGCCATTACTGCAAAAAGCAGAACAATTACAAATGCCCCTTTACCTGCATCCCGGCCTGCCGCCTGAAGCTGTGGCCGAAGCCTATTACAACGATCTGCCTGGATCAATGGGCGTAATGCTGGCTTGTGGCGGCTGGGGATGGCATGCAGAAACAGCCCTGCACGTACTCCGTTTAATCATCACCGGAACATTAGACCGGTATCCCGGGTTAAAGATCATCATTGGGCATATGGGAGAAATGATACCTATGATGATGTCGCGGCTGGATGAAAAATTCCAGGTTTCCGGGACAGGGTATCATCGGCGGGAAGTTAGCCAAACCCTGCGCGATCAGGTTCACATTACCACCAGCGGGATTTTCACTTTACCTCCACTAATGGCTGCATTAGGAACTTTTGGTATCAATAATGTTATGTTTTCGGTAGATTATCCTTTCAGCACAAACGAAGCAGGGAAGCAACTGTTGGAAAGTATTCCGCTCTCTCCTGAAGACGTAGCGAAGATAGCTGGTGGGAATGCGGCGAGCTTATTGGGCCTGTAAAAGTATGATGAAGAGGCTGTGCTGGCACAGCCTCTTCATCATACTTTTTAAAATTTCTCTCAAAAACGCCGGGCATTCAAAGAGGCATACGAACCGGCATCCAACGGGCAACCAGTATATACCAAACGCTCAATTAATTTCCAGCAGGATACGTATAACTCAGCATCCACTTAATCCCAAACCGATCTTCGCACATGCCGAAATAAGCTCCCCAGAAAGTCTTATTCACCGGCATTTCAATCTTCCCACCAGCTGAAAGTGCTTTAAACAGGGTATCCACTTCCTCTTCTGAATCGGCATGGATTACCAGGTGTATGTTATTCCCCAACATCACTTTCTGTTCCATAGACTCAAGAAAGTCGGTCGCCATAAGAATCGCGCCGCTTTTTGTGGTCAGTATGATATTCATAATTTTATCCCGCTCGTGAGGGGGCATATTTTCGCTGCCGGGAGCGTCTTTAAAACGGGTAAACGAGGTAAACTCTCCTCCAAAAACAGATTTGTAGAAATTCATGGCCTCTTCGGTATTACCCAGGAAATTGAAATAGGTGGTGATTGCTTGCATGATGATGTGTTTAATGGGAACAAAGGTAAAGACAGAAAGCAGTTGGTATAAATGGTAAATACGGCAACTTATGGTGGGTATTTGCGTCACGCATTTGATCTATATTTGGTGATTATGATACAAATATTCATCCTCACCGTAAGAAATGCCGCGGTGGCTTCCATTGCCGACTGTCAGCATGTTTTTACCATGGTAAACACCTTTCTGACCGATCGTGGGAAAAAGCCGCTGTTTGACGTACGGCTGGCCGGTATTACCGAGGAGGTAAAGTACAATGGCGGTCTTTTTAAAGTAACCCCTGATATGCGGCTGGAAGACATACAAGCCGCCGACCTCATTATTATTCCCGCCCTGACGGGCGACATGAGCACTGCTGTAATGCTTAATACGCCCTACTCGCTGTGGGCAGCCGAACAATATAAAGAGGGTGTGGAAATCGCCTGTTTAAGTTCCGGTGTTTTTCTACTTGCCTTCTCCGGTCTCCTGAAAGGCAGGCAATGTACTACCCATTGGAGTTATGCCAATGAGCTGAAGTACTACTACCCTTCTATCGATGTGGCAGATGAACGCATGATCACCGATCAGCACGGCCTGTATTCCAGCGGAGGCGGAAATGCCTACTGGAATTTACTGCTACACCTGGTGGAAAAATATGCGGGCCGGGAAATCGCCATCTATGCGGCCAAATATTTCGTCATTGATCTCGATAAAAGTATACAGTCCCCTTTCATCGTGTTCCATGGCTTGAAAGATCATCACGACGAGAACATCAAAGAGGTACAGTTGTATATTGAAAAGCATTATAAAAACAAACTCACGGTTGATGAGCTAGCGAAACATTTCAACATGAGCCGGCGGTCTTTTGAACGTCGCTTTAAAAAAGCTACCCGGAATACCGTTGCCGAATATATACAGCGGGTTAAAATTGAGGGAGCTAAAAAACAACTGGAAATCGGCAGAAAGTCTATCCAGGAAGTAATGTTGAATGTTGGCTATACCGACACGCAGACTTTCCGGGATGTTTTCAGGCGTAACACAGGTATGACCCCGGTGGAATACAAAAACAAGTACTCGAGGAAGATGCTGGACTAAACCAATTATTTTACTACTCCCAGTTGCTTCATCATTGTCAGCTCATCGGTAACCCGCCAGTGCGCTGCTATTTTACCATCCACTATTTCTTCGACATTGATCTGGTTAACGCTCACCTGTTTACCAGTAGGCGGTATACCAAATAAAGTATCCGTTTGCGTACCAGTCATTGTCACCCGGGCCACCACCCTGTTGTTGGTAGCAATAACATCTTTGATAGTATAATGCAAATCCGGAAAAGCTTTCCGGATTGCATTTACAATGGGTTTCAAACCACCTGGCCCCTTTGGCGGATTGGGCACAGATGGCGTATGATTGATGTAATCCTGGCTCAATAATTCATCCAGTACTTCCACATGCCCCTTATTCCAAACTTCATTAAAATAGCGTTCCACCAACTGCTTATTTTTTTGCGCTACTGCCGGACCTGCCTGATCACAGGCCGTAAATAACAGGAGCAACGCGCCCGACACTGCCAGGGCGGATAGTGGTACTTTCACCGGCTTAATTATAATATTATCGACCGCATATTTGCCGCTGCCGTTTACCAGCAAGGCGAGCGACAGGCCTATTATCAGTAAATGATACTCATACCCCTCTCCTTTCTGTGTGCCGAACCAGTTCATAAAAAAGCCGTTGTCTACGTGCGCGGTGAAAATGATACCGATAAACAGGATGATCATAGCTACTGACCATATCTTCGAGGCAAAACCGATGATCAGGGAAATTGCGCCGAAGAACTCAATGGCGATCACAAGGAACGCAATCAGCCAGGGTAAATGCAGGGTATCTGTAAAAAAGGCCATTTCACTACTGAACCCCGGGCCGCCAAACCACCCGAGTACTTTCTGCGCGCCATGGGGAAATAATATCAGGCCGATTGTGAGACGCAAGATCAGGCCTGTCCAGTCATTGCGTGTGCCAAAAATTTGCTGTTTCATCTATTTGTGTGTATTTAGAATCCCAAATAAACGACGCAGGAAAATCTAAAAAATTAAACTGGTTGAAGAAATTATTGCCGGCTTAGCTTTTTCCGGAGCATACTGAGAAATACAGGTGTAAAGCCTAAATAAGCTGCCACCTGCTTTTGAGGGATACGCTGTTCCAGCTGGGGATATTTTTTTATGAAATCCAGGTAACGCTGTTCGGCTGTAAAGGAAAGGTTTTGATTAATACGGCGTTGCTGTGCTACAAAGGCGTTCTGCAACAGTATCCTGAAAAAGCGTTCAAACTTAGGCACCTGCTCATACAATCGTTCAAGATCCGGTTTCGAAATCTGTAACAGCTCGGTGTCTTCCAGCGCGTCTATATAATATTCTGAGGTGGTCTCGGTAAAGAAGCTAAAAAGATCACTTACCCACCAGCCTTCCACGCCAAACATAACGATGTGCTCAAAACCACCTTCATCGATGGAGTACATTCTCAGGCAACCTTTGGTAATAAAGTTCTCCGTTTTACAGATTTCGCCCTGCCGGAGCAGGAATGCTTTCTTTTTGAGAGAACGGGGTGTTAACAGGGAATATAACAGGTTGGCTTCTTCTTTTTCAAGATGAATATAACGTTCGATGTTTTCCAGGAGAAGTTCATCTTTCATATAGCCGTCAGCTTTAGTGCTATTATGTAACAATGTAGTGTTTTATGAAGAAATGATATCAGCTTTTTCAAAAACTTAGAATAAAATAAGGACAATGATATCATATGATGAGCTTGCTAAAATAAGCTCTTTTGCCGTCAATTACGACAAAAATGTCGTAATGTGCTGCGAAATGTATTTTTGCCGTAAAATGGCGAAATATTCACCCTGGGAAAGCTACTATCAAGCTTGCTATAAACGAAACAATATCGCTATATCAAGCGCTCTTATTTAATAAGCAAGGATGATTAAAACAACGACAGCGAAGAGATATCCCTTCGCTGTCGTTATTCATCACTCTAAAACTTACCTACTGCTGATTCGCTAACGTAATCATCGCAGAAACTTCTGCCACGGCGGCATCATCACCACCGCTGAAACCGGTGAAACGGAAACGAATATTACCCTTTCCATCGATCACAAACTTAGTAGGAATGCCCTGCACCTTATAGCTATCTACTACCTTGTTAACACCGGTAGCCGGATCTTTCAGGTCCATCAGCACTTCGAACGGATAGTTATTGCTGGTAACAAATTTCTTAGCGCTGGCAGGGGCGTCGGCTTCTTTTTCCCAGGTATGTACGAAGAGAAATTTTACATTTGGATCGTTCTTATACTTTTCCATGGCTTTTTTCATGGCTGGGAAAGAGGCCTTGCAAGGGCCGCACCAGGTAGCCCAGAAGTCGAGCACAATGGTTTTGCCTTTGTAGTCGGAAAGAGATACGGTGTTGCCGTCTACATCCTTTAAAGTAAAGCCGGGCGCCGGTTCCTGGATGATTTGTTTGGCAAATTCCTCCTGCATTTTCTTGTCCAGTCCACTTTTCAGGGAGTCGATGTAGCTTTCCAGCTTGTTGTCGTTACGCACTTTGGCGTAAGCGGCTGCCAATAGAGGCTTGTTGTTGCTGTTCAGTTTACCCTGGGCGGCGATGTCGCTCATGCGGGCAAACACTTCGGGATAGTCGCCTTTGGCCAGGAGTACTTTTGCATACATCTCGTTTACCTGTGGTCTGACAGGTGTTTCGGCCTGTTCTGCGCGTTTCAGGTATACCAGGGCGGAATCGTATTCTTTATCGTTGTATAATAGCTGGGCATAGCTGCTCAGGTAACCGGGATAGCCCAGGGCTGCGAATCTGGCGCCTTCTTCATTTTTACGGGTAGTTTTAAACTCCCATGCATCTTCGATCGCTTTTTTCAACAGCACTTTTGCTTCCGCGGTGTGTCCCTTTTTGGCAATGTGCTCCGCTGTACCCGCCCATCCCTGGCCTTTCCAGAAGGGCGATACGATGCTGTTGGCATACTCCAGCGCTTTAGGCAGGTTGTCGGCTATGGCATAAGCGGTGCCTACGGCGTTGCGGGCGTAGTCGTAAACGATCCGGTCATTGTCCAGCTTTCCTTCAGGAAATTTTTTCTCCCAGGCTTTATACAATGCTTCTTTCTTTGCGGGGTCGTTTTCGTTATAGATGGTTTCAACCGATTTATTCCTGACAACAATACCGACGGGAAATTTCTTTTCTGCCGCAGTGCGGATAGAGTCGCCTAAATTACCTTTCTTCAGCTGGTAAAAGTATTGGGCGGCGGTGAGCCAGTCCGTTTCTTTTTTGCTTTTGGTCAATGCATACATTTTATCCGACAGCAGGTCTTTCTCTGCGTCGCTGCCTTTGGCGAGGCGATTATAATACCGCATCAGCGAGTCCTGGCTGATTTTGGCCTGCCCGTTGGAGTTGGCGGCCACCGCCAGTAAGCTGCCGCTGAGCAGGATGGGGAGTACTTTTTTCATATCACAGATGGTGGTTTAAGATTAATTAGTATCCTTGATTTTGTGTTAAAACCGGGTTAGCTATACGCTGTGCATCCGGAATCGGGTACAGGATGTCGGTGCTGGCCCAGGTGGTGGGACGCATGCCTCCTATTACATCATCTGCACGTGTTTTACCACCGCCGCTGATGCTGGGTGTACGTTTCAGGTCGAACCAACGGTTGCCCCACTCGCCAAACAATTCTGCCTTCCTTTCCTGTTCTACCGCCAGCAACAGGTTAGGCTGCGTAAGACTGTTATCGAGCATTGGCAATCCTGCTCTTGAGCGGATGCTGTCTACATCGGCAATGGCGCCGGCGAGGTTACCTTGTTGCGCCCTCGCCTCTGCTCTTACGAGGTATTGCTCCGCGAGACGCAGCATTACGTTAAACTCGTTACCAGTAGAAGCTCCCGCGGGTAGCGAAGTAATTTTATACTTGGTGATTACCTTGTAATTTTTACCGCCGATATCGGTAGCCGCCACCCAGTTGGCTTTACGTAGATCGCCCGGTTCCAGTGAGTTGTACAGTGTATCCGTTAACGTTACTGCCGGCACAGAGCCAGGCGTAGCAGTATAACTTCCTCCGTTGGCATCCCGATTGTTCATGTAGATGGATATGCCGTTGAGCGTAGCCAGCTGCCATATCACTTCATTGCTGGAATTGCTGAAGGTGGTATTCAGGTTTTTATTTAAGCTATAGAGACCTGAATTTATTACCGCATTAGCCGCTGCTTCTGCGTTGGCCCATTGCTTTTGATAGAGGTAAACTCTCGCCAGCAAGGCATTAGCTGTTTGCCGGTTAATCCGTGTTCTCAGCGCTGCCGGGTAAGCATCTGTTAATACCCCTTGCGCTTCTGTGAGGTCTTTGAGGATCTGCGCCCACACTTCGGTGGCAGGCGTCCGCGCCAGGGTAGCGTTCTTTATCGGATCGTCAGTAACAGGCAATGGCACATCCCCGAACATGTTTACCAGGTAAAAAAGCGTAAAAGCTCTCCACACTTTTATTTCTCCCGTTAACTGATTTTTTACAGAAGATGACAGAGTAGTACTGCGGGAGATCCCATCCAGCATGGCATTGGCCTGGCTGAGTGTGGAATAGGGATAGGCCCAGAGCACGTATTGAATCACGCTGTTGGTAATGCTAATGCTATTAGTTTTAAACTCATCAAACGCGGGGCTGGAAACGTTGTTCTGCAGCTCATTGGCGGAAAGTCCCGGCATTTCACTGAGTGGAAACAAAGCATCGCGTGTAAATGATGCATTGTAAATCCCCAATACCGCGCTGGTAGCGGTGGCGTCGGAAGCAAAGGCCTGGTCGAGCCCCACCTGGGTGGTAGGCGGTCCTATTTCAACCAGTTTCCTGCAGGAAGAAAAGGTAGTACCAGCCAACAATACCAAGGCGATTACTTTTTTATTTATCGTGAAAGGAAACATGAATTCAGATTTTAGAATGAACAATTAACACCCAATACGATGGTTCTCAGCGGAGGCATGGCGATCATGCCGGTACCCAATCCCGGAGGGCCTCCTGGCACGCTGGTTTCAGGATCATAAATGTATTTGTTCTTTGTCCAGGTAAACAGGTTTTGTCCTTCTGCATATACTTTCAGGCCACTGATTTTAGCTTTCATCAGCCACCGCTGCGGGAAAGAATAGGATATCGCTGCCGATCTCAGTTTCAGGTAACTTGCATCTCCCCATAGGGCGGAGGAGCTGCTGTACTGTGTATAGCCGAGATAGATAGGTGTGCCTGAAGTAGAGGTCGCGGCCGGATAAGTAGCGTTATCTCCTGGTTGTCTCCACCTGTCGAGCACGGAGGTATTCTGGTTACTTCTGCTGCTACCGATAGGGGTGCTGAAATTATTCGTAGTACCTTTACGGTGATTAAATTGCAGGAAGAAGCTGAGATCCCAGTTCCTGTAACTAACGGTGTTATTCAATCCTCCAAAGAAAGGAAGTCCTGGTTTAATAATTTGGCGGTCGTTGTTAAAATCAATCGCACCATCTTTATTCACATCCTCGTACTGCGGAATACCGGTGTTAGGATCGTATCCGGTGTAGATAAACTTCCGCACCAGGTCGATCGGCTGCCCCACCAGGTAGCTGCTGGCATAAAAAGATTTTTCTATCCCAGGGAAGCTTACCAGTTTATTCCGGTAGAAAGTTACATTCAGTGATGATGTCCAGCCGAAATCATATCTTTTCACATTCAGACTTGTCAGTTCCAGTTCCACGCCGCTGTTTTGTACCAGTGCCGGCATGTTAACGGTATAACTGTTGTATCCCGACTGTAAAGCCAATGCCGCAGAAAGCAGCTGATCGGCAGAACGATTACGGTAGTAATTACCGGTAAATGAAATCCTGTCGTTCAGGAAACCCAGCTCCAGGCCAAATTCCAGCTTGCGGGTAGTTTCCCATTTGATACCTGGGTTGGGTAATGTTGACCGGATAAGGGAAGAAGCTCCCTGGTAACTTCCGGCAGAAGATAATAGTGGCAGGTAAATATAATTGCCGATCTGGTCATTACCTGTGGATCCATAGCTGGCTCTCAGCTTACCCAGGCTAAGCCAGGGCATAGTTTCCTGTGCAAAGTCTTCCTGGGAAAACAACCAGGCTGCACCTACAGCGCCAAAGTCGCCATAGATATTATCCGGGCCAAACCTGGAAGAGGCGTCGCGACGGAACGTGAGATTGAGCAGGTATTTTTGTTTGTAGTCATAATTCACCCGGCCAAACAAAGAGGCAAAGCGGTAATCGAAGTAGGAAGCCGAACCGGTAACAGTACCAGCCCCTACAATGGAGCTCATCAGCGCCTCGCTGCTGTAGTTCTGCGCATTTAAATTCTGGCCGGTAGAGAGGCTGCGCTGATAAGTACCCCCCACCATGAGACCCAGCCTATCCTGTTTTCTCTCTATGGTATAATTAAGGGTAGGTTCTACAATGTAGTTCTGTGATTTAGTATTGGCAAAAGTTGCATATGACTGAGGATTGTTAATCGGGTTCTGGGTAGACGCCGGCACCGGATTCGCCTGGTCCAGCGTGGTATTGGTAAAACCCATATTTATTTTAAAGTCCAGGTTTTTGATGATGGTATAGCGCAGGTTGGCGTTAGTCATCAGGTTGCCGGTGGAATTGGTATTACGGCGTTGCAACAGCGCCAACGGGTTGGTGAATCCGCTTACCCAGGCCAATTTCCCGGTACTGTCGTACAAGGGCATATTAGGCGGCAGGTTATACATCGAGATCACATCTGATCCTGGCAAAATGGTTTTATCGTTGGAATAGTTAGCTGTGAAGGCAGCGTAAAACTTGTTGTCGGAAGAAGTATGATCGGCAGAGAGACGGCCGGTGAAGCGCTGGCTGTTGAAATTACCGGGATATACGGTCGTTTCCTTATGATAGCCGCCGCTAAACATAAAATGTGTTTTAGTATCTCCACCGGAAATAGATGCCTGCGCATCTGTGGTCCTTGCTGTTCCGCCTACGAGCAGCTTTTGCCAGTTGGTATAGGCATTCTGGTCCCAAACGGTTAGCTCGGGCGCATTAGCGGTATTAGGGGTGAGCCCGTCATTCTTAAATGCTTCCCTTCTCAGGTCGAGATATTCCTTTGTATTCATCATCGGAATAAAGTGTCCTACCTTTCCTGATCCCGTATAGGCGTTTACGTTAACCCTTGTTTTACCAGACTTCCCTTTTTTTGTGGTGATGAGGATGACGCCGTTGGCGCCCCTGGCGCCGTAGATGGCGGTGGCATCGGCATCTTTCAGGATGTCCATCCGTTCAATATCATCGGGGTTAATCATGCTAAAAGGGCTGATACCGCCATTGGTAGCAGAGGTACCTAGTGCATTGAGGTTATCTGTGGGTGGATAAGAACCGTTGAAGTTGGTGAAGGGCACACCATCAACCACATACAGCGGTATATTGCCCGAGTTCATAGACCCTTGTCCTCGGATCTGTACAATAGCAGCGCTACCAGGCAAACCATTCTGCTGGGTGATTTGCACCCCGGGAACACGGCCGGGCAAAGCGGCCAGTGGGTTGGAAATAGGTTGCTTGCTGATTTCCTTTGCCGTAATGCTACTGACAGAACCGGTATTCATTCTTTTAGTGGTAGTACCATAACCGATGATCACCGATTCCTCCAATGCCCTCGTTTGTTGTTCCAGTACTACATTAATGGTAGTACGGCCATTGGCCATTATCCGCTGTGTTCCATAGGAGAGATAAGAGACGATCAGTACAGCATCGGAAGGCACATCCTTCAATACATAATCTCCATTATCGTTGGTCATAGCGCCAAAGGGTGTACCAGGGATCACCACCGACACTGCGGGAATAGGAGATCCCTGCGCATCGGTGATTCGTCCCTGGATAGTAATTGATACCCGTGTGGGGGCCAGGTTATTCCCCCCTGTGATTTTCAGCCGGATGGCAATAAACTTGCCCGACAGGTGGTAAGTAAATGGTTGGTTATTGAAAAGCAATTTTAACACGGCGTCGAGTTGTTCATTTTCTACGGAAATGTTGACCGGCACGGCCTGGCTCATTTGATTCTTCCCATAGATAAAGCTGTACCCTGTTTGTTTTTCTATTTCCTTGAATGCTTTTTCCAGCGAACCGGATTTAATATTCATAGATACTTTCTGTGCAAAGGTCTGACCGGCTATTAACAGGCAGCTCAGCAACAGTAAAGTCCCGAAGTAATTAGCGCCCCATTTTCTATTTTTCCTTTCCGGTAGGCATAGTGCACTCGTTAGCTTTCTTACAAGCATAGCTTCTGGTTGATTTTTGATGAATAAATACGTCAATCGGCATGGTGACAATCCTTCTCACGTCTGTAAAGTGGCCTTCCTTACAGATTTGGAAAACTGGCTGGTGTATGTTCTATTTTATCACGGTAATTTTCCGCCCTTCAATTTTGAAATGCACGAGATTGGTCATCTCCAACAGATTCAGTAATTGAGATACGGGGACGTCCCTCGGAATTTTAGCGACAAAAAAGTCTTTAACATCGGTTTGATACACGACGTCTATATTATAATATCGTTGTAACGTTGACATGATGGTGGTAATATCGGCGCCGTCGAAGTAGAGCAGTCCTTCTTTCCAGGCCGTTGCCTGTTGTATATCCACATTTTTCATCAGCTGCAATGAGCCGCCTGAAGTAGCCGCCGCTGCTTCGCCCGGGTGCAGCACCTGTGAGGCTCCGGGCGTATTCACTTTCACTGCGCCATTGACCAGGGTCACCTCCATTTTTCTTTCATCGCCGAAAGCCCGGAAATTGAAAGCGGTCCCCAGTACTTCGATGGTCGCCTTATGGCTGGCGGATGTAACCAGGAATGGCTGGTGAGCGTTTTGCTTTACCTCAAAATAGGCCTGGCCCGTAGCTGCCACTTCTCTTTGCTTGCCGTGGAAGGAGGCAGGATATGTGAGCGTAGAACCTGCATCTATCCATACTTTGGTGCCATCGCCCAACAGAATGGCCAATGGTTTACTGCCATTGGGTACCTGGATGGTATTCAGGCTGTTGGCAGTATCGGCGCCGGCATAAGTGATTTGCCCGTCGGCATTTTTCGATACGCTGACTTGTCCCTGTACCACGAGCGTACCGTTGCCGGCACTATCAAGCAGGATACGTTGGCCATTACCCAATGTAAGCACGGCATGATTGCCGGCTGGTGCAGGAATATCATTGCGGAAACGCACGGCTTGTGGCGCCAGCGGCGCCGGCTGGTGTTGGTAGAGATAATAACCGGTACCAAGTACCAGGGCTACCGCGGCAGCAGCCGCCCAACGGTTCCAATGGATGATCTTTCCGGAACGGCGACGCAATACTGGCTCCAGGCGCTCCCGGATAGCGGCTTCCAACTGCTGCTGATCACCCAGCAGCTGCCCGTTCCAATCGCCCTGCTGCTGAAAAGCATTGAACAATTGGTTGTACTGCAACAGCTCTGCATCAGTAGCTGTACCAGATACTACTTTTTCCGCCAATAGTATTACTTCCTCTTTTGTCATACGTAGCCGTTCTTATACATAGGCAGTTGTAAAAGGACATACCCTTAAAAGCATCTCAATTTTTTTTTGAGATGGCTGTTTTATTTGTATTGGGTTAGCACAGGCAGGAGTAACATAGCGAGCAGATAAGGATCTACCGCGGCCCGAATGCGTTTTAGCGCGATCGTTTTCTGCGCTTCAACAGTTTTGATAGATATATTCAATAAGTCTGCTATCTGTTGATTGGTCAGCTGACCATCCCTGCTCAGGAGAAATATTTCCCGGCATTTTTCAGGAAGATGATTAATCACCTGCTGGATAATCGCTTTCAGGTCGTTTAATTCCAGGTAGTCCTGGGGGCCAGGGGTTTGGGGGAAAGATAAGCCGGCCAGCTCTGTATAGAAATCTGCCCGCACTTTGCCGGAACGGATATAGTTGGCCACTTTAAACCGCACCGCGCTGCGCAGATAGGCCGGAACCGCCTGGATGTCGAGCTGCTCGCGCTTTTCCCATAGCCAGGCAAAAATGTCCTGGACAATGTCCATACATACATCCTGGTCCCGGAGCAAATGGAAGGCAGCCTGGTACATGCGTGACCAGTGGCGGGAATATAGCATATCAAATGCTACCACATCACCTCTCTTCAGCATGCTTATCAACTCCAGGTCACTATGGGAACTTTCCGGCATCAAATTATCTACATTTCTACCGCTAAAATAAAGAAAGACACCAAAATTCCCCATACATATAGCATAATCTACATGTAATTGCGCTGCGAATATTCCCCTGCCCTCCCCGGACATCTGTTTATTCCCGGCAGTTATTGATCTATGTAAGCGGATATTGGTTGTACCCCTAATTTTGAAAAGCAGTCATTCTATTTACCTGTAAGGGGATTTAAACAGAAATAATATATATTGAAACAATTTTTCGTTATCTAAAGCGCAATTAACTTACTGTGAGCACGATCTTCCGTCAGACCATCAAAGCCTTTGGGCTGTTTTACCTGTTTTGTTTTGTTACCTCCTGCCAGGTAAACGATCAGCAAAAAACGGCGCCCATTAGTCCGCAATACGGTAATGATTCGCTCTATATTGCCACAGTGCTATCTTTCGACACCTCCTCCCAGCAAAGGCGGGCGGAGAAAATAAACGAAATGCTGGCCAGTATCCCGCAAACGCCGCAGCGGGACAGCAATCCCTGGTATAACTACTTCAAAGCCTACCAGTACGACCTCCGTAAAAGTGCGGACAGCAGTGCGCAGTTCTATCATCTCATGAACCCCTCCCCCGGGCAAACAGATCTATCGGCACTGAAAGACTATGTACTGTTTAACAACGCCATCAGTAACTTCAATATCGCCAAAGCAGAGCTGGTAAGCCAAACGATAACTGCAGTAGAAAGGGCAGAGAAAAACAACAGCGTATTCGTATACCGGCTATACGACCTGCTGGCCAAAGCTTATTATAACAATGCCAATATCAACAAGTCGATCGAGTATACCCAAAAGTACTATGCGCATCACCCCTTCAAAGATCATCCGGCCATCCGGCAACGTTACTTTGATATCTGCTTTATGCTGGCAGCCCGGCAAGCGAATCCAGGGAAAATGCAGGCCTACCTCGACAGCGCCCGCGCCTTTGCCCGCCTGATCAACGACAGCCTGGCCCTGGCCCGCACGTATGACTACGAATCGCAGGTGTATTCCATAGAACAGGAGTCCGCTAAAGCCGTGGAAAGCCAGCGAAAATATTTTAATTACCTGGCGCAGCATGGGCAATTGAATAAAATAGCTTTTAATAACCTCGCTACTGCCTTTACCCGCAATAACCAACCCGATTCAGCGATTCACTACTACCAGCTGTGCATCGAATGGGCCAATCAACAAACGTCTAACGTAAACTTGCAACCTGTCTACGAAGGATTACATGAATCATACAAGAAAAAGGGAAACTATAAAGAGGCGCTGGCAGCCTTGCACCACGCTTTTAATATCTACGGCGCCAATAAAGAAAACATTGAAGCCGCCAAAATAGAAGAGCTGCATACACAATATCAGACCGAGAAAAAAGACCAGGCCATTGCCTCTCTCCAAACTACCAACAATCTCAATAGAAAAATTATTAACCAGCAACGCTGGATATTTGTAACTATCTGTTGCTTACTGATAGCAGTAGCCTCCTACGGCTATGTTGCCTATCGTCAGAAGTTGCTCAAAGAAAAGAACGAAAGACTGGCCACAGAAAACAAACGCCTGATCCTGGAACAAAAAACCAGGCAAATGCAGTTAAACCCACATTTTATTTACAATGCCATCGCCAACTTGCAGGGCCTGATCAGCGATGATAAAAAATATGAAGCCAATGCCTACCTGGTGGCATTCTCCAAACTTATGCGCGACATCCTGGAATTGAACCGGAATGACCTCGTTACCCTGGAAGACGAAGCACGTTCCCTCAAAAACTATATTGAACTCCAGCAAATGCGCTATGAAAATGCATTCGATTATGAAATTGAAGACGGCGACCTGGATAGCTCAGAGCTACTGATACCTCCCATGCTGATTCAACCTTTCGTGGAAAACTCCATTGAACACGGATTTAAAGCTATTGACTACAAAGGTAGGCTGGTAATCCGCTTCAAGGAAGAGCCTACCCGTTTGGTGATCACCATCGAAGATAATGGCAGCGGGGCAAACGCAGTGGTACAAAACCCTACCGGCAAAAAATCGCTTTCCCGTATCATTACACAGGAGCGACTGAACGTACTCTTTAACCAGCAGAGCCGCCAGGCATGGTTTGAATCGGCCCCCAAAACGGGAGGAACCGGCTTTTTCACCGTCATTTACCTTCCCATACAAATAGCATAAACGATATCAGATGACTATATATATCCTCGAAGACGAAAAGAATATTCTCAAACATATCATGGCTTTGGTAAGTGATATCCCTTACCTCCAGGTAGTGGGATATTCGGCCGATGTAGCGAAGGCGGTCACAGAAATTCCCCAGCTGCAACCCGAGCTGATATTGGCCGACATACAACTCAAAGATGGGAACAGCTTTAGTCTTTTCAACAAAATCAACGTGGAGTCGAGCCAGATTATTTTCATCACCGCATACGACCAATACGCCATACAGGCACTGAACCTGGGTGCATTTGCCTACCTGCTCAAACCTATTGAAACCAATATTTTCAACGAAACGGTCGACCGCTGCTTTAAAAAAACAGAAGAGCATAAATTTAACCGGCAACAGCTGGAACTTTCTTCCAACTATTACAAAGGAGACACCAGGCCCCGTAAAATTGCGCTGAAGAACTTCAAGTTCACCCAGATAGTGCCCATAGAAGATATCCTCTATTGCAAGAGTGACAAGGGTTACACCACCTTCCTGTTAAAGGACGGCTCTTCTGTATTAGTGTCTAAAATCCTGAAAGATTACGAGCCTTTATTGCCCACCGATACTTTTATCCGTTGCCATCAATCTTACCTGGTGAATGGCAATTACATCAGCAAGTACTTTAAAGACGGCTACCTGGAAATGCTGACCGGCGATAAAGTACCAGTGTCTGATCGTAAAAGGGATATTGTACAGGAGTTTATAGAGAGATTGTAGTCATGCAAAGCAACTAAACAACAAAGGCGCGAAGGTATGCACACCTGTTATGCCATTGCTATGCTGCATAAAAAATAACCTTTCGCCTTGCAAATCCCCGCTCTGCTGCTTATCTTACCGGTTGCCCTGATCATATTCAATGGGCGAGACATTGTATGGAAACAGGAACATTGACTAAAATCAGGATCCAACCTGATTTATTAAAAACCAGGCAGCACTACGAAGTGCTGGACGGACTGCGGGGAGTAGCCGCTTTGGTAGTAGTGATATTTCATTTCCTGGAATGGGTGTATAGCGACTACAGTAAAAACTTTGCGGGACATGGGTTCCTGGCAGTCGACTTCTTCTTTTGCCTGTCGGGCTTCGTGATCGCCTACGCTTATGACAGGCGCATTGACAAGATGGGGTTAAAGGAGTTTTTTAAATCCAGGCTTATCCGGCTGCATCCTCTTGTGATATTGGGGAGCGTCATGGGGCTACTCGCTTTTTTATTTGATCCGTTTGCCACACTTCCAAACACCTATAGTTTTGCGCACCTGGCTATTTTATTCCTCTGCTCTATCTTGTTGATTCCTTATCCCGTAATGACGGAGCGCAGCTTCAATTTATTTGGATTCAATGCTCCTGCCTGGTCTTTATTCTGGGAATATGTAGCCAATATCTGCTATGCCCTGGTACTGCGAAAAGCCAACCGCAGTTTACTGGTAGCGCTCATGATAGCAGCTGCCCTGGCACTGGGCTATGTAGGCCACAGCGCCGGCAACCTGATGGGCGGATGGGGAAAAGATAATTTCTGGCATGGTGGAGCACGTGTAACTTATTCCTTCCTTGCCGGGATGCTGGTGTTTCGTTTTAATCTTATTATTAAAAATAAACTGGGATTTGCGGGACTCACTGTACTGTTATTGTTTGCCTTACTGATGCCTTATTTCGCTCACAACTGGCTGGTGGAACTGGCCGTAGTATTGGTTTATTTCCCGCTACTGATCGCGTTGGGAGCAGGTGCGGTGGCTAACAATGGCTGGAAAAAAATCTGTGTATTTTCCGGCAATATTTCCTACCCGTTGTATATGACACATTACGCGGCGATCTGGATGTTTGCCAATTACTATACCGCGCATAAGCCGGATACGCTCACGCTTACGCTTATTGTAATGGGGGCTACTATGGTATTGACTGGAATTGCTTATGCCATCATGAAGTTATATGATATCCCGGTAAGAAAGTATTTGAGCAGTAAGAGAAAAATGAGTTAAATAAACTATTGAAAAAAGCAGCCGCCCTTATACCACATGGCGTAAGGGCGGCTGTTTTTTATCCTGCTTATTAGAACGAATACTTCATACCAAACTGCACCTGGAAATAGGACGCAGTTTTCTGACGGGTACCTGCATTGGTATTTACCTTATAGGTAAATGAATTGGTTGCCTGGTCGAAGCCTGTTACGGTATACAGGTTGGTGTTAATAATCTGCGTATAGCCGCCCCATTTATAGTTCAACAGGTTCAGCACATTGAAGATATCTCCGCGGAAAGATAATTTATGTGTTTTATACAGCTTTACATCTTTCATCACGCTTAGGTTCCATTGTGCGCGCCAGGGCTGTGCACCACCGTTATACGGCGCAAACTTACCAAAGTTGCTGGTCAGGAATTTACGATACTCAGGACTGGTTTTATCCAGTAAGGTTTGCATATCTGTGCGTATGTTGGCAGGTGTTTTAGCATCATTCGGATCAAAAATATATGCCAGGTCGGTGCCATCATTGCTTTCTCCGATCACATCTTTATTCACATACACAGAGTAGCGGGCGTTCTGATAAGCCTGGAAGGAAGAGCTCACGCTAAAGCCCCAGAAACTTGGACTGAGCAACAGCGCTACTATTTTGTGCGGCTGGTCGCCATCGCTGTACCAGTTCTTACCATAGCTGCTATAATCCCAATAGTTAGGACCTACTGCGAAGTTGGCGTTACGAGGATCACCATTATCATATGGAGGTGTACCTGTGGCTTTACCCCTTGCATAGGATAAGCTGAAATAGCCGTCTTTACGCAATTGTACCGCTGCTTCGATCATAGCGCCCAGGTATTTGGAGGCCCAGTTGGTATTGGTAAAATACCTTACCTGGTTAAAGTTGGACGATATCCTGGAATTGGCCAGTACCGGCAGATAGCTGGTAGAAGTGCTGTTGTTCAGCGTGCTGGCAGGTACGTATACCGCCCTTCCTTCGTTGGTGGTAAATTCAGGGTTACGTTTCAGGTTCAGGTCGTACAGGTAAAAGTTATTCCAGGTAGTATTGTAATAGAGGTTGGCGCCCATGCGGAACCAACTGTTGAAGTAGTGATAGTAGCTCAGGTTTGTTTTAAACGTAAGCGGTATTTTCAGGTGTTTGTCCAATACCAGTACGGTAGCAGGTTGTGTGGTGGGTAAAGAATGGTAATAATCTACTCCCGGCACTTTGCTGAAATCTTTCTGGTAAGCCTGCCAGTCGGGCACTGGTACATTGCTGCGGATATCTACCTGGCGGAAGTCTACCCCGTTATCGATGTGTGCGAAAGTTAACGGTTGGGTGGTGAGCTCAGAGGCAAACAATCCGGCGCCCCATTTCACCACATCCTGGCCGTTGTTGTTTACGTCCCAGATGAGGTTTACACGTGGTTGTATGTTTTTGGCGTCAAAGGGTACTACGTCTGTTCTTACGCCCAGGTCTTTGTACAACAGTTCATTGAAGGTAGGTTTACCAGCAATGATGTTACCATCCCAACGGAGACCAACCGTTAAATTAAGGTTGGGTCGCAGGTTGGTTTCCATTTGTGCAAATACGCCCAGCTGAATCAAGGGTACATTCACCGCGGGGTTGTTACCATTCAGTGGTATTTTCCGGTTAAAGCGATAAGGGCTGTTATTATCCATATCGTCGATGCTGGCGTAATAGAATTGTCCCTGCTGATCGTGGGAAAGGCGGTCGCCGATGAAGTTGATGTTATTATCGGTACCGAACAGGAAGTTCAGGTTACCTTTCTTATAATGGAAATAATCTAACAGTTGTACCACGTTGGAGGCATCTGTTTCCGGTACCCAGTTCTGGTTACCAAAGGCCACGGTGGTGGTACCGGTGGTGCCGTCACTGAAAGTAGAAGTAACGTTTACAAAGCCTTCCGGCACGCGGTTGTACAGGAAGTGGAGGAATTTCCGGTAGGTGCTGTAGTTTACTTTCAGTTCATTGTATGATTTTTCAGAGAACTCAGTGCGGAGGCCCAACATTACGCCATGATCTTCTTCCACGCCGGTATATTCTGTAGACAGTAGCCCATTTGACTTCAGTTTATTAGGGTCGGTGAAATGGAGATAGTTATACTTGAGGGTAAGCAGGTTGCGGCGATTGATGTTCCAGTCGATCTTTGCGAAGGCATTTTTGGTAGACTGGGTGATATTAATCGCTCCATACTCAGGTCCTACCGGGAATCCGAATTTCTTTTCCATGATAGACACGATCCTGTCGAGGTTGGCTTTGGTGATACCCAGATTCTTTTCAGCCTGGGCCTGGTTGGGAGCAGAAAAGCCAAAGTCGTAAGCCCGGAATGGGATCGTATTCTGGAATTGATCGTAAGATACGAGGAAGTGCAATTTATCTTTAATAATGGGGCCACTGAACAGGGCGCCCCCCTGGAAGATCTCATATTTGGTGGTGAGACGGTTGCCATTCACATCTTTTTTAGCGGCCAGGTCATTGGCGCCATAGTAGCTCCATACGGAACCTGAAAATTGGTTCGTTCCTGACTTGGTGATGGCTTTCACCACACCGCCGGAACCGCGGCCATTGGCCACATCATAGGAGTTAGTAGATACTTCAAACTCGCGGATGGTTTCAGAGGAGATAGAAAACGCAGCATCCGTAACGCCACCGAAAGTAGCGCGACGATTGCTTACTCCATCGAGCATATAGCCTGTACCACCTGCTTTGGCGCCTGCCAGGGAGGTACCGTTAGACAAAGGAGATAAGGTCATCAGATCCGTATAGTTACGGGAGGCCAGCGGAATTTTTTGTATCACTTTGCCGGTGATAGCGGTTCCGGTACCGAGGCGGTCCACACTATTATTAAAGCTGTTGGATTTCACAGACACTTCCTGCAGGGTTTTAGCGTTGCGGCTGAGCACTATGCTGTGTAATACCAGGCGGTCGCCCAGGTTAAGCACATTGCTTTTCAGCAGCGTGGTTTGCAATCCCAGGAAGGAAACAGTGATATCATAAGTACCCACGGGCAAGTCTCTAAATGAAAAATATCCTTTCCGGTCGGATGCCGTAGCGGTCATGAAACCGGTGCCGGTGTTTCTCACTTGTATGTTGGCCCCTTCAATAGGCGCTTTAGCATCATCATATACAAATCCGGTAATACCGGATCCGGTTGATTGGCCCATGGCCTGCATGGCGGATAAAAAAATGGATAGCAGGAGTAGTGTTGTGTAATTGAATAAGTGTGCATACTTCTTCATAAAGAATGGTAGTTTTACGGGTGCAAAAATAGATGGATAGATAAAGGTTGTTCCTGGCTCATGAAAAGTTCACAAATTGATAAAACTGGACTAAGTGAGTCCTGATGGCTGATAAGGGTGTTTTTAGGATATCTTTCCTTCACGGGGGGAAAATTATCCATAATAGGGTGTTTTAAGGGTGACCTAAAGACTGATTCATATATTTTTCTTACTTTTCCGGTAAACGGGGAATATCAACCATTAGTCGTCATGCAGCCAAAACAAATACAAGAGCGCAACTTTTGCTGAAATTACCTCAAATTTGCAACCTTTACCAGCACAACAACATTGGAACCAACAACCGAGAAAAAAACAGAACAGGGGCTTAAAAGAGGCCTGGAAAACAGACATATTCAGCTGATTGCCCTGGGCGGCGCCATAGGTACCGGTTTATTCCTGGGGATAGGCCCGGCAGCCGTACTGGCAGGCCCCTCCGTTATCCTGGGCTATGCCCTGGCAGGGATCATCGCTTTCTTTATTATGCGCCAGCTGGGCGAGATGGTCGTAGAAGAACCAGTTTCCGGAAGTTTTAGTCATTTTGCTTATAAATATTGGGGCACCTTCGCTGGCTTTGCCTCCGGGTGGAATTACTGGATGCTCTATATCCTGGTAAGCATGTCGGAGTTAACCGCCATTGGTGTATATGTACATTTCTGGTGGCCGGAAATTCCTTTGTGGACTTCCAGCCTGTTCTTTTTTGTGGCCATCAATGCCCTCAATCTCAGTTCTGTAAAGGTATACGGAGAAGCAGAGTTTTGGTTTTCCATTGTAAAGGTAGTAGCAATCATCGCTATGATCGGTTTCGGTACTTACCTGCTGATCAGCGGTAGCGGCGGCACCCAGGCCAGTATCAATAACCTCTGGAACGATGGCGGCTTCTTCCCGAAAGGGTTGTTGGAGCCTGACGGGAAAGGCGGTTTCCAGGGATTGTTTGCAGCCATTACGCTGATCATGTTCTCTTTCGGGGGATTGGAACTAATTGGTATTACCGCTGCTGAAGCCGACAAACCTGAAAAAACTATTCCCAAAGCTACCAACCAGGTTATTTACCGTATCCTGATTTTTTATGTAGGTGCCCTGATTATTTTATTTGCGTTATCGCCCTGGAAAAATATTACCACTAAAAGCAGTCCGTTTGTGATGGTATTTGAAAGCCTGAAAGGCTTCCAGTTCCAGCTTTTCGGGCATACTATCTACTTCACCAGCCTGATTGCCAATGTACTGAATCTGATTGTATTGACAGCGGCATTGTCGGTGTACAACAGTTGTGTATATAGTAACAGCAGGATGTTATATGGACTGGCAAAGCAAGGCAATGCGCCGGCTTTTCTCTCTAAACTCAATAAGAACCATGTACCTGTGGTGGCGATCATTGTATCGGGACTTTTTGCCGCCATCTGTATTGTGGTCAATAAACTGATTCCCGACCAGGCGCTGGAAGTGCTGATGTCGCTGGTAGTATCATCGCTGATGATCAACTGGCTGATGATTAGTGTGGTACACCTGAAATTCAAACAGCGGAAGAAAGCGGAGCAGGTTCGTACGAAATTCCCCTCTTTTATCTACCCCTTATCTAACTATATCTGCCTGTTGTTCCTCGTGGGTATTTTATGCCTCATGTGGCTTACCGGCATGAAACTGCCGGTAGAGCTGATTCCTGGCTGGCTGCTGTTTTTATACGGCTGCTACTGGCTGGTAAAAAAGCAGGCACAAAAAAAGGCAATGGCCAATTAACTATAGCGCCGGTGAGTGACGACCGGTGAAAATTTTCACCGCCAAAAACATTTCACTCACCGGCGATCCCTGTTACCTTACCTAACGGTTGTTGATCCGGGAATGCGGTACGGCTAGTTTTGCTGTACAAAATTCCATTACAATGACCAGCAATCATCCTCCTCACGTACTTATCATTGGCGGCGGTATCGGCGGACTTAGCCTTGCGCTGTTCCTTCACAAAGCCGGTATTGGCAGCACCGTTTATGAAGCTTATCCACCCCGGGAAGCGGCGGGCGGCGGTTTAAACATAGCGCCCAACGGCATGAATGTACTCGCAGCGCTGGGTCTTGCCCAGGACATTATTTCCCGCGGCGCTGTTACTATGCAGCACTGTTTTCGCGATGAACATGGAAAAGTATTAGCCTCTATTCCTTATGGCAATATCACTAAATATGGGCAGCCTGGCGTAAGCATGTCCAGGGCCGATCTGCACGAAGTGCTGGCACAGGCCGCCAAAGTCGCGGGCATTTCCATACAATACAATAAGCGACTTACCGGCATAGATCAGCACCCTACCGGTGTAAACGCGTGCTTTGAAGATGGCAGCAGCGACAGTGGTGATATATTGATTGGCGCAGATGGTATCCGGTCCCGTACCCGTAGTATTATTTTACCCGATGGCCCACAACCGGCATTTGTAAACGTAGTAGGCGTAGGCGGTTTTGCGAAGATCAGCGACCTGCCCGAAATCACCAGCCGGGAACTACGCAGCCTGAATTTTACCTTTGGCGCCAAAGGTTTTTTTGGCTATTGCGCAGCCGGCAACGAATATGCCATGTGGTGGTCTAACCTTTATGCTACCGAACCAATGAGCGAACAGGCTTTGAGGCAGTTGTCGCTGGATAGTATAAAAGCCGAAATGCTGGCCATCTACAAAGATTTTCATGCGCCCATCGCCACGCTTATTGAACACACAGAAAGACCTATCAAACAAAATATCAGCGATATACAATCATTGCCTACCTGGCATAAAAACAGGGTGTTGCTCATTGGCGACGCAGCACATGCGGTAAGTCCCAACTCTGGACAGGGTGCGTCTATGGCCCTGGAAGACAGCATGTACCTGGCTAAATTACTACGCGATGGCAACGGCGATTATGAGCAGGTATTTACCCAATTTGAACAAGATCGCAAACCCCGCGTAGAAAAAATTGTGGCAGAAGGAAGAAGGCGCGGCGCCGGCAAACAAGCAGTAAGCCCATTCCAGGCGAAAGTCCGCAACTTCATGATGAGCATTTTCCTTCGCTTGTTTGGCATAAAAGGCCAGGACTGGGTATACCAGTATCGCGTCGACTGGGAAACCCGGCAGCGCGCCTAGTACAGCGTAAGAAGGCAGGTACTTTTCCCCCAGGCATTTACTTTCCGGCCGACAGAATATCCAGGTAATGCGGATTAGACATCACACCGAGTATATTCCCAAACGGGTCTACCACTGAAGCCGTCACAAAGCCGTGGGAGCGGTCGGTGATCGGTTCATATTCCCTGGCGCCCATCGACAACAGGCGGTCAAAAGTACCTTTTACATCATCAACATGCCAGTAAACAATGGCTCTGCCGGGCGTTGTGGCGGCTCCTTCCGGCATATACCGGCTATCAATGATGCCGAGTTCGTGCTCATAATCTCCGATACGAAATTCAATATAACCAGGTACTTCAAAATAAGGGGCTATCCCCAGTAAATCAGTATACCATTGCTTTGCAGCGGTATGATCTGCTGCATAAAAACTGATGGTAGCCACGCCGCGTAATGTGTTGGAAAAAGCCATATAAATTTGTTTTTAGAAGATGATGATGTAAAAGTAGCAGCACGTTGTGACAGCCTTATGTCAGCAGTAAAAAACAAAAATCAAAATGTTATAAAAAAGAGAAGAGAATGCCTTTCAGGCATTCTCTTCTCTTTTTTATAACGCAAATTATTTCTCTGGTTCAGGGTCAATATGCACCCGGATAATATCGGGTACTTTTAGTTTCAGCGCCCGTTCCAGGTCATACATAATCGTATGGGTACTGGCGAGGGAGGTGTCTCCCGGCAGGGTCATAATCAGTGTCACTACCAGGCCCTCGTCTGTAAGCAGCACTTCGTCAATATCCACGTGCTGATATTCGGTAAGATCGGCCAGGGCCTGTCTTACCTTTTCCATGGACGGAATATGACGGATGGAAGAGCGGGGCGTTTCATTCCTGGGTTCAATATGCACCGCTACTTTTACCGGCAGGGCAAACTCCTGCTGCAACGCTGTTTCCAGGAGTTCGGATTTGGTATGAGCCTCCCGTAGCGTAAGGTTATCTGGCACTTCGAGGTCCAGTTCTATCCGCATTTCATTGGCCACGAGATAGAGGTTCAGGTTGTGAATACGTAGGTCGAGCCGGGCCGCTACCGAGCGAACGGTAATACTATAGGGCTCATCGGTGGTATGAATGGGTTCTGCGTGTACAATAATTTCTGCGGCACCATCCAGTTCTTCGCGTATAGCCTGTTCGATGGTTTCCGTAAGTTCGTGCGCTTTTTCGAAGGTGAGGCTCCTCAAGGTGCCTACGGTGGCTTCTACATACGCCTTGTTGCCCACAAAGCGGGTTTTGACGGTGACTGCTCCCGGCACTACACCTGGTATTTTTTCCACCGCTTCCTGCAGGCGGGGCAGCAGGTCTTCCGGTACGTCATCCATCAGTGATTTGATAGCTTCTGCGCCTATATGCCATACCGATTTAAACGCAATAGCTACCACGCCCAATGCTGCAAACGCATCGGCACGTTCTACCAGCCAAACGGGTAATGGCAGGTATTTCGCCAGATAGATAAACAATAAGCCCAGCAATACAGCCGCAGATCCCAGCATGTCGTTACTAAAGTGCTCTGCATCCGAAGCCAGGGCCTGACTCTGATAATGTTTAGCCGCACGCTTCAAAGTTTGTACCCGCATGAAGTCGACCACGATACTGATAACGATGATGGAAAACGACCAGATCGTTACTTTCGGTGCCCCCGGCTCCCATATAATTTTCACGATGGCATGATAGCCGATAATGATAGCCGTAGCGCCCAGCAGCGTCATACCGGCCAGGGCGCCCAGCGATTCTGCCCTTTCATGCCCGTAGGGATGGTTGGCATCCGGAGGTTTGGCCGCCACCCGAACGGCCACAAAGGTGACTAAGGTAGATAACAAGTCCAGCAACGAGTGCACCCCTTCCGCTATCAATCCCAAACTACCGGTAAGCAGGCCCACCACAAACTTGAGTGCTGCTAAACCGCCGCTGGCTATGATAGAAATAGTAGTGATTTTACTTTTGCTTTGAACAGGATTCTCTCGTGATACTACCTCATTAACCATACGGGTGATTTAAATGACAAATGTCTATATTTTATCCTCATTAACAAAAATGCGCAATTTCCTATTCTTCTTCATTATTCTTCATCTTCATCAACAGCGTGTACGCGTTACGGGTAACAATCTTCTTATCTGCCAGCGCTGTCTTAATCTCCGTATATCCGTCATTGCTGGTGCCGGTTTCCACAGGTGTCATCGTAAACTTGTCGGCCCCGGTGGCCACAAAAACATAGGTTTTGTTTTTCCACTTCACCACCGCATCGTTAGGCAAAGCGTTTACAGATGCGTTATTCAGCGCTATTTCTGCATTCATAAACATGCCCGGCAGTAAACGCTTATCAAATTTCTCAAAGTGACAATGTACTTCCCCTGCCCTGTTTTCATCAATATTGTGGGTGATCAGATGGATGGTGGCCGCATATTTCTCCCCGTTATTGTTGGCATAGCAAACCACTTTCTGTCCGGGCGCCAGGTTGGCCATGTCCTTCTCAAATACGGTGAGGTTGAGGTGCAGGTCGGCCGGGTTAATCAGTTCAAATAATACGTCGGTAGGGCCTACATATTTCCCCGGGTTGGCATTCACCTTAGATACATACCCGCTGATAGGCGCGTAAATGGCCACACTCCGGGTGATATTACCATCTGTTAACTTATCCGGATGAATATTGATCAGCTGTAACTTTTCTCTCAGGGCGCTCAGCAACACTTTCTGCGCTTCGTATTCGCTTCTTACCTGTTGAAACACCTTATCGCTATTGGCTTTGGACTCATTCAATTCTTTCTGCCGGATGAAGTCAGCCTCCAGGTAACGCAATTTACTTTTAGCGACGAGGTAGTCCTGTTGCAGCTGTATATATTGCGGATCTTCCAATACAGCCATCACCTGTCCTTTGTTTACCTGCATTCCCGGGAGCAGCTGCATGCTTTTCAGGTAACCTCCCATTGGCATACTTACAGATACAATATTTTGCGGAGGTACGTCTACCACACCATTTACCTTCAGCACGGTGTACATGTCGCGGGTAGTAACGGGTTGGATTTCCAGGCCGGCTGCTTTCAGCTGCTCTGGTGTGAGTTGCACCTCGTTACTTTCGGCTACCGCCGTGTTGGTGGGCTTATTGTTGACCGCTTGTTCCGGTGCTTTATTTTCCTTGCAGGACAACAATATGACTCCAAAACTATATGCTAATAACGTTATTTTTTTCATGACTCCGGATTAAAAAATTTTAATTAATACCGCTCAATTTTTCTACGGTGAATGCGGCGTTGTTCAACTGTTCTATCACAGCGAAATAGTTGCTGCGCATTTCGAGGGCCTGGTTAATGAGCATCACCCATTCGAGGTAGCCAATTTCCCCGCTGACCATGCGTTTCCCGGCGTTAACAATTACCAGGTTGGCATTATTCAATAAGGTGGTACGATACACGTCCAACAGTTGCAGGTTGCGCGTATATACTTGTATTGCGTTTTGTAGCTCCGTTCCCAGCTGCTGGCGGGTGGCCTGCAACTCCTGTTGCTGCTGCTGCATAAATACCCGGGAGGCCTTAACGCGGGAGCGCTGTCCGATGTTGAATATCGGGATACCCACGCCGGCACTTACCGATGAAAACCGGTCGCCGCCGCCGAAATATTTCTCCTCATTTCCTACCCGCTGGTAACCAATAATGCTCATGTTGTTATAGCCCAGATTAAGTGTAGGCAATAAACGGCTTTTCTCCAGTTTGTTTTCCTGGATGCTGCGCTCCAGCAGTTGCCGGCGCAGGGCGAGTGCGGGCGTATTGGCAATCACGCCGGTATCCGGCAATGCCGCCAGGTGATATATTAAGCTATCGCTAACGGGAATCACGGCATCGGGGGTGTTTAACAGCCACCGGAATTGGTTCATTGCCACGGCTTCATCTGTTTTCAGCGACAGTAGCTGGTTGGCAATCTGTATCCGCTGATTTTCTGCGGTCGATTTCTCCAGGATGTCCACATCGCCGGTTTTAAAACGCAGCGCTGTTTTTTGTAAAAAAACCTGGTAAATACTGTCTGCTTCCCGCAATAGCAGCTCTTTCTCATGCAGTAGCAAGAGGGCGTAAAAAGATTGTTTCACCTGGGCGGCGAGTTCATTTTCCTGTTGACGGGTATGTGTCTGGCTCAGGGCGATATTGGTATTGTTGATACTGCGCTGATGTTTATATACCGTAGGAAATTGTATGCCCTGTGACACCGTGAACCTGTTATCGTTGGCCACGCTGTTTATTTTGCCATACTCTATCCCCAGGTTGGTTTTGTCGAAGTCGAGGTTGCTTTTCTTCAGCGAGCGATAGTATTGCTCTCCTAACCTCGACGCCTGTACGTTCAGGTTATTTTTAGTGGCCAGCTGAATGGCTTCCGGCAGGGTTACTTTCTGCTGTGCCTGCACCAGGGCCGGCGAAGCCAGCAAACAAAGCAGGATAAGCGTTGCTGCCACTTTACCTGGTTTGAAATATTTAAATCCTTTCTCAAAAAGGATATAAAATACGGGCAACACAAATAATGTTAACATCGTAGATATTATTAATCCGCCAATTACCACGGTGGCCAATGGTTTCTGTACTTCGGCGCCTGCGCCTTTGCTCAATGCCATAGGAATAAAGCCCAGCGAAGGCACCAGCGCGGTCATCAACACAGCACGCAGTTTTGACTTAGTGCCGTGTATCACTATTTTCCGTACGTCTTCTTCTCCTTCTTTTCTCAGCCGGTTAAATTCCGATACCAGTAAGATACCATTCAACACGGCTACTCCGAAGAGTGCGATAAAACCTACCCCTGCAGAAATGCTAAAGGGCATGCCTCTCATCCACAGGGCCAGGATGCCTCCAATGGCCGACAGCGGGATGGCCGTGTAAATCAGTAATCCCTGTTTCACCGAGTTAAACGCAAAATATAAGAGCATAAATATCATTAGCAGCGCAATGGGTACTACCACGGACAAACGTTGCTTGGCTGCTGTGAGATTCTCAAAAGCGCCACCATACACAATATGATAGGCTGGTGGTAATTTCAGCTTTGCGGCCACTTTTTGCTGTAACTCCGTTACAATAGTTTGTACATCCCTGCCGGTGACGTTGAAGCCTACGATAATTCTCCGGCGGGTATTTTCGCGCTGTATCTGGTTGGGGCCTTCTATTTCTTCTACGGTGGCTACCTGTTCCAGCGGGATTTGTATCCCGTTCCGGGCGGGGATCAACAGCTGTTGAACATCCGATAAATGCTGACGTTCTTCATCTGCCAATCGCACCACCATATCAAAGCGTTTCTCGCCTTCATATACCAGTCCTGCGCTCTGGCCGGCGAAGGCGGTATTGACTACGCGGTTTACATCACTCACATTCAATCCATAGCGGGCCATAGCATCCCGGTTGTAGTGGATAACTACCTGCGGCATACCAGTTACCGTTTCTACGTATAGGTTGATGGCGCCATCTACCGTCCGTATCACGTCTCCCAGTTTGTTGGCATAAAGTGCCAGCGTATCCAGGTCTTCTCCGAAAATTTTACATACCACATCCTGGCGGGCGCCGGTC
This sequence comes from Chitinophaga polysaccharea, assembly GCF_007829335.1. GTDB lineage: Bacteria > Bacteroidota > Bacteroidia > Chitinophagales > Chitinophagaceae > Chitinophaga > Chitinophaga polysaccharea_B. The sequence goes on from NZ_VIWO01000008.1 coordinate 114,352, forward strand.
ATGAGTTCATTGAAGCGCATTTGTACGGGGAACTGGAAACCTACGCTGAGACCGGGCAGTACGGCAAGTTCCTTGCTCATCTTTTCCGACAGCTCATCGAAGGAATGGGCAGAGGTCCATTTCTTCTTATCTTTCAATATCACCATCATATCGGCAGCTTCCAGCGGCATAGGATCGGTAGGGATTTCCGCGCTACCTATTTTGGTAACTACCTTCTCCACTTCCGGAAATTTGTTGAGTAAGATACTGGCTGCTTTCTGCGTTTCCTTCACCGTGGTATGCAGGTTACTACCTGTTAACAGGCGGGTGTCTACCGCGAAATCGCCTTCTTCCAGTTGTGGGATAAACTCCCCACCCATTCCTCCCAGGATCAGTACGGCAATGGCAAACAGCGCCAGGGTGCCGGCTATCAGTGTTTTGGGAAAGTTCATCACGCGGGTCAGCAAGGGCTGGTATCTTTTCTGGAGCCAGGTCATCATGCGATCTGCCAGCGTTTCTTTATGATTGATTTTTTTGTTGAGAAATAAAGCACTCATCATCGGCACATAGGTAACCGACAACAGGAAAGCGCCGAGGATGGCGAAAGCCACGGTAAAGGCCATGGGCTTAAACATCTTTCCTTCTATACCCTGCAAGGATAAAATAGGAATATATACGATGAGAATAATGATCTGGCTGAACACAGCTGATGTGATCATAGTACCGGTAGCTGCGTTTACTTCTGTATCCATCGTATCCTGGTTTACCACACCAATATCTTTAAATTGTTTGGAGTGGGTAAAACGGTGCAGGATAGCTTCTACCACGATTACCGTACCATCCACGATCAGCCCGAAGTCGATGGCTCCAAGGCTCATCAGGTTACCGCCCACACCAAATTTATTCATAAGGATAATGGCAAAAAGCATAGACAGCGGGATCACCGAAGATACTATCAAGCCAGCCCGGAGGTTGCCCAGGAAAAACACCAATACAAACACTACAATCAGCGCACCTTCCACCAGGTTAGTTTCCACGGTGCTGATGGCATGATTTACCATTTTGGTACGATCCAGGAAAGGTTCAATAACTACGCCTTCTGGCAGGGAATGTTGAATTTCGGATATCTTTTCCTTTACCCTTTTGATAACGGCAGAAGAGTTTTCTCCTTTCAGCATCATTACTACGGCGCCGGCAACTTCTCCTTTATCGTTGTAACACATGGCCCCATAGCGGGTGGCGGCGCCCAGTTGTACCGTGGCTACATCGCGTATCAGCACCGGAATGCCGTTGTCCAGCGTTTTCACCACAATTTTTTCAATATCTTCTATGCTTTGTGTAAGTCCTTCGCTTCGTATATACAATACGGTAGGACCTTTTTCGATATAGGCGCCACCAGTATTCTGGTTATTCTTTTCCAGGGCATCGAAAACATCTCCCACCGTAATGTTATTGGCTTTCAGCTGCCCGGGCTTTACGGCAATTTCATATTGCTTGAGTTGTCCACCGAAACTGCTTACATCTGCCACACCGGGGGTACCCAGCAGCTGCCGGCGCACTACCCAGTCCTGCAGGGTACGCAGTTCCATAGGTCCGTATTTGTCTTCGTAGCCCGGTTTTGGACGCACGACATATTGATATATTTCGCCCAGCCCGGTCGTTACCGGCGCCATTGCCGGAGCGCCTACACCGGCCGGGATCTCCTGCTGCACCTGTTGCAAACGCTCGCTGATCTGCTGCCGCGCCCAGTACACATCTGTTTCATCGTTGAATACAATTGTTACCAGCGATAGCCCAAAGCGGGAAAAACTCCGGATTTGTTTCAGTCCCGGAATATTACTACAAGCCTGTTCTATGGGAAACGTGATCAAACGCTCCACATCGGGCGCACCCAACGCAGGCGACACGGTTATTACCTGTACCTGGTTGTCTGTAATATCCGGTACGGCATCAATCGGTAAACGGGTCACCTCGTAGGTACCCCAACCAATTAAAGCCAATACAAATAGTCCTACAATCAGCTTATTCTTTACAGAAAAGCTAATGATTTTATTTAGCATGTCTTCTTCGTTAATTCAAAAGGAAATAAAAGCGTATATCCCTGTCTGTTATACAGTCAGAAAAATTATCTGCGAATCGGATAAAGCTTGTGCCCGTGGAGGCCTGAAAAGCGAAGATAGCGCTGGTTCCGGGAGGTGATAGTCCCTGAGTATGGGATAATTAATCGCAATAGGAGCCGGCTGTGGTTGCCTGTTTACAGTAGCCGACTTAGCCAGGGGAACAAAGGCATGCTGCAGCAGGTTGATGTCTATTGTTTTATAGGGTAGCTGCATATCCCTGTCGTCGTCGTTATCTCCATCATCTGGCAGCAGGTAATGAATACAGAGGAAGTCGGTGATGCTGAGCTGGTGATTACGCTGCTGGTGCTCCTTATAATGTACTACCAGCATAGGTATCTTCAACAACTGATCGAAACCGGTGTTGTGTAAAAAGAAGATAAATAATAATATGTATGCAGCTATTCTTTTCACAGGGCACAAAGATAAAGATTCTCGCCGGACTGATTGATTATTTTTGATAACTGTGTTTAAGGAGAGATATACCCGTTAAAAAACTATCGTTTTCCCATGCTGTGTGAAGCGGGTATCTTTAATGGCGCCGGTGCCGTTAAAGCGGTATTGGAGCCCTACAATACCGGTAGGCGCATGCGCCATGGTAAGGCTGGCAGCAGCCTTACCATTTACCCACACCTGCATTTTCCCATCCACAGCGCTTACTTTCAGCGTTGTCCACTCTTCGGGGGTGCAGCCTAATCCGGATAAGTCGGCCGATTGGCTGTTTAGCGTGGTACCTGCGGCGTAGAGCGACAACTCCCCTACGCAACCTTTGGCGCAGAGCGGGATAAAGATCAGGTCATTTTTACAGAGAATGAGCACCTGTATCCGTTGACAGGCGGCAGTCCCTTCTTTAAAATCGCTCTTCAGCGTGGTCTCAAACGTGAAGTTGTAGTTGTCGAGGTCGCCCATGTCCCGTACATTAAAAAAGCGCAGGGCCGGCGGCGTGGGCAGCGTCTGTATACCGGAGGCAGCCAACAGCGCTTTGTTCACCGCTACGCCACTATCCTTTTCGATGTCTGTTTTCTTAAAATAGTAAGGAGTTCCCGGCCCGGCTTCCAACAGGGCCAGCCAGCCATTGGAGGCGATCATGAGGTCGTGCTCTTTTACAATCTGTTTGTTCACCATCAGCTTGGCCCGGTAATAACCAGGTGCATAATAAATGGAAGACCGGGTATTTTCTTCGCGTGGCACGGCCACTTTGCGCGAGGTATCCCATGACTGGGAAATAAAAACCGAGTCGGCAGCGCCTGCCGCCAGGGCGTTATAATGAAAAATCACTGAATTGGGCACGCCGGTAGACATGATTTTATTGCTGCTGAACTCAAAGGCTGCCGGGTTAAGCGGTTTTCCAGGCTTCTTGTTGGACGACAGTAAAAGGTATCCAATGAGAAGCAGGGGTAAGATACCCATTACGCCCAGCATCCAGCGGCGCGACAACACTTTGCGGACTGGTGGTAATACAGTTACCTGCTCACTTTCCAGCGGTATATCCGCCACCGAGTGCAGCGGCACTTGTTGCTTAAACTCGCGCCAGCTGTTGTAACCGGCAAATTGGGCCAGGGTATTCAGCGTGGTTACTGCGGGGATATTGTTGTACTTAAGCTTTCCCCAAAGACGTTTCAGGGTGGTAATGCTAAGGGTTACCCCGGTAGTTTCCGCAATAATACCACTCAGCTTTTCGAAATCATAGGTCGTCCATTCACTGCTGGGTCCCCAGTTTAAGCGGACTTCCACCAGCTCCAGGCACTTTAATATGTATTTTATTTCAAAACTGTTGTTCATTTAATAATAGCTAATTATACACTTGCACAAACTTGCACCAACCTGCCAGGTGTTTGAACCGGGTTTAAATAACGGATTATTCAACTTGCCGGCCTAACCATTCAACACAAAAACGCAGGTCATGACAAAGACAAGTATTTCATTTTTATTGCTGTTACTGCCATTAGGTATGTTTGCGCAGCGTAACGGGAAAACAACTCATCCTACCACCATCCAGGTAGCGTTACAACCGGATCACTGGAATTTCCTGCCTGGCACCGTCGATTTTTCTACGTACAAATCGGTACCGGCTATGAAGATATTAAACAGTCCGGATACCGCCGTATTAAAAAACCTGGATTTCCGGGACGGGACCATCTCCTACGATATCGAACCGGTGGATCCAAACTTTACGTCCTTTTATTTCCGGCGGAGCAGCCAACAGGAAAACGAATGTTTTTATTTCCGCACCGCCTTATCAGGCAATGGCGAAGCGGTGCAATATGCACCGTTTATAGATGGGATAAACCTCTGGGATATGCTGCCCCAGTACCAAACTGCCGCCTGGTTCCAGCGGGATCAATGGAATCATGTAAAGCTGGTGATATCGGGTAAGCGTATGCAGGTATTTGTAAACGATACCACCCGGCCGGTGCTCGATATTCCCAAACTGGAAGGCAATGTATGGCATGGCGCGTTAGCTTTCAGTGGCAAGGCCATTATTTCCAACCTGGTAGTACAGCCCGGTCAAACAGGAGGGCTTTCCCCGGAGCCGCTGGCTGATATTACCGACAATGATCCCCGCTATATCCGCCGCTGGCTGGTAACTGCACCGGAGGTGGTAACTACGGCAACAGATTATAATTACACCAATGCACCTGGAAAAGATGCGGCCTGGAAACCAATATGGGCGGAGAGAAACGGGCTGATTAACCTGACCCGGCAGCTGGGTGGACAGCGGGACCGCAACCGCCGCATTACCTGGCTGAAAACCAATATTCATTCAGCCGTAGCACAAACCCGCAAGCTGAAACTGGGTTTCAGCGATAATGTATGGGTATTCCTGAATGGCAAATATGTGTATGTAGGCAAGAATACCTATGGTTCTCCTATCATGAAAGAGCCGGCTGGGCGTTGCTCGGTAGACAATACCTCATTTGACCTCCCACTCGCTGAAGGAGATAACGAAGTGATGATAGCCGTGTTCAATGATTTTTATGGTTGGGGAATTATAGCGCAGGTAGACCGGCTTGAGCGCCTGTTATTTGAGAAATAAGCTTCGTACAACAGCTCCATCAATGATGGAGCTGTTGTGGGATATATCTGCCGGAGGCCCGATAAAATGCTTATTTTAGAATAAAATAAGCCCATCATGCTATCCAACCGACACCTGGTATTTATGGAAGTAGCCCATCAGAAAAGCTTTTCGAAAGCCAGTCAGGCATTGTTTATTTCCCAACCTGCGGTGAGCACGCATATCAAAGGATTGGAGGAACAGTATAAAACCAAATTGTTTGAACGGAAAGGATTGCAGATAGAATTGACAGAAGCAGGGCAGCTGTTGTACAGCCGCTTACTGACTGTAAAACATATACAACAGGAAACAGAGTTTGATATTTCGGTGATACATGATCAGCAGCAGGCCACCGGTATGCTGAACCTGGGCGCCAGTACTACAGCCGCGCTATATATCCTGCCCAAGGTTATGTCGGCGTTTCACCGGGAATACCCGCTGGTAGATATTTCATTGCTGAACCGCAATAGTGAAATTGTTTTGCAGGCGTTACTGGATAAGGAAATTAATATCGGGGTTACCGAAGAAAAGGGGCAGTTGAGTAATATCACTTACCAGCCATTCCTTAAAGACCAGATCGTAGCCGTTTGCAGTCGCCAAAACCCGCTGGCAAAGAAAAAGACCTATGCGCTGAAAGATATATTGCAAATGCCGGTGGCCATACGTGAACGTGGCAGCGGCACGCTGGAAGCTATCAAAACAGGGCTGTGGAAAAGTCGTATCCGGCTTACTGACTTAAAAATCAAAGTGCGGCTGGGTGGCACCGAAGCGTTGAAAAATTTCCTGCTCGAGTCTGGTTGCGTAGGATTTCTATCTACCCGCTCCATTGCCAAGGAATTGCAGCATGGGGAACTGACCATTCTTTCATTTGAAGGCCTGCGGATAGAGCGCAGCTTTTACTTTATACAACGCAAAGGTGAAACCAGTGATCTGAACCGGCGTTTCATCAAACTCGCCAAATCCATTTATAATTATTAATTATAGGTCATAATATTTTCATATAGCTAAGATTATAACCATAACCCTACATTTGAGGAGTACAAAATATTCCTTTATATGAATATGCTTTTTTATTACGACGAGTTATACAAAGCGGCAGTCGAAAGGATTAATCAGCTGGTAGATATTTCTGTACAGCAAAAGAATACGCTGTTGCAGCGGCTGAAAAGCCAGGCTCCCTTTTTAGCCACCACCACAGAAGATATCGACCTGGTAGCGCAGCGTATGATGGCATCCCTGGGTTCTATTTTATGCCCGGATGCTGCGGCCGATTTTGCCGGTGGCAGCAAATTACTGGAAATGGAAATGTTAGCTAACGGTGAATAAAAGAAAGGAAGCCGTTAGCGGCTTCTTTCTTCCCTATCCTTTTCCTCCAAACATCCCCCGTAACCCCAATCAACAGTATATTACTGTAACGGCGGAAACGGCGTAGCCATGTCTCTTTCAAAATCAGTCAATGCCAACCCTTCCCGCACACGCGCAGGCCAATCAGGATTAGCCAGTGCTGCATGTCCCAGGGAAATAAAATCGGCATGCCCTTCTTCCAGTACCCTCCTTGCCACCTCCAGGTTGTGCAACCCTCCGTTGGCCACCACCGGGCGGTCCACCATTCGTTTAGCGATAGTGGTGAGTGACAACTGCTCATCGTACACCAGCTTTTCCCAGGTGCTTCCTTCCCCGGAAATATGCACATAGTCGACCGCCGCCTGTTTCACTTCTGCCAGCAAGCTGGCAGCCATTTCTACACCGCCGGGCCAGCGATAACTGCCGTTATTCACTTTGCCTTCCGACAACCGCAACCCGATAATAAAGCCGGCCGGCACTTTTGCCCGTATACCCGCAATAATGGCCGCAATGATCCGGAAACGATGCCGGATACTTCCACCATATTCATCCCCCCGGAGATTGGTATAATCTGTTAAAAACTGATCCAGCAGGTAGCCGTTGGCTGCATGTATTTCCACCCCGTGAAACCCCGCCGCCAGGGCATTTTCGGCCGATTGCACATAGCCTGTTATCGCTTCCCGGATATCGGCCGTGGTCATAGCGGCCGGCAGCGGGAACGGACCATCCCCCCCACCATAGGAGGCTAACTTTTTCCCCATAGGCTGTACTGCCGAAGGAGCCAGCGTATGCATCAAATGCTGGGACAATGCGCCGGCATGCATCAGTTGCGCAATAAATATACTGCCCTGTGCCTTTACCACCCCGGCAATAGCCCGCCAGCCGGCTATCTGCGCCGGTGTTACAATTCCTGGCTGGTGCGGATACGCCTGGCTGGCCAGTGTATCGGTATATAATCCTTCTGTGATAATGATCCCGAAACCGCCGACGGCAAATTTTTCGTAATAGGCTTGCATCGCACCAGTAGGCACTCCCTGTAAGGTAGCGCTGGCGCGACTCATAGGCGCTACCACCGCTCTGTTCTTTGCCTGTAACAAAGCATGATCGAATGCTGCTAAAATAGGATGTGTGGTCATATTTGCTTTTTTAAGCAAAATTGAGCGATGCCCGCTCCCTCCACAATGACAAATGATAATAAATTGGTGCTACCTGGAAGTTTTAGCTATTTTATTCCGTAAGCGGCTCAGCGATTCGCGGGTAATCCCCAGGTAGGCGGCCACCTGGTGCTGAGGCAGCCGGGTTTCAAAGAAAGGGTAAGCTGCTACAAATGCCTGGTACCTTTCCAGGGCGGGTTTCTGTAACCATAATATTCTCCGTTGCAGGGCCGCATAAGCCCGCTGGGAAATGATGCGGTAATAACGCTCTACCGCCGGTATCTCATTAAATAATAATTCCAGCTGCAACTTACTGATCTGCCACACCACGCCCGGCTCCAACATAGCTATATTAAACCGGGAAGGTGTTTCGGTCAACAGGCTATCCAGGTCTGTTATCCACCACCCTTCTACGCTGAATTGCAGTACATTTTCCTTACCCGTACTATCTGTTTCATATTGGCGGCAGCAGCCTTTCTCTATGAAAAATTCATACCGGCATATCTCTCCTTCCCGCAACAGGAACTGGTGGCGGCGAACGGGCAACGATTCAAAAAAGGCAGGAATACGTTGTTGTTCTTCCGCAGTTAATGATACATGTTGTGTAATAGTGCTGATCAGCAACTGGCTCATCAAAAATGATTAAATATTACTTTACCCGGAATTTTTTAGGATAACCTGCCGGTGACGTTACTTCAAAAAATTCATCTTCATTATCAGAAGGCGCTGCGGCATAATACTGGTTCAGCGCGGTGATCAGCGACACCAGGTCGGGCGCTATCACAGGGCGGTCGTTGTCGGCGTGCCAGAATTCCAGTAGCTGTCCGGCCTGCCCGGTAAATAATCCATACGCATCGTAGCAGATATAATCGCCGCCGCCATTGTGAAACAATGGCCACCAGTCGGCGTGCCACCAGTTCTCTATTTCAAAGTCGGATCCTATCATTCCCGTTAGTTCCGCCATGGTATCCAGGGCAGCTTCCAGCGGAACAAAAGTGGAATTATTTACAAATGCGTCGAAGCTTTTAAATGACTGCCCGTTTCTCCACTGGTATAAAGCGGCCACCGGCGCGGGTACTACGCGGCTGTATTTTTGTTCAAGCGCCTTGATATCTTCCGGTGTCAGGGCTGGGTTCAGATCAGCCAGCAGATCAGGACGTTGCGTGGCCAGGTGTTGCTCCAGTAATGCCAGTTGTTCCTGCATAAATGAAAATGGGTTTAATAGCGTCAAATATACACCGGAAAATGATTTTGAAAGATCACCCCACATACTATCCAGTTTTTTTTTGCAGCCTCCCCTTATTTACCAAACATTACCTTTCAAAGTAGATATAGCGCTGCTGCTATCAACCCTCCTGATAGCGTATTCAAAAAATTGACTGTATTATTTCCTATTACCTGTTTACGCTCCAACGTAGCGCCCAGCAAGGAATCCACTACATTACCCAGTATTCCGCCTATCAGCACCAGCAAAGCGCGACTATATCCTCCGAAAAAAAACCAGTATAACACGGCCAATAACAATGCGCCTGCAGCGCCCAACAGCGTGCCTTCCAGGCTAATCACCCCATCTAATCCCTTTGCCTCTTTTTTGAAGGTGAGTATATTACGAAAGTTGCGGCCATATACCGTTCCCAGTTCAGATGATACGGTATCCGCGGCGGCTGCAGCCAAACTTCCTGCTGCCATCAGTATAAATAAGCGTTCGTGGTCGGGGTATAAAAGTGCCAGCAGGGCTGCTATGCCAGCTACGCCTCCATTGGCAAATACTTGCCCGGCGGTTCGCTTTTCCGCATGTTGCTCTCCGGGCGCGGCCTTCAGCCCTTTCTTATGTCCGGTGGCGGCTACACCGGTGATAAAGAAAGCGCCTAACAGTAACAACCCTCCGTAGCCGATGCCGACGGCAACGCACATCCCCAGTATGGCAGCGGTAACGGCGGCGGAGCCGGTCAGTTTTCCTTTTTTCACACAAAGAAATGCGACGATAATAATGATTATCGCCGCAATAGCCAATTCTGGTAAAGAAGTGAGTTGCATCATGGGATGCAAAACTATACAAATGTTTCTTTTAAATATAGGGCGTTGCTTTTTCCTTTACCCAGTTGTGGTAAGGCGCCCAGCTATCCCATACCGCCCGGGCCCATTTTTGCATGGCAGCATATAGCTCCTCTGCACCCGGCGCTTTCAGTACATCCTGTACCGTTATACCTGCCGGCGTAGCGGGGGGCGTAGGCTGTTCCCAGGTTTGCTTCACAATAATGCTGTGTACATGTTGTACCTGTCGCCCGGTGAAACCGTGCTCCAATGCCAGGTACAGTCCTATCAGCGCGTAGGCGGTGGTAATCGGTTTACCCACGCCGCCTGCATGTTGCGCGCCATAGGCATCTACAGCCAGCTGGTGACGGAAATCCGGGTGCTTCATCGCAAAGGTGCGAATAGACAGTTCATTGAAAAGATCTTCGCATTCGCCGGAAGCATTGTACCTGTCGGATGGCGCCAGCTGGGCGTCTACGAGCTGCAGCCGGCAGCCGGGGCAAATGATTTTACTCATGCTAGATGGATTAGTGGTTTATTTCGCGTACCAGTCGCGCAACCGCACCTCGATATGCTTGTTGCCAGCATCAACGAGTTTTTTAAACTGGTTCACATCACTTAAACCATTCTTGCCGCGGTAGTGATACGGATATACGACTTTAGGTTTAAATGCCAATACCGCATCTGCGGCCTCGGGTACATCCATGGTATAGGGCAGGTTCATGCATACAAAGGCTACGTCGATATTTTTCAGGCTACGCATTTCAGGGATGCCTTGTGTATCTCCGGAGATATATACCTGTTTTTTACCAATGGTGAGAACGTACCCATTTCCCCTGCCTTTGGTATGCATGGCGGTGGCACTCTCAGGCAGGTTATACATGGGCAGCGCGGTAATAGCAAAACCGGCTTCGGTTTGCTGATCGCCATTTTTCATGATCACCACGCCCTTTTTATCGGCTTCCGGTAGTTTCTCTGCCACTACTGCCGGCACTACCAGGATGGTATTGGGAGTACGGATGGCGGTGAGGGTAGCCGGATCAAAATGGTCGCCATGTATATCTGTTACCAGGATCAGATCTGGAGCTGCCAGGCCCTGGTATTTTCCGGCGCCGCCTACCGGGTCTATATAAATCGTTTTGCCGTTAGCCTGTAATACCAGGCTGGCGTGTTCAATAGGCTGAATAGTTAACGATCCGGTTGCGGTGTTGACTACGTCCGGTTTAATGCGCTGGGCATATACGATTGCAGCAGCCAGTAAGAAACATAAAGAGAGGATAGTACGCTTCATAAAAAAAGATTGTGTCTATAAATTTAAGTAAAAAGCCGAAAGCTTTCAGCTTTCGGCTTTTTACTAATGCCTTCCTCCTACGCGGCTACCGCCGCCTACCCTATTCACGGGCAGTTGCTGCACATTCATCCGTTGTTCGGGTGGACGGGCGGTGGGCCAATTATCGTCGACCCGTACCGGCCTCGCAGCATTCTGTTGCACCTGTCTGAATTCCCGCGGCCGTGGCGCCGATACCCTGCCGGTACCTCCATCGCCCGGACGCTGTACCTGTGGACGGTACACATGTATTTCATTCCCCTCGTGTTTTACCAGGCTGGCGGCATTGACCGGCCTGATAGGCACGGGCGTTACTGTGCGATGGGTATATTGCGCCACTTCGTTGGCTGCGGGCCCCCTGGAATAATATTGATTATGCATGCTGGTGCTACCAAAGTTGTTGATGATAGTAACCCGGCCGGACACATTCGTTACCGATCCCGGCCGCCGGAGAACGCTGCCCAGGTTGTGATCGTAAATGTGTTCCCGTGGACAAACATTCCAGTAGAAGTCGTGCGGACGCCAGGCGCCAAATTGTGCCCCGGCATTTACATCGGGCATGAGGGGCGCCCAGCAATAACTGCCATCCAGCGATCCCCAGGTAACCCATGCGGGCGACCAAACATAACCGGGCACCCATAACCAGCCATAGGCATTGTCGTACAACCAGCGGCCATAGTGAAACGGCGCCCAGCCCCAGCTATAATCAGACATCCACGCCCAGCCTTCTTCGCTATAGTCCCAATACCCATTAGTAGCATAAGGCCTGAAATCATCATCTACATTCGGGCACCATACATTCCCGTAGGAAGGATAGTCCATCCAGGTACCATAAGGCGATAAATCGTCGTAAAAGGTCTGGTAAGTAATATTGCCGTTGGCCGGCCCCTGGAGCTGGTCCATACTATGCGTAGTAGCACAGCTATTTGCCAGGAAAGCAACTAACAGCAATATCCATATTGTTTTGTTGAACATGGTATAACCTTTCAAAATTTGATGTCATTCATATCTGCGAAAAAGTCTACATTCCCCTGCATATCTACCCTCAATACAACCGGTTGATTCTTTTTATCCTTTAGTTCTATGAAATAATTATCAGCGTCTTCAAACTGCATCCCATAAAGGATCATATCTGTTTCATTGGCTTCGTTATCATCAAAAAAGACGACCGGCGCCTGCTCGTAATTCGAATAATGCTTTGCGATATCTTTCTGCGCCGCTACCGGTAAATCAGTAAACTTTGCCGGGGCAGTGGTACCTACCAGCTTGGCATCGTAGTCGTAGTAAGCCGACATGGGCACGCCTTTCTCATTAAGAAAAGATACCTTATCGAAATACACGTCGTGGGTCCAAACCATATTGGTAGTATTGCTAAAGTCCCTGTCGAACGCTTGTTTCGACTGAAAACTGACCTCAGAGCCCTTCAGCTCTCTCAGGGTTATTTTGCGTTCGTGGCGTTCTTTACGGGCTTCCTTACGGGACCCTGACATGGCAAAGGTGTTAGACTGTGCACAAACGGAGCAGGTGACTGCTGTGAAGGCAAGGAGCATGATTACTTTTTTCATACCAGGATAATTTAAACATTCACAATAGGCAGTGCAGTCGCGGGTAAATGGTCTATATGGAGTAACAACAGCCAACGGCGTAGGTTCGAAATTATATGTTAAAAATAGGGGCGCTATTCTACAAAATGGCCGGGGTTGGCAGCCGCCATTTGGCAATTCCTCCCGGCTGCTTTAACTTCCCACAAAATTTTTAAGTACTGTATGAAAAAAGTAATCGCCATCCTTGTCCTGGTAACCTTGTACCAACATAGCTTTGCCCAGGAAGACTCCAATGACGCCTATGAAAAATACCGCCGGAAAATTACCCGGCCTCCTTACGGCCTGGAAAAAGTGCTGGCCCTTGTCAAAAATGTCACCTCAGACGAAAATGAAAACCTGCCTATTGCCCAAAAAGACTACCTGGCCTTGTCGCTGCGGGAAAAGTTTACCTACCACATGATCCATGCAGAAACCTATAGCCAGAACTGCGATGCGATCCCCCCCGATCCGGACATCCAGAAAAAGATTTTCGGACAGCTGCCGGATGCTTTCGACGATTTCAGCTGGAGCGAACGCCAAGGCAATTTCTTACAGGCCAACCGCGACTCTGTGATAGCCTTGATGACTGAATCGATCGGCAGGACCAACCGCATAGGTATTAACTATAAAAAAGCCATTGTAGATATCAATGCTCGTGAGATGATTCCTTTGCTGATCAGTGTTTACAACCGCGATCATAAAGATCATGATATACTGACCGTATTGATGTTACTGATGAAAAACAGTGAATACGGACCGTTTATGACCTCCCCCTCCTTTAAAAAATTATATGCCAGCACCGACTACGAAAGCAGCTACCGGGCGGCGCTCACTTTAAATACCGCCAACGAAGAGCTGATTATCCAGCGGGCAAAAAGCTTTTATGATACGCTTCCTAAGAAACATTAGCATAGCGCTGCTGTTGGTTAGCGGATATACCTGCGCCGCACAGTGGCGTTGCGGGTATATTCTGGTGCCCAAAGGCCGGTACTGGGTGGGGAAGCTACAACATGCCCTCAATCCACGGCGGCTGGCAAACGTTGATTCCTTTTACATTGCCGGCTGTGAAACCACCAATGAGGAGTTTACGGCCTTTGTGAAGGCTACCGGGTATGTTACCGATGCGGAGCAACGTCATGATGCGCTGGTGTTTGCACCGGGGCTGGCAGAATTTAAATGGCATAACGATAGCAGTGCCTGCTGGCGTTATCCGAATGGGGTAAGTGCCGGAGGTATCGACCACAAAATGAACCACCCGGTTACCTGCATCAGTTACCACGATGCACAGGCGTATTGTAAATGGGCTGGCGTGCGGCTTCCTACTTTGGAAGAGTGGGAAATAGCTTCCCGCGCGGGTGCGGCCACCGATTATTTTTTCGGGAGACAACAAACGGATATTGGCCGTTATGCCAATATCTGGCATGGCAAGGATCACCTACAGGCCGACAGCTCCGACGGATTCATGTATACCTCGCCGGTGGGCAGTTTCGAACCCAATGCCTGGGGGTTGTATGATGTATATGGAAATGTATTTGAGTTTTGCAGCGGGAAAGTACGCTCCGATGAAAAACCGTCGCTGGCGCATGCCCGTGGCGGCTCCTGGTGGTGCAGCGCGGCTTCCTGTTCTTTCTTTAACTCGGTAGATATAGGCCGTGTAAATAAACGGGCATCTTTCAGTAACCAGGGCTTCCGGGTGGCGAAAGATGCCCGCTAACTACGTAGTTACTTTACCGTTAGATCGGTATGCAATTCCTTACGCGACATTTGTTCCAGTTGTACTTCCGGCTTAAAAGGCAGGCTGGATTCATTGTTGCTGATCGTCACTTTTTCACAGGCGGTGAGCTTAAACGCGGCCCGCTCCGCTCCTGCCGGCAGGTAATCTTTCATCCAGGTAAGGCGGTTATTGCGGAAGATAAGATTAGCGGTACTCCTGGCGGTTAACACCGGGTAATCGTATAATTTAAAGGTATTGTCAGTGATGCGAATATTGCGGTGTACCATATATCCCCGTACCAGTTCATGATTTTCCGGCGCAATAGCAATTACGTAATTGTCCGGCGCCTGGTTATACCCCACCCCTTCAAAAGTATTCCCGGTAATGGTTACATCCTGTACTGGTCCCGATTCGTACCAGCTGCTGGCATCATCGGCGATAAGGATCGCGTGCATCCCCGTACGGTAAAATGTATTATCGGCGATTACTACTTTCTTGCGGGTAGTTACCAGCAAACCACGGGCATTGGTACCTTCAAAAATGCTATTGCTTATCGTCACCGAAGGCGCCCAGGTGATATTCTCAAGACAGTCGCCGGTACGGGCGGCAGCAGGAACATCACGATCGAGGGTGACTTCCATTTCCCGGGGCGATAACATTTTGGCGTTTACTACTTTTGCCATGCCATACCCCTGCAGGGCGGCGCTATGTACCAGCATTACGCTGTCGCCGGCAAAGTAGGCGGCGAAACCATAGGTTTGGTGGTGCATAAAACGCAGCTTCAATACCCGGGGCGATATTTTTTCGGTGATTTGCAGATGTGTCCCGTGTACGTTTACCGGATCATCATGCAGGCCCTTAAAATGGGCCGCAGTAATGGTGATATGCCCTTTACAACCGGAAAAGTGCATGCCGTCTGCCGATGATGCCATAGTCCTGCCACTACCAGGCTGGGGGATTATCTGAATACGCTGATAGCTGAGGTTTTCACAAAATTGCGCTACAATACCCAAGCCATGCATATAACGCATATTAATATTTTCCAGCTGTACATTGCGGCAGTGTTGCATAAACGCCCCTACCTGGTCGCGGATAACATCTCTCACCGTTAGTATATTTCCAGGAGCACCTTTAAACGTTGCAAAGTTACCGGTAAACCGTACCAAGCCGGGAGCTATTAATGCCGCTTTGCTTTTATAAAAAGGATCCCAGGAAGAATAAGTGTATATTCCTTTCACAGTATCGGCTATCACCACATGAAATCTCGCCGACTTCCACTTTTCACCATACCATTCCACATGATCATTTACAATGGCAAACCTGGAATCGGGATGAATGGCTGCTACCACTTCCTGGGGAGTAATTGTTTTCAAGGTCATTTCAGACATGGTTGGACGCTCCATATCTACGCTGATATTACGTAACGTAATATCTTCGCAATGATCGAACAACCAGCTGATCATCTTCCCGTGAAATACCAATGAGGCGCCATGCCCTTCGATGGTAAGCCCTTTAAAGTTCTCAAAAAACAGTCCGATGGTTTTTATTTTGTCGGGCACTTCCTCTTCATCGGAAGTATTGGAAATAAAGTACTCCTTCTTTACGGCACTGTCGGGATAAAAATCATAGCGGCCAGGTTGGAATTCCAGTACGGCGCCCGGGATATTTCTACAGGCGGCAATGGCCTCCTGTACTTTCACCGTAGCATCTTTAAAAGTATTGGGTGGCATATCCACGGATATGCGCTGCTGGCTGGCCACCGTAAGCGATAACAGCAAGGTTGGGACGATGATCAAAGCGGAAAAGCGATTCATGTATTTATCTTCATTGAACTGTTCTGCAATACTTTACTATATGGAGATACAATAAACAGCATAAAGTGAATCACTCCTAATCCTTTTCTCCCCAATACAAATACTATTTTCAACCATGCAGGCCAGTCATCCTCCTAAAAGAGAGAATAAATCAAAGCCGCGGCGGCAGCCGTCATCAGGATGAGTGTGAGCGCCCCCAGCAGGTTGGAAAACCAGGAGTTGGTATATTCCTTCATGATCTTTTTATTGTTGCCAATATGCATAATCATCGCAATCATCACAGGCGCCGTTAGGCCATATACAATGGCTGTATAGAGCAAAGCTTTTATAGGATTAACGCCCAGGAAATCGAGCGATAATCCCACCAGCAGGGAGATAATGATAGAGATATAAAATGATTTGGCCTCGGCGAATGTTTTATCCAGGCCTTCTTCCCAACCCAGGGTTTCGGCCAGCATATAAGATTGCGAACCGGTAAGTACGGGTATCGCCAATAACCCGGTACCCAGTACCCCCAGGGTAAACATCAGGGAAGCCAGTTTGCCAACCAGCGGTTCCAACGCTTTGGCCGCCTGGTCTACCGTTTCCACCTGGTTGATTCCTGCTGAAAATAATACACTGCCCGTAGTAAGGATAATGAAGAACATCACGATGTTGGAAAACAACATACCCGCATTTACATCTGTTCTCATATCCTTCAGCATCCGTTTATCGACCCAGATACCCTGTGCTCTTTTCTTCCCATTGCCGCTATGTTCCTGCTCTTCGGCTTCCATGGTAGTTTGCCAGAAAAACAGGTAAGGGGAAATGGTGGTGCCTAAAATGGCCACAATAATGGAGAGATAATCATTATTCCAATGTATATCGGGGATAAAGGTATGTTTTAAAATGTCCATCCAGTTGAGGTGCAGGAGAAAAGGCACTATCAGGTACAGGAACAGCGACACGCACAGCCATTTCAGGATCATGGCAATCTTCTGATAAGAATACCGGATGATTGTAAACATCATCAAGGCGGTAATAGCCACGCAAAACATCCATACCGGCACCGCAGGCACCATCATATGGCATACAGCGCCCATACCCTGTATATCAGCGCCTACATTGAGCGTAATAGCGGGAAAGCTCACTAAGAGCATCAGGTATAATACCGGGCGGGGATAATATTGTTTTAAGGTGACCGTCAGTCCCTGAGAAGTAACCAAGCCAATACGGGCGCACATGCCCTGTATCGCGGCCATGAGTGGAAAGCTAAGCAGCGCCGTCCACAGGGTAGCCAATCCAAATTGCGCACCTGCCTGCGAATAAGTGGCTATGCCGGAAGGGTCGTCATCACTGGCCCCGGTAATCACTCCGGGACCTAGTTTTTTAAGGAATCTGCCTATGCCTGTGTCAGCAAATTTTTTGCGCATGTACCAGTCAAATAAGGATTTCAAAAGTTGCCCAAATTTAAACATAAAACAGCGCATTCACGCAGCGTATAAAAAAACAAAGGCCGATCCATGTGGATCAGCCCCGTTTTAACAACCGTTCCCCTCAGAACGTGTGCATATATTCCTTGTACCGGTTGTACAAGTGTCCCGCCTGCAGGTAAGCCGACTGGGGACTCATAAAGTGTGAGAATTCAAAAGTGATCGCTTTATCATAACCGGCTTTCCTGGCAGCTTCCAGCTTAAGCCGCAGTTTTTCAAATTTGATGGGAAAAAATTTGATAGGCATATCCCGGTCAAAACTTTCAGCATTGGTCCAGCATTGCAACCCATAACGATCGGCCATCATTTTATTCACCCGGAAAAAGTCTTCCAGTTCATGGTAATCGATATGCCCGTCCTGGAAAGCAACTGCATCAACCGCACCACGGATACCATCGAAGATTTCGCTCCATTCTTTTTCGTGTTCCTGCAACGATACCGCATCTGCTTTGGTGAGACCGGCAGACGCCGCCATTACCGCTTTTTTCCCATCTATCCAGGGTGATATCAGTGTAGGCAGCCCGTTGCTCACTTCCTTACATTGCAGACCCAGCGTGCGGAAGGCGGTAGCCGCGCCTTTGGTCTTTCGGCTGATCTCCATACTGAGATACCAGCCTTTAAAACTTTTATGATGCCCATACGTTTTCCACACCTCATCTATCACAAAGCGGTTGCTGTCTATTTCATGATACATGTCGCCGGTGTCCCAATATTTACCACTATCGTACAGCCCGAAATAAAACTGCATTTCCATTTCATCAGCCAGTTCCAGGTACATCTTTACCAGGTCGACCGGTGGCTCATAGGCGCCGAATTCCTTTACCAGGTAGCGGGAGGGATAGGTCAGAAATTTACGATAACCGCTACGAATCAGGATAACAGTGTCGATTCCGATGGCTTTCATGTGCTCAAAATCTTTTCGCCATTCTGCCCTGCCCCAGTTCTGATGCGGGATATCGTGGCTGATCTCATCTAAGAAAGTGCCGGTAATTTTCATCTATAAATATTTTTTTTGTTGCAGTATACTTTTCCAGACAAGGTATCCGGCGCCTTTTAAATGCAGTCCATCGTTGGTATAATCGGTACTCAGCTTTCCTTCACTATCGCATAGGGCATCGTGCAAATTTACGTAGGTGTATCCCCGTTGTACCGCCATGCGCTCCAGCTGCTGGTTAATAGCGGCAATTCGCGCCTCCTTGTGCTGGTGCCGGGCAAATTCCGTAAACTGATCATTGGTAGGCAGGATGCTTTGCACATATAGTTTGGTTGCAGGCGACTCCCGGCGGATACGATCTACGATCTTCGCATAATTGCTGATAATCACACTGTCCGGCACGCCATTAGCCAGGTCGTTGATACCGATCATGAGGAAGATCCGGGAAGGCTTACGGCGGGTGACTTCCGACAGCCGGTTTAAAATACCTGCGGTCATGTCGCCACTGATACCCCGGTTTTTGATCTTACAGTTTTTAAACAGATCTGCCCATTCTGCGATATCTGTAATACTATCTCCCAGGAAAATAATTTCGCCAGACTCCGTATCAGGGATCCCGTTAAACTGCGTTACCTTTTGCCGGTAATAGGTGCTGCCATAGGTACTATCGTACTGGGCGGCAGCGCTCAGCGGCGCCAGCAGCACTGCTGCCAATATCATGCGTTTCATCATATTATTCCGTTTCAATAGCTATGGTGGCGGCTACCCGATGTTCCATATTCGTATTTTCTGCGGCGGTGATATGCAGGCGGTCGTACCAGGTAAACTTAAGTACCACCATACAAACCAACCATACACCCATGGCCAGGAAGCCTTTCTCAAAATAACCAAAAACAAAACAGATCGGCATAATCACCATACTCATTTGCCAGCAAATACCTACCAGTATATTGAGAAGATCCCATTTGAATTGCCGGTTAGGTACAAAGCTGGGATCTGCGGCCCTGGCCCAGCGGGCTACCGGCGTCCACCAGCCCCAGGGACGGGTGTTGGCGTAAAAACTGGTGAGCACCTGTTGACTGGGGGCAGGTGTGAGTAAACAACCCAGCACACTACCCGTCATAGAAAATGCCAGGATAATGAAGAAGGAAATCAAGGTGCCGATACCGCTGCCAAATAAATCGGCGTACTGCGGGAAATAGGCCGTGGCCAATAATCCCATGAGCTTAGGCACGAACGTGGCGGAGATAAGTCCGGTGAGCATGCCCGAAAAATAGCCATAGCCATTGAATCGCCACCATATCCATTTCAGCACATTGGCTGCGGCATAGCCGCCATAAAGAGCCGAAGAAATCCACAAGGTGAGAGAGCTGAGGGAATCGGCAAACAGGCCAAAAATGCAGCCCGTAAGGATTACCGCGATAGAAGTAACATAGCTCCACTTCACGTAATGGGAAGGCGCCTCGTTGGGTTTAAAGTATTTTTTATAGAAATCATTGACTAAATAAGCAGGGGCCGCATTCACGAAAGCGGAAAATGTACTCATAAAAGAAGCCAGCAAGCCAGCCAGCACAACGCCTCTTACACCGGCGGGCAGGTAACCGCCCACCACTTTACTCAGTATCACTTCAAAGTCGGGCTTTTGCTGCGCCTGCAATACGGGCATGAAATAGTTAATACCAATCAGCGTTAATGCGCTCACCATCATAAACAAGGGGATATACAATACCAGGTTGGTAAAACCGGTGAGCATAGCTGCTTCTTTGGGTTTCTTGGCACTGAGAATACGCTGCATATCAAAGCCGGGCACGGGGCCGGCGAGACTCGAAAATACGCCTTTGGCAATCATCATCATTACCAATGCACCAAACCAGGTAAATCCATCTTCCGCCACTTTTTGGTTGGCCTGTGGAAAAGAATTACTCCAGTTAACATCCAGCTTCCAGGATGGCCAGAAATTACTCCACCCTTCCGGCAAGCGATGATGCAACTCGGTGTAGTTCACATCATGTACGGCGTAAGTCACTACCAGCACGCAGCTCACCAACAAAATGCCATATTGCAGCACTTCAGTGGCCACTACGCTGTACATCCCTCCTTTTACAGTGTACAAAGTGGTCAGCGCCACAATGATCACGGCATAGGTTTGCTGACTGCTCAGCAAAGGATTCGACAGGTCCCAGGGTAAAATGGTAGCACTGAATTTACCGATGCCCACAAATACATATCCTATAAAACCGATGACACTTACGATAGCGAAAAGCACCACGATAATATGTGCCAGCCGGCCTCCCCGGTCATCGCCAAATCGTTTGATGATCCAATCGGCGCCAGTCATGGCATTACTTCGCCTGATCCAGATGGCCAAAAACACCATTACAAAAATCTGGTTCCAGATAGGCCATAGCCATGGCAGCCACGCCGCTTTGAAACCATACACAAAGAGCAGCGCCACATAAAAGGCGGTGCCGCTTACATCAAACATCCCGCTGCTATTGCTGAATCCCAGCCAGTACCATTTGATATTATTATCTCCCAAAAAATAAGATTGAATATTTTTGGAAGCTTTCTTTGATATCCAGAATCCAAGCCCCACAATGACGGCCAGATAAAGAAAGATGATCACAATGTCTATTGACGAGAGATTCATGTTCTGCTATTGATAAATGAATTAAATTAATCGTTGTTGTTTCAGCACCTGTACCCATTTCAGGTAGCCTTCCCCGGAAAGGTGCAGCCCATCGTACGTATAGCGGGCATCCATTTGCCCGGTATTATCGAGCAGTGCATCATACACATTTACAAAGGCTACCTGTAAACCAGCCGCCATCTCTTTGAGCCCGGCATTGAGCGCAATAATCTGTTCGTTGGTGCCGGTATAGTACTGGCGTCCTATCAGCTGATTATTGATAGGTAATACACTCTGTACAAAAATGCGGGTACCGGGAGAAGCCGTCTGCACGGCGCTGACAATGCGGCGATAAGTAGCCACGATGGCTGCTGCCGGCATATGCTTGTTGAGATCGTTGGTACCCACGAGAATAAACAACTTCGCTGGACAATGCCGGGTCACTTCATCTACCCGGGCCAGCAAGCCATTGGTATTATCGCCGGCAATCCCCCTGTTCAGGATGTTGGCCTTTCCCAGAAACTCGCACCAGTCGCCCCACTGCGTAATACTATCTCCAAAAAATATTACCGGTTTTTTAGCTACCGGCAATTGCCGGAAGTAAGCCGTACGGCTGTCGTACAAATAATTATGATAGCTGGAATCCTGCGCCAGCAGTGGCATTGAACCACCTATACATGCCAGTAGCAACAAAGGAATACTTTTTAATGTCATATCGTTTTATGTTTTCCAATACCATTGCCGGCGGGTAAACCAGGCGGCAAGGGCGGTAACCAAACCAGTAAACAAAAATCCCCTTAACACACCGGTAGCTGCCTGCTGCCCCATGGCGTCAAAAAAACGGATAACACCGGTGAGCTGCAACAGCGGTAATAGCAACAGGTTGCCCGCAACATAGGCCACCATTGGATTACGACCGGTAACAGACAGGTAATGGATGATGATTTGCCCTACCTTACTGTATTGCAAGGCGTACAGGATAATTAATACCAGGAAGGCAAGGCCGGTAGTAACAAAGTAATAGCTAAACGTGGCGGGATCTTTCTTTATGCCGCCCTCAAATGATTCAAAGCACAGTCCCAGTACAACAAGATAAGCACCCGTTTGCAAAAAAAGATATAATAACTGAAAATGTTCCCGGCGGAGACTTGCTACCGCCAGATAGCAGAGCAGCAATCCTCCCAGTGTAGCCACCATGTTAGTGGTAGTATACCGGCCAAACAACAGGCATACATTACATAGCAGTACTGCCGCTGCAAAATTACCTGCCAGCCGTATCCGGACTATCTCGCCAGCATCAGGCACTTTGGTGGCTGCACCGTATTGCAGCATCCAGTCACCAGCCAGTGTGCCGGGCAATAGGATAAACAGGTATTTCAGAAAGCCTGCCTGGTACATCCAGGGCAGCGGCGACGAGTGCAGCCAGGTATAACACCAGTTGCCCGGTTGCGCTCCACCCAGGTAAATACCCGCCAGCAAAGGCAATAATGCCAGTCGCCACAGCGGATGATTCCTCGTAATATACCACCAGCAAATACCCGCAAAAGATACATTGGCCAGTATCAGGATAATGATATCACTGTTGTATAGGGAAAATCCCTTGTTGTCTTCAAAAGGCAACACATATAACAACACCGCTGTTACCACGATGGCTGTCCCCTTGAGGATACGCCATAAACGGCTGCCAGCCGGCGGCTGAAAAAATAAAACAAACAGCAGCCCGAAAGCCAGGATGGCAACCGCATACCCCGTGGTACCCGGCGCTGCATGGGCCATTTGCCGGGAAAAGAGGGCAAAGAATACCAACAGCAGGTAACGTTTTACTGCAAGCCCCACTATAGCCGGAAAGCCTGCTTTTTCCTGTATTCTTTTTTTGAGAGATAAGGGAATGGCAGCACCCATGCTGAACAGGAAGAATGGAAATACGAGGTCTACCCAACTGATACCGGGCAACTGCGGATTGAACTGATGTGCAGGAGGTGGCTCCTGCGCATGATACATCCAGGCAGGCAGTATCCCGAAGGCAATACTACCTGCCAGTACCATTCCGAAAATGGCCAACCCTCTTAAAGCGTCCAGGCTCTGATTACGTTGCTTCATAGATCTATGGCTGTAATCCGGCCTTTACTTCATCCCACAATGGCACGCCCATATGATTGTACTGCGGCGCATATAAGTGTACCAGGTCAAAGATCATGACACCGGAAGTTTTAGACAGGATCAGTTTAATTGCTTTACGGATATCAGATTTATTGTTCCACACGGTATTACCGGCGTCGATACTACCTACCAGCGGCACTTTGTTCTTGGTCACATAACGGCCCCCATTCAGGGAACCTTCCAGGCTCCACCAGTTGTAGGTCAACCCCGCTGTAGCAGGGTTGTCTGCCAGCATGATCTGTGCATAATAGTTACCTGTCATCAGCAGCCCCAGCTCATCGGCATAACCGTAATCTTTGGTTTGCGGATAGGCCCAGTCCATACGAAGTACGGGGTCGTTAAACGGATCATATTTCTGACTGGCCCAGTTAACACCTACCGGGTAATAATCGCCGTACCAGCCGCCCACATAGGCGCCAAACAGGGCATCTGCACGGGTAGCCTTGATAGCGGCATGTGCTTTCTTCACAAAGTTGTAGATCACGCTCATACGATAGGCCAGCCAGCGTTTGTAATATTTGCCGGTAGCAGCGGGTATGGTTTGCCCGTTTTCCTGCTTCCAGGAAGAAACGATGTCGGTTGGAAAGCTCATGAAATTGGCGTTCTGGTCGTTGAACACGTCTTTCAGGTATTGCACAAACTGTGTTTTGCTATAGTCAGAAAAATCTGCATCGATATTGGCGTAACGGGCATAGTCGAGGATAACCCCATCTACCGGGTATTTAGTCACTATCTCTTTCAGGATATTGATAATGCGGTCCTGCACTTCCGGATAGGCAGGGTTCACAAAGCCTGGGCGGCCCGTTTCCGTGATGGGTACCCGTTTACCACTGGCGTCGCATACGATGGCCTGGTATTTATTTTTGAACACATCATCTTCGAAAACGGCGCCGGTTTTGGTATCGTTATCTCCTTCTACGAAAGTCATCACGGAGGCATATACTTTCATCTTCCTTTCTTTGGCAGTTTTCACCATAAAGTCGAGGTAATCTACACCAGCGGGTAGCGATTTTCCGTTGTGACTGGCCACTTTGCTGGTATAGGCGCTGGGGAAAACGGTATGCCCGGATGATTCTTTTACATCTACCACCAATGCGGTGATACCAATTTGTTGTAATGTATCCAGTGTTTTACGGATAGCCGGCGTATCATTAAACCGGCCATAGGTGCCAAATACGTTGGCGTTTAAATCTATCCACACAATCGCTTCCTTTTTACCCCCGGGCGTTACCAGGGTATCGGTGCCCTCATCGGGCTCTACGACTGGCGTGGTGTTATTATTTTTCTTACATCCGGCTATGGCCAGCAACAGCAGCAACAGCGCAGGAATGATATGTATTTTTTTCATGAGGCAGTGCTTTTTAAAAACCGGGGCATAGGATGCGCTATGCTCCGGAAAGGGTGATTAATAGGTGGTCAGTTCATATCCGATGATTCCCACGTTGGTCAGCAACATATAAATGTAGGCGCTGGACCTGTCGGGCGCAAAAGACACGCACACATCACCGGTACCGTTGCCATTGTCGGCCGCGCCGCCAATAGACTCGGAGTTGAATACGTTGAATGCACCATAGGCCGGGTTGGCGGGCGACATGCTCACCGCCGCCGGATCGGTGACATCAAACAGGGCGATATTGCCATTGTTGAGACTCCAGGAGTTGTACTTCAAAAAGGCCAGGTAGTTGGCGCCGTTGAAGTTGAAATATACAGATGGCGCATGGAAAATATAGCCGGCAGCGTCGGTATTGAAAGCGGCGATACGGGCGTTGCTGCCTCCATTTACCATCGCTATTTCACTGCCGTAGTTCATGAAATAAGTACTGGAGAAAGAAGCCGCTGTAGGTAACGCATCGGCCAGGTAACCCACATTATCGGTGCCTTTGTAGGTAGCCACCACCGGCGCTGCATTTACATCCGGCGTGTTAGCGGCATTCACAATTTTACCATTGTGGATACGCCATTTGTAGATGTCGGCGGTTTGAGAGGCGGTAGCATAGATGACCGCATCTTTATACAGATCTCCGTAGATACGTACCCGTCGGCCTACACCTGCCCAGGCGGTGTTATTGCTCCACTCCAGGATTTTTTCCGGCGCCGGGTCAGTAGCGCTTTTCCAGCGGTACAGCGTAAATTTATCATTCAGTGCTGCAAAGCTGGCGCCTACCAATGCTCCCATGGAATCGTTCTGCATCTGGAAGGAATAGAAATTGCTGACCGGCAACGGCATATCCTGTACGTAGTTACCGGTAGTGCGGTTAAACAGGCGCAATTTCGACGGGTTGGTATTGCTCACCACCACCAGGTAGTCGCCGCTCACCGCCATACTGGTTTCGGTGTAGTTGGTGCTGATACCGCCACCACCGGAGGCAGCCCCCAGCTTCACAAACAGCTTGCGGGTAATACCAATACCATAAGGTTTCTTCACCGGCGGCATTACTTTCAGCGTGTATTGTTTTACGATGCCATCTATACTTTTTACCGTAAAGGGTACGGGGTTGGAAAGATTCACCGTAGCGCCATCGGCAATAGAGGCGGTAGAGTGACTGTTGACCGTTACGCTCACCTGTGCCTTCGATACATCTACACCAGGCAGCACGTAAAAGATCACGTCATTATCTTTTATCACGGCTTCCACTTCTGTGTCGGCGCCATCGAGCAGGTAGTGCATGGTAGCTTTTTTCACACTCACATCCCCTACTTTTTTCGCTACTACCACCAGCTTGCTTTTCTGGCCGGTGCCACCGGTAATTTCCAGGTTAATGGGTTTAGACATATCCATCAGTGTACCGATCGCAGGGCGCATTACGGCGTCAAGCGGCAGGTTGGCACGTAATATCAATTTGTGGATATCCGTTTCGTTATCTGATTCTACCGGGTAGAAATAAGGCACTTCAATAAATGCGCTGTCTTTGGCTGTATTGTATACCGGTTCAAAGGTAGCGTCTTTTACACCGGGCAATTCCAGCCAGATCGACTGCGGCTTGCTGTCTTCTTTCGGAAAGATGGGTTCCGGCTTGTGGCAGGCGGCGAGCGCCATGCCTAACCCCATGATGATTGCAGGTACTTGATATATATTTCGCATGTACAAATCATTTATTGTTACACATAGCTGTTACCAGCCCTGAATTTGTTTCATTGCCGGGTTGTTCACAATTTCGGTTTGTGTGATCGGCATGTAGTAGAAAGAGGTTGGGAAATAACGGTTTTCCTTGTCGCAGTCTACTTCCGTATAATCGAAACCGCTACCATTGGCTGTTACTTTATGCCCGTGGAAACGCACATTGTTTAATACGATATGCGCTTTACGCCAGCGGCGCAGGTCCCAGTAACGGTGGCCTTCAAAGGCCAGTTCCACTTTACGTTCATGCTCAATGGCAGCCATCATGGCTTCCGGCGTAGCGGCAGGCGTACCGGGCAGGCCTACCCTGGATCTTACCTTATTCAGGGAGGTTTTGGCTTCTGTTATTTTGCCCAGTTTGGTCAGTGCCTCTGCATGTATCAGTAGTATTTCTGCATAGCGCATTTCTACCCAGGGCTGGTTGCTGTTGAGCACCAGGATATCGGTGTTGGTTTCGTCCAGCATTTTACGCTGGTAATAGCCGGTCACCGTTTTACGTGGATCGCTGTTTACTTTAAAATCGATGTAGCCTTCCTTATCATCATCGGGCGTAGTGTTAACATGTCTGCCTTTCCAGGAAGCGCCGTTATAAATAACGGAGGCATAGAACCGCGGCTCTCTGCCGGCATATGGATCTGCTTTCATATCGGCTTCTGACCAGGAAAACCTGCGGCCATCGGCCATTTCATATTCATTCACCAGCTCGGCAGTTGGTACGCCGGTAGCGCCGCCACCAGCTACATCTGCCGGGGGTGAGAAGAAGAAGTCCAGCTGATGCGTAACGCCCGGGCGTTGATAATACACGGCAAAGATGGATTCTTTACTGTTGTTGTTCAGAAATGCTTTGGCATAATCTGTTTCCAGGTCGTAGATACCCAGTCCGATTACCGCTGCAGCAGCATCTGCCGCGTGTTGATAGTACTCCGTTTTCTTAGAAGAAGGAACACCGGTGAGCGGATCTTTATTAAATTGTTTGTTGTCGTACTCCGCTACCGACGCAGCGTATAACCATGCCCGTGAGAGCAGTCCATAGGCAGCGCCCTGGGTAACTCTTCCCTTCTGTGCCGCAGGCCATTCTTTCGGTAAATGCTGGGCAGCGAAACTGAGGTCTGCGGCGATGAAGTTCCATACCTCCTCTTCGCTGGAGCGGGCGCGATTTTTATCGGCAGGGAGTTTATCCATGATGATCACGCTTCCGTTGATACGCGCCAGCCAGAAGTAGTTGTAGGCACGCAGGTAGCGGGCTTCTGCTTCGAACTGTACTTTTTGCTGATCGGTGAGTTTGCTATACAGCTGCATACCATTCAGAAACTCGTTGATACGACGAATATTGCCGTAGGCGTCGTCCCAGACAGAGATGCTGGGGGAAGCCGCATTCACCTGTCCGGGATTATAAGCCAGCCTGTTCACTGTTCCATTTCCCATGGAATTGGATGTATATTTTTCGATATCAGTAAATGCATCGGTAGCGTTGCTGTAGCCAATGGGAAACTGACCGAAAGCATAAGTTTTAAACTGATCGTACAAACCGTACATGTACAGGTCTACGTTGGCGGCATCTTTCCAGATAGCCGCGTCGGAGTAACGGTCGCCGGGCATACCATCCAGCTTGCAGGACTGTACACTGCCTGCCAGCGCCAGCAGCAGTAAGGCCGTTTTTATATGAGTGCGTAGTGTAGTCATAAGTAATAGCTTTTCCGTTTATAAAGTAAGGTTAGCACCGAAAGACATCATCTGTTGCTGAGGATAGAAGCCGTTGTTGGCATTAGGCATTTCAGGATCCATGTACTTCAGGTGATCGAAGGTGAGGAGGTTGAAGCCTGCCAGGTAAAAGCGGCATTTTTCCACGTTCAGGGCCCTCAACACAGCAGCGGGTAAGGTTACACCCAACTGGGCTGATTTGAGCCGCACATAAGCGCCATTTCTTACCCACTGTGAGTTAGCCCAGCCGTTGTGGTTCGGGAAACCTGCCCTATCGGCCGTTAAGCGGGGATAACGGGCATTCGGATTATCGGGGGTCCATGCCTGTTCTACCAGGTAGTAAGGACTGTTGCCTCCGCCATAAAACGGACGGGTAAATGGTGTGTTATCATTCACGCCCCAGGTGCCGGATGAACCTTCATATTCACCACCCAGTGATACATCTCTCAAACCAGCACCCTGGATGAGGGCAGAGAAATCAAAGATGCCATAACGCAGTTCCAGGTTTAAACCATACATGAGTTGCGGTATATTACTGCGGCCCATATACGTAATATCATCGGTGGTAATTTTACCATCGCCATTGATATCGCGGTATTTGATGAATCCCGGCGCAGCGCCACCACTGGGAGAAGAGGCCCAGTTGTTTACTTCATCCCAGCTCTGGAACAGCCCTTCGGAAATAAAGCCTTTCTTTTCACCGATGCTTCTGCCCGGACTTCTCTGCCAGGCGGGCAATCCATCGGGGTCGTTCTTCACCAGTATTTTATTGCGCGACCAGTTGAGGCTACCGGTAATGGCGTAATCAAACTTGTTATTTACTTTATGACGATGCGTCAATTGCAGGTCGAATCCTCTTACATCGGCCATACCGCGGTTTACCACGGTCGGATAATAACCTCCCATGGACGGCGGGAATAAGTTGCCTTGTAAATCGAGAATGTCTTTGGTGAGTTTGTAAAAATAATCGGCCGACACGCTCAATCCGCCGTGGAAGAGCGTAGCATCTACACCTACGTTGGTGTTGTAGGCTTTTTCCCAGGTAAGGCTGGTGCTGGGGATAGCGCCGGAGTAGATAGCGGAAACAGATTTATCACCTATAACGGATACCGGGTTGGCAGACAAGGAAAATGTCTGGAGATATTGATAATCGCTGTATCCCTGGTCATTTCCCAGTTTACCATAAGAGGCTCTCAGTTTCAGGAAGTCTACTTTATCTTTCAGCTGGCTGAAGAAATTTTCTTCACTGAGTACCCAGGCGGCAGACGCAGCGGGGAAGAAACCCCAACGGTTATACGTGGGGAAATAAAGTGATCCGTCGTAGCGGGACACCAGTTCCAGCAGGTATTTATTTTTATAGGCGTAGTTGATTCTTGTTACCAGGCCGGCGCGGGCATTGGTGCCGCTGTTGCCCGTAGGTTGTACAATGTATTTATTATCCTTGTCGCGGAAATCAATTTCTTTCAGCTCCGTGAGTGGCAGGTTGGCGCCACCGGCGGAGAAGCCATTTCTATCTGTCTGCGAATATTCGTATAGCGCCAGCGCTTTGATGCTATGGCTGCCTATTTCTGTGCTGTAGTTAATACTTGGCTGGAAAGTTTGCCGGGAGTTGTTGGCCTGCGATTGACGAATGGTGTTGATATTGATACCCGGAGGCGTAGATGGATTCCAGTACCAGCCGGAGCTGCCTTGTTCCCTTACCATGAGGTTATAGGGTTCTGTCCACCCCCGGAATTCCTGGAAGGATTTATCGTAGGCGGTCATCAGCTTCAGGTCCAGTCCTTTTACATAAGGTATGTGCGCAGTAAAGGTCATAGCGCCCTGGAAGGTGCTGGTGATATACCGTTGCCAGCCGGAGTTGTCGATGGCGGCGATGGGATTCACAATACCGGAGTTGGAGCGGGTGGCGGTGGGCACACCGTTGTACGTAGCTGGTATGTTGGGCAGCGTTCTTACCGCCTGGTAAAAGGGGTTCATGTATTCGCCATCATCGGCTGGGATACCGGTGCTGTTGCGGGTTTCCTGGCGGGCGCCCAGATCCAGCGCTATGGAAAACACCTTGCTGATATTTGCATCGAGGTTGGTGCGTACGTTGTATCGTTTGTAGTCAGATCCTTTTACCACCCCTTCCTGGTTCAGGTAACTGGCGTTGGAAAAATATCTCACCTTATCGGTACCGCCTCTCACGCTAACGCTATGGTGTTGTGCCATTGTTTTACGTCCGGTGAGCATGCCGGTCCAGTCGGTGTTGCCGAGGAAAGGATCTTTATTGGTACCATTGCGCAGCGCGGCTATCTGTGCATCGGAATAAGTATAGGGAATAGGATCGCCGCCGGTAGCGGTGAGGTAATCGTTATCCATTTGCTCTCCTTTTTTGAACCAGTACATATAATCTGGTCCGTCGAGGAATTTGGGGAAGCGGGTGAAGGCAGTGCGGGTCACTTCTCCATCGTAAGATACAATGGGCTTGCCGGAGTTACCTCTTTTGGTGGTGACCAGTATTACGCCGTTGGCGCCTTGTACCCCGTAGGTAGCTGCTGCCGCTGCATCTTTAAGGATGGAAATACTTTCCACCTCAGACGGGTCCAGGTTGGCGAAAGAGCGCTGTACCCCATCTACAATTACTACCGGGCTGTTGTTGTTGTAGGTACCTTGTCCGCGGATAAGGAGGGAAGCATCATCAAATCCCGGGCGGCCGGAAGTTTGGGTAGCTACCAATCCGGGCAGGCGGCCTGCCAGCATGTTGGTGAGGTTCATGGCGGGTGTTTTTTTCAGCTCGGCAGAAGAAATCTGCGCCACACTACCGGTGAGGGATGATTTCTTCTGAGTGCCGTAACCTACCACCATTACTTCATTCAGTTCTTTTGCGTTCTCTTTCAACACCGCATTAAAGGCAATTCCTGGTGTAGCCGTTACCGTGAGCGGGGAAAAGCCGGTCATTGAAATTACTACCGCCACCGGGGTATCGCCGGCGTTGAGACTAAAAGTACCATCGATGCCGGACACGATCCCTTTCTTGGTGCCTTTTACCAGGATGGTAGCGCCCGGGAGGGCGTTGCCTTTTTCGTCTCTGACGGTGCCTGTTACATTTTTGTTTTGTGCTATCGCCAGTGTATGCTGCATGATAAAGGCTATCATCAGCATTAATGTGCGCCACATAAGCACATTTAGATTTGGTTTACTCATAACTTTTAATTTACAGGAAGGATAAAAGCATTATTGTCTGTTATTGTTTTTCGAAGGTGGAATACACCTGGTAGAGGGCGCGTGGAACGTGGAAAGCGCCTTTCCATTTGCCGCCTTTCAGCGGAAGTAATACTTGTCCCTGGCGATCCAGGTAACCGAACCATTCACCATATGCCGCGTCGCGGAAATGTTGCCAGGTATAATCGTGTACTTTAAGGAACCATTCGGCGCAGCGTTTGTCGCCGGTAAATACATATCCTTTGGCCAGCGCGATGAGTGCTTCTACATGTACCCACCACAGTTTCTGGTCCCATTCCAGTTGCTGGGGCGGGTGGCCGAGGATGTCCTTAAAATAGAGGATGCCACCATATTGCTGATCCCATCCATATTCCAGGGTATCGAGCATGATATCACATGCTTTGCGCAGGAGTGTAGGGTCCTGCAGGCGGCGGGCCAGGTCCATGATAAACCACATGGCTTCAATACCGTGACCGGGATTGACGAGGCGGCCATCGAAGCTATCGGAGAAGTGGCCGTTGGCGAATACATTTTCTACGATGAGTTTTTTATCCGGTTGATAAAATACGTCCATTACTTCGTGGAGTACGGTAGGGATAAAAGCGGATACTTTGTCGGCGCCGAGGAGGTGCTCCATTTCGAGCGACAGGTTACACAGGATCATGGGTAAGCTGAAGCTCTTGAGGGGCCTGGTTCCGGGGTAGGCCTTATTATAGCTGCCTTTGGAATTTTCCTGGCGGAGGAGGATGTTGTTAAAAGTAGTGAGGGCTATTTCCTTGAAGCGGTCGCTGGGCGCAGCTTTGTCGAGCGAGGCAAATCCCATGGCAGCGAAGCAGTCGCTGAAGATATTATAAGCCTGTACCAGGGGTTTGCCTTGTTGGTTGAGGGAGAAGTACCAGTTGCCATTTTCATCGCGGCCATATTTTTCCATAAACGTGGCGCCGTGGAGGGCCATGTCGAGCCATTCCTGGCGGGGTGCTATTTTATTGAACATATGGCTGAAGCACCATACTTCGCGGCCCTGCAGCCACATAAATTTATCGGTGTCGAATACGCTGCCATCGCGATTCAGACAGGTGAAGTAGCCGCCATATTTTTCATCTTTGCTATGCTGCACCCAAAACGGTAAAATATTGTCGAGTAATTCATCTTTATACAGTGCGGCATAATAGGCTTTATCTAACGCGGCTGGTGTTTGTTCTCCTGGTTGTGGCTGATCGGCTACTTTTGGTTGCATTCTTTTTAAATTATTTTATTTACAGAGGACAATTTATAATTAATTTAATTACCAAACAATCAATACTAAATATTTTTATTAATTAATGACGTTTCAAGACAACTTTGTTAACTTTATTAATTAAATAGTACTTTTAAAGAAAAATATCACACTTATTGCATGACAACCCAGGAAAGCATATTTGAAATTTTTTCAGAAGAAACCCTGGCCGGAGTGGCCTACAAGAACAAATCCCTTAAGAGAGCCATCATCGACCATCTGGACCAGGCAGGCAACAGCACCATTACTGACTTAACCCTTGCCTTAAACATCAGTGTACCCAAAACCACCAGTCTCATTAATGAACTGATCAGCGATGGCATTGTAAAAGATTACGGGAAAGACGATTCCAAAGGTGGGCGCAGGGCCAGCATGTATGGCCTGGTAGCGGAATCCGGTTTTTTTATCGGCGTAGATATTAAGAACTTCTACGTAAACATCGGGTTGCTCGACTTTAAAAAGGAGCTGATAACGTCGGAAATGCGGGTACCATTTACCCTGGCCAATACCCCCGAATCGTTTCATGACCTGATCCAGATTATCCTGCAGTTCATTAATAATGTAACCGTAGATAAGAAGAAGATCTTTGCGGCCTGCCTCAATCTTTCCGGGCGTATCAACAGTGAAAAAGGTTATAGCTACAGCTATTTCCACTTCAATGAAGAGCCCCTGAGCCAGATCGTAGAAAACGCCATCGGCATCAAAACCTTTGTGGAAAACGATTCCAGGGCCATGGCCTATGGAGAGTTTTACAATGGTACCGTACACGACGAAAAGAATGTATTGTTTCTCAACCTGGACTATGGCATCGGGCTGGGTATTATGATAGACGGGAAGATATACCGGGGTAAATCCGGCTTCAGCGGCGAGTTTGGCCATATCCCCATTTTCTCCAACGAACTGATTTGCCATTGTGGTAAAAAGGGTTGCCTGGAAACGGAAGCCTCCGGGCAGGCGCTGATCCGGATGTTCAAGGAAAGGATAGAACAAGGTCATACCTCCAGCTTGTTGCAGCAAAAGAAAATGCCGGAAAACCTGCGCGTATCCGACATCATACAGGCTACCATGAGCGAAGATGTACTCTGTATAGAGCTGATTGCCGAACTGGGAGAAAAAATAGGTCGCGGTATTTCCGTGCTGATCAATCTCTTTAACCCGGAACTGGTGATCATTGGGGGTACCCTGGCCGAAACGGGCGACTATATCCGCCTGCCCATCCGCAGCGCCCTCAATAAATATTCGCTTAGCCTGGTGAATAACGATACCCAACTGCGTATGTCTAAACTGCACGAAAAAGCCGGTATTATTGGTGGTTGCCTGATTGCACGACACAATCTCCTGTCTTTTAATAAATAATTACATCAACGGTCGTTATTTTTTAAATTATTTTATTAAGTTTGTTTCGATTAATAATAATATTAACTATTCATCGCAACAAATTCCCGCATGTTAAAGACGAGTATATCAACCACCGGAAAAAAAGCTTTATTATTTAGTTGTGCCCTGGCAACCAGCTACCTGGCACACGCACAGCAGATGACTGCCGCATTGAACAATGTGATTAAAAATACGCCGCAGGGGCATACCATGCAGGTACCCGGCTTACTCAGTGAACAGATACCGGCGCTCCCCTACCAAAAAATTGTATTACCTGGTCCCCAGTTCCTCATTTCAGATGACCCGGAATATATCCGTGTACCCGAAGGCGTGGCCCTGAGAGAGCCCGTGCAACCCGGATCGGTAAGACTATACCTGTACAACGTAAATGGCGTGCAGGAACCGGAAAAAATGGACCGTAAAATAGCTGCCGTGATTAAGAATACCGGCAGCCAGCCTATGCATATCCGCATGCTGAAATACTCTTCCCAGCAACCTACCACGAATTACTTCTTTGCAGGCAAACAGGGACTGGCCGACTTCTTTCAATCGCAGCCGGAAACCACAGCCCGTGAAGTAAAGCCCGGCGCCTCCATCTGCCTGGACCCTAAACAGGATAAGGCAGTGGTAAAGTATGATGAACTGGTGCACGGCTTCTATGAATTTGTGATTGACCAACCCGGCGAAATCAGCATCGTACAAACCGACCTGAAAACCCCGGCTACCGTAGCTGCTGCACGTGTAAAAAACGCCCTGGCCACCAAACAATATGCAGGCGCCGGCCGCGGTACCTATGGCATCAGCAACTACCGCATCATCGTAAAAGATACGCTCGATACCCAAAATGGTTTGACACAGGTACTGGTAGCCGATGGCGAAAAAGATCCCTGGGTAATCGGAAAAGAGGCGACTACCGGCGAACTGAAAAGCCTGGACGGTAACTATGGGATCTTATATAATATAGAGCTGTCGTGGAAAAGCACCGACGGTAAAGCACTGGCGCTCATGACCTGGAACCCGCGGGGCGACAACGGCCAATGGTGCGGCGGTATGGCCAACACCATGGTGGTAAGTGGCGGCAAATTCAGAGAAGGCGTGATACAACTACCCAGCAACCAGCTGGTAACCACCAAAGCCCCGGAAGCTATCCTCATCCAGGTATTTACGCCTCCTGCCGGCGGCGGCGTTCAGAAAGTACATTTCACCTACTCTCCTCCGGGAGCTTCCTGTTTACCGACACCGCTGGTATTGGTGCCGGTAGATCTACGGTAAAGAGTGGAAAGCAAAAAGCTATTATGGAGAATGATCTTAGCGAATATTTAAAAACTGCATTGGTCATCCTCCATAATAGCTTTTTGCTTTACAATTTCTGTTTTCCGCTCAACAATACATCCGGGTAAGGCACCGGCTTGCCGGTAGCCTTATACAGTGGCATTTGCGCCTGGCGCTGTTTCAGCTGTTGGGTTAGCAGCACAGCCAGTTCCCGGGTTTTCTGAGGATATGCTGCAGCTACATTATGCGCTTCACGGATATCTTCTTCCAGGTTATATAACTCCAAACGCTGTTGTTTTTCACAATACACCAGTTTCCATTTACCCTGCCGGATGGCAGTTAACCAGGCATTATCATCGCCCAGCGAACCGCCTGTCCAGTCGTTGGGGAAGTTCCATACCATTGCACGGGTGGTATCACGCAGCGCAGGATTTTTGAGGAATGGCACCATACTGCGCCCATCGACAGTTTGCACCGTTTTGTACGATTTAATGCCGGCCCATTCCAGGATAGTGGGATAGAAATCTTCCATGATCATGTACTGGCTATTTACAGAACCGGGTACAGTAACGCCATTCCAGCGCACGATCATCGGTTCCCTTACACCGCCTTCGTACAGGGAGCCTTTACCGCCCCGCAGCGGGTAGTTCTGCGTATTAGGAGCGCCCTGGCGGGGTGGATGGGAAAAGCCCCCGTTGTCTGACATGAATACGATAATGGTATTATTGGTAAGATGATGTTGTTCCAGGTAATCCATCAGCTCTCCCAAACTCTGGTCCATGCCCTCTACCAGGGCTGCATAGGCGGCTTCTGGTTTGGGCAATCCCATGTCGAGGTAGCGTTGGATAAAGCGATCATCCACGTTGTAGGGTAGGTGTACGGCGTAATGCGCCATATACAGGAAGAAAGGTTGCTGCTTCATCTGCGCCGTATCCATGGCCAGCATGGCTTCCTGGGTCAGGTCTTCCGTGAGGAAGGAATGATGCTTACGGTATTTGTCGAGCCCCGGCATCTCGGCCTGGAGAATGAATTTACCCGGCACCCGGCCAAAGTCATCTTCTGCCAGATAAGAAGCAGGATGCCCGGCGGCGCTGCCGCCTACGTTTTTCACAAATCCCAGATTGAGCGGATCGGCACCCACCGTCTGGTATGCGCCAAAGTGCGCTTTGCCGCATTGAATGGTATAGTATCCGTGTTGCTTCAGCAGCTCGGGTAACGGGGTGGCATATACGCTTCTTTCCTGCCCCGGTATGGGTGATATACCATTTACATTCCAATTGGGAATAGTGAGCAGGCTATCGGCCCCATCTACTGCTTTATTTTTTAAGGAGGTCCAGTTACTGACCTTATGCCGCGCCACATTCATGCCGGTCATCAGGCTTACCCGGGAAGGCGTGCAAACCGAGTGCGCGTAGGCATTGGTAAACTTAGTGCCCTCCCGGCACAGCCGTTCCATATTAGGCGTATGAAATTTACGATTGGCGGGGGTAATACTGTCCCAGAAAGGGACGGAAGTGTCTTGCCACCCCATATCATCTACGAGGAAAAAGATGATGTTAGGTGTTTTTTTCAGCTGGGCCCGGGCTTTAAGGAAATAGCCGCCCAATAGCCATGCTGTTAGTAGATAAACTTTCTTCATAACGTCTTTTTTGAATTAGTTCACTGTTGGCGTGATAAACGCTGATTTTCTTGATCGGCCTCCTCCTCTTGTTATTGAATATGGGTGGTGTACCCGAAAAGCAATTTATATTTGCATGAAGAGACTACTCCAAAGATAATATCCACTTTTCAAATTTACGCACATGATAATTACGCACCTGGATCACCTGGTCATCACGGTAAAGAATTTATCGGTTACCTGTGATTTCTATGCAAAAATACTAGGCATGGAAATAATCACTTTTGGCAACGACCGTAAAGCGTTACGCTTTGGACAGCAAAAAATAAATCTTCATGAGAAGGGCCGGGAGATTGCGCCCATGGCCAACTTCCCTACTATGGGCTCCGCCGACCTTTGTTTCATCTCGGCTACACCAGTGGAAAATGTATTACAGGAGCTACAAGATAATAATATACCGGTGCTCGAAGGAGGAATTGTAGAACGTACG
The DNA here is from genome assembly GCF_007829335.1 of Chitinophaga polysaccharea. Taxonomy (GTDB): domain Bacteria; phylum Bacteroidota; class Bacteroidia; order Chitinophagales; family Chitinophagaceae; genus Chitinophaga; species Chitinophaga polysaccharea_B. The sequence continues at coordinate 151,724 of NZ_VIWO01000008.1, forward strand.
GGCGCTACCGGAAAAATCCGTTCTGTTTATTTCCGCGATCCAGATGGAAACCTGTTGGAAGTGAGTAATTATATACTGTAATAAAACAAACGTCAGAAAATTTTTTTTATTAAAAAAACAACATATTTTTAACGCGCTAATGAGATCAATCCTTGCATTGTTATTGAATGGAAACCTTTAACAAAGTTGGGAGAACCTATAATGTACTGTTAATTAGTTTTTGCTTAGAGAATAAATATCCGAAATCTGAATTCTGAAATCTTAAAAAAGGAAATGGCATAACAACATCTATTACTACCAGCTGTAGTGTGTTTTTACTATTGTTTACAACCGGCCCAGCCCGCAACAGGAAAGCCTATGCATATAATGTAATGTAGCAGCATTATTATTCATATTTGTCACCCTGGTGACTGCGTCTTTCTCCTACGTTTTCGCGCCGGCATTCACATTAAATATTTGCTTTATAATTATGACTTTATCATATTGTAAGGATTCCTATTCTTACAATTGATAATCTGGAAATATTTTTACTCAATCATATAAACCCAATCTAAACCGTATGAAAAAAGGTTTACTACTATGGCTCTTACTGGCCATTGGTATGGTGCATGCTTTTGCCCAGACCCGAACGATTACAGGCAGGATAACCGATGCCGCAGATGGACAGGTGCTTCCCGGCGTATCTGTATTAATCAAAGGATCTAAAACGGGTGTAGTATCTGGCTCTGATGGCAAGTTTTCTATCCAGGCAGATGGCGCCGGCAGCCTGGTATTCTCCTTTGTAGGCTATGAAACAAAGGAGGAAAAAATTGGCAGCCGCTCCACGGTGAATGTAACGTTGGCCGGCAGCAACAAAATATTGAATGAAGTACTGGTAACCGGTTACGGTGAACAAAAAAGAAAAGATGTTACTTCTTCTGTAACTGCCGTATCGGGCGCGCTCATTAACGAACGTCCTGCCACCAGCTTCGACCAGGCTTTAACCGGCCGTGCTGCGGGAGTTAGCATCAGCACCGGTTCCGGCGTACTGGGCGATGTAGTTAACATCCGCATCCGCGGCGTGAGTTCCATCAGCAACAGCAGCCAGCCATTGATCGTAGTGGATGGTATCCCCATGAACATCAATACTAACTTAAACACCTTCAACAGTGGTAATGGTACCCGTTACAACCCGCTGGCCGACATCAACCCGAACGACATTGCATCGGTAGATGTACTGAAAGACGCCGCCGCTACCGCTTTATATGGTTCCAGGGCAGCTGCCGGTGTGATCATCATCACCACCAAAAGAGGAAAAGCAGGCGTTGTTTCTGTGAACTACAACGGTTATGTAGGCTGGAGCAAAGCAGGTAAGCTACCTAAATTGCTGAATGGCGACGACTTCAACATAATACAAAATGAGAAAGCGGCCAACGCCACACCTGCCGGACAAACCGCCCCTATCATTGCCAAAGATATTGATGTAAATGGCGATGGTAAGCCAGATCGCACTGACTGGTTGAAAGAAGTATTTCGCACTGGTATTATACACAGCCACCAGTTATCCCTGAGCGGTGGTACAGAGAAAGCGAAATTTTACGCCTCCGGTGAATATGCTGATCAGCAGGGTATCATCGTTAGCAACCGCCTCCGCAGGGGTGGTATGCGTGTAAACCTCGACGTTACACCTAAAACATGGCTGAAATCAGGCGTATCCCTCTATGCTTCCAAAGCACTGAATAACGGGGTGCTGTCCGATACTTACCTGGCAGGAGCTACGGTTTCTGCTTATGGCGCTATGCCTAACGTACCGGTGTATGATAAAAACGGTGACCTGTATATCAAAACGGCTGTTAACGGCGACCTTGGCGATGGTAATAACGTGATCAGCGCCGCTACCCGCGCCAGCCGCTTCTTCCACCCACTCGCCGGATTAACGATGGGTAGAAATGACAATACTTCTACCCGTGTTTTATCTTCCGCGTATGTAGAAGTTGAACCCATTGCCGGCTTAAAAATAACTTCCCGCTTTGGTGTTGACTTCATCCAGAACTTTGAAGATCAATACAGCGGCCCATTGCTTTCCGGCAACGGTTTTAACCTGAATGGACTGGTACAGGAAAACCTGCTCCGGCAAAACCAGTGGAGCTGGACTAACTACGCCACCTACACGAAGAGCTTTAATAACGTGCACTTCATCAATGCTACCGTAGGTATAGAATCACAATATGCACAAACCCGGCAATTATATACGGGGCAGGCTAACCTGGCAGATTCTTACTTCAAAGAAATATATGATGGCTTGTATGCCGGTACAGATAACAGCTACACCGGTGGTGACAATAAATCAAATGCATTCGATTCTTACTTCGGTAAAATCGGCTACAACTACGGTTCCAAATACTACGTTGATGCAACCCTGAGAGCAGATGCTTATTCAGATTTCGGTATCAACAACCGCCGGGGTTATTTCCCGGGCGTATCGGCCGGATGGAGAATATCTGAAGAAAACTTCTTCAAGGGCAATATCAGCTTTATAAACGACCTGAAGATCCGCGCCAGCTATGGCATGGTAGGTAACTCCAACATCAAGGCTTATGCTTACAGAACCCTGTATGGCGGCGGTAACTACGCCGATGCCAACGGTTTCTCCCTGTACCAGGTAGGCGACCCCAACCTGAAATGGGAAACTTCTAAAAACCTGGACTTGGGATTGGATGCCAGCTTCCTGAAAAACAGGATCACCGTTACTTTTGATTACTTCCGGAATAATATTGATAACCTGATCCTGGATGCGCCTATCCTGGCTACCGTTGGTACACCATGGGATCACATTAACAATACACCAGGATCTATCCTGACCACCAACATTGGTTCGATGCGGAACACAGGTCAGGAGTTAACTATCAACACCAGTAACATCCACACCAAAGATTTCAGCTGGAATAGCAGCTTCAACATTACGTTTATCAAGAACGTTGTTACGCACACCGCAGATGGAACTGACATTACCCGGGGTAATAACAGGGCCAGCGTGGGCAAACCATTAGGCGTATTCCGCCTGATTAAATGGGGTGGTGTAAATCCTGAAAACGGATTCCCGATGTACTACAATGCCAACAACGAACTGGTGATGTACAATCCTGGTCCTGGCGTAGCTAACAGGTGGACTACCCCTGATGGCAGCAAACCAATGAACCCCATCACGTCCAATGATGCCCAGTACATGGACAAATCCGGTTATCCTACTTTCTACGGAGGTTTGAACAATACCTTTACCTATAAAGGTATAGACCTGAGCATCTTCCTGCAATACAGCGGTGGCAACTACCTGTACAACGCTGCCAGAGCGAGTGGTATGAGCAACCTCTTTACCAACAACATGGAAGAGATCAAAAACAGGTGGACGCCCGACAACAAAAACACAGATGTACCTAAACTGTTCCTGGGCAACACCGTTATCACACAGGCATCTACCCGGTGGCTGGAAAAAGGCGACTTCCTGAGAGCCCGCGAAATCAGCCTGGGATATACTTTCCCTGGTATCAAGCAAAAACTGGGCGTCAACAGTCTCCGTGTATATGGACTGGTACAGAATGCGTTCGTGATCACAAAATATAAAGGAACCGATCCGGAAGTAAATACCAACCGCGACAGCAATATCAACTATGGCGTGGATGCAAGAGCGGTACCATTGCCCAGGATATTTACCCTTGGTTTAAATGTTGGCTTCTAATTGTTAGTGATTAAAAAAAATGTTATGACTCATAAGAATAAATCAAACTTTACCAAAAAGCTGTCTATCGGAGCCGTAGCACTGGCTTCTACAATAGCTTTTTCCTGTTCCAAAGTAAATGACCAGTCGCCTTATGCCAAACTGGATCCGAATGCAGCTTTCAGCACGCCGGAAAGAATTGGCAAATCGGCTGTTGGGATGTATGATGCCCTGCAAAACCTGGAGTTTTTCGGGGGACGTGTATTGATCTATGTAGATCAACGCGGGCTGGATGCTAACAAGGCTGCCTATTTCCCTAATGTGGCTACCTTCGACATGCTGTCTAATAGCACCACTGCTTTCAACTGCTGGTCCGGTGGTTACAGAACCATCAACGAAACCAATTTCTTCTCACAGAAATTAAAAGAAAATGAAAGCAAAGTAAGCCCGGAAAGCGCAGCACAATACTATGCAGAATCCAAGTTTATCCGTTCACTGGCTTACTTCTACCTGGTAAATATCTATGCACAAACCTACACCTTCTCCAGCGATGCTTCTCAACCGGGTGTACCGTTGATACTCACTGCTCCGAAGGATGGTGCAGAAGCATTGGATCCTAAAAACAAGGTGCCACGTAATTCCGTGAAGGAAATATATGATAACATGATCAAGGAGCTGACAGAAGCCGCTAATGTACTTCCTGTCAAAACCGGCGATGGATTCTATGATCATGCCAGGGCCACCAAAGGTGCTGCACAAGCCCTGCTGGCCCGTATCTATTTATACCAGGGTAACTGGACCAAAGCGAGAGACCTGGCAGACAGCGTACTGCTATCATCTGCCGGTTACGCATTGGAAAACCCGGTAACTGTATTTGCTTCCGCCAACTACCAGACTTCCAAAGAAAGGATCTTCTCTGTGGCGATGAACAGCGCCGACAATCCTAACACCAACAACGCCCTGGGACAACACTACGGCGCCAAGGGAAGAGCGGATATTTCTATCAGCAGAGACTATCTCAGCCTGCCTAATTTCGATGTAAAGACCGACCTGAGAGGTAAATCGCTTTACAATATCGTGCTGAGCTCAGATAAAAAGGATACTACCTTCTATACAGCAAAGTTCTTCGGCACCTCCGCGTTCGATGCATGGGTACCGGTACTACGCCTGGCGGAAGTGATGCTGATCAAAGCAGAAGCATTAGCGCGTTTGAACACTGCAGCGGCCGATCCGGAAGCGATCAAGCTGCTGAACCAGGTGAGAGTAAGAGCGTCTGCCGCCCCCCTGGCGCCAGCTACCGCTGCTGACCTGATCACCAACATCCTCACAGAACGCCGTATCGAACTGGCTTTTGAAGGACAGGGAGTATTCGACTTCCAGAGAACGCACCGCGACATTCCTGCACACGCAGGTTTAGCTGCCCAGGCCTGGAATGGTAAGTATACCATCTTCCCGCTGCCTTTTGCGGAAGTAGATCGTAATCCTAATATGAAACAAAACGAAGGATACTAGTAGTTTTCCTTAACATCCTCATAAAAAGACAATGGCAGACGTTTCTACGTCTGCCATTCTTCATTTTTACAGTGCGTTGAGGTGTTGAACAAATACGCGGCAAACAATCTATTTAACTTAATATTATTTTTTTTGCTGACCACGTCCATACGATTGCCGCCAGCGCTAATAATGCCATGCTGGCCCATATTACATTACGCACCGATGCCCCCGCAATAACGGCGCCTCCCATCGTTGCACCTATCGTTACCGCCAGGTTGCCCGCCGATGTAAAAATAGCATTGGCCAGCTCCGGCGACTCCTTCGCCACAGACGTAACGTTGATATTACTGATCAGGAACCCTCCCGTGTGAATAAATCCCCAGATGATAATCACGACTATCATGAGCCCATAGCTGGCGCCAGCCAGGTAAATACCTATATGTACCAACGCTAACATTACAATAAAGCTAATAGTAGTAAGATGAATACTTTTACTCAGCAGCTTACCTGCCAGCCAATTCCCCCCTACTCCCGCCACACCAAACAACAACAGCATGATGCTAATATCACGTCCATCCATACCCGTCACCTTATCCAGGTATGCCGCCAGATAGCCATAGCTGGCATACATGGCCGCAATCATCAACACCGCCAGTGATAGTTGTCGCCATAACGCCGGCTTCCTTATAATATCCCAACTATAGCTAACCCCTTCCCGCGCCGGGATCTCCGGCAGCCATAACCACAGTCCCAGCAGCGATACCGCGTTCACTCCCCCCGACAATATAAACGCCGCCTGCCAGCCATACCTGTCCGCCACCCATGTACACAATGGCACCCCCAGCACACTCGCTATCGTAAATCCCCCGAATACAATCCCCACCGCCTTAGGTGCCTCTTCCTGCCTCACCGACGTAGCGGCCACCGACAACGCCACCGACCAAAACACCGGATGTCCCAACGCCGGCAGCACACGTGCCACCAACAACATTGGAAAATTAACCGCCACCGCAGACAAACCATTCCCCACCATAAACAACGCCAGCACCGCCATCAACGCCTGCCGCCTACTCCGCCCCGCAAATGCTACCGTAATAAACGGCGCTCCCACTGCAATCACCCCGGCAAAAGCGCTTAACAACCACCCCGCCTGGTTGATCGTAACCCCAAATTGCACCGCTATCTGCGGCAAAATCCCTACCACCCCAAACTCTGTAGTACCTATACCAAACACCCCCAACGCCAATAAATACAATGTTCTTTTCATCCTGCTGATTTTTTACGCAAATTTGCAGGAGCAATATTTTTTTTGAGATAGTTTACCTTTTAGTGAGCTACTCACCTTTTTGAAAGTAATACCTCCTTAGTCATGCCTGAATTTTTTCACGACAGCAAATTATACTACACCCCCATTGAGTTTGCCCTCAAACATATTGGTGGCACCTGGAAGATGCCCATCCTCTGGCGCCTCCACCTACGCGTAATGCGCTATGGCGAACTAAAAAAAGATATCCCCCACATCACCGATAAAATGCTCTCCTCCCAACTACGGGAACTGGAAGAAATCGGCCTGATCACCCGCATCGTATACGCCGCCGTTCCCCCCAAAGTAGAATACCAACTTACCGAAAAAGGCTCCCAAGCCATCCCCGTCATAGAAATAATCATGAAATATGGCGTAGCAATGATGCAGGAAGCAGGCATTCCATACCCGCCGCATTCCTGATGCAGCCCCCTGGCTTAACTTCAGCCTATGAGAAAAGCCTGTGTTTTACTTGCAATAACCGGCCTGGCGGCGATAGCAGCAGCCGCCTTCCGGCCGGTATACTTCTACAAGCCGGCGTATGAGGGAGGGGCCTGTACGGTGGCTACGATTCTCTACTATAGTGTGGTTCCGGATACGGGGTGTTTACCGGGAGAAAAGGTGAAGTTGGCGAAAGAGCCAGGGGAGTGCGAAGACTATATCATATTAGGGCGATAAAATTTGTTTTTATGAAACAGGCAAGGATAGCGTTGGGGGGTATTTTGGTGGCGGGGATATTAGCGGTGTTGTTGAGTTGACCGGAGATAATACCAAATGGAAATATAGCAAAGATGATTCGGCCCTACAGAAGGCTCTGGAATCTTTAACGGAGAAACGTGCTGGTATTGGCTTTGGCAATCTATATAAACCTACTATATTTACTATTTCCAATTTACTTCTTTGTATCTATTCAAGAGAGTCTAGTTTCTTTCTTGCCCTAGATATCCCATCCACGCGGGAGCAGGTAATCCTTTTAAATAGTGATCAAAAAACTGTCTTAATCGAATACTAAAATCTACTGCTGATTTCCCATCTATATGATGGCTCCCATCTGTATACTCCAACAACCAAACTCTCTTGCCCAGCCTTCGTAATGCCATGAATAATTCTAGTGCTTGTGAGAAGGAACATATTTCATCATTTGTCGTATGCATCAACAATAATGGTGTGATTGCTTTGTCAGCGTTGAAAATCGCAGAGTTTCTAATATACATGTCTGGCGCCTGCCACAAAGTTCCTCCCATCCGTCCTTGTCCTCCAGGTTCAAAATATGCCTGCAGACTTTTCCCTCCTCGTGTTATACTTCCATATGCACTCACAAAATCAGACATACTACTTGATGAGTATGCCGCTGAAAAAATACCTGTATGAGTAACCAAATAATTGGTTTGAATTCCTCCAAAACTACACCCTCCAATACCCATTCTACTTTTATTAACATAAGGAAGTCTTTCGACATATTTGGCAGCGGAAGTAAGTGCACTCAATGTACTTGTCATTGGATCTCCGACAACATAATTAATATCAGGTAAAAAAACCAAATATCCATTACTGACATATGTAGGAATGTCTATATTACAGCCGTTACTAAGATTGGATGGAATAAGGTAATCGTTTAATTCAAATGATTTCTTCTCATAATAATGAAATATAACTGGATACTTTTTCTTGGGATCAAAATCATCAGGTTTATATAACACCCCCTGCAAATCTTCCCCCTTTTCTGTCTTCCATGAATGAAGCTCAGTCGTATACCAGTTAAACGACTTTTCTGGTTGAAGAGTACTAATCGGATAAAAATTTATGAAATCCCTGGTATAGAAAAAATTTGGGTATTCCGTTGCATTCATCCTTACCACAATAAAAGCATCCTTATCTCTCGCTTTTAATGGGTATATTCCATTTCGCATGACATATGGATTATCGATCAACTGATATATATAATTTCCCATTGTTAATTTCCTCGGCACTACATCCTTTCCTAATGTCTTTTCATAATAACCGTTTTCCTTAGTGTCTATGCTCACTGCATTCAATAAAAGCGGCTGACTCCTCAATATTTCTCGATTCGAATACTCAGCTAATCCAAGATAAAATATGATATTATTCTGTTTACCGAATCCACTAGTAATGTTCACTGGATTCTCTATTCCCTTGGGATCGATCATCCAAATATCAAAACGATCATATATTAACACACTCTCATCATCTTTAGTCCATGTAGCTATTCCTCTAGGCTTATCCCCAATATCTTTGAAATAATATCCATACCAAGAAGTCTTTATTCCCTCAGTAATATTCCGGTATTTACCTGAAGCAATCTCATAGCTCACATACTCCGCGTTTTCGTTATCAAAATAAACAATATATTTCCCATTAGGAGAAATAGCTGCAATATGTGGCCCTTTAAATTTCAACAACACGTTAATTCGGCCGTCAGCGGATCGAGTATAAAACCTTGAAAAAAACCTTTCGTTCCTAATACTCTCCTCCAAATCCGCCTCCTCAGGTATACTCTCCACTAGATGCATAGCGTCATCTGCACTACTCCCTAATATAAATTCATTATCTTTCCTAAGGCAAGTAACTCGCCGGCTATCAACATCCACAACCATAGTACCAAATCGATCCTTATGCAAATCGGACACCTGCTGCGTTAATTGTAATTTTGGATCTTGATAGCTCCAGATTTTCACTATTGATGATTCACTCTTCCCTTCATCAACCATTCCCTCCTTTGTCACCGTAAAGAATACATACTTTCCATTTGCACTTATCTTCAAAATATTATCGAGCACAAACTCTCGGTTACTGCTAAAAATATTCTGATCAACAAGCAAAACTGGCATATTAGACCTCTCTTTATAAAGCCAAATTTTCTTACTGCCACTTTCTTCATCAGTAGTTATAAATACAGCTGCTGATGGAAAGCTATTAATAAGTATACTTTCTACTCTCCGACCACACCACATTATTATCTCCTTTCTTTTTTCAAGGTTATGCCATACTATTTTTTGTTCACCAAGGCAATTAGGGTCACCTATAACATATAGCAAAATTCTCCCATCATCACTAAAACAAAAATTACTCACCAAAGAGTAAATCACTTCTCTCCTCGTAATAAAGTTCACTAACACCATATCTTCCTTTCCTACGTGCTTAAATGCCAACCACTCTCCATTTCCATTAGTTGGAATTTTAAAATAATGGACACCGAGTGTCCTATCAAAATACGCACTGCCTAATAAGATAGTATACAACGTATTTGCAGTATCAATTAAAACCGCCCTCCGGCTATCTGACGTAAATTGTGAATAATATATATTAGCAAATTTCACTTCCCAGCTTCCTTTTCTCTTTTTTAGCACAACTGTATCCGACTTCTTTGATGCATTATAAAAAGCATAAGTTATGTACTTCCCATCAGGCGCTATAGCGGGATCTTTCAAATACGGCCATCTATCGTAAGCGGTATCATTGATAGCCGGCTTTGCGGTCTTCTGAGAATAGCAATCTATAAAAAAAATTGCAAAAAAAATCGTAAAAATTATAGTCTTTACTAGAGTCATTGGCACGATAATTTATATCCAATTTAAATTTTCCTATTGCAACTGAATGTCAGTAGAAATCCTGACTTAAGAAGATGTGTGTCAAATAAGTACTTAGAAATAAAATAAACACTGCGAGCTATCAATAGCATTCGTATTGCAGTAGATAAACATACATTTGGCTCAGCAAACGATAGTACATAAGGAAAACTCCAAGGGATATTCTCAACTGACCAATCTACCATCAAGAGATAATACTCGATAGCTATATTACATATTCCAGGGTCTCTTCGCTACTCACAAACATTTAACATTAAAAATTAGGCATTCTTCAAAAACTATGCAAAGGATTTTACTAAATTTAACCGACTAAATCTACTTAAAAAACATATTACCAAATATACTAGCTATCCAAACTACAGTCCTCTTTAACTAAAAAACTACAACTATGAAAAAAGCAAAATTCGCACTAGCAACTGTGATTTCTGTAGCCATCGCTGGGTCAGCGATAGCATTCAAGGCACACAAAACAATATCCACCTTCTATACCCCTGGAACAACCAATACAACTATTTTAATCGTATGCAACTCTCCAGTATCCTTATCGTATACTATAGATCCATTCGGTCCATTCACAATACAAGCTTCAACATCGGTGGATAACACCCACCCATGCGGCGTAGTACGGGTAAGGATGATTGCTGAATAGAAGCAAAGTCTCTTGTCAAGGTCTGAAGCATATAGGAAACTGTCCTTTTGGGGAAAGACAGTTTCCCTATTCTAACTAGCCCCAAAATAGGTATTATCAATTCAAAGAATTTGAGATGAAGGTTGCCAATTTATTACCTACCTCTTCCCTAAAAAGTAAGAAAACCTCAACATAAAGAACTGCTCTAGTATACTAGACCTTGCATCTTCAATATAGTTAACACCTATATTTCTACTTACACTTGTATTCTGTCGTAGAAGATCATGTCCTTCCGCTTTCAAAAGAAACTGCCTACGCAAACCCCAAAACCTAGAAAGTGAAACATTGAGCATAAAAACGCTAATATTCTGATCCGTCATTCCCCCTGTTACAAAACGATAGTTAAAATCGCTACCAAATGCAATACCTAGCGGAAGATTTAGCTCACCATTAAAAGATAATCCCGCAACAAAGTATCTACTATTTATCCCTAATTGACCTTGATATTTCACATTGTCATAGTTTAAAACAGCTGAGGCCATACAATCAAAAAATTTCCCATACGTATAGCTATACCTGGTTGTCTGAGTAAACGAAATGCTACGAGTATTTCGTTCTATTCCATCAACATATCCCGGAGTATTTCGGAGCCTATAAACCAAACCAAAATTCAACATATTCTTCTTGTTATTTACCGGAATTCCTTTGTCAATAATAATACTAAAACTGTATGCTTTGTCAACATTCTCCGGTTGTATTATCTGCCGTCCAACTGAATCAGTTAAAACATTATTCACGAACTGATTCTTCGTAATAATTCCAGTGAAATTAACCGAAAGAGAATGCATCGAAACAGGGTCAAACATTTTGTAATTTAAAAATAAATTATTCGTCTCTGCGGGTTGCAGTTGAACATTACCTCGTCTAACATACAATGGATTACTATTGTCAATAACAGGCTGTAACTGATCCAAACCAGGCAATTGGATTCCCTTTTGATAATACAATCGAATCTCTTCTTTACCGCTAAACATATAACCCATCTTCGCCTCTGGCAACAGCACGTTCTTTTTCAACAGTGTATTACTCCCAAATGTATTATTTGCGTTATCTAATTTAAATAGAAAAGTGGCGACGGAAACTTCGTAGTCAAACCTATTCCTTTTCACCCCCCATCCAATTTTTCCCAAGTAATGCTGATTTATACTTCGAAAGCTATTACTCAGGCTGTCATTAAAATGATCATACTTCCCTGTGTAGAAATCATAGTCAAACATCATACGATTCGACCTACCTTCCGTTTTATCCTCTGCCAATGTGAATAAAAAAAATCCGTTCTTCGCTATTGGTTCCCTATAACTAGCCATAAAAAAAATTTGTCTATTGCCCCCCTCATAATCACCTGTCTGATTGATAGAGTCAACCGAAATATGGCCGTTCCCCCGTCGATACACACTATTTGAAACGTTATAAGGCCCTTGGCCATCCTTCCCATAACTATAGCTTACCGAAACATCGAGTGAGCGTCCTTCTTTCCTAAATTTTCTGCTATAACTAATCATATTAGCCGCAGCGAACAGATTTCTTCTATTTAAATTCATAAGATACCCGCTATTAAGCTCTCGTTGTAATGAACCTTCCGACCTAAAATCACTTCTTATATCTTGGAAGCTTTTTGAGAAGCTTATCTGGTTAACAAATGATATCTTTTGCAAAGAATCAATTCTAAATTCCAATTGTCCACTAATCCCATGGTCAATGTTATTGTTCAGAGAACGCGATTGTTCAGTATAAAAAAAAGAGGAATCTCCCACAAAATTCTTCTTGACAATACTTTTTCGATCATTATTTTTACTGCTATTCATTAAATAGCTAATATTCATACTTATTCTTCCACTAAAATCATTGTTATAGTTAACTCCAGACATCCATCTTCGCTCAATACCATCGGAGCTAACGTGCCCGTCATTTATATTATCACCATTTCCCAACAACATAAACTGCTGCCGACTATCAAATCGGCTTAAGTTATTCTTTATAAAGAAGCGACCTTCTGTTCCATACCCACCAGTAAACTCTCCATTCAAAGTTCTCTTTTTTCTTTCTTTTATGGTAAGATTAATTACTTTCTCTCTACCTCCTGCCGACACACCATCCGTTACTGAGTGCTCCTTATCCCTATCAATCACCTGTATCTTCTCAATCAAATCTGCTTGCAAATTCTTTCCAATTACTCCAGATCCGTTAATACCAAACAACGACCTTCCATTAACAGTAACAGCCTTCACAACCTCCCCATTGACCTTTATATCACCGTTTTCGTCTACCTGCACACCCGGCAATCGTTTGAGCAAGTCTTCAAGAGAAGCATTCTCACGGGTAGAAAAAGATCCCGCATTAAACTCCAATGTATCTCTAGATAGACGAAAAGATTCCTTTTTCTTAACAATTTCAATCTGAGAAAGCGTCACACCAGTCTTTGCTAGTACTATATTTCCTACGTCCACGACTTCGCCACCCACTATTTCCCTCACCGAACTCAATGAACTTTGGTAACCAACAAATGTTACCAGTAAACTGTACTTTCCTGCGGGTAAACTATCAAAAAAGAAAGCACCATTATTATCTGTAAAACAAATCGCAGCTTTTGATGAGTCTTTTGAACGCAAACAGTTTACCGTGGCGGAAGGAAGCCACTCTTTCAGTTCATTATCATAAACCCGCCCTTTAATCTTTATGTTTTTAAAAGACTGAGACCAAGCATGATTAATAAACAAAAAAATAAACAAGGTCAGCACAACTAATTTTCTCATAGATAATATTACCGTTCTCTAAGTTGAACATTATAAATGAAACCAGATAGCAGTACATATGAGACGACTCAGAAATGAATAAAAAAATAGAACTGTGTGCATAATGCAGTGACAGCATATACTTTTGTAGTAATAGACGAACAGCTATACTAAAGAGATAGGAAGAGTAAAATTAGCCAGAATTTCCTACCCATTACATAAAGTCATTCTGTTATTTACCCCGAATAGATCTTTAACAAAACCCTCAAATACCAAAAACCATGTCAATTGGCAATATTAACCGCAAAGAACATCACCTTAATGGTAAGTGGTGCATCTCCAAAGCAATTCATATAACAATAAATCATATAATGAATGGCTATCCAAAATTTCCAAATCACGAGAGCTAGAAAACTATCAACTATTATACATTCCAAGCTATTATAATAGCGCCATTGGGATAGTAAACAAGATATCAACGACAATTCCTAGGCAATGAAGCATTTCTTCTATAGATCTAGCTAAAACCTAAATACCTTAGAGTATATTGGTCCATTGAAAATAAACCAGATGCAGTTAGTAAAAATACCGCGTTCCGATCATCCAACAAGTAACACCATGGCTTCAACAGACAATATGCATACAGAAGTATCAAACAGAGAAGAGATACGTTCTACTAACATACATCAAGGTCACACGGACAAAGAAGAATCAGGAAATGACCTAAAAAAAAATATTAAAGCAGTCGCTTTTGACTCATTAAATTTTAAAGAATATCTATTCAATTCTACATTTAATAAATGGTTAGTTGGAATAGGAATATTCGCTATAATAGTTCAATTCTCAATCTTCAAATTCTTTTATCCATATGCAGGCTTCATAAATGGAGATTCATATGTATATATCGAAACTGCCTACCATAACTTCCCGGTAAATACGTATCCCATTGGATACTCAAAATTCCTCAGATTAATAAGTGTTTTCACTCGCTCGGATACAGCTGTCGTAGCAATACAGTATTTACTATTGCAGCTTAGCACGCTATCTTTAGTGTTTACAACATTTTATTTCTATGCTCCTCTCAAAACGACTAAAATAGTCTTATACGGATTCATGTTACTCAATCCAGCATACCTGTATCTATCGAATTACATTTCCAGCGATGCTTTCTTTCTTTCACTCAGTTTGATATGGTTTACACTCTTACTTTGGATTATCAACAAACCAAGCGCGCTTCTGATTTACTCAAGTGCCTTAATTCTGTTCATGGCATTTACCGTACGATACAATGCTCTATTCTATCCAATTATTGGGATAGTTGCTTTATTACTTGGGAAGCGAAAAATACTAGCAAACATAATAGGATTTGGAATGAGTATTTTGTTAATCGGCTTATTTATGCAAGCGACAAGCATTAAATATAAAGATATTACTGGCTATAAACAATTCACGCCGTTCTCAGGCTGGCAAATGGCAAACAACGCATTATATGCCTATAGATATGTAGATAGTGTACATGTAAAACCAGTTACACCCAAGCTCAAACAATTAGATAAAATGGTCCGAAACTATTTCGATAGTAGTAGAAATATCGCACTACATCCACAGGAAGCTTTGGTAGCGAATACGTTTTATATGTGGGCACCAAACTCACCTCTATCCTTATACATGGAAGAACAATTCAAAAATGACTCCACAGCATCAGCACTAAAAAAATGGGCCACAGTTGGTCCAATAATGAGTGACTACGGATCTTTTCTAATTAAAACATATCCAACGGAATTTATAAAATTTTATCTAATCCCCAACGCAATAAAATATTATGTTCCGCCAGTAGAATTTCTTGACCATTACAGCACAGGTATTGACAGTGTAACTGAAATTGCAAAAGTATGGTTTGATTATAAAAGCCTGAAGCTAAAAACCCGTGTAAAGGATTACAATGTAAGTGTATTAAACTATTACCCAATCCTAACCGGAAGCATGAATGTTCTGTTTATCTTGAGCCTATTAAGCTTTATATTCTTAAAGGGTTACAAAAAATACAAATTATTAAAAAGAGGATTGATGCTAGTTGTAGCATTATGGACAGTTAACTTTGCATTCAGTGTTTTTGCTTCACCTATCGCATTAAGATTTCAACTATTTCCAATTATAATTTCATTAACGTTTACATCTCTATTGATGGAGTACCTCATAATTACTGCATTCAACAAAGAAATTGACGGATCGAGCGCAATTTAACAGACTTACTCCTTTCAAATAACATACAAAAATAGAATATTTAATATCAAAACATCATGTCCAGAAAAGATATCTTGCCAACTACTATTATCATTCTTACTGGTATTCTCCTATATATTGGAGCTTGCAAAATATTGGGATATTCAATCTTATCTGGTGACGCTCAAAAACTAATCCCCTATAACAAACCAATACATACAGGGCATGAGGGGGAAATAATGCCAGCCATTGACATTCAATTATCTGATAGCATAACTTACTTGAATACTTCAAGCATATTGAAGGGCAGACCAATCGTACTATTCTACTTTAGTCCATACTGCCCATTTTGTCAATCACAAATGCATGAAATAACGGAAAATATAAGGCAATTAAAAACCATTGATTTCTTCCTAATAACGCCTTATTCATACCCTGAAATGAAAACGTTCTATGAGACAAATGAGTTAAAAAAGTTCTCAAACATTACTGTAGGAATAGATTATAGACAAAAATTCTCAGAATATTTCAAGGCGCAGGGTATTCCCTACTTGGCGATATACAATTCAGAAAAAAGGCTTAACAACGCGTTTCTGGGAGAAGTTAAACATCAACAATTAAAAATTGAATGTAAAAAATAAAAATATTGCGCAATAAGAGTTGGTGGAATACTTGCAAGTGAACCAACTCAAGATGGGGAAGCCGAAAACCATTATAATCGAGTAGGCAATTTTACCAAACAAAGTTTAGCTTTTTGAATCAAAAAAGCATCTATCATTATGAAACAAGCAAAATTCGCATTAACAGCTGTTGCTGTTCTGGCAGTTATCGGTGGTGCTCTGGCTTTTAAAGCAAATAGATCTCTGCACGACTTCTTCACCCCAGGACAAACTGCAACTACAACCAAATTAGTTTGTAACTCTCCAGCTCAGCTGTCTTATATTACAAACGCTCTGGGAGCAACAGTTATTACTGCTTCTGTTGCAGTTGACAACGTTAACGCTTGTCCTACTATCAGGGTACAGAAGGTTGACTAATTCATCCAAATATCCAATTCATAAGAACTATTTATTATAAATTTGTTCTTAGAATATGACAACGGGGAAGCTACCTCTTAGGGGTAGTTTCCCTTCCCATTAATTAATATGAAATCTATCTCGCTCTAGCGTTTTATATGTTAATTCCCGAGCATCTTACATCATTCTATTCTTAATTTGCAAATACATTCTATTCTCACCCCACAAAATTACTATATGCTTGCGATAGGCAAAATCTATGGGCAATGCGATAAAACTTTATCTTCCACTACTAATATTTGCCCACTATCTGTCAACTTTCGACAGCTATTCTGTCTCTATAACCACTGGAGTTTTAATGCGATTATCTAACTCTAAACCATTATCAATACCCTTCATCTCCGCCGGTACACCACGCGTCATCCACCTAGGCGCAGGCAAATCTCTTAAATAATGATCAAAAAACTGTTTTAAACGAATATTGAAATCTCTAGCAGACCTGCCCCTTATGCCATGATTTCCATCCGTATATTCCAATAACCATACTCTTTTACCCAATCTTCTCAGCGCCGTGAAAAACTCTGTCGCCTGTAAAAATGAACTCATAGCATCCTTCGTCGTGTGCATCAGCAAAAGTGGCGTAACTACCTTATCCGCATTGAAAATCGCGGAATTTCTAATATACTGCTCTGGTGCCTGCCATAATGTCCCCCCCATTCTACCTTGTCCTCCATATTCAAAAAAAGACTGATTACTCCTTCCGCCAACGATTATGCCGTAAGCGCTAACCAAATCTGACATTCCACTCGATGAATAAGCTGCCGTAAAGATATTCGTATGGGTGATCAAATAGTTTGTTTGTATTCCGCCAAAGCTACACCCTCCTATCCCTAGTTTCCTTTTGTTTACATAAGGCAAATACTTTACGTACCTTGCAGCCGAGGTAAGAGCACTAAGTGTACCAGCCATCGGGTCACCAATAACGTATGCAATATCTGGTGAAAAAACAATATATCCATTGCTGACATATGTTGGTATGTTTAAATCGCAGCCACCAGCCAAATCGGATGGAGTCAGATACTCATTCAACCCAAATGATTTCCTTTCATAATACTGAAAAATAACCGGATAAACTTTATTAGAATCAAAATCTTCGGGTTTATATAATATCCCTTGCAATATTCTACCATCATCTGTTTTCCACGAGTGCAACTCCGTGGTATACCAATTGTATGACTTTTCTGGATTCAAAGAACTGATTGGTCTAAAATCAATAAAATTAGTAGTATAAAAATAATTGGGATATTCCGTTGCACTCATTCTACTGACTATATATGCATCCCGGTGAGCCGCTTTAACCGGATATATACCTGATTGATCGATATATGGATTACCAACCAACTTATAAATATAACTCCCCATAGTGAGTTTCTCAGGCATGCCTGGTCTGCCTATTACTGTCTTATAGTATCCATTTTTCTTAGTAGTTATATCTAAAGCGTTTAACAAAATTGTCTTACCTCTTGATACACCCTTGCTATCCTCCAACATTGCGAGAAAGAAAATAATATTATGTTGCTTACCATATCCCTCAGTAATATTAATAGGCTTCCTATTCCCGGTTGGATCAATCATCCAAATATCAAATCTATCATACAATAGAACTGCATAGTCATTATCGACCCATGCTGCAATTCCTCTAGGCACCTCTCCTGCATCATCTCTATAGCAGTCAATCCAAGATGTATTTATATCGCCTGTAATCTTACGGTAAATGCCAGAGGGAACTTCAAAACTATAGTAATTCTTATTAATATTATTAAAATATATAACATATTTTCCATCTGGAGAAATACTAATAACGTGTACACCTTCTAATTTGAGTGGAATATCTATCTTTCCATCAGATGATTTAACAGCATAGGTTATAAGCGCCTTCTTATTCCAGCTACTCTCAGTTCTGTCTCCATCTCCTAAGACAGACTCCACCAAATGTACCTGATCAGCCGCACTACTTGCAATAACAAACTCGTTACTCTTAGATAAGTAGGTTATATGGTGGCTCGCTACGTCTACCGCTACCGAAGAAAAATGCTCAGGATCTCCATCTTGCAACTGTGCACTTTGTAATTTATTATCAAGATAACTCCATACATTTACAGTTGAATTTTCCTTTGCTTTAAAATCAGTCTTATGCAGTTTCACCAAAGTAAGAAACAAATATTTTCCATCAGCACTCATTTTGGATATTCTATCTAAAACAAAACCCTCCTGTCCGCTGAATGACTCATCACTAACTAATAATTCGGCTCGCCCTTTCTTCTTTTGGTAATACCAAATCTCTTTACAAGCATTCTTTCCCTCAACCATGACAGCGACGCGCGATGCATCGTGATTCAATATCATATCTTCGATACCTCTTCCTGACCAAAGTATTTCCTCAATACCGCTTGATAAATGCAGCCGTTTCAGTTGTTGGTTTGGTTGACGGTTCACACTGTCGATCACATATAATAACACCTTTCCATCTTTACTAAAGGAAAAACTACTAACAGAAGATAAAGATCGCTTTCTTTTTGTGCGTATATTCATTACTGTAATATCCTTACTCTTACTACATTTATACCCTATCCACTCTCCATCTCCGTTGGAGGGTAGATTAAAATAGCTGACATCGTCAATTTTATCAATAGTTCTCTCTCCCAGCTTAACAATACATAACCTGTTAGTAGTATCTATCAAAATTGCATCTTTGCTGTCAGCCGAAAAAACCACATATCGCACACCTATAAAACGTTCTTCCCAATCACCACTATTCTCTTTCAGCACTAGCGTAAAATTTCCTATGGGCTCATTCTGAATCTCGTAAGCAGTGTATTTCCCATCGTTAGAAATTATAGGACTCCCCAATGATGGCCATCTATCATACGCCGTAGAATCAATGAGGTGTTTTTTCTCCCTTTGGGCAAAACAACAAATAGCAAAAAATACAAAATAAAACGTCCAAAAAACTCTTTTCATTTGTTACGGCATTTAATCAAATAAATACATATTCGAAGTATCAATATTCTCATGATGGGTTCTTCTATCAATATACAATAAGCCACCGTTGTCATATAGCAGTAAGAACTAACGACACGAATAGACAATATTCACTATATTCTGCTACGACGCTTAGACAAAATATAAGTCAAAAATGGGCGGCGTGTATAACGCGATAGCCATATTACCCAAATAATGGGCATTGAGTACTAGCCGATACTAATAAACCTAGACAGCGGAAACTTTAACAAAAAAATAGTACTATCTCAAACATGAAGTGTAATATAAAGGGATAGCACCACTAGCTGAGTCTAGGAACGCTTCAATTAAATTATAATCAAATGACAAAAACAATATCACACCCCATACTGTTACGAATATTATATCTATCAATATTCTGCTTTTCTAACCCATATAGTCTAATAGCATCCTCCGCCAGGCAAGTTCCCAAAGTGACTATATCTGGTACAAATATACCCATCCGGGAGGTGTTCAAGAAAATATATCAACAAACCGGTTTAGAAGTAATAAACAACCTCTCAGACACTCAGCTGGATGAGGAGAATAAGATCACGGTGAATTTCATTAAAACAGGGATAAGTGAAGTAATGGTGTACCTACTAAATGATAAAAAGGAACTATCCTTCTTTCTAAATGAACACACAATTGATATATTCAAGAAGCCGGAATTAAAAAAATATAACGCTAGCCATATCCTAAAAAAGGATACAGCGGAAAACAGAGTGCGGATTTCGGGTAAAATTGTGGACAATTCAGGAAATCCAATTCCCGGAGCCACTATATTAGAGAAAAAAGACAAACGTGGTACAATTTCAGATGCCGCAGGCACTTTCTCACTTTCAAATATAAGCAAAGGGAGTACAATAGTTGTAAGCTCAATTGGCTTTGAATCTAAGGAAATAATTGCCGATGAAAAAAATTCAATCATCCAATTAAATACGCATACCAATGCACTAGACGAAAAACTAGTGATAGCATATGGCATCACCACTAAACGACTTAGTACGGGAAACATAAGCAGCGTAAAAGCAATTGATATAGAAAAACAACCCGTTGGCAATCCCCTACTGGCTGTCGAAGGTCGTGTACCTGGCATTTATATACAACAAGCCACTGGTTTACCCGGAACTGGTGTAATAGTTCGCATTCAAGGGATAAACAGTCTGCATAGCGGCAATGACCCCTTCTATGTTGTTGACGGTGTTCCATACATTTCTCAATTACTTCCAACAACAAATATGATAACCGGAAACTCAGGTGTTACAACTTCTTTCGGAAATCCGTTAAACTATCTCAACACCTCCGATATTGAAAGCATTGAAGTTCTGAAAGATGCAGATGCCACAGCTATCTATGGCTCAAGAGCTGCAAACGGCGCCGTGCTAATAACTACCAAAAAAGGGAAATCAGGGGAAATTAGAACAAATGTAAAATTTCAAAATGGTTGGGGAACAGTTGGGCACAAAGTAAATGTACTAAACACGAAAGAATATCTAGAAATGCGTCACGAAGCATTAAAAAATGATGGTATATCCACACCATCAGCGTTTGACTGGGACCTTAATGGCACCTGGGATACTACCAGAAACGTAGACTGGCAAAAGGAGCTTATTGGTCGCGCGTCAAAATTTACAGATATAGAAGCAAATATTTCTGGGGGTAGCAATACTATGCAGTTTTTACTCGGCGCAGCATATCGAAAAGAGGGAACGGTATTTCCAGGAGACTTCTCTGACACCAAGGGCTCTCTTCATTTTAATATGAATGGTAGTTCTAAAAACCAAAAATTCAGAGTGCAATTCTCAGGTTCATACCTTATAGATAATAACAAACTGCCAATGACCGACTTAACGTCTCTTGCACTTCAATTGGCCCCAGTTTCTCCACTCCCTTATAACAAAGATGGAAGCATCAACTGGATGCCAAGTAGCTCAGGATCAACAACTTTCTTGAATAACCCAATGGCACCATTAATACAAAAAAGTGTCAACAAAACGACAAACCTTCTTGCCAGTTCGATATTAAGTTACGAGATTTACCCAGGTCTATTTCTAAAAACATCTTTTGGATATACCAGCCTTAATGTAAATGAAATTGTAAAATCCCCTCTCTCCATGTATACTCCTGAAGATCGGGTATATTCGATAAGGATATCTCAATTTACAATGAACCGCAGCAACTCGTGGATCGTTGAGCCACAAGTTGAATTCAACCATAACATCTCAAAAGGTACATTAAATGCCGTAGTAGGCGGTACAATAACACAACAAAATAGCGACCAAACGACCATTGCTGCAGGTGGGTTCACCAACGATCTAGTCATGGAGGACCTGGCGGCCGCAACGCTAATGATCGGATCCACTATTAACTCCGTTTATAAATACAATGCGTTATTTGGGAGAATTACCTATAATTGGCAGAACAAATATATCCTCAACCTCAACACTAGAAGAGATGGCAGCTCCCGCTTCGGTCCACAAAAGCAGTTTCATAATTTCGGGTCTATTGCTGGTGCATGGGTTTTCTCAGAGGAACCCGGATGTCAACATGTCTTCTCTTTTTTAAATTTCGGGAAACTGCGCGCAAGCTATGGTACCACGGGCAACGATCAGATTGGCGATTATCAATTTATTGACTTATATCAAGCGGTTACCGTAACAGGAACTCCATATCAAAATACATTGGGCTTAGCCCCGCAAAGATTAACCAATCCGTACCTAGAATGGGAGGAAACCAAGAAATTACAATTCGGTCTGGATTTAGGATTTATAGACAACAGAATTTTGTTTGGTATTAACTACAATAAAAACACATCAGGAAACCAATTATCAACGTTCAGGTTGCCATTCATTACTGGGTTTAGTGAAATCACAAAAAATTTTCCAGCGATTATACGTAATACTGGATGGGAGTTCACATTACAAACCACGAATGTTAAAACAGCACATTTCAGCTGGACCAGCAATATTAACTTGACTATTCCGAAAAATCAATTATACTCATACTTTGGCATTGAAAAAAGCCTTGCATTCTTAATAGGAAAACCTCTCACGCTATCCACATTCTTTAGTTATGGAGACATTAATGATACCACAGGTAAATATCAATATAGAGATCTAAAAGGAAATATTACGCTAAACCCATCTGATCCGACTGACAGATACATTGCGGTTAGTCCAGACCCAAAGTTCTATGGCGGCTTTCAAAATAGCTTCAGCTACAAAGGTATTTCAATAGATATTTTCTTTCAGTTTACAAAAAAATATGGCGTTGATAACCTGACGTACGGTATCTCGAA
Source organism: Chitinophaga polysaccharea (assembly GCF_007829335.1). GTDB lineage: Bacteria > Bacteroidota > Bacteroidia > Chitinophagales > Chitinophagaceae > Chitinophaga > Chitinophaga polysaccharea_B. Next base: position 174,843 of record NZ_VIWO01000008.1, read on the forward strand.
TACCTATCCCGGCCTATTTAACTTTGGGCGAGGTAATCAGACTACCGCTGTTTTGAAACGTTGGCAAAATCCCGGTGATAATGCGACCCGTCAACCTTTCAGTTCTGATGGTAGTAAAGATTTATCAACACTCTCTAATAGTAACGCTGTTTGGACCGACCAATCATTCATAAAGTTGCGAAATGTTTCCATTTCGTGGGAATTACCTTCTAATTGGAAAAAAACAATCCATCTTCAAAACGCGAAAATATTTGCAAATGCGCAAAATGTATTAACATTTACAAAATATAAAGGATTTGATCCTGAAAGCCCTGGCTTGTCACTACCTCCCTTAAGACTAATAACAATCGGAGCTCAAATTTCACTTTAATTCAAATTCCTAAGTCTAACATGTGAGTTATGATATCAGCTATCAAAATAAAAAGAAATATTTTCTACCTTATCATGGGCATGATCTTCATTACCATTCCGCTGTCTAGCTGCAAAAAATTAGTTGAAGTAAACAGCCCTACAACTAGTATCAATGGGAAAAATGTATATACAAACGATGAGACTGCGGTAGCTGTTCTAACGGGAATTTATAGCCAAATTAGCGCCGCCAGTATGACCGGATTAGATCTTATTTCTATTGGTCTTGTTGCAGGTCTTAGTGCCGATGAACTTGTCTTATACAGTGGATCCAACAATGCAACGTTGAAAACATACTACTTAAACAACCTTGCTGCACCCAATCCTTTCAACATTTGGAGTAATATTTACTCCAAAATCTACATAGTTAATTTAGCCATCGAAGGAATCACGAATTCTATACTTCTTAATCCTAGCGTGAAACAACAACTGCTGGGAGAGGCCAAATTTCTCAGAGCATTCTTTTTCTTTTACCTTGTTAATTTATACGGAGACGTACCGTTAGCTATAACCAGCGATTATAAAGTTAATAGTGTACTTGCTCGCTCATCTCAGGAAAAAGTATGGACACAAATAATTGCAGATTTAACAGAAGCGAAGACACTTTTATCTCCTGATTATCTTGATGCTTCCCTCTTAAAAAAGACGCCTGAACGAATAAGACCGACTAAATGGGCAGCTATCGCACTTTTGTCCAAAAGCTATTTATACATCGGTGATTGGAAAAACGCTGAAATCGAGTCCAGTGAATTAATTGACAACACATCTCTGTACCACCTCGAAGATTCTTTAAATAGCGTTTTCCTTATGAACAATGAAGAAGCCATTTGGCAGCTGCAACCAGTAACCTATGGCATGAATACATTAGATGCAAAAATATACATCATTCCGTCTACCGGCCCCTCTGCATATACCCCTGTATACCTAAACGATCACCTCTTGCAAAGCTTTGAATCAGGAGATCTCCGTAGGACTAAATGGGTAAATAGTGTAGCCGTTGATGATACTACCTACTACTACTTTCCTTTTAAATATCAATCAGCGACATATGGAGCCCCGGTAACAGAATACCATACAATATTTCGCCTTGCAGAACAATATCTTATCCGCGCCGAGTCGAGAGCACATCTCAACGATGTCGCCAACGCAACAAACGATTTAAATATCATTCGTAAAAGGGCAGGACTAGAAGAACACAAATACAGTACAAATTCGGCTTTACTCACTGCTATAGTTCATGAACGGCAAGTAGAACTCTTCACAGAATGGGGCAACAGATGGCTTGATCTGAAACGGACTAAAACTATCGATACTATAATGGGCGCAGTGACTCCACAAAAAGGAGGCATATGGAGCTCAAACTGGCAACTATATCCAATTCCTTCAACCGAGGTTATTGGCGATGGAAACATAAGACAAAATCCAGGTTATTAATCAACATCTTATTCTCTTCTTTATAGCTATATGTTATAGTGGGAAAGACTCTTGGAGACAATTCCGATAAACCATTACTAATGAATACACCATTTAAATTAAGTACATTATTTATTCTAATTACAGCAAACTGCTTTGCTCAGAATAATCCGGCGCCATCAACCACTAATAATTCTTCCTACAAAATACAAACAGTCCATATACAATCTCGATGGGCAGAAAATGTAGACACTACAAATGCATTAAATGAATACCCGCGCCCTCAACTACAGCGAGATAGCTGGCAAAACCTAAATGGCCTATGGGAATATGCAATTACTGATTCAACCGCGGCAATACCAAATTCATTCCAGGGCAAGATACTAGTACCATATCCTATTGAATCAGTGCTGTCAGGTGTAAAAAAAGCGCTCATGCCAGATCAGAGACTATGGTACAGAAAGATTATCCAGCGCCCGGCCTTACTCCAAAACGACCATATAATTCTTAATTTCGGTGCAGTTGACTGGCAGACTACTGTCTTTATTAATAAAAAGCAAGTGGGGCAACATACTGGTGGATATCAAAATTTTTCTTTTGATGTAACTAATTTCCTACAGCCAGGCAATAACGAAATTATTGTAAAAGTATATGATCCTACCGATCAAGGCCCTAATCCACATGGTAAACAGGTATTGTATCCAGAAACTATTTATTATACAGCTTCAAGTGGTATTTGGCAAACTGTATGGCTTGAAAAAGTTGAGTCAACACATATTAGCAGTCTTAAGACCACACCGGATATAGATAAAGGTACATTAGCTATAGTCATCGACATAGCTGGACATCCGGAGAATAACAGTAGCCTTGATATAATTGTGTCAACCAATGGTAAAGTAATTAACACTCTTCAAATACCTGCTTCCCAGCAACAGGTAAACTCTACTATCTATATCCCAAACGTTCAATTGTGGTCTCCAGATTCTCCTTTTTTGTATGATCTCTCTATCCGGTTGAAAAAAGGAAAAAAAATCACCGATGAGGTAAAAAGTTATTTCGGAATGCGGAAAATTGATATCCAAAAAGATCAGAAAGGTGCGGATCGCATCTTTCTTAATAACAAATATATGTTCAACTTAGGCACCTTGGACCAAGGTTTCTGGCCGGAGGGATTATACACAGCGCCCACGGATGAAGCTCTATCCTTTGATATAAAGGCCATTAAGTCTTTGGGATTCAATACTATTAGAAAACATATAAAAATTGAACCTGAAAGGTGGTATTACCATGCTGATAAAATCGGAATACTGGTCTGGCAAGATTTTGTCAATCCGCCCCAGGACCTTCCTCCAGGCTCAAGGGTAATATTTGAAAAGGAAGTACAGGAAACTATGGAACAACTCCATAATCATCCCAGTATTACTACTTGGGTATTATTTAATGAACGTTGGGGGGCCTATGACCAAGAACGACTTACTAAATGGATAAAAAAGAACGATCCTAGCAGACTGGTTAATGGACATTCGGGTGAATTGCTATATGTAAACGATGAATTACGGGCACCTGCAGACGATCCATGGATCAGCAGTGACTTAACAGATGTTCACTCATATCCAGAGCCAAGAAACGCGCCGCCACAACGTAATAAGGCAAGGGTTGTAGGCGAATTTGGAGGCATTGGAGTATCTGTTCCGGGCCATGAATGGGACGATATGCGAGGCTGGGGATATGTACAGGTAACCCCAGCTGAACTAAAGGCCCAATACATTAAAATGACGGAGCAACTCAAGCAGCTAGAAAAGGAAGGCCTTACCGCCTCTATTTATACTCAACCTTTTGATGTTGAAGGAGAAGAAAATGGCCTATTGACATATGATCGGAAAATAATTAAGATCCCAGTAGATGAAATCAGGTCACTTAATAAGGAGCTGGTTCCTCTGACGGACGGGTTTACGTTGGATCCTAATTTCATAATAGCAGCCAACATTGATACTGGGGACAATGACAACAGATATCAGGAATTACTGGTTGAATATAAAAATACCCTACATAACGACTCTACCTTCCTGAGAAGGCTTACATTGATGGCCATTCGAAAAAAAGATCAGGAAAATGCCACATTGGTTGGCAATAGTTATATAGACATTTTAAAACAACCTTTTTCAAAAGAAAACTTAGATTTTATCATAGCAATCACAAGAACCAGCAAGGACATCGGGTTTAATTTCTGTCTTAAAAAACCGGAAAAAGTAGATTCAGTTCTTGGAGAATTTTCAGCAATGCGCAAAGTCAAGAAAATAATTTACAATGAAGAGATCGCTCCATACTATAAAAATCATCCAAATTGGGAAACCATTCAGCAAAAAGTTACTACCCTATTTGGAAGTCTGGGCGAAGAATGCGTGCTAGGCTGGAGAATGATATACTACGGTTTTGAAGTGAAAGATTGGGAAAACTATGGAAAGTATTATGTGCTTTACTTTAAAAAATCTATGAATCACTATCCTGAATATCATATAAATAACCTTACTTGGATTCTTTTTGAACACTCCAAAAATATTGGCGAGCTGACGTTTGCTACTAATGTGATGAAACATATAATAGACAAAAATATTGATCGTTCCGCTGAAGGATATGACACTTATGCCAATCTACTACATAGAACGAACAATTCCAATGAAGCTATTCAATGGGAAGAAAAGGCACTAGCACTAAAGAAAGGTGCTCCTGACGAAAAACTCTTCGCCGAAACCCTTCAAAAAATGAAAGCCGGTCTTCCAACCTGGCCTCAAAATAATTGAGCTTTGGGTAAACAACGCGGTACAAGTGGGTGGTTGGTTTACACCCCTTGTCTTCTTATGAATCGTCACTAATATTCCTATTGGTGACCCATTTTTTCAAAAATCTCAAAAAAAATAAAATTTATGGTACGTTATGAATTTGACCGGTGTATTTATTATGTGAGTTTATTCAGAATGAGGATAGAAGCAGAAAAAAAGAGAGAAGAACTAGTACAACTCATTCTTAAGCAGTGTATAATATATATGTCCGATGCACCTCGAAAAAAGTTTCAAAGCAATAATACGCTCATTGGGTTTTAGGTGTACCATTAAAAGACACACTTTTTTGAAATTAAATAAATCATAAAATTCAAAAAAATGATGCTTACAGTTTGTTATTATCCTATGGCCCTTTCGTTAACTGTGGCTTCAAACACATTCGACCAATCATCTAATTACAAAATTTCAAACTTATGAAAATTCCTAACCACCTTAGATGGCCCGGAAAAGTACTCCGGATTGAGACAGATGATACCGACTATACCCCGATTGAAACAATTCCCGAAGAATATAGAAACTTAGTTATTCCCGCAGCCAGCGTGTTTTATACACATGATTACGACTTCGACATGCTCTGTCAGTCCATACGACTGGGACCTTTTTCCCTGTGGACACACGAAGTATTCGCCATGGAAAACATCACCCTCTTACCCGTTACCACCAAGCCGATCATCGCCCTCCACTTTATGGCCGGCAGCGATGTGATGGCGGAAATAACGGATAATGGCCCCTATAAATTAAGCGGCAAGGAAGTCAACCTCTTTAAACTGGATGCCGCCTTTCACGAAGCGCCCATGAAAAGAGGCGATACCCTGTTCAGCTTTCATATCAACGTGCTGCCGCATGTGTTTTCCAAGCTGTCCACTAAACACCCGGAACTGGCGCAGCTAACACAAAAAAAACTCAGGAAAGGTAGTGGACCACTACACGATCGCCCCTATAAAATCAACAAGGTTTGCTTTGAAATTATTCAGCAAATCTGTGGATGCCGGTATATTGAAATGCTGGCAGATAAATTCCTGTATCGCAACTGCCTCGATCTGTTCATTAACTTCGCCAACCAGGACAAGGTATCTCACTTACCCAGTCCAAAGTTTGACCCCGAAATAATGGACGCAGTGCCCCATGCGGTTCAATTCCTGAAGGAAAACGTAGGAGAAGAATTTAACAGCGCTAAAATGGCGTATATCCTGGATGTTAACGCCAGGGAGCTGAAAGCCGCCTTTGAAGCCACCTGTTTCATCTCCGCGGAACAATTCCACTTTCAATGTAAAATGTACCAGGCGTTCAAACTGATTGTCAACACCAAAGCTGAACCTAACATCATCGCTAAGGCCATCGGGATGAGAGATACCGGTGAATTCATAAAGAAATTCGAAACATATTTCGATTGCTCCTACATTGCGGTGCGTAATGCCCAATGAAGGACACCGACATAAGCTTCAGTACAGATATGGTTGTTTTGTGCGAAGCTAATCTTGGCTTCGCGGTTTTCGATCCCTCAAAATAACCCTTCGTCTGCGACCCGGAAAAGATCCCACCAGACCCCTTTTCCATCGCGGAATGTAAGGGTTATTTTTCCCCTTCTGTGTGTACCGTTTCCAAAAATCTTAATTATCCCCTACCCATAAGATAGTCCGATCCACTTGTATAGGAGGAAGCACCTCCATAGCTACAGTCTAAAAGGATCAAAGCGGAGCCATTCCTGGCTACGCAATTTTTAAACTAAACCCTTCTTTTGCGAACCGGAAGAGATTTCGTAAATTCCTTTTCTTTCCACCGCAAAATGTAAGGGTTATTTTATGTCTTTTCAACAACGTACTATCTTCATCACAGGCGCCAGCCGGGGCATCGGCAAAGCCATTGCATTACAACTGGCCAGCAAAGGAGCCAATATTGTCATCGCCGCCAAAAGCGTAGAAGAAGACCCGCGGCTCGGAGGTACCATCTACTCCGCCGCTGAAGAAGTGGAAGCCGCCGGCGGTAAAGCTCTCGCCGTACAGGTAGATATCCGCGAAGAAGCACAGATCGCCCAGGCCGTGGAAAAAGCCGTCGCCACCTTCGGAGGTATCGACGTGCTGATCAACAACGCCTCCGCTATCCAGCTCACCAACACCGAACAAACCCCCGCCAAAAGATTCGACCTGATGTATGATATCAATGTGCGAGGAACCTTCCTGGTAACGCAGCATTGTATCCCCCACCTGAAAAAAGGCAAACAACCACATATACTCACCCTCTCCCCTCCCATCAACCTCGACCCAAAATGGTTTGGCCCCCATGTTGCTTATACCATCAGCAAATACAACATGAGCATGCTGGCCATGGGCTGGGCTGCAGAACTAGCCCCCTACCAGATAGCCTCCAACGCCCTCTGGCCCGCCACCACCATCGCCACCGCCGCGGTAAAAAACCTGCTCGGCGGAGAAGCGCTGATCAACAGAAGCCGTACCCCCGACATCCTCGCCGACGCCGTGGAATACATCCTGCAACAACCCGCTACCTACAGCGGTCAAACGCTGATCGATGAAGCAGTACTGCAACAGGCAGGTATTACCAATTTTGATAAATATGCGGTAGTACCCGGAGGTAAACTGCAAAAAGACTTATTCCTGTAAACGACATTAATGAATGATCCCGGCATACGTTCCCGCCGATGAATTCGCCGGGGGCGTATCCACTACCTGGAACGTGTACTTACCGGAACCCGTTTCCATCACATAACGCCCGTCTTTATACCCACTAGCCACATTCACCACATTGCCATTTACGATAATATCGGAAGTAGAACTGGCAGGCAGGTAAATAGTCGCCCGCGTATTGGCCGGAATCTCCACTTCCAGCGAAAAACGATCGCTTTCTTTTGTCCAACTGCTGCCAATGGTACCATAGGGAGATGAATAACTGGCCTTTGCCATCGTAACATCGCCCACGGGTTCAGGACGGATCACGATATCATGAAACGCCACACTGCCCGGCGCCGGCCGTATTCCCGCCAGCCCGCTGTAAAACCACTCCATCAGGTGCCCCAGCATAAAATGATTATTGGACGCATCACGGTAGCCCTGCCACGACTCCGTTAATGCGGTAGCTCCCTTGGCCAGCTGCAAGCCATAACCCGGCACGTCCGACCGGCTGTTCATATCGTAAATAACATCCGAACGCCCCTCATCATCCAACACCCGCAACAAATACCGGTAACCGATATCGCCCGCAGTAATGCCGTTGTTATGCTGACGTACATCTGCCACTATATTTTCCACCACAGCCGCTTTATGCTCCGGCGGTACCAACTGCATGTATACCGACATGGCATTGGCGGTCTGGCTCCCGCTGGCATATTGATGCGTGCTATCGTTAAAAAACGCCTTGTTGTATGCCTGCTTCACCGCCTCTCCCAATGCCAGGTAATGCTGCCGGTCGTCCTGCTTACTCAAAATGCCCGCTACCCTGGCCAGGATACTCAGGTCGTAATAGTACATAGCCGTTGCCGTTACCCCCTTCGGCGTTAGCTGCGCCTCCCCCGGAAACTTCGGGCCGATATCGTACCAATCACCCAAACCGTGACTCAACAAATGATGATCCGACTTTTTCTCCAGGTAGGCAACGTAACGGGTCATCATCTCATAACTCTCCGTTAGCACCGACTGATCGCCGTACCACTGATAGATATAATAAGGCAAAATTACCGCGTTACTCCCCCATTCCGGCGAGTCGCGGAATCCCTCATCGAAATGCACGTACTCTGGCGCAATATCTGGTACCAGGCCCTCCGGCGTTTGCGCATGTATCATGTCCCGCACTACTTTGCGGCAAAGTGCGGCGATATCATAGTTGTAACGGATAGAACTGCCTACCAGGTGCGCCTCTTCCAGCCAACCCAGCTTCTCCCGGTGCGGACAATCGGTAAAAACGCTGGCCGTATTACTGCGAATGGCCCAGTCGATCAGCTTAAATGTTTTGTTGAACAAATCGTTAGAACAGGTGAACTGCCCGATCGTGGGCGCTGCATTACGGGTATGCAAGCCATGTACGGCGGTGAGTACAGGCAGGTCGGCGGCATTGGCTTTGCCCTCCGGCACTGCGCCTTCTATTTGCAGGTAGCGGAAGCCATAGTACATAAATTGCGGCTGCCACGACTCTGTGCCTTCTCCCTTCAACGTATAATTAAAGTACACCGGTCCACCTACCGCCCGTTGATCCACTAACCCTACCTCGCTAATCAGTTCTGCGGGGATAATCTTTATCACCGCCCCTTTTTTCCCTTTTACAGAGATAGCAGGAATGCCGGAAGCATTTTGGCCCAGGTCGTACAGCCAGGTCCCCGATGCCAGCCGGGTAACTTTCACTGGCTCAAAGCGATCGAATATCTTTAACGGAAACGCGCCCTGGGCATTCAATACCGGCGGACCATCCACTACTACTGCACGCCGCCACAACGCATCGCTGAATCCAGGTTGATCCCAGCCTGTTTGTTCGAGGGTAGCATTGTAATCTTCTCCTCCATAAATACTGGAAAAAGTAACCGGCCCCGGAGCCGTTTTCCACGAAGCGTCACTTACGATATCGTCTGTACTCCCATCCCTGTATTGCAATAACATCCGGCACCGCAGCTGGGGATAACCAAACGCACCGGTCAATTTGCGGTACCTTTCACCCGGCACATAAAAGAATCCATTCCCCAGCATTACGCCCAGTGCATTGGCGCCTGACTGTAGCTGCGAAGTAACATCGAAGGTAACATAGAGCGCATGCTGATCATATTTTGTCCAACCCGGATCCAAAAAATGATCCCCTACTTTTTTACCATTAATATGGAGATCAAACTGGCCCAGGCCACAAATAAATACTGTGGCTTTTTCCAGGGGCTTACGAAGGGTAAATTCCTTTCTGAGCAGGGGCAGTATATCTTTCCGATGGCGGTATTTAGGATCTCCGTCGTTGGTAATGGCCGGCACAATGCGCTCCTTCTCCGGCAGCTGTTCATAGCCTATCCATTGCGCATTTTTCCAGTCGCCCGCCTGCAACAGCCCGGTGTACCATTGCGCAGGCTCACTCCAGTTACACGCTTTTGCATGCTCATCCCATACCATTACTTTCCAGTAATAGGTGGTGGCGGCACGCAACGCTTTCCCTTCATACCGGATCTGCAGTGATTCATGGCTGCTTACCTTTTTCGAATCCCAGATATTCCCTTTATTCCTGCAGAGCAATTCTGGCTTATCCGCCACCAGCACACGGTAGGCGGTTTGACTGATATTGCTGCCATTACCCGCCAGCTGCCAGCTCAACGCCGGATGCAGGGCATCCACGCCGATAGGGTTATCCCGGTACTGGCATTGCAGGTGCTGTACCGTTACCTCCTGGGCCATAACAAGGGTGGTGATAAAAAACAAACACAGTGTGAAGCCGAATTTTAGCATCATAATAGGGTGATATTTGATAAAGGTTTAAGGTTCCATGTCCACTATAGCCTCGGTTACTTTATTAAAAGGTCTGCTCGGTTACCTTCTCCGTTAGATTAATTTATAAAAATTCCGGGGATATTTTACATGTGGCTGCCATACACAGGAAAAAACAGTCCTCAATGGGGATCCAACGGCACCAATGCAGTAATACGGCACCCGGATAACAAATGTGCTGTTAAAATATGCCTGTATCTCTATAAATTATAAATATAGTATCTACAATATCCTGTAAACATCAACATTATGTCCTAAAGACACTTAATTTATTCACTTGCATTTACCCATAATTTGGGTATTTTTACTTTCATGCACGATGAGATCTCCGAATGGCAACATGGAATACATACCGGTGATACACCTGCATTGAAAAAATTGTATGACCACTTTAGCCCATCCCTGTTCCACCTGGCCCTGGCTATCATACATACAAGAGAAATGGCTGAAGAAATCGTGGCAGATGTGTTCATCCAGGTATGGCAAAAACGGAAACACCTTGACCAGGTACAAAACCTGAAATGGTATCTCTATGCAACAACCCGTAATATTGCCCTCAATTATCTCCGCAAATATGCACCGCATAAAACATCGCAGCTGGATGATACAGTATTGCCAGCACCACCGGCAGGCAATACCCCGGAAGACCTGCTGATTGGCCATGAAGCTATGCAGCAGATATACCTGGCCATCAATGAGCTACCCCCACAGTGCCGCCTGATATTTAAACTGGTAAAAGAAGATGGTTTAAAATACCGCGAAGTGGCCGCCCTTTTGGATATATCCGTAAAAACAGTAGAAAACCAGGTAGGTATCGCCCTGAAAAAACTACTTAAGATAAAGGCACAACATATCAGCAATCCTCTCTAAAAAAAATCCCAGGTGCTTTTGGGGGTATACTGCTTTTTCTGTTGTCTTATACTCCGGCGCCAAATGCTGATAACAAGTTTTTAAAATGAGTGACGACATCATATGGATTTTACTGGGCAAACAGGCCAGCGGTGAAATCACCGCCGAAGAACTGACCGCGCTGGATGTCCTGCTCGCCGGGCATCCGGATGCAGCGGCACTGCAAAAACTCGTAACATCCATATGGGAATCGCCCACTAACGTAATGCCTGTTGATCAGGCAGCGCATCAACGTATATGGAATCGTGTCAACAACCAGGCACGTCATTCTTCCGCCTGGCGTATACCACGCAGGCTGGCTGCTGCTGCTGCCATCGTCGTGGTTATAGGCTGGACCGCCTGGAAAATCACGATGCCGCATGTATACTCCTCACGGCAACAAATCAGTGAAGCCGGCGCGGGTAAACTCAGCCTGACATTACCCGATGGCAGCAAGGTATGTCTTAACCATCACAGCCGGTTAGAATATGATGACCAACAGTTCGGGAAAAAAAACAGGGAAGTAATGCTCACCGGAGAGGCATTCTTTGAGGTGGCGGGACATGCGGCCCACCCATTTATCATTCATACCAGTCGTATGAATATTACAGTACTGGGTACATCCTTTAATGTAAAGGCCTATGCAACTGACAGCATTATTTCGACGACCCTTATCAGCGGGAAAATAGCAGTGTCTTTTCCACATCAGCCCGGGAAAGCGCTGGAATTACAACCAAATGAAAAAATCATTGTGCCCGCCACTACTACTGCCAGTATCAATGTAGTGCGTTCCCTCGCGCAAAAAGACAGCAGTGGAAAGGCAACCGACTTATTGTGGCTCAACAACAAGCTCGTATTTGACAACGAATCATTTGCAACCCTTGCAAAGCAGATGGAACAATGGTATGGCGTATCTATACATTTCGCCCATCCATCGCTTATGCAACTAAAGTTCTCTGGCATTATAGATACAGAACCAATAGAAGAAACATTGAAAGCCTTACAGTTATCCCGATCCTTTACCTTCCAGGTACATAACAGGGAAGTATGGATAGACCGATGACCAGTTTAAATAAACCTACAATGACCTAACATATTACAACGCCCTTTTATTACGTCAACCACTTATTAATTCCATGTTATGAAAACAACGCTATTACTAAAAATAGCCATCACCTTTCTTGTGCTGGCTTGTACCCAGGGCTATGCCACGGCATGGTCGCAGGAAAAAATAACGATCTCCCTGGAAAAAGCCAGCATCAAGACGGTATTGAAAACCATCCAGGAAAAAAGCCGCTGCCGCCTTATTTATAATGATGATCTGCTTCCGGATCAAACTTCGGTATCCTTACATGTCGAAAATGCTACAGTGCCTCAACTACTGTCAACAGCCCTCCAGGGTACCGACCTGGGTTATACCATGCTGAACAATAATGCCATCGTAATAAGGACGAACACAGTAAATGCCGACAAAATAACAGGTACGGTAAAGAATGAAAAAGGCGATCCACTGATCGGCGTATCCGTAAAAATAAAAGGAACCACCATCGGCACAGTCACCAACGAAAGCGGCCATTTTGAATTACCAGCCACTCCCGGTGCAGTCCTTATCTTCAGCTATGTTGGTTACGAGCAGCAGGAAGTGGGCAGCAGCCGTAGCGGGCCTCTCACCATTACCCTCAAAGAAAGCGCCAGCGGCCTGAATGAAGTGGTAGTGGTGGGTTACGGTACACAGAAAAAAACTTCTTCTACTGCCGCGGTAGCCGCTGTGCAAGGCAAAGAACTGGCTAAATCCCCGGTGGCCAATATATCCAATTCCCTGGCAGGAAACATTTCGGGCGTAAGCATGCGGCCCAATGGCGGACAGCCAGGCAGAGACAATCCGGATATCCATATCCGGGGCATAGCTACTACAGGAAATAACGCTCCTTTAATTGTGGTAGATGGCATTATTCGCAACAACATCAATGAAGTAGCTCCTACCTCCATTGCTTCTGTCACCGTGTTAAAAGATGCCGCAGCGGTAGCGCCTTATGGCCTCGGCGGCGCCAATGGCGTTATACTGATCACCACCAAAAGAGGACAAACCGGCGTACCCACGCTTTCCCTCAACAGCTATTATGGCTGGCAAACGCCTACCTATTACCCTAAAATGCTAAATGCACAAGACTATATGCGTCTGCGTAATGAGGCATACCTGAACGAAAACCCAAATGGCACCCAACAACCGTTCGCCCAGGATCTTATCAACAACTATGCAGACCTCCATGCAAAAGATCCCGATAAATATCCTGTCAGCAATACTAAAGACCTTGTTCATATGCAGGCGCCCGTACAAAACTATAACCTGCAGCTCAGCGGAGGCAGCAAGGTAATGCGATATTTTGCCAGCATGGGCTACCTGCAACAGGATGGTATGTTCGACCCGGTAAAATATAAACGCTATGACTATAACGTTAATATGGAAATCAACGCCACCGCTACCACCAATGTTACCCTGTCGCTCATAGGCGCCGTACAAAATACCAACAGCGTAGATGCCGCTACTACGCCAGGTCAGCTATTCCGCAGTGCTTACAAACTGATACCGATTACCAATCTTTACTATAGCAATGGCCTATGGGGTGAGTTTGCCGGCAATTCACCGGTTGGCATCCTAAAGGCTGGGTACTCCCATCGGAATGCTAATTCCCTGTTAACAACCATCGCAGTAGAGCAACAACTGCCTTTTATAAAAGGGCTTAGTATCAAAGGTACTTTCAGTTACGATCCCAATGAGTTCACTATTAAGGGATGGCATACGCCTTTTTACTTTTACGCCCAAAATACGGCTACTACCCCGTACACCTATACGAAACAGATTTCTACCTCTGAAGGAAATGCAGCCCCCTATACGTGGCTGAACCAGGAATATGCTAAAAATCAATACTTCACTTACCAGGGATACCTGAACTATCGTAATACTTTCGGCAAACATGAATTCAGCGGATTACTGGTAGCAGAAGCCCGCAGAAACGATTCTACCGGCTTCTCTGCCCGGCGTAACAATTTCGCCATCAACATCGATGAACTCAGCATGGGCAGTTCCAACAAAAATGATTTCGATAATAATGGCTCTTCTGTGAGCGGAAGCCAACTGGGTTTTGTTTACCGCGTTGGATATATCTACGATCATAAATATCTCTTTGAAGCATCCGGACGTTATGACGGCCATTACTTCTTTGCACCTGGCAAGCGATGGGGGTATTTTCCCGCTTTCTCTGCCGGATGGATCCTCTCGGAAGAAAATTTTCTTCGTGACCGTAGCACCATACTCAATTACCTGAAGTTACGCGGATCATGGGGTAAATCAGGTAACCTCGCCGGCGCCGCCTTTCAGTATTTAAATGGTTATAACTTATATGGCAACGCCTATGCCTTCGGCAACGGTACAATGGTGCAGGGCTCCCGGATTACCACCGAGGCTAATCCCAATATTACCTGGGAAATATCCACCAAAACAGATGTGGGATTAGATGCCAGCTTCTGGAAAGGATTGCTCACACTGGAGCTCGACTATTTTCACGAAAAAAGAACAGGCATGCTTTTGCCGCCTGCCGTTACGGTGCCCGTGGAATATGGATTGGGGCTCTCTGATGAAAACCAGGGCATCATGGAAAACCGCGGAATAGAAATATCTGCAGGTACCCAGCATCGCTTCGCCAATGGCCTGCAACTCAATCTGAACGGCAATTTCAGTTATGCCAAAAACAAGATGATCCAGGTGTTTGAAACAGCAGCTACCTTTAATAACCCCAACCGCAGAAGAACCGGCCGGCCCATGGGCACACAGTATGGCTACCATGCACTCGGATTGTTTACCACCTCCGATGATAAAAATAACGATGGTATCATCGACAGCCAGGACGGATACCATGTTACCCAATTTGGCGTACTGCATCCCGGCGATATCCGCTACGCTGATATCAGCGGCCCCGACGGCAAGCCGGATGGTAAAATAGATGCGTATGATGAAGTGGTAACCGGCAACCCGGTATATCCTTTTATCACGTACGGATTTACCGCCGGCGCCTCCTGGAAAGGATTTGACCTTAGCTTGTTCTTCCAGGGCTCGGCATTAGCCGGTTTAAATATCCGCGGCTTCCAAACGGTTCCGTTCAATAATAACAACAGCAATTCGTCCTACGAATACCTAAATAACCACTGGACACCGGCTACACAGGACGCCCGTTACCCGCGTGCCAATCAATCGCCCTATGCCAACAATACCCAGAATTCCAATTTCTGGATGATGAAAACAGGATACCTCCGTCTGAAGACAGCAGTACTCGGATACACACTACCCGCACGCATCGCGAATGCTGCAAAAATGCAGAGCGTTCGTTGCTATGTATCCGGGCAAAACCTGCTCACCTTCAGCAAACTGAAGTTCATGGACCCGGAAGTAGGGTATACCGACCTGGAAACCGCCTATCCCAATCAGAAGGTGTTTGTCTTTGGCCTGAACATTACATTCTAGTTTCATTCTCTTAAAAACAAAAATATTATGACCCGTATACTCCGGCTCCTGATCATTGGCATATTACTGCTCTCCTGTAATAAACAATTCCTGGAAAATACCGATAAAACCAAATTAACAGATGCCACCCAGTGGAGCACAGAAGGTAATGCCGACCTGTTTCTGAATGATATCTATAATACGCTGCCCAACTATTGGAATCAACCCGAAAACCTGGATAATTTTACCGACGACAATGATGCGGGATTTTATTATACTTCCTATAACTGGAAACAAGGAATAATATCTCCCGCGTCCAACGATTATACAGTATGGGGAGGTATCACCGGTTCTGGCGATCTTACCAACTGGCCGGCTATATTCATTAGCATCCGTAAGTGCAACACTTTTCTGGCCAACGTAAAAGCCAATGCCTCCAACTTCTCCCCTGCCTGGTTCAATAAAAGAATAGATGAAGCACGCTTTCTGCGCGCCTTTTTCTACAGTGAGCTGTGGATGCATATCGGCGGTCTGCCAATTATTACGGCGCCCGCCGACAGGCGAACCATGGATAGCGCAGGCTTATATACTCCGCGTAACACCTTTGCAGAAACGGTGACCTTTATCACTACGCAACTCGACTCCGTTGTAAAGGGAGGCTACCTGGCAGTAAAATATAACCACGGAGATGCCGATGCCGGCCGCGCCACACTGGGCGCCGCGCTCGCACTAAAAGGATGGGTAGAACTATATGCTGCCAGCCCCGCATTTAATGCTGGGCAACCTGCTGCCGGCGCGGATCCCCAACAGGTGGCCGGCTACAATAATTACGATGCCAAACGATGGGCCACCGCCGCTGCTACTTTTAAGCAATTTATTGACCAATACGGTAGTAACAAATCCTACGAATTATTCCCCAACACAGCTGCCATCTGGTATGAAGCCAATGAATACAATTCAGAAGTTGTGTGGGACCGGCAGGTAGTAGCCAATACAATGGGATCTTCATTTGAGCAGTATGGCGGCCCGGTATGGATTAATGGCAGTTATTATACCTGGGGGAACTATTGCCCTACCCAGGAATTGGTTGACCAGTTCTTTATGGCCAATGGAAAACCCATAACCGATCCTGCATCCGGCTACAACCCCCAACAGCCATATGTGGGTCGCGAAAAAAGATTCTATGACTGGATTGTTTATGATGGCGCTCCCTATAAAATGGATTGGATGGACAAAGCCGACACCATCTATACCCGGATCGATAAAGTTCATCCTTCCAAAAACCAAATAGATTTCGGTACCGATGACGTAGGCAATACCGCTTATTATTTCAAAAAACGGCTCAATCCCCTGGTACGACCGGGCGGCGGCGCCGTTAGCGGTGCTAATTTTATTTACTATCGTTATGCCGAAGTACTATTAGGCTATGCCGAAGCGCAAAACGAATCAGCAGGCCCTGACGCATCGGTATATAATGCCATAAACCAGGTACGCAAACGCTCAGGACTGCCAGACCTGGCGCCCGGCTTGTCAAAATCCGAAATGCAGGCGGCCATTTACCAGGAAAGAAGAGTAGAGCTTTGCTTTGAAAAAAAGCGCTTTTATGATATCATCCGCTTGAAAACAGCGAATACAGTCATGAATGCGGATAAACACGCCATGAAAATTACCAATACGTCGCCGGTCGATAATGCCGGGGTATGGAAATACGAAATAGTGCCGCTTAATCACCCTCACGTATTTACACAAAAAATGTATCTCAACCCGGTACCCCAGGATGTAATTGACCGGAATCCGAAAATAGTACAAAACCCGGGGTATTAGTAGCATGCTGACAGTAAAAGCTATTGTGGCGAATGAACGGCAAGGGCTTCATAAACCGGCCAGGTAGTTTCGCTGCAATAGCTTATCAGCTTATCACCACCCCCTATCCTGATCCAACGATGCATTTTGTATAAGTTTGATAAGTTCGTTTGCAGGTCCTTACGTCTTTCCCGGGTTGTGGCCCACCTGGGCTTTCAGGGGAAACATAACTGCTATGAGTAACAACAGGAGATAGCATTGCAGGAGGATAAACATATACACCAATTTACAAAGAAATATCCGGCGTTATGCAGGTCGCTATTACTTGATTAATTCACAAACCGCTTCAGCCCGGGCGTCATATACACCGCCAGCTTCCCGTTGGCATCGCGGTAAATCAGGCAGGCATCCAGGTCCTTCCGCCGGGCCAGGAACTGTTGTGTAGCCGCCAGGCCCATCACCATAAACGCAGTATCATAAGCATCGGCGGTAATAGCGTCATCGGCAAATACAGTGACACTCAATAAATCAGTAGGGGTAGAAAAACCGGTTTTAGGGTTCACAATATGCGCAAATGTTTTGCCCTGTTGCTGGTAGTAGTCGCGATAGTTGCCGGCAGTGGTGGCCGATTTGTTATACATGCTTACCCTGACAGGCCGGTCGTTGGTAGCGAGTGGGTAATCAATAGCAATGGTCCATGGAGCGCCGTTTTTCAGCCCTTTACAGCGCACTTCTCCCCCTATCTCCACCATATAATCAGTAACTCCCTGCTGCTCCAGCAGACGGGCTATTACATCTACGCTGTAGCCCTGTGCTATACCATCGAAATCCAGGCGTACCTGTGTTTTTAACTGGTGCACCTGTACTTCATCGAAAGCGATGTTGGTAAAGCCTACATATTGCAATAGCGAATCTGCTTTTTGCCACCAGGGTGCATGGGTGCGTTTTCCCTGGCGATAGGCTTCTGTGAGGGGCATCACCGTAGGGTCAAAAGCCCCGTTGGTAGCGGCATATACTTCGGCCGACTTTTGCAGCACGGGGTAAAAATAGGGCAGCTGGTACTGCCAGGACCCGGTTTTATTGAAGAGCGACAATTCGGAATCCGGGCGGTAATGCGATAAACACTGATCAATATCTTCCAGCGTATGCACAATTACCGCCTGGAAATTCCGCTGCCGGGCATCGGTATACATCACATGCCAGGTAGTACCCTGGGCGCTGCCTTCCAGCGTGATCACCTGCGATGGAATGCCGGCCATCCATATCCATAACAACCAACCGATGCCGGGCATAATTATTCGGTTAAAATGGTCATCAATTCTTTCAGGTGCTCCTGGTATACTCCCCGGGGACTGCTATGATATTTCTTCGCTATCGAAGCCGCGAAGCCTACCACTTCTCCCATCATACCACAGGTGCGCATTACACGGGTACTGCCAAAGGCTACGTGGGTAGTGCTGATATTACGCCCTGCCATAAACAGGTTGCTGATATTATGCGAATACAGGCAGCGGTAAGGAATGGTGTAAGGCGCTACTCTGATGTGTTTGGTACCGGCAAAAAATTCCTGTCCTTCAAAATATTTGCTGTTCTTGGGATCCGGGAAATGCAGGTCTATCGTCCAGGTGGCAGTCACCGCGCCATCGGGATACATTTTGCCTTCCTGTATATCCATCTGGTTTAAGATGTGATCGCCCAGGAGCCGCCTCGATTCCCGCTTTCCGCCTATATACGCCACCCAGGCCAGTTGCTGCTTCGCATATTTTTCCGGTTTGCTGTTTTTGAGATAAGACCAGTTACCATACACGGCGCGTAGGTTATGGTCACGTATTTTCTCTGCATCCCGGATGGTATTAAAATTACCGAAGCCGGTTTCCCATTCCCAGTCGGCCCGATAACTGTCGATATGATATTCATCGGAAAATTGCAATGCCCACGGCGTAGCAGGGAAGGTAGTAACACTGTCTACTGCCACAGAAGCCCAGAGGTTGGAGGTGCCCAGCGTGAAGCTGTCGGGCTTTTCTGCTGCCAGCGATTCTCCTGTCTCCGCCTTGCTTTCGCGCCCCATGCGGAACTCCGCTCCTGCCAGGTAGCCGATGGTGCCATCGCCGGTACAATCAGAAAAATAAGTACCGGTATAACGGCTTTCCTGGTTGGTGCTTATATCCCGCCCGATAACAGCGGTAATATGATCGCCTTCTTTTTCTACTTTATACACATAGGTATTCAGGAAAAGAGCGAGATTTTTTTCCGCTTTAACGATGGCTATTTTCCGGTCATCGCCATATTCGCTTCCGTCCGGGTTACCGTTACCCGGATCCCCGTTATCCATCTCTCTTACAATTCTCCCCAGTTTGGGGTAATAGTTCTTATCAATTTCTCCCCGCAGGTGTACCCTCACCTCAGAACTGTTGTTACCACCCAATACCGGCCGGTCTTGTATCAACGCTACTTTCAATCCCATGCGGGAAGCAGAAATAGCGGCGCAGGTACCGGCAATACCGCCACCTACCACCACCAGGTCGTAGTTACCCGCCTCTTTTGGCTTTTCAGTCAGGTGTAACAGCTGACGCCGGAACGCCGCCAGCGCGGCAGATTCATTGGGAGGAGTAAATTTAGCAGCGGTGGTAAACAACAGGGCATCGCAGCGCCCATTAAACCCGGTCAGGTCTTTCAGGGATATTTTCACCTGCTCGTTATTAACGGTTACTTCTCCCCCGTCATACCATTTCCAGGTATCATCGCCGCTTTCTCCAAATACAGGTTTCAGGGCTACATCATTGATCAGCACCTGGAACTTACCGGGTCCTTTGGGAAACGGCGCCCAGTCTTTAGTGCGTACCCATAAACGATACTTGCCTTTTGCCGGGAAGGTAACCGTGGTGGAGGCGTCCTTTACCGGGCGGCCCATACCGTGCGCCATCAGGTAGGAAGAGCCCATCACCGCAAAAGATTGCTGGTCCACGACCCAACCGCCCCTGTCGGTAAATGATTCGGTTTCTACAAACACCTGCTGCTGCGCCTTCAGAGATAAAACACAACAACAGAGCAACCATACGTGGAATATTCTTTTCATCTTATCTGTTATTTGATTGAGGTAAATAATCTTTCAGTATTGTTTTAATTTGCGGTGTTCCGGGTTGTTGCTGTAGCAAGGTAACAATGGCGGCAGCCTTATCGCCATCTGCCTTTCCAAGCGCATTGCCCAGCTGTTGTATAGCCGGTGCCGGTAAGGGAGATGTGCTCTGCAACAGGGACAATAGCAACCCGGTTTGCGCAGCGTTGGCATCGGCCAGGGTGCCGGCTATCCGGGTGGAAAGTGTTGGCCGGATTTTTACTGTTTTCAATTTACGCAGGATATCTAACTGAAATGGGTATACGCTATTGGTATACATACCCCATAGCCAGTCCTGCCGTTGTTGACTATTGAAAAACGCCGGGGCTATCTTCTGCAAGATATACCGGGAAATGAAAATATTTTTGCCGCCCATCACATCTTGTAAATCCTCCTCAAACCCCGGTGTGATCCCACCGTTTTTATCCATCACCTTATCGAGTGCCCAATATTGATATGCATAATTGCCAGACAATAAAAAGCGGTGCTGCAGGTCCTTGCTGTTGTAGCCTTCCGTAATGCGCTGCATTTCCGCTACCACGGGGCCATGCACAATATGCCACAGGGTGTAGCAGGTATATACGGCGCCGGGGATTACTTCCTGCTGAATCGTTTTCAACGTGGCGCCGGTGTGGGCATCCACCGAATCGGTCAGCTTTTCAGTACCGGGTACAATCAGGTCGGTGATCTGCAAATCGGCCAGCAGCGAATTGTCTTTTTCCAGGATTGCCTGCAACTTTTCATAGTCCGGCAAGCTAAATTCGCGGTGGTCCAGCTTGGTAAGTATTTGCGTAGCGGGCAAATCATATCGGATATAATTTCCCAGCAGGTCCCAGTAAAAATTGATATACACCGGCTTACATTCTCCAGTATAGCAAACCGGTGTAAATATGTTCCTCGAATAGTAAAGCGGCCTGCCGGCTCTATCCATCGCTAATTGCAGGGTATACGTCAGTGTGTCATTTTCGCGGATGGTAAACGATGCCCATTTCGCGGCTACGGGTAACAAGGCACGATTCTTCAGTATGTCCACATTGCCCGTATCAACAGAAACATCCGTGGCATACCCGGTATAACCCATTATTAGTAAAAGAAAAACAAACAGGTACTTCATATCTGGTAATTATTGATAGTCGAGCCAAGCGGTGGCTTTACACGCCTGGTTACTGCTGAAACGGATCCACCTGGCCTGGAATCCTTCCGGGAAATTGTACCGGGAGGTAGCACCGGGCGCTACGGTCAACGTTTTATAATTCATCCAGGTACCATTACCCACCGGGTCTATCTCGATGGTGAAAGTAACAGCGCTGCTGGCATCGTGCGATAATTGCAATTGGCGGTTGCGGTAAAATCCAATCAGGTAAGGATCTGAGGGTGCCCCGGCAGTAACCGCCGTCTGTTTCCACGGACCACCATGCCCGGTAGGGCGTCCCAGCTTCCACAGGTCATCGATAGCGCCAGCCCATACGGCCGCCTGCTGATCGTTTGATACAATGAGGTGTTCGCCTGCTTTTGCATGAGGATCTATACCTGTCATGATCAGCATGCCCCGATAGGCGGCATAGTCATGAATCCGGAAATGATGCGATGCCACGGGTCTTATTTTCGCATAGCCGTCAGCGTTCTCCGCCGGCAGTTCATAAAAGGTACCATGACAATTAAAGAGGTCCCTTTCGGTAGACACTTCCCGGCAAATACGCAACGTAGCCTGACGGGTCAGATCAGTATACGCTGCATCGCCCAGTGGCAACCGCCAGCGGCGGCCTTTATCATCTACCACCAACACGGAAGCGTCATCAATGATAACAGGTTTTTCGGGGATCACAAAGCGTTGCCGGATAAAATGTTCCATTTCTGCATCTTCTTTCTTCACCAGCTGCATGTTAGCATTGAGCTCGTAGTAGCCTGCCTGCGTCGCTTTTCCCTGCTGCCAGTTGACCGCAGCCACACCCAGTCCCCGGCGATCATCGCCCAGTCCATATAACAGGCCGCCGCGGGTATTAGCGGTATTCACGGTACTCAGCCCGTTGAACATTGGCGCCGCCATCGTATTCCTGTTATCATTTCCGGTGAAGAAAAAATGTGCCGTTGCCTGCACCGCTGCGGTAGCCGTTACACGTATCCATTCTCCCCGCAATTGCTCCGGGAACATCACTTCCGTGGCTTTCCCCGGAGCAGCGGTAATGGTTTGGGTCTTGCTCCATTTACCATCGCCCTTAACATCAGTTTCCAGTATAAACGTTACCGGCTGCGAACTATTATGTTGGAGATGCAAACTACGTTGTTTCCAGCCGGCAAACAGGAAAGGTTCCGACGGAACGCCCGCCTGCACAGCTTCCTGTTGCCATACCGCTCCTTCCGCGGTATTAGGGCCGAGCAAGTCGGGCTGCTGCAGGGAGGTAAACCACAGGTTAGAGTTCGATTGTCCGGGGCCTTCTATGTTTCCTTTGGCCGGCCGTTTATTCAGGAACTCGTTATGTGCAGCATCATCGCAACCAAATACCAGCTGGTTGTTCCAGCGGGCATAGTCGCCAATCACTTTCAGGTAGGCGCTACGGGGACGGATACCTGCGGTATGCCCGGAGGAAAACGCTCCCGGGAAATGCCAGAACATGCCATGCATGGTCATCAGATAATCCGGTTTTGCCGCCGTACCTATATCGCGGATGCGGGGCCATTCTGTATTCCAGCCATGCGCACCGTCGTAAGCGTGACTGGCTTTGGGCAGGCGAAAGAACTGCCATTTGCCCTGATCTCTTAATGCCAGCAACACGGATTTGTGATC
Source organism: Chitinophaga polysaccharea (assembly GCF_007829335.1). Taxonomy (GTDB): domain Bacteria; phylum Bacteroidota; class Bacteroidia; order Chitinophagales; family Chitinophagaceae; genus Chitinophaga; species Chitinophaga polysaccharea_B. Next base: position 198,055 of record NZ_VIWO01000008.1, read on the forward strand.
CCAGCCGATGCTCCAGATAGGATCGGTATTGGGATGCGCATTGCCTTCAATACCGCCAGGACCGGTAATTTCGGTGAACTGGTTACGACGTACCACCGTCCATGTTTTGCCATTCCACTCAGCGAGCGAGCCGGCAGGAATATCAAATTGTACCAGTGCCTGTGGACCTGGTTCGCCGTTGTTGGCGTATACCAGCACGCCCTGGCCGGAATACATACCTTTTCCATGCGCTCCCGGCAGCAAGGCCATGGGTGCATTCGCTACGGTATCTGCTCCTTTTTTGTTTTTCACATTGCCATCTTCAAACAACATGGTAGGTTGCAGGGTATGTACATCCACCTCGTAAAAGCCTTCTTCCATGGTACCGTAATATATTTTACCGGCAGGATCAGTCAAATGGCGGGCGTTGGCCGTATGCCTGCCTGGCATTACGGTGTAGGGAATAACCCTTACCTGGCCCTGATCACCGATCGCATAGGGACCTATAAACAACTGTTTACTTTCCCGGTGTATCATGCGATTGGCAGGGGTACCGCCAATGCTTTCGCTGCGCACAATTTGTTGCAGGGCCGGCGTAACTTCATAGAGCTTATCTGAAGATCCAAACGGCATATGCGGTCCATAGGTGATCACCCATAGCTTGCCGGCCCAGGGCACTACCGCGCCGGTACCACACTCCCCTTCCTGGTTATACATGGCTAGCTGCGGATAAATACCACTGAATGAACGGGGCTTCACCGACTGTGCATGAGCCATTCCTATCCACATGCTGACGCCTGCACACAACGCCCAATATTTTCTTTTTCTCATAGCTGGAGATGATAACTTTAATAGTTAGGATTCTGTACCAAGTGACTGGTCAACACTTCGGTAGACGGAATAGGCCACAGGTATTGCCGGGTAGCATCAAACTTGCGTACAGCAATCCGTTTCACCAAACCGGCATTGTACATGGGGGTAAAGTCAGCCACACCATCGTCATCAATAGCAGGCGTTTGCGGGAAAAACCACAACCCGGGTTTCACCACTTTCTCGCGCAGGTCAGCCGGTTCCAGCAGGCCATAGTTGCCCTTGTTCAGCACCTTTTCCGCCAGGCGCCAACGAATAATATCCATGTAACGGATGCCTTCCAGTGCAAATTCCATCCTCCTTTCAATGCGAATTGTTTTGCGGAGCGCCGCCTGGTCTGTAGCCGTTACGGCCGGATACGCCGCCGTATTCGTATAGTCGGTCCCGTAAGCACGGGCTCTCACTTTATTGATGGCATCGCGCACCGACTGATCTGTTTCGCCCAGTTCTGTTTTAGCTTCTGCATACATCAGCAATACATCTGCAAAACGAACAATGATATTATCCGGTTCTACGTTAAAGGAATTCAGCAGCCAGTCGCCATCTACTCCCTTTTTCCAGATCAGCCCGTTGAAGGAAGCGTATTGTGCAATGGACCGGGTGTCTTTATTCTCTACATATTTATTCTCTGATACTTTCAATACGGTGACCGAATCGGGATGCGGCTGGAAAATATAGCCCAGGTGCGCCGTCTGGAAAGGCACGATGGTAGCGGCGCAACGGGGATCACGATTATCGAAAGGCTTGCGTGGATTAAATAAAGGCGATTGACTGATCGGTAGCCCATCGGTGCAAAGGAAAGCGCAAAACAAGTCCCACGAAGGATCTTTGGCTGCCCAACCTCCTGAATTACGGCTTACATAGTTCTGGCAATCACCCTGCGTCACCTTCAGCGTTACCGACCGGGGCATTCCAAATACCATCTCCGGCGAGTTCTTTGTTTTGGAAAGAAAAAGGTCGCCGAAATTAGCATGCAGCTGGTAGATGTTCAGATCCATACAGGCTTTGGCTGCATCACGGGCAATAGCCCAATCGCCCATGTACAGGGCAATGCGTGCTTTCATGGCCAGGGCTGCTCCTTTGGTAGCGCGTTTGAGGTCGTTGCTGCTATAATTGGTTTTCAGGTTATCGATAGCAAAGTCAAAGTCAGCATAAATCTTCTTCAATACTTCCGCTTTAGGCATTTGCTTCTGTTGCAAAGCCTGGTCAATATTCAGGCTGGAATCGGTATATACAATATTGCCATAATGTGCCAGCAATATGGAGAACTGTGCGGCTCTTACAAACTTAGCTTCCGCCGTATAGGCATTGATCTGGTCGGCCGACAATACCTTATTAGCGCGGGAAATACGCTGCAAAATATTATTGGCTCTGGCAATGGCCTTATAGCTATTGACCCACAGATCTTTTACAAAGCCGGATTCCCCATTGATGGTAGCCCCGGTAACATCGTTGGTAACATCGCGGTATATCCAGTCGTCGGTATTTTCATCGGCATCTTTTGTCCAAAAGACTATTTTATACAAACCGTTAAGCGACATTTCAATTTCTTCTGCATTGGAGTTCCAGGTTTCACTGGAGCCATCTGACAGCGGGTGCAGGTCCAGACTGCCACAAGACATGATCAGCAGGCAGGCGATAGCGAAAAAAATAAGTGACTTCATGATCGTGGCAATTTAAAATTTAACGGATGCACCAAATACATAACTGGTAGTAATAGGATAGGCAAACTGGCTCTGCTCCGGATCCCATCCACGTGGAAAATGATGAATAGCAAACAGGTCGCTTACGCTGGCGTATATACGAATGCCCTGTATATGTACCTTCTTCGCCCAGCTGCCTGGCATGGTATACCCTGCACTGATGTTCTTAAGGCGGAAATAAGCGCCATTGATCAGCCAGAAGTCAGACATGGTGTAGTTATTGCCTGCAGAAGTATTGCTGTAACGCGGATATTTAGCAATGCTATTTTGTTCAGGCGTATTGTACCTGCTCCAGGTATTTCCATCGAGGATGGCGGGAAAGTTGCCATAATTTTCAGGCAGCGGCCGTACAATATCCGGGTAAAGCCGGGCATTTTGTTTGCCTACGCCCTGCATCACAAGGCCCAGGTCCCAGTTCTTATATCCCACCTGTATAGAAGCGCCATACTGGTACCGGGGTAGAGAGCCCCCCAACAGCACGCGGTCGTACTCCGGTGATATCTTTCCATCAGGCACGCCATCCGGGCCACTGATATCTTTATAACGCACATCGCCAGGCTTTACGTTGGCATTCAGCTTGGGTGATTTATCCACGTCGTCCTGTGTCTGGTAAATACCATCGGATACATAACCGTACCATTCATCAAACTCACTCCCCTGTTTTTTGATCCGGTCGCCGAGGAACTGCGTTCCGCCCAGGTCGCCCATGCGGGTAACGAAGTCAGATACGTTAACTGATATGCCATAATTAAAATCACCGATCCGGTCGTTCCAGCTCAGCTGCGTTTCCCAACCTTTTGTATACATCTTACCGGTATTCTGGTAAGGATTGTCGTAGCCGATGTAGTTAGGGATCTGTAATTTCAGAAGTATGTCGCTCGTAGTTTTTTGATAATAATCGCCCGTAAAACGGAGTCGGTTTTGTAAGAAGTTGATGTCTGCGCCCAGGTCCCAGGAGCGGGTGGTTTCCCAGGAGATGTCGCGGATCACGTACTGCCATTGTGCGGCAGATTGTGCCGACGTAACGGTATTGCCTTTATAAAACAGGGAGTTGTTTTCGAAACTCAGCAACGCCTGGTAGGGGTAGTTACCAATTCTTTCGTTGCCCAGCGAGCCCCAGGAAGCGCGTACTTTCAGAAATGCCAGCCAAGGGGCCGCCTTTTTCAGAAAGGCTTCTTCCGATACTACCCAACCGGCAGAGAAGGAAGGGAAAGCTCCCCAGCGATATCCCGGCGCAAAGCGGGAAGAAGCATCGTAGCGAATATTTGCCTGGAGCAGGTATTTATCTTTATAACTATAAGTGGCCCTGCCAAACCAGGAACGGTAAGCATTTTCAAAAGCGCTGCCGCTGTTATCGCGGAAATCCAGCGGTCCCAGGTTCAGATAAGGATAGTTACTCAGCACATATTGTCCGCGGGAAGCACCGAGGTTTTCATTGAAAGCCTTATAAAATTCATATCCGCCCATTATACCAATGCTATGTGCTTTCAACTGCTTGTTATAGTTAACCAGGAACTGCGTAGTGTAGCGGTAGTTATCGTTGCGGGCCTCTTCCAGCTTGGTTTCCGTAGCCCCTTCGATATAACCGGAAATAGAACCGGGGTTATTCCAGGCAGTGTACGGAATCTTTTTGGTAAACTTTTTCTCTTTATCAAAATTCAGGAAAGGAGAAACGATACCGGATATTTTCAATCCTTCAACAGGCGTAAAATCCACGGCTACCTTTCCTCCCAGCTGGTTATACCAGATGTCGTCGAAGCCTCCGTATTTAGTGAGTGCGTAGATGTTGCTGCCATCCTTGCCGGCGCCGATACGGCCATCCGACCACATGGCTGCATAGATAGGCGGCATGATACCCATTTTATACATGTAGCCTGAATCGGGGGTGGGCGACTGCTGCACTGAAGACCGCCGGAAGTTAATATCTACGCTGGCAGCCAGGTATTTGTTGATGGTGATATCGTTGTTTATGCGTGCAGTGATGCGGTTATAGGAACGGTTGTCGTATAAACCGGTATTCTTATCATACCCCAATGAAACCCTGGAACGCAGGGCTTTTCCGGCGCCGGCAATACTGAGCAGGTGGCTTTCCCGGGGAGCGCTCCTATGCAGGATCAAAGACCGCCAGTCGGTGTTGGGATATTGGTCGGGGTTCTGGGCATGTAACTGGGCGTAGTTGTCTACAATATCTTTAGTATAGGTAGGATATTCGTTGGCGTTATTACCGTTATCATTCCACCGGAGTTCGTTGGTCAGCTGCATATAGCGCACGGCATCCACATATCCCGGAAGCTGGGTAGGTTTTTCCATGCCGTATTCATAGGAGTAGTTGAGGTCCAGCTGCCCGTTCCTGGCGCGCTTGGTCGTTACCAGGATCACACCGGCTGCGGCGCGGGAACCATAAATAGAAGCCGATGCGGCATCTTTCAACACCGAAATATTATCCACATCATTGGGGTTGATGGAGTTAATGTCATCTACCGGTACGCCATCCAGGATGATCAGCGGGGTAGCGCCTTCATTGGAAAAAGAGGTGATGCCGCGTACCCTGATCTGGGCAGAAGCTCCTGGCGCGCTGTTGCTACGGGTCACCATTACGCCGGGCATCGATCCCTGCAAAGCGGTGGATACCTGGGTGGTTTTGCGGGCGGCAATGGCATCGCCTTTTACGGTAGCTACTGCGCCGGTAAGATCGCTTTTCTTCACGGTGCCATAGCCGATCACCACCAGCTCATCCAGCGCGGTGTTGGCGGCTTTCACCAGGCGGATATCCAGTTTAGACAGGCCTCTTACCGTAACTTCCTGTTTCTCGAAACCAATATAGGAAAATATGATGACGCCTCCCTGGTTTACGCCGGAGAGTTTAAACTCCCCCACCTCGTTGGTAACGGTAGCATTGCTGGTACCTTTTTCCAGTACCGTAACACCAGGCAAAGGCGTGCCGGCATCATCGGTCACGCGACCGGTAACATTCACCTGAAAAGTGATTAATCTTAGTATAGGCGGCAACGTTAGGTCCGGTTGCTTCCGGATGGAAATTGTTTTGTCCAGGATGGTGAAAGTAAGCCCCTGCCCTTTCAGTGCGGCGCCCAGCAATACTTCCAGCGGTACTTTTTCCATAGAGATGGAAACAGGATGACTGTTTTGCAACAGGTAGTTGTCGTAAAATACCACGTACCCGGTTTGTTTCCGGATGGCAGTAAAGATAGATTTGAGTGATGCTTCTTTTCCGGAGAAACTGACAGTCTGGGAAAAGCCCGCTGCACTTACATTCAGTAAGGCAACGGTGAGCAACAGGAACGTTAACTTCATAGCTAACAGCATTTTGGTTGAGCATAACGTGCTGGTCCGACGGGGCACGCGTACAGGGCCCCGGCTGCAAAGAGCGTTACAATTAATTTGCATACATTTGCATTGTTTGGTTGAGTGAATAAGGAGTCTTCGCCGACTGTTTTGTTCTTCGTTATCCAAATACCGCCGGAAAATGTTACCAGCATTTCCGGCTTTTTTTTGCATAACAAGCTAATATGCACCACGCTGGTGGTGCAGTGGAATTTATCTCTTCAAATACGTGGTTTTTATTTCAGCACTGTGATGTTCTTACCTTCTATTTTAAATTTAACGTTGTTCTCTTCCAGGATGGTCAATACTTCCGATAGTGGCAACGACCGCTGTATGGCGCCACCAAAGCTGCGCTCAGGGATATCTCCTTCATAAATCACTTTTACATCATACCATTGTTCTATTTGTCGCATGACCGTGGGCATATCCGCATCGGTAAACTGGAAGAAACCATTTTTCCAGGCAATGATTTCATCGGTATCTACATGATTGATCAGTGATAGCTGGTCGTTGCCATGTACCTGTGCCTGCTGGCCGGGCTTGAGCACCATCCGGGTATTGCCGGCGCTCACACTTACCGCTCCTTCCACCAGGGTGGTGCGGGTACTGCTTTCGCCGGAGTAGGCATTTACATTAAATCGTGTACCCATTACCGTTATATCCGTAGCGCCGGCCTTCACTTTAAAAGGCTTATCGGGATTGGCAGCTACTTCAAAATATACTTCCCCCGTAATAGATACGCTGCGGTCTTCACCGGTAAAAGCAGCCGGGAAAGCAATAGACGAAGCTGCATTGAGCCACACGCCGGTGCCATCGGGCAGCAGGAGGTGGTATTGTCCGCCCCGGGGCGTGGTCATGGTATTATACAAAGGCTTACCGTTGCCATTTCCTTCATAGGTCAGTTCGCCGTTTGCCCGCTTGGTAATGATTACATTGCCCTGCTGGGCCAATACGCCGTTGGCGGCGCTGTCGAGCACAATCACGGCGCCATTTGCCAGCGTGAGCAATGCATGGTTGCCGCCCGGCGCCACCTCGTTTTTATAACGTTGCTCCTTTCCTGCCACCGGTGCAGGAGAAGCCACAGGCGGCCGTTGCTGCTGCCACCACCATCCTGCGGCCGCTACCAGCAACAGGCTGGCCGCAGCCCACCAGGCGTAACGGAACACCCGGTACCGGGGCCTGGCTTCGGTGGCAAATAACGACGATACAATGCGGTCTGACATATCATCCGGCATCTGCGTTAACGGCACATGCATTTCCCAGGACTCTCCCAGCGCAGTTTGCAGCGATTCGTCGTCGGCCCCGTCAATCCATTGGGCCAGCTCCACCCGCTCTGCCGGGGTAGCCGTATGATCGAAATATCGTTTTAACAGGTATTGTATTCTTGCCGGTAACATGTGATGTATTTATAGGATACCCTCCCTTTTTCCACCTTCCGCCTATAATAGACAAACGGGCGGAAAAAGATAACTAGTGGAAATGAAAATATTTTTTACGATGAGAAAGTATCGAGGATCAGCAACAGGCAGGACGCGCCGGTAACGGTATGCAGATGGGTGCCCAGCTGTTGACGGATAGTGCGCAGGGCGGCTATCATATGGTTATTAACAGTAGCGGGAGAGATATTCAGGCGCCGGGCTATTTCTTCATGCTTGAGGCCTTGTTCCCGGCTTAGGGTATATACCAGTTTTTGTTTGGGCGGCAGGGTGTCTACGGCCGTCTGTAATTTCTTCCTCACCTCACGCATGCTCAGTTGGTCTTCCACGTCCGACTGTACCTGGTCACCCGCCTTATTCAGCTCCGCCAGTATCAGCGTTTCTTTGGCCATCCGCCGGAACGCATTCAGGGCATGATGCTGGGCCATCCGGTAAATATACCCGCCAAACTGGTCAATATGCACCAGGTTGGTCCGGTCTTTCCATAGCTTCAGGAAAACGTCCTGGATCACATCCTCTGTCATCTCCGGCGAATCGGTGAGCCGCAGCAGGTAACTGTACAACTTATGTTTATACAGGAAAAAAAGCTGCGTAAAGGACTCCTCATGTCCCTGCGCCGCCTTGTACAGCAAATGTTTTTCAGCGTTTACATGCTCCATGAAACCGGATAAAGTGGAATAGTATTACATAACGTAGCCAGACTAAAAGTAAAGATTCAATTTGAATATTGGAATACTATCCTGTCAAATTTTCCCACTAATTTACCTATCTTGGTATACACATATTCCACGTTTTTCTGAACCCATATACGTAACTATCATGTCTTTACGTCATACCAGTTTTTTATTGCTGCTGTTTCCATTTCTTGCTGCCGGCGCCCAGGACTTCCGTCAGTCTAATACCGACGAATCGAAAGTGCCGCCCTATACCCTGCCTGATGTACTCAAAATACCCGATGGCAAAGAGGTACGTACCGCCGCACAGTGGCAGCATACGCAACGCCCCTACGTTTTCCGTCTTTTCGAAGAAAATGTATACGGTAAATTTCCCCGTGGCCCTGTGAATATGCGCTCAAAAGTGGTATCCACCGATGAGCATGCCTTGAATGGCACGGCTATCCGTAAACTGGTGGACATCTATTTTAATAATGATACTTCGGCAGTGATTCACCTGTTGATGTACCTGCCCCGTACACACCGTCCCGCGCCGGTATTCCTGGGCATGAACTTCTTTGGTAACCAATGTGTTTCCAATGATCCTGTGATACCAATTACGGAGAAGTATACCATCAACGGTCCCGGCGTAGTCAATAATCATGTTACCGAAGCCTCCCGCGGAAGCCAGGCAGAACGATGGCAGGCAGACACCCTGCTGGCGCATGGTTTTGGCCTGGTCACCTTCTTCTATGGCGATGTGGAAGAAGATTACCCGGAAGGATGGAAACAGGGATTCCGCGCTAAATTGCGCACCGCGCTGAAAACAGCACCGGAAGAATGGAGCGCTATCGGCGCCTGGGCCTGGGCACTATCCAGGGTGATGGACTATCTCCAAACAGATCCCCGTGTAAATGCCAAACAGGTGTGTTTGAATGGTCACTCCCGCCTCGGCAAAACCGCCCTCTGGGCCGGTGCAGCCGATCCCCGGTTTGCCATCGTGATCTCCAACGAATCGGGCGAAGGCGGAGCCGCACTGGCCCGGCGCTGGTACGGCGAAACCATGCCGATTATCAACGACCACTTTCCTCACTGGTTTAATAACCAATACAAACAATACAACACCCACATCAATGATATGCCGGTAGATCAGCATATGCTGCTGGCATTGATAGCGCCACGACCTTTATACGTGGCCAGCGCGGAAGACGACCAATGGTCTGATCCAAAAGGCGAATTCTTAAGCGCCTGGCATGCCGGTGTAGTGTACAAATTATTCGGAGAAAAGGCAATCGGCAGCGATCAGTATCCCGCAGTGCATCAACCAGTAGGAGACTGGGTAAGGTATCACGTGCGGGCAGGGAAACACGATGTGACAATATACGACTGGCAACAATATATTGCCTTTGCAGAGCGGTTCTTCCGGAAAGGCTAATCACTTATACTAATAAAACAGGTGGACGGATCACATCCGCCCACCTGTTCTCTATACTGAAATCTTATTATTATAATTCTCTTACCCAGATATTACGGAAGCTCAGCGGCTCGCTCTTATCACCATGTGCCTGCAGCTTAATCGGGCAGGCGCCATGTGCCTGGCGGTAAGCCGGAGCGCCAATGTATTGGGTAGGTCCTTTTACTTCTACATTGTTCTGTACCAGTACACCGTTGAATAAAACGGTTACCCGGGCAGGACTGGTCAGCGAACCATCTGCTGCAAAAACCGGGGCGGTCCAGATCACGTCATACACATTCCACTCTCCTGGCGCCAGGGTAGGATTAGCCAGGGGAACAAATTGTTTGTAGATACTACCGGCCTGACCATTCGTATAGGTTTTATTCTTATAAGAGTCGAGCACCTGCAATTCATAACCCGCATCGCCCTTACCCAGGGAAGCCAGGAATACGCCGCTGTTGCCGCGGGCCTGCCCGGATCCGGTAATATCAGAAGGTACTCTCCACTCAATATGTAACTGGTAGTTGGTAAAGCTCTTTTTGGTTTCGATATTCCCTACATGTTTATTAACCGTCAGGATACCGGAACCTACGGTCCATTCGGCCGGTTTGCTCCGGTCGTCGGCCATTACCCACTGTTCCAGGTTTTTACCGTCAAATAAAATTACCGCATCGGAAGGCGCGGCACCGCATTTACCGGGTTTTACTTCTGGTGGAACAGGTGTATATACTTCGGTATCTTCTGGCTTTGCTTTTTCCTGAGCCTGAGCCGCGCAAAAACCACCTGCCAGCAACATCGTAAATAAGAATTTTCTTTTCATAATCAATTTTTAACTGGAATGAATATCTGGGTCAAAATAATAACCGGTGTCACAATAATATATAAAATAGTATACTGACGCAAGCACTTTTATACCGGCGGCCATCGATTTGGTAACATACAGTTAACACAAAAAAACATTCTTTGCGGATTGTTGATGCTTATTTACCGTTAAAATGAAAAGGTGCCTTCCTTTCCTGATACTGTACTTACTCCTGCTTCCACTATTCACCCGTGCTACCGGCGAGCCTGGCGAGGGGCCCGTCACGCTGACCGCCAAACCGGCCCGGCAATCACCCGACTCGGCCTTTCTTGCACTGCGGAAAATGCAGGAAACAGCCATGGCCAACGGCGATGAACTCACCGCCGGCAAATGCCTGCAACAAATGGGAAAAATCTGCTTCACCCTTGGCCACTATGCCAAATCGCTCGAATACTATCAGCAAGCCGCTATCATCTTCGGTACACATCAGCACAAAAGCCAGGAAGCCGCCGTACTAAACAATATGGGGGAACTGTACTACCGGAATATCAATAAAAAAGCAGCCAAAGCCCACTACGACAAAGCCCTGCAGCTATACCGCCAAACCAATGATAAATCCGGCATGGCAGCTACCTATGGCTATATTGGTCACTACTACGAAAAGCAATCACAATACGACAGCGCCTGGTATTTCCAGCAACTGGCGCTTACCCAATATCAAAACGCCAAAGATACTCTCGGTATGGCAGGCATATACGAAAACCTGGGCACCATTCATGAAGATCTGGCTAAATATGATACCGCGCTCGCCTGCTTTCGTACGGCCCTGCAACTATATGATCTGCACCACGAACATTTGGCCGGCATAGCAGTGATCAACAATATCGGCGATATATTAAGAAAAACGGGGGCCTATAAACAAAGCATGCCCTACTCAAAAGAAGCCATGACCATTGCCCGGCATACCAACAACAAATACCAGGAAGCCGCCGCCTGTAAAGACATTGCCAAAGCGTTTAACCTGATAGGCCAGCACGACAGCGCCTATTATTATATGGAGTGGAGCCGGAAATGCCTGCTGGAAATTTATTCTGCCGAAAACAACCAACAAATGAACTTCCTCCAGATCATTTACGATACCAATAAAAAGAATGATGAAATTATGCAGCTGGAAAACAGCCATCATATCAACCGTATCATTTATATCTCCGTAGGCATCGTAGTCGTACTGCTCATTCTCCTTTGCCTGCTCACCATCTCGCGCCAAAAGCTGAAGATCAGCCAGGCCCAGGCCATGTCGGAAAGAAATGCGGAGCTGAACCGCATCCAGAAAGACCAGCTCGAACTAAAAAGTAAACAACTGGCCACCCACACCCTCGATGTCATTCAACGCAACCAGTTCCTCGATGAGTTACGCAACACCCTGTCGGGAATGGTGCAGGAAGATAAACGCGACCAGAAAAAACAACTGCAGCAGCTGGTGCTCAAAATCAACCAGAACGTGAACCACGAAAAACAATGGAAAGATTTTACCGGCATCTTCGAACAGGTACACCAGGTGTTCTTCGATAAACTCAATGCACTGTACAGCGACCTTACCAACAACGATATTAAATTACTCGCCCTCCATAAAATGAATATGGACTCTAAAGATATGGCAACTATTCTCGGTATTTCTCCTGATAGTTTGCGCGTGGCCAGGTATCGTCTCCGGAAAAAATTAAACATACCCGAAGGAGATACCCTCAGCACTTTTGTACAAACACTCTAAGGCTTAACCTTCCGGTAATATTCACGTAACATATTGGTAATGGCGGTTCTTGTTACAAATAAACAATTAACTATCAACTACTTACAATCCATTTGTATACGCTGGTTACACTTTGTTTACGGGCCTGTTAACGCTGTTTACGTTTTGCTTACGCTGCTTTCTTGCATTTTTTTCTGCAGCCCGGCACATTTGCGATACCATTCGTCACTAACTCGAATCGTATCAAATTCATCAAAAATGAAAACAATTTTACAAACGTTACTATGCCTGTTGCTGAGCATCACCGCTGCCAACGCAGCCAGTATCAAAGGACATGTATACGATCAGAAAACAGGAGAACCGCTGGTAGGCGTTACCGTTGTACTGGAGCAAACCACCCTTGCTACCGTAACCGGTCTTGACGGCTCTTTCGAATTTAAGAAAGTAAATCCCGGCCAGTTTGTCCTTGTCATTTCCCACCTTACCTACAAAACATTAAAACAATCAGTAACGGTAGCGGATAAAGATAATCCACACATCACCGTGTACCTCAGTGAACGCAATAGTAAAAGCCTGAGCGAAGTAGTAGTAGCCGCCAACAGCAAAGCTTCTTCCGAAAAAACCGCCCGCAAACGGGAACAGAAATCCATGCAGGTGATGAACGTGGTGTCTGGCGCGGCGATAGAAGTGTCGCCCGATCTCACCGTGGCCAACGTGATCCAACGGGTATCCGGCGTATCACTGGAACGCAGTAGCAACGGCGACGGGCAATATGCCATTCTCCGGGGTATGGATAAACGTTATAACTATACCCTGATCAATGGTATCAAGATCCCCAGCCCTGATAATAAATACCGCTACGTACCACTGGACCTTTTCCCTTCCGAACTGCTGGATCGCCTTGAAGTATACAAATCACTCACGCCCAATATGGAAGGTGATGCCGTAGGCGGCGTAGTAAATATGGTCATGAAAGATGCCCCCGGCAGGTTTTCGGTAAATGCCAACGTGGCTACCGGTTATAGCCAGATGGTATTGGATAAGGGCTTTACCAGCTTCGATGCCGGCGGCATGCGCAGCAAATCGCCTTATGAAGCACATGGCAAAAATTATAATGCCACCCCGGCCGATTTTGCTACCGGCACGCTCCACTACAAAAACAAAAACTTTGCGCCTAACCTGGTAGCCGGCTTATCTATTGGTCAGCGTTTCCTGAATAATAAACTGGGCGTTATCCTCGCAGGTAGCTACCAGAATACTTTCCGCGGCAGCACCAGCACTTTTTACCCAACCAGCCAGGTGGATACCCAGAAAGTAGCCGTGATCACCAGCATGCAGCAACGCCAATACAGCGAACAGCAGCAACGCAGCGGCTTCCATGGAAAGGTAGATTATGTATTCAATGAGCATCACAAAATATCGCTGTACAATGCCTATATGCACCTGCTCAACTTCCAGACCCGCGAAGGCATCAGCACTAATTTTTCTTCCGACTATAAACCAGCTACTGGCGACGCGCAGCTCAGCTACCAAAGCCGCTCCCGGAAGATCAACCAGCAAATCTATAACGCCACGCTGCATGGCGATCATAAATTCGGTAAATTAAAATTGCAATGGTCAGCTGTTTTTTCTTCTGCTAAAAATGAAGTGCCCGACAATACTACCATCAGCCTGAATGGTATCCGCAACAACAACCGCGATACCATGACTACCGCCACTGAAAGTAATCGCCGGTGGGAACGTAATACCGACAACGATATCGCCGGTTACCTGGATCTCACCTATACCACTAAAATTGCCGGCACCAAAGTAGATTTCTCTGCAGGTGGATTGTATCGCGATAAACAAAGAAGCAGTTTCTTTAACAACTACGTATTTTATCCCTCTACCCCCACTGCCCTATACAATAAAGACTTCTTCAGTTATACCGGCATTTCCTGGGATGTACAAAATCCCAAAGGCGCCGTGGCAAATGCGCTCACCTACGATGCATCTGAAAAAACCAGTGCCGGATACGGTATGTTCAAATTCAAAGCTGCTGACCTGGAAGTAACCGGTGGCGTACGCGTAGAACACACTGACCAGGGATATCGTATGCTGTTTCCATTGGGCGAAAAACGCCCGGCAGGTAACCAGGTATACACCGATGTGTTGCCCAGCCTGAACCTGAAATATGAATTAACCGAACATCAGCACCTCCGTGGGTCCTATTTCCGTTCCCTGAACCGTCCCGGCTTCTTTGAAATTGTGCCCGGCAGCGTTGTACAGGAAGATTACACAGAACGCGGTAATCCAGACCTGAAGCGTGCCACAGCCAATAACTTCGATCTGCGTTACGAATTATTCCCCAACCATTCCGACCAGCTGCTCGTAGGCATCTTCTATAAACAGATAAAAGATCCCATCGAAAATACTATTGTAGCAGATAGCACCCGGCCACAAGACCAGTACTACACTGCCGGTAACTTTGGTACCGCCCGTAACTACGGACTGGAAGTAGACTATATCAAATTCTTCAGTAACATAGGCATCAAGGCCAATTATACCTATACCCATTCCAGTATTACCACCAGCAAAAGCGCCCGGATCAGGGATGAAAAAGGCGACCTGAAAACAATTGCGGTAGATCAAACCAGGCCATTATACGGTCAGTCGGAGCACATCGCCAACCTCTCCCTGCTGTACAAAGACACGCAACATGGCTGGGATGCGCAGCTGGCCGGAGGATACACCGGTCCCCGCATCGTGACGGTTTCCCAGTTCGTAGACAATGACCTCTGGCAAAAAGGATTCATACAGATGGATATTTCTGTGGAAAAGAGATTCCGTAACCACTTCAGCATTTTCGCTAAAGCCGGCAACCTGCTGAATACACCAGCCGAAATATTTATCAAAGGCGTGAACCCGGAAAATGCCGAATTACCTGGCCAGGGAAAAGCCAACGAAACACTGATCAGGAAAGAGTATTACAAACAAACCTACCTGTTGGGCGTACGCTACAAATTATAACTCATTTAAAATATTCATCGTCATGAACTATAAACAAATCATTGGCAGCGCATTACTGATCGCCACACTTGGCGGCGCCTGCAAAAAAGCGAATAGCGATGTGGATCTTACCAAAGAAGTAGCCGGCGCGGGTACAGTGGCCGGGGAAGTATATGGCATCTGGGAAAAAGGCAGTACCAAACGTATTTCCGGCGATATTATTATCCCGGAAGGTAAGTCGCTGGTAATAGAAGAAGGCGTGCTCATCATCATGGATACCCTCGCCAAGCCTGAAATTATCGTAAAAGGCAACCTCTACGCAATGGGTACCAAAGAATTCCCCGTGAGGTTTACCATCGAAGAAAATTTACGTAGCGACAGCCGTAAATTCGGTAAGCAATGGGGCGGTATCCTGGCTGCCCAGAGCTGCAAAGAGCTCCTGCTCGACAATACCGTTGTAGAATATGGCGGCGCCACTACTACAGAATCCTCTACTTCTGTAAAACAAGGCCTGTATAAGGCGAAAAGCGGGGAAAACCTGCCTGCCCTCTGGTTCAGCAATGTAAACGGTAAACTGGTAGTCACCAATAGTACTTTCCGTCACTTCCAGGACGACTGTACCTATATCGAAGGTGGTAAGATCATCTTCGCTAGTAATAAATTTTACAGCACCGGCCTCGTAGGCGGAGAAGGTATCAATATCAAATCCGGCTGCCTGGCCGATGTAGGGTTCAACTTCTTTTATGCTACCAATACCAACGCCCTGAAACTGTCTAACTCCGGCAATCGCAGCCCGCAAGCACATGTGATCGCGTATAATAATACCATTCTTAATACCGGCTGGAGAAGACCTACTGTAAAAGGTGGTTCAGTATGGCTGGAAGCCACCGTGTATGCAGAGTTATACAATAACCTGTTTGCCAACGCACGTTTTGGTATAAAGAGAGATACCAAAGGCCCGGAAGATCAACGCTCCGCTTTCAGTAACAACCTTTACTATGGCTTTGATCAAACGGCTGTTACGCAGTTCCAGCCCAGCAAAGATGTAGTAGGCGGAAAAAATGACCTGATCAGCACTACCGTGGGCGACCATGATCCTAAGTTCGTGAACTACCCGCTCAACACAGCCATGAACAACCCGGATCTGAACGAAAGCTGGGACTTCCATGTACAACCCGGATCCCCTGCTATTGGCGCCGGCACTACCGCTTTTACCCGCAATTTCCCCGACGGACTCGTATTAAACGGTAAGCTGTATTTATCGCCCGCTCCGTCCTCTACTATCGGTGCCCTCGGTACCAAAAACTAACGATTCACCTTTTCAACATGCGTAAACATTTTATATTATTCAACACAGCAGTCTATGGACTGCTGTGTTTTTCTACCTGCGCTACTCCCGGCAGCACTCACGTAAACGAATACACGGACACCACCACTCTTCAACCGGCGATAATCACCGAACCCGTACAATTCGACTCCGACGACCCTGCCATCTGGGTAAATCCGGCCAATCCCGCGCAGAGCCTGGTGATAGGCACCGATAAATCAGCTGAAGGAGCCCTCTACGTATTTGATTTACAGGGAAAAATTAAAAAAATAGTACCGCATCTCCAGCGGCCCAACAACGTAGACATTGGCTATGGGTTACTCCTCAACGGGAAACGTATAGACTATGCCGTTACCACGGAAAGAATCACCCATAAACTCCGCTTCTTCTCACTCCCTGACATGGAACCCATCGACGATGGAGGCATTCCTATCTTTGAAGGCGAAACAGGTCATCAATACCGCGACGGTATGGGTATTGCCATTTACACGAGCAAAACCGGCGAGCAATACGCCATTGCGGGCCGTAAAACCGGTCCGCTGGACGGAGGCTATTTATGGCAATACCGCTTATCAGACAATGGTAACGGAAAATTAACGGCCACCCTGGTACGTAAGTTTGGCCGTTACAGCGGCAAGAAAGAAATTGAGGCCATTGCCGTAGATAATGAAGCCGGGTATGTTTACTATTCCGATGAACAGTACGGTGTAAGGCAATATTATGCCGACCCTGAAAAGGGAAATGAAGAGTTGTCGGTATTTGGCACCACCGGTTTTACGGAAGATCATGAAGGTATTGCTATCTACAAAACTTCCCCTACCAAAGGATATATCCTGGTATCGGACCAGGGAGCCAATAAATTCCATATCTTCAACCGCGAAGGGACCTCCCACCGGCTGTTGAAAGTAATAAAAGTGAGTGCCAGTCACAGCGACGGGTCGGATATAGTAAGCATTCCGCTGAATGAAACATTCCAACACGGAATGTTTGTCGTGATGAGCGATGACAGAACCTTTCATTACTACCGCTGGGAAGATATTGCCGGGAAACAACTGGAAGTAGTGCCAACAAAAAAATAGTCTCCTATTATATGAAGTCCATGATCATCACCAGCCTGTTGCTGGCTACCGGTTTTACCAGTATACAGGCACAGGAAACTCCTGTACAAAAAGTAAAAACCGTCATTGCGCCGGCATTGCTGCGCGGTCCCTATCTGCAAGCCGCTACCAGCAACAGTATCGTTATCCGCTGGCGTACCGATGCTTCCGCCCGCAGCCGGGTAAAGTATGGTACGTCTCCCGATAAACTGGATCGGCAGACAGACGACCTGGCTCTCACCACCGAACATAAAGTAAAGCTTACCAACCTGCAACCTGGCACCCGCTATTACTATAGCATTGGCAGCCTGAAAGAGGTGTTACAAGGCAATACCGACAATTCTTTTGTGACGCTGCCGGAACCCGGTAAAGCAGGGCTATACCGTATTGCCGCATTGGGCGACTGTGGCGATAATTCCATTAACCAACGCCAGGTAAAAGAACAGCTGGTGAAATACCTGGGCAACAACCACCTCGATGCCTGGATATTACTTGGCGACAACGCCTATCCCGATGGTACCGACGCAGAATACCAGACCAAATTCTTCAATGTGTATAAAGACGACCTGCTGAAGAAATACCCGCTATTTCCCGCTCCCGGCAATCATGATTATCATGATACGGACCTGAGTGCCAAATACGCGCAGGAAACCCACCAGACTACTTATTACCAAAACTTCACCATGCCTTCCGAAGGAGAATCCGGTGGCATACCTTCCCATAGCTCCTCGTTCTACTCCTTCGATATCGGCAATATCCACTTTCTGTCGCTCGACAGCTACGGTAAAGAAGATAGCGCCTACCGCCTGTATGATACCCTGGGACCACAGGTACGCTGGATAAAAGAAGACCTGGCCGCCAATAAAAACAAAGCCTGGGTGGTAGCCTACTGGCATCATCCACCGTATACCATGGGCTCACACAACTCCGATGAAGAAGATGAACTGATCCACATCCGTCAGAACTTCATCCAGGTGCTGGAACGCAATGGTGTAGACCTGGTACTGAATGGGCATAGCCACGACTATGAAAGATCCCGGCTCATACAAGGACACTACGGTATGGCCAACACCTTTGACCCTGCCAAACACAATATCAGCAACTCTTCCGGACGTTACGACGGCGGCAGCAATGCGGCGCCTTATGTGAAAGACAGCGCCCGTAATAACGGTACCGTATACGTGGTAAGTGGTTCTGCCGGGAAACTGGGAGGTAAACAAACTACCTTCCCGCATAAGGCCATGTATTTTTCAGACGCTGACCACGGCGGCGCCACCATGCTGGAAGTACAGGACAACCGCCTGGACCTGAAATGGATCTGCGCCGACGGCACGGTCCGCGACCAATTTACCATCATGAAAAATGTGAATAAACACAGCGATATCACCATTAAGAAAGGACAGTCGGCCGTACTCACCGCTTCGTTTATTGGCAACTATAAATGGAATAGTAGCAGCGAAACCGGCAGAAGTATTACCGTAACGCCTACCGCCGCTACCACCAAATACACGGTGACCGATGCGTTCAACGTAGTAAAAGATACGTTTACCGTTCATGTGTCTAAATAAAATGAAATGGATCATATGGCCGGTATTTACCTTACTGGCCATCTTTTCGGCATGGGGATTTAAGCAAACGCCTGCCGATACGGGCGTAGACAATACCATTACAATTTTCAGGGAGGACGCTGCCAGGTTTGCAGCTGCCTCCCGGGAAATGGAAACAGCCATGCAGGCAATCACTCCCGGCAAACCCGCCAGCATTGAACACGCCAAAGCTGCCCTGAAAAAATGCCGGCTGGCCTATAAACACATTGAATACTTCCTCGACTATTTCTTCTTCAGCTCTTCTATGGTGTATAACCGTCCCGCAAAAACGGAAATAGATGAGCCCTACATGGAATACCAATCTCCCGCCGGACTACAGCAAATGGCGGTATTACTGTTCGATAAAAATCCCTACGCCCACAAACAGGCATTACTGGATCAGGCCAACCTGGTCAGCTCTTCAGCCACAGATCTCCCTGCATTGTTGTACCAGTTTAAGGCTACCGATAAAGACATTATGGAAAGCCTGCGGATAGAACTGGTACGCCTATACGCCAGTGGCATTACCGGTTATGATGCTCCCGAACTCAAAAGCGGTATCGCCGAAACTGCACAATCGATGCGTACGATCCAGGCAGTGCTGCAGCCCTGGCTCAGTACCAGCTCTCCCGAAACACAAGCCGTAACCCGCTACCTCGGGCAGTGCATCAGTTACCTGGAGCTGCATACAGATTTCGACCACTTTAACCGCATGGAATTTCTTACTACCTGCGCTTTACCGCTACAGGAAAGTGTAGGTAACCTCATACACCACCTGCAACTGGATCAGCATACCCGGAGCGCGTTAAACTACGATGCAAAAAACTTATTCAGTAAAGATGCCCTGCGTGCATCGGCGTTTCCCGGTGGTACAGATACCGGCGCGTTGCTGGTAAAGTTAGGATGGCAACTCTTTTACGACAAAGCGCTTTCTGGCAACGGGCTACGCAACTGCGCTACCTGTCACCAACCCGATAAATATTTCAGCGATGGGCTGCGGACCAGTCTCGCCACCGACGAAAAAAATCACGTCCGCCGAAATGCGCCCAGCCTCTATTATGCAGCATTTCAATATGCCCAGTTCTGGGATGGCCGCGCCAATACATTATCCAAACAAATACAAACGGTCATTACCAACCCCGAAGAAATGAACGGGTATCCTGACGCCATCATCGTGCGACTGAACGACGACAGCGCTTACCGGCAGTCTTTTGCGGATGCCTTCCCCGGCGACAGTATTCCTGCGATCAGCATGACACACCTGTCGTCCGCCATTGCCGCTTATATCTTTACCTTATCGCCCCAAACCAGCGCATTCGATGCCTACCTGGCCGGTGATAAAAAAGCGATGACACCTGCCCAGGTAAACGGGTTTAACCTGTTTATGGGAAAGGGCCAGTGCGCTACCTGCCACTTTGCGCCTTTATTCAATGGCCTCACGCCGCCACT
The DNA here is from genome assembly GCF_007829335.1 of Chitinophaga polysaccharea. Lineage (GTDB taxonomy): Bacteria > Bacteroidota > Bacteroidia > Chitinophagales > Chitinophagaceae > Chitinophaga > Chitinophaga polysaccharea_B. The sequence goes on from NZ_VIWO01000008.1 coordinate 218,493, forward strand.
TTACCAGATGACAGAATTCGAAAACCTGGGCATGCCGGGCAATGGCAGTCTCCGTCGCCCGCAGCCCGACAAAGATGCCGGCCGGTTTGAATATTTCCCCATAGCATTTTATCAACGGGCGTTTAAAACGCCCACCGTCCGGAATGCTGCCATGACCACACCTTACATGCACAATGGCGCCTTTGGTTCCCTGGAAGAAGTGATGGACTTTTACAACGCCGGCGGCGGCAATGGGCTGGGAATGAAAGATCCTTATCAAACGTTAACCGCGACTAAACTGGGACTCAGTACCAGCGAAATGAAAGATATCATCGCCTTCCTGAAGGCTTTGTCCGATCAACCGGCGACTACGTACAACTACTGAATTTTACGAGCCCCGATTAATACTGATACCTGCACTCATTTATAGCGATAATTTTGCTCAACAGTTTTATCGGAAGAAAAACATGTTTTCCCCAAGCAAAATTATCGCGACATGAGAAAAATAATATTTGCGCTGTGCTGCTGCTGCCTCACCGCTCCGGCACTGCTGGCGCAATCTGCCCTGAAAATAAAATTACATCCTGTTATTGCGCCCCAGCTGGTAGAGCCGCCTGCCTCGCTGGAGGCAGCCTGGAAACTGGCGCACCGTGAGGGCGATCCGGTTACCACCGTTATCCCACTGCAGGACCTGTATGCCAAAGGGCACAACCAGTTGTCGGCCTTGGTAGCGAAGATAGATGCCACCGCTCCAAAAGGGGATGAGCCCAGGGATGTGGCGAAAGAAGCCGACATGGCCGTGGCGCTGATGAAGAATGGAAATGACGAAGTAAACAATAATCCCGATATGCAGGCGGCCATGAAAGAATTTTACATCAAACTAGAGGGTGATGAAAAATTTGCCGCTGAATTTGAAGCCAAAAGTGAAGCAGAACAAGCCGCATATATACAAAACCTGCTGAAAAGCCATAACGTTAAGGCCAGCGGTAAACCGGCCAATAACAACAAGGCTGCGCAAATGGGTAAAGAAATAGAAGATATCAACAACCTCGCCTCAGAAGTGGCTGCCTGGCAGCAAAGCCTGGAAACAAGGTATTACAAGCCTTTACACAACCAGGATGTAAGTGTGCACAAAGCCATCGATGTACGGGAAGATGCCGCCCTGAAGGCGCTTCCGGTGATTACCCGCGGAGAATATACCGGTCCCGATCCCTTGAAGGAGAAAGCGGCAAGCAACCAATACTTTAACGAACATATGAAAGCGGCCACCGCTATGCTGGAAAAGGACCGGCAACTATGGTTGCAGTTTAAAAAAGAATATCTCAGCGGCCTTGCCCGCTATGATGCCCGGCTGGAAGCTCTCGGATGGGGCGACAACATTAACAACCCACTACTGAAGCCGGGAGTGGCTAAGCTGCAGAAAGGATTACTGGAACTGGCCGATAAGCTACTGGAATGCGATCAGAAAATTACGCATACGGCAGCCTCCTGGTATGGTATCTATCTCGACCGGCCAGCCACCAAACAACAACAAAAAGAGATTACCATGGCGTATTTAAATGTTTCCTTTTAATAACTCAGATTTTCATCGTAAAAACACATGAAGTTGGCATAAGGCGGGTGTCTACCCGCCTTTCTTTAGTTGCCATATTTAAGCTGGCGCGCCTTCGCCATGTCTACCCATCTGTCAATGGCCGGGAGTTTTTCGCGGTTATGCCACAGGTCCATAAAAACATCCTGGGTTACTTCTTCTGCCGTATGCTGGGATTTGGCATACGCCAGGGCATGACCATATACCCTGGGCCAGTAACGGTCTACCAGTATACTAAAAGAAGCTTCTTCTCCTGCCGCTATCTGTAGCAGCAATTTTGCCTCATTATACAAATCGCTATGCTCCAACAAAATTTTTCAATGAGTTGTAAACATAAAATAAAATAACGAGATCGCGGAGCGCCAGTCTTAAATGCATAAAAGCTTTTACCGTAGATGATTTTTGGCGCCTGCAAAAATCATCTGCGGTAAAAGCCTTTTTTTATTCAATTACTATAAGCTAAAAGCCTTCGCCACGTAGCTTTTCATCGACTCCGGTTCCCGCCCCAATATATCCGCTAATGTATTGTCCGGTAAATCAAATTCTCCTGCTCCAATGGCCTCTGCAAAGGCAGTTACTAAGTGCACATATTCCACCGGCATACCTGCCTGCACTAATTGCGCCGTAAACGCTTCCGCTGTGGGCGATACATACTTCACTTCTTTCCCGGATAACTCCGTGAATATTGCCGCCAGTTCGTTAAACGAAGTAGCATTATTAGCCGCCAGCGTATAGGATTTATTTTCATGTCCGTTGCCAAGCAATAAACGCGCGCCTGCTATACCCAAATCCTCCCGCGTGGCGTAGGCCGCTTTTCCGGCGCCTGCCGGTAATGATATCATCCCATACTCCAGCACTTTATCACCCAGGAACATAGGTAATACATCCGCATACAGCGCATGCAGCAAAAGCGTATAGGTAATGCCGGCATCTTTGAGCAGCTTTTCCGTTTGCAGGTGGTCATTGCCGATAGCAGCTACCGGTGAACTACCATCCTCTGTTTTCCGATGATAACTGGTATAAAAAACATGGCCCACTTTCGCCTCCACGGCCGCATTCACTACCTGGGCATGTTGGGCTATCCTCCCAGTCATGCTATTGCTGGAAATAAAATATAGTTTATCCATGCCTTTAAAAGCCGCTACCAGGGAAGGATAGTTGTTGTAATCGCCCTGAAACACGGTAACGCCCTGCGCCTGCCAATGGGCGGCTTTAGCTGGATCTCTTACCAATACTGCAATGTCCGATGTGTTGCCGTTGCTGATTAGTTCATCTACCACTACTTTACCCAGCTGCCCAGTGGCGCCGGTCACGAGTATCTTTGCCATTTTTTTATCTTGTTTTAGTAAACCAAAACTACTTACCTTTGGTAACTAAATATTCAACCTAACCTGTAGGTTACTACTAACCTGCAGGTTAGCAAAACAGTATCAAGTGGATCAAAATAATTGTCCCAGCCCGGAACATTGCAAAGGCCAACTGAATGCCATAGGCGACGCGCTGTATGCCATCGGGGGTAAATGGAAGCTGCAGGTGATCGGCGCGCTCATGGACGGTAAAAAACGCTTCAACGAGCTGCAACGCCTGGTGATTGGCATTTCCGCCAAAGTATTATCGAACGAGCTGAAAGAAATGGAGCTGAATGGCTTTATTCGCCGGGTAGCACATGCCGATATCAAACACGTGGTAGAATATGAGTTAACGACCTATAGTTTTACCCTGGGAAACGTACTCAACGCCTTGTCGGAATGGGGTACGATGCACCGTAAAAAAATTACGGGACGACTGGTGGAAACCGCCGCCCCGTAAACAAATATCAGGGAAGTAAGGTAGCTTTTACGGGGCTTTGTAATTCATACCCCTTGCTGCCTTTATATACATACCGCTCTTCTGCGGTAAAGCGGATCTTCTTTTTTCCTTTCAGCAATGCCTTAACTTCTGCCGGCAACCGGTCTGTATCATCGGCCGTAGCGCTGCCTTTCAGCGTAATCACGATATCGCGGAAATACTTTTTATCACTGGCCGGTACTGTGTAGGTACTTGTCCAGGCAGACATATTTTCTTCAGCGCTTACCTCGGTACGTTCTACGCCATATGCAGCCATGATCTGCTGATAACCACCATTGATACCGCCGATGAGATAATAGTCGCCATCAAAAGGACCTCCTGCACCACCATTCAGATTTTTAAGGAGAAATGCATACTGATCATTGCCTATCAACAATGGCTTAGGTGTAGGACACTGGGAAAACGCGCCATAGGCGCCTATCACCGGCTGGTACATCCGCAGCTTCCAACCTCCGTCCGTTAATACAAATTTGGCCAGTCCCAATATGCCGCCGGTAAACCGGGATACCTGGAACCCTTCGGGATCAAACTCAGAGTGATTAAAGCTCATAACTTTATACTGCATCCCGGAAGAATCCTTAAAATCCATCACATTCATCAGCCGGGTAGCCACCCCGTCAGGAAAGGGAAATACATCGCTGCCTTCATCATAGATATTCAGGTAAGGCTTGCCCTTGCAGGTTTTACATTCCCAGTTGATCAGTTCTTCAGCCCTGCCACTGCTGGTAGTCCACTTGTAATGCATTCCGGGAAACAGCTGCAGTAAAGCTTTCTGGCCATCAAAGGCGCCTGGCAACACGAGGTTGCGGTTTTGTAAGATGGTATCACTTACATTTTTCTTTTTGAGGTCTTCATTGACCGATTGCCCCAGGCTGACACTCAGCATGCCCAGCTGGAGAAATACAATAACAAACAAACGTTTCATCATCAATAGAGATTATTTTCGGCGCCATTATTATTACGGCGGAGGCAAAGGTACTACTCCCACTGCCATACCAGCACCCTATCCGGAAAAAATTTTCCCGCAGGGCGCAGACCAACTGACATACGGTTGTCACCCCTGGCGGATAATTTCGGTATATGAACAGTCAGCAGATAGCATTACTCCGGTTGCAGCAGCAACAATTAATCCAGCCCACCTTTACCCAGGCTGCCGACCTGGTATGGTGGATGGGCTGTATGCAGGCCCAGGATTACGCCGGCGCCAAATGGGCCATTGGCATGCGCGTAAAAGGAAGCACCGACGCCTCCATAGAAGCAGCCCTACAGGAAGGTAAGATCCTGCGCACCCATATCCTGCGGCCCACCTGGCATTTTGTATCTCCGGAAGATATCCGCTGGATATTATCTCTGACAGCCCCGCGTATCAAAGCGTTCAACAAAAACCTGCATGCCCGCCTGGGCATCACGGATAAAGACCTGCATCGCAGCAGCCAGATACTGGGTAAAGCGCTGGCTGGTCGATCCCTGACCCGTACCGCACTGGTACCATTACTGCATAAAGCCCGCATCGATACGGATGATATCCGCCTGGGATTTCACCTCATGCATGCAGAGCTGGAAGGCATTATTTGCAGTGGTCCCCGCCAGGGCAAACAATTTACCTACGCCCTGCTCAACGACAGGGCCGCTCCTGTTGCTCCCATCTCCCGCGGGGAAGCCATTACCCGGCTCACCCTGCGGTACTTCCGTAGCCGGGGCCCCGCTACGGTCAACGACTTTCAATGGTGGAGCGGATTGCGCATGCCCGATATCAAAATGGGATTGCAGGAGAACAAAGACCTGCTCACCGCGTTCATCGCCAACGGGCAGGCTTACTGGTATGATGCCGCCATGCCCATGAAAACAATGGCCACCAGTCCTTTGCTGTTGCCGGCTTATGACGAGTATACCGTGGCGTATAAAGACCGCAGCGATGTATTGCCGGCCGCTCTTATTACTGCTACCGGTTATGGCATCTATAAACCTACCGTAGTGAACAAAGGGCAGATCGCCGGTACCTGGAGCCGTAAAATATCCCATCACCACCTGGAAATCGACACCCAGGTACCTGCCGGACCATTGCGGGCATTGCCCCGCGCCATTGCCGCTTACCGGTCGTTTATGGGCAAAGCGGACAAATTTGGTTAATTTGTCCGCGAATACGCTGATTTAAGTAACGACAACCCACATTAGATGATAGAAGATATACAACTTCAGCTAAGGACCGTTAATGTCACCCGCTATGTAACGCCCCTGCGTGAAGGTGGTTCCCTTCCGGCCATTGCCGAAGCGGATGACGGTTTCCTGTATGCGCTGAAATTCAGAGGCGCCGGCCAAGGCGTGAAAGCATTAATCGCAGAACTGATAGGTGGTGAAATAGCCCGGACCCTGGGACTGAAAGTACCTGAAATCGTATTTGCCAACCTCGATGCCGCTTTCGGGCGCACCGAACCGGATGAGGAAATCCAGGACCTGCTCAAAAAAAGCGTAGGCCTCAACCTGGCCCTGCACTACCTTTCCGGCGCTACTACCTACGATCCTACGGTGAACACCGTACCTGCCATGCTTGCTTCACAAATTGTGTGGCTCGACTGCCTGCTCACCAACGTAGACCGTACCCCACGCAACACTAATATGCTCATGTGGCGCAACGAACTATGGCTGATAGATCACGGCGCCTCCCTTTACTTTCACCACTCCTGGCAAAACTGGCAGGAACAGGCCCTACGGCCTTTTGTGCAGGTAAAGGACCATGTATTGCTACCGCAAGCCAACGAACTGGAAACTGTAGATGCTGCCTTCCGGCTGCTACTAACGCCCGAGCGTATACGTAGTATTGTCAACATCATCCCGGATGAATGGCTCATCAGCGATCAACATACGGAATCTCCCGAAGAACGCCGGGACGTATACTTTGAATTTTTAACGGCACGCATCCGCTACTCCGAAATTTTTGTAAAAGAAGCACAACATGCAAGAACAACACTTATATGAATATGCCGTGATACGCATTGTACCAAGCGTAGAGCGGGAAGAATTTTTGAATGTTGGCGTCATCCTTTATTCCAGGCCACAAAAATTTCTGGGGGCAATGTTCACCCTGAACGAAGAAAAATTGCGGGCACTTGCTCCTCACACAGACATCAACACCATTCGCCCGTACCTGGAGGCTTTTGTGGAAATCAGCAAGGGCAGCGAAGCCGGAGGCCCTATCGGCAAACTGGATATGCCCAGCCGCTTCCGCTGGCTCACTGCCATGCGCAGCAGCGTGGTACAAACATCCCGGGTACATCCCGGCTTTTGCAGCGGCAGCGCCGCCGATACGCTGCAACGCTTACATGAACAACTGGTATTGTAAAGCTATTTAACAAAACGGGGCTGACCAACAATGTTGATCAGCCCCGTTTTCAATATATAACAGCAAACTACGGTCTGGTAAAAGTATACGTTTTCCCTGCTTCCGTCATCAAATCATACTGCATCGTAGCGGGCAGTGCAGCGGTCGCTGTGGTATCCACTTTCCCATGAACAAGCGGCGGCGCAATGGCGTCCACCTGGTAGAAAGGATTCGTTTGTGTTCCGGTAGCGGGCTGCAACATCCCTTTTGTAGCCAACGCATTGGGTACGCGTAAACGGCAGTTTCCTCCCAGGGTCGAAAAGATAGTGACCTTTGTCAGCTTTCCATCTTCCCATACCATTTCCTTGATTTCAAAACCACCCCTTGCCCGTAAACCGGCTACACGTCCGCTTTTCCACTCATCGGGCAAAGCAGGTAACAAATGTACACAGCCATCCTGGCTTTGCAGCAGCATTTCGCAAATGCCGGCAGTACATCCAAAATTGCCATCGATCTGGAAAGGTGGATGGGCGTCAAATAGATTCGGATAAGTACCTCCTCCCCTGTTTTCGCCGGGAGGTGTGAGCTGGTCTTTAATCAGCTTCCAGGCATGGTTGCCATCCCGCAAACGCGCCCAGAGATTTACTTTCCAACCCATCGACCAACCGGTAGATATATCTCCACGTTGTATCAACGACGTGCGGGCCGCATTGAATAATGCCGGCGCACTTTCCGGGTCTACCTGGTTGGCAGGATACAATCCAAACAAATGAGATACATGCCGATGCTTATCTTCGGGATTGTCCAGGTCTTGCAGCCACTCCTGCAACTGGCCGTACTGCCCTACCTGCATAGGGGGCAGCCTTTTACGTACTGCTTTCATTTTTTCCACCAACGCTGCATCGGTATGCAAAGCCTCTGCTGCATGAATAGTGTTAGACAGGAGGTCAAATACCAGCTGATTATCCATTGTAGCCCCTGCCGTCATAGACACGCCCGGATAGGCTTTCGGGTTATTCTCCGGCGATATGGATGGTGCTACCACCAGCCAATGATGCGTGGGTTCTTCTACCAGGAAATCCAGGTAAAAAGCCGCCGCTCCTTTTAAGGCAGGATATACTGATTGCAGGTACTGCTTATCGCCGCTGAACATATATTTTTCCCACAGGTGGCGGCTTAACCAGGCGCCTCCCATAGGCCACATGCCAAAATAAATTGGATCTACCGGCCCCGTAATACGCCACAGGTCTGTATTGTGATGGGTTACCCATCCACTGGCGCCGTACATCACCTTAGCGGTTTCCCGGCCGGTAACAGACAGGTCTTTTACCATCTGCACCAGCGGTTCATGCATTTCAGTGAGGTTGGTGATTTCGGCAGGCCAATAGTTCATTTCCGTATTTATGTTGATGGTATACTTGCTGCCCCAGGGTGGATTCATCAACGGGTTCCAGATTCCCTGCAGGTTGGCGGGCTGCCCGCCAGGCTGCGAGGAGGCAATCAGCAAATACCTGCCAAACTGGAAATAGAGTGCCACCAGCTGCGGATCATAGCCCGCGGCAAAGTTCTTTAACCGTACATCTGTAGGATACCGCTCCGCATCGCTGTTGCCCAGGTATAATTGCACCCGGTTGAAATAATGCTGGTAAGCAGCAATGTGGTCTTTCAGCACTTCCTCATAGTCTTTCTTTCTCACTTTATCCAGGTAGGCCACTGCCCGCTTGCCTTCATCAGCGCTCAGATCAGCATAGTTGACGAAGTTGGTAGCAATGGAAATATAGATGGTAACATCATCGGCCCGGCTGATCTGTATAGAATCGCCCGCCGTGGACACCCTACCACCATTTACTTTGAATTTAACGAGCGACTGAAACTTCACTTTACCTCGTACACCATCCTTATCGCCGCTCACGCCCGACAACACCAGTTCGTCGCTACCGTTAACGGCTACACGCGATTGCTGTGAACTATGCAGCGCAGCCGAGAAGGAGATACTGCGGGGCTCTTCTGCGGTAAGCCGCACTACCATTACCTGGTCGGGGATAGACGCAAACACCCGCCGGGTATACCTCACGCCATTAAACGTATACGCAGTAGTAGCCACCGCCTTTTCCAGGTTCAGCTCCCGGTAATAACCCTGGTATTGTTCATGTCCCGGGAAATGCAGTTGCAGATCGCCTACCGGCTGGTAGCACATCCCATTGATCTGCTCCGATTGCATCGTCTTGGCCGCCAGTTCGGCGGCGGCTTTCATCTTCCCGGCAAATATCAGCTTCCTGACTTCCGGCAAAGCTGCCAGCGCATGATGATTTTCGTTGCGGTTAGGACTACCGCTCCATACGGTGTTTTCGTTCAGCCGTATCAGTTCTTCCGCCGGATTGCCATACACCATGGCTGCCAAACGACCATTGCCTACCGGTAAGGCCGCTTCCCATATGGTGCCGGCCGGCTGGCTGTACCATAACTTCAACGACTGCTCCTGCGCCCACGCAGGGGCAGCGGTCATCAACAGAATTACATAAATGGATATACTTTTCTTTACTTTTCTTAACATAGATATCATAGTTAAACAGTAACCTCCCGGGTTCCCGGTGGATAAGATACAATAAACAACAACTTATTTACAACTGCAAATAAAGGCATAGTAGTATAGTAAAGGGTTAATAAACCATTAATAAGTACAAAAGCCGGGAATAAATTTCCCGGCTTTTGTAGTATTGATAATATCTTGAGAAAGTTACTCTGCCCGCATACTCTTCACGGGGTCTGCCAGCGCTGCCTTGATGGCCTGGTAGCTGATGGTGGCAATGGCAATCACGAATGCAATGACACCGGATACCAAAAATACCCACCAGGCAATACTAATCCGGTAAGCAAATATCTCCAGCCATTTATGCATGCTATACCAGGCGAGCGGCGTGGCTATTAAAAACGATAAGAACACCAGTTTCAGAAAATCTTTCGACAACAGGTTTACGATATCCGTTACCGAGGCGCCCATTACTTTACGGATACCAATTTCACGGGTGCGTTGTAAAGCACTGTAGGAAGCCAGTCCCAATAATCCCAGGCAGGAAATGAGGATGGCCAGCAAGGCGAAATTGAAGAACAACTTGCCAAACCTTTCTTCGGTACGATATTGCCGGTCAAAAAATTTGTCCAGGAAATAGTAGCTGAAAGGCCGGTTGGGTATCAATGTCTTCCAATTACTTTCAATACCTGCCAACGTACCTTGCAGATTGCCGGGTGCTACTACGATAGAAAGCACTTCGCAGCCGCCTGGCTCGATACGCATAGTCAGTGGTTTGATGTTTTCCTGTAAAGAGCGGAAATGAAAATCCTTTACCACTCCTATAATGGTGCCTTCCCGGCCCCATTGCCGGAAAGACCGGCCTACTGCTTCCGCTGGTTTGGAGTAGCCCAGTAGCTTAACGGCCGTTTCATTCACCACCATCGCATGGGTAGTATCTGTTCCAAAATCCCTGGAGAATCCCCTGCCCGCTACCAGCTTAATCTTATACTGGGGAATGAAGTCATAATCTACAAAATATAAGTCCAGGTTAGCCACCTGCATTTCGCCCTGCTTATTTTGTATTTCTGTATAAGCACCTTCCGTATTGCCACCGGGAATTCCAGACGACATGGTTGTATGCGTTACCCCTGGCAGACCACTGATTGCATTCTTAAAAGCATCTCTTGCCGGGTCGCCATGGGTATCAATTACCAACACCTGCTCTTTACTGAAGCCCAGGTCTTTGTTATGCATATAATGCATTTGCAGGTACACAATGATAGTACCGATAATGAGGGTAATAGAAATCGCAAACTGTGTTACCACCAGCCCTTTGCGCAGTAAGGTGCCTTTAGAACTGGTAGAGAAACGACCTTTCAACACCATAATCGGCTTAAAGGAGGATAATACCAATGCGGGGTAAATACCGGCTAGCAGCCCAATCACGATAGCCGCCAGTAAAAGGATGACAATATAAACAGGTTCCGCGATGAGCCCATGGCTGATCGTTTTGCCAGCCAGCAAATTGAAGGCGGGCAGCAAGGCAGAAAACAGTACCAGTGTCAGCACAAACGCCATCAGGCATAACAGCAGGCATTCTCCGATAAATTGTCGTAGCAGCTCCTGTCGCGTAGCCCCTACTACTTTACGGATACCAATTTCTTTGGCCCGTTCTACCGACCTGGCAGTAGTAAGGTTAACGAAATTAATAGCAGCGATAAAGAGAATGAACAAAGCGATTACGGTAAAGATGTACACATTGTTCCTGCTGCCATTTACATAGGCGCCGTAGGTGGTATTCAGGTATACATCTGCCAATGGCTGCAGGGCCACCGTGTAAAACATCTTGCTTTTCCTTCGTTCGTTACCGTTATGTCGCTCTATAAAATCCGGGAACTTGGCAGTGAGCGCATCAGCGCTCACATTGGGTTGCAGCAGCAGGAAAGTAGTGGCGCCGAAATTTCCCCAGGATTTATCTAACCCGGGATTAAGTTTCGTTAGGGTCGACATCGACACCAGCATATTTGCCTTTAGCTGGGTATTTTCCGGCATATCGGCCATTACACCAGTCACGGTAGAGGGTATCAGGTCGCCGGTGAGTAATACGGTTTCCCCCATGGGATTGGCATTTCCAAAATATTTTTTGGCAGCGGTTTCACTTAAAACAATGCTGTTTACATCGCGGAGCGCGGTGGCGGGATCTCCCTTCAACAGCTTAAAATCAAATACGCGGAACAACGAAGAATCTGCAAACAATGTCTGATCTTCCTGGAAACTGACATTCCCTTTTTTCACCAACAGGTCAGCGGTACTAACCCTGGTAAATGCAGCTATCTCGGGGAAGTCGCGCTGCATATTGGGCGCGAATGGCCAGGGGGTAATACCTCCTTTGATGGTTTCGCTGGGCGTTTTCACATCACAGATCACCCGGTAAATACGATCTTTTTTTGCATGAAATTGATCGTAACTCAATTCAAAATGTACATACAGGAAAATAAAGAAGCAGGCGGTAAGTCCCACCGTTAAGCCCAGTACATTGATCAGGGAAAAGATTTTATTTCTCCAGAGATTGCGCCAGGCAATTTTCAGGTAGTTTTTCAGCATTGACAACAGAATAATTTAACAGTGAACCTTCACGCAAAACCCGTTATGCTGCACTAACGCAATGCCAGCACACAGGTATCTCAAGATCAACCACTATAAAATTACCCCAATTTACAATATGTCCGGTTTCGATACTATTCCTGTTCAGTTCCGGACAGCTTACTGCGCTACTTTTATATATCCCCAACCCTGCCTTTGCCGGGTAAGAATTTCATAAATGGCATCCGGCACCATCTCCACACCTGGTATCAGTTGAGATGCATCTTTATTATTTCTTTTCATGGTCATGCCACAAACTTTCACTGCTACTTTTTTATTGATCAGGTCTGTAATACCGGGTGCTATTTTAGATTTATCTTTCAGCACCATATCCAATGCTTCACCATATACTGCCACTTCCAGTTGTGCATCTGGATTGGCTTTCAGGATACTGCTCGCCTGGCGCACTACGGCATTTTGATCGTCCATATTCTTACTGGTAATATCAAATACTATTTTGTAGTCGCTTTGTGCATATAACAACCTGCCTCCCAACGAAAGTGCCAATATTAACAACAGTTTTTTCATGATCATATTTTTTCGGTGAAAAATAAACCAGGATATTACTTAAAGCGTGATCGGCCCTGGTGCGCCAATACAATAGGATTAAAGGGACCATATTTATGTTGTGATACCGGGAAAGTATCTGTGAAGGGGCCAAAGGGATGATCGGGCGGCTTGGAGCCTATATCCGGCCAGTCCGCGGGAAATGCTTTCACGGGGCGTGGCTGCGAATTCACAAATGCCGCTACATCCCAGGCCTCTTCATCGCTGAGCTGTATGTTGCTATAATTTGTCCCGAAAGGCATATTATATTTTACATACCCGGCAAACCTCGACAGGCGGTAAATTCCTGCTCCGGTATTATAGCTCTTTGCTCCCCACAACGGGGGATACAGGAATTCAGCGTCGTCGGGCCTCATCATGCCACCGCCATTAGTACCATGACAACGCTGGCATTTCTGTTGAAACACCTTTCGGCCGGCGGCGGTGTCAGCACCTCTTGCCAGGTACGGCAAGTCTCTTATACCACTTCCCGGCGGCCGGTGTCCTTTAGGGATATCCTTTCCCAGCCAGTGTATATAAGCAACAATTGCTTTTAACTCCCGGCTGTCGGGATCCAGGGCCTGGCCATTCAGGCTCCGGATAAAGCAGTCGTTCACTCTTTTTTCAACAGATTCCATGCCGCCACTCCTGGCTCTGTATTTAGGGTAGGTGCTGGCAGTGCTGCCGTAGTTATTTCCAAAGGGCTGGGTACCCGCGCGCAGGTGGCAGTTCTGGCAATTCATGCCATTGCTGATACTGGCCACGGAACCATGAGGCCCCAGGTAAACAGCCGTATGTACAATAAGTTCCCGCCCATACCGGATCAGATCACCGTCTGCTGTAGGAGGAATGGTAGCAGTATCCGGGGCTATCCACACTAATGTGGCCGCCCGTTGTTTTTCGCGTGGCCCGTTGCTTCCGTAAAAAAAGTGGTAGATCACCATAAACAGCAGTCCGGCAAACAACACTATTTCCAGGACATGAAGCATCGGCCTGGTTTGCAATGGTATACGTTTCATCCTGCATAGCAATAAGCACATTTCTTTTCCTGGGCCCGGCCTACCGCCCAAACGCCGGAAGGCACTACCTGGATACCTGGCAAAATACCATCCATCCATTCTTTTTTCACTACGGCAGGATCGAGGGACATTTGTTGCGCAGCTACTGCACTATATACCGTTATGGCCATATTGCATACGCAGAACATCACCCCACTGGCCTGTAATTCATTAATGCCAATGGCTACGTTGCCTATACCCGGTACGCTAAAGTCGCCCGCCTTAGGTTCCCAAAACGGGTTCCTGGTGGAAGCTGCCTTAGTAAGCGGGTCATCCGCTTTGAACATCTCACCAAAATGGTATTTTTCCCATAGCTCACTTTTCATGGCATAAGGAATACCGGCGTGCCGCAATACCACCACTACCCCACAGTCTTTTTCCGGCGTACCGGTGGCGCTATTGGTTAATAAAAATACCCGGGACCAGGCAAAAGGAAATATTTCGTTGGGGCGTACTACATCCAGCACCATCCGGTGTTTGCCCGTGATTTTATTCATCCAGGCATCGGCAGTGTTAGTAGTCATCTTCATATGCTCCTGGGGCATGGCCGCGTGCAGGTCAAAAGGAACCATAGCTGGCATACCCAGGATAGTGGCGCCCGCAATGATTTTGCCGAGAAAATCCCGACGGTTGGTGGCTCCATTTTCATTGTCGTTCATACGATGGAAGTTTAGATGAACAGAATAGAACAGATTTGCTCATGGCACAAGCAGCTACCGCTGTGCCCAGTGTGATCAGGCCAGTACATTTAATTAGAAACCGGTAGCTTTCCAGGGATTGGTCAAAAATATCAGCGATGTGTTTTCGACCTCGTTAATGTGGAAACAGGTTGATATACATCGATTCACCACGTTAACATGTGAAGTATAAGTGGCATAAAAGTACCAAAATTAGCAAGGGGGTAATCGGAAAAAAGTGACAATTTTTATAACCCCATTGCCTGCTCCAGGTCACTACGGAAACCGGGGTATTCGTGAGGTAAACAATGAGTAAAGTACCTGAACTCGTTGATGAAATGTGTTTGATCGCTGTAGCCAAATTTCTGCGCCAGCAGGCTCCACTGGGGAAACCGCTCCCGCTCAATGTACTCAATGGTTTTACGGAAACGCACCACCCGGCAAAACATTTTAAGATGAAGCCCGGTTTGTTCCAGGAAATTTCTTTCCAATGTGCGCTTCGTCATAAACACGCCGGCCTCCAACTGCCGGATGGAAATATTGCCATCTGCCGCAAAGATCAGCCGGATGGCCTCATCTATATTCCTGGCATACTTTTTCTCCCGCCACAGCTGTTGGAGTAAAAAAGCTTCCAGTATATGCACCTGCTGTTCTTCATTTGCACCTGCTTTAAGCCGGGTGCTCATCTCTGCTACCTGTGGCCCGAGTATTACCGATAAATCGCCGCTTTTATTACAGAATGGCAGGGAAGATATCCTGAACAGTTTATACCAGGCGCCGGGCTTCAGGTTGGTCACCAACTGCTTAAAACCAGACATAATGCGTAGTTCACACACATCATAGTTAGGGCCTGTAATACTGCAGGCAGCAGGATATTCCTGGTGAGTGATGTCATACACCGCCTGGGCCGTGCCGATGTTGAATGTGAGACTTTGCATCACATGGGGCAGCACGATCATTTCCCGAAAACCTGTTTCCTGGAAATCGCTCTCCAGAACCAGGTAAGAAACGATGTAGTCCTGTAGCAACCTATGGGGTTGAAAAGATTGCACCTTGAACATACACTGGCTTTTTGAAGTACGCCCCAAAGGTCCTGAAATTTCTCCAGCTTTACTCGTTTTTCAGGCAAATAAGCTACCCGGCGCTTCCGTACATTTATTTTCTTTTATAAAACGACAAGGCCACCTTTTCGCCCGGGTACTTCTTAATTTCTGAATCGGTGATATAACCGCTGCCATCAGCGGCAAAGCCAATACCTTCTCCCTGTCTTTCGTTGCGGGCGTAGGGCGCATCCTGGGGTTTGCGCAACAACGCCGCCCAGATAGTTTCACCAGGTTGCCGCTTCCAATACCAGATCTGCCCGGTATTGCGCAGGAGGATTTCTGTACCATCTGCAGAGATATCACCGGCCGTAAGATGATCAAAAGGTAGCTTATCCAGCGCCACCAGCGTGGTTTTGGCAGTGGTAGATTGTGGATAACGGGCCACATACAACATACTGGTACCCACTTCTTTGGTAGCAATATATAAGTCGTTGTTCAGCGGGTCCAGTAACAAGGTTTCAGCATTCACGGCGCCTTGTGGGTATACCAGCTCTATTTTATCCATGGCGGTAATGTGGATAACGGTATTGGCATTGGCGGTTGCTAAATCCGGCTCGGGGAAACGGTATACATACACGCTGCGGTAAGCAGCATCATTATCGCCGATTTCTGCCACATAGATATACTGCTTCCCTTTTTCCGGCCCCGGTCCGGCTGCAATATCTTCCCAGTCGCGGTTAACGATGCCATCCAGTACCAGCGTGCCCTTATTAGCGCCTTTGCTGTCGGTTACATATACTTCATTGGAATTACCACTGTCTTCATGTACATACAACAATCCCGGGTACACATGACTGGCTGCTACGCCTGACAATTCCTCGTAGTCCTGGCGCTCCGTTGCCACCACTTGCGGCGTGGCAATAAACAGGGTGCAGGGACTGAGGAATGCCAAATCATAATTGGCGGTTTTCACAGTATCCACAACTACCGCAGTGGTATCTTTGGGTGGGTTGGTTACCTTGTTGCTATCCTTACCACAGGCGGCCGTTAAGGCTGCCATTCCGGATAGTAACAGGCAGGAATAAACGCAATTCATTTTTTAAGAAATTAAAATGAAAAAGGACGTGCAAAGACGTCCTTTTTCTTGTGTCAGGTATAGAAATTAATAGGTATGTTGATTACCGGTGTTATCTGTCGGAAATGCGCCCAGGTCTTTATTGGGACCAGTAGTGTTAGCACCGAAAGTGCTGCCGGCTTTTACTACTTTCATCGGAATACCGTATTGGGTCAGCAACGGAGCGCCTGGCTTCACCGGGATAGCATTCTTACCGGTACCACCAGCGTATACGCCGGCGCCAATGGCAGGAGAGCCGGATTTCAGGTGAAAGTCGGCGCCTGCAGGGATCTGGTAGATACGGTAATTGGTACCTAAGCTCATAGCCGCCATATCATAGTTAATAAACTGGGGATCGTACTTCAACGAATCGTTAGGGTTGTTGGTACCTGCGTTAGTTCCGTCGGCAGCGATAGGGCCGTTGGTGTAACCATTCAGGTCGTTGCTCTGCTTCAGGGTAAACTGGTTAGCTTCGATAAACACCATGTATTGTTCTGCACCACCCATGGGATAACCTCTGCCAATGGCGGTCAGGTTATTGTTGTACAGGGTATTCAGCGTATCGCTGGGCTTACCTTTCTCAGAGTGGAAAGAAATCCTTAAACCGGCTTTACAGTTAACGATAATGTTGTTGAAGATGTAACCACCTGCGTTGGTTTCGGTATTGATAGAACCATTGCGGGTAGCTTTGGTTTGTCTGAAACCGCAGTTTACTACGGTATTGTTGTAGATGTTTACCATACAGCTTTTACCGGTAGATCCTGAAGTTTTCAGACCGTTGGTAGCAATACCATAAGTGAAGTTATATGCCATATCGCCGATTACACCATCTTTGATGTTAACAGCTTCACCACCGGTGGCACCTATTTTGGTGAAGGTGTTACGCATCAGGCTCATGTATACGTTATTCGGACGGATACCATCATCTTTAGCGCCATAGAACCAGGAATCTTCTACGATCAGGCTGCCGAGGGTACCGCCTTTGCTGTTCATGAAAATAGTGTAGCGTGCATCGCCGGGAGTAGCGCCATAATCTGCTGCGTTAGCGCCCCAGGCGCCGCCAGTGTATTCCACATGTGTCCAGCGGAGCAGCAACAATTTAGCATTGGCGCCACACTGGAAACCACCCCAATAGCCTTTGAAAGCAGGGTCGTTGCCAGCATCATCTTTATAGGTAGCATCTGATTTTTTCACAGTGCTGGTTTCATATACGGTAAACCAGTTTTGCGCATCCTTGGTACCATCGCTCACCAGTGTTCCATTTACCAAAAACGCGGGACTGGTTTGCGGGCTTTTACCATCACCATGAACCAATACCTTTACACCTGGCTGCAGGTAAAGGGTATCACCTTCATTAATGGTTACATCAGACATGATATGATAGGTTTTACCAGCCAGCATAGTACCTTTCAGGGGAATAGCATTACCGTTGGCATCCAGCTTTGGCAAGGTGGTATCACTGATGGTTTGTCCAACGATCACCAGTGGTTTGGAAATTTCCACATGCTCGCTACTCTTTTTACAAGAGATGACGGAGAGCGCTGTCAGGGCAATCAGACCACTTTTAAAGAAGATCTTTTTCATAGTTTTCGCTTGAAAATTTAAAAGATGTTATTGAATTATATTAAAGGACAAATCGTACTCCGAGTTGATAGTTCTGGCCATATACGTCCTTCTGGGAGAGGGTTTCATTGCCTTTTTGCGCAGAGGGGATCAATGCCTGGTTATCCGCCACAGCCTTGATATACACCTGGTAAGGTGTATTCAACAGGTTCTGTATTTTGGCAAATACGACAAAGTGCTTATTCAGTTTCTTCTCTGCAGAGATATCAAACAGGTTCATATCTTTCTGCCAGTAATCCATACCATAATAAGGCGATACCAATACAATACGTTTACCCGTGAACTGCCAGGCCAGCTGCATATCGAGTCCCAGCACAGGATTCTTGTACAGCAGGGATACGTTGGCAATATGTGCAGACTGCCCCTGTAATGGACGTTTTTCCAGTGGCGCCGGATCAATGTAAGTACGGTTAAACGTTTTCAGCTTAGATGTTTCGATAGACGAGTTGGTATATGTATAATTCCCCCGGATACCGAAGTTGCGGATATATTTTTCGTACACCAGCTCAAAACCAAAATTGGTGGCATCGCCGAAGTTACCAGGCTGATATACCAATTGACTTTGTACACCGGTTTGTGAAAACCCATATTCAATCGGGTTTTGAATATTCTTGTAAAAGGCACCTATCAACAGCTGCTCATCTGGCTTAGGGAAGAATTCGTAACGAAAATCGAAGTTATTGGCGGTAGTATGTTTCAACATGGGATTACCTCTTTCATCCCATTCGTCGCCGGTAAAGTTGTAAGGCACAATCTCAAAATAGCCCGGGCGGCTAATGGAACTGAAATAAGACAAACGCAGGTTGGTACGGCTGTTGAGCAGGTATTTCAAATGCACGCTGGGCAGCACATCAGTATAATTAATAGATCCTGTTTTCCCGGCCTGGGTGGGAGGCACATCGGTATCAAACTGCTGGTCCGTATTCTCTACGCGCACCCCTACAATCGCTTCCAGTTTCCGGATGGTAAATTTAACCATGCCATACCCGGCCGCTACATTTTCATCAGCGCGATAGTTATTCGCCTCTGCCGGGGAACCGGCAGGATTAATCACACCCCACTTGAAATGATAAATATCCACCCATTGCTGTAACCCGGAACCATCGGCCACATTGTCCATGTTATAGTTCTGGTAGAAGTTATCCCGGTGCTTGGCCCGGTACATGCCGCCCAATGAAAATTTGAATGGCAGCTCAGCAATAGTAGCATAGTAAGCAGCATTAGCATAACCGGCATAATCACGGTCGTTATTTTTCCACCAGGTACGGTTATAGCGCTGTACAATATTGGGATGCAGGTAGGGATCTTTTTGGGTACCATCAGCGTAAAATCCGCCATCATAGCCATATTCAGTCAGGTCAGGTATGCGATTGGTTGCCTTGGCATATACACCGGACCAGTTTAACTGCAAATGCTGTGATAATAACCAATGCTCCCCTTGCAGGGTAGTGCTGTTGATTGATTGACGCTGGTATTTGGAACGGAACTTATACCACACCTGCCCGGTGCCAGCGCCGGTACGAGGGGTGTATGGTAAGGTATCCCGGCCAATTCGTGCCTGTGCTTCTTCGAGTATGGCCGTGAAAGAATATAAGCTGATTTTATTGTTTTCATTAAAGCGGTAATCCACTTTAGCGTTCAATCCTGTTCGTGTAATAGCCGTAGAGTAATCACGCTGGTAAGCATGCTTGATAAACAGGTAGCCATCAGCATTATCCTTGTCGGTATACTCACCCGGGTTAAAAATGCTGTGATAACCTTTATACGTATGCTGATAAGACGCGCCCAGCATAATACCCAGCTTATTGTTAAAAAACCGGTTACCCACCGACAAGCTACCAATGGCGTTGGGAGTGAAATATTTCTTCGTATAATTCAGGTTATCGCGTGTAAAATCATCTGGCTGCGCCTGGTAATTGGGGCCATGTATTTCATAGGGCGACTGCTTATTGATAGCGCCGGTAGGAAAATAATCGAAAGGGCGTTCCAGCAGTGTTTGGCTGTAGCCAGTAGACAGGCTACCATTCAGGTACAGGTGATCAGGCGCATTCTTCATCACCATATTCACAGTTCCACCAATGGCGTCGCCTTCCATGTCGGGCGTGAGTGTTTTATTTACTTCTACCCTTTCCACCAGATCGGCCGGGAAAATATCCAGCGGCACATACCTGTTCTTGTTATCAGGGCTGGGTATCTTTACGCCATTGATCAAGGTGTAGTTATAGCGCTGGTCCATCCCGCGGATAATGGCGTAGCGGCCATCTCCACTGCTGCTTCTCTCTAATGACACACCAGATACACGCTGCAATACGTTGGCAATAGTAATATCAGGCGATAGTTGTATAGCCTTGGCAGAAACAATGTTCATCACATTACCCGCCAGCATTTCTGCTTTCTTCGCCGCCTGCGATGATTCTGCATTACGTTTGGTATTGATATTGACCGTTTTCAGATCTCTTGCATTGCTGTTTAATACCAGTCCGATAAAGCTATTAGCAATAAGATGTATGGTCGTATCCAGCGTCTGGTATCCCACGTAAGACACCTGCAAATGATAAGTACCCGCAGGTAGTTTATCTATGCTGAATGTACCATCCAGCCTGGCGCCACCGGCACGTTTCAACTCCGCAATACGAATAGTGGCCCCGGGTAATTGTTCTTTGGTTTGTGCATCCAGGATGCTTCCCTTCAGGGTAATGTCAGCCTGTTGGCTGAAGACGGTTGATATACTACAAAAAAGTAAAATGGAGATGAGTATCGTTCTTATCATCCGGTAGAATTTCTGCAAAGGAAATTTGATTTCTTTTCAGATGACAGGGGCTATAATGATATTAATGGAATGGTAATTATAAGGTAATAATTAGTTAATAACCGGCACTCTGAAACCTCATGTAAAACAGGATGGTAAAAGGGCAAGATAACCGTATTAGCAGATAATCTGTAATCATTCTGGAGAGATTCTGTACTGGAAATTCATCAAGTGTTGGGAATATTTTGTTGTAGGCGGTATTTATCAGTAACTATTGATAGGGCGCAACCATTTCCGCAATCTCATACCTGATAAACTCCCAATGCTTTCCTTGTAAACATATTGGGTCAGGCTCATCGTCTGCAAAAGAAAAATCTGTAAAGTTCCGCAGTATAAGAGCAGAGTCATGAGTATGGGGATAACGTTGACGATGAAGATCGAGCATTTACATAGATATCATTTACGATAATGTTCTACTTCTTCCTTTCCATAAAAGCGAGTCAATTCTTTTATTTCTTCCACTGTGCCCCGTTCCAGTACTCGTTGAATGACCCAACGCTTCATTTGAACCCAATCAATTCTATCTACTGTTGTGTCCCAAAATAATACCGGACGGAATTTCGCAAGATCGGGTTTCATCGCTGCATGTTGCCTCGCTTTTTCCTCTTTAATATCATAGTACACTTGTAGGAGGTATTCATTCTCCTTTTTCCCTTTGTGATGGCCCCTAATATTTGCGGATATTCCTGTATAGAAAGCGCAAGGTGAATATGATATCTCTTACAGCACAGGTATTTCAATAACCGTATACTCGTTGTTGCTAAAATGTATGAACAATGGGCTAAGTAGCCGACATAAAAAAAAGTATAAATACGTATTTAAAAACTCACGCACTTATCCCCTTGATAACGAATAATATTAGATAGACATTTGTACCCGGAAGCAAGCGCCGTTATATTCCGGTACGTTCCCCAAAAGAAGACCACCAATACACTCCCCATTGCCCGTTCCCCAAAAGCGCTTGCTTCCTTTTACGGCTCAACAGGCCACACCGTTCAGACTTTTCTCTTCAGGATATATAGTAACACCAACAGGGTAAAATCGCCTACTTTTTCCCTTAAACGCTCCAGGGCGTGATAAATCAGCTTACAGGTACCGGTGATGTTCATGTGCATGATCTCCGCAATCTGCTCGTACGACAGGCCCTCATAGTATTTCAGGAAGGCCGCTTCCCGCTGCCGGTTACTCAGGATACCCATTAAAGTACTGATCTTACTCCGTAAGACGGCCATGCGCTCCTGCCCTACCATAGGGTGTTCCCCGGCTACTTCTACATTAAAGGGAATATGCTCTCCGGCAAACTCTTCTTCATGCCGGCAAGGCACTTCCAGGCGGCGCAACAGGATACGGCGGTAGGAACGGTACAGGTACTGCTTTACCACCAGGGGACTGGTAATTCCTTCCCGGTTCTGCCAAAGCTTGCGGAAAAGGTCTTGCAGGCTCTCTTCTACACAAACATTGTCGGGAGTAAATCTGAATCCATAATTGGAGAGCGGGGTATAATATTGTTCATATAATCCTTCTAATGCTTTTACATCCCCTTCTTTATAAGAGTACCATAGTTCGTTATCATGCATAACGTTGGAGTTAATTGAGGACAACCAAGATACGCCAAAAATCATTGCCGGCAAAATGAAGTATACGGCCGGCTCCCGCTTACGCTTAACGATTCCCCGAAAAAGTTAACTTTTCTTTACCAACTGCAACAACCTCGCTACCATCGCAGCTTTCACCCCTTGCCTGCCCCGAAATCCCCTATTACTATCCTTTTGGTAAGTGGGGACCAAGACAAACTCAGCTATTCCGGTACTATTTTCGCGCCACGGATGCCATCCAATAACATACATGAGATTTATTTGCCAGCTTCTTTCAGGGTTCCTGATTGTCCTCCTGCTTATTGCCGCAGGCAGGCCCAACACCATTATGGCACGTTTGCCAATGACTACCGCAGATACCCTGCCACCCGATACCCTGCCCCGGGCATCGAAAGATAGCATAGATGCACCCATACATTATAAGGCAAAAGACTCTATCGTGATGCTGGTACCCGAGAAACGCATGCTCCTGTATGGTAACACCGACACGAAATACAAAAATACCAGCATCACCGCCGAACGCATGCTGGTAGACCAGCAAACCGGTATGGTAGAAGCCACCAAATGGAAAGATACCACTGGTAAACCCATAGGTCTTCCCGTTATGACCGACAACGGACAGAGCTTCGAATCCGATACCATCCAGTTTAACATCGGTACCCGCAAAGCCAAGATTTACCACACCCGCTCTAAATATGGAGAAGCTTACGTAGGTAGCCAGCAGGCCAAGCACATGGCGGATAATACCATCTTCGGCTTTAAAAATACTTTTACCACCTGCGACCTCGACACACCTCACTTTCAATTCCGCGCCCGGAAAATAAAAATCATCCCCGATAAACTGGTGGTGTCCGGCCCAGCCAACCTGGAAATTGAAGGGATTCCCACTCCCCTCTTTATCCCCTTTGCCATTTTCCCCATTACACAGGGGCAGCGCTCCGGCATCCTGCCTCCACAGTATGTGGTGAACCAACAAAAAGGAATCGGACTGGAAAATGGCGGTTACTACCTCGGCCTGGGCGAGCATTTCGATCTTACGATGCGGGGAGACGTATACTCGTACGGCAGCTGGAGCCTGACGGCCAGTCCCACGTACCGGAAAAGGTACAAGTACAACGGTGGGTTGAACCTCAGCTTTGCCAATACCCGCTTTGGCGATCCGGCGGTAAAGTCGGAGTTCAGCACCTCCAAAGATTTCCGGGTTACCTGGAATCATAGCATGGACAGCAAAGCCCGCCCTGGTGTTAACTTTGGCGCCGCCGTTAACTTTGGTACTTCATCTTATAACCGCTATAACGTATACGACTATAACACACGTGTAAATAACAATATCGGATCTTCCATCACCTTCTCCAAAAGCTGGATAGGCAAGCCTTATAACCTGACGATGGGGTTGAACCATTCGCAGAACCTGAGCACCCGCGATGTGTCGATTTCCTTCCCGGACGCGACCTTCACGGTAAATACCATCTATCCTTTTCAGCCGAAGGAAATGGCAGGCAAGCCTAAGTGGTATGAGAAAATAGGGATTTCCTACAATGGTGTACTGCGCAACCAGGCCAACTTCAAGGATTCGCTGTTTGGTAAACAGGCCATGCTGGATGCCATGCAAACGGGAATGCAGCATAGTGTGCCTATCTCTTTTTCTATCCCGGTGTTTAAAACATTTACTTTATCGCCGGGGATTAACTATTCAGAATACTGGTACACCAAGAAATTTATCCGTAACTGGAATCCCAACAAACCTAACCTGGGCACGGGCGACAAGGGCGCCCTGGATACTACTTACCAGGCCGGCTTCTTCACCGCACGCGACGTAAGCACCAGCATGTCGTTGTCGACCGCCCTGTATGGCATGTACACGTTTAACAAACATTCCAAAATAAAGGCCATCCGCCATGTAATGCGTCCTACGTTGGGCATGAGCTACCGCCCGGATTTGTCCGGTAGTTATTACCGCCTGGTACAGTATAATAAGGCGGGAGATAAAACCTTAATGTCTGACTTCGATGGAGCGATTATAGGCGGACCATCTGCCGGTACCTTTGGCGGTATCAACTTCGGGTTGGACAATAACCTGGAGATGAAGGTATTTTCCCGGAAAGACACCACCGGCAACCACGAGAAGAAAGTCAAATTGTTGGATGGTTTCGGTATCAATGGTAACTACAACCTGGTAGCCGACTCCTTTAAACTATCGACTTTCGCCATTTACGCCCGTACCAACCTGTTTGATAAACTGAACATCTCCGCGAGCGGTAACCTGGATCCTTATCAAACCGATGCCCGCGGCCGCCGGATCGATAAGCTCATCTGGCAGCAGGGCAAGATCAGCCTGGGGCGTTTAACCAACGCCAGCATCTCCCTGAGTACCTCCTTTCAATCGAAGGACAAAAAAGGCAATGCCAAAACGCAAACGATGGACTCTATCCAAAATGCGCAAAGCAAGGATGCTGCGTTTGCCGCACAACAGCGGCAGCTGGCTATGGTGCGTGCTAATCCCGGTGAGTACGTGGACTTTGATATTCCGTGGCGTATAGATCTCTCCTATAGCCTCGCCTATACCAACACCATTATTCCCGATTCCGGTGGCGTGGTAAAAAGAGTGACCCAGTATATCAGTTTCAACGGCGATTTTAGTCTCACGCCCAAATGGAAGATAGGTTTGAACAGTGGTTTTGACTTCACCAATATGCAGATCGCTTATACGAACATGTATATCTCGCGGGACCTGCACGACTTTAATTTATCCATCAACCTTATTCCATTTGGCACCTTCCGCCAGTTCAGCTTCACCATTGCCGCCAAGGCCAGTATCCTGAAAGACCTGCGGCTCAATCGGAGCCGGCAATTTTATGACCAGTAGCCGGGCTTAGAACGCAGTATCCAAAATACTTTCCAGGATGGCTACCGCTGCCCGCAGCTCCCTGTTATTAAGGGAGGCAAAGCCAAAGCGCAGCCCGTTCACGGATTTGCCGCCATAGTGATACTGCTCTCCCGACGACATACGTAGTCCTTTGCCCCGGGCTTTTTCCGCCAGTTTAATTAAGGATATTTTGGGAGAGAAGCGCAACCAGATGGCCATTCCGCCGGCAGGCGGCGTAAAAGTGACGGCCTTCCCTAATCGTTGCTGTAGTAATTCGCAGAGCAGATCGCGCCGCTCCCGGTATATTTTATTGGATTTTTTCAGATGCCTGGCTATGGTGCCATCGGCCAGCAGGTTGGCCAGTGCCTGCTCTGCCAGGTTATCGCCCCGCAGGTCCATGAGCCGGCGTAACTCTGCCGAAGCGGCGACAAAACTGGCCGGGGCTATCATAAAACCAATACGGATGGATAAGCCCAGCGACTTGGTAAAAGAACCGATGTAAATGACATTGCCGCCATGATCGGCGCTGGCCAGCGGTAATATGGGCGCAGAGCTGTAATGGAAGTCATAATCATAATCGTCTTCGATCACCGGCAGTTTATATTTACGGATAATCTCCAGCAGCTTCATCCTCCGTGCGGCACTCAGCGTTACTGTGGTGGGATGATGGTGATGTGTGATCAGGTACAACATCCGGATCTTCTTCTGACTGCACAGCGTTTCAATGACATCTACATCAATTCCTTCCCCATCTACCGGCACTCGCAGCAAACGTGCACCCAGCTGCTCAAAGCACAGGTCAGCGAAAAAATAATTCGGGCTACCTACAATCACATAGTCGCCGGGCTTAATGATCATGGCGGCCGCCAGGTATATGGCCATCTGCGCGCCACGGGTAATCATCACATGATCGGCGGTGATATTAAGGCCGCGGGTATTGCTGAGATACTTCACCATTTCCTTCCGTAAGGCCGTAGTACCCGCCGCCTCGCCATACATCAACAGTTTGTGATAACGGGCGCTTTCTATTACCGAGCGGCATTCCCGTACCCAGTCCGTCAGAGGGGCCAGGCGTACATCAGGGAAACCATCGTTGATAACCAGCGGCATGCTGGCATCGGGGTAAGGCGCCATCACCGGCGCTGCCGGCGGCGTATGAAAGGAGAAAGCGGTGGCTTCGCCATAGGGTTGCAATACCTTCCGGAAGCTGCGGGGCCGGATCACCGGCAGGTTGGTAGCCACCATCATGCCTTTGCGGGGCACCGCCTCCAGCCAGTCCTGGCTGATCAGTTCCTCATATGCCGCAATCACCGTTTTGCGGTGCAGGTCCAGCTGCAACGCCAGCACCCTGCTGCCGGGCAGAAAAGATCCCGGCTTCAGGATACCTTCCTGTATCAGGCCTATCAACCTGTTGGCAATTTGCTGGTACACCGGCAATTTCAGCGATTTATCTGTTCGAATGAGCGTTTTAAATGGAAGCATCTGGACTACCTATCAATTGTTATGTGGACTACTAAGATACTCCAGCCATCGCTAATTTTACACTATAATTTTAACGACGATGAAAGAACGTTTTTTAATGAAAGAGATAGATCCCGCGGCGTATACCGCTATGCTGGGATTGGAAAAATACCTGACAGGTACCGGCATATCCCCGCTTCACCAGGAAATGATCCGCGTAAGAGCTTCCCAGTTGAATGGCTGCGCCTTTTGCATTAACCAACATACACAGGATGCCCGTAAAGCCGGTGAAACCGAACAGCGTTTATACCTGCTCAGCGCCTGGAAGGAATCGCCGCAGTTCACCCCGGCGGAAAGAATTATCCTGGCTATGACGGAGGAAATCACGTTTATCAGCCGCGAAGGACTTACGGAAACCACCTACCAGCAAGCGTTAAAGGAATTTGGTTTAAAAGGTTCTTCTGAGCTGATCATGGCTATCAATATCATCAACGCCTGGAACCGCATTGGTATTTCCACCCACCGGGTACCGGGTCAATAAAATAAAAACACGATGACGCCGATTATCAAAACTGCCCAAACAGATGCCGAGCTACTGGCCTGTAGTGACGTAATGTTGTTCCTGCGTCCACACCTGCAGAAAGAAAATCTGCTGGCGCAGCTGCGGGATATGCAACAGGAAGACTACCGCATTGTTTATATCGCCGACCCGGAAGATGCTTCCAGAGTAGTGGCCTTTGCGGGTTTCCGTCACATGCATAAATTATTTAGTGGTAAAACAATTTATATAGATGATCTGGCCTGTTTGCCTGCTTACCAGGGACGGGGCTATGCAGCGAAGCTGCTGGATCATGTAAAGGAGCTGGCTAAAAAGGAAGGGTTACAGGCTGTACAACTCGATTCCGGTCACGGGCTGTTTCCGGCGCATCGCTTGTACCATCGCCAGGGATTTTGTATCTCTGCCCATCACTTTACACAGAAATTGTAAGGCTTAGCGTATAACCGTTACCGGTATCTGCGGGCAGGTACCGGAACGGTTATTGTTTCTTTGCCTGTACGTTCAATATAACCGTCAGCTTATCATCAATGGCATTATCCGGGCCTACCTGAAAATCTTTGCGGTTAATCACAAACTGCCCATTGAACTGGCAGCCGCCTGCCGTCATATTGGTGGTAAACGGGAAGCTGATGGTTTTGGTAATTCCTTTAATGGTTAAGGCGCCGGTAAACTGGTAAGTGTTAGGTTTCCCTGTTGCGGTAACGGAAGTCGATACCAGCTTCATTACCGGGAATTTAACGGTATTAAAATATTTTTCCGCCATCAGGTCCCGGTCGCGTTTTCCGATGCCTGTATTAATCGTATTCACCGCTACCGTTGCTTCTATGGCCGTTTCTTTCAGCTTTTCCGGATCAAAATGTATGTTACCCTTTAAGCCGGTAAAATAACCCGTTACCGTACTACTGAAAATAAGGTGATTCACAATGGTAAACTTCACCTTAGATCCTTCATCTACCGGCACATAATGCTGCGCCAAAAGGTGCATACTGCCTAGTAGTAACAGGCCAGACAACAGGAGGCGGGAAATAAATGCGGGCGTTTTCATACTACAAAGTTGACCAATTACCCTGGTATTGCCAAATCACAAAACCAGCAGATTTCCTTTACAATAGTTAACGAAATCGCCCGGCAAAACAGGCGGCGCCTTATTTCCTTTCCGCCACAGACTTCAACCCTGCCAGGATATTTTTCCAGTTTTCTTTCGAATGATCACAGGCTTCCTGGTTTTCGAAGTTTGCCTGGGAAACGGTGAACCGGGTATCATTATGGCCATTGGCGGCAAGCTCGTACACAATAACGGCATAATTATCCGGTATATCTTCTTTCCCGGTGCTCAGGTAACTGTATGACAGTTTTTTTTCTTTCTCCACCTCCAGCACCAGGCCTTTTTCTTCATAGCGTTTCCCATCCCATTCGCCCGACCAGGTAACGCGGCTACCGGTTTGCCAGTTGCTGTCCACATCTGTTCCGAAAAAATATTCTTTGATCAACGTCTTATTGGTGATGGCTTCCCATACACGGGAGGCAGGGGCGTTAATGTGGATGGATTCCGATAATTGCAATTGCTTATCCATAATAATGTGTTTTTGTTATTACAATATTAGGAGGTCCTGAGTTTGAAGGATTGCATTTTACGGATTAATTCTAATCGAATTGGGAGTAACGCCAAATCTTTTCTTAAATGCATTATTGAAATGCTGCGGACTGGCATATCCCAGCTCATAAGCTATTTCAGCGGATGTTTTTTGGGTATCAAGGAGATATTGATTGGCGAGCTGCAAGCGTTGCCCCGTAAGGTATTCAAATACCGTGGTGTTGAATGTTTCTTTGAAGCCCCGTTTTAGTTTGTATTCATTCAGCCCTACCAGCTGTGCTATTTCACTCAATCCCGGGGGATTGCTCAGGCGTTCGTTGATCAGGTCGCGCACCGCGATAATCTTCTCTTTATCTGTTTTATTTTTAATGATGCCATTCTTTTTATCTACCCCGTAATTATAGGCTTCCGCAGACAGCACCAGCAATTCAATACTTTTCGATAACAGGAATAATTTCTTTAACTGATCTGCATAACGGCAGTTCAGTATTTGTCCGATTACCTGCTGGATACCGGCGTCAATGCCGCCCCAGCTCTCCGACAGCAGCACGCTGTTGCCGGCCAATACCTGTTCACAAAACCGTTGCAGGTGGTCATTACCATGTTGGGTAAAAGAGATAAACAGCTCCCGGGGAAAATCAATGCCAAACGTTTCTATGGTAGAAGCTTTCGGCATCACGGTCATATCCAGCCCATTGGAATACATGATATTATGATGGCCGCCCACCAGGTCGAAAGAACGATTGAGCTGCCGGTAGGCAAATGCGTAATCGCCTTTCAGCCCGAAGTGAAGCCGTACCACATCCCGGTCGTTACTGGCATCAAACCCGCCGGGTTTATCGAAATGGCTGATGGTATGGGTCAGCCTGATTTCATCACAAAGCCAGTCTGTAATGGTAGTGATACCATTGGGTGTGGTTAGCTGTCGTTGATTTTGCGGTGCCGTCATAAGTGAGATAAAATTACGAATAATACCTACCTTTAAAAAAGGCCCGGGAGAGATATCTTCTTTGAAAACTACAAGTATTACTGTTGATTTTACAATTTCATCCTTCCATACTTGCCTATTTTTGCTATATCAGATCATTATTCATAAAGGAAAAATATCTTATGAAGTACAGAACACTAGGAACTACAGATGTACAGTTGTCTGCCATTGGACTGGGCTGTATGGGTATGAGCCACGCCTACGGTGTACCCGATGATACAGAGTCGATTGCCACCCTGGAAAAAGCCATTGAAATTGGCATCAATTTCTGGGATACCGCCGATGTATATGGCGCAGGAAAAAATGAAGAGCTGATTGCAAAGGTCCTAAAACCCAACCGGGATAAAGTTTTCATTGCTACCAAGTTTGGATTTGGATACGATGCCAACACAGGTGTGAGTGGATTTAACGGTTCGCCCGCCTATATGAGAAAAGCCGTGGAAGCCAGTTTAAAGCGCCTGCAAACGGATGTTATCGATTTATACTATGCCCATCGTATTGATCCGAATGTGCCCGTGGAAGAGATGGTAGGTGCTATGGCCGAGCTGGTAAAAGAAGGGAAGGTGCGTTACCTGGGACTATCGGAGGCCTCTGCCAATACCCTGCGCAAAGCTTATGCGGTACATCCTATCAGCGCCTTACAAAGTGAATACTCCCTTCTCACCAGGGACGTGGAAAAAGATATACTCCCTACTTGTAAAGAGCTGGGAATAACCTTCGTTCCCTTCAGTCCTCTGGCCCGTGGCCTCGTAAGCGCCGACCTGGATGTGAGCAAACTGGCAGATGATGATTTCAGGAAACTGCTACCCCGCTACCAGGAAGAATATGCAGAAAACAACCGTAAACTGGTAGCCGGATTTGCGGAGCTGGCCGCCGGTAAAAACTGTACAGCAGCACAATTAGCCATTGCCTGGGTACTGGCACAGGGCGATAATATCATCCCTATTCCCGGCACCAAGCGAAGAAAATACCTGCTCGACAATGCAGGAGCGGTAGATGTACAGTTAACGGCCGCCGACCTGGAAAACCTGGAAGCACTGCTCCGGAAATATCCTCATACCGGCGACCGGTATACCGAACAAATGAATCGACTGGTCGATAAAAGTTAAGGACGCCAGAAAGGATATAAGGCCGTTTCTACATGCGCCTCTTTCATAATAGCCGCCATTTTCGCCGTAATATCGGGGTGATGGGCGGCTATATTATTTGTTTCCGCCGGGTCTTTAGATAAGTCGTATAGCTCCACCGGACCATCGGGATGCTGTTGTGCCTTTTGGCGTACCGCCTTCCAGTTACCCTGGCGAACGGCCTGCCGCCCACCGTCTTCATGAAACTCCCAATAGAGATAATTATGTTGTTGCTGTCCCTTACCTCCTGTCAATGCAGGCAATAACGATACGCCGTCCGTGCCTGGCACAACAGGCGCCTTAGCCACCTGGGCCAGTGTAGGCATAATATCCCAGAAGGCTCCCTGGAAATTATTGGTGCTACCGGCTTTTATTTTACCCGGCCAGCGCGCAATAAAAGGTTCCCGGATACCTCCTTCATACAAATCGCGTTTGACACCTCTCAAACCGCCGGCACTATTGAAGAAAGCAGGATCGGCGCCTCCTTCGGTATGTGGACCATTATCGCTGGTGAAAATAACGAGGGTGTTTCTATCCAGTCCCAATGCTTTTAATCGTTCCATTACCTGGCCTACGTAGTTATCCAGGCGGGTAACCATGGTAGCAAAGGTTGCATGCGGATATTGCTGGGAAGCATAGCCCGGTACGGTAGCTCCGGGGCCGTAATCGTTGCCTTTATAGGGCTTTTCAGCATATCTCCCCTTAAAATGCCGGAAAAGGCTGTCATCCGGCACTTGCAGTTCAGCGTGAGGTAATGTATAGGTGAGATACAGGAAAAACGGCTGATGCTGGTGGTCTTCCAGGAAGCGAAGTGCCTGCGCTTGTATCAGGTCGGGGGCATAGGTTTTCATTTGCGCCAGCTGCCCGTTTTTTTCCAGTACTACTTTCTGGTCATTATCCCAGAGGTGGGTAGGAAAATAGCGGTGAGATTCCCGCTGGCAGTTGTAACCATAAAACCGGTCTGTGCCATGTTTCAGCGGATCGCCGGAAGAACCCACCGGGCCTAGTCCCCATTTACCGAAAATACCGGTGGCATATCCTGCCTGCTTCAATACTTCCATTACCGTTACAACGGTATCGGCTATAGGCTGTTGCCCTTCGGGCTGTATTTCTTTATTTCCGCGGATGTAGGTGTGCCCGGTATGCAGGCCGGTAATCAGCGAGGCGCGGGAAGGCGCACATACCGACGTGCCGGCATAAAATTGGGTGAACCGCATGCCCTGCTTTGCCAGCTGATCAATGTGAGGCGTACTGAACTTTTGTTGTCCGTAGACACTCAAATCTCCATAGCCCATATCATCGGCCAGTATAAATACGATGTTAGGAGTAGCTGCCGGCTTTTGCTGCCCCAGCGCCGTAGAAGCGGTTAAAAGCGCCAGCCCTGCAGCCGGCGCCCATTTGCGGATAAATTTCATGTTCATAGTTCTCACTGCTTAGATGGCCATATTTACGCCACCCTGTCAAAATACAAAGTATTCTTGTTCTTTCACAACAAGGACGCAGCGCAGGAACTGGCAGTGAGCTGTATAAATAATTCTTCCAGGCTTTGTTGGCCGGTATGCGGAACTCCTTCGTACAACAACCGGCCTTTCTGGATAATGGCCACCTGGGAAGCCATTTTCTCTACTTCTCCCTGGAGGGGCCGTAAAGTTTAGAGCGTAAATACTTTACCGCCTACCATTACTTCCTGGGTGGCTTCATCGAAAGTAGCTTTCATGCCGGTGCGATAGGCGGCATTGCCCATGATGAGGGCAATAGAGTGCGAGTATGCTGCTTCAATGGGTGCATTGGGTTGCTTACGTTCACGTACACACGACATCCAGTTGCGTACATGTGCATTGGTGAGCGAATCGCCGCCGGTGTTGGCGCTGGTAGTGGCAGCATCTTCGTTGCTCAGCGTAACGTTGGGCAGCAGGTTGGCATGCAGGCCCATTTCCTGGGCTTCTTTTTCCGTGAGTCCGCCGGTTGGGCTGATCTTATTGGTAGACATATCAATAGTGCCACCGTTGGAATAATAAATCTCCTTCGTACCACCGGCAGAGTTGTGGAAACGGCTGCTGTACATTACCTGGAATCCGTTGTTGGGATCATTTTCCGGGCCATAGTCAAAAACCGCGGTGAGGGTGTCGGCATTCTTGCGTCCGTCTTTCCACATGTAGATGCCACCGTTGGCGACTGCACTGCGGGGGTGTTTCAGGCCGCTGAACCAGTGAACGGTGTCGATCTGATGTGTCATCCACTGGCCGAAGATACCGGAAGAATAGGGCCAGAAGAGGCGGAATTCCAGGTATTTCCGGGGATCCCAGGTATCATGCGGGCGTCCTGCCAGGAAGCGTTTCCAGTCGGTATCCGATTCGCGGATCGACTTCACCAGTTCCGGGCGGCGCCAGCGGCCGGGCTGATTTACGTTCCAGGTCATTTCCACCATGGTGATGGGCCCGAACTTGCCTTGCTGGATAAAGTCGGCAGCGGCATGATAGCTGGGACCACTGCGACGCTGGGTGCCCACCTGCATAATGCGACCGGATGCTTTCACCGCTTTCAGCGCGTTACGTGCTTCTTCCATGGTTTCAGCAAATGGCTTCTCGCTATATACATCACA
The DNA here is from genome assembly GCF_007829335.1 of Chitinophaga polysaccharea. GTDB lineage: Bacteria > Bacteroidota > Bacteroidia > Chitinophagales > Chitinophagaceae > Chitinophaga > Chitinophaga polysaccharea_B. The sequence continues at coordinate 252,047 of NZ_VIWO01000008.1, forward strand.
TTTATTCTTTACTGCTTCAATGGTATGGTAGGCATGCTGAAAATCGGCCGAGGCAATGAATACGGCATCGAGATCTTTGACATTGTATAATTCATCGTTATTCACACAGGCTTGTACACTATGCCCTGTTTTATGCTCCAGGAAAGCTTTTCCTTCTTCCCGGCGGCGGTTCCAGATATCAGATACCGCCATGAGGTCGAAGTTGAGTTCTTTGTTGTTATTAAAAAAAGAGGGCAGCAGCGCCTGCCGGGCCCTGTCAGAAAATCCGACCAGGCCTACATTAACACGATCGTTGGCGCCCATAATGCGGGCGTAGCTGCTGGCAGGCATGCCCATAGCGCTGAGGGTAATACCGGCGCCGGCCAGTAAGGATTGTTGCAGGAATTCCCGTCTTGTTTTTTTTGATGCAGACATATGAGATAGATTTCAGTTTTTATTGAGTGGTCCAGGCTTCGGTGAGTTGCTGATGTAAATATTCGTAGGCAGGCTTGTACTGCCTGGCGGGGTCCTCCCAGCGGCATTCCATCATGATATGCCCGTTGAAACCAATCTTATGCAGGGCGGCCAGGTAAGGACGGAAATCGTCGCCTGCCAGTCCCGGCGGGGTTCTCTTTTCCCGCTCTGCAATATGGCAATGCACCAGTATCCCCTTTGCTTTTTCGATGCTCTCCGGCGATTCATGCTCCCGCAGCATATGATAAATGTCTGCCGTGAGCCGGAAGTTAGGGTGAGCGATGGCGCGTACAATATCGTTGCCCTCTGCCAGGGTGTTGACAAAATTAGTTTCGGAAGTATTCAGGTTTTCCATGGCAATTACCACGTCATATTTTGCGGCTATGATGGCCATTTTTCGACCCAGTACTACAAACTGTTGCACTACCTTTTTGCGGTCGGCGCCATCGGGTATTTTGCGGGCTTCGCCACTTCCCAATACGATAAGTTTTATCCCTGCTATTTTTGCGCGGCGCATAACGGCGTCTACATATCCCAATACCCTGCGCTCATCTACTGAGTCGCCGGTAAGCCGGATATTCCCCGGGATGAATACATTGCAGCTTTCAATCTTACAGCGGCTACGGCGGATAGCTTGCAGTTGTTCGTTGAACTGGCCCTCGCTCAGGGCGGGAGCAAGTATCTTGCGGACGGCTTCTTCCAGGAAGGTAAAACCGTTGGCAGATGCCAGGCTGTCGTTGGTATAAGACGAGCAGATGCCGATGGCCGGAAGCGTTTGTGCATTCGATTGCAAAAGCGGGCTTAAAAACAGGGAAAAAAGCAGTAGCAGCCTTATTTTCATAACGATGGATGGATTTAATGTGGAAATCGGAATGCTTTAAGATAATATCTAATTCCGGAAAAACAAAATAAAAGGGGGGAGTGGATTAAACTCAAATATTTTAGAAATTCTTCCGAAGGAAATAATTTCCATAATCATCCGGCATGGAGGCAATGGTGGAGTATCATAATACCGCCGATACTGTTTAACCGAAGCCTCATCAGAAGCTCTAACCTCTTCCGACCGCCCTCAAAACAAATTAAATTATCAACTATATTTGCCTGCACTATCAACCCTGCGTATGGACCCACTATTCACCTTTCACATCAGGATCATTAACCAGGTATTTGAGCTGGATAAAAAAACAGCTGCCAAACCAGAGCTGGCATCCCTGCAACGTAATATCGACCGCATTAAGCAGCACTTTGAAGAAGCAGGCTACACTATCCTGAACCCACTGGGTGAGCCCTATCGCGAAACCAGGGTAGATTATGAAGCCAGTATTACGGGCGACCTGTCGGACAACATGGAAATCGTTAACGTCATTAAACCGGTGGTTTACTATACCGCCGATGGTCATAAATCCATTTTACAAAAAGGGGTGGTAATGCCGCAGCAAAATAAACGATGAACAATCAAATTAATTTCGGCATAGACCTGGGAACCACCAACTCGCTGATCGGAAAATTTCAGCAGGGAGCGGTAGAGATCTTCAAAAATCCCTTCGGACAAAAGGAAACATTACCCAGCGTGGTAGCCTTCCGGAAAGATCGCATCATTGTAGGTGATAAGGCCCGGGAACTCATTGAAAAAGATCCTGAAAATGTATTCTCTTCCTTCAAACGGAAAATGGGTACTTCTGAATCTTTCTTTGTACCCAATACAGGCGATTTTAAAACACCGGTGGAACTATCCGCCATTGTACTGCGCGAACTCAAGAACTTTATTTATACCGGCGAAAAACCGGAAGCGGTAGTCATCACCATCCCCGCTTCCTTCGATACTATCCAGTCCAACGCTACCAAGAAAGCCGGCAACGACGCCGGTTTTAGTGAGGTACTGTTGCTACAGGAACCTATTGCCGCCAGCCTGGCATTTGCCAATAAGCAAGCCAACGCCAGCAGCCTGCAGGGACAATGGCTGGTATACGACCTCGGTGGTGGTACCTTTGATGTAGCCCTCGTAAAAATTGTAGATGGAGAAATGAGGGTCATAGACCATGAGGGAGATAACTACCTGGGCGGCGTGGATTTCGACATCGCAGTGATCGAACAACTGGTAGTACCACAACTCCAGCAACAATACGCTTTACCCGACCTGCTCACCGCGCTGCGCAGCGCCCGCGGAAAATATAACACCCTGTATCACATTCTCCTGAAAAAGGCAGAAGAAGTAAAAATACAATTGACCAACAGCCCCTCGGCAGAAATGGAATTCTCCTTCGACACCGGCAACGGCGAGGAAGAAGTCTATCTTACCGTTACCCGCGAACAGTTTGAACGGGTCATCTACAACCAGGTACAGTACTCTATCGACCTGGTTCGCAAAATACTGGAACGCAACCAGCTCAGCGCTGCCAACCTGGAAGAAGTAGTGATGATCGGAGGCAGTACCTATATTCCACTGGTAAAGCAACAGGTAGCTGCCCAACTGGGCATACCTGTTAATTGCAGTGTGGACCCTACTACGGCCGTTGCAACAGGTGCGGCATGGTATGCAGGCACCCGTACTATATCGGCCTCAAAATCGCCTGAAAAGAAGCCTGTTGCGGAAGGTACACCCGACATACATTTCCGCACTGCCTACCAAAAAAATACCGCCGACCAGGAAGAATACTTTACAGCAGTAGTAACCGGCCCGGTGGGCGGGCTGAGCTACCGCATTGTGCGCACCGATGGTGGCTACGACAGCGGCATCAAAGCACTACAGGAACGTATTTCCGAAATGCTGCTCCTGGCGCCTAACAGCAACAACATTTTCAACATCCTGGTATTTGATGCCCAACACAACGAAATATCACTCTCTACTCCCATTATTGAAATCACACAGGGGAAGTTCAATATACACGGACAACCACTGCCCAACGATATCTGTATAGAAATAGATGACCCGGAAAACAATACCACTAAACTGGAACTCATCTTCGAAAAAAATGCGATCCTCCCCCTGCGGAAAACCATTGTAAAAGAAATAACGAAAACCATTCTCCGCACCGGCGAAGACAGCCTGTTGATCAATGTGCTGGAAGGCAGTCGCTATGCCATCCCAGGCAGCTGCGTACCACTGGGCATGATTGAAATAAAAAACACGGATCTCATCACCGACCTCGTAAAGGGCTCCGATGTAGAGATCACCCTGCAAATCAGCGAAAGCAGGGACCTGTCTGTGAAGGCGGTACTGCTCATGAATGAGCAGGAGTTTTCAGAAGTCTTTAATCCGCTGGTAAGGAAAATCAATACGGGCAAGCTACTCAACGATATCCGCCAACTGAGGCAGCAAGCCGCCGTCAAACTAAAATCATTCAACGCCAGCGAACAATATGAGCTGGCAGCCACCATCCAGAACATTCAACAGGAACTGGATTATATCAGTCACCGCCTGGAAATACTCAGCGCGGATGATATCACCGACGAAAAATATCAGCTGGAAGAAAAGAAACGTAAGCTGTCGCAACAGCTGGATAGCACCGGGAAAGAGCAACAGATACTGGACATTACTTCCCGTTATTTCCAGCAAAAAGAAAACTGCCAGCACTACATCCAGGAAGAAAATGACAGCAACCGCCAGCAACGCTTTGAAAAAATAATCGCCGATGAAAGCAGTTTCCTGTCCTCCCGCAGCTACTATACCATCAAAGCTAAAATAGATGAACTGAATGAACTCAGCTGGGAAATCAGGCGGCATAAGCCCGAAACCTGGATCAGCGCCTATTACTATTACGCCAATATAGACACCAACTCCTTTACAGACCCGCAAACAGCGGCCCGTTTTAAAGAGATCGGTGAAAAAGCGCTGGAAAGGAAAAATTATGATGAACTGAAAGTAGCCGTCAATCAACTGTACAACCTGATGCCCGACACCCGCAAAGCCGATGATCAGCTGAAAGGCACCGGCATCAGTTAACTTAATCGCCCAGGTACAGGGTGATTCCCGGAGCGGTGGGTCCCGGCAGATTCAGAACCAACCGGTTGCTTTCATCCAGGATTTCTACCGCCAGGTTGTCCCGGCTGGTACTACGCCATTCCTGTGGATCCAATACAATGGTTAGATTGGCCTGCAAAAGCAACTCATTAGCCTGATGATAGTCTTTCGTAAAAAAGCCTTTCGTACGGTAGGCGGTACTGTCGCCCAAGGGCTTGTCGGCCTGCATCGCACTACTCCACTGTGTACCGGCATAAAAAAACACCCTTGATACCGCAGGCAGTGTCAGCACAACACTATCACCCGGCGATATAAAACAGGAATAAAACGAATCCCGTGCCTGCACCAATGCAATCACTGCTGCCGGTGTTTTATTGGAAAGACGTAAATGCTGTGCAAACTCCCAGTCCGCCGCCCGGGCATTAGCATCCAAAGTATCCTGCAATTCAAAACTATCTTCCGTGCCAACAATCCCCAGGGCATGTGGTATCTGGCGTATACCTGCCATAAAATCGGCGCCGTATACGTCATCTCCTGTTTTAGGCACTACCTGTTTACCAGTTGCCACCCCTCCTACCAGCTTTCCTGTGATGGCATTCGATAACTGCGATAATAGATAATTCATATGCACCGCCGTACGGCTATTTGCCAGGTAACTTTTTTCATCAGTACCCTTGCCGTTACGGCTTCTGTCGGAAAGAACCGCATTAAAAATCAGGATGATAGCCAGAGGTACCACCAGCATGATAAATACACCTCCTGTCTTCCCATGTAGCCGGGAATATAAAGACATGATTCCTTTTCCATTCCCGACGGCCGGATGTTGCTTTTTCCATACCAGTAACTCCTTTTTACGTATCCCACCCCGCTCCTGCACATAGTCGCTGGTTTGCAGCTGCGCTAGCGAGTCCAATACAGCAATGCCCCGCTTAAAATAAGTATCATAAATCGATAAGGCGAGGTTGATCAAACCGATACCATAGTCACTTCTGAATACCTGGAATTCCGCCGGCAGGCTGTTCAGCTGTTGTATCCATCCGGGGTCGAAAAACTGTTCAAACTGCCTGTGGGGAAGCGTTTGCTTTGCCCGTAATTTTTCAATCACAATGCCCAGTTTCTCCTCTTCTACTTTCAGGCAACGATGTATTTGCCGGTAGCAGGTAGTTTGAGCCGGCCCGTCCAACAATAGTGGATTCGCAAATAGTTGCTGCGTAATCATCCCCTTCCGCCGTTGCAGGCTATCGATCACCGCCGTGGTAAACAATGGTTCGTAATAAGGTACTATAAAAGCCAGGAAGTTGGGATCACTATACGTTTTAAATGCCCCGGTCAGCACACCTGTTTCCAGGAAATGCAATAAATGCTGGTCGGCCGCTATCTGTTGATGCCAACTTAATTCCCGGGAATCCTGCAGTCTATCAAAAAATACCAGCAGGTCATTTTTAGTAAATAGTTGTCCATGGATATTAAGCACCCTGCTGTCTGACAGCTCAATTTCTGCCAGCATTTTTTTCCGGAGAAGGGATAACGCAGCGGTATCCGTGATCGCTACAGGCGCCCCATTCATTTTCTCCAGGAAGACAATCGGGTTAAGGTATTTCATCAGGAAGCAAAATAGTAAAAAAACAGCTCTCATTCGCCTTCATACATCTCCATACCATTGGAATTATCCGACAATTGCTTTAGCTGCAAACGCTGTCCCTGGAATAGCCGTACTTCTATGGGGATATAACGGTTGGAAGTTTTCCAATACGTGGTATCCAGGTTAAATTGTAAGCAGGAGCGGCGCAAAAATGTGGAAGAGTTATACAGCGATAAAACAAAGCTGCCTCTCAGGTGGTAAGCCGGCACTTTCTCCATTCCTTTCCTGACCGTCCGCTGCGGGTCCCAGCCGGTGCCTACGTAAAAATAAATCCTGCTGAGCGATAAAGGCAGGGGCAGGAACACACTATCGCCTTCTGCAACGTATCGCGAATAAAATGAATCGGGTGTTTGTACCAGGGCCACTATACCTGACAAGCTAACCCGGTTGAACACGCATACACTTTGCCGGTGTTGCGGATCCTGGTAAGCCATGTCACTGTCTTCCGGCAGCTGGGTAAGATTATGGTCAAACGCCGGCAATACAAAGGTAGCTCCCTCATTTCCCTGCCTCCTCACCGCGTCCATAAATGCAGGGCCATAAGGATCGTCGCCTGTTTGAATACTGTCTGCCATGCGTTCTTCGAGGGGCAGTTTGGCTTTCCGGGCTTCCTTTTCCAATGCAGCCACTACATATTTCATGGTATGATACGTGCGACTGCCATCAAAATCGCTGCTTTGCTCAAAAGTGGCAATATCGGGCGGTAATTTACGTGGCTTTTCAAATAGGGCGCCCAGCACAAAAATCAATACGATCAATACCAGGACGCCAATCTTAATGCCCCATTCCGTCGGTTTACCCATCTGCCCTAATTTGCGACCCAGCCAGGAATCCAGTATAAATCCCCAGGTAACGCTCTTGCCTGCCTTTTCCTCCACCTGCGGCAGGTACATGGCCAGCTGTTCCTGTACATAAGTAATGGTTTTCAACGAACTCACTTCATGCAGGATCTCCGCTGCCGCCGTGCTCCTGTTTAGACGATTAAGCAATAGCGCGAAATTGATCATCAGGATACCATAATCGCTCCTGAACTCCTGGAAGTTGCCAGGCAAGGCATTTAGCAGCTGTACCTGGATATGGTCGAGATAAGGTAATACTGTCTTCCAGTTATACCGGTTGTTTTTTTCGAGGATTGCCTTGGCCTGTTCTACTTGTTGATACTGTTCCCGTAGCAGATGGAAAATGCTATCGAAGCTGGTTTTCATATACTCCGCATCAAGGAGCAGGGGATTGGCAAACAGATATTGCAGGGTAACTACCTCCCGCTGTTTGATGCTGTCCAACACGGCAGTGGTGAACAAAGGTCCATAAAAGGGGGCTATAAATGCCAGGAATGCCTCGTCTTTATAGAGTGGGGTATCGATGAATAGTGCTGTGATTCTGCCCGTTTCCAGGAAGTTAGTTAACACCGGGTCTGCTTTAATCTGTTGGTAATAACTAAATTGGGCAGGAGATTGTACACAGTCGAATAGCTGCAATAAGTCGTTCTTATTCAACCACTCACCTGCTACCTGTAATACCTGTCCTTCTGACAACGCCAGTTCTGCCAGCATTTTTTTCCGGAGAAGGGTCACCGCTGCATTATCTGACATATCGAGGGCCGCCCCATTCATTTTCTCCAGCCAGGTAATGGGATTCAGGTATTTCATACCTTTCTAAGTTACGAAAAATAACGCGGCTCAGGAAGAAAAAAAAGGACTTATTACTATCTCAAACGGCTATACGTAGTGGGTTAAAAGAGGTCTTTTAATACGGTATTGGCGGCATGATATCCACACATGCCATGCACGCCGCCGCCGGGAGGCGTAGCAGAAGAACAGATATAGATTCCTTTGGCAGCCGTACGATAGGGCGACCATCGCAGGGCTGGCCGGGTATATAGTTGCCGGATATCCAGGATACCTCCATTGATATCGCCGCCTACATAATTGGGATTGTAGCTTTCCAGCTGTTGCGCCGTAAAAGTATGCCGCGCCAGGATCAAATCACGGAAGCCCGGGGCAAACCGTTCCACCTGTTTTTCTATGGCGGCTGTCATATCGGTGGTAGATCCGTTGGGTACATGACAATACCCCCAGGCGGTATGCTGGCCGGCAGGAGCCCGTTGATCAAACAAACTTTGTTGTGCCAGCAATACAAAAGGCGCTTCATTGTACTCGCCCTGGTAGGCCCGCTGCTCCGACAAGGCAATTTCAGCATAGGTGCCGCCCAGGTGTACGGTCACGGCTTTCCGGCAGGCTTCCGCCGTAAACGGGATAGGCCCGCTCAGAGCCCAGTCCACTTTAAATGCACCGGGGCCGTAACGATAACGTTGCAGCTGCTGCCGGTAATGCGGTGTAAACTGGTTGCCCGCAATCTGCAATAATTGTTTAGGTGTGAGGTCAAACAGCACCGCATGATGCGAGGGCAGCTGCGCCAGCGAACTAACATGTACGCCTGTTTGAATTTCGCCGCCCAGCGATTCGAAATGATGCAGGAGCGCATTGCCGATCGCCCGCGAACCGCCTTTGGGAATGGGCCATCCATGACGATGCCCCGCTGCTGCGAGTACCATACCTACCGCTGCTGTAGTGAGATTAGTAAGCGGTTGAATGCTATGGCCGGCGATACCGGCCCATAAACCTTTGGCCGCCGGCGTAACAAATCGCCTGGCAATGGCATCCGCAGAGCGCAAGGCATGTACGCCAAACCGGGCCATGATCAGGGGATGATTGGGAAAGGAAAATGGACCCAGGCTGTCTCCTGCTATCTCTTCCCAATGTGCCGCCACCGGCGCTATCAGGCTACGATAAGCGGGGCCGTCGCCCCTCAGTGCGTCGGCTGTTTCATCAATGGAACGCGACAAAAAAGCCGCCGTGCCATCATCAAATGGATGCGCCATCGCCAGCGGCGAATGAATAAATTCCAGTCCGTATTTTGCCAGCGGCAACTGCGACAGGTAGGGAGAGCCCAACGCCATGGGATGTACCGCCGCACATACATCATGTAAAAAGCCCGGTAAGGTAAGCTCCTGTGTACGCATACCACCGCCAATAGTATCCCGCGATTCCAGCAGCAATACCGACAGCCCCTGCTGTTGCAGCCTGATGGCGGCACACAGACCATTAGGCCCTGAACCTACTACAATGGCATCGTAATCTTTCTTCTCCATACATACTACGCTTGATTGATGGCCTCCGGAAATACGACCTCCACCCGGATAGCTTTTAACCCTTTCAATCCCTGTAATTCTTCCAGTTCCAGCTCTTCCAGCTCCTTCTTCAACTCTCCCGATTCCTGGAGGTAACGGATAAACGGAAGATAATCTTCCAGGTCTTTGGGATCAGAATAAATCAACGCAATCTTTCCCGGTTGGGTTAACCGCTCTTCTGTATCCCGGATATGCACTTTATCGATCCGCTTCTTGATCATCTGGTAACGGATGTTGTACGCGCCTTCTACATCAAATTTCCGCTCATCTACCCGGAAGCCAATATCGATGGGATGCGCATGTACAAAGATCAGTTGGGTGGTATACAAAGATTTGGGCATTTGCGTGAGCAGCTCTTGCGTAAGCCGGGCCACCGCCACCATCGACGAAAGCTGCCATAGGCGGATATGTTTGAGGTGCAGGTGATTGAATGGACGGTTCGGCGCAATCGCCTGGCCGATATAAATATCATACTCCACCCCATCCGTTCTGAATTTTTCAAAATAACAGGGATAAGATTCCTGGAGCCTGGATTTCTCTGACTCAAAATATCCATTCACCGTCTGATTGATCATGCGCATGGATTTTTCCAGCGCGTCTTTGTTACTATCGCTACTAAGGTTGTGTATACACACATCAATGTTTTCCCGCTGCTGCGGGTATTGTCCCGCCACATGCTGCAGGTACTCCACCGCGGTAACTTCCAGGAAGCGGTTCAGCTCATTTTCATCTGAGGGACTCAGCTGCTGCTGTAACAACGCCTGCTGCCATTGCAGGCAGTGAAAAATCATTTCCTTGAGGAGATCATCTTCATGTTGGCTGCGTAAAGTATCGAGGGTGGATGCCAGCAGGCTCAAATGCCCATCCAGGTCGGCAATAATAGCCTTATTTCTTTCCACCGTAGAGTTACGTATATCAATAGCGCCATACAACGGGTATACCTCTTTAAACAGGATGGGCAGCATCACCGCCGGCTGGTTTCTTTTTACCTGGTAGAGGTATTGCCAGGCGGCTTCATTAAACTTCCATTGCACAGCAGGCTGTATAGAGGTAAATTTTTCCTTGATCACCTTTTCTATCTCCAGGTTAAACTCATCTATATAAATCTGCAATAGCTGCGCTAAAGCCGCTATAGCGGGTTCCAGCAACGCGAGAGTCCTGTCTCCAAAAGTTTCCTCTCCCCAGGTATGCACTGCCAGTACGCCTACCAGTTCATGCACATGATACAGGGGCATCAGTGCGAGCGACTTTACGCCCAGCTTACGGAAATGTTCCAGGAAGGCATATTCTTTTCGGGTTTCCAGGAAAATATCGGAAGAGAAATAGAAAACGGGTTTCGCTGAAAATCCTTTTACCTGGCGACGGAACTCTTCCGCAGGCAGCCGGTCTTCACCCCATACCTGGAACAAAATACCGGTGCCTCCTTTTTCAAAACCAAATACCGGCTCATCATTTACCCGCAGGAAGGGAAACAGGTCAAATTCAATTTTGCTGTTGCGCAACAATGACTTCAACGATTGTATCACCTGCTGGTAGCTTTTCTCTCCAGTGAGGGCTGTCCGGGAAAGTCTCACCTGGCGGATATTTTCTACGGCTTTTTGTGCGGTAATATCGGTAACGGTAACGACGCAGAAACCTCGAAAACGGAACATGTCCAGGGGTAGCAGCTGTTGCAGTACTTCAAACCCGCCTCCTTCACTCATGCTGGTATATAACTGTACAAAATCGATTTCCGGCAATGGTTCTTTGGCCGTTACTGTCATGAAATCGGTGTTGATATGTACAGCATAGTATTGCAACAAACCCGTTGCCTTGTTAATGCCCGCATGGTATAAATCCGTTCTTACGGGCGCCTGGAAATTGTAGAGTCGCTGTAAGATGAAAACGTATACCTGCCGTAGCCTTTCCATATGGTACTCGGCCGGCGAACGCGCTACTTCATAGGTATGATCATGGCCTTTGTTGTCCATCAATTCATACATCTGGTCGGTGCCATAAAACGTAATGGGCTGAAAGGGAAAGCTAAGCCCCCATACCAGGTCCTGCTCCCCTCTCATGGCGGGTGACAGGCAAGCGTAGATATATTCCAGCAAAGGGCCATACCGGATAATTTCTGCCAGGGGAATGTCCCGTTGACTGACATCTGAAGATAGCAACTGTTGCAGGGTTTCCTGGTATACCATCGCCTTTACAGTATGTTCTTCTGCTACCCTCTTTCTAAGATAGGCAACAAACGGTTCAAAGGAGATGGCAGCATCGATCGTCAACGGTTGCGCCTTATTTGCGGACACATCCAGTATGATGGTTTGCATAATAGGATCATTCTTTCGTTTCCAAAGGTAGGGAATCCCTGATAATTGTAAGGTACAACACGCATACCATGGCTATGAACCACAAATAACTTATCTTGTTTTCCTGTAATTCCATACCCCGATTTCAACAACCTCTAAACCATCGTACATCATGAAAACAATCTACTTTTTAGCAGCTTTATGCCTGTTGATGATTTCCAATGCCTTTGCGCAGCAGGACTCTGCCGCCATGATGAAAGCATGGATGACCTATATGACACCCGGCCCCCAGCACCAGCACATGGCCCTGGCAGATGGTGAATGGACCACCGAAGCCAGCTTCTGGGAAAAACCCGGCGACCCTCCCCAAAAATCATCCGGCAGTTGTGTCAACAAAATGATCATGGGTGGCAGGTATTGCCAAAGCAAATACACCGGCAATATGATGGGCATGCCCTTCGAAGGCCTTGGCATAATGGCTTACGACAATGCGCGAAAAATGTATGTCAGTACCTGGATCGATAATATGGGCACCGGCATCATGAACATGGAAGGTAAATGGAACGACGACCTTAAAGCCCTTGAATTAACCGGGGAAATGGACGACCCTATCACCGGCAAACATGTGAAGCTCCGCCAGGTGGAAAAGTGGCAGGACAATGACCATCATACCATGGAAATGTACCGCATGAGTGATGGCCAGGAAGTAAAAGAAATGGAAATTGTCTTTACCCGGAAATAATGATCCTATTATCATCAACGGCCTCACTCGCGGGGCCGTTGGTATTTATCGCAATATCGTATCAGGATCATAATCAGGGCACCCTCCTGCAAAAGAGGCGACCAGCGCACCCAGCGCATTGGCAAACACCAGGCACTCCCGGGCTGGCCGTTTGCGGATCACACTGTGCAGAAACCCTGCCAGGAAAGCATCGCCACTACCAATTGTATCTACCACCTTTACCGGTATCCCCGGTTCTACATAAGCAGTATTATCCATCCATAACAACGCACCATCTGCCCCCATCGTTACCACAATGGTATGGATGTTAAACCGCGCCGACAAAAGCCGCACTGCCTGTTCCTTATCTTCATAAGGATGATACCAGCTGCTGATCAGCTCCAGCTCCGTAATATTCAACTTCAATATGTGGCACTGCGCTAATAGCCATTCTACATGCGCCCGGGTATAATGCGGCTCCCGCAGGTTAATATCCAGCACCTTAACCACCGCTTCCTTCAACGCCTGCTCCAGCGTATGGCGCGATACCACGTCACGGGAACAAAGGCTCCCGAATACCAGGTACCGGGTATCCGGCCGGTGCAATAATGCCGCCAACGACGGCTCCCATTGAATAAAATCCCACGCCGCCGGATATACGATATCGTAATGTACCTCATGGGGATTGCTCATATCGGCATATACCTTACCCGTTTCCTGCTTTTCATCCTGTTGTATATAGCGGGTATCGAGTCCATACCCCTGAAGCATGTTGAGCAATCCCTGTCCCCTGGCATCTTTACCTACCCGCGATACCAGGGAAACGGTTTCGCCTAAACGTTGCAGGTGATAGGCCACATTCATCACCGCCCCACCCGGTAATTCCTTCGCCGGAAGAATATCCCATAACATTTCTCCAAAACATACAATCGCGTTTGACATACCTTTTCGTTTTAAGTAGCACTTACATAAGGTAAACAAAATACAATAAAGCCCTTATATTTATATCCGCAATCCCACCTTAAACCATTAGCATATGCACCAGGAACAACATTTAAAAAGCTCGGATTTCATCACAGACATGGTAATCGGCATGAGTGATGGCCTGACAGTACCTTTTGCCCTGGCTGCCGGCCTTAGCGGCGCCGTGAGCAGCAACAGCATCATCCTCACTGCCGGCATCGCCGAAATAGTGGCCGGCTGTATTGCCATGGGACTGGGTGGATACCTGGCCGGAAAAACAGAACTGGAACACTACGACAGCGAATTAAAACGGGAATATAACGAAGTGGAAACAGTACCGGCAAAAGAAATGGATGAAGTAAAGGAAATATTTGCCGAATACGGGCTAAGTCCCGAAGCCCAACACCTGGTGGCAACTGAACTGGCGAAAGACAAAACAAAATGGGTGAATTTTATGATGAAGTTCGAATTGGGACTGGAGGCGCCGGATCCCAACAGGGCCCGTAAGAGCGCCCTCACCATCGGCGTATCTTATTTCGTGGGCGGTCTGCTTCCCTTGTCGGCCTACCTGCTTACGGATACGCCCCAACGCGGACTGCTAGGATCTACCATCCTCACCGTTATCTGCCTGTTTGTATTTGGCTACTTCAAAAGTAAGGTAACCGGGCAACCACCCATTGCCGGCGCGCTGAAAGTAACCATGATCGGCATACTGGCCGCCGCTGCCGCTTTTGGCATTGCCAGGCTTGTAGCCTGATCATTAAGCATTCGGATATACTTCCCTGTTAGCAATGGGTAACCGGTGATATCAATTCATGAAACTGTCTCCCAAACTATATAAATGGCTTAAAATACTGCTGGTGCTATTCCTCCTCCGGATAGTCATTGGCGGTATCCTGTATTACCTGGTGACCCATAAATTTGTAAAAGTTATACAGTACATCGTTAACAAAGAATCTGGCAACACCTACAAATTTGATGCAGCAGACATCGACTTTTCCCTGTTGAAGAGAAATATTGTGGTACACAATGCAAAGCTCATCTGCAAAGACACCCTTCATGTAAATGCCCATTACGATGCCAGCATTCCCCGGCTGTATCTCTCCATACAATCCTGGAGGGCGCTGATCTTCCATAAAAAGCTGCTGGTCGATAGCCTCTCCGTCATCAGTCCGCACCTGACAATGCATGAACATATGCCGAGAGGGCCCAGGCAGGATACTTTTCAGTTGTCGTCTATTGTGCAACACCTGGAACAAACGCTGGAATATGTAAATGCGCGAATCGTACATGTGCAGGAAGGATCGTTGGTATATAGTCGGGTGAATGGCCCGGCGCCATTACATATTAACCATTTTAATTTTTCTATTGTCAACTTTACCAAGGTCACCAACTCCGATAATCATATACTGGGTTCAGATGATGTAGAGTTTTCATTCGATAACCAATACTGGATTTTGCCAGATGGCAGGAATACCGTCAGTTTCAAGCGGCTGCATTTTTCGGGGAAGAAACAGGTGTTTGAGCTGGATTCCTGTACCATTGTCAGTAATCCTACCGCCACCAGCGGGGGCATGTCGCTGCAGGCCGATAAATTTTATTTCAATGCCCGCCACCTGCCTGCTATTTATATGCGCCAGGAACTGCTGATCGACACCCTCGTATGTATACGGCCGGTATTAAAGCTCCCCGGCCGGAAAACCAGCAACCACGATAAAAAGCGGGCATTAGACAGTCTCCCTAATACGCTGTTCAAAAAAATAAACTTCCGGTATGTCGCCGTAAAAGACGGTGCGCTGCTACTGACGGGTCACATATCTACCGGCACCACCCGCAGCACCAACCTGAACATTTACAACCTCACCATTGCTCATGATACAGTGCCCGGCATTACCACCGAC
Source organism: Chitinophaga polysaccharea (assembly GCF_007829335.1). Classification (GTDB taxonomy): domain Bacteria; phylum Bacteroidota; class Bacteroidia; order Chitinophagales; family Chitinophagaceae; genus Chitinophaga; species Chitinophaga polysaccharea_B. Next base: position 267,169 of record NZ_VIWO01000008.1, read on the forward strand.
AGCATCGCCCTCAGTCTGAATAAGATTAAATTTTATTCGCTCGACAGCCTGTTTCAGCTGAGTGTAGATGAATTTACATTGCAGCATAACGATGTCATTTTTAACAATGTGGAATATGGGCCTACGCCGCAAAACCATTCTGGCAAGGGCCTTACTTTTACGGCGCCATCCCTGCGACTGAACGATGTAAGCCTGGAAGACCTGTTAAAAAAACATTTGAAAGCAGATAATGCCTTATTGTTTCAGCCCCGCATCAGCTTCCTCACCAAAGAAAAACGGGGCAGCAAGCGGGTAGCTGTAGTCGACCGCGGCAGCATTAAAATGCCCGCCTTCTATCAAACCCTGCACAACCTGAGTGAGGTAATTATGGTGGACACCTTCCATATACAGGATGGCAATGCCAGCTTCACCGCTACCGGCCAACTACCGGTGAAATTACAGCTGAAAAATATTACCACCGACGTATTGCTGCATAACTTTTTCCTCAGCGACTCCCTGGTAGATATTAAACACGCGATGCCCAACCTGCATATACGGGAAATAAACGCCACTGCCGGGAAAACAAACATCACGGTAAACAACTACACTTTCGACGGCACTCACCGCCACAACAAAGCCAGCCAGCTGGCAGCCAGGCTGGAAAATGGCGCCCGCCTTACAGCCAGGGAGCTGTATTGGGAGGTATTTGACTGGGACGTCTTCCAACAGTCAAAAGATATACAGGTAGACCTGATACGCCTGGGCACCCTGCAAATACAACTACCGCCCAAAACCGGCCATACTGCGGTATCCCATAAAAACCTGCCGGTGATACGCATCGGCCAGCTCGATATCCGTCAGCTGCAATTCAATAACCCTCACAGCAGCTTCGACGCCAGTAATATTGCCTTCCGGAACGTCCGCACCTTGCTACGTTTCATTACCTGGGGCTCCGCAGCGGGGCAATTCCATCATATCAGCCACCACAATGGAGGTACCGGCCTGGATATCGCCCAGGTATCGCTAAACCATAACCAGGCCACTGTTACCGATGCCAGTGTTACCTTATATAACGACAACGGATATACTAAAATAAAAATTCCTTCCCTGGATATTGCCGCAGATATACACAGCACGGAGTTGAAAGAGCTATCTATCGACTCACTCAGCGCTCACCAGCCTGAGGTAAGCATCTATCACCAGGGAAAAGCTATCGAAAAAAGTAATGGATCTATTCCTTTAATGACGGAGATCAAACAGCTGAATATACAGGATGCCCGCATTGAGTATACTACCGTGAAAGACAAAGACAGCAGCCAGCTGCAAACCCATGTAAACCTCCGGGGTAGCAGAGTACAACTGCACATTGGTAACCGCAACCGGTGGCACTACGATCATATGAACATGGATTTTTCCCGGTTGCAGTTTCACAACAAAACCATAGAGACCCTTATCCCTCATTTGTCGGTGCAGCTCCACCAGGGCAGCATACTCGAAAATGCGGCGCATCAGCTATCTGTCACGTCCGGCGTAGATATGCGCTGGCAAAATGCTTCCCTGGCACTGCACCATGCCGATTCGCTACAATTACAGCTCCATCATTTATCGGGAATATTTAACGAGCCTGCCTTTGTTTTCCGGCAGCCTGACAAAATGCCCTGGGCATCGCTGCTCCATAATACCCGTATCGACCAGGGCGCCCTGTACTACAAAAACAAACAGCTACATGCCACGGTGGATAGTTTCGCCATGGATCCTGATCATCACGGCCTCGCACTTTATCGTTTCCAGGTAATGCCTAACCTAAGCGCAGAAGAAACGTTCCGCACCGCCAAATGGCAGCGCGACTATATCACCGTAACCGGGGAAGCGCTACATATCGGTGGATTACTGCTCCGGGAACAAGCCGGAGATACCACCCTGGCGATACGGCATATCCTGGCCGATCATACACAGTTGACTACGCAAAGGGATAAACGGATACCATTCGAACATGGCATTGAAAAATATATGCCCACACAGTTAATCAACACCATTCCGTTTCGCTTGCAGGTAGATTCTATTGAATTGCGGGAATCCGCGGTGACGGTGAAAGAATCTTCCAAAGCCACTCAACAATGGTCAGCCATACCTATTACGGGGATCAATGCCCTGATCACTCATTTTGGCAATATACATACCGGCGGCGACAGCCTGCATATCGTGGCCCGGGGCCAGCTGCTGGGCAGCCCCATTCATCATTTTTCTTACCGGGAATCTTACAGCGACTCACTTTCTGGATTTGTAGCACAAAGTTACCTGGCGCCTATGGACCTGGAAAGATTCAACACAGTTGCTATTCCCATGGCCGCGGTGAAAGTAAAGCGGGGATATGCTGACAGCATTTACTCCCGCTGGACTGGGAATAAATATGCCACCCTGGGTGATATGCATTTTTTCTATCATGGTCTGCGCATACAGGTGCTGGATAAGAAAGATACGACCCGCACCGGTTTTATGGCCAACCTGAAAACCACGCTCGCTAACCTGTTGCTGAGAAATGTCAATCACCGGCCTACCCAGATGTTTTTTATACGCGACCGGGAGAAGTTTGTATTCAACTATTGGGTAAAAGCTGAAACTTCCGGTATCGTTACCGCCGTAGGCATAAAGAAAGACCGGAAATACCTGAAACGATACAATAAAGTAGCTAAGAAATTTTCTTTACCGAAAACACTGACCCGTTAACTTATTCCCGGATAAGGGACAATGCCTTTTCCAATACCTCATCCCGGCTTCCCGTATACCCTTCACCGTTGGCGTAACAATGATATCTGGCTGGATCCCCACCCGCTGGGTTTCTTCCCCATTGGGATAATAAACACCGATACCGGTAAACAGGGAATTGAGTCCCCCGGGAATCGTGAGGTAGGATACATTGCCATCGGCGCCGGCAGTGGTACTGCCGGTGGTAAACTTGACAAAGGTTTGCCCTTCCGGTAATACATATATGGCCAATGATCCCAGCATATCAGCTTTGCGCGACGCCCAACAGGGGTAACATGGCAAACAATAACAGAAAGCCGGTCTTCATATAAAAAGGGTATATGCAAATGTGAATATTAACCTTAAATTAGTTGGTATTATTGTATGTGTATAGCTGAAATTATAACATGATGAATTTAGCTGCACGAACGAGTATTTTATCCGACATTTGTTACCCAATTTTAATCGACTATGAAAGTTTGTATTGCTGAAAAACCAAGTGTGGCAAGGGATATTGCAGAAGTGATCGGGGCAAAACAACGCAAAGATGGCTACTATGAAGGTAATGGCTACCAGGTAACCTGGACGTTCGGCCATTTCTGTACCCTCAAGGAGCCACATGATTACTATGAACAGTGGAAGTTCTGGCGACTGGAAGACCTTCCGATGATACCTCCCAGCTTCGGTATTAAGCTGATTGAAAACACCGGGGTACAGAAGCAGTTTAAGGTGATAGAAACCCTGGTACAGCAATGCGAAGAAGTGATTAACTGCGGGGATGCCGGCCAGGAAGGCGAACTGATACAGCGTTGGGTATTATTGAAAGCAAAATGTACGGCTCCTATCAAGCGGCTGTGGATTTCTTCGTTGACGGTAGAAGCGATCCGCGATGGATTCCTGCACCTGAAAATGGCCGATCAATATGATAACCTGTATGCAGCCGGCAGTGCCAGGGCCATAGGCGACTGGCTACTGGGCATGAACGCTACCCGGCTGTTTACCAAAAAATTTGCCCAGGGCAAGGTGGTGCTGTCAATAGGTCGCGTACAAACTCCTACCCTGGCCATGATTGTACAACGGCAGAAAGAAATCAATGCCTTCGTATCGGAAGACTACTGGGAACTGAAAACCATCTACCGGGAAACAGAATTTACCGCCGCCATCGATCGTCTCAAAACGCTGGATAAAGCCGCCAAAGGGCTGGCCTACCTGAAAGAACACCCGTTTGAAGTCACCTCCTTCGAAAAGAAAGATGGCAAGGAAGGCAATCCACGCCTGTTCGACCTCACAGCCCTGCAGGTAGAAGCCAACAAAAAACTGGGATATACCGCAGATGATACGCTTAAATATATCCAGAATCTTTACGAGAAAAAGCTGACCACCTACCCCAGGGTAGATACTACTTACCTCTCGGAAGACCTGCATCCAAAAATAGCGGGGATACTGGCAGACATGACACCTTATGCCGCGCTCACAGCGCCGCTGCTGGCCAATCCCATTCCCAAGCTGAAAACAGTATTCGATGATAAAAAAGTAACCGACCACCATGCCATTATTCCTACCGGCATGCATCCCGGCGGACTTCCCATCGAAGAAAAAAGGATTTACGACCTCGTAGCCCGCCGCTTCATTGCAGCCTTTTACCCAGAATGTAAAATATCCAATACCACCGTACTCGGTAAAGTAGGCCAGGTACCATTTAAAGTAACCGGTAAGCAAATCCTGGAACCCGGCTGGAAAGAGGTATATGCCAATGATGTGAAAGAGAAAAAAGAGGGAGAAGAAGAAGAAAAAATACTGCCCCACTTCGAAGTAGGCGAAAGCGGACCTCATACGCCCAGGATACACCAGGGAAAAACAACACCGCCTAAAGCCTTTACAGAAGCTACTTTGCTCCGGGCCATGGAAACAGCCGGCAAACAGGTAGATGACGAGGAAATGCGCGAACTGCTGAAAGACAACGGCATTGGACGCCCCTCCACCCGCGCCAACATTATCGAAACCCTGTTCCGCAGGAAATACATAGAAAAGAAGAAGAAAAACATTTATGCCACCCAAACCGGCATAGACCTTATCGATACCATCCAAACAGAGCTGCTGAAAAGCGCAGAACTCACAGGACAATGGGAACGCAAGCTCCGCCTGATCGAAAAAGGCGAATACGCTATGGATACCTTCAAAGATGAATTAATACAGATGGTGGTAGACCTTACCAAAGAAGTAAAAACTGCCAGCTACAAATTCATTACCGTGGCGCCAGATCCGCCTCCCGTGCCAGAAGAAAAAGAGAAACCCAAAAAAGAACCGAAACCAAAGAAGGTGGTTGTAGTTGAAGAACTAACCTGCCCAAAATGTAAAACGCATTTGCTGAAAAAAGGGAATACCGCCTACGGCTGTACGAATTTCAAGGAATGTGGTTTCAAAATTCCTTTTGCGCCTATCGATAAAAAACTCAGCGATAAACAAATTGCCGACCTGGTAACCAAAGGGAAAAGTGGGAAACTGGTGTTGGGAGAAGATTTTACGGTGAAGCAGAAAGCGTAAGGCAGAAAGCTTAAAGCAAAAAGCTATTGCAGCGAATGATCTTTGCGGATATTTCAAAATCGCATTGGTCATTCGCTGCAATAGCTTTTTGCTTTCTGCCTTAAACGCTAAGCTTCAATCGCGGTAGCGATCGTCACTTCTTTCCACTGTTCCAGGTCGGCGGTAATTACCTCCATTTTCTGGAAAGCCATATTGTAGGCATCTTCACCAAGGAACAGGTGCAGGGGGGCCTGGGCATCGCCGGCTATCTTAATAACTGCAGCTACAGCTTTTTCAGGGTCTCCGGCCTGGTTGCCATTAATCTGATGCTGGTGTGCATCCTGGACAGCGCGCACATTTTCATAAACAGCCAGTGGTTGAGCAGGTGTGCCCAGTGAGCTGGAAGCAAGGAAGTCAGTTCTGAAATATCCTGGTGATACGATCGTTACCTGGATACCGAAAGGTTTTACCTCTGTGGACAGTGATTCAGACAATCCATCTACGGCAAATTTGGTAGCACAGTAGATGCCGAAACCAGGGAAGGCGCCTGTAAATCCGGCGATAGAAGAAATGTTGAAGATATGACCGGATTGCTGCGCTCTCATATGTGGCAGTACTGCTCGGGTAACGTTGAGCAGCCCAAATACATTGACGTCGAAGCTGGCACGAACCTCTGCATCAGACAATTCTTCCACGCTGCCCACTTGTCCGTAACCGGCATTATTCACCAGTACATCTATACGTCCAAATTGTTGGATAGTGGCATCTACTGCCTGTTGGATGCTGCTTTCGCTTTTCAGGTCGACTGACAGCGGGAGGAAATTAGGATCAGCAGATATGACGCGAAGATCACCGATGCTGCGGGAAGTTGCCGCTACTTTATATCCCTGACTAAGTAATTGTTGTACGAATGAGCGACCTAATCCTTTAGAGGCGCCGGTTACAAACCAAACAGAAGTATTGTTCATGATCTTGTGTGTTTTTTGATGACACAAAGCTAGAACAGGAACGACTATCCGTTGTTACGCGGTTCAAACCAATCATTGCAAAATTCAAACATCCCTGAAAGCACCCGGGGTGAGCTGGGTATGTTTCTTAAAGAAGTTATTGAAATGCGCGGGTTCCTCAAATCCCAGGGCGTAGCTGATTTCCGATATGTTCCAGTCGGTATGCTTCAGCAGGGCCTTAGCTTCGGTGGTGAGCCGCTCCGCAATGTGTGCGGTGGTGGTTTTACCGGTGGTATCACGTATTGCCCGGTTCAGGTGGTTAACGTGAACCGACAGCTGTTTTGCGAAGTCGTTGGCCGACCTCATCAAAAAACGTTGCCCCGGCGATTCGATCGGGAACTGTCGTTCCAGCAGCTCATTAAATACCGATGTGATACGGGTTTTGGCATCGGTATGCTGATGCACGAATTCTGAAGGCTGCATTTTCAAGGCATAGTGCATGATCTCTGTGAGGTAATTTCGCAGCAGGTCGTATTTTAATACATAGTCGCTGTTAATTTCTCCCAACATCTTTTTAAACAACTGCGAGACTTCTTTATCCTGTTCTTTGTTTAAAAGATAGGAAGGAATACCCCCGGGCGCCATCATCGGTAATTCATGAATATTGCCTCTCATAACGCCGGTAAAAAAAGACTCCTTAAATATGCAGAAATAGCCATTGTTATCGCCCGACAACGACTCCCAGGCATAAGGTACCTGCGGGTTGCAAAAGATCAGGGCACTGCCGTTCATTTCTATGGTTTTGTCGGCGTAATGATACAGGTTATGTCCACGTACCAGGCTCACTTTATAAAAATCACGGCGACTGTATTTAACGGTGACGGCTCCGTTTACGATACAGTCTTCCAGCCGGAATACGTTGAAGTGACCCAGGTCCTGTTGCAGGCGGTCGGGCACCGCATTGAATTTATGCTGGTAAAATTCCTGTAAGGTTTCTGTTTTATTCATATCACGAAGTTACAAAATTCAAACACCCTGGAGCATAGGGAGGTTAGCTTTCTTTTTCAGCCAGTCTGCGTTCATTGCTGTTAATCGCCACATCGTTAATAGAAGCCAGTCTACGCAGCATCAGCCCGTTTTCGTCAAATTCCCATAATTCGTTACCGTACTGACGGACAGTTTCCTCTGTGAACGGAGGCAAAGGAAATCTCTTTTCCATGATGTATATTTTTTAGTGATTAAATACAGATCGATCTGTCTTTCATAAAATTCACAAAAAAAGAGCGTCATATATTATCTTGCCTCGCATCAGATGTATCAAATTATCACAAAACATGCATTCCACATTCAGGCACTCCTTACAAATACTTATTGCTGTACTATCATTTTTGACGGCGGCTGCCAATCCACAGCCACCCTGCGCCGCTACCCGGTTACAATGCGAACACCTGTTTACGCCACTCGGTATAGATGCCGCACATCCCCGCCTGTCGTGGCAACTGGCCGATAATCGCGCAGCAGCGCGGCAAACCGCCTACCTGGTAAAAGTAAGCACTGACTCCATCGCCCTGGATGCACATCCCATCTGGACGTCCGGCAAAATGAATAAGGCCGATATACTAACAGCTTACACCGGACCGGCCCTGCAACCATTTACCCGGTACTACTGGAGCGTGGAAGTGTGGGACAAAGACGGAAAGCAATCGCCCGCCACCCGCTCCTGGTTTGAAACCGGCATGCTCAGCAGCAGCAACTGGAAAGGCGCCTGGATCAGCGATGGCGTTAACATACATACCAAGCCGGCACCCAACTTCCGGAAAGTTTTTACAGCTGGCAAACCGATTCAATCGGCCCGTGCCTACATCGCTGTAGCAGGACTGTACGAACTGTATATCAACGGACAAAAGGCAGGTAACCATCGCCTCGATCCTATGTACACCCGCTTCGACCGTCGTACCCTCTACGTTACCTACGATGTTACTTCCCTCCTGCAACCCGGACAAAACGCCATCGGTGTAACCCTCGGCAACGGATGGTATAACCACCAGTCAACCGCTGTATGGAACTTCCATGAAGCCCCCTGGCGCGGCAGGCCCGCTTTCTGCATGGACCTGCGCATTACCTATACCGATGGCAGCACCGCCACCATCTCCACCGGGAAGGACTGGAAAACAGCCACCGGCCCCATCGTATTCAACAGCATTTACACCGCCGAACATTACGACGCCCGCCTGGAACAGCCAGGATGGACCACACCGTCGTTCAACGACCAGCAATGGCACAACGTAATCTTCCGGGCAGCGCCTTCCAAAAACATTGTGTCGCAGCAACTTTATCCCATTACCAATGTGGAAGAAATCCCGGCTGTCAGTGTGAACCAAATGAACGATAGCACCTGGGTATTTGACCTGGGCAGGAACATTGCCGGCGTAAGTAAGATACGCGTAAGCGGCGCACCCGGCACGGTACTCCGGCTGAAACACGGCGAACAACTGGATAAAAATGGATTCGTTGATCTCTCCAATATCGTTGTACATTACCGCCCTACCGATAACACGGATCCTTTTCAAACAGATATCTATACACTGAATGGCAAAGGCGAAGAAACCTTTATGCCGCATTTCAACTATAAAGGATTTCAGTATGTGGAAGTGACCAGCAGCCAGCCGGTAAAACTGACCAGAGAAAGCCTTACCGGCTACTTTATGCACAGCGATGTGCCCCCGGCAGGCCAGGTAAACGGCAGCGATACCATGATCAATAAATTGTGGTGGGCCACCAATAACGCCTATCTCTCCAACTTATTTGGCTATCCGACTGACTGCCCGCAACGGGAAAAAAATGGGTGGACCGGCGATGCACAAATTGCCATAGAAACCGGTCTCTATAACTTCGACGGCATTACCATCTACGAAAAATGGCTGGCCGACCACCGGGATGAACAACAACCCAACGGCGTACTGCCTTCTATCATTCCCACCGGCGGCTGGGGGTACGAATGGGGCAACGGCCCGGACTGGACGAGCACCATCGCCATTATTCCCTGGAATATTTACCTTTTTTACGGCGATACTACGCTGCTGTCGGCTTCCTATGAATCGATGCGCCGTTATGTGGACCATATCACCGATATCAGTCCCTCCGGCCTCACCACCTGGGGATTGGGCGACTGGGTGCCTGTAAAGTCAAAAACACCCGTGGAATTCACTTCTACGGCCTACTATTATGCCGACGCGCTGATACTCGCCAAGGCGGCGAAACTCTTTGGTAAAACAGCCGACTACACCCGCTACCAGGCATTGGCCGATAAAATAAAAGCAGCTTTTAATGCCAAATACCTGCATACGGATACGGGCATTTACGGCGAGGGTGTACAAACGGAGCAAAGCGCAGCACTTTATTGGGGACTGGTGCCTGATGCCATGAAAAGCAAGGTGGCCGCGCAATTGGCACAACGCGTAGCCGACGATCACTTTCACCTCGATGTAGGCCTGCTGGGCACCAAAAGCATCCTGAATGCACTCAGCGAAAACGGCTATGCCGATGTGGCCTACAAGCTGGCCGCACAACGCACCTTTCCTTCCTGGGGCTGGTGGATCATGAACGGCGCTACCACCCTGTACGAAAACTGGGATATACACGCGGCCTCCGACCTGTCGCGCAACCATATTATGTTTGGGGAAATTGGCGCCTGGTTGTATAAAGGCATTGCCGGCATTAAACCAGACGAAACAGCACCCGGATTCAGGAACATCCTGCTATCGCCGCAGTTTGTAGATGGACTGGACCATTTTGAAGCCACCCATGAAAGTCCCTATGGTCGCATTGTTTCCGCCTGGAAAAGGAACGGCAGCATAATTAGCTATACCGTTACCATACCTGCCAACAGCCATGGAGACTTATTCTTTCATCTCTCTCCTCAACAAAAAATATATCAGCAAAACAAGGTGGTAAGTACCGTAGCTACCCCTAAAGGAGCGCGCTACCAGGTGAGTGCAGGCACCTGGGAGTTTCAGATTAAGTAGGCGGGATCCCTGCGGATAATTTCCACCCCATTCTTTCCCGCAATGATGGCCACCTGGGCCATCTGGTAAAAAAGAGACGTTTCGAGTATACCCGGAATGTCTTTTAACCGCTGGTTTAGGCTGTCTAATGGCGGGAAAGAACGGAACCAGATATCGATGAGCAAATTGCCATTTTCAGAAATCACAGCCCCATCTTTTTTATTGCTGAGGCGGAGTACCGGGTTGGCCAGTGAAAACAAATCACGGATCCGCCGCATCACAAAAGGCAGCGATTCCGGTATCAGTTCTATCACTACCGGGAACGTCGTATATAGCTGGGCTACATATTTGCTGCCATCTCCCACCAAAACAAACTTATCCGCCATCGCTGCCAGCAGCTTTTCATGGGTATGTATACCACCGCCACTTTTCAATGCGTTGAGATGCTGGTCAAATTGATCGCAGCCATCAAAATAAATATCCAGTTGGGATACCTCACTGATCGGCTTTACCGTAAAGCCATTTTCCAGCAGGAGCTGCCGGGTATTAAAGGAAGAAGTAACCGTAGTAATATGCTTCCACCGGGTAGCGTCTTCTTTCAGGTAATTTACCAGGTGTGCCATGGTACTCCCCGCACCCACGCCTATTACCTGTCCGGGTTTTATAAAATCTAATGCTGCCCTGGCAGCCACTTGTTTCAGGTCTTCCATATTTTTAAAGCTGAAGGCTTAAAGCGAAAAGTAAAAAGCTATTTTAGCGAATGCTTAAATATACGCTTTAATCATTCGCTAAAATAGCTTTTTACTTTTCGCTTTATGCTTGCTGCCTTATGCTAATCTCGTAGCTCATTCCTTTTGTTGTATTAAAATGCAGCACGCCGTTTTTGTACTGGTGGGGTACTACAGCCCCGCTACGATCCTTTACCACGGCTGATGCTGGCAGTAATAACCGACAGGTGGCACCTGTACCGGAAAGCACATTAACCGTTTGCACCTGTTGGTGTTGCCAGGTGAAATCTACCACAAAACCGTTCACGGCTTTCAGGCCTTTCACTTTCCCGGTGGCAAACTGTTCATCTGATGGCAATGCCGGAAGGAAGCGGATAATGTTATCCACGCCATGGCTTTGCAGCAGCATTTCTGCGATACCTGCTGTGGCGCCAAAGTTGCCATCGATCTGGAAAGGCGGGTGTGCGCAAAACAGGTTGTCATAAGTACCGGCACCGGAATTCATTTTGATTTCGCTCCCGGCAGCGGCAGGCGCCCATAGCTCTTTCAGCATTTTATAGGCATGGTTACCATCGCCCAGGCGGGCCCAGAAAGCCACTTTCCAGGCGCGGGACCAACCGGTACCGGCATCACCTCTCGTCTGCAATGTTCGCTTCGCTGCTGCCGCCATTTCCGGCGTATCCCAGGGCGTAATTTCATCGTAAGGATACAGGCCATATAACGGTGATACGTGGCGGTGGTGCGGGTCGGCCTCCTTATAGTCCTGCAGCCATTCCTGTACACCTCCCGTAGTGGGGCTGACCTGGTTCGGCGCCAGGCGCGACACGATATGTTGCAGGCTGTCGGCCCAGGCCTTATCTGTTTGCAGGATGCGGGCCGCTGCTACTGCGGCGCCCAATACATCACGGCAAATCTGCATGTCCATAGTAGGGCCCATACAGGTTTCGCCGGTGCGGCCGTCCGGAAGTACGTAGGTATTCTCGGGAGAATTGGAAGGCGCTGTTACCAACCATTGATGGGAAGGCTCTGTAATGAGCACATCTTTATAAAACTCCCCTACGCCTTTCAGTATTGGGTATACTTCTTTCAGGAATTGTTTATCGTTCGTGTACTGGTAATGTTTCCAGAGATGAGTAGCCACCCAGGCGCCTCCGTTGGCCGTAGATCCCCAGCCAGCCCCCTCACCCGGCGACGTATAGCCCCAGGGGTTAGCAATCACGTGTGCTACCCAGCCTTTGGCATTGTAGTAACGGCGTGCGGTACGGCGGCCATAGTCGGCCATCTGCTTCGTTAACGTAAACAGCGGCTGATGGCAATCCGACAGGTTCGTTACCTCTGCCGGCCAGTAGTTCATTTCCACGTTGATATCGAGGTGGTAGTCGCCATTCCAGGGGGTCTGGTATTCTTCCGCCCACAGGCCTTGTAAATTGGCAGGCATCCCACCTTTGCGGGAAGAGCTGATCAACAGGTAGCGGCCAAAATTGAAATACAACGACATCAGGGAAGCGTCTTTTTGTCCCTGTTGCAAGCGTTGTAAACGGGCAACGGTCGACAGGTCTTTTACCTCATTGTTACTATTATCGGTAAAGGCAACCTGGCAGCGGTTAAACAACGCAGTATAGTCTTTTACATGCGATTGCAGCAACGCAGGCCAGGCCACCGTAGCGGCTTTGGCGATATCCTTCACGGTAGCCGCAAGCGGCGCTGGTCCGGGTTTCTCTACGTTGGGCCAGTTCATATTGGTATGTGCGGCCACCAGCAGGATACATTCATTGGCGCCGTTGATCGTTACCTGGTCTTTAATTTGCGTGCGGGTACCGCCGCTCGAAATTACTTTCAATACAGCCGCATATTGTACGCCAGCATCATCATGGCCGCCATTCAGGGTACCTGTCATTTCCAGTGCACCATTTACCAGGCGTATGCTGGCACGTTCCCGGCGATATAAGCCCGTGCTGAAAGACAGGCTGCCGGGTTTATCGGCTACCAGCCGGATAGCGATCACCCGCTGGGGGGCAGATACCAGCACTTCTTCTTTATAAGTGACCCCGGCCTTTTTCCAGGTAAGGATATTGATAGCACTATCCAGTTTCAGTGTACGTTGATAACCAGTTACTGCTGATACCGTGTCTTTCCACTGGATAAATAAATCGCCCAGGGTTTGATAGCAACCGAACTTCACATTGGCGCCATTGCCGCTACCAGAGCCGGGACCGGCACAGATAAAATATTGCTGCAGCATTTTCTGCGCTTCAATATTTTTCCCTTCCAACAGCAACTGCTGGATCTGGTGCAGGTACTGGCCCGCTTCTTTACTGTCGGCGTCCTGTATGCCACCGGACCACATGGATATTTCATTGAGTACAATTCTCTCCCTATTGGTATTACCAAATACCATGGCTCCCATACGCCCATTCCCTAAAGGAGCAGCCGCCGTAAAATGGCTGGCGGGTTCATCGAAACGAACGGTAACATCGGATTGTGCGGATAAGGTGAGTGCGCCCAACAACAAGGCTGCCTGTAATGTGGAATATATCTTGCAGTTCATGTCTTACAAAATATATAAAAAAAACAGCCATCAAAAGGATTGCGAATTCCCGCTTAATAATTGCGAATTCTGTATAGCTTTTATACCGGTGGCCCGGGGCTAATCAGCAGTATCCGTCAGTGCATACCGGTTAGCGTAATGGAGGGGCACAACCGGACGTGCAGTACGGGAGCCCCAGGCATCCGTAAAACAAGCGCCGTAATAAAATATCAGGGAAGAATAAAACATAAACAGCAACAACAGCACCATCGATGCGGAAGCCCCGTAAATGCTATTGATACTGCTATACGTGAGCATCACTTTCAACACGGCTTTACCTATGTTGAATAAAATGCTCGTTACAAAAGCGCCGGTGAGGCCTACTCTCCATCGCGGACGGCCATCGGGCAGGAAATAAAACACCAGGAAAAACCAGATCATCACCACGAGCACCGATATCACATAGTTCAGGGCACTATTGTAGTAAACACCTAATGCCGGTATATATTCATCAATATATTTCCCCAGGAAGGCTCTGGCAGTTTCCGCTACCAGGTCAATGATAAACAGGATGCCTGCAAAAACGATCACCAGCGCCCCTTTCAGGCGGGATAACATCATGCGGCCAAAGCCTACTTTTTGCGAGGGGCGTACCCGCCACAGCTCATTGAGGGAGCTCTTTATTATTTTAAACAAAGTGGTGGCCACAAAAAGTAAGAAAAGAAATCCTGCAATAGCAATGATCCAGTTTTGCGCAATGCTCCTGAAGGCACGCAGCGTTTGCAAGATGGCTTCCGTTGTTTCCACGCCAAATATGCCTTCCAGCTGTGCCATTAACCGTTTCCCCGGGTGCTGGATCCGGAATATTACCCGCAGTAATTGTATAATGATAATAAGGATAGCAGGCAGGGCAAAAGTGGTAAAAAAGGCCGTTGCACCCGCCATTCTCAACGGATCATTTGCCTGGAGCGATTGATATGCATCCTTGAAAGACAGCAGCAACAGCTGCCAGCGAGGTAATATTCTTTCCTTTGTAACGGTTTCCATGCCAGGCAATTAAGGCTCAATTTACTGATTAATTTCCTACCCTCGCCATGCGATCGACAAATCGTATCTTTGCCCCGATGGATGCATACATACACATACCGCAAAATGAACTCATAGAAGCCATAGACTACCTCTGGTATCATGAGGCGCCGGCTATTAAACTACATTGCTATACCATCCCTTTTCTACACCAGGAACTGATCATCAATTTCGGTGACCATTTTGCCGTTACTGGTCCGCAGCAACAACTACATTACGACCAACAGGGAATGGCATCTGCTGTATTGCCAGGGCCCATCACCACTCATGCACAGGGAAAATATAAAGCCCTGGGCATCATGTTGAAACCTTTTGGGCTGTACCGTCTATGTGGCCTGTCGGCCGCCGCCCTACAGGAACGCCCGCTCTCCCTGCCTGATATCTGGGGCGCATCCGCGCTTACATTGTTACAGGAGCTGGACACCGTGCTAACACCGGCAGACAAGCTGCTGATTATGGAAAAATTCCTGCTCAAAAAGGCGCGGCCTCAATCAATTCCCGAAGAAGTGATGGCTCTGCAAACGCCATTCACATTGCAGAAAGGGCATATCAAATCCAACATTTCAGATAAACTGATTTCTTCCAAAAAATATATCCATACCTGTAATACCATATTGGGAATGGCGCCCAAAAAATATACGCACCTTGGGCTGGTCAATACCGCGGTAGCACAGATAGCTGCACACCCCAACAGGCCGCTGACAGATATTGCCTATGATAATGGATTTTATGACCAGGCACATTTTATCCGGGTGTTTAAAACATTTGCAGGCATTACGCCGTCAGCCTTCCGGAAGGCGGTAAAGCAGCAACAAATACACGATAAGATGCCCAATACCATTTTCCTCTCATAAAAAACCCCGCTGTAAGCAGCAGGGTTGTTTACCATTCGACCGGGTTCAGACAAACAATCACCATCAGCTTTTGCTGATAAAGTTTAACGGCAGTGTTCTGAACGGCACCCACTCCGCAATTTTTTTAATGTCGTACGCTATTGACTCCAGGCGGGCATCCACCTGGTCAAACCGGCGTTCAAACTTTTCTTCCATCGTATCCATCCGGATGTCCATAGCGTCGAAACGCTTATCCATGGTATCCAAACGGACATCCATGGCGTCGAGGCGAACATCAATGCCTTCCAGGCGAACGTCGATAGCATCGAGACGAACATCGACAGCATCCAGTCGTGCATCAATAACGTCCAGGCGCTTATCGATTACATCCAGGCGTACCTCAATAGTATCCAGCCGCTTGTTAACTCCCTCGAGAGAATTGCCTATAAATAGTAAACCTTCATTAACTATATCAAATTTTCCCAAAATCTCCAGTAAAGCTTGTGTTTCCATATATTTCAGAAAATTTAGTGCGCCGAAATTACCACCTAAACAAACGTCCCGCTTGAATCTTAACAGATATTTTTTATCGCACTATTATTTTATACGATAATTTATCAATGTGATTTTTCAGCATCGATAACGGGAAATTTTGTACAATTTTAAACCCTCACTTATCTCCACCTTTGTATAAAAAAAGATGAAGCAAGTAAAAGTTTACACGGCGATGAGCCTGGATGGATTTGTGGCCGACAAAGCAGGAAAAATTGACTGGCTGCTGGGGTTTCCTAATCCGGAAGGTACTGATTATGGTTACGCAGATTTCTTTGCAACGATCGATACCACGCTGATTGGTCATACTACCTATAAAGACATTCTGGCGATGGGCGATTTTCCTTACACAGAAAAAACCAATTATGTTTTTACAAGAGATCGGAGCCTGAGTACTGCACCTTATGTAACATTTGTCAGCGAAAATATCATCGACTTTGTACGGGAGCTAAAAGCCGGAACGGGTAAGGACATATGGCTGGCAGGCGGCGGGCAGTTGAATGGGGCATTGTTGGCAGAAAATCTTATTGATGAAATGATCCTGCATGTTATTCCTATTGTATTGGGCGATGGCATTCCTGCTTTCGGTGGTATTCCGATGGAAAAGGTTTTCCAGTTTACAGCAGCCAAACCATACAGCAGCGGCGTGCTGGAACTACACTACAAAAAATAACCGTATACGCTGTGAGGATACGGGCATCCTCACAGCGTATACCATTATCTTCCCACCATCTGTGCCACTCCTTGTCCAAATGACCAATCGGGCAATTCGTTCTCCACTAATATAATCACCACATCATTTTCGCTCACCGGCGTAGTAGCTGCAATGCGGCTGGCAATACTTTTATAAAGCGCCTGTTTCATTTCCACGGTTCTGCCTGAGCGGGCTGTAATCCGTATGTAAATGAGGTTGTTCGAATGGGGCACATCAAAATAGCTGTCGGGATACAACAAATCTTCCGGTTGCATCACATGAATCACCTGGAAATAATCTTTTTCCGGGATGAGGAAATGCGTCATGAGGCCCTGGTGTATGGCCATGGAAATATCTTTTTTATTGGCCGGAGAGAGATGGGCTCCCACATAGATCTGTACGAAAGGCATATTTTATTTTTTAATGATGATAGGAGGCTGACCTTTTTTCAACAGGTAAACAGCTACAAAAGAAGCCGGTTGATCGGCATATGCATTTTTAAATTGTGTAATCTCTTGTCCCGCTATTTCGCGGAAGGCATCGCCGGCATGTAACAGAACAGCCGCCGCTCCGGCAGGCTGGTAGATGATTCCGCCTGATACTATATAGCCGTATACTTCCCCTGGATGATGATGCACGGGAGCGCCCTGCCCAGGCGCCAGGGTGATCTGGTCCATTCTTACTTCTTCTACGGGGAAAGCGGGTAAGTCTTGCTGCAATAGCTGCTTACGCACAGGGGCAGTTTGTGCGGCAGCGGCTCCCGCTGATAATACGGCCATGGCTACTAATAATTTTTTCATGGGAAATGATTTCATCACAAACTTAAGCAGCTTTCATACATTTGCAATATTGAAACATTTAACCTGTTACTTTAATAAAATTAAACTATGACTACCGATCTGCTGGACCTGGATCTGTTGCGCACGTTTGTGCTGGCGGTTGACCTGAACAGCTTTGCCAGGGCGGCCGACCAGGTAGCCCGCTCCCAATCGGCCGTAAGTCTGCAAATGCAGCGGCTGGAAGAAATAACCGGGCATCAGCTGTTTATTAAACAGGGCCGGGGCTGGCAGTTAACAGCCAGCGGCGACCTGCTGCTCGGCTATGCCAGGCAGTTGCTCGATATCAACCAGCAGGCCGTGGCCGCCCTCAGTGCTACGCAGATTGCAGGCAAAGTGCGGCTGGGCATACCAGCCGACTTTGCAGAAACTGGGTTACCTACTGTACTGGCACGCTTTGCAGCCGTACACCCTCATATGGAAATTGAAGTAACCATCGACCGCCAGGCTCCCCTGGCCCAGCAACTGGAAAGTGGAAAGCTGGATGTGATTATTTCCTTCGGAAAAACAATACCCGAAAACGCTATCCCCATTGGTTCACTCCCTGTCCAATGGATTGGCAGCAGTCAGCATATCGCCATTACCCGGCAGGATCCCCTTCCCTTACTTTTATTTGAAGCACCCTGCCTCTTTCGCAAAATAGGACTCAATGCGCTCGAAAAAATAAACCGCTCCTGGCGACCTGCACTCACCAGCGGCAGCCTGGCTGGTATGTGGGCGGCTGCCCAGGCAGGACTGGGCATTACCATCCGCACGGCCATGGGCCTGCCAACGGGATGCACCGTACTCAACGGTACCTCCGGCCTGCCTTCCCTTCCGGATGTGGAAGTATTTATGCTTACCTACAAAAAATCGCCTTCAAAAGCGGTAAAGAGATTGATAGAGATCCTGCATGAAACAATAGCAATAAGCATAAAGCAGAAAGCGTAAAGCAAAAAGCTATTGTAGAGGATGATCAAAGCGATTTTCATACCCGCTAAGGTTATCCTCTACAATAGCTTTTTGCTTTACGCTTTCTGCTTTATGCTTTACAAAACTATCTCCTGCACGCCTGAAAAAATCATGTCTTCTACCCCCGCTACTTTTAACCCGATACGGGCAAACACTGATTTCTGCGCAGGCACCACATCTGGTATATCCAGCTGCAGGCTTACGTTAGCCGGGTCTGTGATAGCCGATCCTGATTTCTCCACGGTCTTGATACTGTTACGTCCATCTACAAACTGGTTCTTACAAACATAAAGCGCTACTTTTTCCACATTCCTGGCATTCGCATCGGTAATAATCTTATCAATGCGGAAGGTGGCGGTCAGCGAACGCCCGGTGTTGGTGAATTTGGGCGTACGGATCATATAGTAAGGCATTACTTCTATGTCCTGCTTTATATTGCCGGAAACATTCAGCAACATGGTATCTGTGCCTGTTCCTTTATCGGGTATGGAGCGGAATGGCCCCTGCGAAGCCGGAATAATCAGTTTGTAACCGGCATTAAACAGTAATGCTGAAAAACTACCATCCTGGCTTACATTCACATTTATCGCCGTACTTTTTCCCCAGCCGGGTTCCCACAGTTCAAAATACACATCATTGTAGCTTACATTCACAGGTTCCCCCTGGTATACCAATCTACCGCTGAAGGTGCTGGCCGGCGCCGGGTAATTATCTTTCTTACAGGAAGCAATACCTGCTACCAACGCAACAAACAGTATGCTTCTAACTATTATCTTCATCTTTATTTGTTTTATTGGTTAGGATTCTTTACTATTTTTGGGTTATTATTCCGGATATCATCCCCTATGGAGCTGTAGTAATTTCCCATCCGGAATTTATGAGCCGAAGTAACCGCGCCGGGTAATACTTGTTTAAAGATATATTTCCCATTATTCGGGCCTCCCGGATCATACACTTTATATGGCCATAACGCAAATACGCGGGTACTTATAGCTTCAGGATCACCGGGGTTGGCAGTAAGTGCTGCGCTTTCACCATTCCATACTTTATGGGCCAGGCGCCAGCGCTTCATATCCCAGAACTCATGCCCTTCGAAGGCCAGTTCTACTTTCCTTTCATGTACAATGCGGCCAAAGGTGATATCACCGGGTGTAAGCGGAATAGTAAATCCAGCTCTTCCCCTCACCTGGTTGATGTAACCGGCGGCAACGTCTGCCTGTCCCAGTTCAAATGCGGCTTCTGCGGCATTCAGCAATACTTCTGCGTACCGATAACGGATCCACCACACTTCGCTCTGGGTACCGATACGACCCGAACCTACAGTAGGATCCATGTACTTCCTGACAATAAAACCAGATTGGGCGCTGAACTCCAGGTTGTTTACCGGGCCATCATATCCTACTACCTGCACGTCTGGTCCATTAGGCTCCAGCTTACCTTTTGCGCCAAAGTTATCCCCGGTTACGATGCTGCCGTTATTACGGATGTATCCTGCCCAGATATCTACCGGCTTATCTTTAAAGGATGACCCGGGCAGTATAACTGTAGCGGCTAAACGCGGATCTCTATTGGCAAACAGGTCCTGCGGGTCGCTGTAGTACCTGTAGCCACCACCGGGAGCATTAATGGGTAACGGTGCAAAGGTATTATCCAGCAGCTCGAACGACTGCACCAGGTTCAGCGAAGGATTGAGGCGCCCACCTTGCTGCTCTTCTGCATTGGAGCGGGGCTGGCTCCACAGCGTCCATCCTTGTACCCTACCACTTTGCAGCTTGTAATCCTTTGCAAAAATTACTTCCGGATTAGCGCCTTTGTCTATAAAGAGACTGATAAAATTCTGTGTCAGGTTATCACTGTTTTTCTTATACAGTGAATAACTACCACTGTTGATCAGCTCCTGGGCCGTTTTCAGCGCAATCGTATAGTAGGAATTGGCTTTGGCAGCAGGAATACCTACCTCTCCGCCAGGCAGCGACACTTCCGGTGTGGTAGCGCCATACTTCGCAATGGAGGCGGCATAGAGGGCTGCCCTGACTTTGGTAGCCAGCGCCAGGCCTACTGTTACACGCGTTTTGCTGATCGGGCTGGACGGAACGTATTTCTTCACGGTATCCATCTCACTAAGCACAAAATCATAAATATCAGATTCCTTTGCCCTGGCATGCTGTAGATAGGCAGGATCTCCTTTATAATCATACTGCAAGGGCTCCAGGATCAATGGCACACCACCCAGTCTTTTCACTTCTTCGAAATACACCACCGCCCGCAGGTACCGCGCTTCTGCAATGAAGCGGTCTTTTACGTCCTGCTTCAGCTTTACGGAAGTAGCGCATTTGGCAATAAATGTATTCAGCTCGCGGATATAAGCATAGTCCCAGTAGGTAATCTCACCACGGTCCTTTACCATCATACCGGGAAACACATAGTCATACTCGCTGGCACCATGTCGCCAGTACTGGCCATTTTCAGAGGCGAAGGCTTCGTCAAAGCGGGCAAACTCCGCCCAATTATCAATGGTCTGTGTTACCATAGAAGGGATAGAAGAATTATTATAATCGGTCTGTCGATCGGGATAACGATCGTATAAATCGGCCAGTACTGACAATATCAACCCTTCATCGTTCCACAGCTGCTCGTCCTGCAATACATCTGTAGGTGGTACATCCAAGAACTCTTTATCCTTATTACACCCTACATTCAATGCGAGTACGACCAGTCCTATATATAGCAAACTCTTTTTCATAACTCATTATATTTATTACTTAAAAAGTAAGGTTCAGGCCCACGTTGATCAACTTATTCTGTGGATACTGTAACCCGTTTTCATCTGCAATCTCAGGTTCTATACCCAGGGATTTCACGTTGTCAATTGAAAACAGGTTATAGGTATTTACATATACCCTGGTCTTCTTGATTTTTACCCTGTCCAGTAAATGCTGTGGCAGCGTATACCCCAGTTCCAATGTTCTTAATCTTACATAACGCACATTGTGCAGCCAGAAAGTAGACGGCTTATTGTAGTTGCTGTGGTCGCCCCGGTTAAACCGCAACGGAGGGTTCTTTCCCGGGATCCATTTGCTGTTCACATCGAAAGGATCTTCGCGGTGCCAGCGATCGTCGTAGAACTGACGAAGCAGGTTACCGCCATTCTGGAATGGCCAGCGCATTTCCCAGTTCTGGTTGTAGGAATACATTGCGCCACCGGAGAAATCGGCTGCAAAGTCGAAACCATTCCATCTTACGCCCAGGTTAAAACCGAAGTTAACGGTAGGATTGCCGGTGGTTTGATAACCAATAGGACGCATATCCCGGTCGTCGATCACATTATCACCATTCACGTCTTTGTAAATAATATCGCCGGGCAACAGGGTTTTATTTCCCTGGCCATCTACGTTAACAGGATACTTACTGATTTCTTCCTGCGACTGGAACTGCCCGATGGCCTCATACCCCCAGTAAATATTGTTCCACCTGTTTTCCTGGGAATTCCGGTAATGATCCCAGGAGTTACCCCACACGGGCTTATAAGATTCCAGGAAACGGCTCCTGGAATAAGAAACGTTACCTCCTACAACAAAATTTACCTTCCTGATATTGGAGGTATAGGCAATGGAAAACTCACCTCCTTTCTGCGCATCGCTGTTTACGTTTTCATCCGGCAGGTTGTAGCCAATTTCACTGGGCACCAGCACATCGTACTTGCGGCCACGCAGCCCGGAACGCTTACGGTTAAACCAGTCGATAGAGCCATATACTTTACCATTCCACAGCTGGTAGTCTATACCTATGTCCGCAATCTTACTTACAAACCACGACAGACGGTTATTAGGCACTCCCTTATCGCGGGAGCCCCTGATCACGGTACCATCCAGTATAACGGTAGAAGTACCGTAAGTATAACCAGGCATATAGTCATACGCGCCAATACCAATATCATCATCTCCCAGCTCACCATAGGAAGCGCGGAGTTTCAATTCTGTCAGCACAGCACTTCCGCCCATCCAGCGTTTGAAGAACTGTTCCTCTGTTAGTCGCCATCCGGCAGAAACAGATGGGAAGAAACCCCATCTTTTATCCGGCGAAAACTTCCAGGAACCGTCGTAACGGCCGGCAAGTTCCAAGAAATATTTATCGCTGAAAGCGTAATTGAAGCGGCCAATATAACCCACGCGGGCCTCGCTCCAGTCTTTGTCGTTATAGGTGTCCAT
The DNA here is from genome assembly GCF_007829335.1 of Chitinophaga polysaccharea. Classification (GTDB taxonomy): domain Bacteria; phylum Bacteroidota; class Bacteroidia; order Chitinophagales; family Chitinophagaceae; genus Chitinophaga; species Chitinophaga polysaccharea_B. The sequence continues at coordinate 289,782 of NZ_VIWO01000008.1, forward strand.
ATCGGAGAACTGCAGCAATGGCAACAGGTTGCTTTTAGGTACTGCGTGTACCCATACATCCAGCTCCCGGCGCTTAATGCGCTCAGACACCACGGTAGCGCCGATGGTATGTCTGCCGAAAGTATTGTTATAGTTAATTTGCCCCTGCACTACGTTTTCCAATACTTTGTGTGTACCCCTCTCCCGCCATGGATTGGAGCTTCCCCCGGTACGCAGGTAGGTATCTGTTTGCGGCTGGTAAGTATACGTATCATACGTATATTCGTGTCCGTTCATCAGCTTATCTGCAAAGTAGTACGAGTACATACCTTTCAGCGTCAGTCCTTTGACAGGTGTTTCATAAGAGGCGTTGAAGTTGGTTTGCAACACCCGCCAGTCTTCCGTCCAGTAGCCGGAGATGGCTTTGGTTTGCACGGCCCAGTTCTCTGTATTATGACCTATATCATTTGGGTAAAGTGGGTTATCGTTGGCGTAAGGCCGCTCTGTAGGGCGGTTGCGGAATAAGGCGAAACGTGGAGCCCAGTAGTCATCGCCACCAGGTACGCCGGGATTATCCCTTTCTTCAATACGCCCGTTGATCTGTACGCCTACTTTGATCCGTTTGGCAACCTTGGCGTCCACATTACTTTGTATGTTGGTACGGTTGAAGTCGAACTCTCTGCCCAGCACAGATTTCTGATCCAGGCGGGTAACGGACAAATAGTAGTTAATATTTTCTGTTCCCCCGGTGGCATTTATGTTTACAGCATACTGAGGCGCATTTTTTTTGATGATAAAATCATACCAGTCGAAGCTGCGGTAGCCTTTTTCTGTACCGGCTTTCCACTTGTCCAGTTCTGCCTGGGTAATATCGGTATGCGGGTTCTCCGCATTCATTTCTGCGTCGGCCTTGGCCAGCATCCACTCGTAGGCGTTTACTGTTTTGGGGAAGCGCGACCAGTTTTGCCACCCTGTATAGGCGTCTACGTTAATGGTATTGCTACCGGCCTTTCCTCTTTTAGTGGTAACCACCACTACGCCATTGGCCGCTCTCACCCCGTAGATGGCTGCGGAAGCGTCTTTCAGCACAGAAATACTTTCAATGTCATTGGGGGAGATGTTGTTAAACTGACCGGCATCCTTCTGGATACCATCAATCACATACAATACGTTTCCGAAGTTACGCACCTGGATATTGGCGCTGGCGCCGGGGCGGCCATCGGGCATACGAAAACTCACGCCGGGTATTTTACCCGCCAGTGTAGCGCTCACCGTGGACGCATGTACCCGCTCCAGGTCTTTGCTGGTAACGCCGGAAATGGCGCCTGTGACTGATTCTTTTTTCTGGGTACCATATCCTACCACAATCACTTCTCCTAATCCCTTACTATCTGTTTCCAGTTTTACATGCTGTACATTTTTGTCGCCCGCGGGCATCTCCTGTTTGACGTAACCTACGTAAGAAAAAACCAGTATGGCATTTTTGTCGGGCACCGACAGGCTGAAAGCACCGTTAGCATCGGTGGAAGTGCCTTTGGACGTGCCTTTTACACTTACCGTAACGCCAACCAGGGCCATGCCCTTGTCATCTGTTACTTTACCGGAAACAATGATATCTGCCGGAGCAGCGTGGCCCGTAAGGGCGCAGAAGAGCAGTAATACCGACAGTAACGGGCATAGCCCGGCCAGTATTACCCTCCGCATGGGAATGCGGATACGTAATCGCTTTTTCATAACATTATTTTTGTGTGGTTTATTGGATTATCAGTTTTTCATAACTGTCAGTTTTGGTTGATCTTTCAAATAATTACTTAACAACGGGAAATGCTACGATTCTTACCTTGGTACATCCATACGGTACCAGGCTGATGGTTTCTTCCTGCTCGTTTACACGACCTTTATAAATACCATTTCTATCTGTTACGGGTTGCGGCGCTACATCATCCACCAGCTTCCATTCCGGGATCTTCTTCCCTGTGGCGGTAATGGTTACAGGGGCATGCTCCAGGTTCCAGACAAACTGGTCAGTTACTGATTGCACCTGCGTTATCTTCAGGTATTGTGCGGGTGATTGAATAATTTTTTCCGGGAGACCGTAGTTCCAGTCATTTGTAGGATATACACTGAAATAATCCCCTTCCGCTTCATCATGCCCTTTTTCCCAGCGCTCTCCTAACTTTAACGCATATACGATAGGACCTCTTTCCACGGCACGTGAATTACGGCCCCAGTTGGAGGTACGCACCTGCATGGGCAATTGCAGGATTACCTGGTCGCCGTTGCGCCAATTGCGCTGCAGGGTAATTACCTGGCCGCCTTTTTCACTACGTACTTTCTCGCCGTTAATCATCACCACCGCTTCTTCGCACCAGGCGGGGATACGCAGTTGTAAAGGAAATGCTACCGCCTGTGACATCGCCAGGTCGAAACGTACCTGTTCATCAAAAGGGTAAGCGGTTACTTCTTTAATCGTTACGGCAGTATTTGTTTTTCCTACTTTAGCCGTTACTTCATTGGGACTGTAAGTAAGTGCGGCCAGGCCATTACCGGCGGTGCTGTACCACAGGTGGGAAGCGAATTTCGTCCAGCCCTGGTGCATATTGGCCAGGCAGCAGGTATAACCGCTTTTCATGCCCAACACATTATTCATCTCCCGGTCAAATGGCAGGGAAAAATTAAATACGCCCCTTTTGATATTGACCTGGTTGGCCATCTGGAAATACTGCTTATTGTTGTAGTCGTCGGTGGTTTGCGTTGGCAAGGCATTAAAGGTCATTCGCTCCAGCGCCTCCATATAAAGGGGGTCGCCGGTGATACCGATAATTTCTTCCAGGGAGAACATAGATTCTACGATGGCGCATAGCTCAGTTCCCTGCGTAGGGGCGTTACCGTGCAGGTCTTCATCAGCAGAAAAAATACCCATGGGCAATCCGTGCAGGTACATCAGGTCGGCGAAACCGGTGTGCAGGTCCTGCAGGTACTTCTTGTTGCCGGTACGCTGATAATCCAGCGCAGGCGCCTTGAGTCCCATCCCCACATTTACGCCGTGGCGGCGCATCCAGTGCTGGTCGTTTTGTTGGGCAGCGGCGTCTATCACCCAACTGCGACTGCCCAGCCAGTCGCTCCAGGCAAATGCCTGCGATTGCAGCAGGTTCGCCAATTCCAGCAGTTGCTTGTCTTTAGTGATCCCGTACAGCCATTGTGCGATCATTACATTCTCTGCCCCCCGGGAAGTAGCCCATTCGGTCCATTTACCCAACGGACATTTTTTCAATGCCTGTAGCTGGTAATTAAAGTACCGCGTCATAAAAGATAAAACGCGGGTATCATTTGTCGCCGTATAATACTGTTGTATTACTTTTAGCATCACCATCTTCGGCCACCAATCTTCGCCCTCGTCGGCGTTACTCACGTTGATGGTTACACTACCAGACCGCTCCACATTGGTAACCGGCCCAAAATATCCGGAAGGCCGCTGGTGTTGCAAGGTCCAGTCAATATATCTTTTTACTTTCTGCTGCAGGGCTTTGTCGTCCAGCAGGTACGCCAGGGGCACGGCGCCATCAAGCCAGTAAGGCGTTTCTTCCCATCCATCGCCTTTTCCGCCCAGCCAGCCATTGTCTTGCTTTACCTTATTGTATACCTCATCCAGGTGGCCGGTGCTGCCGTCGCGCATGATTTGCAGCTGATGCCGCAACCATCCCTGGGGCTTGATAGCGCCCAGCGGTAGCGGGCGGTATACAGGCGCTACAAACGACGAGGTGTCTGCACTGGTAACCGGCGGATGCGATGCATCCGCCGGTGTTATTCCCACAGAAAAAACAGAAAGAATCAATAAACCAAACTTCTTTCGTTGTTCCATTATCAGGGTTTTAAGGTTACCAGTGCCGGGTTATATAATTTCTGATGTACCTGTTTCAGTTGTTCAACCGGCACCTTCTGCACTTTACGGTCGTAGGTCATTAAACCGTTGATCTCTACTTCCACATCGGTGGTCTGCGTATATACAGCGGCCGACAGTCCTTGTTTGATCAGTGTTTCCAGGCGATCGGTAAATCCACTGTAACGTTTAAACAGGTCGTTGGCATTCTTAAAGCTCTGGTAACCCCAGTTATCTTTTTGTTGCCATACGTGCCCATCTACCGGCAATCCCAGTCCCCCGAACTCACCCAGCACAATAGCGCGCTTGTCGCCATAAACAGCCGGATCCGGCATAGCTGGCTCAGGGTAATTATGCAGGTCGATGATAGGTCCTACAGGGTAGAAGTTACCACCGCTGGCAGTATTCACCAGGCGGGAAGGATCTTTCTGCATGGTCCACTGGGCAATGTCCATCGTTTTAAACTGGCCCCAGGCTTCGTTGAATGGGGTCCATACTACGATAGACGGATAGTTGTACAGGTGGTCAATAATAGCGTTCCATTCTTTCCGGTAGTAGCCTTCCGATTCGGGCGAGCGATGCTGATCGCTAGCGCGGTCGATAATACCGGGACGCGGTTCCCAGCCATTACCCAGGTCACCGCTGGGCATATCCTGCCATACCAGCATACCTAACTGATCGCAGTAATAATACCAGCGGGCAGGTTCTACTTTGATATGTTTACGGATCATGTTAAAGCCCATGGCTTTGGTTTGCACGATATCGTATTTCAGGGCTTCATCTGTAGGCGCGGTATATAAGCCGTCGGGCCACCAGCCCTGGTCTAGCGGGCCAAACTGGAATACGAAGCGGTTATTCAGCAACATACGTTGAATACCATTGGCATCTTTACCGATAGAAGATTTGCGCATGGCAAAATAACTCTTCACTTCGTCTATTACTTTTCCTTTACGCGTTACCGTTAGTTTGAGATCATACAGGAAAGGTGATGCTGGTGACCACAGTTTAGGCGACGCAATTTTCAGCACGGCATTGTCGCCGTTGATCACTTGCTCGGCAACTTTATTGGCGCCGTCGAAAGCAGCCACTGTTATTACATCCCCGGCTTTTGCATTGGCTACATTGGGTGTTACGGTAAGCGTTTGCTGATCAATATCCGGTGTTTGGCGGGTACCGGCAATATAAGTATCTGCTACAGCTTCTATCCATACCGTTTGCCAGATACCGGTTACAGGCGTATACCAGATGCCTTCTGGTTTTACTACTTGTTTACCTCTTGGCTGCGGGCCTTCATTGGTGGGGTCCCATACCCGCACTACAATGTCTTGTTTGCCTTTTTTAACCAGGGAGGTAATATCCAGTGTAAATGGATCAAAGCCACCTTCATGCTGACCGGCTTCCTGTCCGTTCACATATACGGTAGTACGCCAGTCGGAGGCACCAAAATGCAGCAATATTTTCTTTCCCTGCATAGTGCCGGGTAAGGTAAGCGAGGTATTATACCAGAGTTCATTGTCTTTACCTACGTTGCGGCCTACACCTGACAAAGCCGATTCCACGGCGAAAGGCACCAGTATCTTTCCATCCCAGGCGGCGGGTTTTTCCTTTCCTTTTGGTTGAATGGCATAATTCCACAGGCCATTCAGGTTTTTCCAGTTGCCTCTTACCAGCTGTGGACGTGGATATTCCGGCAGAGTAGCGGCAGTTGATACCTGTTCACTCCAGGGCGTGGCAATTTTACCAGCCACCATTTTCCATTCCTGCTGAGCGTTGGCGGCGTTCCACCCCAACCCTAATGCCAGCGCAAAAAATAGGTACGTCTTTTTCATATGTATACTTATCGTGATTTTATTCTCCGGAAGGTCTTTTTACAGGTGTATTTATTTTCACGGGCTCTCCAAAATCCGGGCGTCCATCGGGTCGCCAGGTAATCTGCTGTATACGCGGATTACGTGCGCCTCCGCAGCCTTGTCCTGCTTTTGAATTGGCATGATAAATAATCCAGTCTTCGCGCCCGTCTACTGATTTAAAAAAACCATTATGCCCTGGTGCGAACGCGCCATTTTCCGGTTTGCTTTTCAGCACGGGTTCAGGCGATTTGGTCCAATTGCCGGGTTGTAAAGGATCTGCATTTTTTTTCAGGGTCATGATACCCAGCGTATAATTTTCTGTCCAGCATCCGCAGGCAGAAAATACCAGGAATACATCCCCCTGGTTATTCTTTAGTATTTCCGGGCCTTCATTCACCCCGTTTTGCTCCCAGGCATACCGGGGAGCCGCTATTTCCACCCGCGGTGATGCCAGGGTCCAGGGGGTTGACATCCGGGCGATATAGAGGCGCTGTACATTATCTTTACCATTATGTCCGCTCCAGATAAAATAACGCTGGCGCCGATACGTAAACACCGTTCCGTCTATCGCAAAATAGTCGGCGGCAGTATCTTTTATTTGTCCCCGGTCAGTCCAGGTGCCAGCAGTAGGATCTTCCGCCGTATTCTCCAATACAAAGGTGTGCTGGGGATGGATACTGTCTGAAGATCCTGCAGTATAATATAAATACCATTTATTGTCGAGCCAGTGCAGTTCCGGCGCCCATACATCCCGCACATTCGGCCCTTTGCGGGGCGGCGTCCATACGACCACTTCCGGGGCTTTGCCCAGTTCAGACATCCGCGCGGTTTTACGGATCACCAGGTTATGCCCGGTGGTATGCAGGTAATAGTAATATCCCTTATGTTGTATCACCCAGGGATCGGGACCACTACCCAACAGTGGGTTGGTGAATTCCCCGGTGGTATCAGCTGCGGCAGCCCTGCAAACACCGGCGATCATTAATAAACATAGCAGGGAAAGTAGCTGGCATACTCTCATAACATGGACATTTAGCAACTGCGTTATTTAAGTGTAAAAATCACGCTTAAACACTTCCTCAAAGAAAGCATTTCCCTGGTTTTTCCGGGCGTCTGTTTATCTCAATTTTTATCTCTTTTGTATCATTTTAGCTTTTAACGGAAAAAACTATAGTTTTAAGCCTCACCAGTTACTTAAATATACATGCCTAAAGGCTATCGCTATATCTTTTTCCTGCTGTTGCTGGCGGTCATCAAAACATACGGACAGGCCGAAAGCTTTGTGCATTACCAGGTGGAAAACGGCCTGTCGCATAATGCCGTGATCTGTACATTACAAGATAAGCAAGGCTTTATGTGGTTTGGCACCATGTACGGGCTCAACCGCTTCGATGGCTATACGTTCCGTGTATTCCAACGTACTGAAAAGCCCGGGGGACTGGGCGCCAACTTCATCCTCAGCCTTTTTGAAGACGATAACGGGCTGTTGTATGTAGGCTCCGACCGGGGCGTATTTGTATATAATCCTCGTACCGAACAATTCCGGGAACTGGATAAAAGAACGAATGGTGATATACATGCCATCACAAAAGACAAACAGGGAAACATATGGATTACCTCTTCGGGGCGCCTTTTCCGCTATTGGCCGGCCACCGATAGTTTATATGCTATACCAACGCCGCTTAATATTTCTTCCATCTGCATTAACAGCGATAACCAGTTATGGGTAAGCAGTATCGATGGTAAGGTAGCCGTTTATGAACCGGCTAAAAAAAACTTCAACACCTTCGATGTATTTTCCCACTCCCCTGCGGTAAACAGCAACTGGATTTCCAAGATTGCCGCCATCGGGAAAGATTCCCTGTGGATCTGTACCACTACCCAGGGCATGAAACTATTTGACACCCGCACGCATACTTACCAGGACTTCTTCATTATTTCTCCCGAAAAAACAGAAATATATGCCAGGGACATCATTTGCCGCCAGCCCGGTGAATATTGGGTAGCTACCGAATCTGGCATTTATGTTTATCATCTCCCTGGTAATAAAGTAGTGAACCTGAGAAAGCGATACAATGATCCTTACTCTGTATCAGACAACGCCGTGTATAGTTTGTGCAAAGATAAAGAAGGCGGTATATGGGCGGGTACTTACTTTGGCGGGGTTAACTACTTCCCGCATCAATATACTTCCTTCGAAAAATTCTTTCCCAAAACCGGTGAAGCGTCGCTCGGAGGCAATGCCGTCAGGGAAATTCATAACGATCAATATGGCCATCTGTGGATAGGTACCGAAGATGGAGGGCTCAATAAATTTACACCGGCTACCGGCGATTTTGTAAATATTAAACCCGTGCCGCCTCCTGCGGTGGGCTTATCACATACCAACATCCACGGCTTACTGGTTACGGGCGACTCCCTCTGGATAGGCACTTTCGAACATGGACTGGATATTATGGATATCCGCAGCGGGAAATTTATCCGGCATTATGCTGCTGGTCCCGGTCCCCACCAGTTGCACAGTAACTTCATTCATTCCATGTTGCAAACCCGCGATGGGCAAATACTCATTGCCACCACGCGCGGGCTATACCAGTATAACCGCCAGCGTGACGATATAGACCCCGTGCCCGAAGTACCCGATTATATGTTTTATGTATCCATCTTTGAAGATCATGCCGGCACCATCTGGCTGGGCACGGTGAGAGATGGATTATATTATTACAACCGGCATACCGGCAAAAAAGGTCTTTACCTGCATGATCCGGCTAATAGCCGGAGTTTGAGCAATAACCGTGTAAACCGGATTTTTGAAGACAGCCAGCATCGGCTATGGCTGGCTACAGACGATGGCCTCGATCTCTTCCATCCCGAAAGCGGGCAGTTTACCACCTACTCCACGCGTCATGGATTTCTCAGTAACATGATTTTTGGTATGCTGGAAGATAAGAGCGGGCATCTGTGGGTAACCACCTCAAAAGGACTCGCTTGTTTTTCTCCTAAAACCGCAAGTGCAGTGGTATTTACACAAGCTAACGGACTATTGAACGACCAGTTTAACTACAACTCTGCCTACCAGGATAGTAGCGGTAATATGTACTTTGGCAGTGTAAAAGGCATGATCCGTTTTAATCCTGATCACTTTCTGCGCAACAATTTCCAGGCACCGGTATATATTACCGGCTTCCAGGTGTATAACAAAGAAGCACAGGTAGGCGATGTGTTAAAAAAATCGATTGCCTATACCGATACCATCGTATTGTCGCACGACCAATCATCGTTTAGCATTGACTTTGCAGCACTCAGCTATACTTCTCCTGAAATGACGGCTTACGCCTATAAGATGGAGGGACTGGATAAAGACTGGACCTTGCTGGCAACCAACCGCAAAGCGTATTTTACACGATTGGCGCCGGGTAATTACCATTTCATGGTAAAAGCAGCCAACAGTAGCGGCAATTGGAGCGTATCGCCGCGGATATTGTTTATAAAAATACTCCCCCCCTTTTGGGCCAGCTACTGGGCTTACGCCGCCTACCTGTTATTATTGGGCGCTATGATATACGCTATGATATCCTGGTACCATCAGCGGGCGTTGCAAAAGCAAAAGCGGCAGATGGAGTTGCTGGAACATGAAAAAGAGAAGGAAATATACCAGGCAAAAATAGAATTCTTTACCCACCTGGCCCATGAAATACGTACGCCACTCACCCTTATCAAAGGCCCTATGGAAAAGGTGATCCGTAAGTCGGAAGAGGTACCGCCCATCCAGAAAAATCTGCGGATTATGGAGCGAAATACCGACCGGCTACTGGAGCTCACCAACCAGTTGCTGGATTTCCGCAAAACAGAGATCAATGGTTTTAGTCTCAGTTTTGTACATACCAACATTTCTGAACTGCTGAAAGAAAACCACCTGCGTTTTACCCCGGCGGCGGAGCAAAAAAATATTCGTTTTAAAATAGAATTATCATCGCTCCACTTCTTTGCTTATGTAGATGCAGCCGCATTACAAAAAATACTGGACAACCTGGTGAACAACGCCATCAAATATGCGGCTACCCGCGCATCCTTACACCTGTTGCCAGTAAGCCCAACAGATACTACCTTTACCATTCTGGTAAAGAATGATGGGTATATTATTCCTCCGGAGATGAGAGAAAAAATATTCGAGCCGTTTTTCCGGGCTAAGGCCACGGAGGCGCAATCCGGCACCGGGCTTGGGTTATCATTATCAAAGTCGCTCACCCTGCTCCATAAAGGCAGCCTGGAGCTGCTGCCCACAGAAGCGGGACTCAACATTTTTTCCCTTACCTTACCTATTCACCAGGAGATAGAATTTAATTTGAGTACATGGAAAACAAACCGTTAATATTACTGGTTGACGATAATGAAGAAATACTGTCCTTCATTGCCGATGACCTGGAAGATAAATATAAAATAGCCACGGCCCTGAACGGTGCCGCTGCCCTGGAACTATTACAGGAGCAACCGGTACAGCTGGTGATCAGCGATGTAATGATGCCGGTAATAGATGGTTTTGAATTGTGCCGTATTATTAAATCGCGGGTAGAGTCGAGCCATATCCCCGTGATACTGCTCACCGCCCGCAACACCATGCAGTCAAAGATAGAAGGACTGGAGCTGGGCGCCGATGCGTATATTGAAAAACCTTTTTCACCGGAATTTCTACAGGCACAAATAGCCAGTTTGCTGAGCAACCGGCATAAAATAAAAGCCTACTATGCCAGCACGCCACTGGTACACCTGAGAAGCATGGCGTACAACAACGCCGACGAGCAATTCCTGGAGAAGCTGAACGACCAGATTAATCAACATCTCACCGATAGCCACCTCGATGTGGAACAACTGGCCGACCTGATGAATATGAGCCGCCCTACCTTTTATCGAAAAATAAAAGCTATTTCAGATCTCACCCCGCATGAGCTGATTAATATTGCGAGGCTCAAAAAGGCGGCGTCATTATTATCTACCGGCGCCTATAAAATCAACGAAGTAGCGGAGCTGTGCGGCTTTGCATCGGTGACAAATTTTGGTAAGAATTTTCAAAAACAATTCGGGATACTACCTTCCCGCTATGTAGCACAAATACTATCAGAAAAAGGACAGTAGCGAAATTTTTTCGCGAAAAAATTCAGTACTTTTGCTGAAAGCTGCATCTGTAAACCTATTGCAGCGATTTCCATTCCCATAAAATCAAATTGTTACCTGATTTATCAACAGTTAACCTTTCGATTTTTATGGAGATTAAACCTATCTTTATTCCCATCACTCATGGTAATTCCGATGGATTGTATTCGATGCATTATTTAAACTCATCCTGTAGTGAGTATAACTGCACCATGAATTTTTGGCGAAACAGATATTCATTATCTGCCTTTTTTGAGCACAATATCGCTGATCTTGAAAGCGGTTTTTGGGGAAACATCAGTATTAAAGATGCCGTTGATACCACTATTGATGAGGCGGATGTATTTGAAACAACGCTTGTCCGCTATTGCAATGACAGAACACGTAACCTGGAGTATATCTTTCAACCATTGTTTAACAGTGAGTACCGTCTAATTTCGCTTCAAAAAAGCAAAGCGAAATTACGGAGAAGTTGGCTGAGATTATATGCATTACGATTGGACAGGAATTGTTTCATTATTACCGGTGGCAGTATCAAGTTGACGCACAATATGGATGCCTCACATCTGCAAAAAGAGCTAGTAAAACTGGAAACCACGAAAACATTCCTGCAATCGAAAAATATTTTATTTCCTGAAGATTTAAATCCAATGTCATGAACGAATTAAGAAAAAAACTAAATGAACTAACTGCTGGTGATGATGGCAAAGAATCCGTGGAGTTCTTTGCCCGGGTAGCCTTCCGGGAAGCCAATAAAGACTGGCTGGTAAAATCTGGAGACATCATCATGACGGTTATCGCCGTGATGTCGAAGTTAAAACTTACACCGGCTGACATGGCAAAACGGATGAATATCTCTGAAGAGGAAATGTATAAAATACTCCGGGGCGATGAAAACATGACCCTGCAAACAATTGTGCGCATGGAGAAAGTATTTGGCATCGACCTTATCAAAGTGGTCAAATCTTCGGTCGCAGTTAAAGCCGTTGAAAGGAAGCATTTCCAGCTCTCCTGATGACCGCAGAAGCCCGCCCGTAAAACATATACCCTATCGTTTTTCTACCACTGTTACCGTTTGTTACCAAAACTTTGTCTTGATTCCCCGCAGGAAAAACGATATATTAGCAATCATTCAAAGATCCGGAAACTGGCATCTGACACATATGTGCGCTGATTTTTCATCGCCATAAACGTACAACACACGAACCTTAAATCGATTTTTACTGTATGCATCTACCATCATTGATCATTGACCTGGCATTAATTTTAGGAGCGGCGGGAGTTATTACTTTATTATTCAGAAGGCTGAAACAGCCGATGGTGCTAGGGTATATTATCGCGGGATTCATTGTAGGTCCGAACTTTCATTTATTTCCTACCATCGGGGATGCGGCGGGAATAAAAACCTGGTCGGAGATAGGCGTTATTTTCCTCCTGTTTTCCCTGGGGCTGGAATTCAGTTTCAAAAAGCTGATGCGGGTAGGAGGCACCGCCACCATCACCGCATTTGTAGAAATAGCCTGTATTACCGTGGCCGGATATTTTACCGGTCAACTCATGGGCTGGGGATTTATGGACAGCCTTTTCCTGGGAGGATTGCTGGCCAGTTCTTCTACTACCATCATTATACGTGCTTTTGAAGAATTGGGTATCAAGAAAAAATCCTTTACCAAAATCGTATTCGGCGTACTGGTAATAGAAGACATTGTGGTGATCCTCATGATGGTATTACTGTCTACTATGGCGGTAAGCCGCCAGTTTGAAGGCACCGAAATGCTTTTTACCATCGGTAAGCTCATGTTTTTCCTGGCCATCTGGTTCCTGGCAGGTATCTTCCTGTTGCCTACCTTCCTGAAAAAGATGGAGCGCCATATGAATGGCGAAACATTATTAATACTCAGCATTGCACTTTGCCTTGGCATGGTAATCCTGGCCACCAAAGTGGGATTTTCAGCAGAATTGGGCGCATTTATCATGGGTTCTATCATTGCCGAAACCACGTCGTCCGAAAAAGTTGAACACCTGATACAGCCAGTAAAGGATTTATTTGGCGCTATCTTTTTTGTATCGGTAGGGATGCTCATCAACCCGGAAATGATCGTGGAATACCGGTGGCCGGTGCTATGGATCACGTTATTAACATTAAGCGGGAAGTTCCTGAGTACTACACTGGGCGCCCTCTTATCCGGCCAGCCACTGAAACAGGCGGTGCAGGTGGGTATGAGCATGGCACAGGTGGGAGAATTTGCCTTTATCATTGCCACGCTGGGGCTAAGCCTCGGCGTAACCAGCGAGTTCCTGTTCCCCGTAGCCGTGGGCGTTTCAGCGGTTACTACCTTTACCACCCCTTATATGATTAAGTTTTCCCTGCCGCTATACAACTGGCTGGAAAAGATCATCCCCTCCCGCTGGCTGGATGCGCTGAACCGGTATAGCGCCAGTTCACAAACCTTACAGGCCGAAAGCGACTGGCGGATCGTATTACGCAGCTATGTAAGGGTGATTGTGCTCAACAGTGTGATTATGCTGGCTATTATCCTGCTCAACACTTATTACATTGGCCCATTTGTGCTGAAGTACCTGCACAATACTTTCTGGGCGCGGCTGGTATGCGTGATCATTGGCATTGCCATGATGTCGCCTTTTATCTGGGCACTGATGGTGCAAAAAATATCCAGTATCTCTTACAAGGCGCTGTGGCTCGACTCTAAATATAACCATGGCCCATTAGTAGTGGTGGAAGTGGTACGTAATACTGTGGCCGTATTGCTCGTGGGCTTCCTGGTAAATCAATATTTCCCGTTCTGGCAGGCACTCTTAGGCACAGGTATGGTACTGGCCTGCGTGCTGCTGGTGCTACGCTCCCAATTGCAGAAATATTATAGCCGTATAGAAAAACGTTTCCTCGCTAACCTCAACGCCCGGGAAGATGCAGATGCTGCCGCTAAAAAAAAGGCCGCCGCCGACCTGCTGCCCTGGGATGCCCAGGTATCAGAAATTGAAATCGATCCCTGGTCGGAGTTGGTAGACAAACCATTGATAGAACTGGAACTGCGGGAAAAATATGGCATCAATGTAGGCGCCATCAAAAGAGGAAATGTTACTATTTACGCACCTACCCGTGACGAGAAACTTTATCCACATGATGTGATTACCGCCATTGGCACAGAAGCCCAGCTGGAAGAATTTAACCGGGTGGTAACTTCCCTTAACATAGAAAGAAGCGATGATGTAGCTGATGAAAATATCGGTTTAACCAGCCTCGTGGTGGATGAACACAACGGTCTGAAAGGCCAGACTATCCGCAATTCCGGCATCCGGGAAAAAACGAAAGCCCTGGTGGTAGGCATTGCCCGTGGTGGGGAAAAGATCCTGAACCCGGCCTCTGAAACCGTATTTGAATGGGAAGATGTAGTGTGGCTGGTAGGCAACCGAAAAAAAATCCTGGAGTTTTCCAGGAGTAAGGATAAATGATAACCACAAAAAGTGACGGGTGAATGCCCATCACTTTTTGTTTATGCTTTTTGTAAAAACGCTCTTAACACATATTGGAGGATACCGCCATGGCGATAGTATTCGATTTCTATCGCTGAGTTCAATTTACATTTTACTTTAAATGTAACCGGGTCGCCCGATGCCGGGGTAGCCGTTACCGTTAATTCTTCTCCCGGTGTAAGCCCATCAGTAATACCATGGATAGTAAACAATTCCGTACCGGACAATTGCAGCGTAGCTGCGTTTTCGTTCTCCAGGTATTGCAGCGGCAGCACCCCCATTCCTACGAGGTTGCTGCGGTGAATACGTTCATAACTCTCTGCGATCACCGCTTTTACACCGAGCAGATTAGTTCCCTTGGCGGCCCAGTCGCGGGAAGAACCGCTACCATATTCCTTTCCAGCCAATATAATAAGCGGTATTTTGTTGGCGGCGTATTGCATAGCTGCTTCATAAACAGGCAACACCGTTCCGGTAGGTATGATAGTGGTAAAGCCGCCTTCCTTCGGCGATAATTCGTTTTTAATACGCACGTTGGCAAAGGTGCCACGAATCATTACTTCATGGTTACCGCGCCGGGAACCGTAAGAATTAAACAAGCGCGGATCAATACCCCGATCCAACAGGTATTTACCAGCGGGCGTATCTGATTTAAAAGAACCTGCAGGAGAAATGTGATCCGTAGTCACCGAATCACCCAGTTTCAATAAAACGCGGGCGCCATTGATATCTTCCGGTGCAGCCGGTTGTGCCGGCAATCCATTAAAGAAAGGCGCTTCCCGGATATAGGTTGAGTCCTGGCTCCAGTGATAGTCCTTTCCCGAAGGCGCCAGCAACCCACGCCACTGCTCATCGCCATCAAAAATAACCCGGTATACATCTTCAAAATCTTCCCTTTTCACGGCGGCAGCTACAGCTTCATTAATTTCTTCCTGGGTAGGCCAGATATCCCGCAGGTATACCGGTTCCCCGTTAGGATCGTAGCCCAATGGAGCTGTCAGCATATCCACATCTACACGGCCGGCAATGGCGTAAGCCACTACCAGCAGAGGTGAGGCCAGAAAGTTCATCTTTACCTGCGGATGCACCCGGGCCTCAAAGTTCCGGTTGCCCGATAATACCGAAGCTACCACCAGGTTGCCTTTGTCTACCGCCTCTGCAATGTGTGGTGGCAACGGACCACTGTTACCTATACACGAAGTACAGCCATATCCAACAATATGAAAACGCAGCGCTTCCAGTTCGGCCAGCAAACCGGAACGCTTCAGGTATTCGGTTACCACTCTCGATCCCGGCGCCAGGCTGGTTTTTACCCAGGGTTTTACATACAATCCCCGGCTGATCGCTTTCCGTGCCACCAGGCCGGCACCTATCATTACGCTGGGATTGGACGTGTTGGTACAACTGGTAATAGCGGCAATTGTGATGGCGCCATCGCTTAATACGTATTCCTCGTTTTTCAGCTTAATACGTACCGACTTCAGGTAATCCAGTTCCACCGCCACCTCTTCTGTTTGCTTCTGTATCTCGTAGGTAAACGCGGTACCGGAGCCTCCTTCCGCCAACCAGGCCGTATCGCGGCGTTTGCCTTCCGGTGTATACATGCGTTTGAATTCTTTATTGAGCAACGTTTCAAACTCGTTGTGCAGATCCCGCACCAGGATACGGTCCTGCGGGCGCTTAGGCCCCGCTACGGCAGATTGTATCTGCCCAAGGTCCAGCTCCACGATATCAGAATAGGTGATCTGCTCATTGCCATACCGCCAGAGCATATTGTCTTTGCAGTAAGATTCCACCTGTGCAATCTCGGGCTCCGGGCGATTGGTACGCCGCATATATTGCAAGGTTTGCTGATCAATTGGAAAGTAGGTAACGGTACAGCCAAATTCGGGCGACATATTGGAGATGGTAGCACGGTCGGGTACCGATAAGTGATCCAGGCCATCGCCAAATACTTCCACAAACTTATCCACCACACCATATTTACGCAATAGCTGGGTAATGGCTAATACCATGTCGGTAGCAGTTACGCCTTCGGTCAGGCGCCCGGTGAGCTTTAACCCGATTACCTGGGGACAGGAAAAATAAATGGGTTGACCCAATATAGCCGCTTCTGCTTCTATACCACCTACGCCCCAGCCCAATACGCCGATACCGTTTACCATGGGCGTATGAGAATCGGTACCCACCAGGGTGTCGGGAAACAGCCAGCCATCGCGGCTGATCACACCTTTGGCCAGGTACTCCAGGTTTACCTGGTGACAAATGCCCATGCCGGGAGGCACCACCGTAAAATTATCGAAAGCCTGTTGCGCCCATTTCAGCAGCTGATAACGTTCTTTATTACGCTCATATTCATAGGCCACATTTTTTGTATAGGAATAATCGGTACCGAAAAAATCTACTTGTACGGAGTGATCTACGACCAGGTCGACCGGGATAGCCGGGTTAATTTTGGCGCCGTCCTTTCCTTTGCGGATCACTTCCGCCCGGATAGAAGCGATGTCTACTACAGCGGCTACGCCGGTGAAGTCCTGCATCAGTACCCGTGCAGGTTTAAAGGGAATTTCCTTGTCGGTGCCTCCCGGCTCCCAATTCACCAGGGTGTCGAGATGCTCATCAGTGATAGCAAAGTTGTCGTGGTTCCTTAATACATTTTCCAATAGAATCCTGATAGAAAAAGGCAGACGGGAAATTTGCCGTCCTTCCTTTTCCAGTTTGCTGAGAGAAGCGATACTAGGCTGCATAGTGAGAAATTGTTTTATAGAAACAATACCGCTGGTAATTTGTTTATCAAAAATCACCGCGAAAGGCAGAAAGCTGTCGCACTGAAATACTGGCAACAGCGGGTAACATTACACTATAAATATACCTTATTATAAATGGTTTGTGATGGGTTCATCAGAAAATAACCCTGCTATCGCGATGCATGGCGGAAGCCTAGCTTTAATGATAAATACACCTCAAAATGACCGTACAGCTAAAAGTACCCGCTACTTCCCGCCTTGTGCTGGAAGCCGCCATGCAGCTTTACACTTCGCCGCTGCAACAACAATATATGGCTGCTATCGACTTCAGTGAAACCAGTCGTATTTTTTACGAGCTGCAACGCAGCTTTCCACAGATCATAGACACCATTTGCCTGCGTAAACAAAGTATACGGGAGCTATTGAAAACACAGCTGACTGCCATTTCCATGCCGCAAGTCGTTATCCTGGGCGCCGGGCTGGACCCATTATCTTTATATCTCCTGGAAAATTACCGGGAAAATATCAGCCGCATTATAGAAGTAGATAATGGGTATATAGAAGAAAAACAACACATCTATCATCACCTTATTCCTGTGGAGGCGCAAATACAATTTGTCAAATGCGATGTTACCGATACAGCGCTGCTATGGAGCAAACTCCTGGAAAAGGGATACCAGGAAAACATTCCCACTATTATTATTTTTGAAGGCGTGATACATTACATCAGTAATGAAGCATTTATCCAGACCATGCAGCTGTTTAAAACAGCGGATCACCGCAATCATGTGATGCTGGATTATTCGGTATCGGAAGAAAACCTCGTCCCCTCCTTCCTGCCCACGTTCTGCCCGGCGAAGGAATTATAGAGATGTTGAGTTTTGCCATTTGAGCAGAAAGCATAAAGCATAAAGCTATTATGGAGAATGATTTTAGCGAATATTTAAAATCGCGCTGGGCCTTCTCCATAATAGCTTTATGCTTTATGCTCCTAAAAACCATGGTTCATCGGGATAAAACTCATCCACTACCACGGGCTGTCCTATTTTAGGCGTGGTGATCTTCATGTCGCGCGCGGCAGCGCTGGCAGTGACCCGTTTGGCCGATTCATTCCACGGATGGTTGGCCAACGCAAATTTAGCCCAGTGTACGGGCAGCAATACTTTCCCTTCCAGGTCGATGGCCGCCTGTACAGTTTCTTCCGGCTTCATATGGATAAAAGGCCAGTTATCATTGTACTGGCCACATTCCAGTATCACCAGGTCGAAAGGACCGTATTTATCACCAATAGCCTTGAAATGGGTGTCGTAGCCCGAATCGCCACCTATAAATAATTGATAGCCGTATATCTGTAACACAAAAGAACTCCACAGGCTACCACCGCGCTTTAGTCCCCTGCCGGAAAAATGTCGTGCAGGCGTAGACGTTAGTGTAATATCCGACGCCACTTCTCCGCTTTCCCACCAGTCGAGTTCATGAATATTATTGTCCTTTACCAGGCAGGACTGTAGATCGCGGCCCACGCCCAGTGCAGTGTAAATCATTTTGGTATGAGGCTTCAGCTGGGCCAGTGTTTTTTTATCGAGATGATCATAGTGATTATGCGTAATAATCATCAGGTCTATTTCCGGCATATCTGCCGGTGTATAGGCATCTGCGCCGGGAAAAGCCTTGATCATAAAAGACATGGGCGATGCGCTGCCGCTGAATACCGGGTCTACCAGGATATTGAAACCTTTTACATGTACCAGGTAAGAAGAATGTCCGAACCAAACGATCACCGGCTTTTCGGAGTACAGCGTTTTCAGGTTCGTTTTTACAGCAGGCAGCGGCATGGGGGGCCGTACATCTGCCGGGCGCTGAAAGGTTTCCTTCAGCATCTGGTAATAGGTAACGTCGTCCGGCTTCATGGGAGTGGGCGAAAAGTTCTGAAAAGCGCCTTGCTTAAACTGTGGCGACAACCGGATCCTGTCTTTTATAGAAGATAATTTTTGCGGCATATCTTAAAGTTAAGAAACTTGTGATAGAAGGAAGACGGATACCCGCGCCGGATATTTTAGGATAGCATAAAAAAGACCTGCCCCGAGGGGCAGGCCTGCATTCAACCTATCTTTAAGCAGGCACTTTACCGTGCCAACAATCTTTTACCCCTGGCCATGAGGCGCAGCAGGCGGGTGTTTCCGTAAAAGGCAGAATGATATTTTGCATCGGCCCGGCGGCGTTCACCATAAGCTCTTAATACGGCATCGGCGGTAACGATACCGGTTATTTTCTTTTCTTCATCCAGTACCGCCAACACATCCGGCGGATAACTGTCGAATAACTCTGTTACCAGGTTAATATCGTCGGAGGCATATACATAAGGTGCAGCAGCTTCCAGGTATTGATGAACAGCCGTTTGACCGGCCTTGATCAATGTTTCCCGGTTGAGGTAGCCTTTAAAATGTCCGGCTTCATCTGTTACCAGGAGGTATTGGTAGTAATAGGCACTGTTTTGTAGCAACAGCTGTTGTGCCTGTACCAGGGTCATGTCGTAACGGAGCATCGTTAGCGGGCGGCTGATCACTGATGCCACGTTGATGAGCTGCATCACATCCGGAGTATACTCATCCGGTGCGGTAACGCCACGGCGACGAATTTTTTCCGTCATGATACTCCCTTTCATCAGGAAGAAGGAAACGAAGTAAGCCGCTGTACAAGCGCCGATCAATGGTAGAAGTCCATGTGGCTGCCCGGTCGTTTCCAATGAAAAAACGATGGCGGTGAGCAAGGCGCGGGAGGCGCCGGCAAACATGGCAGCCATGCCAATGAGCGCGGCGGTAGCAATGTTGATATCACTACCGGGGAATAACTTCTGTACCACTATACCCATTAGTGCACCCAATGCACCGCCAATAGTGAATAACGGGGCCAGGGTACCACCGGAAGTACCACTACCCAGCGAGATGACCCAGGAAATATATTTCAGTACGCAAAGCGATATCACCAGGGTTAAAGGCACGTTACCCGTGAGCAAGCTGGTAATATTATTATACCCTACTCCCATGGTATGTGGCGCGTAGTAACCTACCACACCTACGACAACCGCACCTAAAGCGGGCCACCACATCCAGTGGATAGGCAGTTTTTCAAACATATCTTCCACGAAATATACCGATTTTGATACATAAGCCGCTACTACACCTACTGCTGCGCCCATGAGCACATAAGTCACCAGCGCAATGTCGGATACAGCAGGAATGTCGGGCATCGCAAATACGGGGTGGGAGCTGAATAGCAGGATGTGCATACCGGCGCCGGTAATACAGCCAATGGCTACCGGGATCATAGAACGGGGCGAAAACTCAAACAACAACAGTTCAATCGCCAGCAAAATAGCGGCCAGCGGGCTTCCGAAAATGGCGGCCATACCCGCACAGGCGCCGGCTGCCAGCAATACTTTTCTTTCGGCAGAAGAAATATGGATTACCTGGCCGGTGAAAGAGCCGATAGCTCCTCCCGTAGCGATAATGGGACCTTCCGCGCCAAAGGGACCACCCGTACCAATAGAAATAGCGGCAGATATAGGTTTCAATAAAGTAATAACCGGCGGGATCTTGCTTTCATTCAGGATAATGTTTTCCATGGCTTCGGGGATACCGTGTCCGCGGATGGCCTTGCTGCCAAAACGGGCCATGATACCCACTATAACACTACCAATAACAGGTACAAGTACCACCAGCCAACCCAGCTGATTGCCGGCTGGCCCTTCTTCTCCGAATGAAAACCTTCCATAAAACGATAAATTGGTGATCAGATTGATCAACAGCACCAATCCCTTTGCCACGAAGCCTATTACCAACGCATTGATACATGCCTGTATACTGAGATAAAACACTCTACGGGACATATTTCCGGCAAACTTCTGCTCTTTTTTATGATTCATAATATATAAAATAACAACCCATTTTTAAAAATCATCACAAAAATATGATCTAAATCATATTAAATCCTATTTTCTCTATGAAAAAGGCAAAAAAACATTACGTTTGCAACCATGAAGAAAGCCGGGGCCTGCGATTTAAAGACTTGTTTCCTTTGCCAGTTCAGCATTCCTGAGTGGATTGCCGCTGTAGGAGACCATAAACAACATCTCTCTTATAAGAAAAATGAAACCATCTTCCAGGAAGGTAGCCCGGTAAAGGGGATCTATTTTTTATATGATGGGAAAGTAAAAGTGCATAAACAATGGGGGCCGGATAAGGAGCTGATTGTACGTTTTGCGCAGAAAGGAGATATCCTGGGGCATAGGGGCCTGGGTAGCGGCGAACGCCTGTATACCGTGTCTGCTACGGCATTGGAGGATACCACGGTGTGTTATACCGACCTGGCATTTTTTGAAGCATCACTGAAAGTAAATCCGCAACTCACCCTCAAACTGATGCAGTTTTACGCCGATGAACTACAAGAAGCAGAAAGGAAAATGCGCAACCTGGTGCATATGGATGTAAAAAGCAGGCTGGCAGACGCTTTGCTTGATATCAGCCGGCTGCATAACGATATCCAGTTTACCATCAGCCGCCAGGATCTGGCATCTTTTGCCGGCACCACTTATGAAACTATTTACCGCAATCTCCAGGAATTTATACAGGAGAAATTAATTGCGGTAGATGGCAAAAGCATCACCATTCTACAGGAAAAGAAATTGAAAAAATATATTACACTTTGATCATTGTATGTCGGTCAAACGAAGCAACATCGCTTCATTCAGGATAGTATAGTTTTTTCCCGATACCGCTACCAGCCGCTCTGCAATCAGCTCATTCAATATGCGGAACGTGGTTTCATAAGTAGCCCCGATATAAGAAGCCAGGTCCTGCTTACTCAGTGCTATGTTGATAAATCCATCTTTATTAAATCCGAATTTGTGTTGTAATAACAGCAAAGCATTGGCCATACGGCCTTTTACCGACATGTGGGCGAGATTGCGCATTTGCTTTTCGGAAGATTGTAACTCCTGTGCATAAAATAACATCAGCTCGTACAGCAGCGCATGATTGATTTTCAGAGATGCCTGGAAAAAATCCATCTCTATAAAACAAACCTTTACCGGTGCTAATGCCGTAGCCGACACAGGGTAAAACTGCTCCAGTCCCCCGATACCCCGGTGCCCTACAATATCTCCTTTCTGCGCAAAACGCACAATCAGCTCCTTATCTGGCCCCCAATGTTTATGCACTTTCATTAGTCCTTCGTGAATGAAGTAAATGCCAGCCACCGGGTCGCCTTCGTTAAACAGCGTTTCACCTTTTTGCAGGATAAAATTATGGCGGTGCAGCGCTACTGCCGGCGCCCATTCCTTGAGCGACAGCCGGCACAGGAGGCAGGTTTTACCATCACAGCCTTGTTTGTCTTTCTTCATGTACCAGTCGATTATTTAGTTGTTGCACCGCTGTAGCCGTGAGCAGGGCATGCAGGTTCACTACCTCGCCTACCACGATAATAGCCGGGTTGCTCATCCCTTCAGCCGTGGCTCTCCAGGCAATATCCGCTACAGTGCCGATGACCATTTTTTGTTGTGCGGTAGTACCATCCTGGATGATAGCCACCGGTGTGTTCTGCTTACCGTGGGCGGCAAACAGCTCCATGATTTCTGGGAGCTTACTCATCGCCATCAGTATAACTACCGTGGCAGTGGAGCGTGCTGCCAGGGCAATATCGTCCGAAATATCACCGGAACGGGTGGTGCCGGTAGTTACCCAGAAGCTTTCAGACATTCCCCGGCAGGTGAGCGGGATAAACTGCGAAGCGGGCACCGCTATAGCACTGGAGATACCCGGAATAACTTCCACCCCAATACCATGATCCCTTGCCGCTGTGATTTCTTCCACTGCCCTGCCAAATACGAAGGGATCGCCGCCTTTGAGTCGCACCACATGCCCGTGCGCCATCGCCATTTCCACAAT
This sequence comes from Chitinophaga polysaccharea, assembly GCF_007829335.1. Classification (GTDB taxonomy): domain Bacteria; phylum Bacteroidota; class Bacteroidia; order Chitinophagales; family Chitinophagaceae; genus Chitinophaga; species Chitinophaga polysaccharea_B. The sequence goes on from NZ_VIWO01000008.1 coordinate 312,829, forward strand.
GAGGTGGTTAATTTCCTGCTGCGATAAGGCGTGGCATCCATACCGTTTACCCACAAACCGGATAATGGCGCCGGGGCGGGCATGGCCCAGTAATGATTCATTGACTAATGCATCATATAATATGACATCAGCCCGATGAATGGTATTGACGGCTTTCAGCGTGATCATTTCCGGGTCTCCGGGACCTGCTCCAACTAAAGATAGAAAGGGATTCGATACTGGCATACACATTACATTTATATTTATATATTAAATTTAACACCATCGATATATAAATTTAAAACAAAATCGCTTAATTTTATAACCAACATCATACACCCACCTTAAAAATCATCTCCAAAACTTGAAATTATATTATATTAAATAATTTATAATATATCTATTTTTTCGGACCCATAAATATAATCTAATGAAAGTAGTAGTCATCGGAAACGGCATGGTGGGCTATAAATGCTGTGAAAAGCTGATTGCGAGGTCCGCCTCCTCCCCGCTCGAACTGGTTGTATTTGGAGAAGAACCCCGCCCTGCCTACGACCGCGTACATCTTACCTCCTGGTTTGACGGCAAAACAGCCAACGACCTTCTCCTTGCACCACTTAGCTGGTATACCGACAATGGTATCCGGCTTCACCTGGGCGACCCGGTCATGCAAATAGACCGGACACACAAAACCGTGACCTCTTATAAAGGCATCACCGAACCGTATGATTACCTGGTAATCGCCACCGGCTCTGCGGCATTTGTGCCGCCGGTACCGGGCATGGATAAAAAGGGTGTCTTTATTTACCGCACCATAGAAGACCTGGAAATGATGAAGGCCTATGCGCCACAGGCCAGCTGCGGCGCCGTTATCGGCGGCGGCCTCCTTGGACTGGAAGCAGCGAAAGCCTTGCTCGACCTCGGCATCAGCAATACGCATGTAATCGAATTCTCACCCAGGCTGATGCCCCGGCAGATAGATGAACAAGGTGCTGCTATCCTGCAACATAAACTACATCAACTTGGATTGAAAATACTCACCGGCAAAAACACACGGGAAGTAATGGGCAATGAAGCCGTTACCGGGCTACAGTTTGCAGACGACACCATCCTGCCTGCTGATATCGTAGTCGTATCCGCCGGCATCAAACCCCGCGACGAGCTGGCCAAAGCCTGCGGCCTCGCTACTGGCCCCCGCGGCGGCATCATTGTAAACGAGCAACTGCAAACCAGCGATCCATTTATATATGCCGTCGGAGAATGTGCCCTTCATAATAATATGATCTACGGCCTGGTTGCTCCCGGCTACGAAATGGCGGAAGTAGCCATTTCCCACATGTGCAGTGACCATAAAGCCTTCACCGGCTTTGACATGAGTACCAAATTAAAACTCATCGGCGTAGATGTAGCCAGCTTCGGCGATCCGTTTCCCGCCCCCGATACCTGCCATAGTATTGTATTTGAAGATAAATACAAAGGCACCTATAAACGCATCAACATCACGCCCGACGGGCAGTTCCTGCTGGGAGGTATCCTCATTGGCGATGCCGCAGCCTATAACCTGCTGCTGCAAACCGCCCGTAATAAAATGGTACTCCCCGCCAACCCGGAAGAACTGCTGCTGGGAAGTCGCGGTACGGCCGACAACGGCGCCGGCGTAACCGCCCTGCCCGACGAAGCCATGATCTGCAGTTGCGAAAATGTAAGCAAAGGTACTATCTGCCAGGCGGTAACCGACGGTCATGAAACGCTGGACGACGTAAAAAAATGTACAAAAGCCGGTACCTGCTGCGGTGGTTGCACCCCTATGGTAAAAGACCTCATTACCGCTACCATGAAAGCACAAGGCAAATATATCCGCAACGTGGTATGTGAACACTTTGCCTACTCCCGCCAGGAAATGCTGGATCTCATTAAACTGAAATCGCTCCGCTCCTTCGATGAAGTACTGGACCACTACGGCTCCGGGGAAGGATGCGAAGTATGTAAACCAGTGGTAGCCTCTATCCTCGCCAGCCTGTGGAATGATATGATCCTGGACAAAGGCAACGATACCGCCCAGGATTCCAACGACCGCTACCTGGCTAATATACAGAAGGGAGGCACCTATTCCGTAGTACCAAGAATTCCCGGCGGAGAAATTACACCCGAAAAATTAATTGTTATCGGGGAGATTGCCACTAAATATAATCTCTATACGAAAATTACCGGCGGACAACGTATCGACTTATTTGGCGCCCATCTCAGCGACCTCCCAGACATCTGGGAAGAACTGATTGCCGCTGGCTTCGAAAGCGGTCACGCTTACGGGAAAGCACTCCGCACCGTAAAAAGCTGCGTAGGCTCCACCTGGTGCCGCTTCGGACTGCACGACAGCGTTAGCTTCGCTATCCAGATAGAAGAAAGATACCGGGGACTGAGAGCGCCGCATAAAATCAAATCCGCCGTATCAGGTTGTATACGCGAATGCGCCGAAGCCCAGTCGAAAGACTTCGGCATCATCGCTACCGAAAAAGGCTGGAACCTGTATGTATGCGGCAACGGCGGCTCCAAACCACAGCACGCACAACTCCTGGCAGCCGACCTCGACAGCGATACCTGCATCCGGTACATCGACCGCTTCCTGATGTTCTACATTAAAACAGCCGATCCGCTTACCCGCACGGCCACCTGGCTCAACAAACTGGATGGTGGTATGGACTACCTCCGCAATGTAGTGGTGAATGATAGTCTCGGTATCGCCGAACAACTGGAAGCCGCCATGCAACTGCTGGTCGACAACTACAAATGCGAGTGGAGAGAAGTGGTGGAAAACCCGGAACTGCGTAAACGTTTTTCTCACTTCGTAAATGCACCGGCTGATAAAGACCCTACTGTAAAATTTGAAACCATGCGGGCACAGAAGAAAGCCGCAGAATGGAAATAATTTCTTTACACAAAAATATATGGCTATGTCTACTACTCACACTACCACCGGCACCTGGTTCTTTGCCTGCAAAACAACTGATGTACCCACCAATGGAGGCGTATGCGTAAAGTACAATGATGAACAGATTGCATTATTCTTTTTTGCCCGCAGAAATGAATGGTATGCAACCCAGAATCTTTGTCCGCACCGCCGCCAGATGGCCCTCAGCCGCGGCATGACCGGCACCGTGCAAGATGAGCCCAAAGTAGCCTGTCCATTTCACAAAAAAACCTTCTCCCTGAAAGACGGCCGTTGCCTCTCCGACGAACATGAATGTTCCCTCACCACCTATCCTGTAAAGATTGTGGATGACCGGGTATACATCAACGTAGCAGAGATACCGGTTATGGCAGAAGTATAAAAGACGAAACCCGGCAGCTGGCAGGCTGACCGGGCTTCTGATTCGGAAATGATTGGCTCATTCAAAATCAACCAAAGTTACATGAAAAAATGGTTCTCCCGCAGGGTATCTATGATACTCCCCGGACTACTGCTGTCGCAGTACGGCTATGCCCAGCTTTCGCTGGGCGCCCAACTCCGGACTCGCACCGAATTGCGCGATGGACAAGCAGCGCCACAGGTACAAGGCGCCGCTCCGGCTTTTTTTACCTCCCAGCGCACCCGGCTCATCGCAGGATTTAATGCCTACCGGATTAAACTGGGACTAACAGTACAGGACGTACGTGTATGGGGACAGGATGTATCCACCATTAACCGCACGACCACGCCCGACAACAATGGCTTTATGCTACATGAAGCCTGGGCCGAAATACTACTGACCGACACCATCGTAAAAAATAAGGCACTGTCACTGAAAATAGGCCGGCAGGAACTGGTATACGACGACAGCCGCCTGCTGGGCAACCTCGACTGGCTGCAACAGGGCCGGCGCCATGATGCCGCCGTGCTGAAATATGAAAGCAACAGCTGGGTGATGCACGCTGGTGCAGCTTTCAACCAGAACAAGGAAAATGCTTCTGGCACCCTGTACAATGCCACGCCTCCGGGTAATTACACGGCCAATACCAATGGGGGCAATGCCTATAAAAGCATGGAATTCCTGTACGTATCCAGGAAGCTGCACGCAGGCACCCTGTCTTTCCTGTTCCTGGCCGACCAGTTCTCCAAATATCATACAGACAGTGTGGAACATGTAGCGGTAAAAGTATGGGAACAAGGCACCCATCAGCGTATGACCACCGGTCTGTTTTATACACAACAGTTCAATCGCATCGCCTTCACCGCCGCCGCCTATCAACAGTTTGGTACTAACGCCAACGGGCAAACGATAGATGCCCGCCTGTTGTCCGCCTCCTTCTTATATAGTGTAAGCCCGGCCTTCACCGCAGGTGCTGGCGTGGATTATACCAATCCGGATTTTGACCCGTTGTACGGCACCCCGCATAAGTTCTGGGGTAATATGGATTATTTCTACGTAGCCAGTGGCTTTGGCAACAAAGGGTTACAGGATTACTATATCAAAACCCGGCTGAAATCCGGTAAGCGCTGGGCTTTCACCGGCGATGTACATGAGTTTTACAGCGCCGCCGCCATTGCAGGCATGTCGAAACAATTTGGTACAGAAGCAGATGTAACGGCCAACTACACCCTCACTAAGATGGTGGGCCTGGAGGCCGGCTACAGTCACTTCTGGAATACCAGTACGCTCACTTCTCCTGCGGTAAAAAATATCAGGAATGCTGCCAGTAACAGTAACTGGGCTTACCTGTCTGTCAACATCTGGCCTGAGTGGCTGATTAAATAACCCGAAAAATTACTACTATGGCTGCTCCGCTAGATAAAATAAAACTCTTTAGTCTGAATACCATACAGATGCGCACGTTTCACATAACGTGGCTGATGTTTTTCGTTTGCTTCTTCGGTTGGTTTGGCCTCGCGCCGTTGATGCCAACCATCCGTACCGACCTGGGACTCAGCAAAGCACAGGTAGGCAATATTATTATTGCTTCTGTATCGGGTACCATCATTGCCCGGTTAATCATAGGCCGGCTCTGTGATACCTGGGGACCGCGCAAAACAGCCATCCGGCTGCTGCTGGTAGGTTCCATTCCGGTGTTCCTGGTGGGACTATCGAGAGACTATACCTCTTTCCTGCTATTTCGTTTAGCCATCAGCGTGATCGGTGGGTCTTTTGTGATCACGCAGTTTCATACTTCCCTGATGTTTGCACCGTCCATCAAAGGCACTGCCAACGCCATTACCGGCGGATGGGGTAATTTGGGTGGCGGTGTTACCAACATGGTGATGCCCGTAATTTTTGCCGCAATCGTCGGTTTTGGTTACAGTAATGCTTCGGCCTGGCGATATGCGATGATAGTACCGGGACTGATGATGCTGGGGGTAGCCTATTTATATTATCGTTTCACCAAAGATACGCCCAATGGCAACTTTGATGAAATCGGTCATCACCGCAAAAACGGAAAAACAGACTGGTCGATATTGGCCGACTGGCGTATCTGGGCACTCACCCTGGCATATGGGATGTGCTTCGGTATGGAAATTACTTTCGACAATGTGGCGTCGCTGCATTTCGTGGATACCTTTCATCTTTCTCAAGGCAGCGCGGGGTTCTGGGCGGGCATATTTGGTTTTATGAACCTTTTTGCCCGGGCATTGGGTGGCATTATATCAGACAAAGTAGGCGCTAAATCAGGCATGAAAGGCAAAGGATGGCTCCTGGCCCTGATGCTGCTGGCGGAAGGAATCGGATTATTATTATTTGCCCAGGCAGGCTCGCTGGTGATCGCCATTATGGCGATGCTGAGTTTTGCCCTGTTTCTCAAGATGGCCAATGGTGCTACCTACGGCATTGTGCCTTTTATCAATGAAAAAAATGCGGGACTGGTCAGCGGTATCGTAGGAGCCGGTGGCAATATGGGGGGCATGTTATTCGGATTCCTGTTTAAATCAGACAGCATCACCTACGTACAGGCGTTTACGTATATCGGATTTATCGTGATCGGCGTTTCCTGCATCGTGATGCTGACAAGATTTGTTCGCCAACCGGCCACCAGCGAAGCACCGGTGAATGCGCCCGTAGCAGTATCCTAACTCATTTTTAAAATTCCGGCATGCAAGCAACATTCAAAACCACCTGTTGTTATTGTGGGGTAGGTTGTGGTATCGTAGTAGAAAAAGACCGGCAAGGTAAGCTGCATGTAGCAGGTGATAAAACGCACCCGGTAAATAAGGGTATGCTTTGTTCCAAAGGTATGAACCTGCACTATACGGTAATGGATACTTCCGACCGGCTGCTGTATCCTGAAATGCGCTATCACCGGGATCTTCCGAGGAAAAGAGTGAGCTGGGACCAGGCATTGGAAAGAACTGCTGCCGTATTTGCCGCCATCATAAAACAACATGGTCCCGATGCCGTAGCTTTCTACGCATCGGGGCAGTGTTTAACAGAGGAATACTATGTGGTAAATAAGCTGATCAAAGGATTTATTGGCAGCAATAACATCGATACCAATTCCCGCTTATGTATGAGCAGCGCGGTAGCTGCCTATAAGATGGCCCTGGGAGAAGATGCCGTACCCGGCACCTACGATGATATAGAACAAGCTGATTGCATTTTTGTAGCCGGCGCCAACCCCGCCTGGTGCCATCCCATTTTATGGCGCCGGGTAGAAGCCGCCAGGGCCGCCAACCCGGCGATGAAAATCATAGTTAGCGATCCGCGGATTACCCAAAGCTGTGCGATAGCTGACCTGCACCTGCAGGTAAATCCCGGTACCGACATCGTTTTACACCATGCCATTGGCCGTGCGCTCATCACCGCCGGTCATACCAACAGCCAGTTTATCCAGGCACATACCAATGGTTACGATCAGTACAAGGATATTGTGATGGAACGCAGCATAGAGGAAGCTGCTGCCATTTGTGGTATTACCCCGGGGGAGATATATACCGCAGCGGACTATATCGGCAACGCCACCGGCTTCATGACTTTCTGGACCATGGGACTGAATCAAAGTGTGGTTGGTGTGAACAAAAATCTGAGTTTGATCAATCTGCACCTGATCACCGGCCATATCGGTAAGCCCGGCAGCGGGCCATTTTCATTAACCGGTCAGCCTAATGCCATGGGCGGTCGGGAGGTAGGTGGTTTATCCAACCTGTTGCCCGCCCACCGCGTACTCAGCAATCCCCTGCACCGGGCAGAAGTACAGGCCTTCTGGGGAGGTACCACCCTGTCGGATAAACCGGGACTTACCGCCACGGAAATGTTTACCGCATTGAACGACGGCCGCTTGAAAGCCATCTGGATCATGTGTACCAATCCGCTGGTAAGCCTGCCGGATGTACGCTTTGCAGAAGCCGCGCTGCAAAAGGCAAAATTTGTAGTGGTGCAGGAAATTTCCAACAAGCCGGAAACCCTGCGTTACGCCGATGTAGTGCTGCCTGCCGCCGCATGGACAGAAAAAGAAGGCACCATGACAAACGCCGAAAGACGCATCAGCTATCTGACCAAAATTACCGATGCCCCCGGAGAAGCATTACCGGATGCGGAAATTATCTGTCGCTTTGCCCAAAAGATGGGGTATCACGGTTTCGACTATACGAATATGTCAGCAATCTATGATGAACATTGTCGCCTCACCGCCGGTACCCACATCGACATCAGTCACCTGAACTATAGCACCCTTAAAGCAAAGCGCAGTGTACAATGGCCATACCATACCGGCAGTGGCACTCCCCGCCTGTTTGAAGATCATGCATTTTATACACCGGATCAGCGCGCGATTATCCATAGCTTTGACGACGCGAATCACTCGGAACCGCTCAGTCCCGAACGCCCGCTGATACTCACTACCGGCCGTATACGCGACCAGTGGCACACCATGAGTAAAACCGGCAAGGTGAGCAAACTAAAACAACATATTGCCTCCTCTTTCCTGGAAATACACCCCGAAGATGCCCGGCAGCGCCACATCAAAGAAGGCGATATTGTAACGGTGAGCAATGAACGGGGAAATGTGCGGGTAAAAGCACAGCTCAGCAGCAGCATCAAACAGGGCGTAGTTTTCTTACCCATGCACTGGGGCAAAATTTTAAACAGCGATCTGCATCGCGCCAATAACCTCACCAACCACTTACTGGATCCTATTTCCAAGCAACCAGATTTTAAATATTCGGCCGTACAGGTACAACGCTACCAGAAGCCAAGACAAAAGATAGTGATCATAGGCGCCGGGGCCGGGGCCTGTGGTTTTGTGAAATCGTACCGGGAGTTGAATACCACCGATGAAATCGTGGTGTTCAGCAAGGAAAACTTGCCGTTTTACAACCGGGTAATGCTGCCCGATTATATCAGCGGCACCCAGGCATGGAAGCAGCTGGTGAAAATGACCCGCCAGGAAGAAGGCGCACACCGCATTACGCTGCATCGCGGGGTGAGCATTACTCATATAGACCGCAGCAACAAACAGGTAACAGACAGTAACGGCCACGTACATACGTATGACATACTCCTGATGGCTACCGGCAGCCGGGCAGCCACCCTACGCGATATTCCGCCTATTCCCGGCATCTTCACCATGCGTACCCGCATGGATGCCGATGCCTTCAAACAACATATACATCCTTCCGGAGGGAAGGTAATGATCGTGGGTGGTGGCTTATTAGGGATAGAGCTGGCAGCATCTCTCAAAGAAATTAATATAGACGTAGGCGTTATACAGCGTACTTCCCGGCTCATGGACCGGCAGCTCGATACGCTGGGAGGGCAACTCCTGTACGAAGAGCTCACCGACCGCGGTATCGACATTATTTACAACGATGAAATAGACCGGTTCATCGGGCAAACCCAGCTGGAAGGTATTCGTATGAAAAGTGGCGTGTACATTCCCTGCCAGGCAGTGGTGATGAGCATAGGCACCGTGCCCAATATAGAACTCGCGCAGGCGGCTCAATTGCAGTGCAACCGGGGCGTAGTGGTAAATGAATACCTGCAAACCAGCGATCCGGATATTTATGCCATTGGCGAAATGGCGGCTTTCAATGGGGTATTGTATGGCATCACCGCGGCTGCCGAGCAACAGGCTGCCGTGGTAGCCCAATATCTCAACGGCGATATCAGCCAGTATTACCAGGGATCTCTCTTCATGAATATCCTGAAGATGCATGGTACCGACCTCTGCTCACTGGGCATGGTAGAAACACCTAAGGATCCGGCTTATGAAGAAGTAGTGTTTATCGACAAGGCCAAACGCTATTATAAGAAATGTATTATACACCAGGACAAGCTTGTAGGCGCTATATTGATAGGGGACAAATCCGAGTTCATTGAATTCAGGGACCTCATCCAGCAGCGGATTGAGCTGTCGGATAAAAGGCTGGAGTTATTACGCTCCGGGAAAAAAGGTACGCCGGTGATCGGCAAGCTGGTATGCTCCTGCGGTAATGTGGGAGAAGGGAATATTTTGGAGAAAATTAAAAGCGGCTGTCATACCCTGCCGGCTTTATGCCAGGCCACTGGCGCCGGCATGGGCTGTGGTAGCTGTAAACCGGAGGTAAAAGCATTACTGGAAAAATCTATTGCTAAAACAACCACCGAATTGGTATCATCATGACAAAACATAGCCATACCCTGTCTGTTAATTTCACCGGTGGCATTATATCACCGGGCTTCTTGCTGGAGTTGCTCGAAACCGCTACCGATGCGCAGGCTACCCATGTACGTTTTGGACTAAGGCAACAGCTGTTGATAGATATTCCTGATAAACATCTCGACACTTTCAAACAAGCGTGTACGGCCAAACAGATTTTTTTTGCTACGCAGCCCAATATGATGAGCGCCTATCCGGCGGCAGGCATCTTTGTACAAAACAGCTGGCTCAGCGAAGGTATTTACAAAGATGTGTTTAACCTTTTTGAAGAAATGCCGTCGCTCAAAGTGAATATCTGCGATAGCGGACAAACATTTGTACCGCTGTTTACCGGGCATATCAACTGGATCACGTCTTCGTATACCCATTACTGGTACCTGTACCTGCGCTTGCCTGGCAGTCAACAATTATATGTATGGCCCGAACTCATCTACACCAATCATATTGCCGAAGTAAGCAAAGCGGTGGAATCATTCCTGCTGGCTGGCCATTCGCCGGAGCAGGCTTATGCCACGGTGAAGGACAGCTTATCGTACATCTCCCGTGCTAAAGACCGCGACCTCGATTTACCGGCCTTTCATCTCCCCTACTACGAAGGATTTAATAAATACGACAACAACTACTGGCTGGGCATTTACCGGCGGGATGAAGATTTCCCTATCGACTTTCTGAAAGAAGTATGTACTATTTGCCTGGAAACCCGCACGGGTCAACTTTATGCTACTCCCTGGAAATCGCTGATCATCAAAAATATTGATGCGCGGCATCGCCCTTTGTGGGATTACGTATTGGGTAAACATGGTATCAATGTACGTCATGCAGCCAATGAGCTGAACTGGCAGGTAGAAGATAATTGCGAAGATGGGCTCATATTGAAGCGGCATGTTATCCGGTATTTTGACACCGCCGATGTACGTACCTATGGGCTTTGTTTCAGTGTAAGAGTGAGGCATCCTGCCAGTCTTTTTGGTACGGTAGTTATCCGGCGGCAGGAAAATAAATACGGCAGCAAACTGAAGTACATGCAGCGGTATGATATCCTGTATACGGCAGATTACAACGCCAATTCGGCGCAGCTGATGGTATACCGGGAGGCGGTAACCAAAGAACAGTTGGGGCCCTATATTGTGGCGTTGTGCAAAACTTTTTATGAGCAGCGTAGCGCCGCCAACGTATTGCAGCATTATGTAACCGAGCAGGCCTCACTAACAGTGCATGCAGTGGAAGAAAAGCAAGTATATCAATGCACCACCTGTCTTACTGTGTACGATGAAGCGGTAGGCGATGCAGAACAGGGCGTGGCAGCGGGCACCCCGTTTACCAGCTTACCAGCTGACTATGGCTGTTCCATATGCGCCGCGCCGGTGGCGGATTTCACGATGGTCCGGGAATCCACGCTGCTGGCACAGCCTGCTTAATGTCGGATATACCCTTAAAAAGAGCGCCGGAGTTTCCCGGGGTTTGTCTAATTTTGCATCCTTCAGTACGCAGATCATGTTAGCAAATATTCACAACGAAACCGATGCCAGACAGTACAGGATTGCCACTTCCGTATTCTTCTTCATTTCCGGATTAGGTTATTCATCCTGGGCATCCAGGATTCCCTCTATACAGCAGCAATTACATTTAAATGAGGCCCAGCTGGGAGCAGTGTTATTTGCCTTGCCGATAGGACTGATGCTCACGATGCCTATCACCGGTAAATTGTTGGGGAGCTTCAGCAGTCGCAAGATCATGGTTTTTGGGGCGATGATATTCAACATCGTACTGAGTTTGCCGGGATTTACCACCAACATCTGGCAGCTGGCCCTGGTATTATTCTGTTTCGGGTCGGCCCGCAACCTGCTCAATCTCTCCATGAATGCGCAAGCTGTACAGGTACAGCATTTATATCCACAGTCGATCATGACCACCTTCCATGGGATCTGGAGCGTAGCCGGGTTTACCGGCGCGGCTATCGGCTACCTGATGGTGAGCATGAATATAGCGCCTTCCTGGCACCTGCTGATCGTAAGCGTATTACTACTGATTTTCACGATATATTATACCCCCAAAACCTTCCCCGACCAGCCGGTAAAAGAAACCGTGAAACGGGCGGCCTTTGCACTACCCGACAAGTCATTGCTAAAGTACTCGCTGATCTGTTTTGCCTGTATGGCCACAGAAAACACCATGTACGACTGGAGCGGGCTATATTTTGAAAAAGTAGTAGGCGCCAGCAAATCTACCGCAGTAGCCGCCTTCGTGATATACATGGTGGCCATGACTACCGGCCGTTTTGCCGGCGACCGCCTGGTAAAAAAATTAGGGATCAAACCCATCCTGCTATATAGTGGTTGGTTTATTTTAAGTGGCTTATTACTCACCATCCTCCTGCCCTACCCGGTTCCCGCAGGTATCGGATTTATACTGGCCGGCTTAGGCGTAGCCTGTGTGGTACCGTTGGTATTCAGCCTGGCGGGTAAGTCCAAAAGCGCCAACAGTGGGCAAACGCTGGCATCTATCTCCACCATTGGCTACCTGGGCTTCCTGGTAGTGCCTCCGCTGGTGGGCTTTGTAGCCCAGGCCACCAGCCTGCGTTGGTCATTTGCTATCATGGCGTTATGCGGACTCCTGATTGTATGGATGGTAAAGGGTATCAAGGCAGAATAGCGGAAAACCATTTTTGGTGAAGCGCAACTTAATTTCTAATTTTTAGCGGCATTAGTAGTCAATCTTGTTACCTATCACCCGAAATTTATGGAACAAAACAACTACCCAGCAGCACCAGATAATACCGCCGTGCGCGTGGCTTTGTGGAGAGCCTTACATGTAGTCATCGATGCGCCGCCGCATATCCTGGAAGACACTATAGGATTACAGCTCATTGCACCGGATCCCAACTGGCGTGAACGGCCCGATATGGATCCCGTTTTCACCCGGGGGCTAAGGGCTTCTATTGTAGGCAGGGCCAGGTTTATAGAAGACCTGCTCATCGAACAGCATAAAAAGGGCGTTACCCAGTATGTGCTCCTCGGCGCCGGCCTCGACACCTTTGCGCAACGCAGACCAGATATTGCCTCCCAACTCCGGATATACGAAATAGATCAACCGGGTACCCAGGCCTGGAAACAACGGCGCCTTGAGGAACTGGGATTCCACCTCCCCGATTCATTGCAGTTTGTACCGGTCAACTTCGAAATATCTTCCTGGTGGGAGGAATTGACCGCCGCGGGATTTGATACCGGTCAACCTGCTGTAGTAGCCTGTACCGGCGTTAGTATGTATCTTACCCAGGAAGCTATTGCGGCCACCCTGCACCAGGTAGCGCAACTCGCCAAAGGGTCTATACTGGCCATGACTTTCCTATTGCCATCAGAATTACTGGCGGAAGCAGACAGGCCGTTGCTGGATATCGCTAAAAAAGGCGCTGCCGCCGCAGGTACTCCTTTTCTCAGTTTCTTTGCGCCCGGCGAAATCGCCGCAGCAGCCCGCAGCGCAGGGTTCAAACATGTAGCAATCGTTAACACCGAAAATATCACCGAACAATACTTTACCGGCAGATCAGATGACTTACGTCCCATTACCGGCGAAGAATTCCTGTTGGCTGTTACCTGACAATAATAAACCCGCCCAAAAAAGGACGGGTTTACTCAACTAAAACGAGACTTGAGCAATTGGATATCCGGCTATTAGCATACCCAAAAAGTTTCCCCAAAGGGATATACACTACCAGCAGCTTGCTGCCGTATTGTTAACTGTTAATGCCTTACTGATACCGGAAATAAGAATATAGCTACGTTGCCGTTTAAACAGGGTTTCATTTCCATGGTGTACAGATTCTGGTAATTGTAATGTACATTAATACCCAGATATCAACAATCACGTAAAAGGGGGATTTTTGTAGTTCAACGCCGGAGCCTGCAAAAGAAAAAGACCAGCCTTATAACGGCCAGCCCTTTATCTTCTTAGGGGTTTATGATGCGTTTATTGGTGTGCGCCTTTGCTAATCTGGTTGTTTACTATCCTGGCCTTACCATCAATATCCAGGCTTCCGTTCACCGCTGCTGAAATCACCACCCCGGTGTTTTTTGCGGGGGAGTTAGCAGTAATGTGCAGATCGGGCGTAGTGGTGCTAACCAGCAACGGATCTGCTCCGTAAACCGAAGCTGCATCTACACCGGCAGTAGTTTTCCACATATTAAAATCGGTTATAGCAGGACCATTGGTGTTTCCCCAGATCCATTGTGGCGTACCGGTGGTATAAAAGAGGTTATTGTCTATTACGTTGCCAGCGCCGGTGTTGGTGTATTTATGCACAAATACATCTACCGGTCTCGCATATACGATGTTGTTCTTAATAATGTTGTCGAAGCATTGCTCTGTCAGCCTGATTTCTCCTTCTATTTCCCCAAATGCACCTGGTTCGCGGTTATTCATGAATAGGGTGTTATTTACTACATAACAGTTGCGCGTGCCGCCGGAAGTATATCCCAGGTAACCACCCAGGTAAATGCCGGTTCTCCAGCAGTTAAATACAAAGTTATTCCTTACGATACAATCGCGGGTAGGATACGCATCATTTTCACTTACGATGCCTATTCCACGATCAGCCTCATGTATACGGTTTCTTTCCACGGTAATATTCCTGGCGCCATCTACATAAATAGCAATTGCTCCGTGGCCATGTATGCCTCCGATGGGGCCACGGGTCATATCAATGTTGTATAATTCGTTATCGCTGATCACACCGTTGCGGGCATAATTGAACGCAGGGTTGCTGTTGGCCGCATATCCACCGGCAGCATCGATTCCAATGTTTTCTGTGTTATAGATGGTATTACCGCGAATGGTAAACCCGTCTACATACCCATTGATGGTCAGGTTTTCGCTGTAGCCGGTTTTGGTATCATGGATCACATTGTTTTCCACCAGGATATTTTTCATCACATCGGCTGTATTGCCGATGATTTCAATGCCATGTCCACTTCTGCCATCGGCAGGAGCAGCATTGTGCTCAATGTTATAAATGCGGTTATTACGGATGATAATATTGCTGGAACCTGCATCGGCTGTAATCCCATTAACGTTGGCTCCTGGCGCACTGCTTTTCAGGTTGCAGATATCAAATCCTTCCAATACCACATAACTGGCGCGACTAATCGTTACCAACGATTCCTTTCCACTCACGGATAACCCGGTACCATCAATCACGGCTTTTTCGCCTGTATAGGCTTTGAGTGTAATTAATTTATCGAGTCGCCCGGATTGAGGGAAGGTCACCTTTTCATAATAATTACCGGCCCTTACAATAACGCTATCGCCGGGGATGGCTTTCAGCAAGGCAGCATTGATAGTGCGCATAGGTGCGCTCAATGAGCCGTTGGCAGCATCGTTGCCGCTGGTTGCAACGTAGTAAGTATGTGTTTTAGCCACTACCGGTTCCGGTACAGGCGAGCCGCCTTTACTGCAGGCTCCCGCCAGCAATGCGAATAAAAAGAGATGCATAGTATTGTTAAACATACGATTAAAAATATAAGGCTGCAATATTCCTATTGCAGCCCCGGGTTTACATTTGATGGCTTTACTCTGTGACTATCTTTCTTACCCTGTTATTATTCTTATCTAAAACGTATACAATTCCATTTTTATCTACCGCTACGCCCATGGGCATATTGAATGCAGCGGCGGTGCCAATGGCATCTGCAAACCCTCCGCTGCCGCTGCCGGCAAAGGTGCTGACGTCCCAGGTGCCGGCCTTGATATAGCGGACACTTTCATCCACATTGGCGCCGTAACTACCATTACCTGCCACGAAAATATTGCCACCCGCATCGATCGCAAGTCCCCAGGGATTGGCAAAACGGGCTGCCGTACCTACACCGTCTACATAAGCAGGCGTACCGGTAGCACCGGCAATTACGGTAGGCTCCCAGGTATCAGCTTTCAACTTGATAATAGTATGTTCGCTATTGCTGGATACATACAGGTTACCAGCCGGATCAAATGCAAGTCCTCCCGGCGCCGCAATGGTAGCAATATTCACGCTGCTGCCATCCGGCTTCATTTCAAATACACCGCCACCACCGGTACTGGAATAATATATTTTTCCGTTTGCTTTATTGACGGTTACGTTCCAGGGCTCCTGCACGGTGCCCCCTATTCTCGACGTAGTGCCATCCGGCGTAATTTTCCGGATACTCCAGGTGCCGGGATCGGCAGTATATACATTACCCGCCGCATCAATGCCCAGGCCGTAGGGGATGCTAAACGTGGCGCCGGTGCCCACACCGTCTGAACCTCCCGAATTGCCCGGGTGCCCTGCCAGGATAGATACCTGCCCGGTTTTATCGATTTTACGGATGCAGGCATTCCCCGGATCAGCCACGTATACGTTGCCGTTATCGTCGGCTACAATACCCATCATTCTCAACCAACCAGGATTGCTGAAAGTAAACATGGCGTCTGTAGGACCACCATCTGCATAACCGGCTTTACCATTACCCGCCAGTGTAGTCACCGTATGGGTGAATACATAATTGAAAGTACCGGCAGATTTGCCGCTGTCCTTCCCGATGGTCACCACCACGTTACCGGAACCGCATCTTTTTGGCACTACTGCCATAATCTGCTTTGTGTTGGCGCCCACGATGGCACAGCGGTTACCGTTAATAGTAACGCTGATTTGGCTGGTATCTCCCGAGAAATTATCTCCCGTAATTAAAATTTCTGTGGTACCTCCTCCGGTAGTGGGAGTAAAGTCGGATATCGTGATGGGCGACCCTACCACATGCTGCAGCCCTTCGTCTTTCTTGCAACCTGTTAATATGGCCGACATTAAAAAGCAACCGGAGAGTATATATGTATGCAATGACCTGATCATAGCAATGATTTAAAATTGAATGAATAAAATTTTACCAGCCGGGGTTTTGTACCAATGAACGATCCCTTTCCAGGTCACCCTGTATAATCGGAAACAGGTACATCTTATCGTTCCATACTCTTTTCTGGAACAGGGTGCGCTTATAAAAACCCGTGAATGAAAATCCAAGTCCCTGGTCGTTGGCATTTACATCCATTCCATAGATGGTCTGATTTTCCGGATTACCCAGCATTTTCCGGCGCAGCATGGTAAAGCAACGATCACTTTCAAAGCAAAATTCTACCTGTCTTTCTCTCAGTATATACTTCCGCATGGCCAGTTTATTACCTACCGCATCCGGATAGGTGGTTTCAATACCTGGCAGTCCCGCCCGGGTTCTTACCATATCCAGGTAGGTAACAATATCCGGGTTAGTAGGATCGTATTCGTTCAACGCTTCCACGTAATCCAGTAATACCTCGGCATAACGGATAAGAATATACGGAGAGCGGTAAGCGGTGACATCATTGCGGATATTATCACTGGAGCTCACCCGCTTCAAGGGCAGGTAACCGGTGAGGTTATTGCTTCCGGCTGATTTTTGCCCGGATTTACCGCTGTAGTAAAACTCCACCCGTCCTTTCCCATTGACGTTATTGTCGGAAGAATAATAATTCTTGTCATCTACCGTCACTGCCGGTACTACCGGGCGGCCATTGTAGGCGATGTAAGCATAAAAGCGTGGCTCCCGGTTGGCGTACATGTTCCAATCGCCCTGGTGATGTCCCCAGTCATAATCATCATCTGATTGTGCAAATCCTGTTTCCACATAGTTGGAAGCCGGGTCATCGATGGTGCGGCCATTCTTCATGTAAAAGGCATCTACCAGGTTTTGCGTGGCATTATACATATTGTAACCTCCGGGACCAGGAGAAACACATTTGGTATAACCCCAGCGGCTCCAGTCGATGCTGCCCAGGATGATTTCATCATTCCAGGTGGTCAGGAACAAATCCCGCACAGAGAGGTACGGATCGAAAGAGGAACCACCATTATCCAGGTTGGTGAACAACTTATAGTGTGCAGAGTCGATGATATCTTTTGCGGCTTTAGCGGCAATTTTCCATTTATTCACATCGTAACCCACCGGCGCCAGCTGCTTGCCATCATTATTTTTGAAATTGGTAAACGCAGGATTTCCGTTCCATAATTCACTCGCCGCCAGTTGCGCTACTTTTTCCTTTACGGCCATGCAAGCGCCTTTGGTAGGCCTTCCGAGGTTGCCGGAGGAATTCCATACACCCGGTAAGCCGGCAGCGGCTTTATCCATTAACCCATTGATATGTGCCACGCATTCATCGAATGAACCGCGGGAGTACTTGGTAAAATCTTCATCCTGCCCAATCAGTTTGGATACAATGACAAACGGGCCATATTTTCTTAGCAGCTGATAGTAGAAGTATCCCCGTAAAAAGTTATTCTCTGCCTTATACTGATCCTTCAACGTTTGGCTCAACTGGCTCTCCGGCACTTTATCCACATTCTGGTCAAAGATGATCGACTTACGGATGAAGCCATACATATAGCCCCAGCTGTCCCAGTTGTTGCCATCAGAAGGGGTCCAGTTGCCCGATACCATAAACCTTACTCCCACCGTGGGAATGGCCACAGAAGTTTCATCGGCAAAGCCCATCGACGCCCAATCGCCACCATCAGGACCGCGCATGCCGGTGTACACATTATTCAGATAGGCTTCGGCGTTAGCCCTGGTTTGCCATATCTGGTCTTCCGTTAAAAGATTATCGGGTTTCTTATCCAGGTACTTGCTGCAAGACGCCAGGCCCATGGCGATCATACCACAGCAAAAAAGTAACAGGTATTTATATCTGGTCATAAACGTATTCTTTTTTGTCTTGATTAGAATTGCGCTCTCACGCCAACGGTCACTGTTTTCGGATAAGGATACTTAGCGGAGTTATTGCCCAGCTCAGGATCCCATAATTTAAACTTTGTGAAAGTGAGTAGGTTGGTGCCTGCACCGTATACTTGTAAACTGCTGATACCACGGCGTTTCATCTGGGGAGTGATAAAAGAATAACTGAGTGACGCCTGCCGGAGCCGCATGAAACTACCATCTTTCAACCACCACGTGCTGTTCTGGTAGTTATTATCATTTACACTGGCTACCGTTAACCGGGGATAGTGCGCATTCGGATTCGGATTATCCGGCGACCAGCGGTTCAACATATCAGATAAACCATTGGCGGTATATTGTCCCATACCGGCAAAAGGTATTACGCCTACACCTGGCGCGCCATCCTGGCCGTGAGAAATATCGGCGCCATTAGCCATGATACCTACATCCGCCACACCGGCAAATACACCCGACAATTCAAATCCTTTGTAACCAATATTGAAACCATATCCGTAAGACCATACAGGAAAAGAGGATTTATTTAAGTAGGTAGCATCATTGGCGGTAATTTTTCCATCACCGCTGAGGTCTTCGTATTTGATATCCCCTGGGAATACGGTTCTGAGTTGAGTGGGGCTTTTATCTACATCATTCTGGTCTTTGAATAATCCCAGGCTTTTATAACCATAAAAGGCATAAGCGCTGGTACCTTCCCGTTGCTGATAAGGAAAAATTGCCTTGGGATAATCAGCATATAATACTTTGTTACGGGCATAGGTAACGTTACCGAATAAACGGATGGTCACATCTTTACCTATATGATCCGTGTATTCTACGCTACCGTCCACCCCTTTATTTTCCAATTCGCCCAGGTTACCATAAATATCAATACCTCCATAACCTGCAATAGAAGAGAGGGAGTTGCGGCGTACCAGGATATTGGTTCTTTTATCGCGGAAAGCATCGAATACAAAACTCAACTTATTCCAAAAACCTATTTCCAAACCCACATCTGTTTTAGCAGACTTTTCCCAGGTGAGGTTTTGCGTTCCGATAACAGAAGCGGCAATTCCGGGGTAATAAGTTGGTGACCCGGAACCACCGAAAGATGTACCGGAAGCATCATTGATATAGGTGAGATAACCAAACCTGTCGCCATTACCGATCAGGTCATTACCAGTCATACCATAGGAACCACGGATTTTGAGTAAGCTGATGGTTTTAGTGAGTGGCTGGAAAAAGCTTTCCTTTGAAATTACCCATCCGGCAGAAGCGGCAGGGAAATACCCCCAACGTTTTCCTGTTTCAAAGTTTTCAGAGCCAGTGGCGCCCATGTTTACCTCTGCCAGGTATTTGTCGAGGTAAGAATAGGTAACCCTGGCCGCAGCATTCTGGCTACGATAAGGAATGGCAGTTTTCAGATCTCCTGCGGAACCAATCACCCGGTTCCTCAAAGCACCTACCAACAAAGCGCCAATATTATGCTTGCCGAAGCTGTGATCATAGGTGAGGTTACCTTCCAGGTACATCATACGTTCACCGCTGGACGAGCTACCGTAACCCAGGTAAGTACTACCGGTACGGGTGCGTTCAAAATTCAGCGAGCCATCTTCATTCCGGCTGCCAGCATACCATAGATCGTTTAGTCCTTTCCGGGAGTTGTCGAACTCGCCGTAGGTATCAAAAGAGAATTTAACGTTAGCGCTCAATCCGGAAGTAAACATATCCAGCTTTTGGTTGAGGTTTAATACGGATTGTACCGAAGGTCTGAACTCTGTACTATACCCCGCATTCTGCACCATATTAAAGGGATTAGCGCCGCCATTGTTACGTGGGCCGGCCCATTTATCGCCGGGGTATTTTACCGGGAAAGAAATCGGGTTAGTACCATACGCCGCATACCAGATGCCGCCGGCCGGATTGCCCGGGTAACGGCTGTTTACCAGCATGGAAGCGAGGTTGAGGGAAAGTAGTGTTGTTTTGGTGACGTTCAGATCTACGTTACTTCTGAAATCGTATCGCTTAAAATTAAGGTTGGGGTTATAAGCTGTTTTGGTGACTTTATACTGACCTTCCTGGTCATAAAATGACATCGACACATAATAACGCATCGCTTCGCCACCGCCGCTTACATTCACATTGGCATTAGTCATGGAAGCCCACTTTTTATAAATTGTGTTAATCCAGTCTACGTTCGGATACAGGTAAGGATCCAGTCCGCTCGCTGTTTTCCGGATCACTTCATCGGAATAGGTAGGTTGGTTACCCATGTTTACCTGCGCTTCATTATATAACTTCATATAACTAACGCCATCCAGCATTTTAGGGAGTTGTGTGAGTCCGCTCATACCCGTTTCTGCTTTGGCAGATACTTTGGGCTTACCGGCTATCCCCCTGCGGGTAGTAATGATCAACACACCGTTAGCGCCTTTGGCGCCATATACTGCCGTAGCAGATGCATCTTTCAACAGGGAAATACTCTGGATATCTTCAGGGTCAATATTATTGAAAGCACCACCATAGGTACTGTTTACATCTTCTCTTTGCACGCCATCTACGATGATCAGGGGCGATGTGCTACCGGTAAAGCTCCCAATACCGCGAATGGTGAAGTTGGGGTTATCATAACCTGGTTCACCACCGCCGCTCTGCATGGAAATGATACCTGCCACTTTACCTACCAGCGCATTGGTGAGGGAGCGTACCGGCGTTTTCATGTCTTCCATATTTACAGAAGCTACAGAACCTGTTACAGTTACTTTTTTCTGGTTACCAAAACCCACTACCACCACTTCTGTCAGTTTATCCACCTTAGCGGTTAAACTGATTTTCATGGTCTTTTGATTATTCACCCTCACTTCTTCCGTTTGCATTCCCATCATGGCTACACGCAGGATATCATTGCGGTTGGCGCTGATGGAAAAAACGCCCAAAACGTCCGTAACGGTACCTTTCTTGGAGTCTTTCACCGTAACGGAAGCACCAGGTATCGGACTACCATCGGCATCCATTACCTGGCCCCGTACCAGCCACTCTACCTGTTTATCCTCTGCTGCCGGCGCCGCCGCAGAAACGGGTTCGGCCGGCGCTTCTTTTTTGTCCAGCACAATGCGGTTCCGCTGCAGTACATAGCTGATATTTTTATTCTTAAAAATAAAAGCCAATACATCGGCCAGTTTGGCCTGCTGAAAATTCAGGCTGATTTTTTCGGCATCATTGAGCAGTTGGTTACTGTATACCAGTGTAAGGCCGGTTTGTTTTTTAATAGCCCGGAACACCTGCAGCAGCGATACATCATTGCCGGTAACGGTAACAATAGATTGCAGGGAAGGAGTGGAAGTCTGGGCCTGTACAGGAAAAAACGTGATACATACCAGGCTGCACAGTACCAGCAGACGTACCATTGTTCGCATAGCCAGGTAGCGTTGGCGTATACTTTTTCTCATTCGGGAATTGTTTACAAGTTAAAATGATTGGATAGCGATTGGTTGACAAAAGCTTTACAATACAACTACTCCGGTTTTATGAAAACGGGTGACAGGAAGTAGTAACTTTTTTTTCAAATCCGTAAAATGAGCCGTGGGAACGGTATACGTATCGGAAAATACTTTGGGGAAGGATGTGATTTATCTCAATGTAATTTCATTACCAACTACCTGGTAGTCGATATGAGCGGTTGTTTTGAGGTCGGATAAAAAGTCTTCGAGGCGTTTTCTGTCCATTAAACCGGTGACCGATTTCCCGGCCATTTTTTCCTGGTCCAGCACGAAACGTACGCCATAAAAGCGGGAGGCGGCAGACAGGAGGGCCGCCAGGGGCATGTGGTGATAATAATATACCCCATCGCGCCAGGAAAGCACTTCTTCTTCATCGAAATGACTGGTGGTAAAACCCGCAGCTGCATTATAATCAGCCTGGATGCCGGGACTTAGGGGTTGCTGCGCCCCGTCTTTAGCGCTGGTAACTACCTTACCACTTACCAGCGATGTTTTCACCATGCCGGCCTGGTAAGTATTAATGTTAAAAGCGGTACCCAATACCTGTACCTGTGTTAAAGCGGTGCGTACTACAAAAGGACGGCGGGCATCTTTTGCCACGCTGAAATAAGCTTCTCCCTCTACATATACTTCCCTCGTTGACTGTCCGAACATAAAGGGGAAGCGCAGTCTGGTGGCGGCATTGAGCCATACTTCCGTACCATCAGACAGCGCCAGCTTATATGTTTCTCCCACGGGTACTTCCAGGGTATTGAGCATCGTATCAGCGGAAGTATATTGCAGGGCGCCCTGGCTGGTATTCAGCGTAGCGTTGTTTAAGGCAATGGTTTGATGCGTGGAATCTCCCAGCACAACGGTTTGTCCTTGTCCCAGTACCAGCTTTACCGGCTCTTTGGCTTGCCGGAGTAAGGCGTTGGCAGTTAATGGAGCAGGATGACGCTTGTTAATCAGGAAGAACACCGCCCCGCTGCCGATCAACAGTACAACCACTGCAGCAGCTGTGGCTATCCTTCTCCAGGTAATCACCGGGCGGGCAACGGGCAGCGCTCTGTGCTGTTTCACCTGCTCAAGAGAAGCACTGGAATCAATGCGTTGCAGGTAGTCGCCGGCATGCATATTGGCCGCTTCCTTCGACAGTAGTTGCCACTCTGCATAGAAAGCCGGATCATTCTGCAACTGCCGCTGCACATAGCTTTCCTCTTCCGCAGAAAGTGTTCCCGACAGATGTTGTATGTATAGTTCAAATATTTTTTCCTGCGATGTTTCCATGTTAACAAAACCGGGTTAATATCCCTTATGAATGACTGCGTGACGCAATACCTTCAATCCCCGCTTCAAATGGGTTTTGAAGGAATTAATACTGATTCCCATCTCATCTGCTGCCTCCTGGTAACGCTTCCCTTCCATATACACCATTTGTATGGCAGAACGTTTTTGTATAGCCATCTCATTGATAGCCGTCAGTGCCTGTTTATAATAGTCTGGTGAATTTTCTGCCTGCCCGGTACAGGTGACGTCCTGCAACTGGGTAAAGGCTACCTGCTGTTCCCGCTCCGCTTTCTGCCTTTTTAGATAAGTCAGACAGCGGTTCTTCACCGCCTGGTGGAGGTATCCTCTTATATCGCCCTCAAAATGAAGGTATAACTTTTTATCCCAGATGTCCAGGAAGAATGTCTGCACCAGGTCATTGGCTTCTGCATCATTCCGCAAAAACCAATACGCATTCAGGCAAAGCAGCTTATGATATTTCATAAATAAATCATCATACGCCGTGGCATCTCCTTCTTTCAATCGTTGCACTAATATGATATCTGAACAATGATCCATTTAATAAGAAAGCCTTATTGATGATAATACTTTACACGTGGCATAAAAACATGACATCAGGTATACTGCATAGCAGATAACCCGTTACAGGTGACAATGATACTTTACAAGTGCTGGAAGAAAATTTCTCCCATTGTTCACGCTATGATTATACTATTACGATTACTAAGATTTTGGTAAATGAGTGCTTAAACTTGAATCAAGATAAATAATAAAAATGTAAAAACATAAAAAAATAAAAGCTCCGGTAAAGATACCGGAGCCTTTTTTCCATGGGGGTTTCAGTAGATAGCTTATAATTTGAAAAATATTTTCCGTTTATACAGCCAGTAGCACAATCCCCATTCCAGGGCCAATACCGCGAAGGCATTCGCTACGTTCTGCAGGGACTCCGGCAGGCCTGCCATCCCGGTAAATCCTTTTACAAAAATACCGGTGGTTGGATTTACCCATTGTCCTCCTACGGTTTCAAAAAAAAGGTAAATAAAAATAGCGTTCATCCCTACCACGGTGGCGATCCAGGCATAGCGCGTCTGCTGTTTTACATCGATGATCCAATACAGGAACGCCAGTAATAACATTATCCAACCCCCAGATGCCAGCGTAAAGGAAGCGGTGGCAATCCGTTTGATAATGGGCGTTATGCCGGCCCAATCAAGTCCGAAGCCAGCCGCCAGCCCCAATATACCCGCTATCAGCAGGATACGGATCTTTTGCCCGGCGGCACGGTTACTGATCAGCAGCTTTCCTGCCAATACGCCCCAAATGGTATGCGCCGCAGTGCTAATAAAATTGATGGTCACCCATCCTCCCCCATCATTTAATTTACCCATCAGTAACATATCTACATATGATCCCAGGTTATGGTCCTGCACAAAAGGCTGATCATAGCCCGGCAACAGCACGAAACGATAGAGTAAATCAATGGCCAGCAATAATAACAGGCTTACGCCCAGCTGGAAAACATAGGAACGTCGTATAATCAGGTAAGCAATCAGGGTAGTAATGGATAACTGTGTAAGTACATTCCATAACTCCCACACTAACCGGCCTGCATATACGCAATGGAGGGCGGTACCAAATATAAACAACTTTAGACAACGAAATGCAATATGCCGGAAATTTTGTGCCCAGGTAATCCCTTTTTGCGTTTTGTAATAATAAGAGATATACATCGCCGATCCCGCCATGGTCATAAACGCCGGCTGCACCAGGTCCCAGGCACGCAGCCCATTCCAGGGATGATGAAAGAACTGCTGCATCACCGCATCCCATATCCCGGTTGGGTGCAAATGCTCCAGCGATCCGTATATATGGGCACTTTCTGCCGCCAGCAAAATCATAATACATCCACGCATCACATCCAGGGAAATCAATCGTTGGTTGACATTGGTAGTAGTATTCATAGTACAGATTGGAGTGCTTAAATTAATCATTTATTCCGGCATATTCAATAAAAAGGAAGGCGCCCCTTCATCCGGGATAGTGCCCAACTGCGTGCCCCAGTCGCTGGTAGTAGCCACCATACCCAAACGTATAGCCGCCCCCGTAAAGCCCTTTATTTTGGAGCGATCCAGCTTTCCTTCAAACCGGATCACCCCATTGGCTTCCTGCACGGTGCCGATACTGTAAAAATCGGTACCCGACTGCTGGTCAAAACTGAAACTGGTTTGCGCCCCTGTATGGTAATACATGGCCATAGGAATAGCGGCAGTAGCCGGTTTCAGCAACAGCTGCCCTTCCAGCAGCACATCATATCCCCCGCCGGTAAATAACGCTGTCAGCAACCCGGTACCTGCACTGTTGTCACTATCTATATATACATCAAAAATAACCCCGTCGGCCACCTTACCCGTCATTTCCACATAGAAATACATGCTCTGTCCGTCGTAATCAAATTTGGCCTTCTTAAACACCCCGCCCGCTGGTCCGGCCGTGATCATGTTCTGGCTGATAGTATCCCAGTCGGCCAGGCTGTTATCATTCAGTTTTACCGGCGAGGTTTTGGAGATACGTAACACTGTAGAACCATCGGCCACCACACCCGCAGCAGACGTGGCATACAGGGTGGGCACATACTTTCCTTTTCCCTTATAGGTGTGCACAGGGCTCTTTTCCGTAGAAGTAGTACTATCCCCAAAATCCCATTTCCAGGAGGTAGCTCCTGTGGAGGTATTGTTAAACGTAACGGTATAACCATCTACATTCACCGTATACACTACCAGCGGCGCCGGCTCGTTATTGTCTTTCTTACAGGCAGTGGCCGCACAAAGCAGCAGGAATATATAAAGCAGTTTCTTTTGCATGTTCAGGAAGTTTTAAAGATTCTGGGTACACAGTTTATTCGTTTCTACCTCGTCGATCGGGATGTAGTAAACAATTTTCGGATTATCCGGCGGTATCAGCATCCCATTGTAACCGGAAGGATTGGCAGCGGGATTAATATCCGATTGCTTTAACCCCGGCAAATGATAACCCCAGTAAGTTCTGTTCATCACCCGTTTATTACGGTAAACATCATACGTACGATGTCCCTCAAACGCCAGCTCCAGGCGCCGTTCTTTCAATACCAGGTCCAGCGCCGTTTTACCCGCCGGCACCTGCTGATGATATAACGCACCGGATAGGCCGCGGTTCGACCGGATCATGTCTACGTCGTTGAGCGCCGCGGCAGTATTACCTAACTTTGCTTCTGCCTCTGCTTTGTTGAGGTACATTTCCGCCAGGCGGAACAAGATGGGTGAACTCAACGTGGGACTTCCACCCTGACCGGAAAATTTAGAGATGTAATAAATATCGATACCATTCTTTTGTTGCACGGCGCCGTTACCATCTTTCAGTGGCACAATGTATTTCCAGCGCACATCTTCCGGATTGGCCGACATGGTATCTCTCAGCGAAGCGGAAGCAAATTCTTCGCCCCAGCCAGAGTTACCATCTGAATAGATCATAGAGGCAATAGAACCAAATTTCTTGTAGTCATCTATCGGGGTAAACGCCACACAAAGAATGGTTTCGCTGGCAGCGGTAGCATTGGCAAACATATCCGGATACGTAGCCGCGGTAGTCAATGTAAACCGGCCGCTTCCTATTACTTTATTGGCATAGTAAATGGTGCTGTCATTTTTCCCTTCGTACAGGTAAACCCTGGAAAGCAGCGCCCACGCGGCTTCCCGGGAAGCGTACTGCGGCCCCCGCGATTGGTTCATTAACTCCGCCGCTTTGCTGGCATCGGCTATCACCTGTGCATATACCTCTGCAACAGTAGCTCTTGCCTTTTGTGCCGGGTCACTGGTAGATGTACGCAAAATCACGCCCGGCGCGGACGCCTGTTGTGTATACGGCATGGCAAATAACTTCACCAGGTTTAAATGACTGAGCGCCCGCAGGAAATAACACTCGCCCAGCATCTGTTGTGTGGTCGCATCCACGTTCTGCAGCTTGTTCACCGCCTCTATCACGGTATTGGCATCATTGATAATTTTGTAAGAGATATACCAGAAATAACGGGTATTCGTTTGCGTGGGAGAATGATCTAGGGAGAAGCTGTAAAACAAAGGATCTTCTGTGGTTTGTCCACATACAATATCATCGCTGGCGAAATCCGACAACTGGAAATACTGCCGCAGGTACATGTTATTATCATCGGTGGTACCGTTGAAAGGCACATGGTCTTTCAACAGCGAATAAGCACCATTCACGGCATTCTTTAACCCATCTGCGGAGCCGGTAATCGTTTCGGTACTCAGGGCATCGCTGGGATTTACATCTTTCATACAACCGGTTTGCCATAACAGCAAGGGCAGTAGCATCAATATTATAATGGCTGATCTCATGGTGAGCGGTTTAGAATCTGAAATTAATATTGAACAGGTACTGGCGGTTATTCGGATATTTGAAATCCGATACGCCCGGCATCACCTGGGAGCCCGGCGTAATCGTAGTTTGCGGGTCCTGTCCGAGGAAATTGGTAAACGTATGTACATTGTCGGCTGTAAAACCTACCGTAATGCCATTCAGCTTCATCCTGGTTACCAGCGCATGCGGCAACTCGTAGCTCAGGCTGATATTACGCAAGGCAAAGAAACTCCCGTCCTTCAAAAAACGGGTAGATGTTTGGGTGGAATTGGCCGAATTTTGCGGGCTGGGCTCCGTAGCGTCATCACCTGGTTTAGCCCAGGTACTGCTGCCTTTAGGCAGGTTTGCCTGGTTGTAGTAAGGTTCATTGCCATCGTTTTCTACGAAACGCAGGTTGTTGCTATACACTTTATTACCCGACAGGAAATAGATATTCACTCCCAGCGAAATACCATTGTAAGTAAAAGTATTGGTCATCCCTCCCTGGAACCTGGGCAGCGCGGACCCCACTTCCTGGTAGGTAGCACTGGCATAGTCAGAAGTAGCTTTGGTAGTACCATCTTTGTTCACCACTTCCCACAGCGGCGCGCCCGTTTGTTTATCTACCCCCAGCCATTTAGGCATATAGAATTCATAGAGATTGCCGCCATTGCGGTATATCTGCGAAATACTCCAGGTGGACTGCGTATTGATAATATTGGCAGGGAACTTTTGCAGCTTGTTGGTATTGAAGTTGATATTGAAATCGGTGTTCCATTGAAACTTACCGCTGCGGATATTCACAGTATTCAACCCCAGTTCCACCCCATTATTCACCAGCTCGCCCACGTTCTGCCATTTGGTTTCGAAGCCTACTGATAAGGGTTGGGACACCTGCAGCAACAGGTTTTTGGTAACGTTGTTATACACATCTACGCTCAGGTCGATCCGTTTAAACAGGCTGATATCAATACCTCCATTCCATTGATATTTGCTTTCCCAGGTAAGGTCCGGGCTGGGCAGCTGGGAAGGCGTAGCAGCGCTTTGCCCGTTGTACTGGCTAGCAAGTGAAAACAACGCCAGGTAACGCGACGACCCGATGTCTTGCGTACCAGTAACCCCATAGCTGGCCCTTAATTTCACGTTAGTGAAAATGTAATTATCTCTCAAAAAATCTTCATTACTCATTAACCATGCGGCCGACACCGAAGGAAAGGAAGCATACCGGTTGCCGGAAGGAAAATTGGAAGAGCCATCTACCCGGAAGGAGCCAGTGAGGAAATACTTATCCTGGAAACTGTAGTTTACCTGGGAGATAAAAGACTGTATAATAGCTTCATTCAGGCTGCCAGACACCTGCTGGTTATTAGCCACCGTGTTCAGCACTTTTAGTCCTACCGGCAATCCCTTACCAGAGGCACCCATCACATCGGTATTGCTGCCTTCAAAGGCAACACCGGCAAGGCCACTGATATGATGGTCACCGCGATGAAAGTCAACTTTCAACAGGTTATTGGATACATATCCATAATTGAGCGTACTCAGTTCACTCAAATAGCCGGTAGCATGATATTGCCCAGCCACCAATGGCGAATACCAGGTTTTATTCTTGTTATACCCTAATGATAAACGGTTGGTGCTCACGAAAGACAACCAGTTGGTAATGCCAATATTCAATCCCATATCATAGTTCACATCAAAATTCTTGTACGGATGTTCTGAATTGCTGATCGTATGAATGGGATTCACTTTATCGCGCGACCACCATTTGAACGCCGCATTGCCATCTACGTACAATGGCTTTCCCATACTGTCGTATGGATTATCCCAGGGCATATTCAGAAACGCATAGTACATATCATTGTAATCGTATGTTTTACCAAAAGAGCCGCTGAGGTTAATATTGTTGGTGAGACTGATCCGCGGAGAAAAATGATAGGTAGAATTGGCTCTCAGGTTTACCCGTTGGTAGTTGGTATTCATGAAAGTACCTTTTTCGTTGTAGTAAGACAGGCCCAGGTAATAGTCGGCTTTCTCTGTTTTGCCGGCGGCCGACAGGTATATGTTTTGCATAGGTGCGCGGCGGAACATGTCGGTGAGCCAGTTATAATTCTGATTGCGGAGCGACAAGGGCCGTTCGTTGTAAAATTTGAGCAGGTCTATTTTATAGGAGTTGTTGGTAGCGCCGGGAATATAGTCGCGGTAATATTCTTTTTGCCGTTCATACAATTCGTTGCCATTCATCATATCCATTGTTCCGAAGTCGGGTGTGCGGAAGCCGGTGGTAATCTTTGCCTGGAATTGTGTTTTACCCGATACTGCTCGTTTCGTGGTGATGATGATCACCCCCGCATTAGCCTGGGAACCGTACATGGCGGTGGCGCCGGCATCTTTCAATACTGTTACACTTTCGATATCGTTAGGGTCGTAGTTGCCGCCAATGATACCATCTACCACTACCAGTGGGCTCTGGGAAGCATTGACAGAAGAGATGCCACGGAGACGGATTTCGGCGGCGGCGCCGGGAACACCGGAGCTGCTTACCACCTGCAGGCCTGCTACCTTTCCCTGCAACATGGTTCCCACATCATTGGTAGTAACATCTTTTAATTTGGCGGCGTTGACCACAGTAACGGCGCTGGTTAGTTCACTTTTTTTCTTATCGGAATAACCTACCACCACCACCTGGTCGAGCTGACTGCTACCGGTTTTCAGGATCACCTGCATGCCGGGATGAGCGGGGAGTTCCTGTTTATCGTAACCGGTATAGGTAAAGATGAGTATTTCACCTGGATTGGCGGCCACGGTAAATAGCCCGGCTGCATTTGTAGCATTTCCGCGGCTGGTGCCTTTTACCAGGATAGTAGCGCCGGGCAGGGGTACTCCATCGGCCGACCGGACCGCCCCGCTTATTTTCCCGATGGTGTCTGCAGGCGGAGGAACAGTGACCGGGGGCGATAAAGGGCGGATTACAAATACGCCATTGCTCACGGTAAAAGTAACCGGCTGGTGTTGCAGGCATTGCTCCAACACCGTTTCCACATTGGCATTGTTAACGTGCAGGGTAACAGGCACCGTATTTTTCAACACCGATTCATTGTAAACAATAGTGGCGCCTGACTGCAGGATTATTTCTGCAAATACTTTCTGTAACGGCATGTTTTTCACAGAGAGTGTGACTTGTTGTGAAAAACTCCTGGCGCTTACATGTAAGCAGGCTACCAGGATAAGCCAGGTGGTCATTTTCATCACCCGCAAAATTTTGGTTAATAAAAGTCCCTTGGGGAGAAAAGGTATCTCCTTAAATTTTAAATACATACTTTTAATAAGGTTTAGAATTCTTAAATGATCTTTCGCTGATCTTACAGGATACTGGACTTTCGCCGGGGGTGTGTCACCACCTCCGGTTTTTCCATTGTTCAAAAGTTATTTCATACGTTTTTGTTTACAGGTTTACGGTAATACCATTACTTGCTTTCCATTGATTTTAAAATGATTGTTGCCGTTTTCTTCGAGTACGCGCAACACGGCTGATAAATTAAGATTCCGGCTGATACCGCCCCCGTACAGTTCTTTTCCGGGAACAGTGTTATATACAATTTCCACATCATACCAGCGGGCTACTTCCCGAAGGATGGTGGGGAGATCCATATTATTGAAGACGAACAGCCCGTTTTTCCAGGCCATAATTTTATTCACATCGGCAGTACTGATGCGCAGTTGTCCTGCTGTGGGCGACCAAACCGCCTGCTGTCCCGGCTGCAATATTTTATCGTGCACTTTTATCTTTCCATCAAGCAGGGTAGCATTTACAGTAGGTTCATCGGCGTATGCCATTACATCAAAGCGGGTACCCAGCACCTGTACGTCCAGGTCGTTGGTTTGTACGTGGAAAGGCAGGGCAGCGTTGGGGGCAATTTCAAAATAGGCCTGGCCCGTGAGCAAAACCTTCCTGTCTGTTCCTTTAAAGGCGGTGGGGTAACGCAGGGAGGAAGCAGAATTAAGCCATACTTTGGTACCATCCGGTAATGTCACCTGGTACTGGCCGCCGCGGGGAACGCTGAGGGTGTTATACACCACTTCTCCGGCGCTGTTATTGGCCTGGTAGGCCAGTTGCCCGGGAGAGCTCTTCACTACACGTGCGCCGCCCTGTTGGCTCAATGCGCCATTGGCGGCATCATCCAGGGTGATAGTGCTGCCATCGGCCAGGGTGAGCAAGGCTTTCTTTTGGGCTGGTGCAATCTCCCTTACGGGGATATGAACCGCTATCTCATTTTTGGGTATAGTCTTATACCGGTACCACAAAGCAGTAGTGCCGGCCGCAGCGATCAACAGGGCCACTGTAGCGGCCACCGCATAACGGCGGTAACGCGGCATTGCTTTGATGGGCGCTTCCGGTTGCATAACGGGCAACAGCCTGCTAAGCAGGCGTTGTTTCAATTGCGCGGGATCTTCTCCCGGCTCCAGTGACAACGGCACTTCACTATCATCGAAACTGTGGTACCAGTCTTCCAGCGCACTTATTTCTTCCGGCGTAGCGCGGCCTTTCAGGTAACGTTGAATCAGGTCTTTCAGGTGCTGCATACAGGTAGAGTACAGAAATGCAATGGTTACCCTTAGTATGGGGAGATATTTTTTTTAGAAGAAGAAAGAAAAATAGGGATATACATCTTTCAAACGTATCCGCAGGTGTTTCAATGCCTTGGTGAGATGGGCTTCTACTGTTTTTTCGGATAGCTGGAGGGCGGCCGCAATTTCTTTATTGTTGTACTGGTCGCGGCGGCTGTATAAAAATACCAGGCGGCATTTTTCAGGTAATTCGTCAATGGCATTCCCCAGTCTTTGCCGGAGCCGGTAAAAATCGAGCAGATCGCTGTCCGGCGTGGATACCAGCTGCTGTACATCCGGATTATCGAGTGGTTGATCGGGTAATAAGCGGCTGATCTGGCGGAATACCGCATAGCGGGTGGCGGTGGCCAGGTAACCGGAGAGATGGCGTATGTCGAGTTCTTTACGTCGCACCCAGAGGCTGGCCAATACTTCCTGTACTACATCTTCTGCGGCGGTACGTATGCGTAGGCGATTATAGGCAATGGCGTATAGCTTTTCCCAGTAGCGATGAAATATTTCGGTATAAGCGGCTTCATCGGCCTGTTGTAGTCGTTGCAATAGCGCTATGTCACTTAGTTCGTGCAAGTATCCCTCTTTGCAATAAATGTAATAAAAAAGAGGCTGTATCATAAATAAATGGTACAGCCCTTTTTTTATTTTTGGTATTTATCGGGCGTTTATCCACGTTTCAGGTGGAGAAATATATTG
>NZ_VIWO01000009.1 GCF_007829335.1 Chitinophaga polysaccharea
CATGGACAAGAAGGGAACCGGATAATAGAGGTAAATCACAATTTAAATCGTTTAAAGCGACAAGTAGAAAAGCGGTTAAAAACAAAGCGGGGTATGGAAAAACGCAAACAAAGATGCCATGACACCGAACCTGTTTTTGCCAACATCAAGCATAATCATCTTTTTAAACGATTTATGATGCGAGGTATGGACAAGGTGAGTATTGAAGCTGGGTTATTAGCATTGGCACATAATCTTCGTAAAAAGGCGGCGTAAAATGACAAAAGAATATTGATTTTTTAAGATATTATCTCAAATTGATAAAATGCACCATCAAAAAAGAAGAGGCTGTACCATTTATTTATGATACAGCCTCTTACTGACTGTCCTATTTTATATTCCTATCTGATGCCTGTATACCACGCGGGCCTTTCTTCCTCCTGAAGCCAGAAAAGCGCCGCTTGTCCGAGCGGTAATCCGTCGGGATGCGTTAATCGCCATACCACGCCATCGTAAATAGTAAAAGTATTTCCGTATTTATCAACGCGAGGGCCGGTATAGTGGTAAGCGATGCCATTGAGCGTGACATCGTGTAGTAACCGCTCCCGTTCACTTCTGTCCTGCGGTGCTGCACTCAGCCGGGAAGGAAGCTGCAAGAGTTCTGCTATGTTATATTTAAAACAGGATAAGGCAAATTGATTCGCATAAATAAAATGTGGGTCCGTGCCTGTTCCGTGCGCAAGGATACTATAGGGCGCCGCTTCGTGCAACCACTGCGCGCGAGCAGTAATGCCAGCTGGCGTGGGAAGTCCCTTGCCGTTCCTGTCGAGGAAATTCTGGTCTATTTGTGTGATTAAAGAAAGAACTGACGACATACATTTGTAATTATAAATTTTTGAGACGGGGATTTTGGCCCAGCTCCTGCTGGTGATCTACGGGTATTTCAATTAGCAGGGAACGTTGCCCGTCCATTTCGATACGATGCAGCAGTTCTCCGAGGTTACTCAGATCGGGCTGCAATCGTGCTGCCTCCCAGCCGCAAGCCCTCGCGATA
Source organism: Chitinophaga polysaccharea (assembly GCF_007829335.1). GTDB lineage: Bacteria > Bacteroidota > Bacteroidia > Chitinophagales > Chitinophagaceae > Chitinophaga > Chitinophaga polysaccharea_B. The sequence continues at coordinate 1,034 of NZ_VIWO01000009.1, forward strand.
GCGCAATAATCAATTGCTGCCACACGGGCATGATAGTGCGGTGCGGCGATACCAGGTAGTACTTTTTCCAGTCCCTGCTCAACGATAGACAACGACTCATTGTTCAGCAGGAAAATGATGATGCCGAGCTGGCTCACTTCTCCTAAAGAACCGGAGAACAGGCGAAAACAGCCATCGCCGGTGAACAAAAAAACGGGGCGATCAGGGTCAGCTAGTTTAGCTCCGACCGCTGCCCCAAAAGCACCACCCATGGCGGAACCGCGATAGAGGGAGTAGAAGTCGATATTATCATTAGGTCTTTGGGTTACATATTGCCGGTCTTTATAAGCCAGGCAAACATCGTCTATTCCCAGCGAATGTACCGGCCACCACTTATTGAGGCGCTGATATAAAGTAGCCATATTCACATATCCTTCCCTCGGCGTGGCAAACGGGCGGTCGTTCAGATCTGCCGGCGCCTTTGCCATAGGCCTGTTGGTAAAAGGATAGCGTTGACCGGCGTCTATCAGTGCGCCTAACAAAATGTCCAGCGGTCCGTACACATGGTCATACCCGCCTGTAGCCACGTGGCGCAGACTATTTTCTACCAGTCCATATGCCTCGGAAATATTCCCCAGGAAGAAAGTATGCGCGGCATTAAAACCACTAAAATTAATGGTGTATTCATCGGGGCAGGCCCCCAGTACCAGCAGTACATCCTGTGCACCAAGTGAATTAAATAAAGACATAGCCTTATCATTTCCCCCAAAGGAAATATAGCCGTAACCGTAAGGGTTGTCCTGGCTCACCGCGTTGGCGCCGTTGATGCTCCAGATGGCGGCGGCCTGTAATTGTTCGCATAGCTGCGTGGTGAGTTGTTTGGCATGGCGATAACGTGCCATTTCTTCTCCTACCAGCAGTACTACCCGCTTATCATCCACTGTTTTCCGGAATGTAGACACAAATGCATCCAGGAAATCGTCTTCTACCGATCTTTCTTCTTCGGCCATCGGCATAGTATACTCCATTAAAGGACTTCCTACGGCTTCATTGTCTAACACCAATACCACCGGTTTGGAGCGGTCCAGCATGGCTTTCGCCTGGGCCAGTTGAGTCGTTAATGAAAATGGATCATTCAGTACAAAAACAGCTTCTCCCAGTTCTGCCCGTAGCTGTGCTATAGTATTGCTGCCATATACGGAAGTATCCTGTAATGGAGAGAAGCCTATGGTATTACTACCGGAAACGGGCACAATAAAAACTGCCGGTATGTCGTGCAACTTGGCGTCACTGAGTCCGCAGGTGATCAACCTGGTGGCGGCGCCGGTAGTGGCCACAGCGGCGGCTATTTTACCGCTTGCCAGGTAATAGCCCAGGGGGACAAATCCCGCGCTGTATTCGCCCAGCGTTAGAAAAGCAGGTTCATTGGAGGGCAGGTCGTCAAAGGGCTTGAGGTGCTTTAGGAGGTGAATAACACCACCGCCGGTAACGCCGGTATATAAAGTGATACCCCAATCGGTAAGGGTGTCTACAATGAGCTGATAGTTATCAGCCACGCAGGGAGGGTTTCCATAAAGGTTACGGAGCGTCATAGAATAGTGATTAAATTGATAAATCGCGGTTTTCTGTATGGTTTATTATGAGAACGTTGTATGAGGGCTTTTACGAAGGCTTGTTGATATGGGTTTTCAAAATGGGTTTACTATTTTGTATAAATTCACTGACGATACAAGATAAGTAGTATTTGCTGAAGCGCAAATTTTTTGGAATAAGATGGGTTAGCGAAGTGTATTTAGTTTTTTATTGTGGCCGGTTGAAAGTAAGATGCCGGCCGGATTTCGGCCGATGCGTTGCAGCGTGTGTAGTATAAATACTACAATGCTTTCGCATTTATATTACTGAAACATAGAGAGGGTAGCGCGTATTTCAAACAATGGCAATTGCTTTAACATCTTTACATACAATATGTACGAAAGTATATTTCAGCAAGGAAAGCCGGGAGTTATATACTATGAGTTTGGAAAAAGTAAACAAATTGCACTGAGAAGGTGCATACCGGCTTGAAAATATTTGAAAACATTTTGAATACAGACATCACTGCTGTTGTTATGCTGCCTGCAATTGTTATAGTCATCTCCCGGTTTTTTATCTGTATATAGTATAGGCCTGCGGCTAACCCGTGGGTCGAAATCGCCTGGGATTCCTGGAAATGCTTTACTGGAAGCATTCCCAGGAGCCAGTGAAATAGTTGTTATTGAACGATTAGCTTCTTAGTGAACCTAAATGTTTTCGAATCGATTGTGACAAGATAAAATCCCGCTCCAAGCCGTGAATTGATCTCTATTTTGTTACCGCTGCGAGCTATCTTTTCGTAAAGTATTTTGCCCTGGTTATCATAAATTCTTATGACTGTATTTTCGGAGATTTCCGGAAGAAGAATCGTAAACCTGCCTGTACTTGTAGGATTCGGATATAGGCTGACAGCATCATCATTAGTGTTAACCTTTGTTTGCAACAGGGAGCTGGTCATGGTGATGTTGAACGTCTGCGTGCTTTGGCATCCTCCGCTATTGGTATACGTGGCTACGTAGTTGCCAACCTGGTTAGCCTGGATATTTGAAATGAATACTTCCCTTGTGGCCGCACTAAAATTATTCGGCCCGCTCCATGATCCTCCCTGTATGGGCTGAGGACCAAATTGTATGTTGCTGCCGGCAGTTACAGCGGCATTGGCTGTTTGCTGCCAGGTTCCGCCATTAACCTGTACGTATGGGGTAATGGCGGTAGGCGTGCAGGCGGCGGGGTCCCAATAAATTAGACCTCTTCCGCCGCCGGCGCTCATATATACTCTTCCGGCAACGTTCATGTCGCCAATCAGCAATGGAGCACCTGCAAACTGATGAGCATCATCATTTAACCTGGCCCAGGTAGCCCCCTGGTCTGTTGATCTGAAAAGACCGGTCACACCTGATACGGTGCCCCAGATAAAAATAGTCGGATAATTCGATCCGGGCATTGTCTTTCCTATACCTATGGTTTTACAATAGGTTACATTTGAAACAGTCGTATATGCGGTTCCGTAGTTGGTGGAGTATTTTAATCCATTGCGGCCTAGAGGTACCCACACATGTCCTTCAAAGCCCGGCACTGTACGGATTTGGGCGGCTTCCCATGGATAGTTTGCCGTTGACGCGCCGGGCATACCTGCTACCGAAAAACTGGCTCCTTTATTAGCGCTCCGCAGCAGCTGCCCGTTGGAGGGATAGTAGATATAAAAATAGTTCGAATTTACCTGGTCTGCTACCGGTGCAGCGTCGCCGAGAGATACACCTGAACAGGCAGACCAGCTGGCTCCGTTGTTGGTGGTATAGTAGGTGGTGGTGGAACCTCCGGGACAATGCAGTATCGTGCCTCCGTCGGCACTGACGGCCACCCTTCCCTGGGAGCCCATATTGGTAGCAACCCCCGTCCAGGTGGCACCTTTGTCGTTCGAGTAGTAAACAACGTTTCCTCCGTTAGAAGCTCTTACCACCTTGTTGGTATTGCCTGCGGCATATGCAATGCTTTGGTTGTTACCATCTGTGGGACTAAGTTTTTTGGCCGGATAGGAAGTCAGCGGCTCATGCACAAAGCCCGTTACATCTCCAAAGGAAGAAATAAATGGGCCTCCGGGAATACTGATGCCGTCGAGTAACGCTGTTTCTTCAAGCCCTATTACATCGTATTTCCAGGAAGGATTTGCAGCGGTGATATCGGAACAGGTATATACGCCACCTCCGCCGATAACCCGCACTTTTGAAAGGTTGGACTGGTCAAACTCGATACAGTCCATCCAGTTAACGGCGCCGCCGTTAGTCCATGCCATGCCGTTGCTGTCATAGGTGGCATTCGTACCGTTTTTAAGGGTCCAGGTAGCTCCGCCGTCGGTAGAGAGAAAAATAAAGTCTCCCCAGCCGGTACCAAACTGGTTGTTCCAATACATGCCACACGAAGAAACGATGACCCGGTTAACATTCGTTGGGTCGATACTTACTCCCCCGTATGGATAATCCTTCGAAGAAACAGGAGTAACGTTTGTCCACACACCGGTGGCGGTGTTGAGCTTATATAACTTTCCATTGCCTCCACTGGATTGCGGGCCGGCATCATCCGAATAGGTAACATACATGGTTGTTCCCTGCAGCGCTGCCCGGTGCGGCATAAAACTGGTTGTGGCAGAAATGTTGGTAAAGGTGGCTCCTCCGTCTGTACTCTTATAGATATTCCCACTGCCGGTGCGGGAAACGCCTATGTAAATGGTTTGGCTAGCCCCGCCCACTACGTTACCGGAAGGATCATACATGACAAAACATATCCCGTTTTCATTGGGGGTAGTAGTAACGCCATTCCAGGCAAGGTTCCAGGTAACGCCGCCATCCGTACTTTTCCAAAGTCCGTTGGCCCTGGTTCCGCAGAATAATATGTTACTGTTTTTGGGATCTACTGCAAGGCGTTCTCCATTCCCGCGTCCGTTGCCATTTCCATGCGCTTTAAATTTAGCCGTAACGTCGGTATAAGTGAAAGTATTCCCTTTGTCCGTGGATTTCAATATGGCCGTTCTTCCGCCATTGATATAAGAAGTCCCACAGAGCATATAAACATTATTGGCATTCTGTGGGTCCAGTGCTAAGGCTTCCACGCCAATAAAGCCATTTTCAGACTCGTTAAGCCAGTCGAGTAACTGAATCCATTTATTATTCGCCGCATCCCAGCGATAGGCTCCGCCTACATCCGTGCGGCAATACCTGTCGCCGGATGTTTTGTGGGTAATAATGCCCGTTACAAATCCGCCACCGCCAATAGGTGCATTCTTCCAGGTATAGCTGGCGGTGGTCTGTGCGTTCACGTTATAGCCCGGAAACGTCGTACATACGGAGAGCAAACAGAGGATGGCAAGCACCTTTTGCCTGAACAGCGGGTATGCTTTAGCCGACATAAAAGATCCGCGAATAACGGGTAACATAGCGCTGTGATTAAATGGTTGCAGTAGTTTTGTTTTCATAAACGTTGAATGGTTTAAGTGAATCAATCCGGAAAAAGCAAAAGCGGCAAGACAGGTCGTACCCTTTATCGCAGAGAAAGCCCGTCCGGGGTGCCACCTCATCGGCAGCAACGGTATTGTTGATGTTTTAGACCGCAATGAAAGCTCCCTGGGGCCGAAGCCGCGGTAATCTTATCTGATAATCTTTGAACAAAGGCATCATCACCTGCGAAAGGAATTAATAGGGTGCCCATAGCAGCTACAATCGTCAGTGATTCGTTTTGGATGATTTCATATTTTCATATTTATATATTGGTTGAGTACATCATGAATACAGTGATACTTCAATGAGGATGCTGACAGCGTGGCGGCACGCAGGGGAAGCCATTGGAAGATTAACGGCAATAGCGGGTTTTTCATAACTGGAAATCTTTCTCTTAATTTTTCATAACTGGAAATCTCTCCCTCGATAAGCTGAGGTGAAACTACTAAGATGTTCTTTAAAACAGGGGCCCCAAATGTTACAGATTGTGGGAAGAAATGTTACAACACCTGGGTTTTGAAATAATTTTCCTGGCTAAACCTCTTTGCGGGGCTTTTTTCTTTTCTAATATCCACCCTTTCCTGTCATTATGTCGTGTTTGATGTATTTTATACAACTACCCCCCCCATTAAATAAATACACGCTAAGAATGGGAGGTTTAGATCTCTTATATTCCCTGACGAAACATTTTTACTCGTTATTTCAACATTTGTGGCGGTCACTTGAGGGGAGGGCTGATTACTTTGTACTCACAAAAAATAGTTGCCAGATGTTTTTAAGAGTATTGATTTTTGTCTTTATAGGTTTGACTTTGATGATAAAAAACGGGTTTACCCAGCAAAGTAATGCTATTCGCTCATTTGATCCGTCGCCGGAAGAGGAAATGGCGGCTGTCCATTTTTATACCTCGGTTAATACCTATGTGAACCCGGTCTTGCCCGGCGATCATCCTGATCCTACGTTGCTGAAGGTAGGAAACGATTTTTATCACTGTGGCTCTTCTTTTCATTTTAATCCCTATCTACCCATTTATCATTCCACAGACCTGGTACATTGGAAAGTGGTTAGTCGTGTGTTATCGCCGGCAAATACCAATATAGTAACAGACCGCCCGGGAGCAGGTGTATGGCAGGGGGCCATCACTTATTTTTATGGGTCTTATTGGATTTATTTTTCTTCGCAGGGACAATGGTTTTCGAAGGCATCATCACCGGCCGGGCCATGGTCTCACCCGGTACGGGTAAACGAAAATGCGGGGACAGGACCACTCGGCTATGATAATTCCATTTTTGTAGATGATGATGGTAAGCCTTATATGGTGATAAAAAATGGCCAGAAAGTGAACAGGTTGCAGGCACTCGGAAAGGATGGACAACTCACCGACTCAGTGATCGACCTCGATTGGATGAACGCGAAACTCCAGTACAGCTGGGCGGAAGGTCCGGTGATGTGTAAGCGGAATGGCTACTATTATTATTTCCCCGCCGGTGACGTATCAGGCGGCCAATATGTTTTGCGGACAAAGGAGTTAACGGCCGATTCCTCGAAGTGGGAGCGACTGGGCGATTTTTTCAAGCCTATTACGGACCCCAACAATACGTTCCCGCGTCCCAATCATATTTCAGCGCCCGTACAACTGGCAGATGGCACCTGGTGGACCATAGGTCAGAGTTATGAAAAGCATGGCAACGATGATTGGTCCGGCATGGGGCGACAAACATCGCTTTACCGGGTATTATGGGAAGGCGACCGTCCGTGGGGAGTAGCACCGGCTAGTGGTCCGGTACCGAAGCCCGCACTGGATAATGATAACACGCCCTGGCGCAGTGTACATACAGATCGTTTTGACACCGATAGCCTGGGGCCCTGGTGGCATTTCTTAACAAAATCTGCGGCCGCTGCCTATTCGTTGACCCAACACAAAGGATGGATCCGCCTGTCCCCGGATACCGGGCGAACACACCTGCTACAAAAGGAAACGGATCATTACTATTCGGCTGTTACGCAGGTACAAGTGACCAACAGCAATGCAGCAGCGCAGGGTGGTATTTATCTTACCAATGGAAAGCAAAGCGTAGTAGCCCGCCTTTATTATGCTTCAGGGAAAAATCCACGTATTGTGTTTCAATTGGATACAGCCTTGAGAGAATTACCTCGCCCTAAAGGAAAAGATGTTTGGCTTAAACTGCAAAGGTTTGAACACCAGTTAACCGGCTTCTTCAGTACCGACGGTAAAAACTGGCAGCAGGTGGGTGTGCCCGTAAGTGCAGTGCCCATCGATAAAGCGCAACCTGATTTTAACAGCTGGGTAGGTACCAGCATCGGGCTGTTTGCAGAAAGAGGCCCGGTTGACTTTCGCTTTTTTGTTTGTAAAGACGGATTTTCCTCACTGCCGGCTATAGGAAGCAGCAACTATTATGGTATCAGCAAAATAAAACAAGGGCAAGGTACCGGCGTTAGTACTTCTTCTGTACATGGTGGATGGTTAATGATATCAGGAGTGGATTTTGGAGCCGCCGGCGAAGCAAAGGCGGTTGAAATAACAGGTAATGCTACCCGGGGTGGCCAATTGGAACTACTGACAGACGACCTCGAGAAAGGAAAACAGGTTGCAGTAGTGCAGGTAAAACCTGGCGGGCGCCTCCTCCACACAGGCAGCCTGCGCCAGGTGTCTGGTCAACATGATCTTTTTATCCGGTTCCCCGGGAAGTCTCCTGGAGATATTATGATAGAAAGCGTTCGGCTCTTAAGACAAGAAAAATAACGGGCCGCTTTGGTGGCAATGTTCCTGTTATTATATTAACTGTTTAAATGACATTTATTATTTTAGGGAATAACCGGTCGACAAATTTATATAGACGTAAAAAATCCCACGATATGAAAAAAACACTATTTGGTCTTTCTGTTTTTCTATGGGCTGCGCTACCTGCGTTTACCCAAAACGTTGTTGAACATGCAGCACCGGGTTTTGACATCCCGCGTGCAGCAATATCACACGGCAGCATCGATACCATCAGTTACAACTCCACAACAGTAGGTAATCCGCGCAGGGCGCTGATTTATACCCCACCAGGATTTTCCCGGCAACATAAGTACCCGGTACTATACCTGCTGCATGGTATCGGAGGTGACGAAAAAGAATGGTTAAATGGCGGCTCGCCCCAGGTAATCCTGGATAACTTATACGCCGATGGGAAAATTGAGCCGATGATCGTAGTCATGCCCAACGGCAGGGCCATGAAAGACGACCGGGCAACAGGTAATATTATGGCGCCGGACAAAGTACAGGCGTTTGCCACTTTTGAAAAAGATTTACTAAGCGATCTTATCCCGTATGTACAAAAGAAGTATCCTGTTTACACCGACAAGGATCACCGGGCCATTGCGGGCTTGTCGATGGGCGGGGGGCAGTCACTGAATTTTGGTCTCGGCAACCTGGATAAATTTGCATGGATAGGCGGCTTCTCATCTGCCCCCAATACCAAAACACCGGAACAGCTGGTGCCGGATCCTGCAGCCGCAAAACAGCAAATAAAGCTGCTTTGGATCTCCTGCGGCGCCAGCGATGGATTAATTACCTTCAGTAAGCGCACGCACGATTACCTGCAAAAGAACAATGTGCCGCATATCTATTACATTGAGTCGGGCGTACACGATTTTAAAGTGTGGAAGAATGGATTATATATGTTTTCCCAACTGATTTTTAAACCAGTAGACACTACCACCTTCTCAAAATATCAAGTGGCAGGCGTACCTGCGGAGACCAATGTGCGCAATGCAAAGTATCCGCAGATACTGGCCGATCACCGTGTGATCTTCCAGGTTAAAGCGCCGGAAGCGCGGACGGTACAGGTAGACCTGGGCCGTAAATATGATATGGTAAAAGATTCCGGTGGTTTGTGGACAGTAACAACAGATTCCATAGGGGAGGGCTTTCACTACTATTCATTGCTGATAGATGGCGTGGCCGTTGCCGATCCCGCCAGTGAAACTTTTTATGGTATGGGAAGAATGGCAGCCGGTATTGAAATACCCGGCGCCAATTATTATGCCCTGAAAGACGTGCCGCACGGAGATATCCGCACCAGGAAATATTTTTCCAGGGTTACAGGTGCATGGCGGCAGTTATATATCTATACCCCGCCCGGCTATGACGAAAATACAAAAAGGAAATATCCGGTGCTCTATATTTTACACGGTGGTGGCGAAAATGAAACTGGCTGGGCCAAACAAGGCAAGGCCGACCTGATCATGGATAATTTGATTGCTTCGAAAAAAGCCGAACCCATGTTGATCGTGATGCCGGATGCTAATGTTGGCGGTACGGCTTTCGATGAATCATCATTGACAACATTTGAGTCGGAGCTGAAGGAGGTGATTATTCCCCTGGTAGAAAAGCAATTTCGCGTTGAAACCGATGCCAGCAAAAGGGCATTAGCTGGTTTATCTATGGGAGGCATTCATACGCTTTACACTGGTATTAAAAACACGGAGCTGTTTTCCTACCTGGGAGTATTTAGTTCGGGCTGGCTGCAGCCGAGGCAAAGTGCCGTTGCAGCAGCTCAGTATGATTTTATGAAAGCTAATGCCACCACGATTAACAACCGCCTGAAAGCACTGTGGATTTCAATGGGAGGAAAAGAGGATATTGCCTTTAAGAACTGCCAGCTTATGCTGGCAAAGTTGGATGAACTAAAGATCAGATATGCCTATAGCGAATATCCGGGCGGCCATACCTGGCCGGTATGGAGAAATAACTTATTCAACTTCGCCCAACAGCTTTTTAAATAAATGCGTTGCTGGTTATTACAATGGCTGTTAAACGCCGGGAGGTAAGGGGGCTGTCTGTTTAGACATTATTGCTATCCTTTTGGAGATTAGTGCCATGGATATATACTTCCCTATTGTAGATTCGATTCATGTTTTTTGTTCCAATATCTTGTCACCCTTCTTCAATTGTTACGTTATGAAAAAATGCGCTACTTAAAACGCTAAATGATTACTTATGAAATTTCAATGCGTCTGGGTCACCACGTCCCATTACAACCAATTTCAGTTTCATCCTTAACCGGGTAGTATCAGCATTGCTATCGCTGTACTGTCTTTTTATCGCATTGTGATTGTTTATGCCGGTATTCCGGCGCGATGGTCTTTTACAGGCTGTCAGCACCCTTATTGCCCTAACATTAAATTTTTTGAATTCCATGTTTAAAATGATTCTTTCGCAGATGTCATGGAAATGGCTGGTAGTGACGGCGTTTATGTTGTCGGCATTACCCGGTTATTTGCCGTTACAAGCCCAGGATGCAGGTCTGGTCCGGGGAGTAGTGCTGGATGAGAAAAAGACGCCCATCCCGGGTATAACAGTACTGGTAAAAGATACGAAGGTAAGTACCAGTACGGATGGGGATGGTAAGTTCGCCATTCATGTTCCGTCTGGCAAACAGGTACTTGTTTTTAGCTACATAGGAAAAGTATCACAGGAAGTAAATATCCAGAACAGATCGGATATAGCTGTTGTCATGAAAGATAAAGTGGTTGGCTTAGAAGATGTAATAGTAGTGGGTTATGGCCGGCAGAAACAGGCAAGTGTGGTAGCTGCTGTTTCCCAAACTACCGGCAAAGTACTGGAACGGGCAGGCGGCGTATCAAATATTGGTGCAGCGCTCACCGGGAATGTACCTGGTTTGATTACTGCCCAAAGTACGGGGTTGCCCGGCGAAGAAGACCCCCAGCTGCTTATCCGTGGTCTTAGCACCTGGAATAATAGCAATCCCCTGATCCTGGTGGATGGGGTGGAACGTCCTATGAGCAGTGTGGATATAGGCTCTGTAGAAACGGTCACCGTTTTAAAAGATGCTTCGGCAACTGCAGTATTTGGTTCACGCGGCGCCAACGGCGTTATCCTCATTACCACCAAAAGAGGAAAAGCGGGGAAAGCATCTATTCGCGCTACCGTGAATACCATTATGAAAGCGCCTTCTAAATTACCGGGCAAAGCAGATTCATATGATGCGCTTCGTACCGTTAACGAAGCTATTGAGTACGAGTTGGCATTGAAGCCTGAAAGCTGGAACAACTACTACCCACAGGCCATTTTAGATAAATACCGGCACCCGGCCAACCTGGAAGAAGCGGAACGCTATCCTAATGTAGATTGGGCAAAAACCTTATTCAAGGATCATGCGATGTCGCAAAATGCCAACGTGAATATCAGCGGGGGGACGCGTTTTGTCAAATACTTTACCAGTGCAGACTTTCTGCATGAAGCAGATCTTTTTAAAATTTATGATAATAAACGCGGGTATAAACCCGGTTTCGGCTTTAACCGGTTAAATGCACGTTCTAACCTGGATTTTCAATTAACGTCGTCTACGCTCTTTAAAGTAAATCTCGCGGGTTCGTATGGTGTACGGAAAAGTCCGTGGGGATTTTCCGGTAATCAGTATGGATCCTGGATTGATGCCTATACCACTGCGCCGGATGTATTTCTACCGGTATATTCCGATGGCTCCTGGGGGTACTATGCACCCAATGAAGGAAGGGCGGAGAATTCGGCCAGAAACCTGGCTGTAGGTGGTATCCAATATCAGACCACTACCCGCATCACCACCGACTTTACGGTGGAACAAAACCTGGATATGCTCCTTAAAGGATTAAAGTTTAATGGTACGCTTTCCATGGACAATACTTTCGTGGAAAGTAACAGGGGAGTCAATGACCTTTATAATGATGTTCAGCGTAAATGGATCGATCCTGCCACGGGGAATGTATTTTATAAGAGCGCTTTTGACGGTGTAACCAATTTCGATTTCCAGGAAGGGGTAAAATGGACGCCGGCAGCAGGAGCGGTGACGGATAACCAGCGCCGGTTATTCTACCAGTTGCAGCTGAATTATGCCAAAACCATTGCGGATAAGCACAGTGTAACCGCCATGGGACTCCTGAATCGCAATGTTACCGCTTACGGCAGCATGATACCCTCGTACCGGGAAGACTGGGTGTTTCGTACCACCTATACCTACAATGATAAGTATACGTTCGAGTATAATGGCGCTTATAACGGTTCCGAAAAATTTGCCCCCAAATACCGGTTTGCCTTCTTCTCCTCAGGGGGTGTAAACTGGATTGTATCCAATGAAAAATTCATGAAGAATATCAGGTTCCTGGATCTGTTAAAGTTCCGTGCTTCATACGGACAAACGGGTTTTGATAACGTGGCGGGCCGCTTTTTATACCTTACCGACTGGGCATATGGCGGACAGGCGCGACTGGGCACCACCGGGGAAGGCGCCGAGCAAAGTCCATATAACTGGTACCGGGAAGCTACTGTAGGTAATCCCAATGTGCAGTGGGAGCAGGCAGAGAAATTCAATGTGGGTACCGACTTTGAATTATTCAAAGGATTCATAAAAGGTAAGGCTGATTTCTTCCAGGACAGGCGCTCTAAAATATTATTAGCTAACCGGTCTTCCGTACCTTCTTATTATGGTGCCACGCCACCGGTGGCCAACCTGGGCAGGGTAAATTCCCAGGGTTATGAGCTGGAGCTGCACTTCAACTACCAGGCATCTAAACAAACCCGGGTTTGGGCCGATCTGAATATGACCCATACAAAAAATAAAGTCATCGAGGCTGATAACCCCGCATTGCTGCCGGCTTATCAAAAATCGGAAGGCATGCAGATTGGTCAGGCTTATTCCTACGTGAGCCAGGGATACTATAACACCTGGGATGAGCTGTATGGTAGTACAATACATAATACCAACGACAATCAGAAATTACCGGGCAACTATTACCTCGTGGATTACAACGGTGATGGTGTGATTGACGCGCGGGATAATATCCCTTATGGACATAGCGGCTGGCCTACGAATACCTACAATGCCACTTTGGGCGTAGACTGGAGAGGAATGAGTGCTTTTGTACAATTCTATGCCGCTAATAACGTCACCCGCCAGGTGGTTTTTAATAGTTTGGGATCCCAGGGACATACCGTTTATGATGAGGGTAGTTACTGGTCAAAGAACAACACCAATGGAGATGTGCCAATGCCCCGCTGGTTGTCAACACCGGCAGATTATTACCGGGGTACTCAATATATGTATGATGGTTCCTATCTGCGACTAAAGAACGCAGAAATTGCCTATACATTTAACACAGGCTTTATAAAGCGTGTAGGGCTTGAATCGCTGAGAGTATATCTCAACGGGAATAATCTGGCGGCCTGGAGCAAGATGCCGGATGACCGTGAATCAAACTTTGCCGGCACTGGCTGGGCATCGCAGGGAGCATATCCTACTGTAAAGCGTTATAATCTCGGCGCCAATTTTACCTTCTAAACATGACCGTTATGAATAAATATATAAAGCTGTTATTGGCAACCTTTGGCATAACCGCCATTCATGGCCTGTCATCCTGTACAAAGTTTCTCGACAGGGAACCACAATCTATTGTATCGGCAGATAATGCCTTTAAAACCTTCATTAGTTTTCAGGGGTATACCGAAGAACTCTATCACTGCATCCCGGATTTTACAAATGCTTACTGGACGAATTCCTGGAATTGGGGGGAAGATGAAATTCAATCTACCGCGCGTGATTTTCATTTCATTATAAAAATAGATAACGGTGATTTCTGGGGATGGCAATCACAATTTGATGGCTGGCAGGCAGGGTGGATGGATCGGAACAACACCAGCACCAACGACGACCGAATGGCAAAATCATTGTGGAAACTGGGCTGGTATGGCATTCGTAAAGCCAATATGGGCCTCGAAAACCTCAATAAGCTCACCGATGCCACCCAGGAAGAAAAAGACCTGATCAAAGGTCAGCTATTGTTTTTCAGAGGTTGGTTTCATTTTATGTTCATTCAGTATTTTGGTGGATTGCCCTATATCGATAAAGTACTTCCGGGCGATCAGAAGCTAACATTGCCCAGGCTGAAGTATAACGAATGCGCAGATAAAGCAGCTGCAGATTTCAGTGAAGCGGCAAAGCTGCTGCCGGTAAACTGGGATAATACTATTGCCGGGAAAAGGACGCTGGGAAAAAATCAGCTACGCATTAATAAGATCATGGCGTTGGGTTATCTCGGGAAAAACTACCTATGGGCTGGAAGTCCGCTGATGAATTATGTATCTACCGGCAGCAAAACCTACAGCACCACCTACTGCCAGAAAGCGGCCGAAGCCTTCGGTGAACTGTTGCAACGCTGCGAGTCGGGCGACGCTCCATATAGTCTCGTGGATTTTTCAAAGTACTATACTAATTTCTATAGCGCCGGCCAAAATTGGCTAATGCCAGGCAGTACAGAAGCTATTTTTCGCGGTCCTTACTATGGTGCACATGGTTCTACCTATGGCACCGCAAAACAGTATGGTTCCGCTTTGCTGACAGGGGAAACCATCACCTTTGCGCCTACTGCTAACTACGTAGATTATTATGGCATGGCTAATGGGCTACCCATCAAAAACATTACACAGGCAGATCCGGAATCGGGCTACGATCCGGCATACCCCTGGAAAGGAAGGGATCCCCGTTTTTATAATGATATCATTTTCGATGGCGTGAAATGTGTGCAAGGTGCTACTACAGACGAAAAGAACCGCTACGCGAATCTTTTCACCGGTGGCAGTTACCGCGATGTTAGTAGCGCCAGCCGCACCGGTTATTTGCTCCACAAGTTTGTTCCAATGACTGCCAATAGATTTGATAACGGTTGGAGCTATGATAAAGCGCTCAATATCCATCTGCCTTACATGCGCCTGGCAGACGTGTATCTGATGTACGCAGAAGCAGCGGCTGAGGGATATGGATCCGCTACAGGAAAATCCGGTAATTATACCAAAACGGCATTGGACGCCATTAATGCGATCCGCGACCGGGCAGGAGCGGGACATGTGGCCGCACGCTTTACTGGTGCGCTGGATGAATTTATGAGCGAAGTCCGGCGCGAAAGGGCGGTGGAACTCTCTTTTGAAGGCCATCGCTTTAATGACCTGAGAAGGTGGATGTTGCTGATACAAAGTCCGTATACCCTAAAAAAATCTGTTGAGTTTGACCGGTCGCCAGCATTCAGTACTACTGATCCCACGAATAATAGGGTACTCAACTTACGTGAAGCGGTAATCCTGGAACGCAAGTATTCCGAGAAACACTATTGGTTGCCGCTGAAAAATGCAGACGCCAATATGTACCTGGAGTTTAAACAGAATCCTGGTTGGTAAAACGTACAATTCCTACTTGTATCGTTTACGCTAATTTCAAAAATTCATGAATCAGATGAAAGCATTAATAGCCGCTATAGCGCTGACGGGCCTCATGCCGGTGGCGCAGGCACAAGATACTACGGGCATTGCGATATCAAATGTTCCTGACAACAATATGGTGCAGGTAGCATTCCGCAAGCTGAACAAAAGAGAGCTGCCGGGTGGTATTTCCGTGGTAGACGTATTGCCGCAAATGACACAAAACTATATGAACTATAGCCTCGAAAATATGGAGAGCTGGGCCAGTGGTTTTAACGGTAATAGTATATGGGGAATGGGAAATTACCTGCTTGTCATTGATGGCGTGCCCCGCGAGGCTACCAATGTACTGCCCACCGAAATAGCGCAAATCTCTTTTCTCAAAGGGGTGAATGCAGTGGCATTATATGGCAGCCGGGCCGCGAAAGGGGTGGTATATATTACTACCAAGAGAGGAAAAGCCGGTAATCAACGGATAGACGTAAGAGCAAACGGCGGGATCAACGTCCCCAAAGCATATCCCACCTACCTGGGATCAGCGGAGTATATGACGCTCTATAATGAGGCGCGCCGTAATGATGGACTTACGGATTTATATAGCCCTGAGACTATTTATCAGTATGCTTCCGGTAAGAATAAATACAGGTATCCCGATGTAGATTATTATTCAGATGAATACCTTAAAAAATTCTTTAGCCGCTACGATGTAACGGCGGAAATATCCGGTGGAAATAATAAGGCACGCTATTATACGAATATCGGTTACCAGGCTTCCGGATCGTTGCTCAATTTTGGTGAGGCCCGGCAAAATGGGAAATCTGACCGCCTCAATCTGCGTGGTAACGTAGACGTTAACCTGAGCGATTATATTTCCTGTAATGTTGATGCCAGCGCTATCTTTTATACCGGAAGGGGAGTAAATACGGATTACTGGGGAAGTGCTGCAAACTTGCGCCCTTATCGTTTTGCGCCACTTATTCCTTTAGATAGAATAGAAGGAGATGATGAGGCATCCAATGTGCTCGTAAAAAACAGTAATCATATTATCGACGGGAAGTATTTGCTGGGAGGAACACAGCTGGATCAGACAAATCCTTTTGCGGCGATCTACGCCGGTGGTAACAACCGTTATATTAGCCGGCAGTTCCTGTTCAATACAGGCGTGAATGCAGACCTTAGAAATTTGCTGAAAGGACTTACTTTCCGTGCCACGTTTGCAGTTGATTATAATACATCTTACAACCTGGCTTATAATAATAATTACGTGGTGTATGCTCCCACCTGGAATACTTATTCCGGTAAGGACTTAATCAGCAGCCTGACACAATATGGGCAGGATGCTACTTCCGGCGTACAGAATGTTAGCAGTAGCTGGTATCGTCAGACTATTGCTGCTACTGGCCAGTTTAATTACCTGAATACCATCCGTGGCAAGCACCATCTTTCTGCTGTTTTACTGGTGAATGGTTTCCAGCAATCAGAGTCGGCGGTATATCACCGTACCAGCAATGCTAACCTGGGTTTGCAGCTGGGCTATGATTTTAAAAACACCTACTACATAGATTTTAGCAGTGCCATGATTCATAGTGCGAAGCTGCCGGAAGGAAATAGAAATGCTTTTTCTCCAACGGTGTCACTGGGCTGGCGAATTAGTAATGCACCTTTCCTGCGGGCAATATCGGCCATTGATGAGCTGCGTTTGACTGCTTCCGCGGGAGTATTGCATACTGACCTGGATATAGCCTCATATTATTTATACCAGGGAGTATATACCACGCAGGGAAGCTGGTTTGGCTGGAAAGATGGTACTGGCGTGCAGGCTACAGAGTCGCGCCGGGGCGCCAATCCTGATATGCGTTTTCCCAAAAGGGAAGAAATCAGTATTGGCCTGGATGGCTCTTTCTTTCATCAGTTAATAAAACTGGAAGGTAATTTCTTCGTCAATAAAATTACCGGAAATATCATTCAGCCAGATGTACTTTATCCTTCTTATTTCACCACCGGGTTCCCGTCATCCTCTTTTATCCCCTACATCAATTATAACGATGATAAACGAGTGGGCGCCGATTTCAGCCTTAGCTTCCATAACAAGTTGCGGGAGGTCAGTTATACAATAGGACTGGTAGGCAGCTATTATAAAACAACCGCAGCGAAACGCGCGGAGTTGTATGCTGATAACTATCAATATCGTCAGGGTAAGCCTTTGGATGCTATATGGGGATTACAAAACCAGGGATTCTTCCGGGATGCAGATGATATTAAAAATTCTCCGGCCCAGGCTTTTGGCCAGGTAAAACCAGGCGATATTAAGTATAAAGATCAAAATGGGGACGGCATTATTGATGCCCGCGATGAAGTGTACCTGGGTCGTGCCGGCTGGGCTGGTTCTCCGCTTACATTGGGACTTAACCTGAGTGCCAAATGGAGAAACTTCTCCTTCTTTGCGCTGGCTGTAGGGCGTTTTGGCGCGTATGGTATGAAGAATAGCTCCTGGTTCTGGGTAGATGGAGAAGATAAATATTCTGCCGTGGTAAGAGACCGCTGGACGCCCGAAACAGCGCAAACCGCCAAATATCCCCGTCTTACAACATTTGCCAGCGATAATAATTTCCGCAGTTCAGATTTCTGGTTGTACAAAACTGACCGTATAGACCTGGCGAAAGTCCAGATCTCTTATGATATGAGCGGATTGCTGGGCAGGAAGAAAGTACTGAAAGAAATGGGGGTATATATCAGCGGTTTTAATTTACTAACGGTGTCGGCCGAACGCAAAACAATGGAAATGAATGTGGGTGCCGCGCCGCAAACACGCTTGTATAACCTTGGTATAAAGGGATTGTTTTAATCTTTTTCATTCGCATAACTAAGTTCCCGTTTTATGAAAAGAAATATTATCTTTTTGCTGGCCTGCCTTTGGCTATTTGCCGGTTGTAAAGATCTGCTGGTGCCGGAAATTGAGAATAACCGGAACCTGAATTCAGGTAAATATCCTCCCAATGATGCCGCGTTGCCATTTGGCATATTGCTGAATGGCTATAACCGGATACCCACTAATTCCTGGTCCTTTAATGATGTAGCCACCGACGACGCCGTGACGAACGATCAGAGTAATGGTTTCCTGAAAATGGCGAATGGGCAATGGACAGCAAATAACAATCCGCTGAGTCAGTGGACCAACGCATATGCGGCCATTCAGTATCTTAACATCATATTACGTGATGTAGATACCGTACATTGGGTGTCGGACCCCATCGTAAGTAAATTATTTGCGATGCGGATAAAGGGTGAAGCCGCCGGTTTACGCGCACTTTTCTATTATCACTTATTGCAGGCGCACGGGGGCGTGTCTGAAGGCGGTGCTGTACTGGGGGTGCCAATTATCACGGACGTACAAGGATCCAATGCTGATTTCAATAAACCGCGCGCTACTTTTGAGGCTTGTATGAAGCAAATTTACAGTGATCTGTCAATGGCAGATCAGTTGCTTCCTCTGGACTACGAAAATATTGGAAGCGCCGCGCTCATCCCTGCGAAATATGGCACTGTGAGCCTCGAACAGTATAACCGGGCCTTTGGCGCCGCTTTCCGCGGATTCCTTACCGGACGTATTGCAAAGGCAATCCGGTCAAAAGCCGCATTGCTGGCTGCCAGCCCGGCTTTTGGTACCGGTAATACCACTACCTGGGCCGATGCTGCCGACTATGCCGGGGAAGTACTTTCTCTTAAAGGAGGTGTGGGTGCATTGGCTTCCAATGGTCTTACCTGGTATGCTAACGCCGCTGAAATTGCGGGATTGGCCGATGGCGCCAATCCCGCAGAAATACTCTGGAGAAATAATTATGGCGACAACCGCGACCTGGAGCAGGCCAATTATCCACCCGGATTATTTGGTAATGGACGTATCAATCCTACCCAGAACCTGGTGGACGCTTTCCCTATGGCCAACGGAATGCCTATTGGCAGCGCAGGCAGCGGCTATGATGCCACCAATCCCTATACAAACAGAGATCCCCGGTTGCGCATGTTTATCCTGGTGAACGGTGGAACTGCCGGGCCGAATAATACGGTTATCAGTACGGCGGCCGACGGCGGTACTAATGATGGACTTAACATAGTAGGAACATCTACCCGAACCGGGTACTATTTACGCAAGCTGTTGCGCCAGGATGTAAACCTTAACCCTAATTCCACCAATAATCAACGGCATTACAAACCCCATATCCGGTATACAGAAATTTTTCTCAATTACGCCGAAGCCGCAAATGAAGCCTGGGGACCATTAGGAGCCGGTAAGTATCCATTTTCTGCCTATGATGTGATCAAAGCTATTCGCAAAAGAGCAGGTGTAGGTACTACTAACGGGGACGCTTACCTCGAAGAAGCCAAAGGTAATAAAGACCAGATGAGAGAGCTGATCAGGAATGAGCGGAGAATAGAATTATGCTTTGAAGGATTTCGCTTCTGGGATCTGCGCCGCTGGAAGGTTAACCTTGGTGAAACTGCCAGAGGGGTGAGCATAAAAAATAATGTTCCTGCTGTTATGAATGTGGAAACCCGCCAGTTTCTGCCATTCATGACCTATGGCCCTATTCCTTACGGGGAAATACTGAAGTTTGGCACACTCGAACAAAACAAAGGCTGGCATTAATAGAAGCCATGTGCAGAGATCATTTTTAATTGAATTTTTGAAAACAGCAAAGATGAAAAAGTTCCTGATACCCGCAATACTGCTGTTACTCGCAGCATGTAACAAAGATGCAACATTTCCCGACTACGCATATCAAACGGTATATTTCGCCTATCAATATCCCGTTCGTACCATCACTTTCGGGGAAGATATCTTTAGTACAGAGTTGGATAACCAGCGCAAATGTAAAATAATGGCTGCAACGGGCGGTGTCTATTCCAGTAAAAAGACCCTGAATATCGGCATCTCAGTAGATAATACCCTCTTGGGAAGCGGTTTACTGTTTGGTGCCGGCAAAGATCAAATCCTGCCCATGCCTGCTAACTATTATTCACTGGCAGACAATAAGATTGTCATCCCTCAAGGTAGCCTGGCAGGCGGGGTAGAGGTGCAACTGACCGACGCGTTTTTTAACGATCCCAAGGCTATCAAAAACACCTATGTGATTCCATTGCGTATTACCGACAAGTCGGGCGCAGATTCCATTCTGAGCGGAAAGGATTTTATCCTTTATGCCATTAAATATGTGAACGAGTGGCATGGTAACTACCTGCGAAGAGGAAAAGATGTAGTGTCAGGGAGCGTAAACCAAACCGTAGTGCGGCATGCGATGTATGTGGAAAAAGACGAAGTGAACAAATTAAGCACCAGGTCTATGAAAGAGTTGGAATTTCCCGTGGTATATAAAGACAAGGATGGTAATAATATATACTGCACATTGTTGCTCACCTTCCACGATGGTGAAAAATGTACCATCTCCTCCGCTACGGCCAACGTCAGTGCTACCGGAGAGGGCCAATTTGTGAAAAGGGGAGAAAAGAACAGCTGGGGAAGCAAAGACAGGGATGCGCTTTATCTGCAATACCAGATCACGCTTCCGGACATGCAGGTATCCACATCAGACACATTGGTAATGAGAGACCGGTCTGTGACCATGGAAACATTTACCCCGGTGAGTAAATAATTTTTATCCGACATTAAAGTAATTGGTATGAATCAACTTCATAAAATAGCGGCCGGCTTCCTGGTATTTGTTGTGATAAGCTCCTGCAATAAATATCAGAAGCTCGACTTTAACGTAGACAAGCCGGAAAGTGTGGCTGTACAGGAAAACATAGATGCCTACCCGGCGCTTAAAAGTTACATTAACCGCGCTTCGCAGCCGGGGTTTAAATGGGGAGTAGCGATTGGTTTGCAGGAGTACCTGGATAAAGGCGTGAAGTACCGGCTGGCCAACCGGAACTTCGATGAAATTGTTTTAGGTTACGAAATGAAACATGGCGCAGTAGTGCAGGCGGATGGGAGCCTTGATCTCGCGAAGATAACGTCGCTGTTGCAAACAGCAGGAGAGGCAGGAATGCAGGTATACGGTCATACCCTGATGTGGCATGCCAACCAAAATGCCAGCTACCTGAAAAGACTGATCTCGCCTTTGCTGGTCACTTCCCCGGCATATCCCAATAGTTTAAGCGTTGCCGGGTTAAAGGACAACAGTTTTGCCAACTGGACAAAGCTCAATGCTGGTAACGGTATTTCAGTAATAACCGGAACTGGCATGGGAACGGGCAATAATGCCATAGCACTAAAAGCCAGCGGAGCCGCCGCAGATTTACAGCTCGCTACCCCGGGAATAACCATCAACAAGACACATAAGTATGAAGTGGTGATGTATATCCGGTCAAATGAAGCGGGAGAGGGAAGGATCTCTTTCGAAGGGTTAAATAATAATACGCCATTGGTAGACTGGACAAAGTCCGGAACGCCTACCGCCACCTTCACCACCGGCATTTCATGGAAAGAAATCCGCTTTACCATCAGTGATTTTGCCGGTGATAATATTAAGCTGCATTTTGATTTGAAAAATAAAGCGGGGGTATCGTATTATATCGATATTAATAATTTGTACGTATACGATACGCAAGGCACACCTGCAGTCAATAACCTGGTGACTAACGGCGATTTTGAATCCGGTGGCGGCTGGGGTGGTTGGGGTGGTAGCTCTACCCGTGGTGTAACTGCCGATGGTATGGGGGTAGGGAATAAAGGCAAGGCCTTTTATGTTACGAATCCGTCTAAATCGGCTAATTACTGGGATGTACAAACCATCTATGACTTTGCGGCGCCTTTAGAGAACGGCGCTACTTACGAATTAAGCTTTTGGGTGAAGGGCACCGCAGCGGGAGTTATTCGCCCGGAATTGCAGAGTGCCAACTATTCCTCTAACGGATTCGGACAAGTACAGGTGACCCAGGATTGGCAGCTGGTAACGATTTCTACTACAGCTACAGCAAGCGATAGAACCCGGCTTGTGTTCAGTTATGGTGAATTTGCCGGGACTGTCTATATCGATGACGTAATACTGAAAAATGCCAAAGCAACGGGTGGAAGTACAACAGTGGTGGAGAAAACAGCCGCGGAAAAAAAATACATCCTCACCGAAGCGCTGGATAAATGGATGAGCGGTATGGTCGGTGCCGGTAAATCTGTAGTAAAAGCCTGGGACGTAGTAAACGAACCGATGGATGATGGCAAACCTTATGAGTTAAAAACAGGGGTGGGCAAAACGAACATGGCGTCCGATGAGTTTTACTGGCAGGATTACCTGGGTGAAGATTATGCCGTAACGGCCTTTAAAATGGCCCGTCAATACGGTAATGCTACGGATCTTCATTTTATAAATGATTATAACCTGGAGTTTAACCTGGATAAATGCCGCGGTCTGATTGCTTATGTCAACTACATCGAAAGCCAGGGAGCCAGGGTGGATGGCATTGGTACCCAGATGCATATGGATATTAATGCCAATAAAGAAAACATCGTTGCGATGTTTAAACTGCTGGCGGCTACCGGGAAGATGATAAAGGTTTCTGAACTGGATATGGGCGTCGGGGTGAAAACAACGGCCGCTACAGCCGGACATTATCAAGCCCAGGCCGATATGTACAAGTATGTCATCGATAAATATTTTGAACTCATTCCCGCTAAACAGCGCTATGGTATTACCATCTGGAGCCCTATTGACAGCCCGGTTGGTTCCGGGTGGCGTCCCGGTGAACCAGTAGGATTATGGACGGAAGGGTACGTGCGCAAGCTCGCTTATGCTGCTGTAGCCAAGGCGCTGGAGGTCAATGCAAAATAACCCGAATCACTGCTGAAAGCTCAATAACAGCCCCCTATACGGTAAGTTTGGGGGGCACTTTTTTGCTGGGTAGTTACTCAAGTGCCCTGTCTTTTTTGCATCCTGGCTATAAATTCGGAAGGCAACATATTGTATTTTATCTTGAATGACTTGGCGAAATAGTTGGGCGTGGAGAATCCCACCTGGTAGGCAATTTCAGCAATGGTGAGGTCACTTCTTTCCATCAGCATAGCAGCTTTTTCCAGCCGGTAAGACCGGATGTATTCTACCGGGGTTTGACCGGTTAATTCCAGTAGTTTATTGTAGAGGGAGCTACGGCTCATCCCTACTTCTTTACTCAGGCTTTCCACCGAAAGTTGCGAATCTGTCAGGTTGGCTTCCAGGTGATTGGCGATTCGTGCCATCAATTTTTCTTCCGCTGATACTTTTTCTATTTCAGGAGCCAGCAATTTTATTTGTTTGGTATAGGTGCTTTTCAGGGTATCGTTAAGATGCAGCAGGTTCCTTATTTTCGCGTGAAGTATTTCGAAATTAAATGGTTTGGTGACATAGTCGTTGGCGCCTGTAACCAATCCGGCGATCTGTTGTTCTTCATTGGTGAGTGCTGTCAGCAATATTACGGGTATATGGCTGGTTCTTTTATCCAGTTTCAGTTTATGCACCAGGCTGATACCATCCATTTGTGGCATGGTGATATCGCTGACAATCAAATGTGGATGTAATAGCAAAGCTTTTTGCCAGCCCTCTTTTCCATTGGTGGCTTCTATTACTTTGTAGTTCTTTCGAAGGTTATCTTTAAGATAATCCCTGAAGTCTTCATTATCTTCCACCAGTAATATGACCGATGTTTTCGAACTGTCCGGTAATTCTTCTCCATGTTGTAGTGTAACTATTTCCGGCTCCTGCAGCATTGTTCCGGGAGGCGGCGGCATTACGGCCGGCGTTTCCTGCACCGGATGCTGTGCGACGGTTTTTAAAGGAAGTTGTATAATGAAAGCGGCGCCTTGTCCGGGTTCGCTTTCCACTTCAATGGTTCCACCATGTATTTTTATAAATTCTTTTGTAATAGACAATCCAATGCCTGTTCCGTGGTTCAATATGGCGGACGTAGTATCCGTCTGGAAGAAATGCTCGAATATCTTTTCTCTTTTATCTTTGGGAATACCAATACCAGTATCTTTTACTATTATTTGAATCCATTGCCGATGGGCGGCTTCGTCTTTATTCAACAGTTTTAGTTCTACCGTAACTACACCTTTTTCCGGGGTAAATTTGAAGGCATTGGAAAGCAAATTGAAAAGAATACGTTCTATTTTATCATGGTCAAACAAAGCAGGTAACGCAGCCGGGCCGTTGATAAGGTTAAACTGGATGTTTTTTCGTTCAGCAAAGTCGCGGAAGGAGTCTATTACCTCTTTAATAAAAGCTACCAGGTCACCCGTTGTCAACTGTAATTTTAGCTCATGTTCTTCCATTCTCCTGAAATCCAGTAATTGGTTGACCAGGTTGAGCAATCGCCGGGAGTTTCTTTTGATCATGTTTAGTTTGTGGAGCCGGGGAGCGATCTTTTCCTCATTGATAAGCTGTTCCACAGGACCCATAATCAGCGAAATAGGTGTTCTGAAATCGTGACTGAGGTTGGTAAGAAATTTGATTTTGAGCCGGTCTATATCCTGCAGCCTTTTTACTTCCAGTCTTTCCTGTTCCAGCATGAACTTTTTTCTTATCCGTTTGATGCCGAGGTGCCGGCTGTATAAGAGCAACAGGCAGATGGCACAAATGTAAAAGACGTATGCGTATATAGTTCGCCAGAATGGCGGGCGGACGTAAATCTTTATGGTAGTATCCTGGTTGCTCCAGATGCCGTCGTTGTTGGCGGCTTTTACATGGAAGGTGTATTCTCCCGGATCCAGATTCGTGTAGGCGGCGGTGTTAGCCGTGCCAATATAGTTCCAGTCCTTATCAAATCCATCGAGTTTGTAGGCGTAGTAATTTTCGGTGGGAAGTGTATAGTTGAGCGCTACAAAGGTGATCGCAAAGTTTTGTTTGTAGGCCAGCCGGATATTATCAGCTACAGAAATATGTGCTTTAATGGGACCGTCTTCATCAGGGCGTATCGATTTGTTGGATACTTTTAAATCTGTTAGCAACACTGCCGGCGCATGCTTGTTGACCGTTACATCAGAAGGGGTAAAGTAATTAATACCTTCCAGTCCCCCGAACATCAGGTCGCCGTCAGATAAGCGTATCCCGGAATTATGGACGAAGTTATTATTTTGTACCCCGTTATAGCGGGTATAGTTCCTGAATTTTTTTGATTCAGCATGAAAGCTGCTGATACCCATGTTGGTACTCAGCCAGATAATACCGTTCTTATCTTCCAGAATTTGATAGATAGTTACATTCTGCAGTCCGTCTTTTTCAGAGAAATTGATGAACCGTTGTTGTGTTTTATCAAAAAGACTCAGGCCTCCGAAAGTGCCTATCCACATACGGCCTTTACTGTCGCGGAGCAGCGTTTGTACTTTATCACTGGGCAGCAGGCTATTGCTTTGCGTATAAATGTCCCATTGCCCGGTAGCCGGGTGATAAACGCCAATGCCTCCACCATGGGTACCCACCCAGATATTCCCTTCCGTATCTTCCTCGATAGCCCTGATATAGCCATTAAACGGTAGTTCTTTTTCACCAGGCAACGCAGGATTCGGGTGAGGGGTATACCTGGCAACCACCTGTTCATTTTTGAGTACGTCCAGGCCTTCTCCATTGGTACCTATCCAAACATTGCCTTTGCTGTCTTCTTTTATGCAAAAAATATCATTGGTACCAAGGTGGTTGGCGCCGGTACCTTTGGCGAGGTATTTATAAGTTCCGTTAGCACTATTCATGATCAGCAGTCCTAGCGCGTAGGTGCCTATGTATAATTTCTTGTCACGGGTATATTGGAGCGCCATAATGGACACTTTATTCCCTTTTCCCGGGAGTGGAATGTCAATGGGGCGAACTTTCCCGGTTTTGCGGTTAAATTCAAACATACCACCGCCATCGGTAGCTACAAAAGCATTGCCGTCACTGTTTTCAGCCAGGGCAGTCACAATCGACGACTGACGGCCATTTTCATGGAAAGCAGTACCTGGTTTAAAATTAAAAAGATGCAGATTTTTATCATATTTGTTAATGCCACCCCGAAAAGTCCCTAACCAATAGATACCCCGCCCGTCGTTATAAATACATTTGATCGATTTGTTGGTAAGGCTGTAGATGTTTTCATCGGTAGGAAGATAATGGTCGGTAGTGTTTGTCCGGGTATTAAGTACTATCAATCCTTCTTCGGTGCCAATCCATAGTTGATGATCCTTGTCTGGTTTGATGCAGTTAATCAGTTTATCGTCCAGCAGTGGAAGGGAATGATAAGGGGAGATGCCGGCGCCATCGGCTTGTAGTGTATACAAACCGGTAGCGGTACCTACCCAGATCTGCCCGTCGCTATCACCGGTAATTGCCCTGATTTCGTTGTCCCGAACGGTAAACCCGGCTTTCTTGTTGGTTATCAGTTTTACAGTTCCTGTGGAGGGAGTGTACCGGTAGAGGCCATGGCCGGTACCGACCCAGATTTGTTGTTGATGGTCTACAAAAATACAGTGGGGACTAATTTTTGCTTCCGGTCTATCTTCTCCTGCTGCCAAATTGATTTTGGACACATGATGGGTACGGGGAACAAGCATAAATAAATGCTCGAACTGTGCTATCCATATATTGCCGGCGGTATCGCTTGAAATATCGAGTATCACCGCATTAGGGGGTAATTGTGGCGCATCTGCATGGAGCGGAAAGTGAATAAAGGCATCTTTTTTACGATCGTACAGGCTAATCCCGCCTCCGCTGGTACCTATCCAGAGGTTACCTGCTTTATCTTCATGCAACGCCAGCACCTCATTGGCTCTCAGGCTGGAGGAGTCTCCCTGGCGATGCCGGTAAACTGTAAAGTGTGTACCGTCAAATTTATTCAGACCGTCGTCCGTGGCAAACCACATCAGGCCGTAATGGTCTTTGATAATCGCATTTACCCCATTTGAAACTAATCCGTCTTTAGAGGTAAGCGAAGTGAAGTTGATATGACCGGATTGCGTCCAACCGGTTTTTACCAGGTATAGTAAACAGCACAGGAACGTGAAGGTATATTTAAGCATATTGGGCAATCATTAAAAAAACAAGAGTTTTGGTTGTGCGATATGAACGTGGTTCTTTACTTTCCAATTTAAGTATTGTCATGAAATTAATCATCATTATGATACTAAATTGCCCAAATACACTGAGGTTGATGCATAATTACTGTCTAAAAGACATTTTTTCCATCAATTTCAACAAATGAACTAACAGGAAAGTGGTGGCCCCTGTATTTTTGTTCCCAGGCAAGCCGCATTTCTTTAATAGGAACCCATAGAAATCAAAATGATTGAATAACGTTTCGTAAGATGTATAGAAAATTCCTCGTTATAGCACTCCTGTCCTTTTTTAGTGTATCGCTTTATGCGCAGCAATCGGACAATGAAGATGGTACCTACACCAATCCTGTCATCTGGGCTGACTTCCCGGATAATGATGTGATCCGCGTTGGAGATACCTACTACATGGTAACAACTTCTATG
Organism: Chitinophaga polysaccharea; assembly: GCF_007829335.1. Taxonomy (GTDB): domain Bacteria; phylum Bacteroidota; class Bacteroidia; order Chitinophagales; family Chitinophagaceae; genus Chitinophaga; species Chitinophaga polysaccharea_B. Next base: position 28,803 of record NZ_VIWO01000009.1, read on the forward strand.
TATTTTTTCCCCGGCGTACCCTTATTGCAATCGAAAGACCTGGTGAACTGGACTTATGCTGCCAATGCAGTGCAGCGGTTTAAACAGCATCCCTTTTATGATTTAAAAGGAGGGGATAGATATGGAAAGGGGCAATGGGCCAGCAGTATTCGCTACCACAAGGGGAAGTTCTATATACTTTTCCTGACCCTGGATGAGGGGGGCTTTTTGTGCACCGCATCGAAAGCGGAAGGCCCGTGGGAAATACGCAAGCTGGTAAGGCCCTATTACGACGCCGGACTTTTTTTTGATGATGATGGCCGTATCTACATTGTTCACGGATATTCCAAATTGTCTGTGACAGAAGTGGATGCTAACCTAGCCCCCCTCAGTAGGGACAGTATTATATTTGACAAAGTGCAGCGGCCGGGTTTGGAAGGTTCGCATGTTTATAAGAAAGATGGCTATTATTACATTTACGCCACCTATGGAGGTGGAGATGGTTACCAGGTTTGCCTCAGGTCAAAGAATATCTATGGCCCCTACGAAGAAAAAGTTGTGTTGAAAGACGATATGAATCTCTACGGCAAAGGCGTTCACCAGGGAGCATTGGTTGAAACTCCCCTGGGAGAATGGTGGAGTGTCATCTTCCAGGACAGGGTAGGCGTAGGAAGGGTACCCACCCTGCAGCCGGTACAGTGGATAGATGGTTGGCCTGTGGTGGGAAAGAATGGAAGGGCCGTAGTCACGCACGTTAAACCCCGTATGGAGGCAACGGCGCCGGTAATGGTACTTCCCGGCAGTGATGAGTTTAATGACGGTAAACTGGGCATACAATGGGCCTGGAATCATAATCCCGACGACAGCGCCTGGTCTTTAAGTAAGCGGAAAGGATACCTGCGGCTAACTACCGCCGGTGTTACCACCGGGCTGCTGCATGCGCGAAATTCACTCACACAACGGATATTTGGTCCATTTTCTGACGCCACTACCGCATTGGATATCAGCGGTATGAAAGCGGGTGATGTAGCAGGGCTGGCCGTTCTGCAGTTGCCCTACGCCTTTATCGGTATCAGGGCGATGGAAGCGGCGAAGTTTATTGTAATGGAACATGCCGGCAACAGGATAGATAGTATTGCGATAGGGAAGGAGCCCCGGGTATTCTTCAGGGCATCCGTTAACACAGTGAGGAATCAGGCTTATTTTTACTATAGCCTTGATAACAGGACATTTATACCCCTGGGAGATACGCTTAATATGGCCTTTGATCTGAAGATGTTTACCGGCAACCGGTTTACATTATTTAACTATGCTACTGTTCAAACAGGTGGTTATGTTGATGTGGATTGGTTTCACCTCAATACCCGGCAGGGGCCTCCCAATCTCTTTAAAGCCTCCTCGCGAATTGCGGCCGACAGGTATGACGACATTTACGGCGCCCATGTAGCACCCGGAAACGACAGTAGCGAGCCGGGAGCGCAGGAAATCAGCCATTTGACGGCCGGCGCATGGATCCGGTTTAACCAGGTGGATTTTGACAGGGAATATAAATACCTGTTATTAAGGGTAGCTCCCCGGGGAGGAGATATCCATATATACCTGGATAGAGATTCATTAAACCCCTATGCTACCGTAGCAGTGCCTGAGCAACCGTCGCTGAAATACATGACGGTAAGCGTACCCGTGAAGCCGCTTACCGGCAGGCATCGGCTGACATTTGCATTTACGGGAAACATACCATCCACAGCACGCTTTAACTGGTTTACTTTCGCCGATAGCAACCAGCAGGCGTATACATCGGTCCCACTGGTATCACATCTTTATACCGCCGATCCGTCAGCACATCTCTTTAACGGAAAAATATATATTTATCCCTCACACGACACCGCTGCCCCAATGAAAGAAAGTGATAATGGTGATCATTTCCAGATGGCTGATTATCACATCTTTTCCATGGACTCCATCGGGGGCAAAGTAACAGACCATGGGGCAGTGCTTCGGGTACAGGATGTGCCATGGGCAGCTAAACAACTGTGGGCGCCGGATGCGGCCTTTTCAAATGGAACCTATTATTTATATTTTCCTGCGAAGGATAAACAAGGGGTTTTCAGAATAGGCGTAGCATCTTCGAAGCAGCCGGCCGGCCCGTTTGTGGCGGAAAAGGCGCCCATTGCCGGCAGTTATAGCATCGATCCCTGTGTGTTTAGGGACGACGACGGTTCCTTTTATTTGTACTTTGGCGGTATCTGGGGAGGGCAATTGCAAAACTGGAATAATAACCGCTATGATGCCACTGCCAGGCTGCGTGGACAGAAGGACGTGGCCATTCTTCCCCGTGTAGCAAAACTTTCGCGGGATATGAAAAGCTTTGAAAATGTTCCCCAGGCTATAAAAATAACAGACAGCACCGGCCGCCTGTATAACGAGCAGGAGAACGACAAACGTTTTTTTGAAGCGGCCTGGATGCACAAATACAATGGCAAATATTACTTCTCGTACTCAACAGGCGATACGCACAATATTGTATATGCAATTGGAGATAGCCCCTATGGCCCCTTTACCTACCAGGGTGTCATTCTGAAGCCAGTTGAAGGCTGGACCAATCATCATTCGATTATTCAAGTCGGGAATAAGTGGTATTTGTTTTATCATGATACGCAATTGTCAGGTAAAACACACCTGAGAAACATCAAGGTAATGGAGTTGAAGTATAATAGTGATGGCACTATCCAAACATTGAGCGCATTCAGGTAAATGCAGGTAATATCTTTCATAAACAATTAATGAATCAAAATATCATATGAAGTATCTCAGCCAGGTTGTTATTATTTTGCTGGTCGTAACCATCAGTCTGTCCTGCGTGGCTTACCGCGCTCATCATGCCGCTTTGCCGGAAGCGCCGGGGCTAAAAGATTATTACAGGGATTATTTTCCTATAGGCGTAGCTGTTTCAGCGCGTGCGCTGTATACAGATGAAGCGGGGCTGGTGATCCGGCAATTTAATAGCGTTACCCCGGAAAATGCCATGAAAATGAGTGTGATCCATCCTGGTGAACAGCAGTATAACTGGAGGGATGCTGATTCTATAGCGGCCTTTGCACGCCGGAATGGGATGAAGCTGAGAGGGCATACCCTGGTTTGGCATAACCAGGCCCCGGGATGGATCTTTAAAGATGCCAATGGACAGCAGGTATCCAGGGATGCATTGTTGCAACGTTTGAAAGAGCATATTACGACGGTGGTAAAAAGATATAAGGGAATCGTATATGCCTGGGATGTAGCCAATGAAGTGATCAGCGACCGTAAGGATGAATTTTACCGGAACTCTTTGTGGTACCAGATCTGCGGTGAAGAATACATAGAGAAAGCATTTCAGTGGGCACATGAAGCTGACCCTGATGCGCTGTTGTTTTACAATGATTACAATGAGATTAGTACAGTGAAACGGGAAAAAATTATCCGTATGCTTAATAGACTGATGAGCAAAGGAGTGCCTGTTCACGGGGTAGGATTGCAGGCGCATTGGGCCATAAATGAACCATCGGCAAAGCAACTGGATGAAACGATGTCGGATTTTGCTAAACTGGGACTGAAAATACAAATAACTGAATTGGATGTTTCCGTTTACCGAAAAGAACATGAGATGAGGCAATGGGCTGCAGGCGACAGCGCGATGGCATTTACCGCGGAAAGGGAGCAGCAACAGCTCGAACAATTCCGCCGCTGTTTCGAATCTTTCCGGCAGTATCGTGATGTCCTGACTGGTGTAACGTTTTGGAATATCTCCGACCGCTATAGCTGGCTTGACAATTTTCCCGTGCGGGGCAGAAAAGACTATCCATTATTGTTCAACAAAGACCTGCAACCCAAGAAAGCATTCTGGGCGGTGGTTAAGTTTTAAGGGACAGCCTAAAATCCACCTGTATCCATCTGTTTTCTGTAATTCCCCGGCGACATTCCCGTTATTTTTTTAAAGATTTTAGAGAAGTAAAAAACATTGTCAAAACCTGTTTGCAGGGCAATTTCGGCAAAGGTCATCTGGGTGGTTAACATCAGGTATTGCGCCCGCTCAATTCTTTTTTCATGTACATATTTAACAGGCCTTTCGCCGGTGTGCTGATGAAAAAGGCGTGAGAAGTAATCGGTGTGCAGGTTCACTCTTCTTGCCAGGTAAGCTACCGATAAGTCGCGGTGCAGGTTTAGTTGAATATAACTGATTACATTCAGGATTTTAGCCGGCACGTCTTGGGTGTCCATTTGTTTAAAGGTCTCCTGCGTCAGGAAGCGGGATACCAATTGCAGGAGAATGCCATGCGTTTCTGTGAATGTCGACATGCTTTGGCGGTTATTGAGCTCCTGGTACTCCTTGTAGAAAATATTTTTTTCATATACCCGGGGATTGTCAGAGCGGTTAATGCCCCGCCCGGGGTTTATTTCCAATAGCCTCCTGAAGTTCAGGATATCCATTTCAGTCGCTTTTACCTTCGCAATGGACCTGTTATTTTCAAACAGGGAAATACCATCCGACGACTCCTCAAAAAACTGGACAAAGTATTGGCTGAGATAGTCCGGGCAGATCAGGTTGCACAAGGTGAAACTCGGTATAATATATAGAAATCCGGGCTCAAGCCTGACCTTATTTGAGGCGTCCCAGATTTCTCCTGCCCCCGCATCGATATAATATATCCTGAAATACGGACTGATCACATTTTTATAGTTCCACCTGGAATCAAGCTTTACATGGTCAACGTTCAATAAGGTGAATGTTTGTTTTAGTGCTCTTTTAATCATGCGGTACAATTAATTAACAATATGGCCACGTCCTTCCAGTGTTACGATTTTGACACAGCAATAATAGGCAAATAGTCGGTTTTGTATAAAAGAAAGTCCTATTAAGCCAAATATTGGGTAAATATTTCGGAGTAAGTTTGATTTATCAATTACTAGTTGCCATCATAGGCTTCCCGCTACGCTGAAAAGCAGGTGATGTCCCGCTTATAGGGAGAGCCGGTAAAATTAAATTCCATGAAAAGAAGAACGTTAATAAAAGGCTTAGCTACAGGCTTATCATCCTTATACCTATCCAATCTTTATGCACACGGTTTATTGAGAACCCCATCAATTCCGCGTATGGCGCCAGGGCCATTTCAACCTAGCTGGGAGTCGCTGGAGCAGTACCAGGTACCCGACTGGTTCCGTGATGCAAAATTTGGTATCTGGGCGCATTGGGGACCTCAATGTCAGCCGGAACGGGGCGACTGGTATGCCCGTGGTATGTACCAGGAGGGAAGTGACCAATATAAATATCATATCCAGAAATATGGCCACCCGTCAAAGTTTGGCTTTAAGGAGGTAATAAATGACTGGAAGGCAGAGAATTGGCATCCGGAAGAGCTGGTGGCTTTATACAAAAAGGCCGGGGCTAGATATTTTATGGCGATGGCCAATCACCACGATAATTTTGACCTCTACGATAGTAAATACCATCGCTGGAATGCGACTAAGCTGGGCCCTAAAAAAGACCTCATCGGGGGCTGGGCAAAAGCAGCCAAAGCGCAGGGCTTGCCCTTTGGCGTATCGGTGCATGCGTCGCATGCCTGGTCGTGGTATGAGGTGGCGCAGCGTTCCGATAAAAGCGGGTCATATGCAGGTATTCCCTACGATGGTAAATTGACCGCATCCGATGGCCATAATGCCTGGTGGAGTGGCTATGATCCGCAGGAACTATATGCCCAAAATCATGCATTGAGCAAGGATAGCCTGAATGATGGCAGTATGGGAGAGCACTGGGATTGGGGAAATGGGGCAAGCATACCTGACAAGGCCTATTGCGATAAATTTTTAAACCGGACTATTGAACTCATCGATAAGTACGGCCCTGAACTTGTTTATTTTGACGATAGCGCGCTGCCGCTTTGGCCGGTAAGTGATGCAGGTCTGAAGATAGCGGCACACTTTTACAATACCAGTATCAAAAAGCACGGAAAGTTGCAGGCTGCCTTGTTCGCTAAAGTACTCAACGAGCAGCAACGTAAATGTATGATATGGGATATTGAACGGGGACAAAGTAACGAGATAGAACCGCTGCCCTGGCAAACGGATACTTGTATCGGAGGCTGGCACTACGATCGCCGTTTGTTTGATAACAAAAGATATAAAAGTGCTAAAACAGTTATACATACCCTGGCAGACGTGGTAAGCAAGAATGGCAACCTGTTGCTGAATATTCCCGTACGTGGCGATGGTACTATTGATAGCGAAGAACGTAACGTTGTTGAACAGATAGCGGCGTGGATGCAGATCAATAGTGAAGCGATCTACGGCACACGTCCCTGGAAAGTATTCGGAGAGGGACCTGCAATGGAGGCAACAGTAGCTTTGAGTGCCCAGGGCTTTAACGAAGGAAAAGGTAAACCATTTGTGGCGGAGGATATTCGTTTTACAACAAAGGGTAAAATACTTTATGCGGTCATGTTGGGATGGCCGGCAAATAATGCCGCGTTGGTGAAGACCCTGGCTACAAATAACCAGGCAGGACCAATCAGCCGGGTAAGCCTGCTGGGAAACGGCCAATTGAAATTTCAGCAAACATCCGAGGGCCTCAAAGTACAATTGCCGGAACAAGCGCCTTGCAAAGAGGCGTTCGTGTTGAAGATTGAAGGGGCCATTGTCTAAACAGGGTAAAGGCCATCGCATAAAGAAAAAAATATCGGTTTCAATGATGCTGTAGTATGGATAAAATTACATGGCCAAAGGTCATCTTTGGTACAAGCGGGTTGGGAAATTTATATGTAGCACTGCCAGATGAGATGAAACTATCTATTGTGGACGAATGTATAAAGCATTCGCCGGGGACAGTGATGTTTGATTCGGCCGGTAAGTATGGAGCAGGGCTGGCGCTGGAAGCGCTGGGGCGTAGTTTGGAACAGTTGAAAGTCGATCCCTCACAGGTGCTGATCAGCAATAAACTGGGCTGGTTACGAATGGAGTTAAAAACGCCCGAGCCTACTTTTGAACCTGGCATATGGCAAAATCTTGAACATGATGCTGTTCAGAAAATAAGCTACGACGGTATCCTGGAATGTTATGAACAGGGAAACCAGTTATTAGGAAGTTATCATGCCGCACTGGTATCCGTACATGACCCTGATGAATACCTGGCGGCGTCCGGGAATGAGCAGGAATATCAGCAACGTTACCTGGATATATTGGATGCCTACCGGGCTTTACGCGAACTAAAACAGGCGGGCAAAGTCAAGTCCATTGGAGTGGGAGCAAAAGATTGGCGAATCATAACCCGCATAGCTGGTGATGTAAAGCTGGATTGGGTAATGATTGCCAATAGTATGACGATTCATAGTCATCCTGCCGAATTGGTGGATTTTATGCTAAAGCTGGAGCAGCAGGGTGTCACTATTATCAATTCGTCTGTTTTTAATGGCGGATTTTTAACTGGATCTGCTTACTACAACTATCGGTTAACAGATCCGGTAAAAGACAAGGCCTTATATCATTGGCGGCTGCAGTTTAACCAGCTATGTGTTGATTATAATATAAAACCGGTAGAGGCATGTGTCATTTTTGGTCTGCATGCGCCCGGGGTAAGCAGTATCGCTTTGAATACCACGCAGGCGGCCAGGGTGGCGCAAAATCTGGCATTGCCCTATTCCATGATCCCGGATGGATTTTGGAAAGAAATGGAGAATAGAGGATTGATTGACCCCGCTTATGCTTCCAGCTATTTGTAAATGATGAATGATATGATGAAAAGACACTGTTTAGCCCTTGATCTGAAAGATGATCCAAGGCTGATTGAAGAATATGAATATTGGCATAAAGCAGAAAATGGGTGGCCGGAAGTAAGAAAGAGTATCCTTGATGCAGGAATTGTTGAAATGGAGATTTACAGAACAGGTAACCGCTTAATGATGATTATGGAAACAAATGATCAGTATAATGAGAGGGCGAAAGCGGCATCGGATGCAGCAAATTCTAAGGTACAGGAGTGGGAGCAATTAATGTGGAAATTCCAGCAACCATTGCCCTGGGCAAAGGAAGGAGAGAAATGGGTATTAATGGAACAGATTTTTCAATTGTAACATGGATAACGGCAATAATCAGCATAGTGGTTATTGCCGTTATTATGAATGAGGCAATGCGCTATTGTTTAATTGGAGCGATACTCCAAATGCCAGCCGGTTTTTAGTTGCGGCGGATTTTATGGATCCCCAGTAGCAAAACATTTTACCCCACGTCTCGTCTGTTGTCAAACCGCAAAATTGCCAGGGTGCGTAATAATGGACTTCCACCATGATAGTCCTTGTATAATAAGACTGCGGGAACTATTATTTCCACCGGTGGCGCGAACCGCATTTATAAAAGTCTGGTGGTAAGATAATAAAACAGACATCCCTGTTGCATCGCTGACCGCCGGCTCATTGGCGCTGGCAAAAAGGAGCCGTTCATTATAGTTTTTAAAATAATTGGCAATCTGCGCCCAAAGTGCTATTTGGCCAATGGTGACGGGCGTTGGAAGAATATTTACCGAACTCCTGACTTTAGGGGGATTTGTTGTAATAAAGTTTATGTGTTATATTGACACTTAAATAGGCTCGGCAACGGCAAGCCTTTTGGGTTAGGCACGCAAAACAAGACAGGCTGTAAGCCAGGCAACAATATAGATGTTTTCATAACGAGGCAAGTTGACTACGTGGAATAATATTTTAAAGTTATTTAGTCTGACTCATACCAAAGGGTATGAAATAGGTCGGATTGGGGTATGGAATGTTACACTACCCGGGAACAGTACCTTCCCAGCAACCAGGAATGGAAAGCAATGCCAGCAGGAAGTGCATGAATGCCTGGGCAGACGAATTTTTTTATACCTAAAACCTATAGCAATGCGTTACCTTTTAGGGATTGTTTTATTGCTGCAATCCCTTATTGTTTTGCCACAAAGTATACGTTTTAATTTTTCAAAGCTTAATACCTATAATGGACTGTCTCACAACGAAGTAAAAGCAATATTAAAAGACCAGGATGGTTTTCTGTGGTTTGGTACTACTTATGGGCTAAATCGTTATGATGGTTATGCCTGCAAAATATTTCGTAAGGATCACAATGACAGCACTTCCCTGAAAGGCAATAATATCAGCAGTCTTTACGAGCTGCCTGGCCGGAAAATGTGGGTGTCAACAACGGCGGGAGCCTGTATTTATAATGCGGATGCAGAAAAATTTGAAGGCAACCAGGATAGCTATTTATCTTCTATGGGATTGCCGGCAGGTTCAATTTCCAGCATCGTAAAAGGGAAGGATGGCCGGTACTGGTTCCTTTACGGAGACAAAGGACTATATTTATATTCAGCCAACCATAAAAGTGTAACACCATTTAATCCGCCGGGAATCAGCCCTGCAGGCGGAAAGATTGCTGCTGTAAAGGAAACTTCAGATGGGAAACTATGGCTGGTATACCAGTCCGGTTTTCTGCAGGAGTATGATATAAAATCAGGGAGAATTATTTTTTCCAATACTGCCATACAGCAACAACATAAAGGGGAGAGCTTTTTTAATCTTTTTGTTGATAGCGACGGAGATGTGTGGTGCTGGGCTTATAATAGCGGCCTCTTTTTTCTGCACCCGGAAGATAACACCCTCCTTCGTTTAGGCAAAAATTCATTTCCCGCCAAACTGAGTTCTGAACTGATAAGCCAGGTTGTGGAGGACGATAACGGCCTGGTCTGGGTAGGAACTGATCATGGAGGCGTCACCCTGATTGATAAAAAGAACAATTTCGGCGCCAGTTACCTGTTGAATAATCCCAATGATCCCAAGAGCATTAGTCAAAACAGTATCACAACAATTTATAAAGACAACCAGGGGATTATCTGGCTGGGGACCTACAAGCAAGGCATAAATTATTATAAAAGCAGTATTGTACAATTCCCCTATTATCATCACCGCGAATCAGATCCAAAGAGTTTGCCATTCAATGATGTAAACCGTTTTGTTGAAGACAGGTCCGGCAATATCTGGATAGGTACCAATGGAGGGGGACTGATTTATTTTGACAGGAAGAATAATACTTTCAAGCAATACCTGCACGACCCTAATAACGGCAATAGTCTCAGCAATAACGTAATTGTGGGTCTGTGCATCGACCGGGAAAATATCCTCTGGGTAGGCACTTATCTCGGTGGCCTTGACAGTTTCGACGGCAGGAAATTTACGCACTACCGGCATCATGACAATGATTCTTCCAGTTTGGCGGATGACGCCGCATGGGAAATATTTGAGGACAGGGATCAACAAATGTGGATAGGCACTTTAGGTGGTGGCCTCGATCGCTTCGACAGAACCACCAACCGGTTTGTACATTTTAAAAGAGGGGGAGGAGCTGATTATATTAGCACGATAATGCAGGACAAGAAGGGCGATTTGTGGGTTGGTACAAGTGGGGGCATTACTGTTTTTGAAAAAGATAAAGGAAAGACAACTACTTATCAACATACCAACAAAAAAAACAGTTTAAGCGATGATGGCATTTTTTGCCTGTTGGAAGACAGCAAAGGACGGATTTGGGTAGGAACAAGGGAGGGACTTAACCTGTTTAATAAACAAACTGGCGAGTTTCAAACTTTCACCACATCAGATGGCCTTCCAGACAATATGATATTGGATATCCTGGAAGATGCTCGTCAAACATTCTGGATTTCCACGCCCAGCGGCTTATGCAACGCTACTCCCCGGCAAAATAATAACCATATTACCTTTTCTGTTATTAATTACGATGCCACCAATAACCTGCAGGACCGCGAATTCAATGATAATGCAGCGCTAAAAACACGATCAGGAGAATTGATTTTTGGAGGACCATCGGGATTTAATATTATCAACCCGGTGGCTATTAAGCAACCAGTTGGACGCTCAACGGTGGCCTTTACCGGTTTCCAGATACTGGATAGAAATATAACACCCGGCGAAGAGGTCAATAATCGCGTATTGCTGGATCGTGCTTTATCGCAGTTGAAAAGTATTGATTTGAAGTATAAGGAAAATGTTTTCTCCATCGACTTTGCCTCCCTCGATTTTTCGCATAACCACAATGATAAATATGCCTACATGCTGGAAGGGTTTAACACCGACTGGCTATATACGGGCGATGACCAACGAAGGGCCACCTATACCAATCTCAGTCCGGGTCATTACACTTTCAAAGTAAAAGTACTGGATAGAACAGGTGCATGGAGTGAAGTAAAAACGTTGCAGATCAATATAGAACCGCCATTCTGGCGAACACCTATTGCCTATTTTATATATTTACTAATTGCAGGAGGCCTCTTTTTACTCATCCGGCGCATTACATTAGAACGGATACATATGCGTTTTGAAGTTAAGCAACAGCGCAGGGAGGCCGAAAGAGCCCATGCGTTGGAACAGCTAAAGACAAAGTTCTTCACCAATGTAAGCCACGAGTTCCGCACCCCATTAAGCCTTATTATTGCGCCGTTGGATAAGATCATTAAACATGCTACTGACCAGGAGCAGGTGGAACAATTGAACCTGGTGCAACGGAATGCAAAGCGCCTGTTGAACTTGGTAAACCAGCTGCTGGATTTCAGAAAAATGGAAGTGCAGGAGGTAAAATTGCACCCTGCGGTCGGAGATATTGTCAATTTTTGCAGGGAAACCAGCCTGTCTTTCACTGATATTGCAGAGAAAAAGAAGATTCAATTCTCCTTCTCGTCTGATATTGACTGCCTTGAGATTTATTTTGATAAGGATAAAATAGAGAAGATCTTATTTAACCTGCTTTCCAATGCTTTTAAATATACTTATGACCATGGAAAGGTGAGTGTCAGCCTGAAATATAATATACCTGCCGCCAATGATACAGAGGGAACGCTTGCTATCAGCATAAAAGATTCCGGTATTGGTATTCCGGCGCAACAGCATGAAAAGATTTTCGAACGTTTTTTCCAGACAGAGGTGCCGGAAAGTATGGTGAACCAGGGAACGGGCATAGGGTTGGCCATTACGAAAGAATTCGTAAAACTACATAATGGTACTATCAACGTGGAAAGTGCGCCGGATCAGGGCACTTGTTTTACCGTACTGCTTCCTGCAAGGAAGATGTATGTTTCGCCACAGCCCATAGCTCCCGCGGTGCCTGCGGAGGAAGGAGAGCAAATAATGATGGAAGAGGAGAAAAAAGAGAATAAAAAGAAAACAATCATGGTAGTAGAAGATAATGAAGATCTCCGCTTTTATTTAAAGGATAACCTGAAGGATCAGTATCACGTGGAGGAGGCCAGTAATGGAAGTGAAGGCTGGGAGAAAATAAAACGGTTAAATCCCGACCTGGTGGTGAGTGATGTGATGATGCCCATAATGGATGGCGTAGCATTGGCCGGAAAAATTAAATCAGAAATGCTGACGGCACATATCCCCGTCATTTTGCTTACCGCCATGGGCAGTGAAGAAAAACAACTGGAGGGCCTGAAAGCAGGCGCCAATGACTACATCACAAAACCTTTCACTTTTGAGATTCTCGCCTCCCGTATTAATAATCTCCTGGTACAACAACAGCTATTGAAAAAAAGGTTCCAGAAGCAGATAACTGTCAATCCGGAGGAGGTAACAATAACGCCTGTAGATGAAAAGTTCCTGAAGCAGGCATTGGAAATAATTGAAAATCAAATGGATAACCCTGATTTTTCGGTGGATGAATTCAGCAGGAAGCTGTTCATGAGCAGGGTGACGCTATACAGAAAGATAAATTCTCTCACCGGCAAGTCACCTTTAGATTTTATCCGTTCTATTCGTTTAAAGAGAGCCGCTCAATTATTAAATAATAGTGGAATGTCTATTGCGGAAGTGGCATACCAGGTCGGATTTAATAATCCGAAAGTATTCAGCAAGCTTTTCAAGGAAGAGTTCAGGGTGACACCGTCAGAATATGCCGCGAGTCTTAAGAATAAAACACTTTAGCAGGAGGCTGGCAGCCTGTGGACCTTGATATTCCCATATTTGTAACATTCGCCACCCTTTGTTGAATCATTTGAGTCCCCGCCTACTGGCAGCATAGCAATAGTTTTACAGCATCTAATCCACGTATATGAAATTGCGATTATTGCTGTGTTGCCTGCTAACTTTGGGCTTTATAAATGACTTGCTGGCGAAGCCGCCTGCCTATATTACACTACCGGATGGTCTGTTGCTCTTCACTGACTCCCTGTTTACAGGTTCCCCACATGCTGTTAAGCTTGAGGTGATAGCAGATAATATAATAAGAGTAATTGCTGCTCCGGGTAAAGAAATAGTACCTGGAAATAGCCTGGTCACCGTTTATCAGAAAAGGCCAGACCTTGCCTGGGAAATTATTCCTTCCAAGGAAAACCTGGTACTCAAAACAAAAAAGTTAATTGCCACCGTCAACCGCCAAACCGGCGCCGTCACTTTTACTGACCTGAACGGTAAAAAGATACTGGCGGAAAAGCAACCCTTTGGACGGAATTTCCAACCGGCTGTATTTGACGGTAAACGATATTATGTGCTGACGCAATCATTTGAGTCGGCCAACGGCGATGCCTGGTACGGGCTTGGCCAGCACCAGGATGGTATTATCAACTACAGGGGGCAACAGGTTACCTTCTTCCAGAATAATACGGAAGTAGCCATTCCCTTTTTGATATCCAATAAGAACTATGGTATCCTGTGGGATAACTATTCTCTGACCAGGGCCGGCGATATCAGGCCACTTCATCCACTTTCTTCCCTACAGCTTTTTTCAAAAAAGGGGGAGCCAGGATGGTTAACCGCCTCCTATGCCAACGATTGGCATCATCCGCAGGAGGTAAGCGTTGAAAAAGCGGAGACCAATATTAATATGGAGTTCCTGGGAGAATCAAAGATCCGGTTACCCCGGGAGTTCTCACCAGCCACCGGCATGGTTACCTGGGAAGGCATGCTGTCCAGCAATCTGGCAGGTATTCATCAATTCAGGTTTGTTTATGGCGGTTCCCTGAAAGTATGGCTGAACGGTAAATTGGTGCTGGATCGGTGGAGAAAAGCATGGAACCCGGCGTCTGCATTAATTCCCTGGGATTTTGTGAAAAACGTAAAGGTGCCGGTAAAAATTGAATGGATCCCCGAAGGAGGCGAGTCCTATCTTTCTTTAAAGTGGCAGGAACCATTGAGCAGCGACCTACAAAACAGCTTTGGTTTTTGCTCTGAAGCAGGGAAACAAGTCGATTATTATTTTGTGTACGGCGATAACATGGACGAAGTCATCTCTGGGTATAGAACGCTCACGGGGAAGGCGCCTATTGTACCGAAGTGGGCACTGGGCTTCTGGCAAAGCCGGGAGAGATACAAAACACAGGAGGAGATAGTTACTACGGTTGACGAATTCCGGAAGAGAAAAATTCCTATTGATAACATTGTGCTCGACTGGAGTTATTGGAAGGAAGCGGAATGGGGCAGCCAGGAATTTGACGAAAAACGTTTCCCCTCTCCGGATAGCATGATTGCGATGTTGCATAAAAAATACAACACGCAAATAATGATTTCGGTATGGCCCAAGTTTTATGACGGGATAACCGCCTATAAAGAATTTGATAAAAACGGCTGGCTTTATAAAAGAAACATAGCAGACCAACAAAGGGATTGGATAGGGAAGGGATATATTTCTACTTTTTACGATGCTTTCAATAAATCTGCCCGGAAAGGATTTTGGGACCTGATCAATAAGAAAATTTATAGTAAAGGAATTGACGCCTGGTGGATGGACGCCAGCGAGCCGGACATCCTTTCTAATGTAAGCCCTGATAAAAGAAAGCTCCAGATGACGCCAACTGCTTTAGGCAGTGCAGCAGAGTTCCTGAATGCCTATCCGCTACAAAATGCAAAAGGAATTTACGAAGGACAGCGTGCCACAGATCCTGATAAGAGAGTTTTCCTGCTCACCCGTTCGGGCTTTGCAGGCTCGCAACGTTATGCCGCAGCCATATGGAGCGGCGACATTGGATCTACCTGGGTAGATATGAAGACGCAAATAACTGCCGGCGTTAATTTCTCTATGTCCGGACTTCCCTATTGGACCATGGATATAGGTGGTTTTGTAGTGCCGGAGAAGTTTGAAAAGCCTGACAGCGGAAGCCTGGAAGAATGGAGAGAATTGATGACCCGCTGGTTGCAGTTTGGCGCATTTGTTCCTTTGTTCCGTTCGCATGGACAGTTTCCTTACCGTGAGGTATTTAACACCGCGCCGGAAGATCATCCTGCTTACAAAAGCTTTCTATATTATGACAAGCTACGTTACCGCCTACTTCCCTATACCTATTCACTGGCAGGATGGGCATATCATAATGACTATACCATTATGCGCGGGCTCGCCATGGACTTTCCAAAAGATACTGCCGTATTAAATATTCCTGATCAATATATGTTCGGCCCTGCATTATTGGTAAATCCTGTTTGTGAATACAAACAAACCCAACGTGCCGTGTATTTGCCGGAATGCGCCGGCTGGTATGACCTTTACTCAGGAAAATGGTACGCCGGCGGTCAGAAAATTACGGCGGCTGCTCCTTATGAACGCATGCCCCTATTTGTGAAAGCCGGATCTATAGTGCCTTTCGGACCGGAATTACAGTACACCGCAGAAAAGCACCCGGATACCATCACCCTGAACATTTATACCGGTGCAGATGCAACTTTTAACCTTTATGAAGATGAGGGAACCAATTACAATTATGAAAAAGGCAATTTTTCCATTATCCCGATAAAGTATAACGAAGGAACAGCAACAGTTACCATAGGGGACCGGAAAGGTTTATTTAATGGTATGTTACAAAAGAGAACATTTCGTATTAAGATGATAACTCCAAATAGGGCCACGCCGCTGGATTTTGATGCAACATGCGATAAAGAAGTGATTTATGAAGGGAAATATCTAAATATAAAAAAATAGCCAATTTAAATTCACACGTATGAAATTAGCCAGAGTTGCTCACTCGCGATTATTGCTATGGACTGCTTTTTTAGTCCTTACGCTTAGCAAGATCACCTATGCCCAATCTGCAAAAGTGAGCGGGATAATCACCAGCCAGTCTTCTTCCTTACCGGTTTTGGGCGCATCGGTTACCGTAAAAAGTACACATGTTTCCGCGGTGGCCAATGAAGCCGGAAAGTTTACCATCGCTGCATCTCCGGGCGATGTATTGGTAATTTCTTCGGTTGGTTTTATTCAAAAGGAGGTAAAAGTTACCTCCTCATCCGAATTAAAGATTCAATTACAGGATGCCGAAACGCAATTGGAAAATGTGGTGGTAATCGGCTATGGCGTACAGAAGAAAAAGCTTGTAACGGGCGCTAATATCCAGGTTAAAGGCGACGATATTCAGAAACAGAATACTACGAACGCGCTGCAAGCCTTACAGGGGCAAGCACCCGGCGTACAAATAACTACTTATTCAGGACAGCCCGGATCGGGTATGAATGTTGTCATTCGTGGTAAGGGTACGGTGGGTAACTTTGCTCCATTATATATTGTGGACGGCGTTCAAACCAGCGATATTTCCTATCTGAACCCTGCCGACATTGCCTCGATAGATATCTTGAAAGACGCGGCTTCTGCCGCTATTTATGGCTCCCAGGCAGCGAATGGCGTTATATTGGTGACCACCAGGACAGGGAAAATCAATCAAAAGCCTCAGGTAACCCTCGATGTCTACTATGGCGCCCAGCAGGTGCCCCGCAAAGCAAAATTACTGGATGCAAAACAGTATGCCACCATCATAAATGAAGCAGCGGTAAACTCGGGTAAAGCGCCCTACTTCAGTGATGAAGTAGTAAACAATTTGCCGGTAAATACCAACTGGATGGACCAGATGTTTAAAAGCAATGTGCCTACTCAAAACTATGTATTGGGCGTACAGGGCGGAGGAACCAATTCAGCGTACTCCTTATCCCTCGGATACACCAGCCAGGGTGGGATTGTAGGTGGTTCCGGCATTTCTTACTTCGACCGCTACAATTTCAGGATAAACTCCGAACATAATTTATACCAGAATATTGTTAAGATAGGTGAGCATCTTACATTCAACTATCAAAACAACCACGGCATTTTAGTAGATGGACAGTACAACAACACCTTGCGTAGCGCTTTCAGTACAAGTCCTCTTCTGCCCATGTATGATGCCGCGGGCAATTATTTCGCCAGCGACACGAAGGGCTGGTACCCGGGAAAACCCGACCAGGCATGGAATAATGCAGAGGCCAATCCCTATGCTGTTATGGATTATACTACCAGGAACCGGAACGCCAGCCAAGGGCTATTTGGGGATGTGTATATACAGGCAGAACCAATTAAAGGGTTAAAGTTCAGATCGAGCCTTGGTTTAAATTATTCCTCAAACCAAAGCCATGGCTATACACCGGTGTACCATCTGTCTATTTATTCCTTCAATGATACTGCTAAAGTGAGCCAGTCGATGGGAAGTGGACGGACTATCCAGTTTGACAATTTACTCAGTTATGATTTTGATGTTCATAATGATCATCATTTCAGCGTAATGGCAGGTACCTCTTCGCTGAAAGCGCAAACGGTGGCCATGAATGGCAACAACTGGGATTTGCGGGTAGCCGATCTGCAACATGCTTATCTTTCCGTTGCCCAGAATGTAACCAGGGGCGCTCCCTATATGAGCCTGGGCGGTGGCCCAACCGAAAGCGCTTTGATGTCTTACTTCGGAAGGCTCCAATATGATTTCCAGGAAAAGTATCTGTTGAATATTACTTTCCGGGCTGACGGATCATCGAAGTTTGCGCCGGATCGTCGCTGGGGATATTTCCCTTCTGTGTCTGCCGGATGGGTAGTTTCCAGGGAAAATTTTATGCAGGACGTCCATTGGCTGGATTTCCTGAAGATACGCGGCAGCTGGGGACAGGTGGGTAATCAGAATGTAGACGCGTACCAGTTTTTATCGCCTATCAGTTTCACCAATGCAGGCTATATATTCGGCCCTGTTGAAGGCGCAAACACACAGGGAGCTTACCCAAGCCGCATCGCTAACCCGAATGTAAAATGGGAAACCTCCGAGCAGACCAATATTGGCTTTGACGCTACGGTATTGCAGCGCTTGAACGTGACGTTTGATTACTATGTCAAAAAAACAAAAGACTGGTTAATTAAAGTACCTATCCTGGCGACAGCCGGAGCCGATGCGCCCCTTATCAATGGTGGTGACGTGAAAAATACCGGCGTTGAACTGGCACTTAATTATCATAACAATATCGGTAAGGACTTCAGTTACTCCGTTGGTGTAAATGGTGCCTATAACAGGAACAGGATAGGAAATATACCCACGAACGATCATGTGCTTCATGGTAATACCAATGTACTGTACGCCAATGCAGGCGAGTTTTACCGCGCAGCAAATGGAGAACCCGTTGGCTACTTCTGGGGATATAAAACAGCAGGTGTTTTCCAAACCACGGACGAAGTGCTGGCTTATAAAGGTAAAACCGGCGCGCCTATCCAGCCCAATGCAAAGCCCGGAGATGTTCGCTATGTTGATTTGAATGGAGATGGTGTTATCGATGCCAGCGACAAAACGAAAATCGGCGATCCCAACCCTGATTTTACCTTTGGCTTTAATGTAACGCTTGGCTACAAAGGGTTTGATTTACTAATTCAGGCTTCCGGCGTATCGGGCAATCAAATCGTGCAATCATGGAGAGGCCCCGGCGGTTTTGGCAATTACACTGCAGAAATTTTGGATCGCTGGCATGGTCCGGGAACATCTAATAGAATTCCCCGGGTGACGGAAGATGGCGTTAACTGGGCCCAGTTCTCCGACCTGTATATTCACGACGGCAAATTTCTTCGCATCAACAATATTACGTTAGGGTATGATTTTTCCAGGCTGGTGAAGAAAAGCTACCTGGGAAAAGTGAGAGTATATGCGTCTGTACAGAATGCTTTCATATTGACCAAATATAAAGGTATGGACCCTGAAGTGGGATATAATGAAGGTTTTTCATCCGGGGTGGACTTAGGCTATTATCCCCGGCCCAGAACTTTTATGGCAGGCGCAAACATCCGTTTTTAACTTAAAATGAATTTGGCGATGAAAAACTTAAAATTATATATACTGGTTACTGCACTGTTGTCATTGATGGCTTGTAAAAAAAGCTTCCTGGATACAGAAGATGTAACCTCCGCTACAGAGCAGAATTTTTACAAAACACCCAATGATGCCTGGAAGGCTCTCGTGGGCGTTTATGACGGATTACAGCGTGTTTGGTCTGGTGGGATTGCTTTCCCGGTTGCTTCTACCGTTATGTCTGACGAAGCGTTTGGTGGTGGAGGCAATGCCGATGGATTTGGCTTCCAGATGATGGACGAATTTGACAAGCTCCGTTCTCCTTCAGACCAGGATATGTTTGGTGATTCGTGGAGCCTTTATTATAAGGCTATTTACCGCGCTAACATGTTGTTGTCGCATCTGGATGGTGTGAATTGGGGCGGAAATCCCGGCTTGCGTAACACCTACGAAGCGGAAACAAGATTTATCCGTGCCTATTGCTACTTTGATATGGTAAGGTTATGGGGGAATGTTCCGTTGATTACTAAGCCTACCACTGATAATGTACCACAGGCCAATGCGGATGATGTTTATAAGCTGATTGCTGATGATCTGAAGTTTGCCGCTGCTAATCTGGCGGCTACCAGTTATGGCAGCCAGGCTGCTTCCACCCATGGAAGGGTAACCAAATGGGCTGCTGAAGCGCTGCTGGGCCGCGTATTCCTTTATTACACCGGCTATTATAGCAAAACAGACCTGGTAGGAGCGGTGTCAAAAGCGCAGGCGTTGGCCTACCTAGAGGATGTTATTACGAACGGCGGATTTGGTTTGGTCGAGAAATTTGCCAATCTATGGCCGGCCGCTTCACTGAATAATTATGTTGGCGAGGACAATAAAGAAACGGTATTCGCCATCAAGTATACCTTTACCAGTGACTGGAATGGGAATTCCGATGGCAATAACTGGATGGTAATGTATGGCATCCGGGTTCAAAGTATTTATCCTTACGGAATGGGTTGGGGAGCCGCAACAGTGAATCCAAAGCTCTGGGATGCCTTTGCGCCGAACGATAGCCGTAGAAGCGCGTCTATTATTTCAATAAACGATGAGAAACTCAATTTCCAGAACATAAAAGACCAGAGAGAGTATACCGGCTACACGATTAAAAAGTATACCCCCATGGCAGATGAGGCAGGGAGAAGCCTGGCAGAAAAGATGGGAGGCACGAGCTTTATGATCAGCCAGTACCAGGATTATGTGTCTATCCGCTATGCAGATGTGTTGTTAATGGCGGCTGAATTAGGTGCTGCCAGCGCCCAGTCTTACTTCGACGATGTACGCAAAAGGGCGTTTGGTGCCGGTTTTGTGCAAATCCCGGTAAACCAGGCAAATATCATGAATGAAAGGAAACTGGAGTTCGCCGCAGAAGGAATCCGTTACTGGGATTTGCTTCGCCAGGGGATAAATGTGGCTGCATCCGCGATTGCCGAATCAACAACCGTTCAAAATGGAGGTGTAAATACCCCTAAAACCATTCTGGCATCTAAAGTGATGGAAACAAAGGGACTGGTACAAGTACCTAACACGCAAATTACGCTGTCTAACAATGTATTGAAACAAAACGCAGGGTGGTAGCATAACTGAGCTGCCCTTATAAATCATCCATTCTAATAATATAATCAGGAAAGCCGGTTCGGAAGAAATTGTCGATGTTGGATGAATGCAAATAGTGTGCTTCCGGCTTTCCTGGTTTTTTTACAACCCGCGTTATTTCTATAATGCCGTCACCATCAGCAGTGTCAACGTTATATAACGACCTACGCAGGTAGCTAGGAAGTTGAGCAGCCAATTGTAACATTTGATGCCTATAGTTGAATCAATCCGGTCCCGTGATTGAGCCGCCATCACTATAGCTTTACAATATTTAATCCACGTATATGAAACTACAATTACTACCACTTTACACGCCTGTCCATACTTGCTTTAGCGGGGCGCCGGCAGGTTATTTCGGGACAAGTCCCGGTTCCCCTTTTACCGTTATGATGCTTTACTATTTCGTTCACCTCAAACTCATCCACTTAAAAGTACCAGGCCATATTTAATAAATGGATAGTGAGTTCGGTGCCCGAAAGCATTCCCATTTTAATAGCCTGGTCCTGTTACGAATGTTCTAACCTAATGAAATGTCTTCTCCCGCTGCCGGAGATAATCTTCCACTTATGTAAAAATTTCAAAATGAAGTCAACCAAAATGATTCGCGCGCGAATACTACCGCTATTGGGTATCCTTTTGGGATTCCTTTCCAGCACATCTCTCTTTGCACAAACAATAAAGGTAACCGGAAGGGTCATTAATAAAGGTTCCTCCGCTGCCATCCCCGGGGCAACTGTTACCTTAAAAAACACAAATCGCTTTGCTATTACCGATGAAGCCGGAAAATTCAGCATTGATGCTTCCACGGGAAATACCCTGGTAATTACTATAGTAGGTTATCAGAAAAAGGAAGTAGTTATAAATAAAAGCGCAGCTATAGAAGTTGCACTGACGGAAAATATTTCTCAACTGGGAGATGTGGTGGTGATTGGCTATGGTAAAGTAAGACGCCCCGATGTAACCGGCGCCATATCATCTGTTTCCGGGGATGAAATCCGTAAAACACAACCTGTCACCTTTGACCAGGCCTTGCAGGGAAAAGTTCCCGGCCTGGTAGCCCAGCAAATATCAGGTCAGCCCGGCGGAGCGGTATCTGTTCAAATCCGCGGCCTGTCTTCTTTTGGAGGAAGCTCACCTATGTACGTTATTGACGGGATTATTATTGGCGGCACCGCGGCATTAGGCGCCGGCGTGAATCCACTGGCCGGTATCAACCCTTCTGAAATTGAATCTATCGATGTATTGAAAGATGCATCTGCAACAGCTATTTATGGTTCCCAGGCTACCAATGGCGTAGTGGTAATAACCACCAGGCGGGGACAGGTGGCGCCGCCCAGCATTGCCTACGAGATGTACACCGGCTACCAGCAAATACCCAAAAGACTGCCCCTGATGAATTTAAGGGAGTATGCCAGTTTTATAAATGACAGGAACACCGGTTTAGGCTGGGGATTTGATACCCGTCCGGAATTTGCCAATCCCAAGTACCTGGGCGATGGCACCGACTGGCAGAAAGAACTTTTTAGAAATGCCCCGATGTCTAATCATACGCTTACCATTAGCGGGGGAGATCCCAGAACACAATACCTGCTGTCCGGTTCTTATTTCAACCAGGAAGGTATTGCCCTGGGGTCCGACTTTCGCAGGATGTCATTAAGATTGAATCTTGACAATAAAACAACCAATTGGCTGAAGATAGGTACTAGCCTGCAATTGGTGAATATTAAGGAAAACGTAAATTCTACCGGCTCAAGTGTCATTAACACGGCATTAAGCCAAACACCCGATATAGCGGTGAAGAATGAGGATGGTAGCTGGGGTGGCGCCTATAACCCTAATGGATGGGTAAACAGCACCGTAAACCCTTATGCCATCGCCCTTATTAATAAAGATGAGGTAAAGAGAAACCAGCTTTTTGGCAACTTATATGCGGAAATTGCATTTACCAGGGACCTGACCCTTCGAAATGAAGTAACAGGAAGCTTTTCGATGGCTACGGAAGACCGGTTTAACCCTTCCTATACCTTTGGGCTTGTAAAAAATACGCTCAACAGCGCCTCTTATAATTCTTCACAAAACTCATTTACTACGCTCAGGAATTTTCTGACCTATGCGCATTTGTTCAAAAATAAATACAATGTAAATGTGCTCCTGGGACATGAAGCACAACTAAGCACGAATGAAAGTGCCTCTGCTGGCAGGAGTAATTTCCCTTCCAACAATGTGCACGTCATCAGCAGCGGAGATCCCACCACGGCCACCAATGCTGGCAGCAAGGGACAAAGCGCCCAGGAATCCTACTTTGGCCGTATCAACTTTGGCCTCGATGATAAATACCTGTTTACCGCCAACGTCCGCGCAGATGGTTCTTCAAAGTTTGCGGCCAATAACCGCTGGGTAACTACCTACTCAGGCGCCTTTGCCTGGAAGTTGAATAATGAAGAATTCCTGAAGCAGGTTACAGCCGTTAACGAGTTGAAACTGCGGCTAGGTTATGGTTTAACGAACAACCAGAATATCCGCGATTACGCCTATACCTCCACGTTGGCTACTGTAGCGACCGGGCTGACGGGAATTGCACAATTGACGCAGAATGTGGGTAATCCATTTGTACAATGGGAAAAAACGAAATATGCGAATATAGGACTGGATGGTACGCTTTTTAGCTGGAGGATCAATTTCTCCGTGGATTTTTACAATCGTAAAACAGATGGATTAGTGTTGCAAATTCCTTTGCCGCTGTATTCCGGAACGTCTATTGGTTATGCGCCAGGAGCGCTGGATGCCCCCTATGTGAATGTGGGTACTGTTAACAACAAGGGCTTCGACTTTAGAATCAGTTCTACCAACATTAAAAGAAAAAATTTCACCTGGAAAACTGACCTCACCGTTTCGCGCAATATTAACGAAGTGCTGAAGCTTAATACGGATGGCGCTTCGCTGGACAGGACGTATAGCAAAACCGTTGTGGGCAGGTCTATCGGCGAGTTTTACGGATATGTAATTGATGGAGGCGTATTTGCAACGAGAGAAGATTTCAAGACCCATGCATTACCTACCAAAAATGGGGTGCCATTACCTGTGGGGGCTGCCGGTGGAAGTATCTGGTATGGTGATCTGAAATTCAAAGATTTTAACGGTGATGGCGTGATCGATGAACACGATCAAACTTTTCTGGGCTCTCCGATACCTAAATACCAGCTTGGTTTCAATAATACCTTTTCGTATAAAAATTTTGACCTGAATATATTTTTCGCTGCCAACGTCGGCAATAAAGTATATAATCAAATGCGTATAAATGGGGAGTATCCGGGTACCAGTTATGGATACATGAAGGCGCTGACGAACTATGCAAAACTTACATTGATTGATCCAAATGGAAGCGCCACGGATATTGATAATATAAAGGTGGCGAATCCCGATACGAGGATTGTGGGTATCAGGAACGATAATACCAATGACAATAACCGGAACTCTGATAAGTTCGTGGAAGATGGAACTTTTCTGAGATGTAAGAATATTTCTTTGGGATATACCCTCCCTGAAAGCCTGATTTCGAAGGTCAGCATTAAGTACCTGAGAGTTTACGTCAATGTTTCGAATGCTTTCATTATTACCAACTACAAGGGAATGGATCCTGAAATCGGGTCATGGGATCCGCTGAGTGCCGGTGTTGATAATGGATATTATCCACAGCCCCGGGTATTTACCATCGGTGCTAACATTAAACTGACCAAATAAAATATTCATCTGTTAATATCAATTGTTATGAGATCAATATTGGATAAAATAACTGCATTCCTGTTCATAATAATAGTGATGACGGGATGTTCCAAAAGTTTCCTGGATCGTCCGCCGTTGTCACAAATAAGTGCTGATAATTTTTATCAAAGTACCGGTGATTTAAGACTGGCAACAGCGGCATTATACGCGGGTACACCCTGGGCCGACTGGAACTACAACTGTTATTTACCGGTAGGCGATGTGCTGAGTGGAAATATGGCGGTGGGCTACTGGGGCGATGCGGTGCAGTTGAATACTTTTACTGTTACCGGCCTGAATGGGATTATGATTGCCAATTGGAAGTCGATGTATAAAATCATCGCGCATTGTAATGTTACCATTAATGCTATTCAGCAAAAAGCACCCGATTCCATTCCTGACAGGAACAAAAATGCTGCAATTGCCGAAGCCCGGTTTATACGCGGATTTGCCTATTATAACCTGGCGGTGCAATGGGGCGCTGTTCCGATTATTGAAGATAACAGCAAGCTGATTATATCTCCCCTGGTTAACCGGGTAAAGACGGAAGACGTATACAAATTTGCAATCAATGATCTGACATTTGCAGCCGGACATCTTCCCGCAGCTGATGTGGCAGGGAGAGTGACCACCTGGTCTGCACAAGGCATGCTGGCGAAGACTTATTTAACCGCTGCGGGTTTGAACCGGCAGGGTTCCAGGAATCAGCAGTTCCTGGATAGCGCGGCAAAATATGCAGGAAATGTATGTAAGAACAGTGGGCTGGCATTGTCTGCTAATTATGCCGATCTTTTTAAAACCCAGTTTAATGATAATCCTGAGTCATTGTTTGCCTTACAATGGGCGCCAGGTGGCTCCTGGCTGGAAGGCAATATGCTGCAGATCTACTCAACCAGTGCAGAAATATCTGCCAACGGGTCGGCAGGCTGGTTTGGTATAGGGCCAACGGTAGACATGTATAAGTTATACGCTACAAGGGATTCCATCCGGCGTAAAGCTACTTTTATGATCAACGGCGACTATTACCCGGAGCTGAACGCCGCCGGTGGTGGATTTAAATTTACCGGATCGTGTGCATTGAAAAAACATATTATCGGCACCAACAAGGATAATAATGCGCCTACCATGACGCAAACAACATCTACAGAGCATAATGCATTACTAAGGCTGGCAGATGTTTATCTCTTGTATGCGGAAGCCATACTGGGTAACAATGCTTCCACAAGTGACGGAGACGCGCTTTTATATTTTAACAAAGTGCGCGACAGGGCAGGAATGCTTCCGGCTCTGAAAATAGATGCCGATAGTATATTGCTTGAAAGAAGAATTGAACTGGCAGCAGAAGGCCAATACTGGACAGACCTTGTGAGATTATCTTACTATAACCCGGCCAAGGCTATTAACATGTTAAAGGGAGAAACGCGGGTAACCTTTACGATATCAGGCGGGGTTTTAACACCTGCCAGTCCATATGGAGTGATTACCCCGCCCACTATCCAGAGCTTTACTTTCCCTATACCTTCTTCTGAGGTGACTGCCAATCCAAAACTGCAGGAACCTCCGGTATCATATTATTAAAAAACTAAAAATTATTATACCGTGAATAAAGTAACATTCCATCATATAATATATAAAAGCTGGCCGCTTTTCATACTTGCAGTGATTTTTACGGGTATGCAATCCGCTTGTAAGAAGGATGTAACGGCCGGAGCGCCGGAAATAACAAGCGTTAGAAATTACGCAGCGTCTCCCGCAGATACCCTCGTTAGCACGATCACTACCGGCCAGCGGGTAGTATTGATCGGACATAACTTAAAGGATGCTGTACAGATCTCCTTTAATGGTGTACCGGCTTCCATCAATAGTGTGCTCTTTTCCGATACCAGTGCTACGGTGTTGGTTCCTGCGGTGATACCGTTTCCATCGGTACCCGCGGAAAGCCTGAACACGATTCGTTATATTACCCGGCAGGGAGCCACTACCTTCTCTTTCAGCATTGCTGCGCCGCCGCCATCCATCACGGCAATTTCCAACGAAAATGCGAACGAAGGTGATTCCGTGTATATTTCCGGCCTCAATCTGTTTTTTATAAAGCAGCTTAGCTTTGCCGGCACTGCAATTACTCATTTCTCCGAATCCAGCGATGGTACATCTGTCGGATTTATATTGCCGGCGCTTAGCCAGGGCGGACCAGTAGTGGTTGCCACTAAATCCGGCACGGCTACTACGCCGTTTAATGTGAATGACGATAAAACGGGGGTGCTCTGCAATTTTGATAACGTCAATACTTTTAGCTGGGGTACCAGTACCGATAACAGCAGCATCGCGTATCCGGGAAACAGGGGCTACTATGCCGTATTGAAAAACGATGTATTGCCGGCGGGAGATGGTACCTGGTGGGGTTCTGGGCGCAGTATCAATACCAATGATGTAAAGTGGGTACCTACCGATAGTTTAGGCGTTGCTGTGGATGATTATGCCATTAAGTTTGAGATCAATGTTCGTACCGCCTGGTCCGGTACTTCGATTTATGTGATAAAAGGTTTTTCATTTGACTACCTGGCCCGGTATGAGCCATGGCAAGGTACTGACGGTACTGTTGCTCCTTTTACTACAAAAGGCTGGCGTACGGTAACGATTCCTTTATCCCTGTTCAGGACCAATGATGGTAAAGGTACAGCTGCTGCAAGCCTGACCACTTTATTGGGCGCCAATGCCACTGGTGCTGTAAATATCCAGACCAAGAACTTTTCCGGTTCCCCGTCAGCCTCCGGTTTACAGGCGGCTATTGATAATATCAGGGTAGTGAAAATTAAAT
The DNA here is from genome assembly GCF_007829335.1 of Chitinophaga polysaccharea. GTDB lineage: Bacteria > Bacteroidota > Bacteroidia > Chitinophagales > Chitinophagaceae > Chitinophaga > Chitinophaga polysaccharea_B. The sequence goes on from NZ_VIWO01000009.1 coordinate 56,105, forward strand.
AGCATTAGAAAATTTTAACCAATTATATGAATATGAAAATCAGCAGAAGGTATGCGATAGTGAGCCTGCTCTTTTTTACCGTTACAGCTACGTGTTGTAGCAAAAAGAGTCCTATTACGCCAGAGCTGTCAGTTTCTTCATCGGAAATAGTTTTCCAGCCTGATGGAGGCGCCACTGACATATCTATTATCAGTAACGTAGACTGGAATATCAGTAATCCCGCTTCCGGCTGGATACAGGTAAGCCAGGCAACCGGCAATAGTGGCCAGGCAGCTGTGATGGTCACTACTACACCCAATACTACCGGTGCAAACCGGTCGGCCGTATTGGTGATCAGCGCCGGAACCAGCCAGGTGCGCAGGGTTAATATAAAACAGTCCGGCAGCTTATACCCGGGCTATAATACATCACCGGCGCCGGCCGATGCCAGTGGTATGGGAAGCAATGCCGTACAATTGGCGGCAAAATTTAAACTGGGCTGGAATATTGGAAATACGTTAGAAGCCATAGGCGGAGAAACCGCCTGGGGAAACCCTTTGATTACGGAGAGTTATATCCAGGCTGTAAAACAACAGGGATTTAATGCCATCCGCCTGCCTTGCTCATGGGATCATTATGCTGATAAAACTACAGCAAAGATCCAGGATGAATGGCTCAACCGCGTAAAACAGGTGGTACAGTATTGTGTGAATAACGATATGTATGTACTGCTCAATATCCATTGGGATGGAGGCTGGCTGGAGAACAATATTACCAAGGCCAAACAGGATTCTGTCAATGCGAAACAAAAAGCATTCTGGGAACAAATAGCCACCAAAATGCGTGATTTTGATGAACACCTGATGTTTGCCAGCGCTAACGAACCTGCAGTGGAAAGTCAGGAGCAGATGGACGTGCTGGCCGGCTATCATCAAACCTTCGTTAGCGCAGTCCGGTCTACCGGCGGACGTAACAGTTACCGGGTGCTGGTGGTACAGGGGCCGTCAACGAATATTGAAAAAAGCAATGACTGGATGAATACCCTTCCTACCGATGCGGTGAAAGACCGTATGATGGTAGAGGTACACTATTACTCTCCCGCCCAGTTTTGTATACTGATGGATGGCGATGCTTCCTGGGGTAAAATGTTTTATTACTGGGGCGCCGGCCATCATTCTACTATTGAGCCTGAGCGGAATGCCACCTGGGGGGAAGAAAGCGAGGTGGATAAATCCTTCAACCTGGTAAAAACGAAATTTGCCGATAAGCAGATCCCCGTGATATTGGGCGAATACGGCACCTATAGGCGCGGTAACAGCAGGTATGTTCCTAAAGATCTGGCTACTCACAATGATGCGGTGGATTACTGGCTGACCTACGTTACAAAACGGGCAATTGCCAGTGGTGCGAAACCCTTCTATTGGGATACTGGTGGCGCTTTGGACAGGCGTAATAACACCGTGCTGGATCAACGCACTATGAATGCACTCAGGGCGGGCGGTAACTAACAATTAAATACAAACAAGGTAAATATGAAATTTGCGATTGGCGTTGTTTTCTTTTTTTCTTTTTACGCGTTGACATCGTTTGCCCAAAAAGCAACGGTGCAATCGCCGGATCAACGGATAAGTGTTTCTTTATTTTCTACACAAGATAATGGTGTGGGAGGATGGTATATCAAAGCATCCCGTAATAGCCAGGGAAAGATAGTGGAAGTGATTCCACGTATTGATATTGGACTGGTGCGCAGCGATCAGGAATTTTCAAAGGAACTGAAGTTGCTTAAAGCAGGTAAACCCCGGCTGATCCATGAGCAGTATACTGCATTGCATGGCAAAAGATCGGCTTGTACCAATGAAGGAAATGAAGTCATCGTTTCTTTTGAAAACCCATCCAAAGCAAAAATGAATGTTGTGATCAGGGCTTATAACAACGGTATTGCTTTCCGTTATGAGTTCCCGGATAAACAGGGTACGTTTGTGATAAAGGATGAACTAACTGCTTACACGATTCCTGGAGAAACAAGCCGGTGGATGGAAAAATGGAATGCACCCAATGAAGAATTTTATACTTCCATGAGTGATAGCAGCATTCAAAAACAGCAATGGTGCTACCCGGCGCTTTTTAAATTAAAAGATAATTCCTGCTGGTTCCTGTTACATGAAGCCGATGTAACAGGAGCCTATTGTGGTACTAAACTCAGTAACACAAATGATGCATCCATCTACAAATTAACATTTCCGGATCAGCGGGACGGAAAAGGGCAGGGGGCATCGCAGCCGACCATCACGCTGCCCTGGCAATCTCCCTGGCGCGTGATTATTGCCGGTACGCTGGCAGATGTGGTGGCATCTACATTAACGGATGATGTGGCCACTCCATCGGTGGTAAAGCAGACGGATTGGATTAAACCGGGGATTGCTTCCTGGAATTACTGGTCCCATAATCACGGCACCATGGATTATAAAGTGGTGTGTGAGTTTGCCGACCTGGCGGCAGAAATGAACTGGCCCTATACCTTGCTCGACTGGGAGTGGGATGCCATGGGCAATGGCGGAAACCTGGAAGATGCACTTCAATATATTCATTCAAAGGGAGTGAAGCCACTAATGTGGTACAATTCAGGTGGCCCCCATACCGATGTTGGTGCAACACCGCGCGACAGGCTATTGACGCATGAAAAGCGGGTAGAAGAATTTACAAAATTGAAAAAATTAGGTATTGCAGGTATAAAAGTAGATTTTTTTGAGAGTGAGAAACAGGAGATGATTCAATATTATCTCGATATCCTGAAAGATGCCGCTGCATTTGAAATAATGGTTTATTTACACGGTTGCCTGGTGCCAAGGGGCTGGACAAGAACCTATCCTAACCTGATGACACAGGAAGCGGTACGAGGAGCGGAGTGGTACAATTATGACCCCAACGCTACGCTGGCTATGCCGGTACACAACGCCATTTTGCCTTTCACCCGCAACGTGGTGGGTCCAATGGACTATACACCAGTTACCTTTACCAACTCCCAATTCCCACATACCACCTCGTATGGGCATGAGCTGGCCCTGAGTATCGTGTTTGAATCCGGTATCCAGCATATGGCAGACCGGCCGGAAGGCTATCGTGAGTTGCCCGATGACGCTAAAGCATTCATACGGGAAGTACCTGCCGCATGGGATGATACCAGGTTACTGGCCGGTTATCCCGGTAAAGATGTGATGCTGGCGCGCCGTAAGAATGATACCTGGTTTATCGGCGGCATTAACGCAGAACTGCTGGAAAAAAAAGAAAAGATCAATTTCAGTTTCCTGCCGGAAGGAACTAAATATAAGCTGACATTAATTAGTGACGGAAAACACGATAAAGCGTTTACCACCAGGTATTTGGTGGTAGACAGATCCAGCACAGTAAACGTTCCCGTGCTTCGCCGTGGTGGATTTGTGGCAGTAATGAAACCAATGCCATAACAAAGGAACGTATTGAAATAGAAAATAGATGGAAATGAAAAGAATAGTAAGGCAATTGGTGCTTGGCGTTACAGGCCTGTTGATAGGAGGGATAGCCAGTGCGCAATTGACCACAAATGATAGTAAGCGGGAGGACAAGATCCGGTCCCTGATCGGGCGGATGACCCTGGATGAAAAAGTTAGCCTGCTACATGCCAATTCAAAATTTTATGTGTCGGGTATTAAAAGATTGGGTATCCCGGAGTTGGCAACCAGCGATGGCCCACATGGGGTGCGTGCAGAAATAAACCGGCACGACTGGGCCTATGCCGGATGGACTAACGACTCAGCCACCTGCTTTCCGCCAGGGACGGCATTGGCAGCTACCTGGAATCCGAAGCTGGCTTATGAGCGGGGAATAGTATTGGGAGAAGAAGCCCGTTTCCGGAAAAAAGATGTTTTACTCGGACCAGGTGTCAATATAATCCGTTCGCCGCTCTGCGGACGAAATTTCGAGTACATGAGCGAAGATCCGTTCCTCATTTCAAAAATGGCAGTGGCTTATATTAAAGCGCTACAGTCGAAAGATGTAGCCGTAAGCGTAAAACATTGGCTGGCTAATAACCAGGAAACCCATCGGGATTCTGTTGATGTACACATGAGTGAGCGGGCACTGCGCGAAATTTACCTGCCAGGATTTAAGGCCTCGGTTATGGAAGGCGGTGCTTACACGGTAATGGCAGCATACAATAAATTCAGGGGCGACTGGTGCTCCGAAAATGAATACCTGGACAGGGAAATTCTCCGTAAAGAATTTGGTTTTAAAGGCGTATTGATGACCGACTGGGCGGCTGCGCATACAACTGTAAAAGCTGCATTGGCCGGCCTTGATCTGGAAATGGGAACAGATAAGAAGGATTATAACGAATGGTATTTTGCCGATCCGTTAATCCGGGCAGTAAAGGAAGGAAAAGTGCCCGTTGCGGTTGTTGATGAAAAAGTAGCGAATGTATTACGGGTGATGATGGCGACAAAGATGTTTGACGAAGGAAAGCGTGAAAAGGGCAAAATGAATACGCCGGAACATCAGCAGGCCGCCTATAACGACGCCATCGAAGCAGCGGTGTTATTACAGAATAGTGGAAACATACTTCCGCTTGATTTCAAAAAGATAAAATCAGTGGCCGTTATTGGCGATAATGCTACCCGCAGACATTGTAATGGAGGACTTAGCTCTGAAATAAAAGCGCTGTACGAAGTTACACCACTGGAGGCTATCCGGAAAAAGTTTGGAGCAGATGTGAAAATTAATTTTGCCCAGGGGTATGAGAAGCAGTCTTCTTTCAGAGAAGGCAGCAATACGGGTCAGACAAACGCCGATAAGATCGATTGGAAATTAATTGACGAAGCAGTTAAGGCGGCAAAAGAGTCAGACGTCGTAGTTGTTTTTGGGGGATTGAATCATGACTTCGATACAGAGTCTTCCGATAAACAGCATATGGATTTACCTTATGGACAGGATGTATTGATCCGTGAAGTAGCGAAGGCTAATCCTAACACCGTGGTGGTGATTATAGCCGGATCACCAGTAAAATTATCCGGCATTGTTCACCGGGTACCTGCAATATTATGGTCATGGTTTGGCGGAATGGAAGCAGGTAATGCCGTGGCAGATCTATTAAGCGGTAAAGTGAATCCCTCCGGTAAACTACCGTTTACCTTGCCAGTATCACTGGACCAGTCGCCGGCGCATGCCCTGGGTAATTTTCCCGGCAGAGGCCTTAGTGTAAACTATGAAGAAGATATTTTGGTAGGCTATCGCTGGTTTGATACAAAGAAAATCATGCCCCAGTTTCCATTTGGATATGGTCTTTCTTATACCGGGTTTTCTATTGATAATTTTTCTGCAGATAAAGCCAGTTATGCAAAGGATGAAACCATCCATGCAAAATGTACGGTAACGAATACTGGCTCCAGGGAAGGAGCAGAGGTGGTGCAGTTATATGTCAGCGATCCCCAATGTGCGGTGCTGCGCCCGGACAAAGAATTAAAAGCTTTTGAGAAGGTTTTTCTCCGGCCTGGCGAAACAAAAACGGTTGAACTTTTAGTAAAAGTGGCAGACCTGGCATTTTATGATGAGGCAAGAAAATCCTGGAATGTAGAAGCAGGCGATTTTATATTACATATGGGCAACTCGTCACGTAATATTTCATCATCCGTGAATATTATGGTTAAATGAAATAATGAAGATAACAATGCAAATGAATAAGCATATTATACTTGTCCTTATAACAATTTTAATATCTGGATGGAAAGCAGGAGCACAGCAAGCCGACCAATTTTTTCCTGCAGAGAACCTCGTTACTACCGGCATCTATTATTATCCCGAGCATTGGAATGAAAACCAATGGGAGCGGGATATAAAAAAGATCGCTGATATGGGCTTTGAGTTTGTACACCTTGCCGAGTTTGCCTGGTTTAGGATGGAACCCACGGAGGGAAAATTCGACTTTGAGTGGCTTGATAAGGTGGTAAGCCTGTGCGCAAAATATAACCTCAAAGTACTGATGTGTACTCCTTCCGCTACCACGCCGGCGTGGATGAGGACTAATTACCCGGAAACTTTCGTGATGGATGGTCATTATATCCGCGGAGAGCAGGGTACACGCGGGTTAGGATCAATCGTTAACCCCGTTTACCGGAAGTTTGTAAAGAATATCGTAACGGAGATAGGCAAACGTTACGGCGCCAATAAAAATGTAGTGGGCTGGCAACTGGATAATGAGCCGGATGCGAAACCTGACTATAGCCCTTCTTCACAAGATGCATTCAGGCAGTGGCTGCAGCTTAAGTATACAACTGTCGAAGCCTTGAACATCGCCTGGGGAACCGCCTTCTGGAGCCAATGGTACAATAGTTTCGACCAGGTGATCATTCCAAATACGAACCTGGTTGGCTGGTGGGGAAATAATCCCCATGCCTTGCTGGATTTTAAACGGTATTGCGCAGATGCGCAAGGCGCATTTCTTGATTTTCAGGCGGGCATATTACGGGAAAATATCTCAAAGGATCAATATATCACCACCAATTACACCGCGGTTTCCACAGGGGCTGATCCCCGGCGGACAAACAAACTCGATTTTGCAACCTACACGGCTTATCCAAATGGAGGCACAAATAATATCGGTGACCTGGGCTTTCGTTTAGGAAATAGTAAGGTAATCCTCTTCGCAGCGGAATATTATAAGTCAGTCGGCGGGATCTCCGGTGTGATGGAAATTCAGCCAGGCCCCGTCAACTGGGGCAGTTATAATCCGCTACTACTGCCAGGCACCGTACGTATGTGGCTTTATCACACCTTTGCGGCTGGAGGACAATTGGCCAGCTCTTACCGGTTTCGCCAGGTTAACTACAGTGCTGAACAGTATCATGCCGGTGTGATAGAAACGGACGGTGTAACTCCTTCAGCTGGTGGGGAAGAGTATATGCAATTCATGAAGGAAATAAAAATCCTGAGAAAACAATACAAACCGGGTACCGCCATGCCGGAAAAGCTGGCGGCCCGCTCAACAGCCATTGTTTGGAACCTCGAAAATTACTGGACAATTGACCGGCAAAAGCAAACCTGGCAATGGGATACCTGGAACTACCCGGTTAAATTCCTGGAAATCGCCAAATCATTTGGTGCGCCGGTAGATGTGATCCCGGAAACCGCTGATCTGTCGAAATATAAGTTTGTTGTTGTACCTGCATACGAAATGGTAGATAGCGTTTTGATAAAGAAGTGGCAGGACTATGCGGCAAAAGGCGGTCATCTGATCATTACCTGCCGTACAGGCACCAAAGATCGTATGGGGCACTTTTGGGAAACAGGATGGGCGGAACCTATGTCCGGACTGATAGGGGCCCGGGTCAAAGCAACTGATATGCTTTCAAACAGCGCTAAAGGGGATATCCTGATGAAATCAACATACTACAGCTGGAATAATTGGGCCGACCTACTGGCACCGGACAAAAATACAACACCACTTGCCATATATGACAACCAGTTCTATCGTGGAAAGGCGGCAGTAGTAAAGCATAAGATAGGCAAAGGCAATGTTACATACATCGGGGTGGATACAGATGATTCGAAACTGGAATCGGATATATTACAGGAGATATATAACGAGGCAGGTGCCACTACGGAGCATTTTCCGCCGGGTGTATACGTTTATTGGCGGGATGGTTTTTACGTGGCGGTAAACTATTCTTCTGATAATTATGAAATGAAAGTACCTGGTCAGGCCAGTATACTGATTGGAGAGAAAGTGCTGAAACCCGCAGGAGTGCTGGTTTGGAGCGAGCAAAACCCAGACACCGTATCTACTTTCCCCAATCCGCCGGCCGGATTTAATGTGCAACATAATAATGTGCCCCATGGAAAATTGACAGCTGTTCAATATCATTCAACAACACTGGGAAAACTCCGGGAAATGAATGTGTATACGCCTCCGGGATATTCGGCCGGCAGGAAGTATCCTGTGCTATACCTGTTGCATGGTTTGGGAGAAGACTATCGTCAATGGACGGAATGGTGCCAGGCGGATAACATTATAGACAACCTGGTGGCAGCAGGTAAAATACAACCTGTAATAATGGTTTTTCCCAACTGCGATACCAGGCTGACAGTAACAGATACAGCCCGTGCCAGTCGCTCGGGTAGAGCAGATGGTTTTGAAGGCTACGGCAAACCATTTGAAGAGGATCTGTTGAAAGATATTATTCCTTACATCGATACACATTATTCCACCATCTCCGACGCCAAACATCGTGCATTAGCGGGTTTATCGATGGGGGGTGGGCAATCCCTAAACATAGGCTTACATCACCTGGAAACATTTGCCTATATAGGCGGATTTTCTTCCGCGCCTAACACCAATCAGTTTGGTGGTATGTACACAGATGTTCAGTTTGTCCCGGATATCAATACTACCCGGGAGAAATTGAAACTGCTATGGCTGGGATGTGGAACCCAAGACGGTCTTTTCCGGATTAGCGAAAAGGCGCACCAGTATCTTGAGGAGGCACGTATTCCGCACATCTGGAATGTAGACGCTAACGGTCACGACAATACGGAATGGGATAATAACCTGTACCTGTTTTCCCAACACATTTTTAAACGATAGTAAGAAAGGTAAATATATTAAAAGATGAAAAAAGTGATTGTTTTGATGTTCCTGCTTTTTGCCGTTGCAGAAACATTGGTGGCACAAAGAGGAAAAGATAAGCAACCAGCGGCGTCTGAGCGGATCATTAATATTGACTTCAATAAAACAGCCGGTAAGCTCAATACCCAATTTAACGCATGTGTGGGGGCAGGCCGGGCGAATGAAGGGCTTCGGGCAGACTGGCAGCAGCAGCTGGCTTATGTAAGAAAAGAATGTGGTTTCCGGTACATCCGTATGCATGGCCTTTTAACAGATGATATGGCAGTATATACAGAAGATAATAAAGGGAATCCGGTGTATAACTACATGTACATTGACGTGTTGTTTGATTTTTTACAAAGTATTGGTATGAAACCATTTGTTGAACTTGGTTTTATGCCTTCCGCGCTGGCCAGCGGTGGTAAAACAATTTTCTGGTGGCGGGGCAACGTCACTCCGCCGAAGGATTACGAAAAATGGGCAGCGCTGGTGAAGGATCTTACCCGGCATTTTACGGAGCGTTATGGCGCCGATGAAGTAAAGACCTGGTACTTTGAGGTTTGGAACGAGCCTAACCTGGATGGATTTTGGGCGGGGAGCCAGAGCGACTATTTTAAATTATATACCTACAGCGCAAAGGCAATCAAAAGTGTTAATCCATCTTATCGCGTAGGAGGGCCGGGAACGGCGGGAGCAGCCTGGGAACCGGAAATGATTGCCTACTGCAATAAAAATAATGTGCCTATTGATTTTATAAGCACCCACGCATATGGGGTAAAGCAGGGATACCTCGACGAATTTGGCCACTCAGGGACGGTGCTCGATAAAAATCCCATGAGCATCAGTGGTGATGTGCTTCAATCGCGGAAAGAAATTGCCGGCTCCGCTATGCCTCAGTTGGAACTTCATTATACTGAATGGAGCGCTTCCTACACCCCGGCAGATCCTATCCACGACAGCTACCACGAAGCGGCGTTTGTGCTGCAAAAGTTAAAACAGGTGGGCAACGCTGCCAATTCCATGTCGTATTGGGTGTTTACGGACATCTTCGAAGAGCCCGGACCCCGCTTTACGCCTTTCCACGGAGGATTTGGCATGTTGAGCACGCAGGGTATCAACAAACCGGTATTCTATGCTTATCAATTTTTGAACAAGCTGGGAAACATTGAATTGGTAAATAACGATGTTGCTTCATGGGGGTGTAAGGATGCCGCCGGAAATATGCAGGTGCTGGCGTGGGATTTTACCAATACTCATCCCGGGGACTCCGTACACAATCAGCAATACTACATTCGTGATCTTCCTTCAAAATCCAAAGGAAAATTGAAGATTAATATTGCAAATGTTCCGGATGGCACCTACGCACTTGAAATTTATAAAGTTGGATACCATGTCAACGATGCCTATTCTACCTATCTCTCCATGGGAAGGCCTGCACAGCTCAACAGGCAGGAAGTTGAACAAATAAAGAAACAAAACGATGGATCGCCCGTTGCCAGGGAAATTGTTACTGTAAAAGCCGGCAGCTTTACAAGAGAACTGGAGATCCGTGAGAATGATGTCTTCTTGCTGAATATTATCAGATTATAGAGATATCGGTTACCGGTCAGGAGTAGCACTCCTGGCTTTTATATTATTCCAGTTTTGCCAGCCATGTTGTTACGGGCAGTTATCCCTGCCTAAAGTATTTGGGAATAATATGGTTTTGCAAAGAAACATGCAGATTCCCATATGGGGGCATCATCCAAAAGTAAAAAGGGGCGGAACTTTACTGATTCTATTTTAGGCAGTTTTTTTATTCGAAAAATAAATGTTAAAATGACATTTTAATTTTTTAAGATTGCACTCCATTGGTTATTAATAGCAGCGTAGGTATAGATGTCAACAAGCAGGAGCTATTTTGGGGCAGGCGTGTTTTCTTGAAATTTTTACGAATAAATCCGCACATCTTGAATAGAAAAATTGTCATATTTACCTGGTTATATGGGGTCACTCTTTTGGTATTGTCTTCCGTAGCTGTTATAGCACAGTCAAACCCTTTCGGTAAGGCCCTTATCCCGGACATGATTGCAGATGCCAGTATCCAGGAGATAGATGGCACGTTTTATTGTTACGCAACAACCGATGGCTATGACGCGGGGCTTAAGACCTCCGGGCCGCCTGTGGTATGGAAGTCAAAGGACTTTGTGCATTGGAGTTTTTCGGGGATTTGTTTTCCATCGGCAGCAGGGCAGTTATATTGGGCGCCGAGTAAAGCCATTGCTGCGAATGGGAGGTATTACCTGTACCCTACAGTTAATGGGTTTATGTATGCGGCTGTTTCCGATTCACCAGAAGGGCCTTTCCATCTTGCACAAGGACCTGACACGTTTATAAAACCGTATTCGGCTAATACTTTGCTGAAGTCGCAATCGCCCCATGCCCCTGCTGGAATAGACGCGGAAGTTTTTATAGACGACGACAAAAAAGCTTATTTATTCTGGCAATTAAGACATGCAGCCTGGCTGCATGAAGATATGGTAACTGTTGACACCAATGTGGCTACCATTCAAACGCCGCATAGCGGTTATTCTGAAGGACCTATCTTTTTTAAACGGAAAGGCATCTATTATTTTCTCTATACGCTTGGGGGCGATGAAAAGTACCAATATGCGTACGTTTCAGGTAACCTGTCGCCGCTCGGCCCTTTTGATACGCCTAAAGGAAACGATATTATTGCGGCCACCAATTATAAACGCCAGATTTTCGGCCCTGGACATGGTTGTGTTTTTAACGTGCCGGGCACAGATGATTATTATTTTGTTTATCTGGAATATGGGAGGGGCAGTACCAACAGACAAACGTATGTCAATAAGTTATACTTCACAAGTGATGGCGCTATCCAGCCTGTTGATCTCACTATGGAGGGGGTTGGGGCGCTTCGTAAAATAAAGTCCGACGCTCCCAGGAAAATTAAGTATGCTTTTGCGTCCAGTATCCGTACCGAATTAAAAATCAACCCGGCAAAAGATTCCTCATTTCAGCGGGTCGAGTATTTTGCGCCCTCGTTTGCTTTTGATGGCGCAAATGGCTCCCGGTGGATGGCAGCACAGAACGATACCACCTGTTGGTTAGTAGCAGATTTGGGAAAAGTTGATCAGATAAAACGTAGCGACATTTACTTCGTTCGCCCTACAGCCGGGCATTCATATATGCTGGAATCATCTGTTGACGGGAAACACTGGACTACCTGTGGCGGCCATCATGACGCAAGGATACAGTCTCCCCACACCGATATATTTAAGCTCAAGGCACGCTATCTCCGTGTCAGGATTACAGAAGGGGTAAAAGGTGTCTGGGAATGGAATATCAACTAAGTGGAAAAAATAATGATGAAGATCAGAATATTTATAACACTGCTGTTTTTTACATTACTGCCTTTTACTGTATTGGGCCAGCAAACCGGCAAATGGGGAGACCAGGGGAACGGAACTTATATAAACCCTGTCATACCAGCTGATTTTAGTGACCTGGATGCCATACGGGTAGGAGATGATTTCTATGCCATATCCTCCACCATGCAGTATTCACCAGGTATGGCCGTTTTGCATTCGAGGGATCTTGTCAACTGGAAAATAATCAGCCATGTGGTTAGCGACCTGACACAAATTAGTCCTGATCTGAACTGGAACAAAATGGACAGTTACGGAAAAGGTATCTGGGCAGGTGCTATCCGTTATTACAAAGGAAAATTCTGGGTGTATTTTGGTACGCCTGATGATGGATTTTTTATGAGTACTGCAGAAAATGCAGCCGGCCCATGGACACCGCTGCATCAGGTGTGGAAGGTATCCGGTTGGGATGACTGTTGCCCTTTCTGTGACGATGATGGACAGCTGTATTTTATGGCTACCAACTTTGAAAATGATCCAAAGAATAACAGGAAGTATAATATACATCTCTTTAAAATGCCCCCCGATGGTAAAAGCTTATTGATGGAGTCGGATAGTATTATTCATCAATCGCCGGGTAGTGAGGCAAATAAGTTGTTCAAAATAAACGGGTTTTACTATCATTTGTTCAGTGAGGTGAAGGCTGAGGGACGTGTGTTGATGATGAAACGTTCAAAAAATATCCTGGGGCCTTGGGAAACGAGGCAATTGAATCACGTAAACAAGGCGCTGGATAAAGAACCTAACCAGGGGGGACTTATACAGTTGACCAGCGGGAGGTGGTATTTTTTTACGCATCATGGCACCGGCGATTGGGAAGGTAGGGCTGCCAGCCTGCTGCCGGTTACGTGGCTGGATGGCTGGCCGGTTATCGGAGAACCGGGAAAAGATAGTATTGGCTCAATGGTTTGGAAAGCTCCTAAGCCCATTAATATTCCAAATATTGAAAAAGGCAAATCTGCTAATGATGATTTTAATGTACAGGTTTTACAGCCGCAATGGGAGTGGAACTATCAGCCAAGAGCTGATAAATGGTCGTTGACCGAACATAAAGGCTGCCTGCGATTACATGCTTTTATGCCGGTAAATCAAACAGGCGGCAATATCCTGTTGAAAGCAGGTAATATGATCACCCAAAGAAGCTTCCGCACCGCCTCATGTGAAGTGACTATTAAGCTGGACATCCGGGGCATGTGCAATGGCGGGCATGCAGGGCTGACCCATTTTTCAACGGCAGGTACCTCCTGTATTGGGATAAAGCAGTTTGATAGCTCCCGGTATTTAACCTATACGAGTGAAAATAAGGATAGTATCGGGCCAGCAGTGAAAGATAATATGGTGTGGCTGCGGTCAGTATGGGATTTCCAGGGGATTAACAGATTTTTTTATAGTGTGGATGGTAAATTGTTTTTACCATTCGGAGCGAAAAACCAACTGACCTGGGGAAGCTATCGTGGCGACAGGATTGGCATCTTTAATTTTAATACAGCGCAGGAATGTGGCTTTGTGGACATCGATTTTTTCCGTTACAAGTATTAGAATACTTATTTCCAGGCAACCTGCCTTAACAGTTTACCGTATACGTTAAATATTGTCATTTTAACATTTATCTAATTGAAAAACCTATGAAACTAATGAGAATGAGTACCATTGGGGGAGTACTTTTATTTTTTATCGTAACATCCTGTAGAAAGGAAATGGCTGACGCCACGGGAAAGCAGCCATTAAACAATCATGATACGGTATTTGTGCATCCGGGATTATTGCATAAACAAGCTGATTTCGACCGCATGAAAAGCAAGGTGGAGGCGGGAGCAGAGCCATGGGTTTCCGGTTGGAACCGCCTGACCTCCAACTCACACAGCGGGCTTGGCTGGCAGCCCAACCCGGCAGATACCGTTTATCGGGGTAGTGATGGTGTTCATCGTGAAAACTACGGGCAATTATATAACGATATTGCGGCGGCTTATGCAACGGCTTTGAGATGGAAGGTTTCAGGCGATAAGTTATATGCGGAGAAGTCCATACAAATCATGAACGCGTGGTCGGCCAGGTTGAAACGCATCAACGGCAACAATGATGCAAACCTGGCAGCAGGATTATATGGCTATCAGTTTGCCAATGCGGCGGAAATAATGAGAAGTTATAGTGGTTGGGCTCCTGCCGATTTTAGGAGATTCCAGCAAATGATGCGGAATGTTTTCTATCCCATGAATCACTCCTTCCTCACAAGAAGGGAGAGGTGTATGAGCCATTTCTACGCAAACTGGGATTTATGTGTTATGAACTCCATCCTCGCTATAGGCGTTTTGTGCGACGACCGCGATCTATATAATGAAGCGATCAACTATTTTAAATATGGCGCAGGAAATGGCGCCATCTCCAATGCTGTTTATTTTATTCATCCCGACGGCCTGGGGCAGTGGCAGGAGAGTGGCCGCGATCAGGGGCACACTACGCTCGGCATTGGTTTGATGGGAACATTTTGCGAAATGGCCTGGAACCAGGGAGACGATATGTATGGTTATGATAATAATCGCTTTTTGAAAGGGGCAGAATATGTGGCGGCCTATAATCTCGGCGACTCGGTTTCTTTTAAACCTTATGCCAATTGCGTGGGCGTTGTACAAAACGTTATCAGTAGCGGCAGCCGGGGCAATACCCGTCCCGTTTGGGAATTGGTGTATAACCACTATGTAAACCGCAAAGGGTTGGCCGCTCCAAATTGTGCGCGATTTGCGCAAAAAGTACGGCCGGAGGGCGGCGGAGGAAATTATGGGCCTAACAGCGGAGGCTATGACCAACTTGGCTATGGCACATTAACCTTCTCATTGAAATAGACAGATATCCTAAGTAACCTGCCAATCAATCGCGGGAAGAGACCAATAATATTAAAAGTAAAATACCAGTATGGGAAAGTCTTCCCGTACTGGTATTTTACTTATCTGCCGGGAGAACATTCACGGCAGGATTTCTCTTTGCCGGTAACGCTTCAAACAGAATTATTCAACATTTACTTTGAATAAATAAAATTTAATTGTTAATTTGACAATTATTCCACGTGCATATATGAAAAAACTGTTCATTTGGCTGCTGGCATATATTCCTGTTAATGTAGCAGCTCAGTCCACTCAATTACAAACATTTGCTTCCGGCGAGGTCCGGCTGCTGCCAGGGCTTTTCCTGGATGCCCAGCATACAGATGAAAAATATATTTTGTCCCTGGATCCCGACCGTCTGCTGGCTCCTTTTCAGAAGGATGCAGGAATCGCTGTAAAGAAAGAAAATTATAGGAACTGGGAGAACTCCGGGTTGGATGGCCATATAGGAGGACATTACCTTTCGGCGCTTTCATTGATGTATGCTGCTACCGGAAAGCAGGTGTATCTACAACGGCTACATTATATGCTGAACCAGTTGGAACAGTGCCAGCTAAAGAACGGCAATGGTTACCTGGGAGGAATTCCGGATGGTAAAAAGCTCTGGAAGCAGGTAGAGGATGGCAGGGGAGATGCAGTTACCAAAAGATGGGTACCCTGGTATAACGTACATAAAACCATGAACGGCCTATTGGATGCCTGGACACTGACAGCCAGCACACAGGCCCGCGACATGCTGCTACAGCTTTGCCACTGGAGCAGGGAGGTGACCAGGAACCTCAGCGAGGAACAGATGCAGCTAATGCTGCAAACGGAATTCGGAGGAATGAACGAAATTTTTGCTGCGGTTGCAGCGCAAACCGGCGACACTACCTGGCTTTATATGGCCAGGCGTTTTACCCACCAGCAATTACTTGAGCCGCTCCGCAGGCATACCGATACGCTTACCGGCTTACACGCCAATACCCAGATTCCCAAAGTGGTTGGCTTTATGCGAACAGGGATAGTAGGTCAGGATACTGCATTGGAAGATGCTTCGGCATTCTTCTGGAACACGGTGGTAACACATAGAAGTATCTCCATAGGAGGTAATAGTGTACGTGAACATTTTCATGCTGCCGATAACTTCCGGGCGATGTTGGAAAGCCCTGAAGGACCTGAAACCTGTAACAGCTATAACATGCTGAAACTAACCAGGCTGCTTTTTTTGCATCATCCTGACCGTAAGTTTATCGACTACTATGAGCGCACACTCTATAATCATATCCTTTCCTCCCAGCATCCCAATGGAGGTTTTGTATATTTTACTCCCATACATCCTATGCACTACCGGGTGTATTCTACTCCTCAGAATACGATGTGGTGTTGTGTGGGAACAGGCCTGGAAAATCACGGGAAATATACGGAACTGATCTATGCCCATTCAAAAGATTCGCTTTATGTAAACCTGTTTATTCCTTCAGTATTACAATGGAAACGCAAATCGTTGAAGCTGGTACAGGAAACCCGGTTTCCAACGGAAGATGGTTCATCATTGAAGCTCAATTTAAAAAAGCCCGAACTATTAACGATAGGGGTGCGTGTGCCGGAATGGGTGAGCAATAAAATGTCTGTTACTGTTAACGGCCGTCCTGTTGATCCGGCTCTAGGTACGTCTGGCTACGTATTTGTTCGCCGTACATGGAAGAGCGGCGATGTAATAAAGATCCATCTTCCTATGGAAGCACGTACAGAAGGTTTGCCGGACAGCACTCACTGGGTTTCTTTTTTGTACGGTCCAATCGTACTTGCTGCGGCTACAGATACGCTCAATATGCCTGGTTTATATGCAGATACCAGTCGCTGGGGCCAGATTGCACACGGGAACCTGCGTTCAATGTCAGCAGCCCCGCTGCTGGAACTGGAGGGGCCGGGCCCCGTTACTTTGCAAAGTACGGGCAGGCCGCTGGAATTTGCGGTGAATAATTTCATCTCCGGGGCAGCCTTTAGAGACCTCAAACTGGTACCATTTTATAAAGTACACGACAGCCGGTATATGCTCTACTGGCCATATGCTGGCCGGGCGGAACGCAGCAAATTGCCGGTACAACAGGGAGAGGAAACACTACACTTAGACAGCCTGACAGTTGACAGGGTGTATGCCGGTGAACAACAGCCTGAGGCTGACCACCAATTTGAGGACGGAGGCAGCACTACCGGTGTTTTGGGGGACCAGCATTTCAGAGTTGCACAACATTGGTTTGCTTATACCCTGCAAGCGCCAGCAGCCCGGGGATATCGGTTGTACATCCGTTACCGTTATACTAATGCCGGCGATTGCGGAAGTATTGTTATTGGAGATAAAAGCCTGGTAGAATTATGTGGACAGGCTAACCATGATATGACTGATCAAATCGCAGTCGTGGATATCGCTGGTGAACTGGTTTCCTCGGATACGGTAAAAGTAATTTTTAAGGCAGCCTCGGGCAGCACTACGCCATGCATCATGGAGGTTAGGCTACTAAAGGTATTATAGCGCGCCATTCTAATTTCAAATACGTGATCACGTAAGTATTGGTTGAGCCACTGCAGCAGGTTCTTTAAGGAGAAAGAGGAATCAGGAAAGTGTAGAGAAGCGATTGGAGAAACGCTTTTTCAACACACTTTTCGCTGCAGTGAGCTTGCCAATATTTTCCTGCCAGGATGGTAAATACTCATGCATATACAAACAGTATATTAAGATAATTTAATCCCTCCATTGTAGTGGCAAATAAGATGCTTATCTTTAGCCAATGAGCCACGATGTTTTCTTTCAGAAAATAAAAACGTACGTTGATCTCTCACCGCAAGCCGAAGCAGCGTGGGCTGCTTTGCTTCGCGAAAATACGTACAACAAGGGCGACAATTTCATCACCGAAGGCCAGACACCTAAAAAAGTGGCTTTTATTGTAAAGGGCTTAATGTATCAATATTACGCTGCCGAAAACGGTGATATGATAATTAAATATTTCTTCCCTGAGAACCGAATTGCCGGTTCCATGACAGCTGCTCTCACGCAGTCTCCCAGTGATTTCACCATAAAAGCCCTGGAGGATACAGCTGTGCTCGAATATAATTTCATGGAGTTTAAAAAACTTGTGACGATTTATCCCGATATCGCCGCTTTTTATATCCGTTATATGGAGCAGCACTGGATAATCGAGAAGGAGCCCTATGAAGTATCACTACGGTATGAATCAGCTAAAACCAATTACGATAATTTTCTCCGCAAATACCCCGGTTTAGTGAAAAGGCTAAAGAAACATCATATCGCCGCCTATCTCGGTATCACCCCCACCCAGCTAAGCCGGATATTTTTTGCGAATAAATAAAGATTTTTCGCCTTTCTCAACATATGTAAATTTTGGGGGAAAAAGGTTGCCACAACTTTGCTTTAGTAAACAATCAAAAAATTTAAATCATGGCAACAAAAATTTTCATCAATCTGCCAGTTAAAGACCTGGAACGGTCAAAGGCATTTTTCATTGGGCTGGGCTACAGCTTTAATCCACAATTTACTGACGACAAGGCGGCCTGTATGGTGGTTAGCGAGCACATTTATGTAATGATGTTGATAGAAAGTTATTTTAAAACATTCACAAAAAAGAGTTAAGCAACGCACATCAGGCAACTGAAGTATTGCTGGCACTTGATGCGGCTTCCCGTGAGGAAGTGCAGCAAACCATTATAAAAGCAACTGAACTTGGTGGCTCTATTTATGCTGAGCCGCAAGACCACGGATGGATGTACCAGCATAGCTTTGCAGATCCGGATGGACATCAATGGGAAATTGTTTATATGGACGCAACGAACATACCCAATTGAAGTGAAGGCAAACTATAAATACGCTGCACCTACCGTAAAGAAACCTAACTATTTATTATCGCAAACTTTATTCACCAGAAAAAATTAAAACAATGGCAAAACAAGTATTTATCAACTTACCCGTAAAAGACCTTCAACAATCATTGGACTTTTATACGGCTTTAGGCTTTGCTAACAATCCTCAATTTTCAGACGACGCCGCTAAATGCATGGTATGGAGTGAAAACATTTTCGTGATGATAATGACACATGAAAAGTTTAAAACTTTTGCAACTAAGCCATTAGCAGACACAAAATCAAATTTAGCAGGACTTTTTTCATTATCGTTAGACAGCCTGGACGAAGTGAATAATTTAGTAACAAATGGATTGAATGCAGGAGGAATTGAACCAAACGAGTTGAGAGATTACGGTTTTATGCAACAGCGCACCATTGAAGATTTAGATGGGCACACCTGGGAAGTTTTCTACATGGATATTACTAAATTCCCAACTCAACAATCAAACGAATAAAAAATACCGGTAACGGAGAGGCTCATTAATACTGACATAGAGCCACAAAAAAGGCCTTGTAATTTATCGAATTACAAGGCCTTTTTAGGTATCACTTAAGAGAATTATCGAACCGGGAGATGGAAGATTTGACGCTTATTTTTAAGCTAAAAACATTAATGGGATTAAAACCCAATAAGCTATTTCAAGTCTCAGAAACGAATGTCGTTGAGGTAGTTAAAAAGAATATTTTGAGGCAAAAACCTTCATTCCGGTGGATAATACACTGTGAGGTAATGAATGATCATCAAGCTATTAAGGCAGAGGAGAAGGCATACGAACTAACACCTAAATTAAGAGATATCATGCAGAAGGAGATAGACGATAACTATTCCGTATCAAAGAAGAAGTGGGGATGATTATTGAGACCGAAATAGACCGTATTTATAATACCCCAGAGTTAGCCCATCTGCTTGTTCCAAGAAGTGAATAATATAATTATATAATTAGATAATTAGGGCAATCTCTGAGGTTATATCCGGATTTTTAACTATTTAAAAAGGCTGTCTCAGAAATAATTTGAGACAGCCCTGTTTTGAATTGAAAAGAGCTTGTTAACCTCTACATGGAGTGAGAAATCACCACAACCTTAGCCGATTTTTCTTTGCCTGAAATTACCTGTAGGATATAAGTACCTTCTCGGACATCCTGTACCCCCATCCTGATTTGTTGTGTACCGATAGGCAGCTTCATGCTTTTGATTTCCCTGTAATTCAGATCATAGAGTATCACAACCCCATTGACAACTGCTTTGGCTACTTTACTGGTGGCCTCACCATCTGAAAGTTGTATGTTAAGCTGACTGGTCGCAGGGTTAGGACTAACCGTAAATGGCAGGCCATTGATATCCAGGTCCCCTGTCCGCCTGAAATATCCACTCCATCCGCACTGATTCCGGTATTCTACCATCATATTCACAGCGCCCGGTAACGGTTGAAATCTGGGCTTGTTCATGCGCACATCTATAGCGCTTTTGCTCGCATTGGAATTGATGATAACACCGCCACCTATAGTCCATTTACATTCAAGAATACCCTGGCTACCTGAAGCCAGGTCAACAGAAAATGGATAAATCTGCCCGGCAGCGAAATGCATTCCGTTGACTTCAAATCCTCCAATCCCGGTAATGGGTGGAATACCGACAGCGATACTTTGGCGTACCGTGTCACTGTTGCCGCATCCGCTGCTGGCCACCACACGGATAATATCAGAATAATTTCCACCGACTGAAGATACCTGTACGCTGTTGCCACTGGCGCCGGCAATAGTAACAGGAGCTGCTAGTCCATTAATCCGGATATTGGCATTGG
This sequence comes from Chitinophaga polysaccharea, assembly GCF_007829335.1. Taxonomy (GTDB): domain Bacteria; phylum Bacteroidota; class Bacteroidia; order Chitinophagales; family Chitinophagaceae; genus Chitinophaga; species Chitinophaga polysaccharea_B. The sequence continues at coordinate 76,730 of NZ_VIWO01000009.1, forward strand.
TGGCCGTCCAGGTATAAGATGTCGCATCAGGATAGGCAGGCACGCTGAATGTTGATGTACTACCGTCACAAACATCGGCTCCCGTGATAGCACCCAACTTCGGCTTAGGCCTGGAAATCGGGACTTGGCTGATCCGCGTTTTGTTACAGCTGTCATGTTTGGCAATCAATGCCACTATACCCTCAGCGCCATTATTAATATCGATGATAAACTGGTTGGCAGAAACCCTCGTAACCGGCCAGCCGGCATCATTGCTTACATCAAAGGAATTCGCATTAACAACACTCCCGAAGGTAACGGTAGTGGTTCCCCTGAATGAACAAGGAAAGGACCTGGTCATAGAAACACTCTCCCAGGGATCTCCAATGGCAAACACAGTTATCGCTTGTGAAGTGTCTGTAAAAAGAGTGTTATCAGTCCAACGTATTTTGGCAACGACACGCGGTTTTTTGCCTACGTTCTCTGTGCTAGGAAACCTGATATAGCATTGAGAACCTTGAGGTTCAACGACCCCAAGTCCATCAATCACGGTATAATCAATAGTGTAGTACGGTCTGGTGGTAGAATACCAATAACTATATTTCTGATCAGGACATATTTGGAACAATCCCATTACCTGGGCATGTAAGGAAACTGCAAAAAAAATACTGATGCACAAAACAGATAGAAATTTCATGTTGTTTGAAGGATTTTTAGATAATAAAATGAATAGGATTATTATCGTTCCGGATAACAGAACAATAGTGGATTTTCATATCAAGCGATAAAGGATTAACGGAAAATAGTAGTACTTGAAATCATAGATATTTTTTTAGATTAATGATAATGAAAACAGATATTGGTTATTGAGAACGGGCACAAAAGAGTCGCCGCATATCGGGCAGACAGGTTACACAGCACAAAATATAGAAGCAAGTTAATCATTACAGGCCGACTACAAAAATAAATCCGACACTTGACATTTTTACAAACGCCGCCGAAAAAAAGACGGAAGGTTCTGTGTAAGACGTATTCAGGCGCATTCATATCATTGTCAGCAATGGACGTAGTTTGCTCTGGGCAGGAAACAACACTATAAGTAAACTTTAAATACCCTTAAAATAAAATTTCAAAAATTAAACACAGATAACTATGTTAACTGGTACAGGGAGTTATTGTACAAACGGGAATTTGCAATAGGTAATGAATGGCGAATCGCCAGGTATATAAATACAGGTGGGACTTATACGCACCTTACACGCGTAACAATGAAATTAGAAGAATCAAGTACTGTGGATCGACGTTTATATTTTATCGATTTAGCCGGGGTTGAAGGAGGTTAGGAAAATGCTTAGAAACTTGATAGTTTCGCTGGACCTATATTAAAGGCGCTATCAGAGCTACTTTTCACGGTTTTAAATGCATGTGTAAATCAATTAGTTACAAGGCCCTTTTATGCCAGGAACAGGAATTGAACCTGCACGCCGTCGATAATATCCTCACACTGTTAACAATCTTCCTGGTAAGATATTTGCACCAGATATAGTATTGTAATATTGCATACCTTGCGGCGTCAAAATCCACACCTCAAAACAATGAAAAGACCTGATACTGTACCCGAAGGCGCCGTCCATAATGACACGGACAAAGAATGGTTGCTTGGCGAAGCCAATGAAAACAACCAACGCATCGGTCATTGGAAAATATGGCATACAGAAGGCTACCTCTGGGTATCCATCAACTACCGTGATGGTATCCCTCCTTATCCTACCCAACGTTTTCACCCCGATGGTACTATATCACAAGATGGTGAATGGTATGGCGGCGCTAAATATGTAGGCCCGGTACGACTGATAAAAAGTGATCATCCTACTTCTGAATATTTCCCTCCCGGTAATGACGATAGTATATGGATCGCGGAATTTGATTATGTAGATGAATACATTTATAATGCCCAGCGTTATTACGACAAAGATAACCGGGAGGTAAGTTCAGATGGAGATCCGTTGCCGGTAAGACCCCACAATGTATTTGCACGCGCACATTTCGTGCAACCTGCCAGTACAGGAACCAGCTGGATCATGGGCACTGTTGATACCCGTATCGCCAGGTATATTGGTGAATACCTGGAATGGGATCTGGACGGGAAACTGTTGGTAAAAAGACTTTACAGTACTTCCGGCAAGGTGTTGGAAGACTATCGATATGAATTCGAAGGGAAGTTAAGTCGCTCTTCTCTGTATGATAAAGACAATCCTCAAGATGCCGAGGATACCTACTACTACAGTGGTACAGCCACACCGGTAGCAAAAATCAGCACGGTTAGCCGTAAACAAAACAAAGATGTAATCAGTACCTATTTTGAGAAAACAGGACAGGAACTCTATTCCATACGCAAAGAAGAATTATCTCCTGTTCATAAGCGCAGTTACTTCAACGATGAACTGGTTTGCGAAGGACATCTCTCCTCCGATAAAGGCGGCTTCCCCGAAAGCGCCGTCTACTATGCTTCAGGAGGCAGCAAACTCATTGACTTCACCAATAACGGAGATGGCACCGGTATACCTGGCGTTTGTACGACCCGGGCGGGCAAATGTTACGCCAACTTAGCGTAACAGAAGAGCTGGACGATCATTTTCAGTTAATAAGATGGGATGCCTTCTTGCCATCCTGGGGTAGTTATGATGTTAATACAACCAGCACTGATTGGGAAAGCGTAGTCGCCCGCTTTAACCATCACTACGATGAACTGAATGCTAAAATTAAACTGATTGAAGTTATACGACCATATAAGCCATACTTCATGAATTTGTTGGCAAATAAAAAAGGCTCACGTACGTGAGCCTTTTTTATTTGGTAGTTACTGTGCCCAGAACAGGAATCGAACCTGCACTCCGTTGCCGAAACAAGATTTTGAGTCTAGCGCGTCTACCAATTCCGCCATCTGGGCAATCATTTTATAAGAACTCTCCGCGTCAATTGCGGGATGCAAATATAGAAACTCTTTTTTAATCTCCAATATTTTTTTTCATTTTGCCTGATATTTTTCCCAATATTGTGCGCTTTTATTAAAAGTGAAATCTTGTATACCGGCTACCATAAAGGATTTTAGTATATACAGACTGGATTTATTTTGTCGCATAAAAAATTTACAACCACCTTCCTGGTTCACTAAAATACCGTACATTCAGCGTATGGAAAGCACGATTCATATAGGACTTATCAGGGAGGAAAAACTGCCGCACGACAATAGGGTGGCGTTTACACCCAAACAATGCGTTTGGATACAACATCACTTCCCACAGGTACGCCTATACGTACAGCCATCTCCCTGGCGCTGCTTCAAAGACGAAGAATATGAGAAGGCCGGTATTTACCTGCAGGAAGACCTTTCCCACTGTTCCATCCTGATGGGCATCAAAGAAGTGCCGGTAGCGAAATTAATAGGGGGAAAAACTTACCTGTTCTTCAGTCATACGAAAAAGAAGCAGCCGCATAATCAGCAAATGCTGCAAGCCATCCTGGAAAAGAGCATAACACTCATCGATTACGAATGCCTGGTACATGCCGATGGACAGCGTATCCTGGGCTTTGGCTTTTTTGCCGGCGTAGTTGGCGCGCACAACGGCCTGATGGCTTACGGCGAGAAAACCAGGCAGTTTCATTTTAAACGGGTACATACCTGTCACGATTTCCAGGAGCTGATCAGCCATTATTTTGGAATTAAACTGCCTCCAATGAAAATGGTGATTACCGGCTCTGGACGCGTGGCTGCGGGAGCCCTGGAAATTATGGGGTTGCTCGGTATCAAGTACATTCCACCGGAGGAATATCTGATCAATAAGTACAGCTACCCGGTATATACCCAGCTGAAAGCGGGGGAGCTGTACCTGCGTAAGAATGATAAAACATATAGCAGAAGCGACTTTCACGCACATCCGGAGGAATACGAATGCCGTTTTCTTCCTTATGTTACCGTGAGCGATATTCTCATGAACGGTATTTACTGGGACCATAACATTCCTCCGCTCTTCCAGGCGGATGATCTGAAAAAAGATAATTTCCATATCCAGGTGATTGCAGATATCACAGATGATACCAATGGCTCTGTGCCTTGCAACCTGGGCGACAGCACCATTGAACAGCCGGTATACGGCGTAAACCGGGATACCATGGAGCAAACAGCACCCTATCTTCCGGGCACTGTCGATATGATGTGCGTGAGCAATTTACCCAATGAATTACCCCGGGATGCCTCGCAATATTTCGGCGACCAACTGATGAAATACGTGTTTGAAGAATTATTGAAAGCCGATAACGAGATGATCCGGAAAGCCACCATCGTGGATAAGGGCCGCCTGACGCCAACTTTTCAATACCTGGAAGACTATGCCAGGAGTATTTAATAAATCGCACCTCAGCAAGAACAGCACAATGAAGCGACCTATAACACTGCTGTTGGCAAGTTGTCTGCTATTGGCCACCTATTTGGTGCAGGCACAGCTACAAACCCGTACCGCCTGATCGCTCATCGTGGTGGGGTAGTTTTTTTAAAAAATAGATAGACCTATCTATTTTTTGAAAAACTTTTATACCTTAGCAGCTCAAATAAGGTTATGAAGGAAAAAGTAAAAGTAAGAGACCGTATCCTGAACGTGGCCACCGATTTGTTTTATCACCAGGGATTTAACCAAACGGGGATTAACCAGATCATTGCCGAGGCCGACATTGCCATTGGCTCCCTGTATAATCACTTTCCTTCTAAAAACGACTTGCTGCTGGCCTACCTGAGGAAGCAGGAAGAGGAGTGGTTTGACGGCCTGGAGAAATTCACCCAGGGTATCAGTCAGCCCCGCGAAAGAATACTGAAGTTTATCGACTACCGGATTGCACAGCAGCAACCGGACTTCTACGGTTGCCCTTTTATCAAAATCATTGCGGAGATAGGAACGCAGGACCAGCAGGTACAACAGTTGGTGGAAGGCCATAAAAACAGGCAACGTATGCTGTTGCAAGGGCTCTTTCAGCAATTGGACTACGATGGCCCGGTGGATAAGAAACTGCTGGCGGATAACTTCTTCTTAATGGTGGAAGGAGCCACGGTAAACGCCACTATCTCGAGGAACATCAAAGCGCTGGAAGGCGTCAAAAAATTTATAAAGAAAATGATGGCCTGATTTATCAGTCCCGGTACCGGGACTTTTTTTAATGCTAAAAATAAATAGATATATCTATCTATTTTGTTTATCATCAAATTAATAAATATGATACCTCGCGATGAAACCTTTAGGGGGACCTTTCCCTTTGCGCCTTATTTCAGCACGGCGCCTGGCTTTAATATGCACTACGTGGATGAAGGTAAAGGACCGGTAGTGCTTTGTTTGCACGGAGAGCCCACCTGGGGTTACTTATTCAGGCACCTGATCCGGGAGCTTTCGGATACCCACCGGGTCATTGTTCCAGACCATATGGGATTTGGAAAGAGTGAAACGCCGGCAGGCCGTACGTACTGGCTGCAGGACCACATCGATAACCTGGAAAGGCTGGTGCTGGACCTCGATTTGCAGGATATTACCCTGGTGATGCATGATTTTGGCGGCCCTGTGGGAATGGGCCTGGCAGCAAGGCATCCGGATCGTATATCCCGGGTAGTAAGTGTAAATGGGCCCGTTGCTTTTGGGCAAGCCGGTTTGCCAGCTGCTTTGGAAGCCAATGCCCAGGAGTCGCCCTGGTTCTGCTGGATATTGCAGGCCGCGAAGGAGGAACGACTGGAAAGCGTACTCAATGAAAGCGGTTACAACATCCTCAGCACGCTGAAGCTAAATGGATTTGAACGTAACGAACTCATTACGCCCACCTGGCTGGAAGCTTATGGCGCTCCTTTTTCAACTCCGGCCGACTGCGCCGGCGTGCTGGGATGGGCAGCAGGATTTGCCGCCGGAGTCCATCGGTTTGAACAACCGGACATGGTGGCGTTGGAAAAGATCAGTCGTTTGCCGGCACTCGCCATCTGGGGAACCGCCGATCACACCCTGCAGGGGAAATATTTTCTCCCGCTATTCCGGTCGCTGTTCCCGGAAGGCGAGGTGTATGAACTGCCTCAAGCCGGGCACTATAGCCTGGAAGATGCGCCTGATGCAATAGGGGAGCTGATTGGCCGGTTCCTGGAAGCGACCACTGTTTCCGTCATTTAATTTTTTTTATTTATAAATAGATAGATCTATCTATATAATTATTTATGAAACAAAAAACGTCCCGATGGTTTTCCATGCTTATCGTATCGTCCGCCATTTTCCTGGCGGTGATCGACATATTTGTAGTGAATGTAGCACTGCCGGCTATCCAGAAAGGACTGCACGGTACCAATGGTGAATTGCAGCTGGTGATTGCCATTTACCTGCTGGGATATTCCTGTTTGCTGATTACCGGGGGCCGGTTGGGTGACTATTACGGCCGGAAGAAAATCTTTATAGCTGGTATGTTGCTCTTCACGGTTAGCTCCTGCTTTTGTGGACTGGCACAATCGACGGGACAACTAAACGTTGCCCGTTTTTTCCAGGGCATCACGGCCGCTGTTATGACTCCCCAGGGCGTTTCCTATATCCAGGTATTATTTCCGGAAGAAAAGGAACGGATGAAGGCCATTGGCATTTATGGCATCATTGCCGGCTCGGCCTCTGTTATTGGCCAGTTCCTCGGAGGGTTATTGCCAGACACACATTTTGCGATGGAGGGCTGGCGGTTGATATTCTTCATCAACGTACCGGTGGGCATTGTGGCGGTGATTTTCGCCGGACTTTTCTTAAAAGAAACGCCCCGTAACACTTCGCTGAAATTTGACTATGAAGGTGTATTGCTGCTTACCCCCGCGTTGTTCTGCCTGGTTTTTCCGGTAATACAGGGCCGGGAACTCGGGTGGCCGGCCTGGAGTGTGGCAATGCTCCTGGCAGCGGTACCACTTTTTTACCTGTTTTACATCCACCAGCGGAATAAGCCGGCAGGGGGAAAAGAACCATTGATTAATATGCAGCTGTTTCATTATAAGGACTTCCGCATCGGTTTGTTCGCATCCCTGTTTTATTTCCTGGTACAGGAATCTTATTTCCTGATCACGGGTGTATTCTTTCAAAATGGCCTGGGCATTCCTTCTTATACTACCGGTAGCTATTTTGTATTCCAGGGAATCGGTTATGTAATAGCGTCTATTTTATCGGTAAAACTGATCCCCTCATTTGGCAAGAAGGTACTGGTGGCGGGCGTGGTTATCATGATTAGTGCTTTCGTACTGCATATTCTTTTCCTGGATAATCTGCAGGCCGGGCCATTCACATTTGCTGCCATCCTGTTGCTATACGGCATTGGATGTGGCGCTGTACTCCCTTCTTTACTGGCCTTCTCCCTTAAAGGTATTCCGCATGAATTTGCGGGAGCAGCATCCGGCTCTTATTACACCGCTCAACAATCTGCTATTGCTATGGGCGCTGGTATTGTAGGAGGCGTTTTCTTCTGCTTCACGGGAGAGAATCCTTCTTTGCAGGAGTATGTTATGGCCTACCGCGCCGCCGCTATATTGAGTATTGCGATGCTGGTCATCGTGATTGGTTTCCTGGTGATATTACCCGACAGCCACACCAGTACTACCAGGAAAGTGCGGAAGGCGAAAATGCCCATTAATCCGCAATCCTTCCATCTACCAGGTGAATAACCTTATCAGAACGACGGGCAAAGTCATCGTCATGTGTTACGGTGAGGATGGTTTGTCCCCGTTCTGAAGAGAGCTGGCGAAAAAGATCAAAGACAATCGCCGCATTCTGGCTGTCGAGATTGCCAGTCGGCTCATCGCCCATGATGATCAGGGGCTCGTTGATCAGTGCCCGGGCAATGGCTACACGTTGTTGTTGCCCCCCGGAAAGCAGCGATGCGCGCTTGTTGGCTTGCGCATCCACACCCAGTAACTGCAGCAGGTCCATCGCCCGGTGCTCTATTTCAGCGGGGGGATAACGAGCCAGTTTTAATGCGGGCAGCATCACGTTGCGGAGCGCCGTGAATTCGGGTAACAGGTAATGAAACTGGAACACAAATCCGATATGATGATTCCGGAAGTCGGCCAGCCACCGGTTGCGTTTGCCCTGCATTTCCTCGCTGTTAATGCGGATACTGCCTTCAAAATCGGTATCCATGGTAGACAACAAGTATAGCAGGGTAGATTTACCACTACCCGATTTCCCGGTGATGGAAACGAAATGGCCCTTTTCAATGTCCAGGTCTACGTTATTTAGCACCTGCATTTTGGTGGGCTGGTAAAAGTATTTATTGATGTTCCTAACTTCTATCAGGTTCATGGTTATCCTCTTAATATAGTGATCGGATCTACCCGCGCGGCTTTGCGCGAAGGCAGGTAACCGGCAAGGGTAGTGGTAAGCATCCCGAAAGTGAAGCCGGTAACGTAATACACGGCGCTGAAACTTACAGGCAGATGGTCCAGCGTAATCATCACATCGCTCTTATAAGGCATTTTGGAAATGCCGTACGCCGCCAGGAATCCGAATACCAGGCCCATTAAGGCGCCGGTGATCCCAATCATCAGCGCCTGTACCAGGAATATCCAGCGGATGTCTGTATCGGAAAACCCCATGGCTTTAAGGATGGCTATATCTTTCATCTTTTCATAGATCATCATGGTAAGGATGTTGAAAATACCAAAGCCGGCTACCAATAGGATAGTAACGGCTACGCCATATACAATCATTTTACGGAGGGCATCGCCTTCGAGCAGGGCGGAGTTGTCCTGTTTCCAATCGGAACCATGAAAGCCGTATTTAGCCTGCAATTCCGGTAACATGGCGGGGGCCAGCTCCATATCATGCAGTTTTATTTTGATGTCGGTGATATAGGATACCGGTACTTCCAGGAACCGTTGTACGGTATGCAAACTCGCATAGCTTTGTTGTTTGTCGATGTCGGTAAGCCCTGTCTTAAAGATGCCGGCTACTTTTACAGAAAAGTTGTTGCCTTTGTCGGTCGTCACTTCGAGGCGGTCGCCAGTTTTAACATTGAGTCGCCTGGCCAGTCCAATGCCAACCACCAGGCTGTTGGGCAGGGTAGCCAGCTCTTTGAAGCTGCCCTCTACCAGTTTGGCTTGCAGGTTAAACAGGGCATTTTCCTGTTCGAAGCGAATACCGTTGATGGTGCCATTAATGCTACTGGAGCCCAGGCGATAAAAGACCTGGGTACTGACAGCGCCGGAAACGGCGGCTACGCGCGGGTCCTGCTGTAATGCCTGTACCACCTGCGGGCCATCTTTCAGGTTGAGCAGGATGTCTTTTGGTTTAACATGGCTGACCAGGTTGATGTTACCGGGATAGGTCCTGTCGATAATGTTAGCGGGCGCCGTTTGTATTTCGTTGTATAGCCGCAGGTGAGGCGATTGTTCAAACGCTACCGCCTGTACGAAATCATTGGAGCCTTGTATGAAGCTGACCATAAAAATGAAGACGGTAATCCCAAAGGTGACGCCGGCAGTGGCGATCAGCGTTTGTTTCAGCCGGGCGCGCATATGGGTGAATGCGATGGTGGCGGCCAGTTTGATATTGGTAATTAGTTTCATGGTGCTTCTTTTAAGGCGATGATATCACCTGCTTTCAAGCCGGATTTAACTTCTATCCAGTCGCCGTTGCGGATGCCGGCAACAATCGCGGTTTTCTGTATTGCTTGGCCTTGCTGCAGGTACACGCTGTCGCCTTTCAAGAGGTAATTGGCTGGTACTACCAGCGCTGTTACGTGTTCCCGTATAACAATATTGGCCTCCACAGACGATTGCGGGTAAAAGAGAGCGGTATCCTGTACGGCGGCTTCCACCTGGAAGCTGCGGCTTTCCTTTTGTAGCAGCGGAATAATTTTATTGATGGTCGCTGCAAACTGTTTGTCTTTGTAAACATCGGTTTCGAAATACACTTGCTGGCCGCTATGTATTTTGCTGATGTCCCGTTCATCTACCAGCAGTTCCAGCTTGAATGAGCCGGGTTGTCCTACCATTACTACGGGGTCATTGAGCTGCGCCAGTTCGCCGGGTTTCAGGTATACCTTGTATACGCGTCCACTCACGGGGCTTTTCAGCACTTTGCCTTCGCGTTCTTGTGCGGTGGCGGTTAGCTGTTGCCGGGCCTGCAGCAACTTGGCGGAAAGGTCGTTTTGCATCGTATAGTACTGATCCTGTAAGGTTTTATATTGTGTAGCGCTGGTGGCGGCCTGTATCCTGGCTTGTTCCGCCTCTTTCTCTGATACCGCCTTGCTTTGTGCCAACTCCGTATAGCGGTTGGCGTTAACCGCATCTTGTTCCTGCTGGGTTTGGGCCAGTGCAATTCGCTTTTTCAATTCCGTTAGCGGAGCGGAGTTTTCCTGTGTATTGGCGCCGGCCAGGGCCACCTGCCGCTGCAGGATGTCCACCTGTTCCAGTTGACCGGGCGTGCCTAACACTGCCAGCACCTGGTTTTGCCGTACGGTGTCGCCTTCTTTTACCAGCACTTTCAGCAGCAGGTCAGCGGAATTGGCTTTCAGGAAATAGTAGGCTTCGGGCATAATTTCCCCGGACGCATATACGGCTTCATTCAAGGTGCGGGCCTGCACCGTATAGGTAACCGTTTTCGATTTGCAGGCAATGAACAGTATAGTCATTCCTGTTATAGTGAGCCATGTTTTCATGCAGATCGTTATTGATGTTGCAAATAGTTGAGTTCAGTGTAGTGTTTGAAAAAGTCGGTACGCGCGTCGTTGAGCTTTACCTCGGCATCATACAGGTCTTGTTGTATTTCCTTCAACTGTATCATATCGATTATTCCTTTATTGATCTTCTGCCTGCTGAGGGTTTCATTTTCCTGTGCCAGCGCAATGTTTTCTTTTAGTACCTGTATATCGCCAGCTGCTTTTTCCAGCAGTAGTTTTTCCTGGCGGTATTTCTTTTCCTGTGCTGCTTCGTATTGTTTGAACCGGCTGGAACTCGCCTGCCATTGGGCTTTCATGCTGCGTGGTTTGGCAGAGATGTTGGACCACGACAGCGGGAAACGCAATTCCACCCCAGCAAAGCCAACAGTAAACCAGGGCGAGCGGGTGACGAAGTTGATTTGATCGCCAAATCCCAGTTGCTGATAAGAACCTTTCAGGTGTAAGCTGGGATATAATGAAGCTTGAATGTGGCGGTATTGTTGCGCCGCGATGGATACTTTCAGTTGCTCCGCCTCATAATCGGGTAGCTGGGTGGCGTTATAATTAGGAATGTCCAGCGGCGGCAAAGGATCTGCAGATTGTGTGTGCAGCAGGCTGTCTGGCGGAAAGCCCATCCAGAATTTCAGATCAAGCCAGGCTTCCTGCAATGATGCCGTGGCCTGTTGTACGGCTAGCTGCCTGTTTTTCAGCAGGGCGGCCGATTGATTGAAAGCAATTTTATCTGTCAGGCCTTTATTAAACTGTAGCAGTACCAAGTCATGGATTTGCTGGTAGTTGCTGTACAGTTGTTGCGTTACCGCCAGGTAGTCTTGCTGCAGCTGTGCGCTATAGTAGGCCATACGTACATTCTTTCGCAGCAGCCGTTGTAAGGAGTGATATTCGCTGTTGGCGGCCTGTTGCTGCAGCTTTGCCAGGCGGATGTTTTGCCAGGTTTTTACATCTACCAGGAGCAGGCTGGCTTCTGCGCCGTAGTTGCCCATCCAGGGGGTACCCATGCGTACCGGTACAAAGGTGCCGGGAGGCCGGCCTACCAGTTCTCCGGGAAATACCTGTACTGGTATTTTCCAGTAGTTGTTGACAGCTGCGGTAATGGTGATGTCGGGGAGAAGGGCTGCCGCCGCCGCTTTCCGGTCTTGCGTTGCCGCATCGGCCGATTGCGCTTTGACAAGCAGTTCTTGGTTATGGGCGCTGGCATAGTCAAGACATTGCTGTAAGCTGAGGGTAGTGGCAGGTTGACCCGTGTCTTTCTCCGGCATGGTTTGTCCCGCCGCTACCCGGATCTGGGCAGCCAGCAACAGAAAAATAATCCCTGTTTTCATCTTAAGTAGTTATTATTCTTTTAGTTCTGAACTTAAAGAACCAGGCGCGACAAAAAAAAAGCCGCTATGGGTGGGCTTTGTTGAGTGCGATGGTCCGTTTCCATCGTTCCATTATCAATGGTAATTCTACCAGCATCATTTTATAGAGCAGGGCTACTGCTTCCAATTCCTCATTCAATGTGTCATCGGTGTGGCGGATAGACCTGATTTCATCCAGGATGCCGAAAAAGACCTTGATCCTGTCGGTCATGGTCTGCTCATTGAAGATGCCGGCCAGGTTGACCGAAAAGTAGCGTTTTCGCTGGCCTCCCACGGTTTTAGATGTGATCATTTTAGTGGATTCCAGCATTTTAATGGCATTAGATACCGCGCTTTTACTCACGCCGAAATACTCAACTATCTGTTCAAATGTAGCCTGGTGGTCTTTACACAACAAGAGATAAATGTAAGTCCGTGCGGCTACCGGTGTAAGGCCCAGACCTTCCATGGCAACGCTCAGTTGCTCAATCTTATCCCTGTGTTTTTCCAATGATGCTGTTTTTACTGGACAAAGTTGGAAAAATAAAATTGGTTTTCCAAAAAGAGAACCGATTTTATTTTAAGAATCCTACAGGAAGAAAAGGTAAATGTGCTGTATCATCTTCCATAAGGCTTATGTACAATGCCCCATAAGTATATGCAGATATTTACAACAGGCTCGTCAACGAACGAAGTAGATATTTTTCAGAAAGCAGTGATAAATGGCGTCGTTATTGTTTCCCGGTTTTTAAAAACAGCTTATGAAAGCAATTGTTCTGCTGGCCACGCTAAAAAAGGAAAGGCTTTCGACTCTGGTAAATAGCAGGGGAGCTGGGAGTGGCGGGCGGTGGAAAAGCAAACGCCCCGCTGTATGCAGAGGCGTTTTTTCGTATATGCTTGCTGTTTAGAAGTACTTTATTGTAGTATTACTACCGCTCCATCCCGGGGTATAGTCAGTTTCCCTTCCGGTACGTTCAACGCATTTGCTTTTTGGCGTAGGGATTCCCGGGTAGTCAGGCAGTGGTCAATGGCTTCCATGTGTACTGCAATTATTTTAGCATGACCGGTTCCTTTTATCAGCTCCATGGTTTGGCTTTCTTCCATGAGGATGGGCGTGTTTTCATAACCCGGCATAACGGCGCCACCGGAATTAATCACCACATAATCTGGCTGAAAGGTCTGGAGGTACCCCGCTATTTCCGGGATCCAGATGGTATCGCCGGCAATGTAAATGGTAGGTTCGCCCGCAGCGCTTAATACAAACCCGCTCACGGTACCCATTTTAAGGAGTACTTCGCCGCTGCCGTGTTCACCGCCTGTTCTCTGGATGGTAATACCCTCCCAGGTGATAGTATCGTGTATAGTGATGGCACTGGTGAATTTTGCGTCCCGGAAGTAAGCTTCATCAGCGGGCTGGTTGATCAGCGGCAGGGCTTTATCTAAGGCTTCACTGGCAGCTGCATCGAAATGATCCCGGTGGGTATGTGTTACCAGTACCAGATCGGTGTCGCGGATGATGTCTGCTATGGGCAGCGGAAGTTCTACGGTAGGGCTTTTCACCTTTCCTGCAATAGAGCCCAAACCTGATTTGGGAGCAAACATAGGATCGACCAATATCTTCTTCCCGGCATAATGGATCACCAATGTAGCGTTTCTTATTAACTGTATGCTCGACATATCAAATGATTTTATACGTCAAAGATACAGGCTCCGGTTGGCTTGCCGGCTACCCAAACAGCACATGAAGCTACCATTTTGATAAGCTTATACAACGGTGTTTTGATAACTGGCCATAAACTCGCTGGTGGTCAGGCCTGTTTGAGATTTAAAGAACCGCATCAGGTGATGGGGCTCAGAGAAGTGTAGCTTGTCTGCAATTTCCGCTACGGTGAGCCTTTCGTGCAGGAGGTAATTTTGGACTTCCGCCAGCAGCCGGTGTTTCATCAGTTGAGTGGCGGTTACGTTGAATTGGGCCTGCACGGCTTTATTCAATGAAATCCGGCTAATCCCCATCAGTGCAGCGTATTCACTGATCCGCTGTTTTTCATGGATATGTACTTCCAGCAGCTTCCTGAACTGGTAGGCATAGTTGTTTTCTGTTTTTTCTATAGGAAGATGATGTTGATGGGCATATTGCCTGTTTAATTTTTGCAGCAGGTAATACAATAGCGACCGGATGATATGCACGCTATCCGGTTTGGTAGCAGTAAGTTCTGTTTTTATTTCCTGCAAGATATGGCAGGCCCTGTCCATTTCATCGGCAGGGATGGTCATGTTCAGTGGGTAGTCCAGCTGGTAAAAGTAAAGCAGGCGATAGGTGAACAGCTTGTCTGCAAAAAAATCATTCAGGAAGTCTTCCTGGAAGATTAGCGTGGTAAAATCCGGATCTTCCAGGGCCACGGGCCATTGTCTTTTCTGGAAGGGGGAAATGAAAATGACGGTATTGTCCCCTATATCAACTTGTCGCTGATCCAGCAATAGCCGGCCTTTGGCTTTCTTAAAGAAAGATATTTCGAAGAAATCGGTGTTATAGGTATTGTTATTGGTCCAGCGCCTTTGCTGTTGCTTGCCGCCAAGCACATTCAGGAGAAAGTCGACGCCGCACTCCGTTTTTTGGAACAAGATAGTTTTTAAAGGTGCTTGCATAGTTGTTGGTCCGGTCGCCAAATGTAAGGAAATATCACGGTCGCGGGAGGCGATATTGATTAGGTAATTTTGTATTGTAAAAAATATTTATATTTTTACTTCATTAATCTATATCATTTTAATCCTTATCTATGGAACAACAGTATAGCCCTTCGGGGACTGTAGCAAGCGCTCCTTCTTTAAGCTTTAAGGGGAGCGGATCTTCTTATTTTGGTATCCTGATCGTAAACATGTTGTTGTCGGTGGTTACACTCGGATTTTATTATCCCTGGGCCCGGGCGGCACGCCTGCGTTATCTTTATTCCTCTACGGAAATGGAAGGTTCCCGTTTTGCCTGGAATGGCACGGGGAAGGAAATGTTTATTGGCTTCCTGAAGGCGCTGGGTATTCTTTTGGTCATTGGTTTGCTGGTGGGTCTCTTTGCCTGGATGAAAGTCCCTTTCCTGGGGGTACTGGTATACCTGGCAGCTATCGTGTTTGTGGTGCCCGTAGCCATTCATGGCGCTAACCGTTACCACTGGTCCCGGACTACCTGGAGGGGTATCCGTTTCGGATACCGCGGCAACCGGAACGAGTTTGTAAAATTGTTTATTAAGGAAATGTTGCTCACCATCGTTACCCTGGGCTTTTATGGTTCCTGGATGTTGATGAATATCCGCAATTACGTAGTTAGCAATATCCGTTTTGGAAGCGGGGAGTTTTTATACGAAGGTGATGGCTGGGAGTATTTCAAGATAAACCTGAAAGGATATTTCCTGACTATTATCACCCTGGGTATTTACAGCTTCTGGTGGCAGGCAGATATTTTCCGCTACAGTATTGATCATACGCGTTTGCTGCATGGCGATAAAGTGTTTAACTTCCGTTCTACCGCATCTGGTAGTGCTTTTGCCGGGCTGCTGATTTTGAATGCCTTGTTGTTGATTTTCACGTTGGGCATCGGGTATGCGTGGGTACAAACCCGTACCATCAAGTTCCTGATGGAGAACGTGGAAATAGAAGGTAATATCGCACTGGATGAGTTGGCGCAAACAGAAGAGGAATATAAAAATGCAACCGGCGAAGACCTGGCAGATATGCTGGATCTGAGCATTATTTAATTACGAATGTTTACAGGACAATTTTACAATCACCAGGTGGCCAAATCTACCACTATTACTGTATTGATAGTAGAGGCAGGTTTGTTACTACAGGTGCCGGGCGCAGAAGAAGGCGTCATCCAGCCGGTATATTGGTTGTTTGCCGATATGCAGCCGGACCTGGTCGACCGCAGCTTTATCCGCATTATCCATCGGGGAGCGGATGCCGGTACGCTGGAAGTAAACGATCCGGCGTTTGTAAAAACGTTCCTGCAATATTATAAGCCGTCGCGAATTACCCGTCTTGAGCAGCTGGTGGTTCGTGGCGGTCTTAAATGGAGCCTGGGTATTGTACTGGTGATGATAGCCCTTTTGCTGGTTGGTAATTTCGTGGTATTACCCTGGTGCGCCGGTATCGCGGCGGAGCGGTTACCGCATTCCTTCGACCGGCAGCTGGGAGAAATGGCGCGTAACAGCAATCCCGAACCGGTGGATACGGCGGCCAGCGCCCTGCTGACCGCCTTCGCCCGGCAAATACAATGGGATACCCGGGATACCCTCACTTTTGTGGTATCCCGCCGGGATATAGAAAATGCGTATGCCCTTCCGGGCGGATATATGGTGGTATATACCGGCCTGCTGAAAAAACTGAAAACGCCGGAGCAACTGGCCGCATTATTATCCCATGAAGTGGCCCACGTTACCTGCCGGCACTCCATCCGCGCCCTCTGCAGCAATATGAGCAGTATGCTGCTCATCAACCTTATTTTCAGTGGAGGAGGTACGCTTACCGGGCAGCTGTTTTCCAATGCGGCATCACTCAATAGCCTGCGCTATTCCCGTAAATATGAAGAACAGGCCGACCTCACCGGGCTGGCTACCCTCCGGGAGAACCACATTAACCAGCAAGGCATGCTGGCGCTGATGGAAGCATTGCAACAACTGGATCACCAGCATCATATCCCGGAGTTTATCAGCACACATCCGCTCACAGATCACCGCGTGCGCTATGTACAGCAACAAATTGCCGAACATCCGGCTACCGCTATGCAACATCCTGCTATGGCAACGCTGTTTCAACAATTAAAGGAGGCTTCCCGTTGAGCTATACCGGTATCGGGTATACGAAATATGCAAAGGAGTAAAATTTCCCGTAATTTGTAGCATACCTGGATACCTGGTATGCTGGGCATTTGACCGGAACCGGCTTACCCGCCGGTACATCTACGCCGGGTTTTAAGACACCGCAGTTACTTTTTCTTTACAGCTGTTTTAGCCGCCAGTGATTCCTTTACCCGGAACTTGACAATTTTAGTAATGAGACCTAACGGCATGGGGGCATTCAGCGGAAACTGTATCGTGCCTTTCCCTGCACGGTAGGGGGCTATTTCTTCTTTAAATGCTTCTGTACCGCTGGGCGTAGGATAGAAGCCGATGTGATTTTTAAACGCGGCGAAATGTACCAGGTTACCCTGTAGCCGGAATGTGGGAATACCATATCGGATAGCTTCTTCCGCATCCGGCGCGGCTTTTCTTATTGTGGCCCGGATTTCTTCCAGTATGGTTTGTATGCTCTTGGGAAAAGTAGCAATGTATGCATCTATGGTATCGAAATTGGCGTTATTCATGGCGGGTGAGAATTTGACCTGTAGCAAATTTACATAGGGATTGCCGGAACAAGGCGGTGTAAAAGCGACAGTATCTGGGGCAGATGCGACATCCCCATTTCAGGTCGCGGGTTCGGCTGGCGCTGTCAGCATAAAAACAAAGCAGGTGTATTCGGAAATAACATAGCGTGGCTGTGAAAGCCGCGCTATGTTTGGGGAACATGACAAGAATGACGGAGAAGGGCGGTTTTTCGAACTCAACTTTATAATGATAAACCATCAGCTGATAAAGAAGTATGGTTTATGGGGTACCGGATAAAAGGCCTTTCAGCGTTTGTCCTGCTATTATTAATAGCTTGTATTACAGCGGCAAAAGTATCATAGTATTCATGACTGGTCAACTGCGTAAATTCGCAGGTTCTCATTTTCTTTGTTACTTTTAGGGCAAAAAAACATGCAATCCGACAGGTTGGACTTAGGAAACTATTCAAAGACTTTTATCACAGACGTACCGGCTGACCTCAACAGTCCGGAGGCAAAGGAATTTAAGAAAACCATCCGGCGCTTCCCGGATGAGGCGATCTATATTTATTCGTTTAAGGAAAACCGCATGTTATATGCCGATGGTTGGGAGGACTTACTGGGGTACCGGGATGATGAAATTACCATGTTAACGATCGTGAATATCACGGCGCCGGAATATGCCCCGTTTTCCAATGAGTTGAACGACAAGGCATTAATGTTCCTGCACAACAAAACCACCGACCTGGAACAATACAGTTTTACGATCGAGTTAAAAAAGATTCATAAAAACGGTACCCACGTCCCGTTGATTTCCAAAGTGGGTGTGTTTAAAGCAGAGCAGGGCCACGTTTCCAGTATCATTGGGCACTCGCAGCGGAATGAAAGTATCAAGCTGGGTAACGTGATGCGCTATGCCGCCTATGGCCCCGAAAAATCGGAGTTTGAAGATGAGCTCAATAAGCAGTTGTTCCGGCACTATGCCATTTCAGAGAAGGAAAAGGAAGCCCTCTCCCTGGTGGCAGAAGGATATTCCTTTAAAGAGATAGCTGCCCGCTTCGGTGTTTCCCAGTCGGCCATCGAAAAAAGGATTATCCCGATGTATAGGAGGTTTGAAGTGAAAAGCCTGACGCACCTGATCAGTTTCGCCTTTGCCAATCATATCCTGCCTTAGCATACAGGTGTTTCGGCTAATTCCAGGTTAAGGGAGAGCATTTTCTCTTTTTCTACGCCTATACTGTGCAGCATATTTTTCCATCTTTCAGATAATTTCCTGGCATCATCGTCATCGCCCAATACCCAGATCACGTTGGTTTGTTTGAGCACCGTGCGGTTAATATCATTGGTAGAAAAGGTATCTACAAAGCTGAGAAAACGCTCGGGGCTGATCAGTTCTTCTTTGATGGGGTGCCCGGGATTAATATCATCGATCACCAGTATAGAAGCCCGGCGCCAGGTCCAGAGGGTGTCGGCGGTAGCGTGTTCGTCCTGTTCAAAGAACATGCAATACAGTTTCATGGCTGAGGTGTATACGGCCGCATGGTGGCGGATAGATAACTCAGTGGCAATGGCCACGCTGAGGCTGGTCTTGCCGCTTCTCTTAGGGCCAAACAGGAACAGGTGCATGCCCTGTACTTCGTTATCCAAAAACCGTTGTACAATGGCCACATCGTTATCCGGTATTTTTTCCGTATTCCATTGGCTGAGGCGGAACTGGAAGGGGTAAGCCGGCGTTTGCAGGTACATTTTGGTGAGATACCAGTAATAAGCGGGGTACATCATACCAATCGCCAGCACAATAGCTATCGTCAGCGCCGTATTGGTAGGAGCGCAACAGAGCGAAGCCGTGAACGCGCCGAACCAGAAGAACAGCAGATCGGTAACGGTATCGAATGCAATATTGCCCCAGGCTGGTTGAAATACATAGGCCTTTTTTACATCACCACGTTTAGAGAGCAGTAGAGGTCCCAGGAAATTGAAGGTTTCAAAAAGCAACCATATCGCGCTTATCACCGAAGCGGCCAAGAGCGCGGCGCTGGTATCTGTCATCCTTTTTTTCAGGAAAAGAAAGAACAGGAAAGTAGGAATAAAGCCCAGCGAGAAATGACCGAACTGGTTGGCCAACCAGGAATACGTAAGCGTAACACCCCGGTAGGAGTCTTTACCAATCAGGTCGGCCAGCAACTGCCGGTACATATTTTTACTCGTAATAGCACGCTTCATGTATACAAATAGGAATAAGGAATGCAATAATAGCCGGCAAAGATAAAAATACTTTGATGAGAAGGCGGTTTCTCTCCCTAAAAAAATCGACTTTTGTAACGGCCCGGCGTAGGCGCATACCCGTGATACGCAGGGAATAAAATTATAGACGCTATATGGCAAAACGTGCAACAGTAATACCACAGATCACCCCGTCTTCCTTTAAATTTTTACAGCAGCTGAAGGCAAATAATAACAGGGAATGGTTTAATGAACATAAAACAACGTTTATCCAGGAACAAGACGCGGTGGCGGCTTTCGCAGATGCGCTGCTGGAGCAGTTGTCGACCCACGACCTGATTGAAACGCCCTCCGGCAAAAAGAGCTTGTTCCGCATTTACCGGGATACCCGTTTTTCACAAGATAAAACGCCTTATAAATCCCATTGGAGCCTGGCGTTCAGGCGGGCCACCAAGCAACGCCGGGGCGGATATTATATGCAGCTGGAACCGGGTAACAGCTTTATTGCCGGCGGCTTTTTTGGCCCTGTAGCCGACGACCTGAAGAAGATCCGGGATGAAATAGCCTTTGATGCGGCGCCACTACGGAAAATATTGAAAAGCAAGACATTTACCTCGCTGTTTGGCACTTTACAGGGCGAGCAGTTGAAAACCGCCCCCAAAGGCTTTGACGCAGATCATGAAGCCATCGACCTGTTAAGGTATAAGCAGTTTTTGCTTATACGCAATTTTTCTGATAACGAGGTATTGAGTGAATCTTTCCTGGCAGAGGCTAACCGTACTTTCCAGGGCATGCGGCCTTTCTTCGACTATATGAGCATGGCGCTAACGGCCGATGCTAATGGTGAGGAAGCATAGTTTTTTATGCGGGAGATCAAAAATCTCCCGCAATCATCCTATATTTATAGGGAATACCTATACCCATGAATGATTTTGTAGCAAATCTTTCTGTTAGGCAGGCCAGGCATGGAATCACATTTTTATAACCGATCACCTCAATACATTTTTATATGGGATTTTTTTCGGGGCTGCTGGGCAATGCCGGAGCCGTAGATCCGCAAAAATTACAACAGGAATATGGTAAATTACTGATAGATACCGAGAAGATCGAACTTGGCTTTAAGCTGATCAGGGACATGTTTATATTTACCAACAAGCGACTCATACTGATCGATAAGCAAGGGCTGACCGGTAGCAAAACGGAGTACCGTAGCATTAGCTACAAAAGCATTTCCCGGTTCAGCGTGGAGTCTGCCGGTACATTCGACCTGGATGCAGAGCTGAAGATCTGGATTTCCGGGGAGCAGCAGCCGAGCATTACAAAACAGTTTACCAAATCAGTAGACGTGTACGAAGTGCAGCGCGTGCTGGCCTTTTATGTACTGGGTTAATAGCAGCTTATGGAAAATGAATCCTCCTCTATTTTTGAGCATGATTTTTTCGCGGCCACGGCTATACGCCGTCGGATTATATCCTGCCTGTTCATCTGGATGGAAAAGAAAGCAGCTATTCTCCTGGCACTTATTGTGACGGCCATTTCTCTGAGTGCACAATGTGCAACAATCATTTACCTGCGGAGCCTGACGCCATCTTTTTCGGGCCAGGCAACTGGTGCTGTCGCCATCATGCTGGAACTTCCTTTCCTCGTGATGCTGATAAAAATAAAGAAGGACTGGGAAACCATGGCGTTTTCAAAAAGTGAACTGGATAGTAAAAGTCTCTAGTATTAATAGTAACAGGGGAACCGGTATACTCCTGTTTTAATTCTTAAGATATGGAAAACGAACCATCCTCCATTTTCGACGAAGAGTTTTTAACGGAAACGACTATACGTCGCCGCGACCTGTTGTCCAGGCCATTAAAGCGATATGTCTGGTGGATCCTGGTACTTGGTAGCCTGGGTATACTCCGCACTATGAAGGAGCTTTATAGGGTTATTGGTGATCCTGACCGGGAAGAACAGGTAATTGGGCAAGCATTGATCCTGGCATCCCTGGTTTTATGGGTCTTATCAAGTTTACTCATTTTAAGGGAAAAGAAACCAGGAATCCTGTTGGCATTGATCGTTGCCGGCATTTCAATATTACTACAGCTTTTTAATATCGGAAGCGTTCTTTTGTGGCCAGGTGATCATCTTAATCCCGTGATTTCCGCCATTGGCATCACTGTAATTAGCCTGGCGCTGGAAATACCTTATGCCATTATGTTATGGAAGGTCAGAACGAAATGGGAAGCCATAGATAGATAACCTTTGCCTTATTCTTCCACCACATGATACCGGTCTTCTTCCACCAGTATTACCGGCTGTGGCACTAATTCCTGCCCTGGTTCCACCTCTGCTACGGTATCTATCATGGTTGTTTCCAAAAAAGAATCGCGGGTGGGGGAGGTAGCGGCATGTACGGCCGGGTGTTTGGGCGTATAGTCGTTGGCGGTACTATTCAAAAAATCCGCTGGAATGCTTTCCTGTAGTACGGTATCGCTGGTAGCATGATATTCAGGAGTCGCGAGGATGCTTTTCCGGTGAGCTGAAAATTTACAAGCGGTGGCTGTCAATAATATACAAACAACGATAGGAAAGAGGCGCATGGGGTAGTTTCCATTTTGTCACTAAGATATAAAAAAATATTGCATTTGTAAAGACTCTTGTAAACAAGACAGGTTTATCTCGTTAATCGCGCGAATGATGGTAACTTGCATAAAATAGTGGAGGAGTTATATGAGTATTGCCATTTTAGATGACTACCAGCATGTTATCCAGGGGCTGGAATGTTTCAATATGCTCGATGAGCAGGAGGAAGTACTTATTTTACATACCGCAGAAAAAGATCCGGCCCGCCTTGCCGCCGCCTTGGATGGCGTAGAAGTGCTGGTGCTGACCCGCGAAAGAACAGATATTAACGAAGCATTGTTGTCCCGCTTACCTCATTTAAGACTGATTAGCCAAACCGGTAAGATTTCCCGGCATATAGACCTTGACGCATGCAACAAATACGGGGTGGCCGTAGCGGAAGGTGTAGGTTCTCCTATTGCGCCGGCGGAACTAACCTGGGCCCTGATCATGAATGTACTTCGCCAGATTCCCGCCGCCATTGAGGGGATGAAGCATGGGAAATGGCAGGTGAATATGGGACAGTCGGTACATGGGAAAACCATTGGCATCTGGGGATATGGTAAGATCGGTAAAATGGTGGCTAACTATGCGAAGGTATTTGGCGCGCGTGTATTGGTATGGGGAAGCGAGGCTTCCCGGGAAAAAGCGCTGGAAGATGGTTTTGATAAAGCTGCCAGCAAGGCGGCCTTTTTTTCCCAGGCCGATGTAATCACTCTGCACCTGCGCCTGAATGAATCCACCACCGGTATTGTCCAGGAAATTGACCTGGATATGATGAAACCCACCGCGGTACTGATTAATACCGCCAGGGCGGAATTAATAGCGCCGGATGCGCTGCCGAATGCATTGAAAAAGGGCCGGCCCGGGTTTGCCGGTATCGATGTATATGAAGAAGAGCCGGTATATAACCCCGATGACGAACTACTGAAAATGCCCAATGTAGTATGCACCCCGCATATTGGCTATGTAGAAAAGAATGGATACGAATTATATTTTGGGGCAGCCTTTGAAAATGTGATCAACTTTCTCCAGGGTACCCCTACGCATATTGTAAACCCGCAGGTATTGCGCCAACCGTAGCTATCAGGGCTGATAGGGGCCGCCGGGTTCTCCCCAACCCCACTTAGGCATGGGTTCATGAGGGTTCATGGTAAGGTTGGGATCCTGGGAATTGATGACGGCTATCCGGGTGCCCCATTCCACATAGGCCACAAAGGCCGACCGGAATTCCGGATCTGCCGGCAGTTCCAGCTCATCGGCGGTGGCTACCAGCAGCTGTACCCATCTTTTCCGGTGTTCCTCCGTGAGATGCCGGCCCAGGTGCTTCGTTACCATTGCCGCATGCGACCCTTCGTTACTGCTATATATTTTAGGTCCTCCAAATACTTCCGCAAAGAAATGCGCCACATGCACCTGGTGGGTGGGCGACATATGCCTGAAGATAGGTTCCAGTAAATCGTCTTTCAATACCTTGTCGTAAAATGCCACCATCAATTTTTCAAATACCGGCATCCCGCCCGCCCATTCATAAAGCGATGGGACCTGTTTATTCGTTTCCATATCGTTTGGTTTAACAATAAATGATAAAGCTACCATCGTTGCACGACGAAAGCAACAACTTACCAAAAAGTAAGTGCAATAAGAAAAGAATATTCCGGTCAGCATTTTTGTTTGTTGGGGAGAAGAAGGGCCAGGCTAACGCCAACGATACTACGTTTTATGCCATGGGTACGCGAGAAAATTTTTCCCGGAAACCAGGGAAGCGGGAATTATATAGGATAAACACATAAAAGAAACGATGTGCCTCCTTAAGCGCTAATTTAATATTAACAGCAAGCCCGGCATTGACAATTTGTATCCCGCTGCCGTATATTTGAGGGGGATATTCACAGGCAGGTAAAATTATAAGATGGATTTTAATCAGTTTAAGCAATCCTTGCAACAGGCGCGTCCACCGGAACATATTTCTGTGTTCCTGGAATCATTATGGTACGATGGCAAAGGTGATTGGGCCAGGGCCCACGACCTGGTCGACGATTTGCCCGGAACGACTGCCGCTCGTGTGCATGCCTACTTACACCGGGTGGAGGGCGACCTTGGCAACGCGGACTATTGGTACCGCCAGGCCGGAGAAAAACGTCCTGCCTGCTCCCTGCAGGAAGAGTGGGAGCTGCTGGTGCACCATTTTATAAAGTAACATCTCCTACATTTTACGGGTACTTTCTACATTTGTGATTGATTATTAGTGTATAGAAAAACACTAATTATTTGTATATTCCACGAAGCCCGGATCAGTTTATTATTGAATCGTTAGTTATTTTAGCCTTTAGCGGAGTATGTGGAAATTTATCCTTTTACTGTCCTTATCTGTTCTTCTTTTTATACCTGCTGATTATGCGCAGTCTTATGGACTTCGCTTTTCCAGCCATGAAGCAGTACAGGAAAAACGTACCTCGCTGGATCTTACCTCCACCGGTTCACTGTGTATTAAAAAGAATACCTCGCTGTCGTTCGACCTCAATTTTCTCCCTTATAAAGAAACATACTTTGGCTATGTAGTGCGCATCATTACGGATAGTCACCAGAATATAGACCTGGTATACAACCAGAAAGAACGCACTTTTAACTTCCTGATCGGCGAAAATTATTCCACCGCTTTCGTGGTGGATTCCGCTGCCCTGTTTGGCCAGTGGACCCGTATCGGGATTGCATTTGATGTGACGGGCCGCCAGGCTGCTGTTTCGGTCAATGGCCGCACCATTGCCCATGGCCCCGTGAAATTACCCGCGGGTACGTGTATGCACGTGTTTTTTGGCACCAACACCTACGAGGGGTTTCAAACAGTAGATATTCCGCCAATGAACCTCCGGGATATCCAGGTAAGTGAGGAAGGACAGGTTAAATACAAGTGGCCCCTGTCGGAAAATGATGGGCAGATAGCCGTGGACGTGATAGCCGGGAAAAAGGCTGCCATCCGGAATGCCGACTGGATTGGGCCTAAACACCGGCAATGGCGCATGCTGCAAAGCTGGGAAATAAACGGTAACCCCAGTGTGGCTTTCGATCGGGACAACGAAGTACTGTATGTGGTGTCGCGCGACTCCCTGTATGACATCTCGTTTAAGCAGGAGTTGAAACAAGCCCTGAAATTATCACAGCCACTGGATTCTCTCATGCCAGGCAACCAGTCGGTATTCAATCCTTTTAATCATCGCCTGTATAATTATTATATAGATCATCAGAAAGCAGGCACCTATGATACGGTAGCCCGCAAATGGGATGTGAGCTATGCGCCAGACCTGCTCACGGTTTTCTGGCAGGCCAATAAGTTCGTATCCCGTACCGACTCCTCCCTGTATGTATTGCTGGGATACGGACAATTACAATATAAAAACAAAGTACAGCGGTACCGGTTTGCCGATAAACAATGGGATTCCGTTGCTACTACCGGCGAGCGGATGACGCCACGTTACCTGGCGGCGGCAGGCGCCACGCCCAATGGCGATACCACCTATGTGCTGGGAGGATATGGCAGTAACAGCGGTAACCAGGTGGTGAACCCCCGCCATTACTACGACCTGGTGCGGTACGTGGTAAAGGACCGGGCGTTTCATAAAATATACCAGTTGCCCGACCCGCCCACACAATTTTGCTTTGCCAACAGCCTGGTACTTGATACCGACCATAAAACCTGGTATGCGCTGATTTTCCCCGACGACAAATTCAATACTACGTTACAGCTGATTCGCGGGTCGCTGGAAATACCCGGGTATACACCGCTGGCGGGGACTATTCCCTATTCTTTTCACGACATCAAGTCATTCGCCGATCTCTATTATTGTAAAGACAGTAAGCAACTGGTGGCGGTAACCCTGTATACGTCGAAAGATAACGTGACTACCGTGAAGGTATATACGCTGGAGTTTCCGCCGGAATTGCTCACAACCGATGCGGCTTTGCCAGTATCATCGCCATTCCGTTGGTACTATTTACTGGCGCTGCCGGTCTTGGGACTGCTGGTATGGTGGTGGAAAGCCCGTCGCCGGCAGCCGGTTACGGTGCAGCCTGTGGTGACAGCACCGGGAGAGAAGGTAGTGATGCCGGAGCCTCTACCGGAGCCGGAAATGGAGTTATTACCCGAACCTGATAAACGGGGACATATCTTTTTCTTCGGGCCATTTGAAGTACAGGATAAAGAAGGGCAGGACGTTACCAAATTCTTTACGCCGTTGTTGAAGGAATTGTTCCTCCTGATCAGCATTCATACCCTGCGTACTGGCAAAGGCATTTCATCGGAAAGGCTGTATGCCACCCTTTGGCGCGATAAGTCGAACAAGGAGGCGCAGAATAACCGTTCGGTGAATATGGTAAAGCTGAAAGCGATCCTGGATAAGTTGGGCGCCTGCGCATTTGTGAAGGAGGCCGACCGCTGGAGCTTACAATATGCGCCTTCCGATATCCGGATGGACCTGGCCGATTTCCAGCAGCTGTTGCAGGCGCCGCGCCCATTCAATAAGGACCGGGTACGGGAGCTGCTGGGTATCCTGCGCCGGGGCGCTTTCCTGCCTGATGCCAATTACACCTGGCTGGAAGATATTCAGTCGGAGATTTCCAACGCTGCGCTGACAATGTTGACCGATGCCGCGGAGCAGTTCCCCGCCGATGCCGAGTTCCTGATCGAAATAGCTGATAGTATCTTCCTCTTTGACCCGGTAAATGAAGAGGCGTTGCGACTCAAATGCAGCAGTCTAATTTCCCTCGGTCGTCATTCACTGGCAAAAGCAGCCTTCAATAAATTCACCAAAGAATACCTCCATATGTACGGAGAAGAGTTCCCGCAGGTGTTCACCGACTTCTCCGGTGATAAATAAAAAATAATTTTCCCGGTTTTAATACCAGCGTTAGTGCTTTATTAGTGCCTTCATTAAGGGACGGCTACTAATTTGCAGGTAACAAATGAATAAGACAAGATTCCACGTCTTGGGCACTTAGGCCGTTTTTATTACAAATGATAGCATGCTGGTGAGGTAGTTCACCGGCATTTTTTTTACGGGTACCCACCTGAACCCGCCTACGAAAAGAACGAAACCGGAATAGCAGGTCAGTTAAAGTGAAATAAAATAGATATTTTTCAAAATATTGGTTATTAGCATATTATGAATGTTAGTTGTTAGATAACTTTCACTGTATTTAATATTTTACTTTAAGTGACAGACACCTGCGCCGCGGCCTCCATATATAGGAACGCCATCCCGGGCACGCGTCTGCGGGACGATGTTTATGACCAACGAAATAGCCCGCCTTCTTATCTCTCTCCCAAAAAAAAATTAAGAAAATGCCTCCATTAATGCTCCTGTTAGTTCCTTATTAGCGCTGCCGTTAGCCCCCTGGAGCTTACTTGCAGGGTATTATTTTTTATCAATCGAAATATCAATCACGTTATGAAAAGAGTGCTATTGCTGATGCTCCTTGCATCAGGTCTGCTACAGACCTATGCTCAAAAGCAGTTGACAAAGGGTAAAGTGCTGGATGAAACCGGCCATCCGCTACCCGGCGCCACTGTACGGGTAAAAGGGACTACCATCTCCAGCCCCACAAATGCCCAGGGCGAATTCCAGGTTAATACCGGGGAAACATCCAACCCGGTTTTGATCATCTCCTACATTGGATACATTACCGCGGAAGCGCCGGTTACCGGAAACGGTGCGGTATCGGTGCAGCTGAAAACTGATCCCCGCTCTTTAAACGACGTGGTAGTAGTAGGTTATGGTACCCAAAAGAAAAGAGATGTTACCGGCGCTACCAGCTCCATCAAGGCAGTAGACATTGCCAAACGCCCGCTGGTAAGAGTAGAGCAGGCCTTGCAGGGCACTACCTCCGGTGTAACGGTGCAAAGCGGCAGCGGTCAGCCGGGAAAAGGACTGAGTGTACGTATCCGCGGCGCCAGCTCCGTGAGTGGCGGTAACGACCCGCTCTATGTAATCGACGGTTACATTGGCGGCAATATTGAATCGGTAAGTCCCGCCGACATTGCCTCCGTGGAAATCCTGAAAGACGCTTCCGCTACTGCCATCTATGGCTCCAGGGGGTCCAATGGCGTAGTGCTCATTACCACCCAATCGGGCAAAGAAGGGAAGCCCCGGGTCAACTTCAGCTCCTGGCTCAGCAAAGCCAGCATCCCCAAAAAACTGAGTTTGATGAACGCCTTTCAATTTGCGGAACAGGTAAATAAATATACCCTCGCAAAAGATAACAGCGCTACGCCTCCCTTCAGCGATGCCGACCTGAAAGGCTTTCAGAACAATCCCGGCACCGATTGGCAGGATGCCATCACGCAGGAACCCTGGATCCAGAATTACCAGGTAAGCGTTTCCGGCGGATCGGCCAATGTGAAATATTTCTTCTCCTACAATCATCTCGATCAGCCAGGTATCCTCATTAACCAGTGGTATAAAAGAAATACCCTGAGAGCCAATATGGATGCAAAGCTCAACGACCGGATGAACCTGAAGGTCAACATCACCGCCGTATTGCCTCAGACACACAATACGGACTACTCCGGCGATATCACCGATCCATTTGCGCAAGCGTATCAATACGATCCCACCGTGCCGGTAAAAGATGCCAGCGGGAACTATACCCCTGGTTCTCCCCGGGCTTCCAACCAGTATAACCCGGTAGCCAACGCTATGAACCGGTCGGTAGATGTAAACACCACCAACGTTACGGCTACTGGCATATTCACTTATCGCATCCTGGATCACCTCACCTTTACGTCCAACAACAGCTACGAGCTGCAGTCGCAATTGAGCCAGTCGGTGTTCCCCCTGGCAACCAATGAAGGCAACGTGAAAAATGACTATGCACAGGCTGAAACCAATCGTTACCGCAGCTGGCAAAACAGTAACTTCCTCACTTATACCAACCGGTTTGGCGATCATGCGCTCACGGTAACTGCCCTGTTTGAGCAGGCCTCCAAAACTAACACCAACGTAAAGGCACAGGCGAAGAATTTGTCGAGTTACAATAACGGCTATTATAACCTGGGTCTGGGTGGTACACAGCTTACCACCAGCGGATACTGGGCAGATGCGCTCATCTCTTATATGGGCAGGGTGAACTATGCCTATAAGGATAAATACCTGTTGACCGCCGCGGTTCGTACCGATGGCTCGTCTCACCTCACGCAGAAATATTCCACGTTCCCCTCCGTGGCCTTGGGTTGGGTGATCAATAAGGAGCGCTTCATGGAGCAGTCGCGCGTGGTGACGGGCTTGAAGCTACGGGCCAGCTACGGACAAACCGGTAACCAGGCCGTTCCAGCCTATGCTACCATTGCGCAGATCAACAGTGGTGGTCCCGCTTATTATTTCGACGGCTCCACGCCTTCTGTATCTACGCCGCTGGGAACACCGGTATCACAAAGCCTGCAATGGGAAAAGAATACCACCTATGATGTAGGGATCGATGCGGAGTTGTTCCGCGGCCGCCTCACCTTCACCGCCGATGCCTATAACCGCCAGATCACCGACCTGCTGTACAACGTTCCCAATGCCAGTTATTATGGTGGCGGCAACTACCAGAAGAACCTCGGCAGCCTGGAAAATAAGGGATTAGAGTTCAGTATCGGGGGCATGCCGGTAGCTGGTAATAAATTCAAATGGACCAGTAACTTCAATATTTCCTTCAATCGCAATAAGGTATTGAACCTGGGCGGTATCGATAATGTGATCGTCAATAATATAGGCTCCGCACAAAATGGCGCCGCCATTCTGAAAGTGGGGCAGCCGCTGGGTTCTTTCTTCGGATATAAATTCCTGGGCACCTGGAAAACAGCGCAGGCCGCGGAAGCCGCCTTGTATAATGCCAAACCTGGTGATGCCCGGTACGAAGACCTGGATAACAGCCACTCCTATACGTCGGCCGACTTGCAGGTAGTAGGTAATGGTACCCCGAAGTTTGGTTTCGGGTTTATCAATGATTTCAGCTACGGCAACTGGAGCATGAATGTAATGTTCCAGGGCACCCACGGCAACCAGATCTATTCTTTCACTACGCCGTATACCCTCGGCGGGCTGGGAGATGCCCGTCATGCAACGTCTACGGAGGTGCTGCATATGTGGACGCCGGAAAATCAAACTAACGTGCCTACCTATACCAGCAACAGCTTCCTGACCAGCAGCCGTTGGGTATATGATGCCAGCTATATTAAGCTGAAAAACATATCGCTTACCTATACTTTCCCGGAGAGGATCCTCAGCAGGATCCATGTCAACAGCCTGGATATTTACGTGAGCGCGCAGAACATCTGGACTGTCACCAACTACCCCGGGTACGATCCGGAAGTAACCAATGCCACCAACGCCATTACACAAGGGTTGGAAACGGGCACTATTCCTAACCCCAAAACATATACGGTGGGATTGAGACTAGGCTTATAAGTGACCAAGGAAAAGCAAAGGATTACATTTTTCTAAAAACTACGATTATGAACTTGAGATATTTAATGCCCCTGGCGGCAGCGGTGGTAATGGGAACGGCCTCCTGTGTGAAGCTGACAGAGGACCCGAAAGGAAATTTAACTACTACCAATTATTTCGCTACCCAAAAAGACCTGGACGCCGCGGTGAGCGCTATTTACCAGCGGCTGAGTGTAGACGGCGCCTGGGCCTTTACCAATAAAAGCACGTCTTATTTTGGAGCAGATGACCTCACTACCGATAAGGGCCTGAACAAGCAGGACTTCCGCGAGTTCGACAAGCTGGAAGGTACCAGCACCAATGAAAGCCTGAAGGCGCAGTGGAATGGCCCATGGAGCGCCATTTACCAGGCCAACAACGTATTGCTCAATTACCAAAAGGTACCTACCACCGATGCCAACAGTGTGGATGCCCGCAACCACTCGGCGGGGCAGGCCTATTTCCTGCGGGGCCTCTGTTATTTTATGCTGGTAAGGACTTTCGGCGCCGTGCCTATTGTAGACAAGCAGGCAGAAATATCTGTGGTACCGCCAAGAGCAGACGTAGCGCATATTTATGAATTTATTGTGAACGACCTGAAACAGGCCACTACATTGTTGCCGGCCAAATGGTCGTCTGGCACCGATGTGGGAAAGGCTACCAGCCTGGCAGCAAGGGCATTGCTGGCTAACGTATACCTGACCATGGCAGGTTGGCCCCTCCATCAAACGGCCAACTATGCGCTGGCGGCTACCGAAGCAGATGCGGTGATCCAGGCCAGGCAATACACACTGATGGATGACTACCTCCAGGTGTTCAGAACCAACAATAATGCGGAAAGCATTTTCGGGATACAGTTTAATGTAGGCGGTAATGCGCCTAACCGCTCTTTTGGGTCTACCAGTGTACCATTGGAAGAAACTGCACTGGATGGTTCCGGCGGCTGGGACGATTTTTACCCCGAGGTCAATTTTTACCTGAATGCGCCCAAATGTAAACGTACCGACGAAACGTTTTATACCACTATTAAGCTCCGTAATGCCGATAATAAAACGTACACGCTGGTGAATTGGGATAATTCACTGACCAATGCCCGGCATCCTTATTATAAGAAGTTCCGTTATGGCGTAGGGGATGGGGTACAGGAAACAGACAACACCATTATACAAATTAAGCCCAGCACCAATAAAACCACAGACGTGATCCGTTATGCCGAAACGCTACTCACTTATGCAGAAGCGGCCGCTATGTCGGAGGGAAATCCTTCTGCCAAAGCCTATAGTGCGGTAAATGAAGTGAGGCAGCGTGCCGGGTTACCGCCTTTAACACAAGGCTTGCCGGCAGCAGCTTTCCGCGATTCGGTAGTATATGAAAGAGCCTACGAGTTTGCCGGCGAATTTGGTCAACGCTGGTTTGATATTGTGCGGTTGCAGCTGTTGCCCAAAGTGTTGGCAGCCCGCAGCACTACCGCAGAACAAAATAAGATCAACAGCAATTCGCTCACCAACCCGGGGCCCCGGTACCTGGCCCCGATACCGTTTGGTGATCTGAGTCTCAGCCCCGGCTGGACTCAGAATCCGGGTTACTGAGTGTCCTGATTTGACCCGTAATAGTTTAATCATGCCTTGTGCATGATTAAACTATTTTGTTAATTCGTTGCGCAGCCAACAGCAATTTCTCTCGGCATATAAACTATAGTGAATGAATAAAGTAACGTGGAAGCTGTGCAGCCTTTTACTGCTCACACCTTTTGTATCCTTGCCGGACTATGCCGCCACTGCGGCCTGCCGCGATTCTGTTCCCGGACCTAAGCAAAGTATCGACCTGGTAGATCCTACCATTGGCAACGTAGGACAACTGCTGGAACCTACCCGGCCCACCGTGCAGCTGCCTAACCAGCTGATACGGTTTACACCACAGCGGAAAGATTTTATGGACGACCAGATCGATAACTTCCCTTTAACCATTGTATCGCACCGCTTAGGACAGGTGTTTGCACTCAAGCCCACCTTACAAACGCCTTCAAAGCAAGCCTGGCAAGCCAGGATGGCGTATGACCATAACCTGGAAGTAAACAAGCCATGGTATTATTCTACCTGGCTGCTCGACGACGAGATCAACGTGGAGTTTACTGCCGGCAGGAAAACAGGGTATTACCGCTTTCGTTTCCCGCAAAACAAAAGCAAGTCGCTTTTGCTCGATGTATATAATGAGGGGGCATCGGCCTTTCAATTTTTACCCGGGAACGTGCTTACCGGCATGGAAACCTATAACGGTGACATCAAGATATACCTGTTTGGCGTATTCAGTGAAGCCGGCACGCCAGGTGTAGTAGAACAGGACCAGTTAACGAACCATACCAGCGTTAGCGGCAAAGGCAGCAAAGCCTGGATTACTTTCCCGGCCACCACCAGGGAAGTGACTTTTAAGTATGGTATCAGCTACATCAGCGCAGAACAGGCAAAAAAGAACTATGAAACAGAGATCAGCAAAAAAGAATTTGATGCCGTAGCTGCCAATGGCAAAAAGGCCTGGTCAGAGGTCCTGTCGCAGGTACAGGTGAAAGGAGGTACACTGGCGCAGCAGCGGTCTTTTTATACCGCCTTATACCGTTGTTATGAAAGGGCGGTGGATATTACGGAAGATGGACAATACTACAGCGGTTTCGATAAACAGGTGCACCGCGACAGCCGTCCGTTTTACGTAGATGACTGGTCCTGGGATACCTACCTGGCCTTGCACCCGTTGCGAATGATCCTCAACCCGGCCAGGGAGGAAGACATGTTGGAATCATATGTACATATGTACGAGCAAAGCGGCTGGATGCCTACTTTCCCGGTGTTGTTTGGCGACCATGCCTGTATGAATGGGTTCCATTCTTCCGTGGTAATGCTGGATGCCTGGCGGAAAGGGCTGAAGCGATTCAATATTGAGAAGGCCTATGAAGGCATGCGCAAAAATGCTACCGAGGCCACCATGTTGCCCTGGCGCAATGGCCCCAAAACAGTGCTCGACGATATATACAGGGAGAAGGGATATTTTCCCGCCCTGCATAAAGGAGAAAAAGAAACCGTACCTGAAGTACATGACTTTGAAAAACGACAGGCCGTAGCAGTGACGCTGGGCGGCGCCTACGATGACTGGGCGGTAGCTGAACTGGCGGGCGACCTGCACAAGACCGATGATCAGCGCCTGTTTGCACCCAGGGCTAAAAATTATAAAAACCTGTGGAATGCCGACAAAGGATTTTTTCTTCCGAAAGACGACAAAGGCGAGTGGATCGACATCAACGTAAAGTATGATGGTGGCCTGGGTGGCCGCGATTATTATGATGAAAATAATGGGTGGACTTACCTGTGGCAGGTGCAACAAGACATTCCGGGGTTGATTGGTTTAATGGGAGGGAAGCAGGCCTTCGTTAACCGGCTGGATCAACTGTTCCGCGAACCGCTGGACATGTCGCGGTATACTTTCTGGAATAAGTTTCCCGATGCCACCGGCCTGGTAGGGCAGTACTCTATGGGAAATGAGCCCAGCTTCCATATTCCTTACCTGTATAACTATGCAGGCGCCCCCTGGAAAACGCAGCTGCGCATCCGGTTTTTACTCGATGCCTGGTTTAAAGACAATATCTTCGGTATTCCCGGCGATGAAGATGGCGGCGGTATGTCGGCCTTTGTCGTATTTTCTTCCATGGGATTTTACCCGGTAACACCTGGCATCCCGGAATATACCATCGGCAGCCCCGTATTTGAAAAGGTAAGTATTGCTTTGCCCAACCAAAAGCACTTTACTGTAGTGGCGCATAACAGCTCTGTTGTGAATAAATATATCCAGCAGGCAAAGTTCAATGGGCAACCTTTGAATAAGCCCACGTTTACCCACCAGCAGCTGGTGGATGGTGGCACACTGGAGCTGTTTATGGGCCCCAGGCCCAATAAGAGCTGGGGCGTGCAGTAAATAATGAATAGAAAGAGACAGGCGGAGCCTGTCTCTTTTACTTATCTTCGTTGCTATGAAGATGATCGTTACACTGGAACTGGATACCGCCGCCAACAACTTCTTTAACCAGCTGCGCCAGCAATATTATCCCGCCCATGCCAACCAGGTAAACGCTCACCTGAGTCTATTCTACTGCCTGCCCGACGAGCCGGCCATCCCTGCTACCTTGTCCACCTTTACCGCTCATACCCCTTTTTCGCTGCAGGTGAGCGGCCTGCAACGCTATCCTAACGGCCTGGCCTATACGCTCACGGCCAACACGCTATTGTCGCTGCACCAGGCATTGCAGCAGCATTGGGAACCCTGGCTTATTCCGCGCGACCGTCAGCCTTTGCGCCCGCATATTACCATTATGAATGGAGTCACCGATTTCAAGGCACAGCAGCTGTATGAAAAATTACAATCGTCGTTTCAGCCTTTTGCCGTACAAGCCACCGGTATAGGATTGTGGCAATACCAGAAAGGTCCGTGGAAACTAAAACAGTTGTATGCTTTTGATATGCGCGAGAGATAAAATGAATGTATGATGTAATTTTTTTATATTTACATCCTCAAAAACCACATACGCGAAATACCTACCTATGAAACAACGCTACCTATTACTCCTTATCCTATTGATGGGATCCTTCCTTTCGATGTCGGCTCAGCAAAATGTGAGCAATCCCGGCAGCCGGGCCAAGGCGGCCATCCAGTTTACCAAAATACTGGAAGAAGCGGCCATGGCTTATCCACCGCACCTGTCTTACCTGACGGAGCAGGGTGCTAAAATTGAATCCGGTTTCCGGATCAGTGAAGATGGTACTTTATCGGTTACTTTCCGGTACCCGGTAGAAAACAGCTTTGCCTTATACCGTCTTACTGCGCCAATCAGCGCCATAAAGAGCGTATTCTATGACTATTATATAGGACTGGAGTTTGAAGGAGCGGTAGTAAATATCACGGAAAGCGACAAAGGCAGCCGGGAACTGAAAGAAAGCAATAAGATGAATCTTTTTCATATTGCCATGCCTGGCGACGGCCCGAATGGCGAACGGCTGAAGGCCCGATTTGAACAAGGATTGCAGGCCTTCCGGGAAAGTTATAAGTAGGGCGGGCACGCAGGAAATAAAGCAGCAAAGGTGCAGGGAACTTATCAACTTCTATGCGGCTTTGCTGCTTTATGTTTTTGTAGTTTATATTTAATGTGTAAATGCGCCACATGAAACTTTTACTTCATTATCATACATCGCTCAGCAGTTTTAATATTCCCTTTTCATTGTTTGCGGGGGGATTAGGGTATGCGATGAATGTGAATACTTTCAGCGGTTATATGACCGGTTTCTTCTTGTCGCTGTTAAGTGGCGGTTTCCTGTTGTCGGTATTTTTTTATGAGCTGAGATATGCATCCCGTTATTACTTCTATTATAATAAAGGCTATTCCAAAACGTGGTTGGTAGGGGTATCGTATCTTTTAAACGTTGGTCTGTGGGGTGTTTACCAGTTTATCAAATATATAGGACCATGGTGAGAAATGAATTGTTGGCCGACAGTGTATATAAATGCTTTGGTAGCTGGGAAATATTAACTGATTGTTTTGTGCGTTGTTATACCGGGGAGGTAGTAGGTATTTTAGGGAGAAATGGTTGCGGCAAGTCAACTTTCCTGAAAATCATTTTTGGCGCCATGGCAGCTGAGCATAAGTATGTCAGCATAAACGGCAAAAAGTATGATACGCCGTATAAAACAAAAGGGCTGATGGCTTATTTGCCGCAGCGTGATTTTTTACCGGGTAATCTGACGGTAGAGGAAGTAATCCGTTTGTATACCGATAGCCGGGAAGAGCGGGAGTGTTTGTTGGAACATGCCTGGATCACTTCTTATCTCCGTCATAAAGTGGATACTTTATCCGGTGGGGAATGCCGCTACCTGGAGATATTGTTGCTGGTCAATTCTCCTGCCAAATTCATATTATTGGACGAGCCATTTAATGGATTGGATCCGCTGATGAAAGAGCGGGTGGTAGCTTTGATCCAGGCTGCCCGTGCCAGTAAAGGGTTTATTATCACGGATCACGATTACCGTAATATTATTGCCACCAGCGACCGTATTATTTTAGTTACCAATGGCGTGTTTAAAAATATTAGCGATTTGGAAGAGCTGGAACGCTGGCAGTATTTGCCGCCGGGGCGTGCCGCAGAGCTGGAGTAGCAAGCAAGGCAACAAAGGAGTAAAGCAGTTTAAAAATTATTCCTTTGCTGCATTGCTCCTTTATTGCTTTATGTACCATCTTTTCAGACAGCCTTTGCCTCGGGCAGTTGTTTACTGATATATCCTATGAACGTCCATATTTCCAGGATTTCGTCGATATGCACAGTAGTAGTATCGTAGGCACTGTTGAGCGAATGAAGCGACAGCGTCCTGTTTTGCTTAATGTGGTTACCCACTACTTTGAACACTATTTCTTCCTCTCCGCCTTTCAATATCAGTACACAGGCGGTATTGTTTTTCAGGTGTGACCAGTCTTCCAGGTATTGGGCAATGATATGACTGCCATCGGGAATGGGCTCCATAGAGTCGCCGCTGATGGGAAACATGCGGATGGTTTTGCCCCTGGGTAATTCCGGTAGCGTGAATTTAGGCAGTGCCGCGATAAATGCCGGGTCGCTAAAGCCGCTGCGGTAGCCTGCTCTGGCTTTGGCTGGCACGTATTCCATATTTTCTTCGTTATGTTCATCCACGGTTATGGGCAAAATGCGTATATGCCTGCCCGTGAGGTCTATCTTTTTGCCAGTTTCCAGTTCTTCCAGCTGGGCCTCCGGGAGCAGCGACAAATCCGTTTTTATGAGCAGGTCCATGTCTACCTGGAAGAATCCGGCAATCAGTACCAGGTCTTCCATCCGTGGATTGCGTGTTTTACCGCTTTCCTGTGCGGTGATTTTATTCCTGTTGAGTCCCAGTAAATCGGAGAGGTGTTGTTGTGAGAGTTTCTTTCGTGTCCGTAATAGTTTTAGATTAGCGGCCCAGAAAAGGGGCTGTTTGTCCATGTATTATATATTTATAATAAATTATATTTATAATTAATAAGGACAAATGTAGGGCTTTTTACGGATTCTGCGGTTGTAAAAGGCTACTGAGTTGTTGTTTGATAGATTCCCCGTGCAGGTCTTTATTAAAGATCATACCGGTAGAATCGATGAGATAGTTTTGTGGAAGGGCTTTTACGCTATAGGTTTTAGCGGCGTCGTTTTTATCTCTGGTGGGGTCGGAGAGGTTTGTCCAGGTAAGACTGTCCTGCTGAATAGCTTCGAGCATATATTTCCGGTCAACCGGCGGATCGAGGGCGATACTGATCACCGTAAAATTTTTGTCTTTGAAGGCCTTGTAGGCATCCCGGATATATTGGTGTTCGCGGCGGCAGGGTTCGCACCAGGAGGCCCAGAAATCGAGCAGCACTACTTTTCCTTTAAAGTCGGAGAGACGTACCGGTTTCCCGTTGATATCGGGGACCATAAAATCCGGGGCATCGGAGCCGATGGTAAGATTCCTGGCTCGTTGTATCTCCTCTCCAAAGTCTTTACCGGCGGGGGTACTGCGTACTCTTTCCGACAGTTTTTTGAAAATAGGTTCTATTTCATCGGGGTTGATTTGTATCCCGGCAATTTCTATCAGGGCCACAAGGCTATAGTAGGAATCGGGATTTTCAGCGATGTATTTGTGTTGCAGCAATTTTCTGGCTTCGTTGGCCACCTGGTATTCCTGGGTGATTTTAGCCTGTTCAGCAGGGGTGGCGCCGCTCCGGTTATATTTTCTGGTAAGCCGCTCCATGGGTTTACGCACGGCTTTCAGGTAGCTATTATAGTTTTTTAGTTCCCCTACAATGGGGGAACTGATGCGGGCGCTGTTGATGCTATCGGTGGCGGTTACCCTGGTATCGCCCCGGTCGAGCAGGAATATTTTCAGGTCGGCGTTGGGAGGAAGCTGGTTGGCATCCATACATCCGTTATGATGGTCTACCACCAGCATGGCATGTGCGGGTCCGTCTATCGTTCCTTCAAAATGAAATGCCCCGTTGACGGTTTCAGTGGAATCGACCACTAATTTTTCATTGATTATTTTATGCAGGTATACTTTAGCGGGTCCATTCTGGCGGGTAAACTTTCCGTTTAGTACGTAGGTTGCAGGCTGTGCGGTCATAAAAATGGGCCAGCTCAATAAGGCGCAAATTGTTATTTTTTTCATAAGATACTTATCTGCATCCGAAACTATTAACAAAATTTGCTCAATTCGTGTTCGAATCTATTTGTTAATCAGGAATAACAAAAAAAAGTATGGCCAATCATAGTAAATCGCCTCATATACTCAATACCTCTACCAATCTCCTGGGATTTTGCCTGATTGTGTTGACTTCCATCAAAGTGGCCCGGTTGAACAATGCCACTATTATTGACGATTGTACCGGGATAGCAGCCATATTACTGATGGCGAGTTGTTTGCTATCCTTCTTATCGATGAAAACGCGCCGGGACAAACATGGAGAGCGACTGGAACAAATAGCCGATTATACCTTCCTCGTGGCACTGATATGTGTGAGTATTTCAATTGTTTTCGTATCTTTTAATATCCTGAGCTAAAAAAGCTGGCTATTTGTTGTACCCGTTCACAACGATAGGTAACGGTTTTCCTGTTTGTAAATTTGAAATGCCTATGTATGAAGCAGCCAGAAAAATATGGAAGGTAGTCGCGGAAAACGTGGCGCCGCCGCTGTCGATACCCGAATTGGATATACAAAAAAAGATACTTCCCTTTTTCCAGGTAGGTGATTGTTATTACTTTATTTTTAATGCCACCAGGGGAGAGTTTGATTATGTACATCCAGGTATTGCGGACATATTGGGCTATAGGGCAGAGGAATGTACCGTGGCCAAAATAATGAGTTATATACATCCCGAAGACATTGGCTGGTTCCTGGATTTTGAACAGCAGGCAGTAGCTTTTTTCGAATGGCTGCCTATCGATAAAATACTGAAATATAAAGTGCGCTACGATCTGCGCGTGCGCAAAGCCGATGGGCAGTACCTGCGGATGCTGCACCAAACCACGCCGCTGCAGCATGGCGAAGATGGCGCCATATTACGTACTTTCGGGGTACATATCGATATTACCCACCTGAAATCATCCGGGCCGCCGGTATTATCCTTTGTGGGATTGGATGGAGAGCCGTCTTATTTAAATATAGATATTAAGAAAGGGTTTAGCCCCTCTCATGAAGTGCTGACCCGGCGGGAAAAGCAAGTGCTGGAGCTGTTGCTGCTGGGCATGTCGAGCCGGAAAATTGCCGATGAGTTAAATATCAGCCGTCAAACGGTAGACAAACACCGCAAGAACATGCTGCAAAAAACAGGTGTCCATTCTTCCGCCGAAATGGTAGTAAAGGCCCTGAAGGAAGGTTGGGTATAAGCCCGCGGCTTGATAAAGCGTATTTTTAACGTTTAAAGAGGACGGGGGCGT
This sequence comes from Chitinophaga polysaccharea, assembly GCF_007829335.1. GTDB lineage: Bacteria > Bacteroidota > Bacteroidia > Chitinophagales > Chitinophagaceae > Chitinophaga > Chitinophaga polysaccharea_B. The sequence goes on from NZ_VIWO01000009.1 coordinate 116,905, forward strand.
TGTTGTTTTTATTATTCCTTTTATTTATTATTGCTCCCGGAAGGGCGCCAACCAAAATATAGCCCTTACCAGGCAACCAAATCAATACAGCGTTTTTCTTTTTTTTTGTCCATTTAGCAAAAACGTTTTAGCGCAACCATGAGCATGGATGAAATCAGTGAATGGCAGATGCAGATAGCACGTTATGATGATGAGCAGGCTTTTTCAAGGCTGTTTCGTCACCAGTACGAGCGGTTGTTGCAGTTTTGTATCCGCTACGTACATGTACGGGAGGTGGCGGAAGAAATTGTGTCCGATGTGTTCGTAAAACTCTGGAACCGCCGCAGTGAGCTGGAGAAGGTATCCAATTTACAGGTATACCTTTTCGTAGCGGTCAAGAACCATTCGCTCAACTACCTGGAACAATATTCCCATTTACGTATTGTACCGCTATCAGGGTCGGATACAGCGGATCTGTGCAATAGTGTAGACCTGGAGCGGGACCTGGAATGGAAGGAGATGCGTTTCAAAATGGACCAGATCGTGGCCGCCCTGCCCGCCCAATGCCGGCGTATTTTCCAGCTGATCAAAGAAGACGGCTTTAAATATAAGGAGGTGGCCGAAATCCTGAATATTTCTCCGAGGACTGTAGAAACCCAGCTGTTCCGGGCTATGCGCCGTTTGAATGAAGGCCTGGGCTCCCTGGGAAAACCAAAGAATGTGTTGCCTCCCTTGCTGGTATTGCTGGCGCTCTCTTTCCCGGGAATATGCTGACCCGTATCAACAGCCCCGCTTTGCATCATTGTTTTATCCTTTTGCTCCGCTTATTACCCTCTCTCCCGAAAAAATTAAAAAAATATTTTCCCTGCCTGTAAGTAATTCCTGCTTCGGTACCTGTCCTTATTCCTGAACAGATTCCATATTATGATAAACGAAGCGCATTTTGTATTACTGGTCACGCGTAAGCTGGCAGGATCCGCCAGCCCGGCAGAGCTGTCGGAGCTGGAGCAACTGCTGGTCCAACACCCGGCATTAAAAGAGCGGTACAACCAACTGTGCCACTATTTTAATGATGCCCGGCACCTGGCGGCGGAAGATACAGAACAGGCCCTGCAACGTACCTGGGCTAAAATTAAATCGCCTCCCGTGGCGGCGCCCGCGGCGCCGGTAATAATAAAACGCATGACCACCTGGAAATGGGCCGCAGCAGTGGCTGCAGCCGCCTGTTTGCTCGGGGGAGTTCTCTACTTCTTTAATCAGCCGGCAAAGGTAAACACCCCCATGGCCCAACAATGGTTGAAACGTAAGAATGGCCAGGCTTCCCGCTCCTTTATTGAGCTGGCAGACGGCAGTAAGATATGGCTGAATGCAGAAAGTATGCTCACCTATCCGCAGCAATTCAACGGCAACAGCCGGGAAATTTACCTGGAAGGAGAAGCCTTTTTCGATGTAGCCACCAACGCGAAACGACCATTTATTGTGCATCTGAAGAATGGTACCATCAAGGTATTGGGGACTTCTTTCAATATCCGCGCTTACGAAAACGAACCGCTTCAAACCGCAGTAGTAACGGGAAAGATCGCCTTTATCCCCCGGTATGAAGATGCCCGGAAAGCCAGCGATACCATCCTGGTAACCCCGGATGTGAAGATTACCTACACCGCCAGTAGCGGTACCCTGGTGAAAAATAACACCATCGGGGCTGAAGACAAAGCGTGGACAGAAGGACGGTTGATCTTCAAAAATGCAACACTGGAAGAAATAGGCGCAAGCCTGCAACGCAATTTCAACCGGCAGGTCATCTTCGAAAACAATGCACCCAGGCAGTGCCGCCTTACCGGCTCCTTCCATAATAATTCGCTGGAAGACATTATGTATTACCTAAGCAGATCAAAAGCATTCCACTATCGTATCACTGACTCAACGCTTGTTATCGGGGAATAACAGGTATCTGTAAGCCAACGTCAAACATTTATTCATTTTAATCACCACTACGTTATGAGAAAGGAACTATACAAGCCTTCTTTTCGCCAGCCTTTCCTATCACTGATTGTTTGTTTATCGTTGCTGAGCGTGCTGGACCTGCGTGCACAGGTGGCCTATGCGGCAGGCCTGCGGCGGCAGGTACAGCACCAGCCGGCAAAGGAGCGGGAAAGACCGCCAGCGCTCAACTACCTCGTTAGCCTGCAGGTAGAAAATGCCACGCTGGCACAAGTACTGGAAAAAATAGAAGCACAAACCTCCCTGGTATTTGTCTATGCCAACGATGATATCAAAGCAGCACAAAAAATATCCCTTACTGTAAAGGATAATAAGCTGGATGATGTGTTGCAGATGATCCTGCCACCGTTGGAAATCCATTATGAATATATCGCCAATAAAATTATCCTCAAAAAAGGAGATGCCAGCACTATCGGTGCCCAACAGCAGGAACTGATCATCACGGGCCGCATAGTGGATAGCAAGGGACAAGCCATTCCCGGTGTCAATATCCGTCTGAAAGGGCAGAGCATTGGCACCGTTACCAATGCAGAAGGCAACTATACGCTGAAAGTGCCGGCAGTAGCGGCAAACGGGGTACTGATATTTTCTTCTGTCGGGTATACGGCCACTGAAATCGCCATCGACGGAAGAACCAGTATCATGGTAACCCTCAGCGCCGACCCAAAAGACCTGGGAGAAGTAGTGGTTACGGCTTATGGACAACAGCAGAAAAAGCAGGTGACGGCGGCCATCAGCACCGTATCTTCCAAAGACATTACCAGCAGGCCATCGGTAAATATGTTCCAGGCTTTACAGGGACAGGCGCCCAACCTGATCATGCAGCAGAATACCGCTGAACCGGGAGCCGCCATGACCATGAACATCCGTGGGGTGGGTAGCTTAACCGGCAACGCACCGCTGGTAATCATTGATGGTATACAAGCCGGCAACAGCGGCTTGCAGAACCTGAACCCTTATGATGTAGAAACCATCTCTGTATTAAAAGATGCAGCATCGGCCGCTATTTACGGTTCACAGGCAGCTAACGGTGTTGTATATATTACCACCAAAAAAGGTAAGAAAGATGAGCGCCCTTCTGTACAATATAATGGCATGTACGGCTGGCAAACGCCTACTACACTACCCCGTCAGGTAGAAGCCTGGCAGTACATGACCCTGAAAAATGAAGCGCTGGTGAACTCCGGTAAAACACCACAGTTTTCACCTTCCGATATCAAGTACTGGCACGACCGCGGTTCCGAACCTGGTATGCTTTCGGAAATGATCCGGAAATATACGCCGCAGCAAAATCATAATGTCAGCCTGACCGGCGGTGGTAAAACCAGCAGCTACCTGCTTTCCCTGGGATACCTGGATCAGGGCAACATGCTACAGAATAAATATGTGCCACAGGACTTCTTTTATAAAAGATACAATGCCCGCTTAAACGTATCCGTCGACGTGAGTAAATACGTGAAAGTGAGTGGTAATGCAGCTTATACCCGTTCCAATTTCCGTACACAGGTAGCCGACATCGGCATGCTGATCCGCGATGCGATGCGCGTACCGCGTATTTACCCGGTAAAAGATACCCTGGGCAACTGGGTAGTGCCGGCCCTCACCAGCAACAGCGTATTTGCACAGCTGGCCGATATGGGATATAACCTGAAATCGGTTGATAACCTGATGGGGGGGCTCGATGTGGTGATCACACCCGTGAATCATTTCAGGATTAATCTGAATGCCTCCGGTAATTATAACATTGAGAATAATACCAGCCGCACCAACAAATTTACCTACGCACCTTATTATACCACGGCTACACCGCCCATGTATAACGAGTTGCATCAGAATGAATACAAAGATCTGACCACCAACATCTATGCTACAGCGGAGTATGAAAATACGTTTGGCAAGCACTATGTGAAAGGCCAGGTGGGCGCGCGTAGCGATGCTATCAATGAAAGCTATGGCCTGAGAGCAGACCGGTTTGGTACCACCAATCTCGATAACGACTGGTCTATCGGCGGTGGTTATATTCCTAAGCCAGATGGCACTTACGATTACCGGGATATAGGCACGTACAATGATATACGTAATCCGAATTTATATGCGTTGAACTCCTTGTTTGGCCGTTTGAACTACGCTTACAACGACAAATACCTGGCAGAGTTTACCTGGCGGTATGACGGTTCTTCCAAGCTGGCGCCGGGCCATCGCTGGCAGTTCTTCCCTGCGTTTTCACTGGGATGGAGACTGACCGATGAAGCTTTTATGGAAGAAGTGAAGAACCGTATCGGTAACTTTAAACTGCGCTATTCCTGGGGACAGGTGGGTAACTCTAATATTGGTGGTTTCAACTATTTGTCGCGTGTAAGTATCAACAACGCCAACTATTCCTTTAATAACTCTATTGCCCCTGGTAATACCTTTTCTACTTACAACGACCTGTTGAAGTGGGAAATTTCCACCATGAGCAACTATGGTGTGGACGCCGATTTCTTCAATGGCCGGTTAACTGCTTCCTTCGATTATTTTGATAAAATGACCACGGGTATTTACCTGTTCCAGACCGTACCGGGTACTGCGGGTACATCTGCGCCACTGGAAAACGTAGGAAAGGTAGATAACAAGGGCTGGGAGTTTACCGTGAACTATCGCGCCACTACCGGGGCTTTTCATCACAACTTCGGATTTAACCTGGCCGATAACCTCAACAAGGTAATTAAGTTTGGACAGGAGTCGGTGCGTGGTTCGGATGTAACCTTTATCATCAAGGAAGGCTACCCGATTGCATCTTATTATGGTTATAAGTCCAACGGTTTATACCAGAACCTCGACGATCTGAAGAATGCGCCTAAAGTACCGTTTGCCTATAACCAGCAGGTGATGCCGGGAGATATCAAATACATAGACCGTAACAAGGATGGCGTGATTGATGAAAACGACCGCTATATTTTCGGTAACCCGTTTCCCCGCTACACTTTTGGCTTTACCTACAATGTGAGCTGGAAGAACTTCGACTTTACCATGTTCTGGCAGGGAGTGGGCAAGCGTTCGCAGTTCCTGCGCGGCGATATTGTAGAGGCCTTCCACAATAATGAAGACCATGCCATGGTACAGCACCTGGATCGCTGGACGCCCACTAACCCGGATGCGAGCTATCCCCGTTTAACCATTGGATCGGCAGATGCCAACAACTTTGCCTATTCCGACTACTGGCTATTTGACACCAAATACCTACGCCTGAAGAACCTGCAGATCGGCTATAGCCTGCCGGCGTCGCTGATGAGACGGGCTGGTATGCAGGGCGTGCGGGTATATTTCACCAGTCAGAACCTGATAACGATTACGCCTAAACGTTTCCGCCAGCTGGGAGTGGATCCTGAGTTTTCCCAATTCGATGATAAGTTGAGCATGTCTAATTACAATCCTATTGCGGGGCGTAATTACCCGAATGCGGCCACGTTTTCTTTTGGTGTAGATGTAAAGTTTTGATGCCTAAACAATCACATGTATGAAGAAGTTAATTTTATCGATACTAGTTGCCGCGGGTTTGTTTGGCTGTCGTAAGCTGGATCAGCCGATTACGCGGGAGTTTACCGAAACCTCCTACTGGCGCAATTCGCAGGATGCGTTAGATGCCCTGGCTGCCTGTTATGAGCATTTATCCAAGGATGATTATTTCTTTGGAGACGAAGCGCTGAGCGACAACGCTTATAACAATGGGGGAGGGCTGCTGAATGTAAATGCCATTGCCAACGGCGGTTATGATGGCGCCAATGGCCGCGTAGCAGATACCTGGTCTTATTACTATACCACTATTCGCCGGTGCAATACCGTTACCACCAATATAGACCGGGTGCCGGCGATGGACGCCATGCTGAAGCGCCGTATTGTAGCCGAGGCCCGCTTTATCCGCGCCTATGCCTACTTCCAGCTGACCGTATCTTTCGGGGATGTACCTTTTTATACGGATCTGATTACGATTGATCAGTCGCGTGTGATTGCCCGTACCGACAAAAACACCGTACAGCAGTTTGTATTATCTGAGTTGGCCGATATCCAGAAAGACTTGCCCACCAACACCGACCAGGCGCAGGGCGACCGTGGCCGGGTGACCCGTGGCGCCGCCATTGCCATGAGTGCCCGTGTACACCTGTTTCGCGGCGAGTGGCAGGGAATAGTGAATGATTGCGAGCAGCTGATCGGTAAGACCAGCAACGGTACTTACTCCTTGTTTTCCGGCTATAGCAACCTGTTTACCGTAGCAAATGAATACAACCCTGAAGTGATCCTGGACCTGGAGTATGGTGGTGGCCGCACATACGATAAGCAACGCCAGTTTTTGCCACAAACCATTGCCGCGTTGAGAAGTGTGCTGGTGCCTACGCAGGACCTGGTGAATGATTATATCATGACCAATGGTAAAGCCATTACCGAGGCAGGTTCAGGCTATGATGAAAACAACCCGTATGCAAACAGGGACCCGCGTTTTGATGCAACCATCCTGCATCACGGTTCCAGGGTAACTGACTTCAACGGGGTGCAACAAACCATTTTGACGCAACCGGGATCCGTACCGGCTACCAACACGGTAGATGACCAGGGAGCTTCTCCCACCGGTTATTATTTCTATAAGTATTACGACCGGTCGGCCACCAATTATTCGTCGGGCTTAAACCTGATCCTGGTTCGCTATGCTGATGTGTTGCTGATGTATGCCGAAGCAAAGAATGAGTTAGGGCAGATGAATGCCACCATCTGGAACCAAACTATTCAGCCGCTGAGAGTGCGGGCGGGCTTCGCAGATGCCGGCGCTACGCAATTTAACGCGGCCCTGAACCAGGACCAGCAACGCGCCGTAATTCGCCGGGAAAGAAGAGCAGAGCTGACGTTTGAGGGATTGAGGATACTGGATATACGTCGCTGGAAAACTGCCGATGTAGTGATGAATAAGCCGGTGAGAGGGATTAAAGTAAGTTCCGGGGCTTTCAATAAAGATCCCAATGGATATATTATTGTAGAAAACAGGTTGTTCACCAACCCTAAACACTACCTGTGGCCGGTGCCCACAGTAGAACGCGATCAGAATAAAAATCTTTCACAAAACCAAGACTGGTAATCCTTCCACCTAAAACTGTAATCATATGCAAAAATATTTAATCATTATACTGAGTGTTTTATTGTTCAGCTGTAAGAGAGATGATTATTCACTCAATACCAATCTGCAGCCAGTGCCTAAGCTCACAGCGCCGCTGGACAACAAGTACATTAAGCTGCAACCCACTACCAGTGCTACCGTGAGTTTTGAATGGGACCAGGCCCGCGCGGAAGATGGTTCGCTGGTGATGTACGAGGTGGCTTTTGATAAAGCCGATGGAGATTTTTCATCGCCGGTGGCTAAATATTCATCAGATGGGGGCGGGGTACAAAACAGGCTGACTTTATCGCATAAAGACCTGAATAGTATCGCGGGCAAAGCGGGTATTGCTTCGCTGGCTACCGGTAAGCTGAAATGGACGGTGCTGGCTTCCAAAGGCTATAACATCCAGAAAGCGGCGGAGTCGAAAACGATAGAAGTAGAAAGGCCCAATGGTTTTGCGGAAATTCCTACGGATGTATATCTCACCGGGGAGGCCACAGAAGCGGGCGCCGATTTATCAAAGGCATTGAAGCTGAAGTCTACCGCGCCGGGAGTATACGAAATTTACACTTCTCTCAAAAATGGTAAATATCATTTCACCAACCGGAATACCGGTACGCCGAGCACTTATTCCGTAATGGGTACGGCTGTAAAAGAAGGTGGCGAAAGCGAACAAACTGCTGGTACCAAAGTATATCGTTTGCGCCTGGATTTCAACAATGCCGCTGCTACCGTTACCGAGATCACTTCTATTGGTCTTTGGTTTGCGCCGCTGAACAAGTTCCTGTTTGAAATCAGTTATGCCGGCAACAGCACCTGGAGCATCAAGAGCCAGCTGATCACGTTTAAGCAGGAATCGTGGGGCCGCGATGAGCGCTATAAGTTCCGTATAGCCGTTAAAGATAGCGATGGCAATGCCGGCGATGAATGGATAGGGAGTTCCAATGCAGATAACAGTCGCCCTACCAGCGCTACGCCGCTGAGCTACTGGGAATTGAAGCCTATCAGCAACAATGACCAGTGGAACTATTGCTACAAATTTGCCACCGAAGCAGATACCAAGAACTGTGATATTAATGTATACTTCACGGCGGATAAGAATTACACCCACGAAGTGATCGTTAAATAAAAGTAACTATGAAGCTTATACGATATTCAATGCTATTATTGTCCTTTGCTTATGCTGCGTGTTTGAAAGAGCCGGTAGATGATGGTCCGGGTCCTGGAGCGGGCAAAGCCCGGTATGTATACAACTGGCCGCAGATAGCTGATTCCTCCCTGCAGGGGCTGACCAGCAATTTCTGGAACCAGGAGAAGTATTTTAACCAAAACAGTAGTGGCGGCACTACTTTTAATTACTGGCCCAATGCGCATGCGCTGGATGTGCTAACGGACGCCTATATACGTAAAAATGATCCGGCTATTAAATCACGCATGGATGATTTGCTGGCGGGTATGAAAGTGAAGAATGGTGGTACTTATATCAACTATTTCTATGATGATATGGAGTGGATGACGCTGGCCTGTTTGCGCGCCTTTGAAGCTACCGGTGATACCCGTTACAAAGACGTGGCGGTACTGCTCTGGAATGATATCAAAGGCGGTTGGGATGATGTATGGGGCGGTGGTATACACTGGAATAAGGACAAATCGAAAAACTACAAAAATACGCCGGCCAATGCGCCTGCCTGTATCATTGCTTGCCGGATGTACGCTGTTACGCAAAATGCAGATGACATTGCCTGGGCTAAGAAGATCTACGACTGGGAGAAAAGCACCCTGGTAGATCCTGCGAGTGGCCTGGTATGGGATGGTATTAACCAGGATGGCAGCGGGCAGGTGACCAAGAACTGGAACTTTACCTATAACCAGGGCGTGTATATAGGTGCCGGGGTGGAGTTGTACAAGTTAACCGGCCAGAATATCTACCTTAACGACGCCATGAAAACGGCCAACAACACTTTAGGGGGCGGATTTACCAATGCCAATATCCTGAAAGATGAAGGGGGCGGAGATGGTGGTTTATTTAAAGGGGTATTGGTGCGTTACCTGATGTTGCTGATCACCGATGGAAGCGTCAGCAGCACCGACGCGGCCAAGTTTGCGGCTTTCCTGCAGTTGAATGCAGAAACGCTGTGGTTGAAGGGAACTACCCGCCCGCAGGTACTCTTTAATAAAGACTGGACGACCCAGGCGGCCAGCAGCGACTTGACTACGCAGTTGAGCGGGGCGATGCTGATAGAGGCGGCGGCTAAACTGAAGGACATGGGGCTTATCAAATAGCTGTATTCAGTGCTATAGTAAACGAGGCCCGCAACAGCATTTGTTGCGGGCCTCGTTGTTTTTATATATGCAAATCAGGAAAAGCGGGTAATGAGGGCGATGCCCTGGTAGGCGTTGAGTGTGTTTTCCTCCATGAATACCACTTTACCATTTTTCTGGAGCAGGGTATCTATGATCACCAGGGTCACGTCTTCACCGTCGGATGTACCAGACAGGCTGATGGTATCGTTATGAATATTGCCGGGTTGGAAGTATGTTTTTTCTATGTACAGGGTATCTGCGGTGCCGGTATTGGCGGCACGGTAGATATCGTTGAGGTCTACCAGCAGTTTTTGTGTAGATTGAGCGTTGGCGATAGCTTCCAGGGCGGCAGTTTCTTTATCAGCCATATGTTGCAGTATCAGTGGAAAAGTTGCCCGCAGGATTTCATAATGGGTGCTGTGATCGTAGCTGCCGGGGGCAGTACGTAAGACGATATTTTTGATATCCATTTCTTCCTGGAAGTGGGCAACGCTTTTATTGTCTCCTAAAAGAATTACCGGCAGGGGATTTTCGTAATAATACTTTTTGAAGCGTTTATCCGCTGTATTGAAAAATTCTCTCTGCAGGTCATCGACGAGGTCGGCCTGTTGTAATCTCATGGGGTCGGTGGTGTGGTAATTGTTCTCATAAGGGAAATCATTGTTGTTGACTTCTCTTATCAACGTATCATTGTATGCTTCCAGGAGCCTGATTTTCTGACGTCCGATGGTGAGGATGTAATAGTGTTCCAGTTGCTGTAAGGCTTTGAGCAAGGGGCGTATTTCGTAACGGTCGCCTATTACTACGCGGTCGGTGGCCGGGACAGGGAGTTTGATTACCTGTGCGTGGCCGGCATTAGCGAAAATGACCAGGCTATCGAGGTTATAGTTGTGATCAATATCAGCCTCCGCGGCTTTAATTTTATCCAGCAGGGGCCATACTTCACGTTTATCGTAGGTATCGTACAACCTGTTTTCAGCTTCCGTTACCAGTTTTTTAAGATGTATTATATCCTGTCTGTTGTCTGGGAATGTTCTATGGGTGGATAATATGATAGTGACGGCAGGTGCGCCACGATATTGGCTTAATGAAACGAGTGTTTCTTCCATGGCTTCCGTTTTTTATGTTTAACAAGCGACTTTCTTAACAGGCTAAAGGTATGACGGAATGGGAAGGGGCATGCTGACCTGTGTCATTGGAAGGGCTGATTTTGATCAGCGGGTGTTATTATTTTGCTATGATATTACATAATTCCTTAATTTTATGATATTTATTATTAATTTATCGCGCTGGTAGTAATCATACCGGTACGTATATAAAGAGAAGACACCTATCCTATCCCTATGAGGCTGATGTTATTGCTGCTTTTTGCTTTTGTGCCATTGTCTGCCATTGGACAGACGGCGGCGCCAGCGCCAGCGGCAAAGAAGGGGAACAGGGCCACGGAATTCCAGATGAAAGAGGGGAGCTACCTGAGTTTTGCGCAGGTAAACCTGAGCCTGGGGGAAATAGGTTTCCGGGTAGAGGTAGCTTCGGAGCACAAAAAGAGCAATGCGCGGTTAGAATTTCGGATCGACAAGCCCAAAGGGAAAATTATAGGCACCCTGGAGATTCCTTATACCGGTGATAGCACCTATGCGTTGAAATTAACCGGTAACCTGCGTCACGCCGAAGGAGTGCACGACCTGTACCTGGTAGCTCGTGGAGCAATGCCTTTTAGTATTACCTCCTTTGGGTTTATTTATAATTATTAGTATATCCTTTCACGTTAGTTTGAAAAAAAGTTGATATTTTTTTGGAGAAAAGAAATGACTGCTTATATTTGCACTCCCTGACACGAAATCAGTTGCCCAGATGGCGAAATTGGTAGACGCACTGTGTTCAGGTCGCAGCGCCTGCAAGGGTGTGCTGGTTCGAATCCAGTTCTGGGCACTAAAGTGGACAAATCAAGATTACGCTTGGTTTGTCCATTTTTATTTGGAATCTTTTTTAAGTTAGACAGCGTGTAAGAATAAGTTGATACTGACAATTTCAATTTGTCTGATTCAATAGTAACTAATACAATTTAGTCCACCCGCTTTTTAATGTGGGTGCTATCCAATTAATTGTCTATAGGCAATTGGAGACTGTTATCCAACTTATTTCATTTTACTTTTGCAGATATTACTAATACCGGTACTGTAGCATGTCTGATTACATGTTCTGCTACACTTCCCATTAAGAGATGGTTTAATCCAGTGCGTCCGTGTGTTCCTATCACAATCATATTTGCGTCCCATTCATTGGCAAGTTTAATGATAGTTTTAGCTGGATTGCCAACCTCCGTAAAAATCCATATGTCTTTATTGGAGAGTTTTCGTTTCAGTCTTTCCAGAATTTCCTTGCCTTCTTCTTTATAAGTATTTATTAGATCGGAAGTTGTATACCCTCCCTCACCTGTTGTAATTTCAGTATCTACAACATACACCAAAGCAACCTCAGTTGCTGCTTCTTTTGCCAATTCGTAGCCTTTTTGAGCAATTTTCTCGGATAAAACACCTCCATCAATAGCAATAAGAATTTTTTTCATTTTATTTGGTTATTATGGTTTTCTTATAGTAAATAATCTAAGCGTATTTAGTAATACAAGAACCGAACTTACCTGGTGAATTACAGCGCTTCCCAGAATAGTTATAATGCCAGCAACTGACAGGCATGCAGCCGTTACGTGAATAACGGTAGCCAGATATAAATCTAATCGAATAATATGCAGCACTTTTTTCGACATTAGGAGCGTATAAGGTAAAACCTCAATATTATCATTTAACAGTACTACTTTGGCGGAATTTAACGTGATATCGGTTCCGCGAAGTCCCATAGCTATTCCTACATTTGACTCGGACAATGCTGGAGCATCATTAATGCCATCTCCAATCATAATTACCTTTTCACCATTTGACTTAAATTCCTGTATGTATTTGATTTTATCTTGTGGCAGTGTTTCTGCATAAAAGCGAGTAATTCCAACGTCGTGCGCTACTTTTTCTGCGATGATTTTATTGTCACCGGTGAGCATTGTAAGTTTCATCTGCATGTTCTTAAGCGCAGCCATTGTTTCCTTTATGTGATCTCTCAATTGATCAGCAAGAAAAATGACACCAGCGAGGGATTCATCAACAATTACAAAAATTGCTGTACTCCTTTCAGACTCACTTTCTTTAATGGTGTTTTGGACTTCAAAAGGTATCATAAATCCTTCTTCCTGTATTAAATGCAGACTGCCAATCAATACTCTTTTGCCCTTACATATTCCTTGTAAGCCTTTACCTTTTATAATTTCTATGTGATCAACCGGTGAGAATGAAATATTCAAAGTGGTTGCTTTCTGTATAAAAGCACGTGATAGGGGATGTTCTGAATATTTTTCCACGCTGGCAGAAAGTTCCAATAAAGAAGTTTCGCTGAATGTCTTATCAAGTATGATGATTTTGTTGATTTCTGGTGCACCCATTGTTAAAGTTCCCGTCTTATCAAATACAATTGAGTCAATCCGCGTAAGATTCTCAAGTGCTTCTCCCGTTTTAACCATGATACCATTTTTTGCAAGTTTACTAATCCCAATAGTAGTAGCTACGGGAACAATTATGGCAAAAACAACCGGTACTAGTGCTATCCAGAAGGCCAAAGCCTGTAATAGATTTCTAGTGGATACATAAATTAATATTGTGCCAATGAGTGCTACAGCACTATTAATAAAAGCAAATTTAGTAGTGAATCTGGAAAGTTGAGTGCTATGACTTTGAGCTTCCTCAACCAGTTTATGAATTTGTGCCAGTGTAGAACTTTCGCTTGTATTGACAACCTGCATTTCAAGGGAATTATTCTGATTTATGGAACCCGCAACCAAATGATCGCCCTTTTTTTTAGTGATTAAGCGGGATTCCCCCGTTATTACAGATTCATCCAACATTGCTTCATCAGAAAGTAAAATTCCATCTACAGGAATGCTGCCACCTGCTTTTACAATCAAAGTATCATCCTTCCTGATGTCCTTAATTTTTATTTCCCGAATTTCGTCTGTTTTTAAAAATGCACTGTCTGGCAAGGATCGAGATATTTCCTTTACGGACTGTTCTACTTTCCATAGAATATATTCTTTGAAAATATTGCCCAAAATTATCACCAACATAAAAACACAGGCAATCCAAAATTCCTTTACATAAAAAAGAATGACGATGGTTGCAAGAACTGGAATGCCTAAATCTATTTTTTTTAATTTGAATGAATGGGTAATTTCTTTAATAAGAGGTAGCGTGCCTACAACCCCGCCAAGTATAAAGATAAGGGTTCGCCATTGTGACGAAATCTGTATAAAGATGTTAATTAATAACACCATGCTAACAACAATGGCGGCCGGTAACAAAAAGCGTTTTATCTTTTGCATGGTGAGGTATTTGAAATATATTATTTTTTCACTATACAAAATTAGCATGTACCTAAATATATACATAAAATATCAATTAATGTTGTCTTTCATTTGCGCTAACATAAGCACTATCCATTAAACGTTTTATGCCCTTTCCCTGTTGGGAGTACAGATAGTTCCACTGCCTGAACAGTTAATAATTTCTGCCTACCTGGAATGCTGCATCCTGTTTTTGATCAGATATTATCACAAGAGAATTGTCCCAGTTTTTTTCATCATTTCTTTAAAGAGATCCCTTTGCACCATTTTAGGCTGCTCCCTCCAAAATCATCCAACAATAATAGTTTATTGAAGGAATTTTCTATATTTGCGCTGCATTTATGGTTCTTATTACCGCTACAAACGGTTAAAAGATTAAAAGGGAACCCCGTTTAAATCGGGGGCTATTCCCGTAACTGTGAGCTCTTTCAGCACAAGCTGAAAAGTGCATTCTTAAAAAGCCACTGTTCGTTTTATCGGATGGGAAGGTAGCACAAGAGCAAGCCAGGAGACCTGCCTAAATGTCTACAGATTCAATGCTTCGGGTAAAAGCTACGAATGGACACTGACAGCCTGCACATTGGCAATATATTATCCATTCCTCCTTTTGCTCCTTTCATTAATACTTTTAAAAACTAAAATGAAAAAGGAGAAAAGTAAAATTACGGCCTTATTGGCCGGCAGTGCGGCGTTGCTGTTTGCACAGTGTGTATCGGCGCAACAGCGGGACACGTTATCCAAATCCCTTAAAGAAGTAGTGGTGGCTGCCACACGGAGTGAAAAAGATCCCAAAGATATTGGCAGAAGCATCACCCTAATCTCCAGCGAACAAATTGCCAATTCGGGAGCGAATAGGATGGCAGAGCTCCTGTCTCAACAGGAAGGAATTTTTGTTGTGGGTACAGGACAAAATCCGGGACAACTGCAAAGCATTTTCACCAGGGGGGCCAACAGCAATCAAACCATTATTTTAGTGGACGGTGTAAAAATAACTGATCCCACGTCTACTGATAATGCCGCCGATCTTTCGGAGTTGTCGTTGATGAATATTGAAAGAATAGAAATTGTGCGAGGCTCCCAAAGCACCCTTTATGGTTCATCAGCTATCGGGGGAGTGATCAATATCATCACCAAAACCCAACAAGCACCCGGGCTTCATATTGATGCCGAAGCAAAAGCAGGTACCTTTGGCGCCGGGACTTTTTTATCAGGAGAAAACGTCTTTTTAAATTATACTGCGAAAAGTGGCTTTTATATTAATGCAGGGGCCAGCAATACCAATGTAAACGGACTGGACGCCACGGTGGATACCGTGACCAATGTCAATGATTACAAGCATAACCACCGCGACCGGGATGGATTCAGCAAACTGGACCTGGTTGGAAAAGTTGGATTTAAAAATGAGAAATGGGATATTTTTGCTTCCTATAAAAATGTGAATCAAAGAGCGGATTTAGATAAAGGAGCTTATACCGACGACGATAACTACACCTCCCGGTTTAAGAGAAACCTTACTACCTACGGAGCAGCTTATACTATCAATAACAAACTCAAGGTGGCCTATACAGGCGGCTTAACTGATTTAAAGCGGGTGTTTGTCGACGATTCATCTGTAATCAATACGGCAGGGCAATATGATGGCAACTATTATACCGGTACCTACAAAGGTTTAGTATCGAATAATGAGTTGCAGGTAAACCTCCAGTTAAAAGGCTTCAGCGCTGTAATCGGCGGCGGATTGAGTGATGAAAAAATGACTTTCAGTACCTACTATTATTCGAATAATAATGGTGTGTATGAGTCGAAATCAGATCTCGATTCTTTGCATATTCATGTGAAGACCATTAACCAGTTTGCACATATCGATCTTGATGGAAGTATTATCAATGACCGGTATAAGGCTTTTGCCATTGGCCTCGGGATAAGAAATACCAGGCACGATCTGTTTGGCAATAACCTGACTTATCAGATTAATCCTTCGTTCAAGGTATCTGAACATGCCTTGTTGTTTGCCTCTTATTCGACCGGGTTCAATGCACCATCTCTTTACCAGCTTTATTC
This sequence comes from Chitinophaga polysaccharea, assembly GCF_007829335.1. Classification (GTDB taxonomy): domain Bacteria; phylum Bacteroidota; class Bacteroidia; order Chitinophagales; family Chitinophagaceae; genus Chitinophaga; species Chitinophaga polysaccharea_B. The sequence continues at coordinate 132,822 of NZ_VIWO01000009.1, forward strand.
ACCCGAAAAAGATCCGACTTCCGGAATTACCAGGGGCAACAAAACGCTGAAACCCGAAGTATCACAATCATGGGAATTTGGTTTTAAACAACAGGTGGATGACCATATCAGCTACAGCATTTCCTACTTTAAAACAGTGGTGACCAACAGTATCGACTACGTCTATTTATGGGATAAAACAAAAAAAACTGACGCGCTGGGATATATGGATTATCACGGTGACACTTATCTGAATATTGGCAAACAAACCAACCAGGGTATAGAAATCTCCATCCGTTCAAAAATGTCCAGTAAGTTGACCGTATTTGCCAACCTGAGTCTTATCAGCGGGAAGCTGGAGTATAATCCGTCGAGCATTGACACTGCGCACACACAGGGCAGCCAGGTGCAACTATTTTCCAACGGTGCTTTCATCAATAAAGAAGTTGAAAACATTGGTTTGGTAAGAAGACCCAGCACGGCTAATGCCGGCTTAATTTACCAGCCCGGTGAAAAAATTTCTTTAGGTATGAATCTCAAATATGTAGGTCCACGCAGTGATATTTATTACAATTCAGCATCCGGCCCGTTTGGTGCGTTGGCCACCAAAGGAGTGGGTGACTATTCACTGTTGGACGTTCTTGTCAAATACAATGTTATCAGCTCTCTTTCTACCACGTTACGTGTTGAAAACATTTTTGATGTTAAGTATAGTGAAATCTACGGTTATACCACCCGTGGCAGAGGGTTTTATTTAAGCTTACGCTACCATCTGTAACGGATATATTTGCACCAGTAACCGAGAAGCCGGGGCCATGCAATCCAGGATTGGCGCTGAGGCTATATCAAAACCAAACTAAATCAGATAAAATGAACACGAGTAAATCTCTCAATTTCAGATTCAGCGCATTGCTGCTTATCACGGTAGGGCTGGCCCTTACACGTTTGTTCAATGCTTCATGTGCAACGCCTTTGGCTAATTTCACTCCGATTGGTTCGATGGCCTTGTTTGGCGGGCACTATTTTTCTGAAAAATGGAAAGCCTACCTGCTTCCATTAATGACCCTGTGGATCAGCGATCTGTTCCTGAATTATTTCGTATACTATCACAAGCTCGTATTTTTTTATGATGGATTTTACTGGACTTATGGTGCATTTGCATTAGCCACCTTGATTGGGTCTCTCATTAAAAAAGTTAACTTTAGAAATGTAATAATGGCGGCAGTTGCCGCTGCATTGGTACATTGGATCATTACAGATTTTGGTGTCTGGATGGAGGGCCGCTTATATCCCAAAACAGCAACAGGCCTCATTGCCTGTTACGTGGCAGCTATCCCGTATATGAAGAATATGCTGGCAGGGAATTTATTGTTCTCAGCCATTTCATTCGGATTGTTTGAATGGGCACAGCAAAAATATCCGCGACTTCAGTTAATAAGCGTTCAATAAATGCACAAGGCTGTTGTACTATGGACAGGAGGAAAAGATTGTAATCTTGCTTTATACCAGGCGAAGGTGATGGGCTACGAAATTGTTTCGCTCATCACTTTTGCAATGGAGAATGCCCGGTTTCGTGCCCATTCGATAAAAATCATTGAAGCGCAATCTATTGCGCTTGGCATTCCCCATACCATCATCCATCTTCAGGAACCATACAAGGAAGCTTATGAGGAAGCAATCATAGGAATAAGGGACCAATATCAAATTGATACTATTGTTACCGGTGATATTGCAGAAGTACATGGTAATACGAACTGGATTACGGAGCGCAGCAAACCTGCCGGCGTAAATGTGCTGATTCCACTTTGGCATGCTGAAAGGCAGCAAGTACTGCATCAACTCTTTTCTGCCGGCTTTAAAGTGATCTTTTCCTGTGTCAAAGAACCCTGGTTTGGCCCCGGTTGGCTCGGCAGGGAGTTAAACAGGGATATCGTTACGGAACTGAATAAGATACATGAATTAACAGATCTTGATATTTGCGGAGAGCAGGGAGAATATCATACACTTGTACTTGACGGGCCTTTGTATAAAAAAGAAATAACCATTGATTCATTCACCCCGCAAAAAGAAGAGGTAATCCGGTTTATGGACATCATTGGAATCTCTTTGCAGGAAAAACAATCAACATGATGCAAAACAAAATAAAAGTCTGTTCATTTCTGCCGGCCGCAACCAGTATGATTTATCAAATGGGCCTGGAGGAGTTTCTTTGTGGAGTCACCTTTGAATGTCACTCCGACAAACCAAAAGTAGTCCGTTCCTACCTAGAAGACAATAACTTTTCGAGTGAAGAAATAGAGCGTATTGTTTCGGAAACAAAGCAAATGGGGAAGAGTCTTTACTATGTAGATGAAGAGCTGCTGCAGGAAATAGCTCCCGATGTTATTTTCACCCAGGATGTTTGTGATGTTTGCCAGATCGGTACCAGCTATGCAGAGCGTGCCATTTATAAGCTAAAGAAACGGCCATTGGTCATCCCGCTGATACCACGCAATCTGAATGACGTTTATGATAATGCCATTACTATTGCCCATGCCATGGAGCAAGAAGAGGCAGCTTATCAGCTGCTTGCTGCATTGAAGAAGCGTACTGATAAAATAATGGATACATTACGCAAGCACAATGCTCCTTTAAAGCGGGTAATGATCATGGAATGGCTGAACCCTATATATAATTGCGGCCATTGGATTCCCTACCAGATTGCACAGGCAGGTGGGGTAGACATGTTGTCCAATCCTTCAGGATACTCCATCATTACTGCATGGGATAAGATAGTACGATATAACCCGGAAGTATTGGTGGTAGCGCCTTGCGGATTCAATATAGAAAGAGCAGCAACAGAAATAAATCAATTAACGGCACTTGAAGGATGGAATGAATTGTTGGCCGTAAAAAACAATGCTGTATACCTGGCAGACGCAGATTTATTTACTTGTCCGAGTACGCGCCTGGTAGACGGAATTGAACTGCTGGCCTCTTTGTTTCATCCGGAGCTACTCCCCATGCAGGAACAATATACGCATAAATATGCACCACTCAAAACAAAGGTGTATGAGCATTAGTTCTAATGAAAGACAAAAAAAATGTCCGCAATGCGGTACGTTTTTCACTTGCTGCATCGAAAAGTGCTGGTGTTCCGAGCTGCCGCAAATAATGAAGATCTCAGAAAAAGGAGATTGCTTTTGCCCAGATTGTCTGAAAGCAATTATCCAGGAAAAGATCGATCAGGCTGAAGCCCGGAAGCAGCAGTAATAATTTATTTCCTAATAATTTTTAAAGATATCATAATGATCTATCTGATAACAGGAGGTGAACGTTCAGGCAAAAGCTCCTATGCACAGCGGCTTGCACTGGAATTATCCTCCTCCCCGGTATATGTAGCAACCGCCAGAAGATGGGACAGCGATTTCGAAAAAAGAATTGAACGCCACCAGGGGGAAAGAGACGAGCGATGGACAAGCATCGAAGAAGAGAAGGAGTTGGGTAATCTGGAATTAGGCAACAGGGTGGTAGTAATTGATTGCGTGACCTTATGGCTAACAAATTTTTTTGTGGACACAAAAAACAACATTGAAGAGTCGTTGTTACAGGCGAAAGCAGTATTTGAAAAAATAAAATCCATCGATGGAACTTTTATTTTCATCACCAATGAAATCGGGATGGGAGTTCACGCTGGAACAGAGGTAGGAAGAAAGTTTGTAGAGCTGCAGGGCTGGATGAATCAATACCTTGCCCAAAATGCACATGAAGTCATTTTAATGGTTTCCGGGATCCCCGTAAAAATAAAAACAAGCCATGAACAAGCCTAAAGCCATATTTTGCTGGAGCGGAGGGAAGGATTCTGCTTACTGCCTGCATAAAGTGTTGTCCGAAAATTTATATGATGTACAGTACCTGCTTACTACTGTTAATGATACATTCAAACGCGTATCTATGCACGGAGTAAGGGAAGAACTGCTGGAAAAGCAAGCCGAATCAATAGGAATACCCTTACTCAAAGTAAAAGTATCTGAGGGTACCAACAGTGAATACGAAAAGCAAATGGAGACTATTTTGCGTACCGTTCAATCTGAAGGCATTCAGCACGTAATTTTCGGAGATATATTTTTAGAAGACCTGAGAATATATCGTGAGAAAAACCTGGAGAAAATAGGTATGCAGGCCGTTTTTCCTATCTGGAAATCAGATACCCGCTGGCTCATTAATGATTTTATTGCACAGGGATTCAAAACCGTTACCTGCTGCACCAACGACGGCTATCTCGGGGAAGAATGGGTAGGTAAAGAGATTGATCCGTTATTTGTGGAACAATTGCCCGGCAATGTAGATCCCTGTGGAGAAAATGGCGAATTTCATACTTTCTGCTATGAGGGTGCTATATTCAAAAAGAAGATCCGTTTCAGCACAGGAGAAAAAATTTATAAGGCGATAGAGGTGAAGACCGATAATATTTGCGTTTCTTCATCAAATACAAAAGGGTTTTGGTTTTGCGATTTGATCCCCGCATAGAAAACACCCTTTATACTTATGCAAACGCTGTATGATAAGTTAAAATCGAGACGTGATACGCTTAAATGAGATAATGAATTTCGAAGCCGCCCGGAGTTAATAATAAAGGAAATAACGTCTAATGATAAAGAAAGAGCTAAGAATATTTTTTACAGCGTTGATGTTTTATACACGCATCCCCTGTCCAAAATGGGTAGACCACTCTGCTTCCTATCTGAATCAATCGACCCGCTATTTTCCTTTGATTGGCTGGATAGTCGGTTTACTTTGTTTCGCGGTATACTATGGGGTAAGTTGTTTATTCCCCGCTGATATTTCGGTAATTATTTCAATGGTAACCGGAATATTTGTTACCGGAGCTTTTCATGAAGATGGATTTGCTGATGTTTGCGATGGGTTCGGAGGTGGATGGACCAAACAGAAAATCCTGGACATCATGAAGGATAGCCGTGTGGGAGCCTTTGGAGTAATTGGTTTGATACTATTGTTCCTCCTGAAATTTACCTTGTTACTGCACATCGCACAAAATGGAAATATTGCTCCAGCTACCTTACTTGCGCTCTTCATTGCTGCCCATTCGTTAAGTCGTTTGGCCGCTATTTCAATTGTATTTACACATCAATATGCCCGGGAGAGCGATAGCAGTAAAATAAAACCTGTTGCCGAAAAATATACCTGGAAGGAAATATCAGGGGCCTTCTTTTTCGGACTTGCGCCTTTGATATATCTGGCGTTGTACCATTATCAAATTATGTACGCACTGATACCGGTATTCATCTTCCGGTTTTTACTGGCACGCTATTTTGATAAATGGATTGGAGGATATACCGGCGACTGTTTGGGAGCCACGCAACAGGTAGGTGAGATAGTATTTTATTTATCCGTTATTGGAATATGGAAATTTATTTGATACGGCACACAGAAACTATTCTGCCTAAAGGGATCTGTTATGGCCAAACAGATGTTTCCTTACAGGAGCCTTTCCTGGATCAATTCAGCAAAATCATATCACACGTTAGTCCTTCAAATGCCCTGGTCTATTCCAGCCCTTTAAAGCGGTGCGCTTTGCTTGCCGATGCATTCAGCAGCTACAATGGGCAATATTCGCAAGTTATTACCGACAACCGCTTGATGGAAATTAATTTTGGCAGTTGGGAAATGAAGCAATGGGACGAAATCAGTCAGCAGGAACTAAATAAGTGGATGGCAGATTTTGTAAACGAAAAACCATTGGGAGGAGAGTGTTTCCGGGATATGGACCAGAGGGTTAAAGGCTTTTTTGATGAAAAAATATTTTCCGGCACGGAAGAAAATAATACCATAGTAATCGTCACCCACGCCGGGGTTATCCGTTCCATACTTTGCCAGGTACTTGAAATACCACTGCAAAATGCCTTTAGCATTCAGATTGATTATGGCAGCATTACTAAAATCAGGATTGATAAAAAATCCTGTTTCCAGAGTATAGGATATATCAACCAAGTCGTTAGATAGTGCCTCTCTTGTTAAGGAGAGCAAGTATTGATCATTGAGGGAATGAGGATGCAATGTCCCGGGTTGCGGGTTATGGGCCGCTTTTATTCTGGTGCGTAGCGTACCGGCGCTGCCAGAACATTATAACTTAAACCCTTTCAAATCCTTCTTATACGGCTTTTTAAAGTCGTTCAGCATGTCAATAATATAACTCACTTTTTTACATTCGAATAAATGTATAAGCCAGACGCCGATTTTCAGGAAACCTTTGTTCTTAATCAGGCTGCTCCCCAGCTCCGCGATTTCATTATCGCGCCGGACAATAAAATCATCGTATGCGTTGCCTTTTTTCAACGCCAGTTCCTCTGCAAAACACCAGGAACCATCCCTGGCGTTGCCGAGACTGAATTGCACCAGCATTGAGTTTGACTTGGTGCCTCTAAAACCCAGTATCGACATAAAAGGGGACAACACGTTCAGCTGGTTGATAACCCCATAGGTAAGGGAAGCGAGAATCAGGTTGATATTATTGTAATCCGTTCTCATACTATCCAGGTCGCCATTGGATACTTCACAGGTAGCAATGCCCAGGTCGAGATTGATATGGGCATTCATTCCCAGTAACAGATGCTGTAGTATTAAATAGGAACGTTTCTTTATGGCATTGAAGGCTACCTCCCAGGATCCGGTGACCGGCTTTCCCTGCTGCCACTGATCAAACGCATAAAAATACCGGTTCGCGAACTGAACATCCAGCCGGGTAATATTTTTCCCATCGCCAAACTGGCCAGCTGCAATGCCTTCCTTTACTTTCAATGTCACTTTGTAATACAGGGCGGCGAAATAACCGCTACGATCTTCATGCTTGATGGCGTTGCTGATAATATCTTCCAGCTTTGCCAAAACCTCATCTAAAGTTTTTGCTACTATTGGGGTTGAAGACATTTGCACTTGTTTTTGGTTGTTGTGGCAATATTACAAATAAAAGAGCTATATTCAATTTGGCTAATCAAATGCTAACCTAAGATTTCCTGGAGTACCATGCCGCCGGGAAATTTTTTATCTTAAAAGCATCTCTATATATGCACCACGTCCATTGTAAAAGGATTACTTTATGGCTACTCTTCCTGTTTAAAGCAGCGTTGACTTTTTCTCAAACAACCAAGGCTCCAGAGATCCCCGGTGAAACATTTTCGTTTTCCACACCCGAAGATGAAGGGTTCTCTTCTAAGGGCTTAAGCGAGATATTCACTTATGTGAAAGAAAACAAATTAAATATTCACAGCCTTTTAATTATACGGAATAAGAAGATCGTACTGGACACCTATTTTTATCCGTTTCAACCAGGTTTGCGGCATGACGTAGCCTCTTGCACAAAATCGGTAACATCCCTGCTTATCGGTATAGCCATAGATAAGGGCTATATCAAAAGTGAGGATCAATTAGTGACATCATTTTTCCCGGAAATCAGATTAACGGCTAAGGGCTTTGAAACACTATCCATCAAAGACCTGCTTACGATGAAATCGGGCTTTGATTGCGGCTTTTCAAATGAAGATAGCCTATTCCATAAATTATTTCCATCCGACAATTGGCCAAAATTTATTTTCAATGTTCCTTTTGTAACTAATCCCGGCCAGCAATTCTCCTATTGCAGTTGCAATTATTACCTGCTGGGGGAAATTATTTACCGGGCAACCAGGTTATCCCCGGAAAATTTTGCTAAAAAATATCTCTTCAATGATTTGGGAATAAAGTCAGTTTATTGGTCGAAAAATAAACAGGGCATTCATTACGGTTGGGGGGACCTCGCCTTGCAGCCAATTGATCTCGCTAAAATTGGCCAACTATTGTTAGACGGCGGCAAATGGAATAGTAAGTCAATTATTTCCACAGACTGGATAAGGAAAGCCAAGTCCATGAACACCCTATTTCCAAACGGAAACGGCTACGGTTATGGTTTTTGGATCGACAAAGATCATAGCTACAATGCAGAGGGCAGGGGCACACAGCGATTACATATCGATTCCATACACAACGCCCTTGTTGTGGTTACGGCAGGAGGGCTTGACGACGATCAGAAAGAACGGATTGGTGATATGATTGGTAATTCATTTCACCCGGATAAAAAATTGCCCGGTGATCCGGTTGCCTTTAATAACCTGAAAAAACTGGAGCTTCAAGCGGCAAAAACGGTGATTGATTCGCCTAAGTACATTTCCAACGCTGCTGACAAAGGGAAGTTGTTTAATAAAACAATTATTTTCCCCGCCAATAGTTTAGTCGTAGAAAGCGCTAAAATTATATCTAAGGAAGGGAACTTATCCCTTATGTTAAAGCAAACCGGGGAACAAGCCGTTACCTATCCTTTAGGAGTTGGTACTGCCTATAAATTTTACCTGGACGCTGGTTCCGGTCATCTGTATGCGTTAAGAGGATATTGGAAAACCGCCAATGAATTTGAAATTGAGTTTAATATGCTGTCAAAGATTAATAAATACCTGGTTGATTTTAAAATGGGAGATAATGGAAGCGAGGTTTCGATTAAGGAAGGGACGCATAAAACTAACGAGGTGTTTCCGGTGTCTGTGGCCAACCTCCATGAATAAATCCCCATTTGTGCTACTGGGATGTAGGCACATTTCCGTATATCCCTTTACGTTTTTTGAAAAGGAGCCAGGGGAGATCGTATGCACTGAAACAGTGAAATCAATTCGCAAAAAACTAAACGCCTGACACGTGCGTTATCTTTGCATATTCCCCTGTACCGGGGCATACATAGGTGCATAAAAAGGAGAATAACCATAGTAGCTACCCCTGCTCACCCCCACACTACCAGAAATAGAAAATGTTCTGTCATTGCTGATATACATGACGCCTATTTTTGCATCAGGATAGGCGGCAAAGTGGTTAGGCTGCATCATGCCATTGCTTTTGTCCACAGGCTGATAAGGTATGCTATTGTAACGGAAGATGGAAGGTGTTGCCGATATGCTTCCGAAGGCAAACAGGTTATTGGTTAACTGACGGTTAATCTGCCATGACAGGGGTACCGACAAGAAGGAACCACTCCCTCCTTTAAAGGCTACAAAACCAGTGGAAACGCCGGCATATTTTGTTACAAACCACTTCTTATACACATGGTTGGTATCGCTCGCCTGTTGAGTTAGTTTAGAGGCAGATTCGGTTCGGTTCATAGCACCGAAAGAGGGATCTGTCTGTGCCTTTGCGGCCACACACCACATTAAAACTGTAGCAAAAAGGACGTTCCGTAACATATGGATAAAGATAAGCATCCTTTTTTTATTAAAATGCTAATAGTATCATAATATGCGGAATCGCCCCCGGGTGTATAGGGAGGCTTATTCGTCATCACGCTTTCTCCGTACGATTATTAACCTAGATTAATCCCGGTTCTTAATATAGGTTATTGGTGATAATTATTGAAAGCAGGAGTTTTGTCTCGTCATTCAACACTACTGGTAGAGAACGACTACAACTATTCATTCGTTAAGCAGGAAACCAGGCTAATTTATTAACTATCACTTAAACTCAAAAAACATGAACAAGATCACTGTTAAAGACGGCACCGAAATTTATTACAAAGATTGGGGAACCGGTCAACCCATTGTTTTCCATCATGGCTGGCCATTATCCAGCGATGACTGGGACGCTCAAATGATTTTTTTCCTGAATCAGGGCTTCAGGGTGATCGCTTTCGATCGCAGAGGCCATGGAAGATCCAGTCAAACAGCTATCGGGCATGATATGGATACCTATGCATCAGATGTGGCGGAGCTGGTAAAAGCGCTTGATTTGAAAAATGCGGTGCATATCGGGCATTCCACCGGTGGAGGTGAAGTGATCCGTTATGTAGCAAAACATGGAAAGGGCCGGGTGGCTAAGGCTGTGCTGGTGAGCGCTGTTACGCCGATCATGGTAAAGAACGAAAACAATCCCGATGGTGTGCCATTGTCTGTATTCGATGAAATCCGTGCTAATACGGCCACTCACCGTCAGCAGTATTTCCAGGACTTTACCATTCCATTTTACGGTTACAACCGGGAAGGGGCTAAGAAATCACAAGGTATCATGGACAACTGGTGGCGTCAGGGCATGATGGGAGCCATCAAGGCACATTACGACTGTATTAAGGCTTTCTCTGAAACAGACTTTACAGAAGATCTTAAAAGCGTTGATATTCCTGTATTGGTTATGCATGGTGAGGATGACCAGATCGTACCCATCGCTACTACCGGCGTGAAGGCAGCCAAATTGCTGAAAAATGGCCGTTTAATTACCTATCCGGGTTTCCCGCACGGAATGCCCACTACAGAAGCGGCTACCATCAATGCAGACCTGCTGGCTTTTATTAAAGAATAACCATTAAGCTGATCATTTACAATCAATGGCCGGGAGTTATTCCAGGCCATTGTTTTTTGAACGTACCCGAAATCTTAATATAGATTAACCCGGTTTCTTAACCTGGTTCATAGGCAAATGAGGCCATATAACGGAACTTTGTTTTATAAATATAAAGGCGATGGCACAGTATATTTTTCATAAAGCAGACACCCGCGGGCATGATCATCATGACTGGCTGGATAGTCAGAAAACATTCAGTTTTGGCGATTATTACAATCCCAGGAGAATGGGTTTTGGCGCACTGAGGGTGCTGAATGACGACACGCTGCCTGGCGGCAAAGGATTTGGGCGGCATCCGCACGATAATATGGAAATTATCAGTATCCCGTTGAAAGGAAGCCTCCGGCATGAGGATTCGGCCGGAAACAAGGCCATAGCAGCAGCAGGAACCATCCAGGTAATGCACGCCGGCAGCGGCCTGTTTCATAGTGAATATAATAACAGCAGCGACGAGGCAGCCGAATTTCTCCAGATCTGGGTCTATCCCGAAGACCTGAATACGCCACCGAGATATACGTTGGGAGAGCTGCCGCCTCCGGCAGAAAGAAATCGGCTGCATACGTTTATCGGGCCCGATAGTCCCAACGGGATTGCTATTCGCAAAGATGTATGGTTCAGCATCGGGTATTTCGATTACGGCGTTTCGTTTAGTTATCCCGTACGTCAGCCAGGCAATGGCGTGTATGCTTTCGTCATAGATGGACGCTTATCTGTCGATGGGAAAGAACTTTCAGCCAGGGACGGACTGGGCATATGGGAGTCGGAGCGTATCGAAGTAAAAGGACTGAGTGAGGATGCCCGCCTGTTGATAATGGAGGTACCCATGATCATTAAACCGCAATAATTTATTGCTATGAACAATCACTTAAAACTGCTCGCTGTTGGATACGATCCTGCTATTATGCAGGTGGTAGAGCGGCTGCTTAATAGCCACACCGGCTGGCATGGTGTTATTGCACTTACCAGGGAAGAAGGGCTGGAAAAATTGCTCAACGAAAACTATGACGCCCTGTTGCTTTGCGTAGGCGTAAGCGCCGACGATGAGGAGGCATTTCACAGGGTAGTCAACAACCATCATCTGTCAACCATCATTATAAGACATTACGGGGGCGGCAGTGGACTGCTGGAAAATGAACTGCGTGCCGCACTCGATCATCAACAATAAAAGTACAACTATGGAAAAACAAATACTGGGTCTTCACCATATTACCGCTATTGCGGGTGATGCCCAACGCAACTATGATTTTTATACCGGTGTACTTGGACTCAGAATGGTGAAGAAGACCGTTAACTTTGATGATCCGGGGACTTACCATTTCTACTATGGTGATGAGCATGGCACTCCCGGTACCATCCTCACTTTTTTCCCGTGGGGAAATATTGCTTCCGGTCGCGCAGGGACAGGTATGGCGACTGAAATAACTTATGCCGTACCAGAAGGTAGCCTGGATGCGTGGAAAGAACGGTTGTCCCGCTTTAAAGTGCCTTTCTCCGAAATAAAAGAACACTTCGGCGAGCCCTATCTTTCTTTCACAGATCCCGATGGACTTAATATCAACCTGGTGGTGCCCAAAACTCCGGATACCAGGGCGCCCTGGCAAACAAACGAGGTAAAGGCAGACATAGCAACAAGAGGTTTCCATAGTACTACCTTATCCCTGAAGGAAATAGATGCCACCGCGAGCGTGCTGACAGACATATTCGGTTATCGCCTGCTGGCCCAGGAAGGAAACCGTTACCGCTTTATCACCGATACGGTGCAACAGGCAGGTATCATCGATTTACTGGCATTGCCGGAAGGACAGCGTGGTTTAAGCGGCGCGGGTATCAATCACCATGTGGCTTTCCGGGTTGCTAACGATACTATCCAGATGGAATACCAGGAAAAGGTGTTAAGCAAAGGACTGCAAATCACGCCTAAAATTGACCGGGATTATTTTTTCTCTTTATATTTCAGAGAACCAGGCGGTGTATTGTTTGAAATCGCGACAGACAACCCCGGCTTTACAGTAGACGAGCCGCTTGACAAACTGGGCATGAGTCTCAGATTGCCCAAACAGTATGAGCCAGCCAGGGGCGAGATTGAAAAAGTATTACCAGTATTAAAATAACGGTGACATGCATAAAGAAAATATCATCACGGCCGGAACGCCAGTAGCAATCGCTTCGAAGGCATTGATCATGCTACATGGCAGGGGGGCGTCGGCAGAAGATATCCTGTCGCTGGCGCAGTGGTTTCCTGTTGGCGACTATGCGCTGTTGGCGCCACAGGCAACCAACCATACCTGGTATCCGCAGTCGTTCCTTGCGCCGCCGGCGGAGAATGAGCCCTGGCTTTCTTCTGCGCTAAGCCTGCTGAAAAGCACGACGGATAAGTTGCTGCAACAGGGCATTGCGCCGGAGCATATTTACTTCCTCGGCTTTTCCCAGGGCGCTTGTCTTACGCTCGAATTTATTGCCAGGAACGCGGCAAGATATGGCGGCGCTGTGGCTTTCACCGGTGGCCTGATTGGCGACCGGGTATATTCTGAAAACTACAATGGAGCGTTTGATGGCATGCCTGTCTTCATCGGTAGTTCCAATCCCGATTTCCATGTGCCTGTGCAACGGGTACATGAATCCACCGCCATCTTACAAAAGATGGGCGCCCGCGTAACGGAAAAGATCTATGACAATATGGGACATACGATCATCGAAGATGAGATCAGGCAAGCCAATGAACTGATATTTAGTTAGCTGCTATTTCTTTTTGTGCATGGTGCTTCTCACTTTGCTCAAAAATTCCGGCGATACCCCCAGGTAACGGGCTATCTGGTTCTGCGGTACACGTTGCACCACCTGGGGGTATTTTTCGAGAAAAGCGACATACCGCTGTTCTGCGGTCTGTGAAACAAGGCTGTGGACGCGCTTCTGCAATGCAAAGAGCGATCGCTGTATCAGCAGCCGGAACAACGTCTCAAACTTGGGTATTTTTTCGTACAGCGCCGCCTTGCTCTTATGGTCAATGACCAGCAGTTCGCAATCTTCCAGCGATTCGATGAACATATTGGAAGGCGTCTGTTCCGTAAAACTGTAGGGATCACTTACCCACCAGTCTTCTATGGCAAAGGAAAGTATTGTTTCTGTGCCATCATCACTCAGGTAATAGGTGCGGATGCAACCTTTTACGATGTACGCTTCAAAGTCGCATATCTCGCCATCCTGCAGGAGATAAGTGCGTTTCCTCACCCGCCTGAATTTGAGCAGGGAATGAAAGAGCTGTCGCTCTTCCGGCGTCAGCGATATGATACGGTCTACGAATTGATCGATCTGTTCAAACATAGTCTGTTAAAGATAGGTTATTAGTACTTTTGCGCTTTGCCATTCCCGGTAAATACGCGACACCCTATAGCCAAACCATATACCTGAATGCAACTTATTGGATATCAATTTTTAATGAGAATTTGACGAAAGTGCCTTCTTACGATATATCGTAATTTTATGAAAGCTTTTGTATTATTGTAGAATGAACACAGATACCCATGCTAAAAACGATGAATTTGAAACCCTCCTTTGTTTTTCCAAAGCAGTTGCCGCTGCCAGGCACCGCTCCGATCTTTGGGAAATTGTCAATGAGCAATTGCTGGAAAATATTGGCGCCAGTTATTATACGCTTTGCCTGATCAACGAAGATGCCATCACTCACTCGCCATTTCTATATAGCCCGAAAAATAAAATAAAGACTGTTACCGGCGAAAGCCCGGTGATGCTTCAGCTACATCCCATTCATGACGGGATATTTGACAAGGCCATTGAGGAGGAAGAGCCGGTAGTATTCAATATGCAAAGCCTGGTGCGCCGGAAAGGAGTTCCCACCTATATCATACACTGGTACAACGCCGGCGTGAAAGAAATGATGCTGGTTAGGATTTGTAATGGGAAAGAACCCAAAGGGGTACTGTACCTGTATGCGTTGAAAACGGGTGTTTTCCTGCAAAGCCGGTTCAGTTTTTTTAAAGGTATTGCGGATCAATTGGGGACGGGAATATCTAACATACTTGCCAATGAAACAGTTGAATTACAACTGGAAGAAATCCGGAAGTACAAAACCCAGCTGGAGCAGGAGAACAGCTATCTGAAAGAAGAACGAAGGAAAGATAAACAGCTCACCGGCAAAGCTATTGGTAAGTCTGCCGCTATGGGAAAAATATACGATCTCGTTTCAAAGGTGGCGCCTTCGGATGCTACGGTATTAATCCTGGGAGAAACAGGGACAGGGAAGGAACTGATTGCACACCAGGTACATGAGGCCTCTCCGCGGCACGACAAACTCATGATCAAAGTAAACTGCGCTGCTATTCCGGCCAACTTGTTGGAAAGCGAATTGTTTGGCCATGAGAAGGGGAGTTACACGGGAGCCCTGGAGAAGAGGATCGGCAAGTTTGAACTGGCCAATAACAGTACGCTTTTCCTGGATGAGATAGGGGAGCTGCCGCTGGAAATGCAGGCGAAATTGTTGAGAGCTTTGCAGGAAAAAGAGATTGAAAGAATTGGTGGAAAATCGGTGATAAAAGTCAATGTGCGCATCATCGCCGCTACCAACAAAAACCTGGAAGCAGAAATTGTGGCTGGCCGTTTCCGGAGTGATCTATACTATCGCCTCTGCGTGTTCCCGATCTCCTTACCACCCTTGCGGGAACGCAGAGAAGACATACCTGAACTGGTTTCCTTTTTTATCGAAAAATATGCGGTCGGCAGTGGTAGAAAGGTAACAGGCATTGCCCCAAAAGCACTGGAAAAATTGAAGGCTTATTCCTGGCCGGGGAATATCCGGGAATTGGAGCATTTGATCGAAAGAACGGTGCTGCTTACTGCTGCCGGTGCTATTACAGAAGTGAGCCTGCCTACCAGGAATAAAATACTGTTTGCCTCACAGCACCCTGAAACGCAGGTACGTTCATTGGCCGACGTAGAGCGGGAACACATCCTGAAAATGGTGAAGTTGTCGAAAGGAAAGATATCCGGACCCAATGGTGCCGCCGCCAAATTGCAGCTACCTTCTACCACCCTTATCTCAAAAATGCAGAAGCTGGGTATCAGGAAAGAACATTTTATCGATACCGGGAAAGAGCACGACTAAGGCCGGTTAGCGAGGCTGGTTGACAGATCCAGCCTGCGGGAAGTGAACGCCCAATATGTCCAAAGCCCCGCGCATAATATTAAAGCGCCGCCAGGCCAGCAAAAGGAAAGCAGAAATGCTGATAAATGTACCGGGATACCATACTGATAATTTCTCCTGATTTTTTTGATAGCTGCAGTACTGATTTCCGGTCGCAGCAATGTTCGGTTCCGGCTGGCAATGCCCCATAACAAGTTAAAAGCGAGGTTAATCAACACAAACAAGCCGGTGTAAACAGCTACCGCCACTGTTACTGACGGCGTGCTATAATATCTTGCCAGCAACGCAGTAGGATAGGAGATACAAGTGGCCAGAAACAGGATGAGTCCATTGGCAAACATCAGCGTACTGTTGCGCCGGTAGATCTGTTTAAACATTTTGTGATGGTTGACCCACATAATGAAAATACTGAAGAAGGAAAGGCTGAATGCGAGAAAAGAAGGCCACTGTGCCAACAGGCTGTTTATCAGCGCCTGCCGGCTATTGTTGGCTTCGGCAGCAGGAATGCGAAGTTCTAACACCAGCAGGGTAATGGCGATCGCAAATACGCCATCGCTGAATCCCTCTATTCTCGCTGTTTCCTTTTCCATGCAGTGGACTATTTATAGGTAGTTTTTATACCCAGTTTTTTCATTTTTGAATACAGTGTTTGTGCAGATATATTGAGAATATCTGCGGCGCCCATACTCCCCGACACCCGGCCATTACAGGCTTTCAGGACTTTCATAATATGGGCTCTTTCCATTTCTTCCATTGTTTCCAGCTTTTCTGCTGTTTGCAGGAGTGGTATTTGTATAGCCGGGATATCTATCACATCAATTTGTTCTTCGGCTGTCAGGATAAACTGTCGCTCTAACACGTGTTCGAGCTCCCTGATATTGCCGGGCCAGTCGTATTGCCGGAGCGTTTGCCAGGCCGCCTCGCTGACACCGGGCATTTTTTTGCCGGCTCTGTCTGAAAATTTTTTAAGGAAGTAAAGCGCCAGCGGATGAATGTCTTCTTTATGTTCGCGTAACGGCGGTAAGGCAATGGGAAATACATTGAGCCGGTAGTATAGATCCAGCCGGAATTTTCCTTCTGCTACTTCTTTTTCCAGGTTCCTGTTGGTGGCTGCAATCACGCGTACGTCGACCTTAATTAGCGGACCGCCGCCCAGCCTTTCTATCTCTCTCTCCTGGAGGGTGCGGAGCAGCTTTACTTGTGCATCCAGCGGAAGTTCCCCGATTTCATCCAGGAAGAGGGTGCCGCCATGTGCTTGCTCAAATTTACCGGTACGTTTTTGAGCGGCTCCTGTAAATGCACCTTTTTCATGACCAAACAGTTCCGATTCCAACAAGGTAACGGGTAGCGCTGCACAGTTGACGGTGATAAACGGTTTATTTTTCCGGAGTGAATTTTTATGAATGGCGCGGGCGAAACGTTCTTTGCCAGTACCGCTTTCGCCGAGCAGCAATACAGAGGTATTGGTGGTAGCCACTATCCTTGCCTGGTCCTGCACTTTTTTCATGGCATGGCTGTTGCCGATGATGTCCGGATCAAACATCGTTTCCACTGGCGCAGGAGGCGTTTTCCTGATCATGCCGGTTTCAACCCCATGGCGATAGCGGGCAATATCGAGCATGACGAAAAGGTCCCGCTCACGGAATGGTTTCACCAAAAAACCATAGGGCTGGGTGGCCTTGGCGGCTTCCAGTGTCTGTTGGTTAGTATTGGCAGAAATGTACAGGAAGGGGATATGCAGCTGCAATAATTCTTTGGCCAGTTCAATGCCGTTGGTAGGCGTTTTCAGGATGATGTCGAGCAGTACCCAATCGGGCTTTTTTTCTGCAATAAGCACCCGGGCTTGTTCTACGGAAGCGGCGATGCCGCATACATCGTAGCCGCCTTTTATCAGCATCATTCTCAGGTCGTTGCCTACGATGAACTCATCCTCTACGATCAGTATTTTTTCTTTGTCAGCCATACTTTTAGTTTACCTGGTTGATGGATCTTGCTAAAAACAGCACCTGTATAGAAACGCCTGCCGGGTCGCTTTTGATGTTGAATGTACCTTCCAGTTGTTCTGCCAGCCCTTTCATGAGGCTCATGCCCAACGAGCGTGATTCTTCCGGAACAAAGTGCGCAGGTAGCCCAACACCATTATCCGAGATGATAAGCGAGCAACATTGCGCGTCATCTTTTTGGCAGGTGATCGTCACTGCGCCTTTCTGGTTGCCGGGAAATGCATATTTGAAGGCATTGCTGACGGCTTCATTCAGAATCAATCCGAGTGGAACGGCCTGTACTACGTCCAGCAACATCACATCGCTGTTGATGGAGAAAGATATCCTGGAGCCGTTATCGAAGCTTTCCTGCATAAAGCCGGCCAGTTCCCGGATATACCAGTTCATATCGATGGCGCCGAGGTTGTCGGTGTGATACAACCGCTGATGGATCAGCGACATGGCATACATGCGATGCTGGCTGTTCTTGATGGCGGCAATGGCATCGGCGTTGTCGAGGTACAGGGACTGGGTATTTAACAGGCTGATGATGATCTGGAGATTATTTTTTACGCGGTGATGTATTTCTTTCAACAGCCATTCTTTTTCATTTACCAGTTTTTGTAGCAGTTCGTTTTGTGTATTGATGGCTTCCTGCTGTTTTTCCAGCCGGAAGGTGGTTTTCTTCTTCAGCCGGTATCGGTTGTACAACAGGGCCAGGATGAGTAGCAGCATACAAATACTTCCCATGATCACATTACGGAATACCTTCTCTTTTTGTAAGGATACTTCCTGCAAGACACTTTTCTGGGTCAGCAGCTGAATGTCTTTATCTTTTCTTTCTGTTTCAAATTGCAACCGGAGCACGTCGAGCTGTTTGCTTTGGTTGGTGCTGGTAACGGAGTCGGACAGTTGTTTATAACGCTGAAAGTGGGAGAGGGCAGCGGAAAGGTTGCCCAGTGCAGAGTCAGTGCGGAAAGCCAGATAGGCTGCTTCTGCCTGTCGTACCAGCCCTGCAGGTACTTCTTTCATATCTTGCTGATACGCTGCGAGGTATTGGGCGGCATCTTGGAAGCGGCCCACTTCCTGCAGATAAAACGCTATCGCCAGGCGCACTGCCTGAACAATCCCCCTGTTGATAATTCCTTTTTCAAGAATAGCTTTCAGTTTTTCGTAATGAGGGGCGGCTTTTTGGAACGCATGCAATGCGAGATAGTCTTTCAGGTAACTTATTTCCGCTTGTACCGTTTCCATTTCCCCTGAGATTGCGCCCAGGCTTTCGGCAATACGTAGCGTATCCAGGCTACGGCTGTACGCGCCCCGAAGCCGCAATGCGTCGGATATGTTTAACAGCATCGCTTTAACAGTGCCTGTATCATGAAGGCTTTTTGCATGGGCCAGCGCCTTGTTGAAATAATCGAGTGCCTGGTCATAGTAATGCACGCTGTAGTAGTTCAATCCCACCCGGTTGTAGATGGTAGACATCAGGGGACCCTGTTCGTCTAGCTTTTCCGCAGTTTCTACAGCCAGCAGGTTATAACGGAGAGACTGAACAAAGTTGTTGGACCCATGGTATACTTCTCCCAAAATAGAATACAGGCCCTGTAATCTTGGATATCCTTTCTTTTTATAGATGGCCAGGGCTTCTTCGAGCACTTCCTGTGCATGGACATAATCTCCGTTTACCTGCATCAGGTCTCCGATGAATTCTTTTAGCTTGGCGGCCGACAAATCATCCCCATTTTCCAGGTAGATGTCGGCACCCTGTTGATACAGTTCAATTTTACGGGGTAGATCATTGCTATTATTGGAGTAAGTGCCGCCCAGTTCAATGATGGCCTCTGCTTTTTCTCTTATTGTGCCATATTGGGTGAGTAACAGCACGGCTTCTTTACTGCTCGCTCTTCCCTGGTCAGCACGTCCTGATTCACGGAAGGCCTTGGCCCGCAGCAATTTGCTCAGGCCAAGACCTCTGGTGTAATTAATTTGCCGGCTCCTGGCTTCCATTTGATCTGCCATGCGAAAGCCCATGTTCATGTCTTCTTCCCTGGATTCAGGTTTATCAAGGAATGCTTCGCCTACGCGCAACATCCGGGCAATAGTGGCGGTATCCGCCTGGCTATTGCGGAGCAGTTCATTCGCTTTTTTAACGTCTGTATCCGACTGGGCGTAAGCATATGCTGGCATTAGCAGGCATATGAATAATACCTTCCACCGGGAGTCGATCATGAATTGTAGCATAGGTTTATCCTTCCGATTTTTGTCCCTGCAGGTAGCATACTATGATGGCCACTCCGGGTAACATCATCGCGCTTAATCCCACCCAACGGGAGAGCAGGGCGCCAATGATACAACCAGCCAGGAAACCGCCAATGGTGACAGTCTGCTTCTGCAGGCCTGACAAGGACTCATTCCCAGAAATGCCTTTCCGGATGATATTTCCCAGGTCCAGCGCAGCCTGTGTAACATTGCCGGTCATCATGGTGGTAGGGCCATGTGTTTCTTTGGCAAAAAGTTTTCCGAATGCATTCTGCAAGCCCATTCCCAGCACTGTTGCCATTACGATGACGTATGTCACCAGCTTGTCTTCCCAGGTGGTTAAAAGAGGCAGCAGGAACGCTGCTAATCCGCAAACCAGCAAAATTAGGCCTTCTACCAGCAAAATCCGGTATTTTTTAGGAGATTTTTCTGCCAGCCAGCCGCCTACCATCACAGCGATAACAAATACCGGGAAAGTGATCAGCTTTATCCATGCGGCAGCACTGGTATTCCCAGATGATACCTGTGCGGCAAACACAATGAAGTTGCCGGTAACATGGGCGGAAAAAATGGAATCGCCGGATACAAAGGTGGCGGTATCGCAATATCCCGCCACCCACGCCAGCAGGAAGGTAACCCAGTTGATACTATGTTTTTGTTCTGTCATGCCGGGGATCTGTTTATATGTGTATTTTATTCCAGGTGTGCTCTGAGCATCCACGCCATTTTTTCGTGCGTTTCCATCAGCCCTGTGATATAATCGCTGCTCCCTGCATCATGAAAGGCGGTCGCATAATCATTAATATTTTCCCGCAGGTGTATCAGGATGCTTTCATGGTCGTGCAGCAAGTCTTTGATAAACCCGGTACTATCATTTTTTTCGCGGCTCATTTCTGAGAGATGGGTAAGCGACAGGAATTCTTTTAACGTAGCTGGTGGAAAGTGGCCCAGGGTGCGGATCCGTTCTGCCATATCATCGATGATCTCTTCCAGTTGCTGGTACTGGCTTTCAAAAAACAGGTGCTTGCTATGAAAGTCGGGCCCCGTTACACACCAATGTGCTTTACGTGTTTTGGTGTACAAAATAAATTCATCTGCCATTATTTTGCCGAGTGAATGAGATACGGCTGCGAGATGTGCTTGTTTAATGCCAATGTTGACTTGCATGTTGAAAATTTAGAAAAGGTGATATAAAAGTTGTACGTCGATAGAATAGCGGCCGGGTCCCAGCACCAGCAGCAGTAAAAGTGACAGGGTGTACATATAGGGTACATCCCGCACTTCAAGATTGTCGTTCCGGTGTACAATAAAATAGCCGATAGCCGTTACACCGATGGTAGGCAGGATGGCGAGCCGGGTAAACAGTCCCAGGGCCACCAGGAACGGAACGACGGTGTCAGAAAAGGTGGCTACCAGCCCGTTCAGCTGCTCCGGCAGGTGCAGTGGATTGGGAACATGTTCCCGCTGGCCATTTTCCAGGCGGAATTTTT
Source organism: Chitinophaga polysaccharea (assembly GCF_007829335.1). GTDB lineage: Bacteria > Bacteroidota > Bacteroidia > Chitinophagales > Chitinophagaceae > Chitinophaga > Chitinophaga polysaccharea_B. Next base: position 154,097 of record NZ_VIWO01000009.1, read on the forward strand.
TCATACCATGTACCCGGAACAACTCAAAGGCCAGCAACACCCGGAAGGCTAGCAAAGCATAATTGTTGACGGTATTGCCGGCATCTGACAACAGTATATGGCGGATGATTTCGTTCATAAAAGATAGTTTAGAAAGCAAAACAGGAACAACCAAATACGCCCCAGAATGCACTGTAATTATTAACAGGAATATTGCTTAGTCTCGCTGTATTGTGCTCATGTCCATGAACGTTGCAGCTGCCGGCGCAACAATGTACCTGGCCCGTAACAGCAGCTGTTACGGGTACAGCCTTGCTTTTCGCACCGACATAATAGCCGCCGAACTGTTTCACCGGCGACCAGTCGGGCAGCACTGGAATAGGAGCAGGAGAGAAACGGGAAAACTCGCCACTGCTGAATACAATTTTCCCACCTACGATGGTCAATACTGATTCAATGTATTTGATAGCTTCTTCCGGTACGTCAAAAAAGTCGGCATCGAGTACGGCCAGGTCCGCGAGCTGCCCCGCTTTAATACAACCTTTGCTATCCTGCTCCCCGGAAAACCACGCACTTCCCCGGGTGTATAATTCAAGGGCTGTTTCCCGGCTTAGTTTAGTGGTATCATCGTACAGCTGCTGGCCACCCACCGTTTTGCCGGCAGATAGCCAGTATAGCGCCACCCATGGATTGTAGCTACTTACGCGGGTGGCATCTGTCCCTGCGCCCACCGGCACGCCCGCCTGTAGCATCCGCTTTACCGGCGGCGTGTGTGCGGCGGCAGCTTTTCCATACCGGTCGGTAAAGTACTCTCCCTGGAAGGCCATCCTGCTTTGCACAGCAATACCGCCGCCCAGCGCTTTTACCCGGTCTATGTTCTTTTCATCGATGGTTTCCGCGTGATCAAATATCCAGTGAAGTCCGTTGAAGGGAATATCCCTGTTCACTTTTTCGAAGACATTCAGAAAGCGGGTGATGCTTTCGTTGTAAGTGGCGTGCAGGCGGAAGGGCCAGCGGTTTTCCACCAGGTGGCGCACTACTTTTTCCAGGTCTGCTTCCATGGTTTCCGGCAGATCGGGCCGCGGTTGCAGGAAGTCCTCAAAATCGGCCGCGGAGAACACCAGCATTTCACCGGCGCCATTGTGCCGGTACATGTTATCTCCCTGGTGGAGTGTTACGGTGCTGGTCCAATTACGGAAATCTTCCAGTTCTTGCTTAGGCCGTTGTGTAAAGAGATTATAGGCAATACGTACCGTGAGTTGTTGTTTTTGATGAAGCTCACTGATCACCTGGTAGTCATCGGGGTAGTTCTGAAACCCGCCACCGGCATCAATTACGCTGGTGATGCCAAACCTGTTCAGTTCCGTCATAAAGTGACGGGTGGAGTTGACCTGGTGTTCGAAAGATAGTTTCGGTCCTTTTGCCAGGGTGGAGTAGAGGATCATCGCATTGGGACTGGCCAGCATCAATCCGGTCGGTTCGCCGTGACTGTTTTTTTCAATCACGCCACCCGGAGGGGCAGGGGTATCTTTGGTAAAGCCCACCGCCCGCAGGGCTGCACGGTTCAGGAAGGCGCGGTCGTATAGGTGCATGATGAAAACGGGTGTATCCGGTGCGATCGCGTTGATTTCTTCCAGCGTGGGCATTCTTTTTTCTGCAAACTGGTGCTCTGTCCATCCACCTACTACCCTTACCCACTGCGGAGAAGGAGTGATGGCTACCTGTTTTTTCAACATGGCCAACGCGTCGGCGAGGGAAGGAACGCCATCCCACCGGAGCTCCAGGTTATAGTTGAGGCCACCGCGAATGAGGTGGATATGAGAGTCGTTTAATCCCGGAATGACACGTTTCCCTTTAAGGTCTATTTGTACGGTTCCGTCTACGCCGTATTGCTGAAGAATGGTTTTATCATCGCCTACGGCAACAAATTGACCATCGCTGATGGCAACAGCGGTAGCCCGTGGTTGAGATGGATCTACGGTATGTATTTTTCCATTGTATAAAACGATGGCAGCTGCTTTATTCATGAGTGGGTGTTGATTGGTGGAAGGATGTAATGGCCGCCTGGATGCCTTCTCCGGCAATTTCAAAAAAAGCGGGTCCGGCCAGCAGGGTGGCTTTTATGACCGGTTTTGCAGGGGCAAGGTGATGTTGTTGCAGGTAGCGTTGGGTGCGACAGGCGTTGATGATGCCTTTGGTGACATTGCCCGCTACCAATGCAGTAGGGGAGTCGATGCCGGCGTCTTTGATATCACTGGCAAAGGCAAAGCTGGTGACACCCATATGGCTGGCTTCCCGAAGCGCCACTGCGCCCACATTGATCATCATGTCGGCATTGAACTGATGGCGGTTACCCAGGCCAATCAGCAGCAGCCTGGGAGCTTTCAGGGCGCCTTTAGGAGGCGTGATCAGCAATGTTTCCAGGTAATGGCCTTCGAATTTTCCACTTTTTCTCAATTCGGTGATCTGTCCTTTTAATGCCTGGTCGAGATGAACCATCCCGTTGAGCGCAGCCGGTAAAGCCGGTGGATTGAAGATATCTCCCTCCGTATATTCAAATACGCAGGCCACCTGCAGGGGGGCAACAGCGGCGCCAGGGCCTTGTACCAAGCCTATGATGGATATCCCTTCCACTTTGCCCCATACTTTTGTGGTGCCTACAGGAGTAGTTTTAACAGCATCAGCTGTATGCTGAGCCATCAACGAAACAGCCTGCAGCAGGAGAAAGGAGGCACTCATAAACGTGATGAGTGCTTTGCGATGGCGGGTAATAAATGTGTTGTTCATGGTTTATCGTTTTTATAAGCTAAAATTTGAAACTGAGCCGGGTGTTGATGAACAGGCCATCCTTTGGCGCAGGTGTCATATCCCGGATAAAGGCGCCCGGCTGGAAATATTGAATGCCGGAGTTGAATGCGATAAATTTGTTCACGTTGTATACAACGCTGGCGAGATAAGCAGTGCCGATATGCCTTTCCGCGGAGGTGGCGCCAGGAAGATTGAATCCGCCGCTGGGTCTGTAGATGCCATCCTGGAGAGAGTATCGCCAATTGAGCACTACATCCGCCTGCGCGACTATCTTTTCGCTGATGTTGACAGTAACGTACGGGTGCAGATCTATGAGGTTTACCGGGCCGATTTGTGGGCTGAATCCGAAATAGCCACCTTTGGGATAAAGGGGGTTGAAAGACTGGAGGTTTCCATCTCCTTTACGCCGGTCACCTGAAATATAGTCATTACGCAGGCTGATAGCCGGTTTTCCGGGAATGTTCTCAAACAGGTAGCCTGCTTCGACGGAGGTGGTCCAGGCGTTGATAGCTCCATTTCCAAAGGAGCCGAATTGCCAGGCGGCTTCGAGGTTGTAAATAAATCCGCCACCGTAACGCCATATCCTGGTGCCCATGGTATGCCGCAGCTCGCGGTGAAGGCCTTCTTCGAACAAGGACTGGTCACGCTTAATACCGATGTAATACAGGTCAATATTGGGGAAGGCGGGAATAATGATCTTACTGTATAATCCCCAGAGATTTATTGCTTTGCTGGATGTATTATCAAAAGCGCCGGTGTTGATGGTATCCGCCATCATGGCAAATCCGTCGATACTCCAGTGGGAAGTGGAATACATTAGTTTGGCTCCATCGAAATACAGCCGGAGGTTAGGCCCTTCTCTGACGGAAATGAGCCTGCCGCTTCCATAGTCGAGTTCCTGCCTGCCGGCGCGGAGCACGAGCTGCTGATCTTTTCTTTTAATGAGTGTGGCGTCAACGAATAAATTTTGGATGTTCAAATGGTCTTCATCAATAGGGCGGGGGCCATTTTTTCTCCCGGTTTCCCAGGCGCTCCTGATTTGTGCAAAAATCCTGAACCGCTCATGCAGGTGGAGGTCTGCGTGAAGGTCATAACGTTGCAGGAGAAAGCGATTATGCCCAATGCCCAGCCGGCCCCAGTCTTCGTTGTTAAAGGCGACATACTCCATCCTGGCAGCTCCCCCGAATGAAACGTAGGCGCTGCCATCTTTGGATAAGCGATGGTATTTTATTTTCCGGTAGAAATTACCGGTGGAGTCTTTGAGGAAGGAATTGTCTTCGTCAAAGCGCATTAGTTTAAAACTTTGTCCTGCTGTCCGGATAACAGGTGAAAGACAAACTATAACAAGTACGGTTATACGAACGAGACGGGAGCGGCTGTTTGCAGGCAATTGGAAAAGGTTTTAACGGATAGTTAGTGTTTCAGCATATTGTGGGCGTAATGGATACCAATACCATAAGCACCGCCATATTTTTTCATGAGATCAGTAACCGGTTGATAAGTTTCCTGGCGGGCCCAGTCGCGTTGCAGTTCCAGCAGGTATTGAATGGAAGTCATCGGTTTCACGCCGGCATGTACCATTCTCTGAACGGCGCGTTCATGGGCTTCGGTGCTTACATCGCCACAGGCGTCGGTAATAACATATACATCGTAGCCTTCATCGAGTGCAGATAAAGCCGGGCCTACAATGCAAACGCCTGTCCACAGTCCTGCCATTACCAGTTTCTTTTTTCCTTTTCCGACAATGGCTTTGTAAGCGGCTTCATCTTCCCAGGTATTCATGGAAGTGCGGTCGATATAGCCGGAAGTAGCCTGTGGGTAGAATGCTTCAATTTCCGGAAATACCGGACCGGAGAAAGATTGTTCTGCTACAGTGGTCACCACGGTGGCAACATTAAATATCCTGGATGCACCGGCAATGATGGCCGTATTGGTTCTTAGCTCACTCAAAGCAATACTTTTGGTAGCAAAGCCCATTTGGCCTTCAAAATCGATCAGGATAAGTGCATGGTTGTCGGGAGACAATAAGTGGGTAGATGGTTTCATTTTAAAAATTTGCTCCCGTTGAGGCAATTCAGGTGCCTGTTTATATGTTGTTGATAATCAATTAATTGTTGGTGTTTTGATGAATTTGTTTTTTACGTTATTTCGTAAAATTATGAAGAGCGCAGAGAAAATGTGCGTCTTTTACGAGGGAGATGGAGGCAACAAACTATTGCATATCGATTTTTAATGTATTAGTTTAAGTGCCAAATTTGTTTCCTCCTCTTTTTCGTTAAAACCTTATTTAGCCAATGAGCAAAAAAATAACATCCAGAAGAAAGTTTTTGCAGAACGCCGCTGCATTGTCCACCTTTTTTATCCTGCCAAGGCATGTATTGGGCGGAAAAGGATTCCTGGCGCCGAGCGACAGGATCAACATTGGTTTTATTGGCGCCGGTCACCAGGCAATAGGGTTACGCGACCGCTTTAAGGCAACAGACCAGGTGGAGATATTGGCGGTAGCGGACGTATATCAGCGCAAGGTAGATGAATTCATTAAAGCGTTGGGCGAGAAGCGGGGTAAGGCCTGTAAAGGGTATGGTGATTTCAGGGAGATCTTACAGCGGAAAGATATCGATGGGGTAGTGATTGCCACCCCCGACCACTGGCACGCCGTGATGGCGGTGCAGGCAGCTGCCGCGGGCAAGGATATTTATTGTGAGAAGCCGCTGGCGCTGTCGGTGAAAGAAAGCCGGGCAATGGCCGATGCAGCAAAAAAATATAAACGTGTATTCCAGACCGGTAGTATGCAGCGCTCCGCGCGTGAGTTCCGGCAGGGAGTTGAGCTGGTGCGTAATGGTTATATCGGTGATATTAAGGAGATCAAAATCAGCGTGGGGGATGGGCCACGGCCATTTGACCTGCCAGCGGAAACGTTGCCGGCTGATCTCAATTGGGAAATGTGGCTGGGTCCAAACGAGTATGTACCGTATAATAACAAACTGAATCCTTATCCCAGTGCTTCACTGTGGGCGGAATGGCGTTACTACAAAGGTCTTGGAGGCGGTTTCCAGGCCGATTGGGGCGCGCATATGTATGACATCGCGCAGTGGGGCCTGAACATGGATCATTCAGGACCGGTAGAGATCTATCCGCCGGATGGCCAGGAACATCCTTACCTGACTTATGTTTACCAGAATGGGGTGGTGATGACGCAGCATGATACCGGCAAGAAAAATATTGAATTCATCGGCACCAAAGGAAATATTGTTATTGAGCGCGGTAAGCTGGAAGCGAATCCGTTGGCGCTCCGGGATACGGTTATCGGCGACGGGCAGCAACGGGTACATTTCAGTGATAACCATTACATCGACTTTTTGTCGGCCATGCGCGACCGGTCGAAGCCGGTAGTCGCAGATGCGGAAACCGGGCACCGGACTTCTTCCGTTTGTGCGCTGGGTAATATTGCCTATGAGCTGAAACGCCCGCTGAAATGGGATCCTGCCATGGAGAATTTTTTAAACGACAAAGAAGCAGATCAGCTATTGATGAGGAAGTTAAAAGGGGAGTGGACTATCTGATGATGATCGGACAATAGATAAGTTTTATTATTTTTGAAACACCGGGAAGAACAGAGGTAACCGGCTATTCCAACGATGCAAGCAATTCCACCAAGTGAAAATGAACTACTGAAGCGATTGGCTGAGGGCGACGCCACGGCGTATCGTGAACTGTTTGTACGTCATTGGGATGCCGTGTATTCTTCCGCGTTACTGCTTTCCCGTTCTCCTGATATAGCAGAAGATATTGCCCAGGAGGTGTTTGTAACGCTCTGGGAAAAACGTGCACAACTGGTGCAGGTAGAGAAGCTGGAATCTTATTTTTTTGTGATGGCCCGCAACCAGCTTTATAGCCGCTTACGTAAATTATCCTCCCAGGATGCTTACCGGCGGTACCTGCTCGACTATCAGCAGGAAGTGGCTCATTCAGGGGCAGAAGCCAGGGCAGAGTTCAAAGAGCTGGAGGGCGCCATCCATAGCGCTATCCGCCGTTTGCCTCCCCAGCAACAGAAAGCCTTCCGGATGAGCCGCTTTGAAGGTAAAGGGCATGAAGAAATTGCGCAGGCCATGGGCGTATCCCGCATTACTATCAAGAGTTATATTGTACAGGCGTTAGCCTCTCTCCGTAAATTCCTCGCACATTATCCCGGTGTTCCGCTGTTGTTGTACTGTGCACTGCAACCTGTGGTTGGCGGGTAAAAAATTTTTTCCAACCGGCACCTCCTTCTTTTCTATCCGGGCGTCTTTACTATATAACGTCGTATACCGGCTATGGAATCAACACCTTTATCAACCCTGATCACACGATACCTCAACGAGGAGCTGAGTGAGGAAGAAACCCTCCAACTCTGGGAATCCCTGCGGGAAGGCCATGCACAGGAGGAATGGCAGGAGGCCCTGTTGGCCCTGTTGCAGGATAAATCCCGGCATGGTTATGCCGACCCGGAGCGGATGGAACAAATATATGCTGCCATCCGGCCTGCTGAAACGACCGTCGTACCAGTGACCCGGCGCCGCTGGATATATGCGGCTGCCGCCGCTGCGGTCTTGCTGGTAATCGTTGGTATGGCAGCCATGTTCCGCCACTTTCGAAGCCCGCAACAGCCAATAGCCGTTTATACGCCATCGCATGGTGTACTGCCCGGCAGTAACAAGGCGATACTCACCCTGGCCGATGGCAGTACCATTACGCTCGACAGCACCGGCAACGGCGCGATTGCCCGGCAGGGCAATGTACAGATTGTACAGGTAGGTAGCGGTCAGCTGGCTTATAAAACCAATGGCAGCAATACCTCCGGGAGCCAGCAATACAATACCCTTTCCATTCCACGTGGAGGGCAATTCCGCATTAACTTACCGGATGGTACCAGGGTTTGGATCAATGCCGCGTCCAGCCTGAGTTACCCAACCGCCTTCACGGGGGGCGACCGTACTGTACAGCTCACCGGTGAAGCTTATTTTGAAGTGGCCGCCATGCCGGAAAAACCTTTCCATGTAAAGGTGAACAACATGGATATACAAGTGCTGGGCACCCACTTTAACGTAATGGCCTATACGGAGGAAACAACCATTAAAACCACATTGCTGGAAGGCGCCGTGAAAGTGAATACCGGCAGTAAGCAAACCATGCTACACCCGGGTCAGCAGCTGCGGATGGACCGGCAAGGGCAGTTGGCTGTTATCGACCAGGTAGATATGGATGAAATCATTGCCTGGAAAAACGGGTACTTCCAGTTTTATCATGAAAAACTGCCGGGTGTATTACGTCAAATCTCCCGCTGGTATGATGTAGACATCGCCTACGAAGGTGGTATTCCTGACCGCGAATTCGGCGGCAAAATTTCCCGCAACAGCAGCATAGAAGATGTACTGAAAATACTCGCGTTAAGTAAAGTTCATTTTAGGATAGAAAACAAGAAGATCATTGTAATACCATGAAAACAAACGTTATGAAAAATGAGTAATTAACATCACGGGGCTCAAAAAGAAACCGGAAGTGTTGGAGCACTCCCGGCAGGCGTTTGGGTAACCCATGAAAACCGTTCCACGGCTCTCTCTCCCTGGTTTTTATACCGGGACAGGGCTTTTATTACCCAAACAATTCAAAAGTATGCAATTTAATTCTATTTGCAGGCCACCGGTCCATCAACCAAACGGTATCGCCAAAATGTTTCTGGCTATGAAATTGTCAGCCGTCATCTTACTATGCGCCTGTTTACAGGTAAGTGCCAGGGGCTATTCCCAGAATGTATCCCTGACTGAAAAGAATGTGCCACTTGAAAAAATTTTTCGTGCTATTGAAAAGCAAACCGGGTACGTCTTTTTCTTCGATCATCGCCTGCTCGACAATGCCAGCCGGGTGACCGTTGACGTGAAATCGGCGCCCCTGGAAAAAGTACTGGAGCTGTGTCTCCGCCAACAGTCGCTCGCCTGGAGCATCGTGGGACAGAACATTGTCATAGAGCCGGCTGATATCAAACGAAGCAACCAACCTGCCGCGCCACCCCAGGAACAGCAGGAGGTAGGCGGGCGTGTAGTGGGCGCCGCCGGAGAACCGCTGCCCGGCGCCACCGTGGTGGTAAAAGGCACCAAGACCGGCACGCAAACTAACACCGATGGCTATTTTAAATTAACTGCTCCCCGTACAGCCGTTCTCGTTATATCCTATATCGGTTATAGGCCCCAGGAGGTATCGGCCGCTGGAAAGCAACCGCTACAGATCCGCCTGGAGGCCGACGTTAACAACGCTACTGAGGTAGTGGTGATCGGCTACGGCACCGCCAAAAAGAGCGATCTCACCGGCTCCGTATCACAAATAAAATCTGCCGATATTACCGCGCAGCCTAATACCAATGTGATGCAGGCGCTCAGTGGCCGCGCGCCGGGCGTTCGTGTGATCCAGAACAATGGGGCCCCCGGCAGCGCTATCAGTGTGCGCATCCGTGGAATTAACTCCATCATGGGGGGAAACGATCCGCTATATGTCATCGACGGATTCCCTTATAATGGCAATCCCACTTTCTTACAGCCTTCCGATATCGCATCGATGGAGATCCTCAAAGACGCTTCTTCCACAGCGATCTATGGCTCCCGTGGCGCCAATGGCATCGTGATCATCACCACTAAAACCGGGCGCAAAAAAGAAGCTACCAACGTGGAAGTAACCGCCGGCTATACCATTCAGTCTGTTTCCCGGAAAATGAAACTGATGAATGCACAACAATATGCCACACTGTATAACGAACAGGCGGCAAACGACGGCCTGGCGCCTTATTTTACGAAAGGACAGATCGACACGTTCGGTCTGCATCCAGGCACCAACTGGCAGGATCTCGTCATGCACAATGCGCCGATCTATAATACCAGCGCCACTGTCAGTGGTGGCTCAGACAGAACCCGTTTTTCTCTCTCTGCCGGTATGTTCCTGCAAGACGGTATTGTGCGGAACAGCGACTATAAACGCTATTCCGTTCGTGGTAGCGTAGATCACGACATCAGTAAAATTTTCAGCGTGTCTTACAATGCTACACTAACGCGAATGGATACACGCAGTCAGAATTCGAGTCTCGGTAACCGGGGTAGCGACCTCATTTCTGCTATGCTCATGGCGCCGCCCACACTCACGCCTTATCTGCCCAATGGCAGCTACCGCCGGCTCAATACAGCATATCCTTTTATCTCCAATGCGATCATCAATCCAATGATACCGCTCAACGAGATTTCCGACCGCCTCAAAGGCGACCGTGTATTTTCCAATGCAGCGCTGACTATCAAGCCCTGGGCAGATCTGTCTTTCCGCATCTCGGGTGGAATCGATAACCTCAACGACAGGTCTGATTACTATGCCAATATTGAACCTTCTACCAACTCTGTAGGATCGGCCACGGTTAAGACAACGCAATCGACCAGCCTGCTCAATGAAAACGTATTGACCTATAACAAAAAGATCGGCATACATAGCATCAATGCCATAGCCGGTTTTACTTACCAGGATTTTGTGCGTACCACCATGAATGGCTCCGGTATCGGTTTTCTCAGCGATGTAACGCAAACCGGTTCTCTCGGTAGCGCAGGCACACCCGGTGTTCCGGCCAGCAGCTACGAAAAATGGGTGCTGCTCTCTTACCTGGCCAGGTTGAACTACACGGTGATGGACAAATACCTCTTTACCGTGAGCGTGCGCCGGGATGGGTCTTCCCGTTATTCATCGGGTAATAAATGGAGCAATTTCCCCTCCGCCGCTATCGCCTGGAGAGCTGGTGATGAGCCCTTCCTGAAAAATTCAAATGTTATATCTGACCTGAAAGTGAGGGCCAGCTACGGTGCTACCGGTAGTGCGGCGATCAGCCCCTATCAAACCATGAACCAGCTGACGCCTGGCAACACTATTTTTGGGGATGCATTGTATACCTCTTTTGCTCCCGGTACGGTGATGCCTGGCAACCTGAAATGGGAAACTACCTACCAGGCAGATTTTGGTGCAGACGTATCGCTGTTTCATGATCTGGTACACTTTACGGCAGATTTCTATCATAAAAGAACAAAGAACCTGTTGAATACTGTGCAATTGCCCGCTTCTATGGGATACCGCATGACCTTCCAGAATGTTGGCGAGATGGAAAACAAAGGGATGGAATTTGCTGCCGATGTAAACATCTTGCAGAAGGCCGTTACCTGGAATGTAAATGCCAATATCTCCTTTAACCGTAACAAGATTGTAAAATTGTACAACGGACAGGATATCTTCGGCAATACATTCTATACCGGTTCACTGAATGATTATGTAAACCTGTTGCGGGAAGGCCAGCCGTTTGGCATCTTCTACGGCTACGAAGAAACAGGTTATACCGATAAAGGTAATCTTCAATACGCCGATCTTAACAAAGACGGGAAGATCAGCGCCGCCGATAAAACCTACATTGGCAATCCGAATCCTGACTTTACCTACGGCTTCAATTCAGTGACCAGCTATAAGGGATTTGAACTGTCTGTCTTTATCCAGGGCTCCAAGGGCAACGACATTTTTAACCTGAACAAAGCCGCCACCCTGGATCTGGGGATGGGTCTGAACCTGCCGGATGATGTAGCTACTGACCACTGGACGCCGGAAAACACCCACACCAAATATCCAAAGATCACCCGTACGCTGGCGGGAAATGTATCTACGCGCTTTGTAGAAGACGGTTCTTACCTGCGGTTTAAAAACATACAACTGGCTTATAACATTCCGCTGGAGAAAATGCATGTGAAGTGGTTTAAGAAAGCACAGGTATATGTGAGTGGACAAAACCTGATCACGATCACCCGTTATTCGTGGTATGATCCGGAAATTAACGCCTATGGATCGCTGACAGCGCCCGGCGCTCTCAGCTCGGTAAACCAGGGTATTGACTATGCTACCTATCCCACCAATAAGTCAGTAACGTTTGGTATCAGGTGTGGTTTTTGATTTTCCAATCTTTCAATTCTTGTTATGAAATATAATATCCTCGCTATATTGTCAGTGCTGCTGTTTGCTTCCTGTGCTAAGTTGCTGGAAGAAAAACCACAATCGATCGCTGCAGAACAGTTTTACAATAATGCGGCCGAAGTGCAGGCCGGTTTGAATGCTATTTATACGCCTATACGCGTGGGAGGCTCCCTGGGAGCGCTCTACCAGGTGCAGCAGGAAATCTATACCGAGTACATGTATGGTCGTGGCAGCCATGCGCCGTTGAATGATTACATGGGACTCGATAATAATAACATCACCCGTACCAACGATATGTGGGCGGCATTTTATGAAGCGATCCGCAATGCCAATATCGTGATCCAACGGACGCCTGCCGGTAAAAATCTCCCGGATGCAGACAAAAGCAAGTTCCTCGCTGAAGCGAGGTTTATGAGAGCCTTGTTGTATTTTTACCTGGTGCGCAACTGGGCGGGTGTACCTATCCGCACGGAAACCAATATGGATTCGCTGAATGTGCCGAGAAGCTCCAAAGCAGCCGTGTACCAGCTGATTACGGACGATCTGTTGTTTGCAGAAGCCAATCTGCCAGACGCTGGCCGCCTGGTAGGCGCCCCCTCCAAATGGGCGGCGGAGACAGTACTCACCGATGTATATATGAATCTTGGCGACTACCAGAAAGCCCGCGACAAAGCGCTGGCCGTAATCGGGTCCAATAAGTTTTCGCTGGTAAATGTAACCGTGCCGGCTGATTTTGATAAGCTGTTCGGTCCTGATATTATTACTACACCGGAAGAAATTTTCTATATGAAGTTTTCCCGGCAGCCCAACGGACAAGGGTTTCAGTATCCTATGTATGCCCACTACCCGGGAGCCGGATACTATCCTCCCGGAGGATATTACACCCTGTACAGCGATGCGGTGAATAATACTTTTATACGTGACTGGGACAAAAAAGACCTGAGATATGATTTTAACTGGTATGTACAAACGTTTGGCCTGGGATCAAGTACTATCCTGAATAAAAAATTCAGCGACAAAACTACTACCACAGCTGCGGGCAACGATTATCCCATGTACCGTTATGCGGATCTGCTGTTGTTTTATGCCGAATGTGACAGCCGTGTCAATAACGGTCCTACGACCGATGCATTGGAAAAGCTGAACATGGTACACCGGCGGGGATATGGGAAGAACCCACTGGTGGCAGATGCTACGATTGATTTTAAAATGGCAGACTATGGAAGTCTGCAGGTATTCATCGATCAGGTAGTAAAGGAACGCGCCTATGAAGATTGCGGCGAAGGCAAACACTGGCTGGACCTGAAGCGACTGGGTATTGTAAAAGAAGTGATTAAGGCGGTGAAAGGAATTACGGTAGCAGATAAGCATCTGCTGTGGCCTATTCCCACTACCGAATACAACTATAATAAAGCGATTGACCCGATCAAAGACCAAAACCCTGGCTATTAAAAAAATGACGACTATGATAAAATCAATCAGATTGTGCGTACTGGCTATTTGTTGCTTGTTAACCATGCCAGCCGCCTTACAGGCCGGTACACCCAAAGAAGTAGACATCTGTGTATATGGTGGAACTTCCGCCGGCATCATGGCGGCATACACCGCCAAAAAATTACATAAATCCGTATTGCTGATAGAGCCTGGCAAACACCTGGGCGGGCTTACCACCGGCGGCCTGGGCTATACGGATATCGGTAATAAATATGCTATCACCGGCCTGGCCCGTGATTTTTACCGGCGTATTGGTCAGCATTACGGCAAGTTTGAACAATGGATATTTGAGCCGAGTGTGGCTTCGCAAACATTTGATGGCTACCTGAAAGGCGCCAACGTGGAAGTGTGGACGGAACATCAGCTGACAGCTGTGCATAAGGAAAATGGCTACATCCGTGAAATTACGGTGCAGGGAACATCTCCCATCGTAGTAAAGGCGCGCGTGTTTATTGATTGTTCCTACGAGGGCGACCTGATGGCGAAAGCCGGCGTTTCGTATACTGTAGGTCGTGAGGACAACAGCGTTTACCAGGAAACCTATAATGGTGTGCAGCTGAGGGATAAACACCAGTTCCCCGAGGGAGTAGATCCCTATAAGACGCCAGGGAAGCCGGAGAGTGGCCTGTTGTGGGGAATCAGCCCTGTATCTTTATTGGCAAAAGGTACCGGCGATAAAAGTGTACAGGCGTATAATTTCCGTATCTGTCTCACCAACCAGGCTAACAACATGATCCCCATTACGCAGCCGGAAGGATATGATGTTTCCCGGTATGAGCTCTTGTTGCGTGTGCTGGAAAAGACGCCTGCCAAGGGCCTGGGGAGTTTCCTGAAGTTTGACCTAATGCCTAACGGTAAAACAGATATCAACAATAACGGCGCATTTTCTACCGATATGATAGGGATGAATTACAACTATCCTGAAGCAGATGCGGCTACCCGTCAGCAGATTATCCGTGAGCATGAGCAATACAACAAAGGCTTGTTGTATTTCATTGGCCATGATCCGCGCATGCCGGAGCATTTACGTCGTGAGATGTTAAAATGGGGATACCCTAAAGATGAATATATAAACAACGGGCATTGGTCGCCCCAGCTGTATGTGCGGGAAGTGCGCCGTATGGTAGGCGCGTACGTGATGACGCAGGCCAACTGTGAAGGTCGTGCCACCGTGAACGACGGCGTAGGCATGGCGGCATATACGATGGATTCGCATAACTGTCAACGTTTGGTAGTCAACGGTATGGTGAAGAACGAGGGCGATGTGCAGGTGGGTGGTTTCGGCCCGTATCCTGTTTCCTATCGTGCATTGATTCCCAAGGCAGGCGAGTGTGCCAATTTGCTGGTACCGGTTTGTTTGTCGGCCTCCCACATCGCCTATGGCTCTATCCGGATGGAGCCGGTATTTATGGCGTTGGCGCAATCGGCGGCTACCGCTGCGGTGGTGGCTATCGATAGCCGCGTGTCTGTACAGGAAGTATCTGTAAAAAAGGTGCAGCTATTGCTGGCTGCCAATCCGCTGGCAGACAACAGTACGCCGGAAATCCTGGTAGATAATGACGATACTGCACATGTGCAACTGCAGGGCGATTGGAAGAAAGAGACAAGAGGAGGGTATGGTCCTTCCCTGTACATAGATGATAGTAAAGGCAGCATGCAGAAGTGGGTACGTTTTATACCAGATATTCAGCGTGCGGGCGAATATCATATTTATAGTTATGTGCCGAAACAGGGCAGCATGGCTACGGTTACCCAGGTGCGGGTATTTGATGGGAAAAAGCTGACGCCGGTGAAGGTGGCAGCAGATGCCATTAAGGTAGAAGGCCAGACTTCCGGCGAATGGGTATCTTTGGGTACTTTCCGGTTGCCGACAGGAGAAAAGGCATACGTGGAAGTCAGCAATGCAGGGGCTGATGGAGCCGTGGTAGCGGACGCATTGTTGTTTATTGCCAGGTAGATTGCCGGTTATATTTTTTTGAGAGCAGAAGCCCGCCACGCGGAACGCGTGGCGGGCTTCTGCTCTCAATTCTTCAGCAACTCCTCCTTTACCATGTCTTTCCTTTGGCGGGAAACCGGCACTGTTGTATTATCTATCATTTGTAATATATATCCATCACTGCGCAGCAGGCTCCGAACATACCTGCGATTCACCAGGTGCGATTGATGGCAGCGAATGAACCCGTAATGCTGCAGTAATTCTTCATATTCGGAAATAGGAATCGTGGACAGGATCTTCTCTCCATTGGATAAATAGAAGAAGGTATAGGAGTTTTCGCTCTGACAGCGAAGAATATCCTGTACTGGCACGAGCCTCATTTCTTTCAGGGATGAAATAGCAATCCGGTGTTCCTGTTTATTTTGTGCGTGTTGAAGATAGTGCAATAGGTTGCGCAGATGGTGATTTTCCTGCTTCTGTGTAATCCTTTCCACTGCTTTATTCACAGCCGTTACCAGTTCCTGTATATCCAAAGGCTTCATGAGATAGTCGATCGCAGAAAAGCGGATTGCCTGGATGCCATATTCGCTGAAGGCCGTTACGAATATCACTTCAAAGTCATAGCTACCCAGCTCTTGCAGTAAGGTAAAAGCATTTGAGCCGGAAAGTTGCACATCCAGGAATAAAAGCTTTGGTTGCAGGGCCGCAATCAGTTGCCTGGCTTCAATAGCATCTGTGGCCATACCCACTACCTGCACCTGGCTGCAGTATTTGCTTAGCAGCTGCCGGAGGTTATGCTGGTTATGTTCTTCATCTTCTACAATAAGTGCTTTAATCATCCAACCAGTTTTTGAATGTAAAGTAAACGGAAGTTCCTGTATTGCTGCTTTCCACTCGCCAATAAATGTGCTTTCCCTTTTCGAAGCGGTTGAATATAGAGATGCGTTTGGCAGTTAACTGAAGGCCTTTCCCCGGGGGCTGATGTTTTGCGTCAAATCCTTTTCCATCGTCCTGGATCTTTATCAACAGATCATTTCCTTGTTGTTGCAGGTAAATATTTAAGGTGAGTGTTTGTCCCTGGCCCCGGTATCCGTGTTTTAGCGCATTTTCTATAGCTGGTTGCAACAGCATGGGCAGCATGGCTATATCCGATAATTTTAAACCAGGTTCCACTTCCACGTGATACGTGAATGGTCGCCGGAGTTGTTCCAGGCTAACATATCGTTGCATATGTTGCAAATCCTGCTCCAATGTTACAAAGTACCGCTCTCCACTATTTAGCGTATTCCTTAACAGAACGCCAAAGCCGGAAAGATACTGATTTGCTTTCTCCACCTCGCCTTCATTTAACAGTCCCTGGATTGAGCCGAGGGCATTAAACAAGAAGTGGGGATTCAGCTGGGCATACAGCGCCATAATGCGCGACCGTTGCACTTCCAGCTGCCGTTTCTTCCACCGTTGCCGGAAGAATAGCCATAGCAGCGTTACAAATGCCAGTAATAGTACTGTGTTCAGTATGATCACCCAGGGTTGCTGATACCAGGCAGCAGGCACATAAAAATTCTTGGTAAACACCAGGTTCGGTTTATCGGCATACCTTACTTCGAGGCGGTACCGGTTACCGGATGCTAGTCCTGAAACAAATACAACAGGTCCAGATTTGCGCCATTTAGCGCCAGGGGCATCATTTACCACCACCCGGTATTCAAAGGCAGAATCATTGGGAATATCTTTCCTGGAGCGAAATATATAGGCTGTTTTTGTATCCTTGGTCAACAGCGAGCCCGGGGTTTTCTTCCTGTCCAGGAGAGCTGGCCAATCTGCATAAAACGTTTCAAAGCGACCTGCCTGTATTTTGGTTGGATATTTCCTGTAAAAATCGAGAATAAAATCTTCCAGTTTCAGGTGGGGATCATGACAATCTGTGGAGAACATTAGGAATGGAGGCATGTTCTGCGGATCTTTTTTTAGAAAATGCAGCGTGAGGAAAGGCGCCTCCTGGCGGTGACGGAATTTTACCTGCATGCTATCGCCATTGGCTAGGCTGTCTGCCACTAAAAATAGACCTCTCCGGACAAAAAATTTCGATGGATCATCCAGGGTGTTTCTGAATGTATCTATATAAATGCCTGTATGCGTCACTGGCGTCCAGTCTGTACTTAATTTACCGTTTCGGGTTACCTGGAAATACATATTGGCCGTATTAAAAACAAAAGCATCGCCCTGGATGGTGTCACGAAATGACCCGCCGGTAAGGTATCCGCCGTTATCCAATAATTCCTTCTTACGAAATACAGCTATTTCCAGGTGTTTTCCGTAGGCGATGAAATGAAGATCCTTGAATGGTAAACGTATATCGAATGGTTGATAGTCGACATCTGTACTGGCTATAAAATTGTTGGCGAGATATATAACAGTGGAGTCGTTGTAGATTAAGTTGTTAGTCAATAATCCTCGTTGCGGGTATGCGGTACTAGTTATCCATAACAGCAGCACCAACATGCGCAATATTTTCAAAAGCAATTGCATGGATGGAAATTAAGTTAATTCCTGAAGAAGGTTACAAAACATATTTATCCAGATCAATGTCTAAGGCTATAATACGCCCATCCGGGCCAATCAATACATTCCGGGGGATAAAATAAACATTGTAGTTTATAGCTATTTCCCCTTTCCAACCTTTCAGGTCAGAAACATGTACCCAGTTCAGCTCATTTTCCAGGATGGCATTTTTCCACTTTTTAATGTCGTTATCGAGCGAAATGCCAATAATAGTAAGGTTTTTGGATTGGTTTGCAGCCCGGAATTTTTTTACGAGGGGTATCTGTTCCAGGCAGGGGCCACACCAGGAAGCCCAGAAATCCAGTAATACATAACGATCACGGTTGTTTTTCAGTGTAATTTGCCTGCCGGCAGTATCCCTCCCCGTTAGCTCAGGCGCTATATTGCCCGGCCGGATGGCTATTCTGCTGTTAATACGCTTGCGTAGTGCGACGCCTTCAGCGCCGCTGCGTAATTTTGAGGATAGATGGTTATACATGTCCAGTGCTCTTTCGGGCGTAAGGTCGTTGAATATGGAATAAGAAAGCTTTACAAGGGAAATATATGCTTTGGGATGGCATATCACCCAATCTGTTTCGGTTTTCAACATCTGTTGCTTCAATTTTTTAAGCGTATCGTTGATGGCGACAAGTGGATAATCCGGCTGTAAACGGGTAAGACTGTCCCTGCGCATATACACCAAAGAAAGTGTTCGCCATGTAGCCTCATTCAGAAATCGCAGTTCCTGCCAATCGCTATTACTTTGCGAGTTGGTCAACACAGCATTTCCTTTTTCCTGCCAGCGTTTCCCTTTTAACGTCAGTTTCATGTTGCGTGCTTCCAGGTAAACCTGGGTAATTGCACGTGGTTCACCTGACGTGAATACGGAAAGTAGCAGGCCTGGCGTAGCCAGGTTACCTTTAAAAGAAAAATGACCGTTAACAACCTGTGTTGAGTCGGATATTTTTGGATTCAATCCTGACCAGTCTACACCATAAATATGAATATAGGCGCCGTTGAAAATGGAGTCTGTTTCACCTTGAAGCGTGAATGTTCCCTGGGCAAAGCCCCTATAAGAAATCAAGCAGGCGAAGAATAAGAGGAGAGTTAATCGCATGGAAGTTTGTTTTATAGGACAAAAATGAAGTAAGCGATTGATTGCCTGATGTTATTTCCTGGATTTGGTGGATTTCATCCTGAATTTAGCGGACAAGAGGGGCCCCAGATAATTCCCATTTCCCCAAAAAAAGAAAGGAGTGCCTCAATCTACTACCTAAAATATAAGAGGACATCTCGAAACAAACGAGACGTCCCCTCCTGAGTTACCTAATTATGGAAACCCCTGGTTTCAGAAATTGGTTGTAATAAAAAAATTAAAGCGGGCATTGAAAGCCACTAATCAGCGTGTAATCGGGGCTTACAGATCCGTCGCGCCATTCGTAGTGGTAGGTACATTTGTAGCGGACAGGATTTGTGCCTATCAGTACAGATGAAGTATAATACTTAGTGCCGGTAACGCACACATTATCGATACATTTCTTATTTTCTGCATTGCAGTTGGTACAATCGCGTTTGGCTTTTTTGGGAGTTTTGTGATTATTGGCGGCGATAGTTTGGTTAACGGCAAAAGCTAGCATGAGCGCCGAAGCGCCGATAAATAGTTTTTTCATAATTGTAAAATTATTGGTTAACGAATACAGTAATTTAAATAATCGCTGCCTATTTCAGTGATTAAAAACAGCGGTATTTATCAAGTGCGCCGGCTATTTAAAAAGATTGTCGCATTTGTACTACAAGAAAATATAATGGGATAGGGCGACAGGCGCCGTCTTTTTTATTCATCACAATTATGATAACTTTACCATCAGTCATGGATACACCACTCATTGATAAGGTATTACCACTCGAACGTTTCGACGGTAAAGGCGGTTGGACATTCATACGCCTGCCGGACCTGCCCAAAGGTCAGGGCTATTTCGGCATGCGTAAAGTCAGCGGGTTCATTGATCAATATGAATTGCCGGTCAGCAACCTGATGCCTCTCAAAAAAGGTGTGATGATGTTGCCTGTAAAGGCTGCCATCCGCAAGCAGATCAGGAAAGAGGCGGGCGAACAAGTGCGATTGATATTATATCCCGTTGGCCAGCAAACAAAAGAAATTATACCCACCGATTTTCTCGAGTGCCTGCAGGACGAGCCTGAAGCCCTGCGCAATTTCCAGGCTTCCTCGCCGGCGGAGCAGGGAAAATGCCTGCAATGGATCATGGAAGTAACCGTACCAGAGGCGAGGATACAACGCATGGCAGACGCTATTAATCACCTGGCAGCGGGGAGGAGTTACCTCGGCACTAAAAGTAAACAAGGCGGGTAATGTTTACTTATAAGCCTTATTTGTTATAGTGATAGACGTCTATTTTTGTCCCCATTTATAGGCCAGCAAACGTAAAGCATTAAATACTACCACCAGCGTAGACCCTTCATGCGCTACCACAGCAGGACCGATAGAAGCAATACCCAAAATGGTGAGCGGTATCAAAATGGCTACTACGCCCAGGCTAATCACAAGGTTCTGACGAATGATCTTCCGTGCTTTGCGGCTCAATCCTATGGCAAATGGCAGCAGTGACAGCTTATCGCCCATCAGGGCAATATCGGCGGTTTCCAATGCTACATCGCTTCCGGCGGCGCCCATAGCTATGCCTACGGTGCTTTTCGCCATGGCAGGGGCATCGTTTACGCCGTCGCCTACCATAGCAATCCTGCTTTCATCTTTGGTGAGCTGCTGGATAACAGCTACTTTTTGCTCGGGAAGGAGACCGGCATATACATCGGTTACGCCCACTTCGGCGGCTACCGCTTTGGCTACTTCTTCATTATCGCCGGTGAGCATGGCCATGCGCCGGATACCTGCCGCCTTCAGTTCAGCTAATGCCTGTTGGGCTTCCGCCCGCGGTGTATCCATCAAGGCAATAATGCCAATGTACTCCTGGTTGCTGCGCACGAGCATGGTGGTATTCCCTTCTTTCTCAGAGGCGGTTACCTGTGCTGCAATGTCATCATTGGGCTGCGCCTGATCGAGCGATTTGAAAAGGGTCATGTTACCCATATAGATAGTATCGGCTCCCAGGGCTGCTTTGATGCCTTTGCCCAACACGGCTTCCATACCATGCGCGGAGGGAATGGGTTCATTTTTCAATCGCTCCCGGCCACCTTTTGAAATAGCTTTGGCCAGCGGGTGGTCGCTCAGCGATTCTACCGCTACTACGATCTTCAACAGCTCATTCTCTGTCATCCCCGCGAGGGGGATGATTTTGGTGAGTTTAGGCCTGCCTTCTGTGAGTGTGCCGGTTTTGTCGAATGCTAATACTTCCAGTGCTCCCAGGTCTTCCAGCGGCCCACCGCCTTTGATTAGTACACCGGCCCTGGCGGCACGTGCCACGCCGCTCAGTACGGCGCTGGGAGTGGAAATAGCCAGTGCGCAAGGGCTGGCGGCAACGAGTACCGACATCGCACGGTAAAAACTTTTGCTGAATGGTTCGTCTATTACCAGGAAGGCAAAGCATAATAATGTTACGATGAGAATGACTGTCGGCACAAAGTATTTTTCAAACCGGCCAGTAAAGCGTTGGGTAGGCGATTGCTGCGACTGTGTTTCATTCACCAGCTTAATCAGCCTGGATAAGGTAGAGTCGTTCGCTGCCTTCGTTACCTTTACTTCCAGCAACTCATTTCCATTGATAGTGCCAGCAAATACTTTGTAGGTGGCATCGAGGGATGCAGCCTTGTCTACCGCTATTTTCGGGTCATCTACTGCTTTCTTGTCTACCGGCATACTTTCGCCGGTAATAGGCGCCTGGTTTACGCTACTGTTGCCCTTTACCACAATACCATCTGCCGAAATTTTAGTGTTGGGCTTCACTATGATCACATCTCCGGGAGTGAGATCTGTGATAGATACTTCCCGCGTGCTGCCGTTCTCTTTCCGGAAAGCGGTACGGGGCGCCAGTTCTGACAGGGCCGCGATAGATTTCTTAGCCCGTTCCATGGCAAAATGTTCCAGCGCATGACCAAGACTGAACAGGAATAATAGCAAGGCGCCTTCTGCCCAGCTACCAAGAATACCGGCGCCGGCGGCAGCTACCAGCATAAGAAAATCGATCTCAAATTTTCCCTTCGCAATGGTTTGTACTGCTTCTTTGGCGGTATAAAATCCGCCAAAGAAATAAGCACCTATATAAAGCACCAGTGAAACGGTGGAAGGAACCAGTTCCAGGTAAGACAAGCCAAACCCCGTACCCAGCAATGCACCACAGAGTAAACTGAAGATGAGCTCCGAGTGTTTGCCCAATAGTCCTCCATGAGCATGGGTGGTTTCCTTCTCCGTATGATCATCTTGATCATCATGGGCATTATGATTAGTGGCTTCCGGCAGCTGCACCGGCGCTGTTGCTGAAGTAGTATTCATAGAAAGTTTATTTATAGTTAGAGCATCCGGAGAGCCATGAACTTAGTGTTCATGGCTTTCCCCGGCATTTGTCATTTTCGCTAGTACAAAAAAGGCACCTTTTACCACAATCTTTGAAGCGGCAGGTATTTCCTTCAGTAAAGTAATCTCCGTATACCCGACATCGGTAGTGCCTTTCACTACGGGCACTTTTTCAAAGGTAATGCCATGACCTGCGGCTGGCGTATCTTTTTCTTTATGATCATGCGGTTCCCCGGCGTTATGATCGTGGCCAGCTTCGCTTTCCTGGTGATGTTCTGCTTCGGCATGCTCATCGGTCACCATGAAAACATAATCCTGGCCCTGATGATTCACGATGGCTTCTGTTGGAATAGCCTGTACCGTTGCTTTCTGCAGGCTAATGATAGCCGTGATATTCATGCCATCTATCAGACCTGTTTTATCGCCTTTTACTTTTGCATGAACGGTAACTGCTTTGGATTCGCCTTCGAAGGTGGAACCCAGTGAAAAGATCTGCGCATCATACTCTTTGCCGGGATTATTGGTCAGCGTAAAGTGGATGGTCTGTCCCTCTTTCAATTTAGAAAGATCTTTTTCATACACAAACAAATCCAGGTGCAGCTGGCTGTTGTCCACGATATCTGCAATAGGAGAGGTTAGGTCTACATAACTACCTATCTGCACAGCTACATTACTCACTACACCGTTGATAGGACTGCGAACAGAAAGATC
The DNA here is from genome assembly GCF_007829335.1 of Chitinophaga polysaccharea. Lineage (GTDB taxonomy): Bacteria > Bacteroidota > Bacteroidia > Chitinophagales > Chitinophagaceae > Chitinophaga > Chitinophaga polysaccharea_B. The sequence continues at coordinate 177,064 of NZ_VIWO01000009.1, forward strand.
TGCGATGAGCCTGCCATTAGATAGTTGATCGGGGTTGATCCCCATCATCCTGATTTGCTGGCTGAGGGTAGACCGTTGTGTTTGCAGCGTTTTATATGCTGTTTCTGCGGCCTGGAGGTTTTTCAGCGCGCCGGCATTGCCTGCGGTCAGTTCCTGCTGTCGTGTTACTTCCTGTTCAGCGAGCTTTAGCCGGGTCATTACGGCCAGGTATTCACTTTGCGATTGTACAAAAGAAGGGTTGCTGAGGGTAGCAATCACCTGTCCTTTTTTTACAGTGTTGCCCGGTTGGATCAGCAGCGTCTTGATTACGCCGTTGTAAAGCGAATTGATGGTTGCTTTATTCTGATTGGGCACACGTAATGTACCATTGGTTTTTAGAGAGAAGCTAAGCTGTTTTGTTTCTATGATGCCGGTACTGATTCCAATACTTTTGATTTGCTCGGGAGAAAACGTCACCGTATTGGGATTTTCATGTTCCTCTTTATGGCTGCCTTCACCATTGGCCGCGGCTTCCTTTCCGGCAGCGCCTTTGCCGGGGCCGGATCCGGAGCATGCGGTTAGCCAGAGGGCGCCTGCACATAAGGTAGTGATGATAATTTTCCTGCTCATTTTATACAAGGCTTAAATAATTTATAGATTGTTAAAATAGTTGTATTGAATAACGGCCTGGTTATATGCATTCAGCACGTCCAGGTAGTTTTGCCGGATGGTGATGGCCTGCGTCAGGAATTGCGATAGCTCGGCAAAACTGATCTCGCCGGAGCGATAGGCCAGTGTAGCTGCTTTGATGATCTCCTGTGCCTGTTTGAGGCCGGAGCTTTCATAAAAAAGGAGCATGCGGTTATTCTTTTCCACCTCTTTCGTTACCTGCGATTGCTGCGTACTAAATACCTGTTTATTATATTCCAGTTGTTGCTGTTGCACATCCGCTTCCGCCCGGGCGGCTTTTACCTTATTACGGTATGCGCCGAGACCCAGCAACGGAACAGACGCGGTTACCGAAAAACCGCTGTAAGGGTTTGTAGCGCCGTATAGCCGCTGGCTAAAGAACCTGCCGGAAAATTCAGGTCGGTTCTCATTTTTGATCACCGACACGTTTGCCGAAGCAATGTGCACGTTCTGTTGTTGTAGGGCCAGTGCGGGATGCAGACTGTCGGTAGCCGGGCCGGTAAAGGTAAACCCGAGTTTTTCCAGCGGTGCATCCAATGGCAGGATGGCATCTGTTGTATTCAATAACTGTTTCAATGATTGCTGCTGGATGGTGATATCATCTTTCAGCTGTTCCAGTTGTGCCCGCAGCTCCCTTTGCCTGGCCTGGGCAGAGATGCTGTCGAGCCCGGGATTTTCGCCTGCCTTTACCCGCAGCACCGCAGCTGCCGTTAAAGACTGGTAGATGCTATCGAGCTGCTGATAGAGACTGGCTTTATCATCGAGGTACCAGAGCTGATAGTAAACCTGCCGGATGTCTTTCTTAATGGATACATTCAGCATGGCGCTGTTCACCTGGTAATACCTGGCCTGTTCTGTATAAAGTTTCTTCTGCGCCTTGTAGAGCCCTGGCCAGGCTACTGCTTGGGAAAGACCCACCTTTAAGATGCCGGTGTGATCGCTGGGACGCAGGTCTTCATTTTCTGCAAATACGCCGGTCTTCGGTAACATACCGGCCGAATGGAGCTGTATATTGGTTCTTTTTTCCTGCGCCTTGTTGATGTTGTATTGCAGGTTCTGTTGCGCCATCGATAATACATCGTTAATGCCCTGGCGTTTTTCCGGAACATCCTGTGCTGCAACCGCCCGGGGGAATAAGAGGCATCCAAGCAATGCTACCGCAACGGCTCCTGGTGGGAATTTCCGCTTAAAACCGGTATTGAAGAGGATATATAACAGCGGCAACACCACCAGCGTCAGGAAGGTGGCGGTGATCAGCCCACCAATTACCACGGTGGCCAGCGGCCGTTGCACTTCTGCGCCGGCGCCTCTCGACAGGGCCATGGGTAGGAAGCCGAAAGACGCTACGGTGGCAGTCATCAGCACGGGGCGCAGCCTGATCTTCGTACCTTCGACTACCCGTTTTATGAGATCGCTGATGCCATCTTTTTCCAGCTGATTGAAGGTGCTGATCAGCACAATCCCGTTTAATACTGCTACGCCAAATAAAGCAATGAAGCCTACGCCTGCAGATATACTGAAAGGCATGCCTCTCAGCAGCAAGGCAAAAACGCCGCCAATGGCACTCATAGGAATAGCGGTAAAGATGAGCACCGACTCTTTAATGGAGCGGAAGGTAAAGTACAACAGCAGGAATATCAATGCCAGTGCTACTGGTACCGCGATCATTAATCGTGCGGAGGCCTTTTGCAAATTTTCAAAAGTACCGCCATAGGTGTAGTAGTAGCCGGATGGCAACAGCCTGGCGGCGGTGAGCTTTTGCTGTATGTCTTTCACCACGCTTTGAACATCCTTGTTTTTAACGTTAAAGCCGACTACAATGCGGCGACGGCCATCTTCACGGCTTATCTGTGCAGGCCCCTCCCGGAAGGAGATATCGGCCAGCTGGGAAAGCGGGATCTGGTTACCATCTGGTAAGGCCACAAACAGGTCGCGTACATCGTCGATAGAGGAGCGGCTGGCGCTGTCGAGCCTGACCACCATATCAAATTTGCGTTCGTTTTCAAACACAACGCCTGCCGCCTCGCCGGCGAATGCTGTCCGTACGGTGCGGTTGATGTCCTCTATGTTCATACCATAAGCAGCAATCTTGGCGCGATCGTATTGTACAGTGATTTGTGGAAGCCCGGTTGTTCTTTCGATCTGTGGTTCGGTGGCTCCTTTTACCGACTGCACTACCGCCGCTACCCTGGGCGCCAGCGATGCCAGCGTATCTATATTTTCACCGAAGATCTTGATAGCTACGTCCTGTCGCACGCCGGTCATCAGCTCATTAAAGCGCATCTGTATTGGCTGGTTGGCCTCGAAGAAAACGCCGGGTATCACTTCCAGTTTTTCCATGATAGCGTCTGCCAGCTCGTTGTAAGTCCTGGTGGTAGTCCATTCCGATTTTGGTTTCAGCAGTACCATCACGTCGGTAGCCTCCGGCGGCATAGGATCCGTGGGCACTTCCGCGCTACCGGTTTTGCCTACCACCATCTTCACTTCCGGGAAGGCGCGTATAATCCGGCTCGCCTGCATGGAGGTTTCAATGCTCTGCGACAAAGACGTTCCCTGCGGGAGGATACAGTGAAAAGCAAAATCACCTTCTTCCAGCTGAGGAATGAACTCACCGCCCATACGGCTAAACAGCAATACGGCGATGCCAAAGATGGCCACCGTAGCACCCACCACAGCCACTTTAAAGCGGATGGCCCAGCTGAGAACAGGCGCATACAACCGGTGGAAGAAATCCATGATCTTGTCGGATACATTCTTTTTATGCGATACTTTTTTCGGTAGTATCAGTGCGCTCACCATGGGGATATAGGTAAGGGAGAGCAAGAGAGCACCCAGAATAGCGAAAGCCACGGTCTGTGCCATGGGCTTGAACATTTTTCCTTCTATGCCTACCAATGTGAGAATAGGTATATACACAATCATGATGATGATTTCCCCGAAAGCGGCGCTGTTGCGGATCTTGGAGGCGGAAACATATACCTCTTCATCCATTTCAGCCTGGGTAAGTTTTTGCGTAGAGCTGCGCAGCGATAAATGATGCAAGGTAGCTTCCACGATGATCACGGCGCCGTCTACAATCAATCCGAAGTCGATGGCGCCCAAACTCATCAAGTTGGCACTCACCCCGAAGGCATTCATCATGCCCAGCGCAAAAAGCAGGGACAGTGGGATGGCGGATGCAACGATGAGCCCCGCACGGAAATTACCGAGGAACAATACCAGCACGAAAATCACGATCAGGGCGCCTTCAACGAGATTGGTTTTTACGGTGTTGATAGCCCTGTTCACCAGGTCTGTTCTGTCGAGGTAAGCTTCAATGACCACATCTTCCGGAAGAGATTTCTGGATAGTGTTAAGCTTTTCTTTTACCCGCGTTACTACAGCGGCGCTGTTGGCGCCTTTTAACATCATCACGATTCCGCCCACCACTTCTTTTTCTCCGTTGTACGTTACCGAGCCATAACGGATAGCGCTGCCCAGTTGTACATCTGCCACATCCCGCACCAGTACTGGAATACCATTCACTGATTTGACGGCAATGTTGCGGATATCTTCCATATTACCCACCAGGCCAATGCCGCGGATAAAGTAAGCATTCGGTTTTTTATCGATATAGGCGCCACCGGTGTTTTCATTGTTTTTGGAAAGTGCATTGAAAATTTCGGTCATGGTAATATTCATGCCTTTGAGTTTGGCCGGGTTAACGGCCACCTCGTATTGTTTCAGCAATCCACCGAAGCTGTTTACCTCCGCAATACCTTTGGTGCCATACAGCTGACGGGCTACAATCCAGTCCTGCATGGTGCGCAAGTCCATGGCGGTGTATTTGTTCTCCGACCCTTTCTTAGGATGGAGAATATACTGATACACCTCGCCGAGGCCGGTACTCACTGGCGCCAGCTCGGGTGTACCGATACCTTTGGGGATTTTTTGCTCCGCTTCTTTGAGCTTTTCACCGATCAGCTGACGGGCAAAATAAATATCTACTTCATCTTCAAACACCACTGTAATCACAGAAAGGCCAAACCTGGAGATAGAGCGCATTTCAACGAGGTCTGGCAGGTTGGCCAGGCTCTGTTCGATGGGATAGGTGACGAGTTGCTCTGTTTCCTGGGCTGCCAGGGTAGGCGTTTGGGTAATAATCTGTACCTGGTTGTTCGTGATATCCGGAACCGCATCCACGGGCAGGCGAAGGGCGCTCCAGACGCCCCACACAATCAGCGCCAGCGTGAACAGGCCGATGATCAACTTGTTCTTTATACTAAAATGAATGATTTTGTTAAGCATAGCTAATAATAAGTTGTACTCCACAGCGCAACAAATGCCGGTAATGACAGAAGTGCGCCAGTAATCACTCCCCGGTAACGAAAGTGTGGTCCTTATGTCAGCAGGCATAAGATTCCCTTTTCGCGGTAGCAGAAAATGATACGGAAGTTTACGATAAGGCTGTTGGCTGCATCAGCAACCAGGAGAAAAATAAGGCGTGGATCAGGCCCGGGGAGGCTGCCAAACTGCTTGCGGAAGGTCGGAAATAACACCAGCAGGTGTTTCGCTATAAATAAAAGTAGTGAGCGTAGCAGGAATTGTTGTGAAATGGGTCATGGAAAGAATGACCGGTGCTGCGCAGCAACTGCATGCACAGAAAGGGGAGCAGAAATCTTTATGAGCATGCTGATGTGTATCGGCATTGTTCACCCCGTAACTGCTGCTTTTTGCTACAGACAATGGCAGTTCATCGCTGCACGTTACAGTGCTTAGCGCCAGAAGGACCATGCTTAATATGATAGCAAAATATCTCACGTAACAAAAATAGGACATTTTACAGCGTGATAAACAATTATTATCATAACCATGTTGCAAATTTTAGCTCGCCTATAATGTTTATTTACATTTTTACATTCATCTTTATTTTGAAGAGAAATCAGCCATTTGAATGATTAAATTTTTTATCTTTAGTCATCCTGCGGAAGTAGCTCACCTGGTAGAGCGACAGCTTCCCAAGCTGTAGGTAGCGGGTTCGAGTCCCGTCTTCCGCTCCAAATTTTCAAGCGCCTTGCATTAGTAAGGCGCTTTTTGTTTTCCCACAACTTTTTATATTGGCAGAATTATACAATTTTAGGACCTGCTCAAGGTCTAGTTTTGCCCCATCATTTCAAATCAACAACATTATTTATGAACTGTACAAAAAAGAGGATTCTATGGCAGCTGGTCGTTATAGTACTGGCTATGCCGGCTTTGGGCAGCCCGTTGGTAAAGAAGGACAGCTGTATGTTGCCACAACCAGCAAAAAAAAATCAAACTATGAGCACTACCACGACAACAGAGAAATTCGTTATTGCAAAATTGTATATCCGGCCGGCATCAATGGATGAATTCCGGCAGATGCTGGAAGCACTGGCTGTGCAAACGAGGAAAGAGCCGGGCTGTATAGACTATACCTGGTATCCTGAGCCGGGAGAAGCAGGCGCCTTTACACTGATAGAACATTATCGCGATCAGGCCAGCCTCCGGTATCATTTCCAGCAGCCCTACCTGGCGGAATTTGTAAGGAAGATGGAGGGATGGAAGTCGAAAGACTGGAATGTTTATTTTTTATCCAGTGAGCCGGATGCATTGAAGGAGGATAAGTAAAAATGTGTGTCCGGGTTGGCTTGAGACAGGATAGCACGCGGCTTATTACCGAAATATTTCCTGCAGGCCCGGATGAAATGTGACTGGTCATAATACCCGAAATCAAATGCAACCGGGAGGTAATCCCGTACCTGATTGGATATAAGATATTTTAGCGCATTGTTCAGCCGTGCGGTTTGCTGGAACGATTTAGAAGTGATCCCCAAATTATTGATAAATAGTCGCTCGAACTGCCGGTAACTGCTTCCCAGGCTGGCGCTGAAAGATACCAGGTCCGGGATTTCCCGGTTGTAATACAGCTGTTGTACCGCAGCATCTATCAAGGTTTGTGGGCGATGATATTTGTGTAATAAGCCAACCAGGAAATCTGCGATGCATGCTAACTGCTGCGATAGGTTGATGCTGCCCAATAGGCTGTCGGCCAATTTTTTACCCTCGCCTCCATACAGCAACTGTATATCCGGGAAGCTTTCTATCACATCCGCTACTGGTACCGGGCAGAAATGCCTGATGGCGCCTGCTTTAAACCGCACTGCGATAAAGTAATGATCCTGGTTGATCATGGCCTTGTAATAATGGCGACGAATACAATAAAGGGCCTGTGGGGGTGGTGTATAAACAGTATGTTCATTTGCAGTGAGTATCATGGGCGCTTTGAGCTGGAAGATCATCTCTGCACCGGTGCCGGCAGCCAGGGTAGGGAACGAATAGATAGCAGCAGTACCTTCGCAGGTCCAGAAACGGTCGATATACGGACGGAGAACAGGTGGCGGCAGATGAGAGGTCTTTTTAAGCAGGGCATCCATGCCGTAAAGGTATAAAATATCTGATGGTGTTTAGCGATGCTTTGGGCCAATGGTCACAACGTAATTTTATTTCTCCGTAGTACTACCGAGTTGGGCTACACCACCGCGGGGTAATTTTGTGCCAGGATAAATCCCCCCGACATTATATGCAACAGATAAAGCATTTTTGGAAAGCCACTTTGCTGGCCATACTCCTGGCCTCCTGCCAGAAAAATAATGACGTAGTACCCGAGCCGACTCCTGATCCCGTTACAGATACCAGTGGTGGCCTAAAAGTGCCGGTAGGCGTGGTAGATGGTACCCCTGTCACTAAAACTATTGGTCCTGCAGGAGGTACTATTGCCACGACAGATACCCATATATCCATAGATATCCCGGCTGGCGCGGTCAACAGCGCCACCGTGTTTACGATACAGCCTATTACCAATACCAATATTGCCGGACTGGGTAAAGCTTTTCGTATTACACCCCACCAGGCGCTCAGCAAACCGGCCACCATCACCTTTCGTTATCGGGAGGAGGAGTTGCTCAGAACCTTTCCGGAAGCATTGGGCATTGCTTATCAGGATGATTACGGAAAATGGAAGGCGGTCGGCGGCGTAACGCTGAATAAGGAAATGAAATCTGTCAGCGTGAAAACTACGCATTTCAGCGACTGGAGCTTCTTTGAAGCTATATTTATAACGCCGGAAGAAGCGTTTGTAGATCCAGGCAGCACCACGAAATTGTCGGTGAAAAGTTATTTCAATGCCAGTATGGAGGACTTACTGGCGCCGCTAACGAAAGAAGGTGTAGAGACTTATATCAACAGTCCTACGAATGATCTGCCGTTGAAATACATCGACAAATGGGAGTTGTCAGGAGCCGGTAGGTTAACATCCGATGGCAGCCATGCCACCTATGAAGCGCCGGCAAACATCCCCGCTACTAATCCCGCCACGGTGAGTATACGGCTCAAATTAAAAGACGGTGCGCTGGGATTGATATGGGCCCGGATATATGTGATGCCGGAAGGAATTGCAGTAAAAATTGATGGAGGCGACTGGCAACTGATGGGAGCTGCTACCGGCACCAGCAACAACGGTGTAAACCGTGTGGGTGGCTTACCCTGGGAAGGTTCTTATCCTGAATGTAGCATTACCTGGTTGGGCACACCGGTGGGCAGTCGCGGCTGGTCTGTAGAAACTTATTACCAGATGCAGCTGCCAGGCAGCCAGGTTTTCCTGAGTTATTATGTAGTAGGACAAACATCGCTTCCCAGTCCCGGGTATTTGAATGTTTACAGCGTGGGTCCGGTGGGCGGGTATATTACCGGTAAGTTCCGTATGGACCGTGCCAGTTCACAGAAACCGGAAGGTGATCATATTGTATATAGAGAACACCAGATTGATGGTGTATTCAGGGTAAAGCGCCTGATTTAAGAGATATTTATTTTATGTTTATCCTGCTAATTTCACACGGCATTGCCGCCGAATCCATTTTATATTGTCGTTTTTCTACAAACGGGTAGAATGCACGATACTATATCTTTACAAAAAGACCCGCAATATGGCAGATACGCAATCTAAACGCAAATTGAAACACGAGCAGGTACAGTATATTGAGTTCTTGTCGAAAGACCTTTCTAAAGCGAAAAAATTTTATAGCAAAAGTTTTGGCTGGAAATTTACGGACTACGGACCTGAGTATACTGCATTTGAAGGCGATTATGTAGATGGTGGTTTTACCATCGGGAAACCGGTGGGGGGAACGGTTTTAATCATTCTTTATTCAGATAACCTGGAAGCTACGCAGGAGAAGGTGATAGCGGCGGGAGGCACTATTGTAAAAGATATTTTCAGTTTTCCCGGTGGCCGGCGGTTTCATTTCACGGACCCGGATGGCTATGAACTGGCCGTTTGGTCGTTATAATCATTGAAAAAACGCGAAGAAGTGGGTGATTGCCCACTTCTTCGCGTTTAATAACAAAAGTTATTTGTTTGCTGCTGCCCAGCTCTTCAGCATCTCTATCGCTTTGGACAATACGCCGGCGCTTCCTTTGAAATCGGCGCTGCCGGCTGGTTTCCCATCAATACCATACCACTCATAGAACTTCCCGTTTTTTATCACCCGGTTAATCATGGGCTGTACTTCGTTATAGGCTTCCCCAACAAAACCGTTGGCAACAAGTTGTTGTATCATGCGGCCACCAAACCAGCTCCAGTCGCCGCCATCCTGGTAGATATAAGGTTTGGAGGCATTGGAATTTTTGCAGATGCCTTCCGGGTAGGGCGGATAAAGCGTGAGGCCAATGGAGGGGGCCCCTGATAGTTTTACATTTTCCAGCATTTGCTGGTTGACATGTGCAATTTCTTTTTTAGAAAGCAACCCTGCTTCAATTGCTACCGCTGTGCCGCCGTAAAAGTGAATCTTGTTTTCATCAAAATTCGGCGGAAAGGGAGAGTCTTTAACATACAGATGCGGAATGAACTTTTGGTGTTGTTCATCCCACAGGTATTTGCGTATGTGGGTGGCCGTTAGTTTTTCCAATGTTGCCCAGCGTTGCTTATCGGCATCCGTGGTAGAGAAGCTGCCCAGGTTTTTGAGGGCGATCACAAACATGGCATTGTCGTATACATCTATTGCCCAGTGTGTGAGCTCGTCTACATCTACGGTGGCGCCGCCTTCTACCTGTACATCGCCCCAGTCTTGCGTAGTAGCGCCGGTCAGCAATTTATATTTATGGCTATAGCGGTTTTCCAGGAGATATTGCACCGATAGGGCCATTCGTTGTAAAACAGTTTTGCCGCCAATTACTTCCCGGAGGATGGCGCTGTCGCCGGTCAGCCGGATGTATTTGGCGAAGGCTTGTATCAGGGAGGTTTCCTGGTCTGTTTCCACGGTGTTTTTAAAGCCTACCTGTGGGGGTTCCATGTCCGACGTATAGATATTTGGATCATTCCAGGTCACATGCCCTTTGAGTACGTACCCGTCTACGATTTCGCCGTTGGGTTGCTGCAGGGCATAGAAGGTCAGCAGGTTTTTACGGATGGTATCTATGTTATATACCTTACAAGAGGTTTCGATAAAGGTGTTCATATCACGAATCCACACCTGGGGGTATCCATCGCCGGCATTGAAACCTTTGGCCAGCAGCCGTGCTGCCATGGCCTGAACGGTATCCAGCTGTTTGTCGGCGAGTATCTTGCGGGCCAGCTGCTGCCGGTCCTGGGCCTGCAAGGCAGTCATGCTCAGACAGGCTGCCAGGAGGAGAAAAAAGTACTTGTTACACATGTGTCAAATGTCTGTCAGCCTGCCGAAACAAACAAGAACCAGGTTGACTTTCTTCAACACTATTTTTGCAAATATCTCCCCGGGTATTTATCACTATTTTGTTACGCTGTTTATGACTGCGTGGTGGCCACCTTAAACAGGCCCCGTAGCTTTATTTTCAGGGCCAGCCAGCCCAGGAAGGCATAGGCCAGCAATAAAATACCGAGGTGCTGGATATATGGATAGGTGAGTGTTACCGAGCCTTTTTGTATCAGTAGTATTTTAAAAGCCTGCAGGAAAGGTGTTAGCGGGATGATGTTGGCCAGCGCCTGCACGAACACGGGCATGGCATTGAGTGGCCAGGTAAAGCCGCTGATAATGAACGCCGGGGAGGCGATCACCATCAGTACTTGGGTGGCTTTCAGTGCATCGGGAATCAGGATACTGACAAACACGCCCATGAAGGAAGCCGATCCAACGAAGAAAGCGGTGAGCCACATGAAATTGACAATGCCATGAGGCAGCGGTACATAAAAAAGAATATGCATCAGGTAATAGATGGATACAATCAGGATAGAAAATACCCATACAGGAATTACTTTTATCAGCATGATAGGGAAGGCCCAGCGGCGCAGGTGACGGTATTCATTTACAAATGACCCACGCTGAAACTCTGCCGCAAAGCTCACAGCCATGGCCAGCAGGATCACCTGTTGCAATACCACGGCCAGCATGGCAGGCCACATGAATATGAGGTAGTTGCTGGTGGTATTGAATAAGGTGATGTAGTTGGTTTTAAATGGTTCGTATTGGGTAATGGCCCTGGGGGCGGGCATGCCCATCTTCTGCAACCCTTTGATAGATACGCCGGCAGAGAAAGTGCCGATAGTCAATTGCAATGCTTTGGAGGCAAAGTTGGCGGTTAATACATTGCCGGTATTAACGTATACATTTACTTCCGGGTATTTCTTCTGGAGGAGGTCGGCCTCAAACCTGGAAGGGATCATCACCAGGGCGGCGGCGCCTCTTCTGATCACTTCATCATTGAGATTAGCAGGCTCCCGGAGATATTTAAACACTTTGATGCTTTTATTATCGCCCAGCATTTCGAGTAGTTGGTTCGACAATGGGGTATTGTCTTTGTCGACAACGATGACGGGGGTATTTTCCACCTTCCCGCTTTTGTATACAAATCCCAGCAGGGTGGCATACAGCACTGGCGCCAGGAAGAATACGGAGCGCAGGGTGGAGTTGCTGAGGAACAGCTTAAACTCACGTTTCAACAATCGGATAAATTCTTTCATGCCTGCTTATTTCAGAATAACATTTGCGTTTACCAGGATCTCTTTCGTCTTGCCTGTATCTTTCGGCAATACTTTAATCTCGTATACGGCATCCTGTATCTGGTAGTCGGGATAGGCCGTGGTGATGTCTGCATAGCGGGTGAGCTGTTTGATATAGGCAATGGTGCCGGCCAGTTCCTCTTTGTTATATACTACTTGCAGGTTTACGTCCTGGCCTTTTTTATACCTGCTGATCTTGCTCTCCGGTACGGTAAAGCGGAAGTAGGTGCTGCCCGGGATATAGCCGTTGAACAGGGCGAATCCGGCGGTAGCCAATTCCCCGGGGTTGAGGCTGATGGTTTCAATTTCCATGTCGTTGGTGGCAATAATATATCTTTCGGAGTAAGCCACGTTGGCTTCCTGTAGGGCGCCTTTGGCCTGGGAGGCCTGGCCGGCGGCCATTTTCACTTTTTCAATGCGGGTACCTTTTTTTACATCGTCGAGTTCTGCTACTACCGCATCGAATTGGGCTTTGGCGCCTTGCATCTTCGCGTATATTTCATCGTAGGCCTGGGGCGACATCAGGCTGTCGTTGTACATGTTGGTGGCCCGGTTGTACGATTTCTGCGCGAAATCATATTGTTCTTTCAGTCCTTTGTACTTGGCCTGGAGTTGCTTCATCTGGTCGGCGGTAGCACCGTTGCGGGCCATCTGTTCCTGTGCGGTGGCGGCGTTGACAGCGCCTTCGGCCTGGGCAATTTTTGCCGATACTTCTGGTACATCCAGCAGGGCAAGGGTATCGCCTTTTTTTACGGTTTGTCCTTCCGACGCATAAATTTTCAGTATTCTGCCAGTCACCTTTGGGGCAAAGGAGATCACATCTTTTTTGGCTTTCCCTTCAAAGTCGTCAGCACCGCGCTTTTTGGGGCCACAGGCAGAGAGTGGCAGTAAACTGATTAATAACAGGCCCGTATAGATTCTCATTGTATAACAATTAATATTAGTAAGTAATGACCGGTGAAATATAAGTTAGTATAATTTGCTGACGTCCAGCTCCTGGGTGGAGCGCATCAGTTCAATGGCCGCGCGGCGTTGATTGAAAATGGCATTCTGGTATTCCAGCTCCGCCATCTCCAGGTCATTTTCCGCATCTATCAGCTGGGTGGATTTACTCATACCATACCGGAATTCTTTTTCTGCCTGTACCAATGCGTCGGCGGCTACTTCTTTCTGTTTTTTCTTCAGCGCTATCTGTGCATTGGCAATGTTATATTCGGACTGGTTGTTGGCCTGGTTTAAGGTAAGCTTGCGCAGGGCATCGTACTTCTGGTGCTGCAGCAGCTCCCTGTCAATGCGGGCTACTTCGATGGCGTGTTTACCTTCCCTGCCATCAAAAATTTCCCATTTAAAGCCCACGCCGGCCATTACGATCGGGAAAATATTCAGGTTAGTGGGGCGCCAGTCGAGCTTGCGGCCGGGGTAGCCAATGGCGGGAATGGGCGGTATAATATTGTCGGACGACTTAACCCTGCTGCCATACAGGCCCAGGTAAAAGGTCGATGCCATGGCCTGGACTTTAGGGATCCACCAGGTTTGCTCGGCTTTGATTTTAAATGCCGATGCGTTGATGCCGTGGTCGAGGGCACGGATCTCGGCGCGTTCGTGAATCGTTTTTTGTGGGGCGGCCGGTACTACTGCTACCAGTGCGGGTTCTATGAGGCGTAACCTATCCTGGCTGATGCCGGTCAATACTTCCAGCTGCGTGAGCAACAGGGCTTTCTTCCCTTCATATGCTGCAACCTTGGCATCTAAGGTGGCTTGTGCCAGCTCTATTTTTTTATGATCATAAGGGGTGATCAATCCATAGCCCAGGGCTTTATCGGCCGTTTTGCGGTTGGCAGCCAGCCGCTTCCTGCCTTCATCGAGTACTTTGCCCGACTGGTGTACCAGTGCCAGCTGGTCGTAAGCCCGGGAAATAACAGCTACTACGTCGTCGGTTGTTTTCTCTACTAAAATATTTTCCGACAGCTTCTTTTCTTCCAAAGCCTTACCAAGCGCTTTTATCTTTCCGCCGGCATAGAGCAACATTTTGGCGTCGGCCTTTGCCAGGCCCGAAAAGCCGGATACGTTGATATTATTGTTGTACTTCCCTTCGGGGATGTTGAGAAAAGGTTGCAGGTTGAGCTCCGGGGAAATCACATGTGCGGTGGCATTGAGATAGCCTGCCATGCCACTCAGCTCCAGCGTTGGCAGGTACGCATCTTTCAGTTTATGCTGGTCAAGACCGGTTAATTTATTTTTGGTAAGTTGGGTTTTGAGATCCGCATCCCGAACCATCGCACTGTCGAGCAACTCCTTAAAGCCGGGTGCAGTCTGGGCTTTAGCGTAGTAACAACAGCTGATAAATGGCAGGAACAGGAATGGTAGCTTACTTTTCATCGATAGCATATATGGCGTTGCTTTTTCATTTTACCATAATAACACATAAAATAAACTAATGTTTGATTCCCTGCTAAATATCGATGAATTATATATCATTTCATTTGTTTATCTCTCGCCACATACTGATATAGGATACCAGTAACAGTGCCTCCATGGCCAATGGAAACAGCACTTTTCCCACACCATCTCCTGATACCCCATGAGAAATGGCAGCGCTGAGAAATAATACCGTAAAACCGGCATACCCCCATTCTTTCCAGCGGGTATAACGGGGCAGCGATAATAACAGGATGCCTGCTAACTTCCCGATGCCAATCATCACCGGAAGGTAGGCCGGGTATCCCAGGTGCAGCACGGTTTTCAGTACAGCGTCCATCCGCATCATATCGGTGATGGCGGTAACGAACATTAATAATAAAAAGAGAATAGTGGAAATGCGATACGTTAGTTTCATGATGTGCGTTGATGGTTTATATTTGGTGATTATTGTGGCCCACGCAGGGCTTTTGTTGGTGCGAAGCTATTAACTAGTTGTATATCAACAAATAAGGTACGCATAAGTATCTTACGCACCTGGAGGTATGTAATGATGAAAATCAAGCCATTAACATGAAAGTATTTTTAAAAAATGATAGTAGCGTCGACTTCTGCCCGGTAAGGGATGTATTTGACCGTATTGGTGATAAATGGACGGTATTAGTGATGATCACACTGGACCAGGGAGAAAGTCCCCTGCGTTATCATGAGTTGCAGGAAAGGATCGGAGATGTTTCACAGAAGATGCTGACGGCTACCTTGAAGCGTTTGCAGGAAGATGGGTTGATATCCCGCCAGCTGTATCCTGAAATTCCGCCGCGGGTGGAGTATGCGTTAACGGCCCGGGGAGAAAGCCTGTTGCCGCATTTGTACCGCCTGGCTGAATGGGCCAGTGAGCATATGCGGGATGTAAAGAAAGTATAATTTTTTTTGGGGAGAGAAGATACCGCACAACCCCAACCAGGCTCCCCGGTCATGGCCAGGGGAGCCGATGGGTGATGAGGGTTAAAAGGTATAAATAACGTTCGCAATAAATACAGTACCGGTAGTTACACTTTCTTTTTTCAACACACCGTCTACATAGATCTGCGCTTTCAGTACAGCATTAGCGTCTTTACCGTCACCGCCTACACCCAGGTACACGCTTACTACGTTGCCGGGATAGGTTACTTCCGGACTTTCCCAGGTGGTAACATTCAGGTTGGACGCGCTGGTCACTTCGCCACCGGATGCACCGAATTGTGTATTCGTAATTTTGGAGCCGGCAGTGGCTATCGCTTTAAATTTAACTTTGTGTCCTGATGGAGCTGGGTCGTCTTTCTTTCCTTTACAGGCGGTAAAAAACAGGGCCAATAACAATGTAGATAATAGCAGTAGTTTCTGTGATAGTTTCATAATTGAAAATTTAATGTTTATGCATCCTTGCAGTTCGGTTTTTCTGCGGATGTAAAGGTAGCGCCAGGGCGCACTACCAGTCAATCCTGATAACCTGTATTTCTTTTCTACTGGTTTTCCAGTATATTTTGATTTATTTCGTTTATATCGGTAATTGTTAATTACTTTGTTTACATGACCCGGGTTCTACTAGTTTTTTGTTTTTTTATATACCTGTCTGTAGCATCTGTAGCCCAACTGCCTTTACATCAGAAAGGATACGCCGACAGTGTAGCGTTGCTGTTGCAGCAAGCGACCAACGATAGCGTAAAGTCCAAACTCAATTCCTTATTGGTATTTTGCTGGATGAATACCGATAAGGCCAGGGCCGCTCAATACCTGATGGAAGCGCGGCGCCTGGCCAAAAATTATCCTTTGATGTGGGCGCAGACCTTTGCGCATGAAGGATACCTGTATTTCAATGAAGACGTGCCCCGGAGTGAAGCCTGCTATATGAAAGTAGATTCCCTGCTGCGCAACGATACTTCTAAAAATGCCTACCTGCTTCGCTCCAACGCCTGGCAGAATTATGCGGTACAGCAACAGGGAAAAGATGATGATGCTACTTTTATTGACCTGATACTGAATAGGGCCATTCCGCTGGCGGTGTTGTCGGGCGACAGCTCCCTGCTGGGTTCTGAGTATACCAATGTAGCCCTGGCATTTACCAATACCGAGCAATATGAAAAAGCAGCACAATATTTCAGTCATGCCATCGCTATCCTGAAGCCTGCGGCCAAAGAGCCCAGCAGGTTGCTGGTGGCCCTTTACCGGGCGGGAGAAAATTATATCAACCTGGGGAAGTATGCGGCAGCCAAGGATATACTGGATACCATGAAAGTATTGCTGGCGCCTTATCCTGAAACGGGTTTATATACCGGCTATTACATGGTGGAGGGCCTTTACAATCATAAGATGAAAGCATATGCTGCTGCACTGGCCAGCTTTGATAAAGGCATTGCAGCTTCCAGCGGGATAAATGCAGCCAGCAGGGTGGATGAACTGGAAATGATGAAGGCCGAATCCCTGCTGGAGATGAAAAACTATACCGCCGCCAGGGAGCTTCTGTTACGGTTGGTAGAAGATGAAAGCCTCACAAGCCTCGATTATAACCGCGTGAAGGTGTTGAAGGGACTGACTTCCGCGTACGTGGGGCTGGGGAATTTCCCCCAGGCCTACCATTACCTGGAATCGTATAGCCGCTTGAGTGATAGCCTGTATAAGACCCGGACACAACGGGATATCAATGCCCTGGAAATCAAATTCAGGAATGCAGAAAACCAAAAGGAAATCATCGCCCTGAAAGCAAAGAATGAAAAGGCTGCCTTATCTACGAAAAATGCCTGGCTGATTACCGGGTTAGTGGCATCCGCATTCCTGTTGTTGCTGGTGCTGGGGATATGGACACTGTCTTACTACAGGAGTCAGAAAAAACTGGCCGCCCGGAAAATGCAGGAGATCGTGCAACAGAAAGAGCTGGACGTCACCAAAGCCATGCTGGAAGGAGAAGAGGGCGAGCGCAGGCGACTGGCCCGCGATCTGCACGATGGGCTGGGAGGTATGCTGGCCGGGGTAAAAATGAACCTCTCCGGCACTGCCAGTGAGCTCCAAGATGAAAAGTTGTTCCAGATCATCGGGCAACTCGATAATTCGGTGAGCGAACTAAGAAGGATAGCGCGTAATATGATGCCGGAATCGCTATTGAACTTCGGGCTGGAAACCGCACTGAAAGATATGTGTGAGCTGAATATGGCGCCGGGCCTGTCGATCAATTTCCAGTCGCTCGGCGTGCAAGCTGACCTCCCGGAGAAAACACAGATCCTGATCTATCGCATTGCACAAGAACTATTAGCCAACGCTATCAAACATGCCGGGGCCGACAAGATCACGTTGCAATGCAGCCAGAACCAGCATGTCTTTTACCTCTCTGTCGAAGATAACGGTAAAGGCTTTAATCCCGCTACTACGAAGAAAGGAATGGGATTGGACAATATCCGTAACCGCATCGACTTCCTCAAGGGAAAAATTGAAATCGATTCAGTGGCAGGCGAGGGAACCACTATCAATATAGAACTTAATGTCAATGAATAACATCGTTATTGTAGATGATCATCCTATTGTAATAGGAGGACTGTTGGCTTTATTACAGGCTGACAAAGCCCTGCAGGTGATGGCTACTTTTACTGCCGGCCAGGCTTTTTTATCTTTTTTGGCCGGCGCCGATTTTATAGATATCGTCCTGCTGGATATTACACTCCCGGATATCAGTGGCGTAGAGGTGTGTAAACAAATCAAGAAAATATCTCCGGAAACAAAAGTACTCATTATCAGCAACCACAGTGAACGCAGTATTATCCTGCAAATGCTGCAACAGGGCGCCAGCGGATACCTGCTGAAGAATGCTTCCTCTGAAGAACTGGTACGTTGCGTGCATGATGTGCTGGAGGGAAAAGTAGCCTTCAGTGCAGAAGTGATGACGATTATGACCCGCCCCCTGCAAAATGAACGGAAAGCCACGCCACACCTCACCAAACGGGAAAGGCAGGTACTGAGTATGATCGCTGCCGGCAGAACCTCCGCCAGTATTGCGGAAGAGCTATGTGTTAGCCAGTTTACCGTGGAAACGCACCGGCGCAACCTGATGCAGAAATTTGAAGCGGGCAACACCGCGGCACTTATCCGGATGGCTGCAGAGCAACAACTGTTATAATACCTGCTTTTTCCGTTTCGCGTAAATCTATTTCCCATTCGCGTAAACGAAACCATCAGGAGCTACCTAGTTTTGAGGTGATAAAACTGTAGCATAATGAAACAATTATTATTATCTGTTATCCTGTTCTTTTGTGTGCTGTCGGTACGGGCACATGCCATCTGGATAGAAACCTCCACCACGGGTAAAACCGGGCAATCACAGGAAGTAAACGTGTTCTTTGGCGAGTACGCCGACAATGAAAGAGATTCCGTGCAGCACTGGTTTAGCAACATGAAGGAATTTACCCTGTACCTCGTAACACCAGACGGCAAAAAAGAAAAGTTACCCTGCGTGCCCGAAGGCAATCACTTTAAGGCAGTGTTTACACCTGCAGCAGCAGGCGCCCACACCTTGTTGATAGATCATACCGTAGCAGACCTGTACAGCGGCAGTAAAATACACTATTACGCATTGGGCCTGGTAAAAGTAAATGGCTCCCTGCAAGGCGTTGATCACCTGAAAACGGCTACAGATCTTGGTCTTGTAGCAAATCACGCTCAAAAGCATAAAACCAATCAGCCGGAAAATATACAGTTGCACTATAAACAGCAGCCGTTGCCAACAGGGTTACAATTAGCAATACAATCACCTGCTGGCTGGACAAAAAAATATGAAGCCGGCAAACAGGGAACAGTGGCCTTTACACCGGTTTGGGCGGGACGCTACCTATTGGAGGGCACGTATACGGAAAATGAAAAGGGCGAGCAGGCAGGCAAACCCTATGAGCGTATATGGCATTGCGTTACCTATTGCATGGACGTGGAAAAGTAGCGTGGTAACACCCTTTCTCACAAAAGTAAAGTGGCTGACGGAGAGGTCAGCCACTTGTACCTGGTATTTAGTTATTCTGTTCTCAGGCTTTTTACAGGATTAGCGATGGCCGCCCTGATCGACTGGTAGCTGACCGTGAGTAACGTGATAAACACGGACAAGATGCCGGCTGCCGCAAATACCCACCAGGCTATGCTTACGCGGTAGGCATAACTCTCCAGCCATTGATGCATTCCCCACCAGGCCAAAGGCGCTGCTATAAAGAAAGAAATGATGACCAGTTTTACGAAATCTTTCGATAACAAGGCCGTGATATTGGCTACCGAAGCTCCCATGATTTTCCGCACCCCAATTTCTTTCACCCTGGTTTCCGCCATATAGGTAGTGAGGCCAAATAAACCCAGGCACGAAATAAATACGGTCAGGCCCGCAAACAAACCGGCAAGTGTACCTTGTTGCTGTTCACTCTCAAACTTCCTGGCATATTCAGCATCCACAAATTTCGGCTCAAAAACAAAATCCGGGTTATATTTTTTGAAAATACCGGCTGCTTTTTCGAGGTTGGCAGTGGTGCTATGCTGGGCATTCAGTTTTATCTGCATGATATTAAACGACAGGAAGTTACTTTTGCCGCCACAGATTAATATGGGCCGGGTAGGTTCATAGGGACTGGTAAAAATAAAATCCCTGATCACGCCTACAATATGATAGTCTGTACCCAGATCAGCT
This sequence comes from Chitinophaga polysaccharea, assembly GCF_007829335.1. Taxonomy (GTDB): domain Bacteria; phylum Bacteroidota; class Bacteroidia; order Chitinophagales; family Chitinophagaceae; genus Chitinophaga; species Chitinophaga polysaccharea_B. The sequence goes on from NZ_VIWO01000009.1 coordinate 196,869, forward strand.
ACTATTTTGCCGATAGGGTCTTTGAACTTCATTGCCTTCAGCGACGACTCATTGATGATTAATCCCGTGGAGTCGGTGGGAAACCTTTTGAGGTCGAAGTCGCGCCCTTGTATGAACTGCAACCCGGCGGTGGCACCAAGACCTTCGTCGGCCATGAACCGGTCGAAGGCAGTGCGATCGTTGGGATCTTTTCCTTCCCAGTTCTGACCCCAGCCATTGCTCCATCTTTCTGTGAGCGGAGAGCTGGTTTTAGTGACCGAGGTGGCAATGCCAGCACTCAGCAGCTCTTCCTTGATAGACGCATAATTTTTTGCAAGGTCGCCATTCAGGGTATGATATACCAGGCGATCACGGTTATAACCGGTTTCCCGCTCGCGGGCATAGTCAATTTGTTGCTTTACTACAATGGTGCAGATGATCAGCACGATAGCAAAAGAAAATTGCAGTACCACCAATACTTTCCGGGGCGTTACCAGCGCATGTGTTCTTTTAAACGTGCCCTTTAACACTTTTACCGGTTGGAAAGAGGAAAGGAAGAAAGCGGGGTAACTTCCTGCCAGTAAGCCGGTGAACAAGGTAAAACCGAAAAAGGCGATCCACGTATAGGCGTTGCCGGCATCTATGAATAATTTCTTTGCAGTGAATTGGTTATAGGCTGGCAAACTTAACTGCACAATGAACAGTGCTACTATTCCCGCAAGGAATGCGAGGAATACAGATTCACCGATAAACTGGCCAATGAGCGACATCTTCTGGGCGCCTACTACTTTCCGGATACCCACCTCCCGGGCACGTTTTTCACTGCGGGCGGTGCTCAGGTTCATGAAATTGATACAGGCAATCAGCAAGATAAACCCAGCGATAATGCTGAAGAGCTTTACAAAGGTACTGCGACCGCCACTGTCTTCCTGGCCGTTGGTGAAGCTGGAATATAAACGCCAGCGATCCAGCGGGTACATAAAGAGTTCCCAGTGGAGTGTTTTGGATTCGTCGTGGTAATGTTGCTTCAGGTCTTTTATTTTATTGGCTACTGCAGCGAAGTTTGTATGGGGTTTGAGGAGTACATAGGTAGGGGTACTATTGTCGCCCCAGCCAAAGTCCTGCCGGTCACTGTTGGCTTTCAGATATTCCCAGGGGAGCAGGCATTCGAAATCGAATCTTGAATTACTGGGTAAGTCTTTCAGGATGCCCGTTACCGTAAAGTTGTCCTTATTACCGATTTTCACCACTTTGCCCATGGCGGGTTCGTTACCAAATAAGCTTTTAGCGGCTGTTGCAGTGAGCACCACTGAATGCGGATCGGTAAGGGCGGTAACAGGATTCCCTTCCAGCATGGGGAAGCTGAATATTTGCAGGAAGCCCGAATCCACTACGTTGCCCGTCTTCATCATTTTCTTATCGCCGATAGTAAAGAGGTAGTCGTTATCATAATTGGCTCTGGCTACCCGTTCTACTTCAGGCAGGTCTTTTTCCAGGATAGGCCCCAGCAAGGTTGAAGTGCTGTTCCAGCATTGTACTTTACCATCGAGGGGTACCCGGTTCCACACTTCGTATATCCGGTCTTTTTGGGTGTGAAACTGGTCGTAGCTAAGCTCGTGTTGTATCCAGAGCAGGATGAGTATCGCGGCTGCCATGCCGATAGCTAGCCCTGTGATATTGATGAAGGAGAAGCCCTTGTTGCGGAGCAGGCTGCGATAAGCCACCTTGAAGAAATTCCTGATCATAGAATGCGTTGAATGGTAACGGGTAATTATCGCGGAAGGGGTGCGCCAAGATAGTGCCAGATAAAAACAGTGGGGATGGGCGGGGGAATAATGGGATAAGGGACCGGTATTTGTCCGTTTTCGATACAAAAACTGTCCGCTTTTGTACAGTTGCTTTTAACAGCATACAATGAACAAAGCTGCCTCAAAATTGCTTTCGGGACAGCTTTGTTTTGTTAAGTAAACGGCCGGACTAATATCCCCTCCGGTAAAGGGTTCCAGGTAGGCGAATTCAATCCCCGGAACACCCTTTCCTGGATGGAAGGGAAATATTATTTCAAAAACAGTTCCCTGAAAGAAATTGCGGCCGTAATCAAACGCCTCTTTGATACCAACGTGGTGTTTAATACGCCCGGCACGGAAAATGTTATCATTACCGGTGTACTGGTGAAGAAGGACGGGCTGATGGAATTTATGGATAACCTCTCTAAAACAACAGATGTCAGGTACCAGCTGACAGATGGGGTATTACATATTCTTTGATGAATAGTCATTATGACTTTTATTTAGAAAACAGGAAGTATAACTTCCTGTTTTCTAAAAATCGCATGTTTTAATCAACCCATTCGCCAGCGTAATCTTTTTCGTTTCTCCATCTTCTTTTATCTCTACAAATTTCTCTAATCGCTGGGAGCGGGCTACGAGGTAGTCCTGGTCGTAGTAGTAATTGGTGATTTCCCGCACAGGGCCGTTCTGCCAGGAATCGGAACCGGTGTATATCCTGGCTGTTTTCCGCTGGTTAAAGCTGTGAATCAGCTGTATAAAATATTTACCGGGTTTCAGGCCTTCAAAGGCAAAGCGGCCATCGCTGCCGCTGATAGCGGTAATGGCGTATTGGTTGGCTTCTTTCGACATGAATACACTGGTATTTTTACCTTCTTTCTTTTCCCGTAATTCATACCATTCTTCCAGGTAGGGTGTTACGGGAAGCAATACTACTTTTACCCCGGCCGCGCTGAATATCAGCCCGTCTTTTTTCGTACAGGCGCGTCCTACGATCTTTGATAAACCCCTTCCCAGCGCCGCTTCGGCCAGTTTGGGGTCGAAGGTGCCTTTGGGATATATTTCCTTTCGTGTATTGGCTGCGGTAGCAGATAACTTACCTCCAAGGTCGGCGTATTTTTTCCGATCTGCATTGGCCAGCTTGTTATTGCCGGTTGCTTCATAGGCATCGGCACGGTTCAGGTAGGCCAGCATGTTTTTTGGATCGGCTTCAATAGCTTTGGTATAGTCGTCGATGGCCTCCGCATACTGTTGTTTATCGTGATGTACCACGCCCCGGTTCAAATAACCGTTGGAAGAGTGAGGGTCGATGGCTATTACTTTATTAAAATCTGCCAGGGCAGGCTCGTATTGTTGTTTATTCAGGTAGATATTTCCCCGTTCCAGGTAGGCATCGGCATATTGTGGGTCCAGTGCGATAGCCCGGTTATATTCGTTGAAGGCAGAATCCACCTGCTCCCAGCGCTGGTAGATATTTCCCCGGCTCACCCGGTACGATGCTTTGTTGGGATCGAGCTTAATGGCCTGGGTATAATCGCTGAAAGCGAGACTGGCTTTGTCCTGCATCAGGTATACATTTCCGCGGTTGCCATACACTGAGGCGTCGTTGGGTGTTATCGTAAGTACCTTAGCATAATCTGCCAGCGCCTGGTCGTAGTTGCCTTTTTTCTTATACATCACCCCGCGGTTAAACAGGGCATCTACGTCTTTCGGATCCAGTTCCACCGCCTTGGAGAAGTCGGTGATAGCGGCGTCGTATTGTTGTTGCTCGTAGTAAATATTACCGCGCAAAAAATAAGGGCTAGCGTAAGCCGGGTTGATGCCAATCGCCTTGCTATATTCGGTGAGTGCGGCATCTGCCTGTTTGCGATTTTCGTAGATACGGCCTCGTTTTATATAGCACAGCGCGAAGCGGGGATTGAGTTCCAGGGCTTTCGTATAGTCGACCAGGGCAGCTTCCTCTTTCTTTTGCGCTTCATATACGGAGCCACGGGCATAATATTCCAGGGCTGATGCCGGAGCGGCCAGTAACTTTAGCGCTTTGTCATACGCTTTGCCGGCTGCTGCATCCTGGTGCTGATTCTTCAGGTTAGCGCCTTCAAAGGCATAGTATACGCCATTATTGGGACTCATTTTGATAGCCTTTTCCAGGTAGGTTTGCGCACCAGCCAGGTCATTTTCGGCGGCCAGGGCCCGGCCGTGGATGGCATATGCCAGGCTGCCGTAAGGATTTGCACTCATGGCCGCTGTAGCCAGCGTTTTCGCCTGTTTAAAATTTCCTTCGGTCAGCTGGGTTAACGCCTTATCTGCGGCATCGTTACTTTGACCAAATACTGTTGACATACCGCTGCTGAGCGCCAGGGCTATGACAAACCGGTTAACCATTGGTTTCATGCAGAAATTGAGTTTTTATGACAATAAAGCTGGTATTGGGCGCCAAAGATAGGGATAAATCTGAATGGTAAAAAAAGGCCTCCGCCGGATAGGTGGAGGCCTGATAACGGGACTTAGCGCTAGTTATTTAATCCAAGGAATTTAAAGGGTTTACTGGCCGTAAATGAGGCGATAGCGTTACCGGCATATACTTCATTTTTGGTAAGTGGTAATTTTTTTACTGGCGCATTGGGGGAAAAATCCACATCTTTGAAATTCACCCAGAAGGTGTTGGGAGTAAGCGCGGATTCAAAATAATAGACCAGGTTTTTCTGATCTGCTACGGTTCTCCAGCGGGTAGAAGAAATATTGGGCTGGTTGGGCGTAGTGATACCGAAAGGCACTGAACAGTTGCGGATAACGCTGAATACACTGGCTACTGCCAGGTGCGCGTCGTCAGTTTGGGGTATAGCGTTGATATAAAACCAGGCCCTTACAAACCGGTCCGCCGCGCGGTTTGTGCCTGGCAGCATAACAGTGCCGCCTATCTGTTTCCAGTATTCATTCAGCGCCAGCTGCTGATCAAAGACAGGGGAGTTGGTCATTACAACGTAAGCAGGGTCTTCGTGGATTACGAGCTTCCCATGGATGTATTCAAAAATGGCATTATCTCCCGTAGGATCAGAAATAGACAAATGCAGCGTAGCCAGTCGCGGCTGCCCGGGCACATTGTCGGTAACCACATCGAACTTGTCGGCTTTCAGGGCAGCCACCACCTCTTTTACCGTGGTGAAGTTATCCAATACGTATTGCATCCAGATGGCTACCGACATTGCCGGGCGCTTGTGGTCCCATTGGGGATACTCCGATTCCGCCAGCCAGAGGATATTGGCTACCAGGCCCTTTTCATTCATGCCGTCGGTGGTGGAAATATCATAACCGGAAACAATTACGCTGCCATACTTCGAGGTCCACTTCACGGAAGCCGGGCCCACTTCGCCGTTACGCTCCATGCCCCTGGGGAAGATCCACATATTGCTCAGGATATCGTCTGACCAGTCCATCGACCGGGCCGTCATCACGATACCATCCTGGCCCTTATATACCACGCGGGTACAAGCCATGGCCATTCTTACAGTCAAGGGTGTTAACAGCAAAAAAAAGAGTAGAGAAAGTTGCTTGTAACGTTTCATAAGACCTGTTTGAGGGTTAAATATTCTTTCAAACAAGTTGCCTGCACAAAAGTTCAATGACTTAATATAACTGCCTTGTGTGCATCACCATACGGGCAAACCGGAACAATAAACGCAGCATAAAGCGTAACCAGGTGGTACGATATATAGATGTTGACATGATTATTTATGGTTGTCGCAGGAAGGTCAGGATGATATCCGCCACGGCATCAGGCAGGTGGCTTTGTTTGTCTGGTGCGCACGCTTCGCCGATATAGTCGCCATGTCCTCCGGGGAATATCGCCAGCCGGGCATGCGGCAAGGTATGGTATAGCTGCACCGCATGCTCGGGACGTGTTACATCGGCATCGCTGTTGATCACCAGCGCGGGCGCCTGGATCTTTTTAATATCAGCGTCGCTGATATCTTTAAATGTTTTCATGCGGGCTACATCCCGATCAAACATGGTTTGTAGTCCTTTGGTATCGGGGTTGGCCGCCAGGTAGGCTTCTTTCAGGGGCGCTGGCATATGGTCGAGAGAAGCATGGTCAAACCCATCGAAGAAGCCGGCTATCATACCATCGCGCCGGTAGGCAGTGGAGGCCAGCACCAGCTTATGCACCAGCTGCGGGTGACGGATGCCGATCTGCAGCGAAGTGGTGGCGCCATTGCTAAAGCCCATGATATCGGCCTGGGTGATCTGCAACTGTTGTAACAGGGCGGCTACATCATCGGCGTCCTGCTCGAAGCTCAAAGGTTGGTTTCTATCTGGTGTATGGCCATGTGCCTGGAGTTCCACCGCAATGACCCGGTGACTTTTAGCCAGCAGCGGCAGGATCCGGCCATAGGTGCTCTGAATGGTGGAACCACCGCCATGTATTAACACCAGCGGGTAGCCGTCGCCATGTAGTTCGTAATACATTTTTAAGCCGTTGACTGTAGCATATTGACCGGTAGCATGTTGCGCATTCATACGGGTAGAGATCGATGTTAACAGGATTAATATGAATAAAGAACGGTAAATCATACAGCGTTGTTTTCGAATGTAAACTTACGCCAAAAAGCAGCCCGGGGGCGGGGCAAAAACGCCAATTTGAGGGGAGATTACGTCAATGTTTTTCGTGCGTCATAGAGTACTCAATTCTCCCGGAAATGAAAAGCGGTATACCGGTGAAGCCTAAACGAATCTGATCTGCCACCCGGCAGCCGTTTATTTTGTAACTTACGGGCCATATGAATCAGAAAGCAGACATTCTTAATTATCTTACCCGGCACTTTCCTACGCTGGACAGTCATTTGCAGGAGCACTTGTCAGCCGTAGGCCTGTTGAAAGAAGTAGCCGCCGGTACGGTGCTCATGAAACAGGGGCAGTACATCAAATACACTATGCTGGTGCTGGAAGGCCGTATCAAGTTATACCGGGAGGGAGAGGATGCGGGCGAATTTTTTATGTATTACCTGGAGCCGGGAGATGCCTGCGCTATTTCCATGGTTTGTATTGCCTCCGGTAAATCCAGCGAGGTAATGGCCAAAGCAATAGAAGATGCAGTTGTGCTGATGATACCGGTACAACATATGGAAGCCTTGATGAAAGATTATAAAAGCTGGTACCAGTTTGTGATAGAATCTTACCGCCGGCGCTTTGAAGAGTTGCTGATGGTATTGGACAGCACTGTTTTTAAAAGCATGGATGAGCGGCTGCTCAACTATATCCGCGAGCAATCCAGGCAGCTGCAAACCCGCGAGCTGAAGTTAACCCACCAGGAAATTGCCACCGACCTCAATTCTTCCCGGGAAGTGATTTCCCGCCTGCTGAAGAAGATGGAGCAGAAAGGTATGGTGAAACTATACCGGAATTATATTGCCGTGTTGACTGTGTAACCAAAGTTACCAACTTTGGCAGATACCTACCATAATATTGCGGTATGGAAATGATAGGTTATATAGCGGCGGCCTTCATTGGTATTTCGCTCGGTTTAATAGGGGGAGGGGGATCTATTCTTACATTACCGGTGCTGGTATATCTCTTTGGTATCCCACCGGGTCTGGCCACCAGCTATTCACTTTTTATTGTAGGCGCCACCAGCCTGATTGGCGCAGCAGGCAGTTTCAAACGTAAACAGGTAGATGTACGGGTGGCCCTGTTATTGGGAATTCCGGCCATTGCCACCGTTTTCATTACCCGTCGCCTGCTCATTCCCGCACTCCCTTTAAATTTATTTTATATTAATGATGTTCCTGTTACGAGAGAACTGGCTACCATGCTGCTTTTTGCTATACTCATGCTGGCAGCTTCCCTGTTCATGATCCGTGGGCGTCAGCCCAAGGCTGAAATACCCGCTGTGCCAATGAATAGCAGTCAGCAGGCCACATTAGCCGGGTATGGTGCTGGTATCGGCCTGGTAACGGGACTACTGGGCGCCGGTGGCGGATTCCTCATCATCCCCGCGCTGATATGGCTCGCCGGCCTGCCTATGAAAAAGGCCGTAGGCACCTCTTTACTGATTATGACCCTAAGCACCGGTATCGGTTTTATGGGCGATACCGCATTACCAGACATTCATTGGCCTTTGCTGCTGGGCATCACCGCTATAGCGGTGGCAGGTATCATAATAGGTGGGAAGCTGGCCACCCGGATAGGGAGTCATCAACTGAAAACGGCCTTTGGATGGTTTGTTCTGGCCATGGGTGTTTATGTGATCTTGTTGGAAACAGTGCTGAAATAAAGACACTCCGTAACCAAAGTCACCAACCAACTAAAGGGAACTCCGCAACTTTGTAGCAGCAAATACACGATAGTAATGGATATACTCAACTTAGTAAAACAGCCCTGGCCCTGGTATGTGGCGGTTTAACTGGCAGGTGCTATTCACCGTAAGAGGACTCCTGATGATGGTGGGCGGCGGATTCCTGGTAGGTTTTGGTACCCGTTATGCCGGCGGCTGTACCAGCGGACACGCTATCATGGGATTGTCTACCCTGCAATGGCCTCCCCTGGTCGCCACTATTTGCTTTATGATAGGTGGGTTTGTGATGGCCAACGTTTTTCTGCCCTGGATACTTGCACTTTAATTTCGAATGAACCGTTTTATGTATAAATCGTTAAGTCAGTTAAAATATTTATTGGCCGGCCTGGTATTTGGCGTCATATTCGTAAAAGCGGAAGTGATCAGCTGGTTTCGCATCCAGGAAATGTTCCGGCTGCAGTCGTTCCATATGTACGGCGTAATCGGTAGCGCCGTGCTGGTAGGCATGCTGTCGGTATGGCTGATAAAGAAGTTTAATATCAAAACCATCCAGGGAGAAACCGTTACCTTTCAGGCCAGGCAATTCAACCGGGGACAGATCTACGGGGGACTTATATTTGGCTTAGGCTGGGCTGTTACGGGTGCTTGCCCGGGCCCCTTGTTTGCACAGATAGGTACCGGTGCTACGGTGATCGTTATTACCTTGCTGAGCGCTATCGCAGGCACCTGGGTATATGGAAAGTTTCGGGAAAAATTACCTCATTAAATACTAAAGACATGGATATTCAACAATTTGAAGATAAAGGACTGGCACATTACTCTTATGCCATTTACAGTGATCAGGCAAATGAAATCGTATTGATAGATCCGGCCCGGGATATGACACCCTACCTGGATTACGCAGCTCAGCAACAGGCGAAGATTGTAGGGGTGATTGAAACGCATCCTCATGCTGATTTTGTAAGCAGTCACCTGGAGTTGCAGGAAGCTACCGGCGCGGCCATTTATTGTTCCCGCCTGGTAGGTGCGGGATACCCGTATACCGGTTTTGATGAAGGAGATGAAATATCGTTGGGAGATATCACCCTCCGGGCGCTGAATACGCCCGGTCATTCACCAGATAGCATCAGCATCGTATTGGCCTATAAGGGGCAGGATAGTGCTGTTTTTACGGGAGATACCTTATTTATCGGCGACTGTGGTCGCCCCGATCTGCGCGAAAATGCCGGCAACATCACGGCTGGCAGGGAACAACTGGCGAAACAGATGTATCATTCTCTCAGGGAAAAATTAATGGTGCTGGCCGACGATGTACTGGTATATCCCGCACACGGGGCAGGTACGCTCTGCGGTAAATCGCTCAGCGATGCCGACAGCAGCACCATCGCGGCCGAAAAGGTGAGCAACTGGAGCCTGGGAGATTATACCGAAGCAGAGTTTGTAAAAGAGCTGTTGTCGCAACAGCCTTTCATCCCCAAATATTTTCCGTATGACGTAACGCTGAACAGGAGCGGGGCGCTGGCATTGGAGTCGCAATTAAATAAGGTCCCGGTGATCACATCCGGGGAACCGGTTTTCGAACCCGGCGTAGTGATCATCGATACCCGTCCCGAGGCGGTATTTAAACAGGGGCATGTCCCGCTGGCCGTCAACCTGCAGGACGGTGGCAAGTTTGAAACCTGGCTGGGCAGCATCGTAGCGCCAGGAGAATCTTACTACCTGCTGGCAGCCGGCACAACACAGTTACAGCAGGTGATCCGCAAGGCGGCTAAGATCGGTTACGAGGTAAATATCAAAGCAGCCATGGTATATGACGAGGGAACGGTAACCCTGGAACAGGCGCCCCTGGCCGATTTTACCGCACATCCCGATCAATATACTGTCGTGGATGTACGAATGGCTGGTGAGGCAGCTACTTCCCCCGTTTTCAGTAACGCCCTGGTGCTGCCACTGGATCAGCTACGGGAACATATCGCAGATATCCCAGTAGATAAACCGATTGTGGTACACTGCGCCGGCGGCTACCGCAGTGCGGCGGCAAGCAGTATTATAGCTGCTGCCCTGCAGAATAAAGTCACTGTATACGACCTGGGGGAAGCGGTGAAAACGTTCCTGCCGTAGCGGCGTTAGCCATTGGTGAATGTTGTTAGCATGCCTGACTAATAAAAGAATAGCCGTAAATTCGGGTTATTACTTCACCAGTAAAAACTTGTATTATGTTCGGTAACACAAAAGCATTCAGCGGTTTTTCTGTGAATGACCTGGAAAAAGCCAGGGAGTTTTATCAGCAGCAGCTGGGACTAGATACAGAAGGGTTGAATGAACATATGTTCACGCTCAAATTGGCAGGAGGTACGCCCATCCTGGTGTATGCTAAACCTAATCATGTGCCGGCTACTTTTACGATCCTCAATTTCCAGGTAAGCAATGTAGAAGAGATCGTAGATAAGTTGTCGGCCAAGGGGGTAAAATTTTTACAGTATACCGGTCCCATCGCCACTGATGCCAAAGGCATTCATCGCGCTAACGGGGAAGGGCCTACAGTGGCCTGGTTTACCGATCCTGCGGGTAATATACTTTCCGTGGTAGAGGGAAAATAATCGATGGTACTGCTAACGATGCCGATGCATAATTTATGCATCGGCATCGTTGTTTAATAATATTTTATATTTTGGGCGCAGATAAAGTGAATGTATACTGTTTGTAGCATGACCATTACCATACTTGTTGAAACCTGACTGTTAATGGAGGCAACATGCCGCCAGATTGTTATCCGTCACCTATCTTTTGCTTTTATAATCCATTTTTAAAAAAACAACAAAAGACAAAAAATGAAAAAGACCGTTTTGTTTGCTGCCACCATTGCAGCTGCGCTGGCATTTACCGCTTGTGGTTCGGAAGGTAAAAAAACAGGTAGCGATAGCACCACAGCCCAGTCGGCCGCACCTGTATCCGCATCCGTTAAAGATGAGAAACTGAGTGGATTTATGCTGGGAGGTATCTATTTCATCAATGGCTATGGTGGCGTAGATGCAGTAAATAAAATGATTAACAGTACAGATAAGGCAGAAATTGTAGACAGCTATAAACAGATACTGGAGTTTCCCTTCAAACCTGATGATGCCACCGGCGCACAGGGCATGCTCAGGAATGCATGGAATATCAGCGATAAAGAAAGCCTGGTAAAAACGCTGGATGAGTTAACCAAGGGCGATCCTAAAAATACCCACCGCGCCTGGGACTATGCCCGCCTGGTAAACAACGCCTGCATGGGCTACGCCGCCGGTTATATTACCCAGGGAGAAGCGGAAAAATATATCGCGGCTACTTTGCCGCTGGCGCGTAAAGATTTCAAAACCTGGGACGATTATTTCGCCGACTGGCTGGAAGGCCGCAAGGCATGGGGTGGTGATCAGGAGAATAATAAAACGTATGAAGATCTCGCTAAAACCATTACCAAGGGAGAAAACAGTATTTACCAGATACAGCCGCTCAACTAAGCCATTTTTTATCTTTTGAAAGCGGCAGTACTACCTTGTATAGTTTTTCCTATTTTTGCCGGCTAAATAAGGAAAATATTTATGGCTACCAAGATTACGGTTAACAACAACGGCTCCCTGAAAGTAGAGGGAGATTTTCAGATTGTAGATAAAGACGGCAATGCGTATGACCTGGGAGGTCGCGAGGTAGTGAGTATCTGCCGCTGTGGACGTTCTGCCAACAAGCCTTTCTGCGATGGTTCGCATAAAGGACACTTTGAGCACGAAGCGGTGGCTTTCGCGCTTCCTCCTAAAAAACAATAATATCAACTCATTTTCAGGGGCATCATATCACAACAGATATGGTGCCTTTTTATTTCCCGCCGCTCCATCTGATATGGTCTAAATTGACAGAATTGTACCTGTTTTTGTACCATAATTAATTGCACTTTTGTACCTCAATTTTACAAGTGCCATGAATATACCTTATTTCCAGGTGGATGCTTTTACCCGTGTGCCTTTCAAAGGTAATCCTGCTGGTATCTGTCTGCTGGAAAACATGCCGGATGATACGTTGCTAACGGCCATCGCCGCAGAAAATAATCTATCGGAAACCGCCTTCCTGTTGCCGGAAGGCGCCGGTTACCGGCTGCGCTGGTTTTCGCCGCTGTTGGAAATTCCGCTTTGCGGGCATGCTACGCTGGCCAGCGCGCATATGCTCTGGGAAAATGGGCTGGCGCCGGAGGGAGCGCCCATTTCCTTTTATACGTTGAGCGGCACGCTTACGGCATACCAGGAAAATGGATGGATAGTACTTGATTTCCCTGCCAGGGGCCACGAACCGGTTACCCTGCCGGATGCCTTGCAGCCTTTATTTAAAGACGTGGTGCAGGTAACGTATAGCTTTGACCGTTATATCGTAGAATTGCCTTCCGGAGAGGCAGTAGCTGCCTTTGTGCCGGATGCTGCCATATTGCGGGCTTACCGCTGTATCATTACGGGTAAGGCAGATGCGGACAGTCCCTACGATTTTATTTCCCGCTATTTTGCCGGACCCATTGGGGTGGATGAAGACCCGGTCACCGGGTCGGCCCATTGCAGTCTGGCGCCTTACTGGGCGGAACGGCTGCATAAAAATGAATTCCTGGCCTGGCAGGCTTCAAAGCGGGGCGGCGAGCTGAAAGTAACCCTCAAGGGCGACCGGGTGCTGTTGAAAGGAGAAGCCGTTACCGTGATGAACGGCCAGTTCAGTATTTGATAATCTATAATTTCCATATCATGAATCAGTATGCATTATTTAAGTCGCTGCACGGGCAAGACACCCCGCTATTACTCGGCAATGCCTGGAACGTATCCAGCGCCCGTATTTTACAGGACAGCGGTATTACGGCCATTGGTACCTCCAGCTCCGCGATTGCGGATACGCTGGGATATGAAGATGGGGAACAGATATCCTTTGATGAGTTATTTTTTGTCATAGAAAGAATAGCCCGCCACGTGCGTGTGCCATTGTCGGCTGATATAGAACGGGGCTACAGCGCCGACCAGGTGCAGGTGGTAAAGCATCTCGAACGGCTGCATGATATCGGCGTAGTGGGTATTAACCTGGAAGACTCTGTAGTGGGCGATAGCCGCATATTAGAGCCACTGGACGTATTTTGCCGCAGATTGGAATTTATCCGGAATGAGCTTTCCCGGAAAAATATCGACCTGTTTATCAATGCCCGGACAGACACTTATTTACTGAATGTACCCAACCGATTGCAGGAAACGTTGTTGCGGATGAAAGCCATTGAAAATGCGGGCGCCGACGGTATCTTTGTTCCGTTTATACACGATCTGGCCGAAATATGCGAGGTAACTGCTGCCACTACGTTGCCGGTAAATGTATTATCTATGTCTGGGTTACCGTCTTTCGATGCGTTACAGGAAGCGGGCGTCAAAAGAATCAGTATGGGCGGCAGCGCTTACCGCGCAGCCAATAACTGCTTGAAAAATGTGATCGGGAAAATCGTAGAACAGGGGTCATTCGCCAATATATAAGCAGCTGGATCTATTTTAATACCCAGTAGCCCAAAGCAAGCCATAGCAGCCCTTTCAGCAGGAAAAAAAGAAAGCCCCAGAAGCCCACTCTTTTTATCCATTTAATGATTTTTGCTTTCCTGGTGTTATCGGTGTTCATAGTATATCAAAATTACAGTTTTTTTGAATAGAGAAAATGTATCTTGATAGACGATAGCATCCCGAAAATACCCGCCTTGGAAACAATGATTAAATGCGTACTTTTGCGCACTTTTAGCAACGATTTCAACAAATGCGCGTAGCAATACCGAATAACAAACTACTATTGTCTTTATTCCTGGGCCTCTGTGGCAGCGCCACGGCACAGCAGCGGACAGATTCTTCCCTGCCTGTTTATCACCTCGATGAGGTGATTGTTCAGGAAAACAGGCTGGCAGCGCCGGTAAAGGCGATCAACCGGAATATTACCATTATTACCCGTAAGCAAATTGAGGCCATGCCGGTTACTTCTATCACGGAAGTACTGAGCTATGTACCGGGACTAGATGTAAGACAGCGGGGGCCGGCCGGTATCCAGGCCGATATAGGCATTGATGGCGGTACTTTTGACCAGACCCTGATACTGATCAATGGGGTGAAAATTACCGACCCGCAAACCGGGCACAACGTGATGAACCTGCCGGTATCTTTAAATGATGTGGACCATATAGAGGTGCTGAAAGGCGCCGCTGCCCGTATTTATGGCATCAACGCATTGAACGGCGCTATCAATATCGTGACACGCAAAGCTACGGAAAGTGGTATAGGCATAAATGCAAGCCTGGGCAGCAGCTTTAAAAAGAATGAGAAAAATAACTTGTATGGGGCTGTGGGATTCGGCGCCAATGGCTCCCTGGTAAAGAAAGGCAATAGCCAGTCTCTTTCTTATAGCCGTAACCAGGGCAATGGATACCGCTATAATACCGATTTCGATAACTACCGGGCCTTTTACCAGGCGGCCTTTGAAAACGATTCCCTCCACAAATACAACGTCATGGCGGGATTTGTGAGCAACGATTACGGCGCCAATGGTTTCTATGCTGCTCCGGGCGACCTCAACTCCAAGGAAACGGTAAAAACCGTGCTGGCCGCCGTTAGCAACACTTCCCGGATCAATCCCAACTGGGTGATGACGCCCCGCGTTAGCTATCGGTATACGAAAGACGATTACGTTTACATTAAGCCCGACCAGTACCGCAATCTCCATAATACCCATGTGGTAGACGCAGAGCTGAATAATACCTTTAACACCCACATCGGTACCTTCGGTGCCGGCGTGGAAGGTCGCTATGAACATATAAAGAGTACAAGTCTCGGTAACCACGACAGAACCAACCTGGGACTGTTTGGAGAATATAAATCCATTGCCGACCGCCGTTTTACGTTTACCGTCGGGGGATACCTAAACTACAACTCCTTCTATGGCTGGCAGTTTTTCCCGGGCGCAGATGTTGGATTTAATGTGACGCCAACGCTGAAGCTCTATGCCAACGCGGGTACGGCCCAGCGACTGCCTACCTATACCGATCTTTATTACAAAGGGAAAGGTATTATCGGTAACGAAAACCTGGGGCCGGAAAAAGCTAAATATGCAGAACTTGGGCTGCGTAAGTTTACCGGCCAATTCTCTTATGGCGCTTCTGCATTTTACCGCCAGGTGAATAACTTCATCGACTATGTAAAAGATACCGCCGGCGTGAGCAATCCGGCTACCCTCAACTGGCAGCCGCAGAACTTCCAGCGGGCGGATATGAAAGGATTCCGGTTAAATGCGGGTTATAATACCACCTTACAAGCCCATGGCGTATTCAATAGCCTGGGCATCAACGCCGGTTATAACTACCTTTCGCCATCCTTCAAAGGCGACGCGCTCTCTACCAAAATATCGCGGTATGTTATTGAAAGCCTGCGTCATCAGTTTAGCGCCAATGTACAAACCACCGTGTGCCAGTATTTCAATATCTCTGCAGCCGCGCGTTACAACATGCGTATTAACTACAAGGACTATACGGTGATCGACACCCGCGTGGCGTATAAGCGTTCCCGTTACCAGGTGTATGTAGATGCCAACAACCTGCTGGACGTTACCTATATTGAAGCAGCCGCAGTGCCGATGCCAGGCAGATGGATCACACTGGGAGGCGGATATAGATTCTGACGAACTATCAAATAAAAGCATACAGCAACAGGCGTCTGGATACTCAGACGCCTGTTGCTTTTATGGTAGTGCCATAGATCGTTCCTTTGTTATCGCTCCATATGAACAGTGTATAGATAGCGCCTGCTTCCAGTGTAATATTGGTCAGCGCCTGTTGATTTACTACCAGTGGCGCGGACTCTTCCCCGGTGCGCAATACCAATGAAATCGTACCCGCGTTTATGTTAGTAAACGGTGCACTGTCGTACGCAGCGCCCTGCAAGTTGCTGCCACCGGCGCTTCCATAGGGGATAGCGGTATAAAGTGTACTGCTGTTGCTGCCTTGTTGCAGGGTAACATTGAGGGCTTGCGTTAAGAGCAGCAGTGGTGATACGAGGGAGAGTATATTTTTTTTCATCCGATGGTTGATTTTTTATGGTTAGTGCCTGGCAATGCGGAAACGATCGTCTGTCAACGCTTCCAGGAAGGCTTCCAGGTCGTTCATTTCTTCAGGTGTCAGGTTCAGTGGTTTGTTGAGCGATAAGTCGCGGTGAATACCGCCGGGTACTACTGCGTTGGGCGTGTTGTAATAAGCAATCACTTCCCGCAGGGTTTTAAACATACCGTTATGCATATACGGAGCGGTAACGGCTACGTTGCGCAGACTGGGTACCTTGAATAAACCCATATGGCTGCTGTCTTTCGTTACTTCATAGCGGCCGGCATCGGTGAGGGTAGTCCCGTTATAGAGACCGATGTTTTTAAAGCGGTCGGCCGTAAAATCTTCTCCCGAATGACAATTATTGCAGTTGGCTTTACCAATAAACAACAGACGACCACGTATAGCCGGCGCCGTTAGGGCGTTGTCATCCCCGGCAATGTAGCGGTCATAGGGACTATTGGCCGTTTCCAGCGTACGTTCGAAGGCGGCTAATGCCTGTAGTATATTTTTGTTGTTGGGTGCGCTGTTAAATACCTGCTGGAAATAGTGCAGGTAGGCTTCGTTGTCGTTGAGCCGCTGTACGGCTTCTGCAATGGGCAATCCCATTTCATCGGGATTAATAATCGGTTGCAGGGCCTGGTCTTCCAGGGTGGCGGCCCTGCCATCCCAGAAAAAATTGGGCCGGCCGGAGAGGTTGGTCAGGCCCGGCGTATTCCTTTTGGTGGGTGTATGATGAATACCACGGCTGAAAGCGATGGTGTCTGCAAAACCAAATTGCGGGATATGGCAGGACGCGCAGCTGATGCTGCGGTCTTTCGACAACAGTGTTTCAAAGAATAATTTTTCACCCAGTTGCGCCCGGGTCGGCGGGTCGGCGCTGGGAGTGCTGGTATTAAATCCTGCCATGATGATGGCAGCGCACGATATACCCGTTAAAATGAATATCATTTTTCTCAGCTTCATGGTGGTAAAAATTAAGAATGGCATGCAATGCCCGTCAGCAACGGAGGTTGCCGGAAATAACTGGTTGATTAAAAGAATGTTGCAGGCTGTAAAGAGGCTGTAAAAAGGGCGGTGGTGATTGGCATTCCCGGGAGCAGGTGCGATATTGCTCCTGCTCCCCAGGAATTATTGAATGGGGTAGTAAAAAATGAATGCGTTATTTGGCGTTAGCTACCAGTACTACATCCAGGTCGAAGTCATCATAGATGGCTTTATCCCCGATGCCTTCAAAGAAGCTTTTAGAGCCATATTTAATGTTGTATTTGGTACGATCTACTTTGATGGCTGCTTTGGCCGTCAGCTTGCCGCCATCTACAGTCACCGTAGCGGGGAAGGTGATCGGGTTGGTAATGCCTTTAATAGTTAACTTACCGCTTACTTCATAACTACCGCCACCTTTAGCAGTAACGCTGGTAGTGGTGAAGCTGGCGGAAGGGAATTTTTCTACAGAGAAGAAATCTTCGCTTTTCAGGTGTCCCAGCAGTTTGGCATTGCTGCCTTCATCTTTAATGTCGGTTACGGCAATGCTGCGGGTATCCAGTGAAAAACTTCCTCCTTTCAGCACGTTATTTTCAACGTCCAGTTTACCATCAGCGATGTTGATAGTGCCCTGGTGTTGGCCGGTTACTTTTTTACCTGTCCAGTTCAGTTTACTCTCTTTACTGTCTACCTGGAAAACAACGGTCTTCCTGGCGGTAGCAGTTTTGGTTGGTTTTTCTCCTTTGTTGACAGCAGCAGGTGTAGTGAAGGACATGAGGAAAACAGATCCTCCAATAAAGAACAGAGACGCTAATCGTTGCATATAGTGTGTGTTTAATTTGGTGCAATTTAAGCGGGACAGACGGATTAGCGGTTACGGGATCCGGAAAATAATGTTAAAATTATTTTTCCGCGATCAGCTCATCCAGGTCACGATTCCATTTGGCCACATAGTCCTGGTAATACTGCCCGGTAACTTCGCAGGTATAGCCGGTATGTATTTGTCTTACTTCGCCTTTACGGTCGATGATGATGGTGGTAGGGAATGCCATCATGCGGTTGAGCGCCGGAAGCTTCTCTGACGCCACTTTCTTATCAGCAATGCCACCAAAAAGAATATCATATTGTATGTTGTATTTTTCTTTTAATTTACCCAGGGTGTACTTCGCATATTCCAGATCATCTTTCTGTTCAAAGCCAATAGCGATGGCTTCTACGCCGCGGTCTTTATTTTTATTGAACCAGGGAGATAAGAAAGAAGTCTGGTCGGTACAGTTGGGGCACCAGGTGCCGATGATTTCCACGATCACCACTTTACCTTTATACTTTTCATCGCTCAGGGATACGTTGTGGCCCTGCAGATCGGGGAGGGTGAAGTCTAATTTTTTATATCCTTCCTTCAGGTAAGTCAGCTTGTAGGGGTCTGGTAGTGCTGCAGCCGCATTTTTTTCTCCATCAAATTTGATGTTGTTATAGATGCCCAGGCTGATTTCACCGGTCAGCGATTTGTCGTCGCTGATGGTACCTTTGATGTATATGGGACTTGGACCTGTAAAGCCCGATAGCTCAAATTCGTTGCCGTGTACGGTGCCTTCCAGTTCCCGGCTGTCGCCTACTACCGACATTACTACGCCGGTGAGTTTATTACCATTTTGTTTGAGCAGGCCAATACGGTTGGGGGTAGGTTCCTTGCTATATATTTTCAGGTCCCATTTGCCGCTGATATCGAAGCTGGGAGCCGCTTCTGTGCATGGTTTGGCAAAACGGTATTCCTGGCCGTATTCGGCGGTGAAGGGGAGGGCGTTGCCGCGGAAGTTGGGCACCAGGCTTCTGTATTCGCCGGAGATTTTGCCGTCGGATTCTATATGGGCTACCAGTGCAGCGTCGTAAGTGTTCATTTTGATGAACAGGGAGTCATTGCCCAGGCGTTCTACATGGAAATGATCGCGGCGGCTGCCGTTGATCAATGAAAAGGTGGCGTGTTCAGGATCTTTGCCTTTCAGTTCAAAATTGAAGGGTACCTGTGATTCGCTGAGGGTAAATACGCCTCTCCAGATACCTTCTTTTACAAATGGTTTTTTGGGAGCGGCGGAGGAAGAACCGCCGAATAATCCTGCCACCATCAGGCCGGTGAAAAATAATTGCCGATGCGTTTTCATGGTTGTATAATTGTTGGTTGAGTAATACATGCCGATGCCGGTCCTGGTGGGGCGATCCAGCAGTAAAAAGAATAAGGTGATTAAATGTTGATGTAAATAAAACTGATGGAGTGGTGGCTTTTATCAGTGGTGGTAAAGCAAAGATAAAAGGGACTTTTGTTATTTCCAAATAAAAGTCTATTAATTTAGTAGACTATTATGGAAAGCTGAAAGGATAAAGCTTTCTGCCCAAAAAAAGGTATTTTTGCGCCTTAAACAATTCCCGACTTGAGTAGTACTGTTTTTTTAATAACGCCGCCATTTACCCAGTTGAACACGCCATATCCGGCCACTGCTTACCTGAAAGGATTTTTGAATACCAAAAATATTACATCCTTCCAGGCCGACCTGGGTATTGAGGTGACCTTGCGTTTATTTTCCAAAGCGGGATTGCAGCAGCTGTTTGCGCATATTGCCGCGCATCCGCCGCAGGAAATGACGGAGAACATAGCCCGGATACTGGTATTACGGGAAGATTATATAGACACGATAGATGCGGTGATTTTGTTCTTGCAGGGAAAGAATCCAACGCTGGCGCATCTCATCTGTAAACGGGATTATTTGCCGGAGGCAGCCCGCTTTGCACAGCTGGATGACCTGAACTGGGCTTTTGGTTCCATGGGTACGCAAGACCGGGCCAAGCACCTGGCCACCATGTACCTGGAAGATTTGTCGGACCTGATCATGGCATGTGTAGACCCGCATTTTGGATTTAGTCGCTATGCCGAACGCCTGAGCCGCTCTGCCAACAGCTTTGATGAACTCTATGATGCCTTGCAGGCGGAGTATACCTATATCGACCAGATTTTAACCGAAATATTCGCTGCGCATATGGAGCGGGTACAACCAGCCATAGTGGCTATTTCTGTGCCCTTTCCCGGAAACCTCTATGCCGGGTTGCGCTGCGGGCAATGGATCAAACAACATTATCCGGACGTGAAAGTAGCCATGGGAGGCGGTTTTCCTAATACGGAGCTGCGTTCACTGGCCGATGCCCGGGTATTTGAATTCGTGGATTTCATCACCCTGGATGATGGAGAGGCGCCACTGGAAAACCTGTTGCAGTTCCTCGAAGGACGGAAAACCGCTGCAGAGCTGAAACGTACCTTCCTGTTAGCCAACGACCAGGTGACCTATGTAAACGATAAGGCCACGCATGACTACAAGCAATCGCAGCTGGGCACCCCGGATTATACCGACCTGCTGCTGGATAAATATATTTCGGCTATCGAGGTGGTAAATCCCATGCACAGCCTTTGGAGCGATGGCCGCTGGAATAAGCTTACCATGGCGCATGGCTGCTACTGGGGAAAGTGTACGTTCTGCGATATTTCGCTGGACTATATAAAGATTTATGAGCCCATTACGGCGTCGCTGTTGTGCGACCGTATGGAAGAAATCATTGCGCAAACGGGGCAAAACGGTTTCCACTTTGTTGACGAGGCTGCGCCGCCGGCACTGATGCGGGCGCTGGCACTGGAAATCATCCGCCGTAAGCTCACCGTAAGCTGGTGGACCAATATCCGTTTTGAGAAAAGCTTTACCCGCGACCTGTGCCTGCTATTGAAAGCATCCGGTTGTATTGCTGTTTCCGGCGGATTGGAGGTAGCATCCGACCGTTTGCTGGGACTTATACAGAAAGGCATTACGGTAGCCCAGGTGGCCCGTGTAAACCGCCATTTTACAGAAGCAGGTATCATGGTGCATGCCTACCTGATGTACGGTTTTCCTACGCAAACCGCCCAGGAAACCATTGATGCCCTGGAAATGGTGCGGCAAATGTTTGCCGCAGGTATACTGCAATCGGCCTTCTGGCACCAGTTTACCATGACGGCGCACAGCCCGGTGGGACTGGAGCCCGCAAAATTCAAAGTAGAAAAAGAAACAAACGCTATAGGCGCCTTTGCCAACAACGATATCCTGCATATCGATCCTACGGGAGCAGACCATGAAAGCTTTAGCTATGGCCTGAAGAAGTCGCTATTGAATTATATGCATGGGGCCTGCCTGGACTATCCTTTGTCGAAATGGTTTGAGTTTAAAGTGCCCAAAACCTCCGTGGCGCCCGATTTTATCGTGAAAGCCTTACTGGAGGAGGAAGCAGGGGTAATCAAGCCTACTTCGAAAGTGGTATACCTGGGCAAGCCGCCGGCTATGGAAATCATTACCAAATCAAAGAAGGGTAGTACCTGGGAGATGTCTTCCTTTACCTTCCAGGGTAAAAGAGAGAAGATAAACATCAGCGTGCAACCGGAGCAAGGGACCTGGTTAGCGGGTATGCTGCAACAGCTGGCCGTATCCAATCCTAAAACGCATACCCTCCAGGAAGTGAAGGACAGCTATGAAGCGGCAGGACTGGAGGATTTTGAGCTGTTCTGGGATAATAAGCCGGTGAATGGATTGCACCGGGTAGGGTTGTTAAAATTATAGGTGGTCGGTGGAAACGATCGATTTTTTGCTTACCGGGTATTTTCCCGGTATTAAGCATGACTGAAAAGTTAAATATTTGTTTCCATTAAACTGACCTACTATGAGTGATCAAATGTCCTTTGCAGGCTATGGTTGTGATGACCAGGGCCACCTGAATCCCAGCACCGAGCAACTGGATTACCGGATGCCATTTACCGATGCGGTGCAAACCTTTGGAATGCCGATAACCGTGGCGGCCTATTTTGGGATGCTGAACAACTTCTATAAGCAGTTGATCGCGAATCCTGAATTACTTCAATTTTTTAACGGTACTTTCTTCGTAGATTTCAGTAAAGCATCGTTGCTACGTATCCTGAGCCAGGAAGGCTGCGAGTTTGTCCGCTTCCATTTTGCTATTCCGGAAGCGAACAACAAGATCAGCCTTGTAGCAGAGGGGCTTACCCTTAGCCAGGACCAGGTGGGATATCCGCAGTTGCTGGCAAAAGCTACGACTAATACAATGGTGCATGATGCCATTGATCCTAAGATTGAAGAAAGGGGCAACGGCGCGCCTTATCCGCCACCGTTGAAAGCCTTGTTCGATTTACTCAGGGCGCAAGGGTCCCCACTTGCGACAGTTGACCTGGGTACCATACTTTAATATCAACATGAATCTAAACCTTTGTGCCAATGAACGGATGGGTATATGCTTATTATGTACTGCTGGTAGCCTGTTTTATTATCAGTTTGTTTCACCTGGAATACCGGGAAGTAAAGATATTGACGGTGTTGCTGGCAGTATCCATTATCACAGAAGTGATCGTGGAGTTGATTGGTACAAAGGGGTTAGGCTTTTTTATAGTATACCATTTCTTTGTGGTGCTGGAATATAGTCTGATAACAATTATTCTTCGATCAGGGATCAGGGACTATCGCTGGAGACTATTAATGGGAGTATCTATTTTTGTATTCAGTATAGTTTCCCTGTTTTACAGCTTTGTATTGGGAGGATGGCATGCCTTTCCCGGCATTAACATCACGATAGAAAGCTTTTTGGTCATCTGCTGGTGCCTTTTATCCTTTTTTTCAATAACCCCGGATAGTGAAGCGTCTATATTTCAGCACCCGATTTTTTGGTTAACCCTTGCTTTTTTTATTTACTTCGCCGCTTCGGTAAGTGTAAATGCTTTCTATAACCTTTTGCTGGAGAACGATACCAACAGGGCCCGGCACTTTTTCGCGGTTTTGAACTCATTATCCAATTACCTGTTGTATATTATGCTGATAAAAGGCATCGTATGCTTCCGGTCAAACAGGATCTCTTTGTAGCAGTGGTTTTTATTTCATTGTTGGTTACCATCATGGGACTGGTGGTAGTATCTGCAGTGATTAGTTATAAGAAAAAGCAGGATGCTTATTTACACCAGCTGAAGCTTATGAAAGAAGATTACGACAAACAGCTTATGTGGTCCCAGATTGAAATGCAGGAAGAAGCTTTTGCCCACCTGGGGCAGGAACTGCATGATGATATAGGCCAGTTACTGAGCAGCACCAAACTCCTGATTAATGTAACCCAACGGAGTATGGAGGCTATTCCAGATACTTTGCAGGCAGCGGAAGATACGTTGGTGTTAGCCATTCAGCATCTTCGGGCGCTGTCAAAATCATTCAGCCGCCAATGGCTCGACCAGTTCAGTATGATAGATAACCTGAAAGCAGAAGTAGACCGGATTAACTCCAGCAGGGCCATTGCAGTAAAGTTTACCCATGAACTGATGGTTTTACCTCTGCAGGCGGAACCACAGATCATCCTGTTTCGTATTATCCAGGAAGCTATTCAAAACTGTATCAAGCATGCCCGTCCACAGGTGATTGATATCAGTATCCGGAAAGATGCCAGTGAGCTGATCGTCATTATTGCGGATGATGGCGCCGGGTTTGATAAAGCCGGCATGGCTTCCATTGGCATGGGAATCCGTAATATGCAGCACCGTACCCGGCTGCTGGGCGGGGATATCCGTTGGGAAGTGACTACATCCGGAGGTACGGCTGTTTTAATTACATTACCGTTAGAATAATTTAATCTATGAAGATCCATATTGGCATTGCAGATGACCACCAACTCTTCCTCAAATCACTTAGCTTACTGATTGGTGGTTTTGACGGCTTCCAGATTGTAGCGGAAGCAATGAACGGAAAAGAAATGCTGGACAAATTACAATTGTTGCCCACCCCTCCTGATATGTTGTTACTGGATGTAAATATGCCGGTAATGGACGGAGCTAAAACCACAGAAGCCGTTTTAAAACTTTACCCCGGCGTAAAGGTGATAGCCCTGTCCATGAAAGATAACGACGCTACCATTGTTGAAATGCTGAAAGCAGGCTGCTGTGCTTATCTCCTGAAAGATATCCACCCCACAGAACTGGAAAAAGCACTACGGGAAATATACAGCACCGGCACGTATTACAATGATGCGGCCAACGTGAACTACCGTCGCCTGTTACTCCAATCCGAACAAAAGCAAACCCTCACTGAGCGGGAACATGAGTTCCTCACCCTGGCCTGCAGCGATCTTACCTATAAAGCGATTGCCGCTAAAATGAATGTTACCGAAAGGACGGTAGACGGATACCGGGAAATACTGTTCAATAAACTAAATGTGCAAAGCCGTACCGGCATGGTGCTGGAGGCGCTGCGCCGGCAGCTGGTGTCGTTATAGTTTTCACCGCCGTGCTGCCGCCGTTTACCGGTATTTCGGCGGTCTTCGCCTTTTTAGCTCCTGGCAAACAGGTGATTGTTGTACTTTCGACCTGCGTTTAAAACCCGCTTCCAATGAATGAACAATTATCTGCGGACGCATCACCCATCCTGGATGTGCAGCACCTCAATGTCAGCTATGGCGCATTCCAGGCGGTAAGAGAGGTGTCTTTCAGCGTATATGGCGGCGAAATTTTCGGTTTACTGGGGCCCAACGGCGCCGGCAAAACCAGTACCCTCAGCGCGGTGGAAGGCCTGTTAAAACCCGATACCGGCACCATCACGGTAGCAGGTTATGACACCCGGCAAAAGCCCCTGCATGCCCGCGCCAACATGGGCGTACAATTACAGGCTACCAGTTTCCAGCCGGAGCTGACCATCGCAGAAATTATCCGCCTCTTTGCCAGCATCTATGGCGTTAACCTGGACGAAGCTTCCGTTAAGGAAAAGCTGGCCGCGATCAACCTGGAGGCTGCCGCCGGCAAGAAAATAGCCGAACTATCAGGCGGACAACAACAACGGGTATCCCTGATCATTTCCACCATACATAATCCCCAGCTGGTGCTGCTGGACGAACCCACCACAGGGCTCGACCCACAGTCGCGGCGGCAGCTGTGGGAGCGGATGGAACACTTCCGCAACAACGGGCACGCCGTATTACTCACTACCCATTCCATGGAAGAAGCCGAAGCTGTTTGCGACCGGATCGCTATCATTGATCATGGACGGATTATTGCCATCGATACGCCAGAAGCGCTGATCGACAAGCACCGGCACGATCCGGAAGTGCAGAAAGCGGTGAGGAAAGGGAAGGTAACCCTGGAAGATGTTTTTATTGGCTTAACGGGAACGGCTGTACGTTCTTAAAAATATACCTGTTATGTTGGAAACAAGCATACCTAAAAATAGTACGGTGCTGGCGGCTTTGCTGAGAGCTGATTTTACCATCCTGTGGCGCAACCGCCGTTCTTTACGACTGGTATTACTGCTACCGCTGATTATCCTGTTTTCCTGGAAAGGCCTGGTAGATAAGCTGGGCGGCGTATTTGTACTTTCTTCCTGTATCACGATTGGTCTTACCAGTATAGGACTGATGGGCTATACCAACTCCATTGCACGGGACCGCGACCGGGGCATTTTCCAGCGGTTAAGGGTAGGTCCTGTATCGGCATGGACCATTATGACCAGCCGCTTACTGGTACAGGTGGCCATGATCCTGCTCATGACGATATTGATATTTATTGGTGGTTATTTCGTAGATCATATTCAATTATCACCTGCCGGATATGTAGCCGGATTGTTACTGGCCATGTTGGGAGGAGCCGTGTACCTAGGCATGGGACAGGCTATTGTAGGACGTATTAAAAATCCGGATACCGTTAATTCTACCACCCGCCTGGTGTATTTCGTATTTATCATGATTGGCATGTTTGGCGAGTTTGGTATGCTGGGGGAGATATTGGGAAAGATAGTGGTTTGGTCGCCCTACGGTGTAGTGAGGAGGGTATTGGCTTCCAGCCTGGCGCCGGCGACCTGGACCATGGAAAATACCTACGCGTTGCTGGCATCGGTGGGATATGCCGCCGTATTTATTGTATTGGGTGTGAAATGGTTTAAGTGGGAGAGTAAGTAACGGGGATCAAATTTTACGGGGAGATGGACAGTTATCCATCTCCCCGTAAAATACAATGATTATTTGGCTGCTTTCATTTTCGAGTTGATAAATTCCCATTCATTGAGGTGAGTATTCCGGTGTTCTTTTTTCACGATCGCGTCAAATTCTTTTAGCAGGTCGGCGTGAGCGCCGGCTACATCGTGTGCTTCTGCCTTATCTTTACTGAGGTCGTACAGTTCCCAGTCGGCGCCGGGATTTTTCTTCAATCCATTCTTAATGCCTTTCCACTGACCCATGCGAATGGCAATAGCCCCGCCTTTTTCCGGGTATTCGAAGTAGATATATTTCCTGTTGGCTTGTTGCGCATGTTTTCCTGTCATTTCCGGCAACAGGGAGATGCCATCATTTGCGGGTGCCGTAACGCCGGCAATTGCTGCCAAAGTAGCCATCATGTCATATTGCACACCTGGGAGCTCGGATGTTTTGCCTGCGGGTATTTTGCCTGGCCAACGGGCAATGAGTGGTTCGCGGATACCTCCTTCATACAGGTCCATTTTTAGTCCCCTCAGACCGCCGGTGCTGTTGAAGAACTGTGGATTTACCCCACCGTTAAACGTGGTGCCGTTATCGCTCGAAAACAGAATGATGGTATTGTTGTCCAGTCCCAATCTAGCTACCAGCTGCATAATGATACCCACCTGCGTGTCGAGGTAAGTGATCATGGCGGCGTAGGCCGACAATGGGTATTTATGTGCCGCATATCCCTGCTGGCCATAGTAGGGTTTTTCGTCGAACTGTCCGATATAGCGTTGCACGGCGCTATCGGGCACCTGTAGCGACACATGCGGGATGGTATAGGGCAGGTACAGGAAAAAAGGCCCGTTGCGATGACCGCTGATAAACTGTGTGGCTTTTTTTGTCAGCTCATCTACCGCATAATCTTTTCCTTTGAAGTAGTCGAAATCCTGGTCGGTAGCGGTTTGTGGATCTACATGGCGGTGTACGTCGATAAAGGTATTGTGCAGGCTATCGGCTTTCCCATTTTCCCAGAGATGGGTAGGGTAGTAGTTGTGCGCCTGTTTTTGATCGAGGTAGCCGTAGAAATAGTTAAAGCCCTGTTTATTCGGATCGCCGGTGGTAAAGGGCATGCCCAGACCCCATTTGCCGATAGCGGCGGTGGTGTAGCCGGCTTGTTGGAGCATATGGCCAATGGTAACGGTACCTTCCGGCAGCGGCATTTGTCCGCCTTCGAGCGAGTCGGTAAAACCACCCATTTCGTAGTTGCCGCGTATGTAGGAATGTCCGCCATGGCGGCCGGTGAGCAGCATACACCGCGCGGGTGCGCATACTGGCGTGCTGGTATAAAACTGGTTGAAGTGGATGCCTTCGGCTGATAAGCGATCGAGATGAGGTGTTTTTATTTTTTGTTGCCCGTAGGGGCCTGTTTCCGCATAGCCCAGATCGTCCGCATAAATGAAGATGATATTGGGCTGTTGCCGCGATTGGGCTGTCGTTGCCAGGTTATACAACAGCGTAGCAACAAATAAGAAAGCAGCTCTCATTATAACGTGTTTTTGCGTCAAGATAAGCTGCGGGTGGCGAAAATACTACGATTTTATTGCGCAAGTGTTTGCGTACGGATGATGACTTCATCGATCCGGTGGTGGTCCATTTTTTTAACTTCGAAGCTTACCTGGTTCAGCAGCACTTTTTCGCCGGGGGCAGGAATATGTGCCAGTTTATCGATAAGGAGGCCCGCTATCGTGATATCTTCTTTTTCATATTCCCGCAGCCATTCGTAGTTGAGGGTTTCGCGGATGTAGCTTAGTCTCGTATAGCCATATGTGAGCCAGCTTTTATCAGGTTGTTGTACAAGATATCGTTCCCGGGCGTTATAACCGGGGAGGCTACCGCCCAGCAGGCCGGATACAATATCGTGATAGGAAATGACGCCTTCACATTCACCATATGCGTTGATCACTACGCCCATATTGGTATTTTCGCGGCGTAGTTGCTGGAAAATATCATACACCGCCTGGTTGATGGCCAGGAAGGAGACAGGCGTCATCAGCTCCGACAGTGGTTTCTCCGGGTACAGGAAAAATTCTTTCGCGCCAAGTGCGCCCAGCACTTCTCTTTCGCTGGCTACTGGAAAGGTGCGGTGGATACTGCGTTTAATGGTTTCCGTTATTTCTTCCCGGTTCATATGGTTATTGATATACGTAATCATACTGGCGGGTGTCATGATGTTTTCGGCTGTCAGGTCATAAGCGGAGAAGAGGTTTTTATGCAGGGTAAATTCGCCTTTGTCGATCAGTCCCTGTTTATAGGCGGTGGTGAGCATACTGCGCAGGTCATTCTCCGTCAGCTTTTCCTGTTGGATAGTATTGATATTAAACAGTCCCAGTATAGACTTGGTACCGGCGGTGAGGAGTTTGATAAAAGGCCAGGTTATCCGGGAGAAGAAGATCATAGAGGGGGTAATGAGATAGGATATTTTCGTAGGGTTAACCAACGCCAGGGTTTTGGGGATGAGCTCACCTATTACAATAGTGAGGTAAGTAATTGTTCCCACACCTGTGACCAGCGCTGTGAGGTGGGCCACCGCCTTATGCATACCCCAGTCCCTAAAAACGGGCTCCAGCCAGGCGGCCATAAGGTCGCCTCCATAGAGTCCTTCCAGTATACCCACCAACGTTATACCTACCTGTACCGCACTGAGGTATTCATCGGGGTCTTTCACCAGCTTTAATACGCTGGCGGCTCTTGCATTGCCGCTATCGGCCTGTTGTTGCAAGATCGCTTTATCTACCGATATCAGCCCGATCTCCGCAATAGAGAAATAAAAATTGAGTGCAATGAGGAGGACGATGATGAGGATGGAAATCATAATCAGC
Organism: Chitinophaga polysaccharea; assembly: GCF_007829335.1. Lineage (GTDB taxonomy): Bacteria > Bacteroidota > Bacteroidia > Chitinophagales > Chitinophagaceae > Chitinophaga > Chitinophaga polysaccharea_B. The sequence goes on from NZ_VIWO01000009.1 coordinate 225,906, forward strand.
ATAGTTGTTACCTGGATTAACAACTCCTGGCATAGATTGTTTATGGTGCTGCGTGACTGAAAAAATATTTCAGTGAAAATTTTTGAAAAAAAGAAATCGCTGCTTATCTTTGCAACCCCTGACACAATATCAGTTGCCCAGATGGCGAAATTGGTAGACGCACTGTGTTCAGGTCGCAGCGCCTGCAAGGGTGT
>NZ_VIWO01000010.1 GCF_007829335.1 Chitinophaga polysaccharea
AATATATTTCTCCACCTGAAACGTGGATAAACGCCCGATAAATACCAAAAATAAAAAAAGGGCTGTACCATTTATTTATGATACAGCCTCTTTTTCTAAATCCGTTTTAAAGATATTTGCAGAGAGTATCAGAAAGCATTTTCTTCCCCTTTGATTGTATTCCGGATCGTTAAAAATATGATACGCAGATCCAAATATACCGACCAGTTTTCCATATACCAGATGTCATGTTCAATTCTTTTGCGCAGATGCGATTCATCTGTAATTTCTCCGCGCAATCCACTAACCTGTGCCCAACCGGTAATACCTGGTTTCAGGAAATGGCGGATCATGTATTGTTGTATCACCCGCGAATACTCCTCCGTATGACGGAGCATATGAGGGCGCGGTCCTACAATCGACATCTGCCCCATCCACACATTCAAAAACTGTGGCATTTCATCCAGGTTGGTTTTCCTGAGTATGCGGCCTATCCGCGTAAAGCGGCTATCGTGGCGCGTTGCCTGCCTGGAATTAGCGTCCTTGTTTACATGCATACTCCGTAGTTTCAAACAGGGAAAATTCTGGTTATTACGACCGGTACGATATTGAATAAAGAACACCGGTCCAGCCGATTCCAGCTTGATCAGCAGCGCCAGCAAAGGAATCAGCCAGGTCAAAATAAAGAGGATCACCAAACTGCTGAATATAATATCGAACACCCGCTTCCTTATACGGTTGGCAATATCATCCAATGGCTCGGCACGCAGTGAAATAATCGGGATGTTATTGAAGTAATCTACAAAGATCTGCCGGTTTACAAACAATTTAAAGTCCGGTACAAATCGGAAATGAATCAGGTTCAATTCAGCTTCCCTGGCCAATGTATACAGGTAAGGAAACTTTTCCGGCGATAAAGTAGAATAGATCTCCCGGATATTATTGGACTGCGCATAGGGAACACAAGCCTCCAGGTTGCCGATCACCGGGTAATACGACAGCTCATGTACATTGCTGTATTCTTCAAAATAACCTTCAAACTTCAGGTTGCTGTTATCTTCCAGTAATTTACCCGCCAATTCTTTCGACAGCTCATTATAACCCAGTATCACCACTTTTTTTTCCACGCCGTTGCGGTGAAGAATATGACTGGTGACCCGGTAAAAAGCCCAACGCCCCAATAATACCATCAGGATAAATCCCGTACAATAAATAAGGATAAACAAACGGGAATACAGCTGTTTGGAAAGAAACAGAAATAACAACAACAATAATAAATATAACAGGATACTTTGTACGGTTTTTCGTGCAATACGATCAAATGATAGCTGCTGGCTGAGAAAATAAATACCGGTAGTATACAGCGCCGCCATCCAGGAAAGATTGGAGACCATGAGGAAAATGTCTACATTGATATCCTGCATACGGTCATACCGCTGTAACCAGGAGCTGCTCATGAAAAACAGTACATTCAGGCAAATAAAATCCAGTGCAATTAACTGGATACTGCAAATTTTAAGATACCGGTTCAACATAAAAAAGAGATGGTTGATCAATAAAAGCGCTACGCTATTTGTTCTTCAAAATGCGTCATCACCCCCGAAATAGAAAGATAATCAGCTGCATAGGCGCGCGCATTTTTCGCTATATTGGCTGTATTATCCCATACAGCCCGTCCGATACCCGTTCGTAATGCTTCCAGGTTTTCGGCATCTACCAGTATGCCCATATTATGCCGGCTCACCAGCTCATGTAAACCCGTGCCGGTGTTGGCCGTAATGAGTGCTATACCACCAACTGCCAATATGGTGGTAAGCTTGGAAGGCATTACCAGGTCGCTGGCGTGCGACTTTTGAATAACCAGGTGCACATCTGCCATATTCAGGAAACGGTTAAACTGTTCGGCTGGCTGTAATGGCAAAAACGTCGTATTTTTCAGTTTCAGCTGCGCCGCCATCTGTTCCAACTTTGCTTTGTAAGGTCCGGAACCACAGATCAGGAACCGGATATCCGGCTGATGCTGCCAGGCCGCAGCGGCGTGTAACAAGGTTTCCAGCCCCTGCTTTTCACCGATAGCCCCTGAATACAACACAATCTTATCCGTAGCCGCAAAGCCAAATGCTTCCTTCAATGACGCTTTATCTGTTATCGGGTGAAACCGTGAAACATCCACCCAATTGGGAAAAAGGAAAACTTGCCCCCCGGTTTTATCGCGTATTTTCCGGATCATGCCATCTGCAATGCTGCTCACATGATCAGCATTCCGCAGGATCACTTGTTCCAGTTTCAACATTGTACTTATGAGGCGCCTGGAACGGATCATCTGCAGGTCCCTTGCTGCCTCTATTTGCAGGTCCTGCACATGATACACAAATGTAGCGCCCCGCAATTTTTTGTAAAGTACTGCCAGCAGACCCAGGTGAAATGGTGGCGCCACCGTGATCACGATATCAAACTTCCGGCGCCATACCAGCTGTACGACCTTTATAAATGCCGAGGCGGCAAACGAAGCATCCTGCAACACCCGTTTTTTGCCGGAGGGCACGGCCGGCACATATTGCGGACACCGGTATATAGTGATGTTTCCGGTTATTTCCTTTTTAAACCAGTTTTTTACACTGGCATAGGGCGCTTGTACCTCCCAGTCCGGATAATAAGGATAGGTGGTTATTACCGTGCAGTCGTATCCGTTATCTGCCAGCCAGTTAATCATTTCACCATTGTATTTGCCAATTCCTGTTGGCTCCGGTGAAAAATTGCCGCCTATCAGTAGTACTCGTTTACCCATATACGTTATATTTAAATCTCATCTTTTCCATGTCCACAGCATTCCCAACATGAGTCCTACGTTATTCGTCAGCTGCCCCTGGTCTACTGCTACCGATGCTGTAAGCATTATTCCTTTTCCAGGCAACAGGTAACGCAGCTCTTCCAGCGTATACCATTGCCGCTTCATAGGCGTAAATAGTGCCGGGTTGGTATAAGTACCATAATTCTGTGTATAAGTGATCAGTGTTTTGCTGGTTATTTTTTTTGTGAGATGATAAAGCATCCCAATATGTCCGCCCACCACGCGATTATTAATAATGTTTCCACCTTTCCCGCGTAGCGAATCCTTCGGTTGATCCCAGTTCATTGGCTTCATGCCGGGGAAATAATGCTGCCCCCTGTTACGGTCTATGAACAGGGGCGTACCAACAATGCGTTCATGATAATCCCAGCCGGTGAGGTACACCCCATTATTATAGTAACTTTCCCTGAGCCGTTGCAGATAAAAGTCGTTCGACTGTTTGGTATAAATAAATTCCGCCGTTATTTTATCGAGCCAGCTACCTGGTTTCTTGTTGGTATAAGTGATACCGAGCAGCCGGTCAATGTTACGGATATCGATGCCCTGCCCTGATTCGAAGGGTGTTTGATGATACAGGTGCAGTGCCAACTGCTCATTTTCCCAGTCAATCCCTCCTTCAATAATCCCCCGGTGATCGCCGGGCCGGTTAGGCTGTATATCGTTGTTACCTACGGTGCCATCATCTTTTGTTTTCACCAGCAATACATCCATAAACCCCTGCCAGTTGCTGGTTATAGCTGGCAGGTCTTTACGGCTGCCTCCCCATACAGCATAATGTTGTATGCCGCCAAATAACTTAAGTTTCTTTTTTCCTATGCGGAGATAGAAATTCTTTTCATGCAACCAGGCATTCCTGATAAACTGATCTCTCCCCATCCAGCCATGGCTCAACAATCCCTTGAACTGTAGCCATCCGTTTGTAAATGGCATACTGGTATATTTCGTAACTGCCAACCCTATCTTTGGAATGGGCAACGCATTACCGCTGATCCCCATAGACCCGCTGCTCAGCATAGGATCTACCTCCCCGATAATTTCCTCATACCGTCCTGCCCTGATCTCCCAGTTTTTATATCCCGCCTTCACATAGCCCTGCTCTATAAAAGTGCTGCCAAACTGGTTGTTATTATACACATCCAATCCATACTTCATATAAAAATGCTCCTGCCATACATGCAGGTTGCTAAAGCCTGCATGTGCGGATACATCTCCTTTACGGTCGCTGATAGTGCCAAAATGGTTTGACAACAACCATAGCGGGAGATAGTCCTTTGCGGCTACCGTCCCTATAGCCCCCGCATGCACTTCCAGCGAATCTGTCAGCCATTGCTGCGCTTGCAGGCAAATACTCAGGCACATAAACAGTAACAATACCGCACTTTTCTTCATATAGGCGCTACGTTTAGAAAAGTGACTGTATGTGCTGTCATATTCCGTTTACGCACTGCCAATGCAGGATTACCGGAATAAATCAGCCAGGGCTCCAGGTTCTTTGCTGCTACCGCATTCACGGTCAGCACACTGTGCGACCCACAGGTAACACCAGGGCATACCACCGCCATAGCGCCAATCCAGGCTCCGTCTTCAATGCAAATATTTCCCAGGCGATAAGGAAAATCAGTCAGTTTATAATCATGGTTACCTGTCAGCAACAGCGCCCCCTGGGAAATACACACATGATCGCCCAGTGTTACATCTGCCAGGTTATCTATCCATACTCCCTCCCCTAACCAACAGTGGTCGCCGATGGTTAACCGCCATGGATATTTGATCCTTACCTTCGTTTTAATAACCAGCCCTTTGCCAACGCTGGCGCCAAATAGCCTTAACAGCGCCCGTTTCAACGCATATGGCCATGGAAAAGCACTGTTGAACACATAATAGTTACAAAAGTACCAGACCAGCACTTTCCATTTGGGCCCGGCATAATAGCTACCCGTATTAAAAGCCGCTAGATTCGTTTTCATATAATATCAGATATGAATGTTATAATGCTTTTTCAACAATGCCATGATATCTTCCCTGCTTTCACCGCCTTTGAGTTGCTGTTCAAACTCCTGTACATTAACGTCTACGAGCAAACGATACCAGTATCCCTGCATAAAATGGAACAAAAAACCTTTATAACCATCCAGGAAGCCATAGCATAGTACATAGCGGAAAAGAAAATACATCGACGCCCGCATGCCTGGCGACAACGCTGCATATACCTTTTCTTTCAGGAAACGCTTCCGTTTTGCCTGCGAGCCCCGCGCCCTTAACAAACGATCGTCTGTTTGCCAGAACCCATAACGGATGTTGAGTAGGTCCACCATTTCCCGGATCGCATAATTATTATGCTTATTTACCCACCAGTGAATAGAATTCAGGTTATCATCCACAATATGTTCGTTAAACCGTATAGTAGTCCCCTCCGACAATACGATATGTTCGTCCATCCAACGCTGCTCTATGCTGCCCACTCCATTCCGCCAGATCCTCAGCAACGTGTGGGGGTAAAACCCGCCGTAACGGATCCATTTTCCTTTAAACAATACTTTCCTGCGGATATAGATCCCCGTTATATGGTCTGGTATTGTATCCATGCGCCTGCCTATTTCCTGTAGCAATCCCGGTTCCAGGTATTCGTCCGCATCCATGCGCATTACCCAGGGCGCTGTAATACCGGCGTGCTCCAACGCCCACTGAAATTGATCCGCATAGTTGACCCATTTACGCTGAAAAACCGTTGCCCCATAGCTTTCTGCAATAGCCACCGTATTATCGGTAGAAAAAGCGTCCACTATATAAATAGCGGTGGCCACCTGCCTCAGGTTCTGTAAACAACGGGCCAGGTGCAAGGATTCATTATAGGTGAGTATCACTACAGCCAATTCCATCTAAATACATTTTTCATATAGTTGCACATAAGAGGATGCCAGGCTGGCATCATTAAAATCAGCCCTGATCTGCCCGGGCGCGTGACGGGCAATATATAGCCGCCGTAACTTATCCCGGTAGGCTTCATTCAATTGTTTACTAATAGCTTCCACACTATCAATAGGCGTGACCCAACCCAGGTCATGTTCAGCGACGTAGCCTGCTAATCCCACCTGGTCGCTGATCAATACCGGCGTGCCGGTATACAACGCCTCAATCACCACGATCGCAAAATTTTCATTTCGGGAGGTAAGGGCAAACAGGTCGGTGGCAGCAAGGAAATGAAACTTATCCACGCTGCCCTTCCAACCTACCCATTCGACGTTGTTATCCATATCCAACGAAGTAATTAATGCCTTCAGTTCCAGCATATATTTTTCATCACCCGTACCGGCAATCATTAACCGATACGGGAAAGATACCCTGGAAAGTGCACGGATCAATAGATCCAGCCCTTTCTTAGGATCTACGCGCGATAAAAAACTAATCGTAAATACGCTATTGTCTGTACGGGCATATCGTTCATCCGGTAAATCAACCAGGTTAAACACCGCTCCTCCCTCCCATTCCTTATTCACCTGCTTACACTCCTTCCATTCCAACTCTGATGAAACATGCAGATAAGTACTGCGCAACAATCGTTTACCCACTACGGTATGCAGCAATTGCTTGCTGCGGTTGTTCCTGGCTGTAAATACATAATCACAGAACATGCCGTGCGGCGATAGCAATGGCTTGAGTTTTTTCCATTTACAGATAAAAGAAGCGCCAATCACCAGGAAATTCCACCAGGAGTGAATATGTATTTTATCGAACTGCCGGGCGTTCGTCCAAACCGCCTTCCACAACGCAGGCGATACATGGGTATGATCTCCTGTAATCCGCTTAAAGTAAGTCACCTTTACACCGTCCATCATTACTGTACTGTTGGCGGCAATGTCCAGCTCTTCCCTCCCGTTGGCGGTAGTAGTATATACCTCCACGGCATGTCCCATCAACACCAGCTGCTCCGCCAGCCTGGCAATCACCACAATGGGCCCCCCATATATATAAGCGGGTTTATAAGAAGGAACAATAAAAAGTATCTTCATAAAATGAGTATTATTGATTCACGGCATACAAGGAGTGTAACGCATTATCTACCATTGCCGTCATTGTCAGGTTTTCTTTTACGAAGCGCCGGGCCTGTTGCCCCAGGATATCTATTTTATCTTCAGGAAGTTTATCCAATGCGTACAGGCATTCCTCTATGCTTTCAAAGATCAGCCCATTGTAACCGTTCCGGATATAGCTATACTCCACGCACTGCAGCACCGCCTCGCTGCGTTTAAAAGTACACACCGGCTTGGCATAAGCCATTGCTTCCACAGCAGACAATCCAACCCAACCGGGCTGGAAATACAGGTCCGCCAGACCAAACAGTTCTTGTTTCACTGCAGGATCATATACGGCACCAAAATCATGTACATGCGGATATCCGCTGAAGTCAGGCTTGTACTTTCCGGCGCCGATAATGATAAAGCTATATTGTGCCGGATCAGTTTCCGAAATGAGCTTTAACAGGAGATCAATACGTCTCCCGACCTCGTTAAACCGTGCACAGTAGATCAACACCCGCCTGGCGCTGATACCATATTTTTCCCGCAGCAATGCCTTATCAGGGATAGGCTCCTGGATAATCCGTTCCACCTCTGAAATAGTATTATTCAGTGCCACGGCATTCATCCCTGGCATCACCTGTTGCCATAGCTCCAGCTCCCGGGAAGTATAAAACCAGGTTGCATCTGCCAGCTGCATCATCCATTTCAGCAAACGACTGGGCCGCCGTTCTTCCTGTATATATCTTTTCACGGAAATACCATGTCCCCAAAGGATCACCTTTTGCTTCAGGAAAGGTTTCAGCAGAAGAATCAGCCAGGTAGATAAATGGGCAAAGTTGAGCATCAGCACCAATATCTTGTAATCCGATCTGAAAAAACGCATGGGATTATATAACACAAAAGGCCCTACGCTCCAGGCAGACAAGGATTTTATCGAAGTGCTGCCCGCAGCCAGGTTTTGTTTTTGTAAAGCCGCTACTCCATCGTAGCAATAAAGGTCAAACGGCGCCTGCTCACGCAAACGGTTAAAGAAATGTTCCCTATAATGTGGTACCAGTGGCTGCACTATTGCTATCATACCAACATGTTTTTATTTGCATGAATAATACTGCTCACATCATATCCATAGATCTGCCGGTTGCCTTCATGAATAGAGTCGAAGGCTACCAGGCTGCCATCCCTCTTCCAGCGTGGGTGCAGATCACAGTGTAAGCCGCTCCTGGTAAAAGCCATTTGCTCCAGCGAAAAGGCCTTTAACACACCTTCATCCACTCCAGCCAGTAAACGATCTGCCAGCCGCAGGTCCGGTTTGGTATCAATCATGCGATAGGTGCCCAACGTTGTTTTTTGCTGGGTACTGTACTGGAAAAGAAACAGCGTACGGACTCCCTGCTGATCCGGGTAAGTGTCACAAATCATCCAATCCCGGTCAGCCGGACAAAACATAGGATGTCCATCTTCCGTTATGATATCTTTAGCCAGCATAGCTGGCACCGCATTGTCGGTATCTTCGAGCAACAACCAGTTAAAAGGCGCCACTGCTTTGGCTCCTCTCTCCCCGGTATATAATAACTTCTTCAACACCTTCTTGCCATTGGCTATCAAACCTGCCGGCATCATCTTATACAGTAATGATCCACGCAGCTTTTCAATACCACTGCCCGTTCTGCCCCAAATGGCAATATGCCCGTCATCTTTCCAGTCGAAGTGACTGAGAAATCCCGTGGCCAGGCATCTGAGCTCTCCACCATCAACCCCGATAGTCATCAGACGTGTGGTTTCACCACCATCCTTCAACTTATACCGGTGCAAAAATGCCAGCCTGTCCTGAGAGGGATTCAGTAGCAGATGCGTGATGTAATGATGTTGCCCCAGGGAGGGATTCATCCGGTAATTAGCCACTGCTGCAATAGACAGCAGCAGCGACTGCTCACCGGTATATACATTATGTATTGTAATGCCGGAATCCACAGGCGCATGGATATGCGCCTGCTTATCAGGAAGTCCGGTATAACCATATCCACCTACACGGAATAGCCGCGCATAATCTATTCCGAAAGCTATGCCTTCCTCCGTAATCACATGTGCAGGCAACGACAACGTGGACACACATTTACCGGCATTTGCATCATAGATCCGGGCGCCCCATTTCTCGCCCACGCGGTCATTTACTATCAAGGTATCAGTAGTCCCGATCCACTGCTGGCGGGCGCCCTGCGGATAATTATACGCATACGTACTTCCCAGCCGGTGAAACTGCTGCGCCGCGTCGAAGTAACCAATACCACACGCTACCCGCGGATCCGGTGGCACTGTAATATCCGGCGCCTGCAATGCCAGCAGCTTGTCACCCGTGAAGTTCCACGCCACCAAATCATGAAATCCAAAAAAGAAATCCCCCTCTCCTACTGATAAAATAAATTCCTTTTGCATAACTAATGGGTTGTAATAAATAAGGAAGTATCTATACACTGCTCTTTCTGTAACAAAGCTACCTGGTCATGAATCTTGTAATCAATCCGCCGGAGCACGTCTTCAGCTGATAAATAAAATTCTGCTACATCCTGTAGCGCTTTCAACAGGTCCGATTTCACCCTATCAGGCACCAGGAACTCAGCGCTGATACGGTTCCCGGAGAGCGACTTTATTCTCTGATGTAGAAATGACTTACGGTATAGCTTCACTTCCGTAACATCAATATTATAAAGCTGAATAGCAGCCTGCCAGTCCATCCACTTAAACGCCGACACACCACTACCTTCAGTATGCGGAGTAGACAACACAAACCTGTGCCAGGGAACTCTCAACGCATCAGCCAGGATAGCCCCATGCATTGCTTCTGTTATCACGTACTCCGATGCCGCAATTTCCTTCAAAGTATGCTCCACTCCTTTCTCTGAGCGTGGCGATATATAGTTAAAACCCAACCGGTAGCAGATACTTTCCCAATCAAAAAAAGGCACAGATTTAAAATAAGGGATCACGCTTACCCTGTGTTTCTTCGGCACCTGCAGCAACCGCCCAAAATCCGGTAGCTGGCGGATGGCATAAGCCGCATCAGCGATATACGGGAACTGGTTGTTAAAAGTATAGGCCGATAATGGCCCTCTCAGGAAACGGATATCCCAGCTGCCGTCAAGATGAAATGCCTTAGATACCGGTCGCACACCCGTGCCAAATACTATCTTTCTTTGGGAGGCCAGCTCACGGAATAACGGTGAACCGTTAAACAGGATAGAGCCTACGCCCAGAAATACTTCCGGATCTTCGCCTTTTCCTTCGCCAAACAACTGTGGCCATAGCCATCCATTGAGGTCGTCGCCAAAATTACCTTTGGGATCTTTATAATAAACATAATTCACAGTGCACACATTTACAGGTTAGCAATATGTAATACCTTATCTGCGTAGTTACTGTTGATCCATTCCGTAAAATCAACAGCACGCTTCTCCCAGCTGTGCGCCCCCTTATCTACCGATACCGGTTTTAACCCGCCGGACGCCAGCTCGCTGATAAGCGCCGCCAGCGATACCGGCGCATGATTATCAAAATAGTATCCTTCTTTACCAAATATCTCCAGCGGCTCACCAATCTTTCCGGTAAACACCGGCTTGTTGAAAGGAATGTACATATAGATTTTACTGGGACAACGCGCCCAATCCTGCACTGTATCATTCAGCGGAGAGATAAAAGCATCCGCTGCAGCAAAGTAGGAACTCAGCTCTTCTTCGGGAGTATAACCCAGGAACTGCACCTGCATTGACAGTCCGCGCTCCTTCACATAATCTTTCGCCTCTTCCTGGTGACGCCCCCTCCCCAGCAGCAGCAGGTGTATATCCGAGCGCTCCCTGCTAATTATTTCCATCGCCTGTAGCATGGTAAACAGGCCATAGTTACGGGTGAGCGTGCCCATATAAATAAGCAGCGTTTTCCCTTGATACATTTCGGCTAACTCCTGGTAACGAACCCTGGGCGATTCCACCACCTCATTATTAAATGCGTATGGAGAATAATGTACCGGCAACCGCTTCCGGAATAACTGCGCCGCCCTTTTGGTATACGTTCGGCAGAGGTATTTACTCGCGCATAACAATCCGTCGGCATACAACACCGACCAGTATTCCAGGGCCAACATAGCATATCTACGCAGGCCCCTGTTATCCGGAATACCAGATGGCAACTCTGAGTGTTCGATAAGTATCGTGGATTTCAGCTTCAATTTATTTTTTAAGATGCGGTTGCGGAAACTAAAAGAACAAAACAAGATATAGTCTGGCGCAATTTCATTTACCAACGCCGTCTTAATACGCACCTCTTCCGCCGCGGTCCCCTCAGGATAGTAATAGACCTGTACGGCATCACTGCATTCCATGGCAATACGCTTCCTGTTCTCTTCGGTATCCTGCGCAATAAGTGATACCTCCCAGCCGAGTAACAACAGCGGTTCTGCCATACCTATGGCCCGTTTCATGGTGGCAATAAATTTAATATCGCCCAGTGTAATGAAGCATATTTTCATAGTTGTTACTTTTAATCCATTTATATTTTCCCTTCGGGAGACATTAAAACTGTCTTTTCCGGCGCGTGCATTTCGGCTGATATTGCTTCATTTTCCGATATGCACTCATAATATGCCCGCAACAGGATGGCGCCAATTGCCGGGATATTAAACCGCAACTGTTGCACAGGTGAAAAAAGAAAAGTCCAGATCACACCTATAGTCATCAGCACCAATACCGGGTACAGCGCCGTATCTGCGGCATGACCCACCAGGTAAAACCCCATCCTCAGCAATAAAATAAATACCAGCAGCACCGCTATAAATCCTCCCAGGCCACAGTTTACCCAGGCGCCCAGCAAAATAGAATGACTGGGAATCAGGTGCTCTGTTGAAGTAGCCAGCTGTTCATTCATCTCTTCATTCTGGTACAACAAAAGAATGCGGTAGTATTTCAGATTATCGTCTTTTGCCCAGGATCCATGGCCAAACAACGGCGCATCGCTGATCGCCGCAAGCGCAGCAAAGGTTTCTCCACGCCCTGTCATCAGCAATTCCAAAGGATTATAAGGATTATCCAGCCGATCTATTTGCTCCGACGCGTGCTCGCCTCCTATTTCATGGTTCAATACTGCATTAACATAACATACATAGGCAAACTGGAACAACAGCAACCCCGATATGCCAAAAACCAGGAGCCGGTCACGCGTCAGATACATTCCGCTATTAAAGCAAAAAATGATGATAGCGCCCAGGAAAAATACCATCCCTGTTGAACGGGAATCCCTTGCAAAACACAACAGGCTGTACGCCAGCAACAATGCCAGCACCGCCTTCCACTGGCCATTCCGGTATAACAAAAACGATAGGATGTAAACGCCGTACGACAGAATAGGCACCATCTTGAATTTGAAATAGGACATATCCGTGTCTGCATTATCGTCTGTCCAGATAATATTTTTCACGAGGGTCATACAGAGAAAGAAAAAAATAACTTTATCATCCTTCAATGTCTTAAACAAAAAGAGAAAAGAGAGGATAGACATAATGATAGCTGCCCATCCGCGCATAAAATTATCAGCAGAACTTTTCACCACAAACAGATCTGTGATCACCTGGAAAATAAATAATAATGCGAGCGCCATAATGATCTTCCTGAACAATGGGAAAAGCTTGAAATCGCGTATATCAAATACAAACGGGGCCGATAACAGCACCATGATTTCATTCAGCTTCAGCTGTCCCACCAGCGAGAGATTTACCCCGCTAAGCAAAGTATATAAAGCAATTTTAAGCCGGTTGAGCATGGGCCGTTATTTTACCGCGCACGGTGTAGTCAACAATCTGCTGCAAACGTTGCCTGTTTACTTCCAGGCTATATTCCCGTTGAAAATCTTCCTGTAACAGTGCTCCTTTATCCGTATCAGCATCAAAGCCAAGTAAGGACTGTTTAAATGCCGCGGGTTCATCGGCCACGATAAAATGCTTACTCCTTACCCCTTCTACTCCCTTGGAAGTGCTGATAACAGGCGTTCTGAGCGCCATGGCTTCCAGGCATTTCAACCGGGTACCACTGCCATGCAGCAACGGGATAATCACCGCAGTGGCTACGGATATATACCATTTTACATCATCCACTTTACCAAAAGCCACAATGTTTTGGTAGTCATCTTTACCCGTAATACGTTTTAATGCTTCCTTGGATCCCCTGCCTACCAGCCATAGGTCGTACTTTTCGGCCAGCTCTTCATCCCACACATTTTCAATAAACCATTTCAGACCTGCATAATTCATATATACGCCGAAGTTGGCAGTCATCACCAGTACTCTCCGTTGTTTTTTTCCAAAAAGAGAATAGTCTTTCTGGTCCAAAAAGTTCGGCACTGTAAACACCTTCTGTTCTGGCAGAAACCGGGTATGGTACGCATGATCATCATCGCTCACCACCAATACTGCGGTCGCCTTCCTGAAGTATAACCGCTCATGCAGCTTTTCCATGCCAAACAACTGCAGCTTACGTAGCCGGTCCAGCAGGTTGCCGGAAGGCAGCTGCCAGGTGATCAGTGGCTGCGCATTATGTGTACCCAGGATCACCGGGATGTTCCGGGTCCTGAAAAAAGAAATATAATGACCTATGTAACCGTAATCGAGCATAGCAACGGCCACCGGGTACTCCCGGCATATTTCCCGGAATATATCCAGTATCGCGGAAGACCGCTGAAAATACTGTTTACCGGTAATGCGGGTCACCAGGTTAAAGTCTTTTACCTCATAAGTATAAAAAGTAACATTAGGGAGATGGTAATTTTGCAAATCTACCTTCTCCACGTTCCGCACTACGGCTATCACGTCATGTCCCAGCTGCGACAAGGCTTTGATCAGGTTATAGCTCCTGATCCTTTCTCCCCCGTTTTGCGGGAAAGGTGAAATATCTGTAAAGAATAGTATGTACATCTGCGTTAGTTTGCTTTTAATACAACCAGCCTTGCCTGCAACTTTGAAAGGCCCCGGCTAAATAACTGCGTTATCTTTGTCACCTCTTCCGGTGTCAGGCCAACCAGCCGCACCCAGACAATCATCCCCGTCACACTCACGAGGGTGGTAATACCGAGTCGCACAAATCCCTGCGGAAGAAACAATTGTGGTATGCCTGCCAGGGTCACAGATAACAGCGCCGGCACTATGGCCCGGATGACTACCTGCCTGGTAAACAGCCATGGCGACAAACCTGTAATCTTCCTGGCGGCAATCATACGGTAAATGCCGCTCACCACTTCTATAGCAATTGCGCTGACCAATACTGCGGAGGAAGGATATCCTGCCTTCAGCAGCAGCCAGGCAACAGGCAGGTTAAGCAGTACCATGGTACTCACCACCACCTGGTACTTCCTGATTTTACCGACTGACTGCACCGCCACCTGTATGCCAGCAGACAGCTGGTTTATCAGCGTGGCGACAACAATTAAACGGCACATCATCACTGTATACTCGGGTACCTGTTTCAGCCAGCATTGCAATACAAATGGCATTTCTATCATCATGGGAATGGCAAAAAAACTCAGCAGGTAAAAGGAAAATTTGCTGGCAATCATCGCCAGCCGCAGCATCCTCGGACGGTCGCCGCTGCCCTCACTTTTTATAATCTGTGGATTCAATGCCCGTAACATAGTCACAGAGAAATAACTCAATTGTGCATTCACCTGGTTGGCAATACCATAGGCAGCATTGACAATAGTGCCAAAAAACACGTTAAGCAGCAATGCCAGGCCCTGGTTACGGGCTACCACACTGCCTGCGCCAAACATGTTCCATCCGGCGTAAGCAAACATTTCCTTCAGCAAATGCCGGTCGAAATACCGCCGGATGCTGATCCGGCTTTCATCGTACTTCATACCGCAATACACTTGTTTAAACAGCAGCAGCAGCACCGTCAGCAACGCCATCAGTCCCCCGTATACAATAAGCTTGTCATAACCCGTATACTGCAGGGCCACGGCGATCAACAGCTTCCCCAAAGACTCTGCAACCCCCAGCGCTGCCACCATCACCATATTTTCCTGCGCGATCAGGGTAGCGTCATAAGGAACCGAAATAATGGTAAAAAAAGCACTGACCACCATAAACTGGAAAATGAGCTTTGCTGCCATGGTCCGTTCTACCGGGTAGTTCAATACATAACGGAGAAGGTAGGCTCCTGCCATTTCAAATAACAGCACCATTGCCAGTCCCAGTATAAAATGCAGCAACACGCTGGCGTTAAATACCGCCCTTAGCTTGTGGCTGTCTTTTGTACCGAGGTAAAAAGACATATACCGCTGTGTACTGATAGTCATGGCAATATTCAGAAAAGATAACATGGCAATCACCCCGCTGATCAGGTTAAATAACCCATAATCGGCCGCTCCCAGCAGGTTCAATACCAGCCGGGTGGCGTATAGAGAAATAAAAACGGTAATCAGCATCCGCCCGTAAAGTGCGCCCGTATTTAAGATTACCTTGTTAGCTACCTGCATGGCCCTTGATTTATCCGATTAAATGTTCCAGTTGGGTGACTTCTTTCTTCGCAAATAAGGCCACATCGCTGGCCATCATTTCCTTTACCAGTGCCGCCAGGTCGTAAGCGGGCTCCCAACCCAGCACCGTCTTTGACTTGGTAGGATCGCCAATGAGCAACTCCACCTCGGTAGGGCGAAAATAACGGGGATCGATCGCCACAATCTCCTTTCCTAACGGCAGCGCGTATACTTCGTTTGAGCAGGCGGTAACTACACCGGTTTCGTCTACGCCATTTCCCCGGAAGGAGACAGTGATACCCAACTCGGCAAAGGCCATGCGAACAAACTCGCGGACGGTGGTGGTAATGCCGGTGGCAATTACATAATCGTCTGGCTGTTCCTGTTGCAAGATGCGCCACATGGCTTCCACATAATCTTTCGCATGTCCCCAGTCGCGTTGCGCATCAAGGTTGCCCAGGTATAATTTATCCTGCAACCCCAGCGCGATAGCAGCTGCGCCCCTGGTTATTTTGCGGGTCACGAAGGTTTCTCCCCGCAAAGGGCTTTCATGGTTAAACAGTATACCATTGCAGGCGTACATACCATAGGCTTCCCGGTAGTTAACGGTGATCCAGTAAGCATATAACTTCGCTACAGCGTAAGGACTACGGGGATAAAAAGGCGTAGTTTCGCGTTGCGGCACTTCCTGCACCAGTCCGTACAACTCCGATGTGCTGGCCTGGTAGATACGGGTTTTCTTCTCCATTTTCAGGATACGTAATGCTTCCAGTAAACGCAACGTGCCGATACCATCTGCATTGGCTGTATATTCAGGCGTATCAAAACTTACTCTTACATGGCTCATGGCGGCCAGGTTATAAATTTCGTCGGGCTGTGTTTCCTGTATAATACGGATCAGGTTGGTGCTATCTGTCATATCACCATAGTGCAAACGAAAGCGCACATTTTCGCTGTGCATGTCCTGGTATAAATGATCGATACGCTCTGTGTTGATCAGGGAGGCCCGGCGTTTTACGCCATGCACCATATATCCTTTTCCCAGCAGCAATTCTGCCAGGTAAGCGCCATCCTGGCCGGTGATACCTGTTATCAGGGCTACTTTCATACAATCGTTATTTAGTGGTGATAGAAATAGTTATTATAGTTGCCTGGCTGTGCTTTATCGCAGCAATGCATTAACCGGTGTAGCAGCAGTGTTGCCGATACCGTAATAAGTAAAACCCATTTTCACCAGTTCAACGTCATCATAAATATTGCGACCATCGAACAACAACGGCGATCGCATGAGCCCTTTCAGTCGCGGCCAGTCCGGTATCCGGAACATATTCCACTCTGTTACCAGCAGCACTGCCACCGCATCTTCCGCGGCCTGGTACATATCATCCGCAAAAGTGATGTTGCTGCCCAGATAAATCACTGCTTCCTTCATGGCTACCGGATCATATGCACTCACCATAGCGCCGGCATCCAGCAGGCTACGGATCAGCACCAGCGACGGCGCCTCCCGCATATCATCCGTATTCGGCTTAAATGACAATCCCCATACAGCGAACTTTTTATTGCTGACATTCCCATCAAAATGGCGGAGTATCTTCTGGAATAACAGCTGCTTCTGATCTTCATTCACCGCCTCCACCGCATCGAGGATACGAAGCCGGTAACCATACTCGCGGCCGGTTTGTATAAGGGCTTTTACGTCTTTTGGGAAACAGGAACCGCCATAGCCGATACCGGGATACAGAAAATGCTTGCCTATCCTCGGATCACTGCCAATACCTTTACGTACCTGGTTGATATCGGCGCCTACCAACCCACATAAATTAGCGATATCATTCATATAGGATATCCTGGTAGCCAGCATAGCATTGGCGGCATATTTGGTCATTTCCGCAGAAGCAATGTCCATAAACAGGATCGGGTGTCCGTTTAATAAGAAAGGGCGGTACAACTGCTCCAGTTTTTGCCTGGCCCGCAGTGTATTAACACCAACGACTATACGGTCTGGCTTCAGGAAATCATTCACGGCTGCGCCTTCTTTCAAAAACTCAGGATTGGAGGCTACATCATAATCGACGATCATTCCCCGCGTATACAAACTCTCTTTCACGGCCCGGTTAACGTGAACGGCAGTACCCACTGGCACCGTGCTTTTGGTAACGATCACCAGGTAATGATCCATGAGCGCCCCTACCTCGCTGGCCACCTGCAATACATATTGCAGGTCGGCGCTCCCATCTTCCCCCGGAGGGGTACCCACCGCAATAAATACTACTTCTGCTCCCGGCAGCGCCGTAGCCAGCCGGGTCGTAAAAGACAAGCGCCCTCCCTGCTGATTACGCACCACTATCTCCTGCAAACCCGGCTCATAAATTGGCAATATGCCATTTTGCAACCGGGCAATCTTTTCCGCATCTACATCAACGCAAACCACTTCCGTTCCCACTTCTGCCAAACAGGCGCCCGTTACCAAACCAACGTATCCTGTACCTACAATGACTACTTTCATACAACTGGCATTTAAGATTGTAATTTGAACTGGTCTTGCTGTAGAAAATCCCTGTATGCCATTACCAACCCCTCTCTCAAAGTAATGCTATGTTTCCACCCCAACCGGTGCAACCTGGATACATCCATTAACTTACGGGGAGTGCCATCAGGTTTACTGTCATCAAATATCAGCTCGCCCTCATAACAAACCACTTCTTTGATATATTCTGCCAGCTGTTTAATAGTCAGGTCTTCTCCTTTACCAATGTTCACCGGCTCCTTTTCGTTATAGTGCTGCATCAGGTAAACACAGGCATCCGCCAAATCATCGGCAAAAAGAAATTCCCGTTTAGGCGTTCCCGTTCCCCATACGGTAACCGATGGTTTATTATTCACTTTTGCTTCATGAAAGCGCCGGATCAATGCTGGCAATACGTGCGCATTTTCAGGGTGGTAGTTATCACCAATACCGAAAAGATTAGTAGGCATCACACTGATAAAGTTGCAGCCATACTGATCCCGGTAGGCTTCGCATAATTTGATGCCTGCAATTTTAGCAATGGCATAAGGCTCATTGGTTTGTTCCAGCAACCCCGTCAGCAAAAAGCTTTCTTTGATCGGCTGCGGCGCCATGCGGGGATAGATACACGAACTGCCGAGAAACTGCAGCTTGGTAACACCATATTTCCAGGCAGCATGTATTACGTTAGCTGCGATCATCAGGTTATCGTACAGGAACTCGGCCCGGTAGGTATTATTGGCGTGTATACCACCCACCTTAGCTGCTGCCAGGAATACATAGGCGGGTTTTTCTGCGGCAAAAAAAGCCTCTACGTCTTCCTGTTTGCGCAAGTCAAGGCTACCGGAGCTGCGTGTAATAATGTTATGATAGCCGAGCGTTTCCAGTCTCCTCTTAATGGCGCCTCCGACCATACCACGGTGACCGGCTATATAGATAGGATCATTTGCTTCCATATACTTTGATTATTATTTATAGTAATTCGGGACGGTTATCTCTTACCCATTGATGCAATTGTTTAATATCCTGCCCCCGGCCTCGTTTCATAATCAGCAGGGCGCTGGCGGTATTTACTACTACGATATTTTCCACGCCTACGAGGGCTACCAGTTTATCTTTTCCGATCACCAAATTCTTTCGTGGATCACTCTCTATAAACACAGCCTGGTGATTACGGTATTGATAATGCTGAGAGAGTGCATCTGCCAGTGCTTCATAACTGCCTACATCGCTCCAGTCCATTTTTGTAGGCACTACTTTCACAAGGCTGCTTTTCTCCAGTACGGCATAATCAATACTGTCTGACGGAATGGCTTCCATTGTTTCTCTGGACAAGGCTCCGGTACTTTTCCATTCAGCGGCGGCAATAGCGGCGGCTTCATAGATAGCTGGCGCATGTTGTTGTAATTCCTGCAGCATGACACCGGCTTTACAGCAAAAAATGCCACTGTTCCACAGAAACCCGCCCGCAGCCAACATAGCCTCTGCCACTACCCGGTCAGGCTTCTCCACAAACCGCAGCACGTCATGGCCAGCATAACTGATATAGCCAAAACCTGTTTCCGGATAGGTGGGCACCAGCCCGATGGTAACAATATGATTTCCGGCGGCCAATATCCCCGCCGTTTCTATGGCCATGGCGTACCTGTCGGGGGTACCAATGAGATGGTCAGCAGGAGTGATAAGTAAAATAGTTTCGGGATCGGCTACAAAAGCAGCCAGCGCAATGGCGGCGGCCGTATTACGCCCCACCGGTTCTGCCAGGCATACCGGGGCTGATGCGCCTGCCTGTTCCAGCTGCTCCAGCACCATCTCCGCCTGTTGTTCATTTACAATGGCCATCACTTTGTTACAGGCAAAACGGTTGCGCCGGAAAGCCAGTTGCAGGAGACTATAACCATCAAACAACGTTAGCAACTGCTTGGGAGTTTGCTGATTCGATAAAGGCCATAACCGGGTGCCCGAGCCACCGCAAAGAAGAATATGTTGCATCATAAGGTTGGTGTTTAAGTCAATAATGATGTCCGTTCACCGTTTTGTTTCCGGCAATCACCGTTATTTCCCTCGATGGTACTTTGGCTACCAGCATACAACCTAAACTGCTCAGTTCCACTTTTACCCGGGTACTGCTGAGTTGTATAATTTTACCACCGGAAGAGGATGCCCTTTCCTCACCTGCCTTTAAGGGAAACTGTTCTACAGACACCTCGTCGTAGTCGCGGAGAAAATGCCTGATTAATGCAATTTCATGATCGGGTATAACGGCCGGTTGGCCCAGCCAGTACACAAAATTCACGACGTTGTCTGTTTCGCGCACTACCCAATTCCTGCTTTCAGGAATGTGTACAAATACATAAGAAGGAAAGAGGGGTTCCTCTATGATCTTACGGGAACGTATCAACTGTTTAACAGGACGATAATGTTCCACTTTCTTGCGGGTGAACAGGTCAGCTACTTTCTTTTCACATTTAGCCCTGGTATATACCGCATACCAGGCTAATGGTTGTTCATTAAACATAAGAGCCGGTTTTAAGGTGATCGGATAGTTCGTGCGGAATTTATAAAGGCGGGACCGGGCATACTTCTGCCCGTTATTTATATCAATAGTGCAACCAGATATAATAACAGCTACTTTGTGCTGCGTTTGAATAAACCGGGTTTTCTGGATACTTCGGTGTAGCCGTAGCCGTTTATGTCGCCGTATCCGGATCCATACCCGTACCCTGCTACCCCTTGCCGTTTTATGCCGTTAAATACAATATTCAGTTTTCCCAATTCCCTGTTCTGGTAAAGCTCTTCCACCAGCTTAAGATAATGCTTGGGAGTTCGTTGATGACGTACTACATACAGGGTAGCGTCACAGAACGGGGTAATCAACCTGGCATCTGTTACCAGTCCTACCGGGGCAGAGTCAATAATGATATAATCAAAACGTTCTTTCAGCTCGTTCAGTAAATGTTCCAGCTGGCCGTTGAGGATAAGTTCACTGGGATTGGGCGGCATAATGCCGGCTGGCACCAGGTACAAAAACCCGTTATCACCTATCTTTTTCAGGATATCCTGGAGAGATGCCTTACCTACCAGGTAGTTGCTGATGCCTGGATCTATGCGCATGTCCAGCATTTTACTGATCATGGGTTTCCGTAGATCAAATTCCATTAGTGCCACTTTTTTCCCCGCCAGCGAAAGGCTCATCGCCAGGTTCACCGATATAAAACTTTTGCCTTCACCAGAAATAGAAGAAGTGATGAGCAAGGTTTTGCGGTCGCCATTCAAACCAATATAGGATAAAGAAGTTCTCAATGCCCGGAACTGTTCTGCCACAGCTGTCCTGCTGTTACTACGCATCACCACAGGGTCTTTACCATCGTGATGCATAATTTCAGCTGCAATAGGCGCGGTGGTCACTTTTTCAATATCAGCACGGAACATCACTTCCCGGTTCATCATATCTTTCAGCGATACAAATCCCACTACCAGCGCTATGGCGCCTAGTACAGAAATTCCGAGTACCAGTGGTTTCTGGGGACTGAAAGGATAGGCGGCAGATTCGGCTGCATCTACAATCCGGCTGTCGGATACAGCTGCAGCATAGGCTAGCGCTGTTTCCTCACGTTTTTCAAGTAGAAAGGTGTAAATATTATTCTTGATCACCTGTTGCCGGCTTACTTCCAGCAATGCTTTTTCTTTGCCGGGTACACTGCGGATGATACCCATATTACGGCTATTTTCTGCCTGTAATCGTGTTAGTCCGGCCTCCAGGTTAGCACGTAAACTCCCTATATTTTCCAGGATAGCAGGCTTCAGCCGTTCCATCTGCCGGGTCAGGCTAGCCAGCAACGGACTGTTTTCACCGGTAGTTTTACGCAGCCGCTCCAATTGCAGTGCGGTTTCTGATAATTTGGACACCAGTTCCAGTAATACGGCGTCGGTAAGACCGATGGTACCGGGTACAATATTGCCATTCGGGTCCTGGTTGTTGACATATTTTTCAATCGCATCCAGGACAGAGAGCTGCATATTTGCTTCGCTGATCTTACGGTCGTTTTCCTGTACGCTGGCCAGGAACAATTTGCTTTGTTCCCCGATATCCACAATCCCCTGTGCCGTTTTGAAATGTTCTACCTGTGTTTCTGCCTGTCCCAGCTCAGCGCTTACAATGCGTAATCTTTCCTCCACAAAATTCATCGTGTTGGCAGAGGTTCTGTTCTTATCATCAACCGCCGCTTTATTATATACCCTGATCAACTCATTTACAATATCCTCACCCCGCTCCGGCGCGGCATCGGTGTATTCGAGGTCTACTACACTCCCCGCCTTGGCGGCAGGCATAATTTTCATTGTGGCCAGTAACAACTGTATCCACTGCTTTTCTGTCATCACGTGCAGGGTATAGCTCGCCGATGTATCTATGTGTCTGGCCCCTGATTGTATTAACAGTTTACCCCATCTTGTTTGCACGGTATCGCCTATAGGATATTTCTTACCGTCGATGACAACCTGTTTGGCGGCCTCGTTGTACGTAAACGGCCAGATACCTGTTGCGGCCATTTCTATGCTTTCCGGTTCCAGGAAAGTAAATTTCAGGGGGCTGTCTTTATAAAGTACCACATCCCTTATCTTCCCTTTTTCTATTACCTCTCCATACAAATTTAAATTTCGTATAACCGCTTTCGTTAGCGTGCGCGACTTTAGTATTTCAATTTCATTCTCCATGATTGTTTTGCTGCCACTCATCAAATCGAGCGATTGCAGCATATCACTGGCGCCAAGTCCGTTAGAAGCTTCCTGTACCAACAGTACACCTGAAATTTTATAGAGTGGCGTAGCATACCGGAGATAGAGTAATGCACCTGCCAGGGCTGCTGCCACGGCAACTACAAACAGCGGCCAGTAAGGCAGATAGTGGGAACGGATGAGCGTTAGCAGGCTCAATGGCGTTTCACCAGTCTGGGTTTTATTTCCGTTAACTTTTTGCATACACTACTTATTAACAACTAAACGATCCAGGATAATAACGAGTAATGACAAGCTACTGAGTACAATGGGCAATATTTGCCGGGACCGGTCCGCTGTCGCTATTTTTGACTTATTGGGTTCTACATACAGTATATCGTTTGATTGCAGAAAATAGTAAGGAGAGTTGAGGATACGTTTATCATTCAGGTCTATACGGCGAATAATCCGCTCTCCATCAACCTCCCGGATTAACAGGATATTATTTCGTTTACCGAATACCGTTATATCGCCAGCCATCCCCAACGCTTCCAGTACTGATATTTTTTCATTCGTAACATTTACTACAGTTGGTTTACTGACTTCTCCCAGTATTGTAACACGATAATTCAGGAAACGGATACTTACTACGGGATCTACCAGCAACTTACGTTCTATGAGCTGGTCATGCAAGTAAACGGTGAGCGCTTTTTTAGTAAGGCCGGTTACCTTTACCGGCCCCAATACCGGGTATTGAATATATCCCTGCTCATCTACCAGG
This sequence comes from Chitinophaga polysaccharea, assembly GCF_007829335.1. GTDB lineage: Bacteria > Bacteroidota > Bacteroidia > Chitinophagales > Chitinophagaceae > Chitinophaga > Chitinophaga polysaccharea_B. The sequence continues at coordinate 23,367 of NZ_VIWO01000010.1, forward strand.
AACCCTCCCAGCATTGCTCCGGCGCCCGCATTAGCTCCACCTGCACCAGACGCAGAAGCCATGTTGGATACATTATAGATAATAACATCTTCCGGGTTAAGACTGCTTACATTGATCTGCAGTATATCATTCTTTTGTATCCGGGGCTCAAAATTACCATCCACCGGGGACAGCACAGTGTCCTTTACATCGCTGAAGTAAACAGCATTTTTGGTTGATACGCAGGAAGTAAACAAACAACTGAAGCATAGTAATCCCCATCCTATCCAGGTTAAGCAGGTTTTCAATATCATCATATGGCTTTTTACATCATCATTTGCACATCCCTTACATTTCCATACAATATTACTTCGGTTACTATCCGCAATCAATTACTCACTACAGTATAAATTGCTTTCAATTCAAGTATCTTACTACTCGTTAAAGTAAATCTGTAACAAAATCGGCTATCATATCAGTAAAAGAAAAATATAGGATATTTTCGGATATACCTGTAAAAAAGAAGAGAGAGAATAAATTATTTGACCAGATTTTTGAAATCAATTCTGATTTGGACGAAACATTCAACTTCTGATATACCTTTTTCAGGTGCTGGTTCACAGTAAATACAGTAACGAATAATCTCCCGGCCATTTCCTTATATGAGTAGCCTTCTTTGAGTAATTCCACCAATTCATATTCCCTGCGGGTAAGTTTGTCTCTGATACTTTCCAATGGATTTTTGTTGAGATGGCTGATCAACAGATGTGCTGCTTTGGGAGATAAGGTGGCACCATTATGCACCGTGTCCATTACGGACTGGTAGATATCGCTCAATCGGCTCGTTTTAATAATATAGCCGCTGGCCCCCTGTTTAATGGATTCAATAACATACTGTTTACCGTCGTGCCCAGACAATACAATCACTTTCGATTCGGGATAACGTTGCTTTACTTCAGCTATACCATCAATACCCGACATACCCGGCAGTGTAATATCCATCAATACTACCTTTACATCCGGATAACTTACCGGCAACGCGATAAATTCTTCTATCGATTTACATGCAAATACAACGCGGCACTCCTGGAAGTCCTCCAGAAATTCACGATAGTTGTTTAACAGAAAATGGTTGTCTTCAATAATTCCTATGTTAATCATATTAATGGAAGGAAGTTTACAGATAGATATGGTTAATAAAATACAGATATGGTACAATAAAATACTTTGATAGTAAATATAAACCTAAAAAAGATTGCCTGTTAGCACTATTTTACAATTAATTATTAATCACTAAATTAAACATATAGTATTACTTAAAATCATCAACACATACAGTTTATAAATAAAAATATATAAATAATACGGTGTTTAATCGGAATAACATTAATTGTATAAATTTTACCAAAACCACTATTTACAATGAAATACAAGGGATAATCATTCATATTATTATATAATTAATATAATATTTAAAAAACTTTTGTATTTTGTGTATATAACCATATTTATCCTGCTGATCCATATCCTTCGAAATAAACCTTATTTACTGTCTACCAAAAATCAGCATATGCGGGAACCCATTAACAGACATATAACTAGAGAAGCATCACTACTGGAAATACGAACTGCTTATATTTCCATGGCAACACATGAATTTAAAACACCCATCACGGCAATTTCATCTTCTATAGAACTACTGGAAACAAAAATGCAGCGGGATGAATTGATGCTACCATTTTACGAGCGGAATTTGTCCCGTATCAAAGAGGAGATAACGATCCTTAGCAACATGGTGGACGATATACTCATTAGCGGCAGCATAATAGCCAGCAGCCCGGTTACGCATCCCGAGGTAACGGATGCCACTACTTTCACAAGGACCATCAAACAACAGTACTTCGACCAACGGCCCGATAAACGGCTATTGAAAATAAAAATTTCCGGTACGCGTCAAGATATCTACATCGACAGAAGTCAGTTCACAAGTATCCTTACCAATCTTGTGAGTAATGCCTTCAAGTACTCGCATGGAAAAAATCCTTTACTGAGCCTGCACTACAGGAAAAAATATCTCTGCATCAAAATAAAGGATAACGGCATTGGTATACCCGAAAAAGACATACGGTTGCTGTTTACCCCCTTCTTCCGCGCAGGAAATGTAGGCGCCAGGGAAGGGGCCGGACTGGGGCTGGCCATTGTAAAGTGCTTTGTTAATGCCAACAACGGCACGATAGCAGTGAGCAGCGATACAACCGGCACCGTTTTTACTATTACATTTCCTTATGCTACTGATACATCCTCCTGAATGATGTTTATCCACTATCCCAGTTCCTTGTCAGCGCAATAATAATACGCTACCCTTCTGCATATGCTGTTCCTGCCGGCCGTCTGTATACGTGCATATATATACGTAAGATTGTACATTTGCGGGTGATCCCCCTATAGTGCCATCCCACCCCCATTCCGGAGACTCGCTGGAAAATACCAGCTTGCCCCACCTGTCGTATATCCGTAACCGGTAGTCATGGATAGCGTCATATACCTTGGGTCGGAAAATATCATTCTGCCCATCGTTATTAGGCGTGAAAGCAGTAGGTAATACCACCAGGCAATTTTTCCAGGGCGAGGTGACGGTGGCGTCTATACTGGCCTGAAAATCATGTTTGTCTTTTATTTCACCAGTATGTCCTCCTGCCGCAAGACCTGTAAAAACACTATCCGCCTGCCATCCGCCATTATCCAGTTTATATTGAAAAGGAGGAACTCCTCCGGTTACATGCAGCGTAATACGACCATCTGTTACGGCCTCGCAGCTGCAGGGTTTTACTGTAGCAGTTACAGCGGGCAACTGCAACTCATCTATCGTGGATAAATTGTCGATCAGCAATGCAATCCCAAACTGGCTTTTATTACAGGGAGCAGTGGGATAAGCCCAAAGAGAAATATAACGCCATGCTTCCGTGGAACGAAATACGGCGTGGTAGCGCTTCCAGTCCGTTTGGGTAAAATTATCGGACAACCATAGCAAAGCCGCAGTATCCCCCGGCGTATTGCCGCCATAAATTGCCAGGCTACCATAACAAGCCGGGTACAGATAATAAGTTGTAAAGGCCATGTCAAAACTTAATACATAAGTAGTATGTGGCGTCAATGGTGGAGATAATTCCTGCCCAATCCCTTCCAGAAAACCTTTCCCACTATGCATACCAATATAGCTGCTGCCTGCTGAAGGCAACAGCTTAATATCAAAAATACCCGGCTGCGTATCAGGCGTCCCTGCCGCTATAAACCAGGGAGCAGGCACAATGCCCTTTCCCGGCCGGCCTTCCATAGAGGGATTGCCCAGGGAAATATGCTGTGCGCTTACCTTGATAGCCGGGGTTAAACACAGGCAGTAGTATAGTATATGCCAAAAAGTACCGGGTTTTGAAAACATTCCGCTGATTTGCCGTCCTAAATTTACCGGTTACTGCAATGACAGCATATACTCAAAGTAGTAGTTTGTGTTTTGAAAACGCTGACAAACGATCAGTTCTTCCCATAAACATCCTCATAAAATCTAACCTGTCCGGTGGTATCCGGCCACGCTGTATTGTAAAGTATCAATACATACGTGGTAGTCGGAACAGGAAAAACAACCGGGTGCTGATCAGGCTGACTCCCTTTCGCTTCCAGGGCCATCATGGCTGCTGCTGCTTTATCCAAAAGCAAGTGCGCCAGTTGTACAGCCTCCTCTACTCTTACACATCCATGACTGAAAAACCGCTGTTGTAGCATAAACAGGTTTTTTCCAGGTGTATCGTGGAGATAAATGCCAAACGGACTATAGAAATTTAATTTTACAATGCCCAGGGAGTTATCACAACCGGTATTCTGCCGGATGGTATATGGAAAATTACTGCGGCCAAGACTATTCCAGTTAATATCTGAAGGGTCTACAATACGTCCGCGCTTATCTAATATTACGAATTGGTTATCGGCCAGGTACTGCCGGTCTCTTTTAATATGGGGCAATAATTCGCCAACAGCAATTTTATTGGGTACGGTCCAATAGGGAAATAATATTACTTCTGTAATACAACTGCCTAGTGTGGGAGTCGGCGTGCTCTTCTTTCCAGTTATCACCCTCGAATATAACACTGGCTTTCCATGCTCATAAAACACCAATGTAGTAGAAGGTATATTTACCAATACCACCGATGCCTGCATTTTATAATAATGCAGCCAACGAATTTCGTTTAATCCCTTATACAAGTCCTGCAACCGGTGTATCAATGGAAGATTCAGTGCTTTCAGGAACCGGTCTCTCAACACACCATCGTCGAGGGTATTGAACAAATGCTGCGCCTCTTTTATTTTGTCCAACAACGGCCGCTGTCCAATGCCAGCGAGTGTATCTATAATGCCGATTTGCCTCAGCCTCAATAATAGCGGAACATTGGAACTATCTGCTTTTAAAGACGTAACAGGTATCTCTTTAAAAGCCTTATCTATGATAATGGGATATAAAGCAGCAATATTATTCTTTAGCAGTGTATAGGCAGTATCCGGCGGTTCTATGGAGGGCAAAAAATTTGAAAACCGTCCCAGGAGAAGGGAGTCTGCCAGTTTAGTAGCAATATCTGTTTCGGCATTTGGCAACGGTGGCAGACCATTATATTTTACTGGGGATTCCACCAGGCGGCCATATGCCACATCCCGGAAAAAGTGGATAGCCGCTTCAGTTATACGAACATCGGCATTCAGGGTATCTGTTGCTGTCAGCATTTTGTAGCTACTATCTACTAACGCTTGTATCAGCACCGGATCATAGTCGCTTGGATTCAATCCCAGGAAAGCAGCTTCCCGAAGATATGCAGTCAGCATATCAAAATGCGGCTTTCCTGCAGCACTGATCCAGGCGGGCCGGCCACCGGTCTTCTGATAAAAGATATGTATGCCCAGATCCTCCCGTTGCACAGTATTATGAACTACCTGTCCATTTAAATAAAGACCGGGAAAAAATAGCAATATAAAAAAGCAGACTCTCATTAAACTGACACTTCACTTAACTTATGCACAGATGCTATTAATCCTGAAAGATATTCTACTTTCACATCATTATAATCAGCAACGCGAATGCTTTCCCCACGGCCCTTCGCCAACCGTGCCCCTATAGTTAACAAACACTTATCCACCCACGAAAGCTTTCTGAATTCAAGTTTACCGGGAAGAAAAAAACAAGTGCATTTATTGCTGATATCGGCGACAATATTGGCTGTAATATATCCCTCCAGCTTCTCCTTTTCCGCCACCGGTGTACCAGCCACCAGGTAAAGAAACAGCTTTTTGCCTGCCAACAGGCCCTGGTTCTTCTTCACCCAGTCACGCAACTGCAATTTCCCAATATAAATGCTGGTCCCCATGATGATATAGTCTGCATCTTCCAACTGATCTTTCGTTTCCTTACCGGCTGCCACCACGGGAATACTCAATGCTGCCGATAACCAGGTTGCATATTGCTGCGTAGCACCATACTTGCCCTTATAGATGATAATACCCTTCATAGTTACCGTTTTAAGGATGTAGTTATTTTACTCAAATGTAGAACCCGCCGGGAGAATGAAATATGATGTCTATTAGCATAAATCCTGACTATCGTCAGGATCACGGGTATTCACATACTGACCACTCTTAAAGAAAAAATAATTCCAACCTCCGCCTTTCTGGCGTAATTATTGCTCAAAGGTGTAACGCTAATATCAGAGAACACTACCTGATAAACCATATCGAGCATTAAAAAATATCGGCGTACCGGATTTTAAGTGTAGCAATAGTTACATCTATTGATTGTCCTGATTTCTATCGCCTTAAACCATTAATATTAATAATCAATTACACTACGTTTACAAACCGCGGTAGTGTTTTCGTCGTATTAATTGCGGATGGGCACAACATTCCTTTGTATCGTTACATTCCCAGCATTGAAATTGAAAAACCGTTCAACCAGCTTACATTATGCGGACTGAAATGGCCATATTAACGAACCATAAACAGGCTCAACGAAACTGAGCTTTCTGTAAACCAGCTTAATCTTCTAAAAATGGTAAACAGACGGAAAACCATTCGAATCAGACTATGGAACTTTCTATTTTTGTTAGTTGTGGGGCAGAATGCCCGTGGGCAATCGAAATTACTTAGCGTACACGTTACTGATAGTCAACACCAGGGTATCGGCGCCCATATTGTGGCAGGCGCATTCGCGGGCATTACGGATTCAACCGGCACTGCCCTGCTGCATCTTTCCCCGGGCCGGTACCTGGTTACCGTTAGCGCCCTTGGCTACGCCGGCAGTAGCCAGGGTATTGTGCTAAAGGGTGATACCACTATTGCTTTTGTATTGCAAAAAAGTAGTAACCAGCTCAAACCCATTACAATTGAGGCGGACCGGATTCTACAGCTCAACCAGATGAGTTCACATCTGTTGAGCATTGAGCAGATGAAAAAATTACCTACCCTGATGGGGGAAATTGATCCATTAAAATCCATCACGCTGCTTCCGGGCGTCAAAAATGCCGGTGACGCGGGTAACGGTATATATGTACGCGGCGGCGGCCCCGATGAAAACCTCGTATTAATGGATGGCATTACTGTTTATAATCCCACTCATCTGCTAGGTGCATTCAGTATTTTTAATGGCGATGCAGTTAAAAACATATCCGTTATTAAAGGAGGAATACCAGCTGAATATGGCGGGCGACTGAGCAGTGTAATCTCCGTCACCTCCAGGGAAGGAAATAAAGACAGCCTTAAATTCAATGGCAGCATCGGCTTGATTTCCTCCCGCCTTACTGTAGAAGGGCCACTGCAAAAAGGGAAATCTTCCTTTATTATAAGTGCCCGCCGTACTTATATTGATCAGCTTGCCCGTTGGATTGCACCGGATTCCATAGGCAATAACGGTTACTATTTTTATGATGTTAACGCTAAACTGAATTTTGAGCTGAATGCTGCCAACAGTATTTCTTTCAATTTCTATACAGGCAAAGACAACTTCAACTACGATAAAAATGAATCCACCGACAGGTACCGTCATTTTAAAGCAAATTGGGGAAATACACTTGCCGGTGCTACCTGGAAATCACAAATCAGCAGAAAAATTCAACAAGAGTTCTCAATATTCCATAACTCCTTTGAACTTGGCAGCAGCATCAGCTACAATACAGATGGTGTACTGTTTTCATCAGGACTTTTAGATTACCAGGTAAAAAACGACTGGATGTATCTGCCCTCCAACCGTCTCAAATTAAAAGCCGGCTGGCAGGGCACCTGGCATCAGTTCAAACCAGGCGCAGGCAGTACCAGCGCAGGAGAACAGGAATTTATATCAAAGATCAATAAACAATATGGCCGGGAGGCAGCTGCCTACCTCAGCGCAGATTGGGACATTAATAACCGGTTCAATATCCTGGCAGGACTGCGTGTGAGTTACTTCGACCAGGTAGGCCCCAAGACAGAGGTGGTATACGGAAAAGACGGCGTTCCCACTGGTAAAACAATCGCCTATAAAAAAGGGCAACGAATCGCCAAGTATATGTATCCTGAACCACGTCTGGCTATGCGATACCTGCTTGACCGCGAAACGAGTATTAAGCTTTCGTATACCCGTACCGTACAGTACCTGCACCTGGCCACCACCAGCGCAGCCACTTTTCCGAGCGACCTATGGGTACCTGTTAGCCGGCTGATAAAACCAGGCGTGGCCGACCAGATCGCGGTGGGATTCTTTAAGGATTTGTCCAAAAGCTATGAATTTAGTGCTGAAGCCTACTACAAACAAATGGATAACGAGCTTGAATTTATGCCAGGCGCCCAACTGCTCCTCAACCAGAACATTGAAAACGAAATGATCTTTGGTACCGGCAAGGCATACGGGCTGGAATTACTGCTCAAGAAGAAAACAGGACCACTCACTGGCTGGATCGGCTATACGCTGAGTCGCACAGAACGCACCTTTGCGGAGCTCAATGGGGGTAAACCATTTCCTTATCGGTACGACCGCACACATGATCTCAGCGTAGTTGCCAACTACGAATTATCGGAAAAATGGACGTTCTCTGGTTTATTTGTATTCAGTACAGGTAACGCCCTCACCATGCCCAATGGCCGGTTTGTTTATAACCTGGGATTTAATTTCAGCAACGATTCGCCGATATATACCAATATCAATCGCTATGGCAAAGTCAATGACTATCGTATGCCGGCTTATCATCGCCTCGACCTCTCCGCTACGTTCACACCGAACCCTGAAAGTACCCGGCGCTTTAAAAGTCATTGGATATTGAGTGTATATAACGTCTATAATCGTAGTAATCCATACTTCATTTATATAGATGTAGACGAAAACAAAAAGACCATACAAGGCAAACAGGTGACGCTGTTTCCTATTCTGCCAAGCATTTCATGGAACTTTAATTTCTAATGTATGAAAAAATTAAATTATTGCAACAGCTATATCCCTATTTTACTGCTATTGCTTCTTTGCAATTCCTGCGAAAAAAATATAGATCTCCAGCTGGATAAAACGCCTCCCATGCTGGTAGTAGAAGCCTATATCAACAATAGTATCCGCACCTATAACTATGTAATCATCGGCAAAACTGTCAACTTCAATGAATCACAATTTGCCAATACCGCCGTGGAAAAAGCAACGGTAACCATCACTGAAGGCTTTTTCGAAAAAGGAAAAGGTTATCAATGGAATCCTGCCAGTACAGTAACGATGAAAGAAGGCAAAACACCCGGCATGCACGGCCTGTATGTTCCAGGCGCCTACTTTGATCCCAAACTTACTACCGACTCTTCTCACGCCCTATTAGGTAAACCTGGAAAGTCCTATCTGCTTGAAATTATGGCAGGAGGAAAGAAATATACAGCTATCACCACGTTACCCATCCCGGTGCCCATTGATAGCCTTACGAATACCCCTCCATTTAAAGACGACTCCGGAAAAGTACAGGCCCGGCTTACTGTACATTATACAGACCCTGATACACTTGGCAATGCACAGATTTATTATTGGGGCAACCGTTACACTAAAAATACATTTGGATGGGGCGCACTTAGTACAGACAGGTATCTACCCAATACAGACGACCTGGTAAACGGACAGGACATACATATCACACATTCAGCTCCCCTGCCAATCGGCGACACGGCTATTTACTACCTTGTTAGTGTAGAACGTCCCGTACATGATTTCTGGGACAGTTTTAATAAAGCGAGGGTCAATAGCGGCCCATTTTCTACCCCTGTTGTGCTGAAAAGCAACATAAAGGGCAGCAATGTAGTCGGGTGTTTCAGCGGTTTTGCGGTGAGTAGTATGAAACACGTGATGAAATAATGATTAGGCAATAAAAAAGCCGGCTGAAAGCATTGCTGCTTCCAACCGGCCTGAAAAATACACCTACTGATATTACACAGTGGCATCCGCAGGAGTGGCTCCGGGGGCGAGTTTGAATATTTCGTTTTCAAACATCACTTTAGGGCCATTCGCATACGGTGTTCGGGCTTTCCAAAAATTAAGCAACCTGGTACAAAAATCGATCGCGTTTCTTGCACCGATCAATCCATTGAAGGTTTCCAGTTTGCTGGTATCTAAAAGACTGGTATCATACTTATCGTATTTATCATGATCATCATGATTCTGTCCTTTGTAGCAATGGAAGTTCTGGATGTCTCCGTAATCTCCGAACTTTCCAGGCTGGAACTGGTCAGTAGTGCCTGGTTTAAGATCACCGGGATTCTTCAGTACCCTTCTTACGTGCCCTTTGGCGAAGGAATCCTGGATCAGGTGCATCAGGGATCCAATGGCCCTTCTGGAGTTGTTAAGGAATACACATTTTGTATTGCGGTTCAGCAACGTATTAATGGTATCTGTTTCCAGTGGATCGGATGCCGCCGTAAAGAACGAATTGACAGTGTAAGTGGTACTACCGAATTTACTGGTGACTGGCACCGATTTCAGCGTATCCGTATCCATGATTCCCTCATTGATAGACAATTTATACATGAATTCCGCCCACAGCAGCACCTTGGCTTGCGTATCTTTAGGATCCTCTCCTATCGCCGCTGCCATACCGTGCAGGAACTGCATGTCCCAGTAATGGGATCTGCCGGTAAGGTTTTTCAGATCGTTGGCACTGGCCTTGCCAGCGGTGTCAAACTTGTTCTTCCACATAATGCCGCTGGAGAAATCCCAGTTATCATACTTGTTCTCATCAAACAACAGGATGGCCGGATCATCATTCCATATTACCCCGCGGAAAAATTCATTCACCGCCTGATCACTGCCCACCTTGGTGGTGGTAGGAACGCCAACGGATGATTTGATCAACGCCGCCAGCGTCACATTTTCATGCACCGGGTTATTAAGATTCCATGGACCTTCTATCTGGTAGCCTTCGGAGGTACCGTCAATTTTGTCTTTGAAGTGTACCACCTGTACAAACAGGTTATCAGATTTGTTATCCGTCACCATCTGTTCAAATGCCGCGATGAATTCGAGGAAGCTCTGTGACTTTTCTGAGCCGGTAGCAGGATCGTTGAAGATAAAGTAAGTACCTGTTCCGTTCGGGTTACCGGTGCCTTCAATCCTGGTGAGGATACGGGCATGAGGCGAGAACATACCAGTGGCCACACTGGCATCGGTGGTTATCCACAGCGGTCCGTAAGCCTTCATCCAGTCGATATATTGTTGTACCGGGTAATCTGCAGGAGGTTCGCCCACCATACCCAGTTTACCGATAAATGCTTCTTTCTCGCTCGACTTCAGCCCCTGCTTGTTCGTAAATTTATCTACGTATTCATCGCCGGCCAGTGCCAGTACGGTTGGAACTGTCATTGGCTTCTTCATCTTCCAGCTGACCATCATCGTAGCGGCAGTAGCCCAGCAAGCCAGGTTGTTATCCTGTTGCAGTTTGGGCACAACGCCTTCTACAGCAGCCAGCACAGTGCCGTTCTTGCCTCCGCTGCTGATCTCTACAGATTCTATATTGCCTTCCGGATCAGTTTTCTGTGCTTTCACATCCTTACCCTGGTCTGCAGCTTTTACAGCAGCATCTGTTAAGGTAGGTTTCTGCGTAGCTTTTTCTTTTTCCAGTTCAGCTTTCTTGGTTGCTCCACCGTCAATCTGCTGTTGCAGGTGTTCTTTTACCAGCTTACCGTAATCTTCACTGCTGATAGCGCCGGAATCTTTTGCATTCTTCAGGGTATCCATGATCTTGGAAGAGTTATCGGTATTATGTCCCTGCATAGCCATGCTCTTCGCCATCTCTGCAAATGCTTTCGCATTTTCCTGGTTGGAGAGATAGGTTTTAATAGCATTCTGCTGGTTAGCATCCAGGCCGGTAATATCCTTGAAGATACCTGCCTTGCCCAACAGTTCTGTTATACCTGCCAGTCCGGCGCCTGGTTCCGGTGCTGCCGGCGCATTCTGGATATTGACGATCGGCGTAGCAAAATCCTTGAAGGCTGCTTTCCAGTCGGTAACAGTAGGTACTGGTGGGGTAATCGGATTGATTTGTGAAGGTTCATCCGTCGGGAACTTATTCCAATCCTGTGAAGAATTTTCTTTCACCTTCTCACAAGCATCGCAGGCGCCCTGTACCGCTTCCATAAACACGCCCCTGGTGGGGATGCTAATCCGGTAAGGAGGAACCGGGGTGATAGGTTGATAGTGATCCAATAGGGTTATTTCCTGTTCTACGCCATCGCCGGTTTTTTCTGTGATGAAAGACTGGCTCACTTTATAGCCTGGCGCTACGGGCAGCACAAGGGAATTACCCACAATACTGATCAGCTGATTTTTGACTACCGACGCCAGGCTTCTGAAACCTACGGGTATGCCGAAATCGTTAAAGATCTGGATATTGAAACCATCCAGCAGCATAAACCTTCTGTCTGCATCCAGGTTATACCACAGTGCTTTATTATAATGCTCCAGGTTACTGTTGAGATGTTCTATCAGCTTCTGCACCAGGTAGCGGTCTTCTTTACGCGGATCTTTTTTCTCGTCCGCATTTTCAGGAATGTAGAGCAGGGTATCGTCGAGCAGGTCGTCGCCCACGCTGCCACTGTATAACAATCCGTTAAAGTGAGGCGTAGAATAGGCAATACGCACATTTTCCACGGTAAGTGTTACCAGGTCTTTTAGTGTTTTTACCACGGGGCTGTTGCAGAACATTTTCATAGTCAATGGAAAATCGACCCGGCGTTTGCTGGTGGTACCTTCAAAATTAATGCGCATCACACGCTCACCGCCCTTGTAGCGGGACGTGCTGGTCATATCAGTGCCGATATATTCCAGGCGGATACTGTCTACGATCTTATCAAAAACCACCGGTGCAATATCATTGTAATAGATATCATCCCATTCGGATATGAGCCTGCCTTTGAAATAGTAGTCCAGCATTTCCAGCGTATTATTGTATCCCAGGATGGAAGCATAAGCGTCCCACAGCTTCTTATCTACGATACCGTTCTGGAAAAAGTCTACGGGAGAAATGGTGATATTGATACCGGAAAACTTAATGCTAAAAGCTTCGAAATTTACGACCCGGATACATTTTGCCGGCGGCACATATTCGTAATTAGCATCCAGTTGCATGAAAGAATCGAAGATCTTTTCTTTCGCCAGTATTTCCTCTGTTTCTGTATGGGAGCCATCAGAGCCGAAGAGAAAGGACAACCCGCCGGTCATAACCCCCAGCATAGCGCTTTTGGCTATACTACGCGCATCGGTTACCTCTTTCGTTACCGTTTTGGTGATAATAGGCAGGGACTTAATGCGATCGTATTTGGTTTTAGGCCTTTGCAAATTTGTGCGGATATTAATATCTCCTTTTACAAAGCTGATCGGCTCCTGGTCGTAAGATCCAGTCGGGTAGTCTACGTGCGCGTAATTCGTTTTGATCCTTTCATTGGCATCAAATGCCTTCAGCAACGGGTGTTGCGGCCTTCCGTAGAAAAAGCTGAATGGCTTCAGGTACGTGTTGGAAGACATGGGCAACAGGTTCTTGGCCAGGATATCAGACCATTTAAAGATATTATCGGTCGTAAAATTGGTCATCAGCAGCGGAACAAACACACATTCTTCTACATTCACCAGTTCCTGGTAGATGGCAAAATGGCGCAGTACTTCAAAATACATCATCGTGAGGGCGTGGCAGTGGTTATGATTGGCCACTACATCGGCGGTAGCGCCATATGTTTGCCCCTCCTGTACAGAAGTCACCACGGAAGCATTCAACCTCCGGTAGCTTTCTGCATTCTGCATAATAGACTGGCGCAGCCTTTCCCCGAAGAATTGGGATACATTGCGGGAGCTGTTTTGCGACGCGTTGGAGTTGGAATTGGAATAACCGCCGGCAACGCCCAGGGAAGCGCCTATGCCGCCATAGCTAACGCCTACGCCTAAACCGGCACTGACACCGCTGGTAGACGCGGAACTACTGCCCTGCAAGGCTTCGTTGATATTGCCTCCCAGCTGATCGGTGATAGAGCGGTCATTTAGCAGGTTGGCCGCCAGGCTTTCCCCTTGTGCGATAGACTGGTTTTCGGCCCCTAACAGGGAGTGCGTGGCATCAATCACTACCATCTGTTTTTTCTGCCCGGGAGCCAGCGCCAGGGAATACAGGAGGTCTCCCATGGAATATCCATCTGCCTTAAACTCCGATTTATAATGCAGAATATGACCGGTAGCAACGGTTACAGACTGGTAAAAAGAAAGGTTATCCCCGGCATCCGGGGCATCCTGCCACCTTACCGGGTTATCCAGGTCTACTGCTGCACGTTTAATTTTCTTATTATCTCCCACCAGTTCAAAGGTGCCATTCTCCAGTTTGCGCAGGGTATAGTTGGATACATCCGGATCGGAGGTGCGTACAATCGCCTGGTAGTTATATTCTCTTAAGGTGCGGTTGGGGGTCGACAGGTTCACGCAGGAACCGCCAATATCCTGGGAATACTGGTCGGAGTTGATCAGGTCTTCCTGCCCGGGTAACCGTCCCGACTTCTTTACGGAATGACACGCGCAGTCATCATCACCATGGCTGTCGCCGGTTGTGGCACAATCAGCACCATTTACCAGCAGGTACAGGAAGTCTGCGGAAATGGACTGATTATTCTTGGAGGCCGGATCTGTGGCGATTGTTACCGGGCTTTGCGGAGTCAGGGACACTAATGCCTGCGCTGCGATATACACGCCGAAAGGATAAGCCATGGAAAAATTACCGGCGCTATCTGCATCGGCAGCTCCCACTATCTGCCAGGGCTGATCTTCGGCTTTCTTCGCCTGTACCAGTACGGTAACTCCTTTCAGATCGCATTGCTTACTCAGCTCTACCAGCTGTCCTCTCAGGCGTTTGTTTTCATCTTTACTACCGCTTTTATCGCCAGAGGTAATTACGTTCGGGCGTTGCAGCGGAACTGAAATCGCGAGACTTCCCAGCGCTGCATCATCTACCCGGTAATCTTTTGACCAGATAATTGTTTTATCGAAATTTTTCACTTTTACGGAAATCACGCCATCGACGTTGCGCTGCAACAGCGGATTGTCCTGGGTAAAAGAGAACTTGATTTTACCGCTATGAAAATCTGTTTTATGCGCCATCCAGTCGAAATGCAGGATCTGCATCAGGGAGGTGTTATCGGCAATATGGGAAGCGTATTCCACCGACAGATCAAAGAGCAGCAGATCTGTAAACCCTACATCCGTATTGTCGGTACTAACTACTTCAAAGGTACCGCTGATATCTACTGTTTTCAGCTCCGGCATCAGCAACGAAAAATCGAACAGCTGTGCGAAATTGGCTATCGTGTAATCGATCACCTGCTTGATGCTTGTTTCCTGTACGCCCAACGCGCCTAATATGCCGGCGATCTTTGTTTTCAGCGCATCGTCGATATCTGTGCGCAATGCAGGCGCTGGTCCGCTGAGATCTACCAGCTGGTTAATCACGTACAACAGGTAAAATCCTTCCTGGTCGGAGGAAATATTCCCAAATTTCTCCAGGAATTTCAGGTACACTGACTTGTTGAGCAGGTAAAGGTTCTTGTTGATATAGATTTCAGCATTTCCGTCGGCGGCATTTGCATTTAATAGCCGTAGCGATCTTTGTGCAGGGGCAAGATCTTTCAGGAAATAGATGCCTTCCAGAACAGTGGCATCTGTGGCATTACCGGCACCACCATACGTTACCTGCAGGCTGACAGAGATATCATTTAAGGTAACGCCGGTAGTGGGCGACGAATTAAAATGAAGCTGGAAAAATTTGGCCAGCAAATCATAAGCAGTACTGAACATACTGCCTTCCGGAAGCGCACTGAAGTAGGTGGTGGCACTTACTTCTTGTGAAAAGCTAATAGTGGCATTACCTGACTTTTCCCTGGTCACCTGGCCACTGGTATCAGCGATCTTGAAGGAGAATACAGGATAGCCGACGTTAATAGGAACTTTACTAAACGGCAGCTTAGTAGGGTCCGCAGCATAGCGGAACGACTTTTGGAGCGTTAACATTGATTTTTTTAATTTGGGGTTATGAATATGTGTATGGGGGTTGCTATGTACGTATAAGCATTGTCATTAACTGGGGTTTGAATATATGGTTTTAAGGGGTTGATGTAATGAAGGAACAAAATTAATTGTTTAACGAATGGCAGCAAACTTTTCAGCTGTCAAAATTAAAAATTCCGTAAAAGTACGTAAATGGTGGGTAGGCTGTTAGCGTAATTCTACGGAAGGTAATAACAACTTAATTCTCACCTTTGTGAGCAAAGTCATAACAATTGTTGATCGCCGTCATTGTTGCAGCTGGTTAAAAGTATCAATATTATACTAATAATTTCTGCAAGTTATGGCGGCCATCTTTGATTTCTATTGCGGTTATACGGGCGCTGGCCCCACTTATTACAGCGTTGGTTATCGCAGGTAAGGTTGTAAAGCATCTGTCATGCCGCCGATTACTTTACCAATGAAAATAGTAGTGCGGGATAACGGTGCAATTAGCACTTCTTTCAGGAAATCTATTTTTTTATCCCATACAATGTACGCGCCATTAAACAGGGAACTGAAGATAATCGTCATAACAAGAAATCCAGGGAAAATGAAATGCCGGTAGGATGTATCGCCAGCCGATGTAATAGCTCCCACACCACTTCCGAAAATGAAATACCAGAATATCGGCAAGAAAATAGCTGATACAATTCTGTTACTCTCATAGATCCTAGTTCAGCGCCCATATTGGAGGACGACATCTGATGAAAAATATTGCGTAAGGCGGTATTATAGTTAGCCTTTGTTTTAACAATGGTAACCATAGATGCTTTTATAGCAAAGAACCAGCATTCACATCAAAAAAAAGATGAGCGGCATCAAATAACCGCATGACCTTTATCATAAACATCAGACGCCGAAGGGGTAGGTTTCGGGCATCTGGGTGCCATCCGGTTTGATATGCAGCGGATGAAGCGCAGTTACATGATCCAGGTAAATAAAAGCATCATAGCGTAAAGGAAGAATGCTGGGCACATAATTGCCATATCGTTCATACTCCGGATGGTAAACAACTCCAATAGCGCGATGCCCTACGGGCACTTCCAAAAACTGGGTATTACGAAGATCGTCCATTAAAAACCATTTATTACAGTCCCCTTCATTTCTAAGCAGATACTCCCAGCTCCCTGTTTGCGCGGGCGGGACGGTCATATTGGCCATTCGGGCGCCCCACCTTTTTCCTGCTATCACATGACCCTGATAAGCACCAAAACCAACAAGCGCGACCTGGTGTTCCCCAAATTTAGCCCTGGCGAGCTCACCTATATTTACCATGCCTTCACTGGCCATATCAGTAGCCCGGGCGTCACCAATATGCGTATTATGCGCCCAGATAATAGCTTTCGACTGCCCCCCATGAAATTGCAGTAACCGTTCCAGGGTTTCTTCCATATGCAGGTCACGGATATTCCAGGAATGAGGCCCCCCTTTTATCATTGCACTATAGTAATTTTCTGCGTGTACTGCCACCAGCGCATTTTGTTCGGTGCTAAAAGCACTTTCATGATCGGTGTCGTAATGCGGGAAGCGTTGCCGTATATCCCGTAAGAGATTCACCACCTCTGTCTTGCATAACTCCGGTACCAGCGCGGTAGCTCTTGCATAACCATGTCCTTCCTCTGTGCGATATGGCTCAAAGCACTGATAGGCTTCTTCTGCTACGCTGACCATGGCCGGATCTTCCTTTCTCAGGTAAGCCAGGATGGCCTCCATACTCTCCCAAAGGCTGTATACATCCAGTCCATAGAATCCAATCTTCTTTTCGACAGACAATGATACATTGTAATTATATAACCATTCTCCGAGGGCTGTAATCTCCCAGTTGGCCCACATCCAGGTAGGCCAGCGGTTAAATGAATGCAGTACATTAAATGCGCTACTCCCGGATTGATCATAATGCTTTATATACCGGTTAAACCGGTAACAATCAGGCCAGTCACCTTCTACTGCAATAAAATTGAAACCTTTTTCTGCAATAAGCCTTTGTGAAATGTAATTACGCCACTTGTAATACTCGTGATTCCCGTGTGAAGCCTCTCCCAACATTACCACACGCGCATGACCAATTTTGTCAATTAAAAGATCAAGGTTCCCTCCCTTGGTAAAAGGATGAGCAGCCCTGTGAAGATCAGCTATAGACACCGTAGTATCAAGAGTATGCTTAAAATAGTGATCCATGACAAAAGGATTTAAAAGTTTTTTATTAAGATAAAAATGTCATCATTTTTATGCTATGATGATAATCACCCCTCTTTATGATAGATATCATTACGACTCGATAATCATTTTTCTACATTTAAATCATGTTGCAATCTTTTTCAAAAACAGTCAAAATACCTGCCGGACAGGTAATGCTGGATGGAGAGCTTACTATCCCGGCGGGAGCTACTGCTATTGTCATTTTTAGCCATGGTAGCGGGAGTAGCAGGTTCAGCCCGCGCAACCAGTCTGTGGCATTAGCATTGCAACAACATGGGTTTGGTACGTTACTATTCGATCTGCTCACTAAAGTGGAAGAAACTGGTTCATATTACACACGTTTCAATATTTCTCTGCTCACCAGCAGGCTCGTCAATACAACAAAATGGCTGTCGGCATTCCAACCTGTCAACCATTCTACCATAGGATATTTTGGCGCCAGTACAGGCGCTGCAGCAGCCCTGGAAGCAGCCAGTGAACTACCTTATGTACAGGCTGTAGTTAGCCGCGGCGGAAGACCTGATCTTGCAGCTACCGCATTGCCTGTTATAACAACGCCTACATTGCTCATAGTAGGCAGCCTGGATCCGGAAGTGCTGGCATTAAATCAACATGCGCTTACGCAGTTGAAAGGTCCTAAAAAATTACTAGTGATACCCGGCGCAGGGCATCTCTTTGAAGAAGGTGATACGCTCCGCCAGGTTGGCATAGCCGCCATTGAATGGTTTGACCAGTATCTTCACCTTAAAAGCACCTGATATGTTTAGCAACAGAATAACTGCAGGCATCCAGCTGGCTCCTTTATTGGATAAATACAAAGGGCAGAATGCCATAGTGCTGGGAGTACCACGAGGCGGGGTGCCCATCGCATATATTATTGCCCAAACCCTGCAGCTGCCATTAAGCCTTACACTTACCAAGAAAATAGGCCATCCCGACAACGAGGAATATGCGGTAGGGGCTGTAAGCCTTACCGACAGTTATATAGTTCCGCATGAAAATGTATCGGATGCTTATCTTCAAAAAACAATCAGGAACGCACGGGCCCGGCTGGCTGAAATGCAAAGGCTATATCTGGGCAACCAGCCTCCGGCCTATGTCACCGGCAAAATTGTTATCATTGTAGATGATGGTATTGCCACTGGCAATACTTTGCTGGCTACCATCAAAATGTTGCGAAAAAAACATCCTGAGAAAATTGTTGTAGCAGCCCCTATCGCTTCTAAAGCTGCGTATGAGCTGCTTCGTCGCACAGCCGATGAAGTAACAGTACTCTATATACCGGAAATATTTATTGGTGTGGGTGCTTTCTATGATGATTTCAGTGAAGTAAGCGACCAGGAAGTAATCAAATATTTGAGAGCAGCCAAAAACTCGGAGGCTACCAATTGATACCCCGACAACTAAAGGTAGAGATAATAAGGCTGCAACAACGCCTTAAACGCAGGCGTATATTTCTTCTCCGCATCATACACCGCCATTTCCGTTACCGCAGTACCTGCTGCCGTTCTTCCGAAAATGCCTACGGCCCTGAAATACCCATGGTTCACACTTTGCCTTATATATAATACCTGGCGCAGATGCAACCCGACTGTCAATGCCAGCTCGCAGAATGTATCAAATACAGCGTAGGGCAACAATACCGACACTTCTCCTGCCGGCGACAGTTGCCGGTCGATCGCTGTTAGCAGATCCCCGTAGGTAAGATTGGTAGCATGCATCGCCTGGTCTTTTTGGGCATGACCGCTCTTCAATGCATTTTCATAAAATGGTGGATTGCTGATAACAAAATCATAGCCTCCGCCAGGCTCCATTTTTCGTATATCCTGCTGCGTTAGGATTAGCCGGTCCGCCCAGGGAGAAGCCGCAAAGTTAGCGGTAGCCTGCTGCGCTGCGCCGGGATCCAGCTCCACGGCGGTAATGGTTGCCGGGCTATGCTGCGCCAGCATCAGGCTCAACAAACCGGTACCGGCGCCTAAATCCAGTATAGCCGGTACCGTAGTAAGTTGGCTTGCCAGGTACTGCGCCGTAAAAGCTCCCTGTATACAGGCATCTGTACACACCTTCATGGCGCAGTGCTCCTGGTGAACAGTAAATTGTTTGAATTGGAAAAATGTATTTGCCATCCTTATTTTGAATCAATCAACAGCGACAGGTTCGGCATACGCAAATTACGATGCCCCGATACCGGGTTCGCCTCTCTTACTTCGCAGGTTTCTACCTTGCCATTTCCACTTACCTGCATATCCAACGGCTGCACATACATGACCTGTGGTACATTGCGGCGGATAGCTACTTCCGACTGTTTGGCAAAACGGCTGTACGCCTTTACCAGCAACTGGTTTTTGCCTTCTTTGAGCGACAACAATACCACTTCATTGGTCACGCCTCCCCTTTCAGGGTTATTATGCAATACCTGCTCTTCTCCGTTCAGATATACCGCAATACCATCTCCACTGGTAAAACCTACCAGGTAGTTACCCGCTTTGGCAGCAGTGATTTCCTGTAACACATATTTGGCAATACTTCTATCGCCGTCAAAGGTAATGAGCGCATCGTTTTTCCAGTCGGGCTGCAGCTTCCAGGGCTGACTGTCCTGGTTAGGCCATGGTTTGGAAGGATCTATTTGTTTTATATCTCCATGTACACCGTCTATACCAGACCAGAAAGGCCCGGCGCTGTACATAGGTCCCCACTGTAAATTGGAGGCATCAGACTGCAGCCGCTGGGCGGTACCACCGTCCAGCAATACCTGATGGGTATTACCATTCAGGGTCAGCTGTATACTGCGGCCTTTCTCCGCATCACTGTATAACAGTTTCAATGCGGCGGGCTTGCCGGCGGTAAACGTCCAGGAATCGCCTACCCGGCTGCGGTAATAGCTTTCATAATCGATACCGGAAAAGCTATACAGCGGAACAGCATTGTACCGGTCCAGTCGGCGGGCATTCAACAGTAAATGCAGCGGCGTGATATGTACCCCTTCTTTACAGGTCAACGCCAGTACCTGAATATCTTTATCCTTTAACTGGAAGCCGGCCGGCAGCTGGATATACGTGTTACCATTTTTGCTGCTGATCTTAGCGGCTATTTTCTTATGCTCTCCCAACAAAGTTACCTGGCCTACTTTACTGCTTAAACCCGGTAACAGGATGCTGCCATTTTCAGGCGTTTGCAACAGGTGCAGGTATAGCTTACCCGGTTTGGTGGTGACTTCTCCCCACGTAAAAGTGGTGTCAAAAGGATTGGCGGAAGCCCCGTAAATAGCTTCTCCATTGCGTTGCAGCCAGGCGCCGTTCAATAGCAATACCTCCTTTTCAAAATCTACCACGGAGCCATCGCCACGGGGACCAATATTCAACAGGTAGTTACCACCGCGGCTCACCACTTTAATCAGCCCCTCCAGTTTCTCGTGCGCCTTATCGGATGCTTTACCATGCTGTTGCCAGCTGCGGTATCCCCAGGTTTCATCATATACGGAAGCAGGCGTTTGCCAGGCCGAAGCGATCTTATAATCGGGATATTGATTATCTCCCATCACACAAAAATCGCCGGCATCATTTCCCAAACGGCCACTCACCATACATCCCGGCTGTAAACGATGTACAATCGCTGCCAGGTCGCGGCTTTGGGCAGCGGTGAGCGAACCCATATCAAACCAGATCTCCGATACCGGCCCGTAGTTGGTCATCAGCTCCGTAACCTGTTTTTTGTTATACTCATGATGCTCAGGGGTAATAGGATCACTGTTACTACTGGAGATGGGATAGGCCTGTGGGAAATGCCAGTCGATCAGCGAAAAATACATCCCGAATTTCAGGCCGTGCCGCTGGCAGGCATCCGATAATTCCTTCAATACATCGCGTTTAAACGGGGTAGCGTCTACCACATTATAGTCGGTATAGGCAGAATGAAACATGCAAAAACCATCATGGTGCTTTGAAGTCATCACCACCGATTTCATGCCGGCAGCTTTTGCCAGCAGCACGATTGAGTCGGCATTCCAATGCTCAGGATGGAACTGTTTAGCTACATCACCGTATACATCGCTGTAAATACCGGCATGTGCCTGAATTTGTTCGCTATAGCCCCGGGTTACCGGCTTTCCTTCCCATACGCCTCCCAGCGTAGAATAGATAGCCCCCCAGTGAATAAACATGGAATATTTCTGGTTTCTCCAGTCGGTATGCGCCGTGGATTCCTGCGCGGAGGCCACCTGGAACATGGTTACCAGCGCCAGTAATGCGATAAAAATTTTCTTCATAGATAAATGTAAGCGTTATAGCCAAACCTAAAGCTAAATCGATTCAGGAACTGAAAGGAATAGGATTTTACCCAAAACTGTTAGCATTTAACCGCGGATACCTTTTCATTAAAATGCGGCTCTCGCCGTAGGCACTGCATCCAGGCCCACGAAATCGCCAGCCAGGTACTTGTAATACGCGGTAATAGCAATCATACCTGCATTGTCGGTACAATATTCAAATTTCGGAATAAAGGTACGCCAGCCATAACGCTCCCCGTATTCAGCCAGCGCCTGGCGCAGGCCACTATTGGCACTCACTCCGCCGGCAATGGCCACATCACGGATACCAGTTTCCTCGGCAGCCTTAATTACTTTATTCAATAAGATACTGATAATACGATGTTGTATGGAGGCACAGATATCTGGCATGTTCTCCACAATAAAGGCAGGATCCTGCTGCTGTAAAAAGTACAGGATGGCCGTCTTTAACCCACTGAAACTGAAGTTCAGCCCGGGGATTTTGGGTTCGGGAAATTTAAACCGGGTAGGGTTGCCGGTTTTAGCATATTTATCGATCAACGGGCCACCGGGATAAGGTAGTCCCAGTATTTTGGCGCTCTTATCGAAAGCCTCGCCGGCAGCGTCGTCCAGCGTTTCGCCAATGACCCGCATCTTCAACGGACTTTCACACAACACGATCTGGGTATGTCCCCCCGATACCGTCAAACATAAAAAAGGGAAATCAGGTTTGGGATCGTCAATAAAATTAGCCAGCACGTGCGCCTGCATGTGATGCACCCCTATCAGCGGGATATCCAGCGCCATGGCCATCGACTTGGCAAAGCAGCTACCCACCAGCAGCGATCCGATCAGGCCCGGCGACTGGGTAAAGGCAATGGCACTCAGCTCCTCCCGCTTTACGCCTGCTGTTTGCAAAGCAATGTCCACTACGGGTACTATATTCTCCTGGTGCGCCCGGGAAGCCAGTTCCGGTACTACCCCGCCATATTGCTCATGTACCTTCTGGTTAGCAATATGATTAGACAACACTTTTCCATCTACAATAACGGCGGCTCCTGTGTCATCACAGGACGATTCTATGGCTAATATTTTAACAGACATAAGCGGCAAATTTAATAAAAAAAGGCGGGAAAACCCCGCCTGTACGCAGCATGCCTGCTGCCAATACCTTTAGCTGATCAATTGCTCCTTATGGCCACCACCGGGTCCAGTTTACTGGCCACCCACGCCGGGATAAAACCGGCCAGCAGGCCTACAATTGCCGATACGCTGACGCCAAAAACCGCCGAGCCCGGGGATAGTATCATCTCAAAACTACCCGACATATTAATAATTACTGTCAGCA
Organism: Chitinophaga polysaccharea; assembly: GCF_007829335.1. Lineage (GTDB taxonomy): Bacteria > Bacteroidota > Bacteroidia > Chitinophagales > Chitinophagaceae > Chitinophaga > Chitinophaga polysaccharea_B. Next base: position 46,752 of record NZ_VIWO01000010.1, read on the forward strand.
AATACACGAGTAATAGTCCCAGCAATCCCCCGAACAAACACAGGCAAATGGCTTCCAGCAGGAACTCCATCAGGATAATCGCCCTGCGCGCGCCAATAGCCTTTTTCAACCCGATAATATTGGTCCGCTCTTTTACGGTCACAAACATAATATTGGCGATCCCGAAAGCCCCTACAATCAAGGCAAACCCCGCAATCAGGATTCCTCCGCCATTGATAGCCGCAAAAAGAGAGTTAAGGTTCTCATTGGCCGAACTAATCTCATTCAGCGCAAAATCATCTTCCTCAGAAGGTTTCAATCGGTGCGCCGCCCGCATAACTCCTCTCAGCTCATCTTTCAGCTGATCCATCGACACGGTGGATTTAGCCTTTACCAGGATATATGGATCTGCATACCGGCGCTCATCCACAATGGTACGGGCAAAACGATAAGGAAGAATAATGGCGTTGTCGTAACCGAGCCCCCCAATCATACTTTCTCCCTTTTTCTTCAACACACCGATCACTTTCACATCCCTTCCTGCTACCTTCACCATCTTACCCAGCGCCGCCTCCGCAGAAGGGAATAAACCATCCCAGACGGTATATCCCAGGATAACTACGTTGGCGCCACTATTGCTTTCACCATTGGCAAAATAGCGGCCGCCCACTATCTGCAGGGTCTGGATCTGGTCAAAATCATGGGTCACAGCCATCATATTCACCCCATCCATGTAATCGTCGCCATACTCCACTTTCTTACCGCCCACTTCAAAATCAAAGGAAGCATAGCTAGCACTCTGCACCTTATCCTGTATAATTTTCAGGTCTTTATACTCAGGCAGCGGACGGTTCATATATTTCCACCATGCATATTCTCCATTTCCGCCCCAGGGCCATTTCTGAAGGTAAATCACATCATCGCCCAGGTCGGCCAGGTCCTTCCTGATATTGTGTTCCAGGCTGCCGGTGAGCGTTAGTACGGCGATGATACAGAAGATACCTATGGTTATACCAAACAATGACAAAAAAGAACGCAGCTTGTTAACCCGCAATTCCTGCATCGCCATCTTAAAACTATTCCATAATATTTTAAGGGTCGCTATCATATTTCAAATGTAACAGATTTATGGCCATGACCGACGCCAATAAACACGAAATATAGCCGGACAAAAAATTTAGTTACCTTTGCTGCCATTTTTCGGATATATATGAAGTACGCTAACGAAATCAATAAAAGAAAATCCTTTGCTATCATCGCTCACCCGGATGCCGGTAAAACCACGCTGACAGAGAAATTCCTCCTGTTTGGCGGGGCTATTCAAACCGCCGGTGCGGTGAAATCCAATAAGATAAAGAAGCACACCACTTCGGATTTCATGGAAATTGAAAGGCAGAGAGGTATCTCCGTAGCCACTTCCGTTATGACCTTCGAATACCGCGATATCCTCGTTAACCTCCTGGATACACCCGGTCACAAGGACTTTGCTGAAGATACCTACCGTACCCTCACCGCAGTGGACAGCGTGGTACTGGTAATCGACTGCGTAAAAGGGGTGGAAGAACAAACCGAAAGACTGATGGAAGTATGCCGCATGCGCGATACGCCTGTCATCATTTTCGTGAATAAAATGGACCGCGATGGTAAGTATCCTTTCGACCTGCTCGACGAGCTGGAAGAAAAACTCAGCATCCGTGTAAGACCGCTCAGCTGGCCTATTAACATGGGCAGCGACTTCAAAGGAGTTTACAACCTTTATGATAAAAGCCTGGTAGCTTTCCAGCCCAATAAAAAAGCCACCGACGAGGATGTAGTGCCCCTCGATGATCTCAGCAGCCGCTACGTGGATGAGCATTTCAACGAAAAAGATGCCGCCCAGCTCCGTGGCGATGTAGAACTCATCGAAGGCGTGTATGATACGTTTAACCGGGAAGATTACCTGGCGGGTAAACTGGCCCCCGTTTTCTTTGGTAGTGCAGTCAACAACTTCGGGGTAAAAGACCTGTTGGATACCTTCGTAGACATTGCGCCTACCCCCCGCGACCGTACCGCTACTACCCGCGAAATAAGTGTACAGGAAGATAAGTTCAGCGGATTTGTATTTAAAATACATGCGAACCTCGATCCCCGCCACCGCGACCGTATCGCCTTCCTTCGCGTTTGCTCCGGTAAATTTGAACGCAACAAGTTTTATCACCATGTTCGTTTAGACAAAGACGTTAGATTCAGCAACCCTTACAGCTTCCTCGCCCGTGAGAAAAACATTGTAGATGATGCTTTCCCCGGCGATGTGGTGGGCTTATTCGATACCGGCAACTTTAAAATCGGCGATACCCTGACGGAAGGTGAAAACTTCTACATTACCGGTATCCCCAGCTTCTCTCCGGAACTGTTCAAGGAGCTGGTAAACAAGGACCCGATGAAAACCAAACAGCTGGAAAAAGGTATCCGTCAGCTTACAGATGAAGGGGTAGCCCAGTTATTTACCCAACATGGTGGTAACCGTAAAATTATTGGTTGCGTAGGTGAACTTCAGTTTGAAGTAATCCAGTACCGCCTGCTTCAGGAATATGGTGCGGCCTGCCAGTTTAATACCCTGCCTTTCTATAAGGCCTGCTGGCTCACCGGTCCTAAAAATAAAATCGAAGACTTCATCCGCTTTAAATCCTCCAACATCGTGGAAGATAAAGACGGTCACCTGGTATACCTGGCCCAGTCTGAATGGTACCTGAATACCGAACGTACCAACAACCCGGATATCCAGTTTAACTTCACTTCTGAAATACACAAATAGAAAAACATAAAAAAGATCGGCGTCCGGGATTCCGGGCGCCGATCTTTTTTATTACGCAATCAGGAATGGCTAGTCTTCCACGATCACATACTGGAAAATATATTCTTCTATAGTCCCATCCCTGGTGCCTTCCACACGGGCATCCAGGTGGCGGGCGTCTTTAAAGCGGTAAGTAATTTTACGGGGAAAGTCGTTACTGAGGTCTTCTGCTACAAAGCCAATGGGCTTCAGTACCCGGAGCCGTAAACGTATAGGCCTGGCCGTAGGTCCGCCTTCGTAAACAGGTATAAAACTGATTTCCCCATTCCTTTGCACCACCTGCATCGATTGCTGCACCGCACTGTCTTTTCCCACCACACGCCAGGTTTTACCGCTCCAGGTAGAGTCGTTTATTTTACTCCAACGTTCTACTATCGTGCTTTTGCGGGTAGACATACGCCAGGTGCCTTCCAGCTTGCTGAGCAGTGGAAAATCGGCGGTGCTTACCTGGCCGGCTGCCCGAAGACTACCAGCCAGTAACAATCCTGCCAGGAGGAGATATTTACTGTTGTACCACCGCTTCTTCGCCATAAATCTGGTGTTTGTATTTAAGAGAAGGCGAGGGAAGAAAGGGGCCCATGCCCAACTCCGCCCATTTGGCATCTACTTTACTGATGGTGGCATCATCTGCTACAATGATATTAGGCCAGTCACGTTCAAAGTTATCCAGCAGCCTGGTTTTCAGCGTACCATCCATGCCAATGCCCCCCACATACTTCCCTGCAATAGCCGATGGCTGGCGTATCACAAAGCTATCGCGCTTAGGGTCCAGGTTATTGCAGAAACGCCACAGCGCCGAGGCCAGGTCGCTAACATCCACGGTATGCTCTACATACAATACCATTTTCACACCTGTCAGCGCCGGTAACGTATATAGCTGTTCATTCAGTTCGCGGATATGAAAAGGGCGGTTCTTTTCTACTGCTACCAGTATACAGGAGATATCCAACGGCAGTAAGCTGCTGTTGATACCCTTTATTTCAGGGAACTGCCGCATAATAGCGGCCGTATCTACTTCCCGCGGCGATGGCGCCTGCAGGAAGGTCGTATCCAGCTCTTCTTCCGATTTCCGGGTACCGTCGATACACATCTTACCGCCGAAGCCCATTTTGGAGCAAGAATGATCCAGTACATCCATAGGCCCCTGGCTCAGGTAGATATCGGTAGCCGGGTTCAGGTGTTGGAAGACATATTGGGCCAGTCGCTTATAGTCATTGATCTTTGTTCCATCGTCGGTAACCACCAGGATCTTGTTAAACATCATCTGCCCGGCGCCCCACATGGCATTCATCACTTTTTGGGCTTGTCCGGCGTAGTCTTTCTTAATCTGGGCAATTACCAGGTTATGAAAGACCCCTTCTACCGGCATTTCCATATCTATGATTTCCGGCACCAGCGTCATTTTAATGGGTGCGAGGAAAATGCGTTCTGTAGCTTTTCCTATCCAGGCATCCTCCTGTGGTGGAATACCCACGATGGTAGACGGATATACGGCATCTTTGCGGTGCGTAACTGCCGTTACATGGAAGCGGGGATACCAGTCGGCCAGGGAATAGTAGCCGGTATGGTCGCCAAAGGGACCTTCCCATATCAGATCTTCCGAAGGGTCTACATACCCTTCAATCACAAAGTCGGCATCGGCAGGAACTTCTATTTCCGGCTGGGTAATACATTTTACCAGTTCTACTTTTTTCTTACGGAGAAAGCCAGCCAGCATGTATTCATCCACGTTTTCAGGGAGCGGCGCAGTAGCAGAATAGGTATATACCGGGTCGCCGCCCAGTACTACGGCAACGGGCATACGCTTATTCAGCTTTTTATATTCCATAAAGTGTTTGGCAGATACTTTATGTTTATGCCAGTGCATACCGGTCATATCTTTTTCAAATACCTGCATCCGGTACATCCCTACGTTGCGGGTGCCGGTCAGCGGGTCTTTGGTATGTATTACGGGAAGTGTAATAAACGGGCCCCCGTCTTTGGGCCAGCAGGTAAGTACAGGCAGCTTGTTCAGGTCAGGATTGGCCATCACCACTTCCTGGCAGCTTCCTTTTCCGCCAATCACTTTGGGCATCCAGGAGGCAAATTGTCCCAGCTTGGGCAGCAGGGCCAGTTTATCCAATATCCCTTCTTTGGGCTTGGAGAGCATTTTAAAGAGGTTTTCAATTTCCCCGGCAACATCGTCCAGTTCCTGTACACCCAGGGCCAGGCACATACGCTTATAACTGCCCATTGCGTTGATCAGTACCGGGAAATCTGTCCCGGTATTTTCGAACAGCAGCGCTTTACCCCCATCGGGCGATTTGCTTACCCGGTCAGTTATTTCCGCGATTTCCAGTCGTGGGTCCACATACGTCTTGATGCGTACCAGTTCATTTGCCTGTTCCAGCGTATCTATAAAGTGTCTGAGATTTTTATATGCCATGATTGATTCGTATTACCAATCAACAAAAGTAACCATCCCGCACCGCAATAAAAAATGCCCCCCACTTAAATAATGGGAGGCATCTCATTTATTCCATTTTCAGTTATCAGTTCACGATGGTAACTCCTGCGTGGAATACGGCTCTGGGCCTGGAGGGGTAATAGCGTGGAGCGGGTACTGGCACCGGTACAGGTACTACCGGGTAGTAAGCGGGTTCGGCATATACGACCCTTCTTCTTGGGCGGTAACACTCATCATCATCCCAGTCGCGGCGACATTCCCTTCTACGTTCCCATCTGTCATCGTCGCGATCGCATCTCTCGCGCTCCCAGCGGCCATGTCCGCGGCCCCTGTCATGACCCCATCCTCTTTGAGCGGAAGCGGTAAACACTGTACCACCTATCAGCAGCATCATCAGCATTACTTTTTTCATGTTGTTTGGTTTTTTAGTTCAAGATTGGTTGGCAAATAAAAATTGTGGTGTTATTCTTTACGAAAGCTGATATAAGTTCAGGTGAGCGCTATTCACAACGTAGGTGGCTCCCGGGTAGCTCACATAGCTATATCGGTGGTAATGCCGATGTGGTCTATAGTTATAGTGCCTGTGGCGATGCCGGCGTGGCGGTCCGGGCGGATGTGGTGGATGCGGCGGATGCCTGAGATGCGGCGGCAACGGCGGACGAGGCGGAACCGGCGGATGCGGGAAGTGCCCCGGTACCGGTGGCCTTGGTGGCAGTGGTGGAGCTGGAGGCCTGTGTTGTGCAAAAAGGCTCATGCTACCCACCGTCAACATCACTGAAGCTAAATACAAAAACTTCTTCATGGCACTTTTTTTTTGTTAGCTATAACAGGTCGTTGCACACCAACTTATTTTTTTGCGGCTGTTGATTTCATACTCTCTCCGCGATTTCTGTTGATGCCATCCGCTATAAGCTGGTGGCTACATTGATACCTGTTTAAACTCCTAAATTCAACAACTATGCCAATAAAAAAATCCCGGCACAAGGCCGGGATTATATGGAAAAAATAAAAAGTTAAAAGCGCTGTTACGGCCGCAGTATAGGGCAACGGGTAGCTTTTTGCTTACCCCATCCTGAACCACCGCCCAGGCGATAGGTAATGGTAAATCCCGAAAAGGCGTACCAGTCCTTATGTTTATCGGAACCGCGGATAGTGCCATCTGCCGGATAAGTACCCGGTGTAGTCCCTTTCCCGGTTACTTCATCGCCGCGATAGGCCATGTCTACGGCTTTCTGGCCACGATAAGTCAGCAATGTGTTTTTATCAACATAATTCGTACTTACATCATCGAGATAGTCGGTGAGCGTAGGCCGTAATCCGATTTCAAATCCGAGTGTCCACTTTTCATTCAGGTTGGCCTTAAGACCGGCACCGAATGGAAAGGATAAAGTTAAGAGATCATACGGCTTACGACTGGGATATTGAGGTAACCCCTGCCCTTCTGTGCCCAGTGGCCGCAGGCGCACCCGGTTGCCCGATTGGTCTTTGGCGGTAGGATCAAAACCAAAGGCGCCCACACCTACAAATACGTAGGGAGTAAAACCTTTTTCGTCCAGGTCAAAAAAATTGATTTCACCGATCAGGCTTCCTTCAAAAATATTGGTACGGAAACTAAGGTTACGGGCTTTCAACGCGGGCGAGGTGTTGGTACTATCTGCACCTGTAGCAATTCCCCAGGTAAAAGCCCCCCGTATGCTGAGATAACGGTTGATATCTTTTCGCACTAACAACCCAAGTGCCGGCCGGGTGTATTTCATATCCACCCGCTGTTGTGTCAGATCTCCGCTGTAATTACTAATGCCTGCAAAAGCGCCCACATGCCAGTCCTGTGCAAAGCTGAAAAAGGGGATCGCCGTCAACAACAAGAGTATTCCGGTAGATTTTGTGAATTTCAAAGTATAAAAGTTTAAGAGGTTAGTCCGATTTGATTCCATTAAACGCTAATTCTACAATTTTTATTTGCTGCCCGCTTCAATACTTTCTCCACATACACCCACAGGGTCTTTAAAAATGTAAAAATAAACTAATAAAGCAATTAACTAATAAACAATTAACGTAATAAATCGCTAAACTAACATCTGATATAGGCCCAGCCTTCCTGTTGGCGTTTTACCAGGTGAAAGATAGCTGCAGGTACCAGGGCTATTCCAGGCAGCAGATCCGTTAATTGCATTTCCCGGCCACGGAGGGTATTGGCACAAATGATAAATAATACGGTTCTTTCCTGCAGTAGCCGGACTTTCTCCGCCAGGGGATTGGCGGTGGGTAACAACAGGTTCCAGGCCTGTCCATGTACTACTACCTCCACCTCAAGCGACGTTTGCTCTATTGCCGCCTGGGCAAGCAGGTTATGGAGCTGCCCTAACATGGATAACTGTACATCGGCATCACCGGATGTAATCTGGAAAACGACTTTCATGGCAACAAACCTACCCAAATATTGGCAGAATGGAAAGTAAAAAGGTGGATGTTCCTTCAGCGATGCGCCGCTTTCTGTTTCTCGTGATAGAGCTCATACTGCACCTCACGGAGCTTGTCTTCCAGCTGATGATTTTTCTTTTTGATTTCGTGCAACTGATACAACAATGAGGCTTCCTTCTGTTCCTGCTTTACAATATTGATATTGGCAACCTGCAAGGCTCTGAAGTGGCGGAACAATAAAACCCAGCCCAGAAACAACAATAGCAATAGGAAAGTAATAATGACAAGTATCATGGTTAAATACAATTATACTACGGGAGCCATGTTATAAATCTTCCTAATGGCGTTGCGATTTCCGCAACTCCATAACAGGATTGATAGGACAAATATCATAAACTCAGTAAAATCCGAACTGAAAACCTGGTTGGAGCTGTTTACATGACGCACTTTTAAAGTTATTCAATCGCTTTCAGAACCATTTGTCCATTTCAGCTTTTTTTGCGCTTTCTTAAAAAAAATGCCCCTCAAGAGAGAATAAACGCCCGGGCTCCCTTCAAATACTTTAAAAAAAATATTCATATTATATTGATAATTAATATTTTGAAATGATTTTTAAAATTACATGTTGGAACATCTCAAAAGGGATTAAATTACATATAATGTTCATGTTGATAAAAGCTGATTTACGATAAAATTTACATGTCGCATCCGGTGAATTCCTAAAATCACGTATTATTTTATGGCTTCCCTTATAACCAGAGAACAACTTGAAAACTTTGCCCTCCAGGGGCTATCCTTTGCAGATGATCACGTAGGCGATCCGTTTAGCATTAAAGATGTTTCCGACAGACTGGGTATTTCCTATTCTTATTTCTATCACAACTTCGCGCAGTACATGGGCGAACCCTTCTGGCATTACGTTAAGCGCCACCGGCTGGAACTGGCCGCAGGCCTGCTCCGGCACAGCGGATATAATATCGGTGAAATAAGTGACCTGTGCGGATACGCTACTACAGCGGCATTTAGCAAGGCGTTCAAACAACATTTTAAAGAAAGCCCGAAAGATTTCCGGCAAATCATTATTCTTCCCAACGAAAAGAGAACCTTGCAGATAACGGAATCTATTACGGCCGCTTTGGGCCCTGATGCCTTCAACGGCCTGTTTAACTACGAACGTTGCGAAAAAGTAAAGCTGCCGGACAGCATCCTGTATTATTCTCTCATCTCCAGGGGACAAGACCCCGTAACGGAAATGATTGCCAGGATGACTCAGTACTATAACCTGTTTAAGAAGATGCAAACCCTGTACGATCTGCCACAAAGCAGGATTATTACCGGAACTCTTGATGCTGTACCGGTCACTAACTATGAACGGCTATCCATGTTTGCCGGCATATTGATCCCCGTGCAGGCCATTGCAGCGCATATACAGTTACAGCAAAATTTCGGCTACCTGATGACGAAAAGAATTACTGGCGGCAACTACCTGAAACTGCCCGTACCCATGGACTTTGCCACCGCCGGTGTGCCAATGTATAATTTCATCAGCATGAACTGCAAGGAAGGCATATTCAAAATGAGCGGCAATCACTTTTTCATCTCCATGAACGGCCCTAGCTATTCCGAAATATATATACCGCAGCTGAAGAAACACTATTGAGTAAGTGACTAATGGATGTTCCCTGCGGTGATTCCCCAGGCTGCGGTACCTCTCCACGGGAACATCTCCTTACTTCTCAAAAACCGCCCGGAAACAATTGGCACTGGTATGCTCCATGTCTTTCTGGGGTTTCCCAGTACCATAAAATTCGGCGAGGAAACTATCGGCATCCGACCACACCGTCTGCATCATCCCCTGGTAGCGCGGCTTCATGTCTTTAGTAGCGGTAGCCCGGAAATCATTCATGTCTTTCAGTTGCAACTTCGCATTGGCCGGCATCCGCCAGGGACAGGTAATCACAGACAGTCCTTTCATCGCAAAATAGACAGGCGTTTTATCAGGACGCTCATAATGCCAGTCGCAGATCATAATATCTTTTGGTACCAGGTCTACCGCCCTGGCAGTATTATTCATACTTGCCTCCCAGGCTCCTAACCCCGTGATTTTGCCATCAAGCAGGCGATCGCCCCAAATCCATAACACACGCTGCTTTCCGGCCAGGTGATTACGCAGGGTCCATACTTCCCCGGCAAATAATTCTGCCTTATCCCGCCCACCGCAACGGGGGCACTTCTCTTCACCGATATAAAATACTTCGTCCATACCGGCATGAAAAGCGGTGGACTCAAACACATCACAGATCTCATCTACCAATTCAAATACTATTTTATGCACCCCCGGATGCAGCGGACAATAACTCTTGCAATACAACCCATCTGCATTGGGCCATTCATATTTGGCAGGCATCTTTACCCAGGGCGTTTCATCAAAATCAGGGTATACCTTCAGCAAGTTGTTAATGGTACCTGCCCAGGACTGATGCCCCAGCAAATTAATCTGCGGAATAAGCTGTATCTGGTGTGCACGGCAGGTCTGTACCAATTGCTTTACCTCCGCTTCCGTTAAAGCGCCCGGGTCGCGCAACTCTGGATGCGACTTAAACTGGTAATTGAAATCCACCCGGAGCACCAGCGTATTGATATGGCGGGGCGCCAGCTCTGTTGCTATAAACTTCAGAAAAGCCGGCAGTCCGGCCGACCGGGGAGCCGCTATGCAAAAACCGCGGACAGGCAGCGTGTCGGCTGGTGGTGGCATCGCAAAAGAAAAGGAAATATTGGCGGCAAACAGCAGAAAAAGGGCAAATAGTTTTTTCATAAGTGATAAAAATTTTTCAGGAATGCAGTAAATTAAGGAATGCCGGGATGTTCTGCAACCATTTGGGCCAAACAAATGTATAATAGCAATTCTAATGTTATACACGTTGATTTTTAATATCTTTGATAAAAGTACGCATCTATGAACGAGGTTAAACTGCCTTTCAGCGCAAGACTCACCTTTACCCTGTTATCCATTATCCTGGTCATTTATGTGGCTCATATCGGTAGTGGCATTGTTGTACCTATGATGTTTGCCCTCCTCATTGCCATCATGCTGCTACCGGTAGTACAAAGGCTGGAGAAATGGCGGATACCCAGGGGCGTGGCCGCCATACTCGCAGTACTGTTATTTATTATTGTGCTGGTGCTGATCATGATCATGCTGGGCAAACAAATGGAAGCCTTTATTTCCGACTTCCCTACCCTGCAGCAAAAACTATTGCTGGTGGTTAGTTCCACACAGGACTGGGTAAACGAAAAGTTTCATGTCAACTCCAGCGACCAGTTAAGTTATGTGGAAAAGGCGCTGATGGGCACCCTGGGTAGCGCTACCAGCTTTATCAGCCAAACATTCCTGTCACTCTCTTCCCTGCTGGTATTCATCGTATTTGTATTCCTATATGCATTTTTTATTCTCTTCTACCGGAGGTTACTGGTAAAATTCCTGATAAAAAATTTCAGGGAAGAACATCGCGGAAAGCTGTTGACAGTGATCGGCAGCACCCGCAGTATCATTAAAAGCTATGTAGGCGGATTAATGATTGAGATGGTAATAGTAGCGGTTCTCAACACCGTTTTATTCCTGATACTCGGTATTAAATATGCCATTTTATTGGGGGTAATGGCGGCTATCTTCAATATTATTCCCTATGTAGGTATACTCTCTGCCGCCATCCTGATCATCCTGGTTACGCTGGCCACCGGCGCGCCAATCCAGGCCCTGCAGGCTGGTGTCGTCCTGTTCCTGGTACACGTATTCGACAGCAATGTGCTGTTTCCCAGCATTGTAGGCTCCAAAGTGAAAATCAATGCCCTCATTACCATTATAGGCGTGGTATTGGGCAATATGCTCTGGGGTATTCCCGGTATGTTTCTCGCCATTCCTGCCATTGCCATCATTAAAATCATTTGCGAGAATATTGAGGAAATGCAGCCCTGGGCCATCCTCCTGGGAGATGAAGCCAAAGACAAAAAAGTGAAGCGGCTAAAACAAAAAAACAGCGATGAAAACGCTGCCGGATAAATAAAAATAAAAAGGCTGCCTTTCCGATAAAACGAAAGGCAGCCGCACCAATTAAACTTATAAAACAACCTTCTTTATTCCTGGTGCCGGGTATCAAATTTCCGGTACACCCAACCAAAAATCAGGGGGAAGATAATCAGGGAAAACACCATAGCGCAAAGGATTCCTCCAATTACTACCCTGGCCAGTGGCCGTGAACTTTCAGAACCGATACCATGGGAAATTGCTGCAGGAAACAGCCCTATTGCCGCCATCAATGCCGTCATCATTACCGGCCGGATGCGGGAGTTAACCCCCAGCTTAATAGCGGTATAGAGGGACGCGTTTTGTCCCCGCATTTTCTCCAGGTTTTGTTTAAACACGGTAATCAGTAACACCCCATCCTGTATACAAATTCCAAACAACGCGATGAAACCAATACCGGCAGAGATACTGAAGTTGGTACCGGTGATATGCAGCGCCAGCAAGCCTCCTACGATCGCGAAGGGTACATTGAGGAATACCAGGCCAGCATCCATTAAATTACCAAACATCACAAAGAGCAGCAGGAAAATCAGCATCAGGCTGATGGGCACCACCTGTTGTAAGCGGTGGGTGGCCCGTTGCTCATTTTCAAAGTCGCCCTGCCATACCATCGTATAGCCTCCTTTCAGGTTCACCACCTTACCTACTTTTTCCTGGGCTTCCGCAATGGTACTACCCATGTCCCGGCCTCTTATAGAAAATTTCACGGCAGAATACCGCTCATTGGCATCCCGGAAAATCAGGCATGGCCCTGTTTTCATCACAATCTTCGCAATCTCTTTCACCGGTACTTTAGATCCACTTTGGGTAGGCACCATCAGATTGCCGATATCCTCCGCATTCTTACGGTATTCTTCCGGGAAACGTAAGCGAATGTCAAACTTCTTAATACCCTCATATAAAGTGCTGGCAGCCTTTCCTCCGATCGCCATTTCAATCACAGCATTGGCATCTGCCGTGGCTACGCCATACAACGCCATCTTCTGCTGGTCCAGGTCGATATTCAGTTCCGGCTGACCAATATTCTTGATCACACCCAGGTCTTCAATACCTCTCACCGTTCTTAATACATTCTGCACCTGCGTGATCTGCGATTCCATATAGTTCAGGGAATCCCCGAAGATCTTTACGCAGATAGACCCCTTCACCCCGGATACGGCTTCTTCAATGTTATCCATAATGGGCTGCGAGAAGTTGAGCGATGCACCTGGTATCACCGACAATTTTTCACTCATGCGGTTGATCAGCTCTTCCTTGGTAATGTTCGGTTTCCACTCCTTTTCCGGGTACAACATCACGTCAAACTCATTATTATAGAATCCCGCCACATCGGTACCATCATCCGGCCGCCCGGTTTGTGATACAATATTCTTCACCTGCGGGAATTGCATCAACGTGGCCCTTACCTGCCGGGATGTTTGTACCGACTTATCCAGCGATACGCTGTAGGGCAGCTGTACCCTTAGCCAGATAGAACCTTCATTCAGCTCAGGCAAGAACTCTGTCCCCAAAAATTTGAAAGAATATAACCCGAGACCAATAATGAGAAACGAAGAGAAAACCGCCTTCTTTTTATGCTTAAAGGTAAATGCAAACCATCCCAGCATAAACCCGGTGAGCGCGTGCAGAATAGGATTGTGTTTTTCATGCACATTTTTCCGGAGCAACAGGTTAATCAATACCGGCACCAGGGTAAGCGTAGTAATCAAGGCGCCCAGCAAGGCGAAGCCAAGGGTATAGGCCAGCGGCGAAAACATTTTCCCTTCCACTTTCTGGAAAGCGAAGATGGGTAGTAAGCCGGTAATAATGATGACTTTGGCAAAGAAGATGGCCTTCCCCAGCTGTGCACCGTGTTTCCGGATCAGGCCCATTTTGGCCATCTTATTAAATCGTTCCATGCCCACATCCCGCGCCTGGTGGTCAAGGACGACAAATAGCCCTTCTACCATGACCACGGCGCCGTCTATGATAATTCCAAAATCCACCGCACCCAGGGACAACAGGTTAGCCGACATGCCCATCAGGCGCAGGCAGATGAATGCAAACAGCAGTGCTAATGGAATGATAATGGAAACAATCAGCGTGGTGCGCCAGTTGAACATGAAGATCGATACCAGCAGTGTTACCAACAGTATGCCTTCCACGAGATTATGCATCACCGTTTCGGTGGCAAAGTGGATCAAATCTTCCCGGTCGTAAAAAGGAATAATTTTGGTATCCGCCGGCAACACGGAGGCATTGAGTTTATTAATTTTCGCTTTTACGGCCTGTACTACCTCCGAAGGATTCTCTCCTTTGCGCATAATCACGATGGCCTGAACCACATCATCTTCATCTGTAACGGTTCTGCGGCCAGTTGAATCCACGATGGCATCTGTGCGGCCTACGTGCCCCAACCTGGGCATATTGGATATTTCTACCGATGCCACGTCTTTCACCAGTACAGGGATACCGTTTACGTTCTCTACGATGATATTTTTGATCTCATTGATATCATTCAGTAAACCGATACCACGCACTACATAGGCCTGGTCGTTTTTCACGATCACATCCCCACCGATGTTGATATTGCTTTTGGTAACGGCAGAATATACGTCCAGTGGCGTAATGCCAAGATTGGTCAGTTTGCCCGGATCTACCCGTATTTCGTAGGTTTTTACTTCTCCCCCAAAACTAACAATATCTGCCACACCCGGTACAGCACGCAGCTGCCGGTCGATCGTCCAGTCTTGTATGGTTTTCAGCTCCCGAACATCGCGGAAGGAACTCCTCAGCGAATAGCGGTAAATTTCGCCCGTAGGCCCTGTAGGCGGCTGTACGGAAGGGTTAACATTCTCCGGCAGGCTGGCATTGGCCAGGAGGTTATTTACCTGTATCCTGGCCTCATTGTCGGTAACTTTATCATCAAAAATCAGCTTCACATAAGACAGCCCGAAAATACTCGTGGAGCGTAGGCTGGTTTTCTTTTGTACGGGGTTCATCGCGATTTCTATCGGGATGGTCACAAATTTCTCCACCTCCTCCGCACTTCTTCCCGGCCACTGGGTAATAATACTGATTTCCGTGTTGGTAACATCAGGAAATGCCTCAATTGGCATATTTTTAAAACAGATGATGCCCGATACCAGCAACAGCAACGTGGCGAAGAAAATGAAATATTTATTCTTCAGCGAAAAGCCTATTATACTTCTGAGAACTTTATTCATCTAAAAACAATTATACTATGATTAGTTAGCAGGGTTCACCTAGTTATTCAGTGCATCATAAATCAGGATCGCCTGGGATGCAATGACCTGGTCGCCTGCGTTCACACCTGCTGAAATATATGTTCTGTCGCCAATGGAATTGATCACGCTTACCGGCGTAATCTTCACATCAGATTTGCTATGGTAAATAAGCACATAGTAACGGCTGTTATCGAATATCAGGGCGGAAGAAGGAATACTCAGGGCCTGCCCCCCATCTTTATACACTACCCGGATGCTGGCAAACATTTCCGGCTTCAGGGAATAATCTTCGTTAGACATAACGATTCGTACCTTCATCACTTTATTCGTAGGATCGAGTACGTTATACATCTTATCAACCGTGCCATGAAAAACCTTGCCGGGATAGGATAAGGTGGTTACCTCCACGTTGTCGCCCATATGCACCTGCCCGATGTTGGATTCATATACGTTGGCCATGATCCATACATTTTTCAGGTCGGAGATGGTAAACAATTGCGTACCGGCATCGGCGCGTACCATCGTATTGTTGGTGACCAGCTTTTCTACTACAAACCCACTGATCGGCGAGGTAATCACGTATTCACCACCAGTATTGCCACCATTGATATTCAATACCCTTTTTACGCGGCCCAGTTCAGATTGTGCTTTCTGGTAATCGGTTTCGGCCGACAGGAGATCTTTCTGGGAAGCGATGCCGCTTTTATACATATCCTGTGTAGCTTCCATATTTTTCTTTGCTACCGACAATCCTGCTTCTGCATTTACCAGGTCAGCGCTATAGCCGGCCATCTCAGTACTATTCATGACGGCCAGGGTTTGACCTTTGTTAACATAATCGCCCAATGCCACTTTAATATCCCGGATCTTACCACTCACCAGCGGATAAATCTTAGATACGTTATCGTCGTTGGTAGTCACTTTACCGGTCAGTGTAAGGTCATTTACCAGCGCACCTTTTTGTACAGTATCAATTTTCAGGGAACGTAATACGGTATCAGGGATGATATATTTCTGCTTTTCATCCGCTACTTTGTCGGGTTGGGTATTACAGCCCTGCGCCAGGAGTATTCCGGCAATGAAGAAAAAGAAACGGCTCATACTACCTGCCTTCATAAAGTTTTGCATCTGTGTTATAGATTAGTCTTAGTTAAAAAAGTTGGTTCCCGTAACGAAGTTGAGCTCTTCAAAAGCCCGTACCCGGTTGTATTGGATGCTGTTTAGCTGCAATACGTTCTGCTTGTAGGAGTCATAGAAATCCAGGAAATCCAGCATGCTGATATTTCTCTTCTGGTAATTAATCAATACTTCGCGCATGAGTCGCTGAAAATCCGATGCAAAAGAGGCATCTATATTCCGGTACAGTTTATCCGCCGCAGTAGCCTTCTCCACTACACGGTACACCTGTTCTTCTACCGTGGCTTCCGTACTTTTTTGGGTGGCGGTATTTACGTCGATCATTGCCTTCGCCGATTTAATATTCCCCTGGTTCCGGTTAAATACGGGGAGGTCGATGGCTACGCCGGCAGCGGTATAGTTTTTAATGTAACTGCCTTGCTGATCGTAAGCGAGGTTAAAGGTCACATCCGGCACGCCCAGTGCTTTCTGGTAACTATAATTTAGTTTACTGATTTCTGTGTTGGCCCTGGCAATCATGAGGTCACTCCGGCGGCTATACGCAGAATCGAGCAGCACCGGCAAGGGATACTGCCGGGGATTGAGGGCTACCAGGGAAGTGGTATCTACCAATGGGTCGATATATACAGGCTTTACCTGTAATACAAGCCTCATTTCACTCTGCTGGTCTGCAATCTGTTCCAACAGATCCCGGTATTCGCTTTTGAGACTATATAACTGGGCCTGGATCCTTACCACCTCTTTCTGGGAGATATAACCCTTTCCTTTTTGTTCTACAAAGGCATCCACTACTTTTTGAAGGGAAGTAATTTCTTCATCATAGGCTTTGGCAGATTGCTGCAGGTAATAGATGTTATAGAAATCATCTCTCAGGGTAAATTTAAGCGTGCGTAACAGGTCATAAAATTCAAATTCGGAGAGCTTTACATTGGCCCGGGCTATTTTGATCTGCTTATTCCGCTTACCTGCCAGCATTACGAGTTGCGATAATCCCGCGGAAGTTTCCCCCTGGCTGCCAAAAGGAAAAACTTTATGTGTTTCCGTATTATACAGCCCATGTTCAATATTAAAATTAGGATTGGCGTATAGCTTTGACTGGATTACCAGGGCTTTCTGCGCATCAATATTATATCGCTGTGCGAGCAGTGACAGGTTTTGCCGTAAAAAAATATTTTCAGCGCTGTCTAAAGTAAGGTGAAGGGTATCCTGCTGCATGGTGGCAGCAGCGGGAGGAGCTGTTAGCTGAGCAAACACCATCACAGGTAGAAAGACGGCGAACAGTACAAAATAGGAACTTAATACTAGTCTATTAACCATACATCTGATTTTTCAGTGCAAAGATGGCAATAGGCTATTAGCTACATATTAGAATGAAGTTAAAACAAAATTAGAATTTATGGGGCAGGCGGAAAGAATATATTAAAAGTAGTGCCCTGACCGGGTACGCTGCTAACGGTAATCCCGGCGCCATGGAGTTGGAGAATTTTGCCGGTCATAGACAATCCTATTCCATACCCATCAAAGGCATGGGCGTTACCGGCGCGGTAAAGCGGCATGAATATTTTATCCAGGTCGTCGGCTTCAATGCCAATACCATGGTCGCTGATGGAGAGTGTCATCCCCGACTTATGCCAGGTAAGCAAACAATTAACATCACGGTTATACGAAAACTTAAAGGCATTCCGGACAATATTTTGCAGTGCCAGCATGAGCAGGGAGCGGTTTCCCCGGATACAGAGCAGGGTTGCTTCTTCGGGCAGATCGTTGAGCTTTACAATCAATCTTGTCGGTGGCGCCTTGTGGCGCCAGTATTCCTGCATTTCCCACAGGAGCTCATCAACGCGTATCATTTCGGCGTTGGCGTCGGTGATGATAGCATCCAGCCGGGTAAGCTGTAACAGGCCATCTGTAATGATCTTCAGTTTTTCCGACTCTCCCAGTACGGTACCCAGCGACTGTACGTATTCTTCCGGCTGCCGGTCATTCTGCAGGGTCACTTCTATTTCGCCTATGATGGTGGTCAACGGCGTACGCAATTCATGAGAGGCATTGGAAACGAAGGAGCGTTGCATATCAAAAGCCTGTTCCATATGTTGCAGCAAACTATTGAAATTAGTCGCCAGTTCGTCTATTTCATCTTTATTCCTGCCATGCTGTACCCGCATGTGCAGGTTATTGGAGCGGATGTTTTTCACCTGCCGGTTAATGTTCTTGATTGGCTCCAGTGCCCTGCTGGCATACCACTGCCCCATCAGGAATACTATCAGCAGCGCCACCAGGAACATCACGATCAATATCCACATCAGGTAATTCAACTGTTGGATACCCATGCTATTGCGAGCCGTTACAATCACCACAAAATCGCCCTGGTTGTCGGGATAATAGATCCCCAGTCCTGACTCATCCTGAAAACGAAAGCGGTATACTTCTTTATGGCGGATAGTTTCCAACATAGATACCGGCCAGTCGTACCGCGTTTTTTCAATGAAGGCCGGCTGGTTATGCGCATCATAAATATTACTGGATTCATCAGGTATACGTTCCCGGTAACTTTTTTCTATATCGAGGAATTTCTTTTTGGTGAGCTCATCTTTCTCCAGGTATACCTGGGCGGTTACCAATGCACGCATCTGTAGCAGCTTATAGAAGCTGTTCTGAATATACTGGGCAGACAACAGGTATATCAATACAAAAACGATCGTCAGGATAATACCTGATATCAGCGTAAACTGGAGGGATAAGCGATGCCGTATCTTCATAAGTGCGGGTTACCTGGCCTGTTTGTTTGATGATGATTTACTTATGCTTCATAACGTAACCCATGCCTACTACGGTGTGGATTAACTTTTCGCCGCTGAAGCCCTTTTCGATTTTATTGCGGAGATAATTTACATAGACGTCAATCGTATTGGTACCGGTATCGAACTCGAGTCCCCATACCGCTTCCGAGATCAGGGCACGGGAAAGCACCTTGCCAGTGTTTTTCAGCAGTAGTTCCAGCAGGGCGTATTCCTTGGCAGTGAGCGTAATATCCTGTCCACCCCGCCTCGCCATTTTGGTATTGGTATTCAACTGCAGATCAGCAAATGCCAGGATGGCCTGGTCCTGGTGGAACGGGCTTTTCCTTC
This sequence comes from Chitinophaga polysaccharea, assembly GCF_007829335.1. Taxonomy (GTDB): domain Bacteria; phylum Bacteroidota; class Bacteroidia; order Chitinophagales; family Chitinophagaceae; genus Chitinophaga; species Chitinophaga polysaccharea_B. The sequence goes on from NZ_VIWO01000010.1 coordinate 66,007, forward strand.
GGGCAAGCGCCTGTAGCCGGGCTATCAGCTCTGAAAAATGAAAAGGCTTTGCCAGGTAATCGTCAGCGCCAGCATTGAGCCCATCCACGATATCCTGGGTGGCATTGAGGGCCGTAAGCATTAATATAGGAGTGCCAACTTCCAGGGCACGCAAATTTCTGCACAGGGTGATGCCATTGATGCCGGGCAACATGAGGTCGAGAATGATCAAATCATAGTCATGCTCCAACGCTGCCTGTTGTCCGCCAATACCATCTGCATATACTTCTACCTGGTGATGATGTTCTTCCAGGCCCCTTTTGATAAAAGCGCCTACTTTAGTCTCATCTTCAATAACCAATATTTTCATAGTAATATATTAAAAGCAATAACCCTTACAAAAGTAGGATTGTTTCCATGCGCGGGCATTAAAGACAGATTAAAATCAGACATTTTCCGAATAACTATTAGCTTTGTCTCCACCTAAACCGGCAACCGTATCATGCATTTACCCGTTTTAAGTACTGGCGCCCTGGTACTGAGGCCTATCGAAGAGAAAGATACTGCTGCCCTTTTCCGTCATTTTTCGGACGATGCAGTTACCCAATTTATGGACATCGACTCCTTTACCAATATCAGTGATGCTATACAGATCATTCAGTTTTTCCGGGAGAGCCTGGAAAAAGAAGAAGGCATGCGTTGGGGCATTACAGTGGCCGGTAGCGACGAGTTGGTTGGTACCTGCGGATTTCACAAGATCAATAAACCGCATTTTAAAGCGGAGATCGGGTACGATCTCCGGCCTTTATACTGGGGACAAGGTATCATGAAAGAAGCCGTGAGCGCTATGCTGGCTTATGGTTACGATGTATTGCAATTCAACCGTATCGAGGCTTTTGTAGATCCTGCCAATATCGCATCTTCCAAACTACTGGCGCGGCTGGGCTTTCGCCATGAAGGTTTTTTAAGAGATGCGTTCTTTGAGAAAGGTAAATTTGTGGATGCGGAGATATATAGTCTTTTACGACGGGAGCACAGCAGGGAATCTATTTATTAATATTTTATACCGATGATGAATTTAGTCTACAGGCAGGCCACCATGGCTGATTTACCGAGGATAGTAGAAATTTATAACAGTACCATAGCGGGACGGATGGTGACGGCAGATACGAATCCTGTTACCGTAGAAAGCCGTATTCCCTGGTTCGAGGCGCATCATCCCTCGCTACGTCCTTTATGGATGATAGATCTCGATGGCCAAAATGTGGGCTGGATGAGTTTCCAGTCATTTTATGGCCGGCCGGCGTATAGCGGCACCGTGGAAGTGAGTATTTACCTGGCTGAAAATGCACGGGGGAAGGGTTTAGGAAAAGAAGTGCTGCATTATGCCATGAAAGCGGCCCCGCAATTCGGTGTACATACCTTACTGGGATTCATCTTTGCGCATAATGAACCCAGTGTGAAACTCTTTAGGGCCATGGGCTTTGAAGAGTGGGCGCATTTGCCGGATATTGCCATACTGGATGGCGAAGCCCGGAGCCTGAAGATACTGGGTTACAAGGTAAAATAAGTATCGCTTCAGGATTCCGTCAGATTCCCCAGCTACATTCGAATCTTTAAATATGGTGCTATGTGGTGGATTTACGCGTTACTATCAGCTGGCTTTGCAGCACTCACGGCTATTTTCGCCAAGGTGGGCGTAGCCAATATTTCTTCGGACCTGGCCACAGCTATCCGTACCGTTATTATTCTCATCATGGCCTGGGCCATTGTGCTGGCCCGTGGAGAATATAAAGGGATGCAGGCTATTTCCCGTCACAGTCTGATATTCCTTGTATTATCGGGGTTGGCGACTGGCTGTTCCTGGATTTTTTATTTCAAGGCCATACAGATCGGGAAGGTATCGCAGGTGGCGCCGGTAGACAAGCTCAGTGTGGCGCTGACGATTATTTTATCGGCTGTTTTCCTCCAGGAGGCGATTACCTGGAAGACGGCGATCGGCGCCCTGCTGATTATTTCCGGTACATTGGTATTGATTATAAAGTAGGAGCAGCTACCTGTTCTATCTTGTATACACAGCGGCGGGCGCCATTGATGATGTGTTCTGCGCGGGACACGTTGGTGGCTTCCCCCAGGATGCTGACAAAAGTCCTCATTTCTGAGGTACAGATATTATCGCATTCAGTGGCGGCGCAACAGATAGGACAGTGATTTTCAATAAAATAATAGGTATTACCTTCTTTTTTCCATTCAGCCAGGTAGCCTTCTCCCGAGCGGATGGCAGCAAACGAGGTGAGCCGGTTTTCGAGGCCGGTAACGCCTTGCAGGGCGTTATTATATTTCTCCAGTTGATTTTTTTCCCGGGCATTCACTACATTATCCAATGCTTCCTTACCCAACACATTCTTAATGGTCTGGATCAGTTCGCGGGTTAGTTCTGTATGTGTGTCGGGGAAACGGGCATTACCCAGGGGGGTAAGGCTCCATATTAATACGGGACGTCCAACGCCCTTAGAGGTACTTTCAGACTGCACTAATCCTTCTTCGGCCAGCTTTACCAGCTGCAACCGGGCTCCTTCACCGGTAATACCCAATTCGCCCGCCAGCACGGCGGCAGACAGCGGGCCCCGGGTCTTGAGCAATGTCAAAAACCTGTCGGCAGCATGTTTCGTACGGATTGGATAATTTTCCAAGTTCTTACTTGTTTTATTCTCAAATGTCGTAAATTTGTGGGAGCTAAAAAAAGATTTTTGGGATTTTGATGGTTATGAGCGGTTGTTCATTAAAACTTAATCTCACAATCAGCTCAATCTCTAAAAATTAAATATTAATGAACGTCCTGATATTTAATGGCGCTATAGATGACCGGCCATATGCTACCTCCAACCAGTTGGCGGTGTATCTGACGGAGCAGTTAAAAGAAAAGGGATTTTCCCCGGAGATTTTTAGTTTGGGTAATGCAGATATCCCTTTTTTCTCTCAACAGGAAGCAGGTAATAAACCGGCAGCAGTAGATGCCATGTGCAAGGCATTTTGCAAAGCAGATCTTCATATATGGATGACACCCCTCTATCATGGCAGTATGACCGGCGCCATGAAGAATTGCCTGGACTGGCTGGAGATGACCAGTAAGAACCAACGTCCTTATTTAACAGGAAAGGTTGTAGCTTTGCTGTCCTGGGCAGACGGGACGCAGGCCATGCAGGGTATCAATGCGATGGATGCAGTGGCAAAAGCATTAAGGGCCTGGGTATTACCTTATTCCCTACCCATTTTGAAAGACAATCTGTATGACCCGCAAACCCGTGGGTTTACTGCATTTTATAAAAACAAGCTGGATACGATGGTGCAGTTATTATGTGCGGCTAAATCGCACGTAGTAGCAGGTATTGAAGGATAAAGCGTTACACCGGGCAACCGGTATTAGTCATTAAAAAAAATTCTGAGTATGATAACCGTTTCAGAAAAAGCAGGAGCATATATAAAAGATCTCATGGAAAAAGAACACCATGCGCCAGGTACCTTTGTACGTGTAGGCGTAAAAGGTGGTGGTTGTTCAGGTCTTGAATATGTGATGAAATTTGAATCAACAGAAGAAGAAGGCGACCAGGTATTTGAAGACAAAGGTGTAAAAGTAGTAGTACAGATGAAGAGCCTGTTGTACCTGTATGGTACAGAGCTGGACTATTCAGATGGGCTGAACGGAAAAGGCCTTTACTTTAACAATCCTAATGCGACGAGAACCTGCAGCTGCGGCGAAAGCTTTGCAGTTTAAATTTTAAACTTGTATGATCAACAGTAACGAAATAATTGATGATATAGCCAATAAGGAGTACGAGTTTGGCTTTACCACCGATATTGAAATGGATATCGCCCCTCCCGGGCTGAATGAAGATATCATCCGTTTTATTTCGGCAAAGAAAAATGAACCTGAATGGTTGCTGGAATGGCGTTTGAAAGGCTTTGCAGCCTTTAAGAAAATGGAATTTCCGAAATGGCAGCACTTTGAAATGCCGGCACTCGACCTGCAGGCCGTTTCTTACTATGCTGCACCGCGTAAGAAAAAACAGCTCAACAGCCTGGATGAAGTAGATCCTGAACTGCTGGCTACTTTCGAAAAGCTGGGTATTCCGCTGAACGAACAGAAAGCACTGACCGGGGTAGCCGTAGATGCCGTATTTGACAGCGTTTCCGTAGCTACTACCTTTAAAGGTAAGTTAAAGGAAATGGGTGTTATCTTCTGCTCTTTCGGAGAAGCCGTACAAGAACATCCTGAACTGGTGAAGAAATACCTGGGCAGCGTGGTACCGCATACCGACAACATTTTCGCTGCACTGAACTCCGCTGTATTCTCTGACGGTTCTTTCGTTTACATTCCCAAAGGCGTACGTTGCCCAATGGAACTGAGCACCTACTTCCGTATCAATGCCCAGAACACCGGCCAGTTTGAACGTACCCTGATCATCGCAGACGATAACAGTTACGTGAGCTACCTGGAAGGTTGTACTGCCCCCATGCGTGATGAAAATCAGCTGCATGCGGCCGTTGTAGAACTGGTAGCCCTCGAACATGCTGAAATAAAATATTCTACCGTACAAAACTGGTATCCCGGTGATAAAGACGGTAAAGGCGGTATCTACAACTTCGTGACCAAAAGAGGAATCTGTAAAGGCGCAGCCAGCAAGATTTCCTGGACACAGGTAGAAACCGGTTCTGCGATTACCTGGAAATATCCCAGCGTAATCCTGCAGGGCGATCACTCCGAAGGCGAGTTCTATTCCGTAGCCGTAGTACGCAATAAGCAAATTGCGGATACCGGTACCAAAATTCACCATATCGGTAAAGGCACGAAGAGCCGTATCATTTCCAAAGGTATTTCTGCCGGCCATGGCGACAATAGCTATCGCGGTCTGGTATCTGTAGGGCCACGTGCGGATAACGCGCGTAACTTTACCCAGTGCGATTCCCTGCTGATCGGTAACCAATGCGGATCCCATACGTTCCCTTACATTGAGTCGAGGAACAAATCCGCCATGATTGAGCACGAAGCTACCACTTCCAAAATCGGGGAAGACCAGATCTTTTACCTGAATCAACGTGGTATTGACAGTGAAAAGGCAGTAGCCCTCATTGTAAATGGTTACGTGAAGGAAGTACTGAACCAGCTGCCAATGGAATTTGCGGTGGAAGCACAAAAATTATTATCTATTACACTTGAAGGAAGCGTTGGATAATTCATTATTCAACTAATACATACAGAACGAAATAAAACAAACATGCTGACGATTAAAAATCTGCACGCAGAAGTAGAAGGGAAAAAAATTCTGAAGGGCATCAATCTCGAAATAAACAAAGGAGAAATGCACGCTATCATGGGGCCTAACGGTTCCGGTAAAAGCTCACTGGCTTCTGTGCTGGCTGGTCGTGATAACTATACAGTGACCGAAGGTGAAGTTTGGTTCAATGGTAAGAATCTGCTGGACTTATCTCCGGAAGATCGCGCCCGTGAAGGTGTATTCCTTGCTTTCCAATACCCGGTGGAAATACCTGGTGTTTCCAACCTCAACTTCCTGAAAACAGCGCTGAACGAAATCAGGGCGTATAAAGGTCTCCCTGCGCTGGAAGCCAGAGAGTTCCTGAAACTGACCAAAGAAAAACAGCAGCTGGTAGATTTTCATTCTAACCTGATGAACCGTTCCCTGAACGAGGGCTTCAGCGGTGGAGAAAAGAAACGTAACGAAATTTTCCAACTGGCAATGCTGGATCCTCAGCTGGCTATTTTGGACGAAACAGATTCCGGATTAGACATTGACGCACTGCGTATTGTTTCCAATGGCGTAAATAAATTACGCGATGCGGAAAAATCTTTTGTAGTGATTACCCACTACCAACGCCTGCTGGAGTATATCATACCCGACTTTGTACACGTACTGTACAATGGCCGTATCATCAAGACCGGTACCAAAGAACTGGCACTGGAACTGGAAGAAAGAGGATACGACTGGCTGAAAGAGGAATTACATTTGAAAGAATCTGTATAAGAAAGAATTTATGACAAGCGATATGATACTGCCATTTTACCAGGCTTTAACAGCCGATGTAACTGCATTAGCGGCGCAGGCAACTGTTCCGTCGACCGATGCAGTACAAAGCATCCGCCGCAAGGCGTTGGAGCGTTTTACAGCGATGGGCTTACCTACGCTGAAAACGGAAGCATGGCGCTATTCAAATATTCAGCGCTACCTGAAGGAATTTCCCTATGAGCTGCTGAATAATGCTGCTCCTGTAGCACCAACAGTGGCACAACAGGCTGCCATCCCTGAGCTGGACTGCTACCGGGTAGTACTGGTAAATGGTCACCTGCAGGCAGATCAGTCTACCCTGCCAGAAGGTAAAGGCATCACTATAGGCGCTATGAGCACCTATGCCGACGCCCCTGGTTTTGTAACCTACTTCAACCAGCAGCATCACCTGGAAACAGAATCCCTGGCCCAGCTGAACACCGCCCTCTTTGCAGATGGCCTGTATATTGAGCTGGCTGCCAACACGGTACTGGATAAACCTATCCATGTAATACACGTATACTCCTGTACCGCGCATTCCTTTATCCAGCCCCGCCACCTGTGGGTGCTGAACCGAAGCGCCGCTGCAACGATTATAGAAAGTTCTGTACACCCGGAAACTACTGCTGTAGCTTTTGCCAACAGCGTAGTAGAAACCGTAGTACAGGAAAATGCTGAATTATGGCATTACTGTGTACAACAGGGAGAAGACAGCTTCCGTGAAGTAAGCACCACTGCGGCACAGCAATTTAAAGACAGTCGTTACCATCATTTCAGTGTTACCCTGCCTGGTACACCGTTTACCCGCAATAATACCAGCGTGGCACTGAATGGCAGTCATACCGAGACTAACCTGAACGGTTTATACATTACCAACAAACACCAGCATGTAGACAACCATACTTTTATGGATCATATCATGCCGGATTGTAACAGTAATGAACTGTATAAAGGCGTACTGCTGGACGATTCCAACGGCGTATTTACCGGTAAAATCCTGGTACACCAGGAGGCGCAGAAAACCAATGCCTTCCAGCAAAACAATAACCTGTTGCTGGGTAGCAAAGCGGATATCAATTCCCAGCCACAGCTGGAAATTTATGCCGACGATGTAAAGTGCAGCCATGGTTTTACTGCCGGTCAGTTCAGCGAGGAGTCTATGTTTTACCTGCGCTCCCGTGGCATAGGTGAAGAAGCGGCGAAAGCCCTGATGGTAAATGCTTTCTCGCACGATATTACCGATGCAATACATGTACCGGCCCTGCAGCATTTCCTGCAGGAGCAGATTGCGGAGATCATGAATAATTAAAATTAACGATGGAACATATTGCTAACATTACCACCGGCCTGGATATCGCACAGATAAGAAAGGATTTTCCTATCCTGCAGCAACAGGTGCATGGTAAGCCGCTGGTATATTTTGATAACGGCGCTACCACGCAGAAACCACAGGTTGTAATAGATGCAGAAGCACGCTATTACGAGGAATATAACAGCAATGTGCACCGGGGAGTACACCACCTAAGCCAGGTGGCAACGGATGCATATGAGAAAGCCCGTCACATTGTGGCCGGTTATATCAATGCCGCCCATTCCCATGAAATCATCTTTACCAAAGGCACTACCGATGGTATCAACCTGGTAGCCAATACCATGAGCCGCCGTTTCCTGAAAGCAGGCGACAGTGTGATCATCTCTTCCATGGAGCACCATAGTAATATCGTGCCCTGGCAGATTGCCTGTGAAGAGGCCGGCGCTACCCTGAAGGTAATACCGATTACAGAGAAAGGGGAACTGCGGATGGATGTGTATGAAAGCATGCTGGACGACACGGTGAAGATGGTGGCTGTTACCTATGTTTCCAATACCCTGGGTACCGTAAACCCGGTACAGGATATCATTGCGCTGGCACATGCACGGAATATTCCCGTGCTGATAGATGCCGCCCAGGCCATTCAGCACATCAGCATTGATGTGCAGGCCTTACAGCCGGATTTCCTGGTATTTTCGGGGCATAAAATTTACGGGCCTACCGGCACCGGTGTGTTATACGGCACCACGGAATGGTTAAATAAACTGCCTCCCTACCAGGGTGGCGGCGATATGATCAAGACCGTTACTTTTGCCAAAACTATTTACAACGAACTGCCTTATAAATTTGAAGCAGGTACGCCGAATATCGCTGGTTCCATTGCACTGGGTACGGCTATTGAATACCTGCAGCAGATTGGTCTCCCTGAAATTCAACAACGGGAAGAAGCCCTGATGGCTTACGCTATGCAGGAGCTGCGTAAAATAGATGGTATCCGTTTCATTGGTGATGCCCAAAACAGAAGTGGCGTTATTTCCTTCCTGGTACATAATATTCACCCGTTTGATATGGGAGAATTGCTGGATCAGCAAGGAATAGCGGTGAGAACCGGCCACCACTGTACCGAACCATTGATGGACCTGTTCCAGGTACCTGGTACCGTAAGGGCATCACTGACATTTTATAACACCAAGGAGGAAATAGACAAACTGGTAGCCGGTGTTAAAAGAGCCGCTTCCATGCTTTTGTAAACGAGTGTATATGACGATTCAGGAAATACAGGAAGAAATAATATCCGATTTTTCGGTGATGGGTAGCTGGGAAGATAAATATGAATATATTATCCAGCTGGGCAAAGAGTTACCGCTCATTGCAGAAGAATATAAAACACCGGATAACCTGATCAAAGGCTGTCAATCCAGGGTATGGCTGCATACGGAGCTGAAAGACGGGAAACTGTTTTTCACCGGCGACAGTGATGCGGTGATCACCAAGGGACTGGTTAGCCTGATGATTTATGTGCTTTCCGGTCATACGCCGCAGGAAATTGCCGCCGCGGATATTTATTTCATCGATGCCATTGGTTTAAGCAGTCACCTTTCCCCTACCCGCTCCAACGGGTTACTGAGTATGCTGAAACAAATGAAGCTGTATTCCATCGCTTACCAGGCTAAAATTAACCAGCAATGAGTGAAGCACCTATTAGTGAAGCAACATTAAGAGAACAGATAGAAGCCCAGCTAAAAACAGTATATGATCCGGAAATCCCGGTCAATATCTGGGAACTGGGACTGGTATATGAAGTAAAGATCAAGGCTAATAACCGGGTAGGTATAGATATGACATTAACGGCGCCTGGTTGCCCGGTAGCCGGAGATATTATCCGGGAAGTAGATGAGAAGGTAAGGAACATAGAAGGCGTGTCTGATGTAGATGTACACCTCACCTTTGATCCACCCTGGACCCGGGATATGATGAGTGAAGAAGCCAAGCTGGAGCTGGGATTTTTATAAGAGAAAGAAATTTCGCAATATTAAAACCAAATACCAAATACACTGCGTAGTGTTATTTGATATTTGGTTTTTTATTTTGCTTAATTCTTTAATTTGTGGTTTAAATCGTTAATCCATTGAACCTATCCGACGAACAAGTGCTGGCCATGGCGCCTGATGATTCCTCCCGTAAATCGGGGAAAGACCTGGCCAATCCGGCTAAATGGGTGAGTAAGGGCATAGGCGAACAGGCGTTATGGGGCGAGTGCCAGGGCAGCGGCAGTAAACCCTACCAAACACAGATAGATACGGGCAATATGGCCTTTAAGTGCAGTTGTCCCAGTCGTAAATTTCCCTGTAAACATGGTTTGGGGCTGTTGCTCCTTTATTCACGGCAACCTGGTTCTTTTGACATGCAGACGCCGCCTGCCTGGGTGCGCGACTGGTTGGCCAAACGTGCGGAGCGGGATGAGAAAAAAGCGGCGGCGCCCACGGCAGAAAAAACAACGGATACGACAGCCCAGGCCAAACGGCAGCAGGCCCGTCAACAGAAGGTAGCCGATGGTACGGATGAATTGCTCCGCTGGATCAAACACCTGGTATACAACGGCATATTGGATCTCCCCGAAAAAGATTTTTCCTTCTTCGAAAATATGATCCGCCGCATGGTGGATGCCCAAGCCCCCGGCCTGGCCGCCATGATGCGCGAGCTGGCAGATATCAGCTATTTCCATGATGGCTGGCAAACCGTTTTCCTGAACCAGCTACTGCGCATTTATCTCGTTATCCAGGGCTACCGGCACCAGGATCGATTACCTGCCGCATTGCAGCAGGATTTGCGCACCCTGATAGGGTTTTCTCAATCGCAGGAAGAGCTGAAAGCGCAAATGGGGATTACCGATACCTGGCAGGTATTAGGGAAACAAACCAGCGAAGAAGACAAGCTGGTAACAGAACGGTACTGGCTATACGGCATTCATACCCGGCGCAGTGCCCTGGTCCTGCAATTCTTTGTCCGCGGCCAACAGGCAGCTGCTCTTTCACTGACGCCCGGCACCTGCCTGGAAGCAGAACTGGTGTATTATCCTTCCGCAGCACCGCTGCGGGCATTGATCAAGCAACAAATCCAGGTGCCAATGAATCATACTTTCCAGGGCCTGGGAAGCTGGCAGGAAGTGGTACAGGCGCAAACCAATATAGGTAACGTATTTCCCCTGTATAACGACCAGGTATATACGATAACGGCCCTTACGCCGGTATGGTACCAGGAACAATGGTGGCTGCAGGATGCCCGGCAACAGCTGATGCCTATTAAAAAAGGGTTTCCACATATCTGGAAACTGCTGGCCTTCAGTGGCGGCGCCCCCCTTCCTATGGCCGTTACCGGTCGCGAAAAACAGTACGAACCCCTGGGAGTCTGGCATGAACAGGAATATAAAATATTATAATGGAGCATTGGAACAACATTATTAACAGCGTATTGCTGGGTACCGCCAAAAAACCGGCCGACAAGCAAGGCTTAACCGGCCCGCTGGAGCAGGCCGCCGACGCGATACTGGGCAATCCCGCACTGGATCGGGAAGATCAGTTCCTGCACCTGGCATCGGTGATTTATAATTACCGGCAGTGCGGCACGCAGGCCATAACGGCCAGTGTTCCGCCTACGCCGGTGGCCACACCGGAAACGAAACGTTATTGTACCCCCTCCGCGGTGAGGGTGCTACAATCAGTGCTGGAAACCGATAGCATACAGCTGGTACAGCTCTGGCTGGAATACTGTACCAGCACCAACTTGCTGTTGCCGCCAGCACAGCTTCCGGTAATGCTCGACAAAGCCTGGAAAAACAAGTCGCTGCGAGTACTCACCGCAGCAGCCGGCGGATACCGGGCAGAATGGCTGGGGCAATTTAATCCCGACTGGAACTTTTCCCGCGTAGCAGATACCATCGAAGAAAGATGGCAGAATGGTGCTACCGCCCAACGGGTAGAGGCCTTAAAAGAACTACGTATAGCCAACCCCGTATTGGCCCGTACCTGGTTACAGCAATCCTGGGCGAAAGAAAGCGCCACGGTAAAAACTGAACTGCTGGGAGTACTGGAACACCCCATTGATCCGGATGATGTTCCCTGGCTGGAATCGCTCAGCGGCGAAAAAAGTAAGCAGGTAAAAGAAGCCTGGATACACCTGCTGAAAAAACAACCGTCGTCTTCCCTACAGGCACAATACTGGCAGGTGGTATCAGCAGCAGTGCAACTACACCCGGATGGCACAGTGGAAGTAGTGGCCCCCGTTATTAAAGATGACATCATTTTTCAAAGTGGTATAGAAAAGCTTAGCAACAATAAAAAAATATCGGATGACTGGCACATCCTGCTCCAGCTGATCGGCCTTATACCTCCTGCTCAATGGGAAATCCATTTCGGTAAAACAACGGCGGAAGTGATGCAACTGTTTCAACAACAGGCCGCACTGCAAATTTTTATTCCGTCCCTCGTACAAGCCATTGTATGGTTTGAAGACCGGCAGCGCGCTATGACGTTTATACAACACAGTGAGGTGTTTTATATCGACCTGATTCCCCTGTTGCCGGTGGAACAGCAACAGCTGCTCAGCGAAAAATATTTCGATGAGCAGCCGGAAACGATTATCAAATATGCGGCCGGCAGCCCGGAAGAGTGGAGCATGCCATTATGCACCCGCATTATGCGGTATGCCGCCACACAGCCATATACGTATAACCAGCTATTCATGAATAATGTGGTTCGGCAAATACCAGTAGCTATAGCAGGCAAACTGGATGATATCAACGCCACCGAAACTTATCATACCGGCTACTGGAACAATATCAAGGCTCACCTGGCCCGGCTGTTGCACGCCAAAAGCCTGATTAACACACTTAACAACAACGCTTAATAAACATACCATGTCAGACATTTTACGCTATCACGCAGAACAACTCTTCGCGGAAGAACTGGAAGAACTCCGGAAACAGGATACCGGGAAACGCCCGCATAACTGGCTGTTAACACCCCAGTCTGTAGTAACCTACCTGGTAGGCGGAAAATTGAAAAACGGATTTGACGTAACCCCTAAATATATTGGCAGTAAGCGCCTCATGGAAATAGCCGCGGCTACACTGGCTACCGACCGGGCCTTATTGCTCTATGGCTTACCCGGCACCGCCAAAAGCTGGGTGAGTGAACACCTGGCCGCCGCCATCAGTGGCGATTCCACCATGATCATACAGGGTACCGCCGGTACCAGTGAAGAAAGTATCCGCTACGGCTGGAACTATGCCCGCCTGCTGGCAGAAGGACCTTCCCGTAATGCGTTGGTGGAAACACCAGTGATGAGGGCCATGCAGGATGGAAAAATTGCCCGTATAGAAGAGTTGACCCGTATCGGGGCGGATGTACAGGATACCCTTATCACAATCCTGTCGGAAAAAACGTTGCCGGTTCCGGAACTGAATACCGAAGTCCAGGCTAATAAAGGCTTTAACGTGATTGCCACCGCCAACAACCGCGATAAGGGCGTGAATGAATTATCCAGCGCCCTAAAACGTAGGTTCAATACCGTTATACTTCCTGTGCCGGATTCTATGGAAGAAGAAATAGATATTGTAAGGAGACGCGTAGAAAGCTTTGAAAAGACCATGGATCTTCCCGCAGAGAAACCTGCTTTGGAAGAAATACGCCGTATCGTGACCATTTTCCGGGAACTGCGCAATGGCGTAACACTGGATGGCAAAACGAAACTAAAATCCCCCGGCAGTACGCTCAGCACCGCAGAAGCTATTTCCGTCGTAAACAATGGACTGGCATTGGCTGCCTACTTTGGCGATGGCACCCTCAATGCCGCAGATCTGGCCGCAGGCGTTATCGGTGCCGTGGTGAAAGACCCGGTGCAGGATAAACTGGTATGGCAGGAATATCTTGAAACCGTTGTGAAAACACGGGAAGACTGGAAAGATGTGTACCGCGCCTGCAGGGATCTGGCATAGAAGGCGGAAGGCAAAAAGCAAAAAGGTGAAAGCACTGGCTGTAATGAAACCAACCTGTAAACAAGTCAAAAGCTTTATGCCTTTAGCTTTGTGCCTGCTACTTTTCTTCATTACTTAACGATCTAACATAGACATATGTCTGTACATATTTTAGGTATCCGGCACCATGGGCCTGGCTCTGCCAGGAACGTGAAAGCATTCCTGGAGGAATTGCAACCGGATATTGTGCTGATAGAGGGACCTCCCGAAGCAGATGCGCTGTTGCCATGGGCAGGGCACGACGACTTACAGCCACCGGTAGCCATCCTGGCCTGGCAGCCGGATAATCCCAGAAAGGCTTGTTTCTATCCATTTGCCGCCTTCTCACCCGAGTGGCAGGCCATATTGTATGCAAAAGAACATCGTATCCCTGCCCGGTTTATGGATCTGCCCCTGGCGCATGTATTCGGACTGGAAAATGAAGCGGCGGCAAAAGCGGCAGCCGCCAACGAGGGTGCTGCGGGAGAAAACAACACGGGCGACACGACGGGAGATAACGGAGATGAAAAAGCATTGCTGAACAGCGCCCGTCAATCTATCCTCCAAACAAGGCAGCATGCCCGCCAGGATAACCATGTAGCGGAGGATGACGAGGTAGTCCCTTTCCCGGTGAGGCGGGATCCTATTTCCCACCTGGCTGCGGCCGCAGGATACGATGATGGAGAAAGATGGTGGGAACATATGTTTGAATACCGGCAGCAACAGGAACAGGTATTTGAGGCGGTGAATGATGCCATGCAGGCGCTCCGCGAAGAATTACCCCAACGGGATAATCACGTAGAACAACTGCGGGAAGCCTGGATGCGGAAATGTATCCGTGCCGCTGAAAAGGAAATGTTTCAGCGAATTGCCGTCATCTGCGGCGCCTGGCACGGCCCGGCGCTACAAAATATGCCTAAGCCAAAAGAAGACAATGACCTGTTGAAAAGCTTACCCAAAGCCAAAGTGGCCACCACCTGGATACCATGGACCTATAGCCGTTTGAGTTATGAAAGCGGTTATGGCGCCGGCATTCCTTCCCCCGGCTGGTATGAGCATATCTGGGAACATCCCACCGATGATGGCACCCGCTGGATGGCCCTGGTGGCAAAGCTTTTCAGAGAACAGCAACAGGATACCTCCGTGGCACATGTAATGGAAGCAGTACGGCTGGCCAATGCGCTGGCAGCGCTGCGCCAATATTCCCGCCCGGGGCTGGAGGAACTGAACGAGGCTACGTTAAGCGTGCTGTGTAACGGGGAACCGGTGCTCATGCAGTTGATCAGGGATCAACTGATCATACGCAACCGCATCGGTAAGGTGCCCCATGAAGTGCCGGCTCCTCCCCTGCAATCCGATATTACGCAATGGCAGAAGAAACTGCGGCTGCCGCAAACAGCCGATTTCAAAGATTACCAACTCGACCTGCGTAAAGAGAATGACCTGGAACGCAGTATCTTCCTCCACCGGTTACAACTGCTGGAAATCCGTTGGGGAACCAGGCAGGAAGTGTCGGGGAAGGGTACCTTTAAAGAACAATGGCGCCTGCAATGGGATCCTTCCTATTCCATCGACATTATCGAAAAAGGGAGTTGGGGCAATACGGTAGCCGAAGCAGCATCCAACTACGTGATAGATACCGCCCATCATACCGGCACTTTGCAGCAGGTATGCCAAATGCTGGAATCGGCCATACCGGCCGAGCTACCGGCGGTGGTAGATATATTGATACATCGTATCAATAACCTCGCGGCCACCTCCGGAGATGTGTTGCAGCTGATGCAGGTGATTCCCCCGCTGGTGAATATCAGCAAATTCGGGAACGTGCGTAAAACAGACGCCGAACTGGTGAATGGTATTATCGAAAGCATGATAGATCGTATCTGCATCAGTTTACCCGCCGCCAGTACTTCCATTACGGAAGATGCTGCGCTGGCCTTACTGGAACTCTTCTATGGCATGAACGACGCCATCGGGCTGCTGCAACACGCGGCGCTGACCGGCTCCTGGCATAATACCTTACAGGCCATTGCCGGCAATCGCCAGTCAGCCCCCATGATAGCGGGCTATGCTACCCGCCTGTTGTTTGATGGCCGGATATTAAGGGGAGAACCGTTACTGCAGGGTTTCAGTGTGGCGATGTCGGTGGCCAATCCGCCGGCAGTAGCGGCCTCCTGGCTGGAAGGCTTCCTTAAAGGCAGCGGCACCTTGCTGTTACTGGATGAATCGCTCTGGGGAATGGTGTACAGCTGGGTTTCTCAACTGGAAAATGATATTTTCATCCAGGTATTGCCGTTATTACGCCGCACCTTTTCTAACTTTACAGCCCCGGAAAGGAAAAAACTGGGAGCTAAAGTGAAACAGGGAGGTAGTGATACCTCCATTAAAATAGTGGCAACAGGAGAAACAGATGCAGCGCGGGGAGAACAGGGCATACGGGTGGTAATGCAAATGCTGGGGTTGGTTGACTCAAAATTGTTATCAGATGGAGCATAAAGAACAGGTTCGCAGATGGCGGTTGGTGTTGGGAGGAACGGAAAATGACGGCACCGCTTATTCGTTGGATAAAACGGATCTGCAAATCGACAAAACACTGGAAGCATTGTACGACAGTACGAAGCGGGGTGGCCTTGGCCCGTCATCGCCCAATGTAAGCCGCTGGCTGGGCGATATACGCAACTACTTCCCTTCCTCCGTAGTACAGGTCATGCAGCAGGATGCACTGAAACGCCTGAATCTTACCCAGATGCTCTTTGAAAAAGAGATGCTGGAAAATGTGGAAACAGATGTACACCTGGTAGCTACGCTGATGACACTCAGCCGGGTAATACCAGAGAAAACCAAAGATACCGCCAGGCAGGTGGTAAAAAAAGTGGTGGATGAACTGATCAAAAAGCTGGCCCAGCCCACTCAACAGGCCATCAATGGCAGCTTAAACAGGAGTACGCGTAACCGCCGTCCCCGCCATCATGAAATCAACTGGCACTTGACGATACAGAAAAACCTCCGGCATTACCAGTCCGACTATAAAACAATTATCCCGGAAACATTAATAGGCTATGGCCGGAAGCGCACTGCGCTGAAAGAAGTAGTATTGTGCCTGGATCAAAGTGGTTCTATGGGAACATCTGTTGTATATTCCGGTATCTTTGGCGCTGTTATGGCCTCCATCCCGGCGTTGAAAACACAGATGGTGGTATTTGACACCGCAGTAGCGGACCTGACAGAAGAGTTGAATGACCCGGTAGACCTGCTCTTTGGCGTACAGCTGGGCGGAGGGACCGATATCAATGCCGCGCTGAAATATTGTAGCCAGATCATTTCCCGCCCTACCGATACCGTATTGGTGCTGGTGACCGACCTGATGGAAGGCGGCGATGAAATGGGCATGAGGAAGCGCTTTGTAGAGCTCCATGCGGCCGGTGTGCAAGTGATCGTTTTGCTGGCACTAAACGATGAAGGAGCACCCAGCTATGACCAGGAAAATGCACAGTTCCTCGCTGGACTGGGCATCCCGGTGTTTGCCTGCTCTCCGGACAAATTCCCGGATATGATGGCCATGGCGCTGAGTAAACAAGATGTGGCGCAATGGGCCGCAAAAGAAGATATTGTGCTGAAAAAATAATTGAATCTATCTATACCTTATGCCGTACAACAAGGAAACGATACTACCTCTGCTTGAAAAACTGAACTTGACTAACTATGAAAACAATGAACCTTTACGGTCCGGGGTAGATTTCCTTACTGGTGTAACCTTTCAGCCACCCATCTTCACAGATGAACATGCGGATACACCCGGATTATTTATTACACTATTACGCGTACCAGAGCTATGGGACGATAACGACCGGCTGGTACTGCAGCTTATTTCTGCGCCCAATACCTGGGCCAGGTGCCAGGACCGGTTCCTGCGCACGATTGTACCCATGATGGACATGCCGGGTACTTCCTCGTCTATTGTACTGCGATTCAGTTATTTTACCAGCTTCCTGCAACAACGGGGCTGTACGCCGGAAGAGATAGGCTCGCGCCTGATCAGCTATTCCGGCGATGGACACAACTTTGATCTGGCGCCACTGAAATTTACGCCACTGCGTAAATTCTTACAGGACCTTATGAAGAGTGCAGCACCTCATGTGGTAGATGCCTACCTTCATACCTGGAGAGACAAGCCCTGGAATTCCCTGTTTTACCGCCTGTTGGCCAAAGCTCATCCCGAGAGGGAAATGGAATACCTGGAAAACAGGTTGCTGCGGGGCTACACGCTGGCAGACTGGTATGAACTGAGCCGGGTATTGCTGCAAAATAACGTGCAGAAATATGCCGACCTGGTGGCGCGCATCACGGGAACATTCACAGCAGGTCAACAATACGCTGCTGCCTTATTGGGCTATCACCTGTTGGCGACGCAATTGCCGGAGCAATATGTGCCGGTATTGAAAACAGCCGCGTACGATTTCCTGGAGGCGCCCCATACCAATATTGAAGCCCCGGCCCATAATGGTATACAGGCATCCAGTATGCCGCCACCGGTGGTACTGGCCATAAAAGACCTGTTGCAATACGACCAGCCTGCGGTGCTCTCCTACCTGGGCAACTACCTTACTGCCAAACGCTATATGCACCCGGATACCTTCCAGGTGCTGGCAGAGGAGCTGAAGGAAAACGCGGTCAGCCTATTGCTGCAAGCGCTGGCGAACGACTACGATGCCAGGGTGGTATTGCCCGCACTGAGCCAGTTGCCGGTGTCGTTGTACATGGATCAACTCTGGCCGTTTACCCTGCACAAATTAAAATCTGTTCGTTCACTCGTAGCCGTTATCCTGGCGGAACACCCGCAAGCATTGGAGAAAGCGGGCGAATTGCTGGAGCATAAAAAAGCAGATCAGCGCCTGACAGCCGTGCAAATCCTGTGCAGGCTAAATAACGCCCATGCAAGAACATTACTGCAAGAGGCGGTACAGAAAGAAATAAATGATGATGCCCGCGACCTGATGCTGGAAACATTGAATTATCCGACCATTGAAGACGGCGACGATCTTACGGTGGTAACCCGGTTGGTGGCTTACGCCAAAAAACGGCATAAACTCTCCCGGCCGGCGGAGAAATGGCTGGATGACACCTCCCTGCCATTTTTATATTTACTGGACGGCCAGG
The DNA here is from genome assembly GCF_007829335.1 of Chitinophaga polysaccharea. Taxonomy (GTDB): domain Bacteria; phylum Bacteroidota; class Bacteroidia; order Chitinophagales; family Chitinophagaceae; genus Chitinophaga; species Chitinophaga polysaccharea_B. The sequence goes on from NZ_VIWO01000010.1 coordinate 84,530, forward strand.
TGATGAGCATCGAAATGATGCGTTTCCTGCTGTACCGCATGTCGCGGGTAAAGGAAGTACGCGCCGATATGGAAGTGAAGCCCCTCCTGCGTTTAATAGACCGTTCCCGCAGCGGGGAATTTGCTTCCGCCTTATTTCAGCAATACCAGCAACAGGGCGGCGACGCCAGTATCCGGTACCTGCTGATTGTAGCGGCGATGCTGGGCGATGATCAGCTGGTAGAAAAGCTCAAGGACGCCATGCATTTCTGGATAGAATCCAAGCGTTTCAAAATGGCGGAACATGGCATTGCCGCGCTGGCCATGCAAGGCAGCGCCAATGCACTCCGCTTTGTTGAATTCCTGTCGCGCCGCTACCGGATCCGCAAATCGGCCGTGGGTGCAGCTGCATTGGCAACCTTGCAAAGCACCGCTGCTGAACTCGGCATCAGTATTCATGAACTGGGAGATCGTATTGCACCTGATTTCGGTTTTACCGGCATGTTTAAATATGTGGAGATTAATAACGAGACCTGGCGCGTATTTATCGATAACCACTTCAAACCCGGTTATCTCAACGAAAATAACCGCCGCTTCAAATCCATACCAACCGGTACTTCCAACGAAATGAGAGAATCATTTAAGCTGCTGGCCAAAGAAATTACAGATGCGGTAAAATCGCAGTCGCAGCGACTGGAGTATTTCCTGGTGATACAGCGTAAATGGAGTAGCCACGCCTGGCAGCAGTTGTTCCTGGGAAATCCGTTAATGTTTGTCTTCGCCAAACGGTTGCTGTGGGGATTATTTGATGAGCAGGATCAGCTGATCACCCCATTCTACTGCCAGGACAATATGGCCCTGCTTACAGCAGTGGATACGGAGATTACGTTGCTCGAAAATACCAGTGTACGCATCCTGCATCCCCTGATGCTGGATACGGCTACTTTACAACAGTGGAAGCATAAGTTTGTGGAACGCGGTATTGAACCGGTTTTTCCTCAACTGAACAGGCCGGTAAGTGCCTTATTGCCGCAACAGGCATATACTACGCTGGTAGATGATTTTGAGGATATATCCATGGAAAGCGAGGTATTGCATGCCCATATGGAACAGAAAGGCTGGAAACTGAGTGAGGGCAGCGATAGTAAATTCATGTATGCCTGGCACAAAACAGATGATGTACACCAGCTGGAAGTGATCCTGGAGATGAGTAGTATTACTGCTGCCGATCAATTCCGCTCTAAGCTGGGCAAGCTGTACTTCATCGATAAAACTAAAACATCACAACGTTGGTTTCGCAGTACAGATAAAGAAGCAGCTGACTGCCTGTTGCCGCTGAAAAACGTGCCGCCGGTATTTTATTCGGAAGCGATCACGGACATTACCGTGTCCCGCGGGCAAGCGTAGTTTTAAATCACGGGATTTTATTTGTATTTTATCACGGTTAATCAAGTGAACAATTAAAATTGCTGTATGTCAAAACTACGTTCCACGCTGGCAGGCGCGTTCCTGCTGTTGCTATCGGCACGCACCACTCCAGGGCATGCCATTAACATCATTCCGCAGCCATCGGAAGTAAAAATGTTAACCGGCACCTTTACATTATCCGGCGCCACTGCCATTATTCCTGGCAAGAGCGCCGGCGAGGCCAATCTCCTGGCACAGGCCCTACAGGAGAGTTATAGCATGGTACTCCCGCTGAAACCCAGTGCCAAAAACAATTACATCCGCCTTTCCCTCAATCCGGCTCTTAAAAAAGAGCTGGGAGAAGAAGGCTATCAGTTGCAGGTAACCCCTGATCATGTCGACATTACCGCCGCCACTAATACCGGTATCTTCTATGGTACCCAGTCCCTTCGCCAGCTAATCACTACCAACGGCAACGTATATACGATAAATGCCGTTGCCATTAAAGACAAGCCCCGCTTTGGCTGGCGCGCTTTCATGCTAGACGAAGGCCGTTACTTCAAAGGCGGAGAAACCGTTAAGCGCCTGTTGGATGAAATGGCCCTGTTGAAGATGAATGTGTTTCACTGGCACCTGACAGATGACCAGGGCTGGCGCATAGAAATCAAAAAGTATCCGCTGCTGACGCAGGTGGGCGGCAAGCGCGATTCCACACAGATAGGCACCTGGAACAGCAAAATATTTGATGGCAAAATCCATGAAGGCTATTACACTCAAGAGCAGATCAAAGAGATTATCAAATATGCGGCCGACCGGCATATCACAGTGGTCCCGGAAATAGAAATGCCGGGCCATTCCAGCGCCGCCATTGCCGCCTATCCCTGGCTGGGCACCACCCACCAGGCCATCAAAGTACCGACTACCTTCGGCGTGCATTACGATGTTTTCAACGTATCTGACCCCAAAGTGATTGCCTTCCTGCAGGATGTATTGGAGGAAGTGATTGCCTTATTCCCCTCTAAGGTCATTCATATTGGCGGCGACGAGGTAAGGTATGACCAATGGAAGGCGGATCCCGGTGTGAATGCCTATATGAAAGCGCATCATCTCAGCTCTCCCGCCGACCTGCAAATCGCCTTTACCAACAGCATTTCCAACTACCTGGCGGGAAAAAACCGCCGGATGACCGGTTGGAATGAAATCATGGGTAGCAAACTGCATGAGTATACCGACAACAAAGACAATACAGTAACCGAAAAGCTGGCGTCAGGCACCATTGTACAATTCTGGAAAGGCGAACTAAACCTGATCAACGACGCGGTGTCCAAAGGCTATGATGTAGTGAACTCCTATCATGCACTCACCTACCTGGACTACAGCTACCAGGACATTTCGCTGGAAAAGGCGTATAATTTTGATCCTATTCCCGCCGGACTGGATCCTAAATACCATGCACAGATATTGGGCACCGGTTGCCAGATGTGGGGAGAATGGATACCCGATGTAAAATCTATGAATCGCCAGGTATTTCCTCGGTTGGCAGCCTATGCGGAAGATGGCTGGAGCCAGGTGGCCAGCAAGAATTTCACCCAATTTCAGCAGGCATTGCAATACTTCTATACCCGCTGGGATAAGGAAGCTATTCGTTATAATAAATAGCACTGAAAGCAAAAAGCTATTGTAGCAAATGATATTAGCGAATATCTATAAATCGCATTGGTCATTTGCTACAATAGCTTTTTACTTTCTGCTCCCTACGGCTGTTGTACCATTCTCAATGTATCCTGTTCCCGTCTTGGATAATACAACAGCATTCCTTTCGTATTGGAGGTAAGCGCCTCCGGATCATCCGGTTTATACACCGGGAAACTGCGTACCAGCCGGTCTCCTTTTATATAAAAAGTATCTTCTCCTCTGTAGGAGGGCAGCTCCATGGTATCGATAGCATCGGTATTGATGCCAGTTATTTTATTGCCCAGGTTATAGGCGTATATTTTCCCGTAATGGCCCGAGCCTTCTGACAAGGTAGAGCAATAAATTTCCGGCTTGCCATCTTTATCCAGGTCCGCTATCATCAAGTCTTTCAGCATTCCTTTGATATCACGTTCCATTACGCTGTCTTGCCGGGTAGTATCCTTTTTATCAGTGACGATGAGCACCAGGTTCCTGATATTGTTGGTCCCTTCCGTCCGAACCCTGATGTGATACCCTTCATAGATGGTATCTTTCGCTACATTCTCTTTATCTTCCGGCGCATTCCCTTCGGGAGGGGCGTTGGCGGAATCATGCATTGCCCGCTCCTTTTTATTTTGCAGGGGGCTGTTACAGGAAAAAAGAGCGACCATCCCTATCAGGCAACCTATTATTATTTTACTGTCCATCATCCTTGTTTTTTGTTTTTGTGTGCTTTGGTGTCTTTACTGTTATGAGTCACGTCATTTCCTTTAAACTCCTGTTCTTCATTCTTGCGGCTATCCAGGTGGTCACGGATTTCAGGTTTGGGTAAATGTGGTTGTCGGTTTCGCTGGTTGTTGGCGCTATTCACGTTCTTCATAGCCAATAGATTTAAAGTAAACAATATTATATGCGACACAAAAGCAGTGCCCTAGTCGTTTGCGCGGCTGTGGGGTGTTTGTGGGAATAATCGTGTTACCCGGGTTCCACTGATTGACGGGCAATATCCACAGTTAACAGCTGCGGCTGGGGCAGCTGAGATAAAGTATAACTTGAATATGTTCAATGGATTAGCTCAAATCAAGAGGCATTGGCAAGATATCTGTCTACATTTTTCATGAACAAAATACTTAGCATTATGAAAAACCTGCCCGCCACCATTGGCCTTGTCGTAATACTGATGCTGCTCTTTTTCTTTAAAGGAAACCCGGATCATGCAGCACAGGCCGCTCCGATAGCAACTAACGGTAGCGTTATTTCCGAAGACGCTCTGCGTCAGTCGGTGGATACCATGCCTAAAAAGCACCACCCTGAAAAGAAGGATTGGAAGAAAAAAGGGAAAGGAATGGGAAAGGACACTACCTGGAGACCCAAGAAAGATAGCGTTCAATAAGCATAAGATGGTTATAGTACAGTACTCCTGGCAAGAGCCAGGAGTTTTTCTATTTTTCCAGGGTGCCGAATAGGCCGTTTTTATAGTCTGCTATTGCCTGGTCCACCTCTTCTGCGGTATTCATCACGAAGTTATCTTTTGCGGCTACCGGTTCATCGATCGGTTCGGCGCAAAGATATAACAGGCGGGTATTTTCAACAGCGGTCATATGTATATCGCTGGCGGTATCTTCTTTATCAAATACGACGAGGTGGTACCCGGTAACATCCGTTCCGTTTACATTTATTTTTCCATCTACTACATACAATAAAGTCCAGTAGCCCAACGTAGCCGTTAATGTCACCTGGCTGCCGGCATCTACCTTTCCCCATATAGCGGTAATAGGCGTATAGTTTTTCAGGGGGCCTTTTTTGCCTTCATAGTCGCCGCCTACCAGGGTAAGGTGTACACCTTCCTTTACTGCCACGGCGGGCATTTCTGCGCCTTTAATGTATTGGTACCAGGGATTTTCGCCCTTGTGGGCGGCGGGTACATTAAACCATAATTGCAGCAGTTCGTAGTTACCGCCCTTTTCCAGGAATTCGGGGGAAGGGCCTTCGCTGTGAAGGATGCCTTTACCGGCAAACATCCACTGTACATCCCCACCAGTCACCGTCATAGCATTACCAGCATTATCGCGATGGAAGCCTTGTCCCTGCAGCATAAAGGTAACCGGGGCAAAGCCGCGGTGCGGATGCGGATGCAGCCTGTCTTCCGGCGATCCCGGGGCAAAATATTTAGCCGGCATATGATGTACCACGATGAAGGGACTGGCAAACCGGAACTGCATGGTGGGCAGCGATTGCCTGACCACTTCGGTATCGGTAATGTGTTTTTCACGTCCTTCCAGCACGTGCAGTATCTTCTTCTCCATAAAAATTATATTAACGGATCAGTTTCAGTCTCGCTTTCTCCACGGAACTACGGAACATTTTCAGGATCAGTACTTCGTAGTTTTCGATGATGATCACTTCTCCTTCACGGGGGATATTACCATGTATGTAATTGATTAAACCGGAAAGTGTTTCATAATGTTCACTTTCAGGAAGCGGGTAAGGCAGCAGCTCATTGATGTCGGCCAGGTATTCGTGTGCGTTGACGATAAAGTTACCATCTTTTTGTTCCACGATAGGCGCCTCATGGTCGTGCTCATCCTGGATATCCCCTACCAGTTCTTCCAGGATATCTTCCATGGTTACAATCCCTTCTGTGTCGCCAAATTCGTTGGTTACAACGGCCATTTGCAGGCGTTGCAACTGGAAAGTACGCAGGAGGTCTTTGATCTTCATGCTATCCGGTACATAAAATACCGGCTTCATGATATCTTTTATATTGACCAGCGTTTTCTCGTGCATACCTTTTACCACATCTTTGGTATATACCACGCCCTGGAGGTGATCGAGGGAGTTGCTGTATACGGGGTAGCGGGAATAGCCATCGCGGATAACCTGGTCGATCAATTCTGCCAGGGGCAGGTTAATGTCGAGGGCGGAAATATCTTTGCGGTGGGTAAGGATTTCCTTTACCCGGCTGTCATCGAATTCAAATACGTTCTGGATCAGTTCCCGTTCCGTTTCTTCGATAGCGCCTCCTTCCTGGCTTTCAGAGATAATCAGTTTCAGCTCTTCTTCAGAGTGAATTTCAGACTCCCCCGCCGGGGTAATACCGATCAGGCGGAGAATACTATTGGCTAACCCGTTGAGCATCCAGATAAAAGGGCGGAAAATGACGAACAGCGCCCTTAGCGGAACGGCAACCACCAACGTGGTAGGCAGCGGCTTACGGATGGCCATTGATTTAGGCGCCAGTTCCCCGAAAACGATATGTAAGATAGTGATAATGGTGAAGGCGATGGCTACTGCGATTACATGTACGGCAGATTCGGCGATGTGAATACCCAGTTTATCCATTACTGTGAGTACGATGGTGGTCATCACCGACTCGCCCACCCAGCCCAGGCCCAGGGAAGCCAGGGTAATACCCAGCTGGGTAGCAGCCAGGTACCCATCGAGGTTACTTAAAATACTCTTGGCCGCCGCGGTGGTTCGCTTGCCCGCGCCGCTTTTACTGGCGATCTGGGAGGAGCGGACTTTGACAATGGCAAATTCTGCCGCCACAAAGAATCCGTTTAAAAGCACTAATATAATGGTCCAGAAAAGTTGCCAAAGCATGTAGTTCGTAAATTGGTTCGCAACCCCAAATATAGGTAAATCAATTTTTATACGTTGTTGCTATTTTATGAATAACTTATTTATTGACGCTCCCGGGGTATTTTTTTGCAAATAGTCTACTTATTTCATAGAGTTTATGTATTTTGTGGTGAATTAAGGCAGGCATATCAAAAAAATGGAGAAAGATACTACTACCCTGGTTGCCCCTGCAGCCACTATCACAGCGGAATCGAAGGCGGTAGCGCCAAAAGAAAACGGCAACAATACGGAAAACAGCACGTTTAGACAACAGCGCTGGATATATGGGTTGGCCGGACTACTGCTCCTGGTAACGGGATTGGGCATTGCCTGGTGGCAGTCGCCCGATTTTCGCGTGTATGTAGAAGATATTCCTCCTACTTTCTATTATTTCCTCGTTGCCGGGTTTATTTTTGCCATGATCGATGGCGCCATCGGCATGTCGTATGGTATTACGTCTACTACCTTTTCGTTGTCGATGGGGATACCGCCGGCATCGGCCAGTACCGCGGTGCATATTTCGGAGATCCTGAGTTGCGGCATTGCCGGCTGGATGCACCTGAGAATGGGAAATGTCAACAAGAAACTCTTTAAACTCCTGATATTACCGGGTATTGCGGGCGCGGTGATCGGCGCCTACCTATTATCCTCGCTCGAACATTATGCCCAGTATACCAAACCCCTGGTATCCTTATATACCCTAATCCTCGGAATCGTGATCCTGAAACGGGCTATCCAGGCACAACGCAAAAAGGTAGTGACTAACAAAATAAAACGTATCGGTTTCCTGGGATTTGGCGGCGGATTTATAGACGCGATTGGAGGCGGAGGCTGGGGCTCTATCGTGTTATCTTCGCTCATTGCGGGTGGCAGACATCCCCGCTTTTCTTTAGGCACGGTAAAGGCTACCCGCTTTTTTATTGCCATGCTCAGTTCCCTCACATTTGTTACCGTACTTTCCCACGTACACTGGGATGCTGTACTGGGCCTGGTATTGGGCAGCGCCATTGCTTCCCCGATTGCTGCCAGGGTGTCCAATAAAATTTCCGCTAAAACCATTATGGTGGCCGTGGCCGTGATTGTGATCCTGGTGAGTATGAAGAGCATTTATACCTTTGTGGGAAAAATCATATAGTCCTCACCGTTAATTAATCGGCTGGTTAACCGTTAACGTAATAGGTTTGTCCATTTCATATTCTACCCATACTTTAATGGTTACCGCTTCCCTATCGCTCAGCGGGCGTTCGGGCAGGAATTTGGGTGGTACATTTACGTGAATTTCTGCGGTACGGTCTTCAAACACGTAGTTATTGTTATTCAATTTTTTGGTGAAGTAGCCGATGAGCTGCACGGTAGTGCTATCGTTATGCAGCCGGCGGGCATTACGCATCACTTCTCCTACGGTATAGGTTTTATCCTGTACCAGAGCAAAGGGAAGCAACAAACCCAACAACCAGCTTTTCATATACTAAAATTAAGATACAAATTTCATTAAACAATAATCAGCCCTGATTGTTCACGGATCAATTACATTTGGTTAACTTGTACCCTATAAACTTCAGGCATGGGATTTTTTAAGACGTACCGCAGCATGGTTACGCTGCTGGCCGGCATTATAGCTGGCAGTATCGCAGGGCTTATATTCGGTGAAAAAGTTGTTGTGATAAAGCCCATCGCCGACATCTTCCTGAACCTTTTATTTACCGCCATTATACCGCTGGTATTTTTTTGTATTGCCAGCGCCATTGCCCATATTGAAGCCGGTAATAAGCTGGGGCGTATACTGGGTGTGATGTCGCTGGTATTCCTGTCTACCATTCTACTCTCCGCTTTCTTAACTATTGTGGCAGTGTGGATTTTCCCGATACATCAACAGGTAACGCTGAGTCATGATATCAACCTGGAGCAGCCGGGCAACTGGGGAGAGCAGCTTGTTAAACTCCTTACTGTAAATGAGTTCTACGAGATATTGTCCCGCAAAAATATGTTACCGTTTATCATATTTTCAGGCATCACCGGTTTGGCGGCTATGCGCGCAGGCGAGCATGGTAAAGCATTCCGGCAGTTTTTGTATTCCGGCAACGAGGTAATGAAAGATGTGCTCATTGTAATTATGAATCTGGGGCCTGTTGGTTTAGGCGCTTATTTCGCTTACCAGGTGGGCACTGTAGGTCCAAAATTGTTTGGCACCTACGCGCATTCCCTGGGTATTTATTATGGCTTCGGCTCCCTGTATTTTCTTGTTGGCTTCACCTTATATGCCTTCATTGCCGGTGGTATTCCGGGCATTCGCATCTTCTGGAAAAATAATATTATACCTACGCTTACCGCAGTGGGCACCGGTAGCAGCATTGCTACCATTCCCGCCAATCTCAATGCCGTAAAAGCGATGGGCGTACCCGAGGATATAGGCGGCGTGGTCGTTCCCCTGGGAGCCACCCTGCATAAAGATGGCTCCAGTATTTCTTCCATTATCAAGATGGCGGTGGTATTCGCCATGTTTGGCAAGAGCTTCGACGGACCGGGTATTATCCTGATGGCGCTCGGTGTTACCGTTATTGCCAGCATTGTAGAAGGTGGTATTCCCAATGGAGGTTATATTGGGGAGATGCTGGTGATGAGCATCTACGGCTTCCCGATAGAGGCCTTGCCCCCACTGATGATTATCGGTACCCTCGTAGATCCGCTGGCCACCATTCTTAATGCCACGGGCGATAATGTAGCCGCTATGCTGACAACGCGGTTTCTTCGCGGGCGGTCACCGGCAGTTTCTTAAACGCCTGTTCCAGGTCGGCCAGCAGGTCGGCTGTTTCTTCCAGTCCTACCGACAACCGGATGAGGCTATCGCTTACACCTGCCGCCTTTCTCTTTTCAGCAGGAATAGATTTATGGGTCATTGCCGCAGGGTGACATACCAGGCTCTTAATGCCGCCCAGGCTTTCTGCCAGCTTGAAGTAGTGCGTACCTGTTACGAAAGCGGTTGCTGCTTCGGTGGTATCGTCTTTGAGCGTGAAAGAAATGATTCCTCCAAATCCTTTGCTCTGCTGCTTTGCCAGCTCATGACCCGGATGCGATGGTAGTCCCGGATAAAATACTTTCTCCACGGCAGGATGTTGCTCCAGGTATTCGGCCAATGCCTGTGCGTTGATGCCATGCTGTTTGATGCGCAGTGGCAGGGTTTCTATGCCCCTGATCAGGAGGAAGCTGTCGAACGGCGAAAGAATGGCTCCACAGGCATTTTGGTAGAACTTGATTTCTTCACCCAGTTGCGGCGTTTTTGAGATAACCACGCCGGCAATTAAGTCGCTATGGCCCCCGAGGTATTTGGTAGCGCTGTGTATGACGAGGTCGGCGCCCAATTGCAACGGCTTTTGTAATATGGGGGAAGCAAAGGTATTATCGACGCAAAACAGGCAGTTATGTGCTTTGGCGATGCGTCCTATCGCTGCAATGTCAGAGATCTTCAGCGTTGGGTTGGTAGGCGTTTCCAGCCAGATGAGGCGGGTGGCCGGTGTAATGGCGTTGAATACCGTCTGTATATCGGAAGTATCAACATATTTTACTTTGATACCAAATTTTTCATACACCTTATGAAACAGGCGGAAAGCGCCGCCATAAATATCGTCTACAGCTACGATTTCATCACCAGACTTTAACAGTTTAATCACCGCATCGATGGCAGCAAGTCCGCTGGCAAAGGCAGATGCAGCGGCGCCACCTTCGAGTTGAGCGATAATTTTTTCGGCTGCTTCCCGGGTAGGATTGTTAGACCGGGCATAGTCATATCCCTTGTTAACGCCGGGTGCGTCCTGTACAAAAGTAGAGGTCTGATAAATAGGTACGGCAATAGCGCCTGTTTGCGGGTCTACCGGAATAGAATGAATCAATTGGGTGATAGTGCTCATCTTCGTTTGATTTTTAGTTTGATGAAAAATTGGTTAGACAGGTCCGGTTAAATGAGCGTATCAAGAAGTGGCAGGTGGGAGCAAAAAAAAACTCACCTGGATGCCAGATGAGTTTTTACATTATATGATAATGCGATTAAAAACATGTAATCTGACTTATCTTTCCTGGTTACTTTACCAGGATGGATGCAGCACCTTTCCCGCTTTCGCGCGATGGTTGCTAAGGATTCGCAGGGCCATTTCCCTCCTCCTTTCTTGATAAGCTATTTAAAGAACTGGTGCAAAGATAGGGCAGAAAATTTAATTACCAAATTTATTTCCTACAAAATTAGTAGACTATTGTTTTGCCAGTGTTAAACGTATGCCTTCTTCATAAGGCGTAGGTGTAACATGAAAATGATTTTCAAATTTTGACGAATCCAATATATAGGGATAATTGTTCTGGTAAAGCATTTCCTTCATTTCCCGGATGGTGGAATCAAACAAACCGGAGATCGTGAGCATAAAGCCACCCAGCTTCATGTACCGGGGTTTTACGCCCATTTGTGCGGCAATCATCTGCATATAACCTTTGCCGTCGGGTGCAGGGCTGGCTGTAGGCAGGTGCCACACCTGGTTCCAGGAGCTGTCATCCTGCGACAACAGGTAAAGTCCTTTGGCGGCATCCGGCGTAAAGGTATAACTATGTGTGAGGGTATCTTTTCCCAGCCACATCGCGGAGCTTTTATTCTTGAATTTGTCGATGATAAGGAGGTTGAGGAAGCCGGTTTTATCAGCGCCCGGACCGTAGAAATCCGCAGCCCTGGCAATGGTAGCGGTGATATTCCCCGCTTTTACTTCGTTCATTAATTGGGTGGCGATCGCTGCACGTACCTTCCCTTTTTTACTGCTGGGTTGATACGGAGTATCTTCTTTCATAGGACCGTTTACTAACCCGTACGAGTATACGTTGTCGAAGAAGATCAGTTTAGCGCCAGTAGCTTTACAAGCTGCGATAACATTATTCATGATCCGGGGCCATGCATCGGACCATACCTTAATGTCATATTTGAGTCCCGCTGTGAGGAATACGACGGCGCTTCCCTTCACGGCATTGAGTGTTTGCGCAGCATCGGTGATATCTGCAGATACCAGGTCGGTGATGCCGGCAATGGATTGAGGGGAGCGACTCACGAGGCGTACCCTTTTCTGGTTGCTGACCAGTATGGTGGCCAGTTCATTGGCAATAATACCTCCTGCGCCGAGGATGGTATACAAAGGTGACTCAGACATAAATGATAATTGTAGATGTAAGTAAGACGAACAAGTGATTAAAATATTGCGTTCCCCGATCAGGGATCCAGTGGGTCCATAGCGTTAGCCTGCAGGGAGCGGAGATCAGGCATAAATGACAAAAAGTAAAGGTCTGTTTGCTGGATATTTGCTACCGGCACATAACCTAGTTCGGTGTTACAGCGTTGTGCAAACACAGGGCTGTTTACATACACCAGGTGCATGGCATCAGACACGCACAACATGCGCTTGTTGACCGGCATACCGCTTCTCCAGGCCAGTCGCACAGCGTTACGTAAATTGGTGGTGGTATGCCGCGCATAGGGATCTACCAGCACCGCAGACGCGGGGATTTTCAATTCTTCTACCAGGTATTTTTTCATTTCCACTCCTTCTGAAAATTTGGTGAACACCGGTCTTACATGCCCTCCGGATACAATAATGAAAGGCACCTGTCCTTTACGGTATAAGTCGGCGCCCATACGGCAGCGGTTTTTACCGATTTCGCTGATGCGTTCTGTCGATTTTGGGCTGGCGCCCAGGATCACCATGGCCGGATACGTATATTTACTCCAATCGGTTTTCTTTATCTGCTTCCAGGCGGCGGCATTGAGCGCCGACAAGGGCTCATAACGGGTAGCTTCTTCCCGCCGGTTGAGGGTGAGCAACCCCAGTGCCAGTCGCAGGGAGGGTTGAAAGAAAAGAGTATTCTTCTCTCCCGCTTTCGCTACCAATCGCAGCACCGCGCTCTTATACGCAGGCGCCTCTACGTAAAATGCGGCGGAATCGATGGTCGGATAGCGTTGCCCCTTTCCTGTCGTATAGCCGTTAATGATATAGTTGATACCGTTGGCGGCATCTTTCCAGGCTGCTTCCAGCAGTTCATTATCGCCTTTGCCGGCATACAGCTGAAATAGGCCACTGGCGCGCATTTCATGAAACAAGGGCGCCAGCTCCCCCGGATGCTGCCGCCATAAACGCAGCAATGCGCCTGTTACCTCCCGGATAGCATCGTCCGAAAACAGTAACGCTTCGGCGGGGGCCTCCTTACTCATAGGATGAGCTATACGTTCCTGGCAGGTAACAAGTATATACTGCAGCGTACTATCTTTCTCCAGCAGCGCGGGCAGGCCTGGTAAACGCTCCATCAGCGTAAAAAGGTAGAAATTCCTGTCCTGCAGCAGCGAGGGACCGGCAATGAACCGGTAGTGCGGATCTGGTGCGCTGGGTTGACTATAAACGGCCGGTAAGAAAATGAATAACAGCAGGATATTTATTAAGCAGATTCTCATAAGACGCATGGAGATGATATTACTACCGCAATAATAATACAAAAACACGCCTGAATTTTGCAGGACTAAAAGATATTCAAAATTTATTATACCAACGGTAATCGGCTGGGAAGTCTGGCTTTTATTATATGGAAAATATTAATGTATTAAATCTGCTAATATATAGCTAATTCAATCGAAAATACATACCCATATTCATTGTTTTCAATTGATAATCTATTAGTTATGGAAAATAAAATCATCTATTTTCGTTCTTTGGCCGGGAAAGCCACTCCCGCCGACCCAATTATTATAGTCTAACAATGTACAAATTACCCGAAAAAAAGACGTTTACCCGTTACGTAGTGTTAACCATCATGGTACTGGTGCTGATGACATTTTTCATGATCTTCTTTTTAAAGAAAAAGGAGTCAACACAACTGGGTATCGTTGTAAAACATCTCGTTGCCACTAAAGCCGATGTTGGTCATATTGACCAGGCCGTACAGCTGTTGTATGCCGCCGATAATAATTTTCGTATCTATACCCTCACTTACGACCGCAAATACCTGCATACCTATATCTCGCAGTTAAATAGCATTACCGCACACCTGGACAGCGCCCTAACATCAGAAAAAGATGAGCAGCAACTGGAAGTCCTGATGACCGACAAAGCCCGGAAATCATCCCTGTTCCTGGAAACACGGCAATATGTGGACTCTCTCCTGCAGTTGTCGCGGGTATGGGATACTACTGATATTCCTTCTCCTGAAAAGCAGTTAAGCCAGATTAAACTCCCGCAAATAAAACCGGCAGCAGACACGATAGTCGCTACCCAGGTAGCCACCACCCGGGGGAAGAAAAAGTTGTTTGGCCGCCTGAAAGATGCGATCAGCAATAAGTCCAGCATTCAGCAAACCAATCGCCAGGTAACCATTGTGCAACGCGATACCAACAGCAACCGGGCTTTTACGAAAGAGCAACTGAAAAAGATACAGGATACCTATGCTAACTTTTTAAAGAATGCCACGGAAAGTCATAATAACCTGAAACAAAAAGAGTACGCCCTGGTGGTGGCCAATGAACGCCTGTTTTCCGAGCTGCTCCACCTGATGGCGGCACTAAAACAAAACATTACAACGGAAACGGACAAACGGCGGCTGCAGCTTGGGCAGGATATCGACCATTCGCTGTACCGGCTCGACAAGCATAACTCCTGGGAGATCCCCCTGATACTGCTGATGGTAGGCATTGTGATCTATGGCATTATCCGCCTGTACCGATACGACCTTGCTTTGTTAAAGGCCAAGCAACAGGCAGAGAAATTTGCCCAGCAGAAAAGTGATTTTGCGGCCACGGTGAGTCATGAGATCCGTACGCCGGTGCAGTCGATACTCGGGTTTTCCTCCCAGCTGGAGCGGGACCAGTCGCCCGAAAACATATCCGCCCTGCGTCATTCGGCACAAATGCTGTTGCAGGTCGTCAATAACGTATTGGACTACACGCAGATGGAAAGCGTTACTCCCGTGTTGCGCCAGGAAAAATTTGCACCCCGCACTGCCATCGAAGAGGTATGCCAGGCCTTGTCCATCCAGGCCGAAATGAAGTCACTGCCCCTGGTCGTTAACATCTATTTCCCCAGCACCTTACAGGTAATAGGCGACGATTTCAGGCTGAAACAGGTATTGATCAACCTGGTAGCGAACGCCATTAAGTTTACCGAAAAAGGGAACATTACCGTTACGGCGCATATGCGTGACAACAACCTGTTGCAGGTAAGTGTAAAAGATACTGGCCCTGGTATTTCCCATAAAGAACTACCTTTGTTATTCAACGCTTTCTCTCAGGGAAATAACCATCATCATAAAGGAAGCGGATTGGGATTACACATTACAAAGAAAATCATCGATCTGCATAACGGTAAAATTCATGTGGAGAGCCTTCCAGGTAAAGGCACCACTTTTTATTTTGAAATCCGGTACCAGGCGATGCCCGCATCTCCGGCTACCAAAAAAATTATCGCCCCCGTGAGTAATACACCTACCAATGCCACCATTCCTGCAGGAATCCGATTACTGGTGGTAGAAGACAGTATCCTTAACCAGAAACTGTTGGCGCTGATGCTCAACAGAATGCAGGCTTCCTTCCACATTGTTTCTTCTGCAGAAGAAGCCCTGGAAGTATACCAGCGTGAAGCCTTCGATTTTATCCTTACCGACATTGATCTTCCTGGTATCGACGGGCTGATGCTCACCGCCATGATCCGTGAACTGCCCGACAAGAAAAAAGCCAGCGTAACCATTATCGCCATTACGGGCAACGTAATGGAAGATGATATTTCGTTGTACTTACGTTCAGGGCTAAACGATTATATTATGAAGCCTTACCGCGAAGAAGATATCCTGGAAAAAATAACCAGGCATCGCCAAATGGTCTAAATTGCAGCATGACTATCGCCGATCAGATTATTAACTTCAACAGCCATCTGCATTTTCCTGGTAAGTTACCCGCTGGTATCCGTGTCATGAATCCCTTTAAAGAGGGCCCTGGCATTATGGATATTATGACGCAGTTTTATAAAAAATTTTACGACGATAAAAAGCCCCGGCAGCTAATCCTGGGTATCAACCCTGGCCGGCTGGGCTCCGGCGCTACCGGCGTACCTTTTACAGATACCAAAAGGATGTGGGAGAAGTGCGGTATTGAAATTCAGGGGCTGAAAACCCATGAACCCTCTTCTGTATTTATATATGATGTGATTGATGCTTATGGCGGCGTGAAGAAGTTCTACCAGCAATTTTATATCAGCTCCGTATGCCCGTTAGGATTTACCGCTGTACAGCCTGGAGGCAAGGAAATCAACTATAATTATTATGACAGTACCGCACTGACCAAAGCCGCCTACGACTTTATTATCAAAAGCCTGAAAAAACAGCTGGAATGGAATATCAGCCGGGAAATCTGTTATGTGATGGGAACAGGCAAGAACGCGGCCTTTTTGCAGGCCCTGAACGACAAGGAACACTTTTTCAAAAAAGTGGTTCCACTGGAACACCCCAGGTTTGTGATGCAGTACAAATCCAAAACCAAGGCAGTTTATATCGACAAATACCTACAGGCATTTGCCGACTTCGCCTGACCCCAGATTGTGGATTTATTACGCTGTTTGCCTGGCAATTTGTTCCGCAATATTGTTCAGCAATCGCATATCCAACCGGTGTCCGCTGTCGGTAGCGCCGGGCGCCCGCACATATCCATCTTCATCTTTTTCCATGGCAACCTCCTCCCCGTCTACATCCACCAGGAAACGCCCATGCGTACAAGGTCTTACATAAAACCGGCCGCCGGTTGTTTTAATCATAAAAGCATTCATAAGATCCCTTTTTTAAGAGATCTTAGCGCAAATCGCAGACCAGCAATGTCAGGACAAAAAATTAAAATATTTGTTCCAGATCCCTTCAAATTCGGCTGCTGAAATCTGTTCAGAGATCAACTGGGTGTCTGCCGAAAATTCTTCTATTTCGGGTATTACCAGGCCTGATAAAGCGGTGCCGCCAAAATGAAACTGGGGGCTGGCAATGCCGAAGCTACCATCCGGGTATATCTCTATTTTCCGGCTTTCAAAGCGCTGGGCATCGATTTCGCTATACAGGAGTTCGGGTTCATCTTTAAAAGGATGCAGCCAGGATATCTTGAGGTATTCCATCGCTTACATTTTTACCAACCGGCAGTCCCAGGTATCTTTAGGATGTTCCTCTACCGGGTCGGGTATTACCACCCCGGTTATCTGGTAGATATTTCCTTCTTCATGTAAACGGTCGCCTATCTGCGGCGTCAGCGAGTCTTTAAACCGGATCGTGGCAAGGATACCGAAAGATTTATAGCTATGGATTTTCACGATGTTCGCAGATCTTACGGGTGTCATAAATGCAACCTTTTTGCGATTGTGATCCCGGTAGAGGGAGAACATCAGCCAGATTGCTATGGCAAACAGGCTAAGTAACAGGAGATTCACGGCTTTTTTCAGGTTTAGGTAGTGATCAATATATGGTTGAATACGCCTCTCCGTTGGCATAGTAACTGGCAGAGGTCTTACAATATAGTGATTTTAATATATGTAAACAATTATTTTTATTTCTCCGGAGATGCCTACCGCGGTATTCCTGCGCTTTTCCCGGTACACCGGCCTGTGGACGTGCAACTGACGAAAAACTACCTATACCTGTCTGGAGGGTTGATTAAAAATCAGCAGTGGGTCATCGTAGATAAAAGTATAGCCCAGCTTATTTCTCAGTTTACTGGACCCCACTATTTTATAGGGTTGCTCTTCGGCGGGCATGCGCCGCGGCAATTGCAGTCCTATGGCCTGTGCAGCCGCCTTGTAGTAGGCGCAGCGCAATGGATGCCGGGTAGCACAGGCATTGAATACTTCTCCCCAGGCCTCTTTCTCAATCACCATTTGGATAACGCCAATACAATCATCCCGGTGAATGACATTCATCGGTTGTTCGTTTACCCGCTTCCCTTCCAGCAACCGGCGTTCGTCTGGTACCCGGTCGTAACCGATCAGGCCTCCGAAACGCAGCACGGTGGTTTCAAATACGGGCGACTCCATCAACAGAGCTTCCACCGCCTTTAACGCCTGTCCATTGGGGGTATCTGGCGTTTCCTCGTTGTCTTCCGTCACCAGCCCGTTGATATCGGCGTATACGGAAGTAGAACTCACAAATAATACTTTACGGATAGCGGTTGTTTCAACAAAACTGCGCAGCAGGGCTATTTCGGCGATATGTGCTTCTTTTCCTCTTTCCTTGCGGGGTGGGATATTCACAATGAGGATATCTGCATCCCAGAAGACATCGGGGCCAGACAACACCTCTCCAGACAACATTATTTCGTAGGCCTCCAATCCCAGCGCTTCCAGCTCCCTAACGCCGGCAGCCGAGGTTCTGGCTCCTTTTATGCTGTAACCTGCTGCCTGCAGATGCAGAGCCAACGGTTTTCCGAGCCAGCCGCAACTCAAAACACTGATCTTAGTTTGTTGAATCATATCACTACTTTACGTTTACACTACACGTTACATGGCCAGGAGTACCAATTTCCACCGGATTTCCTGCCCGTAAACAACCTTCCCTCAGGTGGCCGCGAAGATAAAAACATTTGATGGCATCTTTCCAAATCCGTCGAATATATAAAATATCGCCGCGGATATAGGTTCCCCCCTTTTCCCCTGGATGACTCCTTTTACCTTGCACCCGTATTCAAATGATGATTACAATTACAGAACCTATAAATGTCTTTACATGGAAATTAACAATTCGCGGCCCAGGAGTGGGCAACAGCCCAGCAGCCATCAAGGTATTTAGCCGGCCTCTCATCACTGTTTACACCCCTGATTTTAAAGACTATGAAAACCCCTGCCCGGCGTACCCCTACAAAATACTACCCCGCTTGTTGTACCTGCCACAGCAGGTAGTATTTTATGGCGGCGATACAAATCACCACCGTAAAGGTCACGGCATGATTCAGGAGCGCTACAGTCCGGAATTCTTCATGGGCAATGCTGCGGTCATTTTCCCCGATATACGGCTTATCTACCAGCTTTCCCTGGTAAGTGTTAGGACCACCGAAACGGCAATCGAGAATGCCCGCTAACGCGGCTTCAGGGTATCCTGCATTGGGACTGGTATGTGCGGCGCCATATTTTACGACGAAATACCAGGCACGGCTGCTGCCATACAAAATGATCATCAACCCGGCGGTAAGGCGCGCAGGAATGTAATTGGCTACATCATCCAGTCTCGCAGCAAAGCGCCCGAAATGCAGGTATTTTTCGTTCTTATAACCAATCATCGAGTCGAGGGTATTGATCATTTTATACATCATCATACCAGGGAGCCCCAGTACCGCATAAAAGCACAATGGCGCCACTACCCCATCGCTCAGGTTTTCCGACATCGACTCCATCACCGCTATCCGCACCTGGTCGGGTGTCAGCTCGGTGGTGTCCCGACCTACGATCCGCGACAAGCGCTGGCGCCCCGCCTCCAGTCCATTGTATTGCAGGGCATCAAATACCTCCCGGCCCTCCTTCAACAAGCTTTTATTAGCTAATGCAAAAAAGATGAAAATAGTGCTGAAACTGTAATAAGCCAGGGGCCATGGCATCAGCGCTTTCTGCATACCATAAAAAAAGAGATAAACTGCAGTACAACTGGCCACCGTCAATAAAGCACCTTTCCAGAAACGGGCGCCTCCTTTATTCAGCCTTTGTGTGCCGTAGTGAATCAGTTTACCATAGCCTTTTACCGGGTGTGGCCAGCTTTGGGGATCTCCTAATACAAGATCCAGCAGATACCCTAACAGTAATGGCAATACGAATTTCAGTATAAGGTCCATTGGCGCAAAGCAGTAGTCAGTAATGTATTGTCGGCAACGCTGCGACAGGCAACACGGCAATGGCCCTGTTCCAGTCCATAAAAATTGGTTGCATCGCGGATAAGAATACCATGATTTTCGAGCAGCCAGGCCTTCAGCGCCGCAGCAGTACCCGTCAATGTTTCAAAAAGAAAATAATGCGTATGGGTGGGCCAGACTTTGAACTCCGGCATTTTCCGGATGCTTTCGCGGAACCGGTAAGTTTGTTCCAGCAAAGTATCTGTTGGCAGCTGGAACTGACCAGGATGCGCTACAATATAGTAGCCTGCCTCCAGGGCCAGGCTATTGACCGACCAGGGCATTCTATACGCCCGCACCCGGTCTACCAGCTGTTTCCTGCCGGCAAGATATCCCAGTCTCAAGCCCGGAATACAACAGGTTTTGGTAAGAGAACGTATCACCAATACATTCGGCAAACGGTGCAGGTGCGGCAACATGGTGGCCGCATCGCGGGTGAACTGGATATAGGCTTCGTCAATGATGAAAATGGTGTGTTTATTCCGGTTTACCAGGTGTTGCAGCGACTGTTCATCGAATGCATGCCCGGTTGGATTGTTGGGATTACAGATAAATACCATATCCGTCATAAAAACGGTATCCCGGGTCAGCTTGTCCCAGAACAGGTATTGCACCTGGTGGCGATACAGCTTGCAGGCGTCGGCATATTCTGCGAAGGTAGGCGCTATAATGGTGGCAGTAGCGCCGGTAAAGGCCTGCGCCACGAGGTAAATAGCTTCCGTACCGCCGTTGGTGACCATAACAGTACCGGGAGTCAGCCCAGCCTGTTTCTCCAGCAGGGTTTGCAATTTCACGCCTCCCGCATCCGGATAATGATCTATATCGCTCACTTTGCCGGCCAGATGTGCTTTTAACCCTTCGGATAAACCTCCATACCAGACATTGGAGCTGAAGTCGGCTTTGATGGGCCGGTCAAACAGGTAGCCATCGTCCCCGTGTCCTTGTATCATAATGCAATTAAATTATAATTCCAGCGCCTTATAAACAGCCGGAATATCGAGATGTTCACGGATATGTGTTGCCAGTTTGTTATATTGTATTTCTTTGAATGCGCGATAGTCAAAATCCTTTACGGCAGTATCTTTGCCACATTGGGCCAGTAAATCATTTACCACTGTATCGTTGTCAAGTATGCCGTGCAGGTATGTGCCCCAGCATTTTGCATGGAGGAAATACCCATCGGTAGTGCCATCCGTGAATTCATTAAGCGGCGCGCGGTTTTCACAGCTGGTATCTCCCATATGTATTTCATATCCTTCACATAACTTATTTTGCTGACGGTAATAAAAGCTGCGTTGCCGGGTGACCTTTTCCGGGGTAAGTACCGTGGTTACCGGCAAAATACCCAATCCCGGTATGGTAGCTGGTGCTCCTTCCACCCCATCCGGGTCGGCTACCTGTAATCCCATCATCTGGTAGCCTCCGCAAATGCCAATGACTACCTTATTTCGTTTGTACGCTTCCGTTACAGCAGCAGCGGTGCCATTGTTCCTTATCGCCACCAGGTCGCCAATTGTATTTTTACTTCCCGGCAAAATAATGATATCTGCTTCAGCTAATACAGCCGGGTTGTCTGTATAAAAGAGATTTACCCGTTCATCTTTCTCCAGGGCATCAAAGTCCGTAAAGTTAGACATATGCCGCAATAAAACTATCGCAATATTAATGCGGCCGGTGTTCCATCCTTTTTGTTTCAACGATAGTCCCAAGGAGTCTTCTTCTTCGATATGAATATCATGAAAGTAAGGCAGCACGCCGATTACCGGTACACCCGTAATATCTTCCAACATAGTACGTCCTTCTGCAAAAAGGCGGATATCGCCGCGGAATTTATTGATAATGATGCCTTTGATTAATTGTCTTTCTTCCAGCGGCAGCAGGGCGATAGTGCCGTAAACGCTGCCGAAGATACCGCCGCGATCGATGTCGGTTACGAGGTATACCGCGGCACCGGCGTGTAGTGCGATGCGCATATTGGTGATATCGCGGTGCCGCAGGTTGAGCTCTGAGATGCTGCCGGCGCCTTCCATCACTACCGGGTTAAACCGTTGCGAGAGGCGGTTAAATGCCTGCTTTACCTCGTCGAACAAAGCACGTTTATCATCTTCCATGAAATATTCCCAGGCCGATTGGTTACCGGCGGGTTTGCCATGCAGCACCAGCTGGGCGGTTTTATCGGTAGTAGGTTTGAGCAGTACCGGGTTCATATCTGTGTGACAGGGAATGCCTGCCGCTTCTGCCTGTACGGCCTGTGCACGGCCTATTTCGAAGCCTTCGGGCGTAGCATAGCTGTTGAGCGACATATTCTGCGCCTTAAACGGCGCCGGCGTATAGCCATCCTGTTTAAATATACGGCAAAATCCCACAGTGATCACGCTCTTGCCTACATCAGAGGCAGTACCCACAAACATAACCGGCCGCAGTTGTTTCATATATTACCCGCTTTAAACGGGAACGAAGATATTAACTTTCATAAAAGAATTCTTTCTTGCATGGCATGAAATCGCAGTGGTCTTTGCTGGCGCCACAATACGGCGCCAGCAACGACCACTGCCCGGCAATTTTCCTATAGGATGCTACATTTACAAAAAAGTATCGCCTGGAGCATTTCCAGGCGATATTTTTCCAGACAGTAGCTAGTGTTTGTTCGTGGTCTGTTCCACTTTCTCTAATCTTTCTTCCAGCGACTTATTCTTTTTATCAAGCTGTATAATGTACAAGCTCAGCTCTTCAATTTTCTGCAGCAGTTTTTTATTGATATCTCCTAGGTCGAGCCCATTGTCTGCAACTTCTTTTGCAGAAGGAATTTCAGGCAAATGCTGATGTGTCAGGACATACTGTTCCAATTCTGCAATGCGGGGCAGGTGATAATCTTTTCCAAATACATAATCCGGCCAGCCGGTTTGGCTAACCTTTATTTTGGTGGCGAGAATATCGCCATATACGGCTAGTTTGGCTTTAGGTGTAAAAGTACCGATACCTACGTTTCCGGTGGCATTGGATACAAACAAGGAATTGGCCAGGTAGGTATCATTGAGGGTCCGGGATTCAAACGGTACCTCGTAAGCGGTGGTGCCGGGATCTGCGGCAGCGGTCATGCTGTGTGCCCAGCTCCCATAGGCACTTAATACATGGTAAACACCCATGCCAATATAGCTGCCATTACTAAAATAAACATCATAGGCGGTGGCAGCCGTACCGGCGGCATTGGGTAGAATACGGATAGCCGTAACACCCGCTATTGATCGACCGGTTCGTGTAGCATAAGCTGAAAAGGCAAAACCATTCACTAAACTACTTCCGTTGCTCGTTCTGATTACCAATTCTGTATATCCCATCTGATCCAGGCCTGCATTGAAACCATTCCCTCCATAAATCGTTATTACAGCATCGGCCCCTCCTTGCTGCAAGGTAAGCGTTCCCGCTTTGACCCAGCTTGTCTGGCCCAGGGTGGCATTATTGGTGGTTCCGGTAAAATTAATTTGCGCAAAAGTGGATGGAATACTCAGTACAAAAAGTAATAATAGCATCCATGAAAAACGGCTAACAGTAACAGGGTCAATCATCATTATTTTTTTAGGTATAAGAGAATAGTCCGAAGATAAAAAAAGCAGTTAGTATAACAATATACCAACTGCTTTTTCTTATAAAAAGAATTTCTTACCACTTAAACACCTCATCACTCAAACCACCGTTTATCACGGCCTTTTTCAGGGTGAGGCTATTATTATATCCCCCTATATTTGACTGCATTTTATGCGGCATCAGGATACCGCCTTCTTCTCGGTAGTCGGCATAATCGGTGGTGGTTTCGCTACCTCCGCCGCTTTCCTGGCCTACCAGGGCGATGCTTCTTACTTTAAATCCGGTTTTGGCATCGTAGTAGTTTTTTACCAGGGCGCCATTGGGCGTGGCAATGCTTACCACGTAGGCCGGCGCACCGTTTACATCTTCCATGGTGGGCGATAATTCCAGCTTGGCATTATACTCCGGTGCTGCAAAATATAGTTCCGGGAAGAGCAGGTTTTTATCTTTCAGGATAGCCTTGTCGGAGGCAGAAAGGGGTACTTCCTGTCCGCTGCGGGCTATGCGTACTTCATTACCATTGATCAACAGTTTCATGGCAGTGAGACTGGCAATGGGAATGTATACAGTTTCGAGGCGTTTGTCGGGGGTAGCTTTGATGTGCAGCTCCATCTGTGTACCGGAAACATCTCCTTCTTCATCCAGCACCAGGTCTTTTACTCCTTTTAATTTATCGGCGCCACCAATGGCATCGATATACCGCTTCAGCACAGTAGCACCTGTAGTACCGGCAGGTACAGGGATACCGGTATCTGCTTTCCAGCTGTTGTTAGCGGGTTTAATGTCAGGAAAGTTACCGGCAGGATCAATCACTACGCTACTCAGTTTTACCGTAGACGGATAGTGGAAAGTCCAGCTGGCGCCACGTTGCCATATTTCTACCGGCAGGCGTACCGTATCTGTTTTACCGTTTACATCTTTTATTGCGACAACTACCGGCATCGGCATTTGCTGCAGGTTTTGTATGGTAATCAGCGCCCCTTGTGCAGGATCATTTTTAACATACTGTACACCTTTCACTGCCTGATCCAGTTTCCAGGTGCTGAAGAACCAGCCGCGCCAGAACCAGCTGAGGTCTTCTCCTGCAACATTTTCGATAGTGCGGAAGAAGTCCCACGGCGTAGGATGTTTAAATGCCCAGCGCTTAATGTATTCCCGGAAAGCATAATCGAAACGATCGGGTCCTAAAATTTCATTGCGCAGCAAGTTCAATCCCATAGCAGGTTTAAAATAAGCTGCCACGCCATTGTACGACAAGTCAATCACATCAGGGGTATTCATGATCGCTTCTGCCCTTGGTGAAAACAGCAGGGCGGCCATGCGTTGAGCGTTCTGCGGACTGTTGTATTCTCCCTTGTTGAATTGCGCTGTAGAGATCCCGTTGATGAAAGTATTAAAGCCTTCATCCATCCAGGCATATTTACGCTCATTGGTGCCTACGATCATGGGGAACCAGTTGTGCCCGAATTCATGATCTGTAACGCCCCAGAGGCCGCCCCTGGTGGATTTTGCGGAGCAAAAAACAATACCGGGATATTCCATTCCGCCTACGATACCGGCTACGTTGGTAGCTACGGGGTAAGTGTAGGAGAACCATGTTTTAGAGTAATGTTCAATACAGCCTTTCACATATTCTGTAGATCTGCCCCAGGCATTGCTGCCGCCAATTTCAGGTGGATAAAGCGACTGGGCCAGGGCTTTTTTACCGCCGGGCAGGTTGATGCGGGCAGCATCCCATACGAATGCGGAAGAGGCGCCCCAGGCTACGTCGCGGGAGTTTTTGCAGACGAAATGCCAGGTACGGTTGCCTTTAGCCGTGTTATTCTTTACTTCGACGCTATCACGGATCATTACCGTCTCCTCGCTGTTGCGGGCTTTGGCCAGGCGGCTGATTTCTTTGGGCGACAATACCTGCGCTTCATTTACCAGTTCACCTGAACCACCCAGCAGCATATTGGCTGGAGCCGTGATGCTGTAGTCGAAGTTGCCGTATTCGAGATAAAATTCAGACGCTCCCAGGTAAGGAATATTATTCCAGCCGAGGATATCATCGTATACTGCCATACGGGGATACCATTGGGCTATTTCGTAGATCCAACCGTTGGGTGTACGTAGCCGTCCGTTGCGATCGGTGCCGTATTCGGGAACCGTATAGGCGTAGTCGATCTTTATTTGCAGTGAGGCGCCTGTTTTCATTGCGTCTGCCAGGCGTATCTGCATGCGGGTATCATTTACCAGGTAGTTGGCAGCCATTGTTTTGCCATTTACGACCAGGTTAACGGCCTTCAATTCAAATCCCTGTGTAAAGCTGCGGTTGGCAAACCGTTCACCGGTAGCAGCCACTGTAGCGGAACCACGGGAACCTTCGCGGTAAATGTTCTGGTCCAGTTGCAACCATAGAAAGGGCAGTTGATCGGGGCTATTATTCTTGTAGGTGATGAGTACGGAACCACTGATCCGGTGTTGGGTGGTGTCGAGGGTCACTTCCATTTTATAGTCCGCCGTATTTTGCCAATACTTAGGGCCGGGCTGGCCGCCGGCGCTGCGGTATTCATTGCCCGGTGCAGGATAAAACAGGGGAGCGAAAGCTTCATGCTGGTCATATACCGGTGCCGTTTGGGCCATGCTCTGTTGTACTCCCGTGCTCAGTAACAAGCACGCGATAGCATAGATTTTGTTGATTTTCATCGGAGCGATTAGATTTAACTAAATCGAATATACTGAAAAAGCGGAAAGCAAAAAGCTATTGTAGCGAATGATCTTAGCGAATTGTTAAACTATGCTTTGGTCATTCGCTACAATAGCTTTTTGCTTTCTGCTTTTACGCTAAAGATCGTGCGCTTTTTTAAAAGCCTTTATCCGGAAGGCGAAAATAATGCTGAGGATACCGGTAGCCCAGAAAGCTGCGGCCATGAGGCCCAGTATGGCGGCAATACCGAGGGCGGGATTATCGAGTATAAAAATGGCGATAATAATAAGTACTATCCCTCCTACCAGTAACCAGCCCCAATTGGGGATACCATCTGTTTGCAGCTGTATCGAAAACCCTATCAGGCTAATACCTTTAAACATAAACCAGAAAGCAAGGAATAACGGGATTACTGCCATGCTCACCGCCGGGTACAGCATGAGGATAATGCCGATTACTACGTCCACAATACCTGATGTCAGGGACCATCCCCATCCGGTGTGATGTTTACGGTTGCTGAGCGCAAAGGATACTTCAAAGATCCCTGTCACAAAAAAAGTAATGCTAAAAAAGATACTTAATAGCACATAGCTGCTGAAAGGGTTGGAAAAAACAATACCTCCTGCGATCAGGAATATAATACCGTTGAGCAAATACAGCCACCAATACTTCAGGTTGTTCCGGATGCCGGAGATAATTTGTGACATAAAGATTATTTTAATGTTATAAAACGATCGTATTCATTTTTCTCTAACACATCCGGGTATAAAAAGTTCGACAGAACATGACCGCAAAAAAACGGGGAAAAGCACTTAACTTTGCCCGAATGATTTAAATCATAGAATTAACAACAGACGGAAATTATCTTTGTGGAATGAATAAGGCGATCAAGCAAGACAGACAACCACCCAATTGGTGGCATCAGGTAGACTTCTTGGGTATTCACGCAGTGCCCTTGTTAGCGTTTTTCACTGGTACAACAGCATTTGACTGGATTTTATGCGGAGTTTTGTACGTAGTACGCATGTTTTTTGTGACAGCCGGCTATCACCGGTATTTCTCGCATCGCGCATTTAAGACGTCGCGATTCTTCCAGTTTATCCTGGCGGGCGGAGCGCAGAGCAGTTTACAGAAGGGCGCATTATGGTGGTCTGCCAATCACCGTATCCATCACAAGCATAGCGATACGCCGGAAGATCCTCATTCGGCAAATGTATATGGCATCTGGTATGCCCATATTGGGTGGATTATGGGTCCGGAATACAAGCCAACCCGTTTTGACCTGATCAAAGACCATAAAGCGAAAGAATTATTATGGCTCAACAAATGGCATATGGTGCCTGCTGTTGTATTGGCTATCGCCGTATACTTTGTAGGTAATAAAGTAAATGGTACCGGTTGGTTTGATTGGTCGGCCGGCCTCTCTACCCTGTTGATCGGCTTTTTCCTCAGCACGGTATTATTATACCATGGTACTTTCACCATTAACTCACTCATGCATAAAATTGGTAATAAAAGATATTATACCGGAGATGAATCCCGCAACAGTGCTATCCTGGCGCTGATTACCCTGGGAGAAGGCTGGCATAATAATCACCACTACTACCAAAGCGCGGCCAGACAAGGTTTTTACTGGTGGGAAGTAGATATTACCTACTATGTTATCAAAGTATTGGGTTTACTGGGCATTGTATGGGAAATACGCCCGATTCCTGCCAAGCTGAAAGAAAGTAATAAACTGAAGCAACTTGCTTCTTCCCGGGTACCGGTAGAAGAAGTTACGCACTAAACAGTTTTCCATCGTATAGAAAGGGAAATGTACCTGCTGGTATGTTTCCCTTTTATTTTTTATCTTGGTTGCCTAAAATTTAAAATTCCATGCATTACGCTCCTGCAGCCGACAGATACAACAACATGACTTATCAGCGTTGTGGTAAAAGCGGTATCCAGCTGCCAGCTATTTCACTCGGCTTATGGCACAACTTCGGTTCAATAGATAATTTTGAGAACGGACGCAGTATTATCCGGCATGCCTTCGATAAAGGGATTACCCATTTTGACCTGGCCAACAACTACGGCCCGGTACCTGGCAGTGCAGAAGAAAACTTTGGCCGCATACTGAAAAAAGATTTTTCCGGGCACCTGCGCGATGAACTGATCATCTCGTCCAAAGCCGGTTATACCATGTGGCCCGGCCCTTACGGCGACTTTGGCTCCCGCAAGTATCTTATTTCCAGCCTCGATCAAAGCCTGCAACGTATGCAGCTGGAATATGTAGACATTTTTTATTCCCATCGCCCCGACCCGAATACGCCCATCGAAGAAACCATGGGCGCGCTGCACAGCGTTGTTCAGCAAGGGAAAGCGTTGTACGTGGGACTTTCCAACTACAACGCCGAGCAAACCAAGGCCGCCCTGGCAGTACTGCAATCGCTTGGTACACCCTGCTTAATTCATCAGCCGAAATACAGCATGTTTGAGCGTTGGGTAGAAGGCGGTTTGCTGGATGTACTGGAAGCTAATGGCGTAGGCTGTATTCCATTTTCGCCGCTGGCCCAGGGCCTGCTAACCGATCGTTACCTGCACGGCATCCCTGCCGGATCCCGCGCCAGCAAGCCTTCCGGCTTCCTGCAAGAAAACGACATAACACCGGAGAAAATTGAGAAGGTGAAAAAGCTCCATGCTCTGGCGCAGCAACGCGGGCAATCCCTCGCACAAATGGCGCTGGCCTGGATCCTGAAAGACAAACGGATCACCACCGTACTGATAGGCGCCAGCTCTGTAGCGCAGCTGGACGATAATCTTGATACACTGAAAAATACCAGCTTCAGCAAAGAAGAACTGGACACGATAGAAACGATATTAAAATAAACGGGTAAGAAGAGGCTGTATCATAAATAAATGATGCAGCCTCTTCTCATGGCATATCTGCCGTAATGAACACCCCCTCGTGTGTTTTAGCCCCGTAGGTCACCATCGTTTGTTCATCGCCATTGCTGGTTGTCTTTTTGAACTTGCATTTTTTTACTTCGATGGACTGACGGTTATAAATAGATGTCGATTTCAGTATTGTATGTAAGGTATTCTAAATTGAACCTCTCCCTGATTTTAATTACCTCATGCTGGTTGCGAGGAAGATATTCATATCTTCGAATCTTGACCATCTGAAACTTAACGGACATGCACCTACAGCTTATTAATGCCATATCTTACTTTATTCACTTGGAAGAAGAAGAAAAAGAATGGATCTCCTCCAGGTTTATTATCAAAAAATATAAAAAAAATGACTACTTTCTCCGCGAGGGACAGGTATGTCGCGAGGTAGGCTTTATACAAAGCGGCCTTGTAAGGTATTGTTCCATCCGCGAAAACGGAGAAGATTTAACGCTCGACTTCAACAAAGAGATGGAGTTTACCTGTAACTACGCTAGCTTTCTGGATCATTCGCCTTCCACAAGTGGCATCCAGTGTCTTGAATCCTCCACCATCCTATGCATTTCTTGGAATGATTTGCAGGAGCTATATACGCATGTGCGCGAAGGGCAGAAGTTTGGCCGTCTGGTATGCGAGTTCCTATATGTACAGGCCATCAGAAAGGTAAACTCACTGTACAACAACGGTCCGGAGCAGCGCTACCTACAGTTCCTGAACCAGTATGCCGAAATTGCTTCCCGCGTACCACAATATTACATATCATCTTACGTGGGTATCAAACCACCATCATTGAGCCGCATCAGAAAAAGGCTGGCAGAGTGAATTTATTAACCAGGGTGAACAAACCGGGACTTTTGCCGCAATAGCTTTGTGAAAACAAACAATCACTAATTAAAACACAAAGCCATGAATAACACCCTTCGTAAATCCGCTTACATTGCCAGCTTCTTCTCCGGTGCCATGTTAATCTACATTGGAACACTATTCTTCTTGACACCTGCTGCTGCCGAAGCCGGCTACGGCGTTCATACCGGCCAACACAGTGTATTCGCCTTCCATTACATCAAAGGGATCCGCGATTTTGCCAGTGGTTTGCTTATGCTAGTATTACTGTTGAATAAGGAGTTCAGGGCGCTAGGCTGGCTCATGATCTGTATGGGTATCATCCCTGTAACCGATTTCCTGATTGTGCTGAACGATGCGCACCAGTTTACTAATGCGCTGTACGCCCATGCCATTGCGGTGATCCTCTGCTTCCTGCTCGGCGCTTACTATCTGTTCACAATTAAAAAACCGGTTAATGCTTTTTAATATTATCCTGTCCCTTCATTTCGACGCCTTCGCCAGCTATCTCATTTATCTGGGCGCTCTTTGGCATGAAAGGGGCGCAGGCAAACGCAGCAAAGAGGAAAACAGCTTAGCACTTTAGACGATCCTGACAAACCAACATTATGTTGATAAAAAAAGAGGTTGCATCATTTATTTTATGATACAGCCCCTTTTTTATTTCCGGTACTTCGCACGTTCGTATTGCACCGGCCATTTCACCGCCGCATCCAATTCATGCGCGGCCCTTAACGGGAAATAAGGATCTCTTAACAGTTCCCGCGCCATGAGCACCATATCTGCTTTGCCCTCATCAATAATACCCGCCGCCTGTTGCGCCGTAGTGATCAGTCCCACCGCGCCGGTGGCAATGCCCGCTTCTTTTCTGATCCTTTCTGCAAAAGGCGTTTGATATAGCGGACCAATACTTATTTTCTGATGGGCGGCCAGGCCTCCGGAAGAACAATCGACCAGGTCTACTCCCTTATCTTTCACGATAGTGGCCAGTTTCACCGATTCATCCAGGTTCCACCCCCCTTCTGCCCAGTCGGTGGCGGAAATGCGCAGCAGTAAAGGATATTCTTCCGGCCATACGCTGCGCAGTGCGGCGATGGTTTCCAGTACCATACGGATCCTGTTTTCAAAGGAGCCACCGTATTCATCGGTACGTTGATTACTGAGTGGAGATAAGAAGTTATGCAACAGGTAGCCATGCGCTGCATGTAGTTCCAGTACCTGGAAGCCTGCCTGGTAAACACGTATAGCCGCGGCCTTGAAATCATCCTGTATTTTACGTATGCCTGTTTCCGTAAGGGCCTCCGGTTGGGGATATACGTCGTTGAACGGAATAGCGCTGGGGGCTACTACCTGCCATCCGCCTTCTGAGCGCGGTAAAGCGTGGCTGCCCTCCCAGGGGCGTACTGTGCTGGCTTTCCTGCCCGCATGAGCCAGCTGCATCCCGGGTATGGCCCCCTGGGCGGCGATGAAAGCGGTAATGCGTTGCAGCATCGGAATGTGTACATCGCTCCAGATACCCAGGTCATGAATAGAGATGCGGCCTTCCGGTGAAACAGCCGCCGCTTCGGTGAGTACCAGTCCTGCACCTCCTACCGCCCGGCTACCGAGATGTACCAGGTGCCAATCGTTGGCGAATCCATCCGTAGAAGAATATTCACACATAGGCGACACCGTGATACGGTTTCTCAGGGTAATTTTCCTCAATGACAGAGGACTGAACAATTGTGACATAATCGGCTGCTTTTAAGTGGATTAAAATTAAGCATTAATTATATGGTTAAGACAGCCTCCTCTAGGCCCTTTCTCCCGGAAATTATCCGTAAAAATACCCTACTTTTGGCGCATATACCTATTGTACGATGGTCCTGTACCCTGTCAAGCACTCATTTGTTGCCTCTTTTTTTCTGAATTTATGTGTGTGTTTATGTTTAGCTATTTCAGCAAAAGGACAACAAAAGGCTGATTTTACCGCTTCGGTAACAAGCGACTGTGAGTCTGTGATGACTACCTTCACCGACCAGTCCACCGGCAGTCCTGTGTCCTGGCAGTGGGATTTCGGCAATGGCAATACCGCTACCAAACAAAACCCTGGCGCCACCTATGTACAAACGGGCAACTATACCGTTACCCTGAAAGTAACCTACGCTGATGGCAGCACCCAAACAGTAACAAAAGCAGATTATATTCATGTAAGGTCTAAGCCCAAAGTAGATTTTGTAGTTTCCGCCAACAAGGGCTGTGCGCCATTCGCCACTTCTTTCACCGATAAGTCGCAACCAGGCGATGGTACCCTCCAGAGCTTCAGCTGGGATTTCGGAGATGGCGGCGTGGCACTGAATGCAGGCAGCACCGCCAATTACACTTACACCGTACCGGGCATCTATAATGTTATCCTGACGGTAACTAACAGCTACGGATGTACGAACTTTAAGACAATGGAAAAGGCCGTTGATGTAGCACCGGCTATCCAGGCTGATTTCACCGTAACAGATAAAATGCTTTGTAAAGCCCCCGTGGATGTACTGTTTCAAAATACTTCGACTGGCACGGGCACCCTTTCCTATAAATGGGAGTTTGATGATGGCAGTACCAGCACTCTCAAAGACCCGGGAAAGCATACCTTTACCACCAAAGGTACTCACCAGATCAAGCTAACGGTAACGAACGAACGGGGTTGCACCGGCACCAAAACGGTCAACGATATCAATGTGGCCAACTATGCCACCACCCTGACCGTGCCCACGCTGGCCTGCAGCGGCCAAAGCAGTGATTACAGGGCTGTTTTTTCTCCTGTGCAGCCACAAAGTACCATCTGGGAATTTAACGGCTCTCCTTACTGGTCTAACTCCGACTACGCCACTTATTACAACGGCGCTGCCGGCCCACTCACGGTGAAGGTAACCGCCCAGTATGGCAACTGTACCGATGTGGTGACAAAAACAGTGGATGTAAAGCAAAGTCCTACGATACAACCGGTTACCGATAATAAGCTGATCTGTAATGTGCCGGCTACCGTGGACTTCAAGGCAAACAGCACCGGCGCCATCGCCTGGAAATGGGATTTCAATGACGGTGGTACCGCTACTACTGCGAATGCTACCCACGTATATAACCAGGAGGGCTATTTCGACGTAACATTGATGGCCACCAGTAAAGACGGATGTAGTATCAGTAACAGCCTGTGGCTGAACATCCGCAAAACAGAAGTCCGCATCTACTCAGCTGCGACCAATGGCTGCGAAAACCTGTCTACCAACTTTTACGCATATACCAGTACCGGCGACGAGGTAAAGACCTATTTATGGCATTTCGGAGATGGCAACACCTCTACCGAAGCTACGCCCACATATGAATATGCCAAGGCCGGATTTTATACCATTTCAATGGACTATGTTACGGTTAATGGTTGTAGCGGAACGGCTTACCTGACCGATAAAGTGGCTGTTTATAAAAAGCCTACCCCCGACTTCAGTTCTCCGGATGCACCGGAGATTTGCGGCAATACTCCCGCTACCTTTATCAATAAGTCAGATGTAGGCACCGACTGGTACTGGGAATTTGGCGATGGCGGATATGCCTCCGGCAGCACGGTTACCCATAGCTATTCCGAACCTGGCACCTACGATGTGACCCTGGTGGTAAACAATGAAACCTGCCGCAATAAGATTACCAAAAAGGCTTATATCACCGCGGTGAACCCATTCCCCCGCTTTGATATCAACCCGGTTGACTGTTCCAAACGTACTACCGTTAGCATTACCGAGCACTCCCTGGGCGCCACCAGCTGGAAATGGAGTTGGGGCGACGGCAAAGAAACCAGCTACACCACACACACGGATATCGTTACCCATGAATATGATAAAAGCGGTACCTATACCATACAGCTCACTACCTCTGATGGACATTGCACCACACATATCAGTCATACCGTTACTATCATTGCCCTTTCCCCGGTGGTGATTACCACCAATAAAACAAAGTTGTGCAGCAATGACAATGTGGTGGCCAGTATCGTTTCTGAAGATGCCAGCATTCATGACTCCTATTATCCCGCCCGCTGGGAACTGGACGGTGGCGGCGGTTATGGATACGCTGATTATAAAACCTATACCTATAGCGGACTTGCCCCTGGCAAACATGTGATAGGCCTTCAAATCGTGGATAAGGTAGGATGTTACCATCCCAGCAATGATATTGAGATCAATGTAAAAGGACCTGTTGCCGGTTATCATCTCCCCGGACAAATTCAATGCAGGGGAACAGAAGTAACCTTTACAGACAATACAGATGTTAGCCATAGCAGTGGCATTAAAAAGTGGGATTGGAATTGGGGAGATAACACACCCGTTCAATCATTTACCAGCGGACCTTTTAAACATACCTACCAACAAGCCGGCAGTTATTTTGTGCCTTCCGTTACGGTCACTGATAACGATGGTTGCGTGAACACCTATAACCAGCAATATTTACAGGTAAACGGACCCAATGCTGACTTCTCCGCCGACTACTACCTGATCAAGCCAGGCGATTACGTGAATTTATATAACTCCTCTACTGAAACCGGTGGCACTATTGTCAGTTACAAGTGGGACCTGGGCGATGGCACCACCAGTAATGAAGCCTATTCCCTTTCTCATCAATATCCAAACAAGGGTATTTACCCCGTGAAACTGCAGTTGACCGATGACAATGGATGTACCGATGAAAAAACGAAGAGCATTAAAGTATCTGCCGTGGCTGCGGGATTCACTTATACTTCTTCGTTTGTGAATGGCGGCACCTGTGCGCCTATGCTGTTCCGTTTTACCAATACCTCTACCAACTTCAGCTCCTGTGTATGGGATTTTGGAGATGGCGCCACTTCCGACCAGGTATCTCCCAATCATACCTATGTAGAATCGGGGCATTATAAAGTGACGCTGAAAGTGAAGGGTGATGCAGACACCGAAGACGAATACAGTGAAGTGATGGTGGTAAAAGGCCCGTATGCCGCTATCCAAACCAGTGCCGAAGGAGGCTGCCTGGAAAAGGAAATTCTGTTTACAATTAAGCCCGAAAATGCTACCACCTTCAGCTGGGACTTTGCTGATGGTAACGTAGAGCAGACCACCGCGCTGGAAATAAAACACCATTTCACGGCACCCGGTATATACAAGCCACGGTTGCTGTTGAAAGATGATGCCGGCTGTAAAGGCAGCGCCTTGCTGGATCATCCTATTGTGATCGACCAGCTGGATATTAAGCTGCATCCTACGCCGGATAAAATATGCGATCAGGGTACGCTTACCTTTGCGCCGGTGTTCAACAGTTATTCCGTGGAAGAGATGAAGATCCCTCCCACTTTTACCTGGACTTATGATGCATCGCTGACGCCTAAAAATATTACGACCACTACACCTGAATTTTACCTGGACCAACCTGGCACCTACAAATTTGGCATGATAGCCAGCACCAAATATGGCTGCACTCAAACCGTGGAAGTGCCGGTAAACGTATACCCGAAACCGTTAGCCGCTATATCGGGTCCCGACCAGGTATGTAAAGATATATCGATCAGTTTCAGCGGCAGCGTTACCAAGGCTACAGATGTAACCTGGGCATGGGACATGGGAAATGGCCATAGCAGCACCTCACAGCAACCTGTTGCCCAGTCGTACGATCAGCCCGGTGCAGCTTCCATAGTGCTCACCGTTACCAGTGCAGAAGGCTGTACTGACCACATCGTACATCCATTGCAGGTATTGGCTTTACCCGATATCAAGGCAAGTACGCCTTCCCCATTTGTATGCCTGGGTAATACCACCCAACTGCACGCAGGCGGTGGCAGCACCTATGAATGGACGCCCGCGCTGGGGCTGGATCATGCCAATATCGCCGAGCCAAAGGCCACCCCCCTGACGACCACCACCTACGAGGTAAAGGTGACTGACAACAACGGCTGTGTGAACACGGATAAAGTAGACCTTCGGGTAGTACAGCCATTTAAAATACAAGCTACTCCTGATACCGTATTATGCCTGGGAGATAAGCTTCCATTGTGGGCTACGGGGGCAGACTATTACAAGTGGCAGGGCGCCGGTATCAGTCAATCGACAGATGCCGCACCGGTGGCAAACATAACGGCTACAGGCAACTATCCTTACGAGGTAACCGGTTATGATAAAGAAGGCTGTTTCTCCGACCATACTTCCCTGACGGTAGCAGTACATCCCAGTCCTACGGTGAGTGTAGGACCCGACCGGGAAATTATGGCGGGCATCCCGGTATATCTCCGGAGTGTTACCAGCAACGATGTGGTGAGCTGGCGCTGGTCGCCGGCAGATGGCGTAGATTGCCCTACCTGTGCGCAGGTGCAGGTGCTGCCCAACCTTACCACCCGTTACCAGCTGGAAGTTACCAACCGCTATGGCTGTAAAGCCAGCGATGACGTAACGATTCACCTGCTGTGTAATCAAAGCGCCATCTACATGCCGAATGCCTTTACGCCTAACCAGGATGGCAGAAATGAATTTATATATCCCAAAGGAAAGGGTGTGAAAGAAGTAGCCTGGCTGCGTATTTATGACCGTTGGGGCACCCTGGTATTTGAGAATCATCACTTCCCGGTGAATGTACCTTCCGCTGGCTGGGATGGACGCCGGGGCAGCAATAGAGCGCCCATAGGCACCTATGTTTTCTTTATGCAAACCGTTTGTGAAAACGGGCAAACATTTGAATTCAAAGGCAATATTACCCTGATCAAATAATTTAACGAGGTAGATACCCTGCTTACCCAATTCCGGGAATGGCAGAAAATATACGTTGACGAATTTAATCTCCTGGTAGCCCGCAAAAAAGACAACAGCAAGGAATATTATAACATGAAAACGGATACCGTGCACCACACTTTATCCTTCTGGAGTGAGCGGGATACGGTACATTTGCGGATCGGCGACCAGCTGGCTGCTCATGGGCTACTTATGCTGGAGAGTAAAATGAACGGGGATAGCCTGCATATAGCCCTGAAGCAGCAGGATCTGAATGCCATGCCGCTGATCAGCCGTGGCTTTCATTGGGTCAACGAGTATCCATTTAACTGGTAATGTACATGCAAGATCACCACCTTTCCACTTATGCCGCCGGGTTAGATACAGCCGGGTTTACCATTATACCGGACGTATTTTCTGCTGCTGCTGTAGATGCGATGTTGACTACTATTGCCGGCGCCGATCAGACAGGTCCCAATTTCAGGAGGACCGCCGACCTGTTTGCCATCCGCAGTTTTTTACAGGAAGTACCGGCCATAGCAGCGCTGGTATTTTCTCCTGCGTTGCAACAGATCGTGCGGCAATTATTGGGGGAAGATTATTTCCTGGTAAAATCTATTTACTTCGATAAACCCGGCGATTCGAATTGGTTAGTAGCCTGGCACCAGGATTTAACCATTTCCGTAGCAGCAAAACTGCCGGTGCCGGGATATGATCGATGGTCTGTAAAGCAGGAGCAATATGCTGTTCAGCCTCCTGCCGATATCCTGGAAAGCAACTATACGATACGTATTCACCTTGATGATACCGATGAACAGAACGGGGCTTTAAAAGTACTGCCCGGCACACACCGCAAGGGGATATACCGGGCAGATAGCATAGATTTCGGCGCAACGCCGGAGGTATGTTGCGCCGTTAAAAAAGGGGGCGTGATGATGATGCGTCCATTATTGATGCATGCCTCCGGGCGTAGCAGCAATGGACATAACCGGCGGGTGATCCATCTCGAATTCAGCAACCGTACCCTGGCCGGTGGGCTACAATGGGCAGAACGGCCGGCCTAATAACCATCATTTTGTTTTAAGGTGGGGCTACCGCCTTTTACGCTCAGGTCTATCTGTCTTTGCGGAATCGGGTATCTCACATTTTTGGGTGCAAAGCTACCGGTAGCAATGTCTGTCGTGATCGTTTTTTCATACGTAAAATAGCGGGTGAGCTCTGTTTGCGCAATGCCCCAGCGTACCAGGTCGAAGTAACGATGTCCTTCCATGGCCAGTTCCAGCTTACGCTCAAATCGTATTGCCTTCATGGCCCAGGCTTGTCCCCCTGCGCTGAACTTACCTGCCGGCCAGGCCTCCATTTTATAATTGGCTGCCGGAGTGTTGGTATATCCAGCCAGCGGATGATCCGGATCGATGTAGGTTTTTACCCAGCCTACCGGGTTGGCAGCTCTTTCTCTCACCGCATTAACATGATCCTGTGCGATGTCGAGGCTACCGGCCATGGCCTGGCACTCTGCCGCCATCAGCAATACATCTGAGAAGCGGATGAGCACATAGTTAATGGCATTTCCCGGCGCCCAGCCGTTGCCATCGTAGTATTTATCCTGGGTAGCCTGCATATATACATTCTTGATGGCAGCATAAGGGCCGGCAGATTGCTGGTTACGTACCCAGTCATTACCCGGGTGATTGCCCCAGTCCAGGAAGGGAATACCCCGGCGACCTACGGTCCAGTCGAGCCGTGGATCCAGGTTTCCGGCATCTGGTGTAAATGGCTCATTGCTTCCAATGGCCATATCATTTTTCACCGGATGCTGATTAAAATCATCCAGGTAGGGCAAGCCATTCGGGTCGGTGCGGAAGGAGTTGACCAGGTCTTGTGAGGGCTGATAAAAACCACAACAGCTAAAAGGACCATTATAAGGGTAATTCAGCATCTCTCCCTGGTTAGCGTTACCGGTGCCCCCGGAGCCATCGTTAGCGCTGTACTGGATCGAAAAAACGGCTTCGCTGTTGTTTTCGGTGAAAGCATCGAAGTTATCGTGGAACTTTGTCACCAGCGCAAACTTCGTTCCTTTGGCGGTGACGCCATTAGCTATCACATCTTCAAAAATAGGCATGGCTTCCGCATATTTTTTCTCATAGAGATAAGTTTTGGCCAGGTAAGCTTTAGCGGCCCAGCTGTTGGCGCGACCTATCACATCTTGTATTTCGTTGAGATTATCGGCGGCAAATTTGAAGTCGGCTTCAATCATGGGCCAGATGTCTTTATCGTTGGGCACCTTGTAGTCATCCACATGCAGCTGGGAATAGCTGGCGGAGTTTTCATCTACCCAGGGGACGTGATCAAACATCTTCTTCAGATCGGAATAAAAATGTCCGCGTAGAAAACGGGCTTCCGCTGCCAGTTCTTTCTTTTCATCGGCGGTCATATCGGTTACGTTGTTGAGTACATGCAGCACGAAGTTGCAGCGGCGTACGCCTTCATAATCTACCCTCCATTTATCGTTAAAGAAACCGTTGGTGGCATTGCCTACGAATGTAGCAATCTGCAGGATGGCCGATGCATCGCCTGGGTCGCTGCCTTTATGGGCATCCCCACCGCACACGCTGCCATAAATCCAGTTGTCGGGCGACACAGCATAGCCGCTGCCCCCCGAGAGGTTAACCATATCGCCATCTTTAAAATCCTGTCCGTCGAGCGCACCATAGGCTCCTATCAACAAGGTATTTACGCCTTTTTTATTGGTGAGGGCAGCTTCTTCCAGGGAAGATTGCGGCGTGCGTTGCAGGAAGCTTTTGCTGCATCCCGGCGCCAGGAGGATAACCGTAGTTGCGCCCAGTAGTATATGATAAAATGATTTCATGATCATACTTTTTTAAATGAGCAATGTTTAGAATCCCAGGTTCACGCCAATGAGAAACTGGCGCTGGTTGGGATAAGCGCCTTCATCTACGCCGAAGTCGGTGATATTGCTACCACCGATTTCAGGATCGAGTCCTGAATATTTTGTGATGGTAAACAGGTTGGCTGCCTGTAGATATACCCGCAGTTTTTCTACGTGCAGGCGGGTGAGCAAGCCTGCCGGCAGCGTGTATCCCAACTGCATATTTTTGCAGCGGAGGTAAGCGCCGTTTTCCACCATATAAGAGTTGGGAACGTTTTGGGTACTGGTAGATCCGTCTCTTTCCTGTATAGGTGCCGTAGCATTGTGGTGATCGGGGCGCCAGGAATCATAGAGGGCTGTTTTGCTTTTAGCGCTTTCAAAAGAGGGATAGAAATCGCGCCACCAGCGTACGTTATTCCATATCTGGTTGCCATGTGTTCCAAAGAAGAACATGCTGAAGTCGAATCCCTTGTACACTACGCCAATGTTGATACCATAGGAGAAATCAGGATTGGGATTGCCGAGGAAGGTACGGTCATCGGGCGTGATGATACCATCGCCATTTACATCGGCATAACGGAATCGGCCCAGCCCTTCTCCTTCCTGGTAGGTAGCCTGGGGATCGCTGGTGGCTTTCCGCGCTTGTTCATCCGCAGCTGTTAATTCCGCCTGTTCATTCCAGAAGCCCACGATTTTATACCCGAAGAAAGAAGATACCGGTTGACCAACCGCATTGCGGATAATATTGCTGCCATCGAAACGGCGGCCATCACTATCAAAATAGTCAACGCCATCAGCGATCTTGCTGATTTTATTCTTATAGGTGGTGAAGGTACCGGTTACATTGAACTGTAATGTTTTATTGATGGTTTTATGCCAGCCTACCGATAAGTCGACGCCCTCATTTTTCATGCGGGCAATATTAACAAAGGGTTGCGCTGAAGTGCCCGCCAGTCCGGGCAATTCGGGGTTATACAACAGGTCTTTGATGTCTTTGCGGTAATAGTCTATCGAGAAATCAAATTGTCCGTTAAACAAGCTTGCATCTATCCCTACGTTAGCGTTGATATCACTCTCCCATTTCGCATCCGGGTTACCGATCTGGGTACCGGCAAAACCGGCTGTGAGCCCATTGTTGACGCCGGCCAGGTCGTAATAGGAAGAACTGCGTTTACCGCCGTAGAGGAAATAGCCGTTGTTGACGCCGAGATTGAGCTGGTTGCCCATGATGCCCCATCCACCACGGAGCTTTAAGTCACTGATCCAGGTGACCGGTTTCATGAACTCTTCCTGCGAGATGCGCCATCCTGCTGATATAGCGGGGAAAGTACCCCAGGGGTTATTCAGGAATTTGGAGGAGCCATCGCGGCGAACGGTGGCACTCAGCAGGTATTTATCTCTATAGGCATAGTCTACTCTGGCCAGCAGGGAAAAGAGGCCTTCTTCCTGCCGGGTGCTGTAGTTCGTTTGCACACCGGTACCGGTAGTCAGGTCGGGGAAATAAGGCGCAAAGGTGAAGTAGTCCTTGGTAGTACCGCCTACACTGCGATTGCGGCTGTCGAATGCTTCTGTGCCGGCAATGATTTTCAGGTCGTGGGTATTATGAAACGTCTGGTGATAAGTCAGTGTGTTGGTCCAGGTCCAGGCATGCGCATTGGTAGATCCTTCTGTATAGGAGTTGCTGGTACTGTTTTCCTTGTTTTCATATTGCGGGTAGGTAAAGGAATGTGACCAGCCGGAAGACACTTCTCCACCGAAGCTGGTGCGGAAGGTGAGGTATTTCAGGAAGTCTACCTCCCCATATACATTTCCGAACAGGCGGCTGTTAAACCCTTTGTTGTTGCGGGTGCGGGCCTGCATGGCAACGGGGTTGAATGCGTCGCCCAGGGCGTCGCCGGCAGAACCGGCATAGTTGCCTTTGATATCGTATACCGGTATAATACTTTGTTCGCGCATAGCGTGACCAATAGCGGCATCAGCAGAGTTGATTTCCACCGAAGGATTTTCCGACATGGCAAAGGCCAGGTTTTCCCCTACCCTGATATGATCGCTGACATTATACTGAGTGTTGGAACGTACCGTATATCTTTTCAGGTAAGTATTGATTAAAGTGCCTTGCTGATTAAAATAATTAAGAGAGAAGAGGTAGTTGCCTTTATCGCCCCCACCGCTCACGGCAATGTTATGGCTGGTGATGGGTGCCGGACGGAAAACTTCGTGGTACCAGTCGGTGCCTACTTTGTTGGCTTTTGCAATCTGGTAAAAGTTGCCATAGTCGGTGAGGTCGGTATAGTTGGGGTTCAGATAATACTTAGAGGGATCTACTGCCGGATCGCCTTCCATTTTGCCGGAGGGCAATATGTAGTCCGGGATCACTGGTGTAGCGCCATGGCCGTACTGATCGGTGCCGGGGTCGGCGCCTGAATTTTTGTAGGCCAGCCAGCGGAGGTTGGCTTGTTCCTGTGGATTGAGGGTATTCCACACATTGCCGTGTTTGGGAGATTGGCGGCCATAGTAGCCATCGTAGGCAACTTTTACCTTTCCGCTACCACGACGGGTAGTGATGATGATGACGCCATTGGAAGCGCGGGCGCCGTAGATAGACGCCGCGCCGGCATCTTTCAATACCTGCAGGCTGGCTACATCATTGGGATTGAGGTCGGAGATATCGGTGGTGGGTACGCCGTCTACTACGTATAATGGTGAGTTGGCGCCAAAAGTATTTACCCCACGGATGCGGATCTGTGGTGCTTCGCCGGGTTGGCCGGAGCCTATCACCGTAACGCCGGATGCTTGTCCCTGCAGCTGCTCTGTTATCTGCGCGGAAGGCTGCTTAATGAGGTTATCAATATTTACTACTGCCACGGATCCGGTGAGGTCCTTTTTCTTTTGGGTAGTATAGCCGGTTACCACGATTTCATTGAGGGCGCTGGCTCCTTCTTTCATGACTATATTAATAGCCGATCTACCGCCAACGGGTATACGCTGTGATTCATACCCAATAAAAGTAATTTCCAGCTGATCATTGCTATTACCCGGGGCCATGATGGCATAGGCACCATCGGCATTGGATACCGTTCCTATAGTCGTGCCCGTTACCCGGATGATAGCGCCGGGGAAGGCGTTGCCTTTTTCATCTCTCACTATACCCT
The DNA here is from genome assembly GCF_007829335.1 of Chitinophaga polysaccharea. Classification (GTDB taxonomy): domain Bacteria; phylum Bacteroidota; class Bacteroidia; order Chitinophagales; family Chitinophagaceae; genus Chitinophaga; species Chitinophaga polysaccharea_B. Next base: position 126,953 of record NZ_VIWO01000010.1, read on the forward strand.
TTACCGGGTGCTGTTGCTGTACCATGGCGGAGCCGGCAGGCGTGGCGGCCGGTGTTTTTTCACTGATCATATAAAAATGGTCCCTTACTTTTTCATAGCGGAGGTTAAAGGGCAGCAGGGCTTTATCCAGGGCTTCTTCGGGCGACTGGCAGCTGGCCACTGCCAGTTGTACTTTTTTATTTTTCACCAGGTTGCTTTTGTAAGCAATGGATACGCTGAATTTTTCTTCGATCTGGTGCAATACTATTTTCAAATCGGCTCCGGGGGCGGTGTTGTTGACATTTTCCGGGGGGAGCTGCGGGAATTCAGGGGCCAGCGTTTCGGCCGACACGGTTTGGGACAGGAAATACAGGGCCAATGCTTGCATTAGCAAAACACGTAAACCTTTTTTCATTTTGAATAGGTTTTAACGATTAAGAATAAGACTACTTATACTGATAAGCGGCGATCCTTACTTCTTATGGATCCAAACTTCATCGCCTCTTTGGTTGAATTGCATACGGAATACTTTTCCCAGCTGTGTCATCATGGTATCAGGGTTATAGATGATCGGCATGGAGCCTGATACTTTATCATTGTATAGCGTTGTATCGGATACAATTAATTTTTTACCGAATACCTGCTGCATAAAGGCAGCCGCATCGCGGAGTGTATAATCTTCCATAGTGAGGCGGCCGGTATGCCAGGAGGTGTAGGTATCGGCAGCTACACTTTTCTTGGAATAGTCGCCATCGGCTTTGTTGTAGGTAAGCATTTCGCCCGGCTGCAGGTACAGTGCAGCCGCCTTTCCCTGCCGGGGTGCAGCGATGTTGAGCAAAATACTTCCCTGTTGCAGTACCACTACGATGTTCTTCCCCTTGCTGTTGACATTAAACTGCGTGCCTAATACTTCCACGTTGAGATTAGCGTAGGTATGCACTATAAATTGTTGTGCGTTGGCGGTATGTTTTACCTGGAAGAAGGCTTCTCCATCGAGCCATACTTCGCGGGCATCGCCGGAAACGGCGTATAGCAGGCGGGAGTCGGCGTTGAGGGTAACGGCTGATCCGTCGGGCAATTGCAGGGCCTTCGTTTCTCCCAGGCGGGTGTAGGTGCTGAGGAGCGTTTGCCGGTGCCGGGCAGCTTGTATGCCCCACCAGGCAGCGCCCAGCGCTATTCCCAGGAGCAGGACCGCTGCATATTTCCATGCATGTTTCCACCAGGAGACGTTAGCCGGCGCAGTGGGCTCTGTTTCTTCCAGCCCGTTCCAGACGGCCTCCCACAACTGCTCTTTATCGGCAGTGGTGAGGCTATAGGCGCGGAAGCGGATACCCTGTACCAGCTGACGGGCATCGTTGACGATACTTTCCTTTTCCGGGTGTTGTTGCAACCATGTTTCCCAGAACAAATTTTGTTGCCCGGGATGCAACACCCAGTCCTGGAAGTCTTCATCCATGGCCAGCTCAGAGGCTGTATATGATAAATAGTTACGGACTGTCAAAGGAACCTGCTTTCCATTAAAGAGCAGGTCGCCGATGAAATCTCATCACTTTTCGTCAACTTTTTTTTTATTTTCCCAATAATAGCAACAGGAGCGGTAATGGGAGCTGTTTTTTAAGCAAGCCGATGGCTTTGGAGATGGTGTTATAAACGGAGTCGACCTGCATAGACATGATGTCGGCCACTTCGTCGTAGCGCAGGTTCTGAAAGAAGCGCAGGTAGATAGCTTCCCGCTGACGGCGGGTAAGGGCTGACAGGGCTTTCTGGAGAAGGCGTTTTTGTTCTTCTATGGTTTCATTAATGATCAACTGGTTTTCCTGTGGCAGGGTATATTCAAACTCGAATGCTTCCCAGGATTCGCGGTGCTGGTAGCGGCGGTCTTTACGCAATGCGCGGAGCAGTCGCCTGCGCAGGCTGCTGAGGAGGTAATAACGTATATGCTGTACGTTGGGCGACAGGTGGGTGCGGCTGCTCCATAAGTCCTGGAACAGGTCCTGCAGGCAGTCTTTCACCCTTTCCTTTTCCTGGCAAAAGTGCATTCCATAGTGAAAGAGGTCATTGATGTGGGCCTCATATATTTCGGCGAATGCGTGGCGGTCACCTTGTAGAAAGCGTCCCCAAAGTGAGGAATGGGAAGCCACCACGCGTAAACCTGATTTGTGGGCTTTCCCTGTATTCATAGCTATTTTGGTTGATCTGTTAAAGCTTGTGAATTATTTCGACAAGTACAAATATATTTTGGTACAGGATATGTCCGATGAGATATATCACTAAAACTGAATACTATGAAACGCTTTCCTTATTGGTTTTTCTTGTGCCTGGTCTTTTTTCTCAGCAGCTGTGAAGTAATAGGCGGTATATTCAAGGCTGGTGTATGGACAGGTATATTCGCCGTAGCAGTAGTTGCAGGCCTCATTATATACCTGGTAAGCCGCGGCGGGAAGCGGGATTAATCCGGTCCCGCATCCCCTCTTTATTGCAATAAAAAAAATTTCAATACAGTATATTTATTCTAAACAAATTATTCTTATCTTGGTATTCGCGTAAGCGTTACCTGGAAATTAAAACGTTTACCTCAGTGAACATTGAAGGAAAAGTATAGTTATCCTAAACCCTTAATCTTACCTTTTCCATTGCGGTTTTATTATTTGCGGTGTGCCTTTACCTCCTGTTGCCACGTGATGAGGTGTGATTGTTAACCGGTGTAAACAGGTTTACATGTCTTGTATTTTCTGTTAAATAAACATTCACAAACCCAAATCCGCTAAACAAATGAAAAAAAACCTGACGGCAATCAGCGTTTCTCTCTTTGTTATGTTCGTGGCTGGCAGCAGCTGTACGAAAAACATGCAGGAAAACCCTACCCTTGCCAACACCGAAAAATTAAGCGCCAGCGCCACTACAACCCTGGCCACTATCGACACTGCCACCATCACCCTCAACTGGACCACCACCTATCAACGCATTGATGGTTTTGGTTCGTTTGCCGGTCGCGCTACTCCTTTCTTTGAATCGCCCAAGCGGGATTCGATCATGCAACAAATCTGGGGCGCCGATGGATTGCAGCTGAACATGATCCGCGGCGAAGTGCTGTACACTTATCCCTTCGACAAACCCAGCGGCGCAGTGACCATCAAGCCGGCGGGTAGCAGTGTAGACATGGATGTTAACAGCGCTGCCTACCAGGCGTTAACCAGCGATCAAAAAGCACAAATCGCGCAGCTCTGGATCTTCAAAAAAGTAAAAGAACGTTACCAGGTACCGATTATGTTTGCCAGCACCTGGACACCGCCACTGTACATGAAAACCAACACCAGCAGTGTAAGTGGCCAAAATTTCAATGGACTCAATTACAGTTGCTGCTCCACGGACTTTGCCAACTACGTAGCAGGATTTACCAAAGCCTACCAGGATGAAGGCATTAACTTTTATGGCGTATCTCCCAGCAATGAACCTGAAAATGTTTTTTCATCCTGGGCATCGTCCTACTGGACTGCCGCGCACCTGGGACAGTTTATCACCAATAATCTCCGTCCCGCTTTAAATGCCAAAGGGCTTACCTCCACCAGGATCATTTCTTCCGAGAATGCCGCCTGGGGTACCGCTAACACCTTCCTTTCCAGCATGGACAAAAGTAATGTAGACATCCTCGCGGGTCATGGATATGTAGAAATCGGCGACCTGATCTTAGGAAAAAGAGGATTGAATCCCAATCCCGTCACCTGGAATTATGCTACCGGTAACAAACCTGTATGGATGACCGAAGCCTGCGACGACAGCGGCGTATACGACGGCACCATGGTGGGAGGTCTTAAGCTGGCCGTAAACATGCATCAATTCCTGGCGGTATGCAACGTAAACGCTTACGTTTACTGGCTTGGTATGCTGGCATTCAATAACAATGAATCGCTGATAGGCGCCAATGCAGATGGCAGTCTCGTATATCCGAAAACGTTCGACGTCATGGGGCAGTTCACCCGCTTCGTACATGCCGGCTATTATCGTTTCAACGCCGGCCTGGCCAATAACTCCACCCTGAAAGTATCTGCCTATAAAGATCCTGCGACAGGTAAATTCAGCGTAGTGGTGATCAACCCGGGCAGTAATGAAACCCACTGCCGACTAAACTTGTCTGGTTTTACCGCGGGAGCCATCAGCTCCTACCTCACTGCTGACAACTCCAGTACACATTGGCAGCAGGGCAGCGCCGCTGCACCGCAAGGCAACGGCAGCTATGTGTTGACCGTGCCGCCTTCCAGCGTAATCACCTTTACGGGTATCGCCAATTAACCAGTGAAAAGACTGTGCCGGTCTTTTCCTCTTAATAATTAACTGCTTAAACATTTTTCAAAAAAAGTATACTTATAATTTTGAAAAATGAAATAATTGCCTACTTTTGCATCCCGTCAATACGGGACGTAGCGCAGCCCGGTAGCGCGCTTGCATGGGGTGCAAGAGGTCGCTGGTTCGAATCCAGTCGTCCCGACTTTTTAGACATTTCCTTTGTAATGCTTTATTACAAAATAAGTCGCAAAAGCCCGTAGATCGTAGATCTGCGGGCTTTTTTGTTTTTTCTCACACACCACCTAATTGCATCTGAATTCAACTTAGCTATAGAGTAATCCAGTGAGTAGGTTATAGGGTAACTTCACCCACTCTACGTAGATTCCTCGTCATATGTAGTGATTTGTATTACAATTCATTACATTCCATTTCAATGCGTTTCAAATGGTGACATAAGACATTGTAAGCATTGACTTACTCAGACCTCAACGATTTTACCGGGTCTGTCAGTGCTGCTTTTATAGATCTGTATCCTATGGTGAAGGTTACAATTAGCAATGAAATAAGGATCGCAAGCACGAACACGCCTAATCCAAGCCCTATCCGATATGCAAACGTATCCAGCCACTTAGTCATGGTCCACCATGCCAGCGGGGCGGCAATCATAAATGCCATAAATAACATAGACAGGAATTCCTTGCCAAATAACCACACAATGTTTTCCACACTTGCCCCCAGCGCTTTCCTGATACCTATTTCCTTTGTCTTCCTTGCTGCCATAAAAGAGATCAGTCCATATAAGCCAAAACAGCCGATAATGATAGAAACAATGGTAAAGACCTGGATAAGCTTAAAGAACATATCATCAGACTTATAGAATTGTGCAATGCGGTCATCCAGGAAACTGTATTTGTAGATGTAATTGGGATTTACCGTTTTCCAGGTGCTTTCAAGAGAGGCCATGATAGGCCGTAGGTTCGCTATATTGATCTTTAATGCGCAATTGTGGTAGTGGTGATCTGAGGTAGAGATGTAAATAGGGTCTATTCCGCCGTGTAAAGACTGGTTATGAAAATTCTTCACAATGCCTACTACCGTACCCGTTTTACCATTAATGACAGCCGTTTGCCCCAGCGCTTCCTTGAAGCTCTTGAGCCCTAATTTCTTTACCGTTTCTTCATTGAACAGGAATTCACGCACGGTATCAGACGCAAAAATGTTACGTCCAGCCAGTATTTTCAGTCCAAAGGTGGATATATACTGGTCGTCCCCTGCCTTAAAGAAGATGGAAAAGTTCTCCATCTCCGGACGGGAGGCAAAGCGTACACCGGTACTGGGCGTATTTTCTGAAGCAGGCGCGTCTGCACAGAAGGTCACCTTTTCAATCCCTGCTATCTGGGAGAATTGCGACCGTAGCGTGCTTATGGTTGTAATATGATTATCCGGAACGGGCAGCATTACGATGGCGTCCTGTTTAAAACCCAGGTTTGCCTGCCTGGTATAACGCATCTGGTTAGCAATAACAATGGTGCCGATGATTAGCAGCTGCGAGATGGCAAACTGTGTAACTACCAGTCCTTTTCGCAATGAAAAACCGCCCATTTGTTTTTTGGACAACGTGTTCTTAAGTGCAAGCACCGGCTGTGAGGTCGCTATGATCAGGCCGGGGTATCCTCCGGAAATGAATACAATTATTATTAACAACAGCAACAGGAATATGAGCAGGACCGGGTCATGGATAATATTGATCTCTACCTGCGTACCAAAAAGCACGTTCAGAGAGGGAAGTGCCAGCTGCGCTATTACAAATGCCAGTAACATGGCAATACCTGCTATCAGGGCTGTCTCTATAATGAACTGGCTGAACAGTTGCCCACGTAGGCTTCCCAATACCTTCCTTACGCCAATTTCCTTAGACCGCCCCTGCGCCTGGGCAATACTCATATTAATAAAGTTGATGCAGGTGGAGACAATGAGCAGGAAACCTATGAACATCAATGCCCACAGATTCTTCTTGTCCACATGCCCGTTTAGCTTAATGCCGTTCAGATCCGGGTTGAAATGTATATCGGAGAGCGCCTGCAGTTTGAACCGGAACACCTGTGCCATCTTTTTATCATAGTGCCTCGTGGAAATATCTGCCAGCACCTGTTTGTCTACCGCTGCAGGGGTAACGCCCGGGCGTAACAGCAGGTACACCTGGAACTCCTCGTTCACGTTAAACCACCACTTCCTGGCCATCGAGGGGCTATGATTTTTAAGGGTTTGGAAAGGCAGGTATACCTCCGACCGGAAGTCAGTACTAGCCGGCAAATCCTTTAATATGCCAGAAACAGTGAAGGCCAGCGTATCATCCAGGTACAGGGTCTTGCCAATTGGATCCGCTGATCCAAAATATTTCTTAGCCATCCGCTCAGTAATAACAGCAGCATTGGGATCAGCCAGCATCGTTTTTTTATCGCCGCGCAGTAACGGGAAGTTGAAGATGTCGAAAAATGCTGGTTCAGCAAAAACGATCTCCTCTTCAAACTTCTGGTCTATTGTGGTGGATATGATCTTCTTTGACAGCATGGTTATCCTGGCCACCTTTTCGGCTACGGTATAATCATCCCTGAATATTTCAGGCAACGGGGAGGGCACGCCTGGGCTATAACTTACCTGGTCTTCATGAAGCTCGGAATACACACGGTATATCCTGTCCTCGCTCGGGTGGAAATGGTCGAAGTTGAGGTGATATTTTACCAGCGTAAAGATGAGTATTGCGCATGCAATTCCCAGGGCAAAGCCAAGTATGTTGATTACCGAGTAACCCTTACGGCGTATTAAATTCCGCCAGGCAATCCTGAAATAGTTTCTTAACATAAATCGTTTTTTTCTATAAGGATGTTAATGCTGCCGGCCAATTTCCTCAAACGCGCATACCTGAAGGCACCTGCGTGCTGCAAATAAGTTGCCATATCTAAAAAATGCGATTGCTGGGCCAATTACGTATTTTGGGCGGTAGACAATTGTTCGCATACGGACATTTCTCTGTTCAAAACTGAACGATTTTGTAATAGTACCTGTACAGCGCCATATAGCGCAACAGCTGTAGTTGCAGTAGATCTGTTTACACGAAAAAATAGCGTTTACTAAATGATAACACCGTACATCGATATGGAAGCCGGTAGATCATACGTTATTATAGTTTACGGTTCCAGATTGAATTTTTGATCCGGGACGCCAAACAATACATGGGCCTGGAAGAATGCCGGCTGTTAGTGAACCCAAATTATATAACCATTTTAATTTTCCGCTCATGACGGTATCATTAATGAAACTTACTTGTTGGGCCGGGTTACCCGAAAAGGAGCATACCCCCTTTTCCATACGGAGCATCAAAACCTCGTTCTATAACACGTTTCTCACAGAAACTATTTTTTCAAACTTAGGTCTGGAGCTGAGTTGTAATAAAATAAAACGACTCTATTCCAAATGCTTTAATATCGGCGCTATGGCCGCTTAAAAACTACCGAACTTTTGCACATAAATATCGGGGACTAAAATACAGAGTTAGTCAGCTTCTCCAAACAATTGTTTCCCTCCTGCTGTTGATGCATGCACGGCTGCGCTGCTGTAGCTGATCATGCGCTGCTCATAATCTGCGATGGCAGTTGTCAAGGGCCATGTTCCACTCGCGGCCTTTCCCAGGTTGGCAGCGAGCAGGGCCGCATCCTGTAGTGCGGTGTTGGCACCCAGTCCGGCGGCGGGACTCATCACATGCAGTGCATCTCCCATGCCGGTTATTGTGTTGGGCAGCCTTGGTTGCAGTGTGCCGGCGCTTCTCACGGGGATAATGGTGGCCATGGACATATCGGCTTGTTCAAACAGCGCCCGCAAAGACGGCGCCCAGTTACGAATACGTTCACCTATCATACTATGCAGTGCTTCAGGCGTGTATCTCAACGGATGCGCCGGGCTGATGTTGAGTGCTGAACGATGGCCGATGATGGCCCAGTACATATAGTCGTCAACGTGAGTAAGCCGGATGCCGCTTCCGGATTCATCGGCCAGTGTTTGCGGAGAGGCTTTAAATTTCATGGCATCGATGATCACCGCCAGGCCGGCGTCAAATATGGTAGAGGTGCCGGTTTTCAGTATATCAGCAACGGCATTGTTGTGCTGTAAGGTTTTCCCGTAGATGCAGATATTACCTGTATCCACAGGTGCAGAGCCGGGGAAGAGCTGCCGGGCAATGGCAGAATTGACGCCATCCGCGGCTACCAGCACATCGCATACATGCATGTTGCCATCCGGGAAGTATAGCGCTATCTTCCCGTCATTGCGCACTTCCCAGTTTACGGCATTGTGATTGAAGTGAATATGTTCCCTGATACCGCCCATCAGTATCTCCCGCAGTGTGAGCCGGTGCGCCTTCAGGTCTGCGGCATCATCGCTGCTGCTGTCCATCCAGGAGTAAATCCATTTATCATTAACAGTGTCCAACGTTGGCTGCAGCGTGCGCACGCCGGGATGAGGGATAGCACAGGTATCGCGGAACAAGGTATATGTATCCGGGGAAAGGCAGAAGCGGAGCGCCTCCTGGCCGTTCAGGTCTATCCTGATCCTGTAGCCCTGTGTTCTGCTGTCCGGTGCTTCATCTCTTTCAAATACCTCGAAATCTATTCCCTGCTGATGTAATCCCTGCGCCAGGCATAAGCCGCTGATGCCTGCACCTGTAATAGCTACCTGTATTTTTTTCATGCTTTGCGTTGAAGAACTGTTTGGTCAGTTAAACGGTGCAAAGGTCATTCAACAAGGGGTGTGAGGCAAGACAGGAATCAGGGGAAGAATAGGATTATTCGCGGGAACTTTTCCTGGCTTGGGCGGGCGTCATGCCGCTGATCTGTTTAAATAAGCGGCAGAAATAAGAGTAGTCATCGTATCCCAGCTTGTAGGCCAGTTCTTTGATGGAGATATCGGTATAATACAATATGCGCCTGGCTTCTGTGATGACCTGGTCCTGTATGTGCCGGCTTAGGGGTATACCGGTTTGCTCTTTTACCACTTCGTTGAGATAGGAGAGGGAGATGTGGAGACGGGCGGCGTAGTCAGCAGGACTTTTCATGGTAATATAATGTTGTGAAAGCAATTGCCTGAACTGGTGGAGCAGCTGTGCTGGCCGGGAGCCAGGTTGCTGACGTGCAGGCCCATGCTCGCTATAGGCATCTGCACAGATACCTGTGCAGAGGTCAGTAGTGGCGTGCAGCAGTTGAGATGAAAAATGAAAATGTTTCCTGCTGGTATAGAACTCATATAAAAGGGAGATACTATGAGAGAGTGCGGCGGCCTTTTGTTTATGCAGCCTGATAGCGCCGGTGAAAGGTACCGCGCTATTAAACACGAACTGGTAATTTTCGTGTACCCATTCCCGTCTGACAGAAAATATCCAGGCGTGGCATTGCCGCGCAGACAAAGCACGATGTACCTGTCCAGGCAGGATACATAGTACCTGACCGGCTTTCAGCGGGATGGTTTTAAAATCTACGGCCACCACGCAGCTGCCTTTCTCCAGGATCACAAACTGGTAGTGGCTGTCGCGGTGCGAATTTTTCCGGTAGATGCTGTGGGAATTTACAGCGGTCAACTTTTTTATCTCCTGCTCCTCCGGAAGTGAATGTATGGGGATCATGAGATGAAGTTAAGATGTATTATGATAAGTCATTGTTTACATTTCATAATGATTGGTTTTAGTGTATCCGGGTTTCTACTGGTGTAGGCGTATTTGTACTGATTCTTGTAAGAAATCAGCGTCACCACTTTTAATTCTTATCAAAATATAATTGCTTTGTGATACGAATGCAATTACGCACCTAAGAGCTAATTTCAAGCTTATATCCTTTGCCGCGCACAACAACAATATTGATGTCAGGGTCAGGTTCCAGTTTTTTTCTAAGTTTTGAAATGAACATATCCAGACTGCGACCTACAATAACCCCTTCATCTTCCCATATCTCTTTCTGCAACCGGCTTCGTTCTATAGTCTCGTTTGGAGACAACGCGAAAATGTGCAGTACACGCGTTTCAGTAGCAGTTAAGTCTATTGTCTTCCCATTTATCACAAGCCTGCGAGCCTCCACATCGAACAACATCGACCCCAAAGTGAACACACCAATACGCTGACTGTCAGGCGGGACTCTCCGCGGCTTAGCAGACCTCAGAAAAATAAATCCAACGAATGCTAAAACTGATAGGCTGCCCAGAAGGTATCCCTTCCGGGCAATATTTATGTCCGTTGGTTTAAACTTAATGTCCACCATATAACATGCTGTGGGTTGTTTTCTCCCTCTACATGCTATAATATCCTCTTTTCTACTTGCGGAAATAGCAAATCCATAGGCTACAGTGCCGTTGCCACAGTTAAGCATGTTAACAACATAATCACCTGCGAGCGGGTCTTTTGCTAACAAACGTTGCGTAATGTTTACAAGTGAGTCGGGTTGAAAAGTAAAAGCATTCTCAAAGCTGATCCGGTATTCATTCTCTCCAATCGTTTTTACCGGAAGTACCCTTGACGTACTGTCGCCCGACTGTAAAAGCAGTTCATGTCCGATTCTGCGGAGTAAAACTTCCCTTCTGGCGATGTCAAAATCGTCGTTTCCTTTCATGCTGAAAGCCACACAGATTATAGAGATAAACGAGAGTAATATCAATCCGAACAGGTACTTGCGTTTCCCGGAGAGGAGATTTCGGCTATCCGACATACCATTTACAATTTATTTACAAAGGTTACATTATTATTTACAATCCAAATTTCCAGGCTGAAAAGTAGGAAGTTAATTTCGTTGAAATCAATTTTATAAGATATGAAAAATAAAAAAAATGCCTTAAACGGATCTGATTCATCAGGAGATAGATCTATGTTAATTAAACCTACAAAAAATATGAAAAAAGTTATTTATGCGTTGGTCTTACCGCTGGTTGTGGTAAGCGGACTAGTATTTGCTAATCGCGAAATGAAAAATGAAACTTCTAAAAAATCAACCCCAAAGCCGCTCTCTGCTGCCGAAATGAAAGCCGAAAGGGAAAAATGGGAGGCTACCCCTGAGGGTATAAAGTACAAAAAATGGGAAGCGTCTCCCGAAGGTAAAAAAGTGTTTGCCGGGGAAGCGAAAATAAGGAAGTATATAAGTGCTTTTACCAACATGGAGGCTGTTGTAACTGCTCTTTCTCTTCCGCCAGGTTCACGATTAGGTTTCGGAGTGATGGCCAGGATTAATGGTGACGACTATATTCTGAGTTTTGGACCGGAAAAGTCTGACGGGAATTTTTTCAACTTTAACAATGAATTTCAGCAATTGCATAGCCTGAAAGTTAACGACAAAATAATTATAAGGAGCCATAGTGTATCGCACGCGCCTAAATATTTATACCCAATAGTATCAGGCGATTATGTAGAACGAGATAATAAAATAATTTATAAACGTGCCCCTCACAAAGGCGGTTGCTGAGTAAATAAATTATGAATCCGTACACGTCTAGACTTTGTTCTGGATGCTTGTTTTCACACTGATCCGCATAAAGATAAACCTCAAAACTGAAATCCTTATGCAGGACGTTATTAGATTCGAATCACAATAAAAGACACAATTAATTCATTATCAAAAACTTGCATTTATAAATTATTTCAAATCGAATAGAAAAAGGTGCTGATTTTGTACAGTGAGGCCGGCATTAAAGAAAAAGCCTTACGGTTCCATACTGTAGGGCTTTTTTGTTACCTCTTATTTTTCTTTTCTTGTGGTGTCGGATCAAGTCGAAACCTGGGGATGAGCGCCATCCTTCATGGACAGTGTGGGCGCACCATCCAAGGCTATAACGAGGAGGATACTAAATTAATTTGATGTGATTCTTTTTGGTATATTTATATAGTAAATAATAAGCGTATTAATCCTCAACTTTTCCCTCATGTCCTATCTAACGCCCATAAACGAGAGGATCCCGTCTCCCAATTCCCGTAGTATTGCAGAAAATATAGGCGCCGGCAGCACAGCCAGGTCCCTGCCTGCCGTTACATCCCGCTTTACTCCCGGCCAGCCTAAAGTAATCCAGCGGAAGCTAGCTGTAGCCGGTGAAAAGGACTGGACAGTATCAGGTGAAAAAGATACGCTGGAGACCCTTCAGAATTTTGCGGAAATGGCCTGGATCGAGATGGTGGATGTTCTGGATGACGAGATCAACAAGGCAGCCGCAGATCTGCCTGCCCAACAGGAGCGGCATCAACAAATGACAGCGCTGAAAGTTACGTTGCTTTCCAGCTACCGTTATTTTGACCAGCTGGCTAAATGGATGGACGACAGGCCCAGAAATGTAAAAGGATATGGTAAACATCCTATTTATGGCCGTAAGCAACAGAACCGGGAATATAACAATTGGATCGAAGTAGCAATGGCCCTGGTAGGATGGGTAAACGCCGCACCAGGCCGTAAACAGGAAAAGGCCCTGGCGAATGAAGTATATCAGAATCCGGAGCTGGATGCAGTTTTAACCGGGTTGGTGCATAAAGTACGGTTAAAAATTGAAGCCCTTAAAGATACTCATCCGCAAAGGTACCTGGAGATCACCAAAGAGCTGAAATCCAATAAAACCCTGATCCGTTCTATAAAAGGGAATGAAAAACAGTCGGAGACACTGTATGGGCATTATGAAAAGGAAATGAGTAAGGCAGCGGATGAATTCGGACACCAGGAACTGAAAGTAACTTACAACACCAAATGGGATATATTGACAAACCCAGGCGCATTCCGGCTACGGGATAAGGTCATTTTCCTTCATGATATCACAGAATATTTCGGAAAACACCAGCCTTGGAACCCGGTCACGGCCGGTCAGCACCTGATCCCGGTAGACAACGATGCAGACGCAATGGTCACTACGGATGTTGACGCTACCGGTGAGCGCACGGCGACTGAAACTGCGTTAACCAAAGAAAAAGACAAGGTCAAAGACAAGCGCGCCCGTGGTATGGGATTAACCACTGCTTCCAGGGATGAAGATGCGCCCAGCACCAAGTTAGCCAGGCGGCTGAATCTGCCGGTCTGGGCCGGCCAGTCAATGACAACGGTACGGATGCTGAATATGGCGCAATGGGCAGGAGGACGTCCTGCTGAATTCAACGCGCTGGCCCAAGCTATTTTTGCTTTCTGGCGCCTGGAATATAATCATACCAGCGATTTTGCCTATCACACCTTACATGAGGTAATGGATATGGCCAAAAACTTTGGAGTTACCTACAAGACCCCGCCTAATCCGGGCCACGGCCAGCTGCCCTATGACTATCAGAAGATCAACGAGCAGTATATACGGCCGTATGTAGATGAGATGCTTCAGAATACCACCAACCTGTTCCAATCCCTGGAGGGGCAAATCAATACCAATACCTGGACCAGCGACCAGGCCAGAAGAATTGCGGGAAATGCGGTCAGGGAGATCACCCCCAAAATACCCATGATTGCGGGATGGTGGCAAAACATTGATTTCACTGAAGCTGCCGATACCCGCAAACAAGCCCTTAGTAAAGTATTGCAGGGTATTAACCTCTTACAAATGGACCTTGGCAGACTCAGTAATCTTATTCAACTGAAATCAAGCGCGCTGCAGGTTAATTTCTGGGTGTAGGCAAAGACCGACGCCCGTTCCGGTTTTAATCTGTCGTATTTGCCCCTTGTCCAATACATCTTATTAGTCGATTTTTGCTTGCTGACTTGCTGAAAGCATATCATGAAGACAGGCAGCGCCATCTCTTGACCAAAGAAAGAAACTATGAAACTTCTTCTCACTTCCGCGGGCATTAGCAACACGAGCATTCACAATGCGCTGGTTGATCTCCTGGGAAAACCGGTTGCCGAAGCAAGCGCCCTTTTTGTACCCACTGCGATATACGCCCTGCCGGGCGGTGCTGGCATAGCACGAAGCGTGATTAACGGATCACTCGGTGACCCTTTCTGTGAATTGGGTTGGAAGTCATTAGGTATACTGGAGCTTACCACGTTGCTCAGCATCAAACCGGAGCTTTGGATTCCCATGCTCCAGGAAACGGATGCTTTGCTGATGGGCGGTGGTGACTGCCAGTATCTGACCTATTGGATACAGCACTCCGGGTTGGCAGCTCTCTTGCCATCACTGCTGCGCAAAACAGTCTGCGTAGGATTGAGCGCGGGAAGTATGGTGATGACCCGCTTTGGAACAACGTACGGCCACCATACACTGCCGGCCGAAAGCAGTAAGTCGCTGGAATTGCTTGATTTTGCCCTGCATCCACATCTGGATCATGAATGGTTTCCGGAGAATTCGCTGGCCAACCTGGAAAAGTTAGCAGCTACATTGCCCATGCCTTCCTATATGATTGACGATCAAACCGCCATTAAGGTAAATGACGGCGCGATTGAAGTCATCTCTGAAGGACACTGGAAGTTGTTTGTTCCCTGACACAGGAATCTCTATGCATTCGTATGGAATTTGGTATAAGATTGAGCAAGTCATCGGATAATATGTCATCTAATCTATTCGGATGGCATTTACCGGATTACGTCTTGCCGCGCGTAATGTTTGCGACCCAATAGTGATGAGTCCCAGTACAAGTAATATGAGGGTCCCCAACAAAATAGTTCCTGCACCAAATTCTACCCGGTTAGGAAATTTCTGAAGCCATAAATTGTTAAGTAGGTAGCTCAACGGAGCAGCAATCAGTACGGCTGCCAGCAATATCCGAATGAATGCTGCGGAGAGCAGCAGCACTAGCCCGGTATTGTTCGCCCCTAACACCTTTCGGATACCCACCTCTTTTATTCTTCTTTCAGTGTTATAGGTGGCCATTCCTAACATGCCCAGGCAGGCAATGGTTACGGCGATAAAAGCCAGGAACCCGAGGATGGAAACGATATCGAAGAAGCCCTGGGAGGTGGCAGCCAGCTGATCATCGAAGAATTGATACTTGAAGGGATGAACCGGATCAATGGTCTTCCATTTTGCTTCCAGGTTGGCGAGCGTAGTCCTGGTATCTCCGGATGCAATCTTTATATTAGTAAATCTAAACAGGCCGGGATAATTTTGTAATACCATAGGCTGAATCCGGTCGTGATCCAGGTTCATATGAAAATCTTTAAGTACGCCAATCACCTCCAGTGAGGTACTGTCATCACCTTCTGATGTTAATACCTGCCCGATTATTTCGGTGGGATACTTATAACCAAATGCCCTGACGGCAGCCTCATTTACCAATAAATAATGTCCGGATGCACTACCGGCCGGCAGTTTTCTACCAGCTACCAGCTTTAATTCCAGGTTATCTGTAAAATTTTCATCTGTATGGAGGATAATAAGGTTCTTATATTCTTCCTTGCCTCCTACTCTCTTTAAGCTTATCCCTTCTGATCTACCCGTAACTGGAATGTAATCACAGGCTGAAACATTGACTACCCCCGGTACAATACCCAGTACACTTGAAACTGCCGTGTAGCTATTACCCTGTAGGTCGACGTTCACAATATTTTTGGGATTGAATTCGTATTTGAATTTAAGGAAATGCGTCGACTGATTCAATATTAGTAATGAGCTGATAATAAAGACCAGTGAAATAACAAATTGTGTAACGCTCAATATCTTCCTCATTCCAAATTTTCCCGGGCGCATACCCGTTAAATTTCTGAGTGTTTTAGCAGGCTGGAATCCTGACAGGTACAGGGCCGGGTAAATACCGGACAACAGTCCGATCAACAAGGCAAACCCAATAAAGCTAAAATAAACGGTCAGATTTCCTTCGAGATCAAAATGCAGGTATTGGTTTACCCAAAGGTGCAGGAAGGCGGTCTTGAGAACAAAAAGAAAAAGAAGAGCCATGATGAGCGCTGATAACGAGATCAATATTGATTCACTTAAGAATTGAAAAACAATATTTTTCCTGGTGGCCCCGTTCACTTTGCGCACACCTATTTCTTTTGCCCTGGTCAGTGCCCTGGCAATAGACAAGTTAGTATAGTTCAAACAGGCGGAAATCATGATCACAAGCGCCAAAAGTGATAAAAAATAATACACCACCCGCGGCAAAGTAATATTGGGTTCATTGCCGAGTAAAATTCCCGGTGACATATGGGTGAGTCTTTGTCCTGTTAATCTGAAACTTCTAAAATCCGGGATATCCTTATAGGTTGCCAATGTCAGGCGATCCAGTGAAGCATTCAGATCAGACTCCCTTTTACCCGGATTAATCAAGGCATAGGTATAACAGTGATACAAATCTTTCCAATCCGTGCTGATATCACCGTACTTCTTACTATCGATAAGTACCTGCATAGAGGAACTGGAAACAAGCACGTCAAATTTCAGATGGGATTTATATTTTTTATCAGCGATAATACCCGTGATGGTGTAAGTGCCCCATTTTACCGGTGTTCCTGCTCCACCCTGTCCCGTGTAGATCGATAATCCCCGGTCGGTAAATTCCACCGTTTTGCCCACAGCATCTTCATCCCCGAACAATTGACGGGCAATACCGGCGGTTATGACCATCGAGTTGGGAGCGCGCAGCGCCTCTTCCTTATTTCCTTTGCCCAGCTCGAAGCTGAATATATTGAAAAAAGAGGGGTCGGTAAAATAACCACGCATTTCTATGGATTTCCCTTTATACAGGGCATCTCCGCCAATGCCCGTCACCAGATGAGTAGCGTCTTTGACAACAGTATTCTCATTCTTCAGTGTTCCTGCCAGGGGAAAGGGGCTGGTAGCATAAGGATGCCTGAAATCCGCTCTGTCACAGAGAATGCGATAGATGCTATGTTTATTCATATTAAACTGATCGTAACTCCGTTGGTCAGCCAACATCAGCATGATCAACATACAAACCGACATGGCGGAAGTCAATCCAAATGCGTTAATAAAAGAAAATATCTTGTACCTCAAGATATTCCGGAGTCCCACTTTCAAATAATTGAAAACCATAGTATATTTTTTGCGTATAGGATAGATTATAGCACACTAAGAAAATGCCGGCGCTGGGACACTTATAAATCAATCATTTTGAAATTAAATATTTCCTAAAACTGTTCATTTTCGATACACTATGCGTTCATTTTTGTTAATCACGGCCAGCGTATGCTTTTTCATTCAGCTTAATGGTAAGGAAATAGCACGGTATAAAATTTGTCGCTCCAGTTATTCATGAGCAGGCAAATTTTCAACAGGTCCGTCAACGTTGATAATATTGACATTTTTTACAGGGAGGCCGGCAATGGGAAAAATCCATCCATACTACTCCTACATGGGTTTCCTACCTCGTCCGTCATGTTTAAAAATCTGATGGTGGTACTCTCCGGCAAATTTCACCTCATTGCGCCCGATTACCCTGGCTTTGGTTTCAGCGCATTTCCCGGCAGGAGTAAATTTGAATACTCATTTCAAAATCTATCCGCCTGCATCAACCGGTTCACGGAAACAATCGGTTTAAAAACATTTACCATCTATCTCCATGACTATGGCTGCCCTATTGGACTGCGATTAGCCGTGAGCCATCCTGAAAAGATAGAGCGGATCATTGTTCAGAATGGCAATGCCTATGCAGAAGGTATCGGCTCAAACTGGGATGAAACAATAGATTATTGGGAACATCCCACGGAAGAAAAGAAACAAAAGGTGTATGCTTTTTTGAGCGAAGAGGGTACAAAGATGCAATACACAGCCGGCGTACCAGACGCCCTCCTCCCCCGCGTCAGTCCGGAAACCTGGCGGCTGGACTGGGAACGCATGTCCCGGCCCGGCAATATTGAAATGCAGTATGAGTTGAATTGTACTTATAAAAGCAATATCGACATGTTTCCTGCCTTCCAGGAATATTTCCGCAAATATCAGCCACCCTCCCTGGTTGTATGGGGAAAATATGATCCGTTTTTCAGCATGGCCGAAGCATATTGTTACAAGCGAGACCTACCTGATGCGCAGATCCATATTATTGAGGGATCGCATATGCTACTGGAAACAAATTTTGATGAGGTGTTGGAGCTGATGAATAACTTCTTAGACTTAAAGTCCGCTTAACGGTGAAGCTCATAATAAAATGCTACTACACCGGCGCTAAAGGTTTTTGTTTTTATGAGACGAAGCATTATTCTGTCGTTTATGTTTGCGAACAAGGGTAAGCCCTTACCCGCTATAATCGGGTGTACACAGAGCTGGAACTCATCAACCAGGTTACTGTTCATCAGGGTGATGATTAAGCTCCGGCTGCCTACCAGTATATCTTTGCCTGGTTGTTGTTTCAGCACCGCCACTTCTTCCTCAATGCTTCGCTTTGCCAGGGTAGCATTCGCCCATTCCACATTTTTCAGTGTATGAGAAAAAGCAACCTTGGGAATATTTTCCATTGCTACGGCAAATTCGTCCATTGTCTTGTTGCCTGTAGGATTCTTTACCACGTTTGGCCAATAACTTTCCATCAACTGATAGGTGATCCTTCCGTACAAGACGGCGCCTGAATGGCGTAACAGTTCGGTGTAATGTTGGTGTATTTCATCATCCGCTATCCCCTCGGTATGGTCGCAATACCCATCCAGCGTCATATTGATGGCAGCAATTACTTTCCTCATTTTCTTATAATGTTATTTCATAAAGATAGCGCTCAATTTTTGCAACCATAGGGGGTGAATCAGACATTGTAGAGGTATATTATGACAAGACCACCTAAAAACGCAAAAAGTATTCTACGCCAGTAGATACACTTACGGGCGTTGCTTATCTAAGATGTGGTAGCATCATCGCTATATTACTCCGCAGTAGTAGGGTCAATTACATTAGCCACCTTGTTGACAGCATTAGCGGGGAATCCTCCCTGCCTGGCGTGCTCCCGGACCATTTCTTCATTAGGCGCGATATACACACAATAAATCTTGTCACCTGTTACATAGCTATGTACCCATTGAATTTGCGGGCCCATATTACTCAGCACACCACAGGAAGCCTGTGAAATGGCTTTCAACTGTTCTTGTGACAATTGACCTGCGCCAGGAATTTCGCGTTCAATAACATACTTAGGCATAATTGTAGATTTAAACAGTTAGATGTTATTCTTTGCCGGGGTTTTTAATAGGTATTGGTGTTTGCTGGAAGACAAAGGAGTAGTAGAAAATATGCATACTAAATATAAGCAATTATTTCAAAAGAACTGTCGAACGCATGGAAACGGATGACCTTGGCATAGACTAAAATGTTCATTAATTTCACCAAACAGACAAGAAGCCAGGATATTATGACGCAGCGCGTGAAAGTGATTTTTTTTGTTTTATTAATGCTCAGCAGCTTCCCCGGGCACTCCACCTCCCGGGAGGATTCGGCTAGAAATGAACGGAAGACGATTTATTTTTTTAGCGGCCTGGGGGCCGACTCCAGTTTATTCAAGAACCTGAAACTACCAGGTTATCATAAAGTTTACATCAGGTGGATTCCCGCCTTACCCAATGAATCCATCACAGAATATGCCGGCCGGATAAAGAGCCAGATCACGGTGGAAAATCCTTATATCATCGGGGTTTCTTTTGGAGGCATCGTAGCGGTGGAAGTATCCAAGCAGATAAGGGTAGAAAAGATGGTGTTGATCTCTTCGGCGAGAACGAAGGACGAATTGAACAAAAGGCAATTCTTTTTCATGAAGTTGGGGTTATACCGCATCATTCCCAGGGGACTGATAAAGCGCACCAATTTCCTTACCTATCGCTATTTTGGTGCTCACTCAAAAAGTGATAAGAAAGCCTTAACGAGATTATTGGAGGATACAGATGTTACCTTCTTTCGCTGGGCGCTGAAAAGCATTGCTTATTGGGATAATAAAGTGCCTCCTGAACGGGCCATTCAAATACATGGTACAGCCGATAGAGTTATAGCCAGCAGGCTGGTGCATCCTGATTATCGTATTAAAGGAGGAGGGCATCTCATGGTATACAACCGGGCTAATGCAATTAGTAAGATCATTATGAATTATTTTGGCAAGTGAACAAACAAGCCACCAGTGGGTAGCCTGTTTGCTTATTAAATAGACTATGCTTACGGCACAAAACTACCATCTCCCCTGCGTGCGCCCTTAGCCGATTTACTCCGCGTAAACTGCTGCGGATACCAGGCCAGCTGCAAAAGAAAGTACCGGCTTTCCATACTTGATACCGCATTGGAATAGCCAGTAACTGTTTGTGCAATCATGTTGTTGTTATTCTGTTGTAATGCATCCATCACCACAAAACTGATGATGGCATCTTTTTTCTTCAGGAAACGCTTTTCAATATTGGCATTGATGACGAGCGGATGCTGATTGCCCAGGAAGCTGCTGGCCCTGAGCATATTTTGCCTGGCGCTCACATTAAATTTAATATCTGCCGGGAGGAAGACAGCTCCTTTTATCAGTGCGTTAAATTCATTGTTATACAAGGGGCGGCCTGGCTGCAATGAATTTTCGTTATTATCAGAGCGGTATGCCAGGGCGGTAGCGATGTCCAGCCATTTCCAGGGAGAGAACGAAGCCATAATGGACTGGTTCCAATTCCGCTGCAGGGTTGTTTCCTGGCTGCCATCAGCAAAATATAGCTGCTTTCCCCAGGACCAGAAACCATCGAGTTTGAGCGTGGTATTCATCCCTGGTAAATTTTTGGACAAAGAATAATTCAGGTTCTTATTATTGCCACCTTTCATATTCAGGTAATAAGTTTCTGTACGTATCGTTTTCGTCACTGTATCTATCCGGACCAGCCTGTTGGCTCCAATGCTGTTATAGTTCTGGCTATAGGCGACTTCGCCTGTCGCAAATATTCCAACCTTTCTGAAGGTATAAGTTGCACGCAAACGCCAATTGTCTACCAGGCCATTGGTCAGATCTTTATTACCAATTACCACATCAAATGGGGTAGCATAGTAGGGCTTTGTATTGAGCTGCAACAGCGTAGGTAAATTAACGTCCCGGTTAAAACTGGCTGATAAATTTGCAACCGTAGAAGGTATATATTTAACCGCGATAGCAGGTAGGAAAGCGCCCGTCTGGGTGGACAGATCCAGTTCCTTTAACGGCAAACGCATATGCTGCCAGTTAATTTCATATCTCCCTCCCACTTCCACTGAAATTTTTTGATGATAATCATAAGTAACCGAAAAACTGGCAGGTAACCGGTACCCCGTCAGCATATTATCATTGCTGAGATCATTCAAACGTTTTACTTCCTGTCCGGGTATCACCTGATCGCGGTAGTTGATATCTGTGCTCTTGCTGATGGAAGGCGCTACTTTCAGGAGGAAGGTCAGTTTATTCCGCCAGGAATGCGTCAAAGCTACATCTACGGCGTTGAATAACGTGTTATTATTCTGCAGCTGTAACAGGTACAAGGAGCTATCCGGTTTTGTGATATCGGCGCCATACGTATCCGTATTATCATGGCCAGCGCCCTTCGTGGTCCGGCTGCTGCTGCTAATGGTTACATTCAGGCGCACTTTGCGGCTGGTAAAAAACGTCAGCAGGGAGTACAGGTTATAAGAAGGCATATCGGTGGCAGTACCTAACGACATGCGCTGCAAATTTTCCAGTATTCCCGACTGACGTATCTCACTATTACTTTTATTCTCATTACGTGACATCGTGGCGGTGGCAGTTGTCATCATGCTAAAATCGCCCTTACTGGCACTTGCGCTCAATGTCACCACGTGAGACGTCATCGTATTGTCGGTGGTTCTTTTAGTATTTCGCTTCAGGCTCCCCTCTTTATAAAATTCTTCTGAGAACGCTTCCATCTCGCTCACACTATGCAGTCGGTGAATGCTATAATCTGCACCGAATTTCAATTTACCAAACGTATTACCGTAATGTACCTGCGCGGATGCGTTCTTTAGCATTCCTCCTGAACCGCCACCGCCCAGGGAGGAAAACAAAGTACCCATACCGCTAATGGTGCCAATGGGTTCATTATTCATGATCCCCTGGGGTTCCTGGTTGGCCGATGCCGATAAGCTCCACTGTTTCCAACCATCGATAGACCTGGCCGATACTCCTCCTTTATAACGATCCTGTGTACCACCTTCTGCATTCACCTGGTACATCCGGCCGGCAGATTTATCTGCCTTGGTGACAACATTCAATGTTTGGGAAGACGCTTCTGATGCAGATAACCTGCGCCCGGTGCCACTTTCATTATCCTGGATCACCTGGATGCGTTCTACAATATCTGCCGGCAATTCCTTAATAGCAGCAGCTACATCACCATCGAAGTATTTCGCGCCGTTAAAGAGCGCTCTGCTAATGGGTTTTCCCTGGTAACTCAGCTGGCCGTTGGCATCGGTATTAAATCCTTCCATCTTCTTCAGCATATCTTCCAACCGGGCATAATCGCGAACAATATAATCCTTTGCCCAGAACTCAGTCGTGTCGCCCCTTTCCTGTGGTCCTTTCGTTGTAGTTACCGATACCTCTTTCAACTGTACCAGGCTGGATCCCATCACTACCGGTGGCAATACGAGGATAGGCCTGGTATCGTTCAGGAAATATTTTTTACGGTAAGGACGATAACTCATTACCTGTACCTCGATGGTAAAGCTTTCACTACGTACTGCCGGGAAATTAAATACCCCATATTCAGAAGTAACAACATGCAGGGTGTCTTTCGATGATGTTAACCGCACTGCAGCCGCTGGAATACTTCTACCCAGGCTATCCCTGACAATACCATTGACCCTTCTGACCGGCAATTGCCTGGCCACCGGCTTTTGTGGAATTTGGGCCAAAAGCATAGCGCCCGGCGCCAACAATAAAAATATAGTGAGTGATAAAATCTTCTGCAAGCGATTTATTTTAGGCGATAGGTAATGGATAACTTTGATTCTACAGCGAGATCCTCTACAGCGTCGGCTGTTCCCTTTTCCATATTAAAGCCGGCGTAGTATCCTACTCCATTCAAGGCAGCCACAATATCCTTTTCTCCGGGAATAACGATCCGTATATAAACAGTACCACTTGTCACCGGCAATAATTTCATGGGAATGGCCAGCTCACAATCGGCTCCCACTATAGTACTGGTAGCCACGCCGGACCTGTCCTCGCCAGACATCCCCGTCACTACCTGCATCCCGTTAATTACCGTCGGAACCGTAGAAAGCAACATATCACTGGCCGACGACTTCCGGCCTCCCTGCTCCTGTTTCTCCCAAAATCCCCCTGATGCCTGGATACCGTAATCATTGTAGACAGTCAGCGTATCAAAAGAACGTTCCCCTGCTTTCCTTATCTCCATAAAATTCCACATGTCGTCTTTGTTGAAGCTGTAATGCCCGGGGTAAAAAATTTTAATCCCGCTCCTGTCATCTTTGTCTTTGCCGATCTCAAACGACATGCGCCCTGCCAGCACTATCTTCCAGGCATACTTAGGGCGCCGCAGCGCGATATAGAGAAAATCATGATCGTTGTACACGTCGTAATAGAGCTGGGCGCCCTTGTCGTAGTGGCATAAAGTATCTCCCCACTCCTTCAACTGGCCATCAACGATCACGTTGCCAGGCCCTGAAGATTGCGCCCGGACAATGCCAGGAAGGCTGCTACAGAAAAATAACAAAGCATAAAGGTGCAGATATAGTAAAGTAACTGGTACTCTTTTCATTGTACGGAATCAGGTTATTAATACGATGCTTATTTATCCAGCATGGATTTAATCGTCTGGTCAATTTCTATGTTCAAGCCATCCTCAATGCGCAGTAATATTTTACCCTCCTTGTCCAGCAGGAACTTGGTTGGATAAGCAGTTATCTGGAAAGCCTTTACGATATCCATTCCGCCCGAGCCTTCATCGTTGAGTACATGTACCCAATTCACCCCATCTTTTTTAATAGCTGCCAGCCAGGCGGCCTTAGCTTTGACTAATGGCGTTTTATCGCCATGTACATTTTCATTGGCCACGGCGATAATTTCCAGGCCTTTGTCTTTATACGCCTCATAAAGCTCTTTCAAATGTGGATGGCTTTGCCGGCAGGCGCCACACCAGCTACCCCAGAAATCCAGGATGATTAATTTTCCCTTATAGTCGCTCAACCTGATGGTTTTGCCATATTGGTTTTTCCTGGTAAAGTTGGCCGCCTGTGTCCCATGCAGCGATATCTTCTTCAGCTGCGTGATACGATCACGGATTTTCTGCGCGGCCTGCATGTTTTTGAGCCGGTTGCTCAGTTTGGCATAGGCCACCGCATAGCTATCTGCGCTGTACATGCCGTTGTTTTCGTTCAGCTCGTACAGGCTTACATAAGAATCCGGATGTTCGGCTACAAACTGCTGCATCAGGATCCGTTTTTCCTGGTACAGTGCTGCCGGCTTTGTAGTAACAAAATTGTAAAACCTGGTACTGTCCTTTTCCCTGTCGATAGCAGCCAGTTCTTTCATCATGGCGGCTTCCCCTATGTCTATACGCAGCAAAGCGTTTAAAGCACCAATATCCTGTAGCACCTCGTTTTTATCTACGCTGTCCTTCGAAAGGAACGCCATCACCAAACCCGGATCCAGGTCAAACATACCTTTTGTAGATACCGCGGTATCCTGTTGCTGGCAAATTCCTGCTAAAGGGAGCAGCAGCATCCCCCATAGAATTAATCTTTTCATGTTAACAGCTAAATGTGGTGGTGGTTGATATTAATATATAAGGCATCGGTTGCGCCAAAAAGGGTGAAGGCAAAACAGGAATAATGTGATTATCCGCCAACAAAACAATTACATTATATTTATCTGTCATTTATTTATTGGCACGGAAACCGCGTGGGTATTAATCATTATTTAATATAGCCCGCCACCTACTTTATAGCTTGAATAGTATTTTTGCTCGTCTATTCATCCATCGGTAAAATAAATCTAACAGCTTTGACTTCGTTTTTGCATTCGGCAGATGTGATAGCCTTTGATGAAATTTATCATCAATATCACCATGCCGTTTTTAAAAATATCCGACGGTTAATTGACCAGCATGATATTGCAGAAGACATTCTCCAGGAAGTATTTCTTGCCTTCTGGAGCAGCCGCCACCAGCTCGACCTGCGCCAGGGGCCCGGCAACTGGCTTTTTGTAGTGAGTTATAATAAATCCCTCCAGTATTTGAAAAAGGCGGCTACCGAGCAATCAAGGCTCGCCGTGTACCCGGCTATCCGCGATGCAGTGGAAGATGATCACGCTTTCCTTAGGGAAAGCAGGTTGGCCCTGCTCAATGAAGCCATTGACCAGCTTTCTCCCCGCAAAAAAGAAGTGTTCCAGCTATGCCGCCTGGAAGGTAAATCTGCCGTTGAAGCAGCGCGTATCCTCGGGATTTCGCATCATACCGTCAAGGAATATTTACAGTCCTCTTCCGAGGCCATTCGTTCGTACATCGCCTCCAGCCAGGCGGCCCTACCCATTTTAGGCGCCCTTTTCCTCAGCTCCTACCTGTAAAGTACTTTGTTAACAATTCCGTAACCTGCCCCATCCCCCTCTTTTCATTCATGCCTTACTTTTTATAATTGAAAGATATGGAACAGATCATCGCATTAATACAAAAACTCAAAGACGGAACAGCTACAGAGGCAGAAGTGATGCTACTTGAAAGTATGCTGGAGCGGGAAGAAGATGCTGCGCTCCGGCAGCAATGGCGCAATGAGTTTGACCGGGCGTTAACAACCGGAGAACAGGTATTGAGCCAGGAGCGAACAAACGCCCTGCTCGTACAGTTGCACACCCGGATGGAGGCCTCCGAACAACATACCCGCGAACAGAAAGTGATCCGCCTGCGTAGCAACATACGCGCCTATGCCGCCGCCGTTGCAGGCATACTGCTGCTATCCGGAATGTTTGCCATGTATTATACGCACCTGCAAAAACATGCGCCGCGTCCTCTATCCAGTTTACCCACGCCGCATTTGAAGCATATCCGTAATACCACCGGCAAAGCGGTTATCATGACACTGCCCGAAGGCTCCCAGGTAACGATGGATGCTGGCGCTGTTTTATCGTACGATGAAAAGGCAGCAAGAACCGTCGCCTTAGTGGGCAAGGCCTCTTTTAATGTAACGGCAAGCGATCAACATCCATTCACCGTCACCGCCGGCGATATCACCACCATTGCATTGGGCACCCGGTTTACCGTAGATGCCAGCGCGTTGCAGGCAGTAACCGTAAAACTGGAAAGCGGGAAGGTATTGGTACATCACAACGGCAGCACGGCCAAAGATGGTATTTATTTACTGCCGGGAGAAGCCTTTCACCTGAATCCCGTCACCCATCAATATGCGGTAACAAAAGTTACCGGCATACCGGAAGATAACGCTCCCGGGGGAACTACCGTGAAACATGCCGTATTACTGACTTTTACGAACATGCCATTAGATAAAGTGTTCAAAAAACTAGCAGCTGCCTATCATACCGATATCCATTTTGCGGATAGCGAAGTGGAAGGCGCCTATTTCACAGGACAAGTATTAAAAACGGATTCGCTGCAACATATCTTATCAGCGATCTGCCAGCTGAACAATCTTGAGTTTACCTCCGGTGACGAGGGAATAACACTCAGGAAGGTAAAGTAACATCATTCACCAGTATTGATATAAAACATTTACACGCGCAGCGATGCACGTGTGGGACCATCTATTTCTTAAACTTTAATTAATACCTGTCAAAAAATGATCAGACTTCTAAAAAGCTATCTCCTCGCATTCCTCGTGCTGGCCATCGCATTAAGCGCCGGCGCACAGGATTTGGGCGGTACGGTGACTATCAAAGGTAGTGTAATGAGTGAAGCCGGCGACCCGCTGCCGGGCGTGTCTGTAATGGTTAAACAGCATAACGGTAGTGGCAGGATGAATACAACAACCGATGAAAAAGGATTTTTCAGGCTGCAGGGAATGAAACCCGGCGCGATGTACGATTTTACTTTCAGCTTCATTGGCTATGAAAACAACTTATTAAATAGCTTCGTAGTCAGGGATGGTAACAGCAACCTGTTACTGATCCGTATGAAAGAGGCCAGTAAAGGATTAAATGAACTGGTAGTAGTGGGCTACGGCACACGTACCAAAAAGGAGCTGACAGGTTCCGTTTCTTCTTTGCGCTCTTCAGACCTTAAGCAACAGGCGATCACCTCTTTCGACCAAGCCCTGGCCGGTAAAATGGCGGGGATCCAGGTGATGCAGACCAATGGCGCCCCCGGGGGCAACGTATCTATCCGTGTACGTGGCGTAGGTTCTATCAGTGCAGGCAACAACCCGTTGTTTGTAATAGATGGCGTACCCATTACCAACGATACCCGCAGCGCTTCACCCGGTGTAAACAACTACCAGCAGCCATTCAATCCGCTGGCATCTATCAATGTGAATGATATTGCCTCCATCGACGTACTGAAAGACGCCGCCTCCGCTGCCATCTATGGCTCCAGGGGCTCTAACGGCGTAGTACTGATCCGTACTAAAAGAGGTATAGCCGGAAAAATGACCGTAAGCTATGACGGTAGCTACGGCATACAAAACGTCAATAAACATGTAGACGTACTGGATGCCTACGATTATGCCAAGCTCGTATACGAAGGACATAACAACGCCTATCTTGATGCGGTGCCCTCCGGTAAACCCACAGATCCCAATAGTGTAAGGCCTCAAAATCCTTCTACCAGGATTCCGCCACAAATACTTCCCTACCTGGAAGGCAAGCCCGGATTGACCAATACTGACTGGCAGAAGGAAATATTCCGTCAGGCGCCCATGCAAAGCCATACCGTAAGCGTATCCGGCGGCAGCGAAAGCCTCTCCTATTACTTTTCGGCCAACTACTTCAACCAGGATGGTATTGTTATCAACAACAACTACAAACGCTACTCCAGCCGCTTCCGCGTTGACGGCGGCACCGGGAAATTCCGGTTCGGCGTAAATATGACGCCTTCCTATACCGACAACCGGGTGGTAAATGCCGAAGGGCCCTGGTTTGCGCCCAATTCAGGCGTTATTGCACTCGCCCTGGGCTATGCGCCCATCTTCCCGGTTCGTAATCCCGACGGCACCTTTGCCGACTCAGTAAATGTGTGGGGATATGGTCAGACTAACCAGCTTAACCCGGTTGCCGTAGCCACGCTGATCAAAGACCGTATCAAAAATTTCCGGTTAACGGCTAACGCCTATATGGAATACGAATTCCTTCCTAACCTGAAGTATCGTATCTCCGCAGGTACAGACCTCAACAGCTTCCGCAGGGATTATTACCGGCCATCCAACCTGCCGCTGCCATCGGGTACCCTTCCTTCTGTAGCAACAGGTTTCTCCAACACAGATATGTATACCAACTGGCTCACCGAGCATACCGTTACCTACAATAAATCCTTTGGTAAACATAAACTGGATGTACTGGCAGGGTTCACCGTACAAAAGGAAAACCAGGAGCACAACTCCCTTACCGCCAACAACTTTCCTACAGACATCGTTACCACGCTGAATGCAGGACAGGTAAACGCGGGCAGCTCCACGCTCGAACAGTGGAGCCTTAATTCCTGGCTGGGCAGGGCGCAGTATAGCTATAGCGATAAATACTTCCTCACTGCTTCCATAAGACGTGACGGATCATCACGCTTTGGCATCAATCAAAAGTGGGCGTCCTTTCCCGCGGTATCAGGCGCCTGGCAGGTTTCCAACGAGCCTTTCTTCCGCAATATAAAACCCATCAGTTCCCTTAAAATCAGGAGCAGCTATGGTCTTACCGGCAACTTCCAGATTCCGAACTATGGCTCCCTCGCGCAGATGAGCAATACCAACAGCAACTACATTTTCGGCAACCAGGCGTTGGTAAATGGCGTGTCTATTACCAGTCCCGCCAACCCAAACCTCACCTGGGAGAGCATGGCCAGCTTTGATGCGGGGCTTGAATTCGGATTATTCAATGAACTGCTCAACATTACCGTTGATTACTATAACGCCAAAACCACCAAGCTGCTGCTGAACCTCCCCGTTCCGGGAGCATCCGGTTTCAGTACCTATCTGCAAAATATCGGCGCCGTGAACAACAAAGGTTGGGAGATCTCCCTGTCTTACAACAAAAAGATAGCGAAAGACTGGTCTATTGAAGGCAATGCCAACATCGCATTTAACACCAACAGAGTAACTAAACTGGGGCCTTCCGGCGCACCCATTATCGCGACCGGCGGTACAGGTAATACCTACTTTATTACCAAGATCGGGGAAACTATCGGGTCTTATTATTTGTATGTGGCAGATGGTATTTACCGCGACCAGCGCGACCTCGACAACTCTCCCAAGACCAGCAATCCTACGCATATAGGCGACCTGAAATTTAAGGATATCAATGGCGATGGTAAGATTGATGCCAACGACAGGGCCATTGTGGGCAGCTTTCAGCCGAAATACATTTTTGGATTCAGTAATACGGTGCGGTATAAAAACCTGGACCTGAGCTTTTCTATACAGGGCAGCCAGGGCAATAAGATCCTTAATCTTTTCAGGCGCTACATCGCCAACGTAGAAGGAAACTTCAACAACCTCAGCGAAGTAAAGGATCACTATGTATCTTCGGAAAATCCGGGTAACGGCATTGTAAACCGGGCCAACAGGCTGGCAACCGGGGGAAATGGCATCACCTCCTCCTGGCATGTGGAAGACGGTTCTTATATCAGGGTGCGGAACATTGCATTAGGGTATAACTTACCCGCCTCGCTGCTGCGCAGGAGTCATATCCCATCAGCAAGGATCTATGGGGCCGTTCAAAACCCATTCACTTTCTCCAAATATTCGCTGTTCAATCCTGAGATCAGCAATCGCACAGAAAATGCGCTCACCGCCGGGGAAGACTATGGCTCCTACCCGTTGGCCCGCACTTATATGATTGGTCTTAACGTCACTTTTTAATGCGCTACATCATGAAAAAATATAAATTTTATTTGCCTGTATTGTTATTGATACTTGCCTCCTGCAACAAAAAGTTCCTGGACCTGACACCCGTATCCACCATTGCACCCGGGCAGTTTTTTAAAACCGCCAGCGACGCCGTCACTGCGGTCAATGGCTGTTATGCTTCGCTGGCGCAGGGAAGTCAATACGGCGCCACCTTCGAAGTACTCATGGAAGCGCGGGCGGATAACTTCACCGACCAGGACCCATCTTCCAATGCAGGGCAAAACTACCAGATCAATCGCTATTCCGACAACCCCGGCAACACCAACTTCTATAATGCCTGGGTGGGCGTATACAACGGCATTTTCCGCTGCAATACCTTATTGACTGCCATAGATGGTATCAACATGGATGAATCGCTGAAGAACCGTATCAAGGGAGAGGCCCGCTTTATCCGCGCATTGAGCTATTTCAACCTGGTGCGGCTGTGGGGTCCCGTACCACTGCTCACTGCCGCCGTTGATCCCGTTCAGGCGGCCACCCTCAAGCGGGATGATGTTGCGGCGGTGTACAAACAGGTAGAAGAAGACCTCGTTTTTGCAGCAGCCAATTTACCCGCCACCTATGCCGCCACAGATTTAGGGCGTGTTACCAGTGGAGCGGCTAAAGGGCTACTCGGCAAAGTATATCTTTATCAGAAAAAATATACTGCTGCTCAAACGGTATTACAGGAAGTAATAGACAGCAAAGCGTTTACTTTATTACCCAAAGTAGCAGATGTATTTAGCACGAGCAACAAGTATAACGCAGAAATACTGTTTGCCGTACGCTATGCCAAAGGAGTGGCGAACCAGGATCATGGCTTCTGGTATGCCAATTCACAAACCATTACGGTAGATACCACCTTATTGAAGGCCTATAATGCGGCCGATCTGCGCAGACCTTTATCGGAGTCTGTTAAGCCGACCGGCAATGCCAACATGATGCCGCGTAAGTTCGTCGATGATCCGGTTAACGGTAACGCGGGCAACGACTTTCCCGTGCTACGCTTTGCAGATGTGTTACTGATGCAGGCAGAAGTGCTGAATGAAGTTGGTTACAGCACCGGTGGCAATGCGTTCACTTACCTGAACATGATTCGTACCCGTGCCGGTCTTTCAACACTCAGCGCTACCGATTTGCCAGACCAAACCAGTTTCCGGAATGAAATATACTTACAGCGGCGCCTGGAACTGCCATTTGAATGCGACCGCTGGTTCGACCTGGTACGCAGCAACCGTGCAATAACAGAGATCCTCGCCAATAAAAAGGTGGTACTTCCGTCCTTCCGGCTTATCTACCCGATACCACAGCAGGAAATAGATATTATGAACAATAAGGCTACTTTTCCGCAGAACCAGGGGTATGATTGATCATGCTTTTTAAATAACCGTACAAAAGAGG
The DNA here is from genome assembly GCF_007829335.1 of Chitinophaga polysaccharea. Classification (GTDB taxonomy): domain Bacteria; phylum Bacteroidota; class Bacteroidia; order Chitinophagales; family Chitinophagaceae; genus Chitinophaga; species Chitinophaga polysaccharea_B. The sequence continues at coordinate 158,540 of NZ_VIWO01000010.1, forward strand.
ACAACAGGAATTGATTCCCTGTTGTCCTCTTTATTTGTATTCCACGCCCATTTGTCAATTCAGCCGTTGCCTTGCTTCCGCTGTTACCGGTGCAAAGAAGTTAACCAGGTTGCCGTCGGGATCGCGGAACAATAACGACCTGTTTCCCCAAGGCATCGTTGTAGGCGGCTGTATCAGGGCGTCTATAAGAAAATCGGCCAATGCTTCATACGTTTTATCTACATCATGCACCCGGAATTCAATGATAACAGATTGATTATTGGCAGCTACAGCCACCCCGCTGCCGCCAAATGGTGCCAGCGTATTAGTGCTTCCAATAGCCAGTGTAGCCTGGGAAGTACGCAGCTCAGCAAAGTCGGGGGTATACCAGGTCCAGGTCATGCCCGTTACTTTTTCATAAAATGGCACCAGGCGCTGGATATCGGCGGTAATGATGCGGACAGATGATAAATTCATACACTAACGTTTATTTTGTTCAACAGAACAAAGTAAAACAGCCGTTATGACAACCCTATGTCAGTAGGTTTTAAGGCTCCGTTATTCTAATTCCACCGGAAGCGCGCTTTCCACCGAACCCAGTTTAATCAATAGTCTTCTTTTCCAGTCGCTGTTGTATAACCTTACCCGGCTTCACAGTGGCGCAACCCGTCAGCAGCCACACTTAGCAAAGAAGGCGGCCAATAAGCAGCCTACACGTTCGGAAAAGATGCCTCGCTCCGAATTTCACAAATTCTTCCTGGATGAATTAAAAGACATTTACTGGGCAGAGAAAGCCCTGGTAAAAGCTTTACCCAAACTAAAAAAAGCGTCTACCAGTCCCGAACTGGCGGCGGCTTTTGACAAACATACCGGAGAAACCCAAACGCATGTATCCACCCTTGAAAATATATTTGAGATATTGGGAGAAAAGGCTGTCGCCAAAAAATGTGATGCTATGCAGGGGCTCATTGAGGAAGCCAATAGCATCATTGAAGAAACAGAAGCGGGGTCTAGGGTCCGCGATGCCGCCTTAATCCTGGCTGCGCAAAAGGCAGAACACTATGAGATTGCCACCTACGGCAGCTTACGCGTTTTTGCCAGCACCATGGGGCATACCGATGTGGAACAATTACTTTCCCAGACACTGGAAAATGAGAAAGCTACGGACGAAGCATTGACTGCCCTCGCAGAAGGTGCGGTAAATGAAGAGGCCAGCGAAGAATAGTATAACAACCAGGTGCCGGTAAATAGTGACCAAATTGCAAATGGAATACTTGTCGAAGTATTCCATTTACTTGTGTACTGATGTGGACAGCATCTATGCGATTTCCTCCCAGCCGCCATTCTGCGGATCATATTTCCAAAATTCGCCAGAGTCGGTAAATTCTGAAGCGGTCATGCCTGCCTCAAAAATACTCTCCTGGTCCCAGCTAGCAGTGAAATACACTCCCCTTCGCGTTAACAGTACGCGGATATTATAATCAGGATGCGCCAGTTCTACCTGGTCTTTCCCGGCTGTATTTATCACATATTCATATTGTTGCAACCGCTCTTTCAATCCCTGGAATTGCTCTTCGGTGAAGGGTGCCAGGTTATCGGGGTTATCAAAAAAACCATCATTGCCTGATTGCTGTTCGCGCTCCCGGGTTTGGGCGCTGAATAACTGAATGTCGAAGCTCATATCTTTCAGATGTATTTAGCTAAAAATAAATTGTTGATAACAGCCATCAAAATGTGGCCTTATCCCGTCATCCATAACGCAGATGGGCGGTGGACTCTTCGAGGAGGTGTATACAATAATCGAGTTCTTCTTTCAATTGGGTTAACAGCAATTTCTGCTGTTCGCCCGGGGTTCCGGGGTTCACCTGCATATCGGCCGCCATTCGGGATAGCTCCATCAAGCCCACGGTAGTAGCGGTTCCGTATAACTTATGCCCTATACGTTTCAGGTCTGTATCTTCCCATTGTTCATCATGTTGCCAGATCTGGGAACTTAGTTTTCTCAGCTCTGTAATGGTCGCTTCCATTATTTCCAACAGGAAGGTGTAGCCAATAATATCGGCGCTCAGGTATTGTTTCAGGATAGCAATATTAAAGTGCTGGCTATCGCTGCTTTGTATATCGGGGGTGATTGTCTGTATCTCTGCTGCCGATGGATGGATCCATTTTTTCAGCAAGGCTATCATGGCATTTTCCACAAATGGCTTATGCAAAAAGTCGTTCATGCCCAGCTCGAGGCATCTTTCTCTTTCTTCCTTCATATCGCTGGCGGTGATGGCGATGATGGGGATTTGGGCGGCGGGATCTGTCTTCCGGATGATTTCCGTCGCATCAAATCCATTCCTGTCGGGCATTTGCAGGTCCATAAACACAAGATCTGGCCGGCTCTCATTATATTTCTCCACGGCCTCCACGCCATTCGCTGCTTCCAGGATAGTGGCACCGGGTAAAACCCGGTTCAGGATGGTGACTGCCACCATCATATTGACGGGGTTATCTTCTGCAATGAGAATACGAAGGGGTTGGGCAGGTGATACTGTTGTATGTTCTGTTGACATTGAATCGTTCTTTTTCGTTGTTATATTAACAGCCATCAGGCTATAGCCTTTTGTACGTCTGTTATCTTTTTTCCAGCTGTACCGCCACATGATGGAGAACAGTTTCCAGTTTACTGATCTCTGAAATGACCTGTTCCTTTGCTATATTTTCTTCCGGGATGTGTTCCAGCGCCTGGATGACCGGGAACAATGAAAAGATGTCCATGCTTTCAATAGTTGGTTTTATTTTATGGGCTGTTTTCCTGATCAATTCCCAATTGCCGGTAGCTGCGGCATCCTGCATGGTTGCAACGGATGCAGGCATCATCTGCAGAAATAAATTGACTATTTTCTTTGTGAAAGAATCGTCCCCATTCCCGATTTTTTCGATTTTAGCAAGGTTGAACAAAGGCGGTACACCGTTTTGCTGCCGGCCATTCGAATGGTAAGCATTTTTACTGGCGTTATTTCCTCCCTCCAGCTGTTCCGTAATCTTTCCGAGCAACTCTTCTTCTTCAAAGGGCTTGGAAACAAAATCGTTCATTCCTGCTGCCAGGCACCGTTGACTCTCTCCTTTGATAGCGTTGGCAGTAAGTGCAATAATAGGAATATTTAGCTTTAATTCATTGCGGATAATCGTGGTTGCTTCCAATCCGCTCATCACAGGCATCTGCACGTCCATCAGCACTACGTCAAATGGCTGTTGTTTTAGCCGGGCTATGGCATCGGCGCCATTCACCGATTCTGTTAAAGCAACTCCGTAGCCTTCCAATATGGTGGAGACCACGAGGCGATTCATTTCGTTGTCTTCTACTAGCAACACGCTTTTTCCTGCCAATAAACGGGTATCTGCCTCGCTATGCCGTTTCTCCGGAATATCGGCGGGGATACCCGTTTCAAAAGGGATACTGAGCAGGATGGTAGTCCCCTGGCCTTTGGCACTTTCTACGGTTATTTGCCCGCTCATTAACTCCACCAACTGCCGGGAAATAGACATCCCCAGGCCCGTTCCTCCGTATTTCCTGGCGGTAGTCCTGTCCTCCTGGGTAAATTTCTCAAACAGGTTGGCGAGGAAATCCTGGTCCATGCCGATACCGGTATCTTTGACAATGATATCCAGTACCTGTATGCCGGGGCGTTCTTCTTTCAGCAGGCAATGTACCTCTACGGCGCCTGTTTCTGTAAACTTGATGCCGTTGCTCATCAGGTTCAGCAGCACCTGGTTGAGGCGATGCGGATCACCGAGTAGCACCGGAGCTATGCCCGCATCGATATCACAATTGAGCTGGAGGCCCTTTTCATCGGCCCTGGGCTGCATAACCTGCCGGGCATGCGTGGTTACTTCTTCCAGGCTAAATCCTATATGTTCCAGGTTCAGTTTACCTGCTTCAATTTTGGAGATGTCGAGGATATCGTTGATCACGATCAGGAGGTGATCGGTAGCGGTATTGATGGTATTGAGGAAGAAGCGCTGTTTATCGTCCAGGGATGATTTTTCCAATTGCCGGCTCATGCCCAGGATGGCATTCAGGGGAGTTCTGATTTCGTGGCTCATATTAGCCAGGAAGGCTTCTTTTGCCCTGCCTGACTGCCCGGCGGCTTCGCTGGCATCATTGAGTTTAAACTCCAGTTCTTTTTGTTCTGTTATATCGAGATGGATACCTATAGATCCTACTATCTGGCCGGAATCATCATACCGGGGGGCGCCGCTCACCAACCACCATTTCTGTGCGCCGCTCTTGTTGTGTACCGCTATTTCATAAGCGTCAGAGATGCCTTTTTTCCTGAGTTCATTTTTATTCTCCACCAACTCCTGGTCGGCCAGTGCGGCAAACAAGGTCCCGGGACGCTGACCGTACAATTCCTCCAGCGCATAGCCCGACATCTCACAAAAACTATGATTGGCATATTGGATACGCTCCTCAGCATCCAATTCCAGCAAGCCCAGGTTCATGTTTTCGATGATGCTGCGGTATTTTTCTTCTTTGATCCTCATGGCCTGCTCTGCCTGTTTGCGGTCGGTGATATCGCGGTAGTTCCACAGGTGGCCTTTATACGTGTTGTCCATAAAGATAGGGACATAGTCCATTTCCCAGTAGCGGCCATCCGCCAGCATGATTTCCTCATTTACCCGCCATTCCTTTTTCTCAATCAGGCTTTTAATATGCAGGATGAAGGCATCCGGATCGGCAAATATCTGTTTATACTGTGCTTCCAATACAGCACCGTCCATACCGCTGAGCGTCGCAGGCGCCGCTGTTATGCCAAACATATTACAAAAAAAGCGGTTAGTCAGTCCTATTCTCCCCTGTTCATCTTCCACCAATATTCCCATTGGCAGGTTGCTGATAAGGGTAGAAAAGCGGTTAGCCGTGGTAGACAACCGGGCTTCGGCTTCCTTACGCCGGCCTATTTGTAAGGTGAGAAAACCAACAACATCCAGCAGATGGTCACTATCAAGGTTCCAACCCTCCTCGCTGAATGCCGAAATAGCTTCTTTCAGTTGATCGATAGACACTTTCTTCAGCGCCAATTCTTCGGCCAGCTGTTTATTTACCGCTATAAATTCTTCCTCGCTGAGTTTAAAAGCATTTTCGGCGAGATAACTATCCCGTTCATATCCGTTGTAAGATTCATTCACCGTATTAAGGAATGACCGGAGTGCTTCATGGTTAAGCAACTCCGCCGGAAGATGCTTTTTTATCTGCCTTTCCAGTAACTTATTCCACTTCATGAAAGGTTGTGATTGTCATAGTTTGGTTATGTAGTTGACAGCTCGTACCATCGAGGAGGGGAGACAGCTCGCCATAGGAGTAAAAACCCGATAACAAGGTACGGTGTCCAAATATTTCGTCCACAGCTTCTACCTCTTCCTCCGTGCGGGACTTCAGGATCATTTTCCGGCCTATGCAGCTGATCAAAAGCGCAAAAACCGGTTGCTGGCTCCCTTGCCGGAAGGACTGTGTAGCAGCGCCGGAAGCGGCAATAGTCAGCTTATCGAAGTTGGCCCGCATAAACCGTACGCTCGCCCCCTCCGGTATATCGCCGGCGAAAGTCATACTGCCTTTATCTGAATCGATGGAAAGAATAGTACGGACAATAGGCGCGGTAATACCGGGTAACTTCACCGCCAGCGGAAACAGCAAGGCCGCCCCGGGCAGGGATTCTGCTTCCATACCAAGATAGCGTTTATACAATTCCAGCGCATTTTTACCGTCCATTTCAAACAGTACATTTCGATCTGAGCGGGTTACCATCCGCTCCAGGCCAAAAGTTTCCCATCCTCCCTGGGAACCATGTCCCACCTGTAATTTATCACCATAAAAACCGACACCTACTATCAGGCCTTGTTCGGGATGACCATTCAACCCCACAAAGGTGGACTCAAACCGGTTACCATCACCGGCCAGGCCTCCTGTCACCAGGACGCTCTGTGAAGTGGTGGCGTTCATACCACGTACCAGCTCGCTGCCGTTGACATGGCTGCCGTCGGAAAAAACCAGTACATGCGACAGCTTTTCCATGGCAAAAGCCTGTATCAGTGCTGTTCCCGCCTCATAGCTATTGGAATAATTACTGATGTGCACTGACTGAGTGACTACCTCCGTGGCGTCGAAATCGAGTGCTACCAGCGACAAGCCATCGTCTAACACCTCTGTATGGTAAATTTCTCCCGCTGTAGACGAGATCACAATCTCTGCATGGGGAAACCTGGTGTGCAGCAGGGAGTAGATGGGATATGTTTCCAGCGCAGACCTGGAGGCAAAACATAGCACCAGCCGGGCCGCATCTTCACTCAGCGGCTGACTCTGGGGATGGCGTTGCCACTGACCGGATTGAAATTTGTATAATGCGGCTTTCAAGGCGGGACTTTTTTAGATGACCAAATAAATACTAAAGTCTCTTAATAGCAGCCAGGTTATGATCTATATCAACTTTCCACGCTTTATTCACTCTCCTAAACTTTCCGATATACGTTAATATTATAAAATGAAAGGGATTATCAAAGCCTATATACTTAAAAATATGAAATTTAACCGGCTTAAAAAAATATCGGCCGGGTACCGGGTAAACGGATACATCGCTGCCCTATTTCTCTTTCAAACAATAAATCTCTAAATTGCCGCCCTATTTGTAGCCCAAACCAATGTGAATGACCAACAAGCTGGAAACCATTGCCAAAGACATCGCTCATGGCATGTGCGTATTATTAACGGAATTAAACAAAAAAAGGATGCTGCCGCCATTATAAAACAATCCGGGTTACAAGCGGGCATATTTGACTTCGCCCGGTTTGTGTATAAGAATGGGGAAATGTACCTGTATACGTCTGATGATGATTTCAGCGATGTCGATATGCATTATAAAGGCAGCGATACCATCGGCGCACTTACCGATCCTGAGGAAGTAAAACAACTGATACCTTTGCTGCACGCAGCTTTACAACCGGTGATAGCACAATATATCGAACTACCGATGTGCTAAAAAGAAAGGTGCAGATCCAGCCCTGGAAGGCATACTGGTTGCGGCGGCCAAATAGAAGTGCTTTAGCGGGAGTGCCGACCGGATGACCAGCACTCCTGCTAAAACAACTATTCAAATATACTATTCAGCTGTTCTCCCGGATTGCGAAGAAAATCTTCCACGCTTCCCAATTCTTTTAACTCCCCATGTTCATAATCCGCAGATGCCAGGCATTTCTTTTTGGGATACCAGACCAGCAGGCCCTCTGCGCCGTAATTATCTGCGTCTGACAAGAGATCCAGGAAGGTATGCTTGTTCCAATTTACTTCTTTGAGATCTACAATGCGATTAAATTCAATATAACTTACATACTCGTTTCCCGGAATTTCCATACGGCGATGGTCGCTTTTCAGCAACGCCAGTAGTTTAGCCGGAATTTTATACTTTTTCAGCGCTGCCAGCCTTTGCGCTTCCTCGTGCCATTCCGGGGGTTCCAGGGCCCTGAGATAAGCGATCATTTCTTCATTTTTATTGGCTACTGCGGCGTTGTAAGGTCTTTCTCCATACTTATCCTTAATGGTTACATCCGCACCTTTTTCCACCAGTAACTTCACCGTATTGAAATCGTTGTTCTGCGCGGCTACGCATACCGGTGTTGGATTGTAAGGGAATACCATATCGGGCTGGTGCAGGTTAACATCCACGCCAGCTTCCAGCAGTATTTTAATAGCGGGGTATTGCCGGTTGGAAACAGCCTGGCGCAATGAGCGGCCATCTGCTGCCAGGTTATAGCCATTGGCCAGCAATACGGGGATATTATCATATCGTGTTCCATATAACGCTGTGCTCAGGGCTGTTTTACCTACTTTATCCGATTGATTTACAACTGCGCCTTTATCGATCAGCGATTGCACGATGGCTGGTTTACAACTGGCCGTTGCGGTAATCAGTGCAGGATAATCATTGTTGTTAACGTCTGCATTTTTTTCCAGTAGCCAGTGAATCACTTTGATTTTATGCGCTGACAGGGCCAGGGTCAGGGGCGGCACATCTACATGCCGGGTTACGTGAAAGACGGCATTCACATCCCATCCTGCCGAGCGCTCATTTTCCAGTGCTGCCAGGTCTTCATTCATGATTCGTGTAGCCAGTTCCGTTAGCTCGGCGCCGGGACCAAATAATTTCATAGCTGATATCTTTTATGCAATAGACTGGTTTTGGCCGTTCAGCTGTGTAAGCCTCGACTGCTCATCAAAAGAAGCGGTAATGGTGTGACCATTCCAGGTAGCTGTTAACGCGTCGGGCCGTTCTTCAATGGTATAGCCTATCTGGGCCAGGTAATTGGAGAACGCGTTTTTATGATTCATTTCAAAAAAGCTGATCAATTGGGGAAAAACAGACAGGGGGCGTGCGAGATTATTGCGTTCTGCGAGGTCTACCTGTTCGCTGTTGATCGTTGCCAGCAAAATGCCCTGTCCATAATCGGCCAGGTAGTAGGCGCTGGCATCGAATATCCCGGCGGCAATCATACCAATGCGGTGAAGGTCGTTTTCTTCCGCATCAAAATCGGGGCGGGTAAACAGGTCGATATTGTGTTGCACACCATATGCTTTTAACTGTAAGGCTTGTTCCAGCACAGCCGGCGGAATGGCCGACTGGGCATTGGCCCAGGCCCATAACCAGGTTTGAGCGCTATGTGAAAAAGTACCCAGTACCTGCAAAGGAAATACTTTTCCTTCCCCGAAGCTGATAGTGCCTGCATCCAGGTCGGCATCCCAATTATGTTCACCAATGACATCGTAAAGATTATGTTGTTTATCGAGGCTGGTGCCGCCGTATTGCTCCAGCAGCGCTTGTACTGTAGTAGCAGGATTACCGGGGTGATGGTCTTTTCCTGAAATATGTTTTAAAAAACTCATAGCATGGTCATTTAGACTCGTTCAAAATTAGGGAAATAAATAGCGCTTTCTCTCCGACTTTTTACGTTAGTCTGGCTTTTTTTCCTTAACTTATCTGAAATCCTCCTTATATGAACCTCAAACTGCTACCTTGCCTGGCCATCCTCATGCTATGTGCAGGTTATTTATTCAGCCAAAATCAGAAAATCAGCGGGAAAGTTACCGATGCCGGCAGCGGCGCACCATTGGAGGGTATTACCGTTAGGGTAAAGTCTGCCCCTAAAGGAACCCAAACCAATAAAGACGGTATTTTCACGCTCGATGCGCCATCGACCGGTACACTTGAATTCAGTTCCGTAGGTTTCAATACCCAGGAAGTGAGTATTAATGGGCGAACGGAAATAAATGTACAACTGGTACCCGCAGTAGCGGAGCTTACACAGGTGGTATTAGTGGGTAGCCGTAGCGGCGGCCGGGCCAAAACAGAAACCCCGGTACCGGTAGATGTGATCAGCGTGAACCAGGCAGGGCTACCCAGCGCTAAAATGGAACTCACCTCTCTGCTCAATGCAGCCGCTCCTTCTTTTAACTACAACAAACAAAGCGGTAGTGATGGCGCCGACCAGATAGACCTGGCCACACTGCGGGGATTAGGTCCCGATCAAACGCTGGTATTAATCAATGGAAAACGAAGGCATCAAACCGCTTTTGTATCCGTATTTGGTACACGTGGTCGCGGTAATTCCGGCACCGATCTGAATGCCATCCCGGAGTCAGCGATTGACCGGGTAGAAATCCTGCGCGATGGCGCCTCTGCACAATACGGCTCCGATGCTATTGCCGGTGTAATCAATATTATCCTCAAAAAAGATGTGAATCATCTGACCATCAATACCGGCTATGCAGGTTATTACGATCATAAATTTAATACGCATTTTAAGAGCAGTTTAAACCAATATGAGTCTGCCGGCGCTATCGACGGTAATACCATTACCATTGGCGCCAACTACGGCTTCCCAATTGGTAAAAATGGCGGATTTATTAACCTGTCGGGCAATTTCCTGCGACAAGGCAAAACATTCCGGCAGGTATTGGATACTAACTTAACGAGTGCCGGCGGACTGCCTATCAATACCGGCCGGCGCGCTCATGGCGATGGCTCCGTAACCACCGGCGGCGGTATGCTGAATATGGAAATCCCCGTAGCACATAGCAATACCACGGTATATGCGTTTGGTGGTTATAATTATAAAGCATCCGACGCCTACGCCTATACGAGAACATTGCATGGCTACAACCCATTAGCCAGCGGGCATCCAAACCGTTTTCCCATTACACAGAAAAATGGCAACGCTATTTTTGTTCCCGGCATTATGGAAAGTATTCCTACTCCCGGCGATCAACCAGATACCATTTTCAACCCGCATATACAAACACATATACAGGATGCTTCGCTGGCTGCCGGCGTAAGGGGTAGCCTGGGAAACAACTGGAAATGGGATCTCAGCAATACATTTGGCAGAAATGATTTTCACTTCTATGGCGACAAGACCTTCAATGCTTCATTGATAGGTACTGCCAGTCCTACTCATTTCGATGATGGCGGCTTTTCCTTCCTGCAAAATACGGCCAACCTCACCTTCACCAAAGAAATTCCTCACCTGGGCGCCGGATTCAACCTGGCGCTGGGTGCAGAATACAGGTATGAAAACTATAAGATTTATGCGGGCGAAGAAAAGTCCTGGCGCAACTTTGACCCCGATACGCTACAGGCCAGCGGTGCACAGGGATTTCCAGGGTACCGGCCTACTGACGTAGTAAATGCCAAACGCTCCAACATAGCCGGTTATGTAGATGCAGAATGGGATATAACTACGAAGTTCCTGTTGGGCGCTGCGATCCGGGCCGAAAATTACAGCGACTTTGGGTTTACCAGCAACTATAAGCTGGCAGCCCGTTACAAGGTAGCGCCTCATTTTAATATACGCGGTTCCGTTAGTACCGGCTACCGGGCGCCTTCCCTGCAACAGATCAATTACAGTTCTCAATTTACCAACGTTCAGGGAGGCCGTATCACAGAAGTAAAAATTGCGCCCAACTACAGTTCTATTGCCAAAGCTGCCGGCATTCCTGATCTGAAGCAGGAAAAATCCGTGAACGCGAGCCTTGGCTTTTCGTGGAAGCCGGTCAATGCGTTGACCATCACCATAGATGGTTATCTCGTAAAAGTGAAAGACCGTATTGTATTATCCGGGCAATTTGATGCCAGTGATGCTACACTCGATCCGCAATTCCGGGATACGCTCAATTCACTTAGGATCAACAATGCGCAGTTCTTCGCCAATGCTGTTAATACCACCAACTATGGCGTGGATATCGTGATAGACTACAATAAGAAATGGAACGATCAGCACTTCCGGGCGTTGTTTACCGGCAACCTGCAACATATGGACATCGACAAGATTAATGTGCCTGACAAACTGAATGACAGCTACCTGCACAGGGGAGAATTTTTCAGTGAGCGGGAACAGCATTTTGTGCTGGCATCTGCGCCGCCGGTAAAGCTGGGCTTAAACCTGGAATATGGTATTCATAAATTCAGTGTGGGCGCCCGCGTTACCTACTACGGTAAAATTGTATTGCTGGGATACGGCTTTGCCGGCGATCCAGCGAAAGAAGGTACCGGGCTGCCCGGCGATCCTAACCTGGAAGGCACCGGTATTAGTCCCCTTGTAGCGCTGGATAGCGACGGTACCCTGGTGCCGGAGCAGTTCAACTACAATGGTAAAGCAGTGACCGACCTGTATGCCAGCTTCCGGTTTTCTTCACATATCAGCTGGTTCCTGGGCGCTGACAATATTTTCAATGTACATCCTGCCCTCGGATATGTTCCCGGCGCCAAGTTGTCTGCTTACGACGGAGAAACCGGCGGTCCCTGGGATGCTGTGCAGATGGGATTTAATGGGATGCGGGTGTTTACTAAAGTAGCGTTTAGTTTTTAAATAATATTTTCTCTCGTAAAGCAGAAAAGGAGCAAAGAATTTTATAAAAATCTTTGCTCCTTTTCTTTGCGTGCCCGCCTAAATTCTTCTCTCCTAATCACTATCAAAAGGCAAAAAATAATATTCAATTTAAACTAAAATAATTAGTATTTTTGCTAAAATAATTAGCTTATAATTTTAGAGATGCCTACCACGAAAGCAGATATCATCGCACAATTGCAAAAAGATATTCTTCTTTTACAGGGGCACCAACCGACATTAAATAATGCCGCGGTGGATGTAGGACTTGGGCCGTTGAGAGAAGCTTTTCCGGGGGGAGTATTTCCTACCGGTTATATACATGAATTGATCAGCATGGGCGCCGAAGATGCGGCAGCCACTTCAGGTTTTCTTAGTGGCATACTGGGCTGCCTGATGCAGGAAGGCGGTATCTGTATCTGGATTAGTACTAACCGGATGATTTTCCCACCAGCCTTGCAGCATTTTGGTATTGCACCTGACCAGGTGGTTTTTGTAGATGTATCCCGCGATAAAGATGCGTTGTGGGCTATGGAAGAAGCCTTGAAGTGTAATGGACTGGCAGCAGTAGTAGGTGAGCTGAAAGAAATCAGTTTTACGGCCTCCCGGCGTTTGCAGCTGGCGGTAGAACAGAGTAAAGTAACGGGCTTTGTGCACCGGCACCAGCCCCGGCAGTTGACCAGCACCACCTGTGTAGCCCGGTGGCAGATTACGCCCCTGGTGAGTGAACAGGAAGAACGCATGCCCGGACCGGGCTTTCCTTCCTGGCAGGTAGCGCTGTTGAAAATGCGCAGCGGCAAACCTGGCACCTGGCGGCTTACCTGGTATGATAACCGCTTTCACATCATTCCTGAAGCTGTTACAGCACTTCCGCTAACACCGCTTCGTAAAATAGGATAATATGCCGACCCGCTTTATTGCCATATGGTTCCGCCATTTGCAAACGGATTGGTCTATCCGCCGGCAGCCGGAGTTACGCGAGGTACCTTTTGTGCTGGCAGCGCCGGATCATGGCCGGATGAAAATTACCGCGGCCAACATCCCCGCGCAAGCCCAGGGAATAGATACCGGCATGGCGGTGGCAGATGCCCGCGCCCTGGTCCCCTCCTTACAGGTATTGGATGAAGTAGCCGGCCTGTCCGAAAAATTACTGACCGCGCTGGGGCACTGGTGTATCCGTTATACGCCGGTAGCAGCCATAGATCCACCCGATGGACTAATACTGGATATTTCCGGATGCTCACACCTCTGGGGTGGTGAAGTACCTTACCTGGAAGACATACGCTCCCGGCTGAGAGATTTCGGCTATGATGTAAGAGCTGCCATCGCCGACACCATCGGCGCTGCCTGGGCGGTAGCCCGCTATGGACGTGTAACACCGGTAGTACCTCCGTATGAACAACAGGCCCACCTTTTACCGTTGCCGCCTGCTGCATTGCGACTGGACCCGGAAGTATTGGAGCGCTTACATAAACTGGGACTTTACCAGGTAGGCAGTTTCATTAACATGCCCAGATCCGCCCTACGCAGGCGTTTCGGGCAAGGTTTACTGCAACGGCTTGACCAGGCGCTGGGCATGGAACCCGAAATTCCAGCGCCACTGCAACGCCCAGAGCCTTATGAAGAACGGCTGCCCAGCCTGGAGCCTATTATGACCGCCACCGGTATCACAATCGCCTTAGAACGGCTGCTGGAAGCACTTTGCAGGCGATTACAAAAAGAAGAAAAAGGGTTGCGTAATGCCCGGCTCAAATGTTACCGGGTAGACAACGAGGTGCAGGAAGTGAGTATCGGCACCAATCGTCCTTCCCACAACAGCCGGCACCTCTTCAAACTGTTTGACCAGCATATTTCGCAGATTGCACCAGGGCTGGGCATCGAATTATTTGTACTGGAAGCTTCCAGGGTGGAAGCGGTATCGACAGCGCAGGAAGCGCTGTGGTCGCGCGCCGGCAACCTCGATGACAGGATGGTGGCAGAACTGCTCGACCGCCTTACCGGTAAAATAGGCGCCGGTATTGTACACCGGTATTTGCCCGATCAGCATCACTGGCCGGAACGTTCTTTCAAACAAGCGCCCAGCCTACAGGAGAGCCCGGGCATTGCCTGGAGAACAGACCGCCCAAGGCCTATCCGGCTATTAGCAGAACCGGCGCTTATTGAAGTCTCCGCTCCCATTCCGGATTATCCTCCTATGCTATTCCGCTACAAAGGAGAACTACACCGCGTAAAAAAAGCAGACGGCCCCGAACGGATAGAGCGGGAATGGTGGCTGGAAACAGGCGCCCACCGCGATTATTATTGTGTGGAAGATGAAAAAGGCCAGCGCTACTGGCTTTTTCGGCTGGGGCATTATGATGTAGACCAGCCACATCAATGGTTTATTCATGGATTTTTTGCGTGATGAATGAAATAGCAGCGTATGCATTACACAGAGTTACAAGTCACCACCAACTTCAGCTTCCTGCGTGGCGGTTCTCATCCCGAGGAACTGGTAGAACAGGCTATAGAACTGGGATATACGGCCATCGCCATTACAGACATCAACAGCCTGGCAGGCATTGTACGTGCACATACCGCGGCAAAGGAAAAGCATATACGTATTATTCCCGGCTGTCAGCTTCAGCTGCTGGACGGCCCCAGCCTGCTGGCCTACCCTACCAACCAGGATGCTTACAGCCACCTATCGGCCTTACTGACGAAAGGAAACCTCCGGGCAGAAAAAGGGCAATGCCACCTGTACAAAGCAGATGTATATGAACATGCCGAAGGGATGATTTTTATTGCCCTGGCACCAACAGCCCTCAACACCAATTTCGACTATGAAGATACCTTTAAAAGCGCCCTGCAGGAATACCGGAAGGCGCTGGGCAAACAGCTGTACCTGGCCGCTACCCGCACTTACCAGGGAGATGATTTTAAAAAATTATTCCGGCTTTCACAGCTGTCAGAAAAACTACATATTCCCCTGGTGGCCACCAACGATGTACACTACCATCATCCCGAACGCAGGCAACTACAGGATATCCTTACCTGCATCCGGGAAAAATGTACCATCTACAATGCCGGCTACCGGCTACACGAAAATGCAGAACGATACCTGAAACCTCCACAGGAAATGCAGCGCTTATTCCGGCAATACCCCGATGCCATCCGTCGTGCGCAGGAAATAGCCCAGGCCTGCCAGTTCTCCCTCAGCTCTCTCCGGTATATCTACCCGGAAGAACTCACCAGCGAAGGACGTACGCCGCAGGAAGAACTGGTATACTTAACCTGGAATGGCGCTGCAGAAAAATTAGGAAACGATATTCCTGCCGGCATAAAAAAAGATATCCAACGCGAACTGTCATTTATCGAAGAGATGAATTATGCATCCTATTTCCTGACAGTATATGATATTGTAAGATTTGCCCGCAGCCAGGATATACTTTGCCAGGGACGCGGCTCCGCGGCTAATTCTGCGGTTTGCTTCTGCCTGGGCATTACGTCTGTTAATCCCACCAAATTCGACTTACTCTTTGAACGCTTTCTTTCTTCTGCCCGTAATGAGCCACCGGATATTGATGTAGACTTTGAACATGAACGCCGGGAAGAAGTTATTCAATACATCTACAATAAATACGGGCGGGACCGGGCCGCTATTGTAGCTACCGTAACGCAGCTACAGCGCAAAGGGGCTGTACGCGATGTTGGAAAGGCCATGGGATTATCGGTAGATATGATTAACCGGCTGTCTGATACGATGTGGGAACTAAGCGATGAATGGTATGAAGGCAAACAGCTATCCAGCCAGGGTTTTAACCCGGCAGACCCTCACCTGCGCAAAGTGCTGGAATTAACCGATCAGCTGATCGGCTTTCCCCGTCAGCTGGGACAACATACCGGCGGCTTTATCATCACCCAGGGAAAATTATCAGACCTGTGCCCGCTGCTGAATGCACGTATGGAAAACAGGATCAATATTGAATGGAATAAAGATGATATTGAAGCCCTGGGATTCCTGAAGGTAGATGTATTAGGCCTGGGTATGCTTACCTGTATCCGCAAAGCGTTTCACCTGGCCCGTGAGCACTATGATCTCCATCTTACATTAGCCAATATCCCCCAGGATGATGGGGCGGTATATGAAATGGTGAGTCATGCCGATACTATTGGCGTATTCCAGATAGAAAGCAGGGCGCAGCAATCGATGCTGCCCCGGTTAAGGCCTAACAAATTTTATGACCTGGTGATCGAAGTGGCCATTGTTCGTCCTGGTCCAATACAGGGCGACATGGTGCATCCTTATCTGCGTAGACGGAATGGGGAGGAAGAAGTAAAATATCCTAAGCCAGAGCTAGAACCGATCCTGGAAAAAACGCTGGGTGTACCGCTGTTCCAGGAACAGGCCATGAAAATTGCAATGGTAGCGGCCCGCTTTACCGCATCGGAAGCCGATGAACTGCGACGTAGCATGGCTACCTTCAAATCCGGCGGGCAGGTTAGTAAGTTCAGGAAAAAGCTGGTAGATGGCATGGTGCAAAATGGATATGATGCGGAATATGCGCAGCGTATTTTCAAACAGCTGGAAGGCTTTGGGAGTTATGGTTTTCCCGAGAGTCATGCTGTATCCTTTGCGTTGCTGGTATATGTATCTTCCTGGCTAAAATGTTATTACCCGGATGTATTTGCCTGTGCGTTGCTCAACAGTTTACCAATGGGTTTTTACCAGCCGGCGCAAATAGTGATTGATGCCCGGAAGCACGGGGTTAAAGTAAGGCCTGTAGATATTAATTTTTCTTTGTGGGACAACAACCTGGAAGAGCATTCCGGTAAATACCGGGCTATGCGGCTGGGTTTCCGCCAGGTAAAAGGCATCAAGGAAGAAGATATTGCCGGCCTGCTTTCAGGTCGTACCACCCATTACCAGAACATTCCGGCGCTCCGGGAGGCGGGCGTATCCCACAATACCCTGGAGAAGCTGGCAGATGCCGATGCCTTCAACTCTATAGGGCTCGATCGTCGCCGGGCATTATGGGAAGTATCCGCCCTGCATGACCGTCCTACCGGTATGTTTACCGGGCAAACAGCGGAAAGCGTCGCAGAAGCCGGCGTGCAATTACCTGAAATGACGGCTGCCGAACAGGTGATTCATGACTACGGCGCCTTATCGCTTTCATTAAAGGCCCACCCGGTGAGCTTTGTCCGGGAGAAGCTCAATTTATTGCAGGTGCTGACGGCCAAAGACCTGGAATACATAGACGATGGCGCTTTCGTGAAAGTGGCCGGGCTGGTATTAGTACGGCAAAGGCCTGGTACGGCCAGCGGGGTTTGTTTTATTACCATGGAAGATGAAACCGGCTGTTGCAACCTGGTGGTATTTGAAAAACTGTTTACCCATTACCGTAAAGAAATTGTGCAATCACGTTTGCTCATGGTAGAAGGTAAATTACAACGGGAAGGGGAAGTGGTGCATGTGGTAGTGCAACATTGCTACAATTTCACCAAACTGCTGCAACGGTTAATTCCTATAGGGGCTGAGGCGCCTGCCAGCGCTACGCCTGCCGTTAGCAAGGACCAGCCGCAACAAGGAAAAATTTTCCCGGAGGGCAGAAATTTCAGGTGATGTTGATTAATATAACTGGTTACGCAGGATTCTTTTGATCATCTGTATGGTACCGCGACTCACTTCATTTTTGTATTTCTGCAGGATGAGGGCTTCGCTGGTGCCATTGCTCAGCTCATTGACCACACGCAGCCATTTGCCCAGGAATGCGGAATTGGGAGTACGATATTTCAGCAATCTCCTCACTGTATCAATAATAGCCTTGTTTACGGTGCCTTCGTGCAGCTGGAAGATTTCGTCGTTGTTGAGTCCCAGCTCCACATCATCTGCGATGCGGGAATAGTCCATCAGGTACTTTTCATTGGCTTCCATCACCTGTAGCAATGGGTTATCGCTAAAAACGATATCGTTGTATTTACGTTGTTGTTTTTGCAGGGATTGGAGGGCATAATTGCGGGCAATGTTGTCGCAGATGATCAGGTCGTCTTTGCTGAGTTCGAACCACTCTCCTTTTACGCGTTTATGCTGAAAAACGATGTGCAGGCTTTCTTCCAGGTCGGTCATGTTGAGGGCGGCGTACTGCCGGATAACGCGGAACATGACAGGCAGGTGGGTATGATAGGCAGCCAGCCGCTTATGCAGGTCCTGGGTTTTGCCTATTTTATACACATTTTTGCCTGTACTGAGAATATACACACATTTGCCAACTTGTACTTGCTCCATGAGGTGGTTTTCACGCTTTGCGAAAATAATAATTTAATAATCAATTTACGATCCTGATTATTACGCACCAAATCTGCCGGCAGCATCATCTCTTTACTTGGGCTAACATTCCTGTAAAAAATTGGTCTGTGATTTCCGGGAGGCTTATATTCGCGTCGTGATTTATTGAACCAAAACAATCACCTGATACAGATGGCCGACGTAGTAGCTCCACACATTGTTGAAACCTGGGTAAAGGGCTGGTCGCTGGCCCGTGAAGTGCCACCACCCGTGCCTTATGGCAGCGGATTCCGGACGGAATTGGGCTGGGCAGATGCCAAAACACGTTATGTTTTTCCTGCTTTAAGCCAGGAATGTCATACGCTGGCCACCACTATTCATGAGCCTTATGTGTTTATTAAAGTTTGTGCGCCAGCAGACGCATTGGCCGCACTGTTGCCAGCTCCC
The DNA here is from genome assembly GCF_007829335.1 of Chitinophaga polysaccharea. Taxonomy (GTDB): domain Bacteria; phylum Bacteroidota; class Bacteroidia; order Chitinophagales; family Chitinophagaceae; genus Chitinophaga; species Chitinophaga polysaccharea_B. The sequence goes on from NZ_VIWO01000010.1 coordinate 177,153, forward strand.
TGGGAAATCACCACACATGCTTTTATGATGGCTTGTCCGGGTCCTATGAGCGCGCCCAAGCATCCCCTTCCGCCAGGGTATCGCCTGGAAGTGATCACGGAAGCTCCTGTATTCATTGTCCGCTTATTGACAACAGGTGGAGAAGAAGCCGCCGTTGGTCGTATAGCCATCACCGATGGCTATGCTATTTACGACCGCATTGCCACACAGCCCGACCATCAGCGCCGGGGGCTCGGGAGTATTGTCATGAAAGCCCTGGAAGAAGCAGCCCTGGCAAATGGGGCTTCGCAAGGCTTACTGGTGGCTACGCCGGAAGGGAAGGCCCTGTATGAGTCGCTCAACTGGCAGTTCCTGTGTCCTTACACCACCGCTGCCATTCCAGCAGAAAAATAGCGCCTATTGTTCATTGCCTGGGCTGGCCAATACTTTATCTTTTTCGGCTACCGGTCCCTGGTAGCTGAAGCGGCGGTTTTCGTCGCGGATATTGATTAAGCAGCTGTCGCCCACCAGGAAGGGGATATTCTGGAAGACAGGTTTGCCCAGGCCATCCCCCGGAGCAATGTATAATTTGTTGACTTTATCCGGCAGGATATATTCCGAATATCCGGTATCGTACATCGTATGTACCAGGTATAAATGCCGCGATGCGGGGCTGTTGACAAGCGTTTCGAAACCTTCGGCCGTTTGGGTCATCGCGGGAGGATCTGTGGGCGCGGGATGGGGAGAGAAGCTAAAATTAATATACGGTGCATGCCGGTAGTTGAATTTAAATACCAGCAATAGTTTCCCTGCCGGGACTTTTTTATCTGTGGAAGACGTGACCACATATTTACTTTTCACGGGGTCGGTAGAAAGGTAAATAGTATCGTGTTGCTGTATCCACACGCCTTTCACAAACTGGTCGAGGGCGCCGTAGCTCATGGCGTATACAAAGCGGTTATTGTCAAACACACATAGTTCTTCTGCTACTTCCATACGGCTGGCATTGTAATAGCCGGGTATTACAGGGAAAGCTTTCTGGGCTTGTACAGGTGACTCCATGATCAGCAATAATAAAACGGATAAACCAATAATGTATCTCATACCTGGGAAGTTAACAACCGGCAGCTGCCGGTTATCCAAAGATAGTAACTTTCCGTGGGCCTGTGACAGTGGGCGATTTTACATTTCTTCTCTTTTATTTTTTTTCTACCTTTCCGGTATTTTATCATATTTCAACGATACCAACGAACATGTACTTCCCTATTTTAACGTTGCTGCTAACACTATCCACTCCTGCCGGGCAGCCGGTAAAAGATACCACACATCACCAGCTCTTTACCGCAGGAGTAGCCAGTGGATTGATGGGCGGCCTGTATGATGGATTTTACCCGATAGACTCCCTTGTGACAAAAGGAGATTTTGGCCTCGGCGCGCCGGATAAAATAGACGGAGAGCTACTGTTTTTAGATGGTAAGGCCTACCAGACACAATATACGGGAAAAACTACGGAAGTGTTGCACCGACGGCAGCTGACGCCTTTCAGCATGGTCAATTTCTTTCATACCGACCTGACTTTCACCGTGCATCAGTCGATGGACAAAGCGGCCCTATATCATTACCTGGACAGCCTTTTACCAAATATGAACGGCCTGTATGCCATTCATATCAAGGGTAAGTTCAGCCACCTGAAAACAAGGGCTTTTCCGCCAGTACATGAGGCACCATACCCGCCGTTGGCGGGCATGTTAGGTCTGCAACATTTCTTTCAATTCAATGCCTGTACAGGCGACCTGGTAGGCTATCGTTTACCGGCGTACATGGATAACACCAACATCGCGGGATATCATTTTCATTACCTGTCGGATACCCGGGATGCAGGCGGTCATATCGTGGATGTAGCCATTGCTGATGTGGTAATTACCGTGAGCATACTCGACAGCTATACCTTGCAGATTCCCTCCTCTCCTGCCTTTGATCACTTCGACTTTAAGCAAAACAGGCAAGAAGATATAAAAAGCGTGGAAAAGGGTTCAAAATAACAGCCAGAAGGATGCCTCCATTGCCTGAAGCATCCTTTTGTTTAAGCTAATACCCTGGCGTTCCTCCCGGGCTGGTGGTCATTACCGAGGTCGAAAGCTGCCCTCTTATTTCCCCGTTGGGGAAGTTTGCGGTATGGATATTTACATACCATTTACCAGAGAGCAGATCGCCTGCCTGGCCTGCACTAAGCGTTACTGTTCCGGACACTGTGCCGGTAACGGCGGCAGGAAAACCTGTGATGGCAAATACCACCGGGGCTGCCACACCTGCTGCACCAGGCCCGTGGAAGTGCATACCTGTAGGCACTCCGCTGATTTTGCTCCAGCTGAGGGTGAAGCTGAGCTTATAGGTTGCAGGATCATAAGTACCCGTAAGCGTACCAGTACCGGTACTACTGTTGGCAGGCGTTTCCTGTGCGCCGGTCAATGTTGCACTAACGGTATAAGTATTACCTCCGCCAGGGTTACCGTTACCACTATTATAGCCCCCGCCACTACAGGCAGCCATACATACAGCAAAAAATAAAGAACTGTATGCAATCCACTGTCTCCTCCATAGGCGGGAGAAAGATATCTTTTTCATAACAGTTGTTTATAGTTAATACGAGTAATGTTCGTTAATTGTTGCCTTGTTAACGAACCTTTAACGGAAGCCTTACAAATAGCCCCGAAATGCCTATCTTTCCTGAAACGACACATATGTTAGACCTACAGATCAGCGAAAGAATCAACGCTAGTTTTGGCCGGCAAAAGCTCATGCAATTTTATGGCGCCCACATCGAACACATCGATCACGGATCTATCGCTATTGCCGTACCTCCCACCGATTTCCTCCTGCGTACTTCCGGCATTTTTCATGGGGGCGTCATTGCCGCACTGGCCGATACCGCGGGAGGCTACGCCGCCACCACACTTTACCCGGAAGATGTTTCCTTTCTCACCATAGAATTTAAGGTCAATTTTCTGCGCCAGGCGAAAGGTCAAATGCTCATCGCCAAAGCCTCCGTGATCAAGGGAGGCGCCACTATTACAGTAGCACAAACCGATCTTTTTATCCGGAATAACGGTAAGGAAACACAAGTCGCCACCTCTTTAATCACCCTCATAAAAGCCAGCAAATAAGCCATGGAAATCCTTAGCATACCACCCTTTCTCGACTACTACGACAAAGTACGGGAACGTACCCTCCGGCTCATCAGCGTAGTGCCGCCCGATCAGCTTGACTGGTCGTACAAGCCGGGAAAATTCAGTATCGGCGACCAAATCCGGCATATTGCCACCATCGAAAGGTATATGTTTGCAGAAACCATCGCCGGTCGCCCCAGCGCCTACCAAGGCTGTGGCAAAGACCTGGCCGACGGCTACGACAACGTGGTTGCCTTCTTCAATGAACTACACCAACAATCACTCGCCATATTCCGGCAACTGAGCGATGCAGACCTGCAACGTAAATGCACCACACCCGGCCATGTAGAAATGCGCAGATGGAAATGGATGCGCGCCATGGTAGAACATGAAATTCACCATCGCGGCGAACTATATATTTACCTGAACCTGCTGGGCGTAAAAACGCCCCCTATGTACGGGCTCACGGCAGAAGAAGTAGCACAAAACAGTACACCGATCGCTGGTACCGAAAAAAATCCGATGAAATAATTGGGGGAATTTACTAAATTAGCCACCCCAAACGGGATGTAGCGCAGCCCGGTAGCGCGCTTCGTTCGGGACGAAGAGGCCGCTGGTTCGAATCCAGTCATCCCGACTTGACAGGACAAATGAGATTCATTCCCGTTTGTCCTGTTTTTATTTAGGTTAAAATCCTTGTCCATAGCTACCGGTGAATACTTTTAACCGCGTATATTCTGAAGGCCGGATAACGGGTACTAAATTTACCGTTGCCTCTCATGTCAAGACTTTATGTTATACCAGCTCTAATGTTTTCTTTAATTTGTCCTTTATTTCTCCTGCTATCTTGTGTAAATCTTTGTTTAGTATGGTCTTCATAGACACTGTCGGGTTGATGGGCTGATACTTCAATCTTTCCCGGTTTCTTTTCCTGAACAATTACATTACACGGGAGCATAGTGCCAATTTTATCTTCTGCTAACGCTTTATTGTATATGATCTCTTCTATTTGAATGATTCAAGTCAGCGGCACTCACTCTTTGTTTAATGCTTTCTCTCTTATTCTTTCCTTTTTTAGGGATATCTTCGCGAAGGAAAGCTTTGCGCTATGCGGATCAAAATATTAGGCGCTATAGGTCAGATCGAAGTAACCCATCCGGAATACCGAAAACATTCCGGCATTTTGATAGACGACCAAATTTTGTGTGACATGGGAGAGAAAGAGTATCTGTCATATGCTCCTTCCTGTGTGCTCCTGACGCATTTGCACCCTGATCACGCCTATTTCATCAATGAGAAAACAACTTTAAACTTCCCAATGCCTGTCTTTTCGCCGGAGCCCTGGCGGGAATCAAAAAATATCCATGTAGTGTCTGCTACTTTTATTCAAAACGGCTATAAGATAACTCCCATTCCGACTGTTCACAGTATCAAGGTTAAATCGCAGGGCTATCTGATAGAAAAAAAGAATAAAAGGCTTCTCTATACAGGTGATATGGTCAGCATTCCCGAACCATATCACCACTATCTCGCGGGACTCGACGTAGTGATAACGGAAGCCAGCCATTTGAGGCGGGGCGGGATTGTACGAAAAAGTGCAGATGGTCGCCTGTTTGGTCACACCGGTGTTCCCAATCTTATTGATTTCTTCGGAAAATATACCAACCATCTGATCTTCATGCATTTTGGAGCCTGGTTTGTAAAGGATCCGTCTGCCGGAAAAATGAAGATCAACGCGTTAAATCACGACAGTATAATACTCGATGTTGCTGCTGACGGGAAAGAATTCATAATCTGAAAATACCCAACACTTGTTGTCCGGGTTGCGGTATTTCTGCCGGTTGCACAGGCTCGTTTGGGTCTTCTTCAGGTGCAATCTCCGGTGTACCTGGCAATAAAGGCCCCCCTGGCGATGTATCAGGCACAATTTCCGGATTTGATGGAATTGGAACTTCTGATGGTTTTACATTTTTTTTCTTTTCCATAACAATTCTTTTTATGAAAAACGTTTATTTCAATTTATTTTCCAATGAGATATGTCAACACAATGATTAATGCCGATCTTGGCAAAATAATAAACTCTATTCATCTCTGGCTGCTATTCATCCAGGCTGGTCATAGAAATTTTTTTCAGGCAGCAATCCATCCTCCGTCAACCGGCATGGCATGTCCGGTCACAAAAGAGGCCTCATCTGAGCAGAGCCAGATAACCGCCTCCGCCACTTCTTCAGGCTCTCCGAACCGGCCTATTGGCTCCATATTCACAAATTGTTGCTCCACCACTTTGTCTTTCCCTGTAATTCTGTCGATCATGGCGGTTCTAATTACTCCGGGACACACCGCATTAACACGTACTCCCAGCTTTGCTGTTTCCAATGCGGCTGTTTTGGTGAGGCCAATCACTCCATGCTTGCTGGCCACATATGCGGGAAGCCCGGCAAATCCGATCAGGCCTGCAACAGATGCACAATTAACAATGGCCCCTCTACCCTGCCTGATCATGTGAGACAGCTCATGTTTCATGCATAACCAAACACCTGTCAGGTTAATCGCAATGGTCCTTTCCCAATTGTCCTGGGTACATTCCTGCGTTACGGCAGATATGCCTTCTATCCCGGCATTATTGAATGCAAAATCGAGGCGACCATAGGCGGAAAAGGCTTTATCAATTACGGCTGTTATATCACCTGGTTTCGACACATCACATTTTACAAAAAAGCCGTTGCCACCTGCCGCTTCAATTTGTTTTAAGGTCAACTGTTCTTCATCTTCTATCCAATCTGCGATCACCACGTTTGCACCTCTCTTTGCAAAAGCTACCGCTGTTGCCCGGCCAATTCCAAAACTTCCCCCCGTAACTATGGCTACTTTGTTTTCAAAGATCTTTTCCATGACTAAATTTTTATTCAATGAATAATAGATTATCCTTTATTCGTTTATGCACTTTCGGCGATTCGTCACCATAGCCCAGAATAATAGTCAGTTTTACTTTCTCTGCCGCAGGTATTTGCAACCTGGGAAAAATACGGGTTTTCTCCACATAAGTCCCGAAACCAACAGGACAAGTATCAAGACCCAATGACTTTGCTGCCAGCATAATATTTTGCGCACATAATCCGATATCCAAAGAAGCCCATTCATTATTCTTCGGAGCGGTTAGGAATATGACCACGGGCGCTCCATAAAAGACAGGATCTCTGATGGTGTTAAAATCAATGCCATGGGCGAAATGTAAAAGCCCGGACGCTGCCTTTAACACCCCGGCAATTCCGGATACTCCCGATTTCAAAGTACCTTTGAGTACAACACCAGCTATTTCTTTGGAGGCAGCATGTATCATTTCTTTGTTGGTGAGCACATAAAATTTCCAGGGCTGTTTATTCATCGCCGAGGGCGCCATTCGTCCGGCATCCAGTATCTGCTCTATCAACTTCTTGTCTACCGGTTTGTCTTTATACTTCCTGACAGCGCGCCGGGCGTAAATGGTCTTTATAGTTTCCGTTTTACTGGCTTCCCCAGCTACTTTATTAATCATAACCAGATAGTTGATCAATGAAAAAACTGTAATAAACCCCAAAGCACTTCACAAAAAGATATTTCAGGGATGAGTAATAAATACCGGTATATTGACCGTCCTTAAAATATTATCCGCATGGCTTCTCCGGAAAAACCGGGAAACCCCGCTTCTGCCGTAAGCTCCGTAAGTTATGAGGCAATCTTTTCTATGAATCAGCATGGCAAGAAATTCCGTTGCTGGCTCCCCTTCCAGTGTGATATATTCAACAGCATCATAATGCCTGTCCAGGTACTCACGAAGCTTGGATGCCCAGGGGATGGACCTTTCCTTTTTTTCTGCCACATATACTACTTTTACCGGCATATCAGCATATCCGGGGAAAAGCTGGGTAAACTGTTTGATAGCATACATAGAAGAAAATGTTCCGTTGTAGGAGAATATAATTTCCCGGATGGGCGTTATCTTATCCGGTAAAACCATCACCGGGCATTCGGCGTCAGCCAGCAGGTCTTTTACGAACCGGGGCGGATTTGTATCATACAAAGTAGCAAATGAAGTACTGTTGTTAATCAGTAAGAGATCGGCAAACCTGCTTTCCTCAATTATTTTTATTGCAGCTATTCCGGCAGTGTCCTTTAATTCGATCTCTGTATTACCGCTATCGCAGATTGTATGTAGCCATTTCAGGTTATTATCCCGCCGCGCCTCCATAGCAGCCTTTTTTTCAGCAGAAATCTGCTCATAACTATAAGCATAACCTTCCGGATCTACGCTGCCCATTGGCATCAGCTCACTGATAATATTATCCAGACATAAAATTGTTAAAGGACTTTGTGTTTCCTTTGCTATATATTTAAAAGTTTCCACCTGTTCCTCCGAAAAATAGAGTACATCCAGTGCAGCAATAATCTTCTTCATAAAAATTATAATTTTAAAAAATACTATTGGGTGATAAAAACAAAAGCTGTTATTCATTTTATCCCCCTGGGAAAAATGATCCTTCTCAATAGTGATGCTGATTATGATCATACCTGTGTTTCCGTACTCCTTACCATCCTTCCTGCAGACGAGCATCATCACTATTTAAACGCCAAAAGGAAATGTTTCCGGCATCTGATGACCATCCGGTTGAATATGCAAAGGATGTAACGCTGTTGTTTCATTGATATAAATAAAAGCATCATACCGCAAGGGAAGTATGGTAGGCACATAATTTCCGTACTTTTCATATTGCGGATGGTAAACCACTCCTATAGCACGATGGCCAATATGGTTCTCCATAAAAACATCGTGATTAAAATCACTCATTATCAGTAATTTGTTATGATTACCCGCAGTATGCAACAAATGCTCCCATGACCCTTCAAAAGCAGGCGGGACCTGCATTTTTTGCATGGATGCTCCCCACCTGCTTCCCGCGATTACAGTGCCCTTATATGAACCAAAACCCACCAGTACCACCTTATCATCACCATATTTTAGCCTGGCCAGCTCCCCGATATTATACATCCCTTCCTCACTCATAGTAGTTGCCCGGGCATCTCCTACATGTGTATTATGCGCCCAGATAATGGCCTTGCTTTTTTCACCATGGTATTTCAGCAGCCGGTCAAGCGTCTGAGCCATGTGATCATCACGAATATTCCAGGAGTGCGGACCGCCATGAATCATTGCACGGTAATATCTTTCCGCATCTACCATCACTAAAGCGTTTTGTTCGGCATTAAGTACATTTTCATGATCTGTATTGTAAGAAGGGAGTTTGGCACGGATCTCCTTCAGCAAATGCACTACTTCATTTTCACACAATTCCGGGACAAACTGCGTTGCTCTTGCATATGACTGCCCCTCGTCATATCGATAAGGTTCAAAACATTTAAATGCCTCTTCCGCCGCTTTAAGTGCCTGCGGATCTGTTTTCCCAAGGTATTGCATAATGCTTTCCATGCTCTCCCACAGGCTATAAACATCCAGCCCATAGCACCCTGCCTTCTTGTTTAATGGTAACGCCTGGTTGTAATGCTGTAACCAGTCGGCCAACGCAACGATTTCCCAATTCGCCCACATCCATGTTGGCCAACGATTAAAAGCATGCAGCACCTTAAATGCACCTTTCCCTTCTTCAGCATAATTCTTTATATACCTGTTCAGGCGGTAACAGTCGGGCCAATCTCCTTCTACTGCAATGAAATTGAACCCTTTCTCTTCAATCAGCCGCCTGGAAATATAACTACGCCAATTGTAATACTCATGTGTTCCATGAGATGCTTCACCGAGCATCACAATCCGGGACTCACCAATCCTTTCAAATAAAGGGTCCAGACTGTCCTTATCTGTTAAAGAATAAGCCCATTGCTTAATGGCGCCGGTTACTTCCGCTTCAGCTGACTTTGAAGGCTTAGTGAAATAATTAGGCATTTCTCAACTTTTCTCAAAGAAAGATGATTTTATCTGTGAAATAAATGAGGGACGTCAGGCCTTTTTGTGACGAAAATCATGTATAAAGAAGTGCGTGTTCAATTGCCCTTCGGAAACAAACCGCTAAGTATTTAGGGGCGTATTGTTTTTTCTTTCTTATATTTAGTGCAAGATCGTTATTAGCAACCGATTATGCGTCAAGGCTCATTAACCTATTATTCCTTATATGACACTGAAAATATACCTATCAGCATTTCTTGTACTGACACTTTTTTCCTGTCACAATATACGTGTACAAAATCCTCCTCCACCACACTCACCCAAAGCACTTGAAGACAAAAGTTCTTTTGAAATCATTTCAAAAAGAGGGGATGGTGTCGATTTAGTTGAAAGTCTTTACGATGAACTTGTCAGTAAAGACGCTGCTTTAAAAAGACTGGAAGTAAACATTGACGGCCTTAATAACAGCAAAGAGGACTCAACGGAATTATTTGATAAGTTTAATGGCAAAATACAATCCTATTTCAGATCAGCAGATAGAAACATTTCCGCCATTAGCGATTCGTTGCTCAGAGATAAAATGAAACTTTTAATTGCTAACCACCTAACAACATATCAGGCGCGCACGGTGCAACACAGTGAATTGCTGAAAACACTCGCGGAAAACGAAACCAGCATATCAGACCTTCACCAGGTACTGAAGATTGTAAGAACCTTGCCCGTTATTGAAAAATACCAACAAGATAACTTACCGGACACAAAACAGCTGAAAGGGTTTATCACACAACAAAATCAAACAATTGCCCTTGCCGACTCGCTGGTGAAAAAGTAAGCTCCTTTCGCAGAGATTGGACGAAATCAGCTCCCGATGCTTTCATCAACTGTTATGAACAGGAAATATGAAATAAAGCTGATTCTGATCGGTGTATCCATATTATTGGTGCTTACCTGCGCCATGGCATTCATTCCCGACATGGCAAACAACGAAATACAAGTGCAGGCGCAGGTTGTCATCATCTTTTTTGGATACAACTTAATTACCCTACACTAACAGCATTAGAAAACATAGTTGCAAATTTTTATTGTCATAAGGCTCACCGTTACCTGCCATGAAAAAGATTGTATTGCTCCTGTTTACGATTTCGTTTTTTTATTATACCAGTTTATGCCAGTGCTTGAACACTGCACAACGAGATCTTTCAGACAGTTTAACGGCTGTGATAACAGCAAATGAGTACACAGATATTCATAGTATCCTGATTTCAAAAGATGGTATCCTGTGCTATGAACAATATTTTAATGGCTGGGCAAGAGACTCACTACACGACTTACGTTCTTCCTTTAAATCAATTACCAGCTTATTAATGGGCATTGCTATTGATAAAGGATTTATTCAAAATGTTCATCAAAAGGTCTATTCTTTCTTTCCCGGCTATATTGATTTCACCGCTGGCGACTCTCTTAAAAAAAACATGACGATAAAAGACTTGCTGAATATGCAATCCGGATTTGATTGCGAAGAGTTTAATGATGGCAAAGACTGTGAAACTGATATGGTGGCTACAAAAGACTGGCTTAAATTTTCACTCCATCTGCCGATGAAAAATCCCCCTGGCAAAGTTTGGGCCTATACCTCCTGTGACCCCATGATTGTTGGTGGTATTATTAGCCAGGCTGCAAAAATGCCTGTCATGGAATTTGCAGAAAAGTACCTGTTTCACGCCATGGGCATCACCAATTACAGGTGGACAGTTGATCCTTCCGGCCATGGCATGACTGCCGGGTCATTTTACATGAGGCCCGCAGATATGCTGAAAATCGGAATGTTGGTAGCACAAAATGGAATATGGGAAGATCACCGCATAGTCTCCGAATCCTGGCTGAATGCTTCCCGCCAGACTTTGATTCCTATACCCGGCTTTTCATTTATGAAAAGCAGCCGGTCACCTGTTGCCACCGCACAACAAACCTATTACGGATACTATTGGTATACGGAAAATATTAAGACCCCAACGTACGGGGAAGAAATCCAACTCGCTTCCGGAAATGGCGGCCAATATATCATGATCATAAAACGACTGAATTTAGTCGTAGTCTTCACGCAGGGGAACTATAATTCCTGGAAGGCCAAAAGAGCTTTTGACTTACTGGCCAGGTACATTCTCCCGGCATACGATAATGTTCACCAGATCAGTGTTCGTATTACGCACTAAAAAATACGCATCGAACCAAAATGTAACTACTTGATGATGGATTTATAAAGATTTAATCAGAGGCGCTGCCGTAGAAGTACATTACCAACAAGTTACGCTACTCGTAGATCCAATACTGGCCGACAAAGGTACTGAATACCTGCAATACCATGATGTTGTAATGAAGTTTAAAGGCTATACCCAAATACATAACAGTGACCTCAATGGCGATTAACACCACGCCGTCGGTCCACAAAAAACGGGATAGTTGTGAAAGACTGTTCTTCTTCACTCCATAAAAGGAAGCGCCGGTGTTTTTAGTACGACTGAAAATCGTAATACGAAACATTACTGCTGCCGCTCACAAAAACCTGTACATAGGTGTTTGCATTATCTTCAGCATTACAATAAACCGGGGTAGAAGGTGTCAGGAAGGCATATCCGTTAGCAGAATATACTACGTAGCTGCCGGTAGTGATATACAGATAATTACCTGACCAACTTAAGCCAGGTACAGGTCCGTTACCAAAGGCATAAATAAAATTCCATGATAAAGCCGACGCCTGTAATCCTGGTGCAAACACCGGTTGTCTGGATGCACAAACCGCTTTCAAATTGAAAGTGCCGACAAGAATGAGTGTAGCAAACAAAAAGGAAGTCATTCTTTTCATAAGATAATCTTTTGAAGGTTAAGGTGATTAAACTATCTAAAAAATAAGAAGACTTCCTTTAAGTAATTCACCTATTTGTATCATATTGTTAGCTATTTGTCTCATTCTTACCGTATACTAAAACGGAGGATAGCGCCGGAAACGAATCTGGCCAAACTACCCTGTTATAAAGTCCATTTTACCTCCTCTCAATACCTAAATAAGGGGATACCTTTAACAAACAAGAAACCACTCTTTATTCAAAAAAACAAAAATGACAAATACCCATTATAACTACTAATGTCAGATCCATCTTTTCACAAAGTTCATTTTGCGTAATTTTTCGCTTTGCTATCATCACATATAAGTTTACAACAATTGGCATAGCTTAAATCGTTAAGTCATTTTCAGACTTCATATCTATGCATTCTGCAGTATTTTTCCAAATATTGCTGCAGCAGTGGCGACTACGGCAGAAACCAAAGTAGTCACGATACAAATGGCAAGAAAACCCGCAGAGTCGTCCTCTTTATTATGAAATATTCTTATATACAGTCCTGCCGCTACAATCAGAATACCCAGTACGATTGCACAATACTTTATGGCCCTTAAAGCCTTAATAGCATTTGGCGAGAATACTTTATTCCGTCCGATATATCCAAGTAATTTGAACGCCTTGTATAGTGCAATAAAAAAAGCTATTGATGTTACATATCCATACAAGATAAATGGATCAAGGTAAATACTAAACAAGTCTAAGTTGGCGGCTCTTCCTTCGGTTAAAGGAAATCGAATTAAAATAGCAAGTCCCACAACCCCGATAAGCACGATGACTGCCTGAAGAAATATTATTGAAATTCTTTTCATAATGATTTATGAATTTTAGGGCCCCTGTAAAATAACAAATAATTATTGATAAACAATAAATATTTATTGTTTTATAGCTTTTTTGGTAAATTTCTTTATCATATCAAGCTGATTTACAAATTCAGCAATTGTATAGGTAGACTGTCACCAGCTCGAATAAACGTCCATATTTCTACATTCTCCTACCTTTTAAAAGTTCCATTTCAGGCGTAAAAATGCCCGGTGATTGATCGCCTCAAATCCATGATTTTGCCCTGCGTAAAAAGACTGCCACACAAAATTTACATCCAAGTTTGTAGCGATACTATATTGAAGGGAAGGGTAAAAAATGGTCAAATTAGCTCCCGGTGAGTATAAAACGGTAATATTTACAGATAGTAAAGGAGTAATTTCCCTGGCGCACTTAACAATCAAGTTCCATTTTGTTGGCATCAGGTTCTCCGGCGAAAGTACCAAATCTAAAGTACTCCAGTTGCCAACAGGTCTGTTTAAGCCCCTGTTATTGAACAAAACCCCCAGGTTCAGATACCAACCCTTTCTAAACATATAATCTCCTTCCAGCGCTAAGTTTAGGTGGCTCACTGAATCTTTTCCTGCAAAAAAATACTGCGCTTCGCCTTTAAACCCTGCGTCTCCGATGCTACCCGCCCAGCCTGCGCCAGCTGTTAGCTGGTTATGATACCAACCTGCAATAAACTGCAGATCATAATTCCATTTATCAAGAGCATATTTTACCGCCGCAATACCCCCATCCTCTTTATCCATATAAGAATAGGCAAATTCTACGTTAGAGGAGTTACGCAACAGGTACCGGATTTTTCCTGCGTCGACACCGGGCCGTTCTTCATAATCGAAATCGAGAAAATTATAAGAGTTAAAAATGTCATTCGGATTCCAGGTTGCGTTTACTCCCCAGTTAATACGTTGTCTGCCAATACGAAGGTTTAACTTATCGTTATTGTAATCAAAATACAGCCTCTCTATGTTGGTAAGCAGGACCAGGGAGCTACTCTCAATCCATATTTTTTGCATGTCTATGGCTTCATTCTCATTTTTCAAAAGAGATGCAAAGTGAGGTATGAGTTTTACTTCTTCACCCCAAAACAAGCGGTTACGGAATTCGGCAACACCAGAGATTTCCACTGAAGGCTTCCACTTGACATTAATGCGGTTATGGATGAGATTACCGGCCACCAGATCATTAAAATCTTTGTCAAAAGTGAGTGTCTGCAGGTCTTTAATATAACCGTTAACTGTTAATTTATGAGGTATAACGGTACTGTCCTGCGCATTTGTTGTAAGCGCCGGCAGTAATACAAAGCACCATAGTAACAGCTTTCTCATTGCTTACACATCGGCCTTTTCGTGCCTGGTAGAAACAGCCGCGGTATCGCTGACTATTCTGCCGTCTACCAGGGTTATAATTCTTCTTGCCCGTTCAATTACTCTCTGGTCATGCGTTGAGAAAAGGAAAGTGATATGCTCTTCTTTGTTAAGCTTCGTCATAATGTCTAATAAATTGAAGGCAGATTTTGAATCAAGATTTGCTGTTGGTTCATCTGCCAATACAAACTTCGGCCTGCTTGCCAAAGCTCTTGCCACAGCTACACGCTGCTGCTGCCCCCCAGAAAGCTGCGCCGGCCGGACATCCATTTTATCACTCATCTCTATCTGCCGGAACAATTGCTGCACCCTGACATCTCTTACGCTTTTCTCTATACCCTGCAACTGCATAATCAATTCCACGTTCTCCTTTGCCGTCAAAACCGGGATAAGGTTGAATGACTGAAATACAAAGCCAATATTCTTTAGCCTGAAATCAATCAATTTATTGGCTGATAGCTTTGTAATGTCAAGTTCATTAATAAACACGCTCCCGGTATCCGGCTTGTCCAACCCTCCAATTAAATTCAATAAGGTGGTTTTCCCCGACCCTGATGGTCCCACCAATGCGGCAAACTCTCCCTTTTCTATATGCAAATGCACATTATTGATGGCATACACAGGAACAGTTTCCCTATTATATACCTTGCTTACATTATGGGCATCGATAACCGTATTCATAATTATCCCTTTTTGAGCCTGAGTTACGTCCCGGTTTCACTTATCTTCTCAAAGCCTCTACCGGACGCAGTTTTAACGCTTTGATGGCAGGCAACAAACATGAAACAAACGCCGTTCCGGCTACTATCAATAATACGCCAATTACCTTATCGGTGGGAAATTCAGGGTAAATCATCGTTCCAAAACCAAAGCTGCTCATCATCTCCCGTCCCATCCCCGACAAGTCAAGACCATGTTTATTGAAATAAGCTGTTGCCAACCAGGCTATAAAAAGTCCTACTGGCATTCCTCCGAGCGTTAAAAAAATGGTTTCCAGAAAAATCATTAAAAATATTCTGACATGGTTTGTTCCCAGGGCCACCATCATACCTATTTCACGGGTTCGTTCCAGGATGGCCATCAGCATAGTATTCACAATACCAAATGCTAACGAAAACATAATAATAAACATGATGATGTAGGAATACTGGTCTACTGTTTTCACCAGCAAATCAGTTTCCGGTGAAATTTCTTTCCATGATTCAATTTGGCATGCAGGAAATTTTTGTTGTAGTTGCTGCTGTACTTTTTTTACATCTGCATCTCTTTTCAATAAAATCACGATCTCATGAAACGCGTTTTGAATACCAAGCAAAGTATTCAGTTCTCCGATGCCGACATATATATTTTTTTCATCTAGGGGAGCATTATCACTTTGGTAAATAGCATTCACCCGAAATGCGCCGGATACCATATTGCCCGACGTATCTGTAAAAGTGAGTACCAATTTTGATCTCAGTTTCAGTTTCATCTTTTGGGCCAGTTTCCGGCCAACCATTATCTCATTCTTTTTTTTCGGATCAAAGGGTTTTCCCTGGATGATTTTCTTTTCTAGTTGCGATAACTGGTACTCGAGATCAGGACTAATGCCGTTTATTTGTACACCAGCACTGCCGGTTGGTGTTGCCAGCATCCCCATGGTAATACTTCTGGATGCGGCCAGCTTAACTTCAGGAATATCTCTCACTGATTTTAGTACTTCGGCGCCGTTTGCTAATATGAACTGGGGATCGTAATCCTTTTTAAAATCAATATTATGTATTTGCAAATGCCCCACCTCTGAATCGATTACATTGCGGATCCGGCTTTTCATCATGCCCTTATACAGGGCCAGCACGGAAATTCCGGCAAACAATCCTATCGCTATAGATGACATAATAATAATACTCCGCATTTTATTGCGCCAGATATTCCGCCATGCCATTATGAAAATCATGTCAAACTTTATTAACGCTTCATAGCTGTTACAGGATCTAATCTAATTACCTTATACATCGGGTATAACGATAGTAGCAAACCAATGATCAGCACAACTATACCCTGATAAATAAATATGGATACTTCGGTGGAAGTCGGAAATATCGCTTCAAAGCCAAATCTTTCATAGACTTTAGCTGTTTCTCCGCCCATTTTTATAGGATGCCTGTTTAAATAATACACCAGCGGAATACTGGCTGTAATGCCCAGCAAGCAACCGACCAATACTGTAAACACAGACTCATATAGCAATAATATAATGAGCTTACTCTTTTTCATTCCAATTGAAACCAGCATGCCCATTTCAAACTTTCGCTCTACCATCATCATCAGTAACGTACCAAAGATGCCAAAGCAGATAAGCAGGTACAAAATGCCCTGTACATACTTCATATTACTTGAATCGGTTTGAATATGCTGTTTTACCTCGGGCATCATTTCCTCCCAGCTCATCACTTCAAAGTCTCTTCCTAACGGTTCGCCGAGCTGGGAACGTATACCCTGCAAATTGTTTGTATTTCTCAATGAGAGGACATAAGAAGTTATCATACTATCGGCGTTATAGAAATTCTGTGCCGTCGCTAAAGGCATGAATAATGTTCTACTGTTCAGATCAGGAGAGCCAAATTTTACAATTCCCTTCACAAGATATTTTCCTGCTGCAGTGGCGCCGTGATAGCCCTGTCCTATTAAGACAACCGTGTCATTGGTTGTTAATTTCAACCGTTCTGCAAGCCCCTGTGACAGCAGCACAGCGTAGTCGGTATCCAGCAGATAGCTTCCCTGGATAACTTTTTTTTCCAGGAAAGTGATCCTATTTTCCTTCTCAGGCTCAATACCTGCCACCAGGCATCCCTTGGTAATGTTAACGGAGGATGCCAGCGCAAAAGATTCCAGTCTGGAAGCAACAGCAGTTACATTCTTATTACCCCGGATCAATCGTACTGTTTTTGAGGATGATTTGAAACTGTTATCCAGCGTTTGCTCATCCCAAAAGCCTTTCTTATGTATCTGGATGTAGCCTGTATAAAAGCTGACCACATTTTTTACCAGGTTACTGAAAATGCCATCTTTTAAGCTACTTGCTATAACGGATAAAATGACGGCAAAGAAAATTGCCGCCATTGTAATGGCAGTCCTGCTGCGGTTACGCCACATATTTTTCCATGCCATTTTTATCAGCCACATGCTAATTCAAATTTTTCATTTTTTCAGTAGAAAAAAATTCGTCATCAATCGGATTGTTATATATCATGCTTTTATAGATCATTTCCGTTCTTTGCCCTTTTTTATCGGCCGGGATCATTTCAAAACGGGTAGGAATGATGCGGTCATGCATCAATTTTATATCATAACTATTCATTGTATTGACAAGCTGACCGTCTTCGTCATAAAAACGGCTATGCAATTCCAGAAAATCTTTTTTATCAATACACAGGATCACCTTACTCCATATGATTGCCGCAGCTGGTTTCGATATCATGCGGATAATATAACAACTCCGGTTTTGAATAATGGTGTCACCAATAACAGCATGGTCATAATCTTCCACTATTGAGGATTCCTTAATCAGGTCGTCATTGGTAAAATCAGTTCCCATCCAGCTCTGGCTCATCATTGACGGGGGAAGTTTGATATTGCGTTCGAGTACCGGCATCCAGTTCCATACTTCCTTCTTCCGTTTCAGGAACACAATACCTTTGTCTTTCGCAGGTGCTGTCAGAAGGATCATTGCCAGGTTATTCCCTTTCGTCCATATTTTACATTCCATTTCCCGGGCCCATGCCGGACGAATGATCTTAATAGTCATTTCTGCCTGCATGGTGCTTCCGCGCATTTTTTCATCAGCTTTTTTTACAATCTCCCTGGCATCCTGTGCAAAGGATCTCAAAAAAGATAAAATGAAAAATATGGTAGCCCCTACTTTCATGTGTATTAATTAATTAATTAATTATTTATTTATGATTTAAAATTAGGGAAACCAAAGCCTGCAGATACTGATACCCATCACGCCAAACGGTGACATACGTCAGTATTGTACCGGATAGTAATACGGATAAGGGATAACACTGCAAGCGTTAACCCTGCGCGTTGAAGATTTGAGCTATCTACCCCAAAATACAATAACCACAGTTAGTGGACCTGGTTGCAATTAATCGAATAACATGATCCCTGTCAGGGTACTTAATGATGAAGATCATTTCGCTGGAATACGATTAACCAGACCTTTGAGCATTAATAGCGTTCTGCGCTATATAGACATTTTAATTAATCATTATAAGATTAATTTTATGGCAAAGCCTCATATAATTATCCTCGGCTGCAACTTCGCCGGCCTTACAACTGCCAGATATATTCATGCTTTAGTGAAGGACAAAGCCGACATTACTATTATTGATCAAAAATCACTGCTCACTTTTGTTCCCAATATTCCGCTCCAGGTGCTGGCAAATATTAATCCGGCTATCGACCTTCAGTATAAATTCATGTCGTACTTAGAATATGATGGGAGTGAGTTTATCCAGGCTGAAATTACTGCGATTGATGCAGATACGAATACCATTTTTTACCATCCAAACGAAAGGCCGGGGCACCCTGTAAGAAAAATTAAGTACGATTACCTGGTTATTGCCCTGGGCAACCATTTGGCGTATGATGCCATCGAAGGGTTTAATGAGTTCGGTCATAGCGTCACGGACACATTTCTCGGTAACCGGTTAAGAAACTATCTGCACAAAGAATATAAAGGTGGCCCAATTGCCATTACATCAGATATTTTTCACCAAGGTAAGAGCGATAAGCTACCTGAAAATTTACCCATAGCGTTGACAGCCTGCGAAGGCCCTCCGGTTGAGTTGGCTTTTTCGTTGGCACATTGGCTGGAAAAAAAGCAAAAAGGAGACGCTACCACTATTTATTTGTCTACGCCTGCAAAGGTAATTGCTGAAGATGCGGGGGAATCTATTTTAGAGCAGTTATTGCCCATGATGGCTAAAATGGGATACAATTACCAGGCAAATACCCATGGAATCAAAAAGATCTACGATGGCGGAATTGAATTTAATAACGGGAGTTCCCAAGAAGCCGAAATTGCCATCCTCTTTCCAGACTGGCAGGCACATTCATTTCTAAGGGAGTTACCCTTTACAGACGACAGGGGTTTTGTCATAACTGACTTGTATATGCGTAATCCCGTGTATCAGAACATTTTTGCCGTCGGAGATGCCGCATCCATCACGGTTCCAAAAATCGGGTCGCTGGGCCATATGGAAGCCGAAGTATTGGCGCATTCATTAGCAAAAGATCTTGGCGCTATTAAAGGGCCAATAAAACCTATGGAGTTTGAGCTTTTATGCATGGGCGACATGGGAGGCATTAAAGGCTTTTATATGCGAACCAATGAATGGTGGGGCGGGAAGGAAAGCCATCTGGAAATGGGTGTTACTCCTTACGCGCTCAAAATGGGCTTTAAACAGATGTATTACACCCTGGGAGGAAAAATACCACATTGGGGATTAGCATTAAGTGAAATGATAGCTGATCATACGGTTATTTAAAGCAACAAAAATGGGATGACCGGGTAATTCCGGGTGGAATGGTTAGCCGGCTGCTTTTACACCAGAACATTCCGAAGCTTGCCGGTTGTTGATTTATGTTCCTATTCATCTCAAATGTAACAAATGTCACCATCCACCATTTCCACCATCATTAATTTTGTTAAAAATCAAAAGTTAATGAGCCCGATAA
Organism: Chitinophaga polysaccharea; assembly: GCF_007829335.1. Lineage (GTDB taxonomy): Bacteria > Bacteroidota > Bacteroidia > Chitinophagales > Chitinophagaceae > Chitinophaga > Chitinophaga polysaccharea_B. The sequence goes on from NZ_VIWO01000010.1 coordinate 197,050, forward strand.
AATACTTCACTGCTTGGTTTGCTGCTGTATTCCTTCTTTCTCCCTCCAGCAAGGTGGCAGCACAGGAAATTGTTAAGAATATAAGCCTTAGCGAAGCTATTGCAGCAGCGTTAAACGATAACAAGGAAATTCATCTCGCCGGGATTGATCAAAATATAGCAGCCATCAATTTCAAAAAGACAAACGCCATTTTCCTTCCACAGGTAAGTCTTTCTTATACCGGCATTCGCACCAATGACCCGTTGAATTCATTTGGATTCAAACTGGAACAGAGAACGATTACACAAAATGACTTCAATCCTGTACTACTGAATAACCCCAATGCTACTTCCAATTATATGACCAGGCTGGAAGTGCAGCAACCGCTGCTCAATATAGATATGCTGTATCAACGCATGGGAGCAAAAAAACAAATCGAGGCCTATCAGTATAAAACACAGCGTACCAAAGAATACTTGACGTTTGAGGTACAAAATGCCTATTTGCAATTGCAGTTGGCATACGACGCATTAAAGGTGGTGGAGGAAGCACTACAAACTGCAAAATCAATTTACGTCTTTACAGACAATCATTTTAAACAGGGCTTAATTCAAAAGTCAGACCTGTTAAATGCGCAGGTACATATTACATCTGTTGAAAGCAGCCAAGCCAAAGCACAAAGTGGTATAAAAAACGCATCAGATTATCTTGGTCTTCTAATGGGGAAGCCCGCAGGAACCATATACAAACCTGGGGGAGGGCTCCAGACCGGGCCAACAGCTGTAGATACCAGTCGATACATATATCCTGAAAGATCTGATTTTATGGCCATACAAAAAGCTATTGAGGCATCCAACCTGATGGTCAAATCAAGCCAGATGAGCTATCTCCCCAGGATTAATGCATTTGGCAATTATCAGTATAACGACAGTCGTGTAACAGGCTTTGGGGCAAACTCCTATTTCTTTGGTGTCCAGGTATCCTGGAATATTTTCATCGGGAATAAAACGAAGAATGCAATCGCTGCACAAAAATCAGAACGGGATAAGCTGGTCACCCAACTGGCGCAGCAAAAAGAACAAAGTCAGTCAGATTTGGATAAGGCTTACAGGGATCTGTCAGATGCAACATTTGAAATTAAACAGGGAAAGGAAGCTATTGAGCAGGCAACAGAATCGCTGCGCATCTTACAAAACCGTTATAAGCAGGGCCTGGTAAATACCACAGACGTATTGATGGCAGAAACGCAGCTCTCGCAGCTTAAATTTTCGCTTGCACAGGCTCAATTCTCTTCAAATGTATCCAGGGCTTATATCCAATTTCTAACCGCAACTGCTAATAAATAGACAATTATATGAGATCAGCTATAAATACAATCAGGTCATTACAACTACTTACCGGAATTAGTTTATTGACCATGAGTGCCTGCTCTTCCAATGACAAAAAGGGTAGTCAAGCCAGTGCCGATACCGCCATTCTGGTAACAGTCAGTCAACCTGCTACCGACGGACAGGAAGGTTTAAATGTGAGTGGACGGATAGAAGCCGGTCAAACCGCCAATATCAGCACCAGAATAATGGGATACATCACCAGGTTGAATGTAAAAGTGGGTGATCCGGTTAGTAAAGGTCAGCTACTGGTAACCATTGGCAATGATGATATCCTGGCAAAAAGAGCCCAGGCCGACGCGATGATCGCTGAAGCTGAGGCGGGATACAGCAGTGCACAAAAGGATTACGAGCGGTTTAACAATTTATATAAACAGCAAAGCGCATCTGCGAAGGAGTTGGATAATATTACGCTGCAATACAATTCCGCTAAATCAAGACTCGATGCCGCCAAACAAATGCGTAATGAAATAAATGCAACGCTGAGCTATACCAATTTAGTAGCTCCGTTTTCCGGAACAGTTACACAAAAACTAATGGACGCAGGCAGTATGGCTAGTCCCGGTATGCCGATATTAACTATTGAACAAAGCGGCAGTTACCAGGTAAGTGCCGTTGTTCCTGAAAATTCGATCAGCCAGGTAAGCCAGGGAGCCGAAGTAACCGTAAGTGTCAGTGCAGCTAACAAGGTGATTAAAGGAACGGTAACGCAGATCAATCAATCGTCGCAGTTTACGGGAGGGCAGTACCTTATCAAGGTACGTATCCCGGATAGTGAAAAGCAAGGCCTGCTTTCCGGTATGTATGCTAATATTCTCATCCCCGTAAAGCAATCACCTCAAAATACTGCCGGCAATGACCAGGTAATGGTACCGCTGTCCTGTATTGAGTATAAAGACCAACTAACAGGATTATATACAATAGGCAACAATAACACCGCCCTGCTACGCTGGGTAAGGTTAGGCAAGACGGTAGGAAGTCAGGTGGAAGTATTAAGTGGGCTGGCCGCTAATGAGCAATTTATTACCAGTGCTGATGGCCGTCTGTTTAACGGTGCTACGGTTAAAATTAAATAACGGCAGCTGTAACAGCTTCGTTATCACCAACTATAAATCATTATAATGAAAAACGGATTTTCAGGAAATATAGCGAAGGCATTCATACAATCGAAATTAACGATTTTGTTGATGATCGCCTTTTTACTGATCGGAGGCTATAGTACTTTTCTCATTCCACGTGAGGAGGAACCCCAGATACAAGTGCCCATGGCCGATATTTTTATTAGTTACCCGGGAGCTTCGCCAAAAGATGTGGAAACCAAAGTTGCAGCGCCAATGGAGAAAATGATCTCCAATATAAAAGGTGTGGAATATGTGTATTCAACCTCCATGCAGGGGCAGGCGATGGTAATCGTACAGTTTTATGTGGGCGAAGATGTAGAGCGCTCACTAGTAAAACTGTATAGCGAGTTAATGAAAAATATGGATAAAATGCCGCAGGGCGCTACTCTTCCATTGATCAAAACACGGTCGATAGACGATGTTCCGGTACTTGGCTTAACTATCTGGAGCGATAAATATGACGACTATCAACTGAAACTGATTGGACAGGAACTGGCTAATGAGATCAAAAAAATAAATGATGTTTCCGATGTCAATATTCTGGGAGGACGCGATCGCGAGGTAAAAGTATTACTCGACAAAAATAAGATGGCTGAAAACCATGTTGATTTTCTATCTCTCAGCAAACAGATCCAGGGCAGCAATATGCAATTGCAAAGCGGAACGCTGCTCCAAAGGGATACCGCCTTTTCTGTGGAAACCGGTAACTTTCTAGCAAGTGCCGATGATGTTGCCAATTTGGTAGTGGGCATAAATCAGCAACAGCCTGTTTATCTGAAACAGATAGCTAAAATAGAAGAAGGCGCCGAAACACCCGTTCAATACGCGCTGTTTGGATATGGGAAAGCTGATGCATCAAATTTCCGTGCTTTTAAATCTAATTACCCGGCAATTACGCTGTCGGTTGCCAAAAAGAAAGGCGCCGACGCGATGAAGTTATCTGAACAGCTCTTAAATAAGATTAACCACTTAAAAGCAGGATTATTACCCGCCGATGTGCATTTAACGGTTACCAGGAACTACGGCGAAACAGCCTCCGACAAAGTATCTGAATTGCTGTTTCACTTGTTTATTGCAATTGTGGTGGTTACCGTATTTGTAATGCTGGCCATGGGATGGCGCGGCGGCCTGGTAGTATTTCTATCAGTGCCGGTAACCTTTGCCCTGACGCTTTTTGCTTACTATTTTATGCATTACACGCTTAACCGTATTACCCTGTTTGCCCTGGTATTTATAACAGGTATCGTGGTAGACGATTCCATCATCATAGCGGAGAATATGCACCGGCATTTCAAAATGAAAAAGTTACCTCCATTACAGGCAGCCATATATGCCATCAATGAAGTAGGTAACCCGACCATACTGGCCACCTTTACTGTAATTGCCGCGGTTTTGCCCATGGCCTTTGTTTCCGGTATGATGGGACCATATATGAGCCCGATGCCTATTGGAGCGTCTATAGCAATGTTATTATCATTAATAGTGGCGTTAACGCTTACTCCCTATCTGGGTTATATATTCCTCAGGGAAAAAGAAAAACATAGCGCTCCAGCTGAATCAACTGAACACAAAGCGCTTGAAGAAACCCGCATTTATAAAACATATCGCTCTTTCATCCATCCACTACTGCAAACCCGCTGGAAACGCTGGACCTTCATATTAAGTATCGTGATAATCCTGGTTGCCTCCCTGTTTATGTTCTATACCAAAACAGTTGCAGTAAAGATGCTTCCTTTTGATAATAAGAATGAATTCCAGGTGGTAATTGATATGCCTGAAGGTACAACGCTGGAAAAAACGCAGGCGGTAGCAAAAGATATCGGTGCTTATATTTCAGCACAACCACTGGTTAGAAACTACCAGTCCTATACAGGTACTTCTGCCCCCATCAGCTTCAATGGGCTGGTACGTCATTACGACCTGAGAAAGGGCGATAACGTTGCGGACATACAAGTAAACCTGGTTGATAAAAAAGATAGAAGCCTGCAAAGCCACAGTATAGCCAAACAAATGCGCGGGCCCATACAGCACATCGCCCGGAAATATAACGCGAATGTGAAAATTGTGGAGGTCCCCCCCGGTCCGCCAGTGTTATCGACGCTGGTAGCTGAGATTTATGGGCCTGATTACAGGGAACAAATGAAGATCGCAAACCAGGTAAAGGCCCTTTTTAATCAAACTACAGATGTGGTAGATGTTGACTGGATGACCGAAGATGATCAGCCGGAATATCATATTGAAGTCAACAAAGAAAAGGCTATGCGTTACGGAATAGCTACAGCGCAAATAACTGCAACCATCAATGCTGCCTTATCGGGTATGCCGGCAGGGAATATCTTCCAGCCAACGGCTTACAATCAAACTCCTATAAAGTTGCAATTGAGTGATACCGACAAAACCAGTTTAGACGATGTGCTTAACCTGAAAATTATAGACATGCAGGGTAATGCACTTCCTATCAGAGACCTGGTAACGGTAACCAGGCAGGTCAAACCGAAAAGCATCTACCGTAAAAACCAAAAAGAAGTGGTATATGTACTGGCTGACATGGCCGGTAGCCTGGAAAGCCCTTCTTATGCTATTTCGGATATCTCAGATAAACTAAAAACGATACCTATACCCAAAGGATATTCATTAAAAGAAGAGTATACCCACCAGCCGGAACTGGAAGACAATTATAGCCTGAAATGGGATGGGGAATGGCAGATCACTTTTGAAGTTTTCAGGGACCTCGGCATCGCCTTCGCTGTAGTGATTATTATGATCTACATTCTGATTGTTGGCTGGTTTCAGAATTTTACGGTACCTCTGGTTATGCTTGCTGCCATCCCTTTATCATTAATCGGTATTGTAATAGGCCACTGGTTGTTTCATGCCTATTTTACAGCTACTTCCATGATTGGCTTTATTGCGCTGGCGGGTGTAATGGTCCGAAACTCCATACTATTGATTGACTTTATTAATATCCGGCTAAAAGCCGACGTTCCGTTAAAACAGGCAATCATAGAAGCCGGGGCAGTACGTACCACCCCTATTTTACTAACCGCGGGAGCCGTGGCATTGGGTGCGGTGATCATTTTATTTGATCCTATCTTCCAGGGATTGGCGATTGCATTAATGGGGGGCACCGTAACTTCTACGTTCCTTACACTGATCGTAGTCCCTTTATTATACTTCAAAATGATGCATAAAAAGGATCCTAAACAATTAAAATCCGGTATATGAAACTGTTTATAGTTACCTGTCTAAAGGAATTCCTGGGTGATATTTCAACAATCTTCAGGCAGGCAAATATTGATATCTTCAGCTCGGGCGATATCGTTGGATACAAAGACAGTCAGCCACCGGCCCTTTCGGAAGAATGGTTTGCCAGTGGAAATGCACAATTTGATTCAGTGATGATATTTGCGTTTACAAGTGATACAAATGCCAAACTTGGAATTGATTTGATCATTGATTACAATAAAAACCTTCAAGAAGCTTTTCCGGTCCGGGCATTTGTTCTGCCTGTGGAAAAATATGTTTAACCTTAAAGCTAAAAAATATGAGAGAAAGAATTGTGCGTGCCGTTGCCGGCACACTGGTTTTGACCAGTATAATCTTAGCGTATACGGTAAACACCAACTGGATATGGCTGGGCGTATTTGCAGGTGCAAACCTGCTACAATCTTCCTTTACCAGGTTTTGTCCGCTGGAAAAAATTTTAAAGGCCGCTGGTGTTAAAGACTAATTAATAATATTATTTTTTCTGTTTAAGGTCGCGCAGGTGCCCCCCGGGTGTCACGTGTGTAACAGCTTTGTTGTTTAGATTTTACCTTCTGCTATTTAGGATTTGTGTTCAACAGATCAGTAACAATCTGCTCTGTCCGGTTTTTTCCTTGGGCGCACGATGAATACAGGGAGCAACCTGGCTTCCGGGATGATCAACCGCCAACCTCCATAGGTTACCAAGCCCCAAGCTTATTAGACGTGCATCAGGGCTAGCCTGGTAATGCAGATCAAAGCAATGTTCACTCAGGAATGATTCAAAACCGTCCTCTGCTCCATGATATAGTTTTCTGAGTTCATCACGTATTTCCGGGATAAGTACTTTCTTTTGCCCTTGTGCATTTGGTAATATATCACTGGATTCGCCATAATAGGTACATAAAAAGGTATCGGTAGGTATAGGAGAGCGATCTACATGAAAAGAATAAACATCGGTTGGAAAAAACGGGTAGGTATCATCGCGGTCATAGTGGCTGATCACATTAAGGATCGGCAATGCACCATGAGCCTCCAATAACTTCAGGTCATTTAAAAGAATTTCCCGGGCAAGCTGTCCCTGTTCGCTCAACTGAAGTTCACGAAGTTCCTCTTGTCCGATTTCTGTTATATTCCCGCTTAGCGTTACCTTCTCTACAATCTCAGCAAAATCCCCCGTTGGCTGACGATTCCAGCAAATCGCGTTAATTTCTCCGCTAAATGGCGTAGAAACAAGGTCCTGAAAATTCGCGACGTAGCGTACTTGTTTCTCCGCATGAGATAAATCTATCATAATAAGCAATATAAAATCATCTGACAACGAAGTACCGTTATTTTCGTTTAAAAAATGAAACAATTCGAAATTTGCACTGGAAGAAAAAATGCTTAAGACTACTTATCATAAAAAGCATCAATATTTTCCCTTTATGCCAATCCGTATTTTATAGAATTTTTCTATACGGATCTGGCAGACTTTGTTTACAAACTGGCAGTAAAGAAAACTAATGCCGCATTCGCACAAAATCCTTCAGCATTAGCGTACCATCTCAGATCCATTAAAAATAAGTGTGACCATTGCATATATTGAACAAAGACAGCATCGCTCCTGCCTTGATCAATATTGTCACTTTGCAAAATGCAGTATATATCATTTAAATTGCAGAAAAAGATATCAGCTGCTTGCCGTCTAAAGAATGATTAATAACTTGTACCTTATTAAAACTTAACTATAAGAACAATGAAAAAACATCTTTTCTCTTTGACCGCCATCATGATTTTATTTGGTACTGCTTGCCAAAATAACCAGCAGCATCAGGAAAATACCGCTACCCAAACACAAGAAGATTCAACGAAGACAAATAAAAAGCCAACTATGGCTGAAAGCTTAATCGGAAAATGGATTCAGCCAATCCCCGGACAAGAAGCTGAAAAGCAGGGTATGCAATTAAATGCTGATGGCTCGGCAAGTTCAATCAACATACATACATTAATTTATGAAAAGTGGCAACTAAAAGGTGATACATTGCTATTGTCGTATCATACAGAAGGGGTTAAGACAACTGGTTCATATGTAGATACTGTATTGGTAAAGAATTTAACTGATTCAACGCTTGCGCTGACTATAAAAGGTGCTGCTGATATGAACTACACCCGGGAGAAGTAACCTAACGAAAACACTCGGCAATTTCATCTCTTTATTGTCTTCGAAGTATGTCAATATCATTTTTCAAATGTTCCGCCCCGGCCATCGCCAGGGCGGATTAAATCATGCAAAAGCTCTTCGGTGGGCACATGATAATAATCGCTAAAATTTCCCAAATGAAGTACTAAACACGCAAGGTTCTGATTAATAGGTATTTGGCTATAATGCCCAACAGATAAGTACTTTACACTACTGCACTATATTATCAATTTTAGATGCTTTTTTTGCACGGCGCTATGCAGCTGTTTTTCTTTCAACTATTTTTCTCTACTTTTATCCTACTGCAGAGCACAACGATTGAGAAAATAACTTTAACCTGATAAAACTGAGCTTGTTTCCCGACAATAATTAATGATCCTATGACTTATTTTTAATCATCCTATCAAATTATGATTAGTAATGTCTTATTCCTTTTAACAGGGAATTTGATTACCTGGATTCTGTTATACTAAGTGCTGAATTAGTTGTTCACGTACTTTGAAGGGGGAGCCATGCCTCCGGGTAATCTGCAAGAGAGCAAACGGTCGAAAATACTGGCTAACTGCTAACCAGTGTTTACCATTTACACGATAATTTTAATAGAATCAGGCATCGCAAATGCCTGCATACAGCCCTTTGCCTGTTGCCAAAAGAATAAGTTAACCGTTACTGTGATGCTTGCCAGGGAATATCCTGATGCTTATCCATTATGTCATCACTTTCCATTTTTCACCATAAATTTTAATTCAATTTTATGAAAAGAATCAATTTGTTGAACTCATTGTTAACAACCATGATTACTGTTACTGTTTTGAGTTCCTGTAAAAAAAACCAGGAATCTGCTACTGGAGATACCCCTCACATTTCACGGGAAAATGTCCGGGCAGAAGTTTATCACTACCATCAAAGCGGAAATACCATACAAGCTTATTATCGCGGCAACCTGGTTAATCTGCTTGAAATTGAGAACGGAATGTACCTCCTGGGAGGTGATGTAGTTTTGAAAAGAGAAGACATCAGGATGCCGGGAGATCCGCGATCAGAAAGCACAACAAACGGGGTTGCATGGCCTGACAAAACTATTTATTACAGGTATGATAATAATGCTACTAACAACCTCAAAAACAATGTATGGCCGGCGGCAACACGGATGTGGGCAAATGCAGGGCTAGGCCTCCGCTTTGTGTATGATCAGCGTGCGGTTCAGCCAAGATATATTCAGCTGAGCGAAAACCACGACGGCTCTGCCTATTCAACAAGTGTGGGGGCGCCGGGAGGAAGCATGAATATTTCAATTGACCTGGATGCCTTCAGTGCAGGGAATCTTGCTCACGAAATAGGACATGCTTTAGGCCTGGAGCATGAACAAAACCGCCATGACAGAGACCTGTTTGTATTGGTCAATACGGCAGGCCTCTCTCCCGAATGGGCATCTCAATATAATATTAAAGCGAATGCCACTCCTGTTGGCCCAATGGATTTTGGCTCCATCATGTTATATCCCAGTGAAGATGGCGTTCTCACAAAACTGGATGGAGGCAGATGGGCTGCAAATCGCGCCAACCCCTCTCCAACAGATATCCTGGGGATTAACTACAAGTATAACATAACAACCTATACAAGTGATGGAGCTTATGAATTAACAACACAGCTCACAAATCGCAAAGCACTGCAGGCAGATAGCCAGCATGATATGGTTCTTGCAGATACTATAAGAGGTACATCAGCTCAGAAATGGAGAGTAAGGCATCAGAATAATGGATTTTACAAACTAACCGCATGGCGGGATTCTACCAAATGCCTGGCTAAGTCAAATGCGGGTATTATATTACAGGCTTATAATGGAACCGATAATCAGTTGTGGGCAATTGTACCTTCCTATATCGATAATTATTTCAGGTTAGTTAGCAAAACTGATAATAAAATATGCATAGGCCTTGATACAACAGGTGTCGGTATTGCACGACCTCATATAACAACAAAAGAATTCAGAGTGGATACTGCACAACAGTGGCAATTCAGAAAAATTCAATAATGTAGCGTTATTTTAGTAGCCGGAGGGGAAACACTGGTTCGGATCCAATCATCCAGCTAGCAAAGAGGCTGTATCATAAATAAATGGTACAGCCTCTTCTTTTTTGATGGTGCATTTTATCAATTTGAGATAATATCTTAAAAAATCAATATTCTTT
>NZ_VIWO01000011.1 GCF_007829335.1 Chitinophaga polysaccharea
GCTTTCTCTATCTCACACTGACCCGACAAATGGGGGGACATCAATAGCCCGGCTTTCTCTATCTCACACTGACCCGACAAATGGGGGGACCTCAATCCCAAGATACATAAAAGTAAATTTTAAAATTCATCATTTGCATTGATAAAATCAATATCTTTTATCAGAGGCGGTACCGTCGAAAGCGATGAGGTTAAACATCGCCCTCATCCTGCTTCTCAATCTATTTCCATAAGCCGCCTCCAGCTCCTGACTATTCAAATTCGTCGTCAGATGTGTGATCATCTTATTGGAGATAAACAGATCATACCGTGACAACAGTATCTCCCCCATCACATTACAGTTATTTCCCCAGTAGTTCACCGTCTGCTCCACGCCCACGTCATCAAAGCAATGCACACGCGGCACGTTGGTATACGGAAAAAAGGCGTTGGTACTATACCGGCTGATAACATCGTACCCAATTTTGCTGAACTCAAAACTGATCTGCCGGCAGGAAACCATATGCGACCGGTTCGACTCCGGCGTCAGTGATCTCATGAGCGTCATAAGGGAAGTTTTACCGCAGCCGATCTTGCCAGTAAGGAGTAGAGTTGATAAAGATACCGGTATCCGCCAATAGCTTAATAACATGACCCAGCTGGGCCACTGAAAACTTAGTAATCACATTAAAATCCTTCCAACGGAAAATTTCATCTGCGTTAACTTTGCTATTAGAAAACCGGGCAGTTTCTTTCAGGTAGTAAATTTCTTCTGCAATCCAATGCTGTAACTGTTGTTGCAGACTATAATGTAGCGGGCTATAAGTGATTCCTGGTTTTGATTGAATTTGATTTATTTGCTTTTGCATCCATATCAATCTCTCGAGCTGTTCATTTTTTGGTAGCACATCCACTTCCTGCTTAATAGCATTAGTACAATAAACATAATACTGGCTACAATTAAAATTCAATCCCAACCGGATGGCGAAGCCAGCCCGGTTTATCTCCGCATACAGGTAGCGAAGCTGCCTGTATCATCTTCACGAACTGGTGGCAACGCCGCCGGTTCAATCTCCACGGAACAGATGGCGAAGCCGTCTGTTCAATCATCGCAAACGGGCAGCGAAGCTGAACGTTTAATCTTTGTGGTTTTCTTCTGTCTTTAATAATTCCTGAATGTCATTCCAGAGAAAGAATACACGGGATCGAATTTTACAGCGTTTTAATTTACCGTGCCTGATCCAATCGTAAATAGTGGGTTTGGTAACCTGAAATAGATTGCAGACTTCTGTGAGCTTTAAAAGGGGCTTGTAGGTCAATCCGGGTGTTTCATAAAGAAGTTGAGTGGGTTTACCCTTTTCGGCGTTTGTAACTTCTTCCCGGATAATGAGTCTTATCCGTTGCCAATACTGGTCGGGATCAAAGGGAAACAACATGGGGGTTACAGCTTTTTCGATCTTCACATTTTCTTTCATACACTTCGCTTTAAAATTATTGGGGCTACTTATCTAATCGAAAATAGCTAAAAAGCCAGAAATAACATCTACCTGTAAAAATTTTGATAGAGATTAAACTGCGTCCAAACTTCGGGGGAAGGCTATACTAGGGAGGCTCTGATACAACGCGACGGGCCAAGCAGAGATTGTTGGCTGAGTGATGTGGAACAACTAGCACACCTAGGTAATTTTAAACAAAGGTTTATAAATAAGTCAGGGAGTTTGAAATGTAGAGGGACCCCGGCTGTGAAAGTCGGTTAACTTCTTCACGTACCAATAAACGCAGCGTTTCCCTTTCCGGTTCAATCGGGAAAAGCATTGGAGCTGTCGTCTACACACTGTTTTCTTTTTTGTCCATACTTTACCATTTTAATGCTTGAATATGCACATACGATAAAAAGAAAACTGGCTAAGTATACTTGTTTATAAAAAACAAAGTAATCTCCAATTTAGAGATTTATTATCTCATATATAAATATACATATCGCAAATAATCAATACTAATTCCCTATATTTGATGCCCGAAATAGACTCTAAAACTATTGATTCCTAACACCTGAAAATACTACTAACAGCATGCACCCACTTCATCCTAAGCTGGCCAACAGAATAAACTTCAACGAGGATAAAGACAAAATAGACTTCGATACTCCCATTTCAAGAGTTTACCCGCTCAATAGGTTACTTGAGTTGATTTTTTCAAAAAGAAATACTTTGGTTAAACCCCAAATGTGGGATGACCCATTTGAAAATTGTATACTGCAACAAACAGTAAAAACCAAGGCAGGAAGGGAAGTAAGTTTTGGCACTATTCAACAATCACTTTACGGGCAATGTTGGACACTTAATCTTGAGGAATCAGATGCCTTGTGGAGAATTTATTCTCATGCAAAAAATGGTGTAAGGGTAAAGACAACCTTAAATAAACTATGGGATGGTTTCTGTAATGAAAAAGATAAAAATGTCATTACCTCATATTTCATTGGCAAAATCATTTATAAAGAAGCAAATGAAATTCAAGATTATTTCGAGAATCCCGGTAACCTAACGAATATATTAACCTCAAGCGCCAAAGGAATAGCAACTACAGTACTTGTCAAACGAAAAGAGTTTACACATGAAAAAGAGATTAGGCTAGTTTATATCGCGGATAAAAATAATTATGACATTACCCAAGGCACTTATCAATATGAGGTCAATCCAACAGACTTATTTGATGAACTATTGTTTGACCCGCGATTCGATGATAAAATTTTTGAAGTAATAAAGGCAGAACTCATAGCCTGTGGCTTCACGAAGCCTATTCAGAAGTCAATATTATATCAAGCTCCAGAATTTAACATGACAATAAATTGGTAGTGGAGCTACAGCAGCAATTAACAGATAGTGCTTTAGTGTACTTTGCCAAAAATCGTTAATCATTTGGCCTCGTGTAGCCGTAGTTGGCCATTGTGCATAAATGTTACGTTGCTCGTTGTGGATTCTACAAAAACTTGTATAAATATATGTACAATTTACAGAAAGGTCGAATGTGGAAAAGACTTCAAACGCTTCAAATTCTTAATGCTCAGAGACTCAGTTTTTACAAATATAAATATACGTAAAGTGTCTAAATTTTAATGACTCTAAACCCAAACTCAAAAAGAAAAACGACATTTTGCCATTAAACATAAACTATTATGACAAAACAGGCTAATAAATGTGACACAATGGCCGTTTTTTACTCTGGCGTGACATTTGAAACTAGTGACTCTCAACAAATGTTTTAACATGCAGAATCAATTTAAAAGCCACAACACGTTGCCCATTATTTGGGATTTAAAGAAGCAACGGGTAGATAAGATAGACTATCTTATCAATAATTTGAAAATTGATAATGTGCGCGATGATGACAAATTTAAACAGTCCGTTGATCACATTATCAATACAACACAAATTGCTCCTATTAAGTTTGAGGAACCCAAGTATGTTGATCATGAATATACACGGAGGGAATTGTCAATCACTCAACAGATGATGGGGCTGAGTAGAGACGTCTATATTCATACAATTACAATGGCGTTCACTGGCAATTCAGTTTTATTTGATTATAGACCGATGGCGACCACCATCAATAGCAGTGATCATGGCATTCTTATAAACAATAGCAATCAATTTAGAATCTATGTAGAACTACCGTCCATAAATCCCCAGCAAGCCATTGCGAATGCTAAAGAAATTATGGGTATGACTGTAAGATATGCAACAGACAACAGCGTTGATATTGCTAATTGGAATAAAGAAATAAGTGTACTTATTGAGCAAAGAGCTGCCGCTAAAAGAGAGGAATTAATACGCATTTTTGGCAAGTAGTAAATATGATCTCTAAGACCTTACAAAAGAGCACTTCCTGCTAATTTTATAACCATACAACATGCCAATAATAGGTAAACTAAAAAGCTAAGATTAAAGGTAAAATTGATCTTAGCTTTTTTATGAAAAATGTTTGTGTACCGAAAAGATGTTAAATTACGTGTGGATAACTGTATCTTAGTATAAGCTATTTAACCAGTATAAAGTACGGTAACGAAAATACTGTTACACAAAAGGAACGCAACTAAAAGAAAAAACTGCGACCAGCAAAGGTTTTAGAAGTTGCTTGTGATCCCGCTGGAATTATAACTACAAACTAATCCGCTTAAAGTCCAAATGTTGTAAATTAGTAACGATAAGTCAACCCAAATAAAACTAGGTAACCACGAAAAGCAAATCCGCACTTTGATAGACTAACAAATAGACCAAAAACAAAAAACCCGCGCCAAGCGCAGGTTTCAAGTTTCTCCAGTGATCCCCTTGGGACTCGAACCCAAGACCCATACATTAAAAGTGTATTGCTCTACCAACTGAGCTAGGGAATCGTTTCATTTAATGGGAGTGCAAAAGTAGTAATTAATTTATTACTTCCAAATTTTTTTTATCTTTTTTATAACGCTGATGGTTACACGTTGTCTGGCAACGTATATTTGATACCATGACAACTCCTAAAGAATCCCCCATATTAACCTTTCAAACCCAGGAACAATGGGCCCATTGGCTGGATCAACATCATGCCGATATAGATGGCGCCTGGATACGGATCTTTAAAAAAAATACCCAAACACCTTCGATCAACTATGCACAAGCGCTGGATGAAGCCCTCTGTTACGGCTGGATAGATGGAATAAAAAAGTCGCTGGACGACGTTTCTTTCATTCAGAAATTTACACCACGCCGCGCCAAAAGCATCTGGTCGCAAAGGAATACTCAACATATTGAACGACTCACCACCGCCGGGAAAATGAAGCCCGCCGGCCTGCGGGAAGTGGAAAAAGCAAAAGCCGATGGACGCTGGGAAAGCGCTTATGCCACTTCAAAAGAAGCGGCCATCCCGGAAGATTTTATGGCGGCGCTGAAAAAAAACAAAAAAGCCAAAGCCTTTTTTGATACCCTCAACAAGCAAAATTTATTCGCTATTTACTTCCGCCTGCAAACCGCCAAAAAACCGGAGACAAGGGCCAAACGCATCGTTACGATCATCGACATGCTCAGTCGCCAGGAAAAATTTCATTAGCCGGGCCCTTCTGAAAGACCCGGCCATATTGAATTACACCATGCCGTTTTCATGCGGCATCACCGCCGGTATCTCCTGGCTCACCCGCCAATGTGAGACCAGCAGCCGATCCTGTAAACGGAAAATATCGTAAAAAACAGCGCCATGGCAGGTAGACTGTACCATCACCAAAGCTCCCTCTGCGATGATCCGGTGAAGGGTATGCCCGACAAAATCCAGCGGCCCCACGTACTCCTGCGCCACTAAAGCAACATCGGCACTGCCAAAAAACTGCCGCACGATGGCCTTGTTCTCCGCCGGAACATTTGGCTCCGCAACACCCGGAATAATCATGGTAGTAGCCTCCTCCTGCGTGGCATCCCAGTGCTCAGCCAGTTTTCCATCTGCCACCCGGTAGAGGTCTGCAATAGCAAGGCGCTTTCCCATAAAACTCAACTGCATCAGCAACAGTACATAATCATCTTCCGCCATTACCACCACTATTGGCGACTCCCGCTGCTCAGCTGCCGGCAGCTGCCGGAGCTGCTCTAAAGCGGCTTTCAAACCCGCTTTGCCCCCTTTTACCCGGGGACTATGCTGTATATAATCGTCGTGTACATAAGTATCTACTGCATCAGGGTTACGCTCCCCTATCAGCTGCTTTATGGCGGCCAATACCATGGCCTTATTGTTGACTGTAGACATAAAAGTAAATATATATCCGCCGCGCGATGGCGCGGAAAACAGGATTAAATAATAAGGTGAGAAATATCAGGGAAAGGAAAGCCCGCTTCCTTTCCGGGAAGCCGGATGTTGGATCCGGGAGATGAGATATGATGCGTAAATACTGATGCCACAAACATAACGCATTCTACAGAAATACACAATGCTTGCCGCCATAAAATAAAAAAAGCGCCCGGAATCCCGGACGCCTGCCACTTATAATTATTTTTTACTTATCCCATGGCGTTACTGTAAATGCCATCTGCTTTTTCCTGTACGCCTTCCATAAACCGCCGTGCTTTGCGGCCTGTTTTTTTCATCGCGTTGCGGGTGTCATCTATAATACCTGAACCCTGTTGGCGCTTCCTCATATACAAAGCTGCTGCCAGGGAAACTGCGGTACCCACCGCTGCGGCTGCAATCAATATCTTTTTCATATGCCAGGTTTTTGGTCCATGGTAAAAACCCAATTGTCATGCCAACACCGGCATACACAGCCGTTAATAGATCTCCTTTCCGAAGGGTGTAAAACTCAGGCTCATCAGCTTGAAATGCTGACGCCCAAAGGGAATACCGATGATGGTAATGCACAGCAACAGGCCAAAAAATAAATGCGCCAGCGCAATCCAGATGCCCCCGATAAATATCCAGATAATATTAAAAATGGTCGCCAAACAACCCGTTTGTCCTGGTACCTCCCGCACGTGCCGCCCAAAGGGAAACAGGGTAAAGAACCCTATCTTAAAACACTGTATGCCGAATGGAATACCGATGATGGTCAGACACAGGAGAAATCCGCTGATCATATACTGTATAAATGAAACAAAGCCCCCGAAGATGAGCCACAAAATATTACCAAGTAAGTTCATATCCCAAATGTAGAACGGAATACGTACATTTTAAAGCAGCTCGATAACTTACACGAAAAATCCTCCTAAATGCCACATTAACGATCCCGATCGGCTTCAAACACATCTGCTACCAGCTTCCAGCCAGCAGCCTCCGGACGCCATACCTGTACGAAATATCCTTTTTCAGTCTTGCCCTTCCCATGATATATGATAGCCCTCCCATAATAATACTGCATTTCACGGGCAATGGATGCGCCTTGCCCCAATACCTCAAAGTCACAGCGCGTTGCGTTGGCTGAACTAAAGTAACGGTGGGCTTCCCTGGAATCCGCCAACTGTGGCCAGTTAGCACGCACCACCAGCGGCGCAGCAGATATGTATTGACGGTAAGCCTCCGCGGGCCGGATTTGCGCTGAGGCACAAAATTGCTGAAATGCTCTTTCGGCGGTGCTATCTTTTGCAGGCACATAAACGGGTGCCCTCACAGGCAATACTATCTTTGCTGCTTCACAAACCGGAGACGGTAAAGCCGCTACCGTATGCGTTATACCTGCATCCAATATTAACTTGTATACCTGTTGCTCATTCTTCTCCCAGATACTAAAAAAATACCCGGTACCCTTTACACTATCCCTTAAAGAATACCAGTAGGGACCAGCAGTAAATCCCATATCGCCGGAACGGGTTACCAGGGCGTATTCGGGGTACCAACGCAGTTTTTCCGCAGGAACAGCAGTCCGCCTGGCATTCAGGGAAAGACCATTTACCGGCATTCCAGCCCGGAACAAAATTCCCCTGGGTGCCAGGTAAGCATCAAATGCCGCCTTGATGCTGGTATTGGCCGCCAGCCGGGCAAACGCCAGCTCATTGTCGACTAATTGTTTTTTATGAAGGAGATATTGATCGGGGGGACTCATGCTCACCGCGAGACAGATGGCAGCATGGATAAGAAACAACTTCATGCTTTTTTATCCTAAAGTTGCAACATATGCCGCAATCTTTTGCACGCTGGCGACATATGCCCTGTGAAGGGGTACAAACAACCGGTTCTGCTTCCCCAACTGCATACCTGCAACCGGGGAAGCATCCGGCAAGTATTACTTTTTCCAGCTGTTATCCTTTTCGTTGGCATCCATAAACAGGTTGCCATCCAGGGTAACCTGCTTCACAGCTTTCTTCAACGTTACCGGCAGTACCACCACCCTGGCATTTGCTTTCCATACAGCCGGCGTTTGATGAATGCTTTCTTTACTGTCGTCTGCATAGGTAATCACTACATCAAAAGGCACGGCAAATCCACCGGTATTGGTAATATGCAGCAGCGCTTTCTTTCCACTGATTTTTATATCCGACAAAGTCAGGTCAATGTAGTTATTACTGAAGAACCAGTTATTCCAGAACCAGTCAAGGTTTTGACCGGCAGCAGTGTTAAATGAATAGAAGTAATCCCAGGGTATCGGGTGCTTTCCATGCCAGTTGTCCATATAGGCATGTAAACATTTTTTAAAGAGATGTTCCCCTAACAGGTCTTTAATAGCCAGGTACGACAGCGACGCTTTTCCATAGGAGTTGTTGCTATACCCCATGCCGCTTACCTGGTTAGACATGGAAATGATGGGCTGATCTTCTTCTGTAGAAGGATCGGTAATATATTTGGTGACCCGGAACCTTTTGTAGAAGTTGTCCGCTGCCTCCTTTCCCTTCTCTGCAATCCCGATCAGGTATTCGAAAGTGGTAGCCCACCCCTCATCCATAAAGGCATAGCGACTTTCATTGATACCCATATAAAAAGGGAAATAGGTATGCGCTATTTCATGGTCCTGTACCAACTGCGCAAAGCCCAGGTCATCCCCTACCGATCCATCATTCACCATCATCGGGTATTCCATATCGGCAAAGCCCTGGAAGGCCGTCATTACGGGAAATGGATAAGGCACGCCGGGATAGTGATGGGAAAACCAACTCAACGCATTTTGTGAAAAAGCGACGGAGTGGTGGAAATCAGTAGCCGTATCGTTATACGCTGCCTGCACACTGGCACGACGCATGGTGCTGCTGTCGACCACTACGCTCGACGCATCCCATACATAATGATTGCTGGCTGCAAATGTTACATCGGCAATATGATGAGCTGCAAACTTCCAGGTGTTCCAGTCGCGCTGCTGCGTAACGGCCCCCCGCTTCATCTGGTCCAGGGTAGCAATATGCAGGATATCATCGCTGGTATACGATTGTTTCAAACGCCTGGCCACCTCCGGTTGCAGCACTTCTGCTGCATTCAGCAAATCGCCGGTCCCCCACACTACGAAGTTCTTCGGCACTTTTACCGCTACCTGGTAGTCGTTAAAATCACTGTAAAACTCTACCCGGTCGGTATGGTCAATACCATCCCAGCCGTTGTAATCATCGTATACAGATACCCGTGGGTACGCATAAGCCATATATACGGTGGTGCTGTCGATCATCCCTTCGCGGCCGCTCAGTACCGACAAATCATAGTGCCAGTTGATCTGCAGCTGCACACTGTCTTTCGAAGCCAGTGCCTGCGGGAAAGATACATATGCGGTAGTACCTACGTCATTATTGAATTGAACCGCCACCCCGTTGATAAGCAGCGTATCGATGGTGACCCCGTCGGTTAAAAAATCCTTGCTCACATACCCGGAGCGGGGCGACTGGTACTTATGCAGGTTGCAGATGATGCGCAGCATCATTCCTTTCAACGCATTGGGGCTGTTATTTACATAGCTGATGGTTTCTGTGCCGGTAACGGTTCTGTTAGGCGGATTCACCGACAACTGGATATCATAGCGTCCCTTATTCTGCCAGTAACGTTTTCCGGGTGCGCCGGTTTTACTCCTTGTTTCATTAACATATGCCCGCTTAATATTACGGGGCATATACAATTCCTGTGCGGATGCCAGGGTGTGCGCACCCATCAGCAACAGCAGGCTATACATGATCTTGTTCATACCTTAGTAGTGGTTACAGGGATAAAAATAGGGAAAAGTTGACGGATACTCCTTGTCAGAAGAAATACGATTCGATCTTCTGTGCCAGCCGCGACAGAAATTCATTGGGAATATGATCGTGCGAAGCCGCAAGTTTCCCCTGGTCGTCCGGCCGGAAAATTACCTCATGCTCATCTATTTTTACGAGATAGGTTTTCTCCTTATCCGCGGCAGGCAAGATATGATAGTCTTTGCCGTCTAAATGAATGATCGCCTTTTTCATAACTGTTCTTTTATGGGAAGTTAATCAATTAGCTGCATAAAAACGGGCAGGGACTGTTTCAAAAACGAACACATAGCGTCTCATGTCTATATATAAAAAATATAAAAACAAGTACCTTAGATTCCGGTATAATTTTCCTGACCAGGGGAAATGCTATTAAATCTTGCCACTTCATGCAGCTATTTAAAATCGCTTTCCGTAACCTGTTTAACAACAAAGGATATTCGGCCATCAATATTATCGGGCTGGCCACAGGCATGGCTGTTACACTATTGATAGGTTTGTGGATCTGGGATGAACTCAGCTTCAACCATGTACATTCCCGTCACGCGCACATTGCCCAGGTGATGGACGTACAAACCATTAACGGCGACGTAAATACCAGCGAGGCAATTGCCATCCCGCTGGCCGCCACGTTGCGCAATGACTTCCCGGGCGATTTTAAACATGTAGCGCTCCTGTTTCCCAACTTCGTACATGCGGTAACGGTAGGCGATCACAAACTATCCCAATCAGGCGTATGGGTACAGCCCGACTTGCCTGCTATGCTGTCGTTAAAAATGATCAGTGGTAAGCAGGATGCCTTGAAAGATCCTTCATCTGCCCTCATCACCCGCTCCCTCGCCAACGCATTATTTGGTAATACCGATCCCATAGGCAAAGGCTTTAAACTAGACAACAGAACCGACTTACAGGTGGGCGGTGTATTTGAAGACCTGCCGCAAAGCAGCTCCTTCTATGGCACCCAGCTCTTCCTCGCCTGGGACAAAGCCCTCAGCACCTTACCCTGGATGAAAGAAGCTGAACAGCAATGGGATAACCGGTACTGGAAATTATATGTAGAACTGAACGAACATGCGGACCTCGACAAAATAAATGCAAAGATTAAAAATGCGGCCCAGTTGCACCTCAAAACAGGTACAGAAACCCTCTTCCTTCATCCCATGGACCAATGGCGTCTGTATAACGAATTTAAAAACGGGAAGGTAACAGGCGGAAGGGTCCGGCTAATATGGCTGTTTGGCATTATCGGCGCACTGGTACTCTTACTGGCCTGCATCAACTTCATGAACCTCGCAACTGCGAGAAGCGCTAAACGCTCCAAAGAAGTAGGTGTGCGTAAAACCATTGGCGCTACCCGCCTGCAACTTATCTGGCAGTTTATGGCCGAATCACTGTTGCTGTCGGCTCTTTCCCTTGTGGGTGCTATGGCGCTTGCAGCGGGCTTATTACCTGCTTTCAACCGCCTGACGGAAAAACAATTATCCATTCCTTTTTCACCGGTATTGTGGAGCACTATGATCGGATTCGCCCTGTTGACCGGCCTGCTGGCCGGCAGCTATCCCGCTTTCTATCTATCTTCTTTCCGGCCGGTAAAAGTATTGAAAGGACAACAGCCCCGTGGACGTTTTTCACTGTTGCCCCGTAATACCCTAATAGTAGTGCAGTTCAGCGCATCCATTGCTTTGATGATTGGTACTGTAGTGATTTATCAGCAGATCCAATATGGCAAAAACAGGCCGGTAGGATATAATCGACATGGATTGATTATGGTTACCATGAGCACTGGTGAAATGTACGGCGCACCTTACAATGCCCTGCGCAACGCATTGCTGGCTACCGGCGCAGTGGCCGACATGGCTAAATCAGATATGCCCTCTACCAGCAGCCCTGTATACAACACCAATGTACAGTGGAAAGGGAAAGTGCTCCAGGAAGAAATACCTTTTGGCGTCATAGGTGTTACCCACGACTACGGACATACGATGGGCTGGCAAATAAAGGAAGGACGCGACTTTTCACGAGCCTACCCTACCGATACCGGGACGGTGGTACTGAATGAAGCCGCCGCCAGGCTGATGGGAGATGCCGGCGCTCCCGGAGAATTGATCCAATTAGATGGACGCTCCTGCCGGATTACCGGCATCGTAAAAGATATGATCATGGAATCGCCTTATGCCCCGGTACAGCCTACTATTTTTCAACTTCGCTATGGGATGATGAATGCGCTAACAGTGCGCATCAACCCGCAACTGCCCATGCGGCAAGCCTTGGCAGGTATGGCGCCGGTGTTTAAACAATTCAACCCCGAAGGTCCGTTCGACTATACATTTACCGATGATGCCTATGCACAGAAATTTTCCGATGAAGAGCGCATCGCGAGGCTGGCAGCAGTGTTTGCGGTATTGGCCATCTTTATCTCCTGCCTGGGCGTATGGGGACTGGCGGCATTCATGGCCGAACAACGGACCAAAGAGATTGGGATCCGCAAGGTACTGGGTGCTTCTGTGAGCAGCGTATGGATGTTGCTGTCGAAAGATTATGTCCGGCTGGTATTATTATCGCTATTGCTTGCCACACCGATAGCGTACTATGGCATGCATAGCTGGTTAAAAAACTATCCTTATCATATCACGCTTTCGGGGTGGCTATTTGCCGGCGCCGGTACCGCCACATTGGCTGTGACTTTGCTCACTGTCAGTTACCAGTCCGTAAAAGCAGCGTTGATGAATCCTGTAAAAAGCCTGGCTACGGAATAGCTCACTGCATACGGCCATGCAGGGTGCCCCATTTTTTTGAAGAAGACGACGTATCGGTAGCAGCGCGACTATACTTCTTGCGGTATTCCTGCGGCGTAAGACCAGTAAAGCGTTTGAACACCTGTCTGAATGTTTTCACATCGTTATAACCAGCATTAAACATCAACGTAGTAATGTTCTGACTATTTTTCTCCAGCTCTTTTTTTGCCGCTTCTATTTTTACCCGTTGCAGGTATTCCAGTGGGGTATTCTGGGTGGCTTGTTTAAACCGGCGGATATAGTTTCGTTTGCTCATATTGGCCATGGCGGCCAGCTGGTCGATAGACAGCTGCTCATCAAAATGTTGCTCGATATATACCTGTGTTTTGAGAATGTCCTGGTCCTCATGCCGGCGTTGTCCCTGGAACACGGCAAAGTGCGATTGATTGACGCGGTCCATATCGATAGAAAACATTTTACTCACCCAGATGCTGGCATCGCGTCCGCAGAATTTTTCTATCAGGTACAATACCAGGTTCAGGGAAACAAAGGCGCCGCCGCTGGTGTAGAGACCCTCCTGGTCAGTCATTACCTTATCGGCCAATACATTGATGTCGGGATATCGGGTACGCATATCATCCAGTGCCTGCCAGTGAGAAGTACAAGACTTACCGGAAAGCAGTCCTGCTTCTGCCAGGAAATAGCTGCCCAGGCACAAGCTGGCCACTTCTGTTCCACCGGCATGCATGTCGCGGATCCAATCTACCAGCCCTTTATTTTTGGGTAGTACATGATCGGGCGTTCCCTGGAAAGCGGGCGCCATGATCAGGTCGGTCTGTGTTACCTCATCGATGGTTTTATAACAGATAAACTGTGCCGGCGACTGCAACTGTATGTTTTTCATCTTTTCGCCAATGAGCTCCAGCTTAAAAGCAGGCTCTTTACCCGCTTGTGCGCAATAGCGGTTGGCGCCGTTGAAAATATCCATCACACTGGCGATAGAAGAAAGGATAGCATCTTCGTAAATGAGCAAGGAAATTGTTTTCATGGCAATTAGTGTATGATGCTATACAAAAGTAGGGTATTCTGTTGGCACAAATGCCCCCTAAATTAGGCGTGTTTGCACAGGTGGTTTTTCCCTTAAACAGGAGAAATTTGTAAGACACTAAACAGCAGAAATCATGAGTACCAATGCATCTGCCGGTTTAACGTCCTCACCCGTAAAACCCGGTTTCTCTCCCCAGGTAGTATCTTCAGAAGAATGGCTGGTGGCCAGGAAAAAATTCCTGGAGAAAGAAAAACGGCTCACCCGCCTGCGCGATGAATTGAGCCGTGAACGTATGGCCCTGCCATGGGTAAAAGTGGAAAAGGAATATGTGTTTGAAGGCCCTGACGGAAAAGTAACCCTCTCCGACTTATTCAATGGCCGTAGTCAACTGATCATCCAGCACTTTATGCTGGGCCCCAACGATGCCGAAGGTTGCGTGGGCTGCTCTTTTGCGGCCGACTCTATCGATGGCGCATTGCCCCACCTGGAAAACCACGACGTATCACTGGTAGTAGTTGCCCGGGCACCATTTCCGAAGCTGGATGCATTTAAAAAACGTATGGGCTGGAAATTCCCCTGGGTATCTTCCGCCGGCAGTGATTTCAACTACGACTATCACGTATCCTTCCACAAAGAAGATATAGCAAAAGGGAAGGTAGCTTACAATTACAGCACCATAGACGATTTACCGGTGCATATGGAAGATCTGCCCGGACTCAGTTGCTTTTATAAAGATGAAACAGGAACGATCTATCATACTTACTCCACCTATGCAAGAGGAGGAGAATTACAGCTAGTCACCTATAATTACCTGGATATAGCGCCACTGGGGCGTAATGAAGGAGCTGATACCAATCTTTCCAACTGGGTGCGTCACCACGACAAATACGATAGTCCTAAAATGGCGCCCGGCTCCTGTTGCAGTTCAGCGGAGGGTGCGTCATGAAACCGTATTGCTCCTGCGGTGGTGCTACGGGCAGCAACACCAGCAGCAAAGCAACACCTCCACAATCCACCGGTTCGCCCTCCTTCCGTCAGCGTATCATCAAAACCGTGCGATGGCTGCTACCGGGCATCACCCTCGCACTGATACCTAAATGCCCCATTTGTCTGGCTGCTTATGTAGCAGTGGGCACAGGAATAGGGCTATCTGTTACCGCGGCCACCTGGCTGCGAACAGGGCTGGTGGTGTTGTGTGTGGGTTCATTAATATACCTGGTGCTGAATAAGGGATTGCACCTGCTGCAACAACACCGGCAGGCCAGATCAAAGCCCTAATGCAATATTAAACAACATCAGTTCCTCCGCCTCTCCCGGCGGAAGAATAGTACCCTGCAGGGTAAAGCCGGAACGCGTAAGCAAACGTACCGACCGGTGATTATCCTGCTGGGTAATCGCAAACAAATAAGGCAAGGCCAGCTCATTTCGTGTATACTCCAGCGTAGCCGCTGCCGCTTCATAAGCATAGCCCTTTCCTTCTGCTTCCGGTAAAAAAGCAAAGCCAAGATCCGGCTGGTCCAGGTATTTCCTTTTAAACAAACCACAAATACCGATAGGCGCATTCGTTTCCTTTAATACCACTACCCAGGCTCCATATCCCTGCTCCGCATATAAACGCAGTAAATTATTCATGATATAGCGCTGTGCATCTGCCAGGGTACGTATCTGCCGGTCCCCGATATATTGCAGCCAGCTGGGCGTATTCAATAACTCCAGGATAAATTTATCGTCCGATGCAGCAAACGTACGTAACTGCAAACGGGGCGTTTCAAATAAGATTTTCATGCATCCAGTTATTACGAGTCCTTACAAAATAGATTTTTCCGGTGAAGACAGCAAATAAGCGTTGCTGCTTTGGCCGCAAAAATGAACAACGACTGTACAGAAACGGACATTTTCGTTATTTTATGAAACGTAATTTATTGATTTATAAGTTACCGGATTCTGGCACCCGATTAGTATGCCTCCACAAGACTATCTTGTTCATATGCTCAAAAGCTACTTTCTTACAGCACTTCGCTTCCTGAAAAAAAACAGGTCTTTCAGCTTTATCAATATATTCGGCCTGGCCATTGGCACGCTATGTTGCCTGTATATCCTCCTGTATGTTCAGGAACAATACAGCTACGATCAGCACTACCAGGATGCAGCAAATATTTACCGGGTCAATACCCTGATGAAACGGGCCGGAGAAACGCACCATACCGCTACCACTTCTCCCCCTATTGCCCCGGCACTAAAAAACGACTTCAGCGAAATACAGCAATATACCCGCATCGTCATCCCCAAAGATGCCAACAAACACCTGTTGCATTACCAGGATAAGGCTATTTATATCTCAGATGCCGCGTATGTTGACTCCACCTTCTTCGAAATTTTCACTTATCATTTTATCAGTGGCCAACCCGCTACAGCCTTATCCGGACCGTATTCCATTGTGCTGTTAAAAAGTGTGGCAGAGAAATTATTTGGCGCCACAGATCCTACCGGGAAAATAGTACGGGTGGAAAATACCGATGGCATACACGATTTTAAAGTAGATGGCATCATAGATGAAAGCATGGGAAAATCGCATGTGCAGGCGCCCATTTTCTTTTCGATGAATAGTGGCGGCATTGGCGATTATGTGCGTACCAGCGATGCCTGGGCAACCAACAACTTTGTGGCTTCTTATGTGAAACTCGCCCCACATAGCAATGTTACCGCATTGGAAAAGAAGCTCCCGGCCTTTCTACAGCAACATGGCGCAGAACAACTAAAGCATACCGGCATGGAAAAATCCCTGGTGCTGCAACCGGTAAAGGAGGTACATACCAGCACCGACTTTGAACTGGGACTGGGCAAAACAGTGAGCCCACGCTTCCTGTACCTGCTGTTATTGATTGCTGCGTTGATACAGCTGATTGCCTGTATCAACTTTATGAACCTGTCTACCGCCCGCGCTTCCAAAAGGGCAAAAGAAGTAGGCATCCGCAAAGTGATGGGTGCCAAACGCAACAACCTGGTGCAGCAATTCCTGGGAGAATCACTTCTGCTCTCCGCCCTGGGCGTATTGATTGCCCTCCCGCTCCTGGCCCTGGCCGTTCCCTGGCTCAACTTACTTACACAAGCTACGGTACAGCTGTCTTTCCTCACCGATTACCGGTTATGGACTATCATCATACTTCTCATCGTGACAACAGGCCTCATCGCCGGCAGCTACCCTGCTTTTTATCTCTCTGCCTTCAACAGCACCAAAGTGCTGAAAGGCAATTTTACGAACCGGGTGTCTGCATCGGGAATACGCCGTATACTGGTAGTATTCCAGTTTTCGCTGGCTATTGTATTGATTACCGGCATCGTTATCATCTACAGCCAGCTGAATTATATCAGGCAAAAAGACCTGGGTTTTGAGAAAGATCAGCAACTGGTACTCAGCTTCCATACACCCGATGCCCGGAATAAAATGAGTGGACTGGCTGCCGCATTGAGACAGCTCCCCGAAATAAAAGCCGTAGGCTTGTCTAACAACTATCCCAGCCAGTTTGTATTCAACGATATACACCTGCGTACGGCCAACAATAGTGGCGATGGCATGGTAGATGTGCAGTTCATGCTCACCGACGAACATTTTGCACCGTCTATGGGCATACAGATCGTGGGCGGCAGGGATTTTCTCCCCTCCGATTCCGGCCGGGTGCTGATCAATGAAACGATGGCCCGCAAACTGGGACTCACCCCCGAAACTGCAACCGGACAGCTGCTTTACACGCAACCAGCCGACCAGAGCGCGCCTACCAGCATTGAAATTGCCGGGGTGATGAAAGACTTTAATTACAATTCCCTGCACGACAATGTGCGGCCGTTTATGATCCTGTTTGATACACAGGTATCTGACTATACTTACATGATCGTTAACAGCAGCAGTAAAAGCTATGCTGCCCTGCTCAGCAAGATGGCAGGCGTATGGAAAAGCTACCTGCCGGAAGTGCCGTTTGAATATATTTTCCTGGATCAGGCGGTACAAAAGCAATACGATACAGAAGTAACCCTCTCCCGCATCATTAATTATTTCACTATTATCGCTATCCTCATTTCCTGCCTGGGATTATTTGGCCTGGCAGCTTTCAGCGCCGAACAGCGAAGGAAGGAGATCGGTATCCGGAAAGCGTTGGGCGCCAGCGTGAGCGGTATCGTACAATTGCTGTCGGGCGATTTCCTGAAGCTGGTATTGATCGCCGTGACCATCGCTACACCTATTGCCTGGTATGCCATGGATAAATGGTTGTCGGCCTACGCATACAGAGTTGACCTGCAATGGTGGATGTTTGCCGGCTCGGGGCTGCTTGCCTTGGTAATAGCGTTGTTTACGGTAAGTTACCAGGCTATCCGGGCGGCGCTGGTAAATCCTGTTAAGAGTTTGCGAACAGAATAACGGTTGCTCAATCTTCCGCCAGCTGCCGGAGCTGCCGTTCATAGTCGTACTGTAAGTCTTCATGCTGGGCGGCCACCACTTTCTTAATCTTCTTCAGCTGTTGCTCGAAGAGGTTATGTAATTGAATACTGTAGGAAGATAATAACCCGGATTGTTTCATTTTGGTACAGAAATAGATCAACAGCTCAGCTTCCGCCTGTTTAGAGCCTGTATAACGTATGTGCTTATTCGTTATACGCAGTATCTTACGCAGGCGCTTTTTCGCATGATATAATTTGTCATTGGCGATCTCGGCAAACCCGTTATCTATCTCTTCTTTCACCGCGGTAATATATCCTTCTTCGTTATGTGCTTCAAACAGGAGGTAGGTCAGCAGCTCTTTGTTATCGTTTTTATACTTGGCCAGCCGTAGGCACAACGCCGCCAGTTCGGCAGGCGCGAGTACAGATAATTCTTTCTTTATTTCGCTGATAGAAGCAGCCTTCATAATAAACCGGATAAGGAGGCAAAGTTACTATCTATTCTCCAGCCCGCGCACTGTCTTTACGCGCCAGCCATGAATTGAAGATGGTATAGAATACCGCTACAATGATAGCGCCTTTAAACATGCCCGTAAATCCCCATGCTGCTACGCCGCCAATAACGCCTATAAACAGTACCAGGAAGGGCAGCTTGCCACTCCTGGCAATGAGGATGGGCTTTAATATCGCCTCCCCGATGAGGATGCCGCTGCCATAGATAATCAGGAAAACCGTCATGCCCGGATGTCCTTGCGTGGCCACCCAGATGGTGAGTGGCACCCAAACGATGAGCGGACCTATCTGTATCACTACCAGGAAAAATATCAGGGCTGCCAGTCCCAGCGCATACGGAATACCGGCAATGGTAAGCCCTATCCAGGCTACAATAGCCGTTATAAACGCTGTGCCCATTACACCGATGGATACGCCTTTGATGGCCATGGTGGTGGCATTCAACAAGTCAGCTCCATCTTTGCGCCCCAGCAGGTGCTGCACCGTAGCGCGGATAGGCTTCACCGCTTTTTCCCCACTCACCAGGAAAAAGGCAGATACAACAATACCGATGAGCAGCTGCACCGCGGCGCCTATGATGCCCGCTCCGCTGCTGATAATACGGTTTAATAACATCCGCACCTGGCTCTCGTGGCCATTGAGCAAATCTTTAGGGCTGTCCTGCATCTGCTGCCAGATACTGCGGATATCACCACCTACATAAGGCATGTTGGCTGCCCATTCCGGCAAGGGGGGCAACCCATTTTCCCTGGCATCGCGGATCCAATGTATAGCCCCGCGCAGGTGCGCACTCATTTCTGCAATGATATAGGTGACCGGTAAGGCGATGACGGCCATGACGGCAATAGCGTAAACGGTGGCCGCCAACTTCCTGCGACCGCCCATCCACCGGACCATACGCTCAAAAAAGCCATGAAAGGAAACAGAAAATATCAGGGCAAAGGTGAGTACCCCAAAAAAGAGACGCAGTACACTATAGAGTGCCAGCAGCAATGCCAGCAACAATAACAGCACCAGGATAGATTCAATCATACTTCTGGAACCAGGCCTCAGATAATTGTTCATACGTTATATTTAAAGCTACATCATAAATATAACAAGAATCCGCCTTTAGTGTTGGCTAGTTTCATTGGATGCTAACGCCCCGATTCCGGACATATTTGTCCGGAAACGGACATCCTTCTCCATCGCTTGCCGGTTAAATGCCCATCAATCAAACATCCTATTTATGGCAACCTTCTTGTGCGTTCTTCTACAATTTACCAATTTGCTGATGTATGCTGCAAAATTATCTGAAGATCGCCCTGCGTAACCTGAAGAAAGATAAATTTTACTCTTTTATTAACATTGTTGGTCTTGCATTAGCCACCACGGCTTTCCTGCTGATCATACACTATGCCCGGTTCGAATATAGCTACGAAAATGGCTATAAAAATGCAGCCGATATCTACCGCATTACCTTACAGCTTTATAAAGATGCTGCTTTCATTGGTACCGATTGCGAAACACACCCCCCGCTGGGACCGTTACTGAAACGGCAATTGCCGGAGGTGGCAGACTATGTGCGGGTAGAAAATATGGAAGAGGTGCCGGAGGTAAAAGCGGATGGTAAAATTTTCAAGATGAACCATGTGCTGGCAGCAGATCCTTCCCTGTTCACTATATTTAACTTCGACTTTATAGAAGGCAGTGCCGCCACTGCCCTGCAACAGGCTGGGCAAGCCGTATTAACTGAAACCAGCGCCCGCCGCATGTTTGGCGGCCAATCTGCGATAGGTAAAACTATCATCGACGGAGAAATGGCGTATACGGTGTGTGCCGTTGTTAAAGATATAGCACCCAATACCCACCTGAAATTCGATCTGCTGTTTTCTTTCTCCTCGCTCACTGCCCGGGGACTGAACCTGGATACCTGGAACGCCAATAACAACTATACTTACGTACAGCTGATGCCACACGCCAGCCTGGCGGCCTTCAATGATAAACTCCGGCAAATTGCCCGGGAGAAATTGAAAAAGGATATTTACATAGCAGAACCCATTCGCGACATTCATCTACACTCTCATAAATCCTTTGAGCCAGAAGAAAATGGCGACGTCAGAACGGTGCAGTTTATGCTCGCCGTAGCAGTATTGATACTGGTGGTAGGCGCTGTTAACTACATTAATCTCACTACCGCCCGCGCCTCCGACCGGTCGCGCGAAACCGGTATGCGTAAAGCCCTGGGATCATCCAGGACGTCGCTGATTAAACAGTTCATGACAGAAACGGTGCTGACAAATACCCTCGCCACCGGGCTGGCGCTTATCTTCATACAACTGTTATTGCCGGTATATACGAGGCTCACGGGCCAGCCGGTTACGCATTACTTTTTCCATTCCGCCCTGTCCTGGTGGATAATTGCAGCCTTGTTCCTGCTCAATTGCTTGCTGGCAGGCCTCTATCCAGCCCTGGTCCTCTCCCGTGTTAAGCCGGTGAGCATTACCCGGAAAACTACCACAGCTTCGGGAAACGCCACATTCAGGAAGGTACTGGTGGTCGGACAATTTGCCGCCGCACTCATGGTGCTTTCCGCCTCCGGCATCATTTTCCAACAGCTGTCGTTCATGCAGCAGCAGGATCTGGGGCTCAATACCTCGCAGATATTGGTACTCCGCTCCCCGCATGGAGAGGGCAAATCCATTGATTCGATCCGGCGACTGCAAAGCCAGGGATTTATAAGCCAGGTACGGCAACTCTCCCAGGTAGAACATGTCAGCACCTCCGAATCATTGCCGGGTGTGAGCCTGCACGAACTGAGCACATTCAACAACATTAAACGTTATGAATCCGGCGAAGGCAATGGTTACAATTTCTATTGTTATTCCATCGATGCCGATTTCCTTCCGCTAATGAATATTAAATTATTGGCAGGGCATAATTTCAGGGCGGGGCAATCTAATCTGAACGAATTAATACTGAATAAAGAAGCGTGCCGGTTGCTGGGCTTTAGTAACCCCCAAGAGGCCCTGGGTAAGAAAGTGACCCTGGCCTTTCACGAACAGCCGTATAGTACGGTCGTAGGCGTGATAGATAATTATCACCAGCAGTCGTTAAAAGGGGCCATACTTCCTATGATGCATTGGTACGACGAAAGCAGGGGCTCCTTCTTTTCTGTTAAATTGCAAACCCGCGATATCCGGCAAACCCTTGCTAAAATTGAATCCTACTGGGAAACACAGTATCCTGGCTATCCTTTCGAATATCATTTTCTCGACCAGCTGTATGACCAGCAATACAAGGCTGATCAACAGTTTGGCACATTGATACGCATTTTTTCATTATTTACTTTACTCATTACCTGCCTGGGTATATTGGGGCTTACCGCGTATAACATCAGTCGCCGCAGCAAAGAAATAGGTATCCGTAAAGTACTGGGGGCGTCGGTAACCAGTATTGTAGGTTTGTTATCGGGAGATTTTGTAAAACTGGTAGCTATTGCTGTAGCAATTTCCACCCCATTAACCTGGTATATCATGAGCCGCTGGTTGCAGGGATTTGCGTTTCGCACACAAATACAATGGTGGTTATTTGCTATATCAGGCTTGCTCACCATGGCCATTGCCCTAACAACGGTGGGTTTACAGTCGGTAAAAGCAGCCCTGGCCAATCCTGTGAAGTCGCTGAAATCGGAATAATGGGAACGCTTATACGGATTGCAGCGATAAGCGCATAAATTGCAACACCTCGTCATTTACATCTTCCGGCAACATCATCCGGAAATGGTGGTTGAACTGGTGTGCATCACCGGGCACCTGGGCAATTTTAGTAAAACACAGGTTGTCCGGGTGGGGTGTTTCAAACGGAAATACTACGTTGATGAACGCCTTTCCCAGCTGGTTTACCCAGGCCACCCGGCGGTCGCCAATACCAATACCGATCATCGATTTGGCAGGATATAAATATACCTCACCCAGCTGCTGGTATTGTTGCAGGAAATGCCGCAACAGTGACAACGCCTGTTCAGATTTTCCGGCAAGAAAAGCGGTCAGTAAGGGATCATGGGTGGTATCCAGCAAAGAGGAGGACATGCGTTTCTTTTTACCGGCTAAGGTAGCATATTATCGGTTTTCGGCTACAACGTTTTCAGCCATTCATCTATCGTGGTCACTTCGGCCTGCCTCACAAATACTTTAGTCATCAATAGCTGATGTACTTCAGCGTCCGTATCACCGCAACCGTCAGACAATACGGTAAGCTGATAGTCTTTATCTCCCGCTTCCCTTAAAGTACTGAGTACTACGCCACTGGTGGAGTAACCTGCCAATACCAGCCGCTCTACCTGCTGCGCTTTCAGTATGGTGTCCAGGTCGCTACCTGCGAAGGCGCTGTAACGCTTCTTGGCGATGATCGTTTCGCCTGGCAATGGCGCTACTGCCGGATGGATAGCAGTACCTTCGTCGCCCTCAATAAAAAGACCCGTTTTTTTCACATAGCCCATCGCGATATTCTTTTGATTGACTTCCGGGTAACCGGGTCTGAACATGAGTCCAACGTAGATAACTGGTATACCGGCTTTCCTGGCACCGGCTATCGAACGGGCCACATTGTCCAGCAGCGCGGTGGGATCCGCCAGTCTTTCCATCATCTTACGCTGAAAATCCATTACCAGCAGCGCAGTGTGCTGTTGCTTCTGTGCAGTCATATCCATATGTTTAGGTTGTTATACACGCTTGCTATAATTCCGGTATGTCGCTCAACAGCTCCAGCGCTTCCCGGATCAGTTTCTTTTCCCTGCTGTTATATTTATCTCTAATCACCCCTGCCAGCCATTCCTCTCTCTCCAGCCTGCTGTCGTTGATCATCTGCCATCCTTTTTTGGTAAGGGTTACCCAGGTTTTCCGTTTATCTTCCTGCGCCGTTTTCCGGTCAATATATCCTAATCCCTCCAACCGCTTCAATATCTGCGACATAAACTGGGAAGATATATCCAGCTGGGCGCCCAGCTCTGAAGGATATATGGCTTTATGATTCATCAGGATGCTCATCACGTTTTTTTCCGCGATCGACAGCGAGCCGGGATTACTCATTTCCCGCCGCAGGCGTTTATTCATCCTTGTTATCAGATGCCGTAAGGCATGGGCAATAGCCCGGTCTTCTTTTGTTGTCATAATTAACAAATAAACTTTGCAAAGTTACTTTGGTATTTTATAAAAACCAAATCGCTGCTGTTTACTTTCGGTATCATCACGTACCTTAAATACTTGTTTCCCCTACCCCAAAACAATACCCTGGTTATGAAAAGTGTAAAAATATTTGAGTACATCGACTACCTGGATTGCTTTGTTGTGCACCCGGCGTACAAGGCTATTGCCGACCAACTGGGCCTGGCGGAATGGAACCAGGTAACCTGGATAGGACGGTATTTCTTATGTGATCATGAAAAAGGCGCGCTGTGGTTCGATAACTGGGAGTTACGGGAACAGCTGCGTGAAAAGGCAGCTGAGGTGGGACTCGACGCCCAGGATCTGCTGATCATTGACCCGGAAAAGTTCAAAAATAAAACCGTGGATCCCTGCCATACACCGGAAGAACGGAAGTTATTCTGGCGGGATGTATTCCGCTCGCTGGAATTGAGCATGGAATTATTGTTCAGCGAAGCCCGTAAAATCAACAAGGCCAGGGAGAGTCACGACAACTTCATTATCGACCTGGAACAGCGGATCGGCGCCCTGTCCAGGCGGAGCTACGTGGCGAGGATCTACTAAAAGGAAACTACTCGACGCGCAAACTTCTCACCGGATTCATCATGGCTGCACGGACACTCTGGAAGCTCACCGTTAGCACAGCTACCAGCAAGGTGACCATGCCAGCCAGTATAAACACCCACCACTCCAGCGTTACCCGGTACGCAAAATGTTGCAGCCAGCGATCCATGGCATACCAGGCCAACGGGAATGCCAGCACCATACCTACCACTACCGGCCGCAAAAAGCCGGTCGATAACAATACAAAAATACTGATGCCGGATGCGCCCATTACTTTGCGTACCCCAATTTCCCGGGTACGCTGCGCCGCAGTGAACATGGCCAGTCCAAATAACCCAAGACAGGATATAAATACGGCCAGCACCGCAAAATAGTTGCACAAACGGCTGACCACTTGCTCGCTTTTATACAGCTTCGTATATTCTTCATCGGAAAACTGGTAGGTAAAAGGGAAACCGGGATTAATCGACGTACAGATGCCTTCCAATGCTGCCAGTACCGGTTTGGTCTTTCCCGGATCAATACGCACCAGGATGTTCCCCCATTTGGGATGCTCATCCAAACGCAATACCAGCGGCTCTATAGCGGCATGCAGCGAGTTGAAATGAAAATCTCTTAACACGCCTATAATGCGTCCGGACACGCCATCCAGGGAAAAAGGTTGTCCCACCGGATGTGTATATCCCGTTCTTTTCACAGCAGTTTCATTCAATATATAACTACCCGAATCATTGCCAAAGTCTCTCGAAAAATCCCGGCCATCTACTAAAGTCAGCCGCATCGTTTTCACGTAATCATATCCCACTGCGGCATCTGCAAACGATATCGCTTCGTTGGGGTCTTTACCCGACCAATTGAGGCCACTCTTATGATGCTCAATCACCGTAGGATTTTCTTTCATCTTCGACACTGCTACTACACCAGGTATCGTAGTAGCCGCAGTTTTAAACGGTTCATATTTCGTAATGAGTCCACCTTCTATCGGTATATACACCAGGTTAGTCCGGTCATATCCCAGGTTGCGGGTCTGCACATACTTCATCTGCTGGTAAATGACCGTCATCCCTACCATTAACCCAATAGATAAGGTAAACTGGAATACTACCAGGCCCTTGCGAAACCAGGTGGCACCTGCGCTGAACTGGAGACTACCCTTCAGCACCCGTACCGGTTGCAACGACGACAGGAACAATGCCGGGTAGCTGCCCGCTACAAAGCCGGTGATGCCCACCAGGGTCAGCAACACGCCCCAGAAAGAAAGGCTTTCCAGGGGCAGGGACAATTGTTTACCACTCAGCTGGTTAAAGGCGGGCAATAACAGTAATACTAACACCAATGCCATAATGGTGGCGATTAGTGTCAGCAACAGGGCTTCTCCGATAAACTGCATGACCAATACGCCTTTTCCGGCGCCTACTACTTTCCTCACTCCTACTTCTTTGGCTCGCTGCGCTGCGCGTGCGGTAGCCAGGTTCATAAAGTTGATGCAGGCAATCAGCAATACAAAGATGGCGAGTAACGTAAACAGCCGAACGTATTCAATGCGGCCACCGGCCGGAACACCGTTTTCAAATACGCCGTGAAGATATTTATCATGGTATGGCTGTATTCCCAGCTCCATTACAGATTCGGGTTGTTTTGGCTGATAATGATATACAAAGTCTTTTATCTTGGCGGCCACCTTGCCGGGGTCGGCGTTATCACGGAGTCGTATATACGTAGCAGGGCTAAAGCTACCCCAGTTTCTTGTCCAGGCGTAAGCACTGCTGAAATCGTCCCAGTTGCGGAGAAAATCGAATTGCTGGGAAGAACTGGCCGGTACCTGGAACACTGCACTCACTGTGAGCAAAGTGGTATCCTCACTGCGGATCATTTGCCCGATGGCCTGGTTGGCGCCTCCAAAAAAAATCTCGGCCATATGTTGGGAAATGGCGATGCTGGCGGGTTTACTTAATGCGGTCGCAGCATTACCCTGCAATAAGGGATAGCTGAACATACGAAAGAAATCCCCTCCGGCATAGGCGCCCGTCATTTTAAAGGCTTTCTCTTTCACCTGGAATGCTACCGGGGGATAATATTGTAACGGGGTGGTATATACGATTTCTGGTATCTCTTTCTTTAGTTCGCTGGCCAGCGGTCCCTGGGTGAGATAACCGGCGTTTATCTTTCCTCCGGCCAGCTCCCGTATATATACCTGGTATAATTGCTTATCATGTGCATGAAAGGCGTCCATATTCCTTTCATCCTGGATCCATAAAATCATCAGCATGCTGCAGGCCAGTCCCAGTGCCAATCCCAGGATATTGATGGTGGAAAATGTTTTGTGGCGAACCAGGTTACGCCAGGCGATGCGGAAGTAATTACGTATCATAATGAACCAGGTATGTAATTTTTCAGGAGAGAAAAAACATGCCATGGACAATGCTATGTATTTATCAATTAATTAAAAAGTTATTTAATTGATATATGTTCATTTTTGATACATTGGCTGACCGGTTTTGCTCAAATCGTAGCCCGCACCTCCTTTAACTTCATGATCATCCGTTCCCCGGACGACTGCAACCAGTCATTATATTCGCTAAGCGCCTGTAATCTTTCTGCGTCTGTGATAAAACCGCTGGCTGCTACCTGCGGGCCTCTCAGCTCTGCTACCTTAGACCAGATGCCGGCCTTGTCCACAAAATCAGGGCGTCCCTTTTCGTATACTTCATCCGCATTTAGGGTAGTAATGTTGTGGCAACCCAATTGTTCAAATAAAGCGGGTAAATGATCGGCTATTTCATTGTCCATACCGGCGTCGGCACGCCAGTCGAGGAATGCCTGATAGAACCGCTGCATACTGGCAGGTGGCTGTGGTGTCCATTCCAGTAAGGTATGATTATAGTCGAGTATAGAGATCCATCCGCCGGGGTGCAGCAACGAAGCGAACTTTTCCAGTGCGGCCCTGGGGTTGCTTAACCACTGTAATACGCGGGCAGACACCACCAGGTCAAACGGCTGGGCGGGTGCATAGGTAAAGAGGTCTGCTTCCAACAGCATTAGCTGAGGAATATGTGCGTGATCGTCTTTTCCTTTGGCGATTAAATGAGGACTGCTGTCTATCCCCACCACAGCGCCGGTAGGACCCACCATTTCGGCGATGCCGGCAGAAATAGCGCCGGTACCACAGCCCACATCCAGCACCCGCATACCTTCCCGCAGGAGAGGAATCAGGGTAGCATAACTGTTCTGCAAACTGCGGCTGTCCAGCACACTGCTGGTACCTTTGGGCATGGCAGCCCTTTCGCTGGCGGTATTACTCATATCAAAAAGTTATATGCTTAAATATACAGCACTGAAAGGAAAATTAATAGTGCGTATACCCGTTATAGTAAGAAATCATCCAACCATTTAATAATACCGGGGTGAATAATCAGGACGTGCCGATAACTTCGCGGTAAATCTCCTCAAAGTCTTTTCCTTTGTGGGACAGCCAGATAGCGGCGAACTTTGATTCTACTCCCTTGAGCAGTTGGGTACAGAGTTTCATATCGTCTTCCTGCATATCATGAAACATCATGGTGGCCAGTAAAGTAATGCGCTTACGGCAAGTTACCAGCACCTTTTCACCTTTAGCGGTTACTTTCAGCCGTTTGGAGCGTTTGTCTTCCTTATCATCATATTCCGCCAGGTAGCCTAGTTTCTTCAGGCGGTTAAGTTTGTCGGTGCCGGTAGATAGCTCCTGCAAGGCGGCATAGATCACCTCTGTTTTCCGGGGCTCTTGCAGCTGCGCTACGGTATTGAGGAGGGAATATTCATCGATGTTGCTGATACCGGTGCCTTCCAGTGCAGAGGCAGTATAGATAGTATGCAGTTTAAATATCCTGCCGATGGTACGCATTAATATGCCTTCACTGCTCACTGGCATAAATCGCCCGGCGGGCGCCGCGTTAGCCTTCCCTTCCCGGTGTGCCAGGTAATGCCGGCAAAACTCTTCCAGGCTGGCTTCCGGGTGTTGCTCATCAAATGCTCCCCATGCGGTGATGAGTGTAACAGCTTTATTCATTGTCATTTATATTACTTTCGAAGCAATAATATAAAAAATACTCCGAAAATCTTGTTTTTATTTCATTTCCGTTATACATTTGGATAAATTACTTCTATTTCGAAACAATAAAATAGTACGGATATGTCAACACAAACACTTTATCAAAGCTTGTTGGTAGGGCACCTGATCGGGTTCCTGCTCTTTGCGGGAAGCACTATCGCCAGTTTCTTCGGTTTCCGGCAGCTATGGAAACAGTATGCGATCGACTCCGGCCGGGCGGCAACGGTGCTCCAAGCCATGTCGGGATTGCAGGTACTGTTACGTACGGGCGTGGGCGTTATTATTCCTTCGGGTATTGGTATTATGTATCTCACGCACGGCGTGTATGGGGAACAGGTATGGTTTCGAATAAAATTCGCGCTTGTGCTCCTGGTAATACTCAATGGCATTATCGTGGGCAGGCGACTGAGAGTTTCGCTGGATAAGGCTTTAAAAGACGACCCTATGGCGGTTGCTAAAATCAGGCAGCGGGCCCTCCGCTTTCACCTGGTACAGCTGGCAGGTATTTTCACCATTATCCTCCTGAGCGTTTTCAAATTCAATTAAGCTACCGGTCATGAAAAAAGATAAAATCATTTACTGGATCGCCACCGGCATACTCACTGGGGTAATGTTGTGGAGTGCGCTCAACTTTGCTTTTAACGAAAATATGAAAGGCGCCTTTGCTCACCTGGGCCTACCGCCCTGGTTCCGTGTAGAGCTCACCATAGCCAAATTGCTGGGCGTAATGGCGTTGCTCTTGCCATTTGTACCTCCCCGCGTCAAAGAGTTCGCGTACTTTGGTTTCGGTATTACGCTTATCTCTGCTTCCGTGGCGCACTTGTCCAGCGGGGATAGTGTGTGGCTGGAAGTGGGGCATTTAACTTTCCTCGCCAGTCTGATCGTCTCTTATTTATATTATCACAAAGGATTGCAAAAGACAGGAGGAGAATAGATCAAATTGTATTCATCATCAATGTGTCCAGATCATGCCCTGTGGATTGAGATTCCAGTGGTACTTTTGCGCAGCGGCAAACGTATCAAAATCCTGTTTCTTTCCAAGTACGATCTCATCATAAGCAAACTTCATTTGCCGGGCGCATATCACGGGCTGCATACGGCCTACACCGGTACATAACCCCGGAATGGCTACGGAGTTGATACGGGAATCCCTGCTGGTATGAACCAGGATAGCATAATCCAATGAGCCATCCATAAATCCGAAATTAAAATATATTCCACCGTCGCTTTTCTTCCAAAGTAGGAAAAATCTCCCGCAAAAAAATAAACACTGCATCCGCTATCCGGATTAAAATGCTATATTTGTAAGGTAAACTTATTAATTTACTTTGCTAATTATGCCATCCAGGAAACAAGACCAGCTCGCTGCTCAACTGCGGCCCGTATTAGCCCGGCTGGTAAGAAAACTGCGTAAGTTATCGCCCGCCAACGAAGACCTGTCGCAAAGCGAGCGCTCGGTGCTGGTATTATTGGACCAGCACGGACAGCTGTTGTCGGCTGAACTGGCGGTAATGGAAAAAATGACTCCGCAGTCGATGGGACAACTACTGCAACATCTTTTCTCACTACACCTTATCACGAGAACCATCTCCCCGGACGACAAACGGAAAATTATCATCGCCTTGTCCAAAGCCGGTAAGGAACGGATAGAGCGGGTCAGGAAAGAAAGGGATGAATGGCTGAGTTACGCCATCAGCAGTGCCTGCACACCCGAAGAACAGGCTATCCTGCAGGCGGCCATTGCACCGTTATCCAAACTGGTGGATTTTGAATAAAGAGCCGAATGTAAGATGAAAATAAGCACCTTTAGCGCGTTTAAAAGCCGTAACTACCGACTTTACTTCAGCGGACAATCTGTTTCCCTAATCGGCACCTGGATGCAGAAAACTGCCGTAAGCTGGGTAATTTATGCCCAAACCCATTCTAAGTTTATGCTGGGCGTTACGCTCTTCGCTACCATGTTTCCTTCCTTTGTGTTCTCGTTCCTCGGCGGAGTAGCCTCCGACAGGTACAACCGCTATAAACTGCTCCTGCTCACACAGGTAGCCTCTATGGTGCAGGCGCTGGCACTGACGGTACTTATCTACTTCAATCATTATTCGGTATGGCATATCATTGGGTTAAGCGCCTTACTGGGGTTGATCAATGCCTTTGATGTACCCGCCCGCCAATCACTTGTATATGAAATGGTGGAAGATAAAGCCGACCTGCCCAACGCCCTGGCGCTGAACTCGTCCATGGTAAACCTTTCGCGGCTGATTGGTCCGGGTATAGCCGGATTAGCCCTGGAAAAATTCGGGGAAGATATTTGCTTTGCGCTGAACGCCCTTAGCTTCATCGCGGTGATAGGCTCCCTGTTACAAATGAAATTGCCCGCCTATGTGCCTAAGCCCCGCACTAAAAATATGGCCGGTGAACTGAAAGAGGGATTTGCCTACATCAAAGCTACCCCCGCTATCTCCGTGGTGCTGCTCACCCTTTCCTCTATCAGTTTGCTGGTACTGCCTTATACTACGCTGATGCCTGTATATGCCAAGGATATTTTCAAAGGCAACGCCTCTACCTTTGGCGTGATAGACAGTGCTATTGGGTTGGGCGCGTTATGCGGCGCTATTTTCCTTGCTTCGCTGAAACGCGGCAAAAACCTGCGCAAAATCCTGGCGATTAACACGATGATCTTCGGCGCCGGGCTGGTACTATTTTCTCATACTCCCTGGTATCCCCTGGCACTTTTATTCGTAACCCTGGCCGGCTTTGGTATGATGTCGCAGATCACCATCAGCAATACCCTGATCCAAACCACTGTAGATCCGGCCATGCGCGGAAGGGTGATCAGCTTCTATGCCATGGCGTTCTTTGGTATGCAACCATTGGGCGGACTCCTCGTAGGCGCCGTTTCCCAATGGATAGGCACCCCCGATACCGTGTTATTACAGGGAATCATTACCATCTTAATCGGTGGCCTGTTATACCGGCAGCTGCATGTAAACCGCCCCGTATCATTCCCCCTGCAATCTTAATCACACTAAGCACCAGGTTAACGAATTGTTACGCGCTGAGGGATTTCTATTTGCCAAACGAATACATAGTAAAGACGTTACACACTGTACTTTGTAACATTAATTCCATCGACTATGCGTTCATTTATCCCTGTTAAAATGGTGGTCGCCGTATTGATGGTCCCCTCCTTGCTCCTGTCCTGCAAGAAGAACCATGATGCTACCCCGGAAAAGTCACAGAAATATGAACAGGTATCCGGTACCTGGAAACAGCAGGATATTGTGCTGGCCGTACCGGCCAAGCTGGGGGGACAAAACCTTCCTGCCGGCACCAGCATCCTGGCACTGGCACCGGCACTTGGCGCCGCCGGCGCACTGATTACCTGCACCAAAAACAATAGCTACCAGTTCAACACGGATGGTACCTTTTCGATCAATGGATGCACAGATTTAATATTACCCGCCGCCGGTAATAGCGGCACCTGGAAACTGGATGTACACGATGCGGTATTTTTACTCACCTCCCAGAAAGGCGTAAACGATCCCCACTGGATTCAAAATGTGAGCAGCAACACCTTGGAATTATCGATCACCGTTACCATTCCGGGAGTAGCTACCGCTCCGCTGATCCTGAAACTGCAAAAGCAGTAAAATCCACAGTGGTGCTACGGCAGAGTGGTTAAAATAACATTAACATAATCAGTAATTCCTTGTATCTTGTTTAGGCCCACCAGATATTTGCGATCATTATGGAAAGTATCGTACAGGATATAAAGAATGGAAATATCGAACGCTTTAAAATGGTGTACCAACAATACCATGCAAAGCTCTATTTCTACGTATTGAAATGTACGCATTCTGCCTACCTGTCGGAAGAAACCGTGCAGCTGTCTTTTATACTGCTCTGGGAACGAAGGGAAAAATTATCGACCAGTTATAATATCTCTGCCCAATTATTTCGTATAGCTAAAAGCGTTATGACCGACCTGTTGCGCAAACAGCAGGTAAGAAACAGGCACACCGCCTGCATGGTACAGGAACAGCCCGACTGGCATATGGAAACAGATATTACAGTGAAGGAAGAACTACAGCAGGTGTATAATAGCATAGAACAATTATCTCCCATCAGGAAAAATGTTTTTAAACTGAGCCGCTTCGAAGGACTTCCTCACAAAGAAATAGCCAGGCAGTTATCCATCTCTCCCAAAACCGTGGAAAACCACATCCTGCGGGCAGTACGCCAGTTGAAAGACTCACTCTTACTGGTACTTATCCTCCTGATCCGGCACCTGCTCTGATGTTCTTGTTATGCAAATATTAATTGATGAACGACAGTGAGGGGTTTGCTGTTTTGAAACGAATACATAGATATGAAGCATCCAGCAACATTACTTGAAAAATTCTTCCGGGGTGAATGCAATGAAGCAGAAAACCAGGTGGTAAGGGAATACCTTATACAACACCCGGAGGCTTTGCAGCCCTGGCTGACAGAAGAGAGCTGGCATTCTTTTCATCCGGAATCATTGCTACCCACCGACATTTCTGAAAAAATGCTGGCCGCCATTGAAAGTCGCACGTACCGGAAGATGCCGCCGGCTGGCCGCTCCTATAAATGGCTGGCTGTTGCTGCCGCTATTGCCATTCCCGCTTTAGCCGGTGTGTGGTGGATGCAGCAACATCCTGTGCCAATAAAACAACACCTTGGCGCACCGCCTGTTACAACACACAGCGCTATAACGCCGGTATTTGCACAGCAGGTAAACCGTACGTCCAAAACAATGCGGCTCCGCTTAAACGATGGCAGCACCGTAGCACTGGCTCCGCAAAGCCAGATACGCTATGAAGAACCATTTGCCACGCATAACCGCTCCATACACCTTTCCGGCACGGCGTTATTCAACGTGGCGGCCAACAGGGAAAAGCCTTTTACGGTATATGCCGGCAACTATGGCACTACCGCGCTGGGCACAGTATTCAGGATAACTACCCTCAACAGCAAAAAAGGTGTGATCCGGGTGCAGCTGATCAGTGGTAAGGTAGTGGTGAAAGCAGACAGCCTGCTGGGCAACAAAGGCATCAAAGCCACTTACCTGCTGCCGGGACAAGCACTCTGCTTCGATCAGCAAGGCATGGTACCTGTAACCAATAACAATCAACAAGCGCCGGTGAAAACGGAAAATGAAATATTCAATTTCCGCAATGAACCACTGGCAAATATTTTCCGGTTGATGTCCGAAAAATTCCATGTAAAAATCCAGTACCAGGAAAGTACCCTGGCAGACATGAGTTTTACAGGCGTTTTCGATAGTAGTAAAGAGTCGTTAGCTGATTTCCTGGGTACCATTAGCACATTAAACAACCTTACTATTAAGCAAACCAATGAAACTATTTACATAACACAATAATCCTTTACTAAACCGATTCAATGCGCTGGCTAATTGCTCCCGTAATACGGGACAGGCGATTCCTTTGCCTAAAAATGAAATATTATGCGTGAAAACAAACGACTATCCCCGATCTGTCGCCGCACCAAAACTATATGGCTGCTACTATTCCTACAGCTGTACATTGGTAGTGTATGGGCACAAAACGCCCACCCTGCCGCCATCGGCATTATCAAAAATGACAAGAACGAACGGCTTCCCAATGTGATGGTAAGAGTAGCCAACGCCGACAATACCATACTGGCCAGCACGGTTACCAACGACAAAGGTATCTTCACCTTTACCAAACTACCCGCCGGCGGCCCTTATCATTTTATCCTCTCCCAAATGGGCTATGTAACGGATACCCTGCACGGCTATACGATTACCGATTCGAGCAAATTATCCCTGGCCGTCACCCTGAAAAAAAAAGTAGAAGAACTGGAACAAGT
Source organism: Chitinophaga polysaccharea (assembly GCF_007829335.1). Lineage (GTDB taxonomy): Bacteria > Bacteroidota > Bacteroidia > Chitinophagales > Chitinophagaceae > Chitinophaga > Chitinophaga polysaccharea_B. The sequence goes on from NZ_VIWO01000011.1 coordinate 34,073, forward strand.
ACTGGTGACCGCCCTTGGCATTAAAAGGGAAAAGAAAGCATTGGGCTATTCTGTGGAAGAACTGGCAGGCAAAGAATTTAACCGCGTTAACCAGGAAAATTTCCTCAACGCCATTTCCGGTAAAGTAGCCGGCGTAACTATCAACTCCACCGGCGGTCCCGGATCATCTGTCAGCATGATCATCAGGGGCGCTACCTCCCTTAGCAGCGACAACCAGCCACTGTTTGTAGTAGATGGCGTGCCACTGGCCAACACCATCAACAATATCAGCAAAATAGGCAAAGATAATATGGTGGATTATGGCAACGCCATCTCCGATATCAATATGGATAACATCGAAAGCGTGACGATCCTGAAAGGCCCCAGCGCCGCTGCCCTATATGGTTCCCGTGCCGGCAACGGCGTGGTACTCATCACCACTAAAACCGGTAAAAAGGTAGATCGCACTACGGTCAACGCCTCCATCAATACCGTATTCGACAAGCCCTATAAATTCCTGAAATGGCAACATAAATTCGGTTCCGGCCAGCTCTCCGGCATCCCGGTTTCCCGTAGCGGCAACCTGCTTACCAATCCCTTTGGAACCATTATATCGGAAAATGTAGACGGCACCTTTGGCGCGGAGCTGGATATGGGATACGAAGAAGTACAGTGGAACAGCCCACTCGATAAAAACGGCAAACGCATCCCCATGCCGCTGGTATCACATAAAGACAATGTGAAAAATTTTGTCAATACCGGCATCACCACTACCACCAACGTCTCACTGGCTAATAATAACAATAAGATTGCCTACCGCCTGGCCTATGTAAACATGAACAACAAGGGTATCATTCCGAATACCGACCTGTTCAAAAATGCGCTGAACCTAAACTCCAGCTTACAGGTAAATTCAAAATTCAGCGTAAGCACCAACGTTGATTTCAGTCGCACCAACTCCAACAACCGCCCGGCGGGCGATCGTGGCGCCAATCCTCTCCAGGCCGTGTACAGCATATCCCCACATATCGACGTACGCGATCTGAAAGACTACTGGATGCCCGGGCAGGAAGGATTGCAGCAACGCACTCAATACAATGGCGTATTCAACAATCCGTATTTCCTGGCCTATGAAGTGAAAAATGGTTTTGTGAGAGATCGTGTATTCGGTAACGTAAGAGCCGACTGGAAAATATTGCCCTCCCTGAGCTTCATGGCCCGCTATGCGCTCGATACCTATAATGAAAAAAGAGAAACCCAGATAGCCGCCAGCTATCTCAGCAATCCGGGCGGCGCTTATGGTATTATCAACATCAACAACTACGAACGCAATATCGATGTGTTGTTGACCTACAAAAAAGATATCGGTGATGTTGATTTCACCCTATCTGCCGGCGGCAACAAACGATACCAGACTGGTAAAAACATTACCACCGCTACCAAAGACGGTACCGGGCTCATTACTCCAGGGGTATACACCATTCAAAATATTGCCCCGCAAAACCTCGATTATAACAGTACCCGTTACGAAAAAGGCGTCAACAGTATATACGCTATGCTGAACGTGGGCTACAAAGGCATGGCCTACCTGGACCTCACCGGCCGCAACGACTGGTCCAGCACCTTGCCCGAAGCTGCTGCCTATTTTTACCCTTCCGCCTCCCTCAGCCTCCTGGTCAATGAAATGATGCACATCACCTCTGATAACATCAATATGATCAAGCTCCGGGGCGGCGCAGCACAGGTAGGTAACGACGCGGCACCTTATCAACTGCTGGGGACTTTATACAATGCCGGCGCCTGGGGTAATATTCCCCGCCAAAGTACTTCCGGCACTTTATTGAACCCTTTCCTGAAACCGGAAATTGCTACTTCGTATGAAGGTGGTATAGATGTAAACCTGTTCCGCAACCGCCTGCGCATGGCGGCTACCTGGTATATGGTGGAAAATAAAAACCAGATCTTCAGTCCCAAAACACCTCCTTCCTCCGGCTACGCTTCCCGCAATATCAACGCAGGTTTATTGAGAAGCCGCGGCATAGAACTCACGCTGGGAGGCACCCCGGTAGATCGCAAAAACTGGAGATGGGATGTTAATGTCAACTTTACCCGCAACCGTACCAAAATTATTTCCCTGCCTAACGACCTGCCTTATTACACCCTCTGGGAAGAAGGAAAAGGCGGTGCATGGACGTACGTAGGGGAAGATATTGGCGATATATACGATGCACAGCTGGTAACCGTCACGGATAAATCATCTCCCTACTATGGCTATCCAATACTGGATAATACCGGCAAATGGCAAAGTATAGATGCTATTAATACCCGCAACAAGATCGGCAACTTCAACCCTAAGTTCATCATGGGTTTGCAGACGGCGATCAGCTATAAAAACTTTACGCTGAGCATGACCTTCGACTGGAGAAATGGGGGTGACTTTGTTTCCCAGACCTACCGCTATGGAGAAGAACATGGCAACTCCCAGCTGTTCCTCGACAAGCTTACCAACCCGGGCAACATGAAAGGCCAGGAACTGCGGGATTACCTGGTGAGTCACCAGGATCAACTGGTCATACCCAGCGGCAACAAATTCCCGTTGGTAGGCGGCCCTACTCCAGAATACAATAGCTTTCCCTTTACCTATGGACCTTACGTATTGCCTTACGGCGGCGTGTTCATTCCTGGTGTGAGAGCCAAAGGTTATGATGCCAATGGTAACCCTACCGGCTATATTGAAAACCTCGGCAATGATGGCACGGTTACCCTTCCGTATGCCGCCAGCACTGCCTGGTCTTTTACCCGGGCGTTTCTGTTCCCCGCTTCTTACCTGAAGTTGAGGGAAGTATCGCTGTCGTATGAGCTGCCGAAAAGATGGATCGCCTCCGCAAAACTGCAAAACGCGGCCGTGTCTATCTATAGCCGGAATATCATCTTGTGGACCGCTGCTAAAATCGGCATAGATCCTGAAAATGCCTACCAGCCTTCCACCACTGTACAAGGCTCCGGTATGCAGTTTATGCAGGGCATAGAAAGATACAACGTAACCCCATGGTCTATTCCGATGGGCGCCAAGTTGAACGTAACCTTTTAAGCGTTTCTTTAATCGTTGACATATGAAACCAGTTAATAAATCAATCCTTTTGTGCCTGGGGTTACTGCTTACTGCTTTGCCCGCCTGTAAAAAGGAGCTCATCAAATTAAACGACAACCCCAATGGTTCCAATCCTGCTACCATCAATCCCAACCTGGTGCTATCCACGGTATTGACACAGGCAGGTATAGAGATCGTAACGCTGGGGTACCAGGATATGGCCGGCGTAATGCAACATACCCAGAAAGATGGATGGACCACCACCCACAATGAATACGACTGGGCGGGCACCAACAGCTGGACTGCCTACTACGATATCCTGAGAAATAACCAACTCGTATATGACCGGGCCGTAACGCTCAACAATGAGCTGCAACAGGGTGTATCGCTGGTGATGAAATCTATGATGTTTGGATTGATCACCGACCTATGGGGCGATGCGCCTTATACCCAGGCTTTGAAAGGGCAGCTGGGCGGCACAGACAATACGTTACCCGTATACGATCCTCAACAAGTGATTTATACCGGTATACTGGCCGACCTGGACAAAGCCAACACTTTGCTGTCTAAGTCCAAAAGCGAGTATACCAATCCCATCGATGCCGTGGATGTATATTACGCTGGCGATCCTACCAAATGGCGAAAAATGGCCAATTCACTGGCTTTGCGATATTATATGCGCCTGTCGGAAAAGTTGCCGGATGTAGCCAAAGCGGGCATTGAAAAAATAGCCGGCGACCCGGCAAAATATCCCATCATTACCGATGCGTCTGAAGACGCGACCATGGCGTTTCCCGGCAACAGCAATGCCGACTCCTGGCCTGCCAATGCCACCTACGATACCGACAGCAGTAATTACCGGAGATTGAAAATGTGCAATACCCTGGTAACGTACCTGCAAGCCCGGCATGATCCGCGACTGGGCGTATGGGCAAATAAAGTACAGTGCTTTTTATTGGTAGATAATAACCTGCCCCCCGGTACCGGCAATGTATACAAGCCGGTAGACACCGTAGTGAACGGCGAAAACCGGAAAGTGCGGTATGTATCGCCCGACGTACTGGCATCTAAAGGACTTACCCTCCATGATATTAACCAGGATGTAGACTATGTAGGCCTGCCGCCTGCAATCCCAGGTCCTGCCGTGTATAATTTAAGTCCCGATGCCAGCCAGGCTTCCCGGAACCCGCATGTATCCTGGCTCAATGATATCTACAAACAGGCAAAAGGGCCGCTGTTAAAAGCCCGGCTCATTTCTGCCGCAGAAGTACGCTTTATTTTAGCCGAAGCAGCTGGCATTAAGGGCTGGGCCGCCGGCGATGGCGAAACGCATTATAACGCCGCCATAAAGGCTTCGCTCACTACCTGGGGATTGGCAGGCTACTACGCCGCCTATATCTCCCAACCTGCGGTAAAATACAATCATACGCAACAGCAGATTGTGGAACAAAAATGGGCCGCCAGCTGGACCGCGGCCACCGAAGCCTGGGCCGACTTTAAAAGGACCGGCTATCCGCAACTACATGCAGGCCCCTATGCCAAAGGCACCGTGGTGCCAGTACGCCTTTATTACATGCTGGAAGAAAGGAATTTGAATAAGGCCAATTTAACCGATGCCCTGAAACGGCTGGAAGTGACCAACTATTCCTCTTTCGGCGCCAATGGCGCACAAAATAGTCCCTGGTCCAAACCATGGATTATCCAGGGTACTGGTAAACCCTGGTAAGTATTGCTTATCTTAAACGTATCATAACTATACCCACAATTAATCCGTATATGAAGAAGCTATTTTTTGTTTTGCTGGTAAACATGTTGTTCCTGGCTGCGGCCATGGCTCAACAGGCTACCACGGCCGCCACTGCACTGAGAGCCTATCTCGATAACGACGACAAATCCTTTCACTGGGAAGTAAAAGACTCTTTCCAGGTAAATAACACCACCGCCTACAGCATATTGCTCACCTCTCAAAAGTGGCGGGAATATACCTGGACACATCAACTCACTATCTTTGTGCCCGGTACCATCGATTACGATGGCGCACTGCTGTTTGTAACCGGCGGCTCTAACCGCGACGGACAACCTAACTGGAACGGCGCTACGGATGAACTATACCAGCAGGTAGCCGCCCTGGCCACGACCAATCACGCAGTAACTTCTGTATTGCGGCAAACGCCCAACCAGCCACTCTTTGGGAAGCTCACCGAAGATGCCCTGATTTCATTTACCCTGCATAACTTCAAAAAAGATGGCGACTATACCTGGCCGCTGCTGTTTCCCATGGTAAAAAGCGCCGTGCGCGCTATGGATGTTGTACAGGATTTCACTAAAAGCAAATCTATTCCTGTGTCCCGCTTCGTGGTATCCGGCGCCTCCAAACGTGGCTGGACCACCTGGCTCACCGGTGCCAACGACAGCCGCGTAGCAGCTATTGCCCCGATGGTAATAGATGTGCTGAACATGCCGGTAAGCCTCGACTACCAAATCAAAACATGGAAAGAATACAGTATTCAGATAGAAGATTATGTAAAACTGGGCATCCCACAAACCGCCCATACCGGTGAAGGCCAGGCCATCAATACCATGATTGATCCTTACTCCTATCGTCAAAACCTGACCATGCCCAAAATGATTTTTATGGGCACCAACGATGAGTATTGGGTGGTAGATAATATCAAAAATTATATCGACAGCATACCCGGCAAAAATCTGATCAATTATGTGCCCAACGCAGGACATAGCCTGGGCAACAAAGCACAGGCTTTTGAAACGCTGAGCGCCTTCTTTGGTAACACCCTCACCAAACAGCCCTATCCCGATTGCAACTGGACCACCCGTACGCGTCGTGGTAAAGTAAGCGTAACCGCCAAAGCCACTGCCGACAAATTGGTAGACGTAATCTTATGGTCTGCCGACTCCCCGGATATTGATTTCCGGAACGACAAATGGACGTCGAAAAGCATGGGCATTGCGCACCAGTCCACCGTAAAAGTAAGCACCCCCCTGCCGCAAAGCGGGTACCGTGCTTTTTATGTAGACCTTAAATACACCAATCCTACCGGTGGCACTTATACCGTTAGCACGCGTGTATTTGTAACCGATACTAAACAGATATTATAGCATGAAAAAATTACTGCTGTTCGCAGGCACCTTACTCACCCACTATACGCTTCTGGCTCAACAGGCAACACCCGTGCTGCCGGCTACGCCGCACAAATTTGTTGTAGTGGCGCACCGGGGTTATCATATCCATATTCCTGAAAACACGGTGGCCGCCATAGAGGCCACCGCGCAATGCGGGGCCGATTATGCAGAACTGGATCTGCGCACCACGAAAGACGGGAAGCTGGTATTGATGCACGATGCCACCGTCAACCGGACCTCCGGCGGTGAAGGAAAAGTAGCCGACCTCACCCTGGCGCAGCTGCGGCAATTATCGCTGAAAGGTAATGATGGTAAGACCTACCGCATACCTACCTTTGCCGAAGCATTACAGGCGGCAAAGGGGAAAGTAAATATCTATCTCGATTTTAAAGAAGCCGATGTAGCAGAAACCTGGAAACAAATACAGGCCGCTGGCATGGAAAAACAGGTGGTGGTATACCTGAATAAAAAAGAACAATACCGCCCCTGGAGAAGCATCGCGCCGCAGGTACCCCTGATGACCAGCCTGCCCGATGAAATGAATACGCCAGCACAGCTGGAAGCCTTCCTGAACATGGTGACGGTTTCCGTGCTGGACAACCTCACCGACAGTACTATGTTGGCTGTCGCCCGCCGGCATAACGTGGCCGTGTGGCTGGATGCACAAACGCCTACGGAAGGTCCCGGCGACTGGAATGCCGTGTTACGCAAGGGCGTACAGGGAATGCAAAGCGATCACCCGGATACATTGGTCAGCTATCTCCGGAAAAATAATCTGCGGGATGGTCTTGCTAACGCTAACGCCTATACGCCTGCCGCGAGTCGTTATATCACCCTTCGTGATGTACCTTATGGCGATGCCGGGGAAGATAATATGCTGGATGCCTATCTTCCGGAAGACCGCCAACCGCAAACAAAGATGATTGTATACTTGCATGGTGGCGGTTGGACAGGCGGCGATAAAAAAGAACTGCCTGCGCAGCTCATCAGCGAACTGGCAGGCAAACTGCATTATGGCGTTATATCTATGAATTACCGCCTTATCAGGGATGGAAAAAACGTATACCCGGCACAGTTAGACGATATCCGGAAGGCATTGGCTTTTATCAGCAGCAAAGCGAAAAAATACCAGTTCGACGGTACGCAGTTTGCGCTGATAGGCGGCAGCGCCGGTGCTTACCTGGCCCTACAATACGCCTATGCCTATGATTCCCTGCGCCAGGTGAAAACGGTGGTTGACCTCTGGGGGCCTACCGACTTCACAGATAAAAAAGTGCGCCAGGAAAATAAAGACGCCGACGAAAAAGTAGTGCGCCTGCTGGGCGTAGCTGATCCGGCGGCTCAACTGGCCTATGACGCCAGCCCTTATCATCGGCTCAGTGCTGCCAATGGCGTACCTACTTTGTTGTTTCATGGCGACGAAGATCCGCTGGTACATGTGAGTCAATCAGAGAAGCTGTATGCTAAACTTGCGTCCCTGCATATTCCCACGCGATTCGAAAGATACCCGCACGAAAAGCATGGCGTGGGCGCTGCGGCTACCATGGATGTATTTACGAAGCTGATTGGCTGGTTGCAGCAATATTATCCTTCCAACTAAATTTTGTTTGTAAAGCAGAAAGCGTCAAGCTTTCTGCTTTACAAACAACCCTCCCATCAATCCCCCCAGGAATCCCAATCCACCGGCTATACGTAAAATGTTGCCGTAGGCATCAATAAATCCCTGATGATAGACAGCGACGATCTTGCTATGCTGTGAAGCGGCTATACCGGCGGGGACAGCGGCATTGCCCAGGTTTACCGTTTGCTCCATTACAGCAGCCCGCTGGGCGGAGGTAAGCGAAAGTGCGGCGATGCGCTGTTGCACCACTGCGGAAAAAAACAATACGGCCAGCGCGCCAAATACCGCGTTGGCAAAAACGCCGGCAAGACGGGAAACGGCGTTGTTGATACCGGAGGCGGTACCCGATAAATGCGGACTCACAGCGCCCATCACGGTAGCCGTTAATGGCGCTACTGTAAATGACATGCCTAGTCCCAATACCAGCATACCGGGGAAAAAGGTAGTCCAGTAATCGGCCGGGCCCTGGGTTTGTTTTACAAAAGACAACCATAACAAACCGGCGCCAGCAACACACGGGCCCAATACGAGGAATAGCCGGGCGCCATATTTATCTGCCAGGCTGCCAGCGTACCGGGCCAGCAAAATCATCAGTATCGTAAAAGGTAAAAAGGTAAGTCCAGACTCCAGCTGGCTGTACCCCTGTACCTGTACCAGGTTGAGCGATAGGAACAGCATGCCGGCGCCCAGGCCGGCGTATAGGAAAAAAGTAAGGAGATTGGCACCTGTGAAAGTCATATTCCGGAATAAGGTCAATGGCAACATAGGGTCTGCACTTTTATATTCTATCCCGATAAAAATCAACAGCAGCAATACGCCGCCAATCAAACTGCCATACACCTGCGGATGAGCGAAGCCCAGTGAAGGCATACGCAGCAGTCCAAACGTAAGCAGGGCGAGCGCCAGGGCAATCAGTCCGGCGCCAATAAAATCTATACCGGGCGCGCTGTTGTCTTCTTTTCTTTCCTGCACCCTGGTAGCTAACAGCAGTAACGCTATTACTCCAATAGGTAAGTTGATGAAGAAGATGTAACGCCACAGCCCAGCATCGGCCAGGGCGCCGCCTAATACCGGCCCTCCCATAGTTACCAGCGTAGTAACCGACGACCAGGTACCGATCGCTTTTCCCCGCTCATTTTCATCGATAGAAGCGGCAATCATGGCCAGGCTTCCCGGTATCATCAAGGCGCCGCCGATGCCCTGGATAATCCGGAAGATAATCAGCCATAGCGCGCTATCCGCCACGCCACAGGCGGCCGACCCCAATATGAAAATGGCAATGCCGGTCATAAATATTTTCTTACGTCCTAACTTGTCGCCCAACGCGCCGCCAATCAGTATCAATGCAGCCAACATCAGCATATAAGCATTCAATACCCAGAAAAGATCAGCGGCGGAGGCTTGCAAAGCCCGCTGTAGTGCAGGTAGCACTACGTTGAGTGCAGTACCGTCTATAAACGCCATCGCTGAAGCCAGGATGGTGGCAACCATGATCCATTTGCCTTCCTTACTGCGGAGTGATACGGTGGGAATCATAGCGTTATTTTTAGCGGGGAGGTATCCTTAAATATACGCTATTTTCTGCGCAAAGGCGCGAAGCCACAAAGGGGCAAAGTGTTTGACCGCTTTGTGGCTTCGCGCCTTTGCAACAAATGTAAATGCTTTATCGTATACCGCTACTGGTTACAGGGAAGAGGTAGGTTCTTCTGCCGGAGGCACAGTGCCTTCGGCAGGAGTGCCACCTACCGTAGTGTCGCCTTCCAGTGTTTTTTCTTCCTTATTGCGACGGAATAATTTCCTGATAAATCCAGCCAGGGCGGCAAATCCCAGCAAAATAAACTTCCAGCCGGCTGCCAGAAACTTCACGATGATAGCAAAGAAACCTACTTTCGCCAGCACTTTACCGGCTACGAGTCCTCCGATAGTCCAGGCAGCTACGTTGTCGATCTTAGGATCAAAATCGGTATATGCATTCCCGTCGGTGAAGGTGGCCATGTGCAGTACCTTGCCGATGTCTGCTTTTACCAGTGGCAGTTCCTGCATAGTACATACCGCATTCAGCGAAAGGATACCATGCCGGCCGAGGATACGGATCTGGTAGTTAAGCGTATTAATGCCGTCCTGGTCGCCGAAATGAATTTCCTTGGCCCAGTGCAACACTTTATTTTCCTTGTCGTAAAACGGCGCCTGCGCCCAGCCTACCAGGTGAATGGCCGGATAGCCTTCTTTCAGACGTTGTGCATTTTCTTCCTTTTCGTCCTTTTGCAGATTCTTCAGCATTTCATCGTAGTTGATTTTTTCAGCATCGTCATCTTTTACATAACCGATGTCTTCATATTCCACCACAAACGCATAACTGCTATCGCTGAAAGGATCTGATTTTTCCGGGAAGATCATGCCCAGGGTATTGGCCGCATTCGACTCAGGGTTGCCCCACAGCGTGGTCAATACATATTTGCTCTGTTCCTTGTTCAGGAACTTAAAGCCTGCCGGGATCTTGATTTCTGCCTTACCACCGGGAAGGTGGATCAAACCGGTTTCATACTTTTGTGCTTTCCGGATGGAGTCAATCGTCTTTTCCACCTGCTGACTGGAAATTTCCAGGGAATCATTAATGGGGGCTGCCTGGGTACAAAGGGGTACAAACAGCGTACACGCCAGATATAGGTTCTTTAACATAATGAATGAATATTTCAGGGAGCAAAAATGCAATAAATATTTCAGATTAAAAAGCGGCTCCCGGCCAGGGGCTAAAGAATGAACAATGCTTAGCCCGGGAATGAATAAAATGAATGATAGCACCCACGTGATTTACAGGTAGCAACAAGGCTGGATATTGAACATGCTATCAACTCCTAACAATAAAGACTATACGAAATAGCAATGAGCTACCTCACTTTGACCCACCTCCTTTATTCCCGCAGCACAAATCTTAAGATGCTATTAAACTATCCCCCGCCTACCTTCCCGCACTTAAAAAAAAACTACCTTCGCCGGGTAACCATCATCAATTGCCTGGCATGTAAACCGCCATTTTTCGGGTATTTGCGGGCAAGACCATAATATATACAGAGAATCATATGCGTAATGCCTTCATTAAAAAAGTCGCATTAAAAATATTAAAAATTATATCCATATCTTTAGCCGCTATTCTTGCGCTCTTGTTTTTGCTCCCCATGCTGTTTCCCACCACCGTGTCCAATAAAATAAAGACCTGGGCCAACAACAGCATTACCGGGGAACTGAACTTTTCCAAAGCCCGGCTATCCTTTTTTAATCACTTCCCGGCACTCACGCTGACCCTGTACGATTTTAGCCTCAAAGGAGGCGCGCCTTTCCAACAGGATACCCTGGTTGCTGCCAACGAAGTAGCCCTGGGCGTAAACCTGGGCAGCCTCTTTTCCAGCGCCGTCAACATCGACGAAATATACCTGACCAAAGGGAAAATACATATCATGGTGGATTCCGCCGGGCATCCGAACTATAACGTATACCAGTCGGCCCCCGCCACCAATACCAACAAATCCGACAGCAGCAGCGCCTCCATGAAAATTGAACGGATACAGATAGAACACTGCCACCTTATTTACGATGACCAGTCGCTCCCCATGTACCTGCAAGCCAAAGAAGTGAACTACATCGGTAAAGGAGACTTGAGTAAAGCGGTTTTTGACCTGTACTCTAAAATCAACATCGGCTCACTCGATTTCAATTATGGCAACACCTCCTATCTCCTGTCTAAAAAACTAAACGGAGAACTGATCACTAAAATAAATACCAACTCCCTCGATTTTATTTTCGAGAGAAATGACCTGAAAATAAATGAGCTGCCGGTAAGATTGAAAGGCGCCTTCGCCTTCCTGAAAAACGGCTACAAGATGGACTTTCGCCTTAGCTCCATGGAATCCAGCCTGCATGCCATTTTCGGCGCCCTCCCACCGGAATACCTCACCTGGATGCAACATACCGATGTACAGGGTACCGCCGATGTAAATGCCAGTCTCATTGGTGAATATATTGCAGCCACCAACACCATGCCCACCCTCACCTTTAACATGCAGGTACGTAATGGCCAGATCGCCAATCCGAAAGCACCGGCGCCCATCAAAAACCTGTTCCTGAACTTCCAGTCGAAGCTCGCCCAACTCAATACGGATAGTCTCTATGTGAACGTGGATTCTATCTTCTTCAACATTGACAAAGACTATTTCAGCTCCATCATCCGGGTAAAAGGACTCAAAACACCGGAGGTGCATGTAAAAATGAATACAGACCTGGACCTGGAAAAGTGGAGTAAGGCCATGGGCTATCCTTCCTTTGAGCTGAAAGGTCGCCTGCAGGCCCACCTGCTGGCCGATGGCCTGTACGCCACCCGCATACAGGACCGCGGTCCCAAACACCGGCCCGACACCGTAATTGCCAGCATCCCGGCCTTTAACCTGGATGCCAGCCTGCACAACGGCTACTTTAAATTTACCTCCCTGCCGGAAGCCCTTAAAAATATCAGCTTCCAGGTGCAGGCCAACTGCCCCGACAGCAACTACGCCCATACGCATTTTAGTATCGACAACATCAACGCCAACCTCCTGAGCAATTATATCAAGGGCTATTTCCGCTTCCACAACGCTGAAGCTCCGGAAGTAGATGCCCAGCTGGCCGCCGTAATGAACCTAGCCGACATCAAACAATTTTATCGTATGGACAGTCTCGATATCACCGGGGCACTACACATAGATGTAAATACCAAAGGCAGTTATATCCCGGCGAAAAGGCGCTTTCCCATTACTACCGCCCAACTCACCATGAACGACGGTACTATACGGACCAAATATTACCCAACGCCTATCCAGAAAATTAATATAGACGCCACCGTTACCAACACCACCGGTACCCTTCAGTCGATGAAGATAAACCTGAAGCCAGTGGGCTTTGAATTCGAAGGACAGCCCTTTGTATTGAAAGCAGACCTTAACAATTTTGATAACCTCCGGTACAATATTACCTCCAACGGGGTGATCAACCTGGGCGCCATCTACAAAGTATTTGCCCTGCAAGGCTACGATGTGAAAGGCTTCATTGCCACCAACCTGGCGCTCAGTGGTACCCAGGCCGATGCTGTTGCTGGGCGTTATAATAAACTTAATAACCGGGGTACACTCACGGTGAAGGATGTTGTACTCACCACTTCCCTGCTCCCCCTGCCCTGCCGCATCAGCAATGGTGTTTTCCGATTCGACCAGGACAAGATGTGGTTCGATACCTTCGTGGCCAATTATGGTAAATCAAAGCTGACCATGAACGGCTTCTTAAGTAACGTGATTGGTTATGCCACCCAACCGAATCAAACCCTGCACGGTACGTTCGACTTTAAAAGCAATTATATACTGGTAGATGAACTGATGACCAATGCCACGGAGCCTGCCGCCACAGCACCTAAAGCCGTATCCTCCGGTTCCGGCGTAGTCCGGCTGCCCACTAACCTGGCGCTCACCCTCAACGCAGCGGCGGCGAAGATCCGTTTTAAAGGTATGGATATCGACAGCTTCCATGGCCAGGTAGTGCTGGACAGCGGCAAAGTGGTGATGAATAAAACCGGCTTTAATATTATTGGCGCTCCCGTGGAAATGGATGCTACCTACACCTGCATCCAACCCCAGCGGGCTGCATTCGACTACCATATCAGCGCAAAAGAATTCGATATCAGGCGCGCCTATAATGAAATAAAGATCTTTCACGATATGGCCAGTTCAGCTGCCAGCGCCAGCGGCATCGTAGGGATAGACTACCACCTCAATGGTAAACTGGATGGCAATATGAACCCGATTTACCCCTCCCTGAAAGGCGGCGGCGTGCTGTCGGTGAAAAAAATAAAACTGAAAGGATTTAAACTGATGAACGCTGTGAGCCAGTCCACCGGCAAATCGGATATCAAAGATCCCGATGTATCTAAAGTCGATATTAAATCCAGTATCAGCAATAATATTATTACCATAGAGAGAACCAAACTCCGTATTGCCGGCTTCCGGCCACGGTTTGAGGGACAGGTGAGCATGGATGGCAAACTCAATCTGAAAGGACGTGTGGGGCTACCTCCATTCGGTATTATCGGTATTCCGTTTAATGTTACCGGCACACAAAGCAACCCTAAAGTACAACTACGCCGGGGTAGCGATAATAAACTGGAAGAAACAACCGAATCGGAAGAAGATAACTAAAGGTCCCATTGTTTTCACTTCCAGCGTCCTAACGTAGTTGCTAAAATTGGCGCTCAATCCTTTATCATGAAAGGTTTAGCGTCACATTTTAGTGCTATTTCTTCGCATCCACTTCTGAAAGCCGCCGTAAAACTTCTACCTTGCGCTCCGTATTGTTATCCGAGATAATTTACCTATAAACTGTAATACATTTTCAAATCCCTAAATCTATCACATTGAAAAAATTATTTTTGTTGGCCGCAGCTTGTGCTGCCGGAGTTAATTCCTATTCCCAAAGTTTTATGCATGGCGCGGGTGTGGTTGCTTTTGTACAAACAGCAGCTAAGTCTGATGCTTTTGCGGTGGGCGGTCTTACCTATTCTCCCCGTTTTAACTTTATGGAGCAAGACAATATGTCTTTATCGCTGGGTATTCCCCTGAGTATAGGATTGGGTGGCAGCTACAATAGCAGCTATGGTTCCTATAGTGGAGAGAGCAATAATCTCAGCTTTATATTTAACGTCCCACTGGTATTTAATGCCAACTTCGGACGTGGATCCAGCCGTGATGCCGATGGCCGCTTTGGATTTTTTGTGGGCGCAGGCTACGGTTTTCATTATAGCAGCCGCAATCAAGATTATCATGACAACGTATCAGGCGACTATTCCGCCAGCGCCAAATCCAATACTACCGGACCAATGGCCAATACAGGATTTCGCATAGGCGTTGGCCGCGTGCATAACATTGAGGTAAAATTGAGTTACATGAAAGGTTTGACAGACGACAAACCTAATGTATTCAGTATCGGCTCGCTCTTTAATTTCTAATAATCTTATTTTCTAAACTTTCATTTTATCTTTTTATCGTATGAAAAAATTGTTTGCCCTGATCCTGTTGGCAGGATCGTTCATTGTGAGTAACAAATCACAATCACAGGATATCGTTAAAGGTAACCTGGAGTTTCTCAAAGATGTTAAAGAAATACAGGTAGCATATGTGTATGAGAATATAACCGTTGGTAAAGATGGTAAAGAAGCTACTTATATTAAAAGAAAAAAAGCGGAGAAAGATGCCAAAACACCCGGTTCGGGAGATGAATGGGAAAAAAGCTGGATCAACGACAGAACAGTCCACTATCAGCCTAAATTTAATGAGACTTTCACCAAATATTCCAAAAGAACAATCAGTGAAGATGCTACGACTAAATACCTGATGGAAGTCCACACTAAATTTATTGAGGTCGGATATAACGTTGGTATACAGTCTGCCAAAGCGGCTGTCAATCTCGAAATTTACATCTATGATGCTGCCGATAAATCCAAGCCGCTTTGCAAAATCATGTTAAATGATATGAAAGGCGGTAAAGGCCAGTTTGCAACCGGTCCACGTATCGGCGACGCCTACGCTAAAGCCGGTAAAGTACTTGGTAAACTGGTGGCTAAAAAAGCGAAGTAGTTTTACGTTGATTTTAATCAGACTGTAAAAAGAAGAGACTGTATTTCTATGTTGAAATACAGTCTCTTCTTTTTACCAGCGCTTCTCTTCCAATTGCTTTATCGCATTTACCAGCGTTTTCTTTTCTGTTGCCGATTTTGTCAGTCGTATGGCTTGCTGGTAACCGGCAATAGCCTTATCGATGTTGGTAGTTGCCCATAGGTAGGCCAGCAGGGAATGATAATAGCTATTGTCGTGCAGTTGCAATTTTTCTGCTTCCTTAATACCTGCTTCGGAGCCATACACTTTGGCAAAAGCGAAGGTCCGGTTCAGCGCTGTTACCGGCGAATACTCCAACAAGATCAACTGATTGTAGAGATGTAAAATATGCTCCCATTTATGCTGATCGGTGGGCGTAGTATGCCAGTAGGCGATGCCGGCTTCCAGGTGGTATTTGGATACTTCGTCGCCGGTGCAGGCATTCACCAGGTAGTAGTTGCCTTTATCGATGAGTTCCTGGCTCCAGAGGTGCTTGTCTTGCTGTTCGAAGAGAATGGTATCCCCGGCTTCATTAGCCCTGGCATCGAGGCGGGAGCTCTGGAAACACATCAACGCCAGCAGGGCGTTGGCATGGGTAGTATTGGTAAGCGAATTTTCCGTGAGGATGAGTCCCAGCCGCAATGCTTCTGAACAGAGATCTTTCCGGATCAGCTGATCTCCTGACACAGAGAAATAGCCTTCGTTAAACAGGAGGTAGATGGTTCTTAAAACAGTATCCAGTCTTTCGGCAATAGCGGCGGGGTCCAGCTGTTTCAACTGGAAGTGATCTTTACGGAGATTGGCCCTGGCGCGCAACAGCCGCTTTTTGATCGTTTCTGTTTTGGTGAGAAAGGCGGCGGCAATTTCCGCTATGCTGAATCCGCAGAGCACCTGCAGGGCCAGGCAGATCTGCGCCGCTGGTGCGTTGCTGGGATTACAAACAGCAAATATCATGGTCAGCTGGCTGTCGTTGATCATTTGCGGCGTAAAGTCAGGCTCCTCGAAGGCAAGTTGTTCACGAGGCTTTACCGCATCTTTTACCTGTGTTTCAAAAACCACCTGCCGGCGGAGATAGTCTTTGGCTTTATTTTTTGCCACGGTATATAGCCAGGCGGTAGGATTCTCCGGTATTCCCTTTGCGCCCCATGATTCCATAGCTTTTAGGAATGTTTCACTGGCAATATCCTCGGCTGTTTCAATATGCTGCAATCCAAAATGACGGCATAGTACGGCCGTCATTTTGGTATACTCCACCCTGAACAGGTGAGGCAATAGCTCGCGGGGAGAGGCTGCATGATCACTCATCAGCTGCTGGTTTTAATCACGTTTCATGATTTCCCGTACTTCTATATTGCCGCCCAGCTTAAAGATGGGATTGGCTTTGGCCATTTCTACGGCCTCTTCGATGGTGTCGGTCTTTACTATAATATACCCGCTCACAAACTCCTTAATTTCTGTGTAAGGGCCGTCTGTTACAACATTATCAGGTCTTACTGTTCTGGCGCTTACGGGCGATAAGGTATTGCCTTTGTCTACTAATTTATTTTGTGCGGCGATACCGGCCAGCCAGTTCATCCTTTCCTGCATTTGTTCTGCGGACGGCTTTTCCTGGGATTGATTACTCAGTCGGAAGATTAATACAAACTCTTTCATGGTTTATCAGTTTTGTTTTCATCCAGATGACGAATGAAAGTTTCCCGGGGGGACAAATAAAGTTAATTTTTTTTCAGAAGGGGGGTAAACAAAAAAGGGAAACGCCTTTCAGCGCTCCCCTTCTAATTTACGTATAGCTATGATCGTTAGGGCTATCAGCAGGCCGATACCTCTTTCTTACTCAGCTTAGGCTCCAGCCCCAGGTTTTGTAACATCTGCATATCTTCTGTTACGCCGGGATTAGGCGTTACCAGCAGGGTTTGGCGCTCGCCGGTAAAGATGGAGTTGGCCCCTGCCATAAAGCACCAGGCCTGTTCAGACTCCGTCATTTCGATACGACCGGCAGTGAGGCGCACCGTAGATGCCGGCATCACGATCCTGGCGGTGGCAATCATGCGCACCATATCCCAGGCATCCACTTTAGGATTATCTTCCAGCGGCGTACCTTTTACCCTGGCCAGTGCATTAATAGGCACCGATTCCGGGTGCTTAGGCATCGTAGCCAGCGTGAGCAGCATAGCAATACGGTCGCGATGCGTTTCTCCCAGCCCGATAATACCACCGGAGCAAACGGTGATACCGGCTTTGCGTACGTTGTTGATGGTATTGATACGATTATCAAATTTCCGGGTAGAAATAATTTCTTTATAGTATTCTTCGGAGGTATCGAGATTATGATTATAAGCATGCAACCCGGCTTCCTGCAGGCGCACCGCCTGTTCTTCCGTGAGCATACCCAGTGTGCAACATACTTCCAGTCCCAGGTCATTCACTCCTTTTACCATGTCGATTACGCGATCAAAGTCTTTGTTGTCGCGCACTTCGCGCCAGGCGGCGGCCATGCAGAAACGGGTAGACCCGGTATCTTTGGCTTTCTGCGCATGTGCAATCACCGTTTCAGTGGGCAGCAGGGCCTGTACTTTAATATCGGTATGATACCTGGCTGCCTGTCCGCAGTAGGAGCAGTCTTCCGGGCATCCGCCGGTTTTAATAGATAAAAGCGTGCATACCTGTATTTCCTTTGCAGCATGGTATTGCCGGTGTATGGTAGCTGCCTGGAAAACCAGTTCCAGCAAAGGCTGGTCGTAGATGGCCTGGATTTCTTCCAGGGTCCAGTCGTTTCTGATAGCGGATGTCATCTTATGAGTGGATTATAAGTAGTGTATGAATGTGGTTAGGCGTATTGGTATAGTTCCTGGCCTACGGCGGCCATCCAGGTATCGAATAGTTGTTGCTCGAGCAACTGTACCTGCCGGGCATGTACTTCCCAATCGGCCGCAAACTCATTGAGCTGGTTAATCATTTCCTCCAGGTGCCCTTCTTCTTCCAGGATGATAGACCGTACCATTACTTTGCTCTGGGCTTTGTCTAGCGCAGCCTGGTATACCGGGTATAACAAGTCGGCCCGTACTTCTATGGCGTAGGTGACAAAGAGATAGGCGGCATATTTCAGTGCCTGCCCTTCCAGGCCGAACGCTTTTTTCAGGTAACGGCAGGTTTGCATGTCCAGCTGATGGAGGTAATGCCGCGTTTGGTGCGGCGCCATCAGCTCGTGCAATTGGTAAGTTTTACAGTGGTCCGGATCTACTTTGGCAATCTGTTTTTTCAGGTAATAGGCGTGGCGATGCTCTTCTGCTGCGTGTTTCAGCTGGATAAAGTTCACCAGCGTCGGATGCTCACAGGCAGATATTTTCCGGGCGCCGGCATTTTCCATAAAAGACAGGGTATTCAGCCACCGGGCATGCAGGGTATCGCGACCAACAATCTGTTGCAGTAGTTCTTCCATAGTCAACTTGTTTCCGCCCAAAAGTAGGCGCTTACCGGATGACTCCACTAGGCCAGTTTTCACATTTTTACTGGTCCGGTTTTACATACTCTCTCCAGAAATCTTATCAACAGCGCCCTCCGGGCATTATTTTCTCTCTATAAAAAGATAAAAAATGCACTATACATTATAAATATTTTAATTATAAATAAATACAGGAGAAATAAAATATCTTGCCGGACTATTAAACTATATTTAAAATAGCAACATGAGTAGTCCGACACAGGTACCCTATAAAAGTTTTGTGCAGATAGACCGGCGGTCGGGCACGCCTGTTTATTTACAGATAGCCCATCAGCTGATCAACGCCATCCAGCGTGGTTTCCTGGTTACCAGCGCCCGGCTTCCAGGCACCCGGGAGTTCAGCGACCTGCTGGCCGTAAACCGGAATACCATCGTGGCGGTATATGAAGAGCTGGATGCCCAGGGCTGGGTGGAAACACGCCCGAATAAAGGCACTTTCATCATCGGGAAAACAATCACCCGACCACAGAAAATACGCAGTGCCCAGGAAAACCAGCTGGCTCACTATCCGCTGGTGACCGGCTTCTCTTTCAAAAAGAGCAACTTGTTAGATAATCCCTTTGAACACTCTTCCTGTGAATATGTGTTCAACGATGGCACACCAGATATACGGCTTACCCAGATCAATCACCTGTCCAGCCTTTACAGCGCTAACCTGAAAAGAAAAAGCAACCATAAAAAACTGGGCTACTATAACCACGATGGCAGCGAGTTTTTTAAACAGCACCTGTCCAATTACCTGAACCAGTCGCGCGGTCTGCACATTTCAAAAGACAATATCCTCATCACCCGCAGCACGGAAATGAGTGTATTCATTACTTCAGAAATATTGCTATCGCCCGGTGATATCGTGCTGGTGGGCGCACTCAGCTACTTTTCGGTGAACATGATCTTCCAAAAATCAGGCGCCCGGATCATGCCGGTGCCTATCGACGATGAAGGCATTGATGTAGACGCAGTGAGAAACATTTGCCAGCACCATAAAATCAGGATGCTCTACATCACGCCGCATCACCACTACCCTACCACCGTTACGCTCAGCGCCGCCCGCCGCATTGCCCTGCTGCACCTGGCCAGCGAATTTGGGTTTATTATACTGGAAGATGACTACGATTACGATTTCCATTACGACAACAGCCCCGTACTGCCTCTTGCCAGCGCCGACAGCCATGGCATGGTGGTATATACCGGCGCCTTCGGAAAATCGCTGGCCCCCGGCTTCAGAACAGGATTTATTGTGGCACCCGAAAACCTGATGGTAGAAATGCGGAAACACCTGGGCATTATCGATCGCCAGGGCGATGTACTGATGGAACAGGTATTGGGAGAGATGATTGAAGCAGGAGACATACACCGTTACCTGAAAAAATCGCTGAAAGTGTACCAGGAGCGACGGGATCATATTGTCGACATCTTACAGGAACAACTACACGAATTCATCGACTTTAAAAAACCGGCCGGGGGCCTGGCGGTATGGACAAAGTGGAAACAACCGATTAACTTATTGCAATTGAGTAAAGCCTGCGCCAGGAACAACCTGTTTATACCTAAAACATTATTGTATCAGCATAAAGACCTTACCGCCATGCGGCTGGGGTTTGGGCATTTTACACTTCCAGAAGCGGAAAATAGCGTGCGGATATTGCGGCAGGGGGTATTGGAGCAATGGCGTCCTCACTAATGATTAATGACTTTCCAACGCCATATACCTGTTAGGCGGTGATCTTTGCATTATCGTCATTCACCAGGCTACCGGTGATCATAGCGTTCCTGATCGAATCTTTTTGCAACAATAGTGATCGGTCTGTCTTCAATGATGAAGGGTTTTAATGAGTATTTTATATATATTCGTTCCCATCAGCAGACAAACTACCATATGAAGAGATACACATTCATCATTGCTTTACTTATTTCCTGTACGGCGTATGCCCAGAACACAATTAATAATTACAAATATGTGTTGGTACCTGAGAAATTCGGTTTCACCCGGGAAGACAACCAATATGGGTTAAACACCCTGGCCAAATCGCTTCTGGAAGAAAAGGGATTTACCGTTTATTTCGATAATGCCGAAGTGCCCAAGGAGCTGGCCGGCAACCGCTGCAATGCGCTGAATGCAGATGTAGCGCAGAAAAAAGGGTTGTTCGTTACCAACCTGACACTCATCCTGAAAGACTGCCAGGGTAATATCATTTTTAAAAGTAAAGAAGGAAAAAGCCGGGAGAAGGAATTCGCTACTGCCTATAACCTCGCTCTGCAAGACGCTTTCACGTCCCTGAAAGATGTCCCTTATGCTTACAATGGTACCGTTACCGCAGCTCCGCAGGCTACCACACCGGTAGCAGTAGCTCCGGCGCCAGCGGCCACTATCCAGGCATCAACACCCGCTCCTGCTCCCGCTGCAGTAGCCGAAGTAAAGGAAGCTGCCGGCACCTTATATGCACAGGCAACCCCCAATGGCTTCCAGTTGATAGACCTCACTCCGAAGAAAGTGTTAACCTTGTTTAAAACATCGGTGCAGGACTACTTTATCGCCGACAACGATACCACTCACGGCATTGTGTTGAAAAAGAGCGGCGACTGGTATTTCGAATATTATAAAGAGAATAAGCTGGTTTCCGAGAAACTGCTGATTAAATTCTAAACACCGTACCAGGCCCGGTTATACCGCTATCATCCACATGTCCCTTCCGTGACCGTAAAGTGGCGGTGTATATCGGGCCGGTATATTTCCATCAGCGACAATGGCTTGCTGATATCGTTAAACCCATACTGCCGGTACAATTCGTGTGCATCCAGCGTACTAAGCATGATCCGCCTCAGTCCCTTTGTCCACCGTTGCTCCTTTAAAAACGCCATCATCTGCTTGGAGATCCCCCTACCTCTATATGCCGGCAGCACAAACACATCGGCCAGCCAACCGAAGGTGTGATAGTCGGTGATCAGCCGCGCAAACGCCACCTGTTGCCCTTCCACAAAAGCGCCCATACAAAACGAATGTGCAAGAGCCCCCTCCACCACCGCATAGGAGATGCCCTGCGCCCAATAAGAGCCTGTCGATAAATAATCATGTATCATCGGGATATCCATGTTGTCTTTACCCGTTCTGATGGTGACTGTTAATGTGTTCATCTTTCCTTTTTCCCACAAAAATCGGGGAAAGCGACCAATGGACACAGATACAGTTTTATACTTATTAATAGATACAGTTTATATTTGGAGATGGAAAAGGAATATTTATACCTGGAAATATCCCGGAACCTCGCCCACCTGATCCGGCAGCAGGCGCTTCAACCGGGCGACCGGCTCCCTTCCGTGCGAATGCTTTGCCGGGAACACGGCATCAGTATGAACACCGCCAAACGGGTATTCCTGGAGCTGGAAGGTCAATCGCTCATCGAATCGCGGCCTCAATCCGGCTACTTCGTCAGCCACCAACGGCACCGTACCTTGCCGCTGCCGGAAATCAGCCGGCCAGCACCGGCCTTCAGTGAAGAAGAACCTGTACCGCTGATCAACAAAGTATACAGCCACATGGGACAGCCCGACCTTGACCTTACCTTATTTTCCATCGGCGTACCTTCCGAAGCATTGTTGCCCGTAGCCCGGCTCAATAAAGAAATGATCAAAGCCATGCGGTCGCTTTCCGGTAGTGGCACCGCTTATGAACCCCTGCCCGGCAACGAAAAAATGCGCAGGGCGGTAGCACGCCGTTCCTATACCTGGGGAGGCCACCTGCAACCCGATGACATCATTACCACCGCCGGCGGCATGAATGCCCTCTCCTTCTGCATGATGGCCACCACTAAACCCGGCGATACCATCGCCGTGGAAAGCCCCGTATACCACGGCATATTACAACTGGCCCGGAGCCTGGGACTGCGGGTCATGGAGTTACCCACCCATCCCCAGACAGGCGTAGACATAACAGCGCTGGAAAAAGCTATTCCCGATATCCATTGCTGTTTGCTCGTGAGTAATTTTAATACGCCCCTGGGCAGCTGTATGCCAGACAGCCACAAAAAAGCAGTGGTAGAACTATTGGCCCAACACCATATACCACTGATTGAAGATGATTTGTATGGTGATTTATACTTTGGAAGTAGTCGCCCTAAATGCTGCAAAGCCTTCGACAAAACAGGCACGGTGCTTTGGTGCAGCGCGATCTCTAAAACGTTGGCCCCTGGCTATAGAGTGGGCTGGGTGGCGCCCGGCATTTACAAAGAGCAGGTGTTGAAGTTAAAACTGGTGCACGCTATCTCTTCCTCTGCTATTACGCAGGAAGTGGTAGCGGGTTTCCTGGAGAGTGGGCGTTATGAAAACCACCTGCGCAACATGCGGCAAACATTACAGGCCAATTGCCAGCATTATATGGCTGCTATTGCCGAATACTTTCCGGCTGGTACCAAAGTATCCCGGCCACAGGGCGGACTAACGCTATGGGTGGAACTTCCGGGCATCAATACTACGGATCTTTACAACGTAGCTATCCGGCAAAAAATCAGCATTGCACCTGGCAGGATCTTCACGTTGCAAAATCAATTCGAAAACTGTATGCGGCTTTGTATGGGGTTGCCCTGGTCGGAGGAGCTGAAGAGAAAATTGAAGCAGTTGGGGAAATTGGCGGGGATGTTACAATAATAGGCCTACAAATAAAAAGGGGATCATACTTTTCTGTAGATGATCCCCTTTTCATATTCTCCCAGTATGACTTTACCATAAATGATCTTCGTCCAGCCATTTTCAAAGCCATGATTGTTGGCAATCAGGTAACCTTTGTTCTTGTCTGCCTTAATAATCTTATGGGCATCGATGTACCGGCCTTTTACCTTGCAAAATACAATGTCGCCAATGGCATAATCGGGCGAGCTGATAAAAGTCAATAGCGTACCGCTTTTGAGGATGGGCAACATAGAAGTGCCAAAAGCCTTCATCTTTCCTGTGCCAGCTATGGCCAGCTCTTGTTTGAGTCGTTCGTACTTGTTCATATGATATGTATTTAAAAAAATTAAGTGGGTAATATGGGCATCCGGGGAGCTAAAGGGGCAGCGTACAGGGTTTCTCTGGTGTTGTTATTAAATAAAATGTCTACAGTTATCTGGGTTACAGGGTTATTATATTTTTTTGCAAAGATAGGCATTTAAATAATATCGATTGTATTACCATTCATCACTTCAAAAGAAACTATCTGGGATATTTATATAAATTGGCGCCAGCCGGCGGTTACAGGTGATTGCCGCGCTTTTTTAAATCAACGTGAACGATGAAGTTACTGCATGCATTCCGAAAAGGCCGGAATGGTCTTACCCGGCTTACTCCTGTTATTTTATTGGGCGTATTCTCGTGCTGCACCAGTTCCAGGAGCACTATCAGTAACGGCTATATGTATATCCAGAAAGATGGCCGCGAAAAAAAACAATGGAAACTGGTTTGGGAAGATAACTTCGACCAGCCCAAATTGGATACCAGCAAATGGGCCATGGTACCTCCGGGTGGTTCGGCGTGGGATAAGCATATGAGCGCAGATCCCCGCTGTTATGCCTTGCGGGATGGGAAGTTATTTCTCCGCGGCATCATCAATCCTGATACGCTGAAAGATCCAAGACCTTTTATTACCGGCGGGATATACAGCAAGGGCAAGTTCGCTTTTCAATATGGACAAGTGGAAATCCGTGCCAAACTGGAATGTGCCCGGGGCGCCTGGCCCGCCATGTGGATGCTGGCGGAAACCGATAAATATGGGAAGTATCCACGGAATGGAGAAATAGATATCATGGAACACCTGAACTACGACAGTATCGTTTATCAGACTACTCACTCCTATTATACGCTTAACCTAAAACAGGATAAAAATCCGCCGCACTATGGTACTGCCGCCATTCATCCGCTGGAGTTTAATACCTATGGTATCAAATGGTTCCCGGATAAAATTGTGTTTACCGTGAATGGAAAAGAAACGTTCACCTATCCAAGGGTGGCTGGTGTAGATCCTTCACAGTGGCCCTACAACCAACCCTTCTACCTGCTGATAGATCAGCAGTTGGGGGGCGACTGGGTAGGCAAGATTAATTCATCTGATTTGCCTGTGCAAATGATTGTAGACTGGGTAAAAGTGTATCAGTAACTATTTATACATCGCCATTCAATGGCTTAAATAAGATCACAAAAGGCGGCGCCTGCATAAAATCAATACCGGTGTAAAACTTCATGGCTGGCATAAACCGGTGTGTCATCAGTGTAATGGTACCTAACTGCTGTTCCCGTGCAAACTGCTCTGCATGGCTGATCAGCAGCTTTCCATATCCTCTTCCCTGCATGGAGGGTGCGATAAAGGGCATACCTGGCGATCACCATGTTAAAGCCGCGTGTGGTGATCAGCCCTACATTGCTTCCGGTCGTGACATCCTGTGTCACCAGCAATCGCGCCAGCTGATTGGCTTGCCGGTTTAATGCTTCGTAGGTGAGGGTGGTGGTACCTATCTGAAGGGCTGTATTAGCGGGGTTTTTAAGGCAAAGCAGTCACTTATTCCACTGTTTCCAGCAGCTGTTCTTTTTCCAGGAGTTGCAGTAACACCTGTTCTGCCAGGCTCAGGCTGGCCACTTCCATCTCTTCCGCGCCATTGAATTGATCTGTATAGCGAAAGATGGTTCCTTCTTCATAGCTTTTCATGATAGTGGGATGTATATAATACTTTTTGCAGACCGTCCGTGTATTGCCCAGGTTAAGCGCAACCTTATCAATCACCATCACCATTTTTCGTTTGCACTCGGCCATACTGCTAAACTGGCCCGCTTCTTTAATGGCATAGAGCGCATTGATACTACCTGCCCAGGTACGGAAATCCTTTGCAGTAAAGTCTTCCCCGGTAATGGCTTTCAGGTAGTCGTTAATGTCGCCCGACCCAATGGTGCAGGGCTCGCCTTGCTCATTGTAGTATTCAAACAGATCTTTGCCAGGAATATCGCGGCACTGCTTTACGATGCGGGCCAGCCTTTTGCTTTTCAGCGATACTTTTTGCAGCACTCCTTTTTTTCCTTTGAACTGGAACCAGATTTTTGCCCCGTCTACCTTTACATGATGATTCATCAGCGTGGTTAAGCCAAAAGAACCGTAGAGTTTTTTATACGATTCGTTACCCACCCTGATGCTGGTGAGCTCCATCAAGCGTACTACCAGGGCCACTACTTTTTCATGGTCGAGCTGATGCCGGGACAGGTCTTTGTCTACCTGTGCCCGTATAGCTGGTAAAGAGTCAGCGAAATGCTGCATCCGGTGATATTTGGTTTGGTTGCGTACCTTATTCCACGCCGCATGATAACGGTATTGCTTGCGCCCTGCCGCATCGATGCCCGTAAACAGCAGGTGGCTGTTTTCATAAGGAGATATCCACACCTGCGTATACGCCGGAGGGATGACCAGTTTACGGAACCGGTCGATCAGTGCCTTATCTTTCACCAGTATCCCATTGGGGTCATAGTAGCTCCAGCCTTTGCCGGCTTTTTTACGGGAATAGCCCGGCGTTGTATCTGAAACATGACGCAATCCGATCGCTTTTGCCGTAAACTTAGGGTCACGGCCAATCTGTTCTAATGTTTTTACCGTATTTTCCATACAGATAACTAACACCTTTTGCGTGCCAAAATTGGATAGGAGGAGTTCGCATGGCGGTTGCCGGGGAGCCAATAGCATTAATAAAAATAGAATAGCGATGGGACGTTGTTGCAAACATCCCATCGCTATTCAAACGATCAGGTTATTTTTTCTCCAATTCCTTTACCCGGTTGTTTAGCTCAGATAACATTTGCTGCTGGCGCTGTATCAACTGCTGTTGTTTTTCCAGTTGCTTATGCTGGTCAACCAGATATAATGTCAACTCCTCTATTTTCTTCATTTGTCTTTGCTGCATATCCCCCACATCCAGGCCATTACTAACAACCTCTGTTTCCGACGGGATACCAGGAAGATGCATATTATCGGCGATATATCTTTCTACGGCAGATAACGACGGGAGTACATAACTGGAATCAAACACATAGTCCGGCCAGCCTGTCATGGTTACTTTGACCCTTTGCCCAGTGATCGTTCCTGCTACGGCCAATAGCGATTGAGGGGTGCTTGTGCCAATACCTACATTTCCATTATCCATCAATGTAAACCGGGACGCGCATAATCCACCCGAACATCCCAGGCTATCATATGCCCAAAACTGGAGGCTATTACCATAGCTTCCACTCATGTTCATTATTTTCCAGCTCCGGGCGGTTCCCAGTGTTTTCTTTGCCGGGTTCTCCAAAACAATCATCCCACCAATGCCTGGGTCGCTAACAGTACTAGTGATCGGTCCATTTATCTTTGCATTTCCTCCAACTTCCAGTCTTGCTGTAGGACTTACAACCCCTATACCAACGAGACCTACAGCGTTGATACGCATACGTTCCAGGGCGGAAGTTCCGAAAACAATGTTCTGCTGCATGTCGGGCACGTTGGAGTATCCACTTAAGTCTATATACGACTTCGTACTCGCATTGGTCCCTCCTCCTGCAGTTAATCGCAAAAAGCCGTCATCGAGATAATAGGAAGTGCTCTTCCCTCTGATTTCACAAGACGTACCATTAGTAATAGGCGGACGATTAGAGGTATTACTCAGTCCCCAACTTAGGGCTACTCCTCCATTTACCTGGAGTTTGCTGAAACCATCATCGGCGGAGCCCAATACAACACGGTTGGTGGTTGTATTTCCATTAGTGGTTACAGTTTGCAGGTCCTGGGCTTTAGCGCATACAGTAAGGAGTCCCAGGGCGGTGGTGAACAAACATTTCTTCATAGATATAATAAAATTTATTGGTGCTAATCTACATTATTTTTCTATTTTTTTTGTTTCAATAGCGGCCAATATTATTCCCCCTGTGCTAAAAATTATCACCATCTATTTATACTTTGATGGTAAAAATTACTATATTAGCAATATATGGACTTAGATAAGTTACAATTAGATGGCGGCTGCCTGGTGTTTGATTTTATCAATACCATTAATAACAGGAACAAAAATCCGCACATTGATTACTTAAGTAATTACGAATCATTTCTCCTCTGGTCATGTAAGGTAAAAATCACCAGGAAAAGCAGGGTCCAGGCATTACTGGAGCATGCCAGGCAAGGGACGGAAAAGAAATCCGAAGCGTTTGACGAGATAATCAGGTGCCGCGAAAATCTGCATGACTTCTTTTACGCTATAATATCTGGCAAAGCACCTGCTGCTCATTTGATAGAAAGTTTTAACGCACTTCTTAGCTTTTCGATGCGTCATTTAAGCATCAAAATAAAAAACGGTGCCCTGGAAACGAATATTGAAAGTAAAATGGTATCCCTCCGGGAACCTTTATGGTACATTGGAAAATCGGCCTATGAAGTGTTACAGACAAATGACTGGGCAAGGTTTAAATCCTGCCCGTCCTGCGGGTGGTTATTTATTGACACCTCGAAAAGTGCAACACGAAAATGGTGCAATATGAAAGTGTGTGGCGGACAGGATAAAGCCAGGAAGTATTACCACCGGGAAAAATCAAAAAAAGCATAAAATTCGTTCCTGCTTCATTTTAGTATTTCAATTTATGTACAAAAATAAATCCATTGAAATAATCCTGGCTCCAAGCAGTTTGGGTCTGAGACCCAATGAGCACGGCCTCGAGCCCGGAACCTGGAAAGCCCCGGCGCTTTTCCTGGAATCAGGACTTGCAGAAAGGATAAACGCCAAAGTGGTAAAATTAGATCATCCATCCTACGATTTTGACGCCCAATTCGGAACCAAAATCCGAAATGGCCTGAGTATCCGGGAATTTTCGTTAAGGTTAGCCAATGTCGTTGACAACAGCCTAAAAAGCGATTCCTTCCCGGTGGTGCTTGGTGGCGACTGTAGCATTCTCCTGGGTTGCCTATTGGGTACAAGGCGTTGGGGAGGAAAAGGATTAGTGCATATAGATGGTCATTGCGATTACTTTCATCCGGGGAATTATGATGTTACTTCCCGCCTTGGAACAGTGGCCGGAATGGACCTGGCATTGGCTACCGGGAAAGGTGAACTGTTGCTGACAAACTGGCCAGGTATCAGGGGCGCCCTGGTTGAGGAAGGGGATGCTTTTCAAATTGGAGAGAGAAATGCGGAGCACCCGGAATTCCCGGCAACATACGGGGATATTGCTTCTTCCAGTATTAGCCTGATTACTATCCAGCAACTCTTAACGCAAGGCCTTGAAACAACGGCCAAAGATATCTGTAAAAAGATAACCTCCAGGGGGTTAAAAAACGTGTGGTTGCATGTCGATTTTGATATCCTTGATCAAATACACCTGCCTGCTGTAGATTCTCCCGGCAGTCCGGGCCTCGACTTTAAAGGATTGGAAATAATGTTAACGGAACTATTACAATCCGGCCTTTTTACAGGAATAGACTTTACGATTTACGACCCGGATTTAGACCCTGAAAAAAAATATTTGCCGCAGTTGTCACATGTAGTTGAAAAATCACTTTTATCAGTTTTTAAAAACTAAGAAAAGAAAATTATGAGATTACTTCTTTCTACAGCACCTGGTGAAGATAGAAAAGATGCGATGCAGTTGTACGGCCAGTTAGCGGGAAAATGGCAAACAACAATTACCTACTACCCAATAAACGGGCCGGAGAGGACAGCGATAGGTGAATGGGAATTTGGTTATGCGCTTGAAGGCCGGGCTGTCATTGATGTATGGCAAATCCCCACACGGGCAACAGCTCTAGATACCGGTATCTCAGTAGAATGCGGACTCTGTGTTAGGGTGTATGATCCAGTTTTGGATTTGTGGAAATTTACGTTCCATGGACCTTTGTACAGAACTACCATAAATATGCTGGCCTACCCGATAGGCAATGAAATTGTCCAGGAAAGACTGGAAGGCCGTGATATCGTTCGCTGGATATTTTCTGACATTACTTGGAATGATTTTAATTGGCGCGCTATCAGGAGTAAGGATGGTGGCAGATCCTGGCGTACCGAACAAGTATTGCAAGCTAAGCGGTCGGAGAACTGACCGGATGAGGAACAGCATATCCCCCTCTTCGCCTTTTTCTTACTAAAATGGCTTTCAAGGGGGATCAGGCGAAATATTTTCGGCAACATTGCTGTGGCTAAACACAAAAAAATATCATTTCAGATAAATCGACCGTAACAAAACCTGGAAACGGGTAGGACTTGAAACCTGTGGTTACGCGGGATTCACATAGGCAGTTGTTACCCTGACAATAGTGTTATCCTGGAACACCACATTACTCCTGTTACCAGCAGTAGCGAAATTCACGCCCGTTGTCGCAGTATTATTTTCCCCATCAATGGTATTGTTGGATATGATGCTATTGGTTAACGGTGCGGAAGGAGAGTTATTGACAGATATTCCTTTAAAATTGGCTGGGATAATAATATTATTCCGGTATATTCTGAGTTTATTCGTAGCAATATTCTTTCCAAGTGGATTAATATTAATACCGTTCGTATTCTCAGGGCTAATTTCATTGCCACTGATCGTTAAATCATCCGCGGCATGAATAGAGAGACCCTTGAGTTTATTTCGCAGGATATGTCCGGACATACTGGGAATGCTAACGGCAAACTGGTTGTGCATCTGGATATAGTCAATCTCGTTATCCATCACTTTAACCACCAGCTTATCAGTTGTATCGAGTAATGAGCGCAAAAATCTTACCCCAATATTTCCTTTTATGTAGTAGGTACCTAGTCTTGCATAGCTAAGGGAAATTGATGCGTTGTTGAAGTTATTATCTTCGATATAGTTGATTGGATAGGTTGCTTCTACGCCGAACAAATAGGGATCCCTGGTATCCGAGAGATTCCCTTGTTTGAGAAAGTTTCCCTTCAATGTAAATTCCTCAATAGTTCCTGACGCGTTTTGCAAATATTCCTTATTAATACAGGAGCTATTGGCTGCTGTTGAGGTATTGTCAAAGTGATTATTGATAATGCTTACCCGGTTGAAGCTTGCTCCGGTAATCTGGAAGGAGAAATTCAGGCAGAAGATGAACGGACCATAAACATGGTTATTATTGACAAATAGCTGGCGATTGGGGCTGTTTGCGACAATAATAGCTGACATAGACGTCTTATTCGCCAAAGTAGTGTCTATTAAATTTCCATCTACCACAAACCGGCCTTCTGTTGCATCGCTGGATTGCGCAATAGAAATAACAGCACCGGGCAAATCATCTACGGCTCTGTTGATATACTTAATACTATTATTGCTAATCATTCCACTGTAGCCTTGTTCTAACCATATAGAGCCTTGCGGGTTCGCACATCTTAATCGAAGGTGGTCGTGTAAAATAGAATTGTTGCTACAAATGGTATCCATCTTTGTTCCGGAGGCGACATCACTAACAACAGCAATGCGGTTGATGTTAATGAAGGTGCAATCTGACACTTTAGTATAGGCATTTCTTGACGAAACGCCATCTCCATAGATATGATACCATTTCGTTCCGCCTACTGTTCCATCGAAAGAATAAGCAGTACCGTTCACGAAAAAATTTTCAGGCATGATGCCGATAGCTTCAAAGTGGCAATCAGCAACTGCTAAGGTTCCCGCAGATTCGCTTGTACAGGCATTCTCAGCGATATTTCTAAAGTAAGAGTTAGTAACCGTGATCAGTTTGCTGGTATAATAATCGTAAATAGCTCTGCCATGTATATTTTGGAAGTAACACCTATCAATATTAATGGCATTGATGTTAATAGAAGCTATCCCTACTGTTCTTTTATCAATTATACATGGCCAAACACCAAATTGCTGCTCCCGCCCGGCCCAGTAGCTATTGATCTGGTCTCTCCGGCCATCAAAAGTGATACCTGCTACTTTCGCCCTGGTATTGGCGCCTTCAAAGCGAAACATATTGAAATAGGTGTTCTCATCTCCTTTCTTAATTAAGACCGCATTCTCCCCTGAAATAGAACAAGAGTAGTCCGTTTTAGCCGTTAACCCATTAAAGGTGATGTCAGCCCCGACCAGGTAACTCGCAGGCGGAAAAAAAAGATGCATTTTGTATTCCGATACATATTTGGCTGCATTTTGAAGAAATACCGTATCATCTGTTACGCCATCTCCCTTTGCTCCAAACTCCTTAACGCTCACTGTACCATTTAACCGTTTTATCCAAAAACCGGTTCCATTTGCAGATATCACGGTTCCTCCATTCGGAGCAACGACACTGGTGGCCGACCAATAGAAAGATCCACCACCATCATCTCCCTTTGTATAGTAGCCCAATACTTCTGCTACATCGTTTGCTGTTCCCGGGGTTGTAGACAAGGACGAAATACTTTGAATAATCATAGATTGAAATTTTAGAAGTACAAAAAATTGAATGTGCTTCTAAAATAATTCCACGATCCGCATTGTATATACGTATTAAATTTCCATTTTTATCCTGCCTGCAACTTGTAAAGCTGCTTCGTTACATTACGTACCCCAATATCCTCTCAGCAGGAAATAACCGGCGCCAATCAGCAAAAGATCTACTGCCACCGCCAGCAGGCTCAATGACCAGCCAAAAATTTCCCAGTAGCTGAGAAACCTTAGTGTATCCGGCTTTCCCGGCTCAAATATAAATGCAGCTTTCTCACCTATCTGCCATTCGGCAGACGAAGATGCAGTGTCATGTCGGCTCGTAATTGTTTCCTGCTGCCGGCCGTGGATATCGAAAACAGGCACATACCAGGTGCCCTCATCATCCTTTTTCTCAACAAGTTGTACAACAGTACCCAACACTCTTTCGCCATTTTTCACAAAGTCCAGTTTTCCTTTCAGGGCCGCTAACGCAGCAGCTAACAGTAACGCCCCAACGACTATAAAAATGAGATATATGATCATCTGTTTAACTTTAAATAATTCTCTTTTTAGCAATGGTAGTCGTCTCTGGCAATCTTATCAGCGGACTAAGCAAAAAGTAACCCGCGCCAACAATAATCAACGGAATAGCAACTGCCAGAAAAAGTATTGCCCAGTTGAAAAGCCAGAAATAACTCATCATCTTAGCGGAATCTGGATTCCCCGGATCGTACAAAAAGGTAGCTTCTTCTCCGATATCCCAGGCCGCTGGATTGCTTGCTGCCGCATGATGGTAAATAATCTGGCCATTCTCTTTTGTCTTTACGGCAAAAACCGGCGAGTAGGCGCCGTCGATCTCTTCCTGCGAGATAACAGTGCCAACGGTCCGCTCACTTCTGCGGATAAAATCAATAGACTGTTTAAATTTGTATAATGAAACAGCCAATAAAATGACACCGGTTAACAAATATAATTTATACCACATAGGATGATTTGAATTGTATCATAAAATGTTATATCGACTCCGCCTCATTTAGCTTCTTCAGTGCTCTGGCCTCGTGCGCCATCAATGCCAAAAGCCGTTCTTCCGGCAAAGAGGAAGGAGCCGGTATAAAAACAACCCTGGGGTAATTGATAATCCTATAAAACAGCGCCCTGGCTCTTGTAAGATGAAAATCGGATGTTATAATTACCAGGATATCAGGTTGCTCCTCAAGCACCAAATCTTTCGTCATTTGAAAGTCTTCGATGGTATTGGAAGAAGACGGACAGTTGAGAAAAGCATCCACAGGGATGCCTCGGTCTGTCAGATATTTCCTGGCGTAATAATAATGCGGCTCATCGGTTGTATTAAAATGTTGACCAAAACCTCCTGTGCAAACAAGTTTAAAATCATTGTTTGCGTCATAGAAATTATAAGCACATGCTAACCTGTCTTCCGCTATTTGTGATAAGTTCCCCAAATGATCATTGGGAGCGCCAAGTACAATCAATAGTTTATTCATAAAATTCGTTCCTGTTGGGTTACCTCAAATTGTATTATCCTGATGATGATAATTAATTAAAAGGTACTCAATTTATTAAAATAAACAGGCATGAAATTGTCTTATATTTAGGAGCAAGCCATTCTTTCCCTTATATTTATTTCCTCAACGATATCATTTATGAACAAAAGCCGGCTGGAAGCCTTTAGCGATGGCGTAATCGCCATCATCATCACCATCATGGTCCTGGAAATAAAAACGCCGCACAGCGCCGAGTGGAAGGACCTGTTGCCGTTATACCCGGTAGCATTGAGTTATATCCTGAGCTTTATTTATGTAGCTATCTATTGGGGCAATCACCACCATCTGCTACACACGGTCAAAAAAGTGACACCATCCATTATCTGGGCCAACGCACATTTATTGTTCTGGTTATCCTTGATTCCTTTTGCCACCGCGTGGATGGGAGAAAACCATTTCGCGGCGCATACGGTTGTCCTTTATGCATTATTCCTGATGTTAGTAGGCGGCGCTTTTACTATCCTGCAGTTCACTATTGTCAAATCCAATCCTTATTCCCCAGAGATGCAGGTGGCATTGAAACGGCAACAACGCAAAGCCTTGTTATCTGTTACCATTTACCTGGTAGCCATTGGAACGACCTTCGTAAATACGGCTATTTCCGGCGTACTGATTTTCCTGGTGGCAGTACTCTGGTTTATCCCGGATAATAATATTGCAAAGGCGCTGGAAGCGTAATAAATATACTGCGGGCACTGCTGATTATATCAAGCTGTGCCCGCAAAACCTATTTTCAAGCCATACAACAATAATTGGTACTTTCTTATCTTTTAAAGTCAGGATATCTTTCTTATTTTTGGGATGAACAAAATGGAAACAAATACCAACACAAGTGGATTGTGGAAACAAAAATTTTATGATTGCCTGGCAATTGAATTTTCTGATCCATCCTATTTCAAGGTTCACCATTTACTTGTAATCACCTATATGTTGCAAACAGATGGTTACGACCCTGCATATTCTCATGAAGCAGTCAAATTACTCGAGGGCTTTCTTTACAAAGGCGTATCCCCGAAACAATTTATTGAGTTCCATCAAAACTCATCCGATTATAATCATGGTATTGAAAATAAGCAGCAACGAAATTTAAATCGATTTGACTGGGAAATAGATATATTGAGTATTAGCACCTTGGATGCAGCCGCTTACTGCCAGGATGTCCGAAACTGGGCAGAGAGTGTTTTACAAATAATAAAAAGTAAACCCACTGAAAAATCAATATGATTTTTCAGCTATTACACAAGCAATTCATCCGGATTACACATGGAATATGGTATCATACAACCGCCCAAACATCTTACTGACTATGTTCGATTCTACTGGTTTGTAGAGGGGAATCTTCCATATGTTCATCATGCCTTTGCCTATCCTTGCCCCGAATTTATCTTTTGTTACAAAGGACATTTCAAATATGGTATGGAGCATCGTAAAGACACCACGCTTACTTCGGGCATATTCGGACAAACAGCAACCTTTAGCCGGGTAACTTTAAACAATGATAACTTTGGCATTTTTGGTATCTTCCTGTATCCTCATGCATTTCCTCAATTATTTCGCCTACCGGCAAGCGAACTTTCCGATCATTATGCCGCCATGAACGCTGTACTGGGAAAAGATGGTGAGATCCTTGAAGATAAAATGATATTGGCGTCCAATAATGCCCAAAGAGCGAAAATTGTGTCAAACTTCCTGGAAGCAAGGCTAAAAAATGTAAGAACCGAGTACTCACCTATTTCCTCCGCAATTACCACTATCGTGAATGCTTATCATACAAGTTCGATACAAACTTTAGCTGATACCAATTTCCTGTCATTGCGACAATTCGAAAGACGATTCAAAGAATTATCGGGTTTCCGGCCAAAGTCATTTTTGCGGATCATGAGATTTAATTCTGTTCTCACTAAAGATTTTCAAGACAAATCTTTAACCGAAATAGGTGTCGAATCCGGCTATTACGACCAATCGCACTTCATTCATGATTTCCAAAAGTTTTCCGGGATCAGCCCCAAAGAATATTTTAAAAGAAAATCGCTGGCAGCAGCCGGCAGAGGTACGGTAGAGTTTACATAACAGCATGTCGTTTTTTTACAATTTTGTCTTTCATTAGAAATGATAACTTTGCAATTGAAAGTATAAACATATCGATATGGGAAAAATTACCTTATTCATTCTATCCGTAATCTTAATCGTAGCTGGTTGTTTATTTACAGCTACAAAAACATTTTCTCAGGGCGCCAACATAGTAAATAAAACAGGAGCTGCTGAAACAAAAAAGCCAGGCCTTTTTAACGAAGGTGGTTATGTAAAAGGTATCACGCCTGCGCGCGCTATCGGATTAGCCGAATTGCTTTTAAGTGTACTAAGTATAGTCTTTGCCATTCGGGCCAGGAAACGTTCTTCTTTAACAGGAAAAAAAGCAGCTCTTGCGCTAGGCTTACTTGCAATTACTTCCAGTATCATGCATTTCGCTACAACAGCAGGTGCTGTATTTGGGTCGGGCAGTGGAAAAGCAGGCGCAATCCTAGCCATAGTATTAAGTTTGGCAGGTATAGTACTTAGCGGATCGATTCTCGGCCGGGAAAACATGAGTGGTCAAAAGTAGCAGGTTCCGGTAGCCCATCTGTTTGAGAACTATGAGGAAAAAAATGCACATATTACAAATTATACTCTTCAAAGGATAAAAAAGCGATTATGAAATATAAAAAAAAGAGTGCGAATTTCGTAATAACCCAATCCTAGTTAGTCGTCATTGTACGGCGATACTTTACAAACTTTTGAGCAAATAATATGCAAGAACAAAAAGGGAAATACGAGGACTTAAAACATGATGAGCTGGGAATAAAGGTCCGCTCGGACGACAATCCTTATCTTTCAGCTGATCTTCAACAAAAAATCCTGCAACCTCGCAGATTATCTTCTTATTTTATTGTATTAATTGAAAGCGGTTCAATTACATATCATCTCGACTCACAAGACTTTACGCTTACTGACGGGCACCTGCTTTTTGCAATGCCCAATCAAATTTTTACGCCCCCCGCTAAAACTGGCGACCTTAAATATTTCAAGCTACTGTTTGATGAAAATACATTGGCATTGTTACCACAACAGTTTCCTTTTTTAGTCAACCCTTCCAATGCACAAACGCTGGTTCTTGACAATCCTGCAAAAGAAAGGGTAATAAAGGTTTTTGAAATTTTAAACCAGCTACTTATCTCAGATAAATATGAGACCGACACAGAGATAATATTAGCCTATCTGAACTCATTGCTATCAGAATTTAACAGCGCCTATTTCAAAAACAAAGGACCCGTTAATATCTTAAACACTAACCTTTCAAAGTTTACCGAGTTTAAATTAGTCGTGGAAACGTCCCTTACAGAGCAACCTTCCATCAACGCAATTGCAGAAAAATTAGCTTTATCTACAAACAGTTTATA
Organism: Chitinophaga polysaccharea; assembly: GCF_007829335.1. Lineage (GTDB taxonomy): Bacteria > Bacteroidota > Bacteroidia > Chitinophagales > Chitinophagaceae > Chitinophaga > Chitinophaga polysaccharea_B. The sequence goes on from NZ_VIWO01000011.1 coordinate 71,444, forward strand.
CCGGATTGTAAAAGAATACGCCGGAACATCGCCCAAAGATTATTTTATTAACCGCTTAATGGCGGAAGCTCAGCGAAGATTACGTTATTCCAATACCTCTGTCAAAGAACTGGCCTATGAACTGGGCTTTAACGACCCAGATTATTTTTCCAGGCTCTTCAAGAAAAGTACGGGAAAAAGTGCCAGTGATTTTTTGCCCAGGCAAGATTTGTCAGGGAAATAAGTTGAATTGTCCATTTCCGCTATTTTTTGGCCCTCTACTTTTGCTTTATAAAATTCACAGAAATGAAATTTGCATTAGTAACAGGAGCCAACAAAAGCATTGGCTTTGAAATAGTACAGCAACTTGCTCAAAAAGGAATTTATGTTTACCTCGGCAGCCGTAATGTAGAAAGCGGTGTTGAAGCCGTCGCTAAATTAAATGCGAAGGGATTAAACAATGTAGAACTTATCGCGCTCGACATTACAGACGACGAATCAGTCATTAAGGCCCGCAAAGAAATAGGCAAGAAAACAAAAGTGCTGGACATACTTATTAACAATGCGGGTATTTATGGTGGTTACCCACAAACGGCACTTGACTCAACTATCGACCAGTTTAAAGCCGCCTATGATACAAATGTTTACGGTGTGGTGCGGGTTACACAGGCATTTATTGACTTATTGGAAAATTCATCAGCCCCCCGTATTGTAAATGTCAGTTCAAGCCAGGGCTCAATTACCCTTCACAGTGATCCCACCTATAAATACTACGACTACAAAGGTGTTGTATATCTTTCTTCAAAATCGGCCATGAATATGTACACGGTTGTTTTGGCATACGAATTTAAAAATACCAACTTCAAAATAAATGCCGTTTGCCCAGGATATACAAAAACAGATTTCAATGGACATCGTGGGCCCGGATCTGTTGAAGACGCCGGAAAACGAATAGCAAAATATGCGCTAATTGACAATGATGGCCCTACAGGAAAATTCTTCAGTGAGGAAAATAATCCCGAAACAGGAGAAATACCCTGGTAAGAACAGGGACTATTTCATTAAGTTTACACACGTAATGAAATGTTCCCTTCCTAAGGAAAATAAAGAGGTTACCTTTGAACTTACTTTTTCAAATGACTTCATTGGAGCATATGATTCTTTCATTACCAGGTTGTCTTCAATTTATCACAATGAAATAGTCTCTGCAAATCCGCAATTTGATCGAGTAAAGTAGATCTAAACAACAAAGCCCACCTCTATTGGGTATCTTATATCCTCGCCGTGGTTGCTAACTTTATTCTCAAGTTGTTTCAGCTTACTTCTTTGCGTGAAAAATCCCGCTTTTATGGGATACCGTGGCAGCAAATTATCCAGTACCTTAAAGTACAGATGTTTCTCTGTCACCATAAATTGAAAAAGTCATGAAAAAGAAAATGCCTTCACAAAAACTCGTTTTGAGTAAAAAAATTGTTGCACGACTGAGTACAGCACCCGCCAATAATATGGCTGGCCGCCTGATTTCTGATCCGTTGACAGAAAATCCCTGCGATCCTGTACATAGCATGCTGATTTGCAGCCGGGGCTGCTAAGGAAAAGTAATCAACAGCAGGCCGAAAGTTTTGAGCCTATTGCGCGTGGCGTAGTAAAAAAAAGTGATCAAATTAGCAAAGCCTTGGGGAGGGCATGCGGCAGAATCTTTCAATGCAAAAATAAAGTCCTTTAGAAATGCGTTGCGAGGGGCCGGAATGTAGAATTCTTTCTTTAGAGATTGAACTAAACTGTATGCTTAAAATTTATGCTATCCCTAAAGTTTTCAACTTGATCCCTTTTCTACTTTCTACCCTTACTTATCTTTTCACAACTTTATCACTAAAAACAAAAAAAACCTTGTAGAATCAGCTTCTACAAGGTTTTAATTATGTCAGAGTATCTATTTTTACTCCCTGTGGTGATCCCGTTAGAACAATTCTCGAACCGGTTTTTATGAGTATTTGAAATCACTTCACGAGTTAAAATAATTGATAATCAAATAGATACAAGATATAGACAGTTGCCAGATTAGTTGTAACTATTTCATCAACCTCTCTAAAATCTATTCATCTCCTGTTCTCTAGTATTCACCTTAAGATATGAGTTCAAAGCTTTGTGTACAGAAATCTTGGTGGTTGGAAAAAATCATTCTTTCGGACAACTTCAATTTGATCATAATAAAAACACAGCGCCTTTCAGCAGACAACTTTACTCCAATTATACCGGCATTGTGCGAGGATATTGCAAACCAGTGCATTAAAATCGCAGGGAGTTCAACTACATTTATAATGTTAACCATTTTGACAACAAAATCTAAGCTATCCATGAAAAAAGTCTTACTCTTCGCAACAGCATTGCTGTGCAGTACAGTATCGTTTGCCCAGGATTATTGGAGGCCACACACAGATGGCGCCAGGATTACCACCGACAAAGCCGTAGCCCGCCTTGCATTTCCGGTTAACTTCAAATTATTTGATCTGAATTTCACTCCTTTGCGGAATGAAGCATTCAAATCCGTCGGTAATAAGTCTGCACATTCAACAATTATCAATTTACCCAATGCAGACGGACAAATTGAACAGTTCGAAATTATAGAAGCGTCCAATTTCGAACCTGCATTACAGGCTAAGTTTCCAGAAATAAGGGCATTTTCAGGAAAAGGTATTACCGATAAATATGCCACATTAAAGCTGAGCATTTCTCCGCAGGGGATACAGGCGATGGTCTTTCGTACAGGAAAGGAAAATGAATTTATTGAACCTTATTCTGCAGACCACACTGTGTACACTGTATTCAAAAAACAACCCAAGACGTTACCCTGGAAGTGTTCTACGCCGGAGCAAAAAATGGCAGCTAATATCGCCAGCCAGATCCCGAACGTTACTGCCAGGTCAACCGGCGATATGAAAACATTGCGGCTGGCCCAATCAGTGACTGCGGAATATTCAAATTATTTTGGGGCCACCAGCGCTTCACAGGTTTCATTGGTATTGGCGGCTGTTAATGCTACGTTGACCCGTTGCAATGGGGTTTATGAGAAAGACCTGGCTATCCACCTTAACCTGATCGCGGCAGCTACCAATGTGTTCTATTACAATCCCACCACAGATCCATATTCCGACGCCAGTTCAGGTGCTGGTGGCGCATGGAACGGTGAGTTACAAAGTACCTTGACATCTGTGATTGGTGCAGCCAATTATGATATTGGCCACCTGTTCGGTGCATCCGGTGGCGGTGGTAACGCCGGTTGCATCGGCTGTATTTGCGTCGATAATTCAAAAGGAAGTGGCTTTACCTCCCCTGCCGACAATATTCCACAGGGAGATAATTTCGACATCGATTATGTAGTGCATGAAGTAGGACACCAGTTAGGTGCTAACCATACTTTCTCTATGAGCAATGAAGGCACAGGAGTGAATGTGGAACCTGGTTCAGGTATTAGTATTATGGGGTATGCCGGTATTACCAGCCAGGACATTGCGCCACATTCTATTGATATTTATCACGCCGCCTCCATTGCACAAATCCAGTCTAATCTTTCCAGCAAGACTTGCCCAATAACTACCAGTATATCCGGCAATAACGCAACACCTGTTGTCAATGCCGGTGGTAATTTTACTATTCCCGTCAGCACCCCGTTTGTACTTACTGGTTCAGCTACTGATGCCAATGCCGGCGACGTGCTGACTTATTGCTGGGAGCAAAATGATAATGCTTCATCATCACAAACAGGAGCTAGCAGTGTGGCCAGTCCTACCAAAGCATCCGGCCCCAACTGGATATCATTTGCCCCTACCACGACACCAACAAGATATTTCCCCAAAATGGCGACCATTCTTGCAGGCGGTTTAGTGTCCGGCCCGTTGCCAGGTGGTGATGCGGGAGCAAATACGGAAGCATTGAGTTCCGTTTCAAGAACATTGGGCTTCCGATTAACTGTAAGGGATAATGCTCCTTATAGTTCTACAGCACCGGTCACTATCGGGCAGACCAATTTTGCGGATATGACAGTAACCGTCACCAATTCATCAGGGCCTTTTTCTGTGACAGCTCCTAATACGGCTGTATCATGGGCTGGCAATTCATCACAAACGATAAAGTGGAATGTAGCTAATACAACAGCGGCACCTGTTAGTTGCGCCAACGTAAAAATATCCATCTCTACAGACGGAGGCACTACATTCAGCACGTTAGTGGCAAGCACTCCTAATGACGGTAGTGAGGTGGTAACCATTCCTAATACACCCACAACAACAGCCAGAATAAAAGTAGAAGCCGTAGGAAATATTTTCTTTGATATTTCCAATACTAACTTCACTATTACATCCGGTTCATCCTGTGTTTCTCCGGCAGGGTTAACAGCATCTGCTATTACCACTACATCGGCTACGGTAGGATGGACAGCTGTAAGCGGCGCTGTATCATATAATGTGGATTATAAACCTACCTCATCTTCTACATGGATCAATGCTGCAACAGGAACAACAGCTATTTCTTTGGGCTTAACAGGGCTTACAGCAGGAACTGTTTATGATTACAGGATAAGAACTAATTGCGCCAGTAACAGCAGTTCTTATTCAGCTGCACAGTTTACTACCACATCAACAGGCACTTGTAATGCACCCACTGGCTCCGCCAGTTCAGCTGTAACAAGCACCGGGGCTACTGTTAGCTGGACCGCCGCAAGTGGTGCATTGAGTTACGATGTTGATTATAAACCTAATACCTCCTCTACCTGGATCAATGCCGTAACCGGAACTGCTTCTATATCTGTTAATTTAAGCGGATTAACATCCGCCACATTATATGATTGGAGAGTAAGAACAAATTGTTCAGGTGGCAGCAGTACATATGCCACTGCACAGTTCACGACCTTAACGTCATCAGGTTGTTCAAATCCACTAGACAATTCAACCAATGGAACAATTTCCGGCGCCGCCACCATTCCATTTAATACGGATGTCACTGGTCTCATCAGCCCGAGTGGGGATATTGATAATTATAAGTTTGTGATTACTACCCGCGGTACTATTACTATTACATTAGGCACGTTGCCTGGCGATTATGACCTGAAACTGCTGAACAGCGCAGGTACACAGATCGCTATTTCACAGGCAGGTGGCACCACCAGTGAAAGCATCAGCAGAACTGTTAGTTCGGGTACCTATTATGCACAGGTGTATGGTTACAGCGGAGCCAATAGTACTACCTCTTGTTATACATTACGGGTACAATTAGGTACTGCCAGCCGCGGAAATGATCTTGTTACCAGCGATGTGCAAAAAGACGTGCAAAAAGTGGTTGTATTCCCGAATCCTGCCAATAATGTAGTAACCATTAAGCTTCCAGGTTTCAAGGGAAAATCAGATTTGAGTATGTTTGATGTGAATGGCCACGTGGTATTGCATCGTGAAGTGAGCGCGGTTAACACGCAGCTTGATATTTCTGCATTACCTCCAGGTGTTTATATAATGAGGATTAAGAATGGAGTAAAGGAAGTGAATATGACGAAGATCATCAAACAATAAAGACAAATACAGAAAGCCAGTACACTCAAGGTACTGGTCAAACGAAATACAGTGGGACTATTTCAATAAGTATGTAAACTTAAAAATCGGGGAATCAGGATAACAATTAGATTCTCACCCTTTTATCAAAAATAGTTAAGGACTGATTAAGGAGACACTATCTCATAAACTGTGTAGATACTAAAAATCGGGGTGTTTCACCTCGATTTTTAGTATTTCACACTTTGATAGACTAACAAATAGACCAAAACAACAAAGCCCGCGACTAGCGCGAGCTTTGTAATCTTCCAGTGATCCCCTTGGGACTCGAACCCAAGACCCATACATTAAAAGTGTATTGCTCTACCAACTGAGCTAGGGAATCATACACCCCGTTTTTGTTTAACGGAGTGCAAAGATAGTAATTATTTACTCCCGACCAAATTTATTTGAAATATTTTTATCATTTCCCGGTAAACACAAGCTTGTAGCGGATTACAGCGTCATCTTTTTCTTCCTTGCTGAAGATATGCAGCAGGTAATACTTGCCCGCTACCCAGTCATTGACTGCATTATCGTAAAACGGACTGCCGGGATTACCACTTTGTCCGCCAGGATAAATGCCGTATGCTTCTGTTTTATCCGACAGCTGCACCACCATTCTCCACGAAGGCCCATGGTCTTTCTTGGTAGCATTTACGATATGTTGACCACCGCCAGTGTTCAGGTGAAGGGCGCTGAAAGCAGGGATGCCACGGGAAAGGTGGTTGATATTGGTTCCGCGGGCCTTGCCCAACTCCAGTTTGCCGGCTTTATTCAGCTCGCTCACTTCATTTACGGTGGCGATAAAAGCACCGTGCACCAACTGCGACAAAGTTTCTTTCTGTGGGGTGTTGATGTTGTCGATAAAATGAAACGAGGTATCGCGCAACAGGATCTGTAGTGTTGTGATGGCCTGCGGATAAGCCAATATAGTAGTGTCTTTGGGGTGAAGTTCATCTCCCCAGAGGGTATCTTCCAGGTGCGTCCAGAAGGTATTGAAGATGGTAGCGCCTTTGCTGTCGGGCGTAGCCATGCAATCCCACGACGACAACAGTTGCCAGTACGGCTGCTGCTGGGCGGTCAGGGAACTGCTGTCGATATGCTGCCGGATCATTGGCAGCGCAGCGACGGCAAACAGGTTCTTATCATCATTTTGCAGCTGCATCATATCCTGCGTGGTGATGGCGTTCATAGCTGCCAGCCGCTCATTGATGCGCACGCCGCGATACAGGTCGTAATGTCCATATAAACGATAAGGATACGTGCTGTCGGTGGCACGCTGGTTGGCAGAGCTCACAAATCCACGTGCAGGATTTTTGATATGTGGCAGGTCTTCATGTGGAATAAATCCCTGCCAGGAGAAAGCGCTGTCGGTACCCGGCATGATCCATTTACCCTGGTCTTTCCAGCGTAATGGATATTGCCCATTATGCCAGATGGCAATATCACCGGCTTTATCGGCAAATACAAAGTTTTGCGCGGGACAGGTATATATCGATAATGCCCGCAGGTAATCGTCGTAATTGCGTGCCTTATTCAACCGGTTAAAGGTGGCCAGCTCATTGGAAGGATCCAGTGCTTTCCAGCGCATGGCCAGGAAAGTTTGACGGGTGGTCTTATCCGGGAAGGTATTGTCGAACATGACCGGCCCAAATACAGTGTAGGCAACGGTATCATGTATAGTGGCGCCACCGCGCACTTTGATGTCCTCTACGCGGAGCGTAGCCGGGCGATAGCTGCCATTATACAGGTATTCTTGTTTACCGTTGCGGAACTGCATGCGGTAAAAGTCTTTTACATCTTCTTCTCCGTTGGTAACGCCCCAGGCGATATGATCGTTAAAGCCAATGATGACGCCGGGAGAGCCGGGCAACGATGCACCGTACACATTCATACCGGGCGTTTGCAGCTGTATTTCGTACCAGAGGGAAGGCAGGGAGAGACCCAAATGTGGATCGCTGCATAGGATAGGCGCGCCGGAACGGGTTTTACTGCCGGCTACAGCCCAGTTATTACTGCCGTTGGCCGGATCGGGCTTATCCATCTGGTATTTCATGAAGGCGGCATCGGCAGCCACTATACTATCCGGTGGTGTTATGGCCTTTGCAGACGCAGCAGCATAAGCGGTTCCTTTGGGAATGATCGGGTCGGTTGCATCATGAAAATCCGGGTATAGCAGGTTGAAATCCTTCATGGAAAAGAGACGGCGGGCGTTGGTAAACTCCAGGTCTTCGCAAAACCCTGCCAGGTCATGTGCCATGTATTTCAATAGCAGGGCCGATTTGATTACATCCCATTGCTCTGGCTTATAGTCGAGTATTTTATATTCTACCGGGTAGGTTGCCGGTGTAAGGGTAGCAATATAAGCATTGATACCAGCGGCGTAGGAAGTCACGGCCGTTTTAGTATCAGGGTCCGCCATCATTTCCTTCACCGTTTGCTCGGCGGCGTATACCATACCGAGGCGGCGCTGCCGGCGATCATATTCAATAGTCCGGGTGCCTAGTATTTCAGAGAGACGCCCGGCGGCGGCGTAGGTCTGCAATTCCATCTGCCAGAGCCGGTCGCGGGCCGTTATATAACCTTGTACATAAAACGCGTCTGCATCGTTGTCGGCGAAAACATGGGGTACCATGCGGTCGTCGTACCATACTTCTGCTTTGCCCAATAAGCCGGGTAATACCAATTGTTCGTGGGGAAATTCGCCATTTGGCTCTGCATTTTGCCAGAAACCGGTTTGCGGGCTTAACAAATTTCCGAGGGGTGGTACCTGGCCCAGTTTGTGGCTGAAAGCATAAGCAAGCGATAAGGTAACTGCGGCGGTTATAACAGCTGGAATGATTCTCATAATACGGATCGGATGTAATATGTAAAATACATCAAATTTGTCTTATAACCACTTACACCTCCAATACTTTTACAAGCCGCTCTACTTCTTCAGGAGTATTAAAGCTATGCAGCACCACCCGCAGTCGCTCGGCCCCTTTAGCCACGGTAGGATGCAGTATAGGCCGCACATCCAGGCCTGCCTGTTGCAGCCGCGCCGCCACTTGCCGGGTATTTTCATTACCACGGGTAAGCACGGCTTGTATAGGCGTATGGCCAGGCAGTAACTCGGCGCGTGAAATGCCGGCACGGAATTGCTCAATGAGCTCCGACAACTTTCTCCTTTCTGCCTGCATATAGGGGAAAGTAGCGTATCCCGCTTCTATAGCAGCCAGGGAGGCAGGAGGTAAAGCGGTGGTATAGATAAAAGACCGGGAGAAATTGATGAGATACTCCCGCAGCAGCGTCGTTCCCAGTACCACAGCCCCATGACACCCCACTGCCTTTCCAAAGGTATGTACCCGTGCAAAACATTGTGCTTCCAGCTGCAGTTGTTGCACCAGCCCCTCTCCCGCCTCACCGATAATACCGGTGGCATGAGCTTCATCTACTACCAGGTGGGCCTGGTACTGGCTACACAGCGCGGCAATGCCTGCTAACGGCGCCAGGTCTCCATCCATGGAGTACACAGATTCTACAGCCACAAAAATATGACCGGTGGCATATTTTAACTTTTTCTCCAGGTCGGTAAGGTCATTGTGCTGAAAGGAAAAGGACTGAGCGGCCGACAACCGCACCCCGTCACGGATAGATGCATGTATCAGCTGATCGTAAATGATGGTGTCGCCCTTGCGCCCCATGCAGGAAAACAGCCCCAGGTTGGCGTCGTAGCCGGAATTATATAGCAATCCCGCTTCGGCGCGGTGAAAGGCTGCCAGGTCTTTTTCTACCGATTCTATCCATTCGTAATTACCTGCCAGCAACCTCGAGCCGGTGCTGCCATGCGCCGGATGGCGCTCCTCCATCAGCGTATGTATATAAGCCCTCACCGCCGGGTGACGGGTAAGTCCCAAATAATCATTTGAACAAAAATCTACTTTATCGCCCGGTAGCCGTAGCTCGCGAAATGCCTGCCGGGCCTTGCGTTCATCGAGCAATTGGGATAGAAATGATATATCAGCAGTATGCATAGTTTCCTCTTTAGCGATGCACAATTTAAACTTTGCCTTTATCTTCGCAAAAAAGCGATCTACCAAGGATTATATTCACATGAGCAAAGTATCTATACTCGGACTGAAACTGCCTACCGACCCACGATGGGTAAACCTGGCGGCTATTTCATTGCAGGACATTCTTACCGACCACGCCTACTGTGAGCAAAAGGCGGCATCTTCCGCCATTTCACTGATTCAGCGCAACCCGGAAAGAACCAGGCTGGTAGAGGAACTGGCGCCTATTGTTACGGAAGAATGGGGCCACTTCCGGCAAGTGCTGGCCGAACTGAAAAAGCGCGGCCTGTCGCTCGGCAAGCAGCGCAAAGACGACTACGTAAACGCATTAATGGATAACCGCGTGAAAGGAGGCCATGCCGATGACAGCTTCCTCGATGCACTCCTGATATTTGCCCTGATTGAAGCCCGCAGCTGCGAACGCTTCCGTCTCCTCAGCGAAGGCCTCGAAGATGAATACCTGCGCGAATTCTATCGCAAGTTCATGGTGTCTGAAGCAGGCCATTACCGCCTCTTTATTGACCTCGCCAATGAATATTTCCCGGAAGAAAAAGTAAGAAACCGCTGGCAGGAATGGCTGAAAATGGAAGCGGAAATACTCCAAAATATAGATGTGCGGGGCGACAGAATGCATTAGTACTTTTAAGCTGAGCGCTGAATGCGCTCAGCTTAAAAATTAAATCCCATATTCACGTAAAACTTAATCTGCCCCGACTGATCGGAATACATCATCGTAGCTTCTATAGGACCCAAACGGCTGGTGTAAGCTGCTCCCAGCCCATAACCACTCAGGTATTTATAACGGTTTCCGCCCGTTAGCTCTCCATCATAAACAGCGCCGCCCACCCGCGGAATAGCATATAAATTTCTCATAAACTCATATTGCCAGGCCACTTGTAACGCGCCTACCCGCGGCGTAATCACTTCTCCCTCATAAATTCCTACAAAAGGCACCTGGTTATGCGTAATGTTAGTCATCCCTCCTACCACAAAACCATTCACCACTGATTGGTGATAGTTAAAACTGAAATCTGCATTACCATCCAGCTCCACAGCCGATTTACGCCCTGTTGGAATGTAATACTTCATATTCAGCATCGCCCGCTGGAAGTTGTTGAACCGCACGCCCAATGTTTCCAGGTCCAGCTCTTCCCCATCCTGACTCACTTTGATACCCGGATGCTGATTGTAGATATACCCGGCCTCAAAATCCAGCAACAATCCTTTGGTAGGATACACTTTCTGGTTCAGCGAATTGATCCCATAAGAAACATAAGTATTAAACTGGTTAGTGCTGCCCCGTACATCCTGGAAAATAGAATACGGTGTTTTGTATTTAATATATTCCCAGCGTGTACCCGCGCCTATTGCCATATTCCGGCCAATCGTATACTGAAAGTCCATATTCACATTGGCGTACTTGTTACGGTAAGGTTGCTGCCGGGCGAAATTATCGTCATAAAAAGTAAAGCCATTGTTTTCATAATAGGCGCTCAGGCCAAATCCGAAGTTACGGCTACGTCCCAGGTATTTAAAATACTCCGCTTCCAGGCGTGGATTTTCACTGATCACTGCTGTTACAAAAGACCGGGAGTTGGGCACAATAAAATTGCGCTGCGTAAGGTTGATAACGGCATTGGCGCCGGTAAAAGTATTGTAGTTGAGCGCCACCTTTACGTAGGTGAGCGGGTTTTCTTCTACCGTAATATCCATCCTGCTGCGGCCATAGCCTTCCGGCACCAGGTTGTAGGTGATCAGTTTATAGAAGCGGGTACCAAATACATTCTGTATGGCATTCCTAATCTGTGTAGCGCTGTAACAGCCATTCGGCTTGAGATGCAGGCGTTGCAAAAAGAATTTCTGATCGGAATGCACGAGGCCCGACACATTAATACTGCTCAATTCCACATCGGCAGCAAATGGCAGCCGGTTGGCCTGGAAGGGCGCTTCGGGGTACAAAGCATTGAGAGAGTCGGCCAGGTGTTTGAAAACCGGGTACAGCTCCTTTCCTTTCCGGCGGCCTACTTCTATGATGGAGTCTACGCTGCCAAAGCTCGCAGCAGAGTAATTTTCCAGCTCCTTGCTCATCGGTATATACACATCGCACAGGGGACGCGCTTTCTGAAAATCTTCCGCATCTTTATAAAATCCAAGCTGGTAAAGGATATCAATGGGTGTCACCAGTTGATCCGATTTACGTAATCCCCCGCTCACGTTGGCGCCTATCACGATATCCGCGCCCATTTCTTTGGCGGTAACCACCGGAAAATTGCGTACCACACCGCCATCCACCAGTTTACGGTCACCAATTTTCACCGCTGTAAAAATAGAAGGAATGGCCATGCTGGCGCGTAAACTGGTTACCACCTCGCCGCTGTCCAGCGTCACAATCTGGCCGGTAGCCACATCGGTGGCTACGCATTTGAACGGAATATTAAAGTCTTTGAAATGTTTCACATCTTTTACCGGCCAGCACAATTTAGCCAGTTCCAGCCACAAGGCTTCCCCCGAAATCACGCCGGAAGCCAGTTTGGGCTTTCCATATTCAAAAGGAATTTCGATGATATAGCGGTTGTACTCCCGCTTTTCTTCATAGGAAATGTCGGTGAGGTCGGGTTGGTTGGCAAAAAGGCTATTCCAGTGAAGCTGCCGGGCCACCGCTTCGATCTGGTTGCCGGAATACCCCATGGCATACAGGCCTCCTACAATACTTCCCATACTGGTACCGGTAACCAGGTCCACTTTCAGCCCTGCACTATCAATAGCCTCCAGGATGCCAATATGGGCCAGTCCCCGGGCGCCGCCGCCACTAAGGGTGAGCGCTACTTTAGGGCGATTGCTCACGCTTTGCTGCGCGGCCACCTCCCTGCTACCTACAAAAATAATTAACAACAATACACTTATTCCCCTGCTGACGTGAACAATTAAACCTGGCTTCATAGTATATGATTGACCCCTTCTTTAAAGATAAGGCTTTATACAGATTTATAATGTTTATCCTGCCGGAGTTTTTGCCAGGATATTTGGGGCAGTTCTAAATATTTATTATCTTATTCGCTTTATTCGCTGACGCGAGGGGCATGTTACCGGGGTATATGATTGAAAGCGACTTCACACTGCCGTCATCAACCGACAAAAAAGACATAGCAATTAACACTTATGAAAAACTCGCTTTCCCCGCAAAATATCTGGCAAGTTATCCTGGCCTCTTCGGCAGGTACCCTGATTGAGTGGTACGACTTCTACATCTTCGGCAGTTTGTCCGCCATCATTGCTGAGAAATTCTTTCCTCCCAGCAATCCCCAGCTGGCCTATATTGCCACCCTCGCCACCTTTGCCGTGGGATTTATTGTACGCCCCTTCGGCGCTATTGTATTCGGGCGACTGGGCGACATGGTAGGCCGTAAATACACCTTCCTGCTTACGCTGTTGATCATGGGCGGATCTACTTTCGCCATCGGGCTCATTCCCAGCTACCATACCATCGGCGTACTGGCGCCTATACTGGTATTACTGCTTCGCCTGTTGCAGGGACTGGCCCTGGGCGGCGAATATGGCGGCGCGGCTACCTATGTGGCCGAACACTCACCCGACCACCGTCGCGGTTATTATACCAGCTTCATTCAAACTACCGCTACCCTCGGCCTCTTTGTTTCCCTGGGCGTTATCCTGCTCACCCGCATGGTGATGACACCAGACGATTTCAACAACTACGGCTGGCGCATCCCGTTCCTGCTGTCGGTGCTGCTGGTAATCATGTCGTATTACATACGCATACGCCTGCAGGAATCACCGCTGTTTGCACAAATGAAAAAAGAAGGTAAAACCTCCACCAATCCTATCAAAGAAAGTTTCGCCAACAAAGAAAACCTGAAACTGGTAATGATAGCGCTCTTTGGCGCCGCGATGGGACAAGGCGTGGTATGGTACACCGGTCAGTTCTATGCGCTCTCCTTTCTCCAGAAAACCATGAACATAGAATTTGTACAGTCCAATATCATCATTGCCATTGCACTGCTGCTGGGTACCCCCTTCTTTATTTATTTCGGTTCTCTGTCCGATCGCATTGGCAGGAAAAAGATCATGCTCACCGGCATGCTGGTGGCGGCCCTGGCCTATTTTCCCATCTACCGGGCAATGGATAATATCGGCAACATTTCCCTGAAAAAAGAACAGACGGAATTGTTCCGCATAGAAAGTAATACCGCTAAAAATGACGCCGGCGAAATGGTGACCAAAACTACCCGCGTTCATAGCTACACCGACGGCAGCATCCTGAAAGAAACGGATGCTAAAAAAGAGCTCACCGTCAGCCGCGTAAACATTGCCTGGCTGGTGATCCTGATATTTATACAGGTTATCTTTGTTACCATGGTATACGCGCCCATTGCTGCTTTCCTGGTAGAGCTGTTTCCCACACGCATCCGGTATACGTCTATGTCGCTTCCCTATCACATCGGGAATGGGGTATTCGGCGGACTGCTACCCACTATTTCTACCATCCTGGTAACGAATACCAACAATCACCTGGCGGGATTGATTTACCCGATAGGTATTGCGCTGATCTGTTTTGTAGTAGGGCTGATTTACCTGAAAGATAAAAGAGGTATTGCCCTCTAGGCTTTTTTAAAAATATGGGGGAGATAACGGCCAACTGGTTGGCTGTTATCTCCCTCAATTATTTTACAGAGATACTTACTGAAAATAGGCCAGCAAATCATCCAGTGGCAACTCCGGGTGTTCGCCCATCAATTGTTTCACCCTGGCCGCATAGGTATGCAAAAACTGCTGGTGTTGCGGACTTTCGGGGTTAAACGGCCGGTGACGGGCAGCCCTGTTTAATTCGGCAATACGGTGCAGCAATTCCTGGCTGCCCTCACTGATACATCCTTTCACTACCCGCTCCCATACATACTGAATCGCCTGCTCATTCGGATGCACCATATCCTCTTTGTAAAACCGGTAATCGCGCAAATCATCGATCACCAGTTCATAGGCGGGGAAATAAAAGAGGCGGTTGAATTTATTGACCAGGTGATGTACCGCCTGCAGCAATACTGCTTTACTGAGATTGTTTTCCACCACCCCATCGCGGATATACCGCACTGGGCTAACGGTAAAGAGTATATTAATTTTCCGGTTGCGGAAAAATAACCGGTGCATCATGTTATCGAGCGCCGTTACAATTTCATCGACCGTTAATAAACGCTTGTAAAAATTCCCTCCCGGCACTTTATGACAATTGCCTACCAGGCGGTTGTTTTCCTTTAGCACATAGGCATGTGCGCTACCCAGGGTGATAATGAGCCAGTCGGCATGATCGATGGCGCGCACCGCAGCAGTTTGCATGCCCTGTATGTGGTCCAGCGCGGCTTCCGGCGTAAGCCCGGAAAAGCGGCTGTGATGGTCCCAGCTATTCCAGGAATCGTTGTGCTGGAAAAGATCTTCGCGGGTGTATACCTGCCCATCCATATAGCTGGTAAGCGCTTTGGTGATGCTGAGCGGATTATATAAAATACCGTGGGGATTGATCAGTGTATTAAACCGGTGCTCCTGTAACTTTTCGCCTATCTCTTCTGCAAAGCAGGAGCCCATCAGCAACAATTCCTGTTGATACTGGATGGTTGCCGGAAGCGGTGTTACCGGAACATTCAAATGAAACTGCATGATTGACAATTAATCTTTAAAAACGGCATCAGCCAGTAGCTGTGCCTTGCCCAGGGCCTGCATATCCAGGGGCAGTGATTCCCCGTGTTCCTGGCAGAAAGCGATCAGGTTTTCTGTGGCCAGGTTGCCCACCAGTTCATCTTTAGCCATGGGGCAGCCCCCTATCCCTTTAATGGAACTATCGAAACGCCGGCAGCCCTGATCATAGGCCGCCTTGAGCTTTTCTTCCCAGTTGTGGGGCGCCGCGTGGAAGTGCGCGCCAATCTCCACCTGCGGGTAAGCCGGCACCAGGTGTTTAAACAAACCGGTGATCGTAGCCGGATCAGCCACCCCTACGGTATCTGCCAGGGAAATAATACCGATGTCCATCTTCACCATTTCTGCTATCCACTCCAGCACTATTTCCGGGCTGTAGGGATCTCCATAGGGATTTCCAAATCCCATGGAGATATAGATGACCAGCTCCCTCCTGTTTTTAATGCAAAGCTCCTGCATGGAATGCACCTGTTCGAGCGATTCGGCAATGGTTTTATTGGTATTCCTCAACTGGAAAGTTTCCGATACGGAAAAAGGAAAGCCCAGGTAACTGATTTCATCATATACCACGGCTTCTTCTGCTCCGCGCAGGTTGGCTACAATAGCGAGCAGCTTGCTTTTGGTACGCGATAAATCCAATTGCGGCAGCACCTCTTTCGTATCCGCCATCTGGGGAATGGCTTTAGGAGAAACGAAACTGCCAAAATCAATCGTATCAAAGCCCACCTGCAGCAAAGCATTGAGATATTTTACCTTTTCATCAGTACTGATCATCCGGTGCCATCCTTGCATCGCGTCGCGCGGGCATTCAATTAATTTTAGCATAACAAACCTTTTGCTCCCTAAATATTGATGGTTCTTTGTTTCAGCGCTTCATACAGGATAATCCCTGCTGCTACCGATACATTAAAAGATTCGAAGTTACCTGCCATGGGTATACGAAACAACACATCAGCAGCTTTTATCAGGGCAGGATATACCCCTTTGTCTTCCGATCCCATAATCACCGCTACCGGCTCTTTCAGGTCACAATCATATAATTTTATTTCCGTTTCCATTTCACTGGCCAACACCTTGATCCCGTTGAGATGCAGGGTATCAATAGCTTTGTTGAGGCTGTTCACCCGGCAAACGGCAATTTTCTCCAGCGCACCAGCGGAAGATTTCATCGCTTCTTCATTCAATGCAGCGATGCCCTTGTCAGGTATGATAATGGCTTGTGCCCCACAGCAAACCGCGCTGCGGGCAATAGCGCCTATATTACGTACATCTGTAATACCATCCAGTATCAGGAACAGGGGCGTTTCGCCCTTATCGGTAACATGAGAAATCACATCCTGTAAATCCAGGTAGGTAACGTTGGCGGTAATCCCGATAATTCCCTGGTGGTTTGCCTGGGTAAGGCCGTTCAACTTCTCTACCGGCACATAATTTACCGGGATATTATTGGCTTGGGCCAGTTCCCGGATTTGAGGGATAATATCGCCGGTGGCCGTACGCAGCATAAAAATGCGCTCAATAGGCTTACCCGTACTCAGTGCTTCCATCATCGGCTGACGACCAATAATCATAGACGATTGCTTGGGCCGTTGGGTAGCATATTTCTTCGGCCCTTTTGAGCCCTCTTTTCTTTCACCTCTGAAAGCATTAAATTTCCTTTCCATTGCTGCAAAGGTAAAGGGTTTATTTGTTTAATAAGCCTTCATACATCATTAGCTTCACTTTTTGTATAGCCGCTACAGACAGCGAATCGGTGATCTCAAAGCGGTCTACCATCCGGTAGGCTTCTTCAAAAGGCACCTTCTTCACCATCAGCTGCTCTGTTTCCTCCGGCTCTGCCTGCCGCTGCTCCAGCCCCCGGGCCAGGAATACCACCCCGGTTTCATCTGATACCGAATTAGACAACGCCAGCCGGGTAATTACTTCCCAATGCCTGGCTACCAATCCTGTTTCCTCCAGTAATTCCCTTTTGGCCGCATCCAGTGCCGGCTCACCCAGTGGACCACCTCCCTCGGGAATTTCCCAGCTATATTGTTCGAGTGGAAAACGATATTGCCCCACCAGGTAAATGTTGTTCTCCTCGTCCAGGGCTACTACCCCAATGGCCTGATTCTTAAAATGTACTACGCCATAAATGCCCTGTCCACCAGTGGGATTCAATCCTTCATGATGCCAAACGCTAATCCAGTTGTTGTCATACTTCGTTTCCCTTGAATGAATCGTCCACGGGTTCTTTGTTGTGTCCATCTCTTAAATAGAAAAATATTGAATACTACAGGGACTTATAATAGTAGAAGGAATTAACATCCTTCTTAAATCCTTCTTTCTCATACAGTGCCTGCGCTGTAGTATTGGCAATATAAGTTTGTAACATCAGCCAGGCAGCATTTGTTTTTTTACCGTAATTACTGGCCGCATCCAGCAGCGCCTTCCCGGCTCCCTTGCCGCGATGCTCTTCCAATAC
The DNA here is from genome assembly GCF_007829335.1 of Chitinophaga polysaccharea. Classification (GTDB taxonomy): domain Bacteria; phylum Bacteroidota; class Bacteroidia; order Chitinophagales; family Chitinophagaceae; genus Chitinophaga; species Chitinophaga polysaccharea_B. Next base: position 89,227 of record NZ_VIWO01000011.1, read on the forward strand.
ATACAGATCATTCAGCAACCACCCTCTTTTCATTCCCAGGGAAGTAAAGATGGGATAAAGCTGTGTAAACCCGATGATCTCCTCTCCCAGTAATACTACAAATATAACGCTGTCTTTTTGGGCAATCCGCTCGGTGATGAAAGCCAATGCACCATCGAAATCCGGAGGTTGCTCATAATAAGCGCGGTAAGCTTCAAACAAAACCGCCACTTCATAAATATGTAACTCTGTTGCCTGAATAACTTCCATAGTTCAAATATTTAACTGAATACCTACTCAATTTAACGCATTTCGCTAATAGAAAAAAAGATGTCCTGTCCGGTAAAAACCGGGGCGAACATCTGGCTAAACTTCTACCTTAAAAAATATAGCTATTACTTATTTTGTTGCCGCAGCAAGTGTTTTCTTGTGTTTATTAAATGCATTATTTACCAGGAATACGCCGCCTATCGTTACCAGCGAACAAATACCTGTGAGCCAGGTCAGTTGTTCATGCAGGATCAACGCTCCCAGCAAAACAGCTACTACCGGGTTAATGTAAGCATACACAGATACCTGTGCCGGCGGCAGGTTATTCAGCGCAAATACATAAGCGGAATAAGAAAATACCGATCCTACCAGTACCAGGTACAACAGGCTTTCCCAGAGTTCTGTGGTAAAGGCGCTCGGCTCCAGGTGCTGCCCCAGGAACAACCGGGCTACCACCAACATCACTACACCGCTGAACACCATCTGGAATCCTGCCCCATAGAGATAATTTACGCCCAATGCCCAGCGGGCCGTAAGCACAGATCCCAGCGCCCAGAAGATGCAGGAACAAAATGCGATCAAAATACCAAACTGGAAATCAGGGTTCATTAAATTCGACAGGTAATTATAAAAGATGCCGGCCACACCGCCGAAGCCCAGTATCATACCAATAATCAGCTGTAAACTAAGCCGGGTGCGCTGCACCAGGAAATAGCTGGCAATGGTGATCCAGAGTGGAATGGTAGCCGCTATAATGGCGCCCAGTCCGCTGGGAATATATTGCATGGCCCAGGTAAGCAAGCCATTGCCACCGCAAAGCATCAAGGTGCCGATCACAAATAATTTCGACAACACCATTTTTTCAGGTAGCTTATATCCGCGCAACAAAAAAAATCCGGTAATCAACGCCCCTGCTACCGCCTGCCTCAATCCTGCCAGCATCACGCCGTGTATATGTCTTACGCCCACCCTCGACGCCAGGTAAGTGGTGCCCCAGAAAATACTTACAATTGCCAGCGCGATGTAAGCATTTGTATTCGATTTACGCATAACTGTATTTATTCACAACTTGTTCTGCTAAAATTTTCATGGTATCGTATACCAGTTGCACATCTTTTCCGGTTGTTCTCCAGTTCACCAATGCCGCCCGGATGGCTTGCCGCCCCTGGTATACCGTGGCCGTCATGCAAGCTACCCCCGATCCATTGAGCGCGGTCAGGAACTCACTCACCGCCCTGGCTTCATCTGGTGGTGCTACATTCAGGGTGAAACACACCACGCAAAGCCGCACAGGCGACAACAGCACAAACCGGGGATCTGTTTCCAATAAATGTCCCAGCTGACCAGCAAGGTTGATATTATTTTCTACCAGCTGCCGGTAACCATTCTTACCATAGGCCATCAGGGAAAACCAGGCAGGCAAAGCGCGTACGCGACGCGAGTTTTCGGGTACATAGTTGATGAAGTTAAATTGTGCGGCCGGATCACCCAGGTATGCCGCACCGGCATTCTGGAATACGACCGACTGCAACTGTGGATGCCGGCAAAAAATCATGGCAGCATCATAGGGAACATTCAGCCATTTATGCGCGTCGATAGTAATGCTGTCGGCCTGCTCCCAACCTGCCAGCAAGTGTTTCCACTGATCGCTGCAGGCGGCAAATCCGCCAAAAGCAGCATCTACATGCAACCAGAATGGGTAACGTTCCCGCAGTTTTACCAGCGCGGCAATGTCATCAAAATCTACCGTGTTAACGGTGCCCGCATTGGCTACACAAATAATCGGTTCACCGGTGTGCGCAGCCAGGTATTGCTCCAACGCGGCTACATCCACTTGTTCGCGGCCAGGTACTACCGGGATGTGCACCATATTACTCCTTCCCATGCCCAGCATTGACATGGCCTTTCCTACGCTGGAATGCGGGGTGCCGGAAATCACTTTGAGCCCCGGTAAGGCAGCTACACCATCTTTAGCCACATCCACGCCCTGCTGCAAACCAGCCCATTGCCGGCCTACAGCCAGTCCCGTGAAATTGGACATCGTAGCTCCCGTTACAAAGCAACCCAGGAAGGACTCCGGCAATCCCAGCAACTCTTTCAATAAGCTAATGGTTTCCGTTTCTATATAAAAAGCAGCGGAGGTTTTATCAGATGAATTCAGATCCATGGCCGAAGTAAGCCAGTCGCCCATCAAGGAGGCCGGCGTTACACCGCCGGTTACAAATCCCCAGTAGCGCGGACCTGCAGGTGCAGTGAGACTATTACCATACTGCTGCCGGAACATTTCCAGCGCAGCCGCGCCTCCCGCCCCACTATCGGGCATGGATATACGACAATTGACCGCTATCTCTTTGTCAGCGGCCAGCTTATCTATCGCGGATAAAAATTTACTGCTGAAATCTTTGGTTAACTGTAATAACTGATCTGTATGTTTCAGGTCGTCCTGCAATTTTGTATCCATGACTAGGCAATATATAAATGAGATATATCGGTGCTGATTCAGGGTCAAAATTGAGACAAATAACTATCTTAAAACAGATGCAGTTTTTAAAATTTTGAGCATATCAGATTAAACAAGGCCGGTAAACAAATCTGTTCTTTCATGTTCGAGCAACCAACGTTTGCGCCATAGTCCGCCGGCATAGCCGGTCAGTGTACCATTGCTGCCTATCACACGATGACAGGGCACAATAATGGCCAGCCTGTTTTTCCCATTGGTAGTACCCACCGCCCGGATACTTTTGGGATTATGAATACGTTTGGCGAGTGTTTGATAAGAAATGGTATGCCCAAACGGGATCTCCAGCAACTGTTGCCACACCGATTGCTGGAAGCCGGTACCTTCCTGGAAAATAGGCAGGTCAAATGTTTTACGCTCGCCTCCGAAATATTCATATAATTGCTGGGCACAATCCAATAGCAACGCTGGTGGCTGCGGGAAGTCCACAGCCGGTGCTTCGGTGAACGATACCGCATTAATAAATTCCCCTGTACCACTGATGAGCAATGGTCCTACGGGACTGTCTATACGCAGATGATGCATTCCTTCTTCCATGAAAATAATCTACTGGGGTAATAAAGATCTCCACAAATAAAACGTGGCATATGCTGCATGCTCCTTCCAGGGTCGGGTATACTCCTGCAATGCTGGCATGGAAGGTTTGCGCTCCAAATGTAATCTATTTTTTATCGCATTTTGCAGGCCTACATCTTCCAGTAGAACAGACTGCGGGAAACGGCGGTATTTCATGAGGGCGTAGTTGGCCGACCAGTTGCCGATGCCTTTCATTGCCACCAGGCTTTGTAACGCTTCTTCATAGCTCATGGCATCCAGGCCTGCTTCACTCAAATGGCCGCTGGCCATCTGTTTGGCGGTTTCCACCAGGTATAATGCCTTACTGCGGGAAAACTGCATGGGCGTTAACTGTTCCGGCTCCAGGGCTGCTACTACCACAGGATGCGGATACAGGTAATAGTCGGTATGATCTACCACGGCATGATAACCAAAATGCGTGATAAACCGCTGCCGCAATGTATAAGCAAATGCCAGGTTGATCTGTTGCCCGATAACGGGCCAGCTGATGGCTTCAAACAAGTCGGGCATACCGATCAGCCGTAGTCCCCGGTACTCGTCTGCCAGTCCCTTTAACAACGGATCTTTCACCGTATAATCGTAAAACGGCTGCAGGTTGGCATCGAGGTGCCACCAATGGGTAATATATTTTATAATCGGTGCTTCTGCTACGGGTACGTTCAATGGCGCCAGCACGGTTACTTCCAGGTGGCCGGCGGAAGCGCCGGGGGCTATTTCTATCACCACCGGTTCACCGTCCGACAATAACATGCGCCGCACCTTACCCTCCACGATATAATGCAAACATTCTTTATCTGACCTTCCCAGGAAGCGCAAACATTCCTGGAAGGAAAAGTTTTGCGGATCGTTGATCGGCACTTTTATCTTTTGCAAAGCCATGCACAAAAATACGTAAATGAGTATGGTTACATTTACGGATTCTTGCGATTTTTTCCACTTATCCCACCGGCTGCGTCCTGGAAGTTACGGCCACACGGTTCCAGGCGTTGATCATCACAATCGCCAGGGTGATGTGCGCTACTTCTTCCGGGGTAAATACTTTCAAGGCATTGTTATATACATCATCCGGTACGTGTGAAGTACTTACCAGGGTTACCGCTTCTGTAAGCGCCAGGGCAGCACGTTCTTTGTCGGTATAATAAGGCGCTTCATGCCAGGCGTTCAGTCCATAAATGCGTTGTTCCGTTTCTCCCATTTTACGGGCGTCTTTGGTATGCATATTCAAGCAAAAGGCGCAGCCATTGATCTGGGACGCCCGGATCTTGATCAGTTCCGACAGGGTTTTGTCCAGCCCGGTGCTGTCTACAAAATCCTGCAATCCCATCAGGGCCTGCATGGAGCCCGGTGCTAACTCATAAATATCCATTCTTGCTTCCATCTTTATATCTCTTTTAATTATTAATAAAAAAATTGTTCCCGGACAATTTTGCCATCGGCTACATGATATATGCACAACTCGTTGCGCGTTCGGCGTCCGAAGCCTTTGATGGTGACGTCTACCAGCAGCTGGATGGCGAAATAGTCGTCGGCCACTACCGGTTCTGAAATTTCCAGCAGGTGCCTTTCTTCGATGCTGTCGAGAAACTGGCGTTCTTTGGCCATTATGGCGGGCAACCCCTCGGTAATACGCCCGTCGGGCTCTATGTTTACCGCGGCTTCATGGAATAGCGTGGCTTGTGCTTCCGGGAATTTCCATTCCCGGCAAAGGGCCACCAGGTTATGTGCGAGTCGTTTAACCACCGTCATCATGATTGATTTACGGGTACAAAATAACGGCAATAAATATCACCAAAACAGATACAGATTTACCAATATTAAACCATAACAGTTTACCTTTGGCGAGATGAAAAAAAGCAACGGATTCATATATCTTAAACTGGCAGAAAATATCCAGCATATGATCAGCGAAGGTGTATATGCAGCGGGCGATAAGCTACCATCTGTGCGCTCCTTACATCTGGAACATGGCGTTAGTATCAGCACGGCGTTACAGGTATATACTCACCTGGAGAAAAAGGGATGGGTAACTTCCCGGGAGAAATCGGGTTATTTTGTGCGCTATGCGCGGCAAATGAGGCCACCACTGCCTCCTGTTACCAATCCTGCTCCCAGGGCAGGCAGGGTACAGATCAATGAAAAGCTGGCGGTGTTCCGGAAAACGGCACGATCTGAGAAAACTATTTCCCTGATCGGCGCTTCGCCCGACACGTCGCTGATGCCGGCCACCAAGCTGAAGAAAGCGTTGCAGCTCGCCTCCCGGGAACTGGATAATTCGTTTATCCCTTACGGTGATATTACCGGCCACGAACCTTTCCGGCGGCATATTGCAAGGCATTGCCTCAACTGGGGCAGGGCCTTCTCTCCCAACGAAATTATTGTGACCAATGGCGCCATAGAAGCGGCGTCTCTTTGCCTCCGGGCCGTGGCCAATGCCGGTGATACCATTGCCATTGAATCGCCCACTTTCTTTGGGCTGTTGCTGGCCATAGAAAGCCTTGGCATGAAAGCGCTGGAAATTCCTACCGACCCCGTTACCGGCGTAAGCCTGGGTGTACTGGAAGATGCCTTCAAACAAAAAAAAGTACAGGCCTGCCTGTTCGTGAGCAATTACAGCAACCCACTGGGCAGCTGCATGCCTGATAACAGCAAGGAACAACTGGCCAAAATGCTGCAAAAATACCAGGTGCCGCTGATAGAAGATGATGTGTATGGCGACTTGCACTTTGCACCGGAACGTCCCCGCACTATCAAATCTTACGATGAAGAAGGACTGGTGCTCTACTGCTCTTCCTTCTCCAAATCCATTGCCGCCGGGCTGCGCATCGGTTGGGTGATTGGCGGTCGCTATCATGAAAAAATAGCGCAGCTAAAATTCATGAGCTCCGCCGCCACCGGCATACTCCCACAGCTGGTGCTCACCAAATTCCTGGATCAGCAACGGCTGGACCTGCACCTGAAATCGCTGCGGCAGGCTCTCAGCATGCAAACCATGCAGGTCACCAAAGCCATCCAGGAATATTTCCCGGAAGATACCCGGCTTACGCGCCCCAACGGCGGTATCAGCCTATGGGTAGTGCTGCCCCCCAAAGTAAATACCTGGCAACTGCACGATGCGGCTGTAGCACAGGGCATTACTTTCACGCCCGGCGCCCTGTTTTCCAGCCAGCACCGCTACCAAAACTGTATCCGGCTTACCAATGCCAACCCCTGGAATGATGACCAGGACTGGGCTATCCGCACCATCGGTCAACTCAGCCAACAACAGCTTAATGGATAAGGAAGAAAAAATAGGTTAAAACAGATGGCATTTTTGTACTTTTGACCATATCAGATAGTATTGCCATGATAAAAACTGCCGATCACCTGTATCTCCAGGTAGCTGATAACATTGAACAGCTGATAGAAAAAGAAGTGATGAAAATAGGGGAAAAACTGCCGTCTGTCCGCATGCTGAGCAAGCAACAGGGCATCAGTTTATCTACTGCCTTCCAGGCGTACTATCACCTGGAAGGAAAAGGATTGATCGAGTCCCGCCCCAAATCGGGTTATTACATCCGCTTTAATTCTAAACGCATGCCTGCGCTACCGGGTACCTGCGCCCCGGTAAGAAAGGCCAGCGAAGCTACGGTAAGCGATATGGTGATGGAAGTGTTCAGCCACATGCGCAATCCGCAGATCCTGAACTTTTCAGTGGCCACACCGCCGGCAGATCTGTTGCCGGCAGCTAAAATGGCGAAAGCAGTGACGCATGCACTACGCAACCTGCCCAACAATGGCATCGGGTACGAAGCGCTGCAGGGCAATGCCCTCCTACGCGGACAAATAGCCCGTACCTCCCTGGCCTGGGGCGGCGCTTTCACCGCCGATGACGTAGTCACCACCAGCGGTTGCATGGATGCCCTCACCTTATGTCTCACGGCCGTTACCCAACCCGGTGATACCATCGCCATTGAAAGTCCCGCCTACTACGGCTCTATGCAGCTGGCCGAAAGCCTGGGACTGAAAGTGCTGGAAATCCCTACGCACCCCGTATCGGGCGTAGACCTCGACTATCTCGACAAAGCCATTCCCCGTCATAAAATCCGCGCCTGCCTGTTTGTAACCAACTACAACAACCCGCTGGGCTCCTGCATGCCGGATAAGAATAAGAAGATGCTGGTAGACATCGTGGTTAAATATGATATCGCCCTGATAGAAGATGATATTTACGGCGACTTATACTTCAGCAAACAACGCCCCGTGAACTGTAAAACGTTCGACAAACACGGGCATGTACTCCTGTGCAATTCATTTTCCAAATCGCTGGCGCCGGGCTACCGAGTGGGCTGGACTATGCCGGGAAAATATAAAGAGAAGGTATTGCTGATGAAGCAAAACCACTCTATTGCCTGCGCCTCACTGCCACAGGCCGCCGTAGGGCACTTCCTGGAAATGGGACGCTATGAATTTCACCTGCGTAATCTCCGGAAAATGCTGCATACCCAATGCCTGCGGTATTCCCAGGCCATCAGCGAATACTTCCCGGAAAGCACCCGCATCTCCCGGCCCCAGGGCGGCTGCGTATTGTGGATAGAACTGGAAGAATCGATAAATACTTTCGAACTATTCCAGCAGGCGCTGAAACATAAGATCAGCTTCTGCCCCGGCAGAATTTTCTCCCTGCAAAATAAATACAACAACTGTATGCGGATCAGCTTCGGCAACGCCTGGAGCAAGCAGGTAGATGATGGACTGAAAACATTGGGAAAACTGATCCGGAAGATGAGCGTGTAACGGCGGTTATTCTTTCAGGCTTTGCCGGAAGTAAATAAAATGATATTCGATAGACGTGTGCCAATAGGCGGTATTATGATCTCCCGGGCGACTGATAAATGTAGTGGGAATCTTTAGGCTATCCGTTTGTTGCTTCAATTGCACGGAAAGTGGATACAACACATCTTCCGTACCACAGTCAAAAATAAATGGTTTCCGAAAATCAGGATGCTGACGTAAAAGCGTGGAAATGCTGTATTGGCGCCAGTCCGTGGTTTCCGGGTTACCGATAATTTTAGCCAGGTCGGCTACCATCCTATTGGATTGCCAGAATAGCTGGCTTACCCGTTGAAAATTTGGGTAGTCAATTTCCAGGGCACCGCTGGCTGCTCCTGCGGTATTGAAATAATCAGGATGTAAAATAAAATACCTCAATGCGCCGTAACCACCCATACTCAGCCCGCTGATGAAAATATTTTTTTTATCTACCTTAAATGATCGCTGAACTTTTGGCGCCAATTCTTTGAAAAAAAAGTCTTCATAAAGCGCGGTTTTATCGATAGGGCTGTTGATATAATAAGATGTGAAGCCATCTGGAGCAACGATGATAAAATTATATTGATCTGCCAACTGCTGAAGATTGGTTGTCTTCGGCCATTGCCGGTAGTCTTCGCTATAGCCATGCAAAAGATACACCACCGGGTATTCCCGGGCGTGTTTATACCAGGAGGGCTTGAATATTAAAACGGTGTCTGGCCGCTTGAGATGATCGGAAGCGATGATCCATCTTTCCTGTGCATTTGTCGTCCTATTCATCAGGCACACCAGTGCTACTACTATCAGGTTTTTCATTTTCGTACTTTTGCAGCAAAGTTCAGCAGGCGGCATATCGTTTGCAATAACGAACAAATTTGTTAGTCTAAAATTTTGTGTACGATGCGAAAAGAACATTCCACCAATGCCATGAATGAGCAGTTCCTGTTCGGGGTATGCGAGCTAAATTCAGCCATAGCCGTGATCAGCGGGCGTTGGAAGTCGCAGATAGTATATTCTGTTTCGCGGGGCTATAACCGGTTTCATTTATTAAAAAGGGAGTTACCTAATATCTCTGAACAGGTGTTAGGCAGGCAGCTTAAAGAACTGGAAACACATGCCATTCTTGTAAAAAAGGAAATTGCCGGCACCGTTCCTATCGGCATTGAATACATTCTTACCAATAAAGGGCTGGACCTGGTGCCTATCCTGGAAAGCCTATGTAACTGGGGAAAGACATATGAAGGAAAAGAAATTGCCGCCTGTAGGTAATATATCTGATATCAATCATTTCTGTATTTTTGCTGCCTATCTTAAAAAACTATGCTTTATAAAAAAACCTACCTGGCTTTGTTAGCCTGCAGTCTTGTTGCCTGTAGCAAATCAAAAAAGAATACTACGAAAGATGATGATCCGGCCTCGCTCAATAGCTTATCTGTAAGCATTGAAGGCGATATCAACAAACAAATACACTTAACCGGGACGGATGTAGGCGTAGGCCTGCTCGGCTTTACCAAAACCAATTTAAAGGGATTTGCCCTGGTGGCTAATGTAATCGTGAATGGTAAAAGCGTGTTGACCGCCAACAGTGGGTTGGCTACTATCCCTTTCACTACGGGAGTGGAGCAGAAAGCAGCGCCCGGAGGGGTTAGCCAGTCGACCGGCAATAGCACAAAGAATTATTCTGGTATGGACTACTTCCTGTTTTACGATACCGATCCGAATCAAAAAAACAGCATGACTTATATCACGCTACGCCAGGTGCAGGATACGGCCAATTTATTGAAGATAAGCGGGGAGTTTCATTTCAATGCAGCCAGCTCTTCTTCCAACCTGTCTGATGCCTGTACCACGGAAGCCATTGCCCATAGCGGCCGTATCCCGATGTACAATCCCGATGTTTGCGGTGCTACCAAACTACGTGTAACCGGTACGTTTACCGTATACCTGGATAAGAAAACGCAACAGCCATAAAAAAGCGGTGCGTTGTTAATGATAACAGCGCACCGCTCCACTATTACACCTACAACTAAAAAATCTGTAAAAGTTGCCGCCAGACGCCTGTATAGCAAGCGGCATCCGGCGGGCAACCAATGGGATTAACACCTAAACAACCGTTATAACTGTAAATCAACAAAGAAAATCTTTTAAAGTCCTTGCTGCCGGTGCAGCATTTGCACAATGCTGCACACTGCAACGCCCAGGATCATTTATGAACCAATCAACGGGTGTACCATAAGGCCACCGTCTACATTATATTCTGCACCAGTAATAAACGATGCTTCGTCTGAAGCCAGGAAGGTGACCATGTTAGCGATATCTTCCGGTTGCCCTAATCTTCCCAGCGGCGTAATGCTGCCAATATGTGTTCTGAACACGTCGGGCATCCCTACTTTTTCCAATAAGGGGGTTACCACTACGCCAGGATTCACTACGTTAACCCGGATCTTCCTGGGGGCCAATTCCCTCGACAATGTTCTTCCCAATGAATTCAGTGCTGCCTTGCTGGCCGATACCACGGTAGCATTAGGCGTGCCCGAATAGGCATTCAGGGCCGACAACAGGGTGATAGAGCCGCCATCATTGATCAGTGGCAGTAACCGCTGGATGGTGAAGAAAGCGCCTTTAAAGTTCACATTCATCAATTCATCGTACAACTCCGGCGTTACGTTGCCAAAGGGCGACAGTTTGGCTACCCCTGCGTTGATAAACAGGCTGTCTATTTTCCCGTAGCGGCGTTGAACATATTCTGCCAGTTTTTTTGCATCTTCCGGCACGGCCTGGTCGGCCTTAAATCCTTCGGCAGGGTGCCCGAGTGCGTATACGGCCTGTTGTACCGCACCCGGATTACGTCCTGTTATCAATACCTTTGCTCCTTTCCTTAAAAATGTGGCTGCTGTTGTATACCCTATACCGCTGTTACCGCCCGTGATAACAACTACTTTATCTTTCAGAGATGATGACATGAAATACTGTTTTTTTAAGATTAACCAATGAGGGGATGAACACTAAAACCGCCATCGATATTATATTCTGCACCGGTGATGAAAGAGGCTTCATCAGAAGCGAGGAAGGATACCAGTTTGGCAATTTCTTCCGGCTGACCTATTCTGCCGGCAGGTAATTTCTTCGCCATCTCCTCTTTATTAATCGCCTCTTCGGGAATGCCGGCCTTTTGCAGGATAGGCGTTTCCACCGGACCAGGATTGACTACATTGACCCTAATTTTACGACTGGCCAGTTCACGGGATAATGTACGACCCAGTGAATTGAGTCCCGCTTTGCTGGCGTTGTAGATCGATGCGCCTGGCATACCGGCAAGGGCGTTGATGGAGGATAATAAGATGATAGTGCCTCCGTCTTTTATCAGCGGAAGTAAGTACTGTACCGTAAAGAAGGCGCCTTTCAGGTTGATGTCCATGAGCCGGTCGAATGATTCTTCTGTTACTGCTGAAAAAGGCCCGAAATTGGCGATACCTGCATTTACAAACAGGATGTCAATCTTTCCATAACGGTCACGTACATACTCCGCTAATTTTTGTGTATCTGCTATCTTTCCCTGATCCGCTATAAAACTGTCTGTGTCATTACCCAATGTACCCGCTGCCTGCTGTACGGCTTCCGGGTTACGTCCTGTGATTAATACTTTTGCGCCCTTCGCCAAAAAATCTGCTGCTGTGGCATATCCTATTCCGCTGTTGCCTCCTGTAATTACCGCTGTTTTATGTTGTAACTGTCCCATCCTATTGATTCATTTAAGATTATCGATATAATTACTTTAAAAAAAAGAGAAATTACTTTCTCATTAATCCATTAATTTAAAAACTTCAATGTATTTACCTATAAAAAAAGCCGGTGGTAACCTGCCCGTTGGCCCCTCAGCTTAGTTGTAAAAAGAACATGGACAATTGCTTCATCATCTCTTTATTGAGCGTTAACTCCACAATTCTGCCATTTTTCGAGGAATTCAGCACCCCACTATCCACCAGGATCTTTACATGGTGCGACACTGTTGGTTGCGACAAACATGTAAACTCACATACATCACCACAAATCAGCTTGCCCTTCTTAACAACCTCCATGATTATAGATAACCGGTGCTTGTCTGCGATGGCATTTGCTGCTTTTTCTATAACTGCTAAATCCATAGAACAAAAGTAATACTATTTTCCAAATATCGAAATATTTCAATGAATATTTTTTTCCAGCATATTTTTCCGGTCCTGCATTTTCTCCCTCCGATATGCTGCCGGCGTAAGCCCGTGGTACTTCTTGAACAAACGGCTCATATGACTTTCATCCGTAAACCCCAGCTCGTCCGCTATCTCCCCGATAGTTAAATCGCTATGGGTAACCCTTAGCTGTACCAGGTTCAGCTTATAATTTACGATGTACTGCTGCAGGCTCTCCCCCGTTTGCTTCTTGAAAAACTCTCCTATATAGTTAGACGACAGGTGGAACACCGACGCCAGGTACTCCTGCTTCAGCAACTCCGGCTGGTAAATATGCTGCCGGATATGCGCTACCAGGCGGTTAATCAGCGACGACTCCGCCGTATTTTCTCCCAGGTTCACATCTTCTGCTACATTTCTCGCCACAATGTTGAGTAACAAGGTTACGTAATGCTGTAAATTATCCTGGTAATAAGGCGGCTTGTGCTCATACTCTTCCACCATATTGTCGATCAGCGACGCAATCATCCTACAATCGTTCGTATGCCGGATCTGCAACTGCCCCTGCCGGTTATGCGCAAAAAACAGGTATTCCAACTGCCGTAACCATTCCTCCAGCCGGGCCTTCTGCTGCGGCACCTGGCTTAGTCCCATAAACAACTCGGAAAAGCGGATAGACACAAACTCCGTGGCAGCTCCTACTTCAAAGCCCCGGCAGTCCTGCGGCGTAAACAGGAATATACTCCCTTTATCATAAGGCAACCTGTTCTGGTTAATAATACGAAAACCACTCCCCTCGCGGATCTGCATGATCTCAAAGAAATAATACACCTTCGGTGCTACATCCCAGGCCGACATATCTGCCTGGGTTAACTCAAATGGTGTATGTAGATTACGTGCGCCCATAACCTGCGAAATTACAATAATCACTCCGGATACCAACATGATAACGATTATGGGGCCGGACAAGCGCCCGGGAGGCATTCCGGAGCGTGCACAGATTATCCTTTTATGATGAAATCTTAATTATTGCCAGCGGTATATTTTTATACTATCTTTAGGCGCCGGCGGCTGTTGATCTACTCAACAGCCGTGTTATTAAATATGCCAAACTATTACTATGAAAACCATCAAGAAGCATCTCATCCTGCCAGTAGTAGCACTTTCCGCGTTTACTGCCTGTCACGATACCAAAGCGCCGGAAGAAAAAGTTCATACGGAATCTGCGCCGCCACTACAGGCTGTTGCAGAAAATGAAACTACCATCACACGCCCTTGCGCCGTGTTATATTCACCTGATAGCATTAAACTGGAAAAATTAAAAAAAGATAACGGGGAAGAAGCCTTTTACACGATTGCCGACGATAACCAGAACTACATGACAGATGCGCGTAACTTCCTCGAAGGCAAAGGCGTAAATATACTGGAACCTGCCGGCGGAAAGATGACCTTTCGTTCTCCGAAAAATCAACCTACAGAACTGGATCTGAATGATAAAAAATACAACTGGGAAATATGGTTGTATGATGGTAACAAATTACACAAAGTAGATGTTACTGATATCGAAAATGAGTACGCAAAATACATGAAATAAATACCTGCCAGGAGAAGGATCCTTCCGGATCGTTCTCCTGTTATTTCCAACTATCCCACACTGCTTTCGCAATCTTCGCAATCGTAGCATCCCGCTCCTCATCATTCGCCTTTGAATCGGATACAAATACAGCAATTGCCATATGGGTACCATTAGGCAACGTAATAATGCCTACGTCATTGTTGGCAGCCGTTACGCCGTCTACCGTCCATGACGTGCCAGTTTTGTGCGCTACTTCCGTTCCTTCGGGAAGTAATCCCTTTAGCCGTTTAGCCCCCGGTCCGGAAGTAGTCATCAGGTATAACAAATGCTCTTTACTGGAATCTGATAACACCGGGTCCTGGAAAAATTTCTTTAGCAGCTGTACCATGGCGGCAGGGGTAGACCAATTCCGGTACTGTACCTGTAAATTTTCTTTATGCACCTGTGCTTCTTCCAGGGTGGCAATGTTGATAGACCGGATGCCCAGCCCATGTACATAAGCATTCACTTTTTCCGGTCCGCCCAGCAACTTAAACAATATATCGCAGGCGCTGCCGTCGCTTTTACGTACGTTGTAATCCAGCAGTTCGCGTACCGTAAGGCTTACATTGCCGTCGGGGTATTTGTCGCGGAGTGGGCTCACGCCCGCCGTGGTGAGATCCGTCTTGTTGATATCCACCGGTTGATCCAGTCCTACCTTCCCGGCATCTACCTGTTGCAATACCGCCATAGATACCGGGAACTTGTACACGCTCTGCATGGGAAAATGCTGGTCGCGGTTAAACGATACCGTGTCATTCGTTTCCAGTAATTGTGCATACACGCCTACTTTTCCAGATATATTTCCGGCGATATCGGCAATCTGCTGGCGGAGTGTAGGATGACGATTACCGGATTGCGCCAAAACGTTCAAACAAGCTATGGTGGCTGCTACAGAAAATATATAATGTTTCTTCATATCGATGATAATGAAAATATAAACGCTAATATAACAGATAATTCCGGCGACCCGGTAAATTTTACATTTAGAATTTCGCCGCCTTAATATTATTTTAGGCGCCAAATCGAGGACAAATTGAGCAAACCGATACTTGTTATAAAATTTGGGACGGCTTCTATCACCCATCAAAATGGGGACCTGGACGAAACCGTTATTGCCGGCATCGCGCGGCAGGTGGCCGAATTACACCAGGATTACCACATTGTGCTGGTATCATCGGGGGCAGTAGCCGCCGGCAAACAGTTTTTACGCCAGTACAACGGCACCATCAGCGAGCGTAAAGCCGCTGCCGCCATCGGGAACCCGTTGTTGCTGAACAAATACAGCCGCTACTTTGCGCCGTATAATATCGCTGTGGCCCAGAGTCTCTGTGAAAGAACGCATTTCTCCGACCGCAACCAGTTCCTGCAACTGAAGCGCACTTACGAGGAATTGTGGGCCAGCAACATTATTCCCATTGCCAACGAAAATGATGTGGTGAGCAGCCTGGAGTTAAAATTCTCCGACAACGACGAGCTGGCCACCTTGATAGCCGTAGGTTTTGGCGCTTCGCTCCTGCTCTTCAGCACGTCGGTAGCCGGTGTGCTGGACCGGGAAGGGAAGGTGGTGCCGCAGATAGATGTTATTGATAAAGCCGCGCTGGGACTGGCCGACAAGGAAAAATCGGCCCTGGGACTGGGAGGTATGGTGTCTAAGCTCACCTTTGCCCGTTTAGCTACCCGCATGGGCATCCGGGTGGTCATTTTTGGTATTCGTACGGAAGATGGGATACTCAATGCCATAGCAGGCAAAACAGGTACCTTGTGCCTGCCTCAACCCTGCAGCATGCCTGCCCGTAAGAAGTGGCTGGCCAGCGGCAGCCTGGTTACCGGCCGTATACAGATAGATGCGGGCGCGCAAAAGGCGCTGGAAAAACGCCACAGTCTCCTGGCAGTGGGCGTAAAAGCTGTTCTCGAAAAATTTGAATGCGGGGAAGTGATCGAAATCGTGAACGAAGACCAGGTAGCCATCGCCGTAGGCAGGGCTAAAATCGCTTCCGACGTATTGGATACTCATCATAAAGCACAGAATACAGAGGTAGCACATGCCGATGATATTGTGTTGTTATAAACGGAAATAAATCATGCAAACGATACAACCATTACTGGAAAAGGCACAGCAGGCAGGCGTATCCATACGCACCTTACCTGATGCGGAGAAACAGCTGCTCCTGCGGCGACTGGCAGCCGTGATCCTGATTCAATCGGACGCCATTACCGCTGAAAATAAAAAAGACCTGGACCGTATGCCGGATGAAGATCCTAAAAAGGACCGGCTCCTGCTCACCGAAGCCCGTATCCGCGACCTGGCCACCAGCCTGGAAGCGATTGCCGGCTTGCCCGATCCCGCCAACGTGCTCCTGCTGGAACGCACGCTGGACAATGGTTTGCTTGTACAGAAAAAAACCGTCCCCCTGGGCGTGGTAGGCGTTATTTATGAATCACGCCCCAATGTAACCGTCGACGTAGCAGCGCTCTGTATCCGTTCCGGTAATGTGTGTGTATTACGTGGCGGTACCGATGCCTTTCATACCAACACCATCCTCGTACAGCTGATACAAACGGTATTAAAGGAGTTTGGGGTAGATGAAAACGCTGTGCAGCTGCTGCCTACAGACCGTAACCTGGTAACGGAAATGCTGACCGCAGTAAAATATATCGATATCATCATCCCCCGTGGTTCTGAGCAGCTGATCGAATTTGTAAGGGCCAACTCCCGGGTACCGGTCATTGAAACCGGCGCGGGTGTTTGCCATACCTACGTGGAAAAAACGGCGGACTTACAACAGGCTGCCACCATCGTTACCAACGCTAAGGTGTCCCGCCCTTCTGTATGCAACGCGCTGGACACCGTACTGGTAGATGAAGCCGTAGCAGCAGACTTCCTGGCCCTGCTGGCGCCACAGTTGCAAGCCTATGGAGTAGACATCTACGCCGATCCTATCGCCTTTGGCATTTTACAGCAACAACAATACCCGCGGTTATTTGCCGCGGCGCCGGAAGATTTTGGGAGGGAGTTTTTATCGCTGAAATGTTCCGTGAAAGTAGTGCCCGACACCACCGCTGCGTTGTTGCATATACAGCATTTTTCCTCCCGCCATTCCGAGGCGATTATCTCAAAGGATACGGCCGTAAGTGAGCGTTTCCTCAATGAGGTAGATGCGGCGGCAGTTTACGTGAATGCGTCAACCCGGTTTACCGATGGAGGCGTATTTGGCCTGGGTGCCGAAATAGGTATATCCACGCAGAAACTCCATGCCCGCGGGCCATTTGCGTTGGAGAAGCTGGTAACAGAGAAGTGGTTTGTATATGGTAATGGCCAGGTGAGATGAGATAAGATAAGAATAGCCCCGCATGGCGCGGGGCTATGTATCACTAGGCAATTGTAATTTGTTCGTTCAGGTATACATCCTGGATGGCATTCAGCAGAGCGGCTCCTTCTGCCATAGGACGTTGAAATGCCTTACGTCCGGAGATTAATCCCATACCGCCGGCTCTTTTATTGATGACTGCCGTGCGTACAGCTTCTGCCAGGTCGGCCGCCCCTTCTGACGCACCACCGGAGTTGATCAATCCCATACGTCCCATATAGCAGTTAGCTACCTGGTAGCGGCACAGGTCAATTGGGTTATCCGAGGTTAACTCAGTATAGATGCGTGTATCCAGTTTACCGTAGGAAGAGCTGCCGGTATTTAATGCCTTGTATCCGCCATTTACTGTAGGTAATTTCTGCTTGATAATATCCGCCTGGATGGTTACACCGAGGTGATTGGCTTGCCCGGTAAGATCGGCCGACAGGTGATAATCCACATCTTTTTTGAAGGCATCGTTGCGCAGGTAGCACCAGAGAATGGTCGCCATACCCAGTTCATGCGCCCTTTCAAAAGCCTGCGATACTTCCACCAGCTGCCGGTCGGATTGTTCGGAGCCAAAATAGATGGTGGCGCCTACTGCTACGGCTCCTAAATTCCACGCTTCTTCTACGGTGCCATACATTACCTGGTCGGCCCGGTTGGGATATGTGAGCAGTTCATTGTGATTGATTTTAACAATGAATGGAATCCGGTGCGCATAGTGCCGCGATACGGCCGATAGCACGCCGAAGGTGGAAGCCACCGCATTGCAGCCGCCTTCTATCGCCAGCTTCACAATATTTTCAGGATCAAAATAAGCGGGATATTTCGCGAAAGAAGCGCCGGCGCTATGCTCTACGCCCTGGTCAACCGGGAGTATCGACATATAGCCGGTACCGGAGAGTCGCCCGTGATTAAACAGTTGTCCCAGGCTGCGCAGCACCTGTGGGTTGCGGCTGGAAGGCAGGTAAATCTTATTTACCGTATCAGGACCTGGCAGATGCAGCAAGTCTTTGCTGATGGTCTTGCTTTGATGCTGCAGGAGGGTATCGCTTTCTTTTCCTAATAATTCGCTGATTTTTTCCAAGGATAACATAAGCTTTACTTTTTTGGTACAACTAATTTAAACATTTAATAGCATCCGCTTAGTACGGAGTAGGACTCTTGGGTGTAGGCTTGTCATCCCGTTCTTCCGTTACCAGTTCTGTGCCTTCAAAGGCGCCGCCAGAGCCGTCGTGAATAACAGGTTCTTCTTTAACCGGTGCCGGTTCCACTGATGTTGTTTCTTTGTTAGGAGTAATATTCATGGCCATAATGACAAATGTAAGGATTACGGGGAAAATGCAGGTCTGGGGGAGGTTTTGAAAAAAATAATGATAATTTGATGTTAGGAGGAAATACTATAACTTTGGATGGTAGGTATCCAACCCCTTAAAAAGGATACCCGGAAGAATTAGCACTGGAAATCAACCCTCAGAAGATCATTAATGCGTTATGAACTAAGACATTTACCTACAACGAGACTTAAACATTTGCTTACTGATTAAGTCTGTTTCGAATTTAATGCTGCTAAATCCTACGACTACTTAATTATGACTATGAAAATTATAGAAAGACTAAAAACAGTCTTCAGAAAAATAACCAAAACCGGTACAGAGGGAGTAAATGATGATGAGCTGGTTGCAAGAATAAAGCTTGTAAATACCCTCAGTCTCGTGTTAGCTACGCTTATCTTCATTGTAGGAACTACATTCATCATTATAACACCGCAGTTGTCTATTATCATTCCAAGCAGCATCGAATTTTTCGCAACATTGTTTACTATTTATTTGAACCACAAAAGACGTTATTGGGCAGCTGCAGCGAGTACGTTCCTCATTCAGTGTGTTGCGTCAGTTTATTTCGGTATACTGTTGAGCAACATCATTGAACTACAGGCAATGATCATATTCCTGATATCTATTATTTACCTGATATTCCAGGACCGCCCAACGAGGAGGGTTGCTCTGGTAGTAGCGATATGCATTTTGACTATGCTGGAAACCTACTATCATTATCATTTGGTATCTACCATCCCATTGAATATACATGCCGCCTATATCTTCCGTTTATCAGCGATGTTTGGCGTTTTAACCCTGATCATCGTTGTTAGCAGACCGTACATTCATAGTAACGACTTCAACAAACAATTAAAAAGAAGTAACCATTTTAAGAAAATATTTGTCTACCAGGTAACACATGAACTCAGAACCCCGTTAAACGCCATCTATGGTGTGGCTCAATTATTAAAGCGGGAAATAAAATTAGACGAAAACCTGAAAAGTATAGAGCTATTGATAGATCAACTGCTACTAGCGAGTAACCATACGAGGAACATCGTCAATGATGTACTGGACATGGCACAAATAGAATCTGGAAATACTGAAACTACCTCCAATGAAGCCTTTGAGATAACTCCATTCATTGAAAAGCTTGTAGATGTAAGCAGGGTAATCGCTAAATCGAGAAATATTAAAATTAAACTTAGTATCAGCGAAATGCCACAGGTAATTATTGGTGATGCGTTAAAACTAAACCAGGTAGCCACCAACTTATTGGGAAATGCTATCAAGTACTCCGACAAAGGCTCCACTATTAATTGTTATATTACCGGCAATCAAACAACCTGGTCGCTGCATATCGTTAATATGGGAAATCATATTCCGGAAGAAAAGCTTAAAACTATATTCGATCCTTTTACCACAGACAAGCGGAAATATACAGAAGGTGCTGGTTTGGGACTCTATATTGTGCAAAATAAGGTCAATTCAATGAACGGCACGATTACGGCAGAAAGTAGTCCCTCAGGAATTAACAGCTTCAAAGTGGTGCTACCGCTAACTGCCGGCAGCCTGGAAGATATTCAACTGGATATCCTGGAAGAAGACGCCATTATAGATCTGAGTGACATCCACGTGATCGTGGCAGAAGATAATGAAATGAGTGCGATGCTGGTTTCCAGGTTTCTAAAACAAATAGGTTGTTCTGTTTGCCTGACAGCAAATGGCTCTGAGGTCCTTGAAGCTTGCCAGAAACGTATTCCCGACATTATTATCATGGACTATCACATGGATATTATGGACGGAAAAGACACTTTAATACGTTTAAAAAGAAATCCGCTACTTAAGAAAATACCCGTTATAATCGCCACTGGCGATGCCTTCCTGGAGTCCCGCGATCAAATGATAGCCGCAGGTGCAAGCGCTTTTGTTGAAAAGCCGCTTGATTACAAGTCCCTGGTAAAGATTCTCAACCAACAATTACATCCACTCAGTGGCGAATTACAGGAATAATGCTTAATTAGACAGCAGCAGCCGTAACGGGAGCCAGTTGTGTTTCTTTCCACATGGAATTGACCCTCTTATACCGTTTTGTATAAACTTGCCACATCCAGCTTGCCTGGACGCATCTTTCAAGCCCTCCAATGTGAGCATCCAGCTTGTCAACCATTTCCGTGTCCGCAGGTAACCGCTGATAACTCCGGGTCCGCACCCTGTTAACCAACACCGTAAATTCCAATAGTAGTTGCTGTACAATTCCGGCTGATTTTAAAATGACCTCTTCTAGCGTGAGGTTAGTGTCATTTAGCGCCATAATCATCAACAAATTTGAATCTGAGCTGTTGTCAATCACTTCTTTTTCGAAAGAGAAGAGATCATTCATCAAGCAGCCAATGGCAGCAGTAACGTACTGCAAACGCTGCATATCTGACGAGATATTCACATTGTCCATCCACTCCCAATCCAAAAATTGCCCATCGCTGTATTCAATTAACTGAATCGTGTGATGCATACCGGAAATATGCCCCCTCATATCAATATACTCATCAACGCTGGGAATACGTCCCATTGTATTAGTATTGCAGTCTAAATGCGTAACATCGATATGATAATTGTACATCTTGCGAAATGCCTCAAACCATCTTCCAGGCGAAGTATTACGGATATCTGACATCATTTCTGCATTGGCTCTTTCGACATCAGCAACATCGGGCTGGCAAATAAATGGGCTATCTAACCTTGCCATATGCTCCCTTATCACATTGCATTTTTGCTGTTCCGCCGCGCTGAGATGTGTAAAAACCTCCCTTCCCATGGTATCATTCAGGTAGAAATCAACTGTACAATTCTTGAGGATGTTGATCATACGATACAAATTAGCTGTTGGGAAAAGATATATCGCGCAGGTTACGTAATGCTCCGCGTTCTCCAGCCAGATATCGTATTTTTCGCAAAACTCCTGGGCTGCCCTTTTTAATTGGCGTGAATACGGGTGCGGTCTGAATGATTGGCAAAATTCATCCAACCGGAACTCATCATGATTAAATAGTTGGAATAACGAAAAGCATACGTCTCCATTCGCCATCATTGCTACATACTCTTTTTGCATTTTTTGCATTCTGGAATGGGCCAGCATCTGAACATTGTGTTTCATAATTGTTTGTTTTGAGTAAAAAAGAAAAGATGAAAAACCAATTTTTAATAAGGTCCTGATTTAAGAGAGGGCTGTGTCTTGCAGGTTCAGCTAAGGGATGAAAAGGTATACCGGGAAATAGTTTGAACAAATATATTATACTTTTAATATACAAAAATTCACTGAATTATAATTACTACCGTAATTTTACTATTAACCCCGCCATGATTTACCTATATTTGTCCCCCGGAATTCAAAACAGCCCATATGACCCAAATTGCGATTATCCGCCATGGAACTACTTCCTGGAACAAAGCCGGTAGATTACAAGGACATTCAGATATCCCCCTGGATGAAGAGGGTATTATGCAGGCGCTTAAACTTGGGCAGTGGCTCACCCGTGAATCATGGGATCTGGTGTATTCGAGTCATTTAATAAGGGCCAGGCAAACCGCTGCGATCATAGCCCAGGAATTACAAATCAACACGGTTATTGAAGACAGCAGAATCGGGGAAGCCGGGGGAGGCCTCATCGAAGGCACCACCGAAGCCGAACGACTCGCTAAATGGGGTGAAAACTGGAAACAAATGGACCTCGGCATGGAAACCAGCGCCTCCGTACTCCAACGGGGCAATGCCTTCATCCAGGACCTGCTCGCCGAAAACCCGGGCAAAAGAATACTGCTCATCACCCACGGAAGCTTCATCCGCCAGATGCTGGATGCCCTCCTGCCGGAAATGCATCCTACACCGCCCATGAAAAATACTTCCCTCACCAAACTACAGTTTACTGATCCTCACTGGCGCTGCGACCTCTTTAATTGCGTACGCCATCTCGAATAGCCTTATCTTTACCCGTCATGAAGCTATTACTGATAGAAGATGAACCTGCTGTAGTATCCGTTATCACCCGTGGCCTCGCCGAAGCCGGCTACGAAGTGAGCGTAGCTCCCGACGGCAACAGCGGCCTCCAAATGGCGCTCAATAACCCATCCTTCCGCCTTATTATACTCGATGTAATGCTGCCCGGCCTCAATGGCATAGAAGTATGCCGCTCCCTGCGAAAAGCGCAGCTGGAAGTGCCCATACTCATGCTCACCGCCCTCGGCACCACCGAAAATATTGTGATGGGACTCGATAGCGGCGCCGATGACTACCTCGTAAAACCCTTCAAATTACAGGAGCTCGAAGCCCGCATCCGCAGCCTGCTCAGAAGGAAAACCAATAATACCGATATTCCTGTTGTACCAACGTCGCCGGCTATACTTAGTTTGGCCGACCTGGAACTGGATACAGATACTAAAACCGCCAACCGGCAAGGGAAAACCATTGCCCTGACCGCTACAGAATACCGGCTGCTGGAATACCTGCTGAAAAACCCGCGGAAAGTACTCTCCCGCCTGGAAATACTGGAACAGGTATGGGGCATCGAATTTAATATGAATACCAAAGTGGTGGACGTATATATCAACTATCTCCGGAAAAAAATTAATAAACATAACCCGGCAGAACTCATTCATACCGTAGTGGGACTCGGATACATGATCAGGGAAAATAAGGCCGATGAAAATACGTACTAAGATATTACTGCTGTTTGCCGGTTTAACCGTTTCTACCATCCTCATGATGAGTATACTGGTGTATTATTTCGCCAACCAGCACTCTTTCGAGGACTTCTACAAACGACTGGAAATACGCGCCTATCTCAGTGCCAAAGCCACCCTCCCCTATTACGAATCCGATTCGGCCATCTATAATGAAATCCGGGAAGAACACCTGGAAAAACTCCCTTCTGAAAAGGAATACTTCCTCCCCGTAGCCGCCGACGGCTCCATCCATAACAATGAACAGCTGGCGCTCCCCGCCGACTTCTACTCCCGGGTGATCCGGGAAAAAAAGGCCACCTACCGCGAGGGCAACCACTTCTACGAAGGAGTGCTCTACAAAAGCAAACAGGGCCTCTATATTGTGATTGTTTCCGCTATCAACAAATACAACGCAGAATACCTGGGCTGGCTTCGCAGGATCTTAATCATCAGCTCCGTGGCATCGAGCCTCATATTGGTAGGCGCCGGCATTTTCTTCTCCCGCTATATACTCCAGCCCATCCGGCATATGATGGTACAAGTGAAAAGTATCAGCTCCCGCAACCTCCACCTACGGCTCAACGTAGACAATAGCGGCGATGAAATCAATGACCTGGCCAATACCTTCAATAATATGCTCGACCGCCTGGAAACAGCCTTCGAAACCCAGAATAACTTTGTGAGCAACGCCTCCCATGAACTGAGCACCCCGCTCACCGCCATCATCGGCGAAGCTGAACTGGCCCTTAATAAAGAACGGACCTCCGAAAAATATATCTATTCCCTCCAAAACATCCTGAGCGAAGCAGGGCGACTGGAACATATCACCAAAAGTCTTCTACACCTGGCCCAGACCGGCTTCGATGGCAAAAAGCAGGAATGGAGCCAGCTCCGCAGCGATGAATTGCTGTTTACCGTAAAACATACCATCGATAAACTCCATCCCGGTAATAAGGTGGAAATCGATTACAGCCTCTTCCCCGAAGAAGAAGATAAACTGCTGATCCCCGGCAATGAGCAGCTGCTGGAGCTGGCCCTCAGCAATATTGTGATGAATGCCGTGAAATATTCCAATAACCAACCGGTATCCATTGCGCTGGCCGCCACCGAAAAGAAAAATATCATCATCGTAAAAGACCTGGGCATCGGCATCCCCGCGGAAGACCTCCCTTACATCTTCTCCCCCTTCTTCCGGGCCTCCAATACCTCCCATTTTAAAGGGTATGGCATCGGTCTGCCACTGGCCATGAATATCATCCGTATGCATAAGGGCGATATCATCGTGAACAGCCAGGTAAATTATGGAACCGAGATCCGGGTGGAACTTCCACTGTAGAGCCTGTTTTCTTACCGAATTCTTACCACATTCTTACAACCTTTTAACCCCACTCTTACTGGTTCCTTATATGCGCCCAATAATTTTGTGATCATAAAAGCTACCAGATATGAAAAATATTCTAATTCCAACAGACTTCTCCATACGATCTCTTAGTTATGTGCACAGCATTGTGGCACAACACCCATACGAACAGGTAAATATCATATTGATGCATGCTTTACAGATGCCCGACTCGCTGTTCGACCTGGTTACCTACACCCGCAACAGCAGACACGTAGAACTGATTTCGGCCGACTTCCAGGATGGCTGTGAAATTATTCGTAATAAATATTCTTCCGCCATTCACCAGTTGAAAATTGAATTCTTTCACGGCAGCACCCGCGCAGCATTGCGCAACTTCCTGCTGGCACAGAACATCGACCTGATCATACAACCCGTAGATCATGAATATACACCGCCTTCCAAAAGAAGCTATGATCCGGAAAAACTGATCAGCAAATGCAACTACCCGAAGATGAAGATTCAATTGCAGAAACAACGGTTTGTGGCCAACAGGTCCACCATATCAGCACTTTTGCTGGCAACAGAATAAAAGCAAGGTTATGTTACTCAAGAAAAATATCCCCCTTAAATATGTATTCGGTAAAATCAGGTTTGAAATCTTGCTGGTAGCGGTTTATTCGCTCACCATCAACATCCTTTATTACCAGTATGATGTCACCAACCTGGTGATCCCCATTGCAGTGCCCATGGTGTTGGGTACCGTACTTTCCCTCCTGCTGGCCTTCCGGTCTAACCAGGCCTACGACCGCTGGTGGGAAGCCAGAACCATATGGGGCGCCATTGTAAATGATTCGCGCTCGCTCACAAGGCAGGTACTCAGTTTGATGGATGCAACGTATCAGTCGGAAGACCTGACCCTATTCCAGGAGCGCTTTGTAAAGCGACAGGCAGCATGGTGCTATAGCCTCGGACAATCGTTACGTAAGACAGATCCGCTCAAAGGTGTAGACAGATTATTAACAAGAAGGGAGCTTAACTACCTGATGAAATATGATAATGTGCCCGCTGCCTTGTTGCTCTTACATGGAAAGGACCTCAAATATGCCCTGGAACAAGGATGGATTAACCAGTATCAGCAAATAGCGCTGGATGAAACCTTGTCGCGGCTCTGCGATGCCATGGGAAAATGTGAACGCATTAAAAACACAGTATTCCCGGCTACCTACAGCCTGTACACTCACTTTACGCTCATTTTCTTTATACTGTTATTGCCCTTTGCATTAATAGATGTGCTGGGATTTATGGAGATCCCACTGGTAGTGGCCATTGCCTCTTCTTTCCTGCTGATAGAAAAGATGGCGATCAACCTGCAGGATCCGTTTGAGAACAAACCTACCGATACGCCGGTGACCACCATTTCCCGGAATATCGAAAAAGACCTCCGGCAAATGCTGCATGAGCAATACCATGCGCCGGAAGAACCAGAAGAAAAGCCAGCCTACTATGTGCTGTAAAGATACTTTGTGTTTAAGGCGTTCTTCCCAAAGAACCGTAATTTATAGCGTAGCGATCAAGCCCCCACTTCAGCGGGGGCTTTTTTAATAACAGCATAATAAATAAAATGGCTAATTTGTTGGTTTCATAAAACTGTTGCCTTGAAGAAAGTACTGAAGTACATCGTCTACACGCTGTTAACCTTTTTTAGCCTGATCGGTATATACCTGCTATCTGCGTATACCCTTTCCCGTATGAGCACCACCAAAGAACTGGTGAGCGACGCAGATATTCCCATTTACATCCTTACCAATGGAGTGCATACCGACCTGGTAGTGCCTGTTCGTACCCCACAAATCGACTGGAGCACCCATATTCCATACCATAACACCATTGCCAACGATAGCACCGCCCAGCTCCTCGCCTTCGGCTGGGGCGATAAAGGATTTTACCTGGAAACGCCCACCTGGGCCGATCTGAAAGCAAGTACCGCCTTCAAAGCCGCCTTTAATTTAAGCACTGCCGCCATTCATGCTACCTACTATCATCAACTCAGAGAAGATGAAAGCTGTCGCAGGATTATGATCAGCGCCTCCCAATACACCCGGTTAGTACAATATATCAACAACAGCTTTAAAACCGGCGCCAATGGCCTGCCGGTGAAGATAAACACCCACGCCAATTATGATAACAACGATGCCTTTTATGAAGCCAAAGGCAGCTATAACCTCTTTCATACCTGTAATACCTGGGCTAACAGTGGGTTAAAAAGCTGCGGACAAAAAGCCTGCCGCTGGACGATTTTTGATACGGGGATATTTTATCAATACAGGCAATAAACAAAAAGCCTCCCGGCATTATACCAGGAGGCTAAAATATCCACAGATAAAAGGGAAACAATTACATGGCAGGAGCACCTGAACCATCTACAGTGACAGCTTCCGCTATCCCGTTGTTCAATGTGCGCACGCAATAACGATCTACCCCATTAACAGATTGTAAGGTGGTAATATCATATAATGCGGATCCGTACTTCGATTCCAGCTTGTTCACTACATCCTGCGGAACATAAGTTTCCATTACAGGAAGTGCAGCCTGTGGCATCATATTCCCGGATTGCGCGGGTGCGACGATTTCAATATGTTTCTTTTCTTCCTTACGCATTCTCCTCTCTTCCCTTCTTTCTTCTTTCTTCATATGGTGACGATGTCCCATCGTATGCCCAGTGGCAGTTGCAGGTATCATTCCTAAGGCAACCAGTCCTATACCTGCTACCAATACATAATTCATCACCTTTTTCATAGTCTTATGGTTTTAGATGAAAGAATCTGTTACCAATACAAAGGTCCGTTATTAGGTATTACGCTGCGTATTTCCAGCAGGGTGAAGAGTAAGGGCACAATGCAGCTCAATAGCTGTAACCAGCACCCGTTAATCACTACAGCCGATAGCAGATAGAGCAGCAGTTGGCAATTTTAACATTGTATAAATATTGGATAGCAATTATGTGTAAGGCATCTCTTTGGAAATTGTTTTATTTTATCTAAATAAAATAAGATTACAATAAAATACCGTTTATATAATATCATCAGCATAGGTCTGGTAATCCTACCTGCGCTAAACGGCCCATTTTTTCTACCTTAGCCGGGAAAAGTCCGGTATTCCTTTGCATTTTTAAAAGGATATCTATCAATGGGCCGCATTACCCTTAACTTCCAACAATGAACAAACCATATATCATCTGCCACATGGTGGCCTCCATCAACGGAAAAATACTTACCGAAAATTGGGAACATCCACAAAAAGTAAAGCAGTATTCTGCACTCTATAATAAAATTCACGAAGACTATCACACACAGGGTTGGATACTTGGCCGGGTATCGCTGGAAAAAGATTTTTATGAGGGCGCCAAGGCAGAGCTCATCCAACCCACCAATACCATGAGCAGGGCCCCTTTCATAGGCGACAAAACAGCCAAAAGCTTTGCGATAACCGTCGACACCAAAGGAAAACTAGCCTGGGATACCAATGAAATCGGTGGCGATCATATTATTGCCGTTCTTACTGAAGATGTCAGCGATGATTATCTCTACTACCTGCAGCGTAAAAAAATATCCTATGTCTTTGCCGGGAAGAAAGAAGTAGATATCAAAAAAGCATTACACCATCTTACCACCTTGTTTCCCATCAAACAGCTCATGCTGGAAGGCGGCAGTATCCTCAACGGCACTTTCCTCAATGAAGGGCTTATTGATGAATTCAGCGTACTCATTGTACCCATTGCGGATGGCACCCCCAATACCCCTACTGTCTTTGAAATTACCAACCAGGCCGGCAAAGGAAAAGCAGCTCTGCTGAAACTGGCGGGTGTGGAGAAGTTAGCGGGAGATGTGGTGTGGCTGAGATATGTGTCGAAATAGAAAATGTTTGCCCAATGACCGACACTGCCTTCTTCCAAACCATATATCATCATCCTCTCCTCCGGGACCACGACTATAAAGCTATCGCCGAAGCGCATACGAAAATCGACCTGGCACCGGGCGCCCTGTTACTGGAAGCCGGCAAAACTGCCCGGGAATTTTATGCCATTGAACAGGGGCTATGCCGGTCGTTCCTGTATGATTATAATGGCAATGAGATAACTACCGAATATTATTGTCCGGGTGACATACTGATAGAATCTTTCTCTCTCTTTCAACGCATCCCTTCCAATGAAAACTTCCAGACGGTATCGGCAGTAACCGCATGGAAGATATCTTATGATGATTTCCAGCAGCTGCTGCAAACAGTGGAAGGATTCCGGGAATGGGGACGACACTGGGCCACCCACCAGCTATTCGTTTTGAAACAACGCTCTATCCAGGCATTCATGATCAGCGCCACCGACCGATACCTGCAGCTGATAGCGACGAGACCAACCATCATCGCTCTTTCTCCTCTAAAGTACGTTGCTTCTTACCTGGGTATAACCGACAGCTCGCTGAGCCGGATCCGGAAAGAAATTACCGCAGGCTAGCATTTCTTGCCATAGGGCAAGTCCATTTTTACCGGCCCGTTTTAATTTTGAATCATTGATTCAACTTTAAAACAGGTAATATGAAAAATGCAGTGAATTGGTTTGAGATCTATACGTCCGATTTTAAGCGAGCTAAAAAATTCTATACAGACGTATTTAAATGTACGCTTACGGATCTGCCGGTCAGCAACGACAGGCATAGCCAGATGGAATACGCCGTTTTTGCCGGCGATGAACAGGCCCCCAACGCCCGTGGCGCCCTGGTAAAACTCGATGTAGCTCCGCCGGGAATTGGTGGCACCCTCATATACTTCGATACCGCAGACATTGAACATACCCTCAGCCGCGTGGAAAGCGCCGGGGGTAAGGTTATCCGTCCCAAACAAGATATTGGCGAATACGGATTCATTGCATTGATAGAAGATTCGGAAGGGAATATGATTGGGTTGCGGTCGATGGAGTAGCCATCAAATGAAGCCTATTACCTCCTTTACAATCGAAATAAAAAACAAGTTGCTGTAGTATTGAACACTACCATTTGTCAACAATACAATAGCCATTCCGGTGGTTGGCTCTGTAAACAGCTAATTATCGTATTTTGCAGCTACGATCAGTAATTCAGCAACCCTAACAGGAACAATGTTTGCAGAAAAAAATGGTAGCTCTTTTTTTCTAACAGGAAAAATAATTGATTCGCACATTGCAGGCAGGGATTATCATGCTGTCCCTGAAACGCTCATCCGTTATAATTGGCCGTCCGGCAAGGAGGCGGGGCCTGTTAGATTATTTTTTAACCACTTAAATTTTTAACCATGACAGTTGAACAAATTGCATCTCGTTTGGCAGAATACTGCCGCAATGAAAAATTTACTGAGGCACAAGCGGAGTTGTATGCTGACGATGCGGTTAGTATAGAACCTTACAGCACCCCTGATTTTGAGAAAGAGACCAAAGGACTGGCCGCCTTAAAGGAGAAAGATCAAAAATTTAACGCAATGGTGGAATCCAGGTTTGGCACCACCGTGTCTACCCCGTTAATTGCCGGAAATTCATTTTGCTTTATGCTCACGATGGACGTCAAAATGAAAGGTAGAGACCGTGGGAAGATATCGGAACTATGCGTGTATACTGTGAAGGACGGCAAAATTATTGCTGAGCAGTTTTTTATGTAAAGTAGCCATTATAGGTAAAGTAAGGGTCGCTTTTTTCTATAAATCCGACCCTTACCCCCTGCAATATATATACTCCGGCTCAATCCAGCACAAATCTATATCCAACCCCTTTGATCGTGAGTATCTGGAGGTTTTCATCTTCCTTTAAATGTATTCGCAGGCGGGTGATATATACATCCAGGTTCCGGCTGTTGAAAAAGGAATCGTGCCCCCACAGCAGATCAAGAATATTTTTCCTGCCGATAATGCCGTCCCGTTTTTCGTATAGCAGTTTAAGCAGTTCGCTTTCCCGGTACGATAACTTTATTTCTTCATTGCCATGGGCGAGTACCTGTTTCTTTGTATAAAAATGGAACTTACCAATCCTGACATGGTCTGCCATGGGAGCCGTGCTGGCAGGTGAGTAACGTAATACATTATCGATACGCACAATCAGTTCTTCCATACTGAAAGGCTTCCGGATGTAATCGTTGCCGCCCAACGTAAATCCTTTCACCAAATCTGTGGTCTGGGTTTTGGCAGTGAGAAACAATATAGGTACTTCCGGGTTGATGTTGCGTATTTCGGCAGCCACTTCAAAGCCATCTTTGTTGGGCAACATCACATCCAGTATGCATACTGCGGGATCGATCGCTTTAAAAACATCCAGCACGTTGGCGCCATCGCTTTCCAGCACTACCTCGAAGCCCCGCCGTTGCAGGCTTTCTTTTACGATCTTACCCAATGATAATTCATCCTCAACATATAGAATTTTAATCTTCATGTCATATCTTTTTTTGCCTTATGATGCGGCCTTTATCATAATAAATAACGGCAGCTTCTGCAAAAGGAATTTTAACGGAAAATATACTGCCTTTATCTAACTCACTCTCAACTTCTATAAAGCCCATATGACGTTGAATAATATGTGACACATAGCTTAATCCAAGTCCATACCCCTTTGTATTATGCCGGTTGCCATTAGGTATGCGGAAAAATTTCTCAAAGATCTTGCTTTTGTATTCTTTCGCAATGCCGATACCATTGTCCACTACACGAATTTCCAGGTATTGTTTATGGTCAATAATGTGTATTAGGATATTGGGTTCTTTTGAGCTATACTTCAACGCATTGTCGAGCAAATTATACAATACGCTGGTAAGATGCAGCTTGTCGGCCATCACAATAAAATTGTTACCTGTAGTTTGCAGGGTGGTAACCGCCCGTTGTTTTTCGAACTGTAGTTTCATAGAGCTCATAACGCTTCTGGCTAACTCCCTGATGTCAAACTGTTCTTTATTGAGACCAATTTCCCTGTTTTCAAACATCGACAATTTTAACACCTTATCCACCAGTAAGCTGAGTCGCTGCATTTCGTGCGCGGAAATATCAAGGTATTCATGGGTAGTTTTACGGTCGTCGAGCACGTCAAAACTCCTCAGCGCTTCAATCGCTACATTCACCGTAGCAATGGGTGTTTTCAGCTCATGGGTCATATTGCTGATAAAGTCGTTTTTGAGCTGGGCCAGCTTCCGTT
Organism: Chitinophaga polysaccharea; assembly: GCF_007829335.1. GTDB lineage: Bacteria > Bacteroidota > Bacteroidia > Chitinophagales > Chitinophagaceae > Chitinophaga > Chitinophaga polysaccharea_B. Next base: position 121,073 of record NZ_VIWO01000011.1, read on the forward strand.
GTTGCTTCAGGTTGCGGTATAGCAGCAGGAAGGAGAAAATGGTGACGCCGAGTAATAGTACAGATATCAGTATCGGCTGACTAATACGCCGGAGCAGATACCAGCTGTTATTTTCAAAATTCACCTGGTAACTAATTGGTTTAGTAAAACCCACGGTAACAATATTATTCTCCAGGTCGTCGGGGAAAGGACCAAAGTAGCTGCGGGTGGTATCAGCAGGCACGGTAGTAACAGTAAAGCCGGCATCTATTTTTTCCCGCTGTAATGCTTTAGCATAGCGGTCTACCACCTCGTTGATTGTAATGGAATCACGGAGGGAATCCACGCCGGTGAGGAAATCAAATACCCGTACAGACGGCGCGTTCTGGGTACGGGCATACTGCACATTATAAGTTTCATGTACCGGTGGGTTTACCGTTTTTAGTGGTTCTGCCGATTGGTCATCGGCCTTCATTGCCACGATCATAGCCGGCTTTGCCCGTGCTATTGTAACCGTAGAATCCTTAAAACGTTCATGTAACACACTGGAAATCCCCATCACCCCTTCCCTGTCGGTAATGTGTATGCTGACGGTGGAATCCAGTTTCAGCTTGGTTGCCTGCAACCGGAAAATGGTTTCCCGGAAAAGAATATTGGTGCGGGATTTAAACAGCTTCTCTTCCTCCCGGTAATTCTTGCTTAGCCAGTATGCCTGGAAAGCAGTAATAAGCAGGATCGACAACGCTATCAGGAAAGCGGTAGCCGGTATGGAAAGTTTATAACGCATGTGTGGTAAGTAATAACAATACTAACGCAAATCTATCAAATCCCAGGACCCCGCCAGAGAACATTAACCTAAATTAACATTAAGTCAAGCTACATTAACCTGTGTTGCCGCCAGAAGGAAATAGCTTTATTTTCTTAAAATATATACCAGATGAAAAAAACTATTTGTACGCTTCCCGCCCTGCTGATATTGCTTTCGGTATATGGGCAGCAAAAACAGGGAAAGGTGGTATATGAGCGCACCACACAGATGGAAATACACATACAGGGATTGGCCGACGACATGGCGCAATCATTACCACGTTCGCATAAAGACAAGCTCGAAGTATTGTTTGCCAACGACCAGTCCCTTCGCCGCGCTGTGGAGGATAATACACCGGAAGAATTGGCAGAACCGGAAGGTGGTATGCAGGTACACATGGTAATGGCTGGCGCAGGAGATATAATCTACACCAACCTGGCAACAGGACAAATAATAGAAGGAACTGAATTTGGCGCAAAAAATTATATCATCGCCGATAGCGTCCGGCATCCCAACTGGAAGCTCACCGGGGCCACCACTACCATTCTGAACTATCCCTGTCAACAGGCAGTCATGCAGCGCATTGGCAAAAGATCCAGCACCACGATGGAAAACGGTAAACTGGAAACGAAAGAGGTAGCCGATACAGCCGACATCGTTGTCTGGTTCACGCCTTCCATCCCCGTATCGGCGGGGCCAGAGTACCAGGGACAGCTGCCAGGGCTGATCCTGGGAATTGATATCAACAACGGCCGCACGGTGTACACGGCCACCTCATTAAGCGACCAGGCAGATCTCACAGTGATCAAAGCGCCTTCAAAAGGAAAGAAAGTGACCCGGGCAGAATTTGAAAAAGAGCGGGATAAACTAATGGGAACGATGCAACGCAGTCACGGCGCCAGGGCGGCAGGAACCATACGTATTGCGCAGTAGAAGTCAGTAATGATCAAAAAGCTCCGGGAGTAACCCAGTCATGGTCGGAAGAAATTTCGCCCATTTCTTTTATGTTTTAAAGTAAAGATCAGGGTCTCCTCCACATAAGACAACAATTTGAGCAATTGTCAGATCCCTGATTTATGAGATAGTGCCTCTACTAAAGTGAAAGTTCCAATCACCACTATCTCCAATATGGCTTCTCGTTGTCATAAGTAAATGGCCGTTCCAACCGTCCATCCCCAACTTCGTTGATAAGCCGGTATATCGTATTTGCCGGGACATGTTGAAATTCAATAACTCCAGTTGATTCACATTTCTTTGTAGCAAGTTTTTCCCATTTTCCATTAACGTCATAATATTCTAAAGTATATGATTCACCTTTAGCAACACTAGAACGCGCACCGGTATTTACTTTATCCAAACACATAATAGCATAAAAGCCACTTGACGGAGCCACTATATGTACGTTACCTGATGTATCTACCAAAAAAGTTTTACCAATAAGCCTATATCCATCCTGGATATCTGGAATACCTACACTATAGAGCATATCGACTCCCATATTTTTAAAAATCCCCTTATTGTCTGCTTCAACTTTACCCCAAAATACCGGGGTCCATCTACCATAATTATATACGCAGATATAGGCAAAAGGAACTTTGATATCTCCAGGTAGACTAAAGGGAATATTCACAGTCTCTCTGTGTTGGGTTGTGGCGTCAATCCAATGATCATTCTTTAAGTAAGGAATAGCAAAATTGTAGCCGCCTACGAGCGGTTTGATCTCTGTTGACCATATCCTTTGGTTTTTGAAGGTCATCCAAAATATTTTACTAGCATTGGCTAAGCGATTTCTTTCAGGAGTGACCATTTTTCCCGTAGAATCCATAAAAAGAACTTCTGCATGATCTCCATTTTTACTTCCCCATTTAGGCACAAGGGCAACCGTAGCTGGAATACCAGCAGATTTAAGCATATAGGCATATAGAATTGCGTAATGATAGCATGCACCTTTCTTAATACAAAGTAATTCGTCTAACGAAGGAGAATGGCTGAGTATAGTATGATCATCTCCCGAAAAGCTAAACCATTTACCAACTTCTCTATTAAGCTTCCAATAAACGACATCAGTGTTAGCTTTTTCATAGGCCATAGAATCAATAACCGTCCGATACTGTTCTATGAAAAAATCTATGTTCTTGCTTGGTGCCTCCCGCAGCACCTTATATGGTAACAGATAATTTAAAAATAAGCTATCAGGTTTATCTTTAGTCCATGGATATCGTCGCCACATTCCCACCGCCTGCTCTATATGTCTATCGATATAATCGGTAGAAAAAATCTGCAAATCACTCACTTCCTCTCTTTTATAATCAAGATCCATATTGGTTAACATCGCATCAAGAATACTATCATTAGCAATAGTATCTAGCCGGATATCTCTCTCACGCCCAGTCGCATTATCTATAAATGTAATCTTCTCAGATGTAAGGTCTCTATTATTCTCTCGTAAATACAAAACAGATTTCAGATATAAACTATCTCCCTTTTTTGAATACTTCTCAATTAAGGTGCTCCAATTCACTGATTCTCTTTTACAGCCACTTAACAAGCAAATTACAACTCCTAAAAGAATCGTAGGAGAAAGTCGTTGTGTAAAGTTCATCGTCATAAATTTCAAGGTACATGATGTGCAATAACTCAAGGTAAATTAGCATCAGAAGGCACCCAACATAATCCTTTAAAAGGTCTATATACTACCCACCTATCACTCCTTTGATTTTCCTCTTTTCCCAAACTGTCTTGGGAAATAAGATACCGTCAACATAAAATACTGCTGTAACACATTTGTAGTTCCCCGGGTAAGGGTATTGTTAGATCCAATATTAATAATACTTGCATTCTGGTGAAGCAAATCCAAAGCAGCCATTTTCAGTTCCAGGTTATTGCCCGGCAGCAGACGATAAGTAGCATTTGCATTCCAAATTGTAAAAGTAGCAGGTGCAGAACCAGTTGAGGTGGCGTAATTATAAGCAATATTGCTACCTATACCCAGCCTTCGGGTAAAGTTTATGCTTGAACTAAGAGAGGTGGAATGAATACTATTTTTAAATTCGTTGTCTGTGGCCCCGTTTTGTTTGGATCGGTATAACGACAACGACTCCTGTAGATTAATAGCCCACCAGTCGCTCAGTGTATAATTAAGGCTCAATGAATTACTATTGAAAAAATTATTGGAAAAATTAATCGTGTTGTTGATATAGTTTGGAACACGTCCGAGACTCAGTGTGGGTGAAAACTGCAGCTGCAATTGATTACGACCAAATTTAAATGCCTTGTTAATTGTAGCCGAAATATTTAAATACCTGTTATTGCCTACGTTCACTGTATAATGCGCACTACGTCCAAGATTATCTGTTATGCTACTATCCGAAAGGTTGTTAGTTATTACTCCTGCTGTTATATCGAAATTGTAATTAAATGTATTCTTCGTCTTTTTACTAATATGTTTTACTTTAAAACTCAATTTTCTGTCAGTAGCTTCTTTCAAGCGAAAATTACCCTGCAGAATATAATACTGATTGGAGCTATCTACGATAGGATATAACTGATCGACTGTAGGATACCTATTCTCTGTTGAAAAACTAATATCATAGTTATCCTCATAACTTCCGTAATGGCTATTTAAATAGGTCACAGAAGCGTTCGGTACAAATTTTTGATAGCTTCTAGTAAACCTTTGAAAAAGGTGATCTGAACTATTTTGCTGATGGTAAAACTGCACCTGCGCATCAAATCCCCAAAACAATACTTTTTCATAGCGATTAGTCAAGGTCCTCGTAAATACTCTACTGACAGCTAATGTCGGCAACTCGTTGATGGTAGTAAGGTTACTTGCATAAGAAAGATAATGATCGGTCTGATATGTATTCTTAACCGTATCTCGGTTTTTCACAAGATTATCTTCGCTATGCCTGTTTACATCCAAACTATTCTGCAGACTTATTGAAAGTCCCAAAAACCCCTTTAGTAATCCTGATAAATTTCCAAAACTTAAAAATAAATGTTGGTTTATATCATTCCTATCTTTATTGTACAGGCGATCAAATTTTTTACTCTTGGATGGGTCAACAATAGAGGTAAAGGATGTAATGTTTACTTGGTCACTACGGTTATTTCCCACATTCAGGGAATAATTGACATCCAAATCTCCAGGCAAAAGATTCATTTTCGCATAGTTTTTCTGTTTGCTCAGCCCAAACTGAAAAAGCATATTCTTACTATCTGAAGTGGTTTCATTAATTGTATTATTGGTGCTTTGCAACACCCCAGTCGTTCCATAGGTACTGCTTTGATTATTGGATTCACTATTAATCCTACCAGCAGTAAAATTTGAGGAAGCATTAACTGTAAGATTATTCTTACGTCTATCGTAGCGGGCATTCAATACCTGACCTGTGCTATTCGATGTAGCAATACTATTACTAAGTTGAGTTTGGGCACTATCCTTGCTTATCGTAGAAATTACCTGACTATTGTTTACAACCGTACTAATATTATTTCTAATAAAATAATTACCTGCCAGACGATTGCTGTTTGAATAATCAGGACTAGGGATAAAATCATGTTGGTACATCACTCCACCGGAATTAGGCCGATTAGTTCCCGGCATTCTGAAATCGGGTTGATATTCTATACTGGCTCCCACTCCCTTATAAGTACTGTTGCGCATCAATGTGTTAGCATCGTTTGCTACTTTGTTTACATTATTGCTTGTGCCTACAAGCCCCAATTGTGTCTGTTTATTGAAAAAATTAATATTAACATCAGTCTCGTAATGCTTATCCGTGCCATATCCTGCAGATAGCTTACCGAAATAACCATAGTTCTTCCCATTCTTCAGTTTAATATTTATCTGCGTAATGGAATCTAATGGATTCCTTGGATTCTTAATCTGTTGGTAAACTTGTATCTTGTCTATAGCTGTTTTAGGAATATTCTGTGTGGCCACTTTAATATCTCCACTCAGAAAGGGTTTTCCATCAACTAATACCTGGCTTACTTGTTTCCCGTTCACAGTTATAGTGCCATCTCCCCAGACTGTTACGCCCGGTAACCTACGTAGCAAATCTTCTCCCACTGCATTTTTATCCAAATTAAATGCATCCGCGTTAAATTCCAGTGTGTCGCCATTCATACGCACTGGAGGAACATATCTTACAACAACCTCCTGTAACTCATTAGTGCTTCTTTCAAGGTTAATTTCTTTTAAATTAATCACTTTACTATCCGGCAGAATAGTAAATTTCCTTTGAACACTTTTATACCCGGTATAGCTGATAATAATTTTTAGCGAAACACCAATTGGCATTTCATTAAAATTAAACTCCCCAAAATTGTTACTAAGTTGATAACTAATAAGAGCAGAGTCCTTTACCTTGTAAATGGCAATGGATGCCGATTTCAAGACATAATCATGAACAGAATCTCGAGTTATGCCAGTTACCTTGCCCACCCACGTAGAATCTTTCTTTACCTGTGAATAGCAAGCGATACTATAGGTGAATACAAGCAATAGGGTTAACAATATAAGTTTACCTGGCCAATTCATTTAAACATTGCTTTGGGCTTCAATTGTATTATCACAGGGTTTCCTTCTCGAGTCTGGGTTGAGAAGTATTTTTTCAGAACCGGTGGATAATTTGGATGCTTATCCTTATTATCCTCAAAGGAATTAAACATATGTAAAGAAGATACTGAAGAATAAATACTTTGACCATCGCAAGCCTGTATCGAAGCCCGATCACCCAATACCGGCAAAAAAAACGAAGTGACATCAGGAGATATACGCAATAGACTATAAAGAGCACCTGTTCCTAAATTATAGGATAGTATCTTGTTTTCGTCCCCATATCGTGTAGTATTTAAGGTAAATAAAAGATTATCACCAAGTACAAAAACATTACTTATTACAAACACCTTCTGCCTGTTATTGGTGAGATAATCAATTCTTTTACCCCTATATTTCTCCTCATTTACTAGAAAATCTACAGGCAAGCTAATGTCAATTGGAAGTAGCACTTTATATATATCAGAGACTCCCCTGTTGTTGATTTTATAAATATTGTAATCATATGACCTGGTAAAAAAACACGTTCCGTTAATACCTGAATAATAAAGTGGGCCCGCAAGAACAATTTGAACATCCATCCATTTAGCATTGGCAATTTCATTTGGATTGTATGGAACTTCGGCGATGGTATTTGAAGAAATACTATCAACGATAAACAACTCAAACGGTTTATATTTACTCGTGTCCGGATTAGCGTAAATTGACGAAATTGCATACACACATGTACTCTTATCAAGGTAATTAATCCCATTTAATCCTTTTACATTATCTATGTTAGCCAACGCTGTCTTTCCAACTTCTTCACCATTGTAATCGAATAAATACAAATTTTCCGGGTCCAGCCCGCTCCTTACAACTATTTGATCTCTATATCGATTAATGCAAAAATCCCGGAACATGTTACGTCTTATACTCGGGTTTTTATGGAGCCCTTTAATATTACCACATTTCGCATGAAACGAACCATCTTTATTGAAAACTAGTATTTGATCTGAACTCGCATCAAGAACAATGAAATATCCACCAACTACTTCCAATTTGTTAATTTCACTAATCAAACATTGCTTACTATTTTCTAGTGGTATGTAGTTTATATCACTGTATATTTTATCACAGTTTCCTCCCATTGCATTACTAGGGTCAATTCTCAAAATAGTCGTATCCGGAATTTGCTTTTGTTGTGCCAATGAATACATCTGCAATGATGTAAACAGAATCAACAATAGTAGTTTGTTTCCAGAACAACTAAAAACGTTAATTTTTAAAGCCATGTTCAGCTGGTTGTTTATAAATATTGTTCAAATAGTAATCTAGCAATCCTGACATTTGGCTATTGGGGATGAAAAAATCGTAAGCAATCTCTCTATTATCTGTCAAGAATAGATAAGAATACTCATTACACCCTTCATCAAAAGTAATTTCCCCTTTTTTGACATAAAAAACAGGAAAATTTACCTCGGCAAGTTTTCTCCATTGAAGATAAGCATCATAATTCGTAAAGTCAGTCAATACATAGATTGGCAACTCTGGATGATCCTGACTAAGTTGTTTCAATTTCTTAATTGTTAAACTTGAGCATTCATTACAACCTATTTCAGTATATCTTAAAAACAGGCTTTGTCTGCTTCTCGTTATTAAGGAATGAATATTTATGGGTATTGACTTAGCAGTATCTCTTGATATATCATACGCTTTTATTTCATCTTTATTCACCAATGAATTAGAGTATTTCATTTTAAATTCCATTAAGTCTAAATAATAGCGATTAGCACCATTCACATACCGAATGCTATCATTTAAAGAAACATTCTGCCTTCTTTGGGTGTCGAGCTTCTTAGCCGTGATTAATAACCATGAAAGAAAAAATATTACGCCAAAAAAAGACAAATATGTCATTAATCTATCAGATCTCATGTTTTTCTACGATTGTAAAACTGTGTACAACTTAATGGCTATCTTTCACATGAAGTCTAACCTTTACCAAATAAAAACAATCATCAATGATATCCATCTTTTTTCTTAAGGGGCTATCATTATACAAACGCCTTTTCAACTCATTTCCCGTACAAAAAGCAATAAATTGATTACTTTTACTGTCATATTCGCTAAATTCAGGAAAGGAGACCTTAAACTTTTTAGCATCTACGAAATTCCGCGCAACTAAAGTGCCTGCTGTTCCTTTTCCTTTAACTACTAACGATCCAAATCCAACTGTGCCTTGCTCCTTAAAGCTAATAGACGACAAATAGATAAGGCTATCAGATTCCAACCAGTTTTTCTGACTAGTATAACCATTACAATATAGATATATTGATTTAAGTGATGACATCTTATGCCCGTTTATCTTAACATTACTCAGGTGCGGTCTTATTACTGATTCCAAAAAATCTGACGGAAAGTTGCCTTTAGAATAAATTATCTTATATCGCCGCTCAACTTCACTTTTATTGATGCTGTAAACATAAGGGTCATATGCACGAAAAAAACGAAGACTATCTCTAAACGCGAAGAAAGATTTATCAAATGTAATGGCTGCAATATTCTCAAATTTCTTTGAATAACGTAAGTATTTCCTCACTAAACTGAGCGTATCACTTAAAAGATCTAAAGAGGATGGACTTCTTCTTCCTGTTTGGAGATAAGCATTGCTATTATTATAGCTCGCATATCCGACAAAATTATCGCTTCCTGGTATAGATGCAATATGGTTATAATGAAATAAATTTCCTCCCTTTATATCCTTCTTTCTTTTTAAATCAGAATCGAAAATAGTTAATTTCATTTGTGCGTAATCATAAACGATAACCTCCTTCCTTTCATTAACATAACAATCCGTTATATTTAACGCATTTGAATCCGACACACCGTTCTCCATTATGGTCTTCAAATAATCACCATTAGATTTATAGGCATTTATTCTCTTGGTACTTATTGGATCGACAACAACATAGGCATCTTCCAGAGCATACAATTGACCAATATATCCTATTTGTTTGTTAGGAACATTAGCCAACTTTAATAATTCAACGGAGTCAACAATTGAAGAGATATCTAAAGTATCAGATATTGAACTATTATCAATGTGTAGCTCCACATAATTATCAGTAATTTCAGCACGCTCATTACTTGAACATGAAAATAAAATCATTGCTATGGGCAACACCCATAGAAAAAAAAATATACTTCTTCCTATAGGTTTAATAAAGGAAAATGTTATTACCGCTCGGTTCATAAGTTTATTTAGGTACGGGTTAATATATTTTTTTATAAACGGATTTTCATAACACTTCTTCACATCCATTCCTATACATTGCTATATCTAGTGGTAAATGCAATGCGTAGTTGTTACATTCCGAAGATAAGAAAAACAGTTTGAGATAAGTGGTTGATTTCGATCAGTCAGAATCCGAGGTTAAGACCTCAATTACCACAAATAATTCAATTCTACACCTTACGAAAATAATTTTCAGCACAGTAAATGTGCTATAATTAATGGCTATCAAGAAGCTCTCCGACATTTGACTCACATAACAAATGTACCAGCACAATATATATTTCGATATTGTGCTGATGCATTAACCAAGATACTCATAGTTAATTTTTGAGAACGCATCTCCGTGATTGGGGAGCAACTACATTATCGCAATAGAATGTAGTACAAGTGTAGGGTGAGCCGTAAACTCCTGTAAATTCACAGATACAACTAAGTCCCCCATCATAACAGGGAATGCATCGTTCATTATAGCATTGAGTTGCCCCACCAGCATCAATATCACCACCAGCAACCGCCTGGTCAGTAATTTCTCCTCCAACAAATGCAGAAAACAAAAAAGCTGAGGCTACAGCAATGGCGCTAACAGTCAAGAAACTGAATAGTTTTTTTTTCATTGTATCAGGGTTTTTAATTACAAAAATTAGTGCTCAGTCAAATATAATTCTATATTTTAGTAAAACAATGCTTCCTGTAATTATTTATTAAGTAGAAAATTTCAATGCCTTTTCCCTATAGAAATCAACATGTTATGTGTGAAAAAGTATATTTTCCATACACAATTATCTATAATGGTTTAAACGAGCTTCCTAAATGAGAGATAGTAAAAGCTTCATAGAACCAATTACTTCTGATACTGGAGACAGAGTGTTCGCGCTTCTTTGTTTATTCTTCTCTTTATTCTTTTTATACCATCATCTCTTTATTTATAGATTCTCCTTCAATTTTAAAACTGGCATTTGCTGGCACTACCAATTACTATTTTTCTCTTCATTTTTCTTTTCATTAGCCATACTTTTCTTTTTTAGACGAAAGTCAATTTCGCTTAGTGGCATTATTTGTTGTACATTATTACTATTCTATTGTTATTGCAAAAGCCAAAACGAATACTTATGTGTGGTGGGTATATTAACCGTATTAGGAACCCTGCTGTATTATGCGGAACGTACGGTTTTAGTTTTTTTGTTCTGCTACGGAAATTTTGCTTTTCTTATCTATGAGTTGTCTGTTGCTGGTATCCAAATATCAAATGAAGATCCAATTAAGGGCACTTTGCTAAATACTGGAGTATTTACTATCTACTTAATGAGCACAATTCCCCTACTATTCTATTTCATTATAGGAAAGAATTCTGTCTCTGTATCAAGAATATTATCTGTGGGAATAGCATACTTAGTTGGAATATCCATACGTATTTTTTGCGTCTTCGTACTCGTATTCATTATTTACATCTTCATTCAATCCCAATCCCGCACAGCCCAAATTGCTATAGCAATTATTACTTTACTCTCGCTTTGGAAATATAACCAGAACTATGCTAAAACCAGATGGAAATTACCTTTTCAAAAAATGTTATTAGTAGCAATTCCAATAACATTAATAAGCATATCATTAATTACTTACTATACACTTTCCATAAAAAAGGGGTCTACCAACGGTAGATTACTAATGAATAAAGTGGCATTTGATCATATCACCGACCATTTCTGGACAGGTACTGGAATTGGGGCATTCACAAAATATTATCCAGAGTGGCAAGCTGCTTATTTTCGCAGTACCCCCAATCCTCCACATTTTTTTTTACTTAGCGCTGGCGAAAGTTATATCGTATTCAATGAATATCTTCAATTATTTGAAACGGTAGGCATTTTTGGGACTATCATTCTTGGCATATTTCTTATCAGATTCCTAAGAACTAAATCTGCAAAGGACAGCGACTTGCTACACATAGCTAAGCTGACTGTAATTTCTATTTTGTCTTGCGGGTTTACATCATACCCTTTTCATATAAATATCACCCTCTTTGTGTTAATGCTTTCCATATGTATTGCTTTTAAATTTGACGAAAATAAAAGTACTCCCTTATTCTTCAATACATTCCAAATTAAAAACAAGAAAATCAGCTACGCTATTCTTACAATCTGCCTAATAGCATCGCTCTACTTAACGATACAAACAGGTAGACAGTACCAAGCAATATCAGAATGGAAGAAAACAGGGACCGATAATGGGCTCCCGCGTTCCGAACAACAATCTATCTATGAGAATATTTATCCATTACTAAAAAAGGATGGAAAATTTTTGACCGAATATGGGATCTTCCTTTCTCAGGATTCTTTGGAAAAGAATAAAGCGATTGTCATATTAAAACAAGCAAAAGGACAATTTATGTCAAAGGCAACAATGGAAGCACTCGGTAATGCCTATTGGAAGACAAAAGATTATAATAATGCCATTGAGTGCTACAAGTGGGTAAGTGATTATATACCAAGTTTATTTACTCCAAGATTTAATCTACTTAAGCTATACTTACAATCCGGAAATATAACGGAAGCCCTAAAAACTGGTAATACAATCATTACAATGTCTCCCAAAATTCCTTCTGACGAAGTAGATAATATAAAGCAGGAGACCAGGCAAATGCTAGAGAAATACAACTAAGTATTGATAGGCAACTGTATGTTAGCTATGCATTCTACAATAAGAGATAAAAATATCATTCTTCAATGGCAGCACCATGACTGGGTACCCCCGGAGCTTTTTTGTTACAGGGCTTTCATTCTAAACATCTGCGCTTTACCGCCGGCCGAAAGCCCACTTTTACTCAGGCTATAAGTAAAGCTCACCAGGAAAAAACGCTGAAGATTAGTGATGCGGCTATCTTCAATATAATTTTGATTAGTACTGCGGCTGATCCCTACATTTTCATTAAAGAGATCTGATACACTCAGCTTTAACTCCCCCCTGTTAAAATGAAGGAACTGTTTGCTGAGCGACACATTGCAGAGCGGGATACTTTTGTTGTAACCATTGGCCCGTTGGCTGTTGATGATATAGGTGAGGCTACCAGAGAAATAGAAGCTCGCCGGCAGCTGCCAGTTAAGGCTTCCTTCATATTGCTGCGAGAAATAATCAGTGCTCAGGGCGGATTTTAGCGAGTAGTCCGTTTTGTAATAGTTAATGCCTGCGCTGAGCGACAGATCCAGCTTTTCGGAAGGGTTTAGATCGGCGCGAACAGCGGGGCCGAAAGTAAATGTGCGGATAGTATTGGCAACGGCATTTATAAACTGTTGCGTTTTGCTGTAACCCATATTGCTGCTTATATTCAAATTGCCGGCCCATACACGCAACGGCAGGCCCCAGTTAACGCTACCGGTCATATTATACACGCCATTGATGTTTACCGGGCGGCTATGTTTGATGCCCAAACTATCCACCACGTCATAGTCAACGATCTTGTGCTGCGTTTCCTGCAGGTTAAAAAAAGCAAAAATATTTTTGTTCCTGAAAGGATCTACCGAAATAAAACTCAGCTGTACCGCATGGGTGAATTCCTGCTTCAGGTAAGGATTTCCCTCCCGGATATTGAGCGGATCACTGATATCGGGAACCGGCTGCAACTGCGACATAATCGGTTGATTGGTGACCGTTGCATAGTTGATACTCAGGTTCCGGTAGCGGGTAAAGTCATATTTAAACCGCATAGAGGGAAGCAGGTTATAAAACGTTTTGCGGATCACCGAGTCTTTGGTACCGGCAATGATTTTTCCTTCCAGTGCGGCCTGTTGCCAATTGATACCAGCGGCAATGCTGAATTTCTTTTGTTTGGTACGCACCCGGAACCCGGCGTTGTTATAGCCATAGGTATTTTCAAAATTATTGCTGAGCAAAGGATTCAGCTGGTCGAACTTACCATTTTGACGGTTGTAATCGTAGGTAACCTTATCGGCCGTATTGGTGCTGCTGCTGTTGCCCAGGCTCAACTCCAGCAGCGAATGTTTGAGTAACGGAACCGTATATACGGCGCGGGCGTTATAGCTCCGTAAGTTGCCAGACACCGTATTTCGCTGATGTATGGAATCATATTCCGGTTGCGAACCGCTGTGGACATAAAAGTGATTGGCCGATAATAAACTACCGTTGCTTTCCGTATGATTGAAACTGGTTTGCAGTCCCAGTGAAAAAGTATTACCGGGCCGCCGGAATTTCTTCCGGTATAATATATCTGCCGCTACATTGCTGCCTTTGCCGGAAGACTGATTATTGCTGAATCCTTCATTCGCCATTTTCTGCGCCCCAGTCAACGTTTTATAATCAGATGTGCTGCTGCTGGCATTTTCCTGGTAGCCTACTGTACCGGTAATTTTCAGCGACTGGGAGGAGTCAAATTGTATGTTGGCGCTTACATTTGCGCGGTGGGTATTATTGATATTATTGCTACGGGCCTGTTGCAGGTAACTGTAAGTGGAGTCGGGCAAAAAATACTGCCGCTGTAAACTGCTTTCCTGGTGAGGATTATAGTGATTATAGAAATAACTGCTGGTAAGATCCACTTTTTTGCCAATGATATTATTATAGTTAACACCGCCGCCCCAGATATCTCTGAAGCCGTTGTTGTTGCCGATTCCCATGAGGGCGCTCATGGGATCGTCTGAGCTGATGGCAAAGCTGGCGTTACCGCTTTGCCGCATACGATTCAGTTCACCAGTGAAGCTCATCATATCCATGAACGAAAAGCCCTCAGCATTGGTATTGTTGGCCATTCCGATAACGGAAAGCTGCCGGGCGCCTTTGAAGGAGTTCACGTTAAAACGACCTTCGTAGCGGTCGCTGATTCCCGCGCCTGCACTGGCTTTGCCAAACATGCCTTTCTTTTTATCCTGCTTCAGTTTAAGGTTAATCGTCTTTTCACTGTTGCCATCGTCGAAACCGGTAAGCTGCGCCGCATCGCTAAGGCGGTCGTATACCTGTACCTTATCAACCGCATCGGCGGGGAGATTTTTAGTAGCTATTTTGGGGTCGTTGCCAAAAAACTCTTTACCGTCCACCAGCACACGGTTTACCTTTTGCCCCTGCGCCTTTACGGTACCGTCTTTAGCTACCTGTATACCGGGCATTTTCTTGAGCAGCTGCTCCACGCTGGCATTGGGGACGGTTTTAAACGAACCGGCGTTGTATTGAATGGTGTCGCCGATAAGGGTTACCGGGGGTGCTTCTCCTGCTATCACCACCTCATCGAGGGTTCTGCTTAAGTCATGCATTATAATGGCAGGTAGCCGCACCTCCGGACTACCGGCTGGAATGGTAACAAGGCGGCGATTGTTGTGGTAGCTCACATGGGTAAACAACAGCCGGTAGTCACCCGGCGGCAGTCCATTGAGTTCAAAGTCGCCTTTGTTATTGGTCATCGTAAATGTTACAAGCGAGGAGTCTTTTGCCTTCAGCAGTGTCACCGTGGCGGAAATCACCGGGTGATGCGCTATAGTGTCGAGCAGGTTCCCTTTAATGGAGCCATTTTTTTGTGCATAGGCGGCAAAGGACCAACACCAGGCAATGAGTAGCAGGTAGTATTTCTTCATAGTATACTTTTACAAATACGAATGTAATTTCACTGCACGCCAAAGCAGGTTAATAAGGGTTGCTTTAATGTTAAGGAAGGTTAATGAATGAAGAAGACCAAAAGCATCACAGGCTTCTCTCATTTAAACGACTGTTAATGGTTTTTTTTGTTAACTTACTATCGTATTTTGCTAAAATTTTATAAGGTTATATTAACAAGTATATTTAATATTGCCGTCATTACTCCTAATTGTACCAGCCTACGATGGTATCTGTCAACCAAATTTTTAATGCATTATGGCGTTAAAACGTATTGATAATGAACGTGAAATACTAGAGCTTATCGCTGGTGGCTGTCAACATGCATTTTCAGTACTTTTTCATAATTATTTAAATCAGGCTGGTCGGGTTGTATATGCTATTATCGGGTCCAGGGAGCAAACCGAAGAAATCCTCCAGGATCTGTTTGTAAAACTCTGGAACGACAGGGAGAAGCTGACCACTATTAAAGATTTTAATGCCTATTTTTTTATTCTCCTGCGCAATCATACGCTTAATTCCCTAAAGAGTATGGCGGCAGACAAAAAGAAACAGGAACAGTATACCCGGTTCGAATTGATGCAGCAGGAACAGAGAGATGAACAAGCAGACAAGCGCCTGGAAATATTCGATAAAGCTATTGAGGCGTTGCCGGTGCAACAAAAAACCGTATTCCTGTTGCGTGTACAAGGATACAGGAACCCCGAAATTGCTACCCGCATGAATCTATCTACCGAATCGGTAAAAAAATATAATCAACTGGCCCTCAGATCCATTCACCGCTTTATTAAAGTGCGCGTAACCATCCTCTTTACGTTGGCCGCCCTCCACTTTTTAAAATAATTTTTTTTCCAGCAATATCTCCTTTTTTACCCCCTTGGTTGTCTTTATATATAGAAGCACTTGTTAAGGAGACAACATATGAAACTGCCAAACCGGTTAGATGATTTAATAGAAAAAGCCATTAACGGCACTATCGCTGATGAAGAGCGACGAGAGCTACTTGCATTTTTGGCAACACCGGAGGGGAAGTCGATATATGATGACCTGTTTGAGCAGCTGGCAGAGCAATCTGTTGAGGGAAACAATATTTTTTCGGCGCAGGAAGCGACCAGTTTATTCCAACAAATCAATGAAGAAATCAGGGATCAAAGCCCGGTTGTTAGCCCCAAAATATTTAAGCTGAAGCCAATACTCGCTGGGGTAGCTGCCTGTATGTTGTTGTTGATATCACTGTTTTCTTATCGCTTTTTTGTGCGCACGAAATGGGAAACGGCGCAACAAAAGATGGCAAAGGCAATGCCTGCCCCCCGGCCAGCGACGGGTATCATGCTTACATTGGCCGATGGGAGACAGATAGCCCTTGATAGTGCCAAAAAAGGGGAAACATTTGAACAAAAAGGATCCAGCGCAGTGAACAATGAAAAAGGTACACTGAGTTATACGCTGCCTGTTGAAGACACTACGGGAAAGGCGGAAACTGTTTTTAATACCCTTACCATACCGAGAGGAAAGCAATATAAAGTTATATTACCGGATGGCAGCCAGGTTTGGCTGAATGCAGCCTCCTCCCTTCACTATCCGACCCAGTTTCCCGACGGAGAACGAAAAGTGGAATTATCGGGAGAAGCCTACTTTGACATTGTGAAAAATGACCGGAAACCTTTTAAGGTAGTAACCGAAAAACAGACTATCACTGTACTGGGCACAGCTTTTAACGTGAAGGCATATACAGATGAATCTTATACTAAAACTACCTTGATCGAGGGCCGCGTAAAACTGGAATCACCTGGTACAAACAACGGCGGCATTATTTTGAAACCAGGAGAGCAGGGTATGCTCGATGACGGCCGGCTTCAGATAAAAGCTGTGGATACCCGTGAAAATATAGCATGGCGGTCCGACCTTTTTTACTTCTCCAACACCGATCTAAAAGAAGTAGCCTATCAGCTGCAGCGCTGGTATGATATTGATGTAGATTTTTCATCGCTTCCAGCAGCGAAGCTATATGGACAACTACCTCGCAGCACGCCATTGCCGCAGCTTTTGAAAGTAATCGAAAAAACAACCAACATAAAACTGAGAGTAAATAACAGCCGGCTATATGTAGAGCAATAGCCCCGGTATTTTATCAACCAGGAATCATTTCTCACTTGTAAAAACTACACTTATGAAAAATCAGCGTGGCCCCCGCCGGGGCCATTGGAAGCGCTATGTCTGCTGCATGGCGCTGACGATCTTCCATTATCTGGCAACATCTGCAATTGGCTTTTCACAACAGGTAACACTGCGGGTAAACGAAGCAAAACTGGAGCAGGTACTTGAGGCTATCAGAACCCAAACGGGGTACTCCTTTATTTTTGACGCCCGTTATGCAAAGAGCGCGTTGCCAGTGACCGTAAACCTGAAAAACGAGCCGGTGGAAAGCGCATTGCCGCAGGTATTTAAAGGACAACCGTTCACCTATGAAATTAACGACAAAATTGTAACGGTACTGACATCGGCAAAAGCAGCTGTCGTTACGTTATCCGGAAGAATCGTCAGCCCGGATAACCAGCCTATTATTGGCGCAACTATCATTGTGCAGGGATCCCGTCAGGGTGCTACCGCCGATGAAAACGGAAAGTTCACACTTCCGGGAGTGCCTGAAGACGCCAACATTGTAATCACTTCCATCGGTTTTAACTCCCTGACGCTTCATTTAAATAATGGTGCATTAACGGTGGCTGCCAGGGAATTTAAAAACCAGCTGGTCAGAAACTCCCTGCAGAACCTGCTGATAACACTGCAGCCTTCTGCCTCCCAGCTACAGGAAGTAAATGTAACCGTGGGTTATGGTACGCAGAAAAGAAGAGAAACTACCGCGGCTATTTCATCTATCAAAGCCTCACAACTGCAGAACAAGCCGAGCGCTTCTATTGAAGGACTCCTCCAGGGCCTTGCACCAGGATTGGTGGTACAGAATAATTCAGGTATGCCGGGAGCCCGCAGTATGGTGCAGATCAGGGGCCTAGCCTCTTTTTCCAATTCTGCTAACTCCAACGTGGTAAGCACTCCCCTGTTTATTATTGACGGCGTGCCGCTGGAACAGGATGTATTCAATCCGTCCGATCCGCGCCAGGCGATCACCAGCGTGCTGGCGGGGTTTAGCCCATTCGACCTGGAATCTGTAGATGTATTGAAAGATGCTTCTGCAACTGCCATCTATGGTTCAAGAGGCGCCAACGGTGTTATCATCATTAATACCAAACGAGGCAAAATAGGAAAACCAATCGTTACTTTAAATACACAATATGGATTGAGTTATTACCCATCTTTACGTAAAACACTTGGCGGTAAAGCGGAGCGCGATTTTAAAATTGATCTGTATAATCAGTACAAGTCCTCTAAAGTAGGTGGCGGCTATACGGATATGCCCATTGAACTGAGCGACAGCTTAAATAGTTTTTACAACAATTCTACCGACTGGCAAAAGCTATACTTCCGTGACGCAGACTTAAAGGATATTAATCTTGGTATCAGTGGTGCTACGGAAAATGCCAGCTATCGCCTCGGGGTAGATTATTATAACGAAAAAGGTATCGTGCTCGGCTCCGGGTTTACCAGGTTTTCACTGACTTATAACGGCGTTTTTAAACCTACGTCCAAACTCACGATCACCGGCCGGGCAAATTTAAGCCAAACTGATGCCAGCAAGAAAAGAGGCGATACCTATAATGCCGCTGTAGTAGGTAATAATTTTTCTTCCTCTTTCCGCCCCGGACCCGCCAGCGGCTTCTATGATGCTTTCCTGGCATCATATAGCAAAGGTGTTAATATTGATCTGACCAGGAGAGCATTAGCCCAACTGGAACTCAGTTACGATCTTACGCCGTTTCTGAACCTTACTTCGAGGGCATCGGGTAACTATGAGTTTTATCGTACACGCAGTTTCGAGCCATCAGCTACCAGAACTGATCAAAAAGCAGCGGCTTCTTACTACTCACAGGAAAAGGTAAACCTGCTGAGTGAAACTTTTCTCCGCTTATATCACACGTTTGCCGCTAAGCACTCGTTCGATCTGGTGGTAGGTAATACCATCAATACCAGCGAAAATAACAGCATATTTGGCGGCGCATTTGGTGGCCCCAGCGATGCACAACAAGTGATCCTGGGATACCCGCAGGCCAACCTGCAACTGGAAACACATAACATCAAGTATGGCCTGTTATCTTACTATTCAAGGTTGTCATATAACTTCAATAAAAAATACCTGCTCCAGGGGGTAATACGCGCAGATGGATCTTCCAAATTTGGTAAAGACAATCAATGGGGTTATTTCCCGTCGATGTCTGCCGGATGGGTATTCACCGAGGAGAAGTTTGTCCATAACAATATAGGTCGCTGGCTAAACTTTGGAAAGATCCGGGCAAGCACGGGTAAATCCGGTACGCAATACGAAGACAACTATCTCGCCGTAGGTGCCTATCAAACCAAGAGTGGCGACAATGCCACCTATAACGGGGTCCCGCTGCTGGCCCCCAATTATGCCGGCGGCAACGGTATGCCGTTACCCAACCTCACCTGGCAAACCACCAAAGACCAGGGCGTAGGGCTGGACCTCGAATTTTTCAACAGCCGCCTGACTATGGCGCTGGACTACTACAATAAAAATACAGACGGCTTCCTGTTCCCGGATGCACTGAATGGCACCAGCGGATATGCTTCCCGTTATATTAACAGCGGCGCTGTGCGTAATCACGGCTACGAAGCCGCCATTACCGGGTATATCACAAAGCCAGGTAAAAACTTCCAGTACTCCGTTACATTCATCGGCGCAATTAACCGTAATGAACTAACCAAGTTGCCGGATTTTGGCAGAAGTGTTTCCAGGAGCGGCTATGCAGTAGGGCAGCCTTACCTGCAGGTAGGCCGTCCGCTTAACGGTTTTTACCTGATGAAGTATCTGGGCGTATATCCAACAGACGAATCGGTTCCGGTAAATAAATATACCGGTAAACGTCTTTTCCCCAACACCAGCGGATTTTCGTCCCAGGATCCATACAGGGGCGGCGATATTATGCTGCTGGATGTAAACGGTGATGGCATGATTGGTGTAATCGACAATACCGACCGGGTGTATTGCGGAGACCCTAACCCTAAATTTACCGGAAGTATTTCCCATTCCTTTAGCTATAGGTTTAAAAACAACGCTACACTCCAGTTGGACCTGTTCTTTAATTACTCCATTGGCAATAAGGTGATGAATAAAGTACTGGCAGATCGTATTAAAGGGGTAAGCTGGACGGCCAGTGAAAATGTGAACTATCCCGGCGGACAAAGAAACCTCCTGGATGTATCTGACCTGGATTTTTGGACGCCTACACATACCAATGCCAAATACCCTGTGCTTAATCCATGGAGGTATTATGGCACTTCCAGCTATGACTTTATCGGTAACTATGAAACCAATACAGATCTCTTCCTGGAAAATGGCAGCTTTATCAGGTTAAACAACGTAAACCTGAGTTACGATTTTTCACCGGCTGGGCTCAACCGTTTCAACGTCAGGAAACTTAGAGTATATGCAGGTATGAGTAACGTGTTTATCCTTACCAAATACAGTGGTGTAGATCCAGAAAACGTGGACTCGTACGGTTATGACCTGGGTAATGGATACCCTATCCCCTATAAATTTAACTGCGGCTTTAACTTTGAATTCTAAGATTATGAAGATAATAACTGATTGGAAAAGTAAAATGTGTTTCCTGCTGGTGTGCAGCGCATTGTTATTTTCCTGCAAAAAAATACTGGATCCTGAAATTATTGAAATGCCGACGGCCGACAATGCGTTTTCTACATCTGCCGATATAGAAAAAGGCGTCGCCGCTGCTTACGCTTACCTACGTACAGTAGTGCCGGATAAAGTGTTCCTGATGGGCGATGTTCGGGCTGACGTGTTTTCCAGTTACTCCCAGAGCTCTAATGTTCGTCCTGAAACCCTTATTGCCACTAATACAGCGCCAGCATTGATCAGCAACGGTGGGGGCAACTGGAATCAGTTCTATACTGTCATTGCCCAGTGTAACCTGGTGCTTGAGAAAATTCCGTCTATCCCTAATTATGATGAAACACTCAAAAAGCGGCATATCGGGGAAGCCAGCTTTATCAGGGCACTCACCTATTTTTACCTGGTGCGTTTCTGGGGCGATGTACCGATGAACCTGAGAAGCGTAGATATTGATAACCTGCCAAGGACACCGCAGGCAGATGTGTTTAACCAGATAAAAGCGGACCTGGACATAGCGATTGCAGATTTGCAATTGGATTACGGCGATGGCGACAGAGCGGTAAGAGCTACCAAGGGAGCGGCATGGGCTATTAAAGCACATGTGCTGGGATGGTTGCAGGATTATGCCGGATGCGAGAAATTGTGCGACAGTGTGATCACCCGGGGACCGTATAGTCTGGTTACAGATACTTTAAATCTCATCAGCATCTTCGTGGGAAAATCCAGGGAAGGTATCTTTGAACTTAATTTTGATGCCAACTTAAGAGAAGTACAAAAAAACCGCGTCTATAATAGAACACTGGGGCGGCCCTGGTATAAAGACCAGTCAGATGGTGGTGGCGGTACGGAAAAGTTCTTACTGTGTCCTACCCGGCAACAGCTGAACAATATGTTTCCTCCAAGTGCTGTCGATGCCCGTTTGTTTACCTGGTTTGACCGGGTAACTTACCTGAAGGGCGTATATGACGACCGTATTTACTTTGGGAAATACAAAACATTGCAGCTGAAAGGAGATACTGCTTCCCAGAATATCAACGAATCAAATATTATTGTCACCCGCCTCGCAGACATCATGCTGTTAAGAGCAGAAGCGTTGGCCAGCACCTCCGTAGGCAGAGCTGGAGAGGCAGCCATGTTATTAAACCAGGTAAGGGCACGTGCATTTGCTACGCCATATACCGGTGGCGGAAATATACAAGACACCATTTTACTCGAGCGTAGAAAAGAGCTGATCGGGGAAGGACAATACTTCTTTGACCTGGTAAGAACCAGGAAACTGAACAAAGATTCAAAAATCACCCAGGCCGATTGGTATGAAAAAGGTGCATGGCTACTTCCGATAGACCAGGGCATTATCGCGAAAAGCAATTTTTTGATCACTCAGAATGATTACTGGAAATAACTTAACATATGCGTAAAAATATTTCACTGAAGCAAACAGCACTCCTGGCAGCAATTGGTATGCTGGTATTTTCAGCCTGTAGGAAAAATGATTACTACATAGACGGTGGCTTGTCTAAACAATCGGAAGAAGAAAAAAGAATGACAGTATATGATTTTCTGAAGAGCAGATCCAATCATATGTTCGACTCCCTGGTCAAGATCATTGACCTGACAAACACCAAGGCCGCTGTCAATGCCGCTAACATCACTTTTTTTGCAGCCCCGAATAATGCAGTATTGCGGCTCCAAATGAATTACAACCCGGACGACAGGCAAACACCAAAGCCCCTGGCCGATATCGGGAAAGATACACTAACAACCCTGCTTGCCCGGTTTATAGTGCCCAATGCCAAAGTAGACCTGGAAACAGCAGTAAAGGACAAGCAGCGATATTACCCTGCTGCCAACGGAGATTCCCTGTTACTTAGTGGCGTAGACGGTGGCACCAGTGCAAGCAGCTCATTGCAAACATCTGCCTATAGAATGGTATATACGCATTTAAAGATACCAGGCGTGGACACCGTAACGTATGCTGCCAGCATTCAGACACATAACCTGGTTACTGCCAATGCTATTGTACACGTATTAACCAATGGTTCCAGTTTTGCAGCAGGACTGAAACAAAAATATAACAGATAGTCTAAATCATTTTACCATGAAAAAATCATTGACCATAAAATGGATGTCATGGCTATCCCTGACACTGTTTATGTTTTCGTGTAAGAAAGACAGCACCGATGGCTTTTTAAGCCCGGCACTCAAATATACCAACCCCTCTATTAAGATAGCAGTGGGTGCTTCCCTCATACAATCAGGAGCAATGGTAACTGACGAGTCCACAAAGCCGTTGGTATTTACCATCGAAGCCATACATTATGAAGATGGCAAAATCGCTGATAAGCTGATGAATTATAAAGTAGATACTTATTTCTGGAAGGCAGAATATACAGGCAAGGAAAAAACGGTAGAGGAACTGAATAAGAAACGCACAAAAGTAAACCGTCCGGCAGTTGACATCAATCCTGATAACGGAAATATAGTGATTTACCCGGAAGCTACTGATACCACCATATTTACTAAAGGTAAGTATATCATTGATGTAAAAGTAAAGAATAGCGGCGGCGAGCGGGTGCTGAAGGGCGCATTGACCATTGACGTAAGTTATGCACTGCCTTATACCTACAGACTTAGAGGCCTGGATGGTAATATAACAGGTATCGACGTAAACTTCGACAGGCAAGCAAATACGGGCAATAAGATCCTCGTATATGTACTGAAGAAAGATGGGTCACCGGTAGATCCGAAAACACTGCTGGGATATGATTATTCCACTACACCCGGGGTTACCGATCTGAAAGATTGGCACAATCTCGGGCTAAATAACCCAACAAAGTATACCGAATTTCCTGACCACCTGGAGCTGGAAATAGCCGGGTTCCCACTACCTTTTGTTTCAGGACAGGTGCTGAGAATTGATATGTATAATAACGGGGATATTAATGGAGACTATTTCAACTATTGGTTCGACATGTCGATTCTCAAAGAAGGTATCTGGAAAATTACCATTCAGCTGAAATATAATTAGCAATAAGATCAGCTATACATAACATTTCAGGAAAAAGGAGGGCATTTAATTCATAAGTGCCCTCCTTTGTTTATGACAGACGCCCACGGATCACCGCTATAGATGCATCCATGCCCAGACTACCTGCCAAATTTCGCCTCCACTGTTACCACTCCCATTGCGGGCACAAGAATCTCTTCCTGCGGGCTTTTATCCATTGCTGCGTTATTGCTCAATAAATCTACAGACACAGGTTTTCGACTCAACCAGTTCAGTTTTACATTTTCATCTTTATCAGATACCGAACGAAGCCTGATTTGAACGACATCACCAGTGCTGTCAGTTTTAAGAATAGATACCACTACATTTTTATTTCCCTGGAGGGACAGGAGCGGTGTAGTTTCCTTATTATCTTTCACCGGGCTAACAATCAGCGGCTGCATCTGTTCGAGTCCAAAGCGATTAGCCAGTCCGGCATCATAGCCAGTATTGTGAGGAAGGAGACGATAACGAAAAGTGATTTTCCCTTCCTGGCTTAATGGAAAATTCGTATGCCAATGATTATTCAGCGCCCAGGAATAAATAGTGGCGCTTGGATCAATTTTCTTAATCCATTTTTCCGAATTGGTGGCGCTGCCTATAATATTTGCGGTCATATTACCCACTTCAAAAACCGGTGCATCCAGCGAGCACCAGGTAACGCCCCTATCCTGACCTGAAACGTCCACCCATCTTTGGAATCCTATCCAATTGCGGTTTGCCCCAGTGAGCTGATCATCGTCTATTTTTACAATTCCCCACGGAATATCCATATGGGTGACAGGAGTATTTATCTTAAATGCAAATCCAAAATGAATACCTTCTTTCTTAAGAACCGGTTGTTTGTCAACCGTATTCTTTATGTCCACATATGGTTGCCCTGCAATAACAGTGATCTCCCGGATTAAACTATTGCAACCTTCAGCAGATGACATCACCCTGATAGTGGCCATCAATGGCCCGTTTTCTTTAATGGAGATTTTAACATCTGACGTTCCGCTTGCCTTCTCCGGGCTATCATCTCCATGCAGATACCTATAGCTATTTAACTTAGTGGGAGAGGCGTTATCAGCAAATTCTTCTCCTCCACTTGATAAGCTGGAAATATCGCCGGTTTTCAGATCAACCGCCACCCGAACCAATCCATTATCCAGTATATTGTCGTGTGCTAATGCGCCATTGGTATTATACTTCCCTTTTTTGAGGAAATAATTCCGCTGACCTAAAGCAGGAATATCCTTCGCTACAAATACCAATTCTCCTGTTGATAGACGCTGTGATAACACTGGTTTACCATTGTTATCATTAATACTGTTGAATTTTTCGCTTTGCGATTTGGAAAGAAGCACTAGTCCCGAGCGGTTCCACGAAAGGGTGTTGAATACAGCTATTGTTGAGCTACCGTTTTGAGTAACGGAAGATAATGCCAAAACCTTTAAGGAATCACTTATATCCGCACCACGCTGGAAATACCCAAACTTAACCTGCAGTATATCGTTTGTAATCGGTTGTTTGGAAGGATCGAAATAACACCAGGTATGCTCAGTACCCATGCTTACATTTCTCCAGGCTTCCTTCATTTCTGAACGTGGTGCAGGCTTTCCGGTATGTAACATGGTCCAGAGTGTTTCGTCTTGTATCAATCTCTCCTTCGTAACACGGTTCATGCTGGTTTGTTTAGCTGCCGCGCCAAGACCATCCGTCCAGTATTCAGTAAAATCGCCAGACAATACCGGTAATTGATCTCCGTATTTTTTTTCAAATGCCTGCATAATTTCCGTTGCACCCGAAATAATAAGGTGTGGAAATGCGTAGTCCTCGTTCCAACTTTTTACAGCATCCGGTAAATCTGCATCAATAGGAGTATTATCCGCCATAGCCCAGGACATCGCAAATATATCATAAGGGTAATACCCGGATTTTTCAAGTTCGGGCAACTTTTCAGCAAGATATTTATCAACAAATTGCCGGCGGGGATTATCCGTTTTCACAATTTGTAATAATTTGGAAGTATCTGTTTGACCCAGCATTTTGGGCCAGTAGTCATGACCCTTTGCTCTTTCTCCTGGAGTGTAGCTACCGGGTTGCAGGAAAAGAATTTTTGATTTACCATCAGGCCCCATCCACCAAAACGGCTTAAAACTCAGTTCTGTGGAACGACCTACCCTGTCGGAACCATTGTTGAACGCCAAGACGTATTTAATACCGAGCCTGGCGGCTACTGGAACTAATCCCCAGGACATGCCGGGAACATCTACCTGAACATAAGTCTTAATTTTGGTGCTGGTTAATTTCTCAAGATCTTTGCTATGATCAATAAATTCAAAAAGTTCCTCATCCGCAGCCACACTGGTGTTTGTGTTGACGTAGCTGGCGTCCAAATTTAAATATCCTCTTTTTACAGCATCTATAATATATTGTCTCTGCTGAGGACTTGCCATCTTTAAATACCTTTCCACAGGCCACAATACTTCTGGGTTCCAGGAATATCGGGCGCCTTCAGGATAGTCGGCCGTTTTTTTCGCCAATTCAATTCCATTAATAAGATTCCTGGAATGGATAACCTGCACATTTGCCTGGGTGTTAGTATAACCTATATCCACATGAGCATGCGGGTATATGTATATCGTCCACTGGCGAAGCGCCGGCACTAATACGGTGCCCTCCAGTTCCTTATTACCGCTGTGCAGCACAAATTTTGCTTCACCATCAGCGGCTACGCCAGCTCCCGGGGGGAGAATAACACGAAAACTATCAATCCCCTCCCTACTCTCCAATGGTATTGTTTCTTTCCCGCCTCCACATTCCACTCCTAAAGTACCTTTACCAATGAACTTTCCCTGCCTGAAATATATCATCACTTCTCTGCCCGGCTTACCATCCGGACGATGCCGGTAGAATCTTTGTACTTTAAAATCCATGGATACGGGCAACTGCTGCTTTTGTTGCCCAGGCAAGGGGTTAGCATTTAGCAATAAAACGATGGAAGCACACGAAATAATTGATATACTTTTCTTTCTGCTCATAACGATTAATTTCTACATCAAGTTTAAAGCTGCCTTCATATAATCCAGCGTATATGCATGCCATGGAGCATAACAGCTCATTTGAGAAGCGTGGTCAAATAAATATACCATCAAATTTTCTTTCTTTCAATATTTTCAACATCTATCATAGATATGGCCTGTGTGCTCACTGGCAAAAAGTCACCCTGGGATCCCCAGGTAGTGGAGAAATGGCATAATAAGATACAGCCACCTCTATAATCCCATACATGCGAATAGGCCGCTGGTAGGCGGCCTATTCTTTATTACTGAGGAGCATCATTATTAGAACTTAACGCCAACCTAGTCCCGGCGCTACATGCTCCAAAATAGCAGATAATACATGCACGTTGTAATCAACACCCAATGTATTAGGTATGGTCAACAGGATCGTATCGGCTTCCTGGATCGCTTCGTCCTTAGCCAACTCTTTGATGAGCTGATCTGGCTCAGCAGCATAACTCCTTCCGAAAATAGCGCGTTTGTCCGCCTCAATCATCCCGATTTTATCAACCCGGTTCGTCTCCTGTCCGAATAGATAGCGATCCTGGTCATTTACCAATGCGAAAATAGACCGGCTTACCGAAACCCTTGGCTCGCGGGTATGTCCTGCTTTCTTCCAGGCTTCCCTGTACAACCTGATCTGTTCGGCTTGCTGTATATGGAAAGGCTTGCCGCTTTCATCGTACTTCAGGGTAGAACTTTGAAGGTGCATGCCGTTTTCGGCGGCCCAGACAGCGGTTGCATTGGAAGCGGCTCCCCACCAGATACGTTCCCGAAGGCCTTCTGAGTAGGGTTCTAAACGCAGCGGGCCCGGCGGATTCGGAAACATCGGGTACGGATTTGGCTCAGCAAAGCCGACACCTTTTAGTTTGTCTAGGAATTCCAATGCTTTACGGCGTCCCATATCGGCGTCCGTTTCTCCTTCGGCCGGCTCATATCCAAAATAGCGCCACCCATCAATGACCTGCTCTGGCGACCCTCTGCTGATTCCCAATTGCAATCGCCCTTCTGAAATTAAATCCGCTGCCCCGGCATCTTCTATCATATACAGCGGGT
Source organism: Chitinophaga polysaccharea (assembly GCF_007829335.1). Lineage (GTDB taxonomy): Bacteria > Bacteroidota > Bacteroidia > Chitinophagales > Chitinophagaceae > Chitinophaga > Chitinophaga polysaccharea_B. Next base: position 149,217 of record NZ_VIWO01000011.1, read on the forward strand.
TTTCGTAACGCATGTCAATTACGCCTGTTCCAATTTCTATTTTGCTTGTTTTGGCACCGATAGCCGAAAGCAAAGGAAATGGGGAGCCTAACTGGGCTGCAAAATGATGTACCCGAAAATAGGCGCCGTCTAAACCTATTTCTTCCGCAGCAACCGCCAGATCGATGGATTGAAGCAATGTGTCGCTGGCTGTGCGGGTGCTATAGGCCGGATGGTTAGACCAGTGCCCGAACGATAAAAATCCTATTTTCTTCATAAATCTGGTTTCGGGAGAAAAATAACCCAATATTATCTCTTTTTCATTTACCACAACGGTTTCCTCCAGGTTAGTGCCATGCAGGTACTACCTTCATGGGGCTACTGTTTTGTACTCACCGTCGGATGAATGTGGACGTCAATAATATAAGGAGTAATTTTCTTCAGCTGATAGCCCGATACCTCCGGATGCTCTCCTGCCCATGTATAATATTCCATTTTCCCTTTAATCTTAGCATACCAAACCTTTCCAACAGCGTCGTAGGTGATGGTATCGGGCCTGGTTATCTTCCTGAAATGTTTCAGCTTCTCTGCATCTAACGCGATGACCGTCGTGTAAGGTATTTTCTGGTCACAGGCTACCGGCTCGTAATGATCTTCATGCCAGTACATGCATCCTCCGGAGCCCAGTTTATCCCTCCACCACCACATACCGCCCGTTCCCAATACCAGCGATACCATTACCGCAGCCGCCAGTATTTTCGTTGACTTTCTCCCTATTTGCTTTTGATGACTGGGTTCAACGGTTTTAATGCCCTCATTTTCCTTGTCCCCTGCGTCATCCGTCGAGGACAGATGTATCGGAATTTCCGGAATTACCGGATCTCCGGGGTGGGTATTACTACCTGTCGCGGGCGGCATGGCCAGGAAACCAAATCGTGCTGCCGGTATTCCTGCTGCCGCGCTGGTGTCATTTAACACCACCCCTTCCTTTATACCGTCATCGCCGGTAATCGTTTTTCTCATCTCCCACGGCCTGCCTGGAAAGTCAATCAGCCACGCCAGCAGCTCAATATTCTTCTCATCTGTACTTACAGATTTCCCTTTCAGATAATTCACCAACGGCCTGAACTTATCCGTATCACATCGTTGAAGAATAACCTGACAGCTTTTCGAATCGTTCAAATCCCCACAGAAATCCCTGATCACCTTTTCATCTTTCCTGCTTACATCTGTTGTGCATTTCTTCATACACTCCTCTTTGAGTTTTGCAGGTGTAAGATGCATCAGGCCGTGGGGTAGCGTATTATTCTCCTTTTGTTGTTCATACGCCTGCATAACCAGCCGCTGATAGTCGATAAAAACTGTTGCCATAAATGAAAGTATAGAACTGAATAATCGGAATTGAACCCGCATTCCCGGAATTATAAATGGAATACCAGGAATTATTGGAATTATCGGAATTGTTTGTAAATCAACCTCTTACACCAATCTACCTTTGTTTTGCAATCGGGTAAACGCCTCCCTAGCTAAGAGGCTCTCTGTACAGAACCAATGCACCCCGGGCAAAGAAAGCGGAAGCCGGTTACCGGCTTGGGAAGCGATGATCAGCTTCCGCCATCCACGCCCACTCCTTCCCAAAAAAGCAAGAAGCGCTTCTTCACCGACTCAAAACTCCGCTGCCGGCAGCTCCGGCAACCGGCAGCCCATTTCTTAAAAATTCTAAAAACTAAAACAATGATCCAGATTATATTATCCTTTTTCCTGGCACTCCTGAGCCCCAACCATTCCAATAATGGTCACCATAATAACGATCCACAGGTCACTGTTCTTGATGATACTGGTGGAGAAACAGGGACTATTCCTCCAAGAAAACCCTGATAGATCATCTCTGTGAGGCAAGTAATTTCTTGCCTCACTTTTTTTGGTAGCGGTTAATAATAATTTCTCAAAATGGAGAAATTCAATACTTTTAAGAGAAATAATCCCTGGTGCGCCCCTCAAACATCATCCTGACCTTATTCCTTGGCTGTCTTTTAGCCTGTACTTCCAACCCGGAGCCCACGCAACCGTTCCCTGCTCCCACATTGAAAAAAGGGGAATCTTTTTTCAACAAGAATAACGACTCCGCCTTTTATTATTTCAACCTGGTGGCAACCGAGGCTACCGACAGTTTGGATATCGCCATGGCCTATACCTATATGGGTATTATCCAGGCATATGAAGGAGACCATTACGGAGGGCAGGAAAGCCTGTTGAAATCCCTCAATTATCTTGATGAATACAAACAAGAAGACCAGGGATGCCTAAGCTCCGACTACCATGAACTGGGCAATGCTTGTCTTAATCTTAAAAACTATGACGCGGCGATCGACTACTACCGGAAAGCGCTTAAATACATAAAAGATCCGGACTTCGAAACCATTGCCCTCAACAGTATAGCGCTTACCTACCAGAAAAAAGGCGACTATGATCAGGCCATCGATTTATACAAATCCCTGCTGCTGAGGAGTAAGGACAAGCAAAAAGAATATGCCCGGGTACTCTCCAACTATGCCAGGACCAAATGGCTGAAAGATTCCGCTTATCCAGCCGGGACAGAGCTGCAACGCGCATTACAAATCCGCAAGGATTCCAACGATATCAGGGGGCTCAATGCCAGCTACGCCCATCTGTCGGACTATTATACCGTTTCCTTACCCGATTCAGCACTCTACTATGCCGGGAAAAGGTATGAAATGGCCAGGGAAATGAAAAGCCCGGACGACGAAGTCGAGGCATTATCAAAACTTATTACACTTAGCCCCACCAATTTGTTGAAATCTTACTTTGCCCGTTACCAATACCTGACCGATAGCATCCAAACAGCCAAGAACGCCGCCAAGAACCAGTTTGCCTTAATCCGGTATGAAGCCGCAAAAAATAAGGCCGATAACCTTCAGCTGCAAAAGGACAATGCCCAAAAGAAAACCCAACTGGTGGTACAACGATTCATACTGGCACTCACCATCCTGTTCTTCATCATCGCCGGAATTGTGCTGGTCCTTCGATACCGCAGGCGCCGCCAACAGATAGAACTTGCCTCCCGGCAGGCTATACAGGAGCATCAGCTTAAAACCTCCCAGAAAGTACACGACGTCGTGGCCAATGGCCTGTACCGCATCATGACAGACCTGGAGTATAAAGCAGCAATAGATAAGGAGCAGCTGATAGATAAGATCGAGGTATTGTATGAACGATCCCGCGATATCTCGTACGAGCACCCCACCACCTCAGCTACTCCTTTTCATGCTAAAATTGACGAACTGCTCCAGTCCTTCGGCTCCGAACATATCAAAGTCCTGATCGTTGGCAACGGCCCGCTACTCTGGAGCCGGACCAATGAGCAGATACAGCACGAGGTGGAACATATCCTACAGGAATTGATGGTTAATATGAAAAAACATAGCCAGGCTAATGCTGTCATGATAAAGTTCGACTATCAGCAGGGCCAGGTTCAGGTGCTCTATACCGATGACGGTGTCGGTATTTCTCCGCAAGTTAAGTATGGGAATGGATTGCAGAATACGGAAAACCGTATTAAAAGAATTGGCGGGCAATATACATTTGAACGTCCTGCAAAAGGATTAAAAATTCGCATTTCCTTTCCAATAGCTCAATCCTTATGATTACAAAGGTACTCATTGCTGAAGATTACCAAAGCGTTAATCTCTCTCTACAGAGAATACTGGAAGAACTGGCCATCACAGATATAGCTTATTCTTATTACTGCGATGATGCCTTAAATAAAATAGTACAGGCCGTTAACGCCAGCAGCTCGTTCGATCTTCTTATTACAGATTTGTCTTTCATTCCGGATGGTAACAAACAAGTTCTATCTGGAGGGGTGGATCTGATTGCCGCCGCCAGGGAGGTACAGCCCGACCTGAATATCCTGGTATTCTCCATAGAAAACAAACCAGCCATCATCGATCAGCTTTACAACAAGTACGATATCGACGGCTTTGTATCCAAAGGCCGGAACGACATGCTGAATCTTGGAGAGGCTATCAAGGAAATAGAGCAGCACCGGCGCTATTTCCCCCGACATATCAGGCAGTTGATCGACAAAAAGAACGCCTACTCCTTTTCGGAATTCGATATCACCATTATTACGTTGCTGGCACAGGGAATGCTGCAGAAAGACATACCTGCACATCTTCAACGTAATGGAATAAAACCTTCTGGCTTAAGCAGCGTAGAAAAAAAACTCAACCAGATGAAAGATGCCCTTGGTTTTACCAAGAATGAGCAACTGGTGGCCCACTGCAAAGATTTAGGCGCTATATAAACATCTCAAAAAAAATACGCGGTTACGGTTTCCCATAAAAAAACGAGTTGGACGACATCTATTTTTGTTTCATAAAATAACCAACGCTATGAAACGAAAATACTATGTAAACAACAACGTCCAGTATAACGGTGACTATGAAGTACATGTTAGCACCTGTGAATACTTTTCCATGATGTTTAACCGGACAGAAATAGGAGAATTTGAAACTTGCCAGGACGCCATCCGTAAAGCAAAGAAACTCTATCCAAAGGCAAATGGCTGCTTTACCTGTTGTAGACCCTGCCATACGAGTTAAACGACACTGCCAGTTCTTTTGTAACCCCTTGTCTCCGAATCCATTGATCCATGAAACGCTTATACGCCTGGTTGCTTATAAGCTGTGTTCACTGCAAGCCAGTAAACGTGTTTATCTGCGACAGCAAATCCGCCACCAGGTATCATTACAATGCTAATTGCCGTGGACTCAGCAACTGCAAGCATCAAATCATCAGTATTCCCCTCGAGAAAGCAATGGCCACCAGGACCCTTTGCAAGTGGGAACAATGACCTGGCCACGACCGGAAATATATTTCAATACACTCCAATTGTTGTTATTATGATCACTCCAGGCAATGCACCGCATAGATATTTGCAGTTTAAGGGAGATCAATTATATAGCAGGTATATCCAGGAAGATATTCCTGCAACAACTCCCCCGGCAAAACTTCCGGACCCCGGCTTCCTCAATCGAAAATCTCACGGCAGCTACGGCGCACTTTTATTTCATCCTCACTGGAAGGCGAAACGAAAGGAAATATTACAACGCGATACGCATCGTTGTGTGCATTGCCGCAGCGACAAAGACTTGCAGGTGCATCACCGGCAATACCACTTTATAGCAAGCGAGCAACAATTCCGCCTTCCCTGGGAGTACCCCGGTCATTTGCTCATCACGCTTTGCGAACCCTGTCATAATAAAGGGCATCATAAATACAAAGTACCCACCATCACTATTTAATAAAGTAGATATGAGCTTATTTGATATTTTCAACCGACAACGCCAGAATGGGCACACCCACACAATGGCCATTGATACTGCCATACCGGATATCCCGGAAACAACTTTTATTGAGAAAGCGCCACCGGAAAAAGAGCCTGCTGAAGAAAAACCAGTTACACCATTTAGCGGCGGCATACATCTCTTATACGAGTTCCTCGACAAGAATTATGAATCCAAAGGGTATAACGACGCATTGATCAATCCGGATACAACGCACCTGGAGCAAAATGTGATTGCGTTAAAGAATGACCTGGAAAGATCGATCCGAAAGGTAAAAACGTTCTATGAAGACTTTATCCGGCAAATCAATTTCCACATTTCGAGCAGGAGCAGAAGTGGCATGATCGATACGGTGGAAGAGCTCACCATTAAGAAAGAAATTGCGGAGAGCCATATCAGCCAGGTAAAAGAAATTGAAGCGCAGGCAAAGCTCAACGAGGGCGTCGGGCATGGTATCATTATCAGTTACAGCCGTGGATTCAGGAATGGTTTGGCCGCTATTTCCAGTCACATCATACTGAACAAAAACTTTTAAAATCGGGCGCTATGAAACATCTATGGATTCGCTTCGGCTGCTTCATGACAGGATACAACTATAACATTTTACGCAATTGCAGCGAAGCTGCTTTTAAATCCGTGAAGAAATTTACGGCTGCCATACTGATTGTTTGCATCCTGTGGTTTTTTATTGGTTTTGCTTTTGCCCATCGGTATTTGTCACTTAGCCTGCCAGGTTGCCTGTTGGCGGGCATGCTCTCCACCCTGATCATTGTACAGGTGGAAAAGCAGATCGTGCTTTCCATCCATCCAAGCCGGCTGTTGCTCATCCTCAGGGGCTGCCTGGCCTTTATCATGTCTAACCTGGGCGCGGTGATCATCGACCAGATATTGTTCGAGAAAGATATTGAGATTGAAAAGATTTCGTACATATCGGAAAAAGTAAACAAGATACTGCCCTTAAAAACAGAAGAACTACGCAAGCAGATCGCTGCACTGGATACGACGATTAGTAAAAAAGAGCAGGAAAAAGATAATTACGTCGCGGATATTAGCAAACATCCCACTACAACTGCCACCACGGTGCAAACGACCACCAAACGGGTGCCAGTACAAACAGTCACATCTTCCGGAAAGGATATGGAGACCTGGAAGACGGTGACTGACCGCACCGTTTCATCTATGTTGGTACCCAATCCCAAAATAGCATTGATTCCCTCGATCGACTCTACCATTGGCGCAATGCGGCAGCAAAAAGCGCAAAAGGAAAACGAATTACTACATATCAGACCGGCTATAGAAAACGAAATGAAAGCACATACCGGATTCCTGGATGATTTAACCATCATGATCCAGATGCTATCTGCCTCCCACGTTGCCCTGGCTTTCTGGTGCCTCTGGATCCTGTTTTTCCTCTTTATCGAGATGCTGGTACTATTCAGTAAGATGGGTGACAAGTCTAATGATTACGAAAAGGTAGTCATGCACCACATGAACTTACAGATGCGGCGGCTCGATGCCCTGGGAAAAGGATTTGAATGATAAAATTGCTGACAACATCAATATCGAAAAAAAATTTACGATGGATTTTAAAGATGAAATCAAACTCTTCGGCGACAAAGTCGAAAAGCTCAAAAACCAGATTCAAACAGAAGAAGCTACCAAGAATGCCTTTATCATGCCTTTCATTAAAGTGCTGGGCTACGATGTGTTTGACCCGTTTGAAGTAATGCCGGAATTCATTGCAGACATCGGCATCAAGAAGGGGGAAAAAGTCGACTATGCGATCCTGAAAGAAGGCAAGCCCTCTATACTCATCGAATGTAAACACTGGGGAGAAAGCCTGGATCCGCACAACTCCCAGCTTTTCCGGTATTTCCATACCACCAGCGCCAAGTTTGGCCTGTTGTCCAATGGCATTATTTACCGGTTCTATACAGATCTTGCCGAGCAGAATAAAATGGATGATAAACCATTCTTTGAGTTTAACGTGACGGATATAAAAGACAACCAGATCGAAGAACTCAAGAAATTCCACAAGTCGTATTTTAACCTGGAAAGTATTCAAACTACGGCGAGCGAGCTAAAATATATGAATGAGCTCAAAACGCTGATAAATACTGAATTCCAAAATCCGTCTGAAGGGCTGGTTAAATTCTTTGCCAAACAGATATATAGGGGAATGTTGACTTCCAAAGTCGTGGAGCAGTTGAGCGCTCTTACGAAGAAGTCTATACAACAATACATCAATGACCTAATCACCGAAAGACTTAAATCAGCGCTGAAAAAGGAAAATGACGCCGGGCCACCTGAGGCAGAAAAAGAAATAGTAACAGTAGCTGCCGTCACTGAAGAAAAGGGGACTGTGATTGAAACCACCGAGGAGGAAAAAGAAGGCTACATGATCGTAAAGACTATCCTTCGCCAAAAGATAAAGCCAGCCAGGATAGCCTATCGGGATGCGCAGTCCTATTTCGCTATCCTACTGGATGATAATAACCGGAAAACGATATGCCGGTTGTATTTTAACAGCACCCGAAAATATATTGGCACTTTTGACGAGCAAAAGAAAGAAACAAAGACAGAGCTTATCACGATCGATGACCTCTTTAAATTCGAGGAGGTGCTTCATAAGACGGTTGAATGGTATGACGCAGAAAAAGCCCCGGCAAATTAATAACATCCGCCACATATAAAACCTGGAAGGAGTTATTTCTGATTGAAATAATTCCTTCCATTTCGTTTTGCGCATTTTAATCAATACTGATACTGCCTATTGCTTTCTCCATAGCATCTTCCATTACCCCTGGCACTTTTAATCCTTCGGCACGAACTACCGTCAAATCTTTCATACCTAAAAAGCCCAGGAAAGCATGCAAGTAGGGCGCAACAAAGTCGTTAGCTTTGCCGGGACCATCTGAATAAACGCCTCCCGAGGACATGGCGACGTACACCTTTTTCCCCATTACCTTCCCAACAGGACCGTTTTCACCATATCCAAAAGTGATGCCCGCCCTGGTGATATGATCAATCCAGGCCTTTAATGAAGAATGAATCGTAAAGTTGTAAAGCGGAGCGCCAATAACAATAATATCTGCCGCCAGCAACTGTGCAACCATTTCATCAGAAAAACGTATCGATACTTTTTCTTCTTCCGTGAGCTGATCTCCGGGAATAAAGAATGTGCGGAGAACAGCAGGATTCAAATGAGGAATGTCGATATCGACCAGGTTTAATTCTTCCAATATACTGCCCGGATATTTCTCCTGAATTTTTTCGACGATAGCACGACCCAGCTGAATGCTATGCGATCCTTTCTCTTGTATACTTGATATTAAATGAAGAATACGTTTCATAAAAATTTACCTATTTAATAATTTTATCAATTTTAATTCCGGGGTCATCCGATTTTTTTTAAAGCTAAAAGGATGCTGTTCCCGAATTATCAACAACAAAATTATAGGTACCAGGTCGTCAAAAGAGGCTACTTACACAAAGGAAAGCGGTTACATCTATGTAATACAATTACATTTGTGTTTATGAGAACGACTATAAATGAGCCCCTTCCAGACAAGGAAGAATGTACAAGTTCGCTTAAAAACGCCCTTGATGCACTATCCGTTATTAACGGAAGATGGAAGCTGGCTTTGATCCTCTGTTTAATGCAATCCTCAAAGCGCTTCAGTGAGATTCAGCACGAAATGACCGGTATCTCTTCCAGGATACTGGCTAAGGAGTTAAAAGAGCTGGAATTGAATGACTTTATCAAACGTCATGTATATCCGACTACGCCGGTAACCATTATCTATGAAGCCACCGGGTATAGCCGGTCTTTAAAAGGCCTGATAGGAGAACTGAGCGCCTGGGGTGGACAACACCGGGAAAAAATCAGGCAAAGTATGCGGAAACAATCCTGAAGATATATCCTACGGCCGCTTCTCAAATTGAATATTCCCGCAAACACCGGCGCCATCAAATCGCCAGCCTCCTCTACGCTCCACTTATCTGCTGTTACAACTGAAAACTAAAATATCCGGACAGACAGATGACAGCCGCGTAAACTACCAATGGCAACCGGACGCTGTTACTCACCAAAACTGAAATGAGCAAACCATTTTGCATTTGGATAGTTTCTTATGCAAGCGCTTAATTCATCTATCTGAATGGTAAACCTATTTATTATAAGCAGGGCTGGGTAAATAATTATATTTTCCTCAACCTGGGAGAACAACTGAAAGCCAACCTGAAGGTTAGCAAAAACGTACTGGCTTTTCATGTGCGCAATACTGCCGGCGACCGCTTCCCGGATGCTGGTATTGTAAGAAGAATGGAAACGGCGGATAGTAAAATGATAATGGAAGCAGCGCAACAGGATGTAGATCTATGCAGATGCCCCTCATGCCGGTGGAGCGGCTTATGCCAAACTATGCGAGCTGGCTTACCGTCAAAGCATCGCCGCTCATGCATTAGTAGAAAGCCCTCCAAAGTGCTGGATTTCAATCTGTTTCCGAAAAGTGCATTTGACAAAGAAATAAGCTATTATCTGTTAAAACAACGGAACTACGGACTTCCACTGGATTCCCGTAAAACCTATACCAAGTCTGACTGGATCATGTGGACAGCAGTATTGGCGAAGGATAATACTGAGTTTGAAAAATTCATTTTACCGTTTCAGAAATATGTTTTGGAAACACCCAGCAGAGTGCCTTTGAGCGACTGGCATGAAACAACCAACGGGAAACAGACTGGATTTCAGGCAAGAAGCGTGGTGGCTGGTTATTTTATGAAGGTATTAAATGATAAACTAAACAAATAAAGGGCTTGTGAAATTTATACCATCATTTCAGCAATATACGGGTCAGTACGGCCGCATCCGGTATGTGAAATTTACTTTTAAACATCAGTTTAAACCCGGCCAAACCCTGCGTGGCAGAAATGAAGGTAGCAGCCAGTTCAAAGGGATCGCCTGCTACACATTCACCCGTTTGCTGCCCTTCACTTACAATGGCAGCAAGGTTCCTGATAGATTGCATCTTTCTGTTCAGCAGCTTCCGGTCTTCCGTTTTATTGCCTGTTTCAAATAATTGCGATATCAGGATGAAATAATAAATCCCTTCTTCTTTGTGCACACCCTGCACAAAAGCGGCGAGAAATTGGGTGATCTTATCTTTCACGGAGATATCTTGTGCCTGCAACTGATCAAATAACGCCTGTGATTTATCCATGGCCTCATTAGCCAACAGCAGGTACAGCTCCTCTTTGGAAGCATAGTAATGATAGATCAACCCCAGGCTGATACCCGTATGTGCTGCAATCTCTTTAATATTGGTGGCTGCCAGACCTTTCCTGGAAAAAAGCTCCAGCCCCGATTTTTTTAAACGGGAAATGGTCAACTGCCTCATTTCCTCAAATTGCTCCTTTTGCTTTGGCATCTGTTCGTTTATTATTGAAATATTTTTCAATAATATTTTTTTTTATCCAGAAAATAAAATCACATTTGTTTTATGATTGAAATATAATTCAATCATAAAACAGTTACTATGACCACTCACAAATTCACCTATTCCAACGTTCAGTCTACAGATGGCACTACCATTGGCTTTCAGCAGGGAGGCACAGGCCCCGGGCTCATCATTGTACCAGGCGTGCTCAGTACTTCAGCAGACTATACCAGGCTGGCAGGAATGTTATCTTCCTCTTTTACGTTGTATATCATGGATCGCCGGGGGCGTGGTGGCAGTGGGGCACAAGGTGCTTCCTACAGCATGAGCAGGGAATGTGAAGATGTGAAAGCCGTCCAGGAAGCCACAGGGGCAACTTATATATTTGGCCACAGTTTCGGAGGGCTTGTAACCCTGGAAACTGCCACCCGGCATCCATCCTTTAAGGGGATTGTACTTTATGAACCAGGTGTTGATTTGCAGAATAATCCTGCAACATGGGAATGGATCACCACTTATGAACAGGCTTTAAAAAATGGACAACCCAGGCAAGCCTTTACCAGTTTTGTACAAGGTGCCGGCCATACGCCACTGAGTAAAATGCCACGCTGGCTGGCAGGCTTCATTCTCCGGATGATGATAAGAGGTACGCACTGGCAGGAAACAGTGGCACTGTTGGACACGAACCTGTGTGAGCATAAAGAAACACAAAAGTTAAGCGGCAGCTATCATCATTACCAGGGAATTAAAAGCAGTGTATTATTGATGTCCGGAGGCAAGAGCCCAGAATTTGTGCATACCACTAACCAGGTATTAGCCAATACCATCCCTGGCGCACAATTGCGATCACTTGCCGGTTTAAGCCATCTTTCACCGGAAAATAATGAAGCACCGGAAGCAATTGCAAAGGAAATCATCCGGTTTCTTTCCAGCGTTCCAAACAATTAACCGGTAAATAAAATTATCTCTCCCCAAAAGAATACCAGGCAAATTTCGGTTCCCGGCAATTGAAAGAAAATGATTCGCCGGATTAACAGACGGGGCCAATGAAACGATTCAGCAGGTAATTATCCCGGCTAAGAAATAGTGTGACTATTGTCACCATATTCATGTTAATAAAGAAGGAAATTTACATTATTAGAAACCCAGTAATATGCGGGTGAATAAAACTGTGAAAATTTCAGCATTATGAAAAGAATATTAAATAGATGGAGCATCTCCCGGATAGTAAGATTAGTAATCGGTGTAAGTATCATTATTCTGGCCATACAAATGAAAATGCTGATGATCGGCATATTGGGAAGTATGGTCCTTATTCAGGCAATTATCAATTCCACCTGCTGTGATAATGGAGCCTGTGATGTAAAGGAACGAAAGTAAAGTTGCCGGAGCACATTGTTCAGCATCCGGTTCAAATTGAATTGAAATCAGCTGCGCCTGTATTACCAGGGCAATTAACTTTTAAGAAGTTGTTTAAAAATTTAAAGGCGGGAAATTAGAAAAAAACGAACCGATCAATTAGTTTGGATTTACTACAAAACAAACTATGAGAACAAAGTTCACTTTACTGACCGATTCGCAGTGGCAAAGTATAGAAAAAATATTAACAAGCAACAGAAAGCGTAAATATTGCCTTCGCAGCATATTAAACGGAATATTATTAGAACGGGTTGTCAATGGCGTAACCTGAGCAGCTATTTTCCTTACTGGCAAATAGTTTACTACTATTTTAACAAATGGAAAAGAAGCGGATTGATCGAAAAAGTGATGTTGAAACCTGTAAGAAAAGAACGTATGCGTCAGGGCCGGAATTATGCTCCTTCAGTGGCAGCAATTGATAGCCAGAGTATAAAGAAAAGCGCGTTTGTAAGTATAGAAACCGGTATTGATGGAGGAAAGAATATCAATGGCCGTAAAAGACATTTTGCAGTTGACAGTTTAGGCCTGCCGATAGCAATTAGTGTAAGTGTTGCAGATATGCATGACTCCATAGGCGCTTTTGATCTGTTATGGAGAATTGATAAAGTTAGTCGTAGTTTCGCAGCGATATGTATGCTGCAAGAACCAGTGGACGATTTGTCAACCGCATCGCTCTATTTGGATTTTTAAAAAAGGTAGAAGCGGGTGTTAATGGAAAGAAAAGTACTATCACTTTAGAACTAAATCCTGAAGAAGCTAAGGTCGTCCAGATGATTTATGAAATGTACCTAAAGAATGTTCCATTAATCGATATCAAAATAAGAGCACGCGAATTGGGTTTTCTTAGAAATGGAAACATGGCTATCGAAAGATATATGACAAAAAAAGGGATAACTTTTCAGTTATCCCTCACAGCGGAGAGTCAGGGATTCGAACCCCGGGACCTGTTACAGTCAACAGTTTTCAAGACTGCCGCAATCGACCGCTCTGCCAACTCTCCATGCCGCGAAAGTATAAAACCTATCGATCCTAAAAAAATTTGTTTTACAAAAAAAAATCGTTAAAATAGCCCGTCCTGGCAGGTATACACCGGTGGCCACTGTCAACGTATAGCCGTTATAGGTAGTTATCTCTTCCTATCCTTTTTTTCCGTAAATTTAAAGATGAACGTATTTTTTGAAGGACCTGTACTATGGTCACAGATTGATGCTAATATGCATCTGCGGCATTCGGCCTATGCGGATTTTGCGGCGCAAGCCCGGCTTAGCCTATTGGAACGGGTAGGACTGGATGCCCGTCAATTCCTGAGCCTGGGAATAGGCCCCATCCTTTTCCGGGAGGAATTACTGTATCACCGGGAAATAAATCCCAACGATACCGTGAAAGTTACCTGCGAAATGACCCGATGCAAATCTGACGCTTCCCGTTGGTCTATCAAACACGAAATTTTCAGGGGCGATGGTACCAAATCCGCTACGGTGCTGGTGGACGGCGCCTGGATAGATACCCGCAAACGTAAGCTGACAGGACTTACGCCAGATTTGCTCGAGAAATTTAATGCCATTCCACGTAGTGACGACTTCGTGGAAGAAAAAGTTTGATTTATCTCCTGGTCAACGGCTTGCCCTCATGTGTATATTCCTGCCGGTCGGATTCCAGCTCCTTGATAAAAGGTAGCTTGTGCTGCAGGTATACCCTCGATGATTGCTCCAGGTAGTTGTCCAGCTGGAAAAAGGCCGCGGCACGGGTAGCCCCCAGCAATTTGTTCATACGACGGAAATAACGCATCTGCAAACGACCAAATTCCAGGTCGTTGTTAATCAACTGCTTGGTCAGTGAATTCAACTTCTTTTCGTCCAGGGAGGCAAATTCCTCATTGTACATTTTTAACAACGCAATACGTTCCGATAACCACGGACTCTTTTCTGTTTCATATTCCAGGAACGCCTCCTGGAAAGCCCGCTCTTCTACCGGGGAAATTTTAAGGAACTCGCTGAACAGTGACTCCTTGTTCTTACCAAAGATCTGTGTTACCAGGTCGTCTTCCTTTACCACGGCGGCGGCAGTAGTAACGGCGGTAGTAGTTTGGGCAGACAGCCCAACGCCCGCTACCAGCAGCAGCACCAAACAAATAAAATTTTTCATGTGTCGAAGTTTTAGGATTAATGGCAGGTTCAGCCACTGGTCCCATGCATTAGAGGGTATAGAACACCAGCTCAAAAGGGCGGTGACGCTCGCGTAAACAGATCATTAAGCAGGTGTAGTGCCCACTACATAAATGGCAGTGAATCCACCGTAATCAATAAAACAATTTTATGCTTTAAATAGTTGCACTATTAAAAAAAATAGGCCCGGTACCGTGGTACCGGGCCTATCGCAACAATACGAAGGAATATTAATTCATCGTTTGTCCATTAGCTCGCATAAAGATATCGTAGGCTTCACTGGTCCAATGCTGATAGTCTTCCAATCCTATTCCCAAACGCTCGTCCCGTTCTACTTCTTTATATTCCCTGCAGTCCCAGTAGCCCCTGGCCAGCGACTGAATATTCTGCGAAACGGCTACCGGGCCTGTCTCATAATCGGCAGGATAACTCTTGTAGTTGCCAATCGCTAATTCCTGGATCTCATGCTTTACTGCATCCTTGCTTTGTTTTGCCATGGTTAAAATTTTTTAGTTACCATCACCGAAACAAAAATGAGTCCTGTTTAGCCCAGTACCAACCGATTTTAAGATTTCATTATCTTAAAGAAATGTTAACGCGCTATGGCTGTGAATAAGTTACAATATCGATCCCTACACCATTAGGATCTGCAATAGCGAAATGCCGGTCGCCCCAGGGCTCATTGCGGATGGGGATTTTAATCACCGCCCCCTGCGCTTTGATACGCTCATACATCTCATCTACCTTTTCCACTTCTATCGTCAAATAAACACCCTTCCCCTCGAAGGCCGGCCGGAATAAGGGTTGTTGAGACGCGTGTTCCGGCAATAAAAAACTGATCTCCGATTGCTTGTCCGGCGTATGCAACAACAGGTAAAAATCATTTTCAAACGTCACCCCAAAGCCCAATATCTCCGTGTAAAACCGCTTACTCTCCGCTATTTTCGACGTAATAATACCTGCATTCAATTTCATTTTTCCTGGTTTTGTCTGTGAATAAATGGGCCCTGCAAAGCAGCATAATAATACCCATAATAAGCCCTGCTTCATATTTTTTTAGTTAGATGACAGCAAAATTAGGCTGCCCGGGAAAACAAACATTGTAAAAAACGGACAAATTAAAGCAGGACTTTCGAAGGAGTGAGACCGTATAATTGCTTAAACGATTTGATAAAATGAGCCTGGTCATAATAACCGGTATCCAGGTAAGCACGCTGCTTCCGATGACGCGTCATGCGTTGCAATGTTTTCTGGAACCGGATTACTTCGCTGAAAGCTTTAGGCGTATCGCCCACGTAAAATTGAAATAATCGACGCAACTGCCGCGGGCTGATACCGACTGCTAACTCCTTTTCGATACCAATCATTCCCCCGGTATCAAGGATCGTCGAAATGGCCTCATACAAGCGGCTATCAGCAGTAACGATACCCTTACCCACCAATCCAAGCAAATATTCATCCAGCAAAGCTTTCATCTCTCCCAAAGCTAAACCGGGATGAAAACGCGCTGCCAAAAAAGTAGCCAATGGCCGGCAAATAGCATCCAGTGGCGCCGACTGGTCGGTCAGCTCTGCGGCATTTAACCGGAACAACAAGGGCAACATACCCGGCAAAAAACGAATGCCCACAAAATGAAAATCCTCATACAACGGAAAGGCTGTATAGGAATTGCTAAACCCCATCAGGTAACTTTCTGTTGGCTGATGGGGTTCAAAATAAATATCTATGCATCCGTCTGCTATCACCCGGTAGTGATAAGGCACCGCTAAAGCACCCGTGGATTTGAGTTCCCAGTAGCAGTATACATATGCCAGCAATCCGGCATGTGGCAATAATTCGCGATACAACACCGGCCCCTTTTCCTGTTCTGCTGCGGGCTGAACGGGCTGATAAAGCTGCCGGAAATGTTGTAATCCCTCCATAATGTCAGTGGTCTGAACTGCAATTATAAGGAAATTGACCGTAGATAAAGCGGACCAAATCCACCCCACTTCCCAATAGTTTTGTTAAGGCTTTCCCGCAGGGCTTTATTATTTACCGCCTTTCCCTTAGTGGGCGGCACCAGGGTACCTTCCTTGATATCATCTACCAATACCTTGGTGGCAAACCAGGAAGTATGCTCGTGGGGCAAGGCTACTCCCAGTATCATCCCCGGCAAACCGGCAAAAGATTCCGGACCTCCCGGCGTTACGATGGCATCGGTATAAAATGCCACCACGTATACGGAGTCCATGATGATGGCATTAGCCCGGCGGCAATCAAAACCCGCTATTTTGCGCGTTTCATCGGTGATTTTCCAATGGATAGGCCGGATACTGTCTTTTACCAGGAATAGTTGCTCAAACACTTTCTTTTGCGATACCGACTGCATACTATCCAGCTTCGAATATACAATATTCGCGCTCGCTGGCGCTTCCCCCATAAATGGGTTCTTATTTTCAGGGTTCTCTCTTCCCGGTTTATATAAACTGGTATTACCCGCAAATGAGTAGTCGAAATAAGTGACCTGGAACTGGGAAGCGCTCTTCTTAATGGATTCGTACCAGGAATGATCCTGCTCCTTTTTGAATGCCTCATCCATCTGGGCATGCAGGTTCACCCGCTTTTCATATTCAATACGCCCCTGCAACAGAAAAGGGGATACCTGCGCCTGTAAGGACAAAGCAACTGATACCACTAAAACGGTTAAACGTAATTTCAATCGGATGTTATTCATGGTCACTTATTGTTTCGGGGCGCCCGGACCCAGTTTATTAAAATTCCAGATAAAAGACAATAACGCATACCGGCCAATAGTGCCGTAGCGCGTTTGCGTAACGGTATTGGTTTGCACCGACCTGTCGAACCCTATATTCTGATTGAGTATATCATTCATCGAAAAATTTACCTGCATCAACTCTTTCTTTCCAAATTTCTTCGCAAGAAATGCGTTCACAATCATCGCATTGTTATTACCGGTAAACACCGCAGTACGCTGCCGGATGGCATAATTCATATCTCCGTGCAACTGCAACTTCCAAGGCAGATACACATTTAGGTTAGGCTCTATATAATACGACCAGTAGTCTGTGCGAAAAGTGCTCTGTACAGAAGATACACCAACATTATAATTAGCGCTGGCAGTAAAATAAAACTGGTATTTCTTCTCCGCCTCTTTTTGCATGTTGAAACTGATAGCAGTGCGGCTGGAGTTGGTAATATTCAACAGGGAGTTGACATAATTCACATTCCGGGAAAAATCGCCGTCTACACCGCCGCCAATCCTTAAATCCCATGCGCTGATCTTCCAGCCCATATCCAGGTTATAATGGATGTTCCGGTTACCATTCACATTCACTGCCTGCGACGTTCTTTTACCGGAAGTATCCAGGTCGCTCCGGCTGCTGATAGCATCCGAAACAAAATTATAACCAACAGAGGCCCAGATACTCCGGCCACTCATTACCTTATAGTCTGAATAGGCCAGCCGGAAGCTGTTATTGAAGGACGGTTGCAGATTAGGATTTCCAATGGTGATATTCAGGGGATCATCGTTGGTACGGATGGGTTGTAACTGGTTGATATCCGGTTGCTGCGTATACCCCTGGTAGAAAAAATTAAGACGGCGCTGCTGGGTAAAACTATACCGCGCCGACGCATTGGGATACCAGTTTACAAAGCTCCGCTCCTGCTGGTGATTCCGGAACATATCCTTTTGATTAAAATCGGTGAATCCAACATTACCTCCAAGGTTCAGCCTTAATTTATTATTTAACGTATAGGCGTAACTGATGCCACCGCGGTGCGTGAGTACATTAAAGGCGTAGTCGTTGCTGTACAGCGAATCCAGCAGGCTATATTTACCGCCATTATTTTTGTTAAACGAGTTACGGTTCGAATGACTATTGCTGATATTAATGCCATAATTAAAGACGAGCGACGATTTCTTTGAAAGCGGCTCTGTATAGGTAATGTTCGTATTGATGTTGAGTTGCTCGTTATTAACGGTCTTCAGCTGATCAATACGCTGGGTAGAATCCACCTGCCCTTTCTGATAGAACGCTGTCAACGCATCCAGGGTACCTTCCCCGTTGGTACGGCTGTAATTTTCAGCGATGTTCAGGGAAATGGTACGTCCCTTCTTCTTTAATTTTTTCCGCCAAAGCAGGTTCGCATTGAGTTTACCGATATCAGACGTATTGTTGGTAATACGATGCCCGTTGTTAATCAGCATATCATTCTTCTGCATCTCAGAAGTATTGCGCATACTGGTGATTTTATGATCGAGCCCCCCGTCTACCAATAATTTAATAGAGGAAGTAGAATCTACCTGCAATTCATAAAGACCGTTGATCCGGTTTCTCATGATACTGTTTTTCGATTGCTCCGCTGAGTTACTGGAGTAGATGGTATCTTTCAGGATATTTTGGCTGGAGATCGTTTTATCAGCGTCCACATACAGCTTCATGAATTTATAGTTCACATTCAGGTTTTTCCGGTCCTGGTCCCACTTATCGCCATAGTGCAGCCCCCCGGTTTGCACCAGTGGATACCCATTATCTTCATATCTGCCACTCCAATTATCGAGGTCATCGCCACGGGCGCCAAAAAACTCCATGTTACCCTGGTCGTCTACAGAAATGGAACTGGCGCCAAACTTTTCCTGGTCTTCCCAATTGAGGCCAATCTTTCCTGTATTGGAAGCAATACCATAGGCTGCAATTTTCTTCTTTCCCCGGAATAAATTAAACAACCCTTCTGTGTTATGGAAGCCATGATCGCCGGCGCCTGCAGCCAGCTTTCCGAAGTATCCCCGTTTCTTGTCTTCCTTCAACTGGATATTAATGGTTTTTGATTTTTCGCCATCGTCTACGCCGGTAAAGGTGGCCTGGTCGCTCTTTTTATCATATAGCTGTACTTTATCCACCATATCGGCGCGGAGATTTTTGGTCACCAGGGTAGGATCATCTCCAAAAAATTCTTCCCCATCTACGAGTACTTTCTTTACTGTTTCTCCCTGGGCGGTAATCTGGCCTTTACTATTGACCTGGATACCTGGCAATTTCTTCAACAGGTCTTCCACAGAGGCATTGGCCGCAGTTTTGAAGCTTTCTGCATTGAACTCCGTAGTATCTCCCTTCATCTTGATGGCGGCCACTTTTTGCTGTATCACTACCTCTTTCAGGAGGCGGGATTTCTGTATCAGGATAATCTTATTGAGATGAATATGAGAAGTATCCGTTAGTGTTAATGATTCTACATAATCGGCGTAGGTGGGGTAAGTAACCAGCAGGACATAATTGCCCGCAGGAATATTTTTGATGTCGAAGTGACCTTTGTCATCCGCTCTGGCAAATTTATATAATAGGGAGTCCTTAGCATGGAGCAATGCTACTACCGTGTTGGATAATTTGACGCCATTTAGTGTATCCGACACATTTCCGTTGAGGGTAGCCTGTTGGGCAGCACAGCACAAACTCACAATAATGCACAGGACAGTGAATAGAATTTTTTTCATTGTTGGAATTACGGGTTGTTAATTACAGACGCAACAAAGGCGAAATTCCATAAATTATTTTGAGCTTATATTACCATGTGTGATAAACATCTGTTAAATAATAGCCTAGTTATCATGTAGGGAAAGCAGGTTATTTCACCTGATAATTTTAGGGTTGCATACCACTGTCAAAATCCGTAAATTTCAACATCTGTAATAAAGTACACTATATCCATTCCCGTTATGCAGGAACATTCACTTAGAAGTAGTCACTGGTTTGCCCGTGGAGGCAAAGATGGTTTTATTTACCGCGCCTGGCTGAAGAAGCAGGGCATTCCTGCCTATGAGCTGGAAGGCAAGCCTATTATAGGTATTTGTAATACCTGGTCAGAACTTACGCCCTGTAATTCTCATTTCCGGGAGTTGGCCGAGGCGGTAAAAAGGGGTATACTGGAGGCCGGCGGTTACCCGTTGGAATTCCCGGTGATGTCGCTGGGGGAAACCCTCATAAAGCCCACCGCCATGTTATATCGCAACCTGGTGAGTATGGATGTGGAAGAATCGATCCGTGCCAACCCACTGGATGGGGTGGTATTATTATGCGGATGCGACAAAACCACGCCGGCGCTGGTCATGGGCGCCTGTAGCGTGAATATCCCCACCATCGTAGTATCGGGAGGCGCTATGCTCACCGGTAGGCATAAAGGTCGTGCCATTGGCACCAGCGATATATGGCGGTTCAGCGAAGAAGTAAGAGCGGGGCGCATGACACAGGAAGAGCTGGCCCTGGCCGAAGCTGGGATGTGCCGGAGCGACGGCCATTGCGCCGTGATGGGCACCGCATCCACGATGGCCTGCATGGTAGAATCTTTGGGGCTATCACTACCACAGAACGCCGCCATCCCTGCACCGGATGCGGCCAGGAAAGTACTGGCGCAATTGTCAGGAACAGAAATCGTGAAAATGGTGAAGGACAACCGGCGGTTGTCAGACATCCTTACCAGGGAAGCCTTTGAAAACGCCATCCGGGTAAATGCCGCCATCGGCGGGTCTACCAACTTCGTGATACACCTGTTGGCCATTGCCGGCCGCATAGGCGTTCCACTGAACCTGGAAGATATTGACACGTTTTCGGCGAACATCCCCCTGATCGCCAACCTGCAGCCTTCGGGCAGCCATTTTATGGAAGATCTTTATTATGCCGGTGGACTACCAGCAGTGATCAATGCCCTACTGGGCCATTTACACAAAGACTGTATCACCGCCAATGGCAAAACTATCGGCGTCAACTACGCACATGCCATCAGCTATAATCCCGACGTGATCACTGGTATAGATACCCCCTTTAACCCGGTATCAGGCATCGTGGTGCTGAAAGGCAATATCTGTGAAAACGGCGCCGTGATCAAACCCTCTGCTGCCAGCCCCCATCTCATGCAGCATACCGGCAAAGCGGTAGTGTTTGAAGATATTGACGACTATAAAAAACGTATCGATGACCCGGCGCTGGAGGTGGATGAAAACAGTATACTGGTGCTTAAAAACGCAGGCCCCATAGGATACCCCGGCATGCCGGAAGTAGGTAACCTGGGACTGCCCGCCAAACTCCTGGCAAAAGGTATCACCGATATGGTGCGTATTTCCGACGGCCGGATGAGTGGTACCGGCTTCGGTACCGTGGTGCTGCACGTATCACCGGAAGCCGCTGCCGGCGGTACCCTCGCCATTCTCCGCGACGGCGACATCATCACCCTGGATGTACATGAACGCCGCCTGCATGCGGCACTCTCCGATGCAGAAATAGCTAAGAGAAAAGCTGCCTGGCACCCGGCATACCCGCAGTCGACCCGCGGATATGTACAATTATACCAACAGCATGTAGAACAAGCCCATCTCGGCGCCGACCTCGACTTTCTCAAAGGCAGCTCCGGCAGCGAGGTAACCCGCGATTCTCACTAACTAGGCTGATCACACTAAAAGAACCGTTATGAATTTCGAAAATAAAGTAGCCATCGTTACCGGCGCCGGCCAGGGCATTGGATTTGAAATATGCAAACAGCTGGTTACACGGGGCGCCATTGTTATACTCAATGATATCGACGAAGCACTGGCCCGCAACGCCGCCGATGAAATTACCTCCGACAAAGGCATCTGCATCGCCATGCCTGGCGATTCCAGTGATGTAACCTTTCTGCAACAAATGGTCAACACGGCAGTAAGTCGCTATGGCAGCCTGGACATCGTAATTGCCAATGCCGGTATCACCCTGTTTGGCGATTTCTTTACGTATAGTCCCACGGCATTCAACCGGGTAATGCAGGTGAATCTGGGAGGTACCTTTTTCCTGGCCCAGGCGGCGGCCAATCAAATGAAGCGACAGGAACAGGGAGGCGCCATCCTCTTTACCTCCTCTGTAACAGGCCACCAGGCACATAAAGACCTGGCAGCCTACGGCATGAGTAAGGCTGCCCTGGAAATGCTGGCTAAAAACCTGGTAATAGAACTGTCTCCTTTTAAAATTACGGTCAATACCATTGCTCCCGGCGCCACCCTCACCGAACGTACGCAGGATGATCCTTCTTACGAAAAAACCTGGGCGGCCATTACGCCAATGGGGCGGCCCGCCGGCACGCTGGACATTGCCCAGGCAGCGCTATTCTTCGTATCAGATTATGCCCGGCATATCACCGGACAAAGCCTGGTCATTGATGGAGGATGGACAAGCATCAGTCCCTCTCCTTTTTGAGCAAAAAGCAGAAAGCTGTTGCCACGGTTCGCTTATACATCATGCTCCGCCGCAATCAGTGCCAGCAGCTCTTTTGCAGAAAGACGGCCCGACTGGTCGCTGCCTTCCAGCAGCTGGTCGGCCAGGTCTCTTTTACTATTGTGCAGGGCAATAATCTTTTCTTCAATAGTATGCTGTGTTACCAGGCGATAAATGGTAACGGGCCTGGTTTGCCCGATGCGATAGGCCCTGTCGGAGGCCTGCTCTTCGATAGCCGGATTCCACCAGGGGTCCAGGTGAATCACGTAATCGGCTGCCGTAAGATTTAACCCAAGACCACCCGCCTTAAGGCTGATCAGGAATAACTGGCCCTTGCCCGACTGGAAATCTTTCACCAGTTTATCGCGCTGAGAAATGGGGGTGCTGCCATCGAGGTACAGGTAAGGAATGCCTTGTGCCTGCAATGCTTCCCTCACCAGGTCGAGATGTTTTACAAACTGGCTGAACACCAGCGCGCGGTGATTGTTGGATACCAGCTCCTCCACTATCTCCCGGAATACCTGTAATTTAGAAGACGCGATATCCGTTTCCGCATCCACCAGCTGCGGACTACAAGCCGCCATGCGCAGGCGGCTGATTTCTGCCAGCGCGCGGATATGTTGCTGGGCCGCACTTCCTTCCTGTGCTTTGATATTTTCCAGCGCCTTCCTGCGCACCGCTTCATAAAAGGCCGCTTCATCGGGCGATAAAGGCACCATTTTCAGGATCTCTGTTTTCTCTGGCAGCTCGTCCAGCACCGCGGTTTTGGTACGCCGCAGGATAAAGGGGGCTATCAATTTCTTCAGGTGTAGCTTCACGGTGCTTTCCGGGTTGCGGACAGATGGAAATACAAATTGTTTATTGAAATGATCCAGGGTACCCAGCAGGCCAGGGTTAAGGAAGTTAAAGAGGTTCCAGATCTCTCCCATATGATTTTGTATAGGCGTGCCTGTTAGCATCAGTTTAAACCCTGCCTGCAGCGACATGGCCGCTTTGGAGGTTTTGGTCTGGAAGTTTTTAATGGTATGCGCTTCGTCCAGCACCACGGTAGGCCATTTCACGGTCGACAACAATTTTTCTTCCGCCTGTAGCAGTCCATATGTGGTGATGACCACATCGAGGGGGCCAGCTTTTTTGATCAGGGCGCTACGGCGGCCGTTCGCCAACAACACTACATTCAAGGAGGGTGCAAAGCGGCGGATTTCGCTGCTCCAGTTGCTGACCACCGAAGCGGGGCAAATCACTAGTGCCGCCCCTTCCATGGCGCGGTGTAGCAGCAGGGCGATGGCCTGGATGGTTTTACCGAGGCCCATATCATCCGCCAGGCAGGCGCCGGCTCCCCAGGCCGCCAGGTGCGTCATCCAATGAAATCCTTCTTCCTGGTAGGGGCGTAAGGTTGTTTGCAGGGTGAGCGGCACGGGAACGGTAAGCGCCATTGCTGTGGCCCGTTTACGGGCAAAATCTTTCCAGGCGGCATCGGTGCTCACTTCCCCGGCCTGTTCCAGCCACTCTTCCAATACTGGCGCGGCAAAAGCCGGGATGCTGATTCCCTGGCGATCGATGCCGGCAAAACTCGCCATTTCGTTTAGTCGTTTGCGTAAGTCGCCCGTCAACGCCAGGTATTCGCCATTCTGCAGCGCCACAAATCTCTTCTTTACGGTGAGCGATGTATCCAGCAAGTCTTTCAGCGATATGACGGTGGTTTCGTCTACTTTCAGCTCGCCCTCGCACATAAACCAGTGATTCTTTTCCCGGATACCGATACTGAGCTGCGCAAATCCTGCCTGTTGTTTTATTTTATATCGCTCTCCTTCCGGCCACTCCGCCCTTACCAGCCCGGGGTGTTGGCGGATCACTTCCAGCAACTGGAGGCAGTCCAGCGGATCTTCAAAAATGATGGTATCATCGGAGATATCCGGTAAGATAGCTCCTTGCAGGAGATTCATCAGTTCACGGAGGTTGGCCTGTTCCCGGGGCAGGTCCCGGATAGCCTGCCATCGCTCCCCGTTGCTGACGCCGATGATGTTGTGCGCGCCGGTACCAGGTTTGCAGTAAGGCGGATCCATCGTAAAGGGCTTTACATACAGGCCGGCTTTTAATCCTTCGCCCAGGGGCAGTAACTGAATCACAATGCGGCTGTCGGCCGGTCGTTTGTTGATATTGGCCGTCATATCGCCCATATCAGCATGGATAGTAAGGTGTGCGCCTATTCCTTTCAGCACTTGTAGCAGCTTATCTTTTCCCGCATGAGGTACTATGCGTACCTGTTGCAGGGTTTGCAGCAATCGCCGTTGCTGGGCAGTCAGGGAGATGACCTTCAGCCGGGTACTGGTTTCCTTTACAAACACCGTTTCGCTGACATAATCCTCTATGTTGGCGCTGAAGGTATATCCCTGGCCGGTATTGTTGATGCTCAGCTCTGGCGGCGCTTTTATGATTTCTACCGGGATAGTGGGATCATCGGCAGCAAACAGGTATGGGTGACCGGCAATTTCCTGCCAGACGGTTTCTGCGAAAGAGTAGGATTCCCCGTCGTAGTTATAATAATGATCTTTTTGAACGGTATTGCCTATACGAACATCCTGGGGCGTCATGGCTTCCGCCTTTCCTTCTTTGAGCTTTTTCAAGGCCACATTCCTGCCAGCGCTCCAGCTATTATTTCCCTGGGAAGTTTGAAGCACCGGCTGTATTTTGTAATGGTTGAAATCCACCAGGTAAATTAACCGGGAAGCCGTTACATTTTTCTCTTTTTTACTGAGATGATTATCTACGCCCAGCAAGGTGTTCAATAACCGTTCCCAGTCGGGCGTTTGTTCCATCTGCGAAAATGCCGGGGGGTAGCGGGTAATAGCGGCTATCTCCCGGAAGGTGCTTTCATATCCCTGGTAATCATCTCCCTTAAATAAACTTAAATATTCGTAGGTCAGTAAACGATAGTGCCGTTCTATGCCCAGGCTGAGCAGGCGCCCGATCTGTGGGCCGAAGGTGCGGAGCAAGCGGCTGTTAGGATGCAGCAACTGCAAACACAATACCGACAGGTAGCTGAGCAGGGGGCTTTCTCCGCCCTCCAGTAAAACAAGCAGGAGGTTGTCTCCTTTCTCCTTGCGTCCTGCATGAAAATGCAGCAGGCAAACGGCCGGTGTAATGGCGGGGAATAGTTTCCGTTCGTACGTGGCCGTTATTTTACTGATTTTCGGATTTACCTGGTCCCCCGGCAGGAGCGCCAGCGTAAAGGTGTAATAGAAGGCATATACCGGCGACAGGGGCAGGATATTTTTTTTATCGTGCTGCCGTTGCTGTTTGATTCCTTTTTCAAACAGGGCCAGCGCTTTGCCGGGATCGTTGGCATAAAGCTGTACCACTGCCTGGGCATAGCTATCGTCTGCGGCATCATCGGCGGCCGGTGGATCGAGGTGTCCCTGCAGCAGGGCCAACTCGGGGAAGCTTACGGCGTATTGATCGCGGAACGCTTCCAATATCGCCACCGGCGGCATTTTTAAAATATTATACTTCAGGGCAAACCTGGCCATTTCCTGGAGGCTATCCTGGCTAAAGAGCGCGAGCAGCGACGCATAAGCCGGGAAATACAGCAGGTACGACAGGTAGGGCTGGTATTCTTCCAGCTCCTGTTCTATTTTCCGGATGGGAAGCGATAATAGTAACCGGTCGCCCGTAAAATAAGCGGTGAGTAATTGCTGTAAGTCCTGCAGGCGGGCGCTCATGCTATAAAAGGCGTGTATGGCGCGCCGGGTACCAGGTAAGAGTTGTTCAAAAGCAGGCCTGGTAATGGTTTGGGGGAACAGCCAAAAGTTCATTTCCGGCGTCAGTGAATAGCTGCCGGTTACATTTTTTATGGCCAGTCCCACAGCAACCAGGTGTTGCAGGATATCGCCAACCCGGGTGCCGCGCACTTCCAGGATGCGGTTTACCGCATCTGTGATGGTAAAGGTTTCCAGGGGATACAGGTACACCGACATGACCTCCATCACTAACCGGGTATCGTTTTCCTGTAATTCGTATTGTTGCAGGTAGTATTGTTCGTTTACCATGGCAACAAATTTAGCAGATTATAAGGAGCAGGGCGCATTTTAATCATCGTATTAAACAGGCGCCCCGTAGAAAATATTTTTTCATCGTGGCAACCTTTTCATGATTTCTTCCGAATAAGTATGCGTACCGGATTGCGCTGCCTTGCTGGCCAGCGGCAGGCAGTTGCGTACTTATTTTTTATTCCCGAAAAAATTTTAATCAGCATGAACTGCGTAACAAACACCTTATTCTCATGGATAGCTATAGCCGGCATTGTGGCCCTCAGCGCCTGCGGCAGCAAAAATAGTAACCCTGATACGCCCGCACCGAAGCCGGTAGTACAAATCAGCGCCAGCGCCGCAGTGGGTAATCATATCACTGATGTAGATGGCAATTCGCTTTATTATTTTTCCAATGACTTTAACGGATCCAACAACTGTACCGGCGGTTGCGCCGCAGTATGGCCTATTTATTATGCGGGCGACAACCTGGCACAGGCCGCGCTGGGCACAGGTCTGGACATCAAAGACTTCGCTACCATTACTACCACCGATGGTAAAAAACAAACTACCTATAAAGGATGGCCCCTGTATTATTTTGCGCCTAATGTAGGCGGTACCAACGTACGGGAAGCAGCAGGAGAAACCAAGGGAGAAGCGGTGAATAATGTATGGTTTGTGGCAAAAACAGACTACACCATACAGCTGGTAAATACACAGCTGGTGGGTGCTGATGGTAAAAATTACCTGGCCGACCACACCGAAGGTACCGGTAAAACCCTGTACTTCACAGATGCCAAAGGTGTTACACTGTATGCATTCGCGCCGGATAAGTTTAATGTGAATACTTTTACCAAAGCAGATTTTTCCAACAATGCCATCTGGCCTATTTATGAAACAGACCAGGTAGTAGTGCCTTCTGTATTGGATAAAACACTGTTTGGTACCACCATGGTGTTTGGTAAAAAGCAGCTCACCTACAAGGGATGGCCGCTGTATTATTTTGGCCAGGATGCCGGGGTGAGAGGTTCCAATAAAGGCGTGAGTGTGCCTAAGCCGGGCGTATGGCCGGTGGTTACCAAAGATGCAGCTGCAGCACCACAGCCTTAATATTATTAATACAACAACGCCGTACCGGCTTTATAAAGGCGGGTACGGCGCTGTAATATGATTTGTTGGTAAGTAGTCGTTAGTCTCTCCTGCTTTCTACCGTATATACGAAGCTATCAGCGCGGTAGTAGCCAAGATTATATTCAATAGGGCGTTCGCCCTGGTCATATACGAAGCGTTTCCTGAACAGGATAGGACTTCCTGGTTCCAGTTCCAGTTTGGATGCAATAAATTTGTCGGCTGTTTTGGCGCTGATCTCTTCTTTGGAGAGTGTTGCCACTGTCATATATTCTTTCTCCAATATTTCATAGAGTGGGCGTTTAAAATCTTCTTCCCCGGTTAATCCTACCCTGGGGTGGAAATAGGAAATAAAATATACAAAAGGCCCTTCTGCTTTACCTCTCAGGCGCTCTAGTTTCAATACTTTCTTATCGGGGCTGATTTCAAAGAAGTTGGCTACCGTTTCATCTGGTAATACCCAGGTAACGTGTAATTCAAAGTTTTTGATGGTGATGCCACGGGCATTCATTTCCTGCGTGAAGCTCAGCCAGTTCTTGGATTTAGAGCTGATGGCTGTTTCTGCCACTTTGGTCCCTACCCCTTTCTTCCGGGTGAGCAGCCCTTCATATACCAGTTTATTGAGTGCATGGCGTAACGTAGACCGGGAGATAGCCAGTTGTTTCGCCAGTTGAATTTCATTGGGTAAAAATTTTCCGCCGGCATACTGCGGATCCTTGATCATATTCCGTAACAGGTTTTCTGCCTGAACATGAAGGGGAAGTGGATTTTTATGATCTATGCTCAAATTCATGCCGCAAAAAAACTGGAAAATAACAAGAATACCAATTTTCTACCGTTGATTCTGGCGTGCAGTGGTGTTTTTTGGTACCTGTAAAAGAACGATCCGGTATAAACATTAACAATAAAAAATATTCATAGTAATATGATTTAAAATATTTTACTCAAAATCAGCTGGTTAAGGTTTTGTTAAAAACTTTTCTTGCATTAATTCATTAATGTTTCTATGTTTGTACATAATACCCGGGACCACATGATGAAAAACTTATTCATAGCTCCACTTCCTGCGGAAATTACCATTACAGCTTTCACACCAGAGGGCAGTCAGGTACCGTATCAGCCGAAAGCACTGGCAACATCGATTCAAGGAAACAAGCCACTGGCTACCGGCTACCGGTCGATTCTTTTTTTAGCCCTCAGTGATAAAACGATTTTGCAAAGCATGGAGTGGATCTGGAGCAGCCCTGCGTTTACCCGAACGCAGACGATTGAACGTGGTGGGGTATAGAAAACATAAACCCGCATTTAGAATGGAGTTATACCGGAAGTTGTTGCAGCACTAAAAACCATGAACCATATCATTGCTCACAACAGCTTCTACGACTAGCACAATGTAAACAGAGAAGACCCGAAGGACCAGCAAATTTCAGGGAGGAAGCCGATCAATTGTCAGACGCCATTGCCGTTTAAAAAAATGGCCAGCAAATCAGCACTAACGCGTAAACAATTTCGGCTGTTCGGTTATTATTATTAATTCATCAACCGAATCTAACTTTCTAACCATGTAATTATCAAACTATCTAACTATGTAAAACTTGTTATTATCATGATTTAACAACACTAAATCGATTTTGTCGCAGTGGGAATCCACGTATGAAAATATTCCCACGTCGCTTATCAACTGGAAGAACAATTTACCGGCTATTATTCCATCATCTCTAAAGACTTGTTATGAAAACAACACTTGTTTATGTGCTTGCATGTATACTGCTCTCCATGCACGCGATGGCCCAAATTAAAGTTAGTGGCAAGGTCACCAATGCGGCAGACGGGACAGCGATCCCTAATACCACGGTGGCCATCAAAGGTACCTCGAGCGGTACCATTGCCAATGAAAATGGCGTGTATTCATTGACGGTACCCAACAGCAATGC
This sequence comes from Chitinophaga polysaccharea, assembly GCF_007829335.1. Lineage (GTDB taxonomy): Bacteria > Bacteroidota > Bacteroidia > Chitinophagales > Chitinophagaceae > Chitinophaga > Chitinophaga polysaccharea_B. The sequence continues at coordinate 178,917 of NZ_VIWO01000011.1, forward strand.
AGTGTTGGTATTTTCCTTTACCGGGTTTGCCAACCAGGAAGTAAAGGTAGGTAACCGAACTGTTATCGATGTAGCGCTCGACGTACAGGTAAACACGCTGAACGACCTCGTGGTAATTGGTTATGGTTCCGTCAAAAAATCTGACCTCACTGGCGCCGTAGCTTCCCTGAAAGCGGAGAAGATCATGGACGCCCCCGTGCCCAATATCTCCCAGGCCTTACAGGGGAAAATACCCGGCGTAGAAGTCAACATCAACAGCAGCGCACCCGGCCAGGCCGCCAAAGTGCGTATCCGTGGTATTGGCTCCATCAACTCGGCCATAGATCCACTGTATGTAGTAGATGGAATAGCCGGCGTAGATGGAAACGCCATCAACCCGAACGATATCGCCTCCCTGGAAGTATTGAAAGACGCCTCCTCCACCGCTATCTATGGAGCCAGGGGCGCCAATGGCGTTATCATGATCACCACCAAACGTGGTAAAGCCGGTCCTACCGAAGTAAGCTACCAGGGCGATGTGAACGTAAGTACCCTCTCCCGGCACCTGCCTACCCTCAACTCCGACGAGTTTGTAAAAGTATATAACGAAGCTTTTGTGAATGCCACCAAGTTCGACCCGCAACACGGCACCTGGGCACCTCCAAAAGCACTGAACCATCAGAACTTTCCAAAATTGTTTGATGCCAATGATAAGCCACTGTATAATACCAACTGGGAAAAAGAAACGTATAAACCGGCTATCTCTACCAGTCATCAACTCAACTTCCAGGGTGGTACCGATAAGCTGGTGTACAGCGCCTCCCTCGGCTTCCTGGATCAGAACGGTTTAATGACACAGTCGTGGTTCAGAAGGTATTCTGCCCGCCTGACTTTCGACAATGATGTAAAAAAATGGCTGAAAATAGGTGGTAGCCTTAATATCATTTCCAGCAAACAAAGACTGGTATCTGATGGTAACGGTAGCTTAAACGTACCCAGGATGGTAACAGAAGAAGTGCCGATTGTACCGGTAAGATACCCCGATGGTACCTGGGCAGGCAACAACGACATTGCCGGCCTGGAAGGAGGCCCCAACCCGGTACATATTGCCCAGAGCCGTTATACGCTGAATAACTCCCAGCATACCCTGGGTAATGTATACCTGTTGTTTCATATCACCAAAGACCTGGACTTCAAAACAGACTTCGGTTACGACCTGGTAAGCAACAAAGCTAACTTCTACAGCGGCACCGACCTTCCTCACTTATCGCAGGACCAGGGCGGCGTAGCCAGGATTACAGATGATTACAATAAATACTGGCAGTCAGAAAGCTACCTGACGTATAACAAAGACCTGGGCAACAACAGTACCCTGAATGCCGTGGGTGGTATTTCCTTCATCAAATATTCAGGAGAAAATGCATTGGTAGAAACGCAGAACTTCGTAACCGATTATTTCCAATGGAATAACCTGGGCGCCGGTTCTGTACGGTCAAACGCTACTTCCCTCACTTCTCCCTGGGATATGAATTCTTACTATGCACGCGTTAACTATAGCCTGCACAGTAAATACCTGTTTACCGCTACCGGCAGATATGATGGTTCTTCCAAGTTCAGCAAGGAAAAACAATTCGCATTCTTCCCTTCTGTAGCCGCCGCCTGGCGTGTATCTGAAGAAGAATGGCTGAAACACAGCAAATTTGTGAATAACCTGAAAATACGTGCCAGCTATGGTCTCTCCGGTAACCAGGAAATCGGGCAGTTCCAGAACTTCGCCCAGTACAGACCCGATCAAACCGTTATTGGTGGCGCTAATCAACCTACTTTGGTACCGGGCTATATTGGTAACCCGAACCTGAAATGGGAAAAATCTACCCAGGTAGATGCCGGCGTAGAACTCTCTGTGTTAGACAACCGCATCAACCTGAACGTAGACTACTACAACCGTAAAACTACCGACCTGCTCCTGGCAGCCCCCATTCCATGGTCTGCCGGTACCTATAACGGTAACGTTTACAAAAACGTAGGATCGATGAGAAACAAAGGATGGGAAATTGGACTGAGCACTACCAACATCCAAACACCTAATTTCACCTGGACTACCAACTTCCTCTTTACTTCCAACAAAAACACCATCCTCACACTCAACGATGGTAATGCCGATATCTTCCCGGGTCCTAACTTCCTCGGACAAACGAATGTGCTGAGAGTAGGTGAGCCTATCGGTTCTTTCTATGGCATGACCAGGTTGGGTACTTACAGTACAGACGAAGCTGCCGAAGCAGCGAAACATTCGCTGTTGCCGGGCGACAGAAAGTATGTATACGATGCTGCCGGCAACCCGGTGTATAGCATCATTGGCCGCGCCAACCCGAAATGGACCGGTACCTTCAGCACCACACTGAAATATAGAGGCTGGGATCTGACCGCCGATATCCGCTTTGTACAGGGTATGAACACCGCCGCTGCCTTCAAACACTCGACAGAAGACCGCCAAACACTGGCCAACAGCCTGAAAACCGTACTGGATGGATGGACACCTGATCACCAGAATACTTCCATTGCACAGGTACGCAGCTACAAATTCACACAGGATTCCCACTTCGATACCTGGTGGGTAGAAGATGGGTCTTATATACGTGGTCAGAACTTTACACTGGGCTATACTTTCCCGGCTTCCTGGATGCAGCGCAGTCACATTAACCGCTTCCGTATTTATGCCAGTGTACAGAACCTGTTCCTGATCACTAAATACACCGGTTATGATCCTGAAGTAGACACATTCAACTTCGGTTATGGTAACAATACAGGGTTTTCACAGGGTATTGACTTCTTCCCTTATCCCCGCCCACGCGTGTGGAACCTGGGTGTAAACCTTAACTTTTAAGACCGTTTCGTGTAACCGTTGAAGTGACAATCTATTTAGTGAATTAAAAATTCAGAAAATGAAAACGACTAAACATATATTAATAGCGTTGATGGTGTTGCTCAGTTGTTCCTGTAAGAAATTCCTGGACGAAAAGCCCACCAACTTCCTCACACCGGACGCTGACCTTACCAGTCCGAAAGTAGCCCGTGCATTTGCCAACGGCTGCTACCAGAACCTGCAGGGCTTTCTGCAAGGCCAGCCTTCTTCTTATGGCGGTAACGTGTATAACCTGCTGGAATTTATGACCGGCAAAGCTAATAGTGACCTGGGACAAACCGGCTTCATCAATTTCCAGAACCTGAGTTACAACTACACTTCCTTTTATGTAGATACCTGGTGGCAACGGATGTACCTGGGTGTGGGCGCCTGTAACCTGGCCATCCAAAACATTCCCAAAGCAGTGCAGGATGCCACCACTACCACCAACGAACTGGCAGAAGCACACGCATTGCGGGCATTGTATTATTTTCAGCTGGTAAGATTATACGGAGCTATACCCAAATTGACGGTTGTACCTACTGTTCCTACCGCGCCGAACCTGAACCTGCCCCGTACGCCGGCCAAAGCCATTTACGACAGCATCATCATTCCCGACCTGTTGACTGCAGCTAAATCCAGCCTGCCATGGTCTAATAATACCGGTAATGTAACCATGAGTATGATACAGAGCCTGCTGGCCGATGTATACCTCACTTATGCCGGCGCTGCCATCAATGGCGGTACCCAGTATTATGCACTGTCTGCCGCAGCTTCCAAAGCAGTGATCACCAACAGTGGCGCTTCCCTGTTTAAAAACTATACGGATATGAATAACCCGCTGAATAAAAATATCGGGGAATTCATTTTCCAGGTACAGTATGCCGCTTCTGTTCCTTCTACCAATCCGCTGACAGCACTCACTATTCCGAACTACGCGGGTATCTCCAAATACTCCGACGAGTATGGTTCTGTATATCCTACACCACAGTTTATACAGTCGTTCGACCCGAAAGATAAACGCGTACAGGAAAGACAATTCTTTTATACCAAGTATAAAAAGATCAGCAGTGCAGATACCATCACTTTCAGGAACACGTATATCTACAAGTTCTTTGATTCGCTGGCCGTGGTAAATACCGCCAAATCTGACCTGAACTACACCTTATACCGGTTGGCCGATGTATACCTGATGTATGCAGAAGCTTCTAACCGCGCAGAAGGTGGCCCCAATGCCGATGCGCTCAAATATGTAAAAGCCATTCGTGATCGCGCTAACCTCGGTCCGTTACCAGCAGGCATGTCTCAAACAGCGTTTGAGCAGGAAGTATGGCTGCAACGTTATTATGAGCTGTGCTTTGAAAATAAAATGTGGTTTGATATGATCCGGACACGGAAAGTTCATAACGATGTAACGGGTAACTGGGACAACTTTGTAGGACACAAAACAGTGTTCAATGCTACGTTTGCAGAAAAGAACCTGTTGTTCCCCGTACCGAAGCAGGAAATAGATGTAAACCCTAATCTTTTACCGAATAACCCGGGATTCTAGTTGTCATCAACCATCCCGAAAAAGGGCGTCTCAAATTTGAGATGCCCTTTTTCATTTTCGGGCATCATCCCTTTTCAAAAGGCATTTTAATACCTGGTAAGTGAATGCCAATAAACTGTCAGTATTAGCCAATATAGTGGCGATACCGGAGGTGTCAATAGCGTATATTTACCCGTTCACAATGCTTCAAACAAACTAAAATCGTAAAATGAAAAAGCTATTGGGCGCTATACTGTGTTGTACCTTATTTTTTCTTTCTACAGCTGTTACTGCTCAGCATTCGGGCGCCGGTCCTGGTACAGGGTACCGGTTATGGTATACCCAACCTGCCGAAAAATGGGATACACAGGCATTACCTATCGGCAATGGAAGAATGGGTGCCATGCTATTCGGTGGTATTAAAACGGAAAAGGTACAGTACAATGAACAGAGTTTATGGAGTGGCGACAATAATTGGGATGGAGAATATGAAACCGGGGATCATGGCTTCGGCTCCTACCGGAATTTCGGAACGTTTGTAATAGATTTCAATCATACGGATGTAGTAACCGGGTATTATCGCTCATTAAATATCCAAACCGGGGTGCATACCACTGCTTTTGAAATAGGCGATACCCGTTATACCCGGGAGGCGTTTGCCAGTCACCCCGACCAGGTAATGGTTTTCCACTATACCGCCAGTAAAAAGGGAGCTTTATCCGGTAAAATCTCTATGCAGTCGGCACAAGGAGCCATGAGTGCTGCCAATGCAGATGGATTGAGCTTTACGGGTGAAATGCCCAATCACCTGAAATACGCCGCTAGCATGCAGATCGCGCACGAAGGAGGTAGTATTTCGGTAGAAGGGAATAACTGGGTGTTTCAAAAATGCAATGCCATTACCATTTACCTCGATGCGCGGACAAACTATAAACCGGATTACCAATCGGGATGGCGTGGGGCGGATCCCATGCCGCTGGTTAAACAAGAAATCAGTGCGGCCAGGAAAAGTGATTATCAAACATTGGTAAGCCGTCATACGAAAGACCTTACTCGTCTCACCCTGGCAGCGTCTATTGATATTGGGAAAACGGATGCCGACGTGCTACTGTTGCCTACCGATGTTCGCCTGAAAAAATATGCAGGCGGTAGTGTGGATCCCGACCTGGAAGAAACCTTATTTCAGTATGGCCGTTATTTACTGGCCAGCTGTTCGCGTACAGGCGGGTTACCAGCTAATCTGCAGGGTTTATGGAACGACAGCAACACACCGCCCTGGGCTGGCGATTATCATAATAATATCAACATCCAGATGAATTACTGGGGTGTAGAATCAACGAATTTATCTGAATGCCATTTGCCCCTGATAGATTTTATCAAGGCTGCGGAAGAGCCCTGCCGCATCGCTACCCGGAAGGCATTCGGGGCTAATGTACGTGGATGGACGGCCCGCACCAGCCAGAGTATTTTCGGCGGGAATGGCTGGGAATGGAATATTCCGGCCAGTGCGTGGTATGCACAACATGTTTTCGAACATTGGGCTTTTACCATGGATAAAACCTATTTGCGTACTACGGCCTACCCTATTTTGAAAGAAATCTGCCAGTTTTGGGAGGATCGTTTAAAGAAAATGCCCGATGGCAAACTGATGGTACCCAATGGATGGTCGCCCGAGCATGGTCCCCGGGAAGATGGCGTCATGCACGATCAGCAATTGGTATGGGATCTTTTTCAAAACTACCTGGAAGCGGCGAAGGCATTGGGCATCGATTCGGCCTACCAGCTGAAAGTAGCAGATATGCAGGCACATCTTGCGCCTAACAAGATCGGTAAATGGGGGCAATTACAGGAGTGGCAGGAAGACAGGGATGACCCGGATGATCAACACCGGCACACTTCCCACCTATTTGCCATTTACCCCGGCCGCCAGATCAGTATGACGCTTAACCCAGATTTCGCAAGAGCCGCCATCATTTCATTGCGGAGCCGGAGCGGAAACTATGGAAAAAATGAAAACACGCCATTCACCGTCGAATCAACGGTGGGAGATAGTCGCCGCTCGTGGACATGGCCCTGGCGCTGTGCGCTTTGGGCACGCCTCGGCGAAGGTGAAAAGGCAGGCATCATGGTGCGCGGGTTACTTACTTATAATACCCTGCCCAATCTTTTTACTACACATCCGCCATTCCAGATAGACGGCAACCTCGGCATCACTGGCGCCATGGCGGAGATGCTGCTGCAAAGCCATGCCGGTGAAATTCATTTGTTGCCGGGAATACCATCTGGCTGGGCGGCCAACGGATCTTTTAAAGGCCTGAAAGCCCGGGGAGGATACACGGTAGATTGCACCTGGAAAAATGGGCAAGTGACCGGGTACCGCATCAGATCAGCTGAACAAAAGAAAGTATGGGTCCGGGCAAATGATAAAAAGATACAGGTGGTAACGCAGAAAGGATAAATATAACGAGCACTTGCAACGTTTCCTATATTTACGCCGAAAGAAAATTTAGGGACCTGTGACTTTAGGCGTGTGTTTCAAAGTAAAATTGAGACACACGCCTAAATTTTTCCAAAATCTTTTTGCATTCCTATTAATATGTATGTTTGTACATATGAAGCATATAAGGTCTATGCTCGTTCTATCAGGCTGTATCTGCACCGGCGTTGCCAGCGGGTCCCATTTCAGGCAGAGGCGTGCTTATGATTCGCGTGGTTATAAAATAAGGCCAGGATGAGGATCTGGCGCGCATCAAGGCCTTATACGTCCAATCAACTGGACTGCTTTTCCAGCAATGGTCTTGGATCAAAAATAACTTTAAACGCTTTTATTTTGCCCGACTGAATTTGATACCAGCCACTGGCGAAGATGGTAGTGGCATTACCCATATCGATGTCGTAAAAAAGGCTTACATCACTATCATCGGCCAATACCTTTTTGATATCGTATTTGAATTTCATACGGCTCATATCATCCAGGTATATGTCGGCGCCATGGCGGCTTCCCATCACTCCTACGAAATTAAAATCATCTGCCAGTTGCTGGCGGGCAGCCGCAAAATCCTCGCGGTTTAAGGCATCAATAAAAGATAACACTATGTCTTTGGCGCTTTTGATGGTTTGTGTGGTACTCATGCCATTTTTTTTAAAGGTGAAGAACAGTGTAAAGGTCGGCCTATATGGATAAACCGACCTGTGATGATCGTCACAAAATGGATACCGGGTTATTTTCTGCTACGGATACGGCTGAGTGTTTCCCTGGCGATGCCCAGGTAAGAAGATAGTTGTGAAAGTGATACCCGTTGCAACATTTCGGGGTAATGTTCAGCCAGGTACGCATAGCGTTCCTGTGCCGTCATGAGTTTATAAATAGCCACATGTTGTTCCTGTTTGGCCGCAATACTTTGCAGGCATTTCCGTCCCAATGTTTCCACATCCGGATCCTGCGCAGCAGCGGCATACAGGCGTTGCTTATCAAACTTTATGGCCGTGAGCGGCTCAGCAGCCTGTATAGCGTAGTCCGACCGCTCGCCACGGGCAAAGCTGTTGATGTTAGTAGCAATATCATCTTCGAAGAAAAAAGCTGTATTAATCTCTTTCCCATCTTTATTGTAAAAAGTGCGGCAATAACCTTTGCAGATATAATACAGGGCATCGCATACTTTGCCAGGTTCCAGCAGCAAGTCGTCTTTTTTAAATGATACTATGGTGAGTGCGGGATAAATAGCACGCCAGTCTTTAGCAGTAAAGCCGGTGAGCGTATTCATGTAGTGCAGCACCTGTTGCGATGCGGCGGCTTCAAGGTCGAGCATAGTTACGTTCAATTTTTGCCGCGTAAAGGTACATAATAAAAGCGGCGTAGCTGTGTGGTACGCCGCAGCAGCATTTACGAACAATCATCATGGCCGCTTGGTTAGAGACCAAACTAAAACGAAAGCCGCTGGGAAAAATTCTCCGGGAGAAATACGAAGCAGAACTGGCTGATCCTTCTTAGCTACCGCAAAATAGTAATACCGTGATGCCCTTGCCGATTACTGGCATTTATCTGGTCAATTGCCTGCAGAATAGCCGTTCTGCAGGCAGGCGTCTCCAGCTCATACATCCCTTTCAGCAAAGGCCTTGCTTCAGTAACCTGTAATTGTCCCAGGCAACTAATGATATGTATACGCAGTGTTTCTACTGATACTGGCAGTAAACGCAACATCACTTTTACGGCAGTACGTTGCTGATAGTGGGTAGCCAACCTCAGTGCAAAGCTAATCAGGGTAGGATGGTACCGGGGATCGATCCATTTTTCGAACAGTGGTACGGGAATATCTTCCCTGACCATGAGCATGCGGGATAACTCGAACTGCTGCCAGGGTAACAGGACTTCATTGGGTTCTTCCAAAAATTCCAGCGGATGAGCGGGCGCACATTGCACCATATGGCTGCGTGCCAGCCAGCGGGTACGTTCGTTTTTACTCTTTGTGAGCCGGAGTATAAACGGTCCATCTATCCAAACGCCCATACCCGACAACTCCCTCAGTGACGCCTGTACCCTGCCGGGCTTACCGGAATACAGCCCTGCCGTTGCTTCTATATGTAATGCCAGTCGCAGGTACACCGTACGCAAAATCGCCGGGATATTGCCGGTAAAACTTTTCCGGTAGGCCATCAGCTGACGAATGAAAAGCCGTTTGTACTCAGGGTGCTGATACTTAAATAACGGCGCATGTACCAGTTGTTTTTCCGGTACAATTCCATAAACCACCGCAGGCCAGATGACCTGGTTCACCAGCCAGTCGTCTGTTGCTTCACGGAATATAAAAGTTTGCTGTCGTCGCCACCTATGCATCATCCAGCCATAAATGGCTACTGCGCAGATAAGGGCCAATACACCTGTAACCATTGCAATTTTTACGGGCAGCGAAAAACATTCCCAATAACGGGCCGCGTCATCCAGCCAGCGCTGGTATAACATCATACACAACATCATGCGTAAATAATAAATTAAATCAAACAGATAGCTACTGCTTCTTCATAGCGTATGGATTCCTGCATTTCATACCTCCTACTCACCACACAACAGCACGCCCTCAACACATGCCTGTGATGAGGGTACAAGGCTAAAAAACACCGGATTAAACAGATGATACCAGGGCTATGCACGTGTGGTTAACACAACAATACTACTTGTTGGCCAATACCGAAAAAACTACTCCCGTCACTCAGATTTACATTGTTCTTCATTGGGTCATTCCTTTTGCCAATTTGCATATACTATGCCAACCTTGCGGAATCAGCCGTAATAATCGCTATTACCACTATGGTTATACGAACTGTGTATTTCCTTCCACGGGGTGTTGCAATGTCGGCAGGCGAAATAAATGTACCTTGCGCAGGTATTCCATAAACACCCAAAACATGCAGATACAGATACACGAACAAGGCAGTAAACGGATAGCAGAAATCATTTCCGGCAATATCATTCTCCATAGTGCCGACGATGGATTGCAGCTGATGGCGGATCTCTATTACCAGGACGTCGAAAAAATCATTGTGCACGAAAAGAACATTACGCCCGCCTTCTTTGATCTGAAAACCCGCCTGGCCGGTGAGGTGTTGCAAAAGTTTTCCAACTATAAAATACAACTAGCCATAGTGGGCGACTTCAGTCGATACCCCGGGCAATCTATTAAGGACTTTATCTTTGAAAGCAATAAGGGAAAGTTGGTTAATTTCCTGCCTGATGTAGAAGCGGCAAAAGAGCGGCTGTTCCGCTGATGCGTCTTTTTTGCTAAAAACAGGGCATATAATTATAAATTTTATACATTAAATAATAACGCAATAATTATATCCAAAGTGCTTACTATGGCTAATTTTCGCAGTAGTCCACTACCTCTAAAACAGCTCTTTCTACAAAAAAATGAAAAGAAATTTTGCCAGAATGGTTTCGTTTTATACTTTTGCGTCCCTGGAGAGTTGGCAGAGCGGTCGATTGCGGCAGTCTTGAAAACTGTTGACTGTAACAGGTCCCGGGGTTCGAATCCCTGACTCTCC
>NZ_VIWO01000012.1 GCF_007829335.1 Chitinophaga polysaccharea
AGAAGATTTAAATTCTTATCCACGGTGTCCTATCTAATTAGATTGCAAAAAAAACAATTTTCGGACAATCCCCCAAGTTTTCTACTTGATCCTTATTACAACAGGCCACCAATATGCCAAAGCGCACTTTTGTTAGCCATCAAATCTAATCCCAACAATAAAAAGTAAATCAATCTATGAAGCAAAAACCATCAATGGCATTTATTGCTGCCTCCTGGGTGGCTGTACTGGCAGGTATTCTGGGCTTTGTTATTGGTCTTTGGAATGCTACCATGCAACTGAATGAAAAAGGATACTACTTCACCGTATTGATGTACGGGTTGTTTTCCGCTGTATCTGTGCAGAAATGCGTGAGAGATAAAATTGAGGGCATTCCTGTTACAGATATTTATTATGGACTGAGCTGGGTATCCATGCTCCTCACCATTTTGCTGTTGACCGTGGGTTTATGGAATGCTACGCTGGCTCCCAGTGAAAAAGGATTTTATGCCTTTGCATTTCTACTCAGTGTTTTCGGCGCTATTACTGTACAAAAAAATACCCGCGATACACAAGCGGCTAAAGCAGCCGACGTGTCCAGGGAAACTATTTAACGCCTTCCCTCCCACCAGAAGGTATAACGAATAAATTATCCTGTAAAACAAGGCCTTTGGCAGCTTGCTGCTGAGGGCCTCTTTTTTTACCTCTTCCTTTCACTGCGACATCCAGAAAAAAATGTTAAAAATGATTTCATTTAATGCAAATAAGTATTACTTTTATTCCTGAGTTAGAGAAATTGTGCCCGTTACAAAACTTGTTATTCAAATCAGAGATTCCCATGAATCTTTTTTTTGGCCATATTTGCTAAATCGATTTTTTAATGACATTAAAATGATCGTTAAAAAATAGTGATAGGAGATACCGCGTATGAACGAAAAAACTAAAAGGTGTATAAAGCATATTCCGGTGCTGTATTCAAAAATAAACTTGTTATTCTCGTTGTTAGCTAAATCGATATAGTGTTAAAGGAAGGGACTATAAGCGATCAGTGTTTTTACTTATGCTACATCACTGGAGGAACCATGTAAAACCTGAATGGAAACCAGGTAACTGCCTCCTATGGAGGTATTTTCACTATTCTAAAACAATTAAAAAAACGTAACTCAAATTCTAACAAACAGCCTGTACCCTTATTGCTAAATCGTTTTTTCAATAATTAAGACAGGCATCTTTATTAACCAATATCAATAAATGTATATGCACAAACGATCCACGTTTTGGGCTCGGACGAGTATTGCCGCTACTGTCCTGATGCTCCTTTCGCTGTTCGCCTCTTCACAGAGCAGAACTGTAACCGGAAAGGTAATGGACGGTAGCGACCAATCCGTCATTCCGGGAGTTTCCGTCCAGGTAAAAAATACCAATACCGGTACGGTTACCAAAGCAGATGGTACCTTTTCTCTGCAGGCGCCGGAAAACAGCGTCTTGATTTTTTCCTTCGTGGGATATCAGCCACAGGAAGTTCCTGCCAGCAAAGGCGCACCTATGCTTATTAAACTTACTGCTGCCGTTAAATCATTACAAGACATCGTAGTGGTGGGTTATGGTACACAAAAAAGAAATGAGGTAACTACCTCCGTAGCTACCGTAAAGCCTGAAAGCTTTAACCAGGGCGGATCACGCTCACCGATGGATCTCATCCAGGGTAAAGTGGCCGGTTTATCTGTTACCAGAACACAGGGCAACAACCCTAACAGTGGCGCCTCCATCCAAATCAGGGGTATTAGCTCCATCTCCGGCAACATGAACCCACTGATCGTTATTGATGGTATTCCCGGTGGTAACCTCGACCTGCTGCAACAAGACGATATCGCCAGCTTCGACGTGCTGAAAGATGGTGCTGCTGCGGCTATCTATGGTACCCGTGGTAATAACGGCGTAATTCTTATCACCACTAAAAAAGGGAAAGCAGGCGATCCGCAGTACACCTATTCTACTTATCTGCAACGTGAAGGTGTAGCCAAAAGACCGCATATGCTCAGCGCGGCCGAATACGTAAAAGTAGCCGGAGCCAGCAACAACCAGGGCGCCGACGTAGATATGTACGACCTGCTGCTGGATAAAAACAATCTTAGCCACTATCACAACTTCGCCGCTTCCGGCGGTACCGTCAACAGCAATTACAGAGCGTCTCTCTATTACAGCGATGCCAATGGTATTGCCATAGAAAATGGCCGTAAACAATATGGTGGCAGGGTAAACATAAATCAAACCGGATTGCAGGGTAAACTGACCCTCGCCATGAACCTGGCTACCAACTTCAACAAAGCCAATCTCAATGGCGGTAATAGCGGCGATAAGGCAGGCGGCAACGGCGCCGACTTCGAACAGGCTGTACAACGCAACCCTACCGCTCCTATTTACGATGCCAACGGAAAATTTATCGAAACCAACGGGTACAATAACTATAACCCGCTGGCCCGCTTACAGCAGGAACTGTATGATCGCGATCAGAAAACTTACTCCGGCGATGCCCGTCTGACCCTGGAGCCGATCCGCGACCTGAAATTATCTGCCTTCGGCGCCATTCTCCGCGATGAGTGGAATGACCGCAACTACCGTAGTAAGTTGTCCCGTTCCTCTATCCAGGATTATTCCGGTGGTGGTTATGCTTACAAGGGGAACCACACCGACCTGAGTAAAACATTTGAAGCAACCGCCGATTACACTAAAACTGTTAACAGCGATCATACATTTAACCTGATGGGCGGTTACAGCTATCAATACCAGACGCTGGAAACCTACGACATGGATAACAACGGTTTCCTTACCGATGCTTTCCAGGACTGGAATATCAACGCCGGTAACGCTATCAATGATCCCAAACTGCCCCGTCCCTCCCAGAACAGCTTTAAGGAAGACAACACCCTTATCGCATTCTTCGGCCGTTTGAACTATAACTACAAACAGAAATACATGTTGCAGGCCATCCTGCGTCATGAAGGTTCTTCCCGGTTTGGGGCCAACTACAAATGGGGTAACTTCCCTGCAGTATCAGCAGGATGGGTGATCTCCAAAGAAGCATTTATGCAAAACCTTACCGTGATCAACAACCTGAAACTTCGTGCCGGTTATGGTATTACCGGTAACCAGGGCATTCCCAACTACAAATCACTGATCACGCTGGGCACCGGTGGTGCTTACCTTCAATATGGTAAATGGATACAGACTTATGGTCCGGATAAAAACCCGAATCCAAACCTGAGATGGGAAAAGAAAAAAGAATTCAACGTAGGTCTGGACTTCTCCCTGTTGCAAAACAGACTGGGCGGCGCCATCGATGTATACAGCCGCAAAACAGTAGACTTGTTGTTCGGTTATGCAGCAGCATTGCCTCCTAATATTGTCGATAACATCTTCACCAACGTAGGTACCATTTCCAACAATGGTGTGGAAGTAGTGATCAATGCGGTACCTATAAAAACCCGGGATTTCGTATGGAACAGTGATGTGACTTTCAACTCCCAACGGAATAAAATGGTTTCCTTCTCCAATAATATTTATAAAGCTACCGAACAGTATTTTGGAGATCTTCCTTCCCCGGGTAACCTGGGCCCCGCTATCCGCGTAGTAGAAGGCGGTCCGCTGGGTACCTTCTATGGCTACCGTTATGCGGGTCTTACAGATGATGGCAACTGGTTGTTCTATAAAAAAGACGGTACTAAAGGCACGCCTTCAGAAGTAAACCAGGACGATAAAGTAGTATTAGGCAATGGTATTCCTAAATACATGGCTTCCTGGAACAACACTTTCCACTATAAAAACTTTGACCTGAGCGTGTTTTTCCGTGGCAAGTTTGGCTTCAAGATCCTCAATCTCCAGGATATGTATTTTGGTAACAAGAAATGGTCGCCCAACAACATGCTGAGCAGTGCGATCGGTAAAAACAGCAAGATCAATGCAGATCCGCAATTTTCCGATTACTACCTGGAGAAAGGTGATTTCGTAAAACTGGATAACATCACCCTCGGCTATAACTTCAAACTGAAAACCAAGTATATCCGCAACCTGCGTGTATATGCGAGCGGCCGTAACATTGCCACCTTTACCAAATACAGTGGCCTGGATCCGGAACTGGAAGATACCGCCCTGGATTCCGGTATAGATGGAAGAGGATTTTATCCACGTACCCGTTCCTATACCATCGGATTGAACATTGGATTCTAAAAGCAGTAAAACCGACACGCATGAAAAAAACTAAAGTATATATCAGTGCAGCTTTACTGGCGCTCGGCATGAGTGCCTGTACCAAGCTCGATGAAAAGCCATACAGCGTTATCACCGCAGATAACTTTTATCATAACCGGGAAGAAGTACTGGCCGCTGTATTGCGTCCTTTCACCCATGCCAACGCCTGGGCTGCTCCTACCGGGCAAACCGGCTACTGGCGGCTCCAGGAATTGTCGGCCGACCAGCTGGCATGGCCGCAAAAAGGCCGCCACGGTTATGATGGTGGTAACTGGATTCGCCTGCACAATCATACCTGGATTGCCAATGACGACAATGCCTGGAATCCATGGCGCCTCATGTTCTGGGGAATGGGCTTCTGTAACAACTCCATCGCCGACTTTACCAAACTGGATTTCACCAAAATTGGTATGACCGACGCCGATAAAGTCAGCATTATTGCAGAAACGAAAGTGCTCCGTGCCTGGCACTATCTCAAACTGATGGACCTCTACGGCAATATTCCCATCGTAACCGAGGTAGGCATCCCGGAAACACCTCCGACCAAACCTCGTAAGGAAGTATTTGCCTTTATTGAAAAAGAAATCAAGGACAACGTTGAACAGCTGAAACCTTTATCTGCCGATATGGTGGGCCGCGTTACCAAAGCTGGTGCCTATGCCATGCTGGTAGAACTCTACCTCAATGCTAAAGAATGGTCTGGCACCGAACGCTGGGATGACTGTATCACCTATTGCAATAAAATTATTGCAGGCGACGGCGGCTCCCTCAGCGGTTCCATTCCTGCCCTGGAACCAGATATCTTCCGCGCATTTGCCAACACCAACGCTACCTCCCCGGAAGACCTGTTCCAGATTGCCTATGACTTCAGAAACGGTAACTTCCGCTTCGGATGGAATGGCGATTTCTGGCACTACCGCCAACGCCAGGTATACAACGTAGACCGCGATGGGAACAACGGTATCGTTGTAATACCCACCGCCTACGATGCTTTCAAAGACAACGATCTCCGTAAACAAAACTGGATGCTCATCGGTCCACAGAAAAAAGACCCGGCACTGCGCACAAGTGAGGGCGACAGCCTGGTACTGGGTACTGAAGAATACAACAACAAGCCGCTGGTATTTGTAAAAGAAATCCGTAGAAATTCAGAAGGAGAAACCGGACCTGGCGGTATGACCCGTGGAGAAGAGAATAGCGGCGCACGTTTCGCCAAATACCTGCCTGGTAAACTGGATGATCCTAACTACTGGGGCAACGACTTCGTGTTATACCGTCTCACTGAAATTTACTACAACAAGGCAGAAGCACTCATGCGCAAAGCTGGTGGTGTAGCTACCCAGGAAGCAGTAGACCTGATCAACACCTGTAAAAAACGTGCTTTTAAGCCGGCCGACTGGCCTAAAGAAGCCTATACGACCAGCTCCCTCACTATGGATGAATTATTGGCAGAAAGAGGCCGCGAGTTCATCTTTGAAGGAAAGCGTCGTACAGACCTGATCCGCTTTAATAAATTCACCACCGCTACCTGGTGGGATCATCAGCCATCCGCTGATAAATACAAACTGTTTCCAATTCCATTCAGACAAATGAGCATCAATCCTAACCTCGTACAAAACGACGGTTATTAATTCAACTATTTGGGCCTGATGGGGTAGACGACACAGGCCCGGATGCGGAACCAGACAAAGAAATGCCATCTCCGGAAAGAGATGGCATTTTCTTTTCATTCCAACAAATCATTTGTCTATAACACTACCAGCCGAAAATCTGTTTCAGATTTGCGTTCAGCACCATCTGCGATAATGGTATTGGACGATAGTAATATTTAGGTTCCAGGAATACCCGTTTACTGTCGCGATCACGTGTAAACATGATGTGGCCCGAAGTGCCGTTTTCCAGGTAAAAGTTATTGTCTTTACCATTATTATCCTTGAGATAAAACCTCGCTACGCTGGCTCTTACATCTGCTGGCAAGCCTGCCAGTGCAGAGGTGTCTGTAGGAGACGCCAGGATAGCGATATCCGCTTTCCCGTCGCCGGTCATATCGATACCACCCAGCGCGGCTACATACATCCCTTGCTGTGAATCCTGGAAGCGCATACCTGCTTTCCACCTGTTAACATCGTTAAAGCGCAACCCTTCACAGGCCGTTTCTACCCTTCTCTCTCTCCTGATTTCCAGCAATACTCCTTTATTGGCGCCGGTTACATTCGAATAAGCCGCTGCCTGCACCGGATCCGGTGTTGCATTGGCTACCCCCATGTTCAGGTGAGGCATTTGCACGCGGTCCCGGAGTTGATTAATGGTATTATCAATATCTCCCTGTGTTAATGTGCCCAATTCAGCTTTTGCCTCTGCATAGTTCAGCAGTACTTCTGCATAGCGGAACAACGGAAGCGCGGTGTAATCTGCTCCCCAGCCCTGGCGTTGCGCCGGATCACGTGGATAAAACTTCAGCTGATCAAATCCTCCCAGGTTGGGCTTAGGGATATAGTAGCTTTTATCATTGGTAGTTGAAAATCCCGGATAGGCTACTGTTTCGGCTAAACGCGGATCACGGTTATTAAAAACGTTCACGAAACCCTGTTGGGCATAGCCAGGAATGGAAGTAAACGGTGTACCATCTGTCATCAGGTACGAATACACCAGGCTTTGACTCAATGACCACGTCCAGCCCAGCACGGCATGGGTATTATTACCGCGACCTAAGCTCTGTTGAAAATCTACCCACTGGATCATTTCCGGATTGCCAGACAAAGAACCGCTGGCAAATAAAGCGCGGTAATCTGCGGCCCCTTTGCCGGTGTTATAAATCTTAAATTTACCGGAAGCCATCAATTGTTCACATGCCCATGCCGCCTTCTGCAAATATGTACTGGCAGTCGACTGCAGGCTCAGTTCATCATGATACTTGCGGAAAGTTCCTTCAAATACCCCGAAACGGGCCATCAATGCCAGCGCCGTCCATTTGGTAACCCGGGTATTATTTCCCTGATCCGGTTTAATGTTATCCACAGCAAACTGCAAATCAGCCATAATGGAGTCTACCACCAGGGTACGTGGATCGCGTGGTTTATATAACGATGAGTCAAGATTAGACAAGGCATGTGAATACCAGGGCACATCAGAATAACGGGCTACTTTAGCCATATAAAACCTTGCCCGGAAGAAACGCGCAATACCGATATAGTGGTTAATAGTAGCCTGGTCGCCGGTTGTTTTGGATACATTATCCAGCATAAAGTTAAAGCTACGTAAATCGCTCCAGTCGTTCCATCCGCCTACTGTGGTAGGATTGATGCCATTTTCCACCAACAGATCCAGCTCACCACCGCCGCTATAGCTGGAAATATTATCCGAGTTGATGTCGTCTGTTTGATAATAATCCTTCACATAAAAACCATTGGTATAGGTTTCCAGGTCTTTAGTGGTATTAAAGAAAGCTTCAGGTACAATGTTGGTTTGGGGCAATCGCTCCAGGTAATCCTTGTTACAAGCAGCAGCGGCGCTTCCCAATATAATAAATGATAAATATAGCCTCAGATTTTTCATGATGCACATTTTAGAATACATTAAAAATTCATATTCAAACCAAACGAATAAGTTTTCTGGAATGGGTAAATAGTACCATCCAGACCTTCCGGATCGAGGTTTACTTTCAGGTGAGAGATAGTGAAGATATTTTCAGCACTGAAATAAAACCGTAGGCGGCTGATCTTCATTCTATCTGTAATATTTTTAGGCAGCGTGTATCCCAGTGTTACGTTTTTGAGGCGCAGGTAAGCAGCGTTCTGCAGGTACTTGGTTTGCGGTGCACTCAACTCATCGCCATCTTCGGCGATATAAGCTTTTACGCGTGGGAAATAGGCATTAGGATTTTCTGGTGTCCAGTGGTCCATGTTCTGCACATTCACGTTGGTCCATGGTTGTGCATAGATACCCCAGAAATAGTGATTTCCTCCACCAGGATACCAATCTCTTTTACCGATACCCTGTGCAAACACGCGGATATCAAATCCTTTGTAAGACGCGCTCATATCCACGCTGTAAGGGAAACGGGGACTGCTGTTACCAATAATCTTTCTGTCACCCGGATCGCTTAATGTGTTTTTACCATAGCTGATTTCGCCGTCGCCATTCAGGTCTTTGAATTTCAGATCACCTACATAGAATTTATAGTTCTGATCATCTTCTCCTACTTTGGTCTGATCTGCATGATTTTTCAGTTCTGCATCATTCTGGAAATAGCCTTCTGTTGTCAGACCCCAGATTTCACCCATTTCTTTCCCTTTGTAATGATCGCTAAGCGTTCCACTAGGATTATCGTACTTGGTAATAAACGTACGACTGTCTGCCAGCGCGATTTTTACACTGTAGGAAAATGGATTTTTGTTGATGTTAAACTGATCGCGCCAAACGATGCTGAGTTCCTGTCCACGGGTTTTCAGGTTAGCCGCGTTGGTCACCGGCTCTGAAGCGCCGTATACAGCAGGCAATGTTTTGCTCTTCTGGAACATGCCTTCTGTAAATCGGGTATAGCGATCGTAGCTCACGCTCAAGCGTTCTTTCAGCAGGGAAACATCCACACCACCGTTAATCGATCTTACGGTTTCCCAGGTGTAGTCAGGTGTTACCGGAGATGGCTGCAATACGGCCACTGGTTGCTTACCATCCAGGATCGTATTGATGGTATTGGCATTCATGGTGGCGAGGTAACCATAGTTCAGGTAGTTCTGATCACCCAGTGAGCCATAGGAGCCACGTAACTTGAAGGCATTGAATTTCAGCGCTTCAGTTACCGGTTGAAAGAATTTTTCCTTAGACAGTACCCAGGCTGCTGATGCCGATGGGAAGAAGCCCCAGCGGTGATCAGCCGGGAAACGGGAAGATCCGTCTCTGCGACCATTTAATTCCAGCAGGTATTTGTCGTCGAAAGCATAGTTAACCCGGTAAAAAATTCCTCTTACGGCCCAGTCTGAAATACTCTGGCTCTGTTTTACTGCGCCGGTAGCCAATGCAGTGGTAGGATAAGCAGGGCTGATAAGGCCGCTGGCGCTGGCAGAAAACGTGTTGAAATTATAGTACTCCTGGTTGAAGCCCACTACAGCTCCCAGGTCATGTTTACCAAATTTCTTATTGAAATCGGAGTAGATGTTAAATACGTTGTATTTAGTCTGACTGGCATTGTTGCTGGCACTCGACTGATTACCATCTGTGTACTGGAACGGCTGATTAGGGCCGGTACGATACGCTACAGGAACAGTAAAAGCGTTACCGGTACCATTACTGCGGCGGAAAGTAACATCAGCTTTCAGGTTCCATACTTTTTTTATCAACCCTATTTCTGTATTCAGTGTGGTCAGGAATTCGCCCATATTGCTGTTAGTACGACCACCACTCTGTAATTTCCCGATCAATGCAGCACCGTCTGAAGTCCAGGTACCATCGGGGTTCTTAGGAACGGATAAGGAAGGAGTACGGTTCGCATTGTGGAAAAACAGCCAGCTGGCGTTGGTTGGCTGGTCATAGTTCATATTGGTATATACCGTATTTGTACCCAGTTTAAAACGATCGTTGAAGGTATAGGTAGCCTTGGCGCGGAGGTTGTAACGGGTATAGATATCGGGGTTGCTACGCAACATACCGTCTTGCTTATAATATTCGCCAGATAAATAATAATTCAGCTTGTCGTCGCCGCGGGCAATGCTGAAATTGGCCGTCAGTGCAGGTGCAGACTTATTATACACCTCATGCAGCCAGTCGGTAGTACCATAATATGCATAGGCATTGGGATTGGTAGGATCTACAATAACAGCTGGTAAGGAAGGATCTTTAGAACGCTTGGCGGCATAAGCCCTTACAGCATCCGGGTACAGGTCATACAACGGCGTAGCGGCGTCATGTTTCATCTGCATGACTACCAGCGGATCGGTAATAATTTTAGGAACAGCGCCTAACGTACGCACGGCATAGTTAGCATTTGCAGATACTGACAACCGGCCATCCTTCGCGGTTTTTGTAGTGATCAATACCACACCGAAAGCAGCGCGGGCGCCATAAATAGCTGCTGATGCTGCATCTTTCAATACCGACACACTTTCAATGTCTGCGGGGTTCAAACGTGATACTTCATCTGCGGTAAAGGGAATATTGTCTACGAGGATAAAAGGATCACCACCGTTCAGCGAAGTATAACCACGCAGGTTAAATCCGGGTGCATCCGCAGACCGGCCGCTGGCCACCGTAATGTTCAGGTTGGGAATCAATCCCTGTAAACCCGTTCCTACGTTGGTAATGGGCCTGCTCTCCAGGGCTTTACCAGATATATTATCAACGGCTCCACTGAGGTTTACTCTTTTTTGTTTGCCATAACCTACTACCACGACTTCATTCAGGCCGCTGGCGTTGGCTTTCATTACTACCGTCACACCCTGTGCTCCTTTTACGGGCAATTGCCTGGTTTCATATCCCACATAGGAAAACTCGAGGGTGGCATTCTCCGGGGCTTCCAGCTCATAGTGGCCCTCGGTATCTGTTTTGGCGCCCTGAGTAGTGCCCTTTATTAGCACCGTTACGCCAATTAACGGAATGCCTTCCTCATCTTTCACCTGTCCTTTTACTTTCACCGATTGCATGGTTTCTCCCGCTTTCATGATCACCACCAGGTTATCGGCCATGATCCTGTAATTCAGCGAGGTACCCGCCAATGCCCTATCCAACACATCTTTCACAGGTGCATCGTCCATTTTTATGGCAATCTTTGTTTCGGGAATAGCGCTGTTTTTATACACAAAGGTGTAATCGCTCTTCTTGCCGATTACGTTCAGGAGTTTGCCAATGCTGATACTTTTGTAATCAACACTGATTTTTTCCTGTGAAAACCCATGCGCGCTCAGCTGCAAGAAACCAGCACAAAGCAATACGGAAGTTAGTTTCATACGCAGTAAAAGTTTCCTCATATCCCGCTGGGGGATATTAGAAGGCCACCAATAACTTTTTTTCATAAATTTGTTTCGTTAGGTTAAATAATTAGGCCATTACCAGATTGTGTGGATCGGTTTACGTTGTTTAGCCAGCATTTTGAAAAGGGGAATGTTCGAGCATTTCCCTTTTTTATTTGCTGTCAGCAATAAAAAAATAATTTGATTTATATGTTCATGAATGATTATTAAAACAAAAGACTACCATATGTAAATAACATTCTCCTTACTGTTCACTTCGTAGTGCATGTCTGCCGACATTAACTGCAAAGCTTGTAATACCTGCTCAATGCGCTGTTTACGGAAAGCGCCCGTAAACACTTCATACTTGTATTTATCGTTTTTAAAGCGGATGGTTACGTTGTACCAACGTTCCAGGTCGTGTGATAACTGTTCCAGCGTAACGTTATCAAATTCAAAGCGGTCGTTCATCCAGGCAGTTTCCTGCTGTTTACTGCTATCGCCCTGGTTATTTACTTTCAGTGGGGTAATGGCGAAAGTACGAATGGTATCATTACGACTGCTTTGTGCAGCAGCATTCATATGCTGCTTATCTAAAATCAGCTTCTGTTCCGGCTCCAGTACTACTACCTTATTTACTTTACCGGCAGCCCCTTCGCGGAAACTCACTTCTACTTTACCACTGAGCAGGGAGGTTTCTACAGTAGCGTCTTCGGCATAGGCCTTCACATTAAAAACAGTGCCCAACACTTTAATACTGGCATGATCGGTTTGAATAATAAAAGGATGCTGTGGATCATGCTTCACATCAAAATATGCTTCTCCGGTAAGCACCACTTCCCGGTTGCCGTTCAGAAATTTATTCACATCATACTTCAGGCGGCTGCAGGCATTGAGTACCACGTTGGTTCCATCTGGCAGTACTACCGCGGTTTTAGAACCATTCTTAGTTACTATCTCATTTCCATAACTTCCCTGACGCGGCATTTTCCATATGCCATACACCGCCACCAATACGGCTATACAGGCGGCTATACCGGCGCTCATCTTCCAGGGGAATAACCGCTTTACGGGCCGTTCGTCGGCTATGGCCATTAACCGCTCTATATTTGCCAGTCCATCTTTCAACAACTGCTGCTCCTCAGCTGCCGAAAATCCCCCTGTTTCTTTCACCTCCCGGATATCTGCAACAATGGTATAAGTGTATTGAAGCTCAGGGTATTGCAACAGCAATTCATCCAGTTCTGCCAACTCTTCCAGGGAAGCCTCCCCGGCTACCTTCCTGGTCATCAATAAATTTATCCGCTGCTGCTCGATCATTTACTTGCTTGTAAGTGTTATAGCAGAAGGACGAAAAGAAATTCAAAAACCCCCAAAAAGAAAATAATATTTTTTTAGTGCAGTGGTGGCGGATTAATGGGGCAGACGGCAACTACAACCCTAGTTTTCAATAAAATAATATCAGGGCTACAAAAACCTTTTGCAGATAAATTAATTTGTTAACTTTAGCGTAATCTACGTTATATAATTTGCAACCATTATCAGCGGGAAACAGGAATGGATCAGTGTACAATTAATGAGCTTTTTAGTAACATCACAATGAACAATGATCAGGCAGCCTTCCGGGCTTTCTACAATCATTTTTTTGTGACCTTACTACGCTTTTCATTCACATTAACTCATTCCAAAGAAATTGCTGAAGAAATTACCAACGATGTTTTCATGCATTGCTGGCAAAAAAGAGCTTCCCTCGCACACATAAAAAATCCACAAGTATATCTTTTTGTGATCGCAAAAAATAAAGCGATTGATTATCACCGGAAGCAGGTAGCTTCCCGGCAGGTATTTTTTCCGGAAGAAGACAAAATAGATATCGCATTCGACAGCGACCCCGAACAATTGATGATTTCCGCGGAAATGGTGCGTAAAATGGAATTCGCCATACAACAACTTCCTCCCAAATGCAAAATGATATTTACGCTGATTAAGCAAAACGGCATGAAATATAAAGAGGTGGCTACCGTAATGAATCTCTCTGTAAAAACAGTAGAAAATCAACTCGCCATTGCCATGAAACGTTTAACCGCTACCGTTAGTTTTACCTTTGGAACTGCTTCTAAGGCAGTGAAATAACCGGCGTCTGCGCCGTTGCAACCATCCTTCTTTTTCAAAAATAGTACGCCCTGTTTTCAGATCAAACCATCCGGCTTCGGGAGCATTCCAGAAAGTATGTATTGACAAGTTAGTAGGCCAATAGCTTAAGGATCATTTGGCTTACCTTTTCCGGACCTGGCAGCATCGCGGCTTCCAGCCCTGTGTTGAGGGGTACTGCCGGTAAATCCAGGGCCCCCATGGTAAATACGGGAGCATCCAGGAATTGAAAACAGGCGTGTTGTATACGGCCGGCCAGCGCCTGCGCAAAAGAATTATTGAGTTGTTCTTCCGTCAGGATCAGGCATTTGCCATGTTGCTGCACCGTTTCAAATACCAGCGCTTCGTCCAGTGGAAACAGTGTACGCAGATCGATAATGGTTACCTGTCCCGGCCAGTCTTTAGCGGCGGCCTTAGCCCAGTATACGCCCATTCCGTAGGTAATAATACAGATCGTATTCCCGTTTGCTACATCCCTGGGATGCGCATGTTGCACTACCGCTCCTTTGCCCAATGGGAGTACATAATCGGCGGCCGGCTCCACGGTCATGGCTTCCAGGGTACCTGGTACCTTGCTCCAGTAGAGGCCTTTATGCTCCAGCATTATTACGGGATTGGGATCCAGGAAGGCTGCCTTCATCAGGCCTTTCATATCAGCAGCGTTGGAAGGGTATACCACTTTGATGCCTTTTATGCTCAACAGCGTTGATTCCACGCTGCCGGAATGATAAGGGCCGCCACCACCATAGGCGCCGATAGGCACACGGATAAGTGTTTGTACCGGGTATTTTCCATTGGTGAGATAGCAGGATTTAGAGATTTCCGTTACCAGCTGGTTAAATCCGGGATAGATATAGTCGGCGAACTGCACTTCCACTATAGGTTTTACGCCTACGGCAGATAATCCTGCGGTGGCGCCTATAATATACGCTTCCTGTATAGCGGTGTTATATACGCGATGTATACCAAATTTATCGCCGAGGGTAGCCGCTTCGCGAAATACGCCACCCAGCCGGCGGCCTACGTCCTGGCCAAAAAATATGGCTTCAGGATATGTCGACATAATTTCTTCTACGGCGTGCAGGGCAGCATCTACCATCACCACCTTCTGCTTTCCGGCGGGATTACGTTCCCCTTTTTCTTCCTTGATGGCGGCAGGCGCAAATATGTGTTCGGTTACGGTGCCAGGAAGGGGTTCGGGAGCAGCCACGGCTTTATCAAAGGCGGCCTGTATATCCGTTGCCGCAGTGGCGGCCAGCTGGTCGAGTGTTGCTGCGGTAACCCCATGCTTTTCCAGTAATGTCCGGAGTTTAGGTAGTGGGTCGTTGGCGGCATGTTTTGCCAGGTCGTCTGGCGTCCGGTACCACTCTTTCCGCACCCCGGAGGTATGATGTCCGAGCAACGGCACGGTGGCATGTACCAGGATGGGTTTGCGTTCGTGGCGTACATAGCCAATGGCGGCTTCCATGGCGGCATAGCTGGCCGTAAAATCGCTACCGTCCACCTGCATACGCTCTAGTCCCTTAAAGCCGGCTGCATACTCGTAGGCATCCATGGTGCGTACTTCTGCGGAGGTAGCAGAAATTCCCCAATCGTTGTCCTGTACCAGGTAGATAATGGGCAGCTGTTTTAAAACGGCAAACTGGAATGCTTCAGCCACCTCTCCTTCCGTAACGCTGCCGTCGCCCAGGGAGCAAATGACTACCGGTAATTCGCCTGCAGGGCCGGTGCGCAACAGGTTGGAATGGATCTGTTCCAGGTATTGAATCCCCTGTGCAACGCCGGTAGTAGGAATCACCTGCATACCGGTGGCACTGCTTTGATGAGGAATTTGCGGCCGGTCTGTTCTACGGCTGTTTGGGTGGCTGTAATAAGATCGTCCCCCTGAGAAAGGATCGTCAGCTTTGGCAAGTAACTGTAGCATTAACTCATAGGGAGAAAAGCCCATGGCGAGCAACATACTTTCATCGCGGTAATAGGGACTTACAAAGTCCCACGGCTGCAATTGCAGACCTGTGGCTATTTGTATAGCCTCATGCCCCCGGGAGGTAGAGTGTACATACCGGCAAATACTCCTGTTGTTTTCATAAATGGCGGCCATGGAACTGGCCTCACACATCAATCTCCACGCTGTCAATAAATCAGCCATTTCGCCCTGGTGACCACCCGGATCGGATGTGGGCGTTTTTAAAGTTGAAACGCTTGTGCTATCTTTAAACACAATAAGACTGTTTTGGTGATGACGGTAATCTAAAAACAATAGTTGCCATAGCAACAGTTGCTAATGCAAATTAACTAATATGACTGATACTTTCGTCAGTAATCCATCTTTTTTTAAGTTGGATGCTACGCTAAAAAAATTGCGCAACTATTGGCAAAAAAAGTTCGATGCCGAGCAGAAGGACATTACAGTGGACCAATGGCTGCTAATAGAGAATCTTTACAAGCACAAAAAAACCACCCATAACGAGCTGGCCCGTAATACCTCAAAGGACATTACAACTATTTCCCGTATTATAGAATTATTGGTAAAGAAGGGATTGGTAAAGCGGGAAGCGGATGCCCAGGACCGCCGCAAAGTTTACCTGCAGCTTACCCCGGCTGGGGTGGATAAATACAAAGATGTAAAATCACTCGTGTATGACATGCGTAAAATTGGCTGGAAAACGCTCACAGAGACCGATTATGCAGAGTTAACGAGGATACTGGATACCATTTATGCGAATATTCCGTCCTAAGAGCGGAAAGTATAAAGCAAAAAGCTATTGAGGCAAATGATCTTTGCGATTACCTAAAACCGCGCTGATCATTTGCCTCAATAGCTTTTTGCTTTTCGCTTTATACCTTCTGCTTACTTCACGTTAAACTCCAACAGGCTATCATTTTCAATAAATGCTTCAAAACTATCCCCGATTTCGGCAGGTCCTACGCCGGCGGGAGTACCGGTATAGATCAGATCCCCAATATTGAGGGTAAAAAAGCGGGAAATATAGGCCAGGAGGAAATCGAAAGAAAACAACAGGTCTTTCGTATTGCCGGCTTGGGCCAGGGCTTTGTTCTTATATAAACAGAAATTAATGTCTTTCTTATCCATTTCCGGGGTAATGGGAATGAAATTGCCTACCAGGGCTGAATTGTCGAACGATTTGGCGATTTCCCAGGGTAAGCCTTTGGCTTTTTGCTTATCCTGCAGATCCCTTGCGGTAAAATCAATTCCTACTGAAATCTGATCGTAATATTTATCGGCAAATTTCTCTTGTATATGTTTCCCGTTCTTGCTCACTTTCAGTACCAGTTCACATTCGTAGTGCAGGTTGCTGGTAAATTCGGGGTAATAAAACGGGTGGCCATTCTGGAGCAGTGCACTCTTGGGTTTCATGAACAATACCGGTTCTGAGGGCACTTCATTCTTTAATTCTTTGGCATGGTCGGCATAATTCCTGCCTACGCAAATAATTTTCATAATGCGTTTGTTTTTAAAGATAAGAAAAACAGCGAGGTATCCGCTATACGATTCATTTACAGCAGGAATGTGAGCTTGTTGGCATCATTCATAGTACGGGCAATACCGATGCTGGCAAAACTTTCAATAATTTCCGTGCTTTTGTTAATTTTTTCCTGCACAACAGGCTCTTCCGTTTTTTTCCATTTGCTCAATACAAATTCCACCTGCCGTCCTTTGGGATAGTCATTGCCTACGCCAAAGCGCAGTCGGGGGTATTGGTTGGTGCCCAGCGACTCCTGTATACTTTTTAACCCATTATGCCCGGCATCGCTGCCTCCGGGGCGTAACCGGATCGATTCAATGGGGAGGGCGAGATCATCGAGAATCACCAGCAGGTTTTCTACGGGGATCTTTTCCTTGTCGAGCCAGTACTTAATGGCTCTTCCACTAAGGTTCATGTAGGTAGTGGGCTTAATGACAATAAACGTTTTCCCTTTCCATTTGCATTCGGCTACATCAGCCAGCCGGTCGTTCCGGAAACTTGCCTGGTGTTTGGCTGCAAAGGCATCAGCCACATCAAAACCAATGTTATGGCGGGTATGTTTATATTCTTCCCCAATGTTGCCTAATCCGGCTATTAAATATTTCATAACCTGAAAAATCTAAAATTAAAAAGCCCCTCTAAAAGTAGAGAGGCTTTTTGGAAAAATATTTCTAAAAGATTATTTCTTTTTAGCGTCTTTTTCAGCAGTGGCTTCTTCCTGGCGCAGCTGACGGGTCATAACCACAGAAGCGATAGGAATACGCGGAGAGTTGGTGATTTCAATACCTTCGATCTTCACGTCTTCTACACGGATGTTAGCATTCAGTTCCAGGTTATCGATGTTAACTTCGATATTTTCAACCAGGTCCTTAGGTAATGCTTTTACTTTCAGCGCTTTCAGTTTGCTCACCAGCTTACCACCGGCTTTAACACCTACAGACTGACCAACCAGTTTGATAGGCAGGGTTACTGCTACCGCTTTGTCTTCTACCAGCTCCATGAAATCGATGTGAGCCAGTTCGTCAGTTACTACGTCAAACTGCAGATCTTTTAATACACATCTGTAAGTTTTAGCACCCAGTTTAACTTCTGCGATCTGGAAGTCAGCAGTGTACACCAGGTTTTTGAATGCTTTTGCAGGAGCTGAAAAATTAACAGTTTCTGCACCCCCGTAAATAACGCAAGGCACTTTTTCCTCAGAACGGATCTGGCGGGTGGCTTTTTTGCCGAATTCGCTCCTGAGTTGTCCTTCGATGGTTATTGTTTTCATTGTTTAGACAATTTTATATTGGTAATTAAAATACTTGGTTATTCGCCCCGGCGATGGCTGTGTATAAACAGGCTGGTGATAGACTTGTTTTCGTGCATGTTGCGGATCGCTACCGCAAACAGCTCGGCCACAGAAATCACTTTAATCTTGGAACCCGGCGCTTGTGGTTTGATGGGAATAGTATCGCATACCACGATTTCTTCCAGCACTGAATTCATGATGTTTTCGTACGCATTCCCGCTAAATACCGGGTGGGTACAAAATGCACGAACACTTCTGGCGCCTTTTTCCTTTAACAGGTTGGCTGCTTTAGACAGTGTTCCTGCTGTATCACAGATATCGTCAATGAGCACTATGTCCCTGTCTTTCACCTCTCCGATCACTACCATGGATGCTATTTCATTGGCACGTTTACGATGTTTATCGCAAATCACCATTTCAGCATTAAAGTAGGACGCTACTTCACGCACCCTATTGGTGCTACCTACGTCAGGGGACGCAAAGGTAAGGTTTTCTAACCTTAAATTCTCGATATAAGGAATAAAAATAGCGGAACTATCCAGGTGGTCCACCGGGATATCAAAGAATCCCTGGATCTGAGGAGCATGTAAGTCCATGGTTATCACCCTGTTGGCTCCTGCTGAAGTAAGCAGATTGGCCATCAGTTTAGAGCCGATCGCCACCCTGGGCTTATCCTTCCTGTCCTGGCGGGCATATCCGAAATAAGGAATTACGGCGGTAATATAGCCTGCGGATGCCCGTTTAGCGGCATCTATCATCAACAACAGCTCGAGCAGGTTGTCTGACGGCGCGCTGGTGCCCTGGATAAGAAAAACATAGTCGCCCCGGATACTTTCCAGGAACACAGGCTGGATCTCACCATCACTGAATTTCTGAATTTTTACTTTGCCAAGACCGCCATTAAGACCCTTGCCATATTTTTTGGCAATTTTCTCGGCCAATGCAGGATTACTGTTGCCTGTGAAAATTTTTACTGAAGGTTGCATACTAGATACTAGTGGAAAAGAGGTTGCAAAACTATGGTTTTTTGGTAGTACCAGCCTGATTTTTTTCGAATACAAAATATATAGTCATTATTAAACAACTATAAACACCGCATTACCAACAACCACTGGAAGGTATATCGTCCCGAAAAATTCCCATAACGATTGGCACTCAATATAACATTTTATAATGACCGTATAAAAAAGGAACGGAAAAATGTGGGAAAATCGGGAAGATTACGGGAGGGATGAAG
The DNA here is from genome assembly GCF_007829335.1 of Chitinophaga polysaccharea. Classification (GTDB taxonomy): domain Bacteria; phylum Bacteroidota; class Bacteroidia; order Chitinophagales; family Chitinophagaceae; genus Chitinophaga; species Chitinophaga polysaccharea_B. Next base: position 19,339 of record NZ_VIWO01000012.1, read on the forward strand.
TATATTTGGATAAAGAGAGATAACCATGTTTGTTGACCTTAAACCAGCTCCCCGCCTGGCCATACGCGATTGGCCGGAAGATGAAAAACCCCGGGAAAAATTCAGTCATCTTGGTCCCACTGCACTCAGCGATGCAGAATTATTGGCCATCCTGTTACATACCGGGCATAAAGGAAAGTCGGCCATAGAATTGGCTAAGGAAATTTTGCGCCTGGCCAATAACAACCTGGCAGAGCTGGGGAAAATGAATATCGGGCAATTACAACAGCTGCCGGGTATAGGCGAAGCCAAAGCTACTACCGTACTGGCTGCCATGGAACTGGCCCGCAGACGGCAGGCAGGCGCTATCAACAAAAAAACCGTGATTGCCAGCGGCACAGAAGCCGCCCTGTTTTTTAAGCCATTGCTCGCTGATCAGCCCTTTGAAACCTTCTATGTGATGTTCCTGAACAATGCCAATAAAGTACTCCGTTACCGCTGTATCAGCACCGGCGGTATCACCAGTACAGTGGTAGATCCCAGGCTTATCTTCCGGGAAGCCCTCTATGCCGGCGCTACCAAACTATTGCTTTGCCATAACCATCCCTCCGGCAGCCTGCGCCCCAGCCAGGCCGATATCCGCATTACCCATAAAATAAAAGACCTGGGGCTTCTCTTTGATATCGCCATACTGGACCATATCATCGTTTCCGAAACCGGCTACTACAGCCTCGCGGAAGAAGGAATGATCTGAGATGATGATATTTGATTACTTTCGCACATATTTATTCATTTTCCATATGCTCAAAATAGGACTCTTCGGCGTAGGACATTTAGGTAAAATACACCTCTCTCAACTGGCCACTATGAAAGATGTAGAAGTGGTAGGCTTCTACGATCCCAACAATGCAAATGCGGCCAGCATCATCGAGCAATATAACATCCCACGCTTTACCCTGGCGGAAGAATTGATTCAGCAGGTAGACGCCATCGATATCGTGGCCCCTACCACCCTGCACTTCAAATTATGCGAACTCGCCATCCGCAATGGTAAACACATCTTCGTGGAAAAACCCATGACCAACACCATGGAAGAGGCCAAGACACTGGTAAAGCTGGTGGATGAAGCCAACATCAAATTCCAGGTAGGACATGTGGAACGCTTCAACCCAGCCTACCTCGCCCTCAAAGGATATGACCTTAAACCCATGTTCATTGAAGTGCATCGCCTGGCAGAATTCAATCCCCGCGGTACCGATGTCAGCGTAATCCTCGACCTGATGATCCATGATATCGACATCGTACTCAGCATCGTAAAATCTACCGTGAGCCGTATTTCCGCCAGTGGTGTAGCCGTTATGAGCGACACGCCGGACATTGCCAACGTACGCATAGAATTCCATAACGGCTGCGTAGCCAACCTCACCTCCAGCCGCATTTCCCTAAAGAAAATGCGCAAAATGCGCCTGTTCCAGAAAGATGCCTACATCGGCATTGACTTCCTCGACAAGAAAACAGAAATTATCAAACTGAAAACACCAGAAGACGAAGGTTTATTTACCCTGGATATCGAAACCAACAGCGGTAAAAAAACCATCGCCATCGATAATCCGCAAATCAAACAATCCAATGCCATCCGCATGGAATTGGAAATGTTCCGCGACAGCATCCTGCACAACAAACCCGTAGCCGTTAACGCGATCGACGGCCTGCAGGCACTGGATGTGGCACACCAGATCCTGCAAAAAATAAATAAAGGCCTGTCTGAAACAGCCGCCGCCAAATAATTAACTACTGTAACAAAAGCCACTGCCAGTCCGTTTTCATAACACAACCAACTTGTATGAAACGTATTTTTCCTGTACTGGCAGTGGCTTTAGCTATGACGGCCTGCTTTAAAGATCCCCCCAACATCTCCAAGCCAATGTTTTACTTTGAAACATTATGCAATAACCCCTGGGGCCCTGCACTCACTACCAAACAAGACACTGTAGCCGCCTGGCTTTCCAAACAAAACATACACTATGAATACCTGAGTATACAAGGTGAGATTTTTTCCGGCGCCGCCAACGTCACCAAATGCGATACACTCACCAACCGGCAAATTGTTGTTGCTGTACTCTATGCAAACACTTCAAAAGCAGCAGCAGCGAGGTTCAAAAGCCCTTACTAAACCACTGCTGTTTAATTTAATGCCGCTCCTTTAACAGGGCCTCTGCAATCGTCAGATCCAGTGGCTTGGTAATCTTGATATTGGATTCCTCTCCGGGCAGCAGATGCACCGGGTGCCCCAAACGTTCTACCACCGTTGCTTCATCTGTAAACAACGGATCATAAGGTAACTCAAACGCAGGCAAAATCAGGTGAGAAAGAAAGGTTTGTGGGGTCTGAATAATTTTAAAGCGATCGCGGTCTACTGCCGCATTATTACCTGCGCGGATCTCCCGGATACTATCTTTCATATCTACCACCGGGATAGCAGTACCATGGCTCAAGGCAGCCTCATAACAGGCACGTATCAACGTAGTAGATACCAGTGGCCGCACGCCATCATGTACAAACACTACCGACGGACTATCTACCAGCTGTAGTCCATTCTTAACGGAATGAAAACGGGTTTCCCCCCCCTTTACAATGGTAACAGCCGGTAAGGGATCAAACCCCTGTAGTAACTGATTGGCAAAAGAGAAATGTGCTTCCGGCAATACCAATACGATTTCCATATCGGCATAGGCAGCAGCAAAAGCAGCAATGGTGTGGTATAGGACGGGCTTTCCCGCAAGCTCCAGGAACTGCTTGGGTACAGCACTTTGCATACGGGTGCCGGAACCTCCGGCAACAATGATCGCCACTTTTTTATATTCCATACAAAAAAATCGGGGACTACCTTATCCAGTACACTGAATAAGATAATCCCCGGAAATACTTTGTAATTAAATGATCAGCATAGCATCGCCATAGCTGAAGAAACGGTATTTTTCTTTGATGGCCTGCTGGTAAGCCTCCATGATCAGATCATATCCTGCAAAAGCGCAGGTCATAATCAACAGGCTGGTCTTAGGCAGGTGGAAGTTGGTGACCATTGCATTCGGAATAGCAAAGTCGTAAGGCGGATGAATAAAAGTATTAGTCCATCCCTCCGCTGCCTTCAGGTGGTTTTGCGCAGTAACAGAAGATTCTACGGCACGTACGGAAGTAGTACCGATAGCGCAGATCCTGCGGTTTTCTTCTTTCGCTTTATTTACCACTTTCACGGCATGTTCTTCGATCAGGAAGTACTCTGCATCCATTTTGTGCTTGCTCAGGTCTTCTACCTCGATAGGACGGAAAGTACCCAAACCTGTGTGCAGCGTTACTTCTGCAAACTTCACCCCTTTGATTTCCAAGCGCTTGATCAACTCACGGCTAAAGTGCAACCCCGCAGTAGGCGCAGCTACCGCACCTTCGTACTTAGCATACACGGTCTGATAACGTTCTTTGTCCTCATCTTCCGGTTTACGTTTGATATATTTAGGCAAAGGCGTTTCTCCCAGCTGGTCTAATACCTGCTTGAATTCTTCATCATTGCCTTCAAATAAGAAACGAATAGTACGGCCCCTGGAGGTGGTGTTATCAATAACTTCTGCCACCAGCGTTTCATCATCGCCAAAATACAACTTGTTGCCTACACGGATTTTACGGGCAGGGTCAACAATTACATCCCACAAACGGTTTTGCTTGTTCAGCTCACGCAACAGGAATACCTCAATTTTTGCTCCTGTCTTTTCTTTACGGCCATACAACCTCGCAGGAAACACCTTGGTATTGTTCACAATCATTACATCCTTGTCATTAAAATAACCGAGGATGTCCTTGAATACTTTGTGCTCAATTTTTCCGGTATTACGATGTACCACCATTAAACGTGATTCATCTCTTGTCTTGGTAGGGTGCTGTGCGATCAGATTTAAAGGAAGATCGAATTTGAACTGTGATAGTTTCATATTACGGTATGAATAAATTTTAGAGGTGCGAAGGTACCAATTATAATCTATTTCATCAAAAAATGATATAAAATAAATAATAATCAGTAATTTATATATTATATTCCCTTAGGAATAGCTGCAATTAGTTGTTGGGTATAAGCATTTTGCGGGTGGTTGTAAACAGCATCAGCAGCCCCCTGCTCCACAATTTTTCCCTTCTGCATCACCATCATCCGGTCGCTGATAAACCGCACCACCGATAAATCGTGCGAAATAAAAATGCAGGTGAAGCCCAGCTCTTCCCGCAAACGGATCAGCAAATTCAACACCTGGGCCTGTATGCTTACATCCAGCGCTGCCACCGATTCATCACAGATAATAAAAGAAGGGTCCACCGCCAGTGCCCGCGCAATGACTACCCGCTGCCGCTGCCCACCGGAAAACTCATGCGGATACCGGTTGAAATGCTCCGGCTGCAGGTTTACTTTCTCCAGCAATTCCAGCACCCGCTCCCGCTGACTGCGTTCCGGTCCATGCAGGCCATGTACCTGCATAGGCTCCAGGATAGCGGCACCGATGGTCCTGCGCGGATTCAACGACGCATAAGGATCCTGGAAAATCAGCTGCATATCCTTGCGTAAACCACGCATGCCGGCGGCCGACAAGCTCATAATATCCTGTCCTTTATAATAAATACTCCCTGCAGTGGGAGGTATCAGTCTTAACAAAGATCTGCCCAACGTTGTTTTGCCACAGCCAGATTCTCCCACCAACCCCATCGTTTCGCCCGTTTTCACCTGGAAACTTACGTCGTTTACGGCCTTGGCCCATTGCAGTACTTTACCGGTTATACTTCTCTTTACGGGAAACCAGGTCTTCAGTCCCTGTACCTCCAGTAATGGTGTGGCAGTGCCCAATTGTTGTTCCCTCCGCGTGATATCGGCTTCCGGAATTACCAGGGATTCCAGCACCGCCTGGATAGCTCCATTTTTTTCGTGTATCTGTCCCTGTGAGTCTGTTTCCATAAAGTCGCGGATAACGGGCAATCGCACCAAACGTTTATCCAGTGGGGGGCGGCAGGCCAGCAACCCTTTAGTATAAGGGTGTTGCGGTTGCCGGAATACGGTAGCTACATCTCCCTGCTCTACTATATTGCCTTTATACATCACCACTACCCGGTTGGCCAGTTCGGCCACTACTCCAAGGTCGTGGGTGATAAAAATAACGCTCATATCCATCTGCTGTTGCAGTTCCCGGAGCAGTTCGAGGATAGCTTTTTGCACGGTAACATCTAAAGCGGTAGTGGGTTCATCGGCGATGAGCAGCCTGGGATGGCAGGAAATGGCCATGGCAATCATGACGCGCTGTTTCTGCCCACCGGAAAGTTCGTGGGGATAACGCTGCATGATACCTGCCGGGTCGGGTAGTTTTACTTTCTCAAACAGGGATTTCACCTGCTCTCTGGCCGCCGGCCGGCTTACGGCCATGTGCAGCCGGATGGCTTCTGCCACTTGTTGGCCACAGGTTTGCAGGGGGTTCAGGGCCGTCATCGGCTCCTGGAAGATCATGGCTATTTCATTGCCCCGGTAGCTACGCATCGCCGCTTCGGGCAGTGCCAGCAAATTTACCGGCTGTGCTGCACCCGGCTGGTAAAGTATTTGTCCACCGGAATCAGCGCCTGGCGAGTCGATCAGCCGCATCAGCGACAAGGCGGTAACGGATTTTCCGGAGCCGGATTCTCCTACTACGCCAACAATTTCTCCTTTTCCTATAGAAAGGGAAATATGGTTAACAGCCTTTGTGGTGGTTTCACCTGACCGGAACGTGACCGCAAGGTCCTGTATCTCTACCCGAGTGGAAAGCATGCCCGGAAGATACAACAATTCTAAAAACGCAGGTGCTTCACAGTTTGGTGACTGTCAATCAGTTTCTGTAAGGAGTCTATTCCTACTTTAAGATGACGTTCTACGAAATGTGTGGTTACCTTTTTGTCGCTTTCTTCCGTTTTTACACCTTCTGGCACCATAGGTTGATCCGATACCAGCAATAAAGCGCCCGTAGGAATTTTGTTATAGAATCCAACCGAGAAGATAGTGGCCGTTTCCATATCTACCGCCATGGCTCTTACTTTTTCCAGGTAGTGCTTAAAGTCGATATCATGTTCCCATACCCGGCGGTTGGTGGTATAACAGGTGCCTGTCCAATAGTCAAAGCCAGAATCTCGGATAGTGGTGGAGATAGCTTTTTGCAATGCAAACGCTGGCAGTGCCGGTACTTCAGGTGGGAAATAATCATTGCTGGTACCTTCTCCGCGTATAGCAGCTATGGGTAATATGAGGTCGCCGATATTGTTTTTCTTTTTCAGTCCACCACATTTTCCCAGGAACAGTACGGCTCTGGGTGAGATGGCGGATAACAGGTCCATTACGGTAGCAGCGCCCGGGCTTCCCATACCAAAGTTGATAATGGTGATATCGCCAGCTGTAGCGCATTGCATGGGTTTACCGTGGCCAATGATTTCTACATCGTTCCATTCGGCAAACATGGTCACATAATTACTGAAATTGGTGAGGAGGATATGAGATCCGAAACGGTCCAGTTTCTCACCTGTGTAGCGAGGCAGCCAATTAGCTACAATTTCTTCTTTTGTCTTCATAGCTTTTTGACAAGCAAATGTAAGGTTTTGTTCGCTAACGGCAATATTATCCTAATGTAACTATCTTCGTACCCACATTAAAACCTGTTGTATTTTGATTGCGATCAGCTTCCCCCCACCGGATTTTAAGATTACAAGAGAAGGTAATAGAGAAATGATTTTCGACCGTTTTCGCAAGAAATACGTGGTGCTTACCCCGGAAGAATGGGTGAGGCAAAATTTCCTGAATTACCTGGTAAAAGTAATGGGATACCCGGCTGCGCTCATAGGCATTGAAAAAGAAATATACCTGGGAGAGATGAAAAAGCGGTATGATATCGTGATTTACAATCGTGCCACACAACCCTGGATGCTGGTAGAATGCAAGGAAATGAATGTGCCGCTTACAGAGCAAACCATGCAACAAGTGATCCGTTACAATATGGTGATCCCTGCTACTTACCTGGTGATTACCAATGGGATCCATACCTTCTGTGGTAGGTATATGGACCGGGAACAGCAATGGAACTTCCTTTCCGCCTTACCGTCATTTGCATAAAAAAGCCCCCGCGCCGGCGGCACAGGGGCTACAAAATTTATCTATCATCGTGCATCAAGGGAAAATACCCAGTTGCTCGTAAGCAGCGCCTACTTTGTTGATCGCTACTACATAAGCAGCCGTACGCATATCGTGTATCTGTGGATTAGCCATCATTACATCGCGTACTTCGTGGAGGGCGGCGTGCATGGTTTCTTCCAGTCCGGAGTATACCAGGTCTACCTCATCTGCTCCATGAGCAATGAATTTTCTTTCTTTATCAGATACTTTCTTACCGGTCAGGTCTTCGATTGTTTGCAGGATATGAATGTTCATATTCTCATCGAAGCGCTTGCCCAAACGGCCATAACGTACGTGGCTGAGGTTTTTCAACCATTCGAAATAAGAAACGGTTACCCCACCCGCGTTCAGGAACATATCCGGTACCACAATCACGCCTTTCTTATTCAGGATTTCATCTGCTTCCGGTGTTAACGGACCGTTTGCAGCTTCCCCGATGATCTTGGCTTTAACGTTAGGCGCGTTATGTTTGTCGATGACGTTTTCCAATGCCGCAGGAATCAGGATTTCGCAATCCAGCTCCAGGCCATCGGTATTTTTATTCAGGTTGGTAGCACCCGGGAAGTTAACAATAGAGCCGGTAGCTTTCTTGTGCATCAGTACTTCATCAGGATTCATTCCCTGTTCGTTGAAGATAGCGCCATCCCACTCGATGAGACATACCACTTTAGCGCCTGCTTCGTGGAAGTATTTGGCGGCGTGGTAACCTACGTTACCCATTCCCTGAACAATCACGCGTTTGCCTTCAATACCGGTAGGCAGGCCCAAACGGTCCATATCTTCCTTGATATTGCACAGCTCACGTAAACCGTAGAATACACCTAAGCCGGTAGCTTCGGTACGACCGCGTACCCCGCCCTGGGATACAGGTTTACCGGTTACGCAACCATAACCATCAATTTCACCCGGACGTAAGCTCATGTAGGTATCCAGGATCCAGCTCATTTCTCTTTCGCCGGTACCGTAGTCAGGAGCCGGAACGTCTGTGCCGGGGCCAATAAAATTTTTCTTTACCAGTTCTGCCGTATAGCGACGGGTAATTGCTTCCAGCTGGAAGGGAGTATAATTGCGGGGATTGATTTTCAGACCGCCTTTAGCTCCACCAAAGGGTACGTTTACAATAGCACATTTGTAGGTCATCAGGGATGCCAGCGCCATCACTTCATCCTGGTTCACTTCATCACTGAAGCGAATCCCCCCTTTACAAGGCAGTTTATGATGGGAATGTTGTACGCGGTAAGCTTCAATTACCTGTACCGTATCGCCGATCCGAACCGGGAACTTGATCTGGTAAACGGCGTTGCAGGCTTTGATCTGCTCCAGGATACCCTTGTCCCATTTGGTGAACGCAGCTGCTTTGTCGAAGCTCTTTTCCACACTCTGGAAAAAGCTATAATGCTGATCTTGCGACATAAATTATTGTTTTGGTATAACGATTAGATTTTATGCTATCAGGGGTTATTTCTTTCCCTTTCTTCCAGCTTACCTATTTTTCTGTCCAGTCTGATAAGAAATAACACTATTCCAATGAAGATGATCACTAAAACGCCCACTATTACATAAATCTTGTCATTGCTGCGGAAGAATTCGTTGATGGGTCCTTTCTCGGTATTCTGCTGTTGTGCATTTGCCAGTACCGATATGCATAGCAGGGCAAGGGTCAGGCAAAATGAAAACGCTTTGTTGATCATTTAAAAATATTTTTAAGCTGTAATTTCTTGTAACGTACTACCAGGCTGAATATCCACACGCTCAGCAGGGTCCAGCCGATGAAAGCGGGGTACAAAACCTGTTTCATGGAACCGCTGGTATCTTTGGAAGCGAAGCCCGGAGTGGTAGCGCTACCCGGGTGCAGGGAGTCTACCATACGAGGGATGATATAGGTGAGCGGTATCAGCAGGGCATAAGCAAAAATGTTATAAACTGCGGATATACGTGCCCGTTTGTCGAGATCATGGATCGACAGGCGTAATACCAGGTAGGCCAGGTAAATTAATATGGCGATGGCCGTACACATTTGCTTGGGATCGTCGGTGAGCGTCCCTCCCCAGGTATAGGTAGCCCAGAGGGAACCTGTGGCAAATCCCATTACGCCGAAGAAAGAGCCTACTCCTGCAGCGGCGGCAGCAATCACATCTTTTTTCAGGTCGTATTTGGAGAGATAGAGAAGTGAGTAGACAATCGAGATTGTGAACATGGTATACATACATATCCACATCGGTACATGAAAGAACAATCCTCTGGATGACTGTCCGTTGGTTCCTATGATAGGTATTTCAACAGTGAACCCGGCGATAATTACATATAAAAGAAGCAGTATCGCTAATGCTTTCCACCAATGTTTGGCCATTTTCTAATAGCTATATTCCGCTGGCAAACCTACACGTTTTAAACCTAATCACAAAGCTTTTCGGGGATTTTAAGTTTATCCAACAGCAGCAAATCCCCGTTAAATATCGTTTACAGAAGTGAGCCTTTTCTTTGATATTTCTAATATCAGTCTTTCCACAAAAACGGGAAAAGTATCATTGTCAGGGCAACTACGAGGATATCCATCCCACCCAGCAGGAGGAACATTTTGGGCAGTTCGGGCTGGTATACCGTTACAAAGGCCGACAAGGAGATATTGGCCAGCAGCATCAGCACCGGCATAATCAGCGGAAATCCCATCACCGCCATCAGGGCGGCGTTATGGTTGGCCTGCGCCGCTATAGCCGCCAGCATGGTAAACAACAGGGATAAACTGGTACCTCCGAGCAATACCATCCCAATAAAATAGCCCGGATGGAGAATAGGATTACCCAGGAAAGCCACGCTGCACACCAGAGCAATAACGCTCATCAGCGCCATGAGTATGATATTGTAAATTAATTTGGCCGCAATAAATACCCGGGAATTGACAATAGAATAGAAATACAGCAGGCGGCCCCTGTTTTCCTGCATAAAGCTTTTGGCCACGGCATTTACCGCTACAAACAGCTGTATCACCCAGAAAAGGGCATTCCATACCTTATCGTCCGGTCTTCCCATCATCAGGTTGATAACAAAAACCGTAGCCACAATATAGAGCAGTACCCCATAAAAGGCGTATTGCTGGCGTAGTTCCAGTGTAAGGTCCTTTTTTACCAGGGTTAATGTTTGCCGTAGCGGATTATCTTTTTTCATGATCAGCCGCAAAGATAGCTTAATGAGCAGAAAGCGGAAAGCAAAAAGCTATTGAGGCAAATGACCTCCGGATATTTAAAATTCCTGCTGGCCGCCCGCTTCAATAGCTTTTTGCTTTCGGCGTTCCGCTTTCTGCTCAAAAAAAACCTATATTAGCCCCTCCATAAAAAAGAGTAATGAATAAAATTCTGGTTGCCAATCGGGGAGAAATAGCATTACGCATTATGCGTTCGGCACGTGAAATGGGCATTAAAACGGTGGCGGTTTATTCCGAAGCCGATCGCACCATGCCGTTTGTACAATATGCAGATGAAGCGGTTTGCATTGGCCCTGCCCCTTCCAATCAATCCTATCTGCTGGGCGAAAAAATCATTGCAGTAGCCAAAGAAAAGCAGGTGGATGGTATTCATCCGGGATATGGGTTTTTAAGTGAAAACGCCCGTTTTGCGCAACAGGTAACCGATGCAGGTATCACGTTCATCGGGCCATCTGCCGCTTCTATTGAAGTGATGGGGAGTAAACTGGCCGCCAAACAGGCCGCCCAGAAATTTGGCGTTCCGATGGTACCGGGTACAGAAACCCCATTGCGCAGCGTGGAAGAAGCCCGGGAAGTGGTGAAAAAGACCGGTTTCCCTATACTTATCAAGGCTTCTGCCGGTGGTGGCGGTAAAGGGATGCGGGTGGTGAATGCTCCGGAAGAACTGGAAGAACAGATAAGGTTAGCTAAAAGCGAAGCCCTGAGCGCCTTTGGCGATGATGCGGTATTCATTGAAAAATATGTGGGGGCCCCCCGTCATATTGAAATCCAGGTGCTGGGCGACCGCCATGGCAACTGCGTATATTTGTTTGAAAGGGAGTGCTCTATCCAGCGCCGGCACCAGAAATTGATCGAAGAAGCGCCATCTTCCTGTCTTACGCCAGCCATCCGGGCTGCTATGGGACAATGTGCCGTAGATGTAGCCCGGGCCTGTAACTACTATGGCGCAGGTACCGTGGAATTCCTGGTAGATGAGCAACTCAACTTCTATTTCCTGGAAATGAACACCCGTTTGCAGGTAGAACACCCTGTTACAGAACTGATCACCGGATTAGATCTCGTAAAAGAGCAGATTAAGATAGCCAGGGGAGAAAAACTTTCCTTTACCCAGGAAAGCCTTAAAATAAACGGCCACGCTATTGAATTGCGCATTTGTGCTGAAGATCCGGCCAATAATTTTTTGCCCGATACGGGGAAACTGGAAACATATATCCGTCCGCAGGGATATGGCGTAAGGGTAGACGATGGATATGAGCAGGGAATGGATATTCCTATTTATTACGACCCGATGATTGCCAAACTGATTGCCTGGGGCAGCGACCGGGAAGAAGCGAGGTTCCGTTTGCTACGGGCCATTGAAGAATACCAGGTGAAAGGTATTAAGACTACGCTTCCCTTTGGCCATTGGGCATTACAGCAACCAGCCTTTATTGAAGGAAAATTCGATACCAATTTCATTGGTAAATATTTCACACCACAGGCGTTGCAAGCAGCATCTGCTGATACCAATAAGCTGGCAGCTATTTTAGCTGCGTATGTATGGCAGCAACAAAATATAACTTTACAGGAAGCAGCTATCAACACCCATTCCGTTTCTTCTCCCTGGAAAAAAAGGAATATGTTAAGATAACCCTGTACAGTTGTTAACTTTCGTTAAAGTGTTTCCGAAAACCCGGAAAACGTATAACTTTGCGCCTATTTTTATGATGTTACGAAACGCCATACTTCAGATACTCAGGTTCTTCTACCAGCCCTTTTCGAAGGTGTTGCCCTGGCAAACCTTCCGGTACCTCGCCTGTGGCGGTGGAAATACCATGCTGGACATATTCCTGTATTTCGTGTGTTACAATTTCGTGCTGCATCAGCAAATGGTGCACCTGGTATTTTTTAATATGAGTGCACATATCGCCGCCCTGTTCATGTCTATGGCGGTTACCTTTCCTACCGGCTTCCTGCTCAGCAAATACGTCGTTTTCTCAGACTCTAATCTACGGGGCCGGGTACAGCTATTCCGGTACTTTGTATTGGTGGGGATCTGTATTTTACTGAATTACCTGCTGATGAAGATTTTTGTGGATCACCTGCATTTTTATCCTACTGTGGGAAAAATATGCACTACTGCGCTGGTGGTTATTTTTAGCTATCTGACACAGAAGAAATTCACGTTTAAGGTAAAACAACATACCTGATTATAAAGCTTATAAAAGGGAAAGCCCACCAGTGGTGGGCTTTCCCTTTTATAAGCTTTATACATTTTCATAATAGCAATGCCGGCATCTTGGTTCATACACGTCTTTTTCTCCCAGCAGTAATGTTTCTTTGGAAGCAGATTTCCGATAGGAATAATTGGCAATATTCCCGCATTTTACGCAGATAGCGTGCAGCTTGGTGATATAGTCTGCTTTAGCCAACAGGAAAGGCATCTGGCCGAAAGGCTTACCGGTATAATCCATATCCAGTCCGGCTATAATCACCCGTACTCCCCTGAGGGCCAGTTGATCACATACATTGGGAAGCTCATCGTCGAAGAACTGGGCTTCATCGATACCTACCACATCCACATCCTGCGCCAGTAACAGGATTTGCTGGGAATTTTCTATCGGTGTAGAAATAATCTTGTTTTCATCATGTGAAGTAATAGCGCCTTCATCGTACCGGGTATCTATCGCAGGTTTAAAAATTTCCACCTTTAAATTGGCGATATACACACGTTTTAGGCGGCGGATCAGTTCTTCGGTCTTTCCCGAAAACATGGAGCCGCAAATTACTTCGATCCAGCCCCTCCGTCCTCCTGCAAGAGAAGGTTCAATAAACATATTATACTAATTTGATTATTAATTAATTAAAATATTCTAATTTTATGAGAATAAAATATTTTTATCTCTCACCCGTTAACAATTAAGGCATGGAAAAAATTAATGCATTAATTGAGAAACTACAGGAATTAAAAAATTCCGGGGCCGACCTGTCCGCTATTTCGTACTATGTACAATTGCTGCAGGCGGAAGTGTTGCATGTACGTACCCTGCAACATCAGCAACAGGTACAATCGTCCCAGCGTAATACCATCGCGGTAATCATGCCGGTGCAGCAACCAGTTGCCGTTCTGGCAGCTGAGCCAACTGCGGCGCAAACTACAACATTACCATCAAATAAACCGTTGGAGGTAGTGGCCGTTCCCGAAATATCGTCCGAAGCGGAAGATATCAACAGTCGGGCGGCGCGGTTGAATGATGTCCCTACTTTCAATCATATTGCCCCCGTTGAAGATATCAACAGCCGGGCAGCCAATACCCAGGCGCCTGCACCTATAGTGGCACCTGAACCGGTAGTGGTTCCCCAGCCGGCCCCAGCCCCTGTGGCGCATATACCAGTGCCGGAAAAGCCTAAACCGGCAACACTTTTCGACGAAATAACTGCGCATGCCCCTGCGCCGGCCGCTTCCCGGGAAAACAGGGCGCAAGAACCGGCCAATGGAAACGGATTATCTCTGAACGACCGCCTGCGCCAACAAAAGATGGAGGTAGCCCAAAAATTGGGAGATATGCCTATACATGATCTGCGTCATGCCATTGGCATCAACGACAAATACCAGTTCATACAGGAGCTTTTCCGGGGCGACAGCGATTTATATGAGCGTTCCATTAAAACCATCAATGAATGCGGCAGCCTCCAGGAGGCTGACTATTGGCTCCAACGCGAAATAAAAATTATCCAGGGCTGGGAAGACGACCATCACCTGGTACAACAGTTTTATTCCCTGCTCAGGAAACGATTTTCCTGAATATAGTCCAATACTTTCTGTGTAGCCCCGGTATTGGCGGCTACGTAATTTCCGGCAATCGCGGCAATGCGGGGATATGTTTCCCCTGGCTGTAATAATTGCTGCACAGAGGTGTGCAATTGTGCTGCATTTGTGATCACCAATGCTCCTCCAGCGGCCACCAGTTCCACCGCTTCGAAGTACTTGCTGTACTCCGGGCCTATAATAACAGGTTTGCTGTACACGGCTGGCTCCAGCAGGTTATGGATCCCATCCTTCCCAAATCCTCCTCCCACATATGTGACGGTAGCATAGCGGTACAACGCAGTGAGCATACCGATATTATCGATAATTAGTACCTGGCCGGTAGCCGTTTGGTCTGTTTTGAGCGCAGAAAACCGCCGGGCGGTAGGAAACAGGGTGAGTATGTCCTGTATATGTGACTCCTGAATTTCATGGGGAGCGATAATCAGCTTTAGCCCGGGCCGGCTTTCCTGTTGCCACCATTCGTTCAGCAGTTTCTCATCTTCGGGCCAGGTGCTGCCGGCTACCATTACCTGGCTGCCGGCAATAAAGGACGCTATTTCAGGCAGGTCGGTATGTTCCTGTAATAAAGCCGATACCCGGTCGAAGCGGGTATCTCCGCTGATGCTGGCATTCCGTAACCCGATCCCTTGTAATAGCCGGAGGGAGCCCTCGTTTTGAACGAAAATATGTGTCAGCTGTTGTAACAACTGACGGAACATAGCTCCATGGCCTTTAAAGAAGACCTGCTCCTTGCGGAAAATGCCAGATACCAGTAAAGTAGGAATCTTACGTGCATAGAGTTCTGTGAGATAATGATACCAGAATTCATACTTAATGAAGATGGCCAATGCGGGCTGTGCAATATCCAGCAGTTCCCGGGCATTGCGCCTGGTATCGAGGGGCAGGTAATAAATAAAGTCTGCTCCTTTGTAATTTTTCCTCACCTCGTAACCGGAGGGTGAAAAAAAGGTTAATAAAATTTTATAGGAGGGGTAAGTAGTACGGATGGCCTCCAAAACGGGTCTACCCTGCTCGAATTCGCCCAGGGAAGCGGCATGAATCCAGACAATAGGGCCGGTTATCTCCTGACGCATGCGGGCTTGCCAGTGTTTCCGGCCATTAAGCCAGCGTTGTGCCTTTGTTTTGCCCAACATAGCTGCCAGCTGTACGCCGGCTTTATATAATTGAAGTCCGGCATTATAAATGCCTGTTGCTACCATTCCCATGCGTACTTTTACTTAATTTTCGGATGAATGCAAAGATAATCCTCATCCAATCCCAAAATTTGTAAATTTGCACACTTTACATAAAATAAAAATATACGATTATATGGTTCCTATTCAGATGGTGGACTTGAAACGCCAGTATACGAAGATTAAATCACAGGTAGATGCAGCCATCGAAGAAGTTCTGGAAAGCTCGGCCTTTATTAACGGAGGGGCGGTACAACAATTTACCGGTGAATTGCAAGCGTATCTGGGCGCGAAGCACGTGATACCTTGTGCCAATGGCACAGATGCCCTTCAGATTGCGATGATGGCGCTAGGACTGGAACCCGGCGATGAAGTTATTACTCCTTCTTTTACTTTTATTGCCACCGCTGAAGTAATTGCGTTACTACAGTTAAAGCCCGTTTTCGTGGATATTGACCCGCAGACCTACTGCCTGGATATAACAGCAGTGGAAAAAGCGATTACCCCTAAAACCAAGGCCATTGTACCAGTGCACTTATATGGCCATGTTGCGGATATGGAGCCCCTGATGGCGGTTGCCGCCAAACACCAGCTATATGTGATAGAGGACAATGCCCAGGCGATTGGCGCTGATTATACTTTTCAAGATGGTAGCAAAAAGAAAGCAGGTACCATCGGACATATAGGCTGTACTTCTTTCTTCCCGTCCAAAAACCTGGGATGCTATGGAGATGGAGGCGCTTTATTCACCAATGACGACGAACTGGCGGCTAAAATACGTATGGTAGCTAATCATGGTCAGTCTGCCCGCTACTATCATGACGTAGTAGGTTGTAACTCCCGTTTAGATTCTGTACAGGCAGCCGTATTACGTATCAAGTTACCATTGCTGGACGGGTACATTGCTGCCCGCCGGGCGGTAGCTGATGCATATGATGCTGCATTTGCCGGTATACCACAAGTTACCACGCCTTATCGAGCCGCCAATAGTTATCATGTGTTTCATCAATATACCCTGCAGCTTCATGATGCCGACAGAAATGAGCTGCAGCAGCACCTGGCTTCCAAAGGGGTGCCAGCTATGATTTATTACCCTGTTCCTGCGCATCGCCAAAAAATGTTCGAGCACTTCGGCGGCGCAGCGTTCAATCTTCCCGTAACCGATAATCTCACTAGTAAGGTGATTTCCTTACCGATACACACTGAAATGGATTCCGATCAACTGGAGCATATCATCCAGTCCGTTAAATCATTTTTAAACACTCCCCAATCATGAAGATTACCGTAGTAGGTACCGGTTACGTAGGTCTCGTAACAGGTACCTGTTTTGCAGAAACAGGAAATGATGTCACCTGTGTAGACATTGATGCTAACAAAGTAAAAAAGCTATCATCTGGCCAGATCACCATTTATGAACCAGGGCTGGAAAAACTATTTGAACGTAATCTTAAAGAGGGACGTTTATCTTTCACTACCAGCTTAGAAGAAGGTATTAAAGGTGCGGAAGTAATTTTTCTGGCACTGCCCACCCCTCCAGGAGCGGATGGCGCAGCAGACCTGTCCTTTGTGCTGAATGTTGCAGCACATTTGGGTAAAATTATGACAGATTACAAGGTGATAGTGGACAAGAGCACGGTGCCGGTAGGGACCGCCGAAAGAGTGGCTGCTGCTATTGCTGAAAATTGCAAGACCCCTTTTGATGTAGTTTCCAACCCTGAATTTTTGCGTGAAGGAGTAGCGGTAGATGATTTTATGAAACCAGACAGGGTAGTAATTGGTACTACTTCAGAAAGAGCCCGTAAAGTAATGGGTGATCTTTATGCTCCATTTGTAAGACAGGGAAACCCTATCTTATTTATGGATGAAAAGTCTGCAGAATTAACCAAATATGCAGCCAACTCATTTCTGGCGACCAAGATTTCCTTTATGAATGAAATCGCTATTCTCTGTGAGAAGCTTGGGGCTGACGTAGACATGGTTCGCCGGGGTATTGGCAGTGACGACCGTATTGGTAAACGTTTTCTGTTTCCCGGTATTGGTTACGGCGGTAGCTGCTTTCCTAAAGATGTACAGGCTCTCGTTAAATCATCAGAAGATGTACAATATAATTTCAAAATATTAAATGCTGTAATGGATGTGAATGAGCGGCAAAAGTTATTCCTGCTTCCCAAAATCCAAAACTATTTTAATAACGATCTTGGCGGCAAACACTTTGCGTTGTGGGGCCTGGCATTCAAGCCCAATACAGATGATATCCGGGAAGCGCCGGCATTGTATATCATCGAAGCTTTACTGGCAGCAGGAGCAACAATAAGTGTTTTCGATCCTGAAGCCATGTCTAATGTACAGCGGTTACTGAGCAATAAGAATGGCAAAATTGTATATGCTGAGCACCAGTACACCTGCCTGGAAAACGCAGATGCCCTGATTATCGCTACTGAATGGAGTGTGTTCAGAACACCTGATTTCCAAAAGATATCAACCAGCCTAAAGAATAAAGTTATTTTTGATGGCAGAAATCTCTTTGATATCGCACGTATGAAAGAATTAGGATACCATTACGAAAGCGTTGGCCGTATACCTGTCAGCCTCTAAATATTTTTTATAACCAAAATATGGAAAAGAAAAGAATACTTATCGCTGGTGCTGCTGGTTTTCTCGGCTCTCATCTCTGCGATCGTTTTATAAAAGAAGGCTACCATGTTATTGCCATGGATAACCTGCTTACTGGTAATATCCAGAATATTGAGCACCTTTTTCCTTTACCGGAATTTGAGTACTACCATCACGATGTCACCAAATTTGTACATGTACCCGGAAAGCTGGACTATATATTAAACTTTGCATCTCCAGCCAGTCCGATCGATTACCTGAAGATGCCTATTCAAACCTTGAAGGTGGGTTCTTTGGGAACGCACAACCTACTCGGGTTGGCAAAAGAAAAAAAAGCACGTATCCTGGTGGCTTCCACGTCAGAAGTATATGGCGATCCCAATGTACATCCGCAGCCGGAAGAATACTGGGGCAACGTTAATCCAGTTGGGCCAAGAGGAGTATATGATGAGGCCAAAAGATTCCTGGAGTCTATTACTATGGCTTATCACAATTTCCATGGAGTTGAAACACGTATCATTCGTATCTTCAATACCTATGGTCCACGTATGCGTCTCAATGATGGGCGGGCTTTGCCGGCCTTTATGAGCCAGGCGTTAAATGGTGAGGACCTCACCGTATTTGGCGATGGTAGCCAGACACGATCTTTTTGCTATGTAGACGACCTGGTAGAAGGTATTTATCGTTTGTTATTAAGCGACTACCATCTGCCGGTAAACATTGGCAATCCACAGGAGATTACCCTGAATCAATTTGCCGAAGAAATTATTGCCTTAACGGGCTCTAAACAAAAAATCGTGTATCACCCGTTGCCTAAAGACGATCCGAAACAACGTCAGCCCGACATCACCAAAGCCCGTACTTTATTAGGATGGGAGCCTAAAGTGAATCGCCAGGAAGGCTTGAAGATCACTTACGAATACTTTAAAAAAGCGCTTTTAAAATAAATTAAACCTTACCGGCAATGAAGCGGACATTATTGATTACCGGAGGAGCTGGTTTCATCGGTTCACATGTGGTCAGGTTATTTGTAAATAAATATCCCGATTACCGAATTGTAAACCTGGATGCTCTTACCTATGCCGGTAATCTCGAAAACCTGGTAGATATAAAAGATCGATCCAATTATATTTTTGAAAAGGGTGACATCACTGATGAGGCTTTGATAGCGCAGCTTTTTGAAAAATACCAATTTGATGGTGTGATACATCTGGCTGCAGAAAGTCATGTAGACCGCTCCATTATGGATCCCCTTGCATTTATCAAAACCAATGTACTGGGCACTGCCGTGTTGCTAAACAGCGCTAAAAAGCATTGGAAAGACAATATGGAAGGGAAGCTATTTTATCATGTTTCTACCGACGAAGTATATGGTTCGTTGGGAGAGGAAGGTTTTTTCCTCGAAACAACCGCATACGATCCGCGTTCTCCTTATTCAGCTTCCAAAGCCAGTTCAGATCATTTTGTGATGGCTTATCATCACACCTATCACCTGCCAGTTGTGATTTCCAATTGTTCCAATAACTATGGTTCGCATCATTTCCCGGAAAAATTAATCCCGCTGGCGATACATAATATAAAAAACAATAAGCCTGTACCGGTATATGGCAAAGGCGAGAATGTGCGGGACTGGCTATATGTAAATGATCATGCCAGGGCTATTGATACAATAGCCCATCATGGCAAAATAGGCGAAACCTACAACGTGGGTGGCTTTAATGAGTGGAAAAACATCGACCTTATCCAGTTATTGTGCAGGATTATGGATAGGAAACTCGGACGTCCGGAAGGCACTTCTGCGCAGCTCATCACTTATGTGAAAGATCGTGCAGGTCATGACCTCCGCTACGCCATAGACGCTACTAAACTTAATAAAGAACTGGGATGGCACCCCTCCCTTCAGTTTGAAGAAGGCCTTGAAAAAACGGTAGATTGGTACCTGGAAAACGAAGCATGGCTCAAAAATGTAACCAGCGGAGATTATCAGAAGTATTATAGCGAACAATATCAAAAAAGATAGTTATTACTCATGCCTTTTCAACAAACGGGTATACCCGGTCTTTTAATTTACGAACCTAAAGTGTTGGGCGATCATCGTGGTTATTTTTTTGAAAGCTACAACGCCAACACTTTCAGCGCGGCGGGCATTGATTATTCATTTGTTCAGGATAATCAGGCCAGATCTGTGTATGGCGTATTGAGAGGGCTCCACTACCAGCTGGAACCATATGCTCAAACCAAATTAGTAAGGGTACTGGAGGGAAGGATTATTGATGCGGTGGTAGATATTCGTGAGGGCTCTCCCACCTATGGTAAATCTTTTGTGATAGAGCTAAGTGCAGATAACAAGTTACAATTACTGGTGCCTAAAGGGTTTGCACATGGTTACGCAGTGATCAGTGAAACGGCAGAAGTAATGTACAAGTGTGATAATTTTTATCACAAAAACAGCGAAGGTGGCATTATCTATAATGATCCTGCCCTGGAGATAGACTGGGGAATTGACCTTAAAGATGCGATCGTTTCTGAAAAAGACCTGATCCTGCCTAAGTTGGCAGACGTACAACATAATTTTATTTTTAACAGCTGATCATTGCCATGAAAAATATTCTTGTTACCGGGGGAAACGGTCAACTAGGCCAGGCCTTAAAGAAAGTAGCCGGTGATTATCCACAATTTAACCTGTTATTCACCGATTACCAGGATCTCGACATTACCAATGCCGATGCACTGGCTGCCTATTTCGCTGCACAACCGATTGACGCCTGTATCAACTGCGCGGCCTATACAGCGGTAGACAAAGCAGAAGAAGACGAAGACAACGCCTTCCTCCTGAATTTCCAGGCAGTACTTACGCTCGCAGAAATCTGCGCGCAACATAGCGCCCAGTTGCTGCATATTTCTACTGACTACGTATTTAGCGGCCGGCAAAATGTGCCCTACACCGAAGAAGATGAAACCGATCCTCAGAGCATCTACGGCGCCTCCAAAGTTCGGGGCGAAGCCGCAGCTACCGGCTACAATGAACAAACCATTGTACTCCGTACTTCCTGGCTCTATTCGGAATATGCAATCAACTTCGTAAAGCGTATGCGTGAACTGATGCAGGAAAAACAGGAATTAAACGTGGTTTTTGATCAGGCAGGTACGCCTACGTATGCTGGCGATCTGGCGGTGGCCATCCTGGATATACTGCAATATAAAACAGTAAACCCTGATGCAGCCCTGGGCGGCGTTTATCATTATAGTAACGAGGGCGTTACCAGCTGGTACGATTTTGCCATTGCCATCAAAGAGATGACCAATGCCACTACCCGCATTTCCCCGGTTACCTCTGATAAATATAAAACAGCCGCTAAACGCCCTGCCTACAGTGTGCTGAATAAAGAAAAGATAAAAGCTACCTTCGGCATCACAGTACCTTACTGGAGAGATAGCCTGGCGAAATGCCTTAAAAATATGTAATGTTTCAGTCCCGTTGCAGAGTAACGGGACTTTTCTTTTTCTCCTTCTTCCTCTCCCACCACTTATCCCCTGCAGTTCAGACATTTTTATGTAGGTTTGCAAAAATTGTTATTAAAATCATGAATCTGATAGAAGAACTGCGCTGGCGGGGTATGCTACAGGATATGATGCCTGGTACGGAAGAGCAACTGCAAAAGGAAATGACCACTGCTTACATTGGTTTTGACCCTACTGCGGAGTCATTGCACATCGGTAGCCTGGTACCCATCCTGCTGCTGGTGCATCTGCAAAAGGCAGGACATAAGCCCCTGGCGCTGGTGGGCGGCGCTACCGGAATGGTAGGCGACCCCTCCTTTAAAGCGGAAGAAAGAAAAATGCTGGACCTGGATACCCTGCAAAAAAATGTGGCCGGTATTAAAGCCCAGCTGGAACGCTTCCTCGACTTTGATCCTGCCAAACCCAATGCCGCAGAAATGGTGAATAACTTCGACTGGTTCCAGCACATTTCCTTTCTCGATTTTATTCGCGACACCGGTAAACACATCACCGTTAACTACATGATGGCCAAAGATTCCGTTAAAAAAAGAATCGAAGGCGACAACGGGATGTCATTTACCGAATTTACCTATCAACTCATACAGGGATACGACTTCTATCATTTGTATACCGCCAAAAACTGCAAACTGCAGATGGGCGGCTCCGATCAATGGGGTAACATTGTTACCGGTACAGAATTGATCCGCCGGAAGGCCAGCGGTGAAGCGTTTGCTTTTACCTGCCCCCTGATCAAAAAAGCAGATGGCACCAAATTCGGTAAAACCGAGCAAGGTACAGTGTGGCTCGACCCCAAACGTACTTCTCCCTACATGTTTTACCAGTTTTGGTTAAATACCACCGATGTGGATGCAGAAAGCTATATCAAAATATTTACTTTCATGGAACAACCAGAGGTAGATGAGCTGATAGCCAAACATCGCGAAGCACCGCACTTACGCCTGTTGCAGCAGCGACTGGCCAAAGAAGTCACCGTTTTCATCCACGGCGAAGAAAGTTATGAATTTGCAGTGAAAGCTTCTTCGTTACTTTTTAGCAATGATACTGCTGAATTGCTGCTATCTCTCACCGAAGAACAATTACTGGATGTAATGGCCGGCGTTCCTCAATTTGAAGTGGCCAAAACCGACCTGGAAGCAGGTAAGGATGTAGTAAGCCTACTGGCCGAAACCGGTATCTTCCCCAGTAAGGGAGAAGCCCGGAAAACGGTACAGGGAGGCGGTGTGAGCATGAACAAAAATAAAATAGAAGGCATTGATACTGTCATCAACACAGCTGCCTTATTGCGTGATAAATATATCCTTTTCCAAAAAGGGAAGAAGAACTACTATCTCGTAAAAGCAATATAAGTTTTCTACAAATAATAAAATGTGAAAGGCCTGCGTATATGCAGGCCTTTCACATTTTATACTTACTCCCCTATTATTTCAACCCATATTTCTGCTCATACTTCGCATTCAACTGTTTCTGTTTATTATCCAGGTTGATTTCCCTTCCCTGGATAAACGCGTGGGTAATGACGCTCGACTTCATATCCAGCATATCTCCGTTACTAACCGCAATGTTGGCGTCTTTACCGGTTTCCAGCGAGCCGGCGATATTATCGATGCCCAGTATTTTAGCTGCGTTTAGCGTAACCGCCGACAGCGCCTGTTCCTTGCTCAGGCCATAAGTAGCCGCGGTACCCGCTTCAAATCCCAGGTTGCGTTGTTGCCAGAACCCTTCGTTGCTCAGGCAATACAACACGCCGGCTTTTTGTAACAGTGCAGCTGTTTTATACGGCTGATCCACATCATCGTCTTGCATAAGCGGCAAGCTATGTGGCTGGGTTAATACTACCGGAATATTATTTTTCTGCAGGATATCAGCAATCAGCCAGGCATCAGTACCTCCTACAATGGCCACCTCTATATTAAACTCTTTTGCAAAATCTATTGCCAGCAGCATTTCCTTTACCAGGTCGCAGTGAATGAACAACTTTTGTTCTTTATTAAACAGGCGGCGCATGGATTCAAATTTGAGATTAGTAGCGCTGTGTTTCCCTTCTTTCAGCCAGGCATTGGCTTCCCGGAAAAACGTTCTTACCTTTTCTATCTGCTCCAGGGCTGCTTTGGTTCTGTCGTTAGTGGCAGGACCACTGCCGCTTCCCACTGGTAGCAAACGGGGCATAAAGAAGTGCAGTGCATTATCCGTTTTATAGGCCGCATCTTCCCAGTTCCAGGCATCCAGCTGCACCACGGAAGAGGCGCCGCTAACGATACCTCCCTGCGGTGTTACCTGTGCCAGTAATATACCATTGGAGCGCAGGGTATTAATTACTTTGGAATCGGCATTATACGCAATAATGGAACGAACAGACGAGTTGATTTCCCCCACTTCCCGGAGATCGATGGTGGCGCGTACACTTTCAAATTCTACGAGTCCCAGGCTGGTTTCCGGCGCTATAATGCCGGGATATACATGCTGCCCTTTCAAATCTATTATGGTAGCATCACCGGCAGCTGCTACATTATTTCCAACAGCGGTAATTTTTCCCTGGCTGAAAGCGATGGTACCATTTTCAATCACCTGTCCATTGCCAACATGAATGGTGGCATGAGTGAGATAAACCGGTTTGCGTTGCGCGGGCGCGGGGGAAATCGTTTCCTGTGCATAGGCAGTATGTAGTCCCATGGCCAATCCCAGCAAAATAATATTTTTATTCATTGAGCAATTTGCTTAAAGTGTTTCAAAATAATGGCCGGTTAATAGCCGATTGCCTGTTGATGTCCTCCCTGCAGATCTTCGCAGTGGTACATTTCATCCGGCACAAAAGTAGCTTTCTGCGTAGGCGTACCTTTCTTCTTTTCCGCCAGCATACGCTGTATCAGGCGATTGCGCTCAGTGGCAATGCGGGTACGCAGCTGCAGGTCGTATTCCCGGTCAAATTCCACGATACCATCTACAATCGTTTTTTCTGCCTTCGCATAAATGCTCAGCGGGTTATCACTCCACAGCACTACGTCTGCATCTTTACCCACCTTGATACTTCCCATGCGGCTATCTATATGCAGGAGTTTCGCCGGGTTAAGGGTCACCATTTTGAGGGCATCTTCTTCGCTTACACCACCATACTTAACGGTTTTGGCAGCCTCCTGGTTGAGGCGGCGGGCCATTTCTGCGTCATCTGAGTTGATGGCGGTTACTACGCCCACTTTATGCATAATAGCGGCGTTATAAGGAATAGCATCCTGTACTTCCATTTTATAAGCCCACCAGTCCGCAAACGTACCGGCGCCGGCGCCATGCGCCTTCATTTTATCTGCTACCTTATATCCTTCGAGGATATGGGTGAAAGTGTTCACCCGGAAATGGAAACTGTCTGCCACATGCATGAGCATATTGATTTCGCTCTGTACATAAGAGTGACAGGTAATAAACCGCTGTTGGTGCAGGATCTCTACTAATGCATCCAGCTCCAGGTCGCGGCGCTTGCCGGCACCTTGCTTTTCGTAGTCACGGGCACGGGTAAACGCATCCAGGTATATTTGCTCAACACCCATCCTGGTTTGCGGGAAGCGAACCGTATTCCGTTCTCCCCAGTTGGATTGCTTCACATTTTCGCCCAATGCAAACTTGATAAACGGGTCCCAGTTAGTTACTTTCAGACCTTCTGCATTTTGCCCCCAGCGGAGTTTAACTAACTGAGATTGTCCGCCAATCGCATTGGCGCTGCCGTGCAGTAAATGAGAAGCGGTGACACCGCCGCTGAGTTGCCGGTAAATATTAACGTCTTCCGGATTCAGCACATCAGCAATTCTCACCTCCGATGTCACGGATTGTGAAGATTCATTAACACCTTTACTGATAGCGATATGGGAATGTTCATCGATAATGCCGGCAGATAAGTGCTTGCCGGTGCCGTCTATCACCCGGGCGCTACCGGCAGACAGCCCCTTGCCTATCTGTGCAATTTTACCATTGCGGATCAATACGTCTGTATTTTCCAGTTTGCCGTCTTTTTCACCTGTCCAGACAGTGGCATTCTTAATAAGCAGGTCCAGTTGCTGTGGGAGTTTTTCCCAGCCATAGCCATTGAATGGATAGTACATGGAGCCAACTGTTACGGGCGCTTTGGCTTTCGTTGTATCCCCTTTTTCAGGTGTTGCTTTAACGAATATCGCGCTCCATTTTACCAGGTTGCCACTGGTATCAGATCCGGTACCTGTCCAGCTGTTGTCGCTGATGATGCCACTCAGGCGTATGCTGCTTTTACTGTTTTTGCTCAGTGGCAGAGACAAAGCTACGAGTTTACCATTGATATCGATATGTCCGGACAGGGTGTCCTGTTGTAATACCGCCAGGGCTGGCGATACCGGGGATCCGTTAATATTTACCGTATAGCTGGCGCCATTGCTGAGGCTAATGGTGTACACTCCACGAACATCATTCCATCCATCGGTTTTGATGATATAGCGGTTACCCTGCACCCAATTTTGATACAGAATAGTTTTATCGTTGAAGATAGGGCCTGAAGTAATGAGGAAATTAGCCAGCTTTCCTGCTTCCAGGCTACCTACTTTATCATATGCTTTTATCAGGGAGGCCGGTGTTTTGGTTAATGATTCCAGTGCTTTCTGTTCGCTGAGTCCATATTCGATAGCTTTGCGCACATTAGCCAGGAACTGTTTTACGTCCTTCAGATCGGCGGCGGTGAGACAGAAAGGAATGTTTGCTTTTTCGAAGGCAGCAGGCGAAGTGGGCGCCATTTCCCAATGTTTCATATCGGCCAGTGCTACGAAGCGGGCGTCGTTAGGATCTTCTACATCAATCGCACTGGGAAAGTTGAGCGGCACTATAAACGTTGCTTTGGTGGCAGCCATTTCAGCGATGCGCTGGTATTCATTTCCACTGGCTTTGATGATGTATTGTACACCAAATTCGTCCCCGATTTTATCGGCTCTCAGTACATCCCATTTATCTGCGGCTTCAAAAAGCTGTGGTAATGACTGGTTGGCATTCCAGGCCTGTAAGCTAAGGTTGATTCCTTCTTTTGCCGGCTGTGATTTATACCACTGTGCGTCCAGGTAAGTCTGCCGTAGCAGGGCTATACATCCCATCAGCGAGTTGGGATAGTTTTGTGTAGAAGTGCCTTTATCGAAAGAGTATGCTGCTGCCGCTCTTTCGCGGAGCATGACTTTATTCTCTTTCGCAGTAGCCAGTGTTACCAGGGCGGCAGTACCGCGGGCAATGCCATCAGGTTGCTGCGTCAGTACCGTGCCAAAGCCTACTTCCCGCAGCGGAGCTGCCTTTCCATCGTCTGCTACAAACAGGTCGGCCGCATTAATTTCGCTTCTGATGGCCTGGTTCCAACCGTATGCCCCTTTGGTGTTAGAGAGAAACTGCGGGGCTGCATTCCAGGCAGAGCCGCCGCGTTTAGGCTCAGATAAACCGTAGTTGCTGTACAGATCTACAAAAGAAGGATAGATATACTTTCCTTTACAATCCACTACCACCGCATCTTTCGGGATAGCTACGGAAGTACCCGCCTCCACAATTTTCCCGTCCCGGATCAGCAGTGTAGCGTTACTCAGCGTAGTTTGTGCATCCCTGACGATCGTAGCATGTGTAAAGGCGAAACAGCCCTCGTGGGGATCGGCAATACCATTTACAGGAAATGTTTCCTGGGCATGCACATAAGAGCCGGTCGACAGTAACAGCAACAGCAGCCATTTGCTGCGATGCTGGTTCAGCGCATAGGTTATACACCGCGATAGCAGGGCGCGCACGGGTTTCTCAAAAGCTTTTTTCATGTAAATCGATAGTTTTCGGTTCAGATTCCGTTGATCGGCTAAAAATAGTAAATCATTGAGGTGGCTGTTAGTAAAACGGCATATTTTTTATGAGTGGTAATACCGGATTCCAAATTTTGGATTCACACGAAAAAGGGATAATTTGACAAAGGATTACACCTTAAGTTTGTTTAAATTCGTATAATACTAGCTGATTATGAAGATTATTTCCGCTTATATGCTGTTACTGCTGGTCTGCCTGGTGGCAGTAACCACCGGTGTCCACGCACAGGCAAACGATACGGCTGCTGTTTCAAGAGGACGCTGGACAATAGAGGGGCGCGCCAACAAGATAACTGATAAAATCTCTCATAAACTGAACCTGAACAGGGCCCAAACAGAGAAGATCTATGTTATTAATGAGGACATTGTTCGCCGGATGGATGCGGTAAAAAAGAATACATCGCTCTCTAAAAAAGAGCGCATGACCCAGTTTAAAGCACTGGATTCAGAACGTAGCCAGCGCTTCAAAACCGTATTTACCGCAACCCAATACAAAAAGTGGAATGACTGGGAAATGAATAAGAAAGAGCACCTGGAAGAAAGAATGGAAAAAAAGCGGCAGAAGAAAGAACTGAAAAATGGGCAATAACTCCTGATATACCAGGCAAAAAATACACCGTTGAAGCGAATGATCTTGGCAAACATGCTGAGATCATTCGCTTCAATAGCTTTTAAACCTATCGTATGGATACACCCGTTCACGATATTCAACAAATTTTCCGGCATGCGGTAGCGGCGGTACACCCGGCCAACCTCATGCAACAACATGTAGCCGTATTACCCGGCACCCGCAACATCCGGGTGGCCGATCATACTTATGCGCTGCCGGCAGGAGGAAAAGTATGGATATTGGGCGCAGGGAAAGCCGCTGCCGCCATGGCCGAGGAGCTGGAAAAGATACTGAGTAAACACTTCCCGCTACAGGGATTGGTGGTGACCAAATATGGCCATGCGTTGCCTTTACAACAGCTGTTGCTCCTGGAAGCAGGGCATCCTGTACCAGATGATAACAGTGTAACCGCTACTGTGAAGCTGCTGGAAATAGCCCGCCAGGTGCAGGCTGGCGACCTGGTGTTCTTCCTGCTATCCGGCGGCGCCTCGGCATTGCTGGCCGATATACCGGCAGGAAGCACGTTGCGGGAAGTGCAACAGCTATTTGAAGCATTGCTTAAAAGCGGGGCAGATATCCGGGAGATGAACACCGTACGTAAACATCTTTCTTCGGTGAAAGGCGGTCAGCTGGCGCAGCTCATTCGCCCTGCGAGGCTATGTACCCTGATCTTAAGCGATGTGGTGGGCGATGACCTCAGTGTAATCGGTTCGGGTCCTACCGTGGCCGATCCATCTACGTTCCAGGATACCTTGTCCATTCTTACGCAATACCATTTGCAGGACCAGCTACCTGCATCACTACGGCAATACCTTCAACAGGGCGCTGCTGGTTTTATCCCTGAAACGCCCAAACCTGGTGATGCCGATTTTAGTCATGTGTATAACTACCTTGCAGGCACCAACCGCATTGCGCTGGAAGCTGCGGCTGCCAAAGCACAGGCGCTGGGCTACCATCCCTTGTTTTTATCTGATACCGTTACCGGAGATGTACACGCAGTAGCCGCTATGCTTACCGAAGCAGCGGAACATTATCGCGGACCTTTACCCGCTTGTTTACTGGCAGGTGGCGAAACCACCGTTAAAATAACCGGAACCGGCCTGGGAGGCCGCAACCAGCAACTGGCGCTGGAGGTGGCCATTGCCATTGCGGGAGATCCCAGGCTAACTTTTTTAAGTGGAGGCACCGATGGTGGCGACGGCCCTACCAATGCCGCCGGGGCTATCGTAAACGCATCTACGATAGAAAATGCAGTTCGTCAGCAGCTGGACCCAAATAGTTTTCTGCGTAACAACGATGCCTGGCACTTCTTCTCAAAAGCAGGCGGGTTAATGATTACAGGGCCTACACAAACTAACGTAATGGATCTCATGATCTTACTGATTCACCCGGCTCCTACTAAAATTTAAAATCAAAGTTTGTATATGTGTAGATAGATTATATTTTTGGGGTTTGGAATTAAAAATTCTGAATTTACAATAAACGTATTGCATTATGCTGAGAATGGAACAGACATGGCGATGGTACGGGCCTAACGATCCGGTTAGCCTGTCTGATATTAAACAGGCAGGAGCTACAGGTGTAGTAACAGCATTGCACCATGTACCCAATGGTGCGGTATGGACAAGGGAGGAGATATTAAAGCGAAAGGCCACCGTGGAAGCTGCTGGCCTTACCTGGTCGGTAGTAGAGAGCGTACCGGTACATGAGGATATTAAAACGCAGCGTGGCCGTTTCCGGGATTATATCAGCAACTACCAGCAAACCTTACGTAACCTGGCCGCTTGTGATATACGTACCGTTACCTATAATTTCATGCCGGTACTGGATTGGACCCGCACCGACCTTTCATATACCGTGGAAGATGGTTCCAAAGCCCTGCGCTTTGAAAAAGCGGCTTTCATGGCATTCGACCTGTTCATGCTGCAAAGACCTGATGCAGAAAAGGACTATACCGATGAAGAAATTGCCCGCGCCAAAGAGCATTTCGACAGCATGACCGATGAGGATAAAGTATTACTCCAGAAAAATGTTATTGCCGGTTTGCCCGGATCAGAGGAAAGCTTTACCCTGCAACAGTTTCAGGCAGCACTGGATACTTACAAAGGTATAGATGCCACCCAGCTGAAACTACATCTGTTTTATTTTTTACAGCAAATAGCGCCTGTGGCAGACGAAGTGGGCATCAAGCTGGCCATCCACCCGGATGATCCTCCTTTCCCTATTTTCGGGCTGCCCCGTATTGTAAGTACAGAGCAGGATGCCAGGGAATTGCTGATTGCCGCTCCCTATGCTGCCAATGGGCTGTGCTTCTGCACCGGCTCTTACGGTGTACGGGCCGACAACGACCTTCCCGGTATGATAGAGCGATTGGGCGACCATATTCATTTTATTCACCTCCGCAGTACACAGCGGGACGCTTTAGGCAACTTCCACGAAGCCAACCACCTGGAAGGCGATGTAGACATGTTTGCCGTAGTAAAAAACATCCTCCTGACCATGAAACGCCGCAACGTATCCATTCCAATGCGTCCTGATCATGGCCACCAGATGCTGGATGATTTGCATAAAAAAACCAATCCTGGCTACAGCGCCATTGGCCGTTTACGCGGGCTGGCAGAACTGAGAGGCCTGGAAATGGGAATAGCCGGGGCCTTAGGCTCTGATTGACTGACGTCTACCAGCATCAGGTCTGCACAACGAGTAAAGGTGGGGATAAGCAATACCATCGTCGGACTGAGATGCTACACCAGGGCAGAAAGCGTATTTGAACACATACCGTAATGGCTGATTACGCGTACAATTTACACTGCTCTATCTAAAATACTAAAAGACCCGCCGCTGTGGTGGGTCTTTCTTTTATAACCCTGCCAACAACAGCTTTGCAGAAAGCATAGCAAAAAGCCGTTGCTTTTTTGTAGCATTGTACCAGGATACGAGATTTTATCAACTGCACATTTTTACTAAACCTACAATACGATGAGCGCAACAATAGATGCGAGATACGAGGCATGCTTGACTAAAAGACCTGATAGCCTCGCCCGCCTGATCAACCTGTTCAAAAAAGATATCGACCAGCGCATTACAGAGAGAATACAGGAACGTGGCTACAAAAATTTTAAACTCGGCGACATGGTCTTACTGGTACACATAGATCCACACGGCACCATCAACAACGACCTGGCCAGGAAAGCACGCATTAGCAAGCAAGCCATGAGCAAAGTGGTAAAAAACCTGGAAGCAGAGAATTATATCAGCAGCCGTAAACACGATACCGACAACCGCGCCAGCCTCATTTTCCTGACTGAAAAAGGCAAGGAATTTATGATCAATGTATACGAAGCCGTAGATGAGATACAGGCAGGATATGAAGCAATTATCGGAGCCGAGGCATTCTCCGATCTGAAAACTATTCTCAAAAAATTAAATGCCGGTTTAAATCTTACCTGATACTGCCCTACTTAATGGTAACATAATACCTGTTGGCGCTGTCTTTTACAATTGGCGTGTTCAATGTCTGTTGCAACAGCGCCAGCATTTCTGCGGCTGACTTATTCTCAAAGTCAGCCGTCAATCGCCGTTTATACAACTGATTTGCCGACGGCGGTACGATGATTTCGAGGCCGTAATAACCATTTACTGCATCCAGTACTTCCTCG
Organism: Chitinophaga polysaccharea; assembly: GCF_007829335.1. GTDB lineage: Bacteria > Bacteroidota > Bacteroidia > Chitinophagales > Chitinophagaceae > Chitinophaga > Chitinophaga polysaccharea_B. The sequence continues at coordinate 50,957 of NZ_VIWO01000012.1, forward strand.
AGTGGCACATTCCGGAACTTCAACCGGCCTGTTTTCCAGGCCAGTAATGAGGCACTTTTCAAGGTTTTCTTCTGAATAGGTTGATGTAATTCGCGCTTGGCCTGCATATTGGCGGTTAGCTGCAGTTTATTTCCTTTTTCCGGTACCAGCGTTACACTTCCTTTTATCACATACACCTGGAAAACGGCCGGAGTGCAATGTATGCTGAATAAGGCATTGGCAGTATATAATACCGTATGTTCATCTAATCTCATCCGGATACGGTGTGCCCGGTGTATATTAAAATATGCATCTCCGGAAATCACACTTACTTCAGGTGTAGCCTCAAACTGCGCAGCATAGGTAAGCGTAGTGCCCTTATTGGCAATAATGCTACTCCCTTTTTCCAATTGCAAGGTATCTATCCGTCCGGTATCATTGGTATATAGCAGCATTCTCGCAGGCTGGTTTTCCCACAATAACCAGGCCCCCGCTACAATCAGCGGCACTATGGCAGCTGTCGCCAGCCATTTCCAGGGGAAAGACCGATAGCGGTTTACCGGCATCACCGGTGCGGATGGCATGGGCCTTACAAACCGCCCCTCTTCCAACCAGGCGGAAAGACGGCTTTCGACATAAACAGCCTGCTCAGGATCAGCATCCACAAAGGCTGCCACCTGTTCCCGTAAAAGCGGATCTTGCGGAGATGCGATAAAACTTGATATCAGCTGGCTGATATCCTCATCAGGTTGATACATATTCACTGGTGCTGTCAACTATAGCTGCTATGCTTTGGCAAGATACTTAACTTCCTTGCAAGTTTCACCGCACAGGCATTGCATTTGCTGCTATTATCCAATAAATAATTAGGCTACTTCGACTAGGTTTAATATTTTTAGTAGAGAGGAACCCGGCAAAAACGATATGTATGTCACCTGAACTAATATCTAACGACCAGGAATATATTGAGGGATTGCTTCGCCATCAACCTGCTGTAATCGAGAACATCTATCAGCGGTTTGCCACTAAAGAAAAGCGGTTTATCCTGCAGAAAAGCGGCCATGTCAAAGATGCCGCTCACATCTTCGAGGAAGCATTGATGGATATTTACTTCTTCGCCCGACGCCATCCCCTTAAAGTGGCCGACTTCGAACCCTTTCTTCAACTGCTCTGTAAGCGTATCTGGGAACAGGAACTGGAAAGACGTGGACAACGTATTCCGGGACTGGAAGCAGAAGAATTGTCGACCATGAGCCGGGACGATATCCAGGATGTGGAAGATGTATTAAAGGAAGGTGAAAAAAGAAGACTGGCTTACCACTACTTCCTTACACTGCCAGACGAATGTAAAGAATTGCTGCGATGGTCGCTTACCGATGGCTGCCTGCAGGCAGATATCTCCGCAGAAACCAATATCCCGTTGGCAGAGTTACCAGTAAGACGGGTCTCCTGCTTTCGCAGCCTGTTCCGGGATATCGACAATAAATTAAAAGCGCACAGCCTGTCGGATCAAAACCTGGAAGATACCGACCGTTTCCTTAGCGGACAAATGAATGAAGCAGAACGTAAAGCGTTTACAACCAGGCTTCAAAACGATGCGGCCTTTTCTCAACAGGTAAAACGATTCGATATTATCCGGCAACTGCTGGCCCAGAAAATATGCCCCGATGCCGACCGCGATGAAATACAACACTTGCTCTTTACCCATCGCAATGCCTGGTATACACTGAAAGATAATTCCGGGATACCTATCCGTAATTATGTAATCCTGACAGCGCTGATAGCTGCAGGCATGGCCATCTTATTGTATATAAGTCCCTGGAGAAAGAATATTTACCGGCAATTTGCTTCCACAGAAATGCAAATCCCGGATATAGACAGCCTGCGTTTGCCGGAAGAAGCTATCCAACAATTCAACCGCGGCCATTTCAATGAAGCGGTTGTCCTGCTGAACAATGCGTTGACAACCAATCCCGGCAACCTGTATGCACGGTTTTACCGGGGTGTGGCACGTATTGATCAAAACCAGCTGAATGACGCACGGGAAGACCTGCTCGCTGTTTTTAGCAACAGCCACGATCTCCGCAATGATGCGGCATTTTATATGGCATTGAGTTATCTGAAAGAGGGCCGCAAGCAGCAGTGCCAGGAATGGTTATCAAAAATACCTCCCGAAGCCCCCAATTACCCTAAAGTGCAGAAACTGATAGAAGAATTAAAATAATTAACTCAGGTATTGTCCTTTACTATAGTGGATAATGTTTTCTACCTCTCCCTTAATCAACTCGTAAACAGGCACTTTGTCTGTTTTAATCTGTACCAGTTGTTGTAACACCAGGAAATAAATTTCGCCGCGTTTACAACCGTCTATTTGGGCTTTTAAAATGTTATGTTTCACCTCTTCACAACCGGTGGCATCCAGTTTCTGGTAAATCACATACAAGTCATCCATCCAACTCATATCTCTAAAGTTTAAGCATAGTGTATAGTTATCCTAAAGTTAACTATTTATATTAACAAAATAAATCATTTAAATCTTAAATAATTGTAAATTTTAACCGACTCAGAACCATATCAATGGATTACGGATGGGGAGGTTCCGGATCACCTCTTCCGTTGCCGGATCCTGGTCGAGGGAAAGCCATAAGCGATAGTAATCTGTTTGGTGTAATGCAGCTGCACCAAATACAAGGAAAGGCTGTGCTACCGGCCAATTATGCCAGTACATCACATCTTGGGCATAAGGCCAGGTCTGTTTATTTTTTACATAGGGAAACATGAAGGCGATGCCCTTTACCATGCTGCAACCCTTGTCGGTAGTATATTGCCACAAGTTGTTACCGGTAGTACTCAGCAGCTGACAGATAGCAGACATGGCATCCAGATTAAACAACGAGTAGCCGTAAGGTTTAGTACGTTTCAGCTCCCTGGGAAAACTGCCGTCCTCCGCCATCTGCATGGGTAGCAATACGGTTTTATATCGTTCGCTGCAAAATGTGAGTAGTGGTTGGTCGCCCGTAAACCGGGCAAAAGCAGCCACCTGCATTACCCAGCAGGTACCGTGATTGTTGGCGGCATTCATTTCGTCTTTACCATACGGATGGGTGGTAAGCCATTGCAGGTATTCCTGAAACCAGTTTTTAAATGCCTGCAGATCCCGGTCAGGAATAACCCCCGCCGCTTCCATAATACGCAGGGCCTGCACTACTTCCATCAGTTGGATGGTATCAATAATACCGATTCCCCGCCCCGTAGCACGGCCCTTGATCGCCTGTGCGTATAAAAGAGAAGGGGTCATACGGGTAGCAGGATCTTCCAGCCATGCCCGCGCATGTAATAAGGCGTGCTGCAGGTAGGTATTGTCACGGGTAGCGATATACCCCGCTGCCAGGGCTCCCATTATCCGGCTAAACCGGATCATTACCTGCCGGTGCGCTACGAAATTATCGGGATTGGTTTGTCCGTCGCGTTGAATATAGGGGCTATCCGGATGTACCGGATCCGGCCACCAGTAATCCCCTTCCGAATAAAAGTCATGCAATCCGCCAGCGCTACGTTCACAATGAAACGCTGTAATGGTTTGAGGCGACTGTTGCAGCGCCCATTGCGCCCGGCGCATAATAGCGGGACGGGTATCTTTCAATAGTTGTTGCACATCAGGTACCTGCCCCTGTGCCACCATTGAAATATATAACAGTAACGACCATACGAAATAACGCATTTCACTACTTTTTAGTAATCTTTCTGCTTAGTTCATAAAACCCGGTAAATTTTACCAGGTGCAGTTGGAACATCATACTCAAATACTTTTCCCAACTGCAACCCTGGCAATTTCGTTGCATCTTTTACGATTGTTTTTCCCAGCGTTTGCAGCTGGTAAAATGGATTAGCATTTTGACCAGCTGCAGGGCGAATAGCTTTTCCATTGATGGTAACGGGAACGCGGGTACGAATGCGGCAATTACCTCCCAGCAGTGATTTAATGGTAGCATGTGTGAGCTGTCCGTTGCGCCATTCCATAGCTACTTCAAATCCGCCTCTTGCCTTCAATCCTTTTACACTGCCGGACGGCCAGGCGTCCGGCAGTGCCGGTAACAGGTATATTACGCCATCATGACTTTGCAGCAACATTTCCGTAATACCGGAAGTAACCCCGAAGTTGCCATCTATCTGGAAAGGCGGATGAGCATCAAATAAATTAGGGTAAGAACCGCCGCTTTTATCCGCCACACTTACGGTTTGCCCGCCGGCAAGAAATAATTGTTTATTCAGCATGGTGTAAGCATGGTTGCCATCTTCGAGGCGGGCCCACCAGTTTATCTTCCACGACTTAGACCATCCGGTGCCGCCATCGCCACGCAACAGCAGGCTACGCTTGGCAGCCGCTGATAGTATGGTATCCCTTCTGGGCGTGATAAAGTTGCCGGGGAACAGGCCATAAAGGTGAGATACGTGCCGATGGCTGTCTTCCGGATCATCCCAGTCTTTGTACCATTCCTGCAATTGACCATATTGCCCCGTGTGGAACGGGTATATATCTGCCATAGTACGACGGATACGGGCCACTAAGGCAGTATCGCGCTGTAACACGGTGGCAGCCTGTATCACATTATTAAACAAGTCGTGGATAATGGAAAGGTCCATGGTGGAGGCGATGCTCACCGTACCGGCGCGTTTACCGTTGATCCGGAAATTATTCTCCGGTGAGGTAGAAGGATTCGTGACCCATTGTCCGGCATCATTTTTCACGAGCCAATCGAGCATGAATACCGCGGCATCTTTAAGATCGGGATATGCTTGCAGCAGCATTTTTTTATCGCCGGTAAACAGGTAATGTTCCCATAGATGGCGACTAAGCCAGGCGCCTCCCATGGGCCAGATGGCCCAGGTGGGATTTCCGGTTGGATCAGCGAAATCGAATCCCCCGGCGGGATTGGTCATTCCCCATATGTCGGAATTATGATGTGCTACCCATCCGTTGGCACCATAATTAACGGAAGCAGTAAGCCGTCCGTGTTGGGCCAGGCGGTGAATAAATTCAAACAGCGGGGCGCCGCAATCGGATAAATTGGCCGTTTCAGATGGCCAGTAGTTCATTTCTGTGTTGATATTAATCGTATAGTTGGAGCCCCAGGGTGGTTGCATTTCTTTGTTCCAAAGCCCCTGCAGGTTCATCGCAGGGCCATTTTTGCGCGAGCCCGCAATCATCAGGTAGCGGCCATATTGATACAACAGGGTGATCAGCTGGGGATCGCTGTTACCGCCGTGTGCCGTATATATTTTCAGGCGTTCATCTGTAGGATATGCTGCCATGCTATCGATGCCCAGGTGCAACGATACCCGGCTGAATAGTTCCGTATAGTCTTTAACGTGATTACTTTTCAATTGTGCATATCCGGCTGCTTTTTGCAAGGGAGCTGCGGCGGCCTGGTGGGGGTCTTTCCCATTGGGTTCGCCATCTTTAAAGCTGGTACCCACAGATAGTAACAATACGGCTTCTGTGGCACCGGATACCTGTATACCGCTGGTATCGGTTGTTATTTCCCCGCCGGTGCTGCGGGCTTCCAGGTGCACTTCATAGTTGATGCCTTTATCGCCATATACAATTTGTTTAGTTTCATAAGCCCTGGCGGCCACATACTCCGGGCAGCGACCTTTCATTACCAGGTAATGATTATTCACCACGCTATTGGTATGCGGCATACCATTATCGAAGCGGGTGCGGAAGTTGAGTTGTCCTTCTTTCGTGGAGGTATAGCGTATTACCAGCAGTTGCTGGGGATAGCTGCAAAATACTTCTCTCGTATAGGCGACACCGTTTACCTGGTAGCTAACGCGGGCGATGCCATCGTTAAGGTCCAGTTCACGATGATACTGTGTGGCATCTCCGGGGATATCGTTATCAATCAGCAGGCTGCCAAGGGTGAGGTACCGGGCGCTGTATGTGCCCATCATCTGGCGCGCCAGTTTGGTAGCGGCGGTATAGTCTTCCTGGAACAGGAGTTGCCGCATCTGCGGTAGTAATTCTTTTGCCTGGGGATTGTTGCCGTTGCGGGGTACACCCGACCAGAGGAAACCTTCGTTGAGCTGTAGTTGTTCCTGTTGTACGCCACCAAATACCATGGCGCCGATGCGGCCATTGCCTACCGGCAGGGCTTCCACCCATTGCTGCGCTGGTTGCCGGTACCAGAGCTTCAGCAACGAATCTTCCGGCAAACCGGCAAAGGCATTTCCGGTGAGCAATAACAGGGTAGATGCCAATAAATACTTTATCATTAACTGCTTATTTTCTTAACTATGTGAAATGCCGGTCCAACAAACGGTATAACATATACGTTTTTTCATCCGTGGGCTGCTTATCTTCTACAGGTATATAGTTGCCTGGTGGCATTATTTACCGAAAATATGCAATCGATTGTATTAAAACAGATGCAATTTTATCTATTTCAGGTATCTTTTTCAGAGCGAGGTACAATAATTAGCCGGCATATTCGTCTGCCTATTATATCGCTATGAGAAAAAACAAACAACACGTCATTGCATCTTACCGGCTGGAGGATTTATTGATTGACCCTGGTTTGTTGATTGACGTTCATTATAAAGCTACCGGAGAGATAAGTCATGCACCGCATGCTGACTTAAACAAGGCGCACCGGCACGAGTTTTACACACTGATTGTTGCCCGTAAACAGCGTAGTCAACATATGGTGGATTTCCAGCAGGTAGTGCTGCCTCCGGAAAGTGTGTTTCTTTTATCGCCCTGGCAGGTGCACATGCCGGGGGATATTGAAACAACAGAAGATCTTTTCCTGATTTCTTTTATGCCTGACTTTATACCGGCAGATATATCTATATCCCCGTTTACGATGAAGGAAGCCATTATTCCGCCTACAGTGGCATTCAACGAAATATGGCATCTATGCGAAGTGTTACAACTGGAAGTCAGCCACCGTTGCGCGCAACAGGAACAGCTACTGCAGCATTACCTGGCAATATTGCTGATAAAATTTATGCGTTGTTTACCCGATCAAAGCACCAGTAATACCCCGCCGCCTGCATTGCTCACCCGCTACCGGGAATTGATGGAGGTGCATTTGCGTCGCTGGATCAGCCCTGCCGACTATGCAGACGCCCTACATGTAAGCGCGGGTTACCTGAATGAAGTGGTGAAGCAGGAAACTGGTCAGACTGCATCCGCCCTGCTGGCGGCCCGGCGTGTATTGGAAGCCAAACGGATGTTATTGCATTCGGCACTTGGTATTAAGGAAATCGCCTGGCACCTGCGATTCAATGAGGTCACTTATTTCAACCGTTTTTTTAAAAAGCATACCCATCAAACACCTATGGCTTTTCGCATTACCAGCCGTGAAAAGTATAATTATAACCCGGAATAGTATAATAATGGGGACCTCCAGGTCCGGTAGCTTTGCTGCCATTAATCCCGCCGGCCCTCCTATTCATTGCCGGTGAATTATTTAATATCCAAAAAGTAGCTTACATGTTTTCAATTAAAGAAAGGGCGACCCATTTATTAATGTCGCGTATACGAAAAACCGCCCAGGTAACCACTGCAAAACGAATTGGCAATTTTCTTTTACAACTTGATCTGCAATTACCACAATCTTTACCCTGCCGTTGTACACAACATCTCAAGTGCGAGGTGGGAACGCATGCTTACCGCGATTATACGGTAGCCAACTGGAATGCTGACACGCAAACCGCCACCTTACTGGTCAATTGCGACCATGAAGGAACCGGCAGCTATTGGGCCATGGACCTGCAACCCGGGGAAGATGTATTTTATATAGGGCCTGGAGGTGGCAGCGCACAGCCAGATACCAGGCATGTGATATGCATTGGCGATGCATGTGCAGCAGGCCATTTTCATTCCCTTTATCAACATATCAGCCCGGAACAGGATTTCCATTGCTTTCTGCAGCTGGATGAGCCGAATACCACCCAGGTGTTGCAAATGCCGGTGCAGCCGTTATCCAATAACGAACATTATTTTACGGATTTGCAGGAATGGCTGTATCATTATCAATTTCCCGTAACAAACACTACTTACTATGTGGCAGGCAATCATCAGCTGGTCAGGTTGGTACGCGCGTCGTTACGTGGACAAGGGGCCTCCGTAAAGTCGCAGGGCTTCTGGGGCTAGTGCCTGGTGGCCTTACACCAGGTGTTCTTTCATCGCCTTTACAATGGCATTGGAACGGGAGTTGACATCCAGTTTGCGGTAAATATTCATGATATGGGAACGTACGGTTCCCACGCTGATATGACATCCATCAGCCACCTGTTTATAGGTGTCGCCATTTACCAGGCATCGTAAAATTTCTTTTTCCCGCGGCGATAGCCCATAAGGGTCCTGGTGCACCTGCTTTTCCTTCCGGAAATAAGCCAGTACCTTGTTGACCGCCACTAAATTCGACTGCAAAGCCGTCTCATAGACCTGAGAAATAAACTCTGACAAAGAAACCGGTGGCATATAATCCGGTTCAAATTCTTTTGTAACTGCCGACACCGTTGTTAGTTCCTGTTCCTTCTCATTCAAGGTGAGCAATAATACATTAATGTCAGGGTACGCTGCTTTTACTATGCTGGCGGCTTCTATCGCAGTCAATCCAGGTATCTCTATATCCATAAAAACCAGGTTGCAGATATCTTTTGCTAATTGTTGTAACATTTCTGATGATTCGCTGTGCAATCCAGACACTTCCAAGACGCGCGCTTCTCCCAAACTACCAGGACTTATAGGCCGCACTTTTTTCATAATATTCCTTTTGGGTTATGTATATTCATATGAAATCTCCCATTGATAACTGCAAGTTTTCGGAAGCTGGTATGGTTGATAATTAAAAATGGAAAGATTACACGGTTTCCATACCCGTAACAAATTTGAAACAATTACATGCAGCAGTCAATCGGATAACTATATGGTTTTTCAATAAATATTAATATACAATTTGTTCTATATTACAAATAAAACAAACGTATAACGTGGTACTCTTCAGTTTTTTGTTGGATTAACAGGAATGTAAAGGTTTCTCAATCAACTCTTTAAAAGTTGGCACTCTCCTCATTTAAAACAAATTATATTTAAATACATATATTACTATTGTACCTTTCCAGCCGCTCTTCGCTCTGTTCCTTTCGCGCCGGTCAGGTCATCTCCCAAATCGTTTCGGTATTTTTCTGCTACCGCCAACAGCGACTTCACCACGTCCGGAAACTGCTTCTGTACATCCAGCGTTTCTCCCGGATCACGGCGCATATCGTACAAAGCCAAAGGCACATCTACCTCTGGTTGCGCACCCGGGAAACCATCATAACCTGGCAAGTTCAACTTATAAGTTCTGGCCCTGTGCGGTAATACCAGCTTCCAGGGGCCTTTACGAATAGCCTGTAAACTATTTACCTGGTAATATACGGCCAGCTCATCGCGTGGGTTTGCATCCGGGTCATTAAATAACAATGACTTCACATCTACTCCATCAATTTTTCTAACCGGTAAACTTGCACCGCACAAGTTGGCAATGGTAGGCAGTAAATCGATGGTGGCCGCCATTTTATTACATACCGTCCCCGCAGGAATCTTACCGGGCCAGCGCATAATACAGGGCACCCTGATTCCCCCTTCCCAGGAAGTGCCTTTGCCCTCCCGCAGTCCACCGGTATTTCCGGCATGATTGCCATACGATAACCAGGGACCATTATCGCTGGTAAACACCACCAGCGTATTATCAGCCAGTCCGTTTTCTTCGAGGGTTTTTAACACCTCTCCTACCGACCAGTCAATTTCTGTGATCACATCTCCAAATAAACCATCTTTACTTTTTCCTTTATGTTTATCTGATACTGCAATAGGCACATGCGGCATACTATGCGCCAGGTAAAGGAAAAAAGGCTGCTGCTTGTTGGCTCTAATAAACTTGCAGGCCCGCTCCGTATAGATAGTCGTCAATTGCGCCTGATCATCGAGCGTACGGATATATTTCAACGGCTTATTTCCTTCTATCAAAGGTAAAGCCGGATAATTTTTACGTGAGTTGGTAGATGTGTCTGCATAAGGCTTTCCATCATAGTGTACCGGCCACATATCATTGGAATAAGGCAATCCCAGGTATTCATCAAACCCATGTTGCAAAGGCAGCCAGGGTACTTTACTACCCAAATGCCATTTCCCCACCATACCGGTATGATATCCCCGCTGTTTCAGGACGGTCGCAATAGTTTGTTCCGCTGTATCCAATGCAATAGGTGCTGTAGGCCACAAAGCACCATTAATCCCCACCCGGTTGGGATAGCAGCCGGTCAGCAAACCTGCCCGGGAAGCAGAACATACCGCCTGCGCTACATAAAAATAAGTGAATCGCATGCCCTGTGCAGCCATGCGGTTAATGTTAGGCGTATGCCAGGGCGTACCTGCATAGCATTCAAGATCCCCATATCCCATATCATCCATAAAGATGATCACAATATTCGGAGGCTTAGCGGCTGGTGATGGCTTTGTAAAACTAAACGAAACCACCGCCAATAACAGCAATATAGCCGTGCAATAATAAGCTCTTCTCATCCGGGATGTTTGACAATAAAAAATGGTGAGCATAAAAATATACATCTTCCGCATAATTTCTACAAAAATCTTTCTGCGCCGGATTTTTAAAAAAATGGGGAAACAGAAATGGCCGACGCCCTTTCCATCTCCCCGATAGCTAACAAAAAACTTTCTATTGCAATACGAGTTCTATCACTGGTATTTCATCATTAGGCTTGCGCACCGGTAAATCCAGCGCCAGGTCTCCTTTATCCGTACCATGCATTTTTATTTCAGAACCATCGCTCAGCAATTGCGCATATTTCACTTTGCCTTTTAAACCTGGCAATTCGAAACGCTGCAAGGGATAATCCAACAGGTGTACATACAACCTTTTTGTGGTAGGATTGTAGGTCAACAGGCTGTTATCCGGACGCTTAAATTCTGCCGGCGCTTCTGTACATCCATAAATAGCACGACCATTTACCTGCATCCATTCTCCCATTCCTTTCAGTCTTTCCTGCGCACGGGTATCGAAAGTGCCACGGGAAGTAGGACCTACATTCAGTAACAGGTTACCGCCTTTGCTTACTGATTCAATCAGGAGTACCAGTAATTGCTTGTTGTCTTTCCAGGAAGTTTCATCACGGTAATATCCCCAGGATCCGGAGAAAGTTTGACAGGTTTCCCAGTGAACACGCTTACCATTACGGGTGGGCCATTCAGATACCTTGTACTGCTCTGGTGTAGCAAAGTCGCCGCCATCCTCGTATTCGCCCAGGTCGAGGCGATCGTTGATGATAATGCCTGGTTGCAGCTTGCGGATCATTTTAATCAGGTCCAGTGAATTCCAGTCGTTATGATCTTTTCCATGCTCACCAGGGAAAGAGAAGTCCGTCCACAGGATATCAATCTTACCATAGTTGGTCATCAACTCTTTCAACTGATTTTTCAGGTAGGCCCGATATTTTTCCATATCACGGCCTTTGTTCAGCCTGTCGTAATCTTTCGGATCGTTAGGGCGCTGCGGATGTACACGATCAATCGTATAATCAGGATGATGCCAGTCGATCAGTGAATAGTAGAATCCAACTTTCAGACCTTCGGCACGAAATGCTTCCACCCATTCTTTTATCAGGTCTTTTTTGGCAGCTGTATTAGTGGCCTTATAGTCGGTAAATTTTGAATCGAACAGGCAGAAACCTTCATGGTGCTTGGTGGTAATCACCGCATATTTCATTCCCGCCGCTTTCGCCTGGCGGGCCCATTCCCGTGGATTGTACAGGTCGGGGTTATAGAGATCGAAATACTTTTGATAGGCACTGTCTGTTAAACGTTCGTAATTCTTTATCCATTCATGACGGGCAGGCATTGAATACAGTCCCCAGTGAATAAACATACCGAAGCGGTCATTTACCCACCAGGCCAGCCTGTCCTCTTTTTGTGCGTCTGTTTCATTAAAGATTTTCTTTTCCTGGGCCTTCCCTTGCAGGAAAAAGCTCAGCAACATGGCAACACAAATTGATAGTTTCTTCATAATGATAATTTATACAGATTTGGTTTGATACACTGTTTATTCTGCTACCAGCCAGGTATATCCACCTGCCGGTATCTTCACCTTTACGTGCGCACAGTACTCACGGTCAAGTGTATACGTTTTTAAGGCGCCTTCTTTCTCCCGGATGCGTACCTGGTTTGTTAAGCCACTGTAATACAGGGGCAATGCTATTTCCCTGGTGATATCTTCCCCGGTGGGATTATACAACATGGCCAGTGCTTTTTGGGGTAACGTTGGGCTAACATGCATAATGCCATCCCAATCGCGCCCATCCGCCCTGCGCAGGTGAATAACATCCGTGTTCAAAATATCGCGGTACTTCTTATACCAGCTGATCATATTTTTTACCAGGGCTTTTGTACTATCGGTGTCGTATAAACGTGGTCCGCGGTAACAGGCCTGTATCCCGGCGCCGTAGTATTGTGCCATCAGTTGTTCGTAGGTGCCCAGGTGATCTTTTAGCGGTTCCAGCGTAGCCGCTGCCCCACCGCCCTGGTATTCGCTGAGCGGCACAAATCCCCAGCCCATGGGAGGCGTTTTTTCCCAGGTGCCATCAAAAATATTTTGCCTGTTGAGAATGAGCTGCTCCGCTCTGGGTAATGAAAAGTTTACTTCCCGATAGCCCAATGCTATTTTGTTGGTGCCATCCAGGAAATACCAGTCAGGTGCATTAACATATACGCCTCTTTCATTCATCCAGTGGTACAACCCTTTCTGCAGCAGCATTTGCTTCCATTGGGAATCGTCCAGGTCAGTATGCCCGGGGTGCTTCATAGAAGCACATACATCGCCCGGGTAAGGGCCGTCATTTTCGAAAATGTCGAAGCCGGTGCTGCTGAAAAAGTACTTTATCTTCTCCAGGTAACTGAGGCCCCACTTACTTCCCAGGCAGGGGGCATTGCCAAAGAAAGCGCCACCTGTTTTGCCTGTAACTGGGTTGATAACATCATCTTCCTCACTGATACGCCTGCTTGAAAAGAGCGAGTAACCGCCCAACATCACATGCTTACTATGTGCATAATCTGCCAGGGCTTTAAACTTGGCGATATTGGCTGCGCTGGTATCTTCCATGTTGAGGCCGCTGCCGAAACTCAGGATTACGCCTTCGTAGCCGGTGGCTGCACATTGGTCGATAATATTTTTTACTTTAACCGGGTCGCTATTAACCAGGTGCATGAAGATGGGATTTTCGGTGGTCCATGGTGCTACGGTACGATAGAAACGGCGTTTGCTCAGGCCATTGCGTTCCCGGTCGTAACTATCCAGCAGTAATTCGTAGGTACGGATAGATTCATAGTGTTCGCCTGCTGCCATACTGATACCTACGGGTACGGTGGGATATACTTCCAGCAAACAAGGCGTTTGATAGTCGTAATTCACCTGGGAAGTATAGGTGCTGTCGGCCTTCCAATGTGTGGTTTGATCACTGAGATTGGCTTTCATGGCATTATTGAAGGCATAATTACTTTCAATATAAATGTTGTGTGGTACCTGCATTTTGGTGACGCTACCTACCACGGCCGATTCTTCTTCTGGTGTAGCCAGTATTTCATTAACCACCTGGTGCAGCTTAATAGGCTGGCCGCTGCCATTGGTAATTTCCAGCCATTTCGCCAGCAAAGGAATGCCATCGAATATTTCGTAATGCACTTTTACCTCGATCCCTTTTAATGCTGGTGCGGCGGTCTGATAACTAAAAATCAGGGCTTTTCCGGTGGGTTGATGCGGGTTGCTATTCCATCCACCTGCTTTCCATTTCAGGTACGGCTGTATACTGGTTACCTGGTGGCCGGTATACTTAAAATCTTTATCGCCTGCCGTCAGTTTGTCGAGCCAGGCGGGTAGCAGGTATGCCTGCTGTGGCTGTCCATAGGCGCCGCCAATCATATAATCATGCCCGTTCACCGTAATACGGGCTTCTGGTTTCACCGCGCGCAGCAACTGGTCACCGTTTACCAGGTTGCGATAGTCGGTGCAAACAACGTTGGGGGTGATACGAAAACTACGGCTCAGTAAACCATTGCTGAGGGTAATTGTCTGATCTTTTTCCACTACTGTGGCTACATACGGCCGATGATCAATTAACCAGTCCTTTGCAGGAGCTTTTACTTGTGCATCAGCCATCCCGGCATACAGGCTGAACGCCCATCCCAGGAAGAGAATTCTTTTTTTCATGTTCTTGTACTGCTTAAAAATTATTTCACGGGCTGCAGGATTACTTTCCTCAACCAACATAGCTCATTTTTATTACCCGATGCCGGCTTCACCGTCAGGTTTTGTTTACCCGCTTTGTCAATATGTATAATGCCAACCGAATGCTGAATAAAGGACATGGGCAGGTGACTGTTATAGGTACCGGTGGTCAGGGAGAGGAAAGGCAGCTGCTGCCCTCCTACCGTTACCAGTCCCTGCCGGGATGCATTGCCTGGCTCGCAGGCATAGTCCAGGATTACCTTATAGTCGCCTGCATCCTGTATATCGAGTGGGAATACCACCGCATCATCGGGCGTAATCATACCAGTGATGCAATTATCGTGTTTCCAATCGCCGAAATAATGTGAATAGGTAAACAGTTTAGTTTTGGCGTTGCCGTTGAATACAGCCCATACGGCGGGGATTTCTGCTGCCGGGTATTCACTGCTCACCGTTTGTGTACGGAGCTGTGACAGGTCGGATTGTTGTCCGCTGTATTCCATCACCAATACGGTATTGCGTGTATCCGGGAGTGTTGCCGGCAGCTGTACGATAGTTTCTTCCGGCAATTGTTTCCAGGAGAGCACCGTGTTGCTGCCCATTATTTTCACCGACTTCACTTTTGCAGTAATGCCGGGTACCCGTAGTTGCCTGTTGGCTGGCGTCTGCCATACATGCAGGAATAGCTTACCGGGCTTGCTGGTGGTAACGCCCCAGGGCTGAGCGGGGATAAGCCCCCAGGTAGTGCCATAAATGCTTTCGCCGTAGGTTTGCAGCCATTTGCCGGTAGCTTTCAGATAAGTGACAGAATAGGCAGGCCATTTACCGTTGCCATCGGGACCGACGTTCAGCATCAGGTTGCCTCCTTTAGACGCCACATTGGCCAGGAGGCGGATAATTTCTGTAGGGGATTTAAAGTTGAGATCGTGTTGAATATAGCCCCAGGAGTCGTTGTGTGTATAAATCGATTCCCAGGCACCGGCGATGGGTACAGGGGGCACTTCAGAGTCGCCGAAGTCCCGGTAATCGCCCAGGTCGTGGCCCACGCGGCTGCTGAACAGGCAATTGGGCTGTAGCACGCGAAGGCTATCTATCATGGTTTTTGTTTGCGCGGAAGAGAGGCCACCGGGCATATCAAACCAGACGATGCCGAGGGGGCCATAGTTTGTCAATAGTTCCTTTAGCTGCGGGATGGATTTACTGCGGTAATATTGCTGATAATCTTTCTCTCCTTTAAAATCCCAGTTATTGCCTCCTCCATTCGGCTCGTGCCAGTCGAGGAACTGGGAATAGTAGAACCCAAACTGGATGCCTTTGGCTTTGCAGGCTGCCGACAAGGCTTTCATGGGATCTTTCTTATAAGGCGATGCGTCTACGATATCGAAGTCGGTTACTTTAGAATCATACATGCTGAAGCCTTCGTGATGTTTGGCGGTGATCACCATGTATTTGATGCCTGCTTCCCTGGCTGTTTCGGCCCATTCATCGGCATCGAAGCCAACGGGATTAAAGGTTTCGGCTACTTTACCATAGACAGCTGCCGGCGCCTGGGCTCTGTACATGATCCACTCGCCGCTGCCGTAGTAGCTGCTGTCGTTCCATCGGCCGCCCAGTTTGGAGTAAAGGCCCCAGTGGATAAACAATCCGAACTTGGCACCGCGAAACCATTGCAGTCCGGGATGGGTGGCATTGGCCACGGCAGATTTATTCCACATATCAGGCATGTCCTGCGCAGTAGCAGGAAACGTAGTACACAAGCATAGTAATAACAACAACCGGGATATGTGGTGGAACATATAAAAGGCTTTATGATAGATGATTAGCCGTAAAAAATATACATATCCTCCCGGATATACAAACGACTGGAAAAATGGTATCAGGGAAAGGGAAAATGGTACAATAACGGGTACCATTAACCAACGGTTAACGAATATTACGGCCAGTATTATCTAATTTAGTTATGCAAGAGGTAAGCGCAATCATAGCATCCTCTTCCACAAAAAATTGTATAAAATAATTAACAGGCTATAATGTGTTAAAAGCATCTGACGCTATGTCGCGGATGCCATGTGAATGTTTTATCTCGCCTCTGCTGTTTGTCATCAGCAGAGGTTTTTTATTTGCGTGCCCATCTCGTTATTTCAGTTCTTGTTTGGATTCTGTTAACTCTCCCCGGACCTCTGGCGCCTAATATTGTGGTATCAGTTTCATGTCATGTTCTGGAAACTAATCATGCATACAACTAAGAAATATCTCAGCAGTCCCTGTCGGCTTTTCCAGGCCGGCAGGCTATTTTTTCCATCGACGCTTGTTTAAACAGGTACCCCTTGTTCTGGCGAACCAGGGGTTTTTGATTTAATCATCATCTAGCTATAGCGCCTTTGCAGTTTCTACTGCGGAGGTTTTTTTCATTTTTGAAAATGAATATTTATTCACTTATATTTGTATAGTGAAACTGAAAGATGATAAAAAGGTAATACAAATATTCCAGGCAGCACTCAAGCTGGTGGCTAAAAAGGGATTATCCGGCATTACGATGGGAGACATTTCCCGGGAAGCAGGCATCGCCACAGGCACGGTGTATGTTTATTTCAAGGGGAAAGATGAACTGATCAATGCCCTGTTTGCCGCCTGCAGGGAAAACTCTGTAAAGGTATCTTTTAAGGGATATCAACCGCAAATGCCTTTCAAGCTGGCCTTTAAGCATATATGGCTGAATATCCTCCGCTATAAGCTGCAAAACTTTGAAGAATGCGTTTTCCTGGAGCAATGCTATCACTCCCCTTTTATTACAACTGAAACCCGTGAAAAGGCCCTGCAGCTGTCGGCTCCCTTTTATGAGCTGATGATGAGAGGACAACAGGAACAACTCATTAAAAGTACAGACGTCGGGCTGTTACTCACCTTCATTATCGGTACCATTAATGAGCTGGTAAAGCAAACGCATTATGGCGGCATTACCCTTAACCGGAGTAAGATCAACACCTCTTTCGACCTCTGTTGGGATGGCCTGAAAGCGTAAATCAAAAATGAATAATCGTTCACAATAAATACATCGGCATATGTCAGACATTATGATCGCAGTAGACCTGAGCAGCTTTTCAGAACAATTGATCACCACCGGATTGGAATGGGCCCGTAAAATGAATGCCAACGTAACCCTTTTTTCTGTCGTGGAAATAGGGATGGGTATAGGCTTGCCGGAAGGTGGTCCTGTATTTACAGATGATATCCCTGCCCGTATCCGCGAAGTAGAAGAAAGACTGGAAACGT
Source organism: Chitinophaga polysaccharea (assembly GCF_007829335.1). Lineage (GTDB taxonomy): Bacteria > Bacteroidota > Bacteroidia > Chitinophagales > Chitinophagaceae > Chitinophaga > Chitinophaga polysaccharea_B. The sequence goes on from NZ_VIWO01000012.1 coordinate 68,500, forward strand.
ACAGACAACATTACCCGGACAGCGACCGGATTAAAATCCTCGTAACTGCCGGCAGCCCTAAAAATGAAACATTAGACCAGGCGCACAGCAACAACATTTCCATGCTGGTGGTAGGCACCCACGGTAGAACCGGCCTGGATCACATGCTGCTGGGCAGCAACGCCGAATACATTATCCGGCACTCCCGCATCCCGGTACTTGTGATACCTTATAACCAATATGAGCACTAATGCTTTAACACTCAACAATCAATAAAACAGTTCAACCTGTTACAACATCCCGGCTGAATAAGCAGGGATGTTGTATAGCCCCTGGCCTAACATTACAAGATAATTTCAGGAGAAAAGTATGCCGCCACTACCGTAATGCAAGGGAACCGCGCCACATTAAAATCCCCTTAAACTCTCGCCTGTATCGGATTTGCTTAAAAAAAGTTGATGTAACTTAGCTGGTTAGTTCGAACAGCTATCTACAACGAAACCTACAGACTTTTGAGAACGAAATTTTTTACTGCAGCATTTTTACGTAAGCTCCACCTGAAAGAGCTGTTAGCAGTGTTATTTATACTTTTAGCTATTTATTTCTTCCGTTCCCAACGCCACGAACTATACTCGCTGATTCCCGCTATCGAAAAAGCCGACCAGGGCTGGGTAGTGATCGGTGTGCTGGTAACGGTGGCTTATATACTATTGCAGGCGGGCATGTACGTATTTAGCTTCCGGGCTGTGGGAGCCAGACTGGATACCTTTAAGAGCGCGGAACTTTTCCTGAAACGCAATTTATTGTCTGTATTCCTGCCGGCAGGAGGCATCAGCTCGCTGGCCTATCTGCCCCAAAGCCTGCGCCGTACAGGGTTACACAAACAACAAATTCACCAGGCTTCCGGTATCTATGGATTTGTAGGCATCCTGTCGGTTTTTCTCGTAGGCATCCCGGTAGTAGGGTATGCTATGTTTCACGCTGCCACTATAAAAGACGCTGTATGGGGCCTGGTGGCCATTTGTGCCCTGCTGGCAGTGGTAGTTTGGCTGGTGCGGTCTATGCAGTCGAAAGGGAAAGCATACCAGTTGCTGGTAAAGTATTTTCCGGGCGCCGCCCACCAGGTAGACGACATCTTTACCTTTCATTTGTCGGTACCTGCTTTCATGAATACCGTGTTGGCCTCTGTGCTGATAGAAGTAGCCGGTGTGGCACATTTATACCTGAGCATGCTGGCAGTAGGAGTTACCCCTTCGCTGGAAGCGGCTTGCGTAGGCTATATTGTGGCTACCATCTTCCTGATCATATCTCCGTTCCTGCGTGGGTTGGGCGCCATAGAACTATCCCTGGCGTATATACTCAACAGTTATGGTTACAGTACATTACAGGCACTGGAAATCACGTTGCTATTCCGTCTTTTCGAATTCTGGCTTCCGTTGATTGCCGGCATATTTGCATTTGCACTGAAAGGCCGGGAGCTGGTATTAAGATTGGTCCCTCCTATCCTGATTTTCCTATTGGGAATGGTCAATATATTTTCGGTGCTTACACCGCCATTGTCTTATCGTATGCACATCTTACGGGCTTATATTCCCGGCACGTCTATACATGCCACTAACCTGTTGGTGGTTTTTCTGGGGTTGGTACTGTTGGTAACGGCTACCTTCCTGATCCGTGGACTGCGGAGTGCATGGATAGTGGCATTGTCGGTGTCGTTGCTGTCGGTAGTGGGTCACATCGGGAAAGCGCTCGACTATGAAGAAGCCTCGCTGGCACTGGTTACCAGCATTATCTTGTTGATTACCGCCAAACAGTACCGGGTAAAAAGTAATCCCCAACTGGTGAATATCGGTGTAGTAACGGCATTGGCAACGTTGCTGGTGGTATTGATCTTCGGGACCATTGGTTTTTATTTTCTGAATGTGCGGCATTTTGGCATTGACTTTACCTGGCAGCAATCTATCCGGCATGCCTTCCACTGTTTTATGCTGCTGGAAGATGACGGACTACAACCTGTAACCCGTTTCGGGAAAGAGTTTATGTCGGCGATCCGCGTATTGGGGGTCAGCTCCTGGGCTTTTCTTTTCTATACTATTATACGTCCTTATCTGCATGTAGCACAACAAACCAATACCAGCCTGGAGAAAGCTCGTTTCTACCTGAGCCAGTACGGCGATTCTCCGATGGATTATTTCAAAGTGGGGCAGGACAAATTGTTATTTATTTCCGAAAAACACGAAGGTTTTATTGCCTACCGGGTGGCGGGCAGCTTTGCAATTGTGCTGGAAGAACCCGTGTGCAGTGAAGATAATAAGCTGATGTTGCTGATTGAATTTGAACAGCAATGCCGTAAGATGGGCCTGCGGCCTGCTTTTTACCGGGTAGATGAAGACAGCACCTATTATTTCAGTCATCTGAAAAAGAAAAAGATGCTGATAGGCCAGGAAGCCATCATGGATATCCGCGATTTTACCCTGAGTGGTAAGGACAAGAAATCATTGCGTAATGGGCTCAACAGCCTGGCCAATAAAGGCTATGTGACCAATTTTCATGCGGCGCCGCAAACGCCGGCCATGCTGGCGGAACTCCGGGCGGTGAGCGATGAATGGCTGCACCAATATGAGGTGAAAGAGCTTACTTTTTCGCAGGGATTATTTGACGAATCCAGCGTTCGTGAGCAGGATATTATTACTGTGAGCGATGCCGAAGGAAAGATCGTTGCCTTTTTGAATATTATTCCCGATTATGCCCCGGGGGAATGCACCTACGACCTGATCCGCAAGCGTTCCGATGCTCCGGGTGGCGTAATGGATGCGTTGATCATTGCATTGATACAGGATGCACAGCAGAAGGAATTACAGTTCCTCAACCTGGGCATGGTACCTATGTCCGGCATTGTACAACCAGCAAATACCGCGGAAAAAATGGTAAAATATGCCTATGAAAAACTGCGTTTCTTCCGCCATTACCAGGGATTACGTGAGTTCAAGGAAAAATATGCCACCGAGTGGACCAACAAATACCTGGTGTACGGGCATGACTTTGACCTGATACAATTACCTGCTGCCCTGAGTAAAGTGATGCAGCCCTGATGACGGACGAACAATCACGGAATGGAATTTGTTTTATAGACAGGTGTTAATTTAGCGTATGTTATTACCAGGAGGATTGTCCGGATTCCGGAAATTATTGACTTGTTTGCTATTAATAACAGCTTTGCAGGCAAGTGCACAAAATGGGGCAGGCAACCTGCCCGTGGTTACCAAAGCGCCGGCTACTGCCACTACTGCCCCATTAATTCTTTACATTACCGGTGATGGGGGTATGAAAAAGTTTTCGGCCAATGTCATTGAATCGTTTCATCAACAAAACTACCCCGTAGTGGCGCTCAATGCGCTCAAATACTTCTGGAATAAGAAAACCCCTCAGCAGGCGGCCCGGGACGTTGCCAATTTGATCAGCTACTATCAATCGCAATGGGGCCAGAAGCAAGGTGTAGTATTAATAGGCTATTCGCTGGGCGCAGATGTGCTGCCATTCATTTATAACAGTTTGCCCACCAACATCGCCGCGGAGGTAAAGCATGTGGTGCTCTTATCCCCCTCACTCTATACTGACCTAGAAGTACATGTATCAGATATGTTGGGCAAGTCGAGTACCCGCGGCATGAGTGTGCCCGCCGAAATTAATAAGATGACCGGTAAGCCGTTGTTGTTGGTTTTTGGGGCAGAAGAAAAAGAGTTTAATTTTTCTGCACTGAATATACAGTATCAAAAGCTGATACTTCCAGGAGGTCATGCCTACGATGAAGATGCCAGTGGGGTGGCTGGTAAAATCCTCACTTCGCTGCAGCCCTAAGTCCTTTTCTTTAATAAGGCAGTTTATACCGTTTTCCCAGTTCATTCCTCATCTCTGTGGTGAGCGCAATCCTGGCGTCTCCTATCATTACATGATCCTGGTCGAGGTGTGTAATATGGCGGAAGCCTACCACAAACCAACGATGTACTCGCATAAAGGCGTTGGCAGGTAGTTGTGCAATAATCCAGTCAAGCGTTTCTGTTGTTACCAGTTTCTGATCTACCATATGTAGGGTGATATGGTCATCCAGTACCTCTACATATTGCAGGTCGTCATACGCTACTTTTTCGTGGCGATGTTGTGTTTTAAGCATAAAGTACGAAGGGGGTAATTGAGTGGGGGGTATAGTTGCGCTCATGTCGATGATATTATAAATGTAGTCAAATATGTTATCCAGGTCGGTTTGAGTCAGGGGTGCATGCAGTAATGCTGCAGGCAGCACATCGTAACGGAGCGACGGTGGCGCCTCATACGTCATCAGCATGATGGGTAATACATTCCATTGTACTTGTTCCCTGGGGAGCTGATCGGGATAATGCCCTACCAACAGTACATGGATAGTGCAGGTTTGCAGCCAGAATGTAGCTTCTTCGATCGTGTTAAATCGTCCGGCCAGGTAAACGTAGGAAATCCGGGACAAGTAATTTTCCAGGTCTTCAAATCCGGCAGGATCATTCCCTATTATGATGCAGTTTAGTACCATAGTGCCTTAGGTTTATTACGGGTACGAAAAAACAACGGTATCGGTTGCCCGTGATGACGGATGATTAAACAGGGCAGGTGACTGAACAGAAACCCGCGTATTATCTAAAATCTAATCTAAACCGCGTGATGAAAAAAAGGTTATTCGCATAATACTTTATTAAAGTTGACAAAATCTGTTGGCGTTAAAGGTGGATTTATTTAGGGAGGGAACAGTTAATCGAATGTTAAGTATTCCAGAAAAAGAAGGGTGAGCAGTAAAGTGGTGGCTGTAGCAGCCATACTTTCCCTGTCCACCCTTTCAGGAAGATTACATAAAAGATCCCGGAACAACTGTTGTCCAGTTGTGCAAACGGATCTAAAGCCCGGAATGGGCAACGATGGCGCAGTGGGAGCTAACGCGAAGGCCGGTTAACTGGTCAGTGCGCGGACCATGTTTACCAAATGTGCAGGAATAAAAGCAGCATAGTACTCACGGTGATCAGGCTTTTCGAAAACCTGACATTGAAACCACCTTTTTCTGAGTAATAATAACTTTCCTTGTACCGGTCGTACTCAATGGGAGCACCTAACTCCTTCATCATTTTGAGGAATTCATAGAGTGTTCTTTCGGAAATACGAAGCCGCTTGGCTAACTGAGCTGGCTTACCGGTCCCTTTGATCCTGATAAGGTAATCAATGGTCTGTAGTCTGTCAAAATAACGCTTTGGCATGTGGCATAGAGGGGTCTTAACGGTTATTTACTGAATATACGATATGTGCCTTGATTAAACCAGTATTCTCATATATATATTTTAATGTAAATATTAACATTCTGGTTTAAACGGGTTTTCTAAAATTCTAGCTGCGGAACAATGGCGCTGATGCGGTTTAGCTGCGTACTTTTACTAAACGTTTTACTCATCGTTTTATTGGATATTCCGCACAAAAATACTCACTGCGACAATGCTTCATAGATAATGTTTGCCAGCGCTGTACCGTGATCCACTGCGGGATCTGGCGGTCTGGTAGCAAATATTTTCCCATTCTTTCCTACCACAATTAAGGTAGGATATCTACTGATATTGTATTGCGAAAGTACGTCGCGATGCTGTTCATCCATATGCAGCAACCAACCTGGCAAATCCTTTACAGTATTGCCATTGCAGCAGATATTCACAAACGTTACCGTGGCTTCATCAAAGCAGTTTTTTATTTCTGTAAGGGCATGCAACAGCGGATCGGCACCACTGTAGAAATGTAACAGCACTACCTTTCCGCTGAATTGCTGCAGGCTTACCTGCCTGCCTTGCTGATCGGCGAAACTGAAGGGTGGTGCTACGCTTCCTCTGCTGATACCTTTACGTGACCGTCCGTAAAGCTTTGCCACCACCTGTTTGCAGGCATCGTCCTGCACTATTTGCAGGTAGTCGCGCACACAGCCCTCCTGCTCTTCCTGCTGGTTGCCTGCCGCAAATCCCAGCATCAGCTCGTGCGCCAACAGTTTATCACGTAACCGGCCACTGTAATGGGTTTTAAGCCATTCATAAATGGCCCGGTTACTGCACTCATACCGGTGTTGTACAAAATAATCGACTTCTGCTTTTTGCAACAGGTACCCCAGATAGCGTATAGACGTAGCTGTTATATCTGATGGAACAATATCGGGCCATGCCGGCGCCAGGGCTGTTTTATAAAACAACAGCTGCCGGTCTTCCAGGGTACTGTCGGGGTCCGGTGATAACTTCCAGAACGTGCCCGCCAGTTTGGCCGCTGTTTCGCCGTATATATGCGCACGGATCATTTGCCAGGTTTTCATATCCATACTATCGCGGTAACGATTCAGCACCAGTCCGGCCACCTCCAGTTGCTGCCGGTAAGCCGCCGCCAGTTTGCCGGCATTGGATACCACGGGCATGGATATCCGCTCCTGCTCCCGCTTTGCGTTATAAACTGCCCTGCATACCGCTGCGCCGACGCCATTGAAGGCCAGGCTATCGACACGCATTTTCATACATATACTGTCGCCACTGCGGATCAACCCATAAAAACTATAGCCCGTTCCGGCATCTGCATAAAAAAACACGGCCGCACCCACCGGCAGCGGTATCCGGAAATAAAAGGAATCAGGAACCAGTAAGGTATCCTGCGTAATGGCAGGAGAAATACCGGGGTCTGTCCAGTAAGTAAGAGATACCCGTGGAACATGGCGGTCGGCTACCTTGCCGGTAATAACTGCTGTGGTTTGTGCCGCAGCGCCACTTATCAGTACCAATAACAGGCAGCATAGCCCCAGCAGCTGCTTAAAGGGATGAGGGTTCATAAAAAATAATTTAAATGGTAAAATCCCCATGGTAAACACCACAGGGAGATAAAATTCACAACGATAGTAAATGAAAACTTCCTAATATTTAATAACAGTTATAACTGCCCTTTTTCACGCACATTTAATGCAATGATACCGGGAATAAATATTGGAAGTGTTAATGCATTCTTAACAGTTAATACAAAATCGGATAATCAGATATTAAACCAGTATACCAACTTGAGCACCAGCGCCCTGTTTTTCACATAAAATGGCTCAGGAAGGTAGTTATCCGTATATACGATAAAAAGGTCGGAAGCGGGTTTATAACGCCATTGAAAACGGGTATTGAGGTTCATGTTCTTCTGCTGACCATTGTACTGCATAAAACCGGTAAAAAACAGGGTATTGGTCATGGTAACATCCAGCCGGGGACCTACCAGCCAAAACGAGGTATTCCCCCACGGTTTGGGCAAATCAATCTGGTTGTAATTAGCGCTGAGTGCAACACTCACGTGGGGCTGGAAGCGGTAGCCCAACTCTGTATTGGTCATCAACCGGGTTCCATCTGCATAGTAGCCTCCATAGCGGGCCGACAGCGCATACGTAAATAAGCTCTGGGGCTTGGATACATAATCCACCCCCACCGTATTCCAGTTGTGGCGGGAGCCATTGGCCAAACTATCTTTATGTGAATTGGTAGGATCAAAGGGTTGCAACAGCTGGATATAGGTATTGGAGACCCATATGTTCAGGGTGTTGCGCTTACGGAATACGATGCCATAGTTTAGCATGGTTTCATTATCGGTACGGTGCAGGTCTTTTTCATCGAAGAACCAGGTGCTGGTTACCTGCGGTCCATGGCTCAACACCTGGCCCGACAAGGGGAAAAACAGGCGGGTTACCTGTGGTATGATCTTCACATAACCCTGGCGGGGCACATATCCCACTTCCGCATTATAGTTACGGCCTACATATTCATGTTGCCAGCTTACATTCCATACCTTGCTGGTGTACTGCAGGTTGGCGGCATGGGCAACGTCGTGACCGGATTTACCGGGAGTATATGATTTCAGGAACATGGCTTTACCTGTCCAGAAATTGTTAGACGAGGCCAGATTGTACTCCAGCCCTATATTCCGGTTATATTTATTATACGCCGGCATATCCGTTATTTTGCCGGGATCGTAGTTAATGGATTCCTTATTGATAAAAATGAAGCCTACATTAGACCGGGAAAATACCCTGCGCTGTAATGCCGCTACGGTGAAGTTCTGCGCCGGCAAGCCGGTTTCTTCCTGCTTACCGGTTTGCATGTTCATGATGCCTAAACGCCAGTCCTTATTCAGCTTTCCGCTCAACCTGGCTCCGAAGCGGATAGGTACCCCACCCAGGCCTATACGGCGGGAGAAAAAGGGTCGGATCGTAGCATACCCGAAATTGGACATCTGGTCCCCGTTTTCCAGGAAAAACTGCCGTTTCTCCGGGTAAAATAATTCAAACCTATCCAGGTTGGTGACCTGCTTGTCCACATCCACCTGCGAGAAATCGGGATTTACAGTAAGGTCCAGGTTCAGGGAGGAGGTTACCGCTATTTTAGCATCCAGCCCGGCATCCCGGCGGTATTTTTCGCTGTTTCCCTTTTCATAATCTTTGGCGATACCGCCCAGCAGGTAAGGTATCAGGGATACATTGGCCCCTGCTTCCGGGGGCGCAGCATCCCATACCAGGTTGCCTGTATACGCCAGGGAAGCGGTAGGAAATTGCCGGGGAACCGGCGCCCAGGCCGATTTTTCGGTTGTTTTCAGGTCATTACGGCTGAAATTAATGCCCCATTTGGTAATTCCTTTTTTATAGCGAATGGTTTTAAAGGGAATGGCTGCTTCAAATATCCATTTATCGGGATAATTTTTGACAACGGATACCCATTTGTTATCCCAGCTCAGATCTACTTTTCCACCATCATACATCAGCCCGTCCCATTGAGCACCGGCGGCATTGGCGCCGAAAGAAAAGCCATTGGTCTGATCATCGAAAGGATCCATGAATAAGAGGAAATTATCATTTTTCAGAAATGCAAAGTCTCTCCTCAGCGATTCCACCATATACGGGCCTTTCCCGGTAGTATAATTTTCCACTACCAGGTACAGGTTTTTATCATCGTAAGTCATGCGAACATCTGTACGCAGCCTGGCCATGCTGGTATCCATGGGTAATACCATATAAAAACTGTTCGCTACATCGGCCTGTATCCAGGCAGCTTCATCGATCACTCCGTCTATCTTCACCGGGGAAACAGCCTTTCGTATTTGCAGCTGATACGATTCGTTTTTCTTTTGTGCCAGTACAGTTACAGTGATGAGCAGCCCGCACAGCAATAGTGGAATTTTGCGAAACATCGGGTCCTTATGGATTTAACGAACAAAATACAAAAATCAAAAAAGCAGGGGGTAAAAAATGGATGAAGGGTAAATACGCGTGATACACCATCTCTATAAAATAAAAATGACCAGATACAGGTATTCACTGCATCCGGTCATTTTTATTTTATAGAGATGTTTTACAATTTATTATTCTTCAGCTGCGTGTCTGCTACCGGTACTTTCACGGTAGTTGTTCTGCTGCTGCGGCCGCGCGGGCTGAATACTTTCAGCTTCACTATCTTACCGCCTGCCTGCACGGGGCCATTGTATGCCGGGCTTTTCAACGTAGGCTCTTCACCGTTAGTCGTATACCGGATAATCAAACCGGGCATTTGCACGTTGGCGGTCAGCACACCGTTGTCAACAGAAGCGCCGGCTGTAGGGATGCGCCAGTTAAATCCTCCTTCATAATAATCCAGGCGGGGCATTTCGCGTTTACCCATTACATTGCTGAAAACGCTCCAGGCCTGTGCGTACATAGCATCCGCCTTAGCGGCGTCTTTTTCGGTAGCCCATGCCGGATCCTGCGCCCAGGCGCGTTCTGCCAGGCCCAATAACTTAGGCAGTATCATATATTCCAAACGATCGGAGCTGGTCACCGTTTCGCTCCATAACAGGCCCTGTATACCCGGAATATTGGAAGCGCCAAAACCGGTTAAACGATCCTTGCCTACAAATAGTTCCGGCGTTACAGGATTACCTCTGCCATCTACTTTTTGATTTTTGTAATAGTCGAAAGGAATGAAGTAAAATGGTTTATCCACATCTACGAAACCGCCCCAGTAGAAGCCTGGTTCATCGAACGATTTCATATAGGCCATGTCAAAATAAAAGTTGCTCACGCCTGATAATACCACTTTGTAGCCGGCGTTGGCCAGGCGATAGGATAAATCTTCCTGTCCTCCGCCAATCACGTTATTCCATACATTGAGCTGGAAATTGTCGTTCACGAAGTCGGGATTCGGAATGCTTTGTGCTTCACCATTGACGGATGTTTTACGCATACCTGCTTCTTCCCAACCCGCTACCGATAAGCCACGGGCCTTGAGCAGGTCGTTTACCTTACGGTAATAATAATACCATAGATCATTCACGCCGGTAAGCGATTTATCCTGCTGCATGAGTGCCAGGCAGGCAGGCGATTTTTCAAACACGCCGCCGGGCACTTCATCCCCACCCATATGTACGGCTGCCAAAGGCGCACCGGCCTCTTTGTACATGGACTGCAGCTCTTCCACTACTTTATCGAGGAAACGATAAGTAGAAGGCAGCGCTACGTTCATCACATTATCACTCCAGTTTTGTACAGAACTATAGGTTGATTTATCATCGAGATCGGTGAGTAAGTATTCTTTGGCTTCCTGCTCTTTACCTGCTGCTTTCAGCCGGTAGTAGCGCGATTCCATCGACTTCACCGCAGCGCGGGCGTGGCCTGGAGATTCAATTTCCGGTAAAACACGTATATGCCTGGCCGTTGCATAGCGTAATATTTCGATGAAGTCGTTGCGGGAAAAATAGCCGGTACCGGCGGTATTGGTGGTATCGGGGCCGGAGCCATAGGAAGGCGGCAGCATATTTTTCCAATCGGTGCTGTGTCCACGTTTTCCACCGACGCTGGTGAGTTCGGGCAGGGAAGGTATTTCCAGGCGCCATCCCTCGTCATCGCTGAAATGGAAATGCAATACGTTTAACTTATAGAGGGCCATGAGGTCCAGTATGCGCAACATATCGCGCTTGTTGTGGAAGTTGCGGGACACATCAATCATGAAGGCGCGGTAACCGAAGCGGGGAGCATCGGTTACGTCTACGCCTGGAATGGTAATGGATTTCTGTGCACTGGCCCAGGCGGTGGGCGGGATCAGCGTTTTCAATGACTGGATACCATAAAAGGCGCCAGCTTCCGTTCCTGCGGTAATTACCACGCCTGCGGGATTTACCTTCAAAGCATATCCTTCCGGCTTATCCTGCGCCATGGCTGCATCAAACACAAATTTTACGGTAGTTTTACCTGCTGTTTTTTTGCTGAGAAGTTTCTGCAAATCAGCCTTGAGCATATCGGCGCTGGCCGCCAGTTGCGGGTCGGCGCTGATCACCGGTAAATCGGTCCATACCAGGTTGCTGCCGGTAGCGGCATAAGATATTGGTGTAGGGAATACCAGCGGCAGCTGGGATACGGGAATGTCCTTCACCACGGCATTCTGTTTAAATATATCCGTTGGCGTTATAACGGCTGTTTTATCGCCCGGGTAACGCATCAGCTGTTTGGCCGTGGTAGACGGGCGGATACTATAATCCTTGATTGAAAAACCTTTTTCCGGCATTTGTTCCCATACCAGGTACAGGCCGGCCGGGGCATCGGTAAAGTTTACCGCCCAGGCATCGCCGGTAATGGCCAGCTTGAGCGAATCACCCGGCGCGATGCCGGCAAAACCTTCCGCGGGAGTAAAGCGGTACAGGTCACCATTGATATGATCCACTTTCACATGACCGGGTAACTCGCCCGGCGTTACCATCCGTATAAAGTTGAAATACAGCTGCCATCCTTTAGCCGGGAAGGGCTTATTGGAGGTATTCACAAATGTGAAGGCAGACAGAAAGTTGTCTTTTCCCTGGTAGTGGTTTTCTACCACTTCCCAGCTGGTTTTAAGGCGGGATGCATCGTAGGGGGTTTGTTGTGCCAGGGCCCCTGCTACCGTACCAAACAGGAACATGCCCGTTGCAATCATCTTACCAAGATAGTTGTATCTTTTCATGTGGTGGATTAATTAGAAAATTGGCGATTTTGAAAGATAATAAAATAATTTAAAAACTGATCGGAGAAAGGGATGATTAATTTTTTTTGGGGGATGAACGGAAGCGGGAAAAATTTCACCGGGTGAAAACTACCACGGGGTGAAAGATATTTAACAAATTTATCTGGCAGACGTTAAGTAGATTTATACACTAATGGATAAGGAAGCTATAGCATCAAAAAAACTCAAATCTCACAGCCATGGTTAAAGCATTTATCGGATTTTCATGTATTAGTTTAGGCATTGTCATCGTATTAGGTTTATTTTTCCCCTGGGTTTTCTGGTTATTAATCCTCGTAGTACCCATTGTCATCATGGGCGTGTTGGACATGCTGCAAACCAGGCACGCCATTATCCGCAACTACCCGATTGTAGGGCGTATGCGCTATTGGATGGAAGCGTTGCGGCCTAAGATTTACCAATATTTTGTAGAAAGTGATATCGACGGCAGCCCTATTAACCGGGTAGACCGCTCCACCATTTACCAGCGCGCAAAACGTGAATTGAACTCCCAGCCTTTTGGTACGCAGTTCAACGTATATGCGGAAGGGTATGAATGGATGGCACACTCTATCCAGCCCCAGGATTTCGGTAACCTGGATAAAGATCCCAGGGTCACTTTCGGGGGGCGCGACTGCCAGCAACCTTATTCCGCCAGTATCCTCAACGTGAGCGCCATGAGTTATGGCTCCCTGAGCAACAACGCCGTGCAGGCGTTAAATGGCGGCGCTAAAATCGGAGGGTTTGCACACAATACCGGGGAAGGCGGCATCAGCGACGCACATCTGGCCCAAGGCGGCGATATTATCTGGCAAATTGGTACCGGCTATTTCGGATGCCGCGATGAAGCCGGTAATTTTTCTGACAGCCTGTTTGCCGAGAAAAGCGCCCTGCCTGCCGTTAAAATGATAGAGCTAAAAATATCGCAAGGGGCCAAACCCGGCCATGGTGGTATTTTACCAGCCGCTAAAAATACCCCGGAAATTGCGGCGATCCGCCATGTAAAACCACATACCACGGTATTTTCACCACCCTACCATAAAGCCTTTGGCACACCGCGGGAAATGATGCTATTCATTCAGCGGCTGCGCCACCTGAGCAAGGGTAAGCCGGTTGGTTTCAAACTATGTATAGGACAGCCCAGAGAATTTTATGCGCTATGTAAAGCCATGATAGAAACAGATATCTACCCTGACTTCATCACTATAGATGGCGGAGAAGGCGGTACCGGTGCAGCGCCACCGGAATTCTCCAATTCTGTAGGCATGCCATTGATGGATGGACTTTCTTTTGCGCATGATACCCTTACCGGCTTTAATATCCGGCATCATATGAAGTTGATCGCTTCCGGGAAAATCCTGACCGGATTTCATATTTTACGGGCCATGGCTTTGGGGGCAGATACCTGCAACAGTGCCCGTGCTATGATGATGGCCCTGGGTTGCATACAAGCATTGGTATGCAACACCAATAAATGCCCAACAGGTGTGGCTACGCAGGACAAATGGCTGGCCGCCGGCCTGGTCATCGATGATAAAAAACAACGGGTAGCCAACTACCACCGCGATACCATTGAAAGCGCCATAGAGCTGGCCGGGGCTGCGGGGCTAAGAGATCCACACGAGGTAACCAGGCGGCATATTTTCCGCCGGGTATTTATGAATATGGTAAAAACCTTTGAAGACATCTACCCTAGCGCAGCGTCTGGCGTATTGTTGAATGGTCATATGCCCGAGCACCTGAAGAAAGAAATGGAAACCGTGGCGATTGATAGCTGGAATTAAATTTAAAGTATAGTTTATAAAAGCAAAATCCCCTTCGCTGTGAGCGGAGGGGATTTTGCTTTTATAAGTTTTTTGCTTACGCCTGCTGCCTTGGCTGGTATAATGCCAGGGCATTCTCCCTGCATATTTTAGCAGCTATATCTTCCGGAAAATTTTCAAGGATCAGCTGCAGATCTTTTATATCAAAGGGCCTGGGCGCACGGGTAGAGGGCAGATCGGTACCAAATAACAGAGCGCCTGGATTAACGGCAGTAATCTGTCGCATGGCGGTGAGCACATCAAAATCACAGCGGCTAAACCCGGTAGCTTTTACGCGGGCGCCTTTCTCCACCAACTGCAATAAATGTTTAAATCCTGATTTGGACAGCCCCAGGTGATCGATCACCACCGCCGGCAATTTGCGTAGCGTGGTTGATAATCCTGGTAACTGACGGGAATCTACATATAATTCTACGTGCCACTTTACCAGGTCATATACACGAAGTCCCAGTTGCTCCAGGTATTTTACACTTTCAGAACCACCGCGTTGTACATTAAATCTAACGGCGCGAACGCCAGCTTCATGCAGGGCTATAATCTCTTCGTCGGTTGTACTGGCGGGGATCTGTGTAACACCAACATAAGCCGGACCTAATTGTTTCAGTGCCTCCAGTAAATATTGCTGGTCAAATCCCTGGAATGATCCTGACACCACTGCGCCACCACTTACATGGAGGGGGGCTACCTGCTGCTGATAGTCTGCTACCGAAAATTCGGAAGGCAGAAATCCCTGGTTAGGTTGCAGTGGAAACCGGTGATCAATAATATGTAGGTGTGCGTCAAATATGGGCTTATCAAACATAATCTCATCGTTGTTGTTACTACCACAAGCTACTGAAAATAGGTGAGAAAAAGCCCTCTTTTTTACACTTCCATCGCCCCAGCAGCCGCTTCATCTACAAACCAATGCAATTCACCTTCTTCCGGGCGAATAAGTTGGGATGGGAACTTTTCTGCATCGAAAGTACCCTCTATTACGTTTTTAAGTGTAATGGCTTTATTGGCGCCGGTAGTCAGGAACAGTACGCAGGCTGCCCTGTTAACCACAGGGGCTGTTAAGGTGATGCGGTACATGTTCTGTGCTTCCAGGAAGAAAGAAGTGACCCACGCTTTCTTTTCATGCACTACAGGTGTACCAGGAAACAGCGACAGGGTATGTCCATCATCTCCCATCCCTAATAGTACCAGGTCGAACGTGATATCTTCTTTTCCGAAATAGGATTTCAGCGTTTGCTCATAAGCTGTTGCTGATGCTTCCGGACTGATGTCGGTACGCATTATGTGAATATTGTCCGGGTTTACGGCCACTTTATCCAGCAGTTCTTCAAACGCCATACGGGCATTATTCCGGTCATCTTCAAAGGGTACATCTCTTTCATCTCCCCAGAAAAAATGAATTTTCTCCCAGGGAATCATCATGTTATAAGGCGCTTTGGCCAGCAGGCTATAGAGCTGTTTCGGCGTATTACCTCCCGACAACACGAAAGTGAAACGTTCCTGTGTTTGTAATACTTCCAGTATGTAGTTACTGATCCATGCAGCTACGTTTTCACTGAGCTGGGCAGGATCTTTGGCGATATGTAGTTCCATAAGATAAAAGAATTACGGACCATTTTGCAATGGTCCGTAACTATTATTTAGTAGGTAAATTAATCCAGGTATGACCATCGCGGGCCACGAGAGCATCTGCATCGTCAGGGCCCCATGAATCCGGTGCATAGTTCGGGAAGTCTTGCGGTGTGCGGTTTTCCCATGTTTCCAGGATAGGCATAATCACTTTCCATGCAGCATCTACCTGGTCGCCACGCATAAACAGGGTAGCATCGCCCTCCATCACGTCCAGCAGTAATGTTTCATATGCTTCCGGTGCATGCTCCCCGCTGGCGGCATCGTAGTTGAAGGTCATATCTACCGGGTCCAGCGTCATGGTTTGTCCGGGACGTTTTGCCTGGAAACGGATACGGATATCCATTTCCGGCTGTATGCTGATGGTGAGCCTGTTAGGGCGCCATGTTTGTGCCGCCTCTATCGGGAAGGAATAAGGAGGTGCTTCTTTGAATGTAATAATAATATTGGTCGCCTTCTGGTGCATGTATTTACCGGTACGTACATATATCGGAACACCCTGCCAGCGCCAGTTATCGATGAAGAATTTCACCGCGGCGTAAGTTTCAACATTCGATTTGGGATCTACTCCCTTTTCTTCGCGGTAACCTACTACCTTATCACCTTTCATCCAGCCAGATGAATACTGACCACGTACCGCGTATTCATGCACTTTTTCGGGCGTAATACGGCGGATGGCGTTAAGTACATCTACCTTTTTATTACGTACCTCATTGGCATCAAACGACACAGGAGCTTCCATGGCCAGGATACACATAATCTGCAGGATATGGTTCTGCACCATATCACGTAGTGCGCCGGCTCTTTCATAGTAACCACCACGACCTTCCAGTCCCACGCTTTCAGCGGCGGTAATCTGGATATTATCGATGTAGTTGCGGTTCCATACCGGCTCAAACAATGCGTTGGCAAAACGGAAAGCCAGGATATTCTGTATCGTTTCTTTACCGAGGTAGTGATCGATACGGTAAATCTGTTCTTCTGTGAATTTCTTTGCCAGCAGTTCATTCAGTTCATGGGCGCTTTGCAGGTCATGACCAAATGGTTTTTCTACCACAATGCGGGTGCAATGTTTATCACTGCATAGGTTCAGTTCTCCCAGGCGGGTGGCAATATTAGGCACCAGCTGTGGCGCTACTGCCAGGTAAAAGATAACGGTAGGATGTACGCCCCATTCCTCTTCTTTTCCTGTCACAAAATCAGTGATTTTGCTATAGGCAGCCGGATCTTCTGCATCCATTTGCAGGTAGGAAACGTGGCTACTGAAATCTTTCCAGTGACCATTTTGTTCACCTTTACGGCGGGAAAATTTACTGATCCCTTCCAACAGGTGTTTATGATAATCATCGTCGGTATAAGGACTACGTCCTAAACCCGCAATGGCAAATTGTTCCGGCATCCACTCATCCAGGAAAAGGTTGTATAACGCAGGCGTTAGTTTCCGGTAGTTTAAATCGCCGCTGCCTCCGAAAATGAAGAGTATAGAAGCAGGAGGGCGCTTATGGATCTGCATATATTTAATTGAAGATGAATATTTTTAGTGCTGTTGCCATTCCGTATGGAAGGTACCCGGCATATCAATACGCTGATAGGTATGTGCGCCGAAATAATCGCGTTGTGCCTGGATCAGGTTAGTAGGCATACGGCCGGTACGGAAAGCATCGAAATAAGACAGTGCCGACATGAAGCCTGCCACCGGTACGCCGGCAGCTGCTGCTTGCGCTACTACGCTGCGGGTGTTGGCAATGACAGATTCTACGAGGTAAGCAATATTTTCATCGAGCAGGATATTGCCCAGGTCTGCATTCTTCTGGTAAGCCTGTGTAAATACCTCCAGGAGGGTAGAGCGGATAATACAGCCGCCTCTCCATACTTTCACCACTTCTGGTAATGGAATTTCCATTTTCAGGTCGTTGGAAGCTTCACGGAGCATGGCCAGTCCCTGTGCATAGCTCAGGATGGTCGCGAAATACAGCGCATCATGTACCTGTTTGATCCACATATCTGCAGGAACGTGCAGGGCATTTTCCGGCGCTTTATACAGCGTTTCTGCCTGTAAGCGTTGTTCTTTATAACCGGAGAGGGTGCGCATGGCTACCGCGGTATCAATTACGGGTACTGCTACCGGCAATTCCATGGCGTCCTGGGAAGTCCATTTACCAGTGCCTTTGGAACCGGCTTTATCAGAGATCACATCTACCAGGCGTTTGTTTGTTTTATCATCGTTCTGGAGGAAAATATCTGCTGTAATTTCTACGAGGAAAGACTGTAAAGCGCCCTGGTTCCAGTTTTTAAACACTTCGTGCAACTGGTCGTTGTTCAGGCCAGCCCCTTTTTGCAACAGGGAATAGCTTTCACTGATTAACTGCATAATGGCATATTCGATACCGTTGTGCACCATTTTCACGTAGTGGCCGGCGCCTTCTTTACCGAGGTAAGCTACGCAAGGTACTTCCTTTACTTTGGCGGCAATAGCCTCCAGCATAGGTTTCACCTTGGCATATGCATCCAGGTCGCCTCCGGGCATAATGCTGGGGCCAGTACGGGCACCCTGCTCGCCACCGGAAACACCCATACCCATAAAATGGATACCTTTCGGACGGAGTTCCTGTACGCGGCGTAAAGTATCGGTGTAGTGGGAATTACCACCATCTATCACCACATCGCCCTGCTCCAGCAGCGGCAACAGGGATGCTATCACGTCATCTACCGGCTGACCGGCAGGTACCAGCATCATCAATTTGCGTGGACGTTCGAGCAACTGAACCATAGTGGCCAGCTCTGCTACGCCTTTAACAGTAGTACCGGGGGTAGCGGCTGCTTCCAGTGCGCTGTTCTTGGCAGCGTCTTTGTCAAAGCCGATAACGGAAAAGCCATGATCTGCCATGTTGAGTAACAGGTTTCTGCCCATTACGCCGAGGCCGATCATTCCAAAGTCATATAAGCTGTTTGCCATATATAGAGAAGTTACTTAAGGAGGTGTAAAAGTAGGGAAGAATTAGGAAAAAGATTGTCTGAAGTATGTTTTTTGTCGGGAAACGGCGTTTATCCATTCCCCAATAAAAAGAGGCTATATCAGTTGTTGATATAGCCTCCAGCTATTTTTGACCCTACGCAGAATTCCTGCCAGCGTTGATAATTCCGAAAGAACAACGCATGATGAGCTTTTCATAAGTCTCGCGCTCTTTGCCATTGTCGGGGTGTGAATCAAGTTCGCGGATACGGGTCAGTGCATACTGTTGTGTCGTGAGCAATGGCAGTATCATACGTTCTCTCATCTGTATCGACAGCTGGTCGATCGGGCTGCCTGCCATCAGCTCTGATTCGTTGGTGAGGCGGAGCAGGTATTTCTTAGTCAGTTCAAATTCATCATAGATCATCTGCCATACTTCTCCATACTGTGGATGTTTGGCCAGGTAAGCAGTGAGTGGGAAATAGCTTTTTTTCATCGCCATTTCGCAGTTGTCGAGCAGGGTTCTGAAAAACAGAGAATGCTGGTACAATGCGGCTACGGCCTCCCATTTGTCTTGTTTGTCCAGTGCCTGTAATGCGCTACCCACGCCATAATACCCGGGAACATTTTGTTTCAGCTGGCTCCAGGCACCCACATAAGGCACCGCTCTCAGATCGTTCAGGTTCAGCTTGGCCGAGGAATTGCGCTTGCTGGGACGGCTGCCGATATTGGCTTCTGCATAGTAGCGCAGCGGGCTGGCATGATCCAGGTAGGCCAGGAAGTGCGGATGTGTTTTCAGTTTATTATAGGCGGTATATCCTTCGTCCGACAAAGATTGCAACAGACCTTCCTCCGCTTTGCTGAGGGTTACCTCCCGGGAAGAAAACAGTTCGTTGCTGATACCTGCATGAATCAGTTGTTCCATATTGAACTGCGCTGCATCCACCGTTCCAAAGTTGGAGCTGATGGTTTGTCCCTGGATGGTTTGCTGGATTTCCTGGTTAGCAATATTCTTTCCCATGGAAGCATAGAACTGATGCGTTTTTCCACCGCCGCGGGCTGGGGGACCTCCCCTCCCGTCAAAAAACACCACGCTGATACCATATTGTTCAGAGATGGTAGTCAGCTCTTCTTTGGCTTTATAGATGCTCCAGTTGGCCATCAGGTAGCCGCCATCTTTGGTGCCGTCGGAGAAACCGAGCATGATGGTTTGTTTGCACTGGCGGCGTTGCAGGTGCTGGCGGTAATCTGCATTTTCATATAACAGTTTCATTACCTGCCCTGCGTGACGAAGATCGTCGATGGTTTCGAACAACGGCACAATGTCTACCGTCATTTCTTCTTTTTTCCAGCCACTTAGCAGGAACATGCCGTATACTTCAATTACGCTGAGTACGCTGGTACTGTGACTGATAATATAGCGGTGGCAGCCTTCTTCCCCGTTGGCCGCCTGTATTTGTTTAATTGCCGCGATGGTTTGCAGGGCATCCTGGTGCAGGGAACTTTCCAGTAGCTGTGGATCTATGGCTTGTTGAATGTTCAACAGCGCCTGGATCTTGTCCGCATCGGCAAGCGAGGCGTAGTTGTCCGGAAGGGCAGTTGTTTTAGCTGCCACGGCTTCGAGTAAGGCTTCGTGCACAGAGCTGTCCTGGCGGATATCCAGTGATGCGAAGAAGAGGCCGAATATTTCTACTTTACTGATCAGGTTTTCTACCAGGTGCACAAATAGCCCATTGTGTTCTTCGAGGATTGTTTTTCGTATGCCCGCCAACGTATCCAGGATTTCCTGTCGGCTGATATCGGCTTTATGGCCAGGAACAAAGAGATTGCGGGATAATTTGGCTTCCAGTGCGGCCACCACATTTTCCACCCCTTTAAAGGTGAGGCGGCGGCGCAGGTTGCGGACTTCGCGGAAATAGCATTTCATCACGGAAGAACGCAGGGCGGCGGCCACTTCAATGGTGGTAGGCGCTTTCACAAAAGGATTGCCGTCCCGGTCGCCACCTGGCCAGAAGCCCATGCGGATCAGTGAATTATCGCTGCTGATGGCCCCCGGAAACTGTGCCCGTATAAAGGACAGGATACGGCCGGCGGACTGATAAAATATATTTTCGAGGAACCACACCAGGCTGATGGCTTCATCATATGGGGTGGGTTTTTCTTTTTTGAAGAAAGGTGTTTTTCCCAGCTGTTGCAGGTACATGTTTACCTGGCTGGTGTTTTCATCGATGAGTGCTTTAGACAAATCATTGATGATACCTAACACCTCGCCGGGATAAAACTGCGTAGGATGCGCGGTGAGCACCAGTCGTACAGAAAAGTCTTTCAGCTTTTCTTTCAGCGCATCCTGGGCCTGCTCCTGGATAACTTCCGACTGGAGGTGGCGCAGGGTACCGCTTCCCTGCAGGTCGCGGATATTCCGGAAGGCGGCGTCTTCAAGTGCATCAAACAATACCACCTGTCTTTCTGCATACTGCACAAACCGGAACAGCAAATCCATTCGCTGTTTATCTTCTGTATAGGTAGTATACTGTTTAAAGAAGGAGTCCATGATTTCCTGGGGGCTGTTGCCTTTGGCATATCCTTCTTCGCAATGAAGCAGGAACAGTGACAGGAACACCCCTGTCTTTTCCACCCGGTGGAAAGGCAATGAAGTGAAGAGGCTGTTGTATAGCTGAAACTTTGTACCAACGAGGTTCTTGAACTGTTGCAGCGAGTTATTTACCGGCGCTTCCATACTAATTATCCGTTTATAGTGCTAAAGAAGAAGACTAAGCGGCCGTTAAATTAATAATTATTATATTAATTTCTTAGTTTTTTGATTTTTGTTTTATATAAATAGATAAAATTTAAATATTATCTAACAAATAGCTATAAAAAAGGCAATCCCGGCCACTTTTGGTGAACCGGGACTGGTATTCAGGATTAGAATGCGCGGTTAAATGGATGCAGGCCGGGGATAAACAGGCATTGACAAATTTTAACGGGGTATGATATAATGATGGATTATTGCTGTCCCAGCACAAACCGGATGGGCAGATTAAAGAGTACGGGAACATTTTGACCATTTTGCCGGCCAGGTTTCCATTTAGGCATGGCATTCACCACCCGCTTTGCTTCTTCTTCCAGGCCGGCGCCTTTGGTAGCGCCTACTGTTTTCACATCTGTGATGCTGCCATCGCGGTTTACCACAAACTGAACGAACACCGTGCCTTGTACATCATTGTCCTGGGCCTGCGACGGGTATTTCATGTGGTTTTTGAGATATTTGGCTAATGCCACGTCTCCTCCGGGAAACTCGGGCATAATTTCCACGAAGATCCGGGGACCTTTATCCTCTTCTGCGGGCGCTTCCACTTTTACCACGCCGGAGCCGCCAATACCGCTGGCGCCCAGGTCTACCTGCGCTCCATCTTCCACGCCATCAGCTGTTTTAAAACCGATCACTTTATTTTCCATGTCGGTTTGTTTTGGAGGCATTTCATCCGGTGGCACATCTTTATCAACAATCACCAGTGTGGTGTTTCTGATAGCGTTGGCCATAGGCGGCGGCGCAGAGGTTACCGGCGGAGGTGGCGGCGTAAACTTTTTTTCTTCGGGGATGTCGATGGGTTTCAACACGGCCGGATCTTTGGTGATCACAAGTGGACGTGTGTTATCAGCGGCTTTCAGGGTGTTGTCCAGTACGTAACCACCTATTACGACCAATATAACAGAGGCGGTGCCGATGATTGAATTACGAACGCGCCTGTCGTAACGGTTGCGCAATTCATAGGCGCCATAATCTTTATTCCTTCCGGAGAAGAGAATGTCAAGGAACGGTGTTCCCTGGATTTTAGTTGAGTCCATGGCAATTTGTTTTATAATTAGATGTAGCAGTAAAATATTTTCCATACGCTTCCGGAAAATATTTTTTTGGAGAGAGGGAGGTATATAAAATAGAAGTCCCGACGTTCAGTCGGGACTTGCTGGCACTGGGGACCTTACCTGGAAACAAGTGGTTCCTTTTTTCAATCAGGCTTTCCGAAAATAGTATATACGTGTACGTTAGTATACCCCGATTCCGGATCAATGTTTTTATTGTAACAGCTATATCAGCCGGTATTTATTTTATGTTACTTCAGTCGCTGGGGCCACCGACCAACAAAACCCACCAGAATTTTTTGAGGCAGCGCCCCTTTGAACTGAAGTTGATTTTACATTTTCATTGGATAGTAATACGTTTATTCGTTTACGTTATATTTTTAAGAACTGTTATCAACAGTTGCCTGGTATTCTTTTATACGATTAAAAAGGAGAAGGTATCTGATACAGATGTTGGTTGAAATGCCAGGAGGATGCGGGTAGATATGTTACGGATAAATTTACCACCAATAAATTTTGGCAACACACCTATCCCGCAGGCCCAACCAGGCATTCTATTTACAGCTTACAGAACGCAAGATCTTTTCAACAACAGCCCGGGGCTGTTTTATAATAACGGGAACAGGTGGTATATATCCTTGACAGTTGCGTTTGGGAACGCTCTCCACTTAATAGCGTGTGCCTTTTCATAGTGTATGTTTATTTACACGTTTTCAAAAATGATGGCAGCAACACCTTGCTGGTGGATCAAAGGATGCCGGAAGCGTTTGCCTGATGCTTCCCTGACGGCGGTAGATTTTATTAGTCTACTGAATTGGTAGACAAATATACATCCAGTTTTATTATTTCCAAATAATCGGCCTGTTTTTTTTCTGTTTTTATATAGCCAGCAGGGTTAGGGAGTGATGGGAAGCAGGACAAAAGCTTATTTTTGCGGCATGAAAGAGCATGTAAAAAACATTTTACTCCTCATGGCAGGTGCGCTGATTTTTGCAGCGGGTATTAACTACCTGGCCATTCCCAACAAATTATCGGAAGGTGGCGTGATTGGTATTACCATTGTAACCTATTATTATTTTGGATGGTCGCCGGGCATCACCAATCTGATTATCAATGCAGTGCTGATTGTAACGGGGTATAAGCTGCTGGACAAACGAGGCATGCTTTATACGTTACTGGGCATATTTTTTTGCTCCCTGTTCCTGTATCTCACGGAAAACAAACTGACCCCGGTAACAACCAATCCCCTGCTGGCAGCCATCTTTGCCGGATTACTAGTGGGTATCGGTATTGGCCTGGTATTCCTTTCCGGGGGCACCACAGGCGGCTCGGCTATTGTAGCCCGCATGGCCAACAAATACCTGGGCTGGACCCTGGGTAATGCCATGCTTATTTTCGATATCGTTGTCATCCTCGCCTCTTCCTTCATTATCGGCATTGAAAAAACCATGTATACATTTATCGCAGTATACATCGGCGCGAGGGCTGTAGACTATATTGTAGACGGCCTCAATACTAAACGGGCTATCACCATCATTTCCAATCATACCAACGCCATTGCTGATAAAATTACCGGGGAAATGAAACGGGGAGCTACGGTATTACATGGCCATGGCGCCTATACGAGGGCCACCAAGGAGGTATTGTATGTAGTGATTGGTAAGCAGGAACTGATGCGGCTTAAATCGCTGGTACAGGAAACAGATCCTGAAGCCTTTGTTGTCATCCATGAAGTACATGAAGTACTGGGACGAGGGTTTTCTATGTAATAGTTCCAAAGGTGGGTCAGTGATGACCCACCTTTTAAGACTTTTTCGTTCTGGGGTCCATTTTCTTCACTTCCGCTGCACTATAACCTCTCGCACTCTTTTCTTTTATAAAAGATACTTTATCTCTCTCCTTTACAGGCTCAGTTAACTGGTTAATATGAAAGAATATACTTTCCCCTGACTTATCATCAGTGATAAACCCAAAGCCTTTCAAGGTATTGAAGAAAGTAATCATCCCGGTTCTGGTGGTATCTTCCGGGAGCCGGGGGGTAGCACCGATCCGGATGTCTTTCGAATCAATTTCTGTTTTCCTGGTTTGCTTTGGTGGCTCGGTACTAAGATTACCATCTTCATCTACATAGGCCAACATATCTTCAAGGCTCTTGCCCTTATTATTGTTCATTTTCCGTTCTTTCTTCCTTTGTGCTTTGTCTTCTTTCGCTTTGACTTTTTTATTCCTGTTTTCTTTTTTTGAAAAAGATTCCCCCATAGTTGTTTTATTTTAGTGATGCCGCGTTATTGCGTAAAGTTATCTGCTATCAAATCATTCAATCTCATATATATTCAAAAACTGATTCATGAAGTTCAGGTTATTCAATTTCGTGATGGCTGATTTGCCATCATTACTATCTTTCATGTATACATAACCATATCCTGACGACTTTCCATTTCCACTGGTAAATATCTCAATCAACAATACCATACCGAATGTTGCAAAAAGATTATATAGCTCTTTTTCAGAAGCCTTATCATGCAGGTTCCCAACATAAATTTTCATCGTACATAAAAAGTGAAGTTTAATAAATGGCTCAATATCTTAGCCTGGGAAAACGTTCCCCTTCTGTTCTTGGCCTTGCTTCATTGACTACGATCACCTGTGTGTCAAACGAAGTGCTGTTCAGCTCCCGGATAGCACGTTCCGCTTCCGCGTCGTCTGGCATTTCTATAAAACCAAACCCCTTGGAACGGCCGGTATAATTATCCATAATTACTTTGATACTCCGTACAATGCCAAATGGAGAAAATAGCTCAGCCAACTGTTGTTCAGTTGTTTGGCGATTTAGGTTGCCAACAAAAATGTTCATAAAATAAAAGCTTTAGATGTGAGAAATAAGGGAGCTGGGAGAGCGAAGACTGAGGGAGGAGAGGAAGAATCCAGACTAAATCAGAAGAAGCTAAGGCAGAGCCCAATGTAGTTAAAGATAGGCTTTAAAATTGAACAACCGTGGTATTATCTTGATAATTGTCGAAATATTCCGGAAAGCCGGCACAAATTATGGCGATTTGCATTTATTTATTTTCCCGATACCAGGAATATTTGGATTTTGAATTTTAGATGTATATATTGTAGGCAGCTCAATGCTCTTTCATTCCTTACCATCTTATCAACCAACATAATTAAAGGGAAATGACACAAAGCCCACAACGCTTTTTACCGCTGGATGTACTCCGCGGCATGACCGTTTGTTTCATGATCATTGTGAATACAGGCGGCACAGGCGGTACCTATTGGCCCCTGGACCACGCAGCCTGGCATGGCTGGACCCCCACCGACCTCGTATTCCCTTCCTTTCTCTTTGCTGTAGGAAATGCCATGAGCTTCAGCATGAGAAAGTATGAGCAGCTGGGGAATGCTGCTGTACTGGGAAAAATTTTCAAACGTACCTTGATTATTTTCCTGCTCGGCTTCCTCATGTATTGGTTCCCGTTTGTGCACCTAACTGATCATGGATATGAACTAAACCCTTTTGATCATACCCGTATACTGGGCGTACTGCAGCGTATTGCCCTCTGTTACTGCATCGCCTCGCTGCTTATTCATTACTGCTCAAAAAAAGTGGTATGGGGCATCAGCGCCCTGTTCCTGCTGGGATATTGGCTGGTGATGTGGCAGTTTGGCGTTCCTGGCCAGCAATATACTATAACCGGCAATGCCGGCATCCTGCTCGACAAATTAGTGATGGGAGAAAACCACATGTATCATGGCGAAGGCATTGCCTTTGACCCGGAAGGTATTCTCAGTACCATTCCTGCGGTAGTAAATGTGGTAGCAGGTTATTATACCGGGCTGTTTGTACAACAGCAGGGCCGCACCAAACAAGGTATTCAACGCATGGTATTGGCTGGCATCGTATGTTTTGCCCTGGCCTATGCATGGAATACCGTTTTCCCAATTAATAAAAAGCTTTGGACCAGTTCCTATGTATTACTAACTATAGGCATAGATTTACTCCTTTTAGCACTGCTCATCTTCGTTGTTGACATTCTTGGTTTTACAAAAGGCACTGGCTTCTTTACCGTATTCGGTAAAAATCCGTTGTTCCTTTACCTGCTATCAGAAATACTGGCCATGCTGTTCTATTTCTTCCGGGTAGGCAATGTATCACTGTATCAATGGATCAACGATAGCTTCTTCCAGACATTGTCTCCCGGTAAATTCGGGTCGCTGTTGTTTTCACTGGCCTTCATGCTTACTTGCTGGCTGGTGGGCTTTATCCTCGACAAAAAGAAAATATACGTCAGGGTATAAATAGCATTGAGCAGAAAGCTATTGTAGCGAATGACCAATACGATTTTTAGAATTCGCTGAGGTCATTCGCTACAATAGCTTTCTGCTTTTTCCCTAACTTGTCCTTTAAAAAATAGCATGGACCTTTCACTCAAAGGGAAAACGGCACTGGTGTGCGGCAGTACCCAGGGCATAGGCCTGGCAACAGCAGTAGAGCTGGCCCTGCTGGGCGCTACCTGCGTGTTATTAGCCAGGAATGAAGACCGGTTAAAAGCAGTATTACCTACATTGGCCACAGCGGAAAGACAACAGCATCGTTATGAAGTGGCTGACTTTTCAGAAATTGCGCAGGTGACAGCCGTTGCGGCAAAACTAGCTGCCAGTGGGCCTGTACACATACTCATTAATAATACAGGCGGCCCCCCAGGAGGCCCCCTCATCGAGGCTAATATTACCGCTTTTACGGCAGCTTTTTCCCAGCATTTGCTTTGTAACCAGGTGTTGACTCAGGCACTGGTACCAGGTATGATACAGTCCCGCTTTGGCCGGATTATCAACATCATTTCTACGTCTGTAAAAACACCGATAAAAAACCTCGGCGTATCCAATACCACCCGCTGGGCAGTAGCTGCCTGGTCTAAAACCCTGGCTACAGAGTTGGCGCCGCATGGTATTACGGTCAACAATGTATTGCCCGGATCTACTTCTACGGCGCGACTCGAAGGATTATTCAACAGCAGCGCCGCTGCCAGGAATGTCTCACGGGAAGTGGTGGAAGCAGAATGGCTGAAGGAAATCCCCATGCAACGGTTTGGAGAAGCTAAAGAAATAGCCGCTTTAGCTGCCTTCCTGGCCTCTCCGGCCGCTGGGTATATTACCGGCACCAGTACCGCGGTAGATGGAGGAAAAACACCAGTGATGTAATGATACCCAAGCTCGCTTAAGAAGTAATTTTCTTGCCTGCGCGAGAAAAAATACATCATAAGCGAGCCTGTCATTTAATGAATGTATCCCTGTAATTATCAACAGGGGATAAAGTTGACTACGCGGGCCAGTTTGCCGTTTTCGAAATACAATTGCACCTGGCTATCCTCATCTTTCAGAAAAGAGTCTCTTAATTTAATCACATCTGTTCTGCCTTCATTCTCTGCCTGGATGGCCGCACGAGGAAATATCTTCCGGATATCTTCCCAGGTGGTATTCTGGGTCAGCGTAATATTATCCACTGTCAGCGAGTTGCCGGTAGTAAATATAAACTCGTCGCAGGCGAGCGAATCACGGCAAAGCTCAAATGTGGCGCCGTCTTTATAAAAATAGTGGAAGTCTCCTGCAAACTGTGAACCGCTTACATCATTACTGGCAGTAGCAACAATACTGTCGGCCTTTCCAATGGCCGCCTCCAGGTGTTGACGTGTCGTAAACAAGGGTACCTTATGATTAATGAGAGCACGGGAAAGAGGGAACACTTCAATCTGGTCCCAATTAATATCCCGACGAGGTTCCGGCAGGGAGTCATCATCTTCCATCAATGGTTTTACAATGTCACCCGGTGCCGCTACCGCGATGGTGTCTAGCTCATCTTGTTTCTGTTGCTGGCAGGCTGTGAGCAGGGCTACTGCACACGCCAAAAGGACGTTTTTCATAGGCTGTATAGCTTTGTATGGCTAATACCGTATAGGATAGTTGTTAAATCACATGCTAACACATAGTTAAAATAAATTATATTAATTCCAAAGAAAAATTTATGCAATCGTTTGCATTACAGCAGGGATATTGTTATATTGTTGGAATAAACCACGTACCCGTTATGAAAAAACTCAACTTCCTGTTAGCCCTTGGATTGGTGCTTCCATTTTCCGGTTACACACAGGCTCTTCCTGCCGATGCCGATGTGGTAAGAAAGATGGCCGACTACGTTATAGCCCATGCCGCCTTTACCTTTACCGGCAATAATCAAACTTATGCTACCAGCAAAGAAATCCCGGCTGGCGTAAATGCCACCATTTCCGACCATCTCAGCGCCTGGCACTATCCCAACGGGGTTTTAAATATTGCCATGATAGACCTGGGCAACTATCTCAAAGAAGAAAAGTATAGCGCCTTCGCAAAGAAGCATGTAGCGTTTGCTTTCGACAATGTGGCCTATTTTGAAGCGCTCAGCAAAAAAGGTGTGAAGTATAAAGAATTTCCGTTCAACCAGTTAATCCACACCCGGGTGCTGGACGACTGCGGCGCCATGGGCGCCAGCTTACTGGACGTATATCAAACGGTGAAAAGAGCTGATTACAAGGCATATATCGATAAAGCCGCCAATCACATCAGCAAGGCACAGGAAAGACTGCCGGATGGCACGCTATGCCGCCCTACTCCTTATAAGTGGACACTCTGGGGCGACGACCTCTACATGAGTGTGCCCTTCCTGGCCCGTATGGGAAAACTGACGGGCGACAATGCTTACTTTGATGATGCAGTAGCGCAGATCAAACACTTCACCCATTATCTCTGGGACCCGGGAGCCAGCCTGTATATACATTACTATTACGAAGACCTGCAACGGCAGGGCGTAGCCCACTGGGGCCGGGCCAATGGCTGGATCATGCTGGCCAAAGTACAGCTGCTCAATGATCTCCCTGCCAATCATCCTGGCAGAAATGAAGTGATTGCCGATCTGACCCAGCAAATACTGGGCGTAGCCCGTTATCAATCTGCCTCCGGCCTGTTTCACCAGGTACTCGACCGTACCGACTCCTACACGGAAACCTCCTGCACCGCCATGTTTGTGTATTCCATTGCCCGCGCCGTCAACGAAGGCTGGCTGGACAAACGCTACATCTCCATCGCAGAACAGGCCTGGAATGGGTTGGTAAGAGAAAAAATTACACCTGATGGTCAACTGAAAGATGTGTGTATAGGCACTAATACCGCTGCCGATCTTACAGCTTATTATAAGCGTCCAGCTGAATTAAACGACTTCCATGGATGGGGGCCTATGATAGAAGCAGGTATTGAAATCATGCGGTACAGGGAGAGCAAAAAGAAATAACCATACATTCATAAAATGACAAAGGAGCAAAGTAATGTGGTACTTTGCTCCTTTGTCATTTTATATACCAGTCTGACCTAATACATATCAAACCATACTTTAGTCGTCAGTAAATCCGCACCCTGGCGGGCTACCGCTGCTTTGTAGTTGGCGCCGTTAAGTGCCTGTTCGCTGGAAGGATAAGTTAAGCGCAGGGGCATCTTACCTTGCAACGCGCCGGTATAAGCCGGTGTAAGTTTAGGATAATCCAGTCTTCTCCACTCTGCAAACGCTTCCAATCCTTCGCTGAAAAGGGCCAGCCATTTCTGCTCACCAATAGATTTCTTATAATTAGTGGGATCGTAGGCCACAGCCGGCTGCGCCAGGTAGTCATCTACCGGCTTACCGGTAATGCCATACTGTTTAAAGGAAGCACGGATGGCCTGTGCATACAGATCTGCGGCGTTGCCACTGATCAGGCCACGCTGCGCGGCTTCTGCCAATATAAACAGCTGCTCGGCATAGGTAAATACCCAGGCAGGTGATTGAGAAGCGGTAAAAGCAGCCCCTACATCGGAGGTTTTGCTAAAGCCCAGCCTGGACGCTGAATCGGCCGACAGGCCATTGGTTACACCTACGTAATCGGTGGAACCAGGTTCAGTAGGCAATGCTGCGTATATACTTAACCGTGGGTCTTTCAGCGCCTTCAGTTTATCTACCACCGTTTTGCTGATACGATAATCATTACGCGTTTCGCGGTTACGTCCTACGGGGTTCTGGTTAGGAGAAGTGAGATAGTTCAGCTTCGCTTCCCGGTCGCCCGCACCCAATAAAATATTTCCTTCAGCGGCCAGTTCAGTAAATACCGCTTTGGCAGCTGCGGGATCGCGGTCGGCGATACGCAGGGCTATGCGGGTACGCAGGCCATTGGCAAATTTCTTCCAGCTGTTCATATTGTTGGCCAGCAAAGAATCTCCCTGTATGGCATTACCAGCAGGAGAAATAATTTGTACAGCGCCTTTCAGCTCCGACAGCAGCCCACGATACACGGTAGCCTGGCTATCGTATACCGGCGTCAGGTAACGCTGGATATTAGCTGCCTGGGTGTAAGGAATATCGCCGTATAAATCGGTGAGCACCTGGAATATCCATGAGCGCATAATAATACCTACCGCTTTGTAGTTGGGATTATGCAGGCTATCTCCCAACTGCGCCAGGGTAGTAAAATCCTCTATCCCCTGGGCATAAAAATTATTCCATACGTTTTGAATGTTGGTGGTGGCCGGGATGTAACGATCCGGGTCGGGATACTGGATTTTAGCCCAGTACTGCACATAGAGCAGCGATGTTTCCATAGTGGCATCGGTCCCCCAGTAGGTATCCACATTGGCCTTGATACCGTTGCTCAACAGGTAATCCGGTTGTACTTCGGTGGGCTCATTCGGGTTGATATTAACACGCTCCAGTTCTTTCTGGCAGCTCGCCAGCAAGGTAGCAGCAAATATGATATAGAAAGGAATCAGCAACTTTTTCATGATCGGTCAATAGTTAAAATGAAACATTCAGGTTAAAGCCAAAGCTGCGGGTGGTGGGTATTTGCAGCGTTTCCAGCCCCTGGCCGTTGCCTGTATTAAAGGCAGTTTCAGGATCGATATTAGGCGTGTTCTTATGCAGATAAGCCAGGTTGCGGCCTACCAGCGCTACATTCACCGCCTGTAACCCCCACTTCTTCACCAGGGATGCCGGCAGGGTATAACCCAGTTTTATTTCTCTCAGCTTGATGAAGGAGGCGTCATACACCGCACTCTCATTCAGGTTGCTGCTGTATACCGCCTTGTAATAGTTTTGTGCAGAAAGAATAGCGGTATTCTTTTTCCCATCAACAGTATAACCATCGAAGATGATACCATCGTGCTTTACCGTAGCGCCACCGGGTGCGGTAGCGTTGTGATCGGGCAACGGAATATTCTGTGTGCCGTTATTGTAGTATGGTAACCCGCCATGTTCCTGGTCACGGCCCGGCATGGTAGCAGCCAATACACCGGTACTCATCCCTGTGGCGTTGGTTCCTGACCAGATAGAACCCCCTTGTTTGGTATCTACCAGGAAACTCAGGTTAAAGCCTTTGAAAGAAAAGTTGTTGTTGATGCTACCCGTCCATTTCGGCGTATAGTAGCCCAGTATTTTCTTACTTGGATCTACCATCGGCGTACCGTCTGTATTTACGAGGATACGGTTTTCGCTGTCTCTCTTATAGGCAGTGCCATACAGCGCACCATAGCGTTGGCCCTGGCTGGCCAGCACCTGTATGTTACCGGAACTACCAAGTACATAATTGGTAAGGAAACCATCGGCATCCAGTTTTACCACCTCGCTTACGTTACGGGCGTAGTTCACGTTAACATCCCAACGAAATCCGGAGCGGGTGCTGATGGGTGTTAATCCCAGCATAACTTCCACACCACGGTTACTGAGTTCGCCTGTGTTCAATGTTTTCTTCAGGTAACCGGTGGTAGCGCTCACGTCGGCCAGGAGGATCTGGTTACGGCTGTGGGAGCTATAATAGGTAAGATCCAGTCTTACCCGGTTATCCAGGAATCCGGCTTCCACACCCACTTCGGTAGAGGTGGTGATTTCCGGGCGGAGATCTTTATTTAAAAATTTATCCGATACGGTGAGCAGCGGCAATGAACCGAATGGCTGGTTAAATGGATACGTATTTACCAATTGGTAAGGGTCGGTATCTTTACCCACCTGGGCCCATCCACCACGTACTTTCAGCAGGGATAAAGCGGGACTTTGTATATGTAATGCTTCTGTTAAGATGAGGCTGGCATTGGCAGAGGGGTAGAAATAAGAATTGCTGCCCCGTGGTAATGTAGAAGACCAGTCGTTACGTGCGGTTAAGTTCAGGAAAGCGTAATTGCGATATCCTACCTGTGCGGCTGCAAATCCACTATATACTTTCTGCCGGGTCAATAAGCTGGTAGAAATCAGCGGATCGCGGGAGTTGTTGAGCGTATATATCCCTTTTACAGCCAGGCGCGGCGCCTGTTGGTAGTTTTGCTCAAACTGGTTGGTGCGCAGGTTAGCGCCCGCCAGCACATCGATATCAAAATCGCTGCCTAGCTTCTTTTTAGCATTTAGTGTAAATTCTCCATTGGTTTCACTTACTGCATATGCATCTTCTGTGTAGGAACCAAACGGTGTACCGTTAGTGTAATAAGCTACGCGGTATTTACGCCTGTCCTGGTAGTAGTCTGTTCCTATGCGTAAGTTAGCAGTGAGCCAGTCGAGCACCTGGTAAGAAAGGCGGGCGTTACCAAGGAAACGGTTACGCTGCATCCCTACCGTGTTTTCGTATTGAATCCAGTAAGGATTACTATAGTAGCTATGATTCCAGTTATAGTCGGTGCCATCGGCATTCTTATAATTTTTCAGCCTGCTCACATCTACCTGGCGGCCAAACCAGATGAATTGCAGGGTAACGCTGTTTCCTCTTCTTCCATCTACACCAGGCAGGTTGTCTGCACCGCTGCGTACATAGTCGGCATATGTGCTGAGCGTGAGTTTAGGAGTAATACGGAAGGTATTGCTGGCGGTAAAAGTATTCCGCGTGATACCGGTATTAGGTAATATGCCTTGTTGTTTGGTATTATTATAGGAGAAGCGATAGTCGATTTTATCGGTGGTACCGCCTACAGACAAACCGTTATTCAACGTATAGCCGGTTACATAGAAGTCCTTTACATTATTGGGATGGGCCACGAATGGTACCGCTTCACCATTGGAAAAGAATTGTGGGATCAGTCGTCCATCCAGTTTTGGTCCCCAGCTTTCATCTACGCCATCGTTGATGCCACCGCCTTTGCCATCTTTATAGGAGAATTGCCCGCCGGTACCTTGACCATAGGAGTTCTGGAAATCAGGCAGGATCAGTACTTTATCGAAGGTAGCACCTGAATTAAGGGTAACCCCCATGCCTCCTTTTGTATCTTTGCCGGTTTTGGTTTTGATTACGATAACACCGCTGGAAGCCCTTGAGCCGTACAATGCGGCAGCGTTGGGGCCTTTCAGCACACTAACGGATGCAATATCGTCGGGGTTGATATCGGAGATGGCATTGGCAAAGTCGCGACCGGTGCCTACTCCCAGTTGACTGTTATCCACTGGCACACCATCCAGTACAAACAGTGGTTGGTTATTGCCGGCAATGGAGGTTTCGCCACGGATAATGATACGGGATGATCCCATATTACCCTGGCTATTGGTTACCTGCACCCCTGCTATCTTTCCGGAAAGCGCATTTACCAGGTTGGTTTCTTTCGCTTCCGAAATATCTTTTGATTTCAGCTCCTGTACAGCATATCCGAGCGATTTCTTTTCCCGGGAAATACCCAATGCTGTAACCACTACCTCTTCCAGTTTCCGGTTGCTGTTTTCGAGAGAGATATTAATTACTTTATTGCTTCCTACGGCTACCACTACCGTCTGGAAGCCGAGAGAAGAAAATTGCAAACTATCATTCGCTTGTGCAGTGATAGCATATTTACCATCCGGATCCGACTGGGTACCACGATTGGTTCCTTTCACCTGGATGATCACACCTGGGATACGTTGTGCATCTGAGCGGGCAGTAACTACCCCATTGATCCTGATTTCCTGAGCAATACCCTGCTGCAGCCACAGTAATCCTGGCAGCAGGTATAACAGCCTTTTTACGTAATTCATGCTGAATACTTGATTTAATAATTGAGTCTGATCTCGCGGAGAATGGTTAGCCCGTTACACCCGTTTTGATTTTGGCATATTGTTGTTGGTGCATAATTAGCGTGTATTTCCGGGGGCAAAAGTAAGGCAGAAATATTAATCTACAAAATTTATAGACTAAATAGGCATTCAAAAAATAAGGTTTACAGGTAAAGGAGCAAGACGCAGAGAAGTTAAAGAAAATGGAAGCGGATAAAATGCTTTTTTTGCTTCTCTGCGTCTTTGCATGCCGGGTATTTACTGGTTGTTCAACAGTTTTTTCAGCGCTGCTTTACAATCCTCCACGTTCTGCCATATCAGGCGATCCCGGCATACGGTGCCTTTGTAATGGATAGTGACTTTTGTTTTACGCAGGATTACCTGGTAGTATTCCGGGGCATCGGGAGAATTTTCCCAGGTTGTTTTGCCGCCTTCTTCAATGCCGCCGGCAAATTTGTCTTCAATCACATCCGTCACTTTCTTTCTCATATTGTCTGCAAAGTCAAAGCTGACATCTGTTTTTACGAGGCAGGACGAGTCTTGTACGGGGAACTGACAGTTGCCCGCGCGGACGTGTTGGCGGGGCATAGTTAACAACAGGGCGCTGGCTGCTAACAGCAATAACGGGAATAGGTATGTGTATTTCATAACAAGTAGATTAAGATAACAAGTAGAAACAGGTATATAACAAGTCCGGGAAGATGATTTATGCTATTGATTCGATTTTGGTTTGCGCTAACTCATTATTAAAATAACGTATTTATCGCACTTTACAAAATAAAGTGTGAGCGCGTAGGGGTAAAGGTAACCAGGGGTGTCTTTATTCAGGTCATTGATATTGCTGCTGCAGGTTAAGAAGAATTTTCTTACCGGCATCGCTGAGTCCGGGCAAACTGTCGGCTGGCATAAAATGGCGTTTAAAGGCCATGATGGCAGCGGAAGAATCTTTTACATCGTACCCGATAATGCGAAGCGCTAGCAGAGGATCGAAAGATCCAGGCACTACCGTGGCGCTGGTGTCTTTATACCAGCGGCCAAAACCTTTATCAGCTAATTGTTGCCAGGGGAAAAATGCGCTGGGATCCACTTTCCTGCCGGGAGCAATATCACCATGCCCTACAAAATTAGCAGCGGGAATATTATAGCGATGTTGGAGGGTATCCAATAACACCAGCAGGCTGTTGATCTGGGCAGAATCGAAGGGTTCTTTCCCGTTATTGTCCAGTTCTATTCCGATAGAAGAAGAGTTGATATCTGTGAGATTGCCCCATTTGGCAACGCCTCCATGCCACGCACGGAGATAATCATTCAGCAGGTGATGAATGGTACCATTACGGCATATCACATAATGTGCACTTACCTGTGTTTTTTGCAGGGTAAATGTTTGCAGTGTTTGTTCACATGAATTCTGAGCAGTATGATGGATAATCACGAGGTTGGGTTTACGCATATTAAAGTTTACCGTTCCCACCCAGTAGGGAGCGCTGGCGCCATTGGCGCCAGCCAATGCCCCTGGTTGCTCCCGCAATACTTTCGCGTAAGATTTAGCAATATGCCGGTATTCCCTGTTAGTACTGGCATAAGGGTTACGGGCGCAATGGGTGGCGCCCAAAACGACTGCCGCCAGGCAACTGAATCGTATGAAAAAGAAGATGGTTTTCATATACTTATGTTAAAGTTTAACAAACATGCCTGGATAAAGATACTAAATGAATGGAGGAATCGTTTTTTTCACGGATACTATGAAAAGTGTGCTTTAAACCATATATTTACGTTTTCAGTAATACTTTTCGAAGTATTAAAAATCTATACCATATTGTCTGCTATCGCCTACTACTTACTGTTACCGCTGATCTACGCGTTATCGCTACTGCCATTTCGTGTACTTTACCTGGTTGCCGACACGGTATACGTGTTGTTATATTATGTGTTGGGCTATCGTAAAAAGGTAGTACTCGCTAATCTCCGGAATTCATTCCCGGAAAAAAGTGAAAAGGAAATCCATCGTATTTGCAAGGATTTTTATCATTATCTCTGCGATCTTTTCCTGGAAACATTCAAAACGCTGACCATCAGCAAAACTGCGATGGTAAAGCACTGCAGTTTTACGCCGGCAACGGTGGACCTGTTTAAGCGCCTGGCGGCCGAAAAGAAGAGCGTTGTGCTGGTAATGGGCCATAAAGGTAACTGGGAATGGGCTGGTAATACCTTTAGTATAATGTGCCCGCAACAGTTGTATGTAATCTATCATCCGCTGGCTAATAAACATTTCAACGGTCTCATGTACAGCATGCGCACCCGTTTTGGCACTAAGCTGATTGCCATGCAGGATACGTTCCGCGACATGGTGCAAAACCGCCATGAAGTAAACGCTACCGCTTTTATTGCAGACCAGTCGCCACAGCCTAAAACAGCGCAGTGGCTTACCTTCCTGCACCAGGACACACCTGTATTTAAAGGCACGGAAAAAATAGCGCAGAAAATGAACTACCCGGTAGTGTATGTGACCGTTATACGCGAAAAAAGAGGTTACTACACCGTATCGGCTCAAATATTAACGGCTACACCAGCCGACGAAAAAGAAGGCGCTATCACCATAGCGCATACACGTAAACTGGAAGAAGATATTGTAGCGCAACCATCTACCTGGCTGTGGTCGCACAAAAGATGGAAACATAAACGGGCAGCCGTTACAACAGAATTATAAGCAACACTATAAACACGATTATTTTAGAACGACATTGTTATGCTGGAAGGGAAAGAACTGATCCTCGCTACCAAGCCATATGCCTGTGAAAACAGGGCTCAAAGCTGGCTATTTACGCTCTCTACATTAGCACTGCTGATCGTATCGCTTACCGGTACATTGGCATTGCCCTACCTGGCATTGAGGATACCGGCCAGCATACTGTCTGGGCTTCTGATAGTACGAATGTTTGTGATTTATCATGATCATCAGCACCATGCTATTTTACACCACTCCGCAATCGCAGAAGCGATTATGGTAACTTTTGGCATTTATGTACTGGCACCTTCCAGTATATGGAAACGCTCGCATGATTATCACCACAAACATAACTCTAAATTATTCAGTGCCAGTATTGGTTCGTACCCGATTATTACCCGTAAAAAATTTGAATCCGCCACCGCCGCAGAGCGACGCAGCTATCTTTTCAGCCGCCACCCGCTTACCATTGCAGCAGGCTACCTGTCAATGTTTATGCTGGGCATGTGTGTACAGTCGTTTGTAAGCAGCCCCAAAAAGCATATCGACTCTTTAATAGCGCTGCTGATCCACCTGGGCGGTAGCGTGGCTGTGTGTTATTTCTGGGGATGGGAAAGCTGGTTGCTTTTTATTGTAGTACCATTTACCATTGCCTGTGGACTGGGCGCCTACCTTTTTTATGCCCAGCATAATTTCCCCGGTGTTACGTTTAATGTGAACCAGGAATGGTGTTATGATAAAGCGGCTTTATTGTCTTCCAGCCATATGGTGATGAACCCGGTAATGAAATGGTTTACTGGTAATATTGGCTACCACCATATTCATCACTTGAACGCCCGCATTCCTTTTTATCGCTTGCCGGAAGTGATGCAAAACATCCCGGCTTTACAGCACGCCAAAGTAACGTCCCTCGGGTTTCGGGATGTATGTGCCTGTTTCCGGCTCAAAGTATGGGATCCGGAACAAGACAGGATGATCAGTTTAAGGGAGATACGTTCTATCAGATCGGCGTTACGGATGTCGAAGCCTGATCCTGTAATAGTTGCCTGATAATTTTCTTCCTGGTTTCCAGCATCGGCTGGGTCAGTTCTTTCGCTTTTTGTAACACCGGCAATCCTGCTGTATGTGGGGAACCAGCTCTGAAAGGCGGTTCAGGGTTATATTCCAATTGCAGTTGTATCATCTTGGCCATTTCCTCACCGCCTACCAGGGCTGTGAGCACTAATCCGAAATCGATGCCGGCGGTAACACCACCGCCGGTGATCCGGTTGCCATCCCGTACTACCCGTGCCTCCACAGTTTCCACCCCAAACATCCGCAATAGCTCCAGCGATCGCCAATGCGTAGTAGCTTTATAGCCGTTCAATAAACCTGCCGCTGCCAGTACCAGCGCGCCGGTGCATACCGACGCGAAATATTTTGCTTTCCCTGCCTGCTGTTGTAAAAACTGCAATACGTTGTTATTAGTCAGCAGCGCGTTGATCCCGCGACCACCCGGCACAAAAATAATATCCAGCTGAGGACAATCCGCTATCGCTACTTCGGGCTGCAGGGTTAATCCACCTTCTGCCCGGAGCGGCGCTGTATTTTCCCCGATGATAATCACTTCAAAACACGGCGCCTTCACAAATACATCGTAAGGGCCTGTAAAATCGAGGATAGTCAGATCCGGGAAGAGGAACATTCCCACTTTTAATTTTTGCATACATGGAGATTTAAACGCCATACAATAATACTGCGGCCTGCTGTAAAGAGGAAGCAGCCGTTGCTGCAAGATACCATGGCCACCATTCATTGCAAAGGACAAATCCGGGAAGCCCTGTATCGCAGTAGCATTGGCCATTTCTACCGGTGTTGCTCATATTTATTGATGGGAACTGCCAGACGTAATGCTGCCAGCTCACTGTCGGATAGCGCCGGCGCTGATACCGCCCGGATGGCATCTTCCAGTTGTGCGGGGGTGCGTATGCCAACAATGGCGCTGCTCACCGCAGGTTGTTGCAATACAAAGCGAAGCGCGGTTTGTGCAGCGTCTCTCTCCGGAGTGCTTTCCTGCCGGATGGCTGCCGCAGCCCCGGCCACCTCTTCTGCGGAGTAGTTGAGATAAGGAGCAGCCGGCTTATTCACCAGCAAGCCCTTAGCGACGCTGCCCCTCGCCAGCACGCCAATATTATTCTCCAGCAACAAAGGGAATGCACTTTCTTCCGGACGCCGGTCCAGCAAGCTATATTGCATCATTACACTCACGATATGCGAACGTTGTACGTATTCGCGGATTACGTTCGGCCGGATAGATGAAATACCGTAATACCTGATTTTCCCTTGCTGCAATAACGTTTCAAAGGCTGCAATGGTGTCATCGATGGGGTCTTCGAGGGTACCTCCATGCAGCTGGTATAGGTCGATATAGTCTGTTTGCAGCCGCTTCAAACTGGCTTCTACGCAGCTGATGATATACGCTTTGCCTGGGTTCCAGTCCCAGCCACTTCCATCTGCCCTCCATTGATTCCCTACTTTGGTAGCAATCACTACATTGGATCTATGTCCCTGTAGTGCTTTTCCTACGCTCACTTCATTTTGTCCGTGATCATAGAGATCGGCTGTGTCAAAAAAATTAATGCCTTGCTCTATTGCCTGATGAATAAGGCGGGCATTGTCGACATCGCTGCCTGCAAGCGACATACAGCCAAATCCGATTTCGCTGACGGAGAGCGTTGATTTTCCGAGGAGATGATATTGCATGATAACCGGTTTTTAATCTTGATACCTTAGCTAAAGTAAAGTTTTTAATGCTAAGGTTAGGTCTTCCCTGGAATGAGCATCCTTGCCTGGATTACGGATGGTGATGTTCTCCTGGGTGGTAAACGGGTAATGGGCTGTTTTGACAAACAGCCCCCATGTTAATTGTTACGTCCACCTCAAAAAAAGAAGTTGTGCGTCGTCGCCTATGCATCTGCATTTTGCAACCAGTTAAAAAGTTTGGGCTGTCTGGAAAAACAGCCCGCCGTTTTTTTAGTATGTCCGATCCATCGTATTCACTTCATGAGTAGTGTGTTTGGTTAGGAAAAATGGGACCAGCTAGACAGAAGGTCCCTTCCATTCCCAAATCAAATTCGTACTTATGAAAACTCGTTCCTATATAGAAGACTACCTATGGCAGTCTGATTTTTCTATAGAAAGGGACCGTCTGGAAAAACAGTCCCTGACTTCCGAATCAATCGCAGTATAAATAGTGATTTGTATCTACACTGGGATGTTAACATATGGCGATTACGACTATATAATTGACAATATGCCCGGCATATTGATGTTTTCCTGATAGGGACCGCCTGGAAAAACGGTCCATCAGCTAAGCTTCCATTGTATATTGTTGCACTCCAATAAATATTGCTGAGGGGATGATAAAACAGGGGGACTACCTGGATAAGTGGTCCCGGTCAGCAAGCGTCGCAAAGACTATTTCCTTTATCTCAATTTTCAGAAAAAGTCGGACTGCCTGGAAAAACAGTCCCTTTCAGTTGTATGTACTATTTCCCATTATTGAAAGAAATTAGTGGTTAACAAACAATGAGGATCTTGTTGATTACTGCATGGCAGCATGCCTACATTTTGCTGTCGGTTAACAGACAGTAAAAAGTATATAAGTATATTCCCGGTTAGTTGCCGGTTGTATATAAAAGATTCCGGTAAAATCAGTTCAGTTCAAAAAAGAAAAGTTGATGATGATAATACCCTAGAAAAGTGCATGTTTGAAAACGTCGGCTGAATAAAAAAGACTGCATATGGGTTACGGTTTTTCGAGTAAAAAAAATGGTCAGCTGTTAAAGAGTGATGTCCCATCACAATAGGTGCTTGTAATGCCGTCCTGGTACATGCTTTTAAGGCTATCCTGGTACATGCCTGTAATGCTACCGTGGTACATGCTTTTAATGTTACCCTGGTACATGTTTATGAGGTACTACACAGCATATTCCTATGTCACTGCGCAGCGTTGCTACAATACATCATTGTAATATTTCACTGTAATGCTTTACAACGACAATGTCCAGGAAAATTTCTGTTTGAAACACACTTGCAATAAAGTCTGCATTGGGGTTGATATCGCATATTAAAAAGCATTTTTCGGTCAGTTATTCACTATAAAATTGGTTGGTTAACCTTTGTGATAATACCGTCAATAACGATAACAAAGGATTTTTCAATGGCTACGGACAGTCTAAAAAAATAGATTTCGGGGTAATCTTTCAACGATTAATATCGTTATAATGCAAAGGTAAGGAGGAATAGCACCTGGAAAACACTTATCAACGTTATTATTTCAATGAACGGGAATGAATATTTTCAAAAATGCTGAATAAAATGGTGATAACAGGTAAGAGAAAAAATTGTATACAGCAATACCTGGTTCTGGCAAATGAACCGTATATTCAATGATATTTCATATGTACCTTAACGTTAGTGATCCTATCTCATGCAACAACAAGTAACAGGCGCCTTTTATGGTATCGCCATAGGCGATGCGTTGGGCGTACCGGTAGAATTCAAAACGCGCAGCTATCTCTCTGAAAATCCTATTACCACATTTACAGGTTATGGTTGCTGGAATCAGCCTCCCGGCACTTTTTCAGATGATGCTTCCCTTACTTTTTGTACTGCGGAAAGCCTGATCAACGGTTACGACATTCATGCGATGGCCCAAACATTTGTGCAATGGGCGCAACATGGATACTGGGGCGCCCACAACGAAGTATTTGATATTGGCCATACCACCCGCAGGGCGTTGCAACGCGTGGCTGCCGGCACCGATCCGCTGATCAGCGGCGGCTTTGAAGAATTCGAGAATGGCAACGGATCCCTGATGCGCATGATGCCGATAGCCTTTTACCTGTTAAACGAAAATGACATTCACCTGCGTTACCTGCTGGTAAAGGAAGTATCCGGCATCACCCACCAGCATTTCCGGTCGGTATTGGGTTGCTTTATATACGTGGAATTCCTCCGTGCCCTGGTTACCGGTAAAAGCCTGCCTGATGCCTATATCCAGATGCAACGGGCGGTGAATGCCTATCTGAGCAATCAGTCATTTAACCCCGCTGAAATCAAATACTATGAGCGCGTTTTACAACAAAACATAGCTACCCTGTCGAACGAATGGCTATATAGCTCTGGCTATGTGGTACATACGCTGGAAAGCGCTCTCTGGTGCCTCTTACGGACAGGCAATTACCGCGACTGTGTACTAACCGCAGTCAACCTGGGCGGAGATACGGATACTACCGCCGCAGTGGCTGGCGCTGCTGCTGGGTTGTACTATGGCATCGACCGGCTACCGGCAGCATGGGTGCAGCAGGTGGCAAAGTCAGGGGAAATAGGGCAGCTCGCCCAACGCTTTGCTGCCACCATTAATACCGCCAGTACCCAGTAGTGTCGACCGGCGGAAACCGGCCGCATTTTTGCTTACTATCGTTTACCAGTTAAACTTTCCTCCTGTTTTCAAGTCTAATAATTGATTGAAAAATAGGAGCATTGATGAGACGATTACTACTTAATGTTAAGAAAATGAAAAACAGATGCTATATACTGTTTGTGCTGATAGGCCTCTTAGGCACATTTTCAGTAAGCAGCGCTTACGCCCAGCGATATGGTGGCGGCCATGGTGGCGGCGGAAGTCATTTTGGGGGTGGTCGCTCCGGATTTGGCGGAAGTGGACGGGTATATGCCGCTCCACGCATGTCTTCTCCCCGGATTTCAGCTCCTATTAACAGAGGTTATTATCACGGTTCCGGCTATACCGGACGGGTATATGTAGGAGGACATTACTATGGAAGACCTTACTACCGCTACAGGTACAGGTATCCTTACT
Source organism: Chitinophaga polysaccharea (assembly GCF_007829335.1). Taxonomy (GTDB): domain Bacteria; phylum Bacteroidota; class Bacteroidia; order Chitinophagales; family Chitinophagaceae; genus Chitinophaga; species Chitinophaga polysaccharea_B. The sequence continues at coordinate 111,441 of NZ_VIWO01000012.1, forward strand.
ATAATCCGTTCTTTCCCCCTTTAGGCTTGTATGTATCTACACTGCCTTTTGGCTATTTCTCACTGGGTGCCGCTTTCGGCCCTATGTATTACTACGGCGGTACTTATTACCAGTCTACCGGCGATGACAGGGGGTATAAAGTAGTGGAAGCCCCGGTAGGCGCAGCAGTGCCTAACCTTCCTGAGGGAGCCCAGGAAATACAGGTAGACGGAAATACCTATTATGAACTGAACGGCACCTATTACCAGGAAACCATGACAGACAACGGCAGACGTTATGTGGTGGTTGGGAAAAATGGTAAAATAGGCGACAAAACAGTGACAATCACGAACGATCAGGGAAATAATAGCAATACAGCCCCAAACAACAACACCGGCAATAACAACAATCCAGACAATGATCTGATTTCCCAGTTGCCGGACAACTGCCACACCGTGAATATCAACGGTCAACAGTACTTTTTATCACCAGACGGCATGTATTATCAACCTGTTCTAAACAGCGATAATTCTGTAGCGGGATATAAAGTGGTTGGTAAAATGAATGCCGATAATTAACTACAACAGTTATACCCTATAACAAGGAGCCGGTTATTAAACCGGCTCTTTTTTTTGTAGTATACCGGCTACCAGCTGCTGCTGGCCCCTCCTCCTCCCGACGATCCGCCTCCCCAGCTGGAGGAAGAAGATGACGAAGAAGAAAAAGATGATCCGGAAGACGAACTGCCGGAAGAGGAAGAAGATACCTTAGGAATAATAAACATATAATCGTGCTTAAACTTACAGGCCGCACAGGAAAACTGCTGCGATCCCATGCCCTGTGAGGAAGTAGTAGCCCGTTTCAACGTGACGGTTTTATCACAGCGGAAGGTGTAGTGGTGACAAGAAGGACATTCCGAACAAGCAGAACGCATGTTGGTATAATTTAATACCAGCTGGGTGCTACAGCTATCGCACCGCCATATATCATAATCTACCGACTCCAGGTGCTCTTCTACCACCTGCGCTTTATCCAGGTAATCATTGTCTTCTACATCGTTCAGCCTGTGCATGGGATGATTACATTTAGGGCATTCGTATACCTCATTGCGCAGGCGATCCATCCGCTTTTTCAGCGCCCACACATATAATCCGAGCAATGGCAATGGAAATGCATAGGTGGCCGGTCCTACGTCGCGCTTTACCATAGCCAGGCAGGCCCACTTTTCGTGCCTGTCTTTTCCATGAAGCACAGCGGCAGCACGTAACCACAGTATGATTACTACACCAGACATAAACAAACACCAGGCAAGATAGAATATCACAAAGGTTTTGAGGAAACCCACATCGGTGTGCCGAACGGAGGCCATGTATCCTACCCCCAACAGGCCCAGGCCGTATACCAGTATGAATCCCAGGGTACCTGGCCGCAACAGCTCATTGGGCGCATCTTTCAATTGTACCGGCGCCTGGTCTTCTCCCTTCCTGGTTTTTATTTTCCGGCTGAAGAAAACACGTATCATCACTAAAGATGCGATAAACCAGAAAATGAGGCCGGGAATAGAAGGTTCCCCTATATAGGAAGAGCTAATCGAAGAAGTATTGCCAGCGAAATAGCTGGGCGGGGCTTCCACCAGCCCCGGATCTTCCGACGCAGCATTGTCGGCCACTGCGCTATCGGCCACCGCGGTTAAACCGGGATAATCGGCGTTAACCGGGCCTGCAACTGCTGCATCTGCCACCACCAGTGAACTATCCACCACGGGAGACTCCGGCAGCTGATCATAAGCATAATTGCCTTTATTAAATAATGAGGCTACCGACAGGATACCATCCCGGAAAGCGGCATCATAGTCGTGCTCTTTGATGCGCGGAATCATATACTCCTGCTGAATGCGGAAACAGATAATGTCTGGCATATCTGCTTCGATGCCGGTTCCCGTTTCGAACTCCAGTTTACGGGCATCTTCTACCATCAGGATCAACAAACCATTGTTCTTCTCCTTACTTCCTATCTTCCAATAGTTAAATAACTGGTGAACAAAATCGCGGGTATCGTTATTTCCTATGCTGTGCATCACTACTACGCCTACCTGCACTTTCCCGGCCCGGTCGAGGATGCCCAGCTGCTCATTCAGCGAGCTTACGGCGGCATCTGACAGCAGATGATCGGGATTACTGACATAACCGCCATCCGTCTTTTTGGGATCTGGTATGTCGGCTACAGTAATTTTTTTTGTTGTACTTTGATCACATGACGCCAAAAATGCTAACAGTAACAACATTAACAGGCGTTTCAATGGAAACGGACAAACTTTCATGGGGATAATTTCTGGCCCCAAGATATGTTTATTTAACTTTTTTTTAAAACAGAATAAGGTACTTTAATCACCCATGAAACCCTTGCTAAGCATATGGATAATGTTGTTATGCGGGATAGCCGGCCGTAGTTTTGCACAAACCAAAACATCTACCGACACGGTAGTAAAGCCCCCGGTACAATTAAAAACCGTGCATATTGTGCAATACAACTTCTTTAAGGATTCCCTTGCTTTCAGGGAGGAATATGCAAAATCCCTTACGTTTCGGCGGCTCAAATGGTATGAGGTATACGGAGGGCTCAGTGTAAACATCAATAACCTGTACCGGGTAACACAGTTTAAGAAAAATAAAAAGAAAATAACGTTCAAACATATGCTGTTAAATAAGGAACAGGAGATGTTTGTAAGCCGTGTTTACACGCCTTCCCTGGTCAACAAGGTAACCCACCTGGATGGCGACAGCCTGCAATTGTTTATGCAGCATTACCAGCCCGACTATGCTTTTATTAAAAATGCTTCGGATTATGACCTCTACCTGGCGATAAAAAAGGAATACGAGGCGTTTATGAAAACCCGCGACAGTATCCCCGTTCAGCCGTAAATGAAAGTGGAGCGCTATTTCTTTAGCTTTCCGGGCGCCCAAAAAATACTATATTCCGGTATCGTTACGTTTTACTAATTACCGTTATAATTGGCTGTAATAGTATGCCTGTAACAAAGATTACATAAATTAGTGATCTCAAACCAGTTAATGTTGTCAGTTTTTAAGATGATCAATACAGCTCACATGAAAAGGTTTTTCATATTGGCGGCCCTATTCGTCCCGGTAATGCTGAGTGCGCAAGCGAAACTCAGTCAAACCGTTATCAACGATTTTTCCGCGAGGGTAGCGGCACACTATCAGCTCCCGCATGATTCCATTACAGGATACATCGCAGAGCAGCTCACCCGCAGCGGCAATGCCGGACTGGACATAGACTCCACCGTATTTGACCTGAAGAAAGACCCGGTAGCACTGGATGCTGCCCTGAAATACCTGTACCAATACAGTGATTGCAACCGGCAACGGTTTATTGCCAACCTGCGTAGCATGAACCTGGAAACCAACAGCGTGTTCCCGTTGGCCACCTATACTGCCAATAAATATAAGAATGATACGAAAGCATTACTGGACGATAAGAAAGACTTCCTGGCTACCTATACCGGTCCGGTTACCGGCAAGAAGCCACCGGCCAGCATTGCAGATGTAGCTGCGGCCAACCAGGCTGCCGCTGTGGCCGAATCTAATGCCAATGCAGCCGCAGAAAGCAATACTGCCGCTGCCGGCAACAGCAATACCGGTACAGAAAATACCGCGGCTCCCGCAGCTTCCACTGCCCCGGCTACGGATACACGTAACTGGGAAGTACACCCATTATTCCAGGTACGTACTCCTGAACAACTGGTAGAAATGTATGGCGCCAATAACGTTACCCAACACGATGCCATCAACCTGGCAGGTAATAAAGACGGAGAAGCCTACGTTATTTATCCGGATACCGATAATGAACTGGAAGTACAATTTGACGGTGAAAATGGAAATATTGTCACGTTTTCTCATTTCCCTTCCAAATGGAAGTCGCCCTACGGTATTAAAGCTGGCGACCCGCTGGACAAACTGGCCAAAGTAAATGGCCGTCCCTTTAAGTTCAACGCATTTGAGTGGACTAATGGCGGTACGGTATCCAGCTGGAATGGCGGCGCACTGGAAGGCAAAAGTGTGATTGTGGTGCTGAAAGCCAATAATACCGGCGATCCTAAACAATACGACCAGGTTACTGGCGATAAAACACTACGCTCCGACCTGCCAGCCCTGAAAAAGCTGGACGTTGTTATCGAATCTATTGCGTTTAAAGCAGCAAATTAAGCTTGCACTTTTCAATCCGGCTGATTATCTTGTTAGTATGAAACAAGCTATATTAGCCGGTTGTCTCCTGATATTGGCACTGACCGGGATTTCCACTAACATGAATGCACAAACGAAGAAATATCCATCGCTGAACCATATGGCGTTATACGTGGTGGATCTGGATAAAAGCACTGCCTTTTACCGCGATATTATAGGACTGGAGCCCATGGAGGAACCGTTTAAAGATGGCAGGCACAGCTGGTTTAAAGTTGGTGCACATAGCCAGGTACATATTATTTCCGGCGCCGCCAGCGCCACCACCCATGACAAAAACACCCATCTCTGTTTCAGCGTCCCTTCTATGAAGGAATTCCTGGCCGTATTACAGGCCCATCATGTTGCCTGGGAGGACTGGCCAGGCAAAGCCGGCGCAGTAAATAAGCGGGTAGATGGCGTGCAGCAGATATATCTCCGTGATCCGGACGGCTATTGGCTGGAAATTAACGACGATAAATACTAACTATATTTCAGCTGGGTAACCAGTATTGACACGGCATTGGCGGAGAAATCTACCAATGCCGTTTTCGTTATAGATACGGCCTATGTGATAAAGTTAATACCAGAATCCCCGTTTTTTCCTTAAATTCCATAAAGAGCGTCACTCATACCCAAGCATTATGTCATTATTACTGAATGTTCCTCCAACAGAGAAAGCATATGCCATGTCATTGGGCGTCCTTTGGGATCAGGTAGCCCAGACCTGCTATTTGCCGGAAGGGCAATATGACCGGTTAACAGCGGTAGAACAATGGATTCCGGAGAAACATCCGGCCATCATTCTGCCCAGCGAAATTACCACTGTGCATGCAGTGGCGTCTTGCCCTAAATGCCAGCGCGATAACCGCGTGATAGCTCTTGCAGGCAACTATTTCTTCGAAAAAGATGTAAATGACCGGGATGAAGCGGTGTGGCTGGCACAGGATTTTTTCACGCTCTTTCAACAGGTATCAGCGCTCTCTGATAATTTACGGGTATTCCTGGAAGAGCACTATCCACATTTTAAGCAAAGCTGGTCCGACACCGCAGAAGGCCACTTCTGGTATAATCACTGCGAACATTGCCAGCATATACAGGACGACTGGTTCCTGTTTGAAGAAGCAGGGAGCATTTTCCATCCGGTGGAAAAAGAAGCTGCAGGTAAATTGCGCCTACGGCATTTCACCCTCAAATACGCACCCATTATAGATGCCGTGTATTCCCTGGGCGATCAGCTAAGATTGATCAATGAATTTGCCGAGCGTACCCCTGCTGTTGAATGATTATTCAAACAGCGAATACGGTCTTTCCACATCGAAAAAAACACGCTTCAGCACCTGTTGCGTTCCATCGGTAAATGTAATCGGGAATACGCCCGACAAGCGGGAATCTTCCGTTTCTTCCTCTACTGTGTATTGCAACAATTGTGGATCAGTATCTATCATACGCCGTATAGTGGTATCCGTAGTATTGGCTACATAGTACCATACGGCAGCGTCTATTTCCTGTTTACCGGTATTGCTCAGGTCTTTGTGCCGGTAGATGGCCTCCAGTGCGGGCTTCTTGCTCTTCAGCAAAGTCACCTTACCGGGATGCAGCAAACGATAATCGACTACAAACTCCCTGGGAAGCGGATTTTCCGGATCGCCCGCAGGTTCATACACATCCATATTCCACTGCACCAGTACCTGATCGCCGTTATTTAATTCCGGGGGATTGTTGGTATTAAAGATCAGGAAAGCGGTATCGCGGTTCCGGGCGCAAACGAACAGGCCATCGTCGCCATTTTCGTTATAATTGATGAAGGACAGGGTGTCGATATAGGTCTTTCCTTTTACGAGCGTATCCCCATTTCTCAGGTTACTGAGGAATACAAACCGGGTGGTATCTGTTACAGGTGTTGTGACAATGGTGCTGTCAGATTTTTTTTCCGGCGCTTTATCTGCGTTGGTAGTACTTTGGGGGTTGTTGCAGGCTGCAGCCATCAGCAAACAGGCTGCAAGGTGAATCGGTTTCATTTTGGATGTCATTTGGATGTTTAAGACGGGCGACTATAATTCCACGCGTCCTTTCAGAAAGTCAAAATACCGGCTATCTTCTTCTGCAAATATTTCGGGACCTTCCAGCATATATGCTCTCAGTAAATGCTCTACTGCCTTTTCTTCCTGCTTAATTTCGTACAGGCATTCTCCCAGGCGTAGGTGTACAAACCCTACGGCCTGTGCATCCGGGCCGTTTAATGCCTCGTAAAACTGGTGTGCTGCGGCGGCATAATCGGCTTTGAAGAAATACATGTCGCCGATGCTGGCATACAGCCAGGTACAGGCTTCCCACTCATGCCTGGGATCGGGCAACAGCTGCAACGCAGCGGTGAACTTCGCGATGGCGGCATCGTATTGTTCGTCATCTGCCAGTTCATTGCCTTCTTCCGATAATACCTCCACCTGCTGGTAAATTGCTTCGGGGAGTTCTTCTTCTACCACGGACCTGACACCCTCAAATACATGCAGGTATTTTTCGTCCTCACCCTCAAACACACGTCCTGCGGAGGCTTGCATGGCAGTAGCAAAGTATTCTGTGGCTTCTGTTATCATCCCATTCTCAAACAACGCTTTTCCCAGCATAAAGGTTCTCTCCCCTTCGTCGTTGCGGTCGCGGTCGCAGTGTTGTAAGGTTTTGGCCCATTTCAGCATGTTGGGGTAATCTCTCAGGGCGAAATAAGTATCGGCTATGCTAAAGGCTATGTCATAACTTTCTTCGTAGCTTTCCCGGGGCCAGGGCAATACATTCCAGGCTTCTTCGAGTTTCAGTACATAGCGGGCCGGATCCTGCTGCTCATAGAGCTTTTCTGCTTCCTGCCAGATGGTTTCCAGTGCCGTAATAATTTTCTGATCCCGTAATTGCATATCTCGGTATTAAAAGTCAATGTACAGTGGATGCCTGCACATTGGCAAAAATAGGATGGATTATTCAAAGGACCGGGATTCCCGTTGCAATTTTTGTCCCTTATATTCCGTAGCGAGTTCCAATCTCCTTAAACCAATTTTAATATATTCTTCCTCTAACTCAATACCAATGCATTTTCTGCCCAATGCTTTGGCTACGGCGCAGGTGGTAAAAGTGCCGGAAAAAGGATCCAGTACCAGGTCGCCGGCATTAGAGCTGGCCCTGACAATCCGCTCCAGCAGGGCCTCCGGTTTCTGTGTGGGGTGATGTTCATATTCATCCATCCGATACCGTACCCTGGGAAATTCCCATACATTGCCGGGCACTTTTTCGGTATTGTAGGTGGTGGGTATGGGCTTGCGGTAATCGATCAGCTTACGCCGGGCGCCGGTTTTAGCTTCAATGAGTATATCCGTAGCATTGAAGGTGTAATTATTTTTGTCCTTTACGCAAAAAAGAATGGGCTCATACATAGACCCAAAATATTTCCTGGCTTGCACGCCGGAGCTGTCGTAGTGCCATATAATGCGGGAAAGGATATTTATTTTATGTCGTAACCAGATATCAAAGTAGGGCATAAACTGGGTGGCAGTCATCACGTAGAAACTACCGCCCGGCCTGAGCTTCCTGATACAGATTTCCAACCACTGGTAGCACCATTCCAGGTAGGCATCTTCCGTATCCCATTTTTCAACATGTCCATTAAAATTCTTTCCTATGTTGTAGGGCGGATCGGCAAAGATCAGGTCCACCGTTTGATCCGGCACCATGGTTTCCAATGCCTGTAGGGCATCTCCATAAATGACTTTATGATGATCTGTGCCGAAAACTTCCATGCTCCTGTTAGTTGCTGCTGATAAATTTACTCAAAAAAAGGCCAGGATTTTAACTTATTCCCCTATCGCTACATAGATTAATAACAGATGGTTTTGCGATAAAAATTTTACATTCGGCATCCATTTGTTACTCATATGAAATATACCACACTCGGCAACACTGGCCTGGTTGTATCCAGGCTTTCTTTTGGCGCTATGACCTTTGGCAGCGACCCTTCTATTCCCAGTGTTTACAAAGTATCGCTGGAGGACGCCCGGAAAATGATAGACACTTCATTGGCGGCAGGCATTAACTTTTTCGACACGGCTGATGGTTATGCCGGAGGGCAATCGGAAGAAATGCTGGGCAGGCTGCTGGCCGATCGCCGGCATGAAGCGGTCATCGCCACTAAAGTAGGCTTCCGCAATGGTGCGCCTATCACGCAATCCGGCCTTTCCCGGCGGCATATCCTGTATTCCTGCGAGCAAAGCCTGAAGCGCCTTGGCACCGATTACATTGATCTCTACATTGTACACCGGGAAGATCCGGTTACCCCGCTGGAAGAAACATTGGAAACGTTGGACTCCCTGGTAAAAAGCGGTAAGGTAAGGTATATCGGTTTTTCTAACTGGTCGGTATGGAAATCGGCCCTGGCATGGCAGATGCAGCGCGATAACGGATGGGCCACCTTCTGCAACGGGCAAATGAATTATACCCTCGTGGGCCGCGATGCCGAACATGACATCACTCCCTTTATGTTGCATGCCGGAATTGGAATGACCGTATGGGGCCCGTTGGCCGGCGGTTTCCTCAGCGGTAAATATACCCGGGAAAACCTGAAGGATGAGAACAACCGCCTCTCTGGTTTCGATTTGCTGCCATTTGATAAAGAAAAAGGATTTGTACTATTAGACCGGCTAAAGGAAATAGCGGCAACGCATGAAGCTACCCCCGCCCAGATATCGCTGGCATGGCTGCTCACCAAACGGGTAGTATCCAGCGTAATTATTGGCGCGAGCAAACTGCACCAACTGGAAGACAACCTGAAAGCCGCGGCTATCAATCTTACGGCGGCTGAAATAGAGATCTTAAACAACCTCTCCCAACCTACGCCGATGTATCCGCAATGGTTTAACCAGCAACTGGCAGATCCTGCACACAAGGCCGCCGGGTTGGTAGGCGCTTAATTCAAACAGGCGGAGTGCGGGCATTCCGCCTGTTTTTTTTTGCTACCGGTTGTCAAAATTCCAGCTCCATAAATAAAGCGTTACCTTAGTCAGGTAGCAACCGCTTCCCTGGCAGGCATGACAAGATTAACTATGAATATCAGTCAGCAAATACTATTTCTGGTCGGTACACTAGGTGCTGTAAATGGGCTAATGGTGAGTATTTATCTTTTTCTGAGTAAGAAAATGAAGTCGCCTGCAGCCTTGTTTCTCGCGATTTTCCTGTTGGCCATCAGCATCCGTGTCGGAAAATCTGCCTTCCTGTATTTTAATCCTAAACTGGCAAAGATATATCTACAGATTGGGCTTTCGGCCTGCTGGCTGATTGGGCCATCACTCTTTTATTTCTATAAATCAGCTTTAGGAGGCGTTAAGACCATCCCCGTTTCCTGGAAGTGGATCTATGGTATACTCGTGGGCACTATCCTACTGGCAGGTGTAATATGGCCTTATAGTTTATACGCTTTCGCATGGAGAACGCTCATTGCACCACTCATTTACCTGGAATGGTGTATTTACCTGCTAGCTACCGGCGTTCTTCTAAAAACGGTATGGCGCAAAGCCTTCTCCGCCGACGCTCAGCTACAGCCTGCAGAGAAATTCTGGTTATTGCTATTCGTGAGTAACTGCATCATTCATCTGGCATACCTGCTGTCTTATGCCGCCGTGATACATGGTATGTATATTGTTGGCGCCGTATCATTTTCCTTCTTCCTGTACCTGACCTTTTTCTTCCTGTATAACTCCAATCTCCAAAGCATATACCTGGATGCTCCCATAGGAACAGGTGAAAAGTCAGCCAAAAGAAAGATTCCGTTACCGGATGCCAGCAACTGGATAGATAAGCTTGAAAGAGTTATCCATGAAGAACAACTTTACAAAGACCCTCAGCTTAAACTGAGCGACCTGGCTAAGAAGATCCAGATTTCCAGCCACCAGCTTTCACAATTGCTCAACGACAATCTCGGAAAAAGTTTTTCTACCTACATTAATGAATACAGGATCAGGGAAGCTTGTCAGCTGATTACTACCGACGACCGGCTCACCCTGGAAGCCATTGGCTACGAGGTAGGTTTTAATTCCAAGTCTACTTTTTATACTGCTTTTAAAAAGATAAAAGACACGACACCAGCCCTATACAAAGAAAATCTAAAAATTCGCAACAACATATAAATCAACAGTTTACCATTTTAAAAGATATGGATTTATAAATCCGGACAACCGGTTTTAAAAATCCGGACCTTGCTCCTACCCGGCTATTTTAGGTTTGCAGGAAAGCCTTTACGCATGCCGGATACCATAAAAAAATCCCTGATGATTACCTGCGGGATTCTGTTAAGTTTGTCAGCCCAATCCCAAACATTGGTGACGGGAAAGATAATGACTACACATGATCAACCTATCGGTTATGTTAGCCTAAGTCTACTCACTCATCCCGATTCCACTATTGTTACCCAACAGCTAACAGATTCGACGGGCACTTTTACTTTCAACCATATCCGCAACGGCCGGTACTGGTTACGATGCCTGGCCATGGGCCATGAAATAATATACCGGGAAATTTCAGTTGCCAACAATACCCCGGTGCATACCGGCAATATTACCATGATGCCGGTCAGTAGCCTGCTGGGCGAAATTGTGGTAAGCGGCAGCCAATCACCCATGCAACGGGTGAACGGCAAACTGGTACTTAACATATCCGGCAACCGGCTTTTTAAAGCAGACGCCAATGTATTATCCATCTTAAAGAAAGTACCCGGCCTGGAAGTTGATGGAGAAGGGGTCATCCAATTATCAAGTCGGGTAACCCCAGCCATTTTCATCAATGGAAAACCCACTACTATGAACGCTGCTGAGCTGCAACACTACCTATCCAGCCTCTCCCCCGACATGATATCCTCCATTGAAGTAGATGCCACTCCTTCCGCCAGGTATGATGCTGAACATAAAGCCATCATCAACATTCAACTCAAACAAGATATCAACAGGGGCTGGAACGGTAGTATCAGCAGCAGTGTACAACAAAATGCCTATACACAGGCCAATAACAACCTGCTATTGCAATACAACACATCCAGGATAACCTTTACAGCGAGGTTAGGCTATATCAATGGAAATACGCACCGGCGATACCAGGCTTTGCAACACCTGGCCAGTACAGATGTGCTGACAACCCATACCCATACCGTTACCAGGTATAACGATGTCAGTTACCAGCTGGGCGCCGCCTACCATTTCCGAAAAAATCAGCAACTGGAAATAACCGGGCGGGCGTACCAGGCTAACCAGGGACTCAACTCCGTTAATACGCTGCTTAGTACCGATGCCGCCGGGAAAAAGGTGGTATTTAGCAACTATACCAGTAACAACGCCGCTCCCAAACGTACCAACTACGCGGCAGACATTTACTATACCGGGCAGGCAGGCAATAATAGCTGGCAAGTATTGACTACCCTGGCCCAGCTAAAAAACTACAATGCAGAAGAGATACAAACCTATGATGCGCTTAGCTCGCAGTTAGAGCACTATTGGAAAACAAACCTGTACAACGATATTCTTATCCGTAGCATTCAGGCAGATTTTACGCACCGGGCAGGTAGTGCAAAGCTCAATGCAGGCGGCAAATTTGCCTATACCACTACGCAGAATAACATTCGCTATGATACCATGAACACGATCAATCAATTTGAATGGGACAGCAGCAGAAGTAATAACTTCCTGTATCGCGAATACATCAGCGCCGGCTACCTATCGTATGAGGGAAAGTTCCGTAAATTCAGTTATTCATTCGGCCTGCGGGCGGAGTACACCCACAGCGTTGCCAACAGTATGACCTCCTCGCAAATTACCACCCGGAACTACCTCACCTGGCTACCCAGTGCTTCCATCACCTTTACGGTTGATGAACAGCAACAATACCAACTCTCTTTTATCAGCAAAATGACGCGACCCAACTTTGCTCAATTAAATCCCTTCCGGTTTTATAACAGTCCGCTGAACTACTGGATTGGCAATCCATACCTGCTGGCATCTACCACGCGCACGTTTAACCTCTCCTATAGCAACGGGGCATTTAATATTTCCGCGAATATCGGAAGGGAATTATTACCCATGGCCCGTTACCCGGAATACAATCCTGTTACCAATGTGCTGGAATACCTGGGTACGAACTTACCTTACAGCGATTTCGCCGATATCGAAGCCGGCTTTCCCATCAAGGTTAATCAATGGTGGCGTATGAACTACAACCTGGGCGGACATTATCGAAAAGAACTTAACCCATATCACCAGGTAACTTATGCGATTCCTATACTGGATTATACGATCAACAGCAGCCAGGTATTCTCCCTCCCTTATCGCTTCACCCTGGATATTTACTACTATTACAAATCTGTTAGTGGAAATAGCTTATACATTTCCAGGCCTATGTCAAATTTTGATATAGGTTTACAGCGCACCTGGTTGAAAGGAAAGTTGAACACCAAATTCAGCGTCTACGACCTTTTCGATACCTATCGGGTGCGATTTATCTTCCGTGAAAAAAGCATTATCGACAATCAACTCTCTCATTGGTTTGGTACAAGACGGGCGGTGTTTACCCTCAGTTATCAACTTGGTAAAGCAACAGGTAAATCGCCTAAAAACACTAAAAATGAAGAAGAAGGGCGCGCCAACATGTGATGCATGGCTCATCTCAAAAAAACGCAGCACACATTTTTTTCTAAAGGCTAGAAAAGTTTAACTTTTTTATTATTTTTGTTGCAGCGCACTAATATCTGTGCAACGTTGAAAAAAGAAAACCGAGCGAGCGATCAATATTTATTTTATCTGCATACTTTTTTTGCTATAATGAGAAACAACGTTGCAACGAACTAAAACCAAAATGTAGAATTAAAAAACGATAGATTTTACTTAACAACAAACATCTGAACTGATAGCCCAAACCTATACCTGATAGGCCTGTGCATCATTTATGTATCAAACAAAAATAGAGACTGTTAACTATAAAGCCCTTCGCTTTATACTGGTATATTTTTGTGTTTTAAGATGGAAATTTAAAGATCAAAATCTGAATTAAAGGCGGTAAAAGCAACAACTTTTTCGCCGGGTATTTTGCTATGTATGAACACTTAAAATCTGTATTCAAACTGGTGGCCATATAGGTATGCAGCCTATGGCAGGAAGTTTTTTATGTACTGAAATTTTCAATCCGGCATCCGGCATAGCTGCTGTAAGCGCGTAAATCCTTACAGACAGGGAATTGTATGCCTCCTGGTCAAATACGGAAGTTTGTACTCAACGCCATAAAGAACCACTTCTTTTATGGTGATGGAATTTCTATGACCATTAAAGTATGGATTCCTTACCAAAACTATACACGAAAAAACACTGCATATAGTTAAGGGGCTTGCCATGCCCGGTAAATAAGATCACTATCAACATGACATGCAGAGGGCTACGGTCCTCACGGCTAACTATTGCCTGCATATGGCGACAATTATCTTTTTATCTCTAAAATCTAAATCTGAACTTCATGGGAAAAAGATCACTTATTTTTTTCTTTCTGAGCCTCCTGCCAACACTGCTTGTTGCGCAGGAAAAAAAAATCAGCGGCAAAGTAACCAACACCGTTGATGGAAGCGGCATACCGGGTATTTCTGTCATCATCCAGGGCACTTCTTCCGGTACACAAACAGATGCGCAGGGTAATTATACAATCCAGGTACCGCCGGGAAAAGTATTAATATTCCGCGCTGTCGGATTCAACTCCAAAACCGCAACAGTAGGCAATGGCAGTGTCATCAACGTATCGTTGAACACACGGCCCGATGATCTGAGCGAAGTAATTGTAGTTGCCTACGGCCTGTCTAAGAAAGAAGCCCTCACCGGATCGGTAGCGGCTATCAAAACAAAAGATATCGAGAAACGTCCCGTATCAAACGCCATCAGCGTACTGGAAGGAGCTGCCGGTATCCAGGTAAACAATACCACGGGTACTCCGGGTGCCACGCCAAGCGTACGTATCCGCGGCTTTACCTCTGTGAATGGTGATAACTCGCCGCTGTATGTTATCGACGGCGTACCCTTTGCGGGCAATGTTACCGATATCAATCCCGCAGATATTGAATCTGTATCTGTGCTGAAAGATGCCGCCGCCGGCGCATTGTATGGTAACAAAGCATCCAACGGGGTGATCATCATGACCACCAAAAGAGCCGCCAAAGGTAACAGCAGTGTGAACTTCATCATGAACCAGGGCGTATATACCCGTGGTATCAAAGAATATGAAGTACTGAACGCCAATGAATTTATGGAAACAATGTGGAAAGGATACCGTAACAACCTGTTATCTACCAATCCCACTACATATCCTACCAAAGAAGCTGCCGGCGCCAAAGCTACCAGCAGCCTCATTTCCGACTACCTGTACCTCAACATCTACGACAAACCAGCTAACCAGCTATTTGACGCCAACGGTAAAATGGTAGCCGACGCCAAAATCTTACCCGGATATGCCGGCGACCTTAACTGGTTCCGCGACATTGAGAAAACCGGCTATCGCCAGGACTATGCCCTGAATGGTAGCGCCAATAATAAAAAGAATAGTCTTTATTATTCCGTTGGTTACCTGGATGAAAACGGGTATATCACCAACACCAGCTATAAAAGATTTACCGGAAGAATTAACGCCGACATACAGGCGAGAGACTGGTTCAAATACGGATTTAACCTTTCCGGTACCCACCAGATCACCAGCAACGTTTCCGCAACTTCTTCCAGCGCGGCTTCTTTCGTGAATCCATTTATGTATGCCAGGAGCATTGCCCCTATCTACCCGGTACATCTGCATGATGCCACCACCGGCGATTTCAAACTGGATCGTAACGGCCAACTGCAATACGATGATGGCAGCACTTCCCGCAACCAGTATATAGGCAGACACACCATCTGGGAAAATGAATTAAACCGCGACATGATATACCGGAATACGGTAAACGGACAGGTATTCCTCGACTTCAAATTCCTGAAAGACTTTACGTTCAGCGTAAAAGGCGACCTGAATGTGCGCAACAGCGACGAACATGTATATAACAATGCTGTTATCGGTGACGGCGCCGGCAACGAAGGCCGTGCCTCCCGTACCAACTATCGCTATAAAAACTATACCGGCCAGGAAATCCTTAACTGGAACAAGTCCTATGGCATTCATAGCATAGAAGCACTGGCAGGACACGAAAATTACTACGACAATTACAATTACCTCTACGGTTATAAAACAACGGAAGCATTTGCCAATGCCACAGAGCTGGTGAACTTCACCAAGATCACCAATTTAACTGACTACCAGGTAGACTACCGGTCAGAAGGCTATTTTGCCCGTGCACGTTATAGCTATGACGAAAAATATTTCCTGGATGGTTCCTTCAGAAGAGATGGTTCTTCCAAATTCTACAAAGACAACCGCTGGGGTAATTTCTGGTCGCTGGGCGGCAGCTGGCTGATATCCAGGGAAGCATTCTTCGCGCCCCTCTCCAGGTACGCGGACTATGCCAAGCTTCGCGCCTCTTACGGTCAGATCGGAAACGACCTGAGTGCCAGCACCTACGCCTACATGACACTCTATACGCTCGATCAGAACAGCAATCGCATTGCGTTATATAAAACACAAAACGAAGCCAGGGATCTGAGATGGGAAACCTCCTCCTCTATCTCCGCAGCGTTGGAAACCCGCTTATTCAACCGTGCTAATTTAACTGTTGAATACTTCGACAAACGTTCCCAGAACCTCTTATTTGACTTCAACCTCCCGTTATCTGCCGGCGCTACCTCCAACAGCAATGCAGAAGCTATCATCAGCAAAAACCTGGGCACTGTTTCCAATAAGGGCGTTGAACTATCGCTGGATGTAGACGTACTGAGGAAGAGAGACTTTAAATGGAACGTAGGTGTAAATGCCACCTGGCTGACCAACAAAATCGTTACCCTGCCGGAACAAAACAGGGAAAAAGGTATCGTAAGCGGCAACTACAAATACATGGAAGGTCACAGCATTTATGATTTCTGGACTTACCAGTATGCCGGGGTAGACCAAATGACCGGTAGCGCCCTGTATCTGGCCGATGATGCGAACTTCGATCCTAAAGATACCAATGGCGCCCATTATAAATACCTGGTAAATATCAACGGCACCAACTATACTACCTATACCACCTACGCTAAGCGCGACTGGTCAGGTAGCGCGATTCCGAAAGTATTTGGCAGCTTCTCCACAGGTATTACCTACAAAGATTTTACCCTGTCTGGTATCTTCACTTATTCACTGGGCGGCAAAGTATACGACGACTCTTACCTGAGCCTGATGACGATGTCGGGCAGCGTAGGTCAGATGCACAAAGATGTACTGAAATCATGGGATGGAGCGCCGGAAGGCATGACCGCCACCTCCGCAGACCGGATCAATCCCAAAGGAGTGCCGGTAATGGATTTCTCCAAGAGTACCTTCAGCAACAGCATGTCTACCCGGTTCCTGCAAGATGGCTCTTACCTGGTTATCAAAAACATTGCATTAGCTTACCAGATGCCAGGATCATTACTGCGGAAAGTAGATATCAAGTCTGCCCGTTTAACAGCCAGCATTGAGAACCTGGCCACCTTCACGAAATTGCAGGGTATGAACCCCCAGCAATCTTTCAATGGCAGAAGTCTCAATGCTTTTGTAACACCACGTGTGTTATCCTTTGGTATCAACATTGGCTTATAATTAAATTGAAAAGAATGAATAAAATATATCAGGCAGGTTTGTTGGCATTGGCATTATGCGCCGGCTCCTGCAAAAAAGATTATCTCAACACGACGCCCACCAGTTCTACCAATCCGGCCGTTACCTTTGAATCTACCACCAATGCAAAACTGGCGGTAAATGGATTGGCTAAGATGATGACCACACAGTACCTGTCTTCCCAGGGATTTAACGGGGAAGGCACCATTAAAATGTATTATGGTAACTATCCGGGCAATCACTTCTTTGTAAACCTTTCAGGATGGGCCACCCTCATCAATGGTACACTAAATGAAAATGTGAGCAGTATTTATGACTATTATCCCTGGTATTATTACTACAAGATCATAGCCAATGCCAACGCTATCATTACCTTCATTGACGCCGCGTCCGGAACAGATGCAGATAAAAGCTTCATTAAGGCACAGGCCTTAACATACCGAGCCTACAGCTATATGATGCTGGCACAGTTATACGGCAACCGGTGGGCAGACTCCGACAATGGCAGCGCTCCGGGACTGGTGCTCAGAGCCGATATGTCTGATGGTGATCTTAAAAGATCCACTTTATCAGAAAGCTATGCTTTTATTTACAAAGACCTGGACAACGCCATCGCGCTGTATACTTCTTCCGGCAAATCCCGGGCACAGAACTTTGAAGTAAACGTCAATGTGGCTTATGCCATATATGCCCGGGCAGCCCTCAACCGCCAGGACTATGCAACCGCTGAAAGCTATGCCGTTAAAGCCAGAACAGGGTATCCGCTGATGTCGGTGGCAGATTATAAAGCAGGATTCTCCAATCCCAACAAGGAATGGATCTGGAGCAGTTACGGTGCCTCCGATGAAACGCTGTACTTTTACTCCTACCAGGCCTACATTGCTTACAACGCCAGCGCGTCGGCTGTAAGATCTACGCCTAAATGCATCAGCCGGGAATTGTACAATAAAATTCCGGATACCGATATTCGCAAAGACTTGTTCCTGGATCCAAAAACAGATCCTTACACTACCGCTACGGGCGCGGCTGGCGCAGCATTGAAGGCCAGGGCCTTTAAGCTGTACCCTGACATCTATCCCACATCAAACGTGTTCGCCTATATGCAGTTTAAGATCAAAGCCAATGATCAGCCAGGCGTGGGCAATTTAAACCACTTCCGTTCCTCCGAAATGTACCTGATCGAAGCAGAGGCTAAATACTTCCAAAACAAACCTGCCGCTGAAATTCAGCAGGTGCTTACCAATCTGACCCAGGGCTCTGGCCGGGATGCCAACTACACCTGTACAAAAACCGGCACCGATCTGCTGGCCGAAATTAAAACCTACCGCGCTATAGAATTGTGGGGAGAAGGATTCGACTGGTTTGACATGAAGCGTTGGGGCGATACTATTGTACGGCACAACTACGCTGCCGGCGGTAACTTCCTCACTGCGCTGGCAGTTACCATCACGCCGCAAAGTAATAATAAATGGACCTGGAAGGTGCCATTAAAAGAAACTGATTACAATGGTGCGTTAGAATAGGGTTAATTGTTTATTTGTATTTGGAACTGGCAGCCAGGCTTAAAGTCTGGCTGCTTTTTTTTAGATAGGCATTATCCAGGAAATGTATGCCCCCAACACTCCTGATCCGCATAATGATTGATTTGATTCGCATAACTTTCAAAAAATCTGCCGGCTTAATTTTGTGCGATCAAGTATTCTTTTATATGACCAGCATCCAACAACCCATTCACTCCCATTTTAATGCCAACAGCACAGCCGCTGAAATAGCCGCCGGGCATGATCTCAAAGGAAAAACCATTTTGGTGACCGGGGGCAATTCCGGGATCGGATATGAGACTGTAAAAGCTCTTGCCAGCGCCGGCGCCAGAGTAGTCGCGACGGGGAGGGATGCCCACAAGGCCAATGACCGGCTTTCGGCGCTTCCAAATGTATCTTTTATGCCGTTAGACCTGGCTGATCCGCTGTCGGTTGATACGTTTGCGGAACAGTTTCTCGCCGCCTACCCTGATCTGCACTTACTTATCAATAATGCGGGGATCTTTCGTCCACCGCAGCTGCAGAAAGATCAGCGCGGCTATGAGTTGCAGTTTGGCGTTAACCATCTCGGACATTTTCAGCTCACCGGACGACTATGGCCGGCTCTAAGAAATGCCGGCGGCGCCAGGGTGGTTGTGCTCTCTTCTGTTGGGCACCGGCGCAGTGAGCTCGAACTCGATGACCTTCAATCTAAGCATCATCCCTATGACAGCGCCAAAGCATATGGGTTGTCGAAAACCGCCAATGTACTCTTTACTGTGGAATTGGACAGGATAGGTTCACCGCACGGCATCAGGGCATTTGCAGTGCATCCGGGCGCAGTACACACGGATATCTTCCGCTATATGACGGATGACGAGCGGCAGATCTGGGACCTGCAAATAGCCCACTTCAAAAGCCAGGAACAAGGGGCTGCTACCACGGTTTGGTGCGCGCTAAGCGATCAGCTGAATGATATAGGCGGCGTTTACTGTGAAGACTGCAACATTGCCCCCATTGTTCCCAACGATGCACCACCCGGACGCGGCGTTCGCGGTTTTGCGCTTGATCCCCGCACAGCGGGGGAATTATGGCAGTTCAGTGAAGCGGCTACCGGCATATCATGGCCCTGACGCCTTTTTTATTTTCATACCTTAGCACAATGAACTCCCACGAGCATATAACGCAGTTTTTCACAAGGCATGGCGTTCCCCACAGCCCCACTGAAATATTCCAGGTGCAGCTGGTGGAGGGCGATCACCCACCCCGCCGTTCTTCATTGATGCGGAGGGATTATTATAAAATAGCGCTCCTGCTGGAAGGCGAAGCTATTATTACCTATGCCGACAGGAGTATCCAGGTAAAAAGTGGTACGCTGATATTTAGCAACCCGTTGATACCATATGCCTGGCAACGTATTACTGAAAAACAGCGCTATTATTACTGCCTGTTTACCGAAGCATTCCTCCATAACCGGTTAAAACGGGAGATTCCCGCGGCCGCATCCTTCTTTAAGGTGCAGGGCGATCATATCTTGTTTCCCGACACTACCGCCCAGGAAAGAATCATCCGCATCTTTGACCTGATGCTGCAAGAAGCAACAGGCGACTACGCCCATAAACATGATGTATGGCGCAGTCACCTGCAACTGCTGATACACGAAGCGCATAAGATCATGCCTCCTGATTCGGAATATACGAGGACTACTTCAGCAGCACGGATCACGGAGTTATTCCTGGAACTGCTGGCACGTCAATTTCCATTAATTGACGCCCGTCAACAGGTAGGGCTTAAAACGGCCGGTGAATTTGCTGCACAGCTCTCCCTGCATGTCAACTACCTAAACAAGTCTGTAAAGGCAGTTACCGGTCACACCACCACTGAACTGATTGCACAACATATGGCCAAAGAAGCCCGGGCGATGCTGCAAAACACCCGCTGGGATGTGGCACAGATTGGGTATTGCCTGGGATTTGATCATGCCTCCAACTTTAATGCTTTTTTCCGTAGAATGACGGGGGAAACGCCTCATCATTTCCGGGAGAAATCTACCCGATAGCCTCTCTAAAAAAATAGTTGTCAATTTTCCGGTTGTCCGGCCCTGCCGTGGTGCTTTATTTTTGTAAAAAAAAGATTATGCTTACACATCAAACGATGTATAATGCCATCGTCGCCAAGGATGCTTCTTTTGAGGGAACGTTTATCACCGGCGTAAAAACTACCGGTATTTTCTGCAGGCCTACCTGCACCGCCAGGAAGCCAAAAGCCGAAAACGTCGAATTTTTCAAGACCGCAAGTGAAGCCATCAGCAAAGGATACAGGCCTTGCAAGATATGCCGGCCGCTGGAGCTGATCGGTGAAACACCCGGCGATATAAAACAACTACTGCAAGAGCTGGAAAAAGATCCCTCTACAAAACTGAAAGATGAAGACCTGGTAGCAAGGGGATTGGAACCACATACTATCCGGCGCTGGTTCCTGAAAAATCATGGCCTTACCTTTCATGCTTTTCAGCGGATGAGCCGTATCAACGCCGCCTTCAAAAAGCTGCAGGAAGGGGATACGATTACCGCTGTAGCATTTGAAGCCGGTTATGAATCATTGAGTGGCTTCAATGATTCGTTCAAATCCATTTTTGGCATGTCGCCATCGCATCGCAGGGATAAGCGACTAATTAACCTCCACCGCCTGGAAACGCCGCTGGGCACCATGATTGCCTGCGCTACGGAAGAAGGTATCTGCCTGCTGGAATTCAGTGACCGCAAAATGTTGGAAACAGCATTGAAAGACCTGGCCAGGCGATTAAATGCCGATATTATACAGGCCCCTCATCCTCACTTCGAGTCGTTAAAAACGGAGCTGGGAGAGTACTTCCAAGGAAACAGGCAACAGTTTTCCATACCGCTTTTCACACCGGGGACAGCATTTCAGCAACTGGTATGGCAGGCCCTTCAATCCATTCCTTATGGAACAACAGCGTCTTATAAACAACAGTCACTGCTTATCCGCAAGCCGGAAGCCGTTCGTGCTGTAGCCAATGCCAACGGTATGAACCGGGTATCTATCCTGGTTCCCTGTCATCGTGTTATCGGTGAAAATGGCCAGCTTACAGGCTATGGTGGCGGTTTATACAGAAAGCAGTGGCTGCTGGACCTGGAAAAAGCAAACAGGTAGCCTTTATCATCTCTCCCTTATCATTCAACTATTATTCCCCTAAATACTTTTATCCTCAACGGATAAAGCCGAATACGCCTGCTTAAGATTATGAAAAATAACCCGACATCTAACAAATGGTTTGCGCTGACCATTGTGCTGACAGCGCCTTTACTGTACGTTATTGACATCTTTATTATCAATATGGCCATACCTGGCATCCAGCAAGGAGTACATGCCACCAACGGAGAAATGCAGTTAGTAATAGCCGGCTACCTGCTGGGGAGCGCCTCCCTGCTAATCATAGGCGGACGGGCCGGCGATTACCTGGGTAAAAAGAAGGTGTTCTTATGGGGCATGATACTATTTACGCTCACCTCCTGTTGCTGTGGATTATCACAAACTGCGATGCAGCTGAATAGTATGCGCTTCTTTCAAGGGGTAAGTTCGGCCCTGATGGTGCCACAATCTATTGCCTATATCCAGGTATTATTTACAGATTCTAAAGAAAGGGCTAAAGCAATTGGCTGGTATGGGGCTACGCTCAGTATCGCCGCCATTATTGGTCAGATCCTGGGTGGCTGGCTGGTAGATACTCACCTGATAGTAGCAGGTTGGCGGCTCATCTTTTTTATTAACCTGCCAGTAGGCATAGCTGCTACCTGGGCCATTGCGCGGTTCCTCCCGGAAACCAATAGGGTAACCACGGGTACCTTTGATTACACCGGAGCAGGAATACTAACCACGGGCCTCATCTGTTTAATTTATCCATTGACTAAAGGCAGGGAGCTTGGCTGGCCAGCATGGAGCATCTGGTTGATGCTGTTATCATTGTTCACATTCACTTACCTGTGGATAGATCAAAAAAAGAAGAAACAGCATCTCAAAATCCCGTTGCTCGACATTTCTCTTTTCACCATGAAGGAATTTAATCTCGGTTTGTTGGCAGTGTTGTTCCACTTCATGATGCATACCGCCTATCTGTTGATGATCGCCGTTTATTTACAGGATGGCCTTCACCTTAGCGCATTGGAATGCGGAATGTACTTCCTTCTTCATGCCGTTTTATTTATGATTACTTCAATGCTGGCAGGGAAACTGATTCCCCGGTATGGCAAGCGGGTTTTGCTGGCGGGAATAATGATTATACTTTTCTCTTTTTTATTACAGGTAAAAATCTATCACCCTCAAATGCAGCGTTGGTGGCCCATTGCACTTATTGGGGTGTATGGGCTTGGCAATGGAATGGTATTGCCATCTCTCCTGACAATTGTACTAAGAAGCATCCCTGTAAAATTTGCAGGCACTGCCTCCGGCGTGTTCTCTACGTTCCAGCAAACAGCTTCCGCACTCGGCATCAGTATTATTGGGGGCGTGTTCTATCATATGATTGATATTCAGCCCCATCCTGATTACCTCATTGCTTTTAAAAGCGGGATGGCTGCAGATATAGCCTGTTTGATCATGGTAGCGATTATACTCTGGCTATTGCCGGTACCGGTAAACGACGACAGCCCTGAAACTATAGCCCTGGAATAACATCGGGCAGGAGCAGCTTCACTCCTACCCGAAACAGCTATACTCGATATGATTTCAGCACATTCATCACCCACGACCTACCCCATTGATCAACCTGCTCTTCTGTCCACAGGTAAGGAAAGAATATCCTTTTCTGGAATCTGGGAGGAAGGTATTTCTGCCAGTTGGTGCCACCAGTAGCAGCAATGTCTACCGGATCGCGTTCCAGGTAACGAACGGCAGATTTATAGTGTGACAATGGCCATTCTACATTCACAAATAGATCCAGCTTCCGGAGCTCTTCTTCTACGGCTTCCATGTTTTCACCGCGTTGGCGCAGCGCCTGGTACAAGGAAGAGAAGTTGGTATGCACATTGTCTTCCGCGAGTTGCAGGAACTGTGCTGCATATTTGGCGATAAACTGTTGCAGCGTGAGGGTTTGCTTGCCGGTAGATAATTCAGAGGCGCCGGACTTCCAATAAATATGTTCAAACTTTTCTTTGATGGTAGCGTGTTTCAACTCTTCCCGTTTGGCCAGGCTTACCAGCTGTGTGAAATCCGTAGCATAAATTTCTATCATACGGTATTGCCCGGACTGGAAGCCACTGGCGGGAAGGAGCGACATCCTGAATTTCAGGAACTGTTCTTTGTCCATACCATCTACCATGATATCAAAAGAAGATACCAGGGCGGTGAAGTAAGCATTGATCCGCTTCAGCTTTGTGGCAAAAATATCGGCTGTCAATGAAGTATTGCCGGCTATTTGTTTGCACTCATGCAAGGTGAGTTTAAAATACAGCTCTGTGATCTGGTGATACATGATAAAGATTTCCTCATCGGGATAGGACGTCTTTGGATGTTGCAGGCTCAACAAAGTATCAAGGTGGATATAATCCCAATAGGTAAGGTAGTCGGCGTAGAGCAATCCGTCGAGATAAGCGTTGAGATCCTGCCCCATGGCGGCATATTTCTCCTGTAACCTCAATAGTCTATCTTTAATTTCTGGTGTTATTTCCATCGTGTGCTTAGTTTCGGTGCGTGATGATTGTTTTGCTGATGGTCATTAAGCGCTCTCCTGCCAGGAATACGTCTTCAAAGCTATTGTACAGTGGTACAGGGCTGAGCCTGATTACATTGGGCTCGCGCCAGTCGCCCAAAACATGATGGGCCATTAAAGCATTAAATATTTCTTTGGCGTTGTGCTTAGCCACAATAGATACCTGGGCTCCTCTGTCTTCAGCGGTAGCAGGTGTTATGATCTTATACTGTTCAAACCCCAGCTGTTTATTTACTTCGCCGATGATATAGCACAGGTAGGCGGTGAGCTGTTCACTCTTTTTCCTTAGCGGCTCAATGAAGCCGGCTTTCTCAAAAATTTTCAGGGAGGCATGATACAAAGCCATTGGGATCACCTGGGTGCAGCTCACCTGCCAGCCATCCGCGCCAGCTTCCGGGATAAATCCTTTCTCCATCTTAAACCGTTGTTGCTCATTATAGCCCCACCAGCCGGCAAAGCGATGCAGGGATGTATCGGAGAAATGTTTTTCGTGCACAAATATCCCGCTGATACCACCAGGGCCTGCATTCTGATATTTGTAGGAACACCAGCAGGCGAAGTCAATATCCCAGTCGTGCAGTTTTACAGGTACATTGCCAGCAGCATGTGCCAGGTCGAAGCCTACCACTGCGCCTGCAGCGTGTCCCGCCTGGGTAATGGCTGGCATATCGAACCATTGACCGGTAAAGTAATTGATGCCACCGAAGAGTACCAATGCAATCTGTTCGCCGTTATCGGCAATAGCAGCCAGGATATCTGCGGTGCTCAACGTGTTTTCCCCCGCTCTGGGCGCCACTTCTATAATCGCGTCCTTCGGATCGTACCCATGAAACCTTACCTGGCTTTCTATGGCATATTGGTCAGAGGGAAAGGCGCCGGCTTCCATGATGATTTTGAATCGCCCGGCTGTAGGCCGGTAAAAGCTCACCATCAGCAGGTGCAGGTTAACCGTTAACGTATTCATAGGGCATACCTCTGCGGCACTGGCGCCTACGATAGTACCCATTAACCGTTTCAGCTCTTTATGATAATACATCCAGGGAGTATCTCCTTCAAACCATCCTTCTACGGCCATGTTTTCCCAGTTGTTGAGCTGTTGATCTACATAACTCCGCGCCGTTTTAGGTTGTAATCCCAGCGAATTACCACATAAATAAATGAAGGGTATTCCATTTTGCTGCGGGAACAGGAATTCATGCCTGAACGCATGTAATGGGTCTTGCTGATCCAGGCTTTGCGCAAAAGCCCGCTGATTTTCAAAAAGCATCACGTAAAAAATAATTTTAAATGGTCAGTGATTACCTCCATGTTGGTGTATCATGGGTGCGATATATTGAATAATAAAATGAGTGGTAAGTAGCAGAAAGGAGTATCTGCTAATGGGAGGACCTCCTACTAGGATGGCCTGTTAATAATATTTTTGAAAATATTTCCCATTGGTTGGAACGGTAAACAAAGCAAGGTTAATTTGGGGAAATTGCCAAAAAAAAATGTTGATATGAGGTGGTAGTTAACGCCATAAAGCAGGCAACGTTAATTAACGATATGTTTATCTACAGATTAAACCGCCCAGCGTACTTTTAGTATATATTAATCGGTGTTTAGTATATCTTACACTGGGTTTATAACTATCGAAATATGAATACAGGACCACATTTTTTTCTAAAAACTGCTGCAGTTTGCCTTTTACTGGCTGCGCAAAGCTTGCAAGCGCAGGTATCAGATCCTCCGGAGAAGCATAAGGATATCAGGAAGCCGGTAGATACCTCGTGGCACCAGTCTCTGGCAGGTGACAAGCTATTGCCAAACGGGCAAATATTAACGCCAGCAGGGCAAGGACTTAATCTGGCAGAGGGTACCCGGGTATTAAACCTGGAATGCGCTCACCACCAAAATGTGCTCATTGCAAAAACCAATAGGCGCCTGGCCTTTATTGATACCAGGGAATATAACATACTTAAATATTACGACTACCCCAATAAGGAATCAGGCTCCATGAATGGCCTGGCAGTAAGTGAAAATGACGCTACTGTCTATTTTACCGGGCTGCAAAAAAATCTATATGTAGGAAATGTGAGTCCTTCGGGAACGTTTACGCTGACAAACACCATCGACCTGTCTGTTAATAATAAAAGTACCAATCCTTTGGGCATTGGGTTATGTCCCAATAACATGGCGTTTGTAGCCCTGGCCATCACCAACGAAATTGCTGTGGTAGATCTTTCCAAAGGCAAGCTACTAGGCAGGATCCCCGTGGGGGTTTGTCCTTATGCCGTTGTTATCAGTAAAGATAAAAAACTGGCTTTCGTCAGTAATTTCGGAGGACCACATGCTAAAAAAGGCGACAAAACAGAAAAATCGGCCGGAACAGATGTGGCGGTAGATGACCGGTCGGTAGCGCTGCGCGGCTCTGTTATCGTTATTGATATTCAATCGAGGAAAAAGATAGCCGATATCGCCACCCGTATTCACCCCGAGTCCATGGTATTATCGCCCGACGGCAAATCATTGTATGTAACAGATGATAGTGGCGATGGCATTAGCGTGATAGATGTAAAGAGCCTGAAAGTCATCAATACCATGAGCACCAAGCCTGATCCATCTCTTCCCTATGGTAGCCTGACAACGGCGCTGGCATTCAGTGCCGACGGAAAAACATTATTGGCTTCCAATGCCGGTAACAACTCCATTGCGCTTATTGATCCGCATCACCCGCAAAAAGCTCCTTACGGCTTTATTGCTGCCGGCGGCTTCCCTGGTACTATCTGCACTGCAGGCAATAATCTATTTATTGGTAACGTGACGGCACTGAAAGGGCAGGTGCAGAAAGTTGAACTCCCCGGCAGTAAGGCTGAAGTTGAAGCCTACACCGCGGAGGCCAAAAAAGGATTTCACTTTATAGATTTATTAAGAGCACAGGCTGCCGCCAATTCAAATGCAATGCCTAAGCCTATTCCTGATAACCCGGGTGAACCGTCGTCCATCAAGCATGTAGTATATATCATTAAAGAGAATAAAAAATTTGACCAGGTACTGGGAGACATCGGCAAGGGGAATTGTGACCCTAAGCTTGTTGAATTTGGGAACGAAACAACGCCCAATACCCACGCACTGGCAAAGCAATTTGCACTGCTGGACAATTACTACTGTAATGGCGTTAACTCCAGCGATGGCCACCAATGGGCTATCCAGGGGATTACTACGCCTTACCATGAAAAAGATTTCTCCAATGGGCATTGCGCCTATGATTTTGGAACAGATCCCCTCTCCTACGCCGGCTGCGGTTTTATCTGGAATCACCTTTTGCGCAAAGGCATTTCATTCCGGAACTTTGGAGAAACAGACCTCGCTGAAATAACCAGGGGAAAAACCTGGACCGATGTGTATAATGCCTGGAAAAATAAAAACGATTCCGCCCAGTATAAGTGTTCCTACGCCATGAAAAGCCTGGAGAAGTACAGCGACCTGCGTTATCCCGGATGGAACATGAATATTACCGACCAGGTCAGGGCCGATGCATTTATCAATGCGCTGAAGGAATACGAAGCAGCAGGCAGCCTGCCCGAATTCCTGATCATCTATTTACCTAACGATCATACCAGCGGGTACAGTGAGGAAAATCCTACTCCCCGCGCTTATGTAACAGATAACGACTGGGCTACCGGCCGGGTGGTAGAAGCGCTTTCCAAAAGCTCATTCTGGAAGGATATGGCTATCTTCATCAATGAAGATGATCCTCAAAGTGGAACGGACCACGTGGATGGGCATCGTTCATTCTGTTTGATTGCCAGTCCTTTTGTAAAGCATGATGCCACCATCAGCAATTTTTACAATCAATCATCTGTACTGCACACCATCTGCCAGATATTCGGGGTACAGCCTATGAACCAGTTGGTAGCAGCCGCTCCGTTAATGACCGCCTGCTTCCAGGAAACACCCGACTATACCGCGTATAACAGCCTGACGCCTACTATTGCGATCAATGAAATGAATCCCGGCAAGGATAAAATTAAAAGCAAAACCACCGCCAGGTTGGCGCCCATGACGCAGAAAATGGATTTCTCCAAACCGGATCTCATTGACAGAGATGCCCTGCTGTTTAGTGAATACGTATGGTCAACGATACATGGCGATAAGCCGTTTCCGAAACAATACTTCGGTGCGCATCAAAAAGGTTTAAAAGCCCTCGGCCTGAAAGTAGATGCTAAGCAAGATGATGATGACGATTGATGCTGAGATAAATATATCCCGTCCTGGAATGGTTTTACTATTGCAGGACGGGATCATTACCCGCTATATAAACATCTGTATATAAGCAGTTATAAAAGCCCCCCATGCCACACTCAGCATTACCAATACAACCCTAAGCCAGTACCTCCATGCCACCCACACATAAAACCCTACCGTAAGTATTGTTAATAACAGCAAAAATTGATTGGACCTCAAAAAAGTAAAACAGTTCAGCGCCAGGTAAAAGTTCACGATTCCGATAAAAGCAATACCGCTACTATGTGTGGCATTGAATCCTATCCATGATTTCCACATCATCAGTTTTTCTGAAATCAGTAGCGAAGCATCTTTCATTTCTTCTATCAGTTTTTCATTGCGGGGAAACAATTTATTGGTCCACAGCGTAGCACGGAGGTGAGAAAGGCCCATCAGTCCGATAATGGCCGACCCTGTCTCCCAGAGATATTGAGCTATCATAGATTAATATATTTTCTGTCCATAAATAAACAACACACTTCCTACCCGATAACTTTGCACCTGTAACTGCTCACTGTCAAATAGCGCCAGGGTTTGCCGTTCAGACCAAATTTCGCCGAATTCACCGATAGTACGGAACAGCAACATAAAAACACGACCGATGATCTTCTCGCCTGTCATGGTGTAACAATAGAACCTTCCCCCCTTTTTCAACACCCGCAGGATTTCATTAACAAAATCCTGCTTATTGTCAAAAAGGTGAATAGTTCCAAAGCTGCAAATGGTATCGAAAGTATTGTCGGCAAAGGGCAGATCAAAGGCATTGCCCTGTAATAAACTGATGTGAGTGGGCAGGATACCCTTTTCTCCCAATAGCCGGGACTGAGCTATCTTCAACATTTCTAGTGATCTGTCGAAAAGCGTACAATGATTGGGGGTAGTGCTATATAATAGCGCTGTTTGCGCCAGGCCGCCACAACCGATGTCCAGCACTGTTCCACGCGAATGCAGGATAGCCTCTGCGGCGAATCTTTGTAACTCTCCTCTACTGCAATCCCAAATAGTCCGGTTGAACATTTCGGTGCCTACCAGGCGTTCATAATACTTTGCTTTGTTATCATACCTGGCTCCTTTAATATTTTCCAGAGATGTATAAATTCCCTGGCCGCTTATCAACTTAAATTTATGTGAATAGCTCATCTCCCCTGTTGTTCCTGCAAAATTAGCGGACAACCTGCTCCCGAAAAATGAACCTGGGTTAAGAAATGCGTTTCCGGATCCTGCTCAGTGCCTGGGGTGTAATACCGATGTAGGATGCCAGGTATTTCTGGGGCACCTGCTGCAATA
Source organism: Chitinophaga polysaccharea (assembly GCF_007829335.1). GTDB lineage: Bacteria > Bacteroidota > Bacteroidia > Chitinophagales > Chitinophagaceae > Chitinophaga > Chitinophaga polysaccharea_B. The sequence continues at coordinate 141,233 of NZ_VIWO01000012.1, forward strand.
AGTGAGGGGCTTTATGAAAGAGGTCGAGATAACGCTCTTCGGCAGATTTTAAGAGAAAGGAAAGCTCCCTTTCCGATTTCAGTAAAAGTAGCTGTTCTGTGGCCAGCCGCCCTATTCTTTCCACGATCTTCAACCGGCTGTACATCTCCTGCAAATCGTCATAATGGATGCGCCACAGGGTCGTTTCGGCCAGTGTTTCACCATAATAGAGGGAAGGTTTACGGGTATAAAAAGAGCTGAAGACGGTCATAAACCAGCCTTCAAATGAAAAGCCGATAGTAGTATCGTTGCCTTCCTTATCTTCTATATAAAAACGCAGCAATCCCTGATCAACAAATGTCAGGTAGTTTTCCGTTTCTCCGGCTTTCAGGTAAAAGGTTTTCGCAGGGTAAATTTTCTGCTCAAAACGGGAAGAGAAAAGCAGCCAGTCTTCGTCGGAGATAGCTACCTGTTTCAAGAGGAATTGATGCATGAGTTGCATAGTACGTCATATTATACAATGAAGATAAGCGCTAAAATTCGGACCAGGTAATTTCCGGAGGGTGTACTAAAACAACAAAGCCGCCCAAAGGCGGCTTTATTGTTGTCTTCACTTTTCTACTAAACTATTGCCACGCTCTATTCTAATACATTCTTCCATTTGGTAGTACGACCGGTAAACCATACAGGAAGATCCGGGTTATTAGTAGGACTAATAATGGACCAACCTTCCGGATCAGCAGCCTGAACGCTACTTGGATAAGTCATTCTTTCTTTCCACTTGTATACATCATACATAGCAGCCGGATTGGTACCCAGGTATTTAATTAACCTACGAGCAGCGGTATAGGGCACTTCAAAGTTCAACATATTGTAGTGCAGTTGAAGCTGGTTGAAAATTGCCTGAACCTTCTGCGTGCTTGACATGGCATCAAATTTCTGTGCTGCATTTTCTGCATAAACACTTGCATTATACTCCATGGCAGGCTTGGCATTGATTCTTGCATCATCCATGGTGGTTGGCATGGCCGGTAAAGTTGTCTTGGAATATTGGTTCGAGTTATTCAGGTCATACCAATATTTGCAGGATAAGATAATCGCATTCTTATAGTGATCGCGGGCAGCACCATTCAGCTGACCGAAACCTCTTACTGCTGCTTCAGCCAGTGACAGCTCGGTTTCAACCGCATGGATGGTTGGATATTTTAGTGCAAAGTTAAATTGCGCGCGAACATTGTACTCAGCAACCAGGTTGCTTGCTGTACCTACGTTTCCATCATTGTCATCGCCATTGGCAACGGCACTGCGAAGTGCATTTAACAGGAATGACTCCCGCTTACTCAGATCTGCTTTTGACGCTGCATCCAATTGGATGGACTTATTTACGCCGTAGTATAAGGTTGTTTTGGAAATATCGGTCAAAATAGGATCGTTGATATAGAAGCCACGCAAAACCTGGTTTAAATAACTATTTGGATCCTTATTGCCATCCCATTTTGTATCAGCCCCCAGGTATCTGCCACTCCAGTCCGGAGCGAAGATATAAGCAACACGTGGGTCAACAGTACCATTTACTAAACCTGCTGCGGAATTATCACCGCTAAAATAGGATAGCGTTTGTCCGTTTACCACTTTACTGCCTACGGTTGGTTGACAATTCATCACGTCCTGCAGGAATTTCTTTCCGGCGCGGCAATCAAGCCCTCTTTCCCTGAACGCACGTGTAATACCTAATTCATTACAAATACGGTTCAGTGCAATAACAGCGATGTCGGCTACGCCAGCCACGTCGTTATAGTCGCTCATTAAAGGCTTGCCTTGCAACTCGGTAAGCACCTGCCGGGTAAGTGTAGGGGTAACCTCACTTACATTCATTGCACAACGCAATCTTAATGAATTAACATACTTACGCCATTTCAGGATATTTCCTCCAAAAAGGATATCCTGTTGGTTGAATGCTGCCTGCTGGGTAGGTGTCAGCGTTATCGTTGCTAACGCGTCATCGGCAGCTTTGAAATCACTGATTATTTTCGGATAGATATCTGATTGGCCCAGGTATTTCGCTTTAACACCATCAAGTCCGCCCGCTGACCCTGTTTCAATGTACGGAACCTTATCGTACATGTCGGTTGCTCTCTGGTAAGCATAACCTTTTAAAACATGCATTAAGGTAATGTATAGGCTATCTAAATTGGTTCGTTTAGCTTGTGGTGTGTTATTGTATTCACGTTGTGCCCAGAGTATGGGTGTAATCCATTGCGTATTAACGAAGTTAAAAATAGATTCGTTAAAACCGCCGGTACCCCAGTCATGTTCAACATCTTTGAGCGCGTAAGCGCCCCCTTCGGTAGTGGTGTTATAAATCTGGACAGCACTGGCCGTAATCCTCTCTCCGCTTCTTACCTGGTGGTAAACAGAACCATAGTCACCAGTCAGGAAGAATCCCTGGGTTAGCTGAGACGTGAAGAATCCGGAGATAACGCTTACTCCCGCTTTATCAGCCATATCTTTCGAATACCCATCAGGATTTTGATATAAGTCCTCCAGTTTCTTCTTACATGCTACAGAGGACAGTAACAACGTAAGTACGAAAAATGATTTTATTTTGCTGTATTTCATCTTAGTTGTTTTTAGAATTTAGTTTTGATAGAAATACCTATTGAACGCTGAGCAGGCAATGCAGTTGTTCCGTAGGAACCTACGCCCCAACCTGTTCCGTTGGTTGATTCAGGTATTGAATTCGGAGCAGCTTTGTAAAGGTAACCTACATTGTTTGCAAAAACCGATACTACCAGGTTGCTCATACGTACCTTGCGGGCAATACTTGAGCTCAAAGTGTAGTCGATAGCTACGTTACGCAGTGCTACGTAATCACTTTTAAAGATCCTGTCTTCAGGGAAGAAGCCATTAGAAAAATAAGAGTCGTAGTAATAGCTATCTGCAGATACCACTTTTGTGTTTGGTTTGCCATCCGCGGTAACGCCATCCAATATCACACCGTCGTGGAAGGTTGGTCCGCCATTAGGGTTTGTACCTGCCACTTTGTTAGAATTTGCATCTAAATAATACGCAGCCCCGCCATGTGCCTCATCTCTATACTTCAATGTTTCTTTCAACGCACCGGCAGCCATCATATAAGTTTCCGAACCTGACAGGAAAGTAGCGCCAAACTGGTAGTCTAAATTGGCAATGAGGCGAACATTTTTGTAGGCAAAAGAAGTGAAAAATCCGCCTGATATGTCAGGAATTGTTTTGCCGATCAATTTTGCAGTACTCTGGTAGTCATAGGCAGAACCAGCAGCATTTACAACTTTCTTGCCATTGGCCGGATCATTGGCATTATTTGGATTGTTGTAAGTATAAGTTGACTTAGTCAGGTAAATCTGGCCATATTCCTCTCCAATATTCGCCACTGTATTCACTGCACCGAAGGAATTCCACAAGGTGAGAGATTGTAACTTGCCATCAAGTTTCTTAACAACGGTTTTGCCGCGGGCAAACATTAAATTGACATCCCACTCAAAATCTTTCGTCAAGATTGGTTTGGTTTTAATAGCCAGTTCCCATCCCGTGCTCATCACATTACCAGCGTTCATACGGATATTTTTAACACCCATTCCCGGAGGAGCAGCTACCGCCATGATCTGGTCATAGATATTGGATCTGTAGTAAGATAAATCTACACCAATTCTTCTGTTTTGGAATAGGTAAGTTTCAAGACCGAGTTCGAATTCACGTTTACGCTCAGGTTTTAAGTTTGGCTTACCATTGGCATCCATTGGAGGAAGATCAGCAGGAGGAGTCAACACGTAACCACCACCAGTTTGAGAGGTAGTATAGTTCACGTTACTGAAATAGCGTGGGCCAGGACGACCTACTGTAGCAAATGATCCCCTCACTTTGGCATATTCGAACACGGCAGGTAATTTAAAGCTTTCGCTTAAGATCCACGCCGCACTTATACCAGGATAGAAATAATGATTATATCCCGGAGGCAAAATAGATGACCAGTCTTCTCTTCCCTGTGCTTCAATATACACCTGGTTTCTCCATGCTAACTGTGCTGATCCAATTAAACTATACAGCAAATCCTGTCCGTTTGTAAACTGGTACTGAGGTTGTACGCCTAATGGTAAGTTATTAAAGGAGAAATAGTTAGGAATAACAAGCTGTCCATAACCATTCACGGATGCACCTTTTCCTTCTGTGTAGTTCTTTCTGACTACACCACCCACAAAACCAGATAAATCAAAATCAGAATTTATTTTGGTATCGAAGTTCAACATGCCCTGTCCATAGGTAGTCTTGTAGGTGTTGGTTACATCACTGTACATGAAACCACTATTAGGCCCTAATAACTGGGGATCCAATAATTTACCTTTATACTCATTTCTCTCCGTACTGTAATCCATACCACCCATTAATGTGGCGCTGAATATCTTGGTGAGTTTTATATCAGCAGATAAAGACTGGATATTATGTAACCTGGTAAAAATAGATTGATTCTCGAGCTGATCCCAGAGAAAGCCTACTACTCCCTTCCGGCCATTGGAAATTAAGTTTCTCAGGCTAGGGTTGGCAAAGTAATTATACCCGTCAGGTGTCAGTAAATGCGACTTTAACAAGCCTACATTGATATCGGCACTAAATGCTCCAATTTCCGCCTGCTGACCTTCTCCGTTCATGGTACTCAGGTTGGCAGCATTCAGGTTTTTGGATATAAAAAAGTTGCCGGTATATTTAAGGGTGATGTTATCGTTTAACTTATAAGATGAGTTAAGGCTAAACGTATTTTTGTCAAACCTTGACCCTGGCCTGATGGGGGTCATATTTGTGTTAGTGTATGAAAAACGGATCTGTCCCTGGTCATTACCGCCACTTAAAGCCACGTTGGTGGTGTTTTGATGCCCTGTTTGGTAAAGATCATTGTAGATATTTTTGGTTTGCGCCACCCATGGTCTTTCTACACCGTCCCACCACATCACTTTCACGCTTGGGTCGAATTTTGGTCCAAATGCCTGTGCACCAGTACCATCGCCCAATGTAGTGGCCAATGTCCTTTTTCCATCCACCAAATAATATCCCTGCGCATCATTCCTGGAGTTGCTGGGGCTGGAACCTGTTCCATATTCATTTTGCAGTTTAGGCAGGAACGCCGCACGATCCCATGAAGTGGTAAAAGACGCTGCCACTCCCAGTCCTTTTCCTTTAGCACCGCTTTTGGTAGTAATCAACAGCACACCGTTGGCGCCTTCGCTACCGTACAGTACCGATGCCTTAGCTCCTTTCAAAATTTCCATAGAGGCAATGTCATCAGGGTTGATATCGTTAATACCTGTTCCGTTATCGCGATCTGTAGCACCGTAACCCATTTGCGTATTCTGGTCGTGAATGGGAACCCCATCTACAACGATCAGCGGACGTGTGGTAGAATTTTGGTCGAAAGATACCGCATTACGAATATTGATTTTCATCCCCGCAGTAGGACCTGCTGCTGTAGCTCCCACCTGCACGCCAGGTGCGGCCCCATAGAGTGCCTGTAAAGGATTGGAGGGTGTACCGCTGACCATAATCCTGTCGGCATCTATTTTGGATACCGCATAACCTAACGCCTTCGCTTGTTTTTTGATACCCAAGGCCGTAACTACCACCTCATCAGCAGTTCGAACACTTGGAACCAATTTTACCTGCATAGAAGCGGTGGCGGGCAATTCCTGGGTAACAAACCCAATATAAGAAATGACCAGTTTTGCATCTGGTTTAACATTGATGGTAAAATTACCTCCCTTGCCGGTCAGCACTCCGTTGGACGTTCCTTTTTCGCCCACGGTAGCACCTTCAAGAACTGCGCCGGTAGCGTCCTTGACAGTTCCTGAAACCGTCATTTTTCCCTGCCCATAGGCAAACATGCTTCCTATGCAAAAGAGCATAAAAAGCAAGAGACATCTTTTGGTTGACTGCATCATTTTTTTGTTTTTAAATTGAATAGAACTTATTTGGTATAGATTATAAGTGGAAAAGTATACTTGGCTGAAATCACCGAAGGTGCTCAGCTTGTTCATGGTTTCAGCACTATAGCCTGGAACGCCGTTACCCGCTCGCCTACGCAATTCAATTCCTGCTGCTGATAATGGCCGGATTTATAGGAGTACCGTTTTATGTGTTTAGTACTCATACTTTTGATTAATATTTTTCTGCAAAGCGGTAGCTGTTGCGCTATTCATAACATAAATGCCAATATTCAGGTGGCTTGATTTACTGAAATGGAATAAAGGTATCTTGCCTGCAAGGCATCACTCATTGCTTGACAACGCTACTTTGTGATAGAAACATTTTGACGTACATATGCTTACGAATGACAAGTGATTGATAAAAACGCCCGATTTAGTAAAATTCTGGTTGATTGCTTAAAAACAATCTAATCCTTTTAATTGTTGTGATCCTGATTGAATTTATAGTTTAGGAAATAAATTGTTGTAGGTTGATATACCTTGTATGAAACAGGCTATCAGTTTTCTATAAAACGTTTTAGCTTTTCCAAAATGACGAAACGACTCGCATGTCCTCCGGTCCTAACGCTTTTTTTCCTCTTCTCAAACCTAGTCAAAGTTTTTTTAGTCGCCCAACTTTTTGAAAACTTTTTTAAAGAAATGTTAAAATAAGATCATTATTTAATAAAATAAAATCAAAAACGCTTGTTAACCAGCGATTTCTCACTATTTTATAAGATATGGCGACCGGCCAAACGAGGCTCGTTAAACCTCGTTTGTACCTGTGAGGATTTATTCAGCAAAAATGGGGTTTTACATTGCTTCAATAGCTTGTTGCAGCTCCGCAGGAACGGTATGCTTACCGCCCGCTACTACTTCATCCAGTGCGTCTTCCTGCTGTTCATGACGTTCCGAAGGATAGGGTGCGCCGGCTCCCAGGTGCAATGGCCATAACCGCGCCTCCGCGATCTTTTGCCGGGCAATGCCATAGCGCTGCTTTCCAATAGCATCTATAGCGAGTAATAATTTCACTTTGCGATACAACCGTTGCCCTTCCATAGCGCCTTCATAAGGCAACACCCTGCTATCGGCCAAAGCCCTTTCTGCTGCCGCATACTGCTTATTTAAAACCAGGCAGCGTATATACAACATGCCAATAATATAATTCTCCGGCGTACGGCGATGATATGTAGTAATCAGTCCAAGGGCCTTATCATATGATTTTTCGGCTACCTGTTGTTCCGTCAACATTTTTCCATAACGCCATTCCTCTGGCGCTATCTGCGCAGCCCGCGCCAGATCGGCATGTCGTTGTGCAGCATCTTCCGGGGCGTATAGGCGTGCACGTAAGGCATACATAGGTGCGAAATGCACAGACGCCGGAACGGCCTTTAATAGCTTCATGGCTTCCACACTGTCATTCCGGAAGAGGTAGATCAGTGCCAGGTAATACGACGGCTTCCAGTTGCGACTATACGCCATAGCCCATTGCATCACCGGCACACTTTCCTCCCGGAATGGAAATACCATCATGGCGCTGCTGCTATCTGCCGCAGCGATATAGTGCGATACATCGGCATCTCCCTGGTGCAGGTAAGCTTTCCAGTAAAGGATTTCTGACTGCGCGGGCGCCAGGTCCAGCAAAATACGGGCGTCATCCGTCAGGCCCATTTCGCTGTACCACGCAGCCATTTCCAGGTAGGTTTCATGCGGCAACTCATTCCGCAACTGCAAGCGGAAAGCCGCTTTGTGGGCTTCATCTTTATGCTGAAGGTATTGCTCAAAATGGGCAAAATGACATAAGGGATCGATCGTGAGCAGGCTATCACATGCTGCCCTGGCCTCCTCCAGCTTACCAGAACGGCGGCTGGCAACTGCCCGCAATAATAGTCCACTGATGTTCCGGCTATTATCCACGCAACTTTTCACAGCATAAGCAATGGCTTTCTCCCCGTCATTTTTTTGCAGGTACATTTTTGATAGTGCGGTATAGGCAGCGCTGCGGAACGAGGGCGTAAGCGCCGCTACCTCCAACCCGTCCAGCGCATCATAAAACCGGCCCAGCTTTGCTGCAGCGAGGGCATAGTGATAATTGGCACCGGCATCGTAAGTATCAATAGAGAGCGCTAGTTTAGCGCAATAGAAAGCGGAATCGTACTGCAACTTACGGTAGTGGATAAACGACATTTCTGTCAAAGCAGGAACAAAATATGGATCTATGTCGAGAGCTTGCCTGATCTTACTTTCTCCGCCGGCATAGTCCCTGAACCGTAGCTGGTCGCGCCCCATCAGGTAAAGACCATATGCTCCCTGCTCATTGAATCCTTCCGGCCGCGCCAGCGGGCGTTCCAGTGCTACCGGTGTTGCAGTGCCGTCGGGCGAAGTCTCCATATCTCTCAATACAATCTTCACTGCACGTGCACCCTCTGGCAGCGGACATACATAGCGCGCTGTCTGCAAAGGTTGCAGTTGCACCGCCTGGTGGTACAAGAGGTGATTGTTGGCATCATATACTTTCAAAGTATCTATAAGAGATACCACAGGCGAAAACACTACCGACAATTCACTACCGGCTTGTTTAGCATGTATTACGCCCTGCAAGCTGGCATCCGTAAAGCCATCGGTGCCACTGAAAGGATACCAGTATTCTTCCCAGCTGTCGGTTGCATAAGGCTGAAAGCCGGTCTGGCGGAATGGCGTATGACTACTACCTACAACATTCTGGTTGAAGAGGCGCCCACTCTGTATCTCGCAATACTGGCCGCTCTTGTCAGTCAGCAACTGTTCCCATATCTTCCCCTGGTCCGACAGTGCCCACAGAAAGATCTTTTTACCCAGCTTGTCTTCCCGGCTGGCGTAACGGATCATACCGGCATCCTGCTGTTTCCAGTAAGCACCGAAATAATTACTGTGCACACCCAGCACATGGAACGATTTATCTGCCCCGAAATCATTCTGCGCATATAACGACAGCTGCTTTCCGTGAGCACTGTCGACCGGCCATGGTCCTGGTTTTCCATCATGCCCGATATAATGATTGCCCGGATACAGGAATTCCAGGTCATTTCCCACAGGAATACCTACATTCGACCAGGAATAATAAGGTTGTACAAAAGGCGTAGCATTGTGCCAGGTGGAGCGGGTTGTGAAATAAGCTTTATCAGCAGGCAGGCGTATCTCAACGGTCCATTTAGTACGCGTAAGCAGGTCCAGTGTGCTGATAAAGCAACTGGCGCTGCCGTCGCTGTTTTTACGCACCAGGTAATCCACCGGCGTGGCACAGTTAGGCGTATGGCCGATGATCCCGTAATTGGATTCTATTCCACCACTTGTCCAGGGCCCTCGCATGGCAATATCCCGGAACTTCACCACGTCATTTTCATAGAGGAAAGATTTCCCCGTTTGTTTGTCAATGGCTGTCCATATCTTTCCTCCTATCTCTGGCATAATCATCAGGCGGATATAATCATTTTCGAGTTCTACTACCTTCCAATCTTGCTGCTGTGACTTATCGGTGAAGCCGTCGTACCGAAAGTACGGGTATATCCGCTGCCCAGCCACGGGATCGGGATCGGAAAACGGGTATGTCTTATAGCTCTTTTTATACTCTTTTATAGATGCTATATGCTGCGCTGTCGCAAATAAAGGCAGTAACGCGAATAAAAGTATCCGACGGGTGAGAAGAAGCATGCCTTGCTGATTTTGGTGATAACCAAATTAGGCTGTTTTAAAGACATTGTCAATAGGATAGCTGAATTTCCCTTCTCTACAATGAGAAGTAATCCCAAATTAGGTGACAGCCAGCCAGGCGGCAATGCTTATAAAGCAAAGCCACCGGGCCTTAGTTGCTTTGGCTTTTATCAAGATTTACTGAAGCGTTGCCTGTATAATCTGTTCAATGTCAAATTTTCGCATTTGCATAAATGCCTGGGCTGCCTTACCGGCCTTATTGGGATCGGTCATTAATTTTCCGAGAATAGTAGGTATTACCTGCCAGGAAACCCCAAATTTATCTTTTAACCAGCCACACCTGCTTTCAGCACCGCTCTCGGTTAATTTTTCCCAATAGTGATCTATTTCTTGTTGCGTGTTGCAATGGATCGTTAGGGAAACGCCTTCGTTAAACGCAAATTTGTGAGCATGTGCACTTTCCATTAACATGAACTTCTGCCCACCAAGGGTTATCACAGCATGCTTTACTTTTCCCTCAATGTCGGGCTGCTCATTTTGTGAGTAACGGAGTATCCCATCTGTTGCTGAATCCGGGAATATCGAAGTATAGTGCTGGATAGCCTCTTCCACACGGCCATACTGATCTCCAACGAACATCAAAAAAGGAGTGATCTTTTGCCCAACTGCTGCTATTGTCCCCAGGCTAATCTGCCATGAAATACCAAACCGGTCACTCACCCAGCCGTATTTTTCACTCCAGGGATACTTATCCAAAGGCATCAATATAAAGCCGCCGCTGGATAATTCCTCCCAGATACTGTCTAATTCTGCTTCTGTTTCACAGATGTAATACAATGAAATGGATGGGTTGGGTCTGTACATAGGACCTCCATCCAGTAACGTGATATGTTGTCCGCCTATTTCTATTTCGGTAACAATAGGCGATTGCATTACTATTTTTGCGCCGGGAATTATCTTGCAATACAAAGCGGCGGCTTCTTTTGCCTGGTTATCGAACCATAAGCAAGGCGTGATTAGTTCTTTCATACATTTAAATTTTATGTAAAGGTGAACCAGCCACCCAATGTGGCATTGTATAAAACCGACATTATTTTTTCTTTAACCCAAATTGCAAGTAGTCATTGGGCGTAGTTGCAGTGAATTCCTTAAAAGAACGGATATAATGGCTCTGATCGAAATAACCGTTGGCATATGCTACGTCAGTCAATTTATCGAACTGGCCAGACTTTAACTGGTAAAAAGCCAACTGGAACTGACAGATCCGCCGGTATTCACCGGCCGTTATTCCTACATATTTTTTAAAGATCCGTTGAAAGGTTCTTTCTGTGAGATTGAGTTCCTGCAGCATCTGAGCCAACACATCAGCGTCAGGGTTTTCCAACATTTTGTCGGTAGCATATCGGATGATCGCACATTCCCGACGATTGGCGGTAACCTGGGAGAGAATAAACTGATGTAGAATCTCTACTTTTTCTGTTGTTGACGAAGCATAAGCTAGCTGAATGTTCAATGCCATTGTTTTTTGTGGATTCCAACAATTCAGCTCGATGGGTTCATTTTTTAGTTGCTGGGCAGATAGCTTAAAAACCGGACCAATGGCAAATGGTTTGAAGAAAAATGCGATCAGGGATGCGCTTCCCCATTCTGCCCATCTTTCTGTTGGAACGGTCTTTCCGAACAGTGACAGGCGATTTTCCTTATTTTGTGATGTACATAATAAAGCAGACATGCCGTTGGTAAATATTGGCAAATCTTCCGGCTGAGGGGGATCGGAACTTTCAAGAATTAAGACGGTTTGAACAGCGTCTTTTAATACCGGGTCTATTTTATTATACCATTGTTGCATATAGAAATCAATCGTAACCTTTAATAATCCGGACACGTTATTATCCGTTTTATTCACTCTGGTATCTATACTTGACAACTAAAAATAGGACAATAGATGACGCAAATGTGGAACTTCCGAATTTCTTCATAGTTAACTATTGATCAGCCTATTTTATTTTATATATATTATTAATACATTCATTAATAGTGAACTTTCCCTTCTGGAATAAAAGGCCCGTCTGGTTTTGAGTAAGCTAAATGGTATCCCTTATCTGGCCTCACATCAATTCTTAAATCGCTATGACCCTATGTGCAGATACACCATATACGTTCTTTTGACCTCACCCGGACCCGAAAGGGAACATCCTTGACTTGTTCGAAGGTTGTCATCGTCTATAGGTTAACTTATTGATTAGATACTTGAATATACTAAATAAGGGGGATATTTGGAAGATATGGGAGGAGCCAATATTTTAGCATTACCCAAATAAAATATAACTAATAAACAGTAAAATCATAACCCTTGACTCAAGACCCACTCGACCACGGCCCCATCTCCCGTGAAGAAATACAAAATAAAATTGATCAATATGGATGCTATACCGTCTTGGTAGAACCTGACGAGTACTTGCCAGGATACGCGTATACAATTGGATTGTATCAAAAATTCAACCATCCGGAAATTATCTGTTTTGGTTTATCAACAAACTCATTAGGGGATTTGTTAAATAATGCCTGCGTGTCAATAAGTAATAACAGCCCCTTAAATACAGACATATTTTATGATGAGTTTATAAAAAATTATCCTGTACAGTTCCTGTCAGTAGATAAATCATACCATTCTGATTATATGGCGATAGGTAATATTTTCTATCGTACTGCTAACTATCCTTCATTACAAATGGTATGGCCCGATAAACAATCATTGTTTCCGTGGGAGCAAGGATTTAATCCTAACTTGAAATTTAAGCAACCTCTTCTTGACAGAAATACAGATTTCAAGTTTTATGAGGAAAGAAACGCGGGCGTATATACGACCAGCCACGTTCTGAAGGGCAAGCTTATTTTATACGTTTATCATAATGACGATGGTGCCTGGCAGTTTCATAGCGAGCAAGAACCCAATTTTACAGATACTAAATTGGTAAGCCTGGAACAAATAACAAAAATTGACCCGTCAATAAATGAACTTTACCATTTGTCTTTCGGACAAAAAGCCTGGCGCGAATCCTCTAATCATCCCTGGGATTGGAAGTAATATCTGGAAAACTATATCCTTTGTAGGATTCAATCAACTGTTCCGAAATTCCAAACAGTTGATTGAATTCAAATAAATTGATTCGATCAAAAACTGCATTGAGCCTTAAATATCAAATTTGTTCAATACAAACGCATAAACTCTGAAAGAGTTTCAATTTTAAAATCTAACTCCAGCTCCCAATTGCAAATTCAGCGATGCCAGCGAGTAATGCTTCCTCGCCGAGGTTAAATTTGATAATTCCGGCCAGTTAGGATAATAGCTGTATTTCATCGTTGGCGCCGCACCGAAGTAATTGACGTCAGACAGTAAATAGACTTTTTTGCTTAATTTATAACTCAAAGCCAGCGAAACGTCATAGCAGAATGTTATCGGTAACTTTTCTTTGTCTTTAATAAAACCCCCTCTTGGACCGGATAAAGATGGAGAATCATATGCATATCTAAATCCAGGTACACTTGTTTTGCAGATACCCACTGATAACATCGGTGTAAATTCAAACTTAGAATTAGACGAAAATAGAATAGAATAATATACACCAGGCATTACCTTAAATACCTTCCAACTTTCGGTCTTAACATTTACGATCATTTGATCTGTACCTTGCTTTTTTATTTCATTCATCAGATACGCTTCATCTTGTTTATTTATTGATCCACCAATCATTAAGGAAATACCAAGTGATTTTTTTAACTGATACTTTATCAGGACATCAGCAGAAAATCCGGTTAATGCGTTACCTGAAGTATCATGAGGGGAAGCTGAAAATGATTTATGGGCAAAACGTCCCATTGGAATAGCAACACCTGCTTTAAGCTGCACTGAAAACTTTCCATTTGGATGCTGAGTCTGTGAAAAGCATGAAACAGACACAACAAACAGCGATAAAAGGACTAAAAACTTCTTCATAATATGGTTGACTATATTATTTATACATTAGTGTAGACGGTAATCGCATTTTTATACTGTGTTCAAAATTTTTGCGGAATTTCCAAAACTATTCAATAGACCCTATAACCGATAACTGAAATTCGACAAACTGGCATCTGCTACCATTTTTCAAAGTCCGTTCCCTTTAACCAATAGTCATAAAAATCAATCATTTCATTTATTCCCTTTTTCTTAAGAAGATACTCCTTCGTTTCTACCTGATGATTTTCTCTACGTAAATTCAATTCCTTCATTTCCTGCCTCTTCAAGTGTCGTTTTTTGACGTTTTCATAATGCTCAAAGATTTTCTCCTGGGCCTCGATATACTCTTTGCTTGACAGTAACCCCTCAAGGTCTGGCTGATTCCATTTAAATATATAGTCAATATCAAATTCAAGGTCTTCCTTTAAGGCCATTTTATATATCTGGGAATCATGCCAGCTCATAACTTCAAAATCCTCCTCTGTCCAAATACTCTTTTCTAGTTCATAAGACATACCTATCATACTCATAATTATTAGATCATTTTCTTCTCTTTATCAATTTTTCGGAGTCTGTCAATCCAAATTCTAGTCATGGCATTTCCAATGCCTGCAAATTCATTAATCGAAAACTCATCAGTTTTTGCATTATTGCACCAATAGCAACAAAGAGCCACATTATCCTTTGTATACGGTAAAAAGGGATCTTTCCTATCTAATTCCATTGTCCTCCCCCTTGTAAGATGGCGCTTAGTCCTGATCCAGCCATGTTCCGCCAGTTCTTCAATTTCAGATTCAAGAACCTTACAATAGGTGCAAGACCGATCAATTTCATCAGCACCATAGAATTTAATGAATTCCTCTTTTGAAAAGAAATGCTGTTCCTGAAAGACCTTCTCTAATGCAGACGTGTGCTGAGTATTTTTGTCATACCAATTCTTATACAATTTATCCAGCTCCCCAATTTTAATATGGGGATAATGCGGTACAACAAGTGAGGAAGGCATCTGGTGGCAACGCCCGTATAAATCATACATTTCTTTCTGAATAGAAAGCTTAATCAGTTCATCAATGTTGGGCTCTGGAATAGCCGGATTCTGTATAAAAAAATGGAACAAGCGAATATTAATGAAATTCTCAAAGGCCCGTTTTCGTATTTCGTTATATTTCCTTTGGGCAATATTTGTTTGGGGCATACTATTGCTTTATAGTAATAGAATTAACAAGTTGTTGCATTTTTAGCAACAACTCAATTTACAAATTAATAACTTCTCCGCTATATAGCCTTTGCATTTAAAATGACAACAAGCACCTGAGCAATATACCGGATTCAATTTCATTTTTAAATGCGATCTGGATACAATCCAATCGTTTTACAGTATATTTTATCAAAATAATCTGTTTTACAGTAGACCAAATTCGTTTTACAATAAAATCGAACACCTGAAAAGCTTGGTCAAGACTATCTGAGGCAAATTGATTAAGTGTTTACTTTTTTCTGGTGTTTACGAATCGTAAACACCAGAAAAAAGTAAACAAACATAAAATTCGGGAATTCCGAATTTCTTAGCTTCCATAGGACTTTCTTCCTCTCACCAATCAGACATCTGAACTATTTCCAAAACGGAAATAGTTAACCGTTCGGAAATTCCGAACAGTTCAAACTAACTCTTAAAAACCTTCTGCTGCATATACCAGGTAACATATTCATCCACTGAACAATCCAAACCATTCTCCAGTCCCTTTACCCAATCCACGATATCCACACAATGCTCGGAGGGCTTCCTATTGCATTTAAAGAGTCGTATAGTCAACAATGTAATATATCAACCCCCACCTACTACCGGTAGATGCGACCATCTTATAAAATAGTAAATAATACGAAAGTTGAAATTCTGCAAAGCTTCTCAAACGCCGAGAAATATATGATTCAGAAAGTTCTTGATGATGTATTTAAAGCATTTTTTGACTTCTATGCAGAAGTCCGGAAATCCATTGAATAATAACATCTCACATATAAATATGTATTTAGCCTAATCCCATTAGGCTTTTTTTATGCTTAATCGATTTGATGTAGCATAACACTAAAAACGGGTTTGACATGATAAAACACGCTTACGATCAGCAAGAATACATATTCAAGGATAAAGGGCTATGAGCACAATGTTACTGTATTAAGTCTTGCCAATAAAACAGGATTTTTTCACCAAGATGATTGTAGTCTTTTCTATCTCCAATACTGCCTTAGCTATCCTACAATGCACAACGAAAATTCTCACACCTTATTAGCAGAACCATGACAAACGAAGAATGTCTTTCGCAGGCATACAGCGATTTAAAAGACAAGCATATTATGTTGAAGCGCTATTGTAATCACTTAAATGCGCTCCGAATGCAGACAGAAGTACATCAATTACAAAAACGACATGAGGACTTAAAAAGGCAGTACAACGCCTTGCAAATAAAATATAAGGAAGTCTATCAGAAATATATTGAAACAAACGATCAACTCAATCGGTTTTTGAATAAAAACCATGATACGCTGTTCTAAAGTGTAAACATGGATATTTTTCGATTTTTCATCTTTCCGGTACGATCAGCCTTAAAATATATTTGAATCGAAAATAACACGATTTCTCACAGCAAAAGACGCATTTCTGATAAGCAGCTATGAAGAAGCCGCCAGCTTCATTTTAATTTCTACCCGATCAAATAAATGCTTTTTACCCAGCCGACTACTTGTAATAATTCCGTCTTTTAGCCATCTACGAAGCGTTAGAGGACTGATATTAAGCAACTGCGCTGCTTCTTTAAGATTTAAGAGCAGTTTATCTTCCAGTGTATGCCAGGAAATAGCTGTTGACAAAATAGTTGGCTGTACACTTACGTCATGTATAGCGGATTTCAGCTTTTCCTCCCGCTTCGCCTGTTTATACGCTTTTCTATTGCAGGCATGGGAGCAATACCGGGTAAGCATCGTTTTAGCGATAAACTCCTGTTGGCAATGCTGGCAAACCTTATTCAGTCGTATATTGCTGCTCATTGTACATTTTCGATTTTTAGGTTCCTATATAAACTGATAAAGACCTCAATTTTTATGTAGAAAACAATCGATAATTTTAAATATTATTTGATTCTCTAAAATAAAATATAAGTATGCGTCGCAAAAAAAGGGGGTACTTTGAGCTACTTAATGAGGCATTAAAGAAATATCAATATGCAATAAATTTTCTCACTATTGTAATTGGCTTTAGCGGCTTAATCCTTACTTTTTCCCAGATTATATCCTCAAATATTGCACTCAAACAAAGCATATACACATTCCAGGGAGAGCAATATCCTATATTATCATTTAAACTTCATGATAAAAGCAATGGTTTATTTAAGGTGGATAACATAATCCCTGGTGATATGTTATTTCAATTTGCAAATGTTTACTGGCATCCACTTTTAAAAAATGAAGTAAGTAACCCAAGAATACGCATTCACGACAAAACATGGTTTGTAACTCCTATGACAACATACTTATCCTATAAATACAATTTTGATTCATTGTTTATTAAGTATAACAAGACCGATTATCTCACTTGCGAAATGCCTGTGGCACTAGGTATAAATTATGTGAAATATGGCGAGTCAAGATTGATTTACGCCATTTATGACTTAGAATTTACTGTCCAAAGAAATATAGATGATAATCTTCCAAAATATAAGGTTGAGCCACTGGGCGTATATTTATTGAGGTACTTGAAACCCGAAACAGATATAGATAAAGCACTGCTTGAAAGCGATCTTATTAGCGTTGTTCCTGATCACTAATCAGAAGAGGCAAAATGTATCATTGCGTATCATACCGTATCGTTTGAGTATCATTACGTATCATTCCACCCCCGGATTCATGACACGAATTCCCAAACTTTTCCATTAGTAACCAACATCACAACAAGAAAACGATAATTAAAGGCAAAGAAAGCACTACCATTAGCAGGCAAAACCCGCTACCATAGCACTAAAGGCAAGAAAAAGTATATTAAAGGAAACTATCTTACTTCCCGATACAGAAACGGCCCGCGGGTGTTATGTCGCCTGTTATTTCGCGGGTTTCAGGGGAAATAAAAGTGGGGGGGTGAATGAATCGTAACAAAACTGTGAACAGATTTCCATCACATACTATTATTAATAATACTTAACTAAGCGATTTCACTCTCTTATGTCAATATCAAAATGAAGTCGAATAAAATGTGTAACGTGGTTACTGGCATCTGAAATAACATCCATAGTGCCCTTCGTTAATTCATTTTGATCAGCCCCCTCCAATAGGCATTGTTGCATATATTTATTTACATCCTGGATTAGATCACCTTTGAAGGCTTGAAACTTTAGTTTCAAATCATTTATATTTAAATCTCTCTTGGGCTCATTCTCTGCAATAAAATCCTGAACCACCTTATTGGCAACTAATGTCATTTTGCTTATGCAATAGGCAACTTTATCCATATAATATTTATATATAAGCCACTAAATTATAATTAATTCTGCTGAATTTAAAGTATTTGATTTCACTTTATTCAAAGACTACATAAAATTCTGTTACTGGAAACTACTTCAAATCGAAGTTTTGTGTTATTCAACAATAACTATCATAGTTTTAATAAGATAATGCAATAAGGATAATTAAAAATTACATATGTAACACATTAAATTATAAAATCAAACGCAATATACTTATCTATCCTTAACAAATGACTTGACTATACATTGCAGGTATACCTTTGTGAAAAACAAGGTGTATGAAAAAGCAAATTATCAAATCAGTGCTGATTGAAACTGCAAAGGCTACTGGAAAAATCCGCTATTATCAAGTTTTACAGGCAATCGGGTTTGAGTACAGCAAAGAAAATCTGAAATTGCTTGAACCAGTTTTAACCGCTATTGGCAAAGAAGAATTTGCTGCTGGTAGACCTTTAATAAACGGTTTGGTTGTAAACCCAGAAGGCATCCCTGGTAAGCGATTCTTTGTTAACTACTGGAAACTAACAAACCAACATGGTAATCTACATGATCATAAAAAGATGGCAGAGATATACGAACGAATTAAAAATCAATGCATTGACTATTACAAACGCGAATATATCGACGCCAATTAAAGACTGCATTATTTAATATGGGAAGGCAAACTATCGCACCTTCCCATATTTTAATAATTCTACATTAAATACCTTCAGGCGGCTGTCATAATAGATGTTTGATTCCTTATCGGCAATCAATGGACTCAACTGAATTCTGTTTCAGAAGTGAAACCACATCTTCAATATCAAAATAAATCAACTTGCCAAAAGGACGGTAAAACTTGATTTTCCCTGAAGAAGTCAATTTATATGCATAGCTTTTAGCAATACCTGTATAGCTACAAAACTCTTCAAGTGTGAGCATCTTTTTATTCAAAAGAAGGCTCCTTTTAATTTCACGTAATTCGTGCAATATATCAACCACGTTGCATGTATATTAATTGAAACGGTCTGCATTTACGATCTTTTTAATGGTAAAACTGATTATTTATTAGAAGTTAATAGCGGAATCTTATTCGCCGCCTCAATTTTTCTTTTGTTTATGACCTTGCCATATATTTCAGTAGTTTTCAGGTTTTTATGTCCAAGCAGCTTTGAAACAGTATATATATCGGTATTCATACTCAGCTGTAAGGTCGCAAAACTATAACGTGCACAATGAAAGGTAATCTTCTTATTAATTCCGGCAGCACTTACCCATTCCCGCAGTTTTACATTGTGCCATGCACTATATTGTAGACCTTCAAACACTCTGCCATCATCAATACGTTTTTCTTCAAGCAGTTCTACCGCCTGCTCGTGGATAGGCAACGTTTCCGCGCTTTTTGTTTTCTTCTGAGTGAACTGTATACACCAACCATCAGCTTCGCTGTATTGAATATTATTCCATCTCAGGGCGTGTATATCAGAAAACCGAAGGCCAGTGAGTGCACTAAATAAAAATGCTTGCTTCAAGATCGGCACATCGCATTCCGTATTCATAAGTACTTGCAATTCTTCAAAAATTAGATACTGCCGATGTGTTTCAGCCGCTTTAATGCCTTTTACTCTCGTTACTGGATTTTCACGCAGAAGCTTTTTGATATGTGCTTCTTTAATCGCAGCTTTAACTTTCGTATAATATGAGAGTGCTGTATTTACAGCCAACTTCCTTTCTTTATTTCCGCGTCTGGCCTTAGTGGTTAACAGATATTCTTTAAACCGTTCAAGAAACATTTCATTCACCTGGTCCATGATAATGTCTTTACCATTGGAAAAAGCAAGAAGGTGCTTATATGCGCTATCCCAACAACCTTTATTACCTTCAGAATCAGTCTTCGTTTCCATCACTTTTTTGAAAAATCCAATAAAGCTGGTTTTCCCTAATATTGGGCTGATAAATCCGTGCTGGCTGCTATTAGCTACTAGTATCTTTTTGGCTTTTATCGTTTCGGCGAGAAGTGTAGTTTGCTTATTATGATCTCTTTCTAGCTGTGTTCGGGGCTTTTCATAAAGATAAAGGTTCAGAAATTCATACTCACGTGGTTGATGAGGGCCATAATGATAAGCAAGGTATAAACTTGTCTTACGGACTTTCCCACTTTCTTCGGAAATAGTGCTTTTACGCTTCAGCAGATAAATCTTCATGTTTAGTCGTTTTTCTGGTTACGAATTATAACACGACTTTCAGCTGACTTTTTCGTTCAAACAACATGAAATGCATTCCATGCGTAGGTTTAAATAGTAGATATTAATTACCGCACTTCCTTTACTTCGGAAGTAATCACGAGAATAGGAAAGAAAAGGAAGTATTTAAATTTACCGTTGCATTATGCAATTTTTCGATTCAAAATGCTTTCCGGTATCATCCATCCGAAAATCTATTTCAAACGAAAAAAAAATGGTTTACGACATTAAAAAAACAGCATTCAAGATTATGCTGCGAATCATGGTAATGAATCTGCAAAAGGGGAGATTAGATTTCTATGGGCAGCCATTTTCAACAAAAAAAATCGAGTGTGCTCTTGTTTTTTTTACTTTTTTTTCGTTTTTTTTATTTTAAAAATCTAAAAAGAGTCATAAATAAGAATACAAGTATTCTTATTTATTCCTAGAGAGGGAAACAAGTATAGCTACGCTATCCTCATTTCCCTTTCTTTATTACTAGTATATACTCTATATAATTAGTAGTAAAAAAAGAAGAGGAATGAAGTATGAACACGAAGTGTGAATACTTTATTCCTTAGCACCAAACGAAAAAATTTTCGCTATACACTTTCTCGTTTGAGTATATCTCGTGTAAAACAGAATATGCCATTTCTTACTGTTGCATAACGCGATTTTCCGATTTCAAATACGTTTCCGGTATCATTCATCCCAAAATCCGTTTGAAGCAAAAAAAACGCGTTGACATCTTTAAAAAACGACATTCAGTATTCAAGAGGTGAACTCATTTCACATTTGAATCAGAACTTAAAGTTGAGAAGTTCATGCGGGGCTACCTCCAAAGCCTTTGACAAGGCTAACAACGTGGAAATCGTAGTATTGATCTTCCCCGTCTCAATTCTATACACTTGCATCACTTCAATCTCAGCATAGGCAGCAACCGTCTCTCTCGACAACTTTTTTGCGTTGCGGAGCTGTTTAACATGCTTACCAAAGGCGTCTATGTATGCTTGATTTCTTACATTACCCACGGCCACGAAGATGCCGTTATATCATACATGTTACCATAACATATATGATATGTTTTAAGAATTTACCATATATTAGCGACGGATATTTGCTATACGATAAATGCGTGATTTTACTGTTGTCAAAATGATAATTACAGTGGAACTTTAATTAATAAATAATTGACAATCAATTAAATAACTTCAAATCCATTAACCATGAAACAAAAAAAGCGAGTATCATCTATTACTGTCTGCTTGCTAATAATAGGCTCTTCTCATATGCGCAAACTGGCCCCCAAACTTACATGTCTGATTACCGAGTTTCTGCTCAAAATGATAAAATTGTATACAGATTAACCGAACTAGCTAGAATAGTCATTACTGCCCCTCCACCAGAAGATAACAACGATTTCACACGCGGTCCCATTGGGCTTGTGTATGTCACATCGGCGAGTTTAACCGGGCCGTTTACTATAAAGTACATGAAGAAAACAAATGAAAAAGACGGACCAACGTTTTGGTACGTCGTAGTAAACAATAATGCAGTCTTCGATGTAATTAAAGTGTGTAATCTAAAGAAAGCAACAACTGTAAAAGGTAAAGTGTGCACTACTGACATTATTTTATCAAAATATGGTGGTGAAAACTACCCTCAGTTTGAAACACATTTTCTTTCACAAAAAATCAATTAGTGATTGTTGTACTACCAAAATCATAAAATTCAATCTCCGACATGGCAAACTGTTATTTATGCGGCCAGCGTAACGCCGATTACCGGCGCACCGTCAACACCGGATCATCCGTAGGGACTTATTACGGTAAACGCAGCACATCAACCAGTACAAGAAAATATTACGGACTTCGGAGTTTATGCGATAAATGCGCATCGGAACTCGATTTAGGCAATGCAAAGGGCAGACTTGTATCCGTTATCATCATTACTATAATTCTACTGTTCATCTTATTCCATTAATCCATGACACCAAAAGAAAACTGGGAAACTGAAAAGCAGATAAAAACGATAACTAATATCCTATACCTAATAATAACAGGCCTTTTAATAGCGATATTCTTTGTTAAATGTCGTCACTGACCACAACATTATTAAAGCAGAATGCCCCACCACGGGGCATTTTTCATTTATAAGCATCTCATTTAAAAAATAATCCAAAAATTATTAAAAATCGTTGCCTAGTTCTAAAACAGCAGGGACCTTTAGCATAAATGCTTTCATCCATATCACACATATATAATGCATTGGGGCATACAATAGAACAAAAAATCAACCGGGAGTCTCTACTCCCGGTACCTTTAAAACGTAGTTATGCAAGAACATATAATAGCAATTAAATCCTTCGTGGAATGCTTTGAAGCGCCTGATATCGTTCCGAAGCTAATGTGGGAATTACTAAGTGCTGCTATCACCAGTGATTATGCTGATGACTGGGATAAAAACAAAAGAGCCGATATGCTACTGTTATATGAACAAATCTGTGCACTATCAAATGCAGCACACGGCATTTCCACTCCCCTGCTACTTCTGATGCAAAAACAACCTTAAAAATCGATCTACTATGACACATAAACATGACAACTCGCTTGATGAAGCGTTGCATCTCAGACAGATACTAGGCAACGATAGTAAACAGGAAGAAGCATTTGCTGCATTTATTGATGGAGCAAGAAACGGTAGTACTAAACCAAAATCAGAAACGGTTGCTAATCCCGGAAATATGCTTTACGATATTCATACGCTGTTAAATGGGTTATCAATTGCATTCAAAGAGTCATACAGCCAACAATGCAATATCTCAACTCCTACCTATTACCGGCAGATGCGCCCCTCTTATAAAATAGTAAATGATAAGAAGGTTGAAGTTCCGCAAAGCTTTTCAAACGCCGAGAAATATATGATTAGGAAAGTCCTTGACGATATATTCAAGGGGTTCTGCGATTTCTATGTAGATTTCCGGGCAGCCACAGAATAATGGCAGCTCGCAAATAAATATACGTTTAGCCTAATCTCATTAGGCTTTTTTTATGTTTAATGATATTCTGGCAGCATAACACCTCCAGCCGACTTTACTCCGATAAAACACGTTTGCGATCAGCAGAAATACATATTCCTGGATTACGGTCGATGTGCACAATATTAAGGGAGTAAGTCTTGCTTTTTAAACAGGTGTTTCTTGCCTATACGATTGCTACTGACCCGGCCTTCTTTCAACCATCTACGAAGGGTTAAAGGGCTGATATTTAGTACCTGCGCTGCTTCTTTAAGATTCAAGAGTGGCTTATCATCCAGTCTACGCCAAGAAGTAGCTGGCGGTGCAGTGATTGACCGTACACTTACGTTATCAATTGCTGATTTCAGCTTTTCTTCCCGCTTTGTCTGTTTATATGCCTTTCTATTGCAGACATGCGAGCAATACCGGGTAAGCATCGTTTTCGCGACAAATTCCTGTTGGCAATGCTGACAAACCTTATTCAGCCGAATATTACTGCTCATGTATGATATTTTTTTTAAAAATTGTGTTAGCTAAATAGAAGTTATAAAGCCATTACCATTACTAAAGTACAAGCATTTAGACGTGATATCCCGCGATAAATAATGCACTCATGTAGATAATTGCTATCTTTAAAAAAACAACAGTCAACCATGTTTCAGCAAGATGATAAAATTGTAAACTACTTTATTGCATTGGTGAAAGCGAAAAAACCGGTTCCTCCTTCCAAAGAATATGCACTTACAGAACTTATCGGAACAGGCTTCCTTATTGGAAATAATGGCTATGCTCTCACAGCTGCTCACGTAATTGAACAACTATTGGAGAATCATAATTCTGCAACAGATGCTATCGCTGGCACCTTTGTAGATACCCACTGGAATGTCATCGAGATTGAGAAATACGAAATGCACCCCACAGAGGATGTTGGCATTGTTAAATTCCGCGGCTCTGGATGGAAATCCATAGTCAAAATTGATCCCGTTGCTAAACACTCGGCAGTTGAATATGTATGTTGGGGATATCCTCATGAAACAGCGAAAGAAATACAAAAGCTAGATCCTGCTGCCATCATTATTCCCGAACTGATTTATACTCAGGGATATGTCCGAAGAAGAATAAGTCGTCAGCTTTACCCAACCATGATTTTTCGAGGTACGAAATTCTATGAACTAAGTGAAATAGTTGGAGGTGGTAACTCAGGCGCCCCTGTTTTACTCAAAGGTACCGAAGCCCCTTTTAACGTTTTTGGCGTATACATTGGAGAGAATGAACACGTCAGTTATGCGGTAAGACTGGCCGATATTTGCGACTGGGTCCCCTCAATTTTAGGAAAAGCAATTATTGATGAGGCAAACCTATAGTAGTCTATACAATTGCCGTGCATTGCGTATCATACTGTATCGTTTGAGTATCATACCGTATCGTTCTACTCCTGGATTCATGACACGAATTCCCTAACTTTTTTATTAGTAACCAACATCACAACTAAAAAACGCTAAATAAAGGCAAAGAAAGCATAACTATGAGCAAGTAAAACCCACTACCATAGCACTAAAGGCAAGAAAAAGCATATTAAAGGAAACGTGATTACTTCCCGATACAAAACTTACTAAAAATATAATCCAGCCTATCTTCATTCGTCACCTCTCCTGTAATCTCACCCATGTAATGCAGGCAAAGCCGGATATCCAGCGCCAGCAAATCACCTGGCAAACCGTTGTCCATACCGGTCTTCACATCATTAAGTGATTTATGCACTTCCAGCAGCGCGGCATGGTGACGGGCATTGGTGATGATGGTATCTTCTGTGTTGATGTCGCCGGCCATTACTTTGTGTACGAGGGCATCTTTGAGGTCCTGGATGTGCGCGTGATTTTTTGCGGAGATGAAAAGAATATCGGGGAATTCGGCAAACTTAGTTTTGATAGCGTCCTCTCCGTTAATGTCGGTCTTGTTACCTACGAGGAGGTAGTTGACCTGGTCGCTTTCAAAACTCTCAACCTGTCGACGTATATCCGTAACAGTTAGTTCATTTACATCAAAGAGGTATACGACTACGCCGGCTTCTTTAATTTTCTCCATGGTTTTTTGTACGCCGATACTTTCGATGGTGTCGATGCTTTCGCGTATGCCGGCGGTATCTATGAGGCGGAAAAGGATACCGTCTATGTTGAGAACTTCTTCGATAGTGTCGCGGGTGGTACCGGCGATATCGCTCACGATGGCCCTGTTTTCGTTGAGGAGGGTATTCAGGAGAGTTGATTTACCGGCGTTGGGTTTACCGACGATGGCGGTATTGACCCCGTTCTTGATCACATTACCCATGCGGAAGGAATCGATCAGGTGCTGAACAACAGCAGCGGCATCGATTACAAGCGAATACAGGCCACTGCGGTCGGCAAACTCCACGTCTTCCTGGCTGAAGTCCAGCTCGAGTTCAATAAGGGCAGAAAAGGTGATTAATTGCTCTCGGAGAGTATGTAGTTCTTTAGAGAATCCGCCTCTCATTTGCTGCATGGCCGTCTGGTGGGAGGCGGCGGAGTTGCTGGCGATCAGGTCAGCAACGGACTCTGCCTGGGTGAGGTCCAGTTTACCATTCAGAAAGGCCCGTTGGGTAAATTCGCCTGGCTTGGCCAGGCGGGCGCCGGCTTTAACGGTGGCATCTATGATTTGCTGCTGGATATAGGGAGATCCGTGACAGGATATTTCTATCACATCTTCACCGGTATAGGAACGGGGGCCCTTATACAAGCTGACCACTACTTCATCAATGACATGGCCTTCGGCAACGATGCTACCGAAGTGGAGGGTATGGGAGGCTTGCCGGGTGAGATCTTTGGCAGGAAATAGGCTATTACAGATGGGATAGGCAGCGGGGCCGCTCAATCTTATTACAGCAATAGCGCCGAGGCCTGGTGCGGTGGCAACGGCCACAATAGTATCATCAAATCCGGTTAATTTACCCAGCATACCTTATTTCATTTATGAATAATCCCAAAGGCCACAAATTTACGCACAATAGCGGCGATCACCAATTCTGCTAAAATCAAAGGTCCCGTTCCAACGATGTTGAAACGGGACCTTTGAAAAACTATGTTATACAGTACTACTCTTGCAAAGTAAAGCGGATAGGGAGGTTGAACTGTACAGAAACCTGGCGGCCATTTTGCTTACCAGCTTTCCATTTAGGCATGGTTTTCACCACGCGAACAGCTTCTTCTTCCAGGCCACCACCTTTTGCAGCACCTACTGTTTTTACATCTTTAATGTTTCCTTCAGAATCTACTACGAACTGAACGAATACAGTTCCTGAGATACCATTTTCCTGCGCAACGCGTGGATAACGGATGTTTTTGCTCAGGTATTTTGCCAGTGCTTCCTCACCACCTGGGAAGGTTGGAGGTTGTTCTACGAAGGTGAAGATCTCTTCTTTCGCAGGAGCAGCTGGAGCGGTTACCACACCGGTACCTTTACTATCTTCCAGTAATCCTGGATCGATACCGTTCGGATCACCTTCCACAGTTTTAGTACTGATGGCTTTATCCTTAATATCCTCGTGTTTAGGAGGTTCCTCATCCGGTGGTACTTCGTTATCTTTCTTGATAACCGGAGGAGTAAATTGTACTGACGGCTTTACTGGTGGCGGTGGCGCAGGCGGAGGTGGAGGCGGAGGTGGCGTCTTCGGATCATCCGGTAACTTCACATCCTCCATCTTAATTTCCTGTATCACCGGCTTCTTGAGGTTATCTCCCTCGGAAGCTTTTACCCACTGTGATATCATGTACGTTGCAAAGAATATTACAAACAATGACGCGGTTCCCAAAATAGCATTCCGCACACGCTTATTATACTGTCTCCGCAAATCGTACGCCCCATATTCTTTATTCCTGCCGTCAAACAGGATATCAAGAAAATCGGACTTTAAGACTTTAGCAGAATCCATTGTTGTTGTTTTATGATGGATGCAAAAAAATAATTAATTCCACAAAACTTTTAGCAGCTGGCCGATTATTTTACACCGTTTGCAGCTTCAGTAGACTGTATCCATTTTTTATCCTGGTCACTGATGTCTACAGTTGCATAACGTTGTATTCTATTGATAGCCATTTCGTCGAGGATGTCAACGAAATTCTTATAATTGGCATCGTTATCTGCCTTTATAATTACTACCACGTCTTCTGGTTCACCTTTTGCATTTCTCAGTTTAGCAACTTCGTCCCTCTTCTTAATGATCTCATCTCTGATTCCTCCGGTATTAGCAAAGCTGGTTGCTTTGAAGAAGTCAGGATTAGCAGAAGCATTAGGGTCTTGTGCCAAACCTTCGTAATAGTAAACTCGATTATCTTTTCCGAGTAAGATAGTCAGGGCCGTACTTTCTTTTACTTTATTCTGGTCCTTTTCGTTCTCGGTATCTTTTGGCATGATCAAGTCCATTGTTTTGGGCTTGGACATGGTAGTGGTCAGCATGAAGAAGGTGATCAACAGAAAACCTAAATCCACCATGGGCGTCATATCTACACGGGTAGACTGTTTCTTGGATTTCGTCCCACCGTGTTTCTTCCCTTTTCCACCACTACTACTGGTATCCATTTCTGCCATAGTAGCCAATTTTTTTTAGTTCTTAAATCAACAGCCTTCCAGGTCAGGAAGTAGTTGCTGTCGTTTACTTTTTGTGGCCTGCGGTCTGTTGTTCTTCCCAGGCTGCAGTGCCTTTAGGTGCTTCTTCCAGGTTAGTAACCAGGTTCAGCTTCTGAATTTTCTTCTTTTTGAAAGTATCCAGAATTTCCTTGATCTTAGGATAAGGAGTTTGGTTATCCGCCTTGATACAGTACTTTACCTTATTCAGGTTAGTACCCTGTGCCGCGTTACCATAATCAATCCATGCTCCTAATTCACCATTAGCAGAATCTGTAGGGATACCTTTATCCAGACCGGCAGTTTTACGTTGCTCTTCACTGAGAGACAGGTATTGCTTCAGGTCTTTGATTTGTGCTCCTACGCTGGCTCCAACTACAAAGTTTCTCATTTCTTTTTCGTCCAGACCCAGATGATACTGCGTATTCAGATCTTCTATCAGCTTTCTTCTTTTCGGCTGGCCATCCATGCTGAAAAACACTCTTCCGTCCTTATCTACTGTGAATAACAACACATCAGAATCAGGTAAAAGGGTTGTGTTTATGGAGGATGGGGTAACTACTGTTACCGGCTCATCCGGCTTGAATTTAGTTGCCAGCATAAAGAAAGTTAATAGCAGGAAGGCCACATCACACATCGCCGTCATGTCGATGTTGGTGCTTTTCCTTGGCATTTTAACTTTAGGCATCTTTACTCTTTTTTATGGTTTACTTTAATTAGATTCAAAACCGCTCAAATTCCACAAAATAATCTCAAAATTATTTGTGGTTAGCAGCGAAACTCTGTGTTAAAGTAAAGCCAGATTCGTCAATAGCGTAAGTGATGCTATCGATATTGGTAGTAAAGTAGTTATACATGATGATCGCTACAGCGGAAGTACCGATACCCAGAGCGGTGTTGATCAACGCTTCAGAGATACCACCTGCCAGCTGTGCAGAGTCTGGTGCACCACCGGTAGACATCGCCGCAAACGCACGGATCATACCCAATACTGTACCGAACAGACCTAACAGGGTAGCTACGGAAGCAATGGTAGACAGGAACACCAGGTTCTTTTCCATCATTGGCAGTTCCAATGCAGTTGTTTCTTCAATTTCATTTTTGATAGTCAGGATCTTCTGCTCAGTATCCAGTTCGGTGTTAGTCACCATTTCTTTATACTTTTTCAGACCAGCTTTCAATACGTTACCTACAGAACCTTTCTGTTTGTCACACTCAGCCAAAGCTGCATCTATATTGCGGTTAGCCAGGTGATACTGTACTTTACGTACCAGCTCAGAACCACTGAATTTACCTTTAGCTTTAGACAGGTAAAGGAAACGCTCAATAACGAAAGTCAGACATACCAGTAATACGGAGATCAGGATAGGTACGATCAATCCACCTTTGTACACAGTACCAAACCATTTACCAATACCAGAATCAATCGGATGTCCCTCTGGATTGTTACCCTGGAAGTTGGCTGGGTTACCTAATACAAAAAAGTAAAACAGAAAACCTATCACTAAACAGATAGGCACAGCCAACGCAGCGAACAGGTTGGATGACTTTTTAGGTTGATGAGAAGATGCCTTAGCTGTAGCTGCAGTCACAGTTGTTTTAGTCTCAGCCATGTTGATTGAAATTTTAGTGTTAAAAATTAAACTATTGTTTGTTAGAAGTTACTAAATACGATTGTTGTTACCATGGAATGCCCCTCAGCACTCAATTTACTGTTTTATTCAGTGATTCGCAAAGTTATAAGGTTGGTCCAAAAAAACAAGTGCAGCTCAAAAAAACCCACAAAAATTAACTTTCACACGTAAAAGCCCCATCACAGGGCTTTTTGACCACTCATTTTTTTAGAGCAAACACTTACATAAGCGAATAAACCAATATTGCAGTTCTCACAACTGATTGTTACTGTCCCAATTATTGAAATCGTTTGATTTTTTTCAAAGTTGGACGCACAATTTAAGAAAAAATTCAAATGTTCCAACAGAAATCTTACAATTCCGGGAACTTATTTCTTCCCGCGCCAGTCAACACTTTCAGCCGAAGCTAATTGGATTTAGCAATAAAACATCTGGAAATTCTGTCCTCATAAGTGGAAACTCAATACCGCCGCGGAAATTAATATACCATCTCCCATCACTCCCATATGAAATTATTATCTGCTATAACAATAAATACTTACATAAAAAAAGTTGCCACCACAACTAGTGTTTAAACGCTTAGCTCCCGGTTTTGCTCTTTTTTTTCCATTCCTACAGTCTTTACTGCGCTTATGGATTTTCCTGATAAGTTAATACTTAATATACTTACTTGCAAAGGTTTTTAAAAAAACATACCAAGTTATCAAAAACCAATTATCAAACTGTAATGAGCCAACCAATTCAACACAAACTGATACTCGCCATGGCAGGAGCACTCTGCCTGAGTACCGCAGTTTTACAGCCCGCCGCAGCACAGCGGAAAAAACATTCGAAAAATGCTTCGCCAACTACTCCTGCTCCCGCAAAAGATACAACCGGCAAAGCACCCATGATTAAACCTGGCCCCAAACAAGGCCCTAAACCTTTCGCAGAAGTTATTACCGATAAAGCAAAAAGCGACTCCGGATTATTCAATATCTATAAGCTGGACGACCGCTTCTTCTTCGAAATCCCCGACTCCCTCCTCGGCAGGGATATCCTCGTGGTAAACAGGATCTCCAAATCCGCAGCAGGCCTACGCGCCATGATGATGGGATTCAGCGGCGACATTATCAACGAAAATGTGATCCGCTTCGAAAAAGGACCCAACAACCGCATCTTCCTCAAAAATATCTCCTACTCTGAAGTATCCAAAGACTCTACCCAGCCAATGTTTACTTCCGTAAGGAACTCTAACCTCCAACCCATCGTGGCCGCTTTCGATGTGAAAGCACTGTCTAAAAACGAAAAAGGTTCCGTGATTGATATGACGGAATACCTCAGCGGCGATAACGAGATCCTCTTCTTCGATGGCCAGGTAAAAAATATGCTGAAACTCGGTGGCGTTCAACCAGATAAGTCTTACATCTCTGATGTAAAATCCTATCCGTTAAACACCGAAATCAAAACCGTAAAAACATACAGCAAAAGCGGCGGCTCCGCAGGCCCGGGTATGCCTCCGGCTCCAGGAGGTAATGCTACTGTGGAACTCAACAGCTCCATCGTATTACTCCCTGAGGTGCCCATGCAGCCTCGCTACTTCGATCCACGTGTAGGCTACTTCACTACCAGCGTAACTGATTTTGATGCCGATCCGCAAGGCGTGAAAAGACTCCAGATGATCACCCGCTGGCGCCTGGAACCAAAACCGGAAGACATGGAGAAATATAAACGCGGGGAACTAGTAGAACCCAAGAAACCCATCGTGTTTTATATAGACCCTGCTACCCCTGAAAAATGGCGTAAATACCTGATAATGGGCGTAAATGACTGGCAATCTGCCTTCGAACAGGCCGGCTTCAAAAATGCTATTATTGCTAAAATGGCACCTACTCCCCAGGAAGATTCGACCTGGTCTATTGAAGATGCCCGCTTTTCTGCTATCGTTTATAAACCTTCTGATGTTCCCAACGCCAGCGGTCCTCACGTACACGACCCTCGCTCCGGAGAAATCATCGAAAGTCATATCAACTGGTACCACAACGTAATGCGCTTACTCCGCAACTGGTACTTTGTACAGGCCTCTCCCAACGATACCCGCGCCCGAAATATGCAGTTCAGCGATGAACTGATGGGTGAACTGATCCGCTTTGTATCCTCCCACGAAGTAGGCCATACGCTCGGTTTACGCCATAACTTCGGCTCCAGCTCCGCTTATCCTGTGGAAAAACTGCGTGACAAAGAATGGGTGAAAAAGAACGGTCATGCCGCATCTATCATGGATTACGCCCGCTTTAACTATGTTGCACAACCCGGAGATGGCATCAGCGGCGCCGACCTCTATCCCCGTATTAACTATTACGATAAATGGGCGATCGAATGGGGCTACAAACTCCTGCCGGAAGCTAAATCACCGGAAGCCGAAACTCCTATCCTGAACAAATGGACGGTAGAAAAGCTGAAGGATAAGAAGTACTGGTTTGGTACGGAGTCCAATCCAGATGATCCAAGGTCACAAAATGAAGATTTGGGTGACAATGCCATGATTGCGAGCGGATACGGCATAAAAAATCTTCAATATATCATGCCAAATCTCCTGGCCTGGACCAGCGTGAAAAACGAAGGATATGCTAACCTGTCTGAGCTCTATAGGGAAATAGCCGGCCAATTTAGCCGCTACATGGGCCACGTAGCTAAAAACGTAGGCGGTATCTATGAAACTCCTAAAACCATAGAACAATCCGGCACCGTGTACGAATACGTTCCAAAAGCTACCCAGAAAGAAGCTATCCAGTTCCTTAACAAACAGCTGTTTACCACTCCTAAATGGCTGATCAACCAGGACCTGTTAAGTCGCTTCGGTGGCGATGGCGTTTCTCTCGTCCTTTCCCGCCAGGAACCGGTACTGGATCGCCTCATGAGCACCAATACCATCAATAAACTGGTAAGCGGAGAAGCCGCCCAGGGTGCACAGGCTTATACAGCAATCGATATGTTGAATGACCTGAAAAAGAATATCTTCTCCGAAATATACGCTCACCAGCCAATAGACGTATACCGCAGAAACCTGCAACGCGCTTATGTAGATAACCTCACAGAACTCGTGGCGCCTCCGGCTCCATCTGGTAATATGATGTTTGGCAGTGTTGCCAATCCATCCAAATCAGATGCTGCTGGTATTGGCCGTGCACAACTGGTAGCCCTGAGAACAGAACTGCGTGCTGCTACCAGTGGCGACGGCATGACCCGCAGCCATGTTCAGGACCTTATTGCCCGTATCAACAAAGCCCTGGATCCTAAATAACGACCAGGTATACACGAAATAACTGCCCCCTTTCCCGCATAACCGGAAAGGGGGCTTTCTTTAGCATCTACCCCAAAGCCTCGTAATTCTTCCGGAAATTGCTTAATATCGCTCCATTATTTACTCACGAAGCCTCAAAAAGTGAAAGATAGGACAAACAAAATAACGATATACGATATCGCCCATCAACTGAACCTGTCGGCATCAACCGTTTCACGTGCATTGCAGAATAATCCATTAATCAATATGGAAACACGTGAAAAAGTACAACAGGCGGCCAGCGAAATGGGGTATGTTCCCAACTGGATTGCTTCCAGTCTCCGGAAAAAAAGGTCCAATATCCTCGGACTTATCGTGCCCCGCACTTCTATGTACTTTCAAAGTACCGCTATCAGCGGTATCCAGCATGAAGCACACAAGTATGGATTCAGTATTGTTATTGGCCAGTCCGACGAAACAGTGGCTATGGAAAAGGAGCTGGTACATACTTTTTACTCACTTCGTGTAGACGGGCTCCTGGCAGTAGCTTCCATGTTTACCACCAATATCGATCATTTTAATCCATTCATTAAAAACAATATTCCACTGGTTTTTTACGATCGCGTGCCTGCAGATTTCCAGGGATATACAATTACCGGAGACGACTTTAAAGGTGGATTTCTGGCTACCGAACACCTGATAAAACAAGGGTGTAAACGCATTGCCCATTTCTCAGGCCTGCTTTCCTGCAACCTTTACCAACAAAGACTGGCAGGCTACAAGGAAGCGTTGGCCCAATACAATATCCCGTTCGATGAGCAACTGGTATATATCCACGACCTTACGATGGACGCTGCCACTACCGCCGCTCAGCAACTATTTGATGCGCAGAAAATGCCCGATGGCATGTTTGCCGCCAATGATAGTTCTGCCGTGGCATTCATTCGTGAAGCCAGGAACCGTGGCATTGCCGTACCACAACAAATCAAAGTAGTGGGATATTCCAATGATCTATCCTCCCGTATTATCTCTCCATCGCTCACCACGATAGAACAATCCGGGTATAATATGGGGCAGAAAGCAGTAGAAACAATTGTTCAATTGATTAACCACGAGGAAAGCGTGAAAGTTACCAGGAACTATGTGTTCCCGGTAGAATTAATTAAACGGGAATCAACACAGTTATAACCTTTACAAAACAATATGACCTGCAACTTTATGAAACCGTCTCTGTACACAGCACTCGTATGCGCTGTTATTATCACCTTATCTGCCTGTAGTAAACGTATTTATGTACCTAACATGGTTAATGCGCCGGTACTAAAGGAAAAATATGAATTCAAAGGCAGTATCACGCCTACCAATCTGCAAGGCGCCTTCGCCGTAACAGACAACATTGGTATTATGGCCAGTGGACAATATCTCTATGGGTTCAACGCCGCAGATCCCGCAAATAGCAATGACCGCTCTGACAACGGCAACCTGTTCGATAATACTACCCGTGGTAGTATGATTGAAGGAGGTGCTGGCTACTTTAAACCTTTCGGGCCATCCAAAAAAATGGTGTTTGATGTATATGCGGGTTATGGAGGCGGTAGCTTCAAGACCCT
The DNA here is from genome assembly GCF_007829335.1 of Chitinophaga polysaccharea. Classification (GTDB taxonomy): domain Bacteria; phylum Bacteroidota; class Bacteroidia; order Chitinophagales; family Chitinophagaceae; genus Chitinophaga; species Chitinophaga polysaccharea_B. Next base: position 175,764 of record NZ_VIWO01000012.1, read on the forward strand.
GGCCCCCGACTATAAGACTGGCGCTGGTGTGGATGTTAATGATTATACTATTAGAAATCACTTCAGCAAGGTATTTATACAACCTAGTATCGGCTATGTACACCGGGTAGTAGAAACGGTTTTCACCAGTCGCTTTACCATTGCTAATTTCTACAATAGCAGTATGGGCACTAAAGCATTTGAGAACAATCCGGATGAAAAAAATAAATTCCTCCGGGTAGCTGACAAACCTGTCGGTTTTTATGAACCGGCTTTTACAGTACGTGTGGGGTATAAATATGTGAAATTCCAGGCCCAGCTACAGTTTTCCGTTCCACTTAATGATAACTATGATTACAATAACAGTGTGAATAACGTTAATAGTTATTTTCAACCGGTGGCCTTTAATATGGGAGTAGCGGTGAACCTGGCACAATGGTATAACCAGGCAAGAAGTAGGTAACACAGGAGTTATTTTCCGGGGAGATATTCTTACAGAGAAGGATTCGCAAAGAGATTTTCCCGGAAGATCCGATAAACAAAAAAGCCTCAGTGTATAAACACTGAGGCTTTTTTAATAAGTATGGCAGCTACCTACTCTCCCGCATGATAGTGCAGTACCATCGGCCATGAGGGGCTTAACTTCTCTGTTCGGAATGGGAAGAGGTG
>NZ_VIWO01000013.1 GCF_007829335.1 Chitinophaga polysaccharea
GAGAAGCATCTGTAAGCTCGAAATAATACAAAATCCCCTCGGGAAGAAGGGCTTCTAAGAGAAGATTTAAATTCTTATCCACGGTGTCCTATCTAGTTAGATTGCAAAAAAACAATTTTGGGACAATCCCCCAAGTTTTCTACTTGATCCTTGATCCCTTGATCCTTGATCCCTTTCAACCGGATTCTCCTCGCTGCAAACATCCACGCCATAAATACCGCAATAGTCAAAGTCAACAGGGCTTCGAGGACAGCATTCCAGGCATGTGCCAGTATGTTATTTACCTGATAAATAATGAGCAGATAAATCCAATTGATCACACTTGTCAGTAAAGCATATTTAATTCCAATCCAAATGTGATTTTTATTAAAGGTTAAGATATCCCTTCCCGCGTATCTACCTAAAAAATAAGTAACACTAAAAAGAAGTATAAAAAAAGTAACAACAAATATATTTGCCTGTGCTGCTATAAAGAAAATCAGGTCATTAGCCAGGTCTCCCCCGGTTCCCATCATCAGCCAGAAAATTTCTAAAACAATGACGGCAAATAATATCGCAACAAAGACAGACTGTCCTCCTATCTGTTTAGCAGCTTTAGATTCCATAGAAAGAATTAAATAAGATCAACGTAAATGTGGAAGTTAGCTAAAAATCTGGAGTTGTAACCACCGCTTGATTATCTCTATCTTCGTACATTAACAAATTATAGCTAAACCCGTTTCACGAATGATTTACGTAAGCGAACCCAAAACCACCGCTCCTGTTACCTTTAAGACACCGTTACAGGAAATGGTTTATGATACCTTAGAAAAATTAGCCGTACCATTTGAACGGGTAGATAACGATGAAGCGATCACGATGGAGGATTGTACCCGGATTAACGAACAGCTGAATATGAAAACGGTAAAAACGTTATTCCTCTGTAACCGGCAGCAAACCAATTTCTATCTGTTTGTTACTACTGCTGATAAACCTTTTAAGACGAAAGATCTCAGCGCCGCATTGGGCATTTCACGATTGTCGTTTGCGCCGGTGGAATTGCTGGATAGCATGTTAGGCACCTCTGTTGGAGCGACTACTATCTTCGGGGTTATGTTGGACAAAGCGCATCAGATACAAGTGATCATTGACAAAGATATTTTGTCGGAAGAATGGTATGGTTGCAGCGACGGTACTACTACGAGCTATATGAAAGTGCCAATGGATTGGGTTATGCAGGATTTTTTGGCATATGCCGGGCATGTGCCGAAGATTATAGAGATCTAAATGATAACAGAACGGCCACCGCTGAGGTTGCCGTTCTGTTATGTGCATCGTTTACTTCAACGTCAACACTGTGTTAAACTTGCGCCAGTTGGCTGGGTTACCTCCGCTGTAATAGTAATAATACAGTGTAAAGCGCTTGTTTACCGGATCATAGGTAGATGCAGGCGTTGCCTCCTGCTGTATGGCTACCACGGCGTCCGGATCACTGGAAATAGTAACCGTGTTATCTGCGTTCACGTTAATAAAGTAGGTGATACCTGAGTTGTTGAAGTACCAAAACCCGGCGGTGGCCTTCAATTTGGTGGCGCTCACGGTGATCAGGTCTTGCGTGAATCCAACCGGGCAGGTTTGCAGCCCGGCAGATGCATGGTTGAGTGTGCCGCTCTCGAGGTAGGTGCCTTCCCAGGCGTTTACGACTGGCAGTGGGGAGACTACCACCACCCACTTCTTTTTGTTGCCGTTGGCTGCTGTTACTTCATATTCCGCTGGTTTTGTAAAATCGCCGGGCTTGCCCAATGCGGGAGAAGTACCAACGGGAGCAATGATGGCCGCTTCCGGGATGTTGGCATATCCCCAGATTTTGCCCAGGGTTACCTTGGGCTTTTCATTGCGCGGGAAACCGGCTGGGAAGCCAGGTGTTACGTATACCGTGTCATTTGAGATGGTTTTAGTTCTGCTCAACTGTACCGTTTCCACCTGGATACGTGTGTTCTCCTGCGGCGTGCCTTTGTTATCAACAATGGTGTCTACATATTTGTAATACAGGTTAAAGTCGCTGATATCGTTTAGCCCGGAGTTGGTCATCTGCGGCAGGTCTTTTTTCAAACAAGACACCAGCGCCAGCGAACTAAGCGCTACTATAATTAGGTTGATATATTTGTTTTTCATACTGAACAAGATTGAATTAATTAAAACAGGCTACCACCCTGCATTCTGTGAGAGACTCGGCAATGCGATGATCTTTGCCTGCGGTACCGGGAAAAGGTAACGTTTAGGCGTAAATTTCAGCGGCTGTCCATTCTGTTCATTCATCTCAAACACTTGGTAACTTTTACCATCTGAGGAAATGGCTATACCATGTTGTTTGCCATTCAACTCTGGGATGGCCATACCGGTATTTTCATAACCTTGCTTCAGGCCACCGGTAAGTTGCATTCCCCATCTCAGCAATGACCAGTAACGGTCGCCGGTTTCCAGGATCATTTCTATATGCCGCTCTCTCCGGTAATCATTCCATAAGTCTTCATTGGCAGAAATAATCGCATTTTTGAAACCACCGTGTGTCTGGTATGTTTTGGTAATATAGGTGCGTGCTGCGCCTTCATCACCTAAACGGATACACGCTTCCGCATAATTGAGATAGGCTTCTCCCAGGCGGAGTACACTGTAGCAGAAATCTGTAGGATCGGAGTACCAGAGTTTCTTTGCCTGGTATACATATTTTGCAAACAGGTAGCCGGTAACAGAAGCGCCGCCGTTGATGTTACCACCGTTCAGTGGCTGCACATTGGAGGATGCGTTGCCATCGGCTCTCAGGTATGCCCAGTTTCCAAAGTATTTAGAGCTATCGCAGACAATAGAAGCGTAAAATCGTTTATCCCTGTTCTTATACATCTTTTCATAGGCGCTGCCTGCGGTAGTGATATAGGAGGTTTGATCCCATTTCTTCTCTTTACCGTCTGTATCCGTTACCAGGTAATCATCTACCAGGTCTTGTGTGGGGGCATAGTTCATCCAGCCTTCAATAGATTCTTTCAGTGGATATTTTTGCATAGCAGCGGCTGTCAGCTTGGAGCTTATCTGATCGCTGTTGCACACCAGCCATTGCATGGGCGTACTGGTGAAATCTGTATTGGTATTCTTTCTTTCTAATATCAGGATGTTCTCTGTTGATGCCACCGCTGAACTATAGGCATTAAAGAGATTGGAATAGTCGTCGAGGTTGTATTGCCCCAATGCGAAAAGCTTATCGCCCGCGGCTCTTACTGCCCTGTAGTAGTTGTTATCATTGAGATAGGCGCCTGCTTGCAAAGCTACTCTCATCTTTAATGCATAAGCAGCGCCCTTGGTAGCGCGTCCCCGCTCATTGGTTTGTGGCAGCAGGTTAGCTGCTGAGTCGAGATCACTCAATATAAAATCATACGTATCTTTCAGTGAAGAGCGGGGTATATTGAAATCGCTTTCTACACTCAATACCTCCTTTACCAACTGTACGCCACCAAAACGAAATGCCAGGTTAGAATAAATGGCCGCACGTAAAAAAAGTGCTTCTCCATTGAAAGTACTCTTCTGTACAGCAGTAAACGGTGCGGTTGAGGTATTCTTCAGCACCAGGTTCACGCGGCGGATATTTCCGAAGGCACTCCACCCCTCATCGTTGTTACGGTCTATCTGCTCTGTTTTTTCTGATGTAAAAGCGCCACCCCAGGGATGGTTGCGTACACTTTTGGTGATAGCATCATAGTTCCAGGAAAAAATATATCCCATACAGTTGGAGTAACACTCATATATATATCCCTGCGCCAGGTCATAGTTGCTCCACACATCGCTGCCTGTATAGGTATTCAGCGGTTTGGTATCCATTACCCGGTTACACGAAGTAAAGGTGAGGATACACGCCATGATCAGTATTATATAGTATTTCATTGTTTTCAGACTTTTGGATATATAAAAGTTAGAAGCCGACACGGATACCCACCGAGTATGTTTTGTTGACCGGGTAGAAGAAGTTATTGTTATCTGCCAATTCCGGATCAAAGAACTTATCTACCGGTGAAAAGGTGAGCAGGTTGTTACCGCTCACAAAGGCGGACAGTTCATTGAACTGGCTTGTTTTCTTCAGCAGCCGCCTGAAATTATAGGTGAGCGTTACACTCTTCAGGCGTACAAAGCGGGCATTCTTCAACCAGAAGGTACTGGAGGTATAGTTATTATTAGAGTTCATAGTGTTGTTGCCTGCCCGGGGGAATTCAGCCTCCTTATTGGATGACAGCCAGTAATTTTTCTGGAAATCAAAATTGATCCTGCCAAAGCCTTCACCGCCTTGGAGGTAGCCGCCCAGGTATACATTGCGGGTGCCTGATCCCTGGATGAGTGCATCCAGCTTCAGTCCTTTGAATTCCAGGCCGAATGGGATACCGAAAGTGAATCGTGGAGAAGTGGACTTACCGAGGCGCCGGAAGTCTTGCGCATCGATCTTACCATCACCATTGGTATCTTCCAGCCACACATCTCCCAAACTCAAGGCAGAAGACGTGATACGGCTGGGGTTATTCATAATATCATCCAGGTTCTGGTATAAGCCGCGGGAGCCGTACATGGCCGCATAGTAGTCCTGGTTTACACCCTGGCTACGGGTGTAGGGATTTGTGAGTGCTGCGCTGTCTTCGTTTGTTCTCTCCCACAGGTAGTTGAAGTAAGTACAGTTAACACCGATATAACCTTTCAGTTCTCTATTGATATTAAAGTTGTAATTAATAGCTGCATCGAATCCCTCCTTACGGGTAGCCGCATCGGTGAGTACCTGTGGCAGGCCTTGTCCCAAAGGATCGGTATACCGGTAGGCCGGACTGCCGAGGATATTGGTGGTGCGGGTATAGAAATAATCGATGTTACCGCTCAACTTTTTCTTCAAGGTCTCGAACTCGATGCCGAAGTCCCTTGAGCGGGTAGAAAACCAGGTAATGTTTTGGTTGGCGATGGTGAGACCACCTTCGTAATAACCATTTACCAGGTTACCATTGGCTACGTAGGTTTGGGTATGTACGCCATATTGCGGCAGATAAGCATATTTGGTACCACCAATAGCGCCTACCTTACCGTAAGAACCTTTGAATTTGAAGTAAGAAAATACTTTATCGAGGTTCAGGTCATTGTAAAATCCTTCCTCCGATATTATCCAGCCGGCGCTCACGGCTGGAAAGAAGCCAAAACGTTTGGATGGAGGGAAATAATCGGAACCATCATAGCGGCCGGCAAATTCCAGCAGGTATTTTTTAGCATAATCATACTTGATCCTGCCTACATATCCTACCTCTCCCCATTCGCTGGCAGAGCCGTCGTTTACCTGCGTAGCTGCATCTCCGGCAAACATCTGGTCGATAGCGGTGGACGCAAAATTTTTTCGTTGGGCGCTGAACCACTTGTTATTGCCGCCACGGGTAATAGACACCAGTGTAGCACCCAATGAATGCTTTCCGAAAGCAGTATTGTAATCTGCCTGGAACTCTACGTTGTATGCCCGGGAATTACTGCTGCTTTCTGTCAATGAAGGCTTGGGCGTAGGGTAGATAGTGCCGTCCGTATTGTATTGCGTTGCCAGTACACTAAAAGTTTTAGACGGGTTGGAGATAAAGGTATAATCACCCAATGCTTTTAAGGTAAGTCCTTTTATCCAGGGTACATTCCAGGTGAAGGTCAGGTTACCATCGTTGAACATGGTTTCATTCCGGCTGTATCCAGGTGAATAGATCTCGGCCAGGGGATGGTCTACTAATGGTGAAAAACTGCCGTCTTTGTTGAAGGCTTGCTCCAGGGGGCTTTTAGCCACGATATGACTGAAGATAGAACCGGAGCCGGCAGGCGGTTGCGTGCTGTAAGTATAATAACCATTTACCCCCAGGGCAATATTGAGCCCTATCGGATCAAAGGAGGTACTGATTTTCGTATTGTAAGAAAAGCGTTGTACCCGGAATGAATTATTAATATAGTTGCTTCCCTGGTTGAAATATCCCAGGCCGGCGTAATACTTGGTTTCTTTGGTGCCACCGCTTACCGACAGTGCATGATTTTGTTGCCGTGCATACTTTCGGAAACTCAAACCATACCAATCGGTGTTAGGATAATCCGGGTCGGTACCACTTTTAATTTTATTCAACTGATCCTGCGAATACACAGAATATTTTCCGTTACCGGCAGCTTCTCCGATGGCATTACCTACCAATGCTTTGTCGTAGCTATTGATCAGTTTGGGAAAGAGATTGGGCGTATTCCAGGCCATATTATTGGAGTAAGACACTTTCGGCTTGCCTGTTTGCCCGCTTTTGGTAGTTACCTGTACAATGCCTGCGGAAGCTTTGGAACCATATACAGCGGTAGCGGCAGCATCTTTCAGGATACTGATACTTTCGATATCGTTTGTATTCAATGCCGTAAAGGCGTCCTGGTCGCGAATAATACCGTCGATTACATATAACGGGGCGCTTTGTCCGATCAGCGGCTCACCGCCCCTGATGGTCATTGACGGCACGCTGCCTGGCTCTCCGCCGCTAAAGTTGATTACTACGCCGGCCGCGCGGCCAGCCAGTGCTGATTGTATATCTGTATAAGGTGCATCTTTAAAATTGTCGGTCTTCACTGTGGTGATAGCGCTGGTTACCTGCTGCTTTGCTTGTTTACCATATCCCACTACTATAAGCTCATTCATCTTGCTGGAAGCTAATTTCATGGTAATCCGGATGTCTGTCTGCGCGGTTACCGCCACCACCTGGTCTTCATATCCTATGAAAGAGATCAACAGCTGATCGCCCGGATTCGCCACCAGGGTAAAGGCACCCTGGCTGTCGGACACTACTGCCTTCTTCTTTCCTTTCACACGGATAGTAGCGCCGGGTAGAGGGTTTCCTTTATCATCACTGATCACTCCTTTCACCTCGATAAACGGTGCTGCCGGTGCTGTATTTTCCTCTTGTTTGATCACTACTGTTTTACCTACAAAAACATAACTGAGCGGCTGGTCTTTAAAACAGGCATCCAGGGCTGCTTTCAAAGAAACCTCCTGCAGGTCGGCACTTATTCTGCCAATGCCTTTCAGCAGGCGGTCGTTGGCAAAAACCTGGTAACCGCTTTGTCGGCTGATTTCCCGGAATACTTTGGCCAGTGGCGCATTTTTGACATGTAGGGTGATGTTTTGACCAAATCCTTCGGCCGATACCTGCAAACAGGCCGATAATACAAGGAGGCACGTCACTTTCATAACTAACAGGATTTTGGTTGATTGTCGGAAGCAATTCGCCTTCCATCTGCTAACGAGGAATTGCTTATGAAATCTTAATTTCATAATTTCATGTTGTTTAGGTTGATAAAAGCAATTGGTTAATTGGACTATATTCGCCTGAACATTCCGCCGGCAGTGCTGCTACACTGCCGGTTTCTTGTTTTATATAGACTTATTTTTAAGGATTAATAAATACAGTTTTACCATCAATATTGGCTGTTACGCCACTGTAGTCGAGTATTTTCAGGAATTGTGATAAGCTGGCCTCCCTGGAGAGGGATCCGGTAAAATGTTCTGCCGGCGCACCATGGGGGTATTTCACCGTAATGTTATACCAACGTTCTGCCTGCCGCATCATCACCTGGATATCCGTTCCGTCAAACACAAATAATCCATCTTTCCACGCCGTGACCACGTCCATATCCACTTCTTTCAGCACTTCCATATTTGTTGGGGAGAGACGTACCTGCTGGCCGGGAGCCATTGTAACGGCCTGCTGCGACGGGCCCCGGGAAACTTTCACCGCGCCCGAGATCAGGGTAACGCGGATGTCGGGCTCACCGTCGTAGGCATTCACATTAAACGCTGTTCCCAATACCTGCACCTGCAGGCCTTTATCAGGACGTGCTACCACGAAAGGAGCCTGTGGATTAGTAGCTACTTCAAAATACCCTTCTCCATTGATCAGCACTTTTCTTTCCTTACCGGAAAACGTAGTCGGAAAGGTCAGGGAAGATGCCGCATTCAGCCACACCCTGCTCCCATCGGATAATGCGACTGATAAAGGTTTACTCCCGGCGGGGATTGTCAGCGTATTATATTGTATATCGTGTTGACTTCCATCGGCCACGTATACAATGCTGCCACTATCATTTTTCATGATATTCATCCCTGTTTGGCTGGCCACCAGGCCATTGCCGGCACTATCGAGTAATATTTGCCTGCCACCGGCCAATGTTAATACGGCGTGGTTAGCGGAAGGCGCCTTCACATCATGCAACGGCTTACTGGCCGCTACCACTGGGCTTTTATGGCGGTTGTTATGCATCCGGACAGCCCAGAGCCCGCCGGCCAGTAACAATACTGCAGCGGCGGCCCACCACCGGCGCAACAGCAGCATCTTCACCCGGGGTGGCTTTTCAGCGCAGATCTGTTGCTGTAAGCGTTGCCAGGTATCGGCGCCGAACTGCGTTTCACTGCTGTCAGTGAATATCGCTTCCATCTCTCCGGGATTTACGTGGTCGTACCATTCGTGGAGGATTCTTATCTCTTCATCGCTGGCGATACCATCCATGTATTTCCGGGCAAGCTGTTGTATTGCGTCCTTGTCAGGGTGCATAGATCCGGGATTTACTATAATAGATACATGAAACGGAAAGTTGTACGCAGCAAATCACCACTTTTTTTAAAAAAGTTTCACCACAGAGGGAAAGTGGTGAATATAGCGGTACGCAAGGCGCGTAGTTTATTGCGCATGATCTTCATTACCTCTCCGATATAGCGTTCGGCGGTGCGGGGCGATACCCCCAATTCTTCTGCCACTTCTTCAAGGGGCTTGTCCATCAATTTATGGTGGATAAATAGGATACTGAATTTTGCGGGGAGCTCATGAGCGTATTTGACCAGTATTTCCAGCAGTTGTTTATTGTCTAAATCAAAAGCCTCTGAGCTTTCTGCCTGTATCATAGCGCTGGTTTGCACTTCTTGTCTCCGGCCTTCGTTGGCCAGGTGGCGATATACCGCATGCCTCGCCATAGCCGCCAGGTATTGTGGCAACGAAGCAATCATAATACGGTTGCGCTTATGCCAGAGGTTCAGAAATACCTGTTGAATAACTTCGCGGGCCGCCTCTGTATCACGCAGACGTTTGTGCGCAATAAAAAGCAACCATTTCCAATACCGGTTGTAGATCTCATTAAATGCACTCTCATCACCGTTGGCCAGCAAAGCTACCAACTGTTCATCTGTATGGCTGGAATACATTTATCAAAAGGATATCTGGTAAAGAGATTAAAATAACGTGGTGTAACACTGTTTTATCGCAGTGATCTATCTATGACGCTTTGTTAAAACTCCAATTAATTCTGCTATCTTCCTAATATAATATTGTCACTTTTTTATAGTTTTTTAGCGACAATTATTTACATCGATTGTAGTACTGTTTATCAACAATGGCAATAAAAAAAGGCCGTCCTGAAAAGAACGGCCTGTTACATCTGCTTCACGAGTTATAAAAAAAGTTATCTCCACTGTAGTTGATGATTAAAATGGTATTGCTTTCCTGCCATCATTTTGATAGTGACCGACTTACTGCCATAAACAAATTCGCAGTTGTCATTAGGGCCAGCATGTACCACTGCGCTTACCAATGTGCCATGAGCCCAGGTGATGTCGAGTTTATGGCCACCATGTATCCGTAATCCGGATAATGTTCCACCGGGGAAGCTATTGGGACAGGCTGGCAGCAACTCCACCTTTCCCGGTTGCGAAAACACGAGCATATCCGACAGCAGACGTTGTAAGCTCAGTGCTGCATCGAGGTTATAAATGGAATGCTCCGGGTTATGCGAGGTGATCAATCCATTGTATACATAATGTCTTTGTGCGAATCGTTGCAGATTGGTAGCCACTTTTGCCGTATCATGCAGGCGTGCCGCCATCAGCGCAAGGTGGATTAATCCATGTGCAGACTCTGTGTCATTTTTAAAACGTTTCGCCAACGCTACCCTGGCAGCCTGTAGCAACCGGGGATCGTTGCTGCTTTGCAGGAACTCCGTTCCCGGAAATACCGGGTATAAGTGCGAGTTATGCCGGTGGGCATAGTTATCCGGGTAATCCGGTGGTGCCCATTCTGCCAGTGCGCCATCCGCATTGATGCGGTAAGGCACTATATGATCATGGTAGTACTGCCATTTGTCTGTTTGGGCTTTGTCCAGCTTGAACAATCGACCTAGTTTCAGCAGGTGGTCAAATACTTCACGTGCTACGGCAATATCGATAGTCGCGTCTTTCGACAGGGTAGTTTCGTTATTGCCCACATTATTCTCGGGGGAAATACCGGGAGAGATGTGATAATAACCGTCTTTTTCTTTGGTAAGATAATCCTCGTAGAATTGCGCCATTTCCTCATATAACGGCAACACCCGTTGACGGAGGAAGGTGGTATCACCGGTGAGCATGCCATGTTCATAGAAGGGCATGAGGTTCCAGCCGGCGCCGGAGGGCCAGTACATCCAGGGATAACCGGCGCCAAAATGATTGAGGTAGCCTTTTTCCGGATCGCTGTAATGAGGAACGAGGAAGCCCCTGCAACCCAGGTAGCTTTTGGCATTCAGTCGCCAGGCGGGCAGCAGCCGTTCTACGTAACCAAAATACGATTCGGCGCATTCAGACAGGTCGCCGGTGGAGATAGCCGATATAGCCAGGTTGACATTGGAATCGAAGACAAATCCTCCATTCCAGGCGGGCGTCCAGCCGCCGCCCCAGATGCCTTGCAGTGGTGGCGGATACTTTCCGGAAGAGGCCATCAGCAGGTAACGCCCCATAGCGTGCATTTGCTCCAGGAATAGCGGTGTAGGGCCTTGTTGATGCGCCTCCGCCAACATTTTTTCAATAGGCATGTTAGCCCATTGTGTGGCGCAGCCCAGGTCGAACTGTACTCTCCGGAACATAGCGGCATGCTGTACAGCATGCGGGCTAAAGAGCTCATCATAACTAAGGGGCAATGCGGTCAGTTCATTTTGCACCGCTACGCGTTGCGTGGTGGCGCCATATTGTAAAGGAGTGATCCGCAGCACCACGAGTATTTCATTGGCATTGCTGACCTGTATACTATTACTGTCGGCCTGCATCTGGCCACCCTTGGTGGTAACGCGGGCCAGGCCTTCATAGCCACCGGAATCGCGGGCATATTGCGCATGATAAGCCAGCCATCCACCGGGACCGGCATGGGTACTGCTCTCACGGAATGCTTTGCTCACATCCACTCCATCTACCTCGCCATGGCGACCAGGCGTTTCATGTAGGGCAAGCGTAGTAAACAGCCTCCTGCCGTTGATACCGCGGATGTGTACCACATTTACATTAGCGGTACGTGAAGAGAATATCTTATACTCCACTCCCCCACCGGCATCCTGCCAGGTACTACGCGCTTCGCCGGTTTCCATGTTGAGCGAACGTTTATAATGACTGATGCTACCCTGGTTATCGGTATGTATATCGAGATCAAATGCCGGATGTGGTGACACCGGCCATGCCTGTGGCGCTCCCATATTGCTCAGCTGTTTGCGGGCCTCATCAGTTGCCAGGGCTGCGGCAGCATCCAATTTACCGGCATCTACCAATTGCCGGACAGCGGGGAGCATCCCTGCAATGTTGGCTACTGCTATCTTATTGCGGTCCCATGCGCGGAGCAACAATTCCTCGTGCACACAAATAATGCGCTCCTTACCAGGTGTTCCCATCATCATCATACCATGATGGCCGTTACCGGTAACAAAGGCATCTTCCCATTTTGTGGCTGGTTGCGCCGACCAGGCCGTCCAGCGCTCATTTCCGGGTATATGTTTCGTTTGTGCAGCCACCGGTGTGGCAAATAATAACAGGAAGGGAACCAGCTTGATAATCATCTTCCAAATGTATCATTTAGCAGGAGGCTTGTTACTCCGCTGCAAAAATAACAGTGATAATGATCAAAATTGCACAGCTATTTCTTCTCTCCATACAATGCTATCTCCCGGATCGCCACTTTGCTACTCTCTGGTTGAATTCCCGTTACCTGGAAACGTACATACCGCACACCCGGCTGATCAAATGTTACCGGCTTGTAGTCCTGCCCCGAGGCACGTATGGCATTTTTTACCGTAATCCAATGCTCTCCATCTGTTGACACTGTAATACTGTAAATGTACCAGTCGCTGTCTTTTCCCCATACTATCCGGCTGCCGGTGAGCTGATAATTTTCTTGCAGGTCGATAGTTATGTTTAAAGGAAACGCCGTAGTTCCTGCCGTCCAGCCAGTGGTGGTATTATTATCGGTAATAAGCGGTATTCTCTCCTGATTTGTGACAGGCGTTACGCTAACCGGCTTACCAGTAAGCGTAATGGGATGAAGCGCTTCGCTGGCAGCTGTGGTTTCTTTAGCCGCCGCTACTACTATCTTATTTTCATCTGCCCAATGTGGATGTTTACCGTCCGTTACAAACGCTGTATTGGTGGCAACCGTGTTAATTACTTTCTCCACCGACAAGCCCTCTTTTGTTTCCGCATGTATCACGATTTTACCTGGTTGGCAGCTATGGCGAATAATGCCATAGGCAATCCCACCTTCCGTTTGTTGTGGAGAGATACCTGTGGCGGGGATATTTCCTCCAATGAGACTCCCTGCCCCGCTTACGCTGATATGCACCTGGTAAGATTGCCCGGCTGTTTGATTTGCTACCACAGTGCCATTCTTATCGCACACCTTTACATAAAACGGGGTCATCTCCCATCCATTTGCGGGGAATGTTGTCAGCCCTTCGGGGATTATTATTTCCAGGTGATGGGGAGCTAATGGCGTTTGTACCGTGTGTGTGCAAACAGGCGCATCTTTCATCATGCCTACTGCTTTCAGGGTACCGGCTTCATATTTACCGGTATGAAACAGGAAATAGGGGCTGCCGCCTTTAGCAGCCACAAAAGGAGCAGTAGCGGCATTTTCGCGGCGTGTCATTTCGCCCAGGAAGGTATTGTTGCGATATAGCTTTACAGCATCGCAATTGGAAAACACCAAGATATTGCTGTCTTCCGAAGGCTGGTTGTTATAACTGGCAATATACGCCATAGGGCCGTACACTGGGTTATGCGCATCTTGCATGGCTTTCAGCTGATAGTAACCAAACTTCTCATAACGGTCCAGGTCCACTACCCCACTAAAGGCAGTAACGGCATCGGAGCCCCTGGTATAGTCATTATAACTCCACACGAAATAACCACCAATCCTGGGATTGGCATCCAGTTTTCCATGATCCCAGTAACCACCGGCTGCTTCGGATGTTTCACCATTGAGTGCATTTTGCCGGAGGATACATTGGTTAATCATTCCTTTTTCTGTATAGATCCGGGAGGCGCGCAGGCTATTCTCTCCTGCGGCATCCGCCATCCAGGAGTCGCCCCACTCGCGTGTCAGGAAGGGTTGCGATGGCATAGGATCGGTGCCATCTTCGTTGACTACTTTATAGGAAACGTTGTAATAATTCTTACTCCGGCTATTGTAGTCGTCGGCCAGGAATAGCTGGTCTTCCGGCATGTCGGCGTGAGCTGCGGCTACCGCCTTTTCCATCCAGGAAGCCGGTGTGGGCGATTCATTTAATGATGTTTCCCATAAGAAGACTGCCGGGTGGTTTCTATCGCGGCGGATCATTTCACGTATATCCGTCAACGTATGATTGATAAAAGTGGTATCCTTGCTGAAGAATTGCCAGCCAGGTTCGCATTCAATCACCAGCAGCCCCAGCGAGTCGCATGCATCCAGGAAGGCGGGCGACTGCGGATAATGGGCGGCCCGCACCGCATTAAAACCACCTTTCTTTAGTTGTAGCGCATCCAGGTATTGCATACGGTCAGAAGCAGCATCGCCGACATACTGGTAAGCCTGGTGCCTGTTGGCGCCCCGCAGGAATAGTTTGGTCCCATTCAGATAAAATCCATCTGCCTGGAAGGCTAATTTTCGTATGCCCGTATAAGTGAGTATACTGTCTACTACTTTACCATTTCTGTATACCAGTGATACCAGCCGGTAGAGATAAGGATGGCCGGGATGCCACAGCTGGGGATGCGCCACCGTCAGTTGTTGCTGAAAATTTTTATCGTGCTGTGTTTCCACTTTCGCGCGACTGGTAGCTGTGGCGACGGTCTCTCCATTTTTATCCAGGAGCCTGGAAACCAGGGTGGTATTAGCACTTGTGAGATGATTGTTTACCACATGGGTGTTAACTTCCACCACTGCAGCGGCTTCGCTCACGGCAGGATATTTAATAAATACCCCTCCACCGGCTACCTGGTTGGCTTCCAGCGGGTGAGAAATAAATAAGGGATCGGTTACCAGCAAGGATACATTCCGGTAAATACCACCAAAATAATTAAAATCGAGGTGCTCCTGCGGCTTACCAGGCGTGGTGTGGGGATCATCAGTATTCGTTACCCTTACGGCCAATACATTGTCTTTATCAAAAAAAATATGATCAGAAAGATCAGCCACAAAACCTATATATCCGCCGGTATGGGTTTTAATTTTTTTTCCGTTGAGATAGATGTCGCAGTTCATTTGCACACCGTCAAAACACAGGGTTATTCGTTTATTGCGGTAAGCAGCCGGTACCCGGAAATACTTACGGTACCAGCCTATACCCTGGTATACCTGGTTGCCGCCATTGTGTTTCTTTTCTATGCGCATCACGTGAGGAATGCTGATGGCAGCCCAACTGTTATCCTTAAACGAAATATTTTCTGCCCCGGTAGTGTCGCCACGATGAAAAGCCCAGTTGGTATTAAAATTAAGTACAGTCCTGTTTTGTGCGGTAACAGGTAAAAGGGCAAACAGGCAGATAACAGTGAATAATAATTTAGCTTTCAAACGATACATATGTTATCTTTTAAGAAAAAAAATCCCGCGTATTTTGCAATTCGCGGGATTTGAATATATATAAAAGTCGGCTAACTTAATAACCTGCGTTTTGAGACAGTGCCTTGTTCAGGTCTCTCTCTTTCTGCGGCACCGGCCAAAGATAATCTCTGCCCGCATTAAAGGTTCTTGTTTCTACCTTTACATGATCGCCTGTGAGTGTAAGCTTACCGGTGGCAGCATCTACCGTTCCTAACCTGGAACCGTATACTACGCCCGCTCTAACGGTAGGACCAATTTCCCAGCGTTGTACATCATACCAGCGGAGGCCTTCCAATGCCAGTTCCACTCTGCGCTCGCGTCTTACGAGGGTACGCAGTTTATCCTGTGAATTGTACACCGCTCTGTCTACCACCGGCATACCGGCACGTTTCCGGATAGCGTCCAATGCATCGTATACTGTGTTGTCGATTACACCAGATTCTATTTGTGCTTCTGCGTAGGTTAGCAATACTTCTGCATAGCGGATCACGATCATATTCAAACCCGTGTTCCACATATCCGGAAAATCGGACAGGTGAGAAGTGAATTTCTTCTCTATATAAGCAGTTGGAGAATTGTTATTACCGTTGTAATAATCATCCTTGCCGGCCTCAATGGAGTTATAGTATTTACCTTCATACAACTGTCCAGGATATACCACCGTAGCTGATAAGCGGGGGTCCCTATTATTATAGGGATTATTCTCATCATAGCCGGAAGCCGGATCATCGATGGTTTTGCCGTTTTTCATTTCGTAGGCATCCACCAATGACTGTGTGGGGCTCAGGGAAGCCCAGCCACCGAAGCCGGAGGAAGGCATGATACCAATATCGCCATTAGGCAGGTCATTGGCCTTATATTGTACGTCCAGGATTACTTCGCTGTTGTTTTCGTTCGCAATGCGGAACAGGTCCTGATATTTGGGATAGAGGGTATATCCTAATCCCATTACTTTTTTACAATCGGCGATACAGTCTGCATATTTCTTATCATACAATTCCACCCTGGCTTTCAGGGAAAGAGCAGCGCCCTGTGTAATGCGTCCTACATCGGTACCGCTATAGCTAACCTCAAGGTCGGGTGCAATAGCAGCCAGTTCATCAAGCACATACTTACGCACTTCGGCTCTGGGTGTTCTTGTAACGACTGCCGCTTCCTGCGTACTTAAGGTTTTTAGTACCAATGGGACATCTCCGTAAAGCTGTGACATCGTGAAATACTGGTAGGCCCTTAAGAAACGAGCTTCTGCTTTGTATCTTGTTTTTAATTTAGTGTCCATCGACACGCGGTCTACGTTTTCCATGAACCAGTTGCATTTCTGGATTGTTTTATAATCCCACCTGTTCTGTACATTTGGGTCTGCCGCAGAAGCTGTACCATTACCGAGGTGCTGGTAATTATCCCAATACCATTGGCTGTAACTATTATCGCTCACAGCATCCATATAAAGAAGATTGTAATCGCCTTCCCAACCATTATAACAGCCATTTAAAGCAGCAGCAACACCAGCGGGAGATGACCAGAGATTATCATTGTTATATGCATCTGTAGGTTGTTTACTGAGATAATCTTTCTGGCACGCCGTTTCCAGTAAAGAAGCAAAGAGAAATATATATAGTATGTTCCTTTTCATGATCGTTATGCTTATTGGTTAAAAACTAACATTGACACCCAGTGTATTCACCTTTACCTGAGGGTAGTAGTAAATACTGCTAGTATTAGGTGCCTCCGGATCTATCCATTTGTAGAGGTGATCAAATGTCAGGATATTCTGGCCGCTGTAGTAGAAACGTACCTTAGTAAGGCCAATTCTTTTCAGCAGATTTTCAGGGAGTGTATATCCTATCTGCAGATTTTTCAGACGCAGGTATGATCCATCTTTCACCCAAAAAGAAGAAGGGGTACCATTAGGATCATTCTGTGTATAGCTGCTCCAGATACGGGGCAAAGCGGCGCCGGTATTTTCAGGCGTCCAGGTATCCAGGAGCGCGGTGGTAGGTCTTCCAACTGAGCTACCAACCTGGCCGAGTTTACCGCCGTCGATGTATGTTTTCACACCGGCAGCACCTTGCAGGAAGATGCTTGCATCAAAGTTCTTCCAGGAACCACTCAGGTTAAGACCAAAAGTTACTTTAGGGAAATAGTTACCCAGGTACTGCCGGTCGGCACTAGTGATTTTACCGTCACCATCTATGTCTTTATACCTGATATCACCTGGAGCGGTGTTGGAGGACTGTTTAGGAGCTTTGGCGATTTCGTCTGCAGACTGGAAGATACCTTCTGCGATGTAGCCATACAATGCATTAATAGGAAGACCCTCCTGTTGCACTGTATATCCATCAATGATGGGGCCTGTTCCGTGAAGGTCTGTTATTTTGGTATTGATGATAGCGGTATTGAAATTAGCGCTATAAGAGAAGTCGCCTTTTCTGTCGCTATATCCGAGGGAAAACTCCCATCCTTTATTCAGCACGGCCCCCGCGTTCTGTACAGGAGCATTTAATCCATAAGTAGCTGCGGCAGGTACCGTCAGAAGAATATTAGTTGTTTTCTTATTAAAATAGTCTGCCGTGAAGTTAAGCTTGTTATCAAGGAATGTTGCATCCACGCCTACACCGCTTTCAGTGGTAGTTTCCCACTGCAGATTAGGATTGGCTCCATTTACCGGCGCAAAACCAGTGGCAATGGTAGCATTCGTACCACCAAATATATAGTTCTGACCAGCACTAACAGTGGGGATATATGGGTAGTAAGGGAAGGTAGGATACTTGGCGGCGTCGTATGTTTTCACATATTGGTTACCCAGTTGCCCCCAGGAAGCCCTTAACTTAAGGTTGGAAACATATTCTTTTATATTAGCAAAAAAGTTTTCCCGGTCGATGTTCCAACCCGCAGAGAAGGAAGGATACAAGCCCCACCTGTTATCCGGACCAAAGCGGCTGGTACCGTCGTAACGAAGGTTGGCTTCAAACAGGTATTTACCATCATAGTCGTAGTTCAGTCTCCCGAAATAAGACTGTAAGCCCAGCTCATAGGTATACCCGCTGGTAGTCTGGCCATCGGTATAACCAAGGTTTACATCTGTCAGAAGATTGTTAAGGAATCCCTTGCGATAACCATCATCAAAAGTCCCTTTTGTATGTTCCTGTGAATAACCACCCAGGATCTTGAAATTGTGTTTGGCAAACGATCTGCTATACTCCAATAAAGCCTGTTGTGTCAGGGTGTTGGTCAGATAATTTTCATCTCTTACAGAAGAAGGACCCTGGTAGAAGGAGCTGTCACCGTTAGCCGTATAGTACTGCTGATCGGCGATAAACTTCTTATTACGGTTCATCTTCATGATGTAGGCGATAGAGGGCTTGAAATGCAGTCCTTTTATGATTTCCCAGTCAGCGCCTACGTTGCTGATCAGGTCGTAGTACGCATATTGGTTCAGGCTGGCGCCTTCGAGCCATGCCATGGGGTTACCGTCGCCGATAGCGCCGTAGTAACCATTTGCATATTTATAAGGTACGGTAGAAGAGATACGGTTGATCTGGCGTACCAGCTGTGTAAAGTCGCCGGTATAAGGGTTGCTGGGTTCCTTTTTGCCGGTAGAGGTAAAGCCCACATTCGCATTTACGTGTATGTTGCTCCTTACTTCAGAAGTGAGGTTCAGGCGGGCAGTATAGCGGGTAGCATTTGTTTTCTTTACGAGGCCATTTTCATCGAATAAGCCCAGCGACAAATTGTACTGTGTTTTTTCTGACCCACCTGATAAGCCCAGGTAATGGTTTTGCTGAATACCACTTCCTTTATAAAACATACCGAGCCAGTCTGTATTAGGATAATTAAACGGATCGGAGCCATCTTTAAACTTCTGAATTTCTGCTGGCGTATAACGGGCGGTTTTCCCTTCGTTGATCCTCGCCTGGTTAAACAGGGTAGCTGCCTGCCAGGAGGGCAGGAAGTCAGGGAGACCGGTAGCTTTCTGCTTTCCTACATAAGCATTGTAAGTTACCTGTGTAACGCCTTTTTTACCCTGCTTGGTAGTTACCAGGATAACGCCGTTGGCTGCACGGGAACCGTAGATAGCAGCAGAAGCAGCGTCTTTTAACACCGACATGGAGGCGATATCGTCCGGGTTGATGTTGTTCAGGTTGGCGAGGGTAGTGATCACCCCGTCTACTACCACAATAGGATCAGCATTATTCAGTGTACCGATACCCCGGATGCGGATGGTTCCTGCATCGGAGCCTGGCTGGCCGCTGGCAGCAGCAGTAACAGTTACACCGGGCATGGTTCCCTGGAGCGCATTACCTAAGCTGGTAACAGGCCGGTTGGTCAATTCTTTGGTGCCGATGCTGGCAACGGCGCCGGTGAGATTGGCTTTCTTCTGAACGCCATAACCTACTACCACCAATTGTTTCAGGGAACTAACATCTGGTTTCAGCCTGATATTCACCTGTGTTTGGCCGGCGGCTACTTTCACTTCCTGGCTTTCGTAACCAATGCTGGTCACCAGGAGGGTCACATTTTCACCGGTGCTGGCAATATGGAATACGCCACCGGGGTCAGTGATAGCCCCTTTCTGGGTGCCTTTTATTACTATAGATACGCCGGGAACCGGTGCGCCGTTTTCATCGGTTACTTTACCGGTAAGGGTTACCGGCGGCGGTGTATTAGCCACGGTGGCGGCAACTACCGGCGTTTCAGCTTTAGTAATAAATATTGTATTCCCCTGGATGTCGAAGCTGAGTTTTTGATCCCGCAGCACCGCTTCCATAGCTACTTGCGGAGAAGCATTTTTCAGGTTCAGGGATACAGGATGGCTGTCTTTTATATCTTCCTTATCGTAGAAGAAAACATAACCGGTTTGGTCTTTAATAATGTTTAGCACTTTCCTTAAACTCACCTCCTTAGCCGAGTAGGTCACTGTTTGGGCATTACCTTTGGCACTGACCTCCAATGCGGCAAGCAGCAGCATAAACGAAGTTAGCTTCATAACTAACAGGATTTTGGTGGATACGTCCGCATATTTCCAATATTTGCGGGTACCGGAATTACAAATAGCATTTACTTGCATACTTTTGCAATGTTTGGTTGAATTAATAAATAATGTTTACCGACTTGTTTGTTGATTAAACTGAGCCAAAGCCGGGGTAGGACGCCAATCTTTATCCCCGGTTTTTTTCATTTTAAAAATGCGTGGAAAGCCTGCAGGGCTACTGTCAGGACTTAGTTTTATTCATTGTTCAATTATTTAATTGTTCAATAATCAAGGCTGGATAACGATCCTGTTGCCATTTTCGATTCTATATTTGATTCTTGTTTTAGTTAAACCCTTTAATACCTGTGACAGGGAGAGGCTTCTGCCGATTTCCCCGGTAAATGAGCGCTGAGGGACAGCTCCTTCATATTTCACTTCTATATTATACCACCGGGCCAATTGCCGCATAACGGTGGGGAGATCAGCATTATCGAATGAAAAGAACCCGTCTTTCCAGGAAACGCATTCCTGCAGGTTTACGTGGTCTACCACGGCTATTTTATCGGCCTGGGGCGCTATCCTGGCTTGTTGCCCGGGCCGGAGCTGCAGTTGCTGCTGGCGCAGATTAACGCGTACCGCGCCTTCCAGTAAGGTGGTGGCAATGGCTGCTTCGTCTGTATAGGCGTTGACATTGAATTGTGTACCCAGTACTTCTACCACGGTGCCCCTTGTTTTTACCAGGAAAGGCATTTTTTCATTTTTCGCCACATCAAAGAAGGCCTCACCGGTAATAGATACGCTTCTCTCCTTACCAATAAAGGCAGTAGGGTACGTAATAGAGGATCCTGCATTGAGCCATACAGTAGACCCATCGGGCAATACCAGTTTATACTGCCCTCCCAAAGGGGTGCTCATGGTATTATATAACACCTGTCCTTCCGGGTTGGCCGATTCATCATATACCAGTTGCCCGTTGGACAATTTGGTCACTTTTGTTTGCCCCTGGGTAGCCAATAGACCGTTGCTGGCGCTATCCAATGTTATCTGCGAACCATCAGCCAGGGTTAACATGGCTTTATTTCCGCCTGGGGCTACATCGCGTACAGGGGCTTTAGTGGCTACAACAGGCGGTTGCACTTTATGCGGCCGTAGAAAATAGATCCCGGCAGCAGCGATGGCAACGACCGCAGCGGCCGCCCACCATTTTTTCAATGACAGGAACCGCACTGGCTGCTTTTCTATGACTTTATCGGTGTCGAGTATTTCTGTTAATATGGCTTGCCAATAGGTATGATCGTACCCTCCGGCATCTGTTACCGGCGTTTCCGAAGCATGGAAAGCATCCATCAACGCTACTACCTCACCAGATTCATCTGCATGGATCAGGGAAAGCAGCTCCTGGTACTCTTCTTTGCTGGCCTGCTGCGAACGGATACGCGTCAGCAGATATGTAAGTCTTTCTATATCAGGCAATACCGTGGTTTTTAAATGTAATACTCAGTTGATAACGTAGCACAGGAAACATGGAAAAAACAGCCCTCTGTATTTATACGTACCGCCAAATAACCGATAGTACCTATCGGGATAAAAAAATTTTAACAAAAAAATAAAACTCCCATCTCCAGGAGGATGAGCGGAAGGATAACTCCATGTTCTATAAGGAATTCCCGGATGGATTTCAGGGAGCGGACCAGGGAATTTTTAATTGTTTGGGGAGATAAGTCTAATTGACTGGCTATTTCGGTAATCTTCAGCCCTCCTTCCCTGCTTAGCGTATAAATTTTCTTCGCCTGGGGCGGGAGTTGTTGGATGGCCTGCTTTACCAGCATCGCAGTTTCTGAGAAAGATAGATTTTCTTCCGTAAAATTGGAAACAAGCGGGTTTTCAAGACCCAGGATATGTACGGCCTTATTTCTGGTCCCTTGCCGCTGCAGCCAGGTATAACAACGAAAATAGACCATCTTAAAGATCCAGTTATGGGGCATGGCTACCTCGTTCAATTTTTCCCTTCCTAACCAGATGCCCAGGAATATCTCCTGGATAATATCTTTCTCTGGTCCTTCTACCCGGATAATCTGGGTGATTACGGGCTTTATTTTTGGAACATACAAATGAAACAGCGACGCAAACGCAGCTTCATCGCCCATTGCGATCTGGCGGAAAAGTGCAAGTTCATGTCCTGAATTATTATCCATCCTCTTTAAAAACCCCAGTTCAACGGCATTCAGATTCATTTCTGATGCCGGGCAATTTTAGAAATAACAAGTTGAATTACCAGGTATAATGGTAAAAACCAGTCAATACCATTGGATACAAAATGTAAAATACAGAAAATATACTTCCCGAAAACCTGGTTTCCATTATTTACGACCGGCAGACATAAGCTATTTTCGCCATGGGGCTATATTTATACCAAAAAGGTTATTTATTTCCGCACAAATAGATATTATTTTAACATTTATAAACAACTTTATTTAAAGCAATAAGAGCAATGGAATGTCCATTGCTCTTACTTTATAGTCCATGTACCAGGATCATGCTTCCACTACTACAGGAATTCCACCTGATAGCTTTCAGGGGCTGGTATTCCGGATCGCTGTAACATTGCAGCGCTGCTGCTTCCGACGGAAATCTGATAATGGCATTCATCGTTCTGGGGCTACCTTCCACCCCAATAGCCTGCAGATCGGCCGCCAATATTTCAGCACCATATTTCTTCAACAATTCCGCTACCGGCGGGCCATACCGGGCATACTCCTCCATGTTGGTAATATCATAACTATTTACATAGTACACTGGCATAAAACAGCTATTATAGGTTAATAAATATATTCCGGAGGCACAATACCTCTGCAACGCAGGTAGGTAGTAGCCTGTCCGCGATGATGCGTAATATGATCGATAGTAGCATAAAATCCTGCTATCGCTTTATCAGTAGTGGCATGCTTTTCCACGCTTTCTTTCAATGCAGCAAAAGCGCCCTCTAAATAACTCATCGTTGCCTCCTTACCGGAAGCAGGGGCCGGCGGGTTCCAGTCGGACGATTGTTGCCGCATAAAATTTTCTTCCCACCAACCGATGCCATAACCGATATGATGTAACAACTCTCCGAAGGAGAATACTTCGGCTGCAGGTTTAAAATCGTAGTTCTTTGCCGGCATCGCCGCTGCCACACCCAGGGTATAATTCCTGGCATTTTCCAGGGTGGTTAATAATTGCGTTTTCATAATTATTGATTTGATACCACAAAATTAACCGGCGGCTATCCCATCTATTTAAGGAAAATTGCGCTTTTTAACAGCGGGTAGCTAATGGTGATTTTCCAAATTGTTTTTTATAGGCCGCTGAAAAATGTTCGAGGCTGTTGAAGCCGGAGGAGAAAGCGATGTCTGTGACCGGCAGATTGGTATGGCGCAATTGCAGGTGTGCCTGTTGCAACCGCACCTGCAATAAATAATGATAAGGTGTGGTGGTGGTAACCTGCCTGAATAACCGGTTAAAATGAAAAGGGCTCAAGTGTCCCAATGCCGCTAGTTGCGGCAAGGTAATGACGTCGGTGTGGTTTTCGTGGATAAACGCCTTTACGGTTTCTATCACCGGCAAATAATTTCTTTTTTGTTTATCACTCAATACCGGCCATTTCAAATCATTCCCCGCCGATAATACCCGTAAAAAGAGTGTTGTCATCAGCTGTTCTACCCATAGTTGCGGATAATGTGGCTTTCCAAGCAGGTGGAAAATATGCTGATGCAGCAGTTCCATTTCAGGCGTAGCTTTTACCAGCACCGACTGTATATCCGGGTTGTGAAAAAACCAGTCAAACCCGGCGGCCTGTTCCTGTAACAGCGCCGCGCTTTCTGCCGGAAAAGAAAAAATAGTGCATTCGTCCGGAATATCATGTATATGCGCCACCTGGTGCTCATAACCAGGTTTACACAGGAGAAATAAACCGCTATAAGCATCCAGGTCGTTTCTAAACACTTTAAACCGGAAGTTGCCTTTGCGGATATAAGCAATAGAAAATGTTTCCTGGTATTCTTTACCCGACACTTTACACTGCCGGCACTGGCACAGGAAATTATGTACAGTGCCAATAGCTGACTGGTAAAGTGTTTGAATATCTGCCTCCATGTTTTTTAATTTGATGATACAAACGTAAGCCGGCTTTGCGACAGCCCTATGTCAGGAGGAAAAGTAAACTCATAAGTTAAATAAATTTTCCCATTTCTATAAATCAAATTCCCGATACGATCGCCGCTGTGTTCTCCCTCTCTTAACTTTGCAAAAAATTTCAGCGGAACACATGTCAACTTCAACCAACCTATTCGTAGCTATTTTATTTTCCTGTCTTTTTTCTTTAGTAGCCTCTGCCCAGCAAACCGTTATTAATGGCGTAGTGCGTTCAGGGCGCGCCCCCCTCCGGTACGCCATGGTGCAGATTAAGGGTACCGCTACCGCGGCTTATACAGACAAGGATGGAAAATACAATATCGAAACCAGTCAATCCGGCGCGATAGTGTTAACGGCTTCCTTAATGGGATATGATACCCAGTCCAAAACGCTGCAGGCCGGAGGGGAGCAAACGGTCGACTGGCTGCTGGCACCTGCTTCCCGGGAGCTGGGAGAAGTAGTAGTATCTGCCAGCCGTAAACCAGAAATGCTTGACAATATCCCGTCGTCTGTAACGGTGCTGTCCCGTAAAACCTTGGAAGACAACATGGCGGTTACCACCGATATTACCCAGATACTGGCCAATGAAGTCCCCGGGCTGGCGCCTTCTGCCCAAACCAACAGTAATGTGGGGCAGTCGCTGCGCGGAAGATCCGTACTCATTATGATTGATGGTATCCCGCAATCCACTCCCCTGCGCAATGGAGAAGTAGATTTGCGCTCTATTGACCCGGCTGTGCTGGAGCGCATCGACGTGATCAAAGGCGCTACCGCTATCTATGGTAACGGCGCTGCCGGTGGTTTAATCAACTATATTACCCTGACTCCCAAAGAAGATAAAGCCATCGGGGGCAGAACGAGTGTAAACCTTACCGGATCGCTCGCTGGCCTCAAAAACAGTGTGGGTGGACGTATAGGGCAGTTGTTGCACGGAAAGTCCGGTAAATTTGATTACGTGGTAAACGGCGTGTATGAACGTACCGGTGAATGGAAAGATGCCAAAGGACAACTGGTAGGCCCTAACTACAGCCTGGGAGAAACCGATAGCTACAATGCCTTTGTGAAGCTGGGATATACGCCCAATCGCCGCCACCATATTCAGCTCATGTATAACCTGTATAGCAGCCTGCAAAACTCCAAGTATACCCTGGTAAATGGCGATTATCTCACCGGCAAACCGGCTACCGGCGTATTGGGTAAACAGGCCGGCAGTCCTACCGGTATCAACGGCAACCATAATCTCCAGCTTTCCTGGCATGCCGACAGCCTTATTGGCGGCACCAGCCTGCAAACCGATGCTTACTACGAATCGCGCGATGATATCTTTTACGTATCCCTGGGGCGCTTTGAAGGCGGCGATGGACAATCGCATACTTTATCAAAGAAAAAGGGATTCCGCTTCCTGTTCAATTCACCTGTAGGTAACAAAGGCAGTTTGTCTTATGGTACCGACCTGGTAAACGACATTACCTCCCAGCCACTGGTAGATGGGCGGGTATGGGTACCGGAGATGAATATGTTCAACATCGCTCCTTTCACAGAAACGCAGTGGACTTTGATGGATGACCTTATCGTGAAAGGCGGTATCCGGATCGAGAACGTGAAAATAGGTGTGAACGATTATACGACGTTACGTATTACTAACGCCAGCGGTGCTACGATAACGCCCAGCTTTGCCGTAAAAGGCGGAGATCTTAACTATACCGCTACCCTGTTCAACGTAGGCGTTCGTTATAACCGCCTTCCTCTCTTCTCCCCCTATATCAGCTTCTCCCAGGGCTTTTCCGTATCTGACGTAGGCCTGGCACTCCGCGACGCCAAAGTGAATGACTTAAAGAAAATCAATACCGAAGCTGTACAGGTCAATAACTATGAACTGGGATTTGTGAGTAAAATGCAGCAATTACGTTTTGAACTTACCGGCTTTATCAGCACCTCCAGGCTGGGCGCTGAAATGGTATACGATACCAAAACCGATCTATTCGTGGTAAGCAGGACACCGGAACGTATATACGGTTTTGAAGCAGCGGTACAATACCGCCCGCTCAGTAAACTGGACCTGAATGCCACTTTCAGCTATGCAGAGGGCAAAGCCGATACCGGGCGCGCCAGTCACTACGATGTATACCTCAACAACCGCCGTATTGCTGCGCCTAAAATAGGCGGCAGCATCAGCTATCGTCCGCTGAATACGCTGGAAGTACAGCTGCATTATACGGGTATTATGAAACGGGACCGCTTTGAAAAATTGCCCAGCGGACTGTACAAAGGCTATGAAGGTATCGTAAAGCCCTATCATCTCTTTAACCTGAATGCCAGTTACCGCGTTTCGCGCAGCACCTTGCTGACACTGGGTGTTGAAAACCTCTTCAATGCCGATTACTTCCCTGCAAGATCGCAGTGGTTTATGATTCCAGGGTTTTATGCGAAGGGCAAAGGCGCGGCATTTAATATAGGCATCTCCGTGAGTTACTAACCATTTATATATCACCCCTATGTACAACAGGCAGCTGGAAAATAACCGGCTGCCTGTTTTTATAATGATTAAAGTAGACCCAATTTCTTCATCGCCTTTAACCCATCCGGGCTGGTAGGGTTCAATTCAAGGGATTTCCTGTACATCCTGATAGCATCCTCGCGGTAGCCCGCTTCCAGCAATGCTTCCCCATAGCTGTCGTATACATTGAAGTTACCTGGATCCAGAAAAGTGTTCAGTTTAAATGTTTCCAGCGACCATTGCTGGTGCTTTTGGGCAGCAGACTGGTACAGGAAATCATATCCCAGCATATTCATCTCCCAGGTACTAAAATAATAATGGGAAGTATCTGCTTTGTAAAGATGCAGCATACAAGCTGCATGGTTGGCGTCGAACGTGGTCAGTGCCAGGGCGTATGCCCGCACGACAGACATTTTAAAATACAGTGGCATAGGTGGCCGGTGATTCAATATATAAAAACAAGAGGTTACATTTTCCCCAAAGCGGCTGTTGCCATTAGTATAAGCTATTATAACCTGTTTGCGCTCCAGTTGATGATAGTAAAATGTGGCTAATCCAAATTTAAATCCGCCATGCCCCACGCCTTTTCCATAACCTGGCTGTATAAATATATCCCAACCCAAACCATACTGCCCAGTTCCTTCTCCCAGCATAGTATCCATATGCTCCGTGTATACTTTGCCATTATTGAGCTTTAATGGGGTAATAGCCTCTTCTATAGTAGACTGCTTCAACAGTTTTCCATTAAAGTAAGCGTTATCGAATTTTATCATATCGTCTACTGTAGTGACTACGTTGGATGGCCCTATGCTTGCCTGGTTATTATATTCACTATACCTGTAACGCATTACCTGCACCGCATCTGTATATACGGAGTCATAGAATGCAGGTTTTACCTGTTGTTTTACACGAAGGCTATCCTGGAAATTGCTACTGCCGTATACCGCTACATAAGTATCCGTCATACCGGCAGGTTTGAAAATATATTTTTTGAGATAGACAGGAAATGTGCTGCCGGTGATCCTTTCTAAGATCAGGGCCAGCAACGTGAAGTTGGTGTTACAATACCGGAATTGATCACCCGGCGTAAAATAAAGACCTTTGTTCCATTGCCGGAGCAGGGGTAGTACGGCAGCATTGGTAATCACCGAATCAGGATACTGTTTAACCGTTTCTTCATATAATTCCAGGTCAGGCAATCCGGAGGTATGCGTTAGCAAGTGGCGGATCGTTATACCGGGGAAGGGGAATGCCGGCAGGTAGCGGGCCACCGGGTCTTCCAATCTCAGTTGCTTTTTATCTTTTAACTGGAGGATAGCCGTAGCCGTAAATACTTTTGAAATGGAGGCCAGGTTAAAACGGGAGGCGATGGTATTACGTTGCTTGGTAGCATAGTTAGCGTATCCGCCGGAAAAAGCGTATACCTTATGCCCATTTTCTGCCAGGACAATATTTCCATCGTACAGATGGTGAACAGAAATACTGTCGAAATAAGCCTTCAGGGCTATATCCCGGTTTTGAGCCTGGATAGCCGCTGCCAGCAGGCATATTATTCCCGTAATGAGTAATCGCATAAATATGATTTTATAAGGATGATCAATATTATAGCGCTTACATCAAAATAACATTCACATGTGGTGAAAGCAGCAAATGCTGTGACGAAACCGGCTGTTTTTCCTGTATATTTGTTTTGCCGGTACTGCTATTTTTTCACCGGCCAGCCTTATGAGTATCCTTCTCTCTGCCGGACATTATTTTGGTAAGGAGCAGCAGTTTAATGAAACAGCGCTTTTCAAGCTGAATATCACCGCATATCAGCCCAATACGCACTTGCATGATCACTATCATGAAAATGCGTACCTCAGCCTGCTGATCAGTGGTGGATATGAGGAGGTGGCGGGTCGCCGGCAGCAAGCCATTCTACCCGGAGAAGTACTGTTCCGCCCTGCCGGCTATACACATGCCAACCGGTTCCACGCCATTCCCGGCAGATGCCTGAATATTGAATTTAAATATCCCGGGTTAAAGGAGCTGGCGCCATCACAACAATTACCCTCCAGGCTAACAGTGTACAAAACGGGCACCTTCCAGTATCTGTACCAGCTGTTATATTCTTTTCTGCAGGATCCTTCCAGCAGCATGCCTGAAGAATATGTCCTGGACTGGCTGTCGGATGTAAGTGCTGTTAAAATCCCTTCCCGCCTACCCTGGTTGTCGAAAGCAAAGGCTATCCTGGAAAACGAATTTGATACCCATCACACCATTCATTCACTCGCTTCCCGGGTTTATGTACATCCTATTTACCTGGCCCGCGCATTCAGGGAAAAAGAAGGCATGACGCCCGGCGAATATCAATTGGAAATGCGGGTAAAGAAAGCTATGTTCCTGTTGTTTACCACTGCGCTTCCCATTGCCGATATTGCCTTCGCCACCGGCTTTTCGGACGCCTCCCACCTGGTAAGGATATTCCGCCGGCATTATCGCAGTACGCCGTATCAATTCAGGAAACTCCTGAATAGTTAATCTGGTTCCATTTTTATTGGTGATCCGTCTTTTTCTTTGTACTAAAAAAGATGCGCCGACTTATCCTTTTGCTGTTCCTGTTATGTCCCCTGTGGTTATGTGCCCAGCGCCAGCTTAGTTACCAGTTGCAGGTACAGGCTAATCCGGAAAAGAAAGCTTTCCTGGTAACAGGCCACCTCCGGTTTGCTACCAGTACACCTGCTACTGATACCGTCACCATCGTGATGAGCCGGGGCCAGGGCCATCCCAGGTTGCAGCTGGAAGGCAGGAATGCCTCCATGGACACCAGCACCAACGAATCCGGCGATATTGTTTATCGTTGGCGGTTTAGCCGCCCGCTACCGGAAGGTACGGTCTTGCGCTTTAGCTATACCCTGGACAGGGGCGCTGCACCGGCTTTCCAGTTTTACATCGACAGCAGCTTCTGCATGGCCGGTGGATATGGCTCTGCATGGTACCCACAGGTGATGACACGCGCCGCCGATGGTACCGACAACGCTATACGGGGCAGCGGCACTATCCGGGTAACCGCGCCTGCCGGCTTTACGCCCGTGATGGCTGCCAGCAGGATGAGCTCCGCCGGTTCAACGGCCGTGGGACAAACGACCGAATTCCGGTACGATCAGCCCGATATCTTCTCACTATATATTGGCCACTATACCCGGCAGGAATACCAGGGCAAGTATCTCTTTTATACTTATAGTCTCAGTAAAAGTGTAAATGGCAGCCAGCTATCCCGGCAAGCCGCTATGGTACTGGATTATCTCACCACCCTGTTTGGTCCTTTAACGATACCTAATTTTTCCATCATTGAATTTCCCGATGCCGTATCGGAACGTACTGGTATTGGTGGCGCCAGTGTATTAGGTGGGGTGGTGATGCCCACTGGTGCACTGCATGAATTTAACTATGCCCTTTTTGGCCATGAAATAGGACATCAGTGGTGGGGTAACAAGATCCTGTCGAAGGGCAGTAGCGGCGCCGACATGTTGTCGGAAGGCATGGCGCAGTATGGCTCCCTGCAGGTAGTGAGCCATTTTGATAGTGCACATGCCATTTATTACCGGAAAACCGGGTACGCCGGTTACCTCCGCGATCAGAGCGGGCTGGGCTATCTTAAAAATGTGGCAGCGGGCAATGATGAACCTTTGTCGGCGCTCACCGGCGGCAATGGCCATACATTGGGAGATAGTAAGGGATTCCTGGCGCTGGAATTATTATCTAATGTAGTAGGGAAACCTGTTTTTCACAAAGCCATGCAAACCATCGGCAACAAATACAGTCGCGATGGCCTGAGCTGGGACCAGTTCCTCCAGGAAATAGCTACCGCCCATGGCAGCAGCTTACGATGGTTTTACCAGCAATGGTTCGAACGTACCGGGGCGCCGGCCTGGGAGCAGCAGTGGCAACAACAAGGTAATCATCTCCAGCTAACCATTACCCAAAAAGACAGCCTTTACCAGCTGCCGCTGGAAGTACTGGTTACTTATAAAGATGGGCATCAGTCTATGGAAAACATTAGCATCGTCGCCCGTAGTGAAACATTTCAGCTGCCGGTAAACAGCGCTGTAGCATCGGTGCAGGTAGATCCTTATTTTAAGGTATTGCACTGGGAGGATTCGCTGGCCCGGATAGCCTATGCCCAGGCGAAACCAGGGCGGGTGCTACGCCTGCGGATGGATGGTAAGGACGATGAAGCGATCAGCCTGGCACATTCTTATTTAAAAGAAGGTATTGCCCATGACACCGCGGGGGTGGAATTTTCGCTGTTGTATCAGCTGGGACGGATCACGAGCACACAGAATAAAC
Organism: Chitinophaga polysaccharea; assembly: GCF_007829335.1. Taxonomy (GTDB): domain Bacteria; phylum Bacteroidota; class Bacteroidia; order Chitinophagales; family Chitinophagaceae; genus Chitinophaga; species Chitinophaga polysaccharea_B. Next base: position 30,878 of record NZ_VIWO01000013.1, read on the forward strand.
CTGCAGAAGCCCTGGACTATTATCAACGCGCCCTGCAATGTGCATCGCGGGTACCGGAGTTACTGGCATATACTTATTTCCGCATAGCGCAGATTGCCGCTGGCCAGCACAATACCACGCTAATGCAATGGGCCGGCAGAAATGCCATTATTGCCGATGAAGCCAACCAAAAAATGGATGGTATGGCGGTAAAAGTAGCTTTATTGGAAAATTAAAGTGCTGTACTGTAGGGGATTTACAAGGAAAATAAAAAAAAATTGAGAATTTTTCCGGCAAGATGTCCAATTCGGATTTACCCGAGCATTATTGAAGTATAAACACAAACATTCAATAATTAAATAACGACATCATGGAACCTAGAATTAACTATCTGCAAAAAGGACAATCCGCACTGAAAGCATTATTTGGCTTAGGCATGTACCTGGGTAAATCCAGCATTGAACAACCTCTCCTCCACCTGATCTATTTCCGGATATCACAGGTAAACGGCTGCGCTTATTGCCTGGATATGCATTCCAAAGATTTACGTGCAATGGGCGAAACAGAGCAACGCCTGTATATGTTGCCGGCCTGGAAAGAATCACCCGTATATACCGCACGCGAACGCGCCGCTTTTGCCTGGGTAGAAGCCATCAACGCCAACGAGGCACCGGATGATGTATATGAAACCGCCCGCCAGGAATTTTCTGAAGAAGAGCTGATCGACTTAACCATCGCTGCCATCACTATCAGTGGCTATAACCGCATTAATATTGCTTTCCGTCCGGTAGCCGGCAATTATCAACCAGGCATGTTTACCGCAAAAGCCAACTAATAATTTAATCGTACATTCATTCACTATTTAAACTAATAATACGTCATGAAAGAGTTCATGTTAATATTCCGCCAACCCAGTTACGATTACAGTCAGGCTACTCCAGAAGAAATGCAGGCCATTGGAAAAAAATGGGCCGACTGGGTAGGCGGTATTGCCGCCCAGGGTAAACTGAGCGCCACCGGACGCCGGCTGGAAACCGATGGTAAGGTATTGAAAGCTGGTGGCGTAATCACCGATGGCCCCTTTGTTGAAATCAGGGAACGCCTGGGTAGCTTTATGATTGTAAAAGCCGATACCCTGGAAGAAGCTACTACACTGGCGCATGGCTGTCCTGCATTGGATGCCAATGGTAGCGTAGAAATCAGGGCTATCATGCAATAAAAGATTATATCTCTTCACAAAAATCCACTCTTTCCGGGGAGTGGTTTTTGTCATATTATATGGAAAAGGAAACCGCTTCACTCAAATATTTATTTCAACAGGAATTTGCCAAGATGGTAGCTGTTATCAGCCACCTGTATGGATTACAACATATAGAACTGGCGGAAGATATTGTCAGCGAAACTTTTTTACAGGCCACCGAAACCTGGGGTGTAAAAGGGATGCCGGCCAATCCCACTGCCTGGTTATATATGGTAGCCAAACAAAAAACGTTGTACCATTTCCGGAGAAATAAAATTTACGAACAGAAAGTGTTACCGGAAATTACCTATAGAAACGAAAAAAGTACCGAAGGCGATGCACTGGAGTTTTCGCCTCAGCAGATTAAAGACAGCCAGCTGCAAATGTTGTTTGCGGTGTGCAACCCCGCCATTGCCAGCGAAGCACAGATTGGGCTGGCATTGCGCATCCTTTGCGGTTTTGGTATTGAAGAAATTGCCGAAGCATTTCTTTCCAATAAAGAAACTATCAATAAACGGTTGTTCCGGGCCAAGGAAAAACTACGCACTGAAAAAATAAAAATGGAGCTGCCTCCAGAGCATGAAATTGTGAAGCGGCTGGACAACGTATTGCACATCATTTACCTCCTTTTCAGCGAAGGATATTACTCCCAGACGCAGAACCAGATTTTGCGGAAAGACCTGTGTGTGGAAGCATTACGGCTAGGACTTATGCTCACCGGATATGAGGCGACCAATTTGCCTGCCACCAACGCCCTGATTGCCCTCATGTGTTTCCATGCCTCCCGGTTCGGCGCCCGGCAGGCGCCCGATGATACTATGGTATTGTATGAAGCGCAGGACGAAGCCTTGTGGGACCAGGCACTCATTCACCAGGGAGAACATTTCCTGGGATTGTCGGCCCAGGGCCAGGAAATCAGCTCTTATCACCTGGAAGCGCGCATTGCCTACTGGCATTGTATCAAAGAAGACAGCCCTGAAAAATGGGAAGAAATCCTTCAACTCTATAACCAGTTATTACTTATCAATTATTCCCCCAGTGTAGCGCTCAACAGGACCTTCGCCCTGTATAAAGCCAATGGCCGGGAAGCGGCTTTAGTTGAAGCAGAGAAATTACAGCTGACAAATAATCATTTTTACTTCTTGTTGCTGGGCGAACTATATAAAGAGATAGATAATGCCAAAGCCTTATCCAGTCTGCAAAAAGCATACGACCTGGCTAAAACGGATGCAGAAAAACAAGGTATCCGGGAGAAAATAGATCAGCTTACCTAAAAAAATCTGTTTAACCTGTCCAATTCCGATGGTGTCAGTTCTTATTCCATAAACATCTGCTATGAAAGAACAAAAAAAACACCAGGCCCGTATCATTATTTACTGGATAGCTACTGCACTTGTTATTTTCCAGCTGGGATCCGGCGGGGTAGGCGATGTTCTCCGGCTACCTGCGGTCATAGCAGGGATGACGCACCTGGGATATCCTGTTTATTTCTCTATGATCCTGGGTATATGGAAAGTATTGGGAGCCATTGCGATTGCGATACCGGGGCAGCCACGATTAAAGGAATGGGCTTATGCAGGGGCAGTATTTGATTTGAGCGGGGCGGCGTTTTCCCACCTGGCGGTAGGCGATAGTGCTGTAAAGCTGATAGGCCCGTTGTTATTCCTGGCATTTGCCATAATATCCTGGGCGTTGCGGCCGGAGAGCAGGCGCTATGTGGCGTTGGCCTAAGCGGTGTACGCTACCTGCTGTGGTGTGTGCCCATGGCAGGTAGCGTATACCGGGGATACTCAGGGCAACGGTGGCAGCTGGCCCAGGTCCAGCTTTTCGTTACCAAATCCCAGGGTGATACCAAAGATGGCGAGAATGCGGGATTTATCCAATCCGAAGTCATTGCCAAAGGCGCCATTGATATAGATATTCTTTGCGATCCTGTAGTTGGCGTACCCCACCACCCGCTGCGATTTCAGGTGTTCATCCACTGCGTACTTGCGGTAAACGGCTTCCACGCCGAAACTCAAGGGATCAAATTCAAACGACAGGCGTCCGCCCAGGTCGAAGCTGTTGGAGCCCGTTACCATACCTTTCTCCAATGCATAAGCATCATACATATACCGGCCATAGGCGGCTATGCTGAGGTAATTGGTATTGGGTACCGCTGCATCAAAATTGAGCGGCGTATTGAGTGACAAAGTAGTCCAAACTCCTACCCTTCCTGTTTTCCAGGTAGTATCCGCAATGCCGTAGGTAGCATAGGCGCCGGCAATATCCCATTGAAAAAGCGGTTTTTCTGTCAGCTGGTTTTTCACCCGTGTCATCAGGGCAGTCAGCGCTTCATTTTTGCGGGCGGTATACTGCCGGAGAATGCGGGCGATCGTAGCTGTATCGCCGCTGGTAACCGCGGCATCATAGGCCGGATCGGAGCTCACGGCATCCAGTATGTCGGCTTGCTGCTTTTGTGTGAGGGTATCTACCAGGGCGTGCAGGCGGGTAGCGTAACTGCTGCGGTAAGCCCTTACCAGGGTGGAGTGAAAGCCAATAGAAAATACTTTTTGCGACAGCCCGGAAGTATCCGGGATCATATCTTTCCGGATAAAGGCCACCGAAATATTGGTGAATTGCAGGGCAGAAAAAGGTTGCATTTTCCAGGCGGCGGCAGGGTGACTGGTATCTCTTTTTACACCTATAAAGCGGAAGACATCCCGCTTTTTGGGGAGTGCCCACCAGTACGGTGTAAATTGGGCGGTATAATTCTGCGGCCATCCATCTCCCGCAAAACTCTGTAATACCGATACACCGAAAGCCTTAGGCGTAGCGGGAGACTCAATCAGGGTAGGCGATACATCTACCAGCTTAAAAGCGCTGGTTTGGGGTATGCTGAGTTTATCTGCGGTGGTTTCCTGTGCAAAAAGCTGCTGACTGGCCCCCATCGTCAACAGCCCTATTAGTAGGTGTTTATATAACGGCATGATTAGTCCAGTTTAATAGTCATCAAAATATAGATCGTGGTAAAATCGCCGTTGGCGTTAAGGGTCTGGTCCGGTGTAGTAAACTCTTTGCGTCCGTCTGTACCGCCATCCAGTGTATAGCGGGTGCCTATCTTCCCGAATTCAATCTTCCGGGTATCGATATCGTCCCAAAACAGTTCTATTTTGGTAACGATGTGTACAAAGCTACCCTGCAGGCTTTTGGCGCTGCCGACTGCCATGGTATTGATATCGCCGGAAGCGTCCGATACTGCATCCGGTATGGGCAATTTGGTGTTGTCTGGCGCAATGGAAAAACATCGTGTCCAGGCAAATCCATTGGTAGAGATATCAACAGCTAACTTAATTTGTTGAGTGCCGTTTCCGGCTGTGTAGTGATTCATAGGGCTGACAATTTTTGAATGAATATGGATGATGCGTGTCGAAAGGCTGGCAAAGGCGTATTGTTGGTAATGCGTTACGCATAGAGATTTTCATTTCGGCTCACAGGATCCCTACAAAAATAAAGCAAAAAGCGTAAAGCAAAAAGCCATTGAGGCAATGACCAATGCGATTTACATATTCGCAAAGATTATTCGCTTCAATGGCTTTTTGCTTTATGCTTTTTGCTTTCAGCTTTATGCTTTATTCAGGGGAAAAAGCATGCGCAGGGCAGGAATACGCAGGAACAGGCTCACCCAGATCAGGATGCCAAAAACAATAGGGAAATAATAAGGCGCGTTTAACCGGCTCATAACGGCTACGGCCCCACCGAGGTAACAACTTACAAATACAGCTCCCAATACGGCCGTACGGGGAATGGCATACAGGATAGTAGCCAGCAGCAGTACGATGCCAATGCCCTGTACCTGGGTTTCAGGCCAGCCCAGCTGTGCGCTGCCTTGTACAGAAGCAGCCGCTTTAACTATTTTCATCACTGCATCTACCAGCAGGAACAGTACGCAGAGGATGGTAATAACCCAGCCGGTAATATTGGCGCTTTTAGAAGGGTTCTTTGTGTTCATATACAATGTTTGAGTTTCCATACATTTAATTTTTTTGTTTGTTTTCTTGTGTGTGATTGACGATACAAACTTAGATCGATTCTCCAGGATTCCTGCTGGGGGAATCCGACATTCTTAATGGCCGATTGCGACAAAGCAGAACATCTTACCTTTGCGCCATGGATTATTTCAAAAAGCAGCTTGATTTGCTCAAAACGGAGCGGGAAGAAGACCGGAAATCTTATCAGCAAATGACCGAAAGCACGTCTGTAGCCGAACGCAGGGCAAATGGGCTAAGCTGGTATCCTATTGCCATCAGGGGGTCTGAAATGAGCCGGGGAGACTACCTCACCGTTGAAATAGAACGCACTACCCACCAGGATATTCCACATCAACTCCGTTTTGGCGCCTCTGCCGTGCTGTTTTCCAATCATAACCGCAAAGACGACCATTTAGACGGTACCATCTCCTACCAGAGCGGCAACCGGCTGAAAATCACCCTGCGCACCGATGAGCTGCCCGATTGGGCCAACGACGGCAAACTGGGTATAGACCTGCTGTTTGACGATAACAGCTACGATGAAATGCAGGCTGCCCTTAAACAGGCGGATGCCTTACCCGACAAGGACCCCAGCGCACGCCTGGTGAAAATCCTTACCGGGGAAATGGCGCCCGCTTTTCATACCGATCTGCCACCTTATACCAATCCCGCATTGAATGCCTCTCAACAGGCGGCGGTTCAAAAAATATTGACTGCCAATGACCTGGCGATCGTACATGGCCCTCCCGGCACCGGTAAAACCACTACGCTGGTACAGGCCATTAAGGCACTTATCCGCCAGGATGGCCGGCAGATACTGGTAGTAGCTCCCAGCAACACGGCCGTAGACCTGCTCAGCGAAAAGTTGTCGGAAGAAGGACTCAATGTATTACGGGTAGGCAACCCTGCCCGGGTATCTGAGCGACTCATGTCGCTCACGCTCGACAGCAAAGTATCGGAGCACCCCAGTGTAAAGGAAATTAAGCGTTTGAAAAAACAGGCCAACGAATTCAGGGACATGGCCCACAAATACAAGCGCAACTTCGGCAAGGCGGAAAGGGAACAACGCAAAGCCCTGTTCGACGAAGCCCGCAAAATTATGAAGGAAGTCGGTAATACCGAACAATATATCATCGACGACCTCATTACCAAAGCGCAGGTCATCACCGCTACCCTCGTAGGGGCTAACCACTATACTGTAAAAAATCAGCGCTATCATACTGTGGTGATCGACGAAGCGGGGCAAGCACTGGAACCGGCCTGCTGGATTCCCATCCTGAAAGGACAAAAGGTAGTACTGGCAGGCGACCATTGTCAGCTGTCGCCCACCATTAAGTCGGACGAAGCGGCGCGGAAAGGACTAAGTACCACCCTGCTGGAAAAGTGTACCGCGTTATACCCCGAAAGCGTTACCCTGCTGGAGGAACAATATCGCATGCATGAAACCATTATGGGATATTCTTCGCGTATTTTTTACGGAGATAAACTGAAAGCACATGCCTCCGTGGCCGGCCACCTGCTATTTTCGGAAGACAGTCCGCTGTCGTTTGTAGATACCGCCGGTTGCGGCTTTGATGAAAAGCTGGAAGGCACCAGTACCACCAACCCGGAAGAAGCCGTATTCCTGTTTAAACATCTCACCCAGCTGGTAGCCTCATTGGGCACGTATTACCAGCCGAAAGATTTTCCTACGGTGGCAGTTATTTCTCCCTACAAACAACAAATACAGTTACTGAAAGAACAGCTTCAGCACTCACCGACGCTGCTTCCTTATGCTGATAAAATATCCGTGAATACCATCGACAGCTTCCAGGGACAGGAGCGGGATATTGTATATATCAGTATGACCAGGAGTAATACGGAAAACAACATCGGCTTTTTGTCGGATACCCGCCGCATGAACGTTGCCATGACACGCGCCCGTAAGAAGCTGGTGGTAATAGGTGATAGCGGCACCCTGTCGGGGTTTGGATTTTATGCCAGCTTTATCAGCTATGCAGAAAGTAAAAACGCTTACCAGAGTGCCTGGGAGTTTATGGATATCTAGTGGGGTGGCGACTACGGCTTCAGCAATTTAAAGGCGTGGTTCCATCTATTCTGCAAAAAGCCTGGTATACACCACAGGATACATAACGGTTCTATGGCGCGGGCGGCTACCGCAGTGCCCATATCTTCTGTTTCCCAGCCAAAGGCCGTCAGTATATCCGTTACCGTTGTCCTGGCGGCGGCATTATTACCACAAATAAACATGGTAGGCTTTCCTCCCGGCAGCTGCGGTTTGTACATCAGCGCATTCCCTACGCTATTAAAAGCTTTCACCACGCTGGCTTCGGGAATAAGGCCCTGAATTTTTTCCATCAGGGAGCTGTTCTGCTCTGTAAAAAATTTCAGCACCCCGCTTTCAGGCGGTGCGGCTGCAATGGGGTTGGTGGTGTCGATCACCACTTTACCGGCGAAGTTGGACAGGCCGGCCTGTTGTACGGCCGATTCTGCCGCGCTGCCGGCTACACTGAGTACCAGCATTTCACCGAATTGGGCAGTAGCCTCGAAGGTGCCGGTTTGGCCTTTCGGATTTTTGCTCTTCCAGTTCTTCACTTCTTCTTTATCCGGGTTACGGGTACCCAGCATTACCTCATGTCCTTCAGTTAAAAATGCGGTGGCCAGCGTTTGTCCCACGTCGCCGGATCCGATAATACCTACTTTCATAGTTGCATTGTTTTTGAAACGTTTTTTACAATATATGTCGGTGTTAATACGGGGTATTTTGCGCAATGCCGGTCTACTGTGCTAATATCGGGATGATATAGCGCCAGAAGATACGAATTTAGTGCTGATAATTTTCCATTTATGGCCAGGCAGCCATTACGGCCCACAGTTGTTTATTAAATGCAGTGCGTTGCTCAAACATGGGAAAATGGCCGGATTGCTGGATCCAGTACAATTGTATGGCAGGGCGGATTACTTTCAGTTCATACGTATAAAACGCCAGTGCATCCTGGGCGCCGGCAATAATGTGTACCGGGCCTTTATAATGAAATAAATTTTTACTGAGATCGTAATGCACCCGGTTCAGATCGCTGATCATGAGCTGCTGCATTGTCCCATTGGGCTTTGCTGCATAGATCTTTGCCATAAAGCTATCGATCAGCGATTTGTTATAAATATAACCAAGCCGGATGGTTCGGTTATACAACACAGAATCTGCGGCTGTTCCCTTACCCGCTTCTATCTTTTTGCCCAGTGAATCCCATAATACCAAATCTGCAGTACCTAAATGGGAGCGCAGGTTATTGACATGCGTAGTGAGCAGGTCGGGCGAAAATTTGTAATAGCCGGGATTTACCAGTACCAGTGCGCGTACCTTATCGGGGTACTTCGCGGCAAAGCTCATGGCCAGCATAGCGCCCCAGGAATGACCGTAAAAAACGGCCTGTTTAAGATGAAGATGTTGTAACAACCGGTCCAGATCTTCCACCGCCGATTGCAGGGTAATAGTGGTACTATCAAATGGTACGGGAATCGATAAACCGGTGCCACGTTGTTCCGGTAAAATGGCGCGGTATTTTTTGCTGAGTTCTATGGCTACTTCTTCCTGCTGCAAGCAAGAGTTGCCGGGGCCACCAGACAAAACAATTACCGGCGCTCCGGCGCCATAGGTATGAAAGTAAAGATAACCATTCGGGTATTTGAGAGAGTCCAGTTGCTGTGCATGGCCTGTTACAATAAAGGCCAGCAGCATGGTTAACAACGCGGGTATTTTCATATAGATCAGGTTGAAACAATAAACTGGCTATTAAAGTACGGCTATTTCCTGAACTGGCATGGGGTGGCTTTTTTTATTTGTACCTTACCACCTCTTTATCTGCGTATCATGTTACCGATCAGTCAACTCTTATTATTTGCGTTTGCCGCGTTGCTCATGGTATTAGTGCCCGGGCCTAATATGATTTATTTAATTTCCCGCTCCGTAACACAGGGCAAGAAAGCGGGGCTGATTTCCCTGGCCGGGGTGGCCTGCGGGTTCCTTTTTCACATTACGCTGGTATCATTTGGACTTACAGCCGTGTTGCTGGCTGTTCCCTTCGCCTATACCGGGCTAAAAATGGCGGGCAGCCTTTACCTCCTTTACCTGGCCTGGCAGGCGGTAAAGCCGGGAGGGAAGGGATTATTCGACAACACCCGGACCTTAGCTGCCGATTCCCCTATGAAGTTATTCAGTATGGGGTTATTTACCAATATGCTCAATCCCAAAGTGGCAGTATTTTACCTGTCGTTTTTCCCCCAGTTTATTAAGCCTGCCTATGGGTCGGTGCTTGCCCAGAGTTTTATGCTGGGCATCACCCAGATCTGTGTAAGCATCTCTGTAAATTTTATCATCATATTATTTGCCGCCCGGGTGACGAGCTGGTTTGCGGCCAATCCCCGGTGGGTGAAAACGCAAAAGTGGTTTATGGCGGGCATTTTCGGAAGTCTTGCCCTGAAAATGGCGCTGGATAAGGGGAAATAATTCCTTGCCGGGGAGCTTAAAACGGGGTATCTTTGCGCTTTTTTACCGCAAAATAGATGGTAGCCGGTTCCTGGTGATCAGCCTGTTTATTTTTGAACCCATATGTGATGAGTAAAATAGTTGATTACCGGAAGTTGCTGGGCGTAACCAAAACAACCGAGTTAAAAGAATTAAAAAGCGTTTACAGGAACCTGATGAAGGAACTGCATCCTGATAAATTAGTAGACTTTGAAGAGGAACAAAAGCTGGAAGCAGAAGCCAAAAGTAAAGCAGTGATAGAAGCCTACCATTTCCTGGTAAGCATCGCTCCTGAAACTATTGCCGCCGCGTTGCCCCAGTATACTGAAACTATCTCTGCCTCTACCATCCTGGATTTCAGTTACGAGAAACAAACCTTGCAATTGAATTTCCAGGATGGCAGCAGCTACGAGTACCTCGATGTACCCAAAGCATTATATGTGAAGCTGATCAACTCCGATACGCCAGGCAGGTTTTGCCGCCGGCATATTTACCATGAGTTTGTGTATCGCCGGGTAAGCAAAGCGATGGAGGCTTAAACACGCTGTCTGCAACAGGTTCCATCACATTTCTCAGTAGCAATGCCAATAAAATAGCAGAAATCTGAAAAAAAATTTGGCGAAATGCTTTGTCTGCTTATCTTTGCAACCCCTGACACAATATCAGTTGCCCAGATGGCGAAATTGGTAGACGCACTGTGTTCAGGTCGCAGCGCCTGCAAGGGTGTGCTGGTTCGAATCCAGTTCTGGGCACAAAAGTGGACAAATCGAGATTGATCTTGGTTTGTCCATTTTTATTTTCGGGAAGATCTGCGGCTGGCGCGGGTATTATCTGAATGACTTTGTTGAGTGGGGCGGTTCGATAATTGAGTCCGGAGAAAGTGAGTTTTTCCCAGAGAAATCGAACCACATTTTCCTATACAATTGCATTATTTTCTCACTGCATTAACTTCCAATTAACGCTTCCCATTCTTTCCTTATCTAATTTTCAGGTTATTCATTTAACATGAATCCGGCATTCCAAAATATTGGATTGCTGATAAAGAATAAGTATAATGGCAAGAGGGAAAAATGCAACATCAATAGAACAATCTTTATTTAATGAGCTTTCACAGCTCATCGAGCAAAGCCAGCGGCAAGTATTTTCACATGCTAACAGTACCCTTACTATACTTTTCTGGCAGATTGGCAAACGCATTAACGATGAAATCCTTAGAAATAAGCGGGCGGAGTATGCAAAACAGATTGTGTCGACACTGTCGACACAATTAAAGAGTCAATATGGAAGAAACTTTGAGATAAGGAATTTAAGGAGAATGATGCAATTTGCCGAGCAATTCACAAAACTGGAGATTATCTTACCGCTGTCACAACAACTGAGTTGGTCGCATTTCGTGGAATTATTGCCGTTGAAGAATCCGGATGCAAAGCTATTCTATGCACAGTTGGCTGTTAATCAGGCGCTCGGTATAAGAGATTTGCGGAAACAAATTTCAACCAAAACATTTGAGCGGACAGGTATTGCGAATATACAAAATACCAGTAACCATCCAGCTATTAATGACAATTTCAAAAACCCGTATTTTTTGGACTTTCTGGGGTTACAAAATACCTATATGGAAAAGGATCTCGAAGAAGCTATACTTCGGGAACTAGAAGCTTTCATATTGGAGCTGGGAAAAGGGTTTGCTTTCATAGAGCGTCAGAAAAGGATGATTATTGACGGCGAAGATTTTCATTTAGATCTGTTGTTTTATCATCGAAATTTAAAACGCCTCGTAGCTGTTGAATTGAAACTGGGGAAATTCGAAGCCCAACACAAGGGACAAATGGAATTGTATTTAAAGTGGCTGGATAAATACGAAAAGCAAGAAGGAGAACAATCCCCGATTGGCTTGATCTTATGTGCTGAAAGCAAACGAGAACGAGTAGAGTTGTTGGAAATGCACAAGGATGGGATTGTGGTAGCGGAATACTGGACAGAACTACCTCCTAAAAAAGAGTTGGAGAAAAAGATACATCATCTCTTCCTTGAAGCTAAGGAGAGGATTGAACATAAGAAGGTGCTGGAGTAATAGCGTAGTCAATTATACTTCGAATGCGTCAGCATGAGGAAATTGATCGTTTGGGTTTTACCAAAACATAGCTGGCAGCCAGGCAATGGCCTATCAACACTCTCTTTTCATCAGCAAATAAAATCTAGATGATCCATTTTTAAGCTGATGAAAAGAATAATAATTCACTTGGTCTACTAGCTGAACTTGTACTGCATGCTATCCGGAAGTAGCCTTTGGTTCGAGAAAAGTACACTCCGGTGCACTAAAGCGGAGAGGTCGGAGAATTCTCCGGCCTCTTCTTTTTTCCTCTTCTTCTTGCCCTGCTTATCAGCTCTAATCCCAGATCGTTTTGCCAACCAGGCTAGCATCAGGAAAATATCTGTAATTTTTCACTAAACGAAGTTAAAATAGAATCTGCCCGGGAATAAACACTATTCGGCGCGTAATCGTTCTATGGGATTTGCTTTAGCTGCCTGAAATACTTTAGTGCCAATGATAACACTGCAGCAAAGCAATACAATTAAAAATGTACCTATGTATGGCGTTGGGCCGGTATCAGCATGATACTTGTAAATAAACTGGAAAATAAGCTTGCTGGTAAACAAGTAGCCCAAAGCTGAACCAACCACAAATGCAATCAGGAGAATGCGGATAAATTCCCGGTTAACTAATCCAATAATTTGCAGTACCGATGCACCAAGTACTTTGCGAATACCAATTTCTTTACTGCGCTTGTCTATATTCAACGAATTTGGGCAAATAAGCCTGATGCAGACAACAGCAACGTAACTATGGCCAGAAAAAAAGCGATCAACCTGAAACTTTGCGTCATCCTGATTTCTTTTTCAATTAAATCTGACTGTAAATAACCCCGGTATGGTAGTTATATCGAACCACACAACGTTTTTAATGTCAGCGCAGGCATTGAGCCAGTTAGTGACAACTACCATACCACCTATCTGGATACCTGCTTAACCACTGTGGTGGCCACGTTTACACTTCCATGACTGCCATCTTTTATGAAATTCTGTACGGATACGGACAAGGGGTGTTCGATTTTAAGAACCAGATAACGTCTATCAGATGAAGGCCTGCCCCCTGTTAGGAGCAATCACAGGTCTTCCCGTATTACTTTCATCACGATTTAAAACGGAGGATTTTTCGGCTGGTAGCCGGGGGGGGCTATTGGAGATGACTACCATGATCTGGAGTGATCGTACAGGTAGCTGAAAGCAGCCTGCTCGCGTTGCTTCAGTTGCACGTGTGACCTTCGCGGAAAGTTTTTATTACACCATCATTCCGGTAGAACTATATTGTTCTCATCAATTTTCCAGCGACTTGAATACCAGATGCTGAAGAAATTCGACCAATGGTTTTACTTTTTTGGATTTACCAAAATCAGTTAAGCGCGGCAGGTGTTCTTTAAAGTACATCTGCCGGTGAGCAGTTTCTATCAAGGTACTCGCCAGGGAATGAGGAAACCCAAATTCAGCATTTAACTCCAGGAAGATCTCAGCAATACGATGACAGAGGTCTTTATATGGTTTAAATAACATAGACTTATTGTCTTCCGTCACATTCTTTGTAAGGTACGCTTTATCACCTTCGCAGATTACTATCCCGTGTAAAAGGCTCTTGTCGATATGCTCCACGATAAATTTGTCCTGGACTTCAAAGGTCAGCAGCTTTATAACGATATCTACCTTTTCTCTTGGATGCTTGAGGTTGTTGGTATGAAATATCAACTGGTATTCCAGCCATGTCCAGAACCAGGTAGTAATATAGGTGAGTAGCCGGTGCTTGTTTTCAAAATACCGATAGATGCTGGCCTCTGTACTTCCGACTTCAATTGCCAGCTTTTTAAAAGTAAAGTCCTCAAAGCCAATATCATGAATCAGCTTTATACTGTGCTGAATGATATTACGGCCAAGTTCGGTACTGTCCGGATCTCTCAGGTAAAGGTTGGGATTCATTTTTATCTGCAACTGCAACTCCATACTTAAGTAATTAGTTGGCTAAAATACGATTTAATAGTAGACTGCTCGTATTCTATAAATTTACTATAATCTATAATAGTATTACTATCATTTTAAATAGTTTTTATATCTTTGCGGCAATTGTAGATTATGCTTGAAAATTTGAAAATAGGAATTTTAGGGGGCGGTCAGCTGGGTGCGATGATTATACGACAGGCCATAGATCTCGGTCTCAGTGCTTCGATTATGGATAAGGACGCTCATGCGCCTTGTTCACGTTATACGTCTTCTTTCTTTTGCGGCGATCCTGCTTCTTTTGAAGCCATTTTGGAGTTTGGTAAGGGCCTTGATGTAATTACAATAGAAAAGGAAGCTGTAAATATTAACGCTTTACGACAGCTAGAAAAGCAAGGAGTAAGGATCTTTCCGGCGCCTGATACGATTGAAGTAATACAGGATAAATTTACACAAAAACAGTTTTTACTGTCACATCATATACCAGTGGTACCTGGCGAAGCCATCCAGGGCAAAAAAGACTTGTACCAATATGAAAATAAACTACCCCTCTGTCTGAAAAAACGTCGTGACGGATACGATGGATATGGCGTGATGGTTTTGAAAACAAAGGGAGATATTGCAGCCGCGTTTGACGCACCATGTGTAGTGGAAGAATTAGTTGACATTAAACACGAAATTTCCGTAATCGTAGCAAGAAATGAGTACGGCGCTGTTGCATGCTATGATCCTGTGATGATGGTGTTTTCTGAGGAGAAGTTCGTACTTGACTACCAGATAGCGCCCGCTCAGATAGATAAGGAAATATTAAAAAAAGCTACAATTCTTGCCGGGGAAGTTGCAGATGCACTCAAGCTGGTAGGCATCCTTGCTGTAGAAATGTTTGTCACAAAAGAGAACAAACTTTTAGTAAATGAACTGGCCCCAAGGCCGCACAACAGTGGCCATCACACAATAGAAGCCAGCATCACATCACAATATGAACAATTACTCCGTGCCGTACTTGGACTACCATTGGGCGACCCCGGCCTCCGTTTCCCATCTTTAATGATGAATATACTGGAAGGCGCAACATTAAATACTGATAAACGGGGGAAACTAAATCGCTTATTAGATATACCGGGAGCCCACCTTCACTGGTATGGAAAAGAAGGTAACAGACCTGGCCGGAAAATTGGGCATGTAACGGTCACTGATAATACAATTGAAAACGTCATTGCAAAAGCTGCATCAATACGAAAAATTTTAAATTAAAAAAATATGAAACAGGTAGAGGTAGGCATTATTATGGGCAGTAGTTCCGATGCACCTATTATGCGTCAGGCAATAGAGGTGCTGAAGAAGTTTGAGATAGGTTACGAGTTTAGCGTTGTGTCGGCACATCGTAGCCCTCAAAAAATGTTTGAATATGCTGCTACTGCAGAAGAACGTGGTTTGAAGATCATCATCGCAGGCGCTGGTGGCGCAGCACATCTTCCAGGTATGGTAGCCGCTATTACTACTTTGCCGGTTATTGGCGTACCTATTAAGTCTGCAAACTCTCTCGATGGTTGGGATTCCCTTTTATCTATAGTGCAAATGCCAGGCGACATACCCGTAGCCACAGTAGGCGTTAATGGCGCACGCAACGCCGGGTTACTGGCTGCACAGATTTTAGGCACGAATAACAGCACAATCAGGCAGATGCTTGCCGCACTAAAAAAAGAAAATTACGACAAGGTTAACAAGCAAAATGAAACATTGGATCAAATCGCATAGAAAGTTTACACCATAAATTTTTAATGCCATGAGCAATTAGTCCACAGGTATTTGCTTTGTTAACCCAAATACCTGCTGCCTGTTGATCTTTATAAAAACAATTTCCAAACTTCAAAATATGTACAAGCACTCCAGGGAATCGCAAAGTACCCTTACCCCAGAAATGGCACTTCAATATCTGAAAGAAGGCAACTTAAGGTTTGTTAATAACCTGAGAGCCAACCGGGATTTGTTGAGCCAGGTAAATGCCACAAGAGATGGGCAGTATCCATTTGCAACCGTACTTAGCTGTATGGATTCACGCACTTCTGTGGAACTTATCTTTGATCAGGGATTAGGGGATATATTCAGTATACGCATAGCTGGTAATGTCCTCAACCAGGATATACTTGGTAGCATGGAGTTCGGTACAAAACTGGCAGGCTCAAAAATAATCGTGGTGCTGGGGCATACGCAATGCGGAGCTATAAAAGGTGCTTGCGATGATGTACTCCTCGGTAACCTCACGCAGTTATTGGACAAGATAAAGCCTGCTATTGACAGTGAAACATCAACCCCCGTAGAAAACAGGACCGGAAAGAATACAGAATTTGTAAAGAACGTAACTGAAAATAACGTGCGCCATGTAATGGAACAATTAAAAACAGAAAGTCCTATTATAGCAGCACTAGCAGATAGCGGAACAATAAAGATTGTAGGTGGTATCTATCACCTGGAAACCGGAGCAGTGACTTTCTTTGAGGAGTAATCACCAAACTCTCATTACGTAGTGATTATCTATTGAATCCGTTCCGGGTGCCGGAAAGGACAAACTTCGGTCTGTCCTTTTTTATTTTATGCGGGCCTAAAGTTTCAACCTGATCTGTTATTTATCAGCAAGCACGACAGCAGTTGCCTCTATCTCCAGTAATACGTCATCCCGAAACAGGCTACTGACCTGCACTAGCGTACTCGCTGGCGGATGTTGTACATCTACATATTTATCCCTGACAGTACGAAGCGTTTTCAGGTTTTTTGTATCCAGAATAAAATAGGAAAGTTTTATGACGTCCGACATCTTTCCACCGGCAGCTTCTACTATTTTCTGAATATTAGCAAAAACCTGTTCCGCTTGTTGCTCAAAATTATCCTTTCCAATAAGTTCACCTTTGGCGTTTAATGGCACCTGCCCTGAAAGTATGATCATTTTATGGGTGCCCAGGTTGATAACGCCGGCTTGTGAATATCCATTGGGCTTAGCTACTTCGGGCGGATTAATGAAGTGAACGGCCGACTTGTCTGACTGCGCACTAACCAATAACGTAATCAGCAATAGGGGTACAATACTTAAAATGAATTGTTTTCTCATAGCGACAAATAGTTTATTTCAAGATAAACATTTACAACCACATCGGGGTGATGAACTATCTTTTAACGTATCCCCGATATAGCTTCCAGCCATTCTCTCCTAACGGAATACTTCCCTCGGAGGCGGCCGTCTTAAAATTTTGCGGATAAACGGTGCGATATTAGTCTCGATAACATACCTGGCAATGAATACCCCCTGTTTTAATTTGCTTTTGCCAAACATGGCCAACATATCCTTTAATGCATTAGGCTGGTGCATCCATTTTGTATTGAACAACGTAGCCTGGCCTATTTTAGCGAACCGGCCCAACATCTGCTTTTCATAGTGGCCAATGGCTTGTTTAGTATCACTGAATGCCGGGTTGGTAAGCGCTTCGGCGAGTTGCAACGCATCGAGCATGGCCATATTTACACCTTCGCCGGCAAAAGGTGGCATCCAGTGAGCTGCATCGCCGAGTAAAGTGATATTAGCGTTGGCCACCCATTTTTGATCCAGGGGCATACAATATTGCGGGCGCGGGGTAAAAATGGTATCCGGGCTTCCAAACAGCTCCCACCAAACCGGGCTCCATGCAGAAAATTCCTCCTTGAACCAGGTGAATACCTGGCGATGATCATTGAAATCGATACCGCTTTCTTTTGCCCAATGTTCTCCAGATTTAAAACTGGCCATAAATCCAAAACTGCCATCGCCTTTTGAGCTGACGATCAGCGTTCTCTCTTTTCCGTAACCAAATACCTTTCCTCCTTTTAATAATTCATAGATAACGGGAGCCGTTTTCGCTCCGTCTTTCAACGATCCTTCCAGCATAGTAATGCCCGTCCAGTAGGGTGCGATGGGGGTAACAAAGGGCCTGATCTTAGAATTGGCGCCATCGGCGCCGATAATCAAATCTGCCGAAGTGGTATGTCTATTTTGAAAAACTAATTTCCAGGCATCTTGCGTGTGTTCAATCGATAAAACATGGCTATCCCAAACAACTGTATCCGGATCCAGTGAATTCAACAGCAGCTGCCTTAACGGTCCCCGGTCAATCTCCGGCCGATGATATTTATCACCAAAATCTCCTTTTTTACCTTTGGCATGTTCATCAAAATGAATATTTAACTGGTCATCTACCACCCGCATCAATCCTGCGGCGGGCCTGTACTGCGCTTTAAATTCATCCATTAACCCGGCTTGGGCCAGCGCTGCCAGACCTGATTCCGTATGCAGGTCCAGCGCTCCGCCCTGCACCCTGACATCCCTATTGATATCCCGCTCATATACTTTTACATGGGCGCCTTTCAGTTGTAAGAGTCTTGCTAAGGTTAAACCACCGGGGCCGCCGCCGATGATAGCAATCTTTTTGTCATCAATTTTCATGGCCACAAAATTATTATCACAACGCGTCGGATAATAGTATAAATCGGCCGTTCTGATTTTTGGCTAATTCTTTCGGGACTACTCCGGAAAATTTCTTGATTTCTTTAATAAAATGGGTCTGGTCGGCGAAGTTCAATTCCGGGAAGAGCCTTCCGGCTTTAATCTGCTGTAACGAAGCTTTAAATCGAAAAATATTGCAATAGGCTTTTAATGAAAGCCCAAATTGCTCATTAAAATACCGGTTGATCTGCCTGCGGCTCCAGGCTACCCGATCCGACAACTCGTGCACGGTGAGCGTGCCATTGGAAGCATAAATCAGGTCAAATAATTCTTTTTTACGGTTGTCGATGTCTGATTCAATCCTGTCAAGCATGGTGGCTGAAATCTTTTCACAAAACCCTTCAAAATCCTCAAGATCATGAGGTCCCATATTCCAAAACCCATCCGGTAACCGCTGTCCTTCATTTAAGACGGCTGCCATTTTGATATCGAGTAAATACTCGATGGCGAGTAATTTAAAACTAACTGCAAACATAGTCACCTGCCCCGGAACAACACCCTGATGAGGATGGGTATCCAATCCCCGAAGTGTAGCATGAAAAGGCTCGTTAGCAGTAGCAGAAAAAATAATATCGAACCGGCCGTCGGGCAGTACAATAATTTCCTTGCTTTCTGCTGAATCATTTCGGATCATCCAAAAGCTTTCAACAAAATCAGCAAGGCCCTTAACGGGTTGTATACTTTTTAGTTTCATGCTACTTTATTATGATTAATGCGGGCATCTACTTCCACTCAAGAGGCCTTCCGGCAATTGCGCTATTATCCTTCTCTGAATTGCGTAGGTGTAAGGCCTGCCTGGGCTTTAAAGAAGTTGGAAAAATAGGCATGGTCAACAAAACCGAGTTCAAACGCAATTTCTTTTATAGAAATATCGGTTGTTTGTAGTAGCCGCTTTGCTTCCAGCAGCACCCGTTGCTGGATCAACCTGGTAGCCGATACATCGAGATGGGTTTTACAAAGGATATTTAAATAATTGGCGGAGATGTGCAGCTTGGCGGCGTAGTACCCCACCAGCTTTTCCCGCTTGTAAAATTTATCAATCAGCATATTAAACTGCGCCAGCCTCGGATTAGATTGGAACACCTTCAAATCAGTAAAAATATGCTCTGCTTCCTTACTCACAGTCGCAGCAATCACCGCTGCGCGGGCGCTGATCACTTCCTGCACAGAGTGGGGCGAATTCAGTTCATCCCGGATGGCGTCAAACTCATACTTCAGCAATTTGAAACTGTCGCTGGTCAGCGGAATCACCGGGTGATTCATATAATTCGAAAACGAAAAACGGAAGAAAGAGGCGAAACGCTCGAAAAATTTTTGCTGTATCATCAGCTGGTAGCCTGTTGTGCCGGGCTTAATACTCCAGGTATGTACCTGGCCGGGAAACAGCACATGAATTTGTTTATTCCCGATTGGATAGTCGTGGAAATCGATAGTATGCACTCCTTTGGCTGACTCAAACAAATTGATGATAAAAAAAT
This sequence comes from Chitinophaga polysaccharea, assembly GCF_007829335.1. Lineage (GTDB taxonomy): Bacteria > Bacteroidota > Bacteroidia > Chitinophagales > Chitinophagaceae > Chitinophaga > Chitinophaga polysaccharea_B. The sequence goes on from NZ_VIWO01000013.1 coordinate 50,688, forward strand.
CATGCTTGTGCGGCCTGTCGATATGACGTTCACCATGTAGTTCGTTGAAGAGGAATTCCTCCCTGCCGGCCAGCTGGCCTTTCCTGAATTCATGAATCCCTAAGACAGGGATGTAGCCCGTATTGTCATAAATCTTCATATCAGCAGATTAAGTTGGGAGTTCAACTTCTAAAATATGGAAATTTATGGCAATAAAAAATGGATTGGCGTTGAAAATACCAAGGCCAATCCACCTGAATAATAAGACGATCCTGTTAGATTTATAATGGGGTGGATAAACGCGCACTTATCAGAATACAATATTACCCTTATGCACGAGTGATTTAACCGGTGAAACCCTTGCCACTACTTCAGCAGAGCAGGACGCTTCCATGAATACCAGGTTGGCTTCGTTACCTGCCTTAGGCCATTGCTGGTTTCCTTTATCATCCAACGGAAGTAAATACCTGGTGGCAAATCCCAATGTCCTGGAGAGCGCCCATTCAGAGCTATAGCCATAGAGGCTTGCAATGAGCTTCGCCTTCCGGAGCATGTGGCCAGGTCCGAAAGTACTCCAGTGATCCTGGATATTATCGTTCCCCACCAGCACTTCCACACCATGTTTCCTGAGCAGCGGAATGGGCATAATAGTATTGCCGAAAGGCACAGAAGAAACAATGCCCACGCCGGCTTCTGCCAGGCGGGCAGCCATACGTTCCGCTTCCAACGGGGAAAGATGCCCCAGTGCAAAAGCGTGGCTTACAAAGCTTTTGCCGCGAAGCACCGGGTTTTCATTGGCTTTGTTGATCAGGTATTCAATGGTTTTCACACCGGTTTCTCCTGCTTCATGCAAATGAATATCGATCCCCTTATGATGATCGATAGCCAGCTGTGTAATCAGCTCCATTGGCTTTTCTATGCTTCCATCAATGGAATAGGGATCAACCCCGCCAATAAAATCAATGTTCATTTTTACCACTTCTTTCAGTAGTGGCGCCGTGTTAGTATAAAACAGCCCATGCTGTGGAAAGGCCACCAACTCCGCGCCTACCGTTCTCTCTTTATTTTTCAGCGCTATTTCCAGGTGCTTTAAAGACTCGAAGCCGGAAGTGGGATCGATATTGAAATGAGAACGGATAAAGTGTGTACCGTTTGATTGCAGGAAGTTAACCAACTTTTCTGTTCGCTCAATGGATGTTTTCAGCCATTCGGGGATCATTTTCTGCTCATACGCAATCTGATCCTTCACGGTTCTTCTTTGGCCCGATACCGCCTGCCATGGCAGTCCATAGAGCATCTTATCCAAATGGGCGTGCATATCCTTAAATGCAGGAAGCATCAGCCAGCCTTTCGCATCTATGGCGTCCAGGGCAGGATCATTGGGGGTGATTACCGTAATCTTACCGTCAGCTATCTCAACACAGAAAAGTGCAGTCTTTGTTTTTACCACCTCATCGCCATCATATTCAAAGCCCGTTTCCAGCAATACATTCTTAAATGTATAGCGGCCGTCGTTTGTTATTTTATCCATTTGATGCTTTTTTATTCCCGGATTATTGTGGCAAAGTAAATGGTAAATATCTCCGGAACTTTGTATTATCTATCCGGATACTTGAAAGATTTATAATTACCCGTGAACTATTGATAAATCTTTCAAGAGATGTCATGAATCCTTCACAGCTTAAACAACCATGAAAGCTAATTTTGCATAAAAATGACTGGGACTATGAAGAAAACCGAAATATCCCGCAAGGAATTTATCAGAATGTCGGGGTTGGGACTGGCAGGCGTGGCTTTTGCCTCCGGCTTACTGGGCACTGCTGATGCCTTTGCCGGTGATGCAGCAGGCGGGAAAAGCTACCTGTTAAAAAACGTGCGACTGGAAACAGGATTTGTTTATGAAGAAGGAGAAGTAGTCCACACAACGACCGATTTGTTCTGCGTTGACATCAAAGACGGAAAGATCAAAAGTATTACTGCCAATAAACCGGCTGCCACTAATGCCATTGACGCAAAAGGCTGGCTGATGCTCCCTGCCTTCAGGGATATGCACATCCACCTCGACAAAACCTTCTACGGAGGCCCGTGGCAGGCCACGAGGAGAGGTCCTGGTGGCGTGAAGGGCATGATAGCCCTGGAACAGAAAATTCTCCCGGAAATGCTGAAAACTTCCACTTACCGGGCAGAAAAGCTGGTGGAGCTGCTGCAGTCTAAAGGCACTCACTTCGCCAGGAGCCATGTCAATATTGAACCTACATCCAGGCTGCAATCGCTTACTAACCTGCAGAAGGCACTGGAAAACAAAAAGAATTCCTTTGGCGCCGAACTGGTCGCATTCCCACAGCACGGCGTATTCTATACCAACTCCGTTCCCTATCTCCGGGAAGCAGCAAAGATGGACATCGATTTCATCGGTGGCCTTGATCCTTATACCATTGATGGCGCTATTGAAAAAACAATAGATTTCACGGTACAACTGGCACTGGACAATAAAAAAGGGATCGATATCCACCTGCATGAATCAGGAGAGTCCGGGTTAAAAACTGTAGAATACCTGATTAAGAAAGTAAACGAGCATCCTGCCCTTCAGCATAAAACATTCTTAAGCCACTGCTTTGTACTGGCTAAGATCGACAAAGTAAAGCAGGAGGAAATTGCAGAGCAATTGGGCGCCGCAGGCATAGGGATCGTTTCTACCATTCCCTTCGGCGGATTGATTATGCCTATACCTACACTCTATAAGCACAACGTAAATGTGATGACTGGAAACGACAGCATCATTGACCATTGGAGCTCCTTTGGGTCCGGAAGCGTATTGGAAAAAGCCCATACCATGGCTCAGCTATACGGCTACTCTAGTGAGTTCCTGCTGTCGAGGAGTCTTAAACTGGCTACGGGAAATGTACTTCCGCTTGATGATAAAGGCGTGCAGCAGTGGCCTAAAGCCGGCGATACCGCTGACCTGGTGTTGGTAGATGCCAGCTGTTCTGCAGAAGCAGTAGCAAGGATATCTCCCGTAAAATCGCTGATCAATAAAGGGCAAATCGTATACTAGTTACACTGTATTGAGGCTGCGTGGAAGGGCGGGAACAATTTCCCGTCCTTATTTTTTTGCTACAAATCCATAAAAAACTGGACCCACGCCGACGTCAAACCAAATTGTTTCAGCATGTCGGCGGTTTTAATATTGAAATCCTTGTTATTGATCAGGGCGCTTTTTCCAGGCGCGGGAACTTTCCAGCTCCCTGGCCCAGTGTCCATACTGGCAATGCTTTGAGCAAAAATGGTAATATGCTGATGCGGTATTGCCACTCCCAAAATCATTCCCGGCAAGCCGTTGAAGGACTCCGGACCGCCATGCGTAGGAATTTCATCGGTATAGAAAGCAACGATATAGATAGAATCAAACAACAGGGCATTGGCACGGTGACATTCATAGCCGGCAATTTCCCGGGTTTCTTCCGTCAGCTTCCATTTAAGTTGCTTAGGGCCATCTTTGATAAAATAGATATGCTCAAAAGCTTCTTTTTCCGTAAGCACAGTACCGTCAGAGAAATTGCTATACACTTTATTTTTGTAGGCTACCGGTATCTGGAAAGTTTCAGAATAGTTCATATCGGGATTAGCCGGCTGATAAAGGCTCTGTTCCCCGTTAAAATACAGTTCAAAACTATCGGCCCAAAACTGGGGTGCCGTATTCCGGTAGTCTTTCATGAAGGTGATTAACTGATCATCCGTTATAGTCCGGGTTTCTTTCAGGAAAATGGGCATGGCTGCGAATGTATTGACTCTCCGCTCAAACTTTATTTTCCCGCTGTTGACAAACACCGCCCGCTGTGCCGTAGCCGGCAGGAAACAGCTCGTCAGCGCGATGATCGCAAAAATGTGAATGCTCTTTCTCACTGTTTAATACTATTAAATTTTGTAAAATTCCAGGTAGCACCGATCATAAAATAACGCCGGATGGTGGTGTAAATATTCTCCGAGAAAAATGTGTTGGTAGCTGTACGGGCATAACCATTATTCTGATTCAGGATATCATTACAGGAAATTTTCACCATTAGCTGGTCTTTGCGCAAAAAGGCATGCCCTATCCATGCATTCCAGATAGTCCGTTTGAAATTATCGCTGAATGTTTGTGTCTTCTGCTGCCATTGGTAGTCAACATCTGTATGGAACTGGAACTTCTTCAAAAAATAAATATCCAGCGACGGGTTCAGTGCATAAAAGAAATAGCTGTTCTTTGAATCAGGTTGCAGGGAGGAAGTATTTTTGGTATACCCTCCGCTACCCATCAGGTAAAAGCTGTATTGCCGGGGCTTCGATTTAAACAACTCGGTTGACAACGTAAACGTGTTATAATTCAGTTGGTTAACCACACTGTTGATGGGACTAAAGGATTTTCCACCATTTAATCCAAGTCCCACTCCCGCCTGCAAATCAATCAGCCTGATCTTCTTCGAGTAGTAGGTGTTTATATGATAATTCCGGTTGGCATAGCCGTTCATGTTCACATACTGGTAAGTATAGGCGCCCGCGGGGTCTACAGTGATAGCCTGGGTAATCGGGTCGTTAACCAACGTATAACCCGCTGTTACCCCATAATATACCTGCGCCGCTATTTTTGCTGCATTGAACCTGGCTGAGAATTCATTGGTAAAACTATTTTTCAGATCTGTATTCATCAGCAAGGTGGTAAGCTGGCTATTGTCGAAATTAAACGGCAATATCTGGGAACGTCCGGGATTATTACCGTTCCCATTGTAGCTAAAGTTCAGGGACTGGTAATTGCTGAATTTATAGTCAAAATTCAGATTAGGGTTCAGGCTTACAAACTGTTTATTCACCTTTACGGCGCTGTAGACACTTTCGGTATTCAGCTGAACAAATTTAACATTGTTCCCCACCTTCAGGATAATCTTTTTTGCGGCATAGTTCAATGAAAGTCCGCCCTGATTCCCCCAGGAGGTGGTATTCATTTTACTACTAAAGGCGGTATCAATCACTTTGATGTCCTGGAGGTTATAAGAACGTTTGTCATCGTGCGATGACTCATTATCAAGGTCATAGTTCACAAGCATCGACCATCTTTTGGAAAGCGGTTCCGTATATATAACATTGAGATGCAGGAGCCGCCAGTCGTCATTCATCTTCCTACGTAAATGCAGTAATGACGTACTATCTACATGATCTTTGTCGTTATAAAAAGTGCTATTCGAAACACTTTCGCCGTTCGTGGCATCATCTGAAAAGTTATTATTCCAGTATACGGATATTGTGCGTCCTTTCTTTTTCAGCCGCTTTTCCCACGACAAGTTGATATTATAGGTATTGAAGTCATACTTATTGGTACTGGACTTCTGGTTATCATACATCAGGCTAGAATCGCCGCGCCTGTTCTGTGACGTACCATTGTTCGAACTTTCGTTACGGTAGCGTGTACCATCTGTATACACCGTAAAGGTGGCCGTGGAATCATATTTATAAATATACTTTGCATTCAGCTTATGATCGGTGCTGTTATTTTCAAAGTGGTTATTGGTATTACTTAAAATAACGCCGGAAGGAAGGTTATTTTGCGAGCTAGTGGTTTCTGAGCCAATTACATGCTGCAGGTAGAATTTATAATTACCATTGAAAGATGTTTTATCACCGGTCCATTTTTTATCATAGTGAAATCCACCTGAGGTGATCGTGGGCAATCCTTTACCGGAATAATTGCCGTTGCCTTCTTCATCAGAGCCTACCTTCCCTCTATCAGCCGACCCCAGCCCCGATCTTCCGATATTGCCCGTGGTGGCATATGCCGACATACGTCTTTTCCCCTTGAAGAAGTTAATCATGGCCTGGGCATTGTATCGCTCATCCGTACCAACGCCGCCATCTGCTTTTCCGAATACCCCGTGGTTTTTATCTTCTTTAACTTTCAGGTTGATGGTTTTATCTTTCACCCCATCTTCTATACCGGTAAAGGCCGCGGCATCCGACTTCTTATCGTATACCTGCACCTTGTCGATCATATCGGCCCGCAGGTTGCGTGTAACGAGTGTAGGATCATCACTGAAAAATTCTTCGCCGTCTACCAGCACTTTCTTTACCTTTTGTCCTTGTGCGGTAATATTACCAAATTGATCTACCTGCAATCCGGGCAACTGTCGTAACAGTTCTTCCACGGAAGCATTGGGTTGCACTTTGAAACTGCCTGCATTATACTCGGTAGTGTCGCCGTTGATCTTGATGGCGGCCACCTGCGATTTGACGATGACTTCTTTCAGTAATTTGCTTTTCGGGATAAGATAAACATTGTTCAGTGCCACTGTTTTACCGGCAGCTTCTTTCATATTTACCCGGTGAGAATAGCTGGCATACTTCGGATAAGAAAAATATAACACATAGCTGGCGGTATCAGCAAGCTGTTGAAAGCTGAATTCACCCTCCTTCCCTGCCCTTGTGCTGGCGATGATAAATGAATCCCTGGCTTGCAGCAATACCACTACTGCATTTTGCAGCGGCGCTTTCACGCTGCTGTCTGCCACAGTCCCTTTGATCGTACTGTTTTGAGCATCGACTTTGTAATGGAATAAAATAGTCAGCAGAAATATCAGGCTCAGGGCATTTTTCGTCATTGAACGATAGAATTTAAATGTAGGCTAAGCAACAAATGGTCTTTTTGACAACCTGTTTTTAGTAGTTATGAAATGCTTTCATTTCTTCGTTGTACACATAGGGTCGGCCATATGATTTATCGTGCTGCTTTATTTCCGCATTGAGCACCCGATAAATACCATTTGCCGGTACTGCGGAAAATACAATCATTTTTTTAATTTTCTGTTTTTTTAGTTTATCCGGATCGTCTTTCAATGTTTGCATGATACCCGCGGGTACCCAATCGTTCCGGGTATTATCCCAGTAAACCACCTGGCATTTCTTATTGTACCGTGCCGGCGGTAATTTGGCTATATCCAAGGCGAAGTCGGTCAATGAGTCTTTATTTTCCCGGAAGTACTGGATATGGCCGCTCTCCGTCACCAGAAAAGGCGTTCCAACAGTCCTTGTGTTTTCCTCCTTGCCATCCAGTAGCACAATGGGAGCGTACAACGCAGTGTTGGCAATGTCCTTAAAGATTATGCTATCACCGTTCCTGGTTGTTTTTACCTGCAATGGCTTCCAGTATTTACCATTGAGCACTCCCAGGAATATTTTATCATGTTGCCCATCCGGCACTTTCATCGCGTAGTCGATGGTGGATACGTATTCTCGGGTAATATCATGATAACTTTGAAAATTCTGACCTTCATCCAGGATGGTATGGCCATCTATGCGGTAGCTGTAGCGGTAGGCTTTGGCCAGCCGCATATTTTGAAAAAGCAGGGAATCCCTCACGGGCTTATCATAAATGGCATTCATTGGTACAAATTTACCGGTGGTGTCCAGTACGGCCAGCCAGGAATGCCCACCAAAGTTGCCGTTGGCCCAGTAGAAGGTAAACTCGGTCGATATGGGAATGCCAATAGCGCGGAGCCAGTAGCCTACGATCATATTTAAATCTTCACAACGCCCGCCCCGCGTTACACGCAGCTGGTCCATCGTAAAGGTGCCGGGAAAATAGTTGATAGCGTCGTGGATATATCCATAAAATTTACCGAGGCTGTCGTTTACCACACCTGCAATTTTAATCCGGTCGGTGCTGCCACCCGCTTTCTTGAAAATCCATTCGCTGTGCTCCCAACACCATTTCCGCCAGTGCTGCAATGGTTCATTCTGTACCCGGTGCGGCAAAATCAATTCTCTGAATTCATCGAAAGTGAGGGATTTTGCCCAGGGCAATTGCCAGGCCTTAAAAGCATACTCGATATCTTCCATCAGCAGACTGGCGCTGATGGTGCGGCTATCTGCCAGGAAAATAGGGTTCACAAATTTAATGGGGCCGCATTGCAGCGAATCTTCTATTCTTCTCTTGATTTTATTGACGCTATCGATCCCGATAGTATCACCTGTAAACAACTCTCCTTTAAAAAGTCCACAGTTGGTGATAGGTGAATACCGCAGGGTACCTTTACCGGGCATGTTTTCCACGAGGAATATAGCCGCTGCGAGCTTCAGCGAATCACCGGGATTTTGTGAATAATGCGCGATCACTTTCTTTAGTTCCGCCGCATTGATACCGGCGTAGTCCAGGGCGGGCTTCAATTTAACGGCCATCGTGTCTTCCCGGGTACCACAAGCGCAAAGAAAAACAGGTAATAAGATATAAAGGAGTTTCTTTTTCATGAGGTTGAATTTAAAAGACAATGCCCCACTGCCATTTCAGCAGCGGGTAAATCATCTGGACTTCCCCACCAAACGGGTTACTGCCGGATCCGGAACTTAAACTCGCCAACGCCCAGCACTCCTTCACCAGTCACGCCTTCCGCTATCCCCATGAACTGACGGGCTATATCGGAACAAAAGAACTGGACAGTGGCCTCTCCATTTTTATCAGTGACTATCACGGGTTTCCACAATAAGGTATTCCTGGTATCAATGCCTGGGTTACTTTCTTTATCATAATCCGGTTCATAAAATTCACGGCTCTGGTAATAGCCTTTTACAATGGCCATTTTAGTAACCTTTAGCAATTCTTCTTCTGTATACTTAGGATAGTGATATACCACGTCTTTGTGATTATCCCTGGTTAAGATGACACCTTGCCGGTGTGATGTAACATCAGACGAAAAAACATGATAAGTCTTCCCTTCTACCGGCTTTATATTGGTGCGGCCATCGGGGCAATTCAACCAGCCGCATTCTCCCACGTAATCAGTATTACCTTCATATTTAGCGATGCTATCCAGGTAGCCAAGGTACTTATCTGTATACACCGTACTTTTGCCTGTTACCGTAATTTCCTTCAGCGTTTTTCCATAGGGGATGTAAGTCGTATCTACCTGCGGCTTTCCTGCCAGCGGAAAAGTATCCGGCAACAGGTACACCGTAGGATGAGCAGTAATAGCCTTACGGATGGCCTCAAACGGATCCTCTACATGTATGTTATATGTTTTCTCTGAGAAATACTGAATGAAAAAGCGCGGGCCAATGGCCAGGTTGGCTGGTGTCAGGTAAAACTTACCGGCATTATCCACGGCGGCAAACTGGCTCGTGGTCTTGTTGTAGTTGTACAACATAAGAGATACCGGTTGCTTTTCTTTTCCAGCTTTTCTATCCGGTGTAACCCATGCCTGTAAGGTATCCGATAAAACCGGGGGCAATGGCTTGCGTTCGGCCATCGCCTCTTTGCTCCAGGTATAACTGCGCCACCCTTGTGTCAGCAACAGCAGGTCCAACGCCGCTTTGCGATCGGCGTGGGCACTATCGAAATAGTAGGCAGGGTTATAGATCTTTCCCCGTATTTGTGTAGAGAGATAATAATAGCTGAGCATATTACCAGTATTCTCTGCACTATGGAACAGGTCATCATATACACATAAACTGAATACGGCAGGTACCGGCATACCACTGTCATCAGTTGTCTTAATTTTTAAAGCCACTTGCTCCTTTGGCGCATATTCATTCTTCACCTGGCTAAAGCTGATATGGAACTGCCGGTCCGGATGCAGGTATACCAGCCGTTCTGCCATGGGCCGCTGCTGTGCATCGAAAAGCGTCACTTCCCCAACACCCGGAGCGGAATTTTGGATAGGGATTTTCACTTCCATACTATCGCCCACTTCCCCGGCTGCAATGGCTTCCACTGCGCCCCTGATCTGCAGCCGCAGGTAAAATTTCTCTTTCTGCGGCATATCATGCGCAATAATTTTAAACACCAGGCTATCTCCTTCATTCTTCAGCAAACGCATACACAGGCCCTCCTCCAGTGCCACAGGTAACGGGTACAGGCTATCTTTACTGTAGTTGAGCCGTATACGATATATGGCGCCCTTTTCAGGCGTAAACAGGAAACTTCCCATACCCGCGTGAACGGTCTTGAAATTCAATACCGGTACATCGCCTTTCAGCAGCGTTCCTTTTACTTCCGCTGGCTGCCCATTTTTATTAACCGCCTTAAAGGCAATGCGGTTGGGCACACCGGCCAACAGGTGGCCTCCTTCCGGGAATACCCGGAATTGCACCGCCTCGGAGGATGTCACATTATTTTGCAGTTGCCGGATTTTGCGGGCCCGGATCTCCTGTGGCTCGTTAAATACCCGGATCCGGGCAACCGCGTAATAATAAGGCTGACCGGAAACGTAAGAATGGGCGGTATATCCCTTCAGCAGATATTCGCCGTTAGACAGGGTTTGAGGTAGATATACATGGCCATAGGATATCCCGTTGAGCACCGGGTACATTTCTTCCCACAATACACTGTCGGCGCCCACTTTTTGTAGCTGCAGATACAGCGTATTGTCGAGTGCCGATAACGTAAAATCGATCGCATTCAATACAAACGCATTGAACCAAAGATCTTCCCCGCTGATATAAATATCCTTGCTGGGACGCAGGTAGAGGGACGTTTGCATCACCTGCCTTACGGAGTCGAGCTGACTTGCCAGTTTATCCATATCTCCCCTGTTTCCCTGGGAAAAGGAAGCGTTAGCAATTACCAATAACGCAAGGGCCAGGCATACCAAGTGTCTTATCATAGGGTTACTATTGTTCCATTTGTATTTTAAGCCATTCAAACGCCTGTCCGTTGGCAGGCGACTGAAACTGGTGTTTAACAATTTTTCCGTTGTCCAGTTGTACAATACAAGGGTAAATCACATTCTTCGTAGGCAGGCTGAACATCCCATCATTGTCAATAAAAACATTCACCCGGTTATTGATATGCTTGCCAATTTTCTGTTGCAGAATTTTGACCGACTGTACTTTTGTCAATATAAAAAATATACCGGTAGAATCAATAAAATCTCTCATAAAAGCTTCTCCCTCCTGTATACAGCCATTGCATCCCAGGCCGGGCAATATCACCATCCATTTTTTTGGAGCCTGGAAACTGGCTTTCTTTAGCCCGCTGGAAATGGTTTCCGTTTCCAGGTCGCTATCCGATTTCTTGAAGCTTTTGCACTGGCTAAATACCAGTATAGACAGGGTCATTAAAACATAAAGGCGGTTCATAATATCGTTTTTATTGTAGTTGACAATGCTTTATTTCAGGTTAACCGGTTTAAATATTTTCAAATACAGGTAGGCCTCAGACCGGTCATTCTTATCGAGGTATTCTATATTCAATCCTTCTGCAGTAACAAAAGCATTCTCCCAGTTAAAATCGTTACAGGTACCAATGGTGGTTTCACCCATGTACTTAAAATTTTCATCGAATACAATCACCGACAAAGGCTTATCCTTAATGGTGCTGGTGGGGGTAGCATCCGGTATGGCTTTCCTCAGAAGACGGTAATATACTTTCCGGTAAGGATCATATTTGATGGCAGCGTATAAATCAGTTTGACATACTTTTAATACCAGTTCTTCTCCGGATAATTTCTTATTGAAAGAAGTAATAGTACCCGCTTCATTACTACCACCATATACAGGTGTATAGCCTTCTTTACCAGTATTGGCCAGGTATACCTGGTGAGATACCGGGAAACTATATACCATCTTGTGGTCCGGAGCTATGTCACTATATACGTTGGTAAATAACCCTTCATTTTCCCAGAAGTAGTTATGTCCATATAATTCGTCGGGGTATTGCCGGGAGAAAGTGACTTTGTTATTGCTGCAATCGATATGCGACTCAAATTTAAACCGGCGGGCAATAGTATCCGGCAGCGAAAACATATACTGACCGGGAAACACGATCTGATTGCCTATTCCCATCAGAGGCGCCGCTGTAGATGGATAATACTGTGGATAAAAAAAAGTCCAGGACAGTTCGTGGAAGGGCTGTTCATTGATCAGGGAAATTCTTGACAATACCCGGCTCGAATCATTTAACAATACCAACTGATTATTCTTCTTATTATAGATATAAATGGAGTCTTTATTCTTCAGGTAATATCCCAGGGGATTGTTGACACCATCTTTATCATCCCTGCTGAACTTAATAACTTTCTTTACTACGGCAGTAGCATAATCATAAATATAGATGGCGCTGGCATAAGTATTCAGAAAGCTCAGGCAGGTGGTATTGCTATCTCCCGAAAACACCTGCATATAGGGTATCTTGGGAGCACTGATGCTGTCTAATGGAAATTTCTTTTCACCGGCAATAGCCAGCTTCACCGTGGGTATCAATGTTCCCTGCTTGTCATTCTTCAATGTTACCACATTGCTATTGGATGAACAGCCAAAAAATAAAGCAAGGGAAATAACAGCGGGCAATATCAATTTTACATTCATGATCATAAGCTTTTAAGATGGAGGTATCCGCATGTAGGTTTGCTACCACGAATACCTCCCTATCAGGATAAAAAATTGTGGCTAACTATTACCAGCCGAAATCGCACTCATTATTCCCTGGATCTCCCACACAGATCTGGCTCAGCATTAAGCACTTGCCACCACCGAAGCCATGTGCGCTGGAACATTCTGCACTGGCAGTATTAACTTTCACAAGAGATGACAAGTCAACATCATTATTGCTGGCTTGGGTTTTAGTTGCGAAGAAAGCAACAGTAGCAATAGCAGCGATTCCAGCTGCAGCGAGGATTTTCTTTTTCATAACAGCGTTTTTAAAAACTAAAAAATGATAAATAAAAAGGGTTTCTGAAAGTCAACACAGGGAATACTACTTCCATCAAGTATTTCTGCGACATAACTTTTATGCGGCAAACATTAACCTGGTTAATGCCCTAAAGTGGCTTGTTATCCTGTCATAGTTCAGCGGTTTTTACAGATCATTAAATGGTATTTAAGTACCTCCATTCTGCGCAAAGCTCCGCCGGCATCAACCACCTTCGTAGTTGCATGACATCGTGCATTGACACAAAAACCTCTTTGTTGTAACTCAGCAGCCTATTACTGGTCGCGCGCTTTTATGATGTTATCAGCGAAGCCTTTTATTTCTAATATGGCTTTCGAGGGCACCTTTACTTTCTTTGCTTTAATCGTACGCGCCATCATCATCGCCTTCGTTGTTTCCCCGTTTTCCTGGTATAAGGTCATTAACAGGTAAAGCGGGTAAAAACGATTGGGGATCATGTTCATCGCTTTCAAATAAGATTGCTCTGCTGCGGCGTAATTGCCAGCCTTCTTCTCGCAATCGCCTATGGCCGTTTCAATCACACTGGAACGCTGGTATTGCCTCGCCTGCATTAAAACTGCCAATGCCTGCTGGTAGTTCTCCACCATGGCGAGCGACTTACCGTACTGCATCAGGAACTCTCCGTTGGTACACAATTCAGGATATACTGCTTCAAAGTACCGGTTGCTTTCCCTGTACATCTCCATCACATAGGCCTTTTGCGCCATTCCCCATCCGGCAAAGGACTTCCGCGCGCTGTTAATCATATTCCCATACACATATACCAGCAACAGTGCGAGCAAGGATAAAACAGGTAGTACCGCCATCCGTCCCCTGTCGAGCGGAAGGCTGATATGGACGAGCACTTTACTGCCCGTTCCCGACAATATCGCCAGGGCAAATACGATAATGTACTTCATTGCCAGGTTATCAGAACTATAGGTAAACAGGGCAAAGCACAGGCTGGCCAGCAAAACGCCGTATGCCGTGGCTCGTACAGGCATATACGATTGCCCGGACGGGTATCTCCAGAAAAAAAATATAACAGCCACCAACAACAGAAAGCCTATCCCTCCATTTTCTACCACAAACTGCAATGGTTCATTAAAGGCGTAAAAAGTATTGTCTGCCAACTGCGCGGCATCAGCCGCTGCCTCTCCCTGCTGCTCAAACCAATGCGCCTGTGCATCCATATAATACGCTTTGAACCGGTCCATCCCCACGCCAATAACGGGATGTTCCTGTACCAGCGTGGCCGACACCTGGTAGATGAGCATACGTCCATCGGCAGAGTGGCGCTTAAGCAGGTAAAATGCATACCCCAAACCAGCCAGCAATACCGCCGCCATTACGATACGCTTAAGGGGCCAGGCGGCCGACTTATGGTTGTTCCGGTTACGATACAGCCACCACACGCCTCCAATACCGGCAGCTAACGCCAGGAAGGCGGAGCGGGAACGCAGGCAGGGTAATACTATTGCACAACCAACAAGTGCCGTCAAAGGCAGCCACATCATCAGCCACGCAACAAAACGGTTCACCCGCCTGCTCTCCCCTTCGGATATCTGCAAAGTATTCCGGTGAAGATATAATCCAAAAGAAACGACTGCCACCAGCGCAAGATAGCCAGCATAGCCGCCGGGGTTGAAAAAATTGCCGGTCATCGGAAAATAAGTATTGCGGCTATCCATGATGCTCAACAGCTGTAATATACCTGAGAGTGCCTGTAATACACCGCCGGCAGTTATCGCCAGCAAAAGCCAGGTATACATCCTGACCGGTAGCCTTCGCAGCACTATGTAACATATCGCTAACCCGGTCAACTCCAGCCAGCGCTGGGAGAACCCATGCAGCGGATGCAGATAGTACCGGTTAACCGAGATATATAGTAATACGATCACTAGCCCTATGTCCAGGACCGAAAGAGAAATGCTGAACTGTTTATTACCATATAATGTATAGCATGCCAGCAACAAAAAAACGACGGCTATGCCCTCACTAAAAAAAATGAATTTGGTCGTCTGTGTTGGCTCAATGAACTGGGAGCTATAAACTGAAGGCAATAGCAGGAAAACACCACCCAGTATCGCTAACAGGACATTCATGATAATTCTTCTAACGGGCTCAATAGGCAACATGGATTACAATACTATTAAAGGGTTATCGGCTCATTTGTCAAAATTGCTGTATAAACTTCCCTACCAGGTTGTCTTTTGGTATGAGTCCATAATGCCTGGAGTCAATGGCGATATCGCGATTATCACCCATCATAAAGAAATAATCTTTCCTGAAGGTATAAACGGAAACCTGTTTCCCTGCTATGAAAGCGACGTTGCCTTCCAGGCGAAAGCTGCTGTCTTCATACGTCCTGATAGTATTACGGTATACCGTATCCTGCGGCTGATTAAAATGTATCGTCATTCCTTTAAATGGTATTTTAAGTGATGACATATCGAGAATATTTTCACTCAACTCAGGCAGATTTATTTTCCCACTATCCGGATCGTTTTTACGATTCCATATTTTTATAGAATCTACACCGCGATTCATTTTATTTTTCTGGAAATTATCAAGCGCCAGGAGAACGTAACGTGGAAAATGCCTGAATCCGTTTTTAAATTTATCAACCTCCATCTCTTCAATGGCAGTTTTCACCTGTTGATAATCATTAAACCAGATCTTATAATAATGACGAACACTCAGCGGCTCGGGTAATGGCTTCCCATTAACGCTTACTTCACCGTCGTTTACTGCCACTACAGCGCCAGGCAGCCCTATACACCGCTTTACAAAGAAGCCTGGAATATCTTTATTGATCGTAAATACAAAAATATCTCCCTGCTGTGGGGATGCAGTAATGAACCTGGCAAAATAGCTGCTATAAGCCGTCTTATTAATAAGAATATAGTCGTCTGTCATCAATTTATTCATCATAGACTCACTAGGAACCCTATAAACATCTATGAAAAAAAACCGGAGCAGGAATAATGTAACAACAGATGCCAACAAGACATATCCTGCCTTTATGAAGACACTTTTACTACCGGGTTTCATCTGATCAATATGCTGTTTTTTTTGGCTAATTGCATTCCTGGTGCTCATCGTTTATCAACACGCGGAACGGGGAAATCTATTTTATATTTGTTATCATAGGCCATTTTTTTTGTTTTCAAGGGCACGTGGATCGGGGCACTCTGGGATTTGTTCATCGGTTAGTATGTTTAAGGTTAACTACTAACGCCATCTAATATAAAAACATTTTTATTAAGATCAAATAGGTGTAGAAATGTTTTTTATTGCGTAACGGCATACTAGTGATTTTTACTCATCTTCATTAATCCGGGATACAGCCGGAGATAAATCTCCATGGCCCAATGGATGCTTTCCGTAAAAGTCACACAAGGACCTTTCATTAAAGAATACGCCAAATTGCCCACCTACAGCCAACCTTGTCTTTGCTACATTCAGCAGATCATAACTAATACCTGTAGTGAGTGCACAGGAAAAATAGTTCGCAATCCATACTGTACAGGATCCAGGTTCAGCCAGCACAGCATTCTCCCCGGGGTGATCGGCAGCTTTATTCAGGCCCCAGAGTGCGGTTCGGCTATCATGTTGTAAGGGCATATACTGAAGTATCATAAATACTATACCATGAATGAATATGGCAATGAATCTGCTTCTCATAGTATGCTGATTATAAGTTGAATAAGAGAATATACCTACGTTGGCAGCCTCCGCCCCCCAAATAAAAAGGGGGAAGCGTATCTGCGGATTGGGGCCAACCTCACGGCCGGATGGACCCTCCTTGATAAAAACCGTTGTAGGAGAGGCATTTACCTGCCTGAAAAGGATTTTCCTGAAAATCCCAAACAATTCTTCATCTTTGAGAAAATCTATATAGCAATGAATTACTATCGTTTGTTTTTGCTGCTGCTCCTGGGCGGCTTATCCCAGCTCACCTATGCCCAGAAAAAGGTATTGTTTAAAGTAGCGCTGGCCCCGAACAAGACTTACAAAACCACCATGACTAACCTGACAGACATGGAGATGATGGTGAAAGGCGATTCGGCTATGATAGCCCAGATAACCGCCGGCGGCATGAAGCTGCCCGTTATGATGCAAATGAACCAGAATGTAACCACCACCACAAAGACCGGCGCGGTGCGGGCAGATAAAAAAATACCGCTGACGATCACTTATGATAGTTTAAGCATTACCCAGTCTGTTAACGGCCAGGAAAACACCCAAAATGCTAACCCATTTGCCAATGCCGTCATAGAAGGCACTACTATTGGAGACGGAAAAATTACCATTGATACCATTAAAGGAGTATCTGATGAAGCACTGAAAGCGGCCCTCTGTCAAATGATTAACGGCATACAGGCCAGCATCAAGTTCCCGGAGAATGAACTAAAAATCGGCGACTCCTTCGACCAGGAAGTGCCCATGAATCTCCCCATACCACAGGCAGATATGAAAATGACATTACTTACAAAGTATACCCTGAAAGAAATCAGGGGCAACAAAGCCATATTCGACCTGAAACAGAACATTACCATGGATATGAGTACCCAGGACGCCAACAAGGGCAAAGGTGTTGGTACCGGCACCGGCGCCATGATCTTTGATATCGACAAAAAAACAGCCGAACAATCTAATTCTGATATCCAGTTCCAGTTTGAATTCGGTGTTTCCGGTATGACGATGAGTGCCAATTGCAAGGCTAAAACAAATGTAAAAATAGATGTAGAATAGGGCCAACTAATCAACCAGGAATAGGCGGCTGCCTATTCCTGGCGCCCCTCCTCAAATGGCGTATTATCCCGCTCCATCAGGTATAAGTCGAGTCCCTTTCCCCAATAATCCTTTTCTGTACGGACCAACTGGTAACCACATTTTTCGAAGAATTTCCAGGCTAGTTGAGATGTTGTTACTACCAGCTTTTCTATGCCCGGATCTGCGTTAAAGATTTTTATACAGTAGGCAACTACCTCCTTTCCCAGTCCACGACCCGCCGCATCCGGATGAAAGAAGATCCACGTAATACTCCCGGAGTGATGGAGGCTATTGATGTAATACCCGGCGCCACCTGCAATCTTCCCGTCATGTTCGATAGTGAGATAGGTGTCGCTATGCCGGGCTAAGTATTGCCGGAAGTCTTCTATTTCCCTGGGATCAAAATACTGTGGCACGTTTAGTTGGAAGATACCGATTAACGCGCCTTCATCTGTTGGTTTAAAAGGTCGGATCATATACCCTCAATTTTACTGTTTGTATTCCTCCTATTCCTCCCCCATCAGGATTTTCAGGAGATTTTCATAGTTATTGATAAACTGGTGAGAAACTTTATAATTTTCCGTTTCCGCATAGCGGGTCTTCTTAATACCGTTTTCAGTTAATTCGTAGATGATGGCATGAGGATAGGCCATTACGATGGGAGAATGCGTGGCAATGATAAACTGCGACTGCTGCTCCACCAAATCATGCATCCGGGCAAGCATGGCCATTTGCCGGGATGGAGAAAGCGCTGCTTCCGGTTCATCCAGGATATACAATCCATTGCCGCCAAAACGATGTGTAAACAGCGCCCAGAAGGATTCGCCATGGGACTGCTCATGCAATGGTACGCCGCCATAAGCATCAATAATCTTTCCTCCCCCTCCTTCTTTGTCCAACTCGTGAATATTGGTAGCCACATTAAAAAAACTTTCACTTCTCAGGAAGTAACCATCCTGTGGCTTTACAGCACCCCTGGCCACCGTCAGATATTGGTGCAGTACCGAATGGGAGTTATGGGTAGCAAAGGTAAAATTCCGGGAACCTCCTTCAGGATTGAATCCGCAAGCTACTGCAATGGCTTCTATCAGGGTAGACTTTCCCATCCCATTTTCGCCCGACAGGTAAGTCACCTTAGGATGAAATTTCATGGAAGAAAAATTCCGGAGGGCGGGAATATTAAACGGGTATTGATCTTTAGACGGGATCTTATCTTTCTTCAGGCTAACTTCCATTAAACCTTTCTGCTGCAGCATGCGATAGCTTATTTAATGAACAAATGGCGGTACACGGTACTATAAATATACGCCATCCGGTAGATTAGTTATCTCATAATAACAGCATATCTTTTCTTTATCCTTCCTGGTTGGGGTTACATTAAAGTATTGTTACCAATATGATCATGATAAAAACATTTGGTTAATTCTCCTAACTTCACATCATGCAAGCGCAAATGTTACTGGAAAACCTAAGCAACAAAACCGAGGGCCTACTTTATTTCAGCGAATCTGAGTACCCGCTTACCATTGAGCAATGGGGCCAGTTGAACGACAACGATGTACGGGTAAAAATTGCCGGCATCCACCAGGTGGCTGCTAACGCATTAACCCCCGTAAACACAGCAGACTTTTTTAATGCGGTAACCCGTATCGCCGATCCAAACGACACAGCGATGGTCGCCAACGCACAAAAATTCGCCGCACTGTATCAATTCCTGCAGGAACATTTTAGTCGTATCCAGGTATTCCGTGTAGAAGGAGATACCAACATTCCCGTGTACATTGTTTGCCATCAGCCAGACAACAGCTGCGTTGCATTAATAACCACAGCGATAGAATCATAACCCATATCACGTACACCCGTAAATCCTCATCATGAAAGCACTTATCAGGCAATGCCTTGTCATTTGCCTGGGAGCCTTCCTGTTTACTGCCTGTAAAAAAGAGGCAGATATCAGGCCCCAGGACATCCAAAAACCCAGCAACGTTACCACAGAATCTGTTACCCTCTTCAGCGAAGATGTTGAATCCGGCACTAAAACTGCTTACGCTGCCGGCAGCGTATCGCTGGCCAGCGGCTCCTGGACACTCGACGATGCGCTTATCGGCACGTTAGCAGCCGATCTGAAAAATGGTTCCAAATCCATCCGCATCCGGAATACCGGTAGCGTTACGACCAACTTCAGCACCAATGCCTCCGGTACGGTAACCGTTACCGTAAAACATGGTACCTATGGCACAGATGCCAACAGTACCTGGCAATTGTGGATATCTGCCGACAATGGCCAAACCTGGACGCAACAAGGCAATACCATTACAACCTCTGGCAGCCTGCAAACAGCCACCTTTAGCTTTTCGGCGACCGGCAGCCTGCGCATCTCCATCCGCAAGACTTCCGGCAGCAGCAACCGTATCAACATCGACGACATTACCCTCATTTCCGGCAGCAGTAGTGGCGGCGGTACCGGTGGTGGCACCACCCCGGGCGATGATAACAATATGCTGCTGGGAAACCCGAGCAACGCCCTGGCCGATATTTCGTCGGAAAACAACTACCTGATGGTAAAAACTTACTACAGCTTATCATATAGCCGTAGCCGTGGTACCCCTAACTGGGTGAGCTGGCACATACAGGCATCCGATCTGGGAAGCGTTTCCCGGAGCAACGACTTCCGGGCCGATACCGATTTGCCCGCCGGCTGGTACCAGGTGCAAAACAGCAGCTATACCGGCTCCGGGTTCGACCGCGGACACAACTGCCCGTCAGGCGACAGAACCTCCACCACTGATGCCAATTCCGCTACGTTCCTGATGACCAACATGATGCCCCAGGCACCCAATAACAACCAGAAAACCTGGGCTAACCTCGAAAATTATACCCGCGACCTCGTAAACGCCGGCAACGAAGTATATGTAATCGATGGTTCCTACGGACAAGGCGGTACCGGCTCCCTGGGCGGCGTTACCAACACCATCGACAATGGCCATGTAACCGTACCGGCCAATATCTGGAAAGTGATCGTAGTACTGCCCGCCGGTAACAATGACCTGAGCCGCATCAACGGTGCTACCCGGGTTATTGCGGTAAATACGCCCAATAACAATAGCATCAACACCGACTGGACCCAATACAAAACCACTGTACGCGATATCGAAAACGTTACCGGTTATAACCTCCTCTCTAATCTTCGTACCACCCTGCAAGACAGCCTGGAAACGAAAATAGATGTGCAGTAGGAGCATAAAGCTTAAAGCAAAAAGCTATTGTGGAGAAGAACGTAGCGAGTATTTAAAATTCGCTACGTTCTTCTCCACAATAGCTTTTTGCTTTAAGCTTTTGCTTTATGCTTACAATACCGTTACTTCACCATTTTTAGCCACTTTTATATTCACTGTTGCCCCGGCAGCTACGGCCACTTTCGGCCAATGCAGGAAGGCAGTGTAGCCCAGCGGCTTCTTCGCAGCCTCCGTCGATTCTGCCATTACCGCTACAGCAGCATCATAGGCGGTAGTATTGGAAAGACGTAATGTAACAACGCCTTTGTCTTCCCCGATTGGTGTTGCGGTGATATGATCAAATACAAATAACTTTCCTTCACCTGGCTGCACATAAATACCAGGTAATTCCATCGCCATCAGGATGCCGTTGGTTTCTGTCCACGAATTGCGGGTATGTATAAAATTACCGATACTTCCCTTGCCTTCTGCGTCGCTCAATTGGATGCGCTCCATGCTGGATCCGATCAGGTAGTTAGTGGTGATATGCCCGGGCATATTTACCGCTTCGGTATGCGCATGTTGTATATCGCGGATCAATGCCGCATAACGTTCGTCGCCGGTAGCCCGGTATAATTTAAACAGGTAATCGGCCGACGAGGTACAAATGCCGGGGGCGGCATGTTTATTCTGGCTGCTGGCCCATACGGCGCCGGCCATATGGCATTGCAGTTTCCCGATTTCGCTGCCTGGCGGGAAAACAGGATCATAGGCCATTGTCCAGCTAGCGCAAAGAGCCGCCTGTACTTTTGCCCGTTCCAGCCAAACCGGTTGTTTCGTATATTGATAGAGCGCCATGAGCGATTCCAGGAATCCAAAGGCAGTTTCCGAATCAGCATCCTGCGAAATATCACCACAGGCGCCACTGGTAAAGCCGCGTGTTACGATATCACGCTGGTAATAAAAGGTAGTTGCTGCCTCCGCGGTACGCAGCCACTCCGGCCGGTGGAAATAATCTGCTGCCAGTGCCAGTCCCGCCGGAACAATGGCGCCGGCGCTGGAATTAAAAACGGAAATTTCTCCCGTTTCCGGTACAATATATTGTCCAAATTCACCATAGCGCTGCCAGTTCTGCACAAAGGCTGCTGCCAGTTTCTGCGCAGCCGCTTCCCATTCAGGATGAATCGTTTGTGCATGCCCCTGCGCTTTCAGCAGTAGTAAATGCTTCATTAACCAAAACAGCACATCCCCGTTTTTCCGGACCATGGCCTGCAAGGCAGGAAAATCAGAAGAGCCTTTTTCTGTACCGAGCGCTCCCGCTTCACTGATAAATCCATAGAAGAAACCACTCTTCCCTTGCATACGGAAAGTAATGAAATCCAATTCGCGTGCTACGCGAGCGCGTTCTTTTTCATCGTTAAGCGCCAGCATAGGGAAGGTGTTGATCATACCGCTTACCCATCCCAACTGGAAATTCCGGCTATTTTCCGGCAGGTAGTAACTGCCCGCTTTTGTTTCCACGAAATTATTCCGGCAGATATCCGTTCCCAGTGCTGCCAGCTTACTCATGGGCACCAGGTTACGCGGATGATTGGGACCTGCCAGTGATTTACGCAAGGTCATAAATTGTTTCAGCAGGTCGGGGATGCCGCTGGCAGAAAAAGTATATACCCGGAACCTGATCGTGACCTCATTCCCTGCATGCCAGTCGGGCGCCTGGTCGCCGCTGGGATGAAAATCCCCAAAACCTGCGGCCATCTTACGCATGGCCGGCGCTGTAATAGTAAAAGTGCAGCTATCGCGGCTATCGTTTTCCCGGATGTTCAGGCCACTATTGCCGTAACGTGTAGCCTGCTCCGTTAGTACCATCCATCCTTTCTTCGCAGCAGGTGCATAGAAGCTCATAGCCGGCACAGAAGTATTGGTGGTACTTAATTCCAGGCCAGACGGCCCGGCAGCGCTGACCGACAAACGGGGGTTATTGGAAATAGTAATGGGTACTGCCGGATTGTAATACATGTCTTTCGGATAATCGGGGTTATAGCCATTACCGATAGCCCGGTAGCGGTTGCCATTATACACGATAGCCGGCACCATCACATAATTTTCCCGTTGCCAGTGTCCAAAGCCAAAGTCAACTGCCACCGCGGTGGATGGCGCCGTGCCCTCCAACAGCTTGCAGGTGAGCGTAATTTCCTGGCCGGCAGTACTTCCCGGTATGGCCGATTGCTGCCATTCCAGCTGCCACCGGCCCTGGGTGTTGGTGAGCGTATTTCCATCAAATGTCCATTGATGCATCAGGGAGTCGCCCTGGTATTGTTGTAACGACACATGAATGCCGCCTTGTAATGCCCGCAATAAATCTTTTGCCTGTGCCTGCCCCTTCACCTGGTGAACGATACTTGTCGCCGCCAGCAGCCACAGGGCGATGCCGCCTCTCTTCATATGTTGTGCTTATAATTTTTCTACTTGTGTAGTGATGATGCTCACAGACTCGAGCTGTATTTTATCAGATCCTGTTTCCCGTGCTGCCATGCCTATAGCCGCTTTTCATACATTAAAAATAGCCGGGGCCACCTTGGCGATTGTGCACAATATACGCCGGTTATAATCGGCCACCGGCGGCTGATAACAGTTGAACAAGTACTTACCTGTATTTTGAAAGATGATCATCACGGGATTTTATATTTGCAAAAAGCATTATACTTTGCTGCCTTAAAATTCCAATAATATTCACGCGCCAGCCACCCCGAAATTGACTATTAGCTATGCTTTTTTTGCAATTGTGCTGCTTTCATTTAAAATGAGTACTTTTATCTCATTGGGGCCTACAGGTGAACAAAGCGCGTTATCTATGCAATACATATACGAGAATTTTACATTTCCTCCAGATCAATCTTTTACCATCCGGTCTGAAATACTGGAGATAAAGAAATATACCGCGCTAAAGTCGCATATCAACTTCGAAATTGCCTTAATTGAGAATTGTGCCGGTAAGCGTTTCATTGGCGATCATATTGAGGATTTTGAAGGTACGGAGCTGGTATTATTAGGTAGCTACCTGCCACATTGCTGGCAATATTATACGGTATTGGATCCCATGATACCGCCACAGGCCACAGTGATCCACTTCTTCCCTACCTTCCTGGGTCAGCAACTGCTCGATAAACCGGAAGCGCACCAACTGAACGAGCTGTTTGAACGGGCCGCCAAAGGTGTTTCTTTCTCCGGCGCCACAGTAAGAACAGCTAAAATGCTTATGCAGCAAATGCTGTTTACCTCCGGTATGACCCGGGTAGTATTGATGCTTAATTTACTGGATACGCTGGCTCAATCAGAAGAGGGCAAAGTGCTGTCGTCGCCTTATTACAACGCGGTAGACTCCTCCACGGAAGCACAAAAGATCAACAAGGTATTTGATTATATCTTCAAGAATTTCCAGGAAGAAATCTCCCTGAAAACGGTGGCGGATATTTTACCGTTATCCCCAGCTGCTTTCTGCCGCTACTTTAAAGCGCGCACCAACCGCACGCTCATCGACTTTGTAAAAGAAGTACGGATAGGCCATGCCGCCAAGTTATTGCTCGAGAAGAAACATAATGTTACAGAAGCCTGTTACCAAAGCGGGTATAACAACCTGTCTAATTTCAATAAACACTTCAAAGAAGTAAAGGGCTTATCTCCAAGGGATTTTGTAAAACAGTACAGTACCGCCGAATAACTTACCGGCTTCCGCTAAAGTGGTAAAGTGGTTCCATGGCGCTCCAGGTTTGTCCCGGTGATGTACCGGTCACCCCTTCCTGGTAACCCGCCATCAGCCGATTCCACTCCGCACAGCGGGGATGCGAGGCTTCTGCCTTCTTTCCCATGGCATCGAGGTCAGCGCCTTCCGGCACGGTTACGATCATCACTACGGTATGTTCGCTGCGAAACAGGCGGATGTCTTCATAGCCTGCTTTCCTGAATCCCGCTTCTACTTCCGGCCATATATGCTGGTGATAGTTGAGATAAGCCTGTAGATTTTCTTCTCCCGGCTTAATATTCACCACAAATACCTTCTCTACTGAATGTGATTTATGTACGCTACAGCTGACAGCCAACAGGATACCTGCTGCCAGCAAAAGTATTTTCATCATATGCATATCTTTAACTAAAGTAAATATAGATGGCTCCCATCACCAGCGCCAGTAATGCCCACAGCACCCAAACCCGCCTGCTGCCCGGCGCCCGCTCCTTCCACGATTCTACAATAGAGGGTAATACATTTTCGGTGGGCGGCTTGGTGCATAACGTTACACCAATCAGCACAATCAACATAGCGAGGAACAGGTAAAACGAGAGCAACAGGAAATGAGGCCAGAAAGCCTTCGACGGAAAATTCAATACATGGCAGGCCCCTACCAGCAAGCATACCAGTCCTCCTCCATACAACACTACTTCCGCCGCCGTTTTGTTCACCCGCTTCCAGGAAATGCCTCCAACAAATACCACCGATAAAGGTGGTGCCAGGATAGACACCAATCCCTGGCTCAGTTCAAAAAAACCCTTCCCCGATAAGGAGAAAAGCCAGGCTACGCCTACCGCCAAAACCGCCGCCAGCAAAGTACTCCATTGGCCGGTACGTCTTTTGGCACGGTCGTCCATTTCCCGGACACGCGACAATACATCCAACGTAAACACCGTACTGAAAGAGTTGAGTCCCGAAGAAACCGTATCAATCAATGCAGCTATCAGGGCCGCTATACAGAGACCCAGCAGGCCATGCGGCATTACCTGCGTAACCAGCGTAATATAGGCATTGTCTGGCTGGGCAATATCCCGGTACAATACAAAACACATGATACCCGGAAATATGAAGATAAACGGCATGATAATTTTCAGGAAAGAGATAAAAATAGCACCATATTGCCCTTCCCGCACATCTTTGGCCGCGAGCACTTTTTGTACAATGGTTTGATCAGTGCACCAGTAATAAATGCCCACCACCGGGTATCCCAGCAGGATGGCTATCCAGGAGTACTGGGGGTCTGAAGCCGGGCGGAAAAGCTTCCAGTAATCGGCTGGCGCCCCCTTTGTAAATGCCTGTATTCCGCCAATTTTCTTTAGCGCCAGCCAACCTAAAATAATAGAAGAAAGGATGATGATGAGCGATTGAAAAATGCCGGTTCTTACCACGGCCTTTAATCCTCCTACTGCGGTAAAACTGGAGGCAATCACCGCAATAGTGAGCACGGCATGTAATAAAGAGATGTCGAATACCTGTGAAATAATGAGTCCCCCTGCATACAGGGCGCTTCCCAGCCAAACCACGAGGATGGATATCAGGCTATAGATCACCAGGAAATTATAGGAAGGCTTCCCAAACCGCACCAGCAGGAACTGTGGCATGGTAGATACTTTCGTGGAAATATAATGCGGCAGGAAAAACATGGACAACAGGAAAAGAAATGCCCATGCCAGCCATTCGAAATTACTGCCTACCACGCCCTGGGTAAATCCTATGCTGGCAAATCCAACCAGCATCGAGGGCCCCGCATTGGCGCTAAACATCGAGAAACCTATCTGCCACCAGCGCAGGGAGCGCCCACCCAGGAATATATCCCGTCCGGCAGCGCGGTTATACCTGTTCAGGTAAAATCCTGTCATGAACAGCGCTATGAAATACAGGCATAATACCCCGTAATCGGGAGTGGTTAGCGTAAATTGCAAGGTATCGAGATTTTATGGATCATAACGTAACGTTGGGCCGGTAAGCATTTACTTCCGTGGCATTCCAGTGCGCACTGCGGATCACCTTGCCGGCACGGTTCCAATACTCCCAATCTATTCTTACCGGGATACCGGGAATATCGGGTAGTATAAAGGCTCCCTGCTTCCATTCCGGTTTCACGGAAAAATACTGTTCTAACCCATGCATAATGGAATATAGGTATTCTACGTGACAATCAGGATGGGCCGTTGTCATGAGTCCCGCTGTATGCAGAGAGTATCCACCAGAAGAAAATTCTACCCCGGCCGATGCGGCCAGGTCCCGGGCTTCCATCCATTCCCGCACACCGGCAATCTGTGTGGGCACTGGCTGTAAATGCCTGACCCCCATTTCCAGCAGGGTAGGAAATACTTTGGAAGTACGCTCCGATTCGCCGAAGGCGATAGGTACGGGCGATTGCGAGCACAAAACGCGTATCTGGTCTACCGCTGCCGAATGTACCGGTTCTTCGAGCCAGGCAAGATCCTGGTCAGCGGTGGCATCCAGGAAGCGGAGCGCCTGTTCGGCAGACCACACCTGGTTCACATCTACGGCCAGCCTTACCTTTGGTCCGAGGAAACTGCGGGCAAATTTAACCCGCTCTACATCTTCGGCTAACCTCGATCCGAAATCCTTTCCGATCTTCATTTTATAGCAATCTGCCCCTGCATCGAGGAATACGCGCATTTCCGCTTCCAGTTGCTGTAATGTATAGTTGGTACCGCCGCCACTGCCATACATTTTCACGGCATCGCGCGTAGCGCCGAGGTACCGGTGCAAGGTTTTCCCTGCCCGGCGTGCAGCCAGGTCGTGCAGGGCAATGTCTACCTGTCCGAGCATGGCGGCAGCTGCGCCACGGAAGCCCTCATTGCGTATCGACCAGTAGAGGCGGGTATATAGTTCGCTGTAAGGCACATTCCTGCTGTGTAGCAGGATAGGCAGGAAGCAGGATTCCAGGATATTGGTATAACTGGAAAAAACCGGGGCTTCTCCCTGAATGCCGTTTTCATCTTCGATGATGATCATGGCCAGTCCAAATGTGAGGAAGGGCCCCATGGTGGCATCCTGGAACGGGGTAACGGCGGGAACAGGCTCCAGCACCTGGATGCGGACGCTCCTGATATTAAATACTTCGTATGAGATAGATTGGTTCATTACTGATTATCCTGACTGATTTGTAAAATTTTTTCATACAGATGCGCCGGCAGCGGGCCTTCCCCGAAGCCTTGCAGGGTGGTTGTCAGCTCCGCCGGGTTGGAGGCACCGATCACCACTTTATATATATTGGGTATGGATAGCAAAAACCGATGTGCCAGCGTGGGCAGGGTTATTCCTGCTTCTTCCGCCAGCAGCGCCAGTTGCCGGGCTTTGCCAACCGCCGCAGCGGGCAACCAGGCCGGTGGCGTGGTACTGAAATTTTCCAGCGACTTGCCCAACAGCCCCATATACAATGGGCTGGCGGCATAGTAGTGGATATCTGCGCGCGCGCAGGCCGATAAGGAAGTATGAAGCGCCGGCGTTTGTATGGCATTGAGCCTGTTAAATTCCATCAGGGTGCTGAAGATGCCCTGCTGCAACCATTTCCAGGCAAAAGGCGGAGGATTGCCTCCTATGCCCAGCGCACGGGTATATTTTTGTTGCTGCAGCTCCTGCATTACGGCAACGGCTGCCGCAAACTCAAGTTCCGACATGCCTTCGGGATCATGCAGGAAAAGCAGGTCCAGGGAATCTACCTGCAGCTTGTGCAGGGTATTTTCCACGCTGCGCCACATGGCACAGCGGCTATAATCATAATGGGCGTCTTCGGCGGTTTTGCCGGGTAAACGCCCCGCTTTGGAACTGATAAAAGGTCGCGGGCCTGCCCACTGCCGCAGCGCGGCTCCTACCATCTCTTCTGCATCCCGGTAAGCCGGGGCAGTATCAATGGCCGTAACACCAGCTTCCAGCGCCTGGAGAATGGTTTGTATGGAATCTTCCCGTACTACCGCTCCCCAGATCCCCCCAATGCCGGCCGTTCCCAATACCAGTTGATCAAAGCTCATGTGTGGAATTTTTCTAGCTAGTCAAATGTAACCCGCTTTGATAGCAATACACCAGTTGCATCTTGACTAATTTACATGTTATTTTGATTGTGAGAGCAGAAAGCACCAGGAGAAAAGCAGAAAGCAGAAAGCAAAAAGCTATTGTAGTGGATGATCCTGGCGAATATTTAAATCGCGTTGGTGATCCGCTACAATAGCTTTTTGCTTTCTGCTTTCTGCTGTACAGCTCTACAGCGTAGTGCAGTTTAAAGAGCAAACAGTCGGACAGATATGTCCGCAGCTGGAATTACTCAATAATTGATTGGGCTGGGCAGGCGTAGCATTTGCGGCCGCATTGAGCTTAGCAATTTTAATAACTCCCAGCTGCATTTTTTTTGAGGTGTGCTGTTTCATTGGTGGCAATTTTTTAAGTTAACAATCACCGAATTTAATCACCCCGGATGAGAACTATTCATCCCCCGCCATAAATCCCTGTTTTACGGGATGCGCCTCGGGACTGCTGTCACAAGAAAAATTGCTTATTTTCCCCGTACCGGGCGATCGTCCGCTTTTTCAACATACGTTGTTCATAAGCGAACATTTTGCCGTTGCCAAAAATCTGTAACCTACAGATACAAAGCACTTTACGGGAGTGTCAACTTTCTTGCTACTCCGGTTCAAACTATTTTGACATGCTAAGAAGTCATACTAAAGTTGCCTGGAGAAATCTCCTGAAAAACAAAACCTTTTCACTGATCAATATAGCCGGTCTGTCTATCGGCATGGCAGTCTCATTGCACTGGTAATTGCCGTACCGGTGGCCTATTACTTCATGAGCGACTGGCTGAAAAATTTCCAGTATCGTACAAACATTTCCTGGTGGCTCATCCTCAGTACCTGTGGCGGTGCGCTGCTTATTGCACTGCTAACCGTCAGCTATCAATCGATAAGGGCTGCACTGATGAATCCCGTAAAATCGTTAAGATCGGAGTAAGTATTCATCTTCATAAAAAACAGCAAAGGACAAACCACGCGGTTTGTCCTTTGCTGTTTTAAAAGCAATCTGATTATTTCTTCACCAGCTCCGGCTGCATACGCCGGTCGCGGTTCATTACCCGGCTGATGAGGATCACACTGATCAGCATACAGGCAGCACCAATGAGGAAGTGTATCCCCGGGAAATAGAAAGGCGCTTTATCTGTGGTAAAGTACGAAAATGTGCTGTTCATGATCAATGGACCAATCACGGAAGCAAGGCTCATCAGGCTGGTTAAAGCGCCCTGCAGCTCGCCCTGCTGATTTGCGGGCGCATGACCGGAAATCACGGATTGCAGGGAAGGTCCGCAAATACCACCCAGGCAATAAGGCACCAGGAACACGAACATCATCCAGCCCTGCGAAGCAAAGGCAAAGAGTATTAGTCCGAATGTGTAGAGACATAAACCGATGTAGATACTCTTTTCATTCCCGATCTTCGGGTTGATGACCCTGGTTAACCCCGCTTGTACAGCGCCTACCAGCACTCCTACTACTGCCAGGGAAATACCTACCATTTGCTCACTCCAGTGAAAACGATAGATGGTAAAGAAGTTCCAGTTACCCTGCACAGACTGTGCTCCCAGGTAAATCAGGAAAAAGCTGAGTGCCAGTCCTCCGATTTCAGGATGGGAAGTTAGAAACTTGAGGGAGCCAAAAGGGTTTGCTCTCTTCCACTCAAATGGACGGCGGTTTTCTTTACTGAGGGATTCGGGCAACAGGAAGTAGCCATACAGGCAGTTGAGCAAACACAGGGCCGCGGCAGCATAAAACGGTGCACGGATACCCCATTTCGCTAACAGTGCGCCCAATGCGGGGCCCAGCACAAAGCCCAGCCCAAAAGCAGCGCCAATTAATCCGAAGTTTTTCGCTTTAGTGGTTTCGTCGGTGCTTACATCCGCGATGTAGGCAGAAGCCGTAGTAAAGCTGGCGCCGGTAATACCGGCAATTACGCGGCCTACAAACAACCATCCAAAAGAAGGCGCCAGGGCCAGGATTACGTAGTCGATACCAAAACCGAATAATGATAATAACAATACGGGGCGACGACCATACTTATCGCTCAGGTTACCCACCACTGGAGCAAATGAAAACTGCATGATAGCAAAAACTGACAATAACATAGCGCCATACGGACTGGCCTGATTTACCGGGATGCCTTTCAGCTGCGCAATCAGGTCGGCCATGACAGGAATAATTAATCCCCATCCCATTATATCTATCAACAATGTGATAAAAATAAAGCTCATGGCGGCTTTCTTCGAAGTTTGCATATGATTTGGAGATTTACGGGTTTGGCTGTTTAAATACTAATGACGATACAATAAATGGTTTCCCTCCACCGCTGAAGAATCCATTCTCAAAATTAGCAGTACAATCTTCTTTCTTAAAACATGTTTAGGCTAGCATACGGACAATATCGGTAAAAGCACCTGTTCTGCCGGTAAAAACGGTAAACGGCAAAAATAGGAAAAACCGGGGAATCCTTGATAGCTGGGGCAAATAGCTGTTATAACATTTTTATTTTTCCGCGTTCACCAGCGAAAATTATCGGCAAAAAATTAGCCCTCCGCCTACAACGAAGGGCTATTAACAATAAACCGGATCCTGTAAAATAAATCATTTTAATTTATACACTTCCGTACCGGCCAGCAGGAAACACCCCAATCCATAATCTTCAAAGTCGGGTACTTTATCGAAAGTCAACGGCTGACCATCTTTGGGTTCTTTGCCCGTTCCCTGTACATATCCGAGGCGACCATTGGTATCCACACATTGGGTCGACAATGTTTTCCAGGCCCTGGTAACAGCCGGCAGGTATTCATTCCGCGGTAATAATCCGTGGTTAATGCCCCAGGCCATGCCGTATACAAAAAGGGCGGTGCCGGTCAACTCCAGGCCGCCGTAATCATTGGGATCCTTCAAACTTACGTTCCAGGCACCATCGGTACGTTGTAACGACAACAATGCAGCCAGCATGTCGCGGTAGTCCCGGAGATATTCTGCATAGTGGGGATCGCTGGCAGGCAATAATTCCAGCGTGCGCACCAGCGCCGCCACCACCCAGCCATTGCCCCGGCTCCAGTAACATAGCTTGCCATCCGGGGTGGTATACGGCGGTACAAAGTCCTTGTCGCGCCACCACAAATGATCAGCGGCATTGTACAACCCCTTTTCTCCATGATGATATTTCGTATAGGCATACATGGTATACATGCGATTAAAATAACTGGTATCCTTATACACTGCTCCCAACCGGGCATATACCGGCATCGCCATTTGCAGGGCATCAATCCACCACCAGTCATCCACTTTTGAAGAGGCTTTCATATTGTCCATCGCCACTTTAATATCCCGGATCCTCTCTTCCTTTTTATCTAACAGGTACAGGTCGATATAGGTTTGTCCGCAACATTGGTTATCTGCGTTCCTCACCATGGTACCACCCCATAACCCCCATTGGTGGCTGTTGCCCCAGGATACGGCATAATCATAATACGCGGGCTGCCGGTCTATCCCATACAGCGCCATCAGCCCTTCATAGTATACCGCCCGGGTCCACAAATTGGAAGGCCGTTCCTTATTGGTGAAGGTAGGCTTGCCTGGATCCGGCCACTTTTGCATAAAATACTGATTGGCTAGTTGCAGCTGTGATAAAATCGCGTTACGCGGCGGCAGCTGCTGTGCAAACACCAACTGGCTAAAAAGGCAAAAAACAAGGTACCCGTACTTCTTCATCTTGGTTATTGATTGCTGTTAACGTGGAATGAGCAGAATATATAACTTCTATTTAACTGTCAATTTAACAATTAAATACAAGCTATGCAATAACCGGGGAAATGTTTTATTTCTTCAGCAGGCGATTGTTGATGATTTTCTCCATCACGGCGTCTTTCTGGTACTTGCTCACCGGCACCTGGTGCGGACCTACATGCAGTATATTCCCTTCAATGGCGGTGATACCTTTCATATTTACGAGGTAAGACTTATGTGGTTGAATAAACTGCCGGGCGGGCAACATATCTACCACCGACTTCAGGGTGGCATGGGTAATCATCTTCTTATCGGTAGTATACACCGCCACATAATTTTCCAGGGCTTCCACCAGCAGGATTTCGTCGTATAATACTTTTTCCAGGCGGCTGTCTGTCTTAATAAAAACATAGGGCTGTTCTGCAGTATCCTGGCTGGCAAAGTAATCATACGCCTTATTAGCTGCCTTTAAAAACCGTTCAAATGAAATCGGCTTTAACAGGTAGTCCAGTACGTCTAGCTCAAATCCCTGCATGGCGTACCTTTCATAGGCAGTGGTAAAAATAACCCTGGGAGGATTCGGAAAATTTTTAAGAAATTCGACCCCGGAAATATAAGGCATTTCTATATCGAGGAACAACAGATCCACTGGTTGCTGCTTTAGCACGGTATTCAGTTGTACGGCATCTTCACAAATAGCCACCACGTCCAGGAACCCGGTTTTCTCCGCATATCCCTGTAACCCTTTCCATGCCAGGGGTTCGTCGTCGGTAATAATACATCGGATGCTTAGGTTACTCATCAGCGCAAGGTAAGTTTTAATGCGGCCACGAAAGTATTGTCTTGTATTTGTGTTGTCAGCGTATGTTTATCGGGGTACAACAACTCCAGCCGTCGTTTCAGGTTTTCCAACCCTATACCACCGGTTTTGCTCCCCGGTACATGCGCCGGTATGTCGTTGCTAACGGAAAAAAGTATCCCATCCTCCGCCTGTTGCATGGCAATATTCACCTTGAAATGCCCGCCGGCGTATTTAAACGCATTTTCCGCCAGCGGTAGAAATAGCAAAGGATACACCTGCTGGCTACCCAACTGTTCATCGAAATGTACGGACAATTGCAGCTTGGACGAAGACCGGATCTGCTGCAAGTCGATAAAATGCCGGAGATATTGTATCTCACTGCTGATATCCACCATCTCCTGCTGATCATATAGCTGGTAGCGCAGTAACTCAGCAAACCGTTCCACTGTTTTCTTTGCTGCCGCTACATCCTCATCCATCTGGAAATAAATGGTGTTTAAAGCGTTGAAGAGAAAATGCGGATGATACTGCGCTTTCAGGAACTTCAACTCTGTAGCTAATTTATCATTGGTAATTTTTTCCAGCTGCAGCCGGTTCTGCACGTATGCCTGCAAATAGCCGTTACTGCGTCGGAAACCGTAATAGATGAGGGCATACAATAACGGGATCACATTAATATCCGCCAGGTCGAACCATTGCAAACCATCATCTGTGAGCGCGGCAAATGGCGTCAGGAATAAGTTCTGTATCATGATACTCAGTAAAAAGATAGCCCCCAGCTCCCTGGCAATTCTGCCGGTAGAAAAATTGGATTGCCACTTTTTGTCGAAATAACGCAACAAGCCATTCAGCAACCATAAAAACAGGTAAGCCACCAGGATGCTCATGCCCACCTCTGTGATGTTGAGCCGGAGCGGACGATGCCAAAACTGCATCCCCGAAAGACTATCCGTGAGCAGCCGGATCGTGTAATATACCAGCGCGCCGTAAATGGCGGGGAAAATATATCTCCAGAATATTTTCATACTATCAGTAAGTTACAACTATTTATGCGCCCATAGTTAAAACAGAGGGGGTGTCGACCACCACGGCATTTTCTTCGATGGTTTTCTTTCGTGGCAGCGGCTTCATTCCAAATAACAGGCGCATAAAAGCATATGGCCGGATAAACAAATGGAAGAGCGTCATGCTGACGAAAAAGGTGACCACTACGGTAAACAGGTACTTCATACCTATACCGTCGGATACCTGTACCAGGTAGTAGGTCAATATAACGATCACCGTTTGGTGTAATATATAAAACGGATACACGGCCTCGTTCGCATAGCCTAATACGCGGCTGGGCTTATTGAGATATTTCTTCCCGTAACCAATGGCGGTAAATACCCACATCCAGGCACACAGCGCATGTATGGCCACTGCCAGGTATCTCACTCCCATGGGAAAGCCAGGCAGAAAATGGATGGCATCAAGGTGCGTCCAGCGGAGATAGTCGATAAATACCAGGCTAATAAAGCCAATGGCGAGGGATAAGCGGCGATTACGTTCCAGGCTGTCCATTAACATCGGGCAGGCAATACAAAGGAAGCCGGCCAGCAGGAATAACAGGTAATAAGGTGCATACAGGTAATCGTGTACCAGGTCGCCGGTAGCGCGATATCTAAACACCAATGAAGCATACAACACAATGCTGGGCAGCATTAACAGGTATACCCTTGCGCCTTTTGCCAAAACAGCAAACTGTTGTAAAAACCGTTGTCCATTAGGTTTGCCCAGCCATACAAAAAGTGGCGCGCAAACAATATCATATACCAGCAGGTAGCAGATAAACCACAGGTGATGCCAGCTCATATTGCCTTTGGGATATACGCCGGTAGTAAACATTTCTCCATAAAACTGCCAGAAATTGCCTTTATATCCCTGGGTAAGCCTTTCCAGGTATACCTGTGGTGGCACAATGACCAATATGCCCAGTAACAGCGGGATAAACAGGCGACGGAAACGCAGTCCCAGGAAGCCGCCACCGGTCCTATGCTGCAGCATATAATAGCTGACCGTACCGGAAATAAAGAAAAGCAGGGGCATGCGGAAGCGGTGCAGAAAATCATTCATTTCCAACAGCACGTGGCTGGTTTCCGGGTTCTTGATATGCCATTCCCAATAGGCCACATAAGGCATGGCGGAATGGAAAAACAATACGCCAATGATGGCGATAATACGAAGCCAGTCGAGGTAAGTTTGTCGGGAAGTGGTTTGCATGATGGTAATTTTCTACAAACCTATCCCCCAGCCACCCGGTGGAAAAAGATATTTGACGCATGGACGGTTTTTGTTGGTCAATGGACAAATCATGCTCAGGCGGGCGCCTGGTAAATGCGCTGAATAATATCATCCATCGGCGTTTCCGGCGCCAGGGCGCCCCAGGTAATATTCCTGTCGGCCGACAGCCGGGCCTGGCAGAACGCCTGCGCTATGGGTGCAGGAGCAATGCGGATCAATTCAATGGCCTGCATGGCCAGGGCCATTTTTTCTATGATAGCGCGGGCATTGTATTCCAGGTGGGTCGGTTGAGCGAGTAGCTGTTGTAGTTGCTCCAGCTGTTTATCCAGGCGGGGATCCAGTCCCTGTGCTTTCGTGTAGTAATTCATGAGCGCTTCCAGGCTCCTGGGTTCCTTGTGTACAGACCTGAGCACATCTAATGCCTGGATGTTACCTGAGCCCTCCCAGATAGCGTTTACCGGTACATCGCGATATAAACGCGGCAGTATGGACTCTTCCACATAGCCATTGCCCCCCAGGCATTCCACGGCTTCTCCCAGCGCCAGCACCGCTCTTTTGGTATTCCAAAACTTTCCGATGGCGGTAGCGATGCGGGTAAAATACAGGGCTTCTTCATTTTGCAGTGCCTCGTCGAAGCCGAGCGCCAGCCGCATAGCCAGCGTGGTAGCGGCTTCCGATTCCAGGCACAGGTCGGCCACTACGTTCTTCATAAGTGGTTGTGCGATCAGTTTTTTCCCGAAAGCGCTCCTATGATGGCAGTGATGAACGACTTCTGTTAAGGCGCGCTGCAGGGTGGCAGCGGAGCCTACCGCGCAATCCAGGCGGGTATGCCGCACCATTTCCATGATGCTGGCCACTCCCCTGCCTTCTTCTCCTATCATCTTTCCCCAGGCGGCATGAAATTCTACTTCCGCGGAGGCGTTGGATTTATTGCCCAACTTGTCTTTCAGCCGCTGGAAATAAAGCTTGTTTTTTTCTCCTGTTGGCGTAAACCGCGGCACCAGGAAGCAGCTCAATCCTTTCGTTGTTTGAGCCAGCACCAGGAAAGCGTCGCTCATGGGCGCGCTGCAAAACCATTTGCGGCCGGTAATTTTATAGCTGCCATCACCTGCCGGTACGGCAAAGGAGATGTTGGCCCGCACATCACTGCCGCCCTGTGGTTCGGTCATGGCCATACCGAAGGTGACGCCCTTTTTTTCGAAATAAGGAAGGTGTCGTTCGTCGTACGTATTGGATAATACCAGGGGAAGCCATTCTTTGGCAATGTCGCCGGCTATTTTCAGCGAGGGCACTGCAGCAAATGTCATGGTAAGCGGACAGCTGCTACCCTCATCAATTTGCTGCTTCAGGTAAGCCAGCAGGCTATGTGCCACGTAGGCGCCGGGCAGTTCGGTCCAGGCAATGGAATGAAAGCCATACCGGATGGCTACGGTCATCATTTCGTGGTAAGCAGGATGGTACGCTACCACATCGAGACGATTACCGAAACGGTCATGGGTTTTTAATACCGGCCCATATTTATTGGCGAGTTCCCCGGCCTGTATCATTTGCCGGCTACCCATGACGGCGCCGAAAGCGGCGCCCAGCTCCATGGCCCAGCCACCGCCGTAAGCCTTCACCGCCTGCTGTAAGGCGGCATGGGTGGTAAAGGAATTGTAGTCGGCCAATACAGGCGCCTGGTTCAGCGAGGTCTGGAAATCAAAATCGTGGGGCAACATAGTAGTATGTTTTGGCTATCTAAATTTAACGAAATAAGGCATTGCGTTTATCCTGCAAAACGATTAACATTGCAGCCACCTTCTGATAAGGTAAAATGACCTAACATGAAAAGTATTTATTCCACGTTCATGGCCTGCCTGTTTACCATGCAGCTATTTGCCAATACGATCAATATTGCCGATATGGGCGCCAAAGGAGATGGCAAAACAGACAATACGGCGATCATTCAACGCGCGATTGAAGCCGGGGTAAACGGTACCATCATTATTCCCGCCGGCACCTTTGTCACCGGTCCACTCTTCTTAACCTCCAACATCAGCATTTACCTGGAAAACGGCGCTACGCTGGCCGGCAGCACCCGCCTGGACACCTATCGCAAAGTGTTTGCCGGCAATGCCAAAGGACAGCCGCCAGCGTTGATTTACGGCAACAACATCGAAAACGTGACAATCTACGGCCAGGGCACCCTCGATGGACAAGGCGGGCATCCTAACTTCCAGCTGGGCGACGACAGCAAAACCGGCGCAGTACGCCCCATTCTGATTTATATCGAAAACAGCCGGCATATCAGCATCCGGGATATCCACATCCGCAACTCCGCTTACTGGGTACAGAAATACGCCAGCTGCGATGGTGTAGTGCTCAGGGGACTGAATGTTTACAGTCATTGTAATTTCAATAACGATGGCATTGATATCAACGGCAGCAAAAACGTGATCATCTCAGATTGCCTGATCGACAGCGATGATGATGCACTCTGTTTCAAAAGCGATCATACGCTATGTGAAAACATGGTGGTATCCAATTGCGTGGTACGCAGCAACTGCAACGCCATCAAGTTTGGCACCGGCTCTGCCAGCGGTTTCAAAAACATCACGGTGTCCAACTGTGTGATACACAAGGCCAGCGATGAAAAGCGCCGCCACTGGAAGCAAGCCTTTCCCTGGATGAAGATCACGCAGGATACCACAGTCATTGCCGGCATTGCGCTCGAAGTGGTAGATGGCGGAGTAATGGACCAGGTAATCGTATCCAATATTACCATGCAGGATGTGCAAACGCCTGTCTTTATCCGGCTGGGCGACCGGAGCCGCAAAGTAACACAGGCAGTGAGTGTGCTCAAAAATGTATCTATTCATGACGTTATCGCCACCAGTGAAAGCGCATTAACGTCTGCTGTTACGGGTATACCTGGTAGTTATATAGAGAATGTGTCCATCAGCAATGTGCAGATCAACGCTCCCGGCGGCATTGACAAAGCAGAAGAGGTAACTGCCGTGCCAGAGAATATTGCCGCATACCCGGAAAACAGGATGTTTGGTAATATCTTACCAGCAGCTGCCTTTTATGTACGGCATGTGAAAAATATTATGTTCGATAACATCCGCGTTCATACCCGACAACCGGATAGCCGTCCGGCTTTCCGGCTGGAAGACGTTAGCGGAGCGGAGTTTAGCCGTTGCCGGCTGAATGGCCAGGTCATCACCGCCCCTTAAATAATCGCCGGAGGCATAGCCTATTTATATGCCTCCGCTGCCTTCTCCAGCTTATACCGGATGGCCCGGCGCAGCTTTTCCGGCGCCAGCACCTGCATCCCATTACCAAAACCCAGTATTTCCCTTTGCAATTCCAGGTTATGCGCCACCCGTATGGAGATCGTAATACCATCCTTATCTTTCGCAATTACCTGCTGGCTATGGTGCAACGGTTTGGTAATCACATAGGGCGCGTGTTCGGCGGTTACGGCTATAATGACTTCTTCCGGAGGTAATTCCATTACGCTGGGACCAATGGTATGCTCATAGTAGGTTTCCGGCGTATGACCGTTGTTGTTAGGGAGATATAAAACGGTTTCATTGATACTTATCGCTACAATCCTGTCCAGAGCCAGCGTAGTAATAGCAGGACTATTATCCCGGGTGCCCACTACAAACCAGCGGTTTTTGAACTCTTTCAGCCACCAGGCGTGAAACAGCATTTTAGTGGAGGCCTGCGCTTTGAACGACTGGTACTGTAGTTCCAGCACCTGTTCCTTTATGATGGCCTCATATACCAGGTGCAGATGTTCCAGCCCCTTGAGATGTTCATTTTTCTCAAAGTCAATCACCGTTTTCTGATCATGGGCAGAAGCATATACGTGTCCTTCCAGCTTTTGCACCACTTCATTCAGGTGTTTGAAATGGGAAAAGCCTTTAAACTGTTTTAGTACTTCCACCGCTTCGGTCATCCTCGACAGGTCGTTGTCGCTCAGGGGAATGTTGGTAATGCTGTAGTCCGCGTCTTCATAGGTATAATATTTCTTTTCCACGATAATAATGGGGGCATTGTAGCCCAACTTATCACTGCGCATCATTTGTATATCTGCCTGTAAAGTTCTGCGGCTGATGCCTTTGTCGATGCCTTCATAGTCATACAGGGCCTCAGATACTTTGTCGATCAGGTTAGCCAATGTCCAGCGCCGGCGGCGGTTTCTGAGGCAGGCGTCGATGGTTTTGTAGCGGATTAATGCATTGCGGTTAACAGGCATCTCAAAAAAATTTTCCTAAAAATATAAAAAAAATAGAAGTGCGCAAAAACATTGCGCACATGCACTGACATCTTTGTATCATCAATCACACCATAACAAACGGTATATGAAATTCAACACAACACATTGGCTACATACGGCGAAAGCGGAATACTTTCAGCCGCGTAA
Organism: Chitinophaga polysaccharea; assembly: GCF_007829335.1. Taxonomy (GTDB): domain Bacteria; phylum Bacteroidota; class Bacteroidia; order Chitinophagales; family Chitinophagaceae; genus Chitinophaga; species Chitinophaga polysaccharea_B. The sequence goes on from NZ_VIWO01000013.1 coordinate 90,383, forward strand.
TCATGAAGGTGCCGCTGCTTATGCAATGAGTCCTGAAATGGAACTGTATAGCAGTGTGGTAACTGCTTCTTTCAACGATCAGTTTTATGAAACAGGTGATGAACGGATGAACCGTATGTATGAGCTGATTGCGCAAACCGACCCGGTATTTGTGGCCAAACTGGCCATCTACGCCCGGGAAAAAATGTACCTGCGCAGCGTGCCGCTGGCCATGGCCGTATTGCTGGGATTCCATCATTCCGGCGATGCACTGGTAAGCACCACGGTGCGCCGTGTGGTGCAGCGAGCCGACGAAATCACGGAATTGCTCGCCTGTTATGCAAAGATTAACTACCGCGGGCATACGAAAAAACTACATCAGCTGAGTAAACAAATACAGAAAGGGCTGGCGCAGGCATTCAACAAATTTGATGAATACCAGTTTGCCAAATACGACCGTAAAGGAGCTGTTACCCTGAGAGATGCACTTTTCCTGGTACATCCCAAAGCGAAAGACGAGGCCCAACAGCAGCTGTTTAATAAAATAGCACAGCGCGAACTGGCTACCCCTTATACCTGGGAAACTACCTTGTCGGCATTAGGGCAGCAGACCTTTAAATCTGACCAGGCCAAGAAAGACGCTTTTTGCCGTACCTGGGAAATGCTGATCAGTACCAACGCACTTGGCTATATGGCTACCTTGCGTAACCTGCGTAACATGTTGGCACATGATGTGAGCAAGGCGCATATCAAACAGGTATGTGCATATTTATCAGATGAAGCAGCGGTATTATCTTCCAAACAGTTGCCGTTCCGTTTCCTGGCTGCCTACCGGGAATTGAAATCTGTGCAGCACGGAATGACGGGCATGTTGCAGGAGGCGCTGGAAACAGCGTTAAAGATCAGCGTACAACACCTGAAAGGTTTCGACGCCAACACCAAAGTGGTGGTAGCCTGCGACGTATCAGGATCCATGCAGCAACCGGTATCCCCCCGAAGCAAAATTCTTTGCTACGATATTGGACTTATCCTGGGTATGTTGCTGCAATACAAATCAGCGCACGTGCTATGTGGTATGTTTGGTGATACCTGGAAAACCATCGCTTTGTCAGGGAAAAATATCCTGGCCAACATAGATGAGTTCTATCGCCGCGAAGGTGAAGTCGGATATGCTACCAACGGCCATAAAGTACTGGAAGACCTGATCAAAAGGAAATACGTGGCAGATAAGATCATGTTCTTCACCGACTGTCAGCTGTGGGATTCCCAACGGGAAGCACTGGGAGACAGCCAGATTGGAGCGCAATGGATCGAGTATAAAAAAATAGCGCCCCGCGCAAAGCTATACCTGTTCGACCTTGGCGGCTACGGTAAAGCACCACTGAATATCCACGACAAAGATATTCACCTGATCGGGGGATGGAGCGATAAAGTATTTGAAGTACTGGAAGCCCTCGAAAAAGGGGAAGATGCACTGGCACATATTCAACGTACCACACTGTAGCATGCATCCATTGTTTTGTTGCCCCATACATCCATTGTACAGTTAAATTAACCTTGAAGAAAGGTGTCGTTGGAATGAGTTACTTCCCTTAAGAAAACACTCATCCGCTTTTTACCCTTTCTTCATCTTATTAGCAGGTGTCGTTTGAACGAGTTACTTCTCTTTACAAGAACATCTCCTCGTTATCCTTTTACCCTGCTATATTCAAACAGGTGCCGTAGTTATGGGTTACTTCGCCAGGCCGGAGATGCAGGTGCAACTCCTGCTTCCGGGCAACCGGAATAGTGAATAGTAAACACCGGCCATAGTCCTGTAACGTTATTTGCCCTGTTACTTTTTTTAAAAAGCTATCTCATAAATACATGAGGTAGCTTTTTAATTTTATTGCAAAACACCGAAAACTGCCGCCGAATCCCATTTTCCAACCCCGATAAAATTAAAAATCTAAAAAGATGAAATATTACCTTTGCTTCCTTTAATATAAATATCAACTGTAGGAAGCTGAAGATATCAGTACCTCAACAGTATTATCTCCCGGTGTTTTAATAAATTATGTTATGAAAAAATGGCTATTTTCACTTGTTTCGTTCTTGTTCTTCCTCCATGGCCATGCGCAGCAACTGGCGCCGGTGCCTCCTATGGGCTGGATGAGCTGGAACTATTTTGCTGATAACATCAATGAAAAAGATTTACGTGAAATGGCGGATGCAATGGAGCAATCCGGAATGGTGAAAGCAGGTTATCGTTTCCTGATGATTGATGATGGCTGGCAGGGTGGCCGGGATAACAGGAATGCTATCATCCCTGACCCGGTTAAATTTCCTTCCGGCATTAAAGCGCTGGCAGCATACCTCCATCAGAAAGGTATTAAGCTAGGCATTTACTCTGATGCAGCCCCACTAACCTGCGCCGGCTACACAGCCAGTCTCCATTTCGAAGAACAGGATGCTGCCACCTTTGCCTCCTGGGATGTTGATTACCTGAAGTATGATTATTGCAATGCCCCTACCGATTCCAACACCGCGAAGCTGCGATACAAAACAATGGCCAATGCACTCAGGAAGAGCGGAAGGGATATCGTTTTCAGTATCTGCGAATGGGGCGATCGTAAGCCATGGTTATGGGCCGCCAATGCCGGTGGACAACTATGGCGAACTACCGGCGATGTGCGCGACAAATGGCAACGGGCGCCCGGAGAAAACAGCGGACAGGGACTGATGGAAATCCTCGATGTAAATGCAGAACTGAGCGACTATGCAGGGCCAGGCAGATGGAATGACCCTGATATGCTGATTGTGGGCTTATACGGTAAAAAAGGCCCTTCCGGCGACCTGGGAGGAATTGGATGTAATGACATTGAATACGCTTCCAATATGAGCTTATGGTGCATGATGAACGCTCCGCTGGTAGTAACCTGCGATGTGAGACATATGAATGAAGCCACCAAACGTATCCTTCTGAATGAAGAAGCCATTGCTGTAAACCAGGACCCATTGGGTAAACAGGCCATCAGAAAAATCAAGGATAGTCAATGGAATGTACTGGTAAAACCATTGGCTAATGGCGATTATGCGGTGGCTGTGTTGAATCGCGGCCCCGAAGCAGCCAACTATTCACTGTTCTTGAAGGACATAGGTTTAACCGGAAAATATGAGATCCGTGATCTGTGGCAACACCAGGTGGTTACTTCCGGTAACAAATGGAAAGGGAAAGTATTATCGCATGAAACCCGCCTTTTCAGATTGAAAAAAGTATAGCTTCGCCATATTACCAGTTAGTAAACAAACAGGCCGCCTCATAAAATATGGAGGCGGCCTGTTTGTTCTTTATAACTTCTGAATCAACCATTGCTGGTTCCTTCCTCCATTCAGGTACCACTGAATAATACCTGCGCCATTAGCTGTAGAAGCGCCATTTACATCCAATGATTGACTACTGTTTTTATTGATGACTTCATAGTAACCGAACCCGATGTCGATGATCTGCCACTGCTGGTTAGCGCCACCCCAATAATCCCATTGAATAATATTTGCGCCAGCAGCAGTTGAAATACCGTTTACGTCCAACGCCTTGCCACTGTTGCGATTCAGGATATTGGCGTACCCGCCGCCTACTGACGTGATTTTCCATTGCTGGTTATTGCCGCCCCAATAGTCCCATTGTACAATATTACCGCCATTAGCTGTGGAGGACCCATTTACATCCAACCCTTTATTACTCTGGCGGCAAACAACCTTATACCAGGCGTTGGCATCGAAGCTACCCAACGGGATAGCAATGGCATTTCCTCCCCAGGCATATTGCAGGCGGGAAAAGCCGGAAGTATTGTTTACCGTCAACGTAGTACCGCTTAGCGTAAACAGGCTATAACCATCGCCGTTCCTTAATGCCGGCCAATATACGCAGCCCAGTCCCCTGGCCCTTACGCGGTTGGTCATCCCCTGGAAATAAGCGATTTCCCGGTCGCTGCCAGGCGCGCCCAGGTAATCTTTGCCATTGGTCATCGGGATACCGAACTCCGTAACGATCGTACGATCGGGATAGGCCAGGCCTTCGATGGCAGATTCCCAGTCGGCTACGGTGGTTTTGTTGTTATCAAACCAGGTATAATTATGATAAGACAACAAACAGGTGTTCAGGCGACTGTCGGCGCCCACCGCATTTACATCGGTAGCATACCCAACACCATCCAGCAGTACACGGCCATGCGGAATAGCGGGATAGTTGGTTAACCATTGGGCATACAGGTTGTTGAGATTGGCGGTGCTGTAACCATGCGGTTCATTAAACACTTCGAAGTACACATTGGCCGTATTACCATACTTGCTGGTAATCGTTTGCCACATGTTCCAGAAGTCGGTGAGATTATCCACGATGCCATCGCGGGAGCTGGCGCCCTCCCAATAGCAAAGGATCACGTTCATACCTTTGCCCACTGCGTCATCGATAGCGCCGGTATAGGAGCCCCACCACGACTGCAATACAGAAGGTGGGTTTACGGGCATACGTACGGTGTTAATACCTTGTTGCTGAAAATAGGCAAGGATATTACCTGCCTTGGCTTTAGTGGTGGCGTAGTCGTCGCCGGTAATCAGCCCGCTGGGTACTACGGCGCCATCGACAAAATTATCGTTGGGATCGGCCCAGTTGCCTCCTTTGAAAGCAGCAGTGGAACTCAGGGCAAGCGTTGCGTGCACAGAGGGAGGCGCCACAGTACTCCCGGCCAGGGTACGGTTCATTTCTTTTTTACAGCTCCAGGCAAAAAAGCAAAGCAACAGGATAACAACAGAAGGATTTTTCATAAACTGGGTTTTATTGGATGTTAAGAAATATCGTGGATTGAGTTAACACCGGGCGAATGGCCGAAGTGCTGATAAATCACTGCATCGGGTACTACCGTGGCGAGCGGCCTGTTTTCCGGAACACAGCAGGCGTGCTGCCTGCATGTTGCTTGAAGAAGGCCGTGAAATAATTGGCAGATTCAAAATTCAGTTCGTAGGCAATTTCTTTGATCGTTTTGCCGGAGCTGAGCAACAGCTCTTTGGCTTTCTGCGCCCTGATCTGTTGCTGGTACTGCGCGGGCGACAAACCGGTATACTCTTTAAACATCCGCCGGAACCAGGAGTAGCTCATATGCAACCGCTCCGCCAATGCCTCGGGGGTATAGCTGCCATCGGGGTTTTCCCGTATGAGTAGCCTGGCCTTTTCTATTTTTGCCGCTACCTGCTGATTTTGAAACTGGTGATTGCGGGTGGCAAAGTAAACTGCGCCAAGCATGTGGAGCGCAATACCGGAAATGGCCTGCTGATAACCAGGCCGTTCTTCCGTAGCCAGTGTAAGCACTTGCCGGAAAAGGTCTACCAGTTGCTCATTAAATCCTACGGGATGCAATGCTGTGTGGCTGTTGAAAAAATCGTAGTGGGTCAACTGATCCGGCACTTGTCCCCGGAAGCCCAGCCAATACGTATCCCAGCCCGTATCTGCTGCCGGCATATAACTATGCCATTCACCGGGAAACAACAATAACATTGTTCCTTCTGCTACGTAAGTATTTTGCTGCTGCGCATTGCTGAAATAACCGCCTCCCCGGGTAACATAAATGAGCTGGTATTCCGGCAATACTCTTCCTTTTTCGGGGTGAAACCAATAACGGGAAGGATGTTCCGGTGAAGGATACCTGCTATTGGGAGAAATGTACTGGTAGCCTACGGTGGTAACTGTAAGTCCCCAATGCATGTCTGCATCATTGACAGTGAGATATTTGATATGTGAAGCAGGGGTCTTCTTCATATATAGCAACTTACACGTGGCATATTCCGGTTGTTATATAAAAATAACGATTGCTGCGGAGTATTCCGTCATCCTGTCAAAAATCATACTTTTTACCTCAAATATCATAGGCCTTGCCCGGCTTTTACGGGTAGTTTTGAAGGACTTATCTCCATCATAAATGTTTATATATGACAACCATCAAAGTGGGCCTGTTTGGCATTGGGCTGGCCACCTATTGGCCGCAATTCGCGCAACTGAAGGAACGATTGGAAGGTTACCAATCATACATTGCCGGCAAATTAACGGACGACTATGTCACTGTGGTAGATGCGGGACTGGTAGATGATGTGGTAAAAGCCCGTTCTGCTGCCCTGCTTTTTAAACAGGAAGATGTGAGTATCATTTTCCTGTATGTTTCTACCTATGCACTTTCTGCCACCGTACTACCGGTAGTACAGGGATGTAAAGTACCAGTGGTTATTCTTAACCTGCAACCTGTTGCCGCCATAGATTATGGCTGGTTCAATGGCCTGGGCGACCGGGGACTGATGACGGGCGAATGGCTGGCTAATTGCCAGGCCTGTGCCGTACCGGAAATTGCCAACGTATTTAACCGGGCCGGCATCTCCTTTTACCAGGTAACCGGCACCCTGGAAGATGAAGAGGCCTGGCTGGAAATTGCCGGCTGGAAAGCCGCAGCCACCGTGGCCGCCGGCATGCGCCACAACCGGCTCGGAGTGCTGGGCCATTATTACAACGGTATGTTAGATATCTACACCGACCTTACTCTACAAGCCGCTACTTTTGGCGGACATATACAACATCTCGAAATGTGCGACCTCGCTGCCTTCCATAGCCAGGTAAGTCAAACGGAAATAGATCATAAGCTGCAACAGATACACCAGGAAATGGAAGTACTGGAAGAATGCCCGCCACATGAACTGGTGCGCGCCGCGCATACCGCCGTGGCATTAGATAAAATGGTAGCCCATCATCAACTGGGTTCCCTCTGTTATTATTATGAAGGTACTACGGATAACGCGTATGAAGACCTGATTGCTTCCGTGATTGCGGGCAATTCTCTCTTAACGGCTCATCGGGTACCGGTAGCAGGCGAGTATGAAGTAAAAAATGTGCAGGCCATGAAAATCATGGATCTCTTTGATGCCGGGGGCTCTTTCACCGAATTCTATGGACTGGATTTTAATGAAGACATCGTGCTCATGGGCCATGATGGTCCCGGCCACCTTGCCATTGCGGAAGGCCGCCCGCTATTGAAGCCGCTCGGCCTATATCATGGCAAACCAGGCAAGGGATTGTCTATCGAAATGAAAGTAAAACATGGCCCCGTTACCTTGCTATCCGTAGTGGAAACCGGCCATGGCCGGTTAAAACTATTGGTAGCCGAAGGGCAGTCGGTACCCGGTCCTATCCTTCAGATTGGGAATACCAACAGCCGGTATAAATTTCCATTGGATATTAAAACATTTGTGAACAACTGGTGTAAAGAAGGTCCCGCGCATCATTGCGCCATTGGCATAGGACATATTGCCGATAACATTGAAAAGCTGGGACATATCCTGGGGATAGCTACCGTGAAAGTATGTTAAAGAACACGTAAGATTTCAGCGTCAGGCATTGTTGGATAGGCAGCTGTTTTTTACCTTCATCCTTCAACTGTAGCTGATGAAACAAAATAAATACGACGATCCTTCTTTTTTTGAGCAATACAGCCAGATGCCCCGTTCTATCGGCGGACTCCAGGCCGCAGGCGAATGGTATGTACTCCGGGATATGCTGCCCGACCTGGAAAATGCGGCGGTGCTGGACTTGGGTTGTGGCTTTGGCTGGCATTGCCGGTACGCGGCTTCTCAAAAGGCCAGCCGGGTAGTGGGTGTCGATATTTCGGCCAGGATGCTGGCCCGTGCGCGGGATATCACTACCGAACCGAATATTGAGTACCGGCAGCTGGCAATCGAAGATATCGACTTTCCACCGCGCACGTTTAACGTGGTGCTTAGCTCACTGGCCTTACATTATATAGCAGACTATGCACAGGTATGCCGCAAAGTGTTTGACAGCCTGCAGCCCGGCGGCGCATTCGTATTGTCGGTGGAGCATCCCATTTTTACGGCGCTTGCGGCGCAGGACTGGTACTATGATGCTGCCGGGAACCGCCTACACTGGCCCGTAGATCGCTACCAGGAAGAAGGACTCCGGTATACCCGCTTCCTGGAAAATGAGGTGATCAAGTATCACCGCACCGTTACTACCTGGGTCAATAGCCTGCTCCAGGCGGGTTTTCTGCTTCAACGCGTGGAAGAACCGGCGCCTACCGCCGATATTATTACCCAATATCCCGGGATGAAGGACGAAGCCCGCCGTCCTATTTTCCTGCTGTTGTCGGTGATAAAACCCGCTGTTTAAATAGCCTTCTCAAAAAAAGAAATTGTTTTTTATACCAAATGGTATATTTTTGCAGATACAAAGTGCAAGGGTTATGAATAAAGCGGAAAAAACCAGGCAATTCATCGTGGAAAAGACAGCGCCTGTCTTTAATGAGAAGGGGTATGTGGGCACTTCACTGAATGATATGACCAACGCCACGGGGCTAACCAAAGGCAGTATTTACGGCAACTTCGCCAATAAAGACGAAGTAGCCCTCGCCGCATTTGATCATAATCTGAAGCAGGTAACCACTATCATTCAGCAGGAAATGAGTAAGCACAATACCTGCCGGGAAAAGCTGATGGTATATGTACAGGTATACAGCAACTTCCAGAAACATCCCTTCCCGGAAGGTGGCTGCCCCCTGCTCAATACCGCCACCGAAGCAGATGATACCCACGCAGCGCTCAGGCAAAGAGCCGCCGATGGAATACAGCGCTGGAAAAACGCTATTACCACCCTCCTTGAAAAAGGGATACAGCTGGGCGAATTCCGTAAAGATGTACCCGTCGAACAAACCGCCCTGAGCATGATTGCCACCATTGAAGGTTGTATTATGATGACTAAATTAACCGGTAAAACGCATTACCAGAAAGCGATTATGCGTACCGTGGAAAAACTCATCGACGATTTATAAACATTTTTTTTCTTTAAAAATATACCGATTGGTATAAAATAACAAACAACATGAAAACATCCGGTAACACAGTACTCATTACCGGCGGTAGTGCAGGCATAGGCCTGGCTATCGCCACCGCATTATCCAGGCAACATAACCAGGTAATCATCACCGGCAGGAACCAGGAAAGACTGGACACCGTATCCCGGCAACTGTCCAATGTTACCGCCATTAACTGTGACGTAACCAGTGAAAAGGCGGTTAACCAGTTGATAAAAACAGTAACGACAGATTTTCCACAGTTAAATATGCTGATCAATAACGCCGGCCATGCGGTAGCTTACGAGCTGTCGGCCAGCGCCAATGCCTTTGAGAAAGCGGCCGATGAAATGCTGACCAACTACCTGTCGGTGATCCAGCTCACCGAAAAATTGCTTCCACTGCTCAGTCGCCAGGAAGAAGCCGCCCTCGTTAATGTATCCTCCGTGGTAGCCTTCGCCGCCTCTAAACGGGTACCCACCTACGCCGCCAGCAAAGCAGCCCTCCACTCCTATACACAGGCCCTGCGAATGAGCGTGGCGCCCCTGCATGTATTTGAACTGATGCCACCACTGGTTAATACCCACTTCTCCCGGGAAATAGGCGGCAGCAAAGGGATTCCTCCTGAACAGGTAGCGGAGGCGCTCCTGGATGCACTGGTTGCAAACGATTATGAAATCCATGTAGGCGATACGGAAAAGATCTACCAGTTGATGCGATCTTCACCCGCCAGCGCCTTGCAGGCACTCAACAGCAACTTATAAACGCGCACTATTTTTTTCTTTACAAATATACCAATCGGTATATAATTATTACATATGAAAAGGACAGTACTGATCCTGGTGGTGATCACCGCAGCGATCATGGAATTGATAGACACTTCTATCGTCAACGTGGCACTATCGCATATGAGCGGCAACCTGGGCGCCACACTGGAAGACACCTCCTGGGTCATTACTGCCTATGCCATCGCCAACGTTATCATCATACCCATTACCGGCTTCCTCTCCGCCACACTTGGGCGACGTAATTACTACATCGGCTCTATCATCGCATTTACCCTGTTCTCCTTCTTATGCGGACAAGCGTCCAATATCTGGATACTGGTGCTCTTCCGCTTCCTGCAAGGCATAGGCGGAGGCGCCCTCTTATCGGTATCCCAGGTAATTATATTTGAACAGTTCCCCAAAGAAAAACAAAATGTAGCCGGCGCCCTGTTCGGCGTTGGCGTGTTTGTTGGTCCTACTATCGGTCCCACTCTTGGCGGCTATATCACAGAATTTTATTCCTGGCCCTGGATATTTTATATCAATGTGCCTATAGGCATTATCGTTACTATCCTCTGCCTGTTGCTGCTGAAAGAACCTGCCATCCCCTCTGTCCGCCGGAAAATAGACTGGACCGGCATACTGTTGCTCGCCGTAGGCGTAAGCGCCCTGCAAACGGTATTGGAACGCGGGGAAACCGACGACTGGTTTGAAGCGCCGTATATCACCTGGCTCACGGTGATCGCTACATTCAGCATCATGATTTTTATCTGGTGGGAACTGCGCATCAAAGAACCGGTAGTAAACCTGCGGGTGCTGAAAAGCAGGAACCTTAGCATTGCCGCCATCCTCACATTTGTATCCGGCATGGGCATTTTCAGCTCTGTATTCCTCACGCCTGTATTTGCCCAGCGCCTGCTGAACTTTACACCCCTGCAAACCGGCCTACTGCTGCTGCCCGGCGCCTGCCTCGCCATCGGCGGATTGATGATTTCGGCCAGGCTTCTGCAACGTGGCTTGTCGCCCATATTCCTCATCATTGCCGGCATGGGATTGTTTATACTTTTCAGCTGGCAGATGTCGCAACTCAACCAGGATGCCAATGCTGCCAGCATCAGCTGGTACCTGGTATGCCGCGGCGTGGGACTGGCACTGGTAACCGTACCACTTACCACCCTGGCGGTATCGGCACTGGCGCCGGCAGATATTCCACAAGGCGCCGCGCTCAACAACATGATGCGGCAACTGGGCGGCTCCTTTGGTATCGCCCTCGTGAATACCTACCTCGCCAATCGCCATGCCCAACACCGGTACGACCTGGTAAGCCATCTCGACACCAACAACCCCGCCGTAGCCAACCGCATCAACAACTACGCACATGCCTTCATGAGCAAGGGTTTCACAGCTACCGATGCACAACACCAGGCGGTTAAACTGCTGGATAATATCGTAGCAAAACAAAGTACCCTGCTCAGTTTCAGCGATGCCTTCCTGCTGGTAGGCCTGATCTTTCTCCTCACCCTGCCCTTACTATTCATTGCCTCCGGCCAAAAGAAAAAAGCAGCTAACGTGATAGTCATGGATCATTGATATTTTCGTAGGGAGGTGTACGTTGCTACTGTTATCGCAGATCAGCACAAATACGTTATATTGGTATAAAAAAGATGAAACACCTTTATATCTTGTTGCTGTTACTACCGGCCATAGCAAATGCCCAATCGCCCACCGATACGATTAAAGCCGCTGTCAACAAACTGTTTACCGCCATGCAGCAAGCCGACAGCAATGCCATCAAGGATTGTTTTGCACCCGGCGCTATGCTGCAATCTATCGTAACAGATAAAACTGGTAACACCGTGTTGCGCAATTCTACCCCAGCCGACTTTGCCACCATCGTTGGTAAACTAACGCCGCATAGCGCAGATGAAAGAATTGTTTTTGGCAGCATCCAGTCAGACGTCACAATGGCCACCGTATGGACACCTTACCGCTTTTACTTTAACGGACAATTTTCTCATTGCGGGGTTAATTCTTTTCAGCTGGTAAAACTGGACGGGACCTGGAAAATACAGTATATACTGGATACGCGGCGCAAGGATCAATGCGTGGAAACGGCGCCTTAAGGTTTTTTTCTCCTTAACCCTACTTGCTATCTACATAATATAAAATGTCCTCCGCAGCTGCGGAGGACATTTTATTAAGAGGGAATAGTATCGCCGGGGCATAGACATGCCCCGGCCACGTTCATAACGAAATGTAATATTCGCAGCAATTAATCGATCTTAATTTCCGAATAGTTCAGACAGTTTCTTATTCAATTCTTCCCCACGAAGGTTCATGGCTATAATATTTTTATTTTCGTCCAGCAGGAAGTTGGCCGGTACCGCACGGATACCGTATTGACGGCCCACCTCATTATTCCAGCCTTTCAGATCGGATACATGCAGCCATGGGAGCTGATCTTTAGCAATGGCTTCTTCCCATTTATCCTTATGATCGTCTAATGAAATGGCTACTACTTCAAAACCCTGGCTTTTATATTTCGCATATTGTTTGGTGAGATTTGGATTTTCTGCACGGCAAGGGCCGCACCAGCTGGCCCAGAATTCTACCAGCACATATTTACTCTTGATATCCTCCAGCTTTAATGGCTTTCCATGTACGTCCTGTTGGGTGAACATCGGTGCCGACGCGCCTACATGAATGGTTTTGGCTGCCAGTATACGTTGGCCCAGTTCGCGGCCCTGGTCGCTCTCACGCAGACTTTTACTCATAGCATTATAGATCGGCGCTATCTTTTTTACATCCACCGGGGTACCGGTACCTTCTGAGAGCGCCACCATGCCAAAGTACGACTGCGGATGCTGTTGGGCATACACGATCTGTGCATCAGCGCGGGCCTTCATACGCCGGCGGTATTCCACATTGATGCGGCCAAAAAAGGCGGTATCCTTCTGTTGTTCCGGGGTAGCCGCGCTCACCTGCCCGTTGGCCCATTTATTCAACTCCATGATAGTACCGCCGATCGCTTTGTTGTAAGCGGTAAACTCATCATATACTTTGGAGCCGCTAAAGGTGGCATTGGCGAGTGAATCGCCCGACGTGATCTTAATTTTTTCTTTTCCATAATAGAAGTAGATCACATCGCCGGTATATACGGCTTTTTGTTTGCCGGAGCCATCATGGCTCAACGCCAGACGGGCATAAGAGTACCCTGTGCTAAGACCGGTGAAAGTAAATTTACCATTTGTAACCACGGCGCTGTCTTCCTTTCCAACACCGTTGCTCATATAATCGATATACGCCATAGCAGGACTACTCAGCTTACCGATATGTCCTTCAATGGTAAAGGCGCCCTGCTGTGCCTGGCCGGCCAGTGGCAGCGCAACAGCCGCCAGTAATAATATTCTTTTCATCACTATATTTTTTTTATTTTCTTGACACAATATCTACTGGTTCACCTGGGATACCATCTACACGACCGGTGACCACGCCATTCTTACCCACGCTTACATCCAGCAGCAATACGCTGCCGTCTACTCCCGCAGTAAGTGTATTACCATCTGTACTGAGTTTTAGCATGGTCACCTTTTTACCGCCAAAGTTGGCGTCTAAGGGACGCAAATCTTCATTCACCGGGTTGTACCGGTAAATTCTATCGTTGGCAGTAAAATAGAAGATATCTACTGCAGAACGCTGCCAGCGACTGTTATTCGTTAACAACGCAGCACCCTTGAAAATACGTTTACGTGTAGGCTTTATCGTGCGTAAATCATAGTTACTCATATCAACGGTAAACGTATATTCATATACATTACCATCAGCTGATTTGTAATATGCATACGAAACGCTGGGGATCGCCTGCATGAACAACAGCTCTCCTGCTCCAATATTGGCAGGATTGAACGCTGTACCCACCACCTGGTAGTCGCTCCCCATAAAGTTGCCACCGCCGTCGAAGGTCACAAAACCATGACGGATGGTATCAAACCCGAAGAAGAAATTGTAACGGCTGTAGAAGGGCGCCAGGTAATAGTTACCGGTTTGCATACTGGAAAACTTGCCAAAGTCCGGTGCAAACGGTGCAGTAGAAGTTATGCTCAGGTACAGCTTTCCGTTAACGATCCCGGTAGGTACCCCTTGCGCACCATTGAAGGCCTGCGTTTCCATTGGCGTTGGCGGATTGAAAAACTGCTCTCCAAAATAACGTTTACGTAGCATAGTACTACCGTCGATAATCACGCTTTGTTTGGCAGGATCTTTACAGATCACCCAATAATCTTCTACCGTATTTTCCTGGTAAGCCAGCGGTTTGGCAAACAGTTGTACAGGGTTAACCGGCAGATCCTCATTATGTAAAGCATGGTACAGGTCTGCATTTACGGAACTGTCGGGCCGGATAAACGACAGGCGGGTAACGCCATTATCTACACTCAATACCGCAGCACCTTTCGAAAACCGGGTACCACCATCGATCTTAAACTTATAGAAATACTTGATGCCATTTCGTTGGTCGGTCACCGTTAACTTGGCCTCCCGCACCATTGGTTTCAGGTTATAAACAATCCGCAGTGGGTAGCCGGTGTAATGGTCCGCCCGGGCCTCTTCTGCCACCAGGATATCCCAATCGAAAAACAGGTCTTTAGCGGGATCACCATCTGCCAGGGATACACCCGGACGTATGATCAGCGAATCTCCCACGATGGCATTAACGGTGCTATCGATAAGCCCTGAGATAACCGGTTCTGCAGGCGAATGGTATCTGTAATTGCCCAGATCTTTCTTGCAAGCCATAAAGCAGCAGACCGATATTGATAAGAGAACAATTAATCTGTTGTTCATAGTAATATTTTTAGAAGAGAACTTGTTCCCCGTTTTCATCAATAAACACATACTTGTTGGCCGACTGATAGAACTTCAGAAGAAAACGCTTGGCAGGCGCGGCTTTGCTGAAGAAATCATAATCGCCGGTATTGTCGTTTCTTTTCTGCAGTACATACCCCGACTCCGGATGTTCTGATACCCATGCCATAGGATATTGCAACAGGTACCTGGTATTGGCGATATAATACAGCGTTCTCGGAATTTCCATGTACCAATCCGGGTAGGAATTAGCGATAACAAGATCCGTAGTGCCGCTGCTGATGAGGAACAGCTGGTGTTTCACCCGGGAATATTTACCCATGGAACCTGCCCAGGATGACCACCACGCTGGCTCTTCCAGGCGATTGGAATACAATAGGCGCTTAGAGCGGATAGGCACAGGCAAATTGGAGGCAAAGTCGGTACCACCGGATACCCGGATAGTAAGATTCACCGATTTATTCACCAGGGCAGTGTCTGTGTTGAGCAGGATCACCGGTATACGGGTGGTCCCTGAATCTGCCGGCATAGTATACGTCGATTTCAACGGCTCATAATGCTTACCAGCTATGGCAGTAGTGGCACTATCCACTGCTGCTACAGAAAAGTGCCGGTCCTGGTGCGTAGTTTTTCCGGAGATGATTACCGGCACCCAGATGGTATCTTTTTCCAGATCCGGGTGATAGGCAAAGGAATAAACAAGACTGTCTGTATTTGTATAATTCAGGTAGATATTATCCCTGGTCAGATCGTAAGGCGCAATATTCTCCTTTTTACAGCTGAATAACAGGCAGGCAAGAACGGTGATGATACTTAATCTTTTCATGGTGTGCTTGTTAATTGTTTCTGTATGCGTTTTCATCATCCGGTAACGGCAATACGAAAATGCTGTTCGATGGTTGTCTGGAATTGGTGGCGTTGATGGTCACCGCATGGTGCAGTCGCTTGTACATGAAAAAGATCTGACTCTCACCGTAAAACTCTTTCCTGGCTTCTTTTACCAGGAGATCGATAAAAGCTGCCTTGCTGGCCACACTGCTCACCTGGTACCCGATGCCACGGGCGGCACGTACCTGGTTATAATAATTCAAAGCGCGTTGAGGGTCCTTGTCGTAGCTGGCTTCCGCAGCAATGTAGTAGAGCTCCGACAGCCGGATGGCCGGGGCTACCAACGGGTGAATGTTAGTAAGCGGCTGCGCATTCCGGTAGTATTTCTGCAACACGGCACGATCAGGCCCCCCGGTGGTGGAAGCGGTGTTGAGGAACCATTGTTTCAGTCGCCAGTCCTCCGCACCCACCGTGCCGATTTCATAAATATCATTCACCTGGTCTGCGGTACCACTATAGGCAGGATTCTGCTGGGTAAAGCGGGCCTGCAACGATTCGATGATACTTTGGGTTTCTGTATACCAGCAGCCGATCAACTCCTTGTAAAAGATCCGGTCGCGCAGCTGGATATCTGTCTGGAAAAAGTCTTCCTGCCGGGTGAAAGGAAACTTCGCAGACGATATCACTTCTACTGCGTTATTCAATGCATTGTTATAGTCGTTCCGGTATAGATACACACGCGACAGCTCACCACAAACCGCGTAATAATTCAACCGGTGCCGGCGGTTCTGCATAAACAGATCTGCATTTTTCAGTTCGGTTGCCTTATCATCGCCCGGGTAACCAACGGTATAGGCGGCATTTCTGATCGGATCGTTCTGCAGGAGGTTCTTCGCCGTATTAAGATCCCGCAGCACACTGTCGAGTGCTGCATTTACGGGCGAAAATGGCGTAGAAGTGGTGCCCACCCTGGTAACATAGGGAATGCCCTTCTGCGTGGCGCCATTAACATAAGATGGTGCAAACAGGCGCAGCATATCGAAGTGCAGATAAGCACGCAGTGCCAGCGTCTCTCCCTTAATCAACCGGTAATTGCCGGAGCTGAACAGGGTGGTATCTTTATCAATAGCTTGCAACAGGTAGTTACAGTTGGCAATAGCCTTGTAGGCATTGCCCCATACATCGTTGACCATGCCTTTCACTGCGCCGCCGGTATAAACGAAATTGGCAATGTCCTGGTTAGTAACGTCGCTGAAGGTGTAGTTCTGCCCCAGCACATCCAGCATGTTGTAGGTAAGCTGACCGCCATAGAGCGATTGACTGGCGCAAAGCGTGTAAATGCCATTGAGCGCCTCTTTAAAACCTTGCTCTGAATTGAACAGCTCATCTCTGTCGACCTGCGTTTGTGGCTTTATGTCCAGGAACTTCTTGCAGGAAATCATTGATGCGCCCAGGCTCAGTATTACTATTAATTTCTTCATGATCATGGCTGTTTAGAAGGTAGCAAGGATAGAACACGTAAGACTTCTCGCAAACGGATAATCTATTCCCCTTTCCTGTTTTACACTGGATATGTGGAGAATATCATTCATGGTTACTGCTCCACGCAGCGATTGCAGGCCGATGCTTTTGGCAACACCTTGTGCCAGGTCGTAGGAAAAGTAGAGCGACTGCAGCTCCAGCAGGTTTTCTTTCTGCACAAACCTGCTGCTGGCATAAGTCTGGCTAAGATCGGTGATGTTCTTATACAACGCCTGATCGCCCGGTTGTTGCCAACGCATGGTCAGCGCCCGGCTGTCAACGTTGAAACGTGGGTCTGCATTTTCGATCCTGTCCACCAGCGTTTGGTTATACATGTCGCCGCCAAATCTGTAATGGAAGCTGAAGCTCATCATCCAGCGTTTCCAGGTGATATTACTGCCGAAGAAGCCTTCCGCTTTCGGTGTGTAATCGCCGATAGGGCGTGTGTAGGCCACATCATAGTCATAGGTGAGACTTCCATCTGGTTTCTCATAGATCTCCCGTCCGTTCTGCGGGTCGATACCGTGTGATTTTACACCATAGATCGTGTTGTACGACTGTCCTTCTGCAAAACGCAGCAATGGCTTTCCCTGTGCGCCTTTGCTCGGATCCATCTGGTAGTTGTTAACACTTTCATTGTAAGCTTTCAGCGCGTTGGAAATTTTAACAATGGTATTGGTATTATGCGCCAGGTTACCAGTGATATTGATGTTCAGGTTTTCTTTGTGCAGGGCGTTGATGGTTACGTATAGCTCGTAGCCTTTGTTGGCCATATCGCCCAGGTTTTCCTTGTAGGTAGAAAAACCGGTAGAAGGCGCAATATTGATATCTGTCAACAGCCCTTTGGTCAACTTATAATAATACACCGGTGTGAGAATAATCCTGTCCTGCAACAGGCCGATTTCCGCGCGGGCTTCGTAGTTGGTTGTTTTCTGCCATTGCAGGTTATCATTACCGTAGCCGTTTACAATAGCGCCGATGCCGGTAGAATACCAGTTGGAAGTCTGGTAGCTATAGGTAGTTCTTGCCAGGAAAGGCGGGAAATCCACCGATCCGGTCACGCCGGCAGTACCGGTAAGTTTCAACCTCGACAGGAAAGGCAGGCTGCCTTTAAACCAATCTTCGTTGTGTACATTCCAGCCAATACCGCCAGACCAGAAAGGCGCAAACCTTTTATTGGCGCCGAAAGCGGAGGATCCATCCAAACGAACAGCTGCATCGAAGAGGTATTTATTTTTATAGGAATAGCTGCCGCTGAAGAAGGAGCCGATCAGGCGTCTTTCATCCACGTTGCCACTGGGCGCAGCGTTAGGCGTATAGGTACGGGCAAAGGCAATGCTGCTGAACTTATCGTTTGAGAAGCCACGTGCCTGGAAGCCTTTGTAATCGCTGGTAGCCGAGGTAACGTTAGCCCCCAGCACCGCGTTGATGGAGTGCTGACCAATCAGTTTATTATATACCATGCGGATGTTACCATCCAGGTTGAGCGCGCGTGTAGCCGTGTAATCATAGGAGCCTTTGTTCATGGCCTGTTCCGGAGGGTCCAGGTAAAACGCATTACTGAAAGGGGAAACAAATTTATCGGTGGTAGATCTGGTACTATTCAAACTCATGAGGCCTATTACGCGCAAGGCGGGCGTGATGCGCCAATCGGCCGAAAATGCATCGATCAATTCCAGGTAGTCTGATTTATCGAAATTCCCCAGGCTGGCTTCGTAGAGCGGGTTCAATACCGGTACATTCTTGTATTGGCTACTGCCTGGCTGATGCGTATCCACGCGCCAGTTGGCGATTTCCCGGATCAGTTTACCATCGTTTCCATAAATAGGATAATAGGGATTCATGGCTACATACGTAGCAAAGTCGCCATAGTTGGAGTTACGGGCATTCACCTGGGTAACGGTCAGATCGTTTTTCAGCACTAACCTGCGGTTGGGATTGTAGGTAAAGCTCATGCCGCCGCTGTAACGGTTACGGCCGGAGTTTTTCATTACCCCGGGATCTGTTTGATACCGGAGATCTACACCATAGCGGAAGCTGGAGTCGCCGCCTTCTACATATACAGTGTGTTTCTGTGAGTAGGCATTGCGGAGAGGTTGCGACAACCAGTAGCTATTTACGCCGCTCACTACATTTTTCAGTTTTGAATAGTATTGCTGATCCAGCTCATCTTGTGTATTGGCAGTGTTGTTTTTGGAAGAATATAATCCTGCGCGTCTTTCATATTCCAGCTTGTCGGTGGCGTTGAGCACACTGTAGTCGTTAAGATCCGGGGCGGTAGCCTTCATCTCTGCATTATAAGATAACCGCAGGCGGCCGGGTTGCGGCGCTTTGGTGGTGATCACAATAACGCCGTTGGCAGCACGGGAACCATACACCGCTGTGGCGGCGGCATCTTTCAGGATGGTAACGCTGGCAATGCGGTTGATGTCCATGTCTACCACCTTTTGCAGGGGTACTTCAAATCCGTCCATGATGAATACCGGTAGGTTGTAGGAGCTGGAGAGATTGTTCCTGTCCAATATCTCGCCGTTAGGCATGGCCGTAGTTCCCCTGATGTTGATCTTGGGCATGGCGTTGGGATCGGAGCCGAACAGGTTGTTGTCGGCTATCCGGAACGAGGGATCAAAGGAAGCAAGGCCTTTGAGCATATTCTGTGGGTTGAGGCGCTTCAGGTCTTCCCCTTTCACAACGATAGCGTTACCCGTGTAGTTGTCTTTTTTGATTACCTGGTAACCTGTTACCACCACATCGTTCAGGGAGCTGGCCTTGGGTGACAGGATGATGGTTTGGTTGCGGATAGCGCGTACGGGTACTTCTTTAGTGCTATAACCTACGCTGGTAAGTAGGAGCACATCGCCAGAATCGGCGTTAATACTAAACTGCCCCTTGTCGTTGGTGAGCGCCCGCGCGGTGGTGTTTTTTACAAATACCGAAACCGCAATCACCGCTTCTCTGGTAAGGCTATCCACTACTTTTCCGTAAACAAGGCTATCCTTTGCAGTACTGCTGCTGGACGGCGCTCCATGGTCAACGCTATTTCCGGCAGTGATGACGATCGTTTTGCTGACGATGGTGTAGTTAAGGTTGAATTTCTTCAGGCAGGCCTGCAATGCTGCATCCAGGCTGGCATTCTTCAGTTCAACATCTGTTTTGAGCAAGGCAGGATTTACGTTGCCCTTGTAAAAAAATGTAAAGCCGGTTTGTTTTTTAATGTCGCCGAAAATGGTTTCCAGCGTGGCATTGTGCCTGCTGATGGTGACAGACTGGCTGGCTGCGTGCACAGGCAAATAAAGTAATACGATCAGTGGCAGCAGGAACCACGATCTGAAAGGTGAGCGCAAGCGTTTCCCAGCCCTTGCCGCGAACGACAAAGGAGGACAATGAAACTTAAATTTCATGTTGGTCGGATTTAGTCGATAAAATGAGCGTATAAGCGCCGGCTGGTAGCGGATACTACTGATGGCATCCGGCGTTATCGCATGCAGGTTGATTTGGTAAGTTGGTTTTAGCTGATTATTCGTTCATACATACAATCTTGAAATTTTAGTTGACAGTGATGGTGCTATGACCGCATTAATTTTTATTGGTTACCGTGATAACGTTGTCTTTTACTTCGAATGTGATGCCGTTGATCTCCAGTATTTTTAAAACATCTTCCAGTTTGCTGTTCCTGGATATTTCCCCGAAAAATCTTTCCTCCGGTATATGACCGCTGTACCTGATCTGCACGTTGTACCAGCGGGCCACATCGCGCATCACAGATGGCAGGTTATCATTTTTAAAGGAGAACAGGTTGTTGATCCAGGCCGTTTCTTTTTCCGTATCAGCGGTGATCGTCTGGATGCTATTGCCGGTGCTTCCTTCGCAGATGGCCTGCTGACCGGGTTGGATCACGACCGATCCGCCGTTGTGGCTCACTTTCACGGCCCCTTGCAGGAGCGTGGTTTTAGACAGCCCATCTTCCGGGTAAGCATTTACGTTAAACACCGTACCCAATACCTGTATAGACTGCTGGCCTGCCTGTACCACAAATGGCCTGGCCGGATCGGCAGCAATGTCAAAGTAGGCTTCGCCGGTTAACCTAACCGTTCTGTTGGCCGCGTCAAAAGCGGCGGGATATTTCAATGTGCTGGCCGCATTCAACCATACCGTGGAATTATCCGGCAGCACGATTTTGAACTTCGTGCCTGCCGGGGTGGATAATACATTTTCCTGGTTAGGATCACTTTTTTCAGCGGATGTGGTTTTATATAATAATGTGCCGTCTTTTTCTTTGGTGATAACGACTCCTCGCTGGCTGGCGATCTGGCCGCCGGCAGCGCTGTCGAGTGCTATCACCGTGCCATCGGCCAGGCGGAGCGTGGGCGCGCCGGTGGCATACGCCCTTGCCTGCGACCGTTGCGATGTTGACTGTTGTTGGCGCAGGAAAAATACAGCGCCTATGCCGATCACAGCTACGATGGCTGCCGCCGCCGCCCATCGCCATACCGGCATGCGCTTCAGTTGCGTTGGCAGTACTGCTTCCGCTATTTCGGCGTCAATCCTGCTTTTCAGCCTGGCTCTCATGTCCTCGTAGGCCGACTCATTCTCCGCTGTGATCAGCTCTTCTTCCGTGTCATGCAAATCAAACCAGGATTCCAGGAACACGATCTCTTCACCAGTGGCGTTTCCAGTTCTGAATCGATTTAGCATTAATTTGAAAAGTTCCCGCTCGCGGTTATCCATCATGGCCTGTTTCTATTAGAATGAGTAGAAATATTCAAATCCGCCCACGCAGATAATAAATATTTTTAATTCACATATGAATGAGGAGTTATTTCATAGTCAATAACAGGGCAACGTGCAGCAGGATTAGCGACTCCCGCAGTTTGGCCAGGGCCCTGCCCATCTGGTTCCTGACCGTCTTCTCTGATACGCCCAGCTGTTCGGCGATCTGTTGCGTATTGCGCCCTTCCTGGAAGCGCAGGTTAAAAATCTGCTTTTGTTGCGCCGGCAGCGTATTGGTGAGTGCTTCAAACGCGGCCTGGAACTCCTTATACAGCACATGCCCGTCAGCCAGGCCGTAGCTTCGCAGCTGGTCTTCGCTGTCATCCGGTAAGTCGCCATACCGGCTTTCCTTTTCCATTTGCCTGAAAACTCCGTTGCGCGTAGCTATACGCAGATACCCGGGAAGATTATCAATGGGAGTAGCTTTTTCCCTGGTCCATAACTGAACAAATACATCCTGCGCTACATCCTGCGCCACATCTGCATTACGTATACGCTTAAAAGCGATGTTGAAAACATCCTTCCAGTAACGGTTATATAAAACGTCGAAAGCAAGCCCATTCCTTCTGCCGATCTCTGCTAAAAGGTCCTGGTCATTTGCATGCAGTAATTCATCCCTCCCCATAATTGACCATAAAACTAAAAATAGTTTCGGTTTGTAAAAGGATTCTTTGTTTTAATGGTGGTATGCAAATGTTAACCGGCGACAAACAGCCCCTGGTCTAAAGAGAAAAAAGGGATGTTTCCACCCCTTTTTTCTCTTTATTAGAACAAACGAAAGAATTATTCCTTGCGGGAAATGCTTATTTACTACCAGCCGGAAGCATGAACCGCCATTTAATATCCTTATATGCCTGCTTTACTCCCTGCTTGTTTTCTATCACTACCTTTTCCTGCCATTTTCCCTGCTTATTCTTTCTAGCGGAAAGCTGGTACTGCATATATTTCCCTTGCTGGTAATCATAAGATTCCCCATCATCGTCATACAACACCGATGTGCTTTCTGCTTCTCCATAGTGACGGATTTCCAACGGAAGTTGCTCTCCGGGCGCCGGAGTATGCAATACCGGTGGTATCATAGGAATAATGCCACCGTCTTTTACGTATAAGGGTATCTTATCTAAGCCAGGCTTAGCAACAATGATACTGCCATTTCCAACATATTCGCCGGTGTAAAAGTCGTACCATTTGCCTTGCGGCAGTATCACCTTTCTATCGGCCTGGCCGGCAAACATCGGTGCTACCAGGAGGTTATCTCCCAGCATAAACTGATCTTTTACATCTTCCCGCAGGGCAACCTGATAGGGATTTTCTGTCCCATCCAACGCTGCTTTCTCTGATTGATGATTAAAAGAGAAGCCCTCCACCAGGTTCATGGCTCTAACCGGCGGCTTGCCTTCCAGGTAGTATTGAGAGAAAACGGTATAGAGATAGGGGAATAACTGCATGCGCAGTAATGCTACGTCCTTTACCTGTTTTTCTACTTCCGGGAAACTCCATGGTTTGGTTCCATCCGCCCATGCATTGAGCATAGCCATCGGGGAAAAACAAGCCGACTGCATACGCCGCAACCATTCCTCTGCTGTTTTGGAAGCCCTTACTTCCGGCGTCCAGAGTACTCCAATAAAACTACTGTTGCACAACGCCGTGATGAAATCACGATGATTGTAATAATCATTATAGATCACATATGGCAGCGAAGACGCGCCGGCATTGGAAGCACGCACCAATCCGTAAGTACGCACCCCCTTCTCTTTGAACCATTCGGCAGTGGCGCGCTGCATCATTACCCCGAACAATTGGCGCATTTGCTCAGCGCTCGTTCCGGACGGAAAAGTAGCTACATCCGGCCATAGCCAATTATCGTATCCATCTACTTCATCAATTTTATAACCGGACACACCTATATCAACATGCTGCTTTTTGAAAAGCTGTTTATACAGCTCCTGCGCGGGCTGCATGGTAAAATCCGGTACCAGCCCGTTCCACACTGTATGAGAACCTGATAACGGCTTCGCTGCTTCGTACAGCGATGAAGCCGGCGACAGGTAAGGATTTAGCCATAAATTGAGACGAATACCTTTTGCCTTCATGTCTTTTACAAAACCTGCCGGATCCGGGAATCTTGTTTTATCCCACTCAAAAGTGCAGGGATAGGCTTTCGTTTGCCAACCCGGCTCCAGCCCGATAAAGTCCAATGGAAAGCCATGTTGTTTGAATGCTCCTGCTTCTGCTTCCACCTGGTCTGCAGTAGATAACGTAGGCATACGATGCGTAAAACCGAGTCCCCATTTGGGAGGTAACACCCCACCACCATTGAACAGGTTATAACGTTGCACTACTTCCATCGGCGTATTACCGGCAAAAACATACACCTCTGTACCGGTGGTTGGCACCAACATTTCCACCGCATCAGAATAGGGCTGCGCACTCCAGTCGGCTTCTGTATTCCGGTCGTACACTTTGGGAGGATGTTCACTGTTCACCCGTACCGCTGATCCTGCATATACCGTAATGTAACGGGCGCTGTTTACCAACACGCCATAGCCCTTACTGGAAACATAAAAAGGAACCGGGGCATGAGAACGGCCATTATCGCTGCCGCCATAGTGGTCCATGTGAAGGTTCAGCACCTGCCCCCGGCGGTTAACCGTTTTAAATTGCAGCCCCAGGCCAAACAGCTGTTCTTCTGCCTGTAAAGGGAAACGGAGGTAAACCTTTCCCTCCTTTACCTCCGCATTACAATCCGGCAAAGAAAGTGGAAATGGCTGCTCTCCCAGCTTTTGCAACGCCTCTTTCCGTGGACTTCCCCCTGCTGTTCCCAACAGATCTACCTTATCCGGCTGTCCTACAGTGGCTTTCCAGACACCTGGCGCTACCTGTTCCCATTTTAAAGGTACTCGCTGCGCCTGCGCTACTGATCCGATAAAAATGCAGATCAGAAAAAAAAACAATTTCGTCTTCATAAAAATTATTGCAAGGGATTAAATACACCGCCCTCCCATCTGTTTGTTTGTTTAAGATTACTGTTCAATTCCAGGTGTTTGGTGAGCAGCTATTCAGCAGCCATTCAGCCGCCATTCACTATTAAATTTACATGGAAAGATAATAAGGCCGTTATCGATTTCATAGTAGCATTTGACCGATTCCTACCAGTATTTTCACAAGATAATTTATTCATTACCAATCATGCAACTGCTCATCACCAGGAGCCGGCTGAATATTTTTTAGCCCACCCACCGAACTTTTAATCTATATTTGCCCTGTTAAAATCCGGATGGACTTTTTGACTAAAGTCTTTACGTCTTGATGATACACAAAAGTGATATGGTTCACCTCTTACCAGCCTGGTAATAGTTGATTAAAAGGGAACACCGGTGTAAATCCGGGACAGTCCCGCTGCTGTAAGTCTCACACAATGCCAGGGCATTGCTACAAAGACCACTGTCGCTACTGAGTAGAGATGGGAAGGTTGCCCGAAGCAGAGATAAGTCAGAATACCTGCCATACTACCTGGTTTTTAAGCTTTCGTGGAATGAAGCTTGGGAATAGTTGCTGACAGCGGGTTTGCACCCGGCTATGATCTACTTCCTGGTTATTTTTTTTATAAACGAAAGCTGTTGATGAAATATTAACAGTAGAAATGACGCTTTTCGTTAAACGATGCAAACAGCCCGGCTGCCTGGCTATGCTGCTGGGTTGCGCGCAACTTTCGGTGGCACAACAAGCCGATAGTAGCCATACCAAACATTTACAGGAGGTATCTGTTACCGCGCCCAGAACCACCAAAGAAATCAGTCCCGGGCAAAAACTGCTGGCCAAAGACCTGGAACGGCTGGGTAGCCATTCGGTAGCAGATGCCATCCGCTTCTTTGCCGGCGTACAAATAAAAGACTACGGCGGCATAGGCGGCCTCAAAACCGTGGATATCCGCAGTATGGGCAGCAACCATACCGGCGTATTTTACGACGGTATCGCCATCGGCAACGCCCAGAACGGACAGGTGGACCTGGGCCGGTTTTCATTGGATAACATGGAAGAAATTGCGCTGTACAACGGGCAAAAGAGCAACATCTTCCAACCTGCCCGTGACTTTAGCACCGCCGGTGGTATCTACATGACTTCCCTGAAACCCCGGTTTGCAGCCGGCGAAAAAACACACTTCAGGGCTACTATCAAAACCGGCTCTTTCGGGCTGTTCAACCCTTCGCTGCTCTGGCAGCAAAAAATCAACGACAAAGTATCCGCGTCGTTCAGTACCGAATGGATTAATGCTACCGGCAGGTATAAATTCAGGTATACCGTACGTGATAAACAAGGCAACATTGCCTACGACACCAGCGCTTACCGTAAAAATGGCGACATCAATGCTGTACGCGGGGAAGGCGGTTTTAACGGCGTAATGAATGGAGGCGAATGGAGCGCCAAAGTATATTACTACCAGTCAGAAAGAGGACTACCGGGCTTTGTGGTGAATAATGTATTCGGGCATGTAGACCGTCAATGGGACCAGAGCATCTTTGTACAATCGTCCTTCCGCAAAGACATCAGCAAACGCTATAGCCTGTTGCTGAACGGCAAATATGCATACGATTATTCACACTACCTGGCGCCGGATACCGCCCGCTTATATGTAGACAATCATTACCGCACCTACGAAGCCTATGTATCCATGGCTAACCAGTATGCGCTGACCAGCTGGTGGAACGTTTCTGCCTCCGGCGATTTCCAATGGAGCCGGATGGACGCCGATTTGAAAAACTTCACTTTTCCTACGCGGTATACCACGCTCGTAGCAGCAGCAACGGCTATCACCTTTAACCGGTGGAGTGCACAGGCCAGTGTACTCGGTACTTTTGTTTCGGAAGATGTGAAAAAAAACACGCCACTCGCCTATCAGCAAAAGTATACCCCGACGGTGATTGTTTCCTGGCAGCCCTTTTCTGTAGCAGACTTCCGGCTACGTGCCTTTTATAAAAACATCTTCCGCCTGCCCACTTTCAACGATCTCTTTTATACCGAAATCGGCAGCAAGATCCTGAAACCGGAATTTGCTACCCAGTACGATGTGGGCATCACCTGGAATAAAACATTTAGTGATCATGCGCTACTACTGGCTGGCCTGGAAGCAGATGCCTACTATAATGATGTAACCGATAAAATCGTGGCCGTTCCCGGGCAAAACCAGGTGATCTGGACCATGCAGAACCTGGGCAGGGTAAAAATAAAAGGCCTCGATGTAAAGGCGAAAGCGGCCTGGCAAATAAAACAAGCCCTCCAGCTGCAAACGAAACTGACCTACACCTTCCAGCGGGCGCAGGATTTCACCAATCCGTCCGACCGGTTCTATGGCCACCAGATCGTGTATATTCCGCGCCACAGCGGGTCGGCCATACTGGGCGCCGATTATAAAAGCTGGCAGGCCAACTATAGCTTCATCTACACAGGAGAAAGATATAACGGCAAAGAAAATATACCGGAAAACTACGTACAGCCCTGGTATACCAGTGATATTTCTCTCGGTAAACAATTCAATTGTAAACACACCCGCTTCAGGATCACTGCCCAGGTCAACAACCTGGCCAATCAATATTTTGAAGTAGTGCAAAGTTATCCCATGCCCGGAAGAAATTACCGGTTCATGGTAACAGTAAATATCTAATCATATAGTATGAAAAAATTATTACTCACGGTTCATATCGGAATGGCTGTTATTGCCCTGCTGCTGGCCAGTTGCAGGAAAGATGCCACCATTGTACCACCGGTCGTTACGCCTGTAACGCCCCCCACTCCCAATGCCGCTGTTACTGGTATGTACATGCTCAATGAAGGTAATATGGGCAGCAACAAAGCTTCTTTGGATTATTTCGATTTCACCACCGGCATTTATAACAAAAACATTTATGCTACCGCCAACCCCACCGCAGTAAAAGAACTGGGCGATGTAGGCAATGATATACAAGTATATGGCAGCAAGGTATATGCGGTGGTTAATGTATCCAACAAGGTAGAAGTAATGAATGTTACGACTGCCGTGCGCATCAAATCAATTGAAGTACTCAACTGCCGCCATGTCACCTTTGCTAACGGGAAAGCCTATATTAGTTCCTATGCAGGCCCCGTACTGGTAGATCCCAACGCACCTATCGGCCTCGTAGCAGAAGTGGATACCGCCACGCTGGAAATTACCCGCAAAGTATTAGTGGGCTATCAACCGGAAGAAATGGCGGTAGTGGGCAACAAATTGTATGTAGCCAATTCCGGCGGATACCGCGTGCCTGACTACGACCACACCGTGTCGGTGATTGATTTGAATACGTTTAAGGAAATCAAAAAGATCGATGTGGCGATTAATCTCGACCGGCTGAAGGCCGACAATGCAGGCAATATCTACGTAAGCTCCAGGGGTGACTATTACAACGTTCCTTCCAAACTGTTTATGATCGATACCAAAACAGACCAGGTAAAAACAACGTATGATATCGCCACCAGCAATTTCTGCATCATGGGCGACACGGCTTATATCTACGGTTCTGCCTTCAATTACAATACTGCTAAATGGACCATCAGCTACAATATGCTGAATGTAAAAACAGGCATGCTGCTCAACACCAACTTCATCACCGATGGCACCGAAAAAGAAATCAAGATGCCGTATGGCATAGCGGTAAACCCCGAAACCCGGGAAATTTTTGTGACCGATGCACGCGACTATGTATCGTCCGGTACACTTTACTGCTTTACTCCCGCGGGTAAAAAGAAATGGTCGGTAGCTACCGGCGAAATACCGGCACATATGGCCTTTGTATCCACCCTTTAATCATCCGTTTACTTCAACAATTGCCTAAAAACAGATATGAAAAGAAAACATATACTCTTCGCGCTGACAGCCGCATTGGCCGCCGGTAGTTGCTCCAAAGACAAGAACGACGTACAGGCGCCGGGCAGCCAGATCGTGATCACGACTGCCGATGTAGTACCAGCTACCCAGCTGAAATGGGTAAAAATCGCTCCCCAGGTAGATAAGGCCGATAATGCCAGCTACCTCTGGACAATGGGCAAGGACACGCTGGTGGTGACCAAAGACCTGATGTATGCCTTTGATACCACCGGTAACATCTCCCTGAAATTTTCTGTAAAAACCGCTACTGACAGTAATCAAAAAAATATTGTGGTACAACTGGCCGCCCCTGCTGTGCCCTATACCAATGCGGTAACCAAGGTATTTGAATACTTCCCGGCGCCCGGACAATTCATCAACACATTGCCCGAATGGAAAGCAGGTCAAACCGATAAAGACATGGCCGACGCCGCCCTGGCAAAACTCAGCAAAGAGAACATCATTTCTTTGGGCGGATTTGGCGGCTACGTAATCATGGGCTTCGATCATACCATCATAAACAAGCCAGGCAAAAGTTCTTTCCTGGTATTGGGCAATGCATTTGCCAACAACGCAGAACCAGGTGTGATCATGGTATCGGCCGACGCCAATGGCAACGGCTTACCGGATGATCCGTGGTATGAAATTGCCGGTGCTGCATACAACAATCCCAAAACGATTAAAAACTACCAGATTACCTATTATAAACCTGACGAAAACAAAACACCGGTAACCGATCCTAGTGATCCATATTCCTCGGATGTTCAGTACATCCGTTGGGAAGATAACCAGGGTAAATCTGGCTACCTGGTTAAAAACCAGTATCATAACCAGCCTTACTATCCCCAGTGGAAAGGGAACAGCATCGTATTTACCGGCACCCGGTTACCCGACGATCAGATCAGGAATACCTCTTCCGATCCGGCGTCTCCTTATTGGGTATTGCCGGCATTCCCGTATGGGTATGTGGATAACCAGTCAAATACCGATGTAAATGCCCAGATAAAACTGGATTGGGCGGTAGATAATACCGGGAGATCCGTGAAACTGAGTGGTATCGATTTTATCAGGGTACATAGTGGTATCCGCAAAGAAGCCGGCTGGTTAGGGGAAGTATCCACTGAAGTAGCCGGTGTCCGGGACCTGAACCTGAAATAATCGTCAACACCATTTACCTTTTGCCACGGATTTTGCTGGTATCACCAAAAAAATCCGGGGCTTTTTAGTGCTAAAATGTGTATTTTGTTGTCAAATCGTGATATCCGTGGGTAATGACGAAGCTGTTCTGTTGGGGAAACTGCAGAGAGGGGATGCAGACGCTTTTATAACATTGTACAATCAATATTCCCCCTCACTTTATACCTACATTCTCCATTTTATCAACACACCGGCTTTAGCGGAAGATGTGCTGCAGGATGTGTTTATAAAAATCTGGGAGATCCGCGGGCGGATTAAACCGGAGTTGTCTTTCAGCGGGTACCTGTACCGGATTACCCGTAATCATGTTTTTAAATTACTGAAGAAAATAACGGCCGACGAAGCGCTCCGCCTCCGGGTGATGCAGGACCTGTACCAGCACACTACCGATGCCGATACACTGCTGCAATGGAAGCAATATGAAACTTTATTGCATACCGCTATTGACCGGCTGCCACCTCAGCGCCAGAAGGTATTCCGGCTATGCCGGGAAGAGCTGAAAAGCTACGAAGAAGTGGCCCGCGAGCTGGGTATTTCCCGCAATACCGTAAAAGAGCATATGATGCTGGCCATGAAAAGCATCCGTTTTTTCGTTTATTCCAATGCCGATGGCATACTCCCGCTCCTGCTGGCAGCCACCCTGTTAAAAGATATCTCCAGACCCTGAAAAATATTTTTTCGGATACACCCACCCTACCTGTCGGTTTTAGGATAGTATAGATATGCCGACATCCAAATCACCTTACCGGTACCAGCAATTATTGCAACGCTGGCAACAGCGGACCTGTAGTCCACAGGAAGCCATTGAGCTAATGGAATACCTGCGGAACGACGCTTCCAACCGGATACTGTTGGAAGAATTACAGGCCGCATTCCGGCAGGTACAGCCCGGAGAAGAGGTGATGTCTTCACTGCCCATCAACAGGGTCAGGGAAGGGCTTTTAAAACACATACAGGGCGCCGCGGTGGTGCCGATCCAGCGCTCCCGCAAACCGGGCGCCTGGTTACGCTGGTCTGCCGCCGCCGCTTTACTGGCAGCAATGGCCTTACCCGCCGGCTACCTATTGAAACATCAAAACGCCACGCCCTCAGCTAAAAAAGCAATAGCTGCCGCTCCTGCAGCCGAGCAACGTAAAACTGTACTCACACTGGCCAACGGGCAGAAGGTGGAACTGGACAAAGCCGGTATGGCGCAGTTGGCACAAGGCAACAGCACCATTCGCAATCAGAACGGACAACTCATATACGAGCAAACCAACGGTGGCCAGGCCGCATTGCTATATAATACGCTCACCACCGCTCCCCGGGAAACGTATCCCCTGGTACTGGCCGACGGAAGTAAAATATGGCTGAACGCCGGCTCGTCTCTCCACTTCCCGGCTGCCTTTACCGGCAACGAGCGCAAAGTGGAACTGAGTGGGGAAGCCTATTTTGAAATTGCAACAGATGCTCATAAGCCTTTCCGCATACAGGTAAAACAGATGACGGTAGAAGTGCTGGGCACCCATTTCAATATCAATGCCTATACCGACGAAACCACCATGAATACCACCCTGCTGGAAGGCGCCGTGAATATCCACAGTGGCAGAAGCAGCCTGCGGCTCGCCCCGGGCGAACAATCGCAGGTAAGTGGAGATGGACAAATAAAGAAAATTACCGGTGTAAACACCGACGAGATAATGGCCTGGAAAGAAGGCTACTTTAAGTTCGAGAATACAGATCTGACCACCGTATTACGACAATTTTCACATTGGTATGATGTAGACGTGGTATACGAAGGCAATGTGAAACCAAGGAAATTCTTCGGTATGATCAGTCGTAACAGCACTTTACCAAACGTATTAAAAATGCTGAATGCCAATGATATTACCTACCGGATCGACGGTAGAAAGCTCATCATCGAGGGAAACTAATCGGGGAAAATTAAGTAACAGGATATAGGTGAACAATTATATCAACCAATAGTCAGGGTGAGTGCCAGCATAACATAGATAGAATAGAATACTGTAACGCTCAACCAAACCATTTATCTAAATCAAAACTCAGTAGAGTATGCAATCCACTATTGCGGGTACGCGGTGTGATAGCCACCGGCGTTCAACCAAACATCTCAAGCTCAGGGGACTGGTCTCCCTGCTTTGCTTCGCTACCAGTATGCAGGCCAATGCGGCTACGTCGCAGCAACAACAGCTGGTAAGCCTTTCCTTTAAAAATGCATCTGCCAAAGAAGTATTCCGGGAAATCAACAAGCAAACGGGCTTAAACATCCTGGCAGATGAAGCCCTGCTGGAAAAAAGCGGCAAAGCCAATATTGTAGTCAACAATATGCCGGTTAGCGAAGCGCTGAATATCATCATGCGCAACCAGCCACTCACCTACACTATCGAAGGAGGGGCTATTATTGTTAAAACAAAGGCTGCCCCGTTGCCACCAGCCAGCACACCGGCTCCGCCGGTGGAGATCCACGGAGTGGTTACCAACGCCAAAGGTCAACCACTCCCAGGAGCCACCATCACCGTAAAAGGCACCCGGCAAGGTACCGTATCAAAACCAGACGGTAGCTTTACCATCAATGTCAACCCGGGAGAAACGCTCGAAGTGAGCGTGATGGGTTACAAACCCTGGTCGATGAAAATAGATGGCAAAAACAGCGCCCTGAAAGTATCGCTGGAAGAAGATGTAGCTAACCTCACCGACGTAGTGGTGGTAGGGTATGGTACTACCAAAAAGAGAGACCTCACCGGGTCTATCAGCTCCATCAGCAGCGACCAGATGAACAACGGCGGCGTTACCTCCAATGCGGCACAAGCCATACAGGGACGGGCAGCCGGCGTTCAGGTAAGCCAGTCGAATTCGGCGCCGGGCGGACAAACCATCGTTCGTATCCGTGGTGGTAACTCCATCAAATCTACCAACGAACCACTATATGTGGTAGATGGTTTCCCTTCTGAAACCGGAAAGGACATCAACCCGAACGATATTGATGATATACAAATCCTTAAAGATGCTTCCTCCACCGCCATCTACGGCGCCCGTGGCGCCAATGGCGTAGTGATGATCACCACCAAAAGAGGAAAATCAGGCAAGCCAAATATCCAATATGATGGCTACTATGGCGTTCAGCGGATTGTAAAAGAATACGATAAAATGAACGGCCTCGAAAATATGCAGGTCACCAACGCCAAAGCCATCGAAAAAGGACAACCAGCTTACTATACCGCTGCCGATCTGGCCAGCGGCCGTAACAACGACTGGTTCCAGCTGGCTACCCGCCCCGGTATGGTACAAAGCCATAGCCTCAGCGTAAGCGGCGGTACGCCGGAAGACCGCGTATCCTTATCGGGTAACTACTTCCGTCAGGACGGCGCATTGAAAAACACAGCGTATGAAAGGTACTCCGTTCGGTTAAACTACGACCGCCAGTTTACCACCCGCTTTAAAACCGGCGCCAGCGTATACGGTTCACATGCCTATACCAACTTCAAAACCTACGACGGCAACATCGTTCCGTCTAACGTAATGTATGGCGTACTAACCGCTTCTCCGGCCATACCGGTGTATAATGACAATGGTACTTTTGCGCGGTTCAAAGGCCGCGACAACCCGCTGGCCTGGCTGCTGGCGCCTACCAACGACCGGTTCGAAAACAAAGTCAACATCAACGCATACGCCGACTTCCAGATCCTGGATGGGTTTAATTTTCGTGTAAATGGCGGAACAGAATACGCCACTACCAAAGAAGGTACTTACCTGCCCCGCGACCTCGTGGATGGCGAAAAAGTAGGCGGCAAAGCCAGTATCAACGATTTGTCTACCACCCGCAACCTGGTGGAAGCCTATTTCACCTATAAAAAAGTATTGAATCAAATACACTCTTTTAACGTGGTGGCAGGGGTATCCTACCAATCCGATGCGTCTACCCGTCATTATTCGCAGGTGCAAAAATTCAGTACAGATGCTTACCTGTATCATAACCTTGATGGTGGTACCGAACGCCTCGCCAGCAGCAGCTCTGACCTCTCAGCTAAGATCGCTTCTGCCTATGGTCGTTTAAACTACTCCCTGAAAGATAAATACCTGCTCACCTTTACCTTCCGTCGCGATGGCTCTTCCAAATTCGGAGGCAACTACCGCTATGGTAACTACCCCTCCGGCTCTATCGCCTGGAGAGCCGGTGAAGAAGAATTTATCAAAAACCTGAATGTGTTTTCCAGCCTGAAATTCAGAGGTGGTTATGGTTTAACCGGTAATGACAGGGTGCCCGACCTGATCTACCTGGATACCTACGGTCCTACCAACGTATCACTGGGAATGGGTAGCGACAGCTACGGAGGCACGGTGATAACACGCCAGTCTAATGCCAACCTGCACTGGGAAAGTACCTCTCAGCTCGACCTGGGTGTTGATATGGGCTTCTTCAACAACCGCATCATGGCCACGATCGACTACTACCGGAAAAGAACCTACGACCTGATCTTCGATATCCCTATCGGCGACTGGAATGGATTCAGTACGCAAACGGTGAATGCCGGCGGTATCAGCAACCGGGGAATTGAGTTGTCTGTTACAACGCAAAACGTGAACAGTAAATCATTTACCTGGAACACTACCCTCAACATTGCTTATAACAAACAAACGGTGCTCGATCTTGCCGATCGTCCTTATATCATTACCCAAACAGCCAACCTGTATGGAGGCCGTGGCCTTGATTTCACCAAGCTGGAAAAAGGACAGGAGCTCAGCACTTTTTACGGCTATGTGTATGATGGTGTGATCAAAACCGGTGAAGCACACACCGCACAACCCAACTCCAAACCGGGCGATCCTAAATTCAAAGACATCAGCGGCCCCAATGGCAAACCTGATGGTATCATTGATGCTAACGACCGTACTTACCTGGGCCATGCCAACCCACATTACATCTACGGTATCAATAACAGCTTTACCTGGAAAAATTTTGAGCTGAACATCTTCCTGCAGGGCGCGCTGGATTATAGTCTATACAACGCCACTTCCGAGGTACTGGAATCCGGCCCTGGTAAAGCAGCGCTGAACAGGTGGACGACCAGTAACGAAAATACCAATATTCCCCGGGATGGATACGCCATTGCTTACGGCGGTTTGATCAACTCCCGTTTCGTGGAAAACGCTGCTTACCTGCGTTGTAAAATGATCACACTGGGATATAACCTGCCCGTAGCCAAAACGTTCCTGAAAAGCCTGAGAAATGTGAAAGTATACGGATCAGTACAAAACTTATTTACGATTACTAAATATACAGGATCAGATCCCGAGGTAAATACCAACCTGAATAGCAGCGGCTCCAACGCCAACCTTTCTTCCGGGTTGGATTACACCGCCTTCCCTGCTTATCGCACGTTTACCGCGGGCCTTAAACTGAATTTTTAACCTGTAAATTCCGGAACAAATGAAATACGCATATATCGCATTCACCGCACTCTTATTAGGAACAACTTCCTGTAAAAAACTGGTGGAACCCAAAGTATACAGTACGCTCACCGGCAGCAATGCCTTCATGACGCTGAGTGATGCCAAGGCCGCAGTAAATGGCGTTTACTCCCGGTTAAAGCAGCCCAGTGGCCGCTCCGATGCCTGGATGTACTACGCAGGCTTCCAGGTAACCATTTCCGATCTCACAACCGATGTAGGACATGCCAGTTCCGGTGGTGACGTAGGGCTGATGTCGGATTGCCAATGGGCGCCCGCCAATACCTACTTGGCTTTCGCCTGGCAGCACCAATATAAACTGGTCACCGATGCTAATATTTCTCTTTATTTCATTCCGAAAATGACCAGCATCACAGATGCACAGAAAAATCAATTTACGGCAGAACTCCGATTTCTGCGGGCATTAGGCTATGTAGACCTGACTGATGCTTTTGGCCCGGTGATCATGGTAACAGAACAAACTGTGGCACAGAATCAAACAAACCCCTCCTTTGATGCACCTGTACCAACAACACCAGTAGCGGACATCAATAAACTGATCATCAGCGACCTGGAATATGCCGCGCAAACACTGCCTGTCAATTACCTGAGCAGCGATATCTACACCACCAATGATGTTGGTCGTGCTACCAAAGGCGCCGCCATGTCATTGCTGTGCAAACTCTACATGCGTGAACACGAGTGGCAGAAAGCACTGGATCTCACCACCGAAATCATGAAGCTGGGCTACGACCTGTATCCCTCCTACGCCGGCTTGTTTGCAGAAAAAAACAAATGGTGCCAGGAAAGCATCTTCAGCGCACTGGCCGACCCGCTGAACGATGCCGTGGAAATCATGAACCATTTCGGTCCTATCAACAACCCGGTGGTAACCGACAGATGGCAGTACTTTGCCCTCACCTGGTACTTCTGGAATACCTTTGCATCTAACGATGATCGTAAACAAATGTTCTACTACGATTACATTGGTACCGACGGACTCCATTACATGCAGGCGCCTGCCGGGCAAACAAATCCGCCTGCCGGTTTCTACTACATGCCTGATGTGGCCACTACTAAATTTGCCGATCCTAAGGGCTCTACCACTTACTACGATGGTCACGTATTCCCGATTCTCCGTTACGCCGACATCCTGCTTTGCCGCGCCGAAGCGCTCAACGAACTGAATGGCCCTACCGATGAAGCCATTGGCCTCATTAACCGGGTAAAAAGCCGCTCTCATGCCACCGGCCTGGGTAGCGCCGCCACCTTCAGCAAACAATCGCTCCGCGACGCGATTCTGCAGGAACGTGGCTGGGAATTTTTCTTCGAATGCAAACGCAGACAAGATCTCATCCGCATGGGCAAATACGAAAGCGTAGTAAACACTTACCTGACTGCCGTAGGAAAAACAGCTTCCATTGCCCTGCCAAGAGATAAATATTTCCCTTATCCTCAGGCACAGGCAGATCTAAATAAAAGTTTAAATAATAGCGACCGCCGTCACTAACTTTAATGCTTCAACATTAGACATGATGATGAGATGGAATATAATACAACGCATGCTGCCATTGGTATCAATGGCAGCAGCGTTTTTATGGTGCCTGCCCGCCTGTAACAGCGGGGGGCATGATATATCCGAAATTCGCCTGGCGCCACGAGGGCAAAATGCCCTGAAAGTAAGCGTTACTGTACAGTGTACCGACACGGTAGATGCCACCGTGGAATACTGGCCCAAAGGAAAGGAGCAACAGCGCAGCACAGCGCCATTGTCTACCCACCAACTTCGTCATACCATCGTACTCACCAACCTCCAACCGGTACAAGCTTATGAATACCGCATTCTAACCGGCCATGGTAAAGCACTTTACCCCAGCAAGGTGTATTCCTTTACCACCAACGATTTCCCGGTGTGGATGAAAGATATGTTCAGCGTTGTCTGTCCCGATAGCTCGGTACTACCGGCGGCCTTCCGGACAGGATACGTAATGGTATCACGCCGGGAAGACCCGGGCGTATTGTTCCTGTTGAATGCCAAAGGAGAGATCGTATGGTATCACCAGGTGAGCGGCACCGGTTTCAAGGTAGCCCGTTTCACCGACCAGCATACCTTCCTGGCCCTGCTGGGCGGACCCGGTTATGAAACCAGCTATGGCGACCAGCTGCTGGAAGTATCGCTCACCGGCGATACGCTGCTGAACCTAAAAAAGGGACAAGGCGACTTTCAACAAACCATCCACCACGAAATACTATTAAATCCAAAAAATCAACTGGTGACGCTCTGCGTGGAAGAAAGAATAGTAGACCTGCGCAGCAAAGGGGGATTAGAAAAAGATACCGTGAAAGGCGACGGCATCCTGGTGCTGGACCGGCAGGGCAAACAGGTATGGAAATGGACAGTATTTGACGCACTGAATCCTTTGGACGATAAAAATATCTCCAAAGAAAAAAGAGATTGGATGCACGCCAACTGCATTGCATTCGACACAGATGGCAACTACCTGGTATCATTTTATAACAATGGACAGATCTGGAAGATAGATGCCCACACCGGCAAACGCCTATGGACATTCGGCAAAAACGGGGACTTCCCCCTGCCCGATTCTGCCCTGTTTGACCAGGCCCACGCTATTCACATCAACAAACAGGGCGACCTGATGTTTTTTGACAATGGCGTCAGCAAAAAAATATCCCGTACACTGGCATTTAAACTGGATGAAGACAAGCGACAGGCGCAGCTAACGCTCGATACTAAATTGCCGCCGGAAAATTACAACGAGCGAATGGGCAGCAGCTACCTGGTTAATGACAGCACACTGTTGCAATGCGCCACCAAGCGCAATACCGTGATACTGACCGATAAGCGTGGCAGGTTTTTATGGCTGTTGAGAAAGGGCATGTCATCCTACCGGGCTTCTTTTATCCCGGCAGAAGACGTGGCGCCATTTGTAGCACAGCCGGGATATCCGCATTAACATCTACCTAAAAAGACAACACATGAGAAACTTAATAGTGATGAGTTTGATAGCCGTGGGCGGATATGCTATGATAGCTTCCTGTGGCTCATCTGCAGAGAGTAAAAAAACTACGCTGGCGATAGCCGATGCGGAAAAATATTACAGCGCCGATACCAGCCTGATTCCTCATGATCAATTTGGAGAAGCCGTGCGTTATGGCCGGGAGCTGATGGTGAACACCGCGCGATATATAGGTCCGGATGGAAGCGCCGGGAAATATGCCGGCAATAAACTCAACTGTACCAACTGTCACCAGGATGCGGGTACCAAGGCATTTTCCTTTAACCTGATGGCATCGCATGAAAACTACCCGCAATACAGGGGCCGGGAGGGTAAAGTATTAACGCTGGCGGAGCGGGTCAACAATTGCCTTACCCGTCCGCACAACGGCAAGCCCTTGCCGCTGGACAGCAAAGAAATGGTGGCCTTCCTGGCTTACCTCAAATGGATCAACAGCTTTGTGCCCAAGGGTACGCATTTTAAAGGCGCTAAAAATTTGGCCGTAAGTTTCCCTGCTACCGCCGCCAGCCCGGAACATGGTCAGGTGCTGTACCAGGCCAACTGCTCCCGCTGCCATGGCGCCAATGGAGAAGGGCAATGGAATGCCGATAAAAGCACCTATGTATATCCTCCGCTCTGGGGCAACAGCTCCTATCAGCCGGGGTCCAGTATGCACCGGATAATTAAGCAGGCGGAATGGCTGAAAAACAATATGCCTTTCGATAAGGCCATGCCGGGTAAACCGTTCCTCTCCGATGCCGATGCGCTGGACATTGCCGCCTTTGTAAACAACGATGCTATTCATCCGCGGCCTAATCCGAAAAGCTTTGACTATCCGCATATCGCCGAAAAAGCCATCGACTACGACCATGGTCCTTTTGCAGATACTTTCTCCGTTGCGCAGCACAAGTTTGGGCCTTACACACCTATTATCGACTATTGGAATGCGAAAGGGGTAAAACCTGTTTACTGATATTTTTATTTTTTGGGAAGAGATGGGAGAAGAGCCACGCTACAGATAGCACGGCTCTTCTCCCATCTCTCTTTATAATACTGAAGTGGTTTATAACGAAATAGATAAACTCTATCAGCCCCGGGTGATTATTGTCCTACTTTTGTAACCGTAGCATCAATAAAAGGCTTCAATAGCAAAAAAAGTCACCATGCCAGTCAGTAAAAACGCAAACGGGTATAGCCGTCACCAAGAAATAGTAAATGGACTCATACATGGGCTGGGCGTTATTTTCGGGGTAAGCGCGCTGCCTATGCTCGCGGGGATAGCTGCCACACATGGTAATACACCCGGTATTGTGGGCGCTTGTATTTATACCTTCTGTTTTATCTTATTATTTACCAATTCCACGATCTATCATCTATCGCAGGAAACGGCCATTAAGAAGCTGTTCCTCGTATTCGACCATATCAGCATATACTTTTTGATTGCCGGCACGTATACGCCGTTTCTATTGGTGTATATGAACAATACCTTTGGGATTACCTTGTTGTCGGTACTCTGGAGTCTTACGCTGATAGGGGTGTTCTTTAAGATCTGGTTTACGGGGAAATATGATATCATATCTACCATCATTTACCTCGCCATGGGCTGGATTATGGTAGCCGGCGGGCGGCGCTTTTTCGACACGCTGCCCCTGCCCGTGATGATCATGCTGGCCATTGGCGGCGGCTTATACACGATTGGGGTTATTTTTTATATCTGGGATAAATACAAATATACCCACGCCATCTGGCACCTGCTGGTATTGGCAGCCGCTATCTGCCATTATGTGGCCGTGTTAATGACCATGTAGTGCCGCGGAATTATCAGCCGCTCATGCCCGGCTGATAATTCCTTTCTGCCCACATCTTTTTCCGGTATTCCGTAGGGTTGATCCCGTTATACTTCTTAAAGGTTTTGTTGAGATGACTTTCATCTGTGAAGCCCAACTCTTCCACAATTTCACTCATCCGCATATCGCTATACTGCAACCGGGTTTCCACCAGCTTCAGCTTATAATTGGTGATATACCGCTGTATGGTATTGCCGGTGAGCTTCTTGATATATTCCCCGATATAGTTTTGGGAGATATTGAACTTCGCCGCTAATTTCTCCGCCTTAAGCATCTCCGGGTAGTAGATGTTCTGGTGTATATAACTGATAATTTCGTTGGACACCTCGCTATTTCCCGGTGCTGCAGGCTCCGGCCGCATCAGCGATACGTTGCGGGCTACTATGGTGATAATGGTATTTACCAGCTGTTGCACCACCTCATTGCGCATGGACTGCTCCCGGGAATATTCCAGTATCAGGGCATTCATCAGCGCCCTTACCACGGGCTTATCATCTTTATTTTGCAGGATACAACCCGGGAAGTGGTGATTATTATGGAAAATATACTCCAGTTTCCGGGCCCAGTCGCCCAGGTTACTATGCGGATTGCCGGCGCGTTGCGCCTCCAGGTAGATGCCGTTAAACCGGATGAATACAAAAGCAGTTCGTGTACTAACCCTGGTATGCACGGTATTTTGCGGCATCATCAGGAAAAAATTTTCTTCTGCATAGTCGTATACATGCTGGTTGTTGTGCAAAGTGCCTGTACCCTTTAGAATATATACCAGCTCAAAGAAATTATTCCGGTGCTGTCCCATCGGGCATACCTCTTCCTCCACATATATGATGTCGAACGGTTTATAAAGATTTATTACCTGCATAACCTGAATTTGTACAAAATGAACCCCAATTGATACAAGGGGTGAACTACAAATTTATTGGAATTTTGACTCATCAAATCACAAAAAACAAACTACTTATATGAAAGCAATCGTATTACAACAGACGGGCGGCGTAGAAAATCTGGTCGCAAAAGAAGTTCCAACGCCAGCTATCAAAGACAATGAGGTATTGATCCGCAACAAAGCCATCAGCATCAACCCGGTAGACAACTACGTAAGAGCCGTAGACGAAGCACTAAAAGCCTATGTTCGCCCCACCGCCGGGGAAGACATCATCCTCGGATGGGACATCGCCGGAGAAGTAGTAGCCACCGGCAAAGCCGTTACCCACCTCAAAACCGGCGACACCGTATTTGGCATGGTTAACTTCCCCGGTCATGGTAAAGCCTACGCCGAATACGTAGCCGCTCCCGAAAACCAGCTGGCCCTGAAACCCGCCGGCACCACTTTCGAAGAAGCCGCCGCCGCCACGCTGGCCGCCCTCACCGCCTGGCAAGCCCTGGTAACCTACGGCCAGGTAAAGAAAGGCGACAGCGTACTCATTCACAGCGCCGCTGGCGGGGTAGGTCACTATGCCATCCAGATCGCCAAACACTTTGGCGCGCATGTAATCGCCTCTGCATCGCCCGCCAAAAAAACCACCGTACTGGAACTAGGCGCCGATGAACATGTTGACTACACCCAGCAACCCTTCGAAACCGTAGTGAAAGACATAGACCTCGTAATAGACACACAAGCCATTCCCGGCCACCTGGAACGCTCCCTGTCTGTATTGAAAAATGGAGGTCGCCTGATTTCCCTTCTCGGCAACATCGATGAAGCCCTTCAGCAAAAGGCCGCCGCCAGAAATATATACACACATCGCTTAGTAGTACACTCCAATGGCGAGGATATGAAGTCTATTGCAGCGTTGATGGAGCGCGGGGAACTGCGGTCAATTGTGGCGCAGACGTTTGAATTTGAGGAGATGGGCAAGGCGCATATGCAGGTGGCAACGGGGAAAACGCAGGGGAAACTGGTGGTGAGGGTGTAGGCTGTATAGAGCTAAAATAGTATATCTGCAGGCATGTCTGCAGATATACTATTTTAGTACTGGCCTGTTAAAAATGGGCCAATCCTTCACATACTGGATATCTATAGAATCTCCTATCCGGACCTGTGGGTCTTGCGAGTCATTATTATATGCTCTTCCATTAACATAAAAACGATAAGAATAAGACCAGGTATGACTCACGGGACTATTACCCCAGTAATTTTTGTCATCAACAATTACAGCCCTGGCTTGCTGCGCATCATATTTTAATAAGTGTTTTGTCAACTGGACCTTCCCTATCTTATAAAAGAAATAACTAAACATCATTAAAAGCGTAATTCCCGTTAATATATTCTTTAGTTTGTTCATGGTAACTTTATCTCCTGGAGTCATGCTAATAACAGTGGTCAAAATCAAAACTCATAAGTCAATTATTTATGTTTTAGATCCTTTAGTAACGCACAAAAACGCTATTCTTTCTTCTCTCCGAATGCTATGAGAAGATATTTCAAGTTCAATATCAAAAAACTGTAAATAGCACTAATGCCAGCGGTTGAAAAACAGGAAACTTTAAGGAGCCTATCGAAAATTGCCAGGTGGTGATGTTGATGGTGAAAGCAGCCAGGTTAATTACAGCCAGTAACAATGTGATACCGGTCCATAAAACGCCCATTCTGAAGCTAAAGAAATATAACATCATATTTATCAGTACCAAGCCACCGCCAATGAAATGTCTGATCTTTGCCGCGTGTGTTACAGCCAAAATATCTATCCATGCCACTGTCGTAAATACAAGTAACATAAAAAAGGGTACCAGATTCAATAACTTCTTATAACTCATTTCTATAAACTTCAGACTTTAAACGATCTATTACAGCAATAGTGCCGGTTATATATGTCATGCATTGTTTAGCATTTGATAATATTGCTTTCAGTCATATCATAACATTTTTCGAAGCAACATTCTTCAAATACTAATATCCTTCATCTAATTCCGTCACTATCATTTCGGGTGCATCTAAGGCATATCGAAAGCTAATAGAATCACCCTTTCTCAAACCATGTGGGTTACTATCCCATCCACCACCATACTTATAGTCCTTATTCCCAATCTGATACTTTACCTCAATACTATGCCCCTTGTAAGACTGCAACCTTACAATAACTCCTTTGGAATAACCATAGCGCTTATTGATTAATTCAAGCTTATCAGATTTTGACTTATTTGCAGTGGTGGAAATAAAATACAGCAAACCTGCAACAACCGCAATGATTACAACAAATATTAAGACTAGCTTTACTCCTTTCATTTACTATCATATTTCAGCAAACTGTCTACTTGAACACATTGTTCAAAAGAAGTACAATTTCATTTGCCCTTGTTTCTGATCCAATATCAGAAAATAAAAATTCATCACCGTTTTCCAGGGTAACATAAAGGCGATATCTTCTGAACGACGGCTTCTGCTGAGT
The DNA here is from genome assembly GCF_007829335.1 of Chitinophaga polysaccharea. Lineage (GTDB taxonomy): Bacteria > Bacteroidota > Bacteroidia > Chitinophagales > Chitinophagaceae > Chitinophaga > Chitinophaga polysaccharea_B. The sequence continues at coordinate 133,771 of NZ_VIWO01000013.1, forward strand.
TGATCTATAGGAGAATCCAGCAATATTAGCAACTGCAAACCTCACTTCCTGGTTTATAAAAAAGAAGAGCCGCGTAATTGGATTCCTCCGTTTTATTATTGAGCAATTATTATCAAAATTGATCTCAAAATCGTTAACTGATTCGAATTCGTACCATAGAGAGAAGAGTGCTATCCCTAACAACAATAATCCTATAAAAAAATTTGCTTTCTGCATCAAGAATATGATCAGCGGCAACAGAACTAATGTAGTAATGCTATTATAGTTGAAGACTGGCGAGCTAATACTTAACCCGTTTTCATCAAACTTGAACTTAGGAGATGAAATATCTTCTCTTTCAATGTATCCACTCAATTTATCAAGAGGCTCCTTTCTCATTAATTCTTTCATCAGAATACATGCTATTTGCTTTAAAATATTCTTTGTACCAAGTGAAAATCTCCTTCTACATGCTAACTATAGCCCAATGGAAACCAAATACCACGATATACAGGGGACTCCATATTAGGGATTACATGCCCGTTATCAAGCATTCGTATATCCATGTTTTCAATGATTTTTTTAAAAGGAGGACGTTTGATCGTAGTAAATACCTTTTCATCTAATATTTCGACTGCATCTTCATAACTGAGCGCGGTTACTCCGCAGCCAAACCCTATTCCAGCTGGATAGTTAAATGCTGTATCTATTTCAAACTCAAACCAAAATCGTCTGTACAAGGCACTCATACGACCCATATTTTCCAATAGCAAGCTGCTATTAATCTGAAATTAGCGTTTCCAGTATGTCCTATTGTCTTAACGACTTAAAAATCTCCTTTGTATCTAAATAATTCATTAGAGCAGCCCGTCTCACACTTTCGACAGCAAGATTCTTTGATACTGTGTCCATACTAGTTAAGTTGATGGGTCCTTCTTCCACCTTTACATTATACATTTTGCATAAAATAAAGAATACATCCATATAAGCTTTTGGATAATTGTATTTAAAAGCCATTACATAAGCGTAAAAAAACAGCTCATTATACTCATTATCACTGTCTACAAACTTAAAATACAAATCATGATATGCCAAAGAATCCCCCTTATCTAAAATTTCTTGCCTTAACTCTATTATAGATCTTTTACTTTCATTTATGGAATACGTCTTATTCTTGGTGCCTGCTGATTGACAGGCAAGAAAAGGAAGAAAAACGAGTAATAAAATTGATAGTTTCATGAACTAATTTTTTTTATAAAATAAGTTATCAAAAAATCCAGGGTTACCTTTAGGAGTCCAGTTTCCATCATAGGAACCAACTAATTTCCCGTCTTTAAATACGTTCCAGTTTCCTCGCTCATTTGTTCTCTGACCATGTTTCTCTCTCGGAATATTTGGCTTATAATCTGAGTTATTGTCTGTAAACTTGCTAACGTAAGGACCGATTTCTTTTCCACTATCATCAAAATAATCCCTCTCCGTACTGCTTCCCAAAATAAAAAGAGGACCTCTATCCTGCTTAAGTATCTCATCTGGATCTAATTCATAGTAGCCTTTTTCTCTGGCTACTTCAACAGAAAGATGATATGCTGAAAAATCGACTTTCCCCGCTACCGACTCTGTCATAAGATACCATAATCTAACCATAGGGTTTTTATAGTCAACACCTGACTCCTTCATCATTTCCTCTATTCGCTGGTCGGAAAGTGTAAATACAAATTGTATATCTTGGAAGCCTGCAAGTCCAAATTTGTTCAAACTATAATTTATAGCCGAAACATCTGTTGGAGCATCATTAAAACCATAAGCCGTTTGCTTCTTAGTTTTAGAATCCTCAATCACTAATCTATCGGCCTTATTTGTCTTATCAGTCCTCACATACCTTCCTTTCTCATTAAATACATAGTCGTCATCATTATCGGCAGTACTACCTTGAAGTTGACGGAATGCTGCCTGGGCATCCGCCCCAGTATAGCTTGTTCCCCAAGCATACTCAGTTACAGCTCTACCATCTGGATCAATAAATCTAATAGGGTTATTCATGGCATAATTATACGGACTAAACCTTCTTGATATTTCGCTTAATGGGTCAAGAGTGTGCCACCTACCAATCTGTGCATCATACATCCTCGCTCCATAGTCATACCACTCTAATCCACTCCCATCATTAAACTCCCTATTCTGCAACTCCTTCCCGTTATACTTCATCCGGTTCTCTGGGTAATTCGATCCTTTTAAAGCATTCGAACTTATCCCACTCATGGTGAGTCCAAACGGATAATAATGCGTTTGCTCCAATACCTGAAACTACTTGGATGTGCTTTGTCTGTTTAACAAACAATCTTTATTTACCCCTTTACGTGACAACATATATAGTCCGTTCTTCTTGATTAAATAAGCATCCATGCCATCCAGATCGCTAATCTTATATATAGGCTCCCAGCGGTCAGTTGTTTTTTTATTGAACCATTCCGAGAATAAAAAAAGCGTATCCTTTCGTACCACCCAAGTCCCTTCAATTTTATCATCTAGATATGCAAGCTTATACGAAAAAGTATGAAAACTATCTATTGTCAAAATAACATTTGGATACAAATTTATATAACAACTACTTTTATAGTTCCCAATTACTTTATTAGCTCTCAATGCGCAACCAGATGAGAGTAGTATTAAAAAGATTGCCAGCAATTTCATATTTATTTCGATTTATAATATGTGTCTCTGATATGCCTACTGTTAACTTGGCGGAACGGAACCTTGATCAACTGGAATCTAACTGGGGCGCCAAATATCCTAAAGTGATCGAATCCTGGCGAAAGAACTGGCCCAGGCTCAGCAGTTATTTTCAGTATAATAAGGACGTCCGCCGGATTATGTATACCACCAATATCATAGAAGGCTTCCACAGACAGTTGCGAGCCGTCACAAAATCAAAAGGCGCCTTCCAGTCGGAAGACGCTCTGATGAAACTCTTATTCCTTGTTCAGGAAAATATATGTGCAAAGTGGAACAAGCCAGTACACTACTGGAATCAGACATTAGCACAATTATCAATTATATTTAGTGACCGATTAAAACTTAATCTTTAATCACTGTGACACACTCTATGTAATACTACCGACTTAAATATTGAATTGATCTAATAATTTATTCCAATCTATTTCACTTATAGCCGACTTACGAATAATTGCCTGTTGCTGACCATCAATAAAAAATGTTAGTTTATCTCCGTCCTGTTTAACTCTTACCTGAGCTTGGTCTACCTTTATTTCGTGTCTCTTAAAGAATGAATTATTAATAAAGCTTAAATGCAATTCATTTTGCTCAACTCCAAGCATCAATAACTCAAATCTATTTAAATAAAAAATGTAGATAATAGAACAAAATAATAACACCATACTCATGAAATATAAATAGCCCTTAACTCCCGGAAAGAGTAAATATAACCCAAGAGAAATTAATCCACCACTAATCATCGTAATAATTACCATTTTATTCAAAAAGACACCTTTACATTTAATGATCATAAATTCAAGTTTTAAACATGCGAAACCAAATAGCCTCCAAATTATAAAATGTTTTGCCCATCTAGCTACTTTATAAGTTCTAATACTTGCTTTACTACCTCCTCTCCAACCACTGTTATAATATTTAGGGCTAAATTGCCGCTGAACACCCAGGTAAAAGCCATAATAATACACACTATGGCAAAGGGGCCAATCCGTATTAATCTCAATTTTACATTTATGGATTTCGGCCCAGATGATATACCAGAGATGATACCTTTTAGTTGTGAGGTTGATTTACCTTCAACAAATAACCATTAACGGAATCACGTATTATCTTTAAGCAAATGTAATATTTCTGCTAATTTATCCTTAACTGACTTAGGGACGACATTCTTATCTCGAATAAGCTCCCTTATGAAAGAATAAGTATTTTCAGGAATTCTCATCTTTTGGGCAACATCTACCACTAGATTATAAAACTCAATATCAATATCAATATCATATTCATATAATTGGGTGACTATTGTGTCAAATGCGAGGCCATATTCATGACTATTTGAGAGAATCGTTGCATTATCCAAGTCAACTTTACTTAATCCCAATGCCCCTGCCGCATCAATTAGAGCTAAAGTCAATTTTTCTATTTTATTCATATTTAACGTATTGGAAAAGCTGTAATAATTTCACTATGAGTATTAATTACTCTAATCTTTATGCCCTCATAAGTTCCTTCTGTTACAAATCGAACAGGTTGCCCACTCCTTGTTACCATTGCTCCAGCACGTCCAGTTTGTTGCACCCACGGATTACTTGTGACAACCTCAGACACTCCATTCATAATTTTCCCATTACTCCAGGTCATTGGGAACATACTTTTTTTCCCCGTCAATCCATTCAGAAAGCTTTTGGAGCTTCCAAACCATGCATGGCCTCCTCCCGTCGCATCTCCTGTAATAATATGAGCGGTTCGCGAAGGACTGGCCAGGTTGACATAACTTGCCTCAGCTGCCTGTATACCCTCGACAGTATTTTTAACGATACTCGCCCCCTTCGTAGCAACAACGGTTTCTGCAATTTTCTCTGTCGCATATCCGACATCATGCCCTATTTGATCGCTAGTTTTATTAGGAATATCAGCTACATAATTGACTGTATTATCAATCATTTGGGCTCGAGCACCAACTGAACCTTCGTCAACATTAAACGGAGACATGGCCGCCATACCATCTAGGGTTTTGCCTATTCCCTCTGCCGTCCCTAAACTCTTAACCCAGGAGACCGTTGCCCTTCCACCATCTTTCAATCCCTCCCAAGCATTCCTCCAAAAACCCGCGCCAGCTATTGTTGTATCCCCTAAAAAGTCACTATATCGAATAGGACTATTATCCATCCCAGCATACGGTGACACTGCATCATTAGGTTTGGGATCGATTTGCCACCATCTGCCTAACTGAGGATCAAGATTCCTGTAATGCGCCTCATAAGAATATAAATCAAGGTCACTATTTAATTCAATACCATTGAACTTATTTCTATTAATCGGGTAATTCGTCCCTTTAAGCGCATTGGAACTAATCCCCGCCATTGTCAACCCAAATGGATAATAATGCGTTTCCTCCAACAACGGCCCCGAATTAACCCCAAGTATGATATTATCAAAGAACACCGGCTCCACGCTTTCATTACTGGTATAAGCATACAGGAACCCCGTCTTTTTGATCACCATCTTATCCTGGCCCAACGTCTGCAACTCATCTGGTGTTGCTTTCACCTGTTTCACCCCGCTGTTTTCTTCTACTAATTTAAACTCATCATCGAAGAGTACAAAATTAAGATACGCTTTCGGCTGATCTGCATTAGGTTGATCCGGCTCTTTCTCTTTCAGGCGGCGGTAGTCGTTGTTATAGAAATTACTGTTAAAAGGTGTCAGTTGATCAGAAGCAGCCTCGCCATGTGCACCATTGGCCTGTCCGGCATTCCCACTGAAGGCCTGCACCAGGTCTACTACCATGTTTTCCGCAGTAGCGGCAGCTGATTTCCCGTCTTTAGGGCCATTCGATTTGTAAAAAGCTTTGGCGCTCAGCTGAATGGTATCGCCAGCCATCACCCGCAATACGATGGAAGGTCCGATTTTTTTTCCGGCGCCCGTGGCAGTGAGCTTGGCTACAGAAGCATTCTGGCCGGCGCTTTCATCTGCCGGGTAACCTACTGGTTTATCAGTACGGGTATTATCGATATTGCTGAATAAGGCGGTTTCCGTGGCAGCTGCCGGTGCTTCCATCGTAGCGGCGTACATGGTAAAGTCGGTTTGATCGGTCAATACCATACGCACATTGCCCAGGTGATCCTTTACAAAGTAATCGAAAGGATACTGGGTGGCTTGCCCTGTTTTAAATATCGGGCGTATACGACCTTCTTCATGTGCTAAAAACTGTAACGTGTCGTTCTGGTAAGCAAAACCGCCGATGTAGTCGGTAACGGTCACTTTATCCGTACTGGTGGTTTTATCCGTTACAATCTTTCTCCACTTTACACCCGCGGCATCGTACAGGTACTTTATTCGCCCTTTGCCGGTGATCACGATGCTATCCGGCAGGTTGAGGTGGTTATAGGTGATGACCGTAATGTTTTTGTTGAGATCTTTGATAAGATTGCCATTGGCATCATAGTCGTAGTCGTCGCCGCTGTTGGTGCCGTTAATAAAATCTCCCAGCTTAGCGCTGGCCGTGTTGGCAGTATCTGCTACAGCAGCCAGTTTGTTACTGCTGGCCCGGTAAGTATAGGTAAGACGATCTATCATCGTTTTGCCGGTGCCTACCATCCCCATCTGGCTCATAGCCATGATATTGCCGTTGGCATCATAGCCCAGGTTGCTCACAGAAAAATCCTCCTGGTCTACGGTCCAGTTGCTGCTACCACTGTTCTGCTGCGAAAAAGGCGCAGATACCAGCCGATTCACTTTATCATAGCTATAACCATAGGCGCGCGCAATACCGTCGCTCTTACTCTTCCAGGTACTACCTGCAATGTTTCCATTGTATTGCAAAGCGGTGAAGCCTGAGTCATAAGCCAGCGTTTGTCCAAACCAGTTAGCCGAACTGTTGGCAGTGCTTGCGTAAGCTTTGTTAATCCCTGTTAGCCAGCCACGGATATTATAATCGTATGTCAGCGTTTCCAGTTGTGAACTACCGGCGATGCCCAAACGTTTGATTTTCAGTTGTCCCAACTCATCGTAGGTATTTACCGCGATGGTTTTATCCAGGGTAGCACTGGCATCATTGAGCCTTTTCTTAACACTGGTGAGCCGGCCGGCTGCGTCGTAGTGCAG
>NZ_VIWO01000014.1 GCF_007829335.1 Chitinophaga polysaccharea
AAGAATATTGATTTTTTAAGATATTATCTCAAATTGATAAAATGCACCATCAAAAAAGAAGAGGCTGTACCATTTATTTATGATACAGCCTCTTTTTATTTTCTGCTGGTGGTATCCCTCAACCATGGTCTGCGCCCGGCTTCCAGGATAGGAAGGTTAGCTTCTGTAGGTACATAAATCACTGCCTGTGGATTTTTATCGATGTTATCTATCCACAGCCAATGCAGGTATGCTTCATTATTGCGCAACGACTCGCCGATGATCTGGTTGGAGCGGGCCACGCCATGTGCGCGGATGGTATCGGCAGCAGCCAGCATCGCTGCACTTTCCATTTTAGCGCGGGCCTCGGCCACGGCTACTTCCTTGGATGCCTGGGCATGGGCCAGCAGGGCTTCTCCTTCCATGCGCTGGGAGTATACTTTGTACTGGGGGCAGCCCCATAATCCCAGGATGATCAGGCCAACAAACACCAGCAGTACAAAAGAAGAAAGAGAAATGATAGATCTTGTATTCATACAGGTAATGTCCTGAACCGCAGGACGGGGTTTGGTTTGTGGCGTAAATATAGCTATATGCCGGGGATGCACCGGCTGCGATTTCCCGGAAAAAAGGGAATTTCTGCGTTTTATATACTTCGTTCCCTGCTTCACCGTTTATTAAAATTATATTTGTAGCGTTTATCATTATTGTTATTATGATCGCATCCATATTAGCCAGGCTTGAGTCATCCCGTAAGGAGTTGCTGGATTTGGGGCTCAGGAATCCATTGTTGAATTACCGACAAACCAGTGGTAAAGGATTACATATTGTAGAAGAACAATCTGCCGCCATTTATGAGATATTGGTGCGGGAGAATAAAACCATGTCCTTCCTCGGACGCCCTGAAAAGAAGCAGGAGGAGGAAGCAGTGGAATATAATGAACCGGTGGTGTCGAAAGACGCGTATACAGATACTCGTTTACAGACAAATGAAACCCAGGTAAATCTGCATACCAAACTTTTGAATACGTATTATGCCGCCCGTATGAGTGTAGAGGAAACAGGCGCTAATATCCTGTATATTTCTCTGGGCATGCTGCATTGGTACGAAGAAACCGAACGGGAAGAAGTAAGACTGGCGCCGTTGATCATGGTACCGGTGTTGCTGGACCGTTCCAGTGCACGGGAGCGTTTCCGGTTGAAATACTCGCTGGAAGAGGTAGGCGCCAATATTTCCCTGCAGGCAAAAATGAAAGCCGATTTTAATATCGACATTCCCGATTTGCCAGATACGGAAGATTTTGACGTAAATGCATACTTCGCGGCTGTTACCGCTGCTATTGCTGGAATGCCAGGATGGAGAGTGGAGGCGGATGCTATAGAGCTGGGCTTTTTCTCCTTTGGCAAATTTATGATCTACAACGACCTGGATACCGCCAAGTGGCAGCAGGATAACGATATACTCACCCATCCTATTATTCAAAGCCTTTTTGGTGGCGGTTTTTCGGACGACCGGCCCGCCATACCGGAAGACGCATTTATCGACAATGATACCTCCGCGCATGAGCTGTACCAGGTAGTGGATGCCGACAGCTCGCAGATCATGGCCATGCTGGCCGTACAGGAGGGGCGTAACCTGGTGATACAGGGCCCTCCGGGTACCGGTAAATCTCAAACCATTACCAATATTATTGCCGACGCCATTGGGCGGGGAAAGAAAGTGCTGTTCGTTGCCGAGAAGCTGGCGGCCCTGGAAGTGGTGAAACGCCGGCTGGATAACATTCAGCTGGGAGAAGCCTGCCTGGAGCTGCACAGCCACAAGGCGAACAAGAAAGAACTGCACCAGGAGCTCCGGAGGGTATTGGAACTGGGACGCCCCAACATCCAGAAATTACAGGAAGAAGTATTATTGCTGGCAGATTGTAAAAAAACATTGAATGATTATTGCCTGTCGGTGAATGGGGCCATTGAGAAAAGTGGTTTGACAGTACACCAGGTAATAGGCCACCTGTTACGGTTAAGCGAGATGACGGCCGGTATTACTATTCCCCGGCTCGACTTACCGGATATCGCGCAATGGGATGCCACGGCAATGAGCCGGGCTACTGCTATGGCAGCGCGTATACAGGCTTGTTTGCAGGAAACGGGGGTACCGGCTTCCCTGACGTTTAAAGGCAGCGAGTTGACGGTGTTATTGCCGCATGAACAGGCGGCATTAACGGAGACGTTACATACGGCTATTACGGCCCTGACATCGTTACAGCAATCAGCTGCGGCTATCGCAGAAAAAATCGGGATGGCTACTCCGGCAGATGCCAACGGCATTCATGCCCTGATCGCTATTTGTGAGTTATTGTCGCAGCAACCGGATCTGCAGGACATCGCCGTAGACCACCGGGCCTGGTTACAACAGCGCCAGGACATAACAGATTGGCTGGCTGCCGGCGCTGCGGCTACCGAAGTACAGGAGCAATACCAGGAGGTGTTGATACCTGAAGCATGGGAGCAAAATGTGATGGAAATCCGCCAGGATTTGCTGGCACATGGCGAAAAATGGTATAAGTTCCTGATAGGCGCCTATAAACGCAGTAATCGCCAGCTGGCAGCGCTGTGTATAGGTCCTCTGCCTAAAGATAATGAGGAGAAGTTGCGCTACGTGGCTGCTATTATGGAATTCAGGCGACACGACACGGTGTTGAAAGAGCATGCTGCATTGGGGAGCGCGCTATTTGGCAGCCGTTGGCAGAAATCACAAACCGCCTGGAATGCTTTGAAGGAAGCTACCCGTTATATAACGGAGATGCACCAACGCATTGCTGCGGGTACCTGGCCGGCGGTGGTAATATCCTACCTGCGCGAGCATAAAGATGCCGCCGCCGCGCTGGCGGACAAAGCACTCCTGTTGCGCTTACTGGAAGAACAGCAGGCATATTGCACCACTGTCTTACAAAAGCTACAAATGAACGGGCAGCATTACCCGCTGGCATTTGAAGCGCAGCAAACGCTGTTGCAAAAATGGTCTGACCAATTACCGGAAATTCATCACCTGATTTCCTGGAATAATATCACGGAAACGGCTATAGGAGAAAAACTGGAGTGCCTGGTTACACCGGCTATTGAATGGGCAGGGGCTTCTCAATGGTTGAAGACTGCCTTGCAGAAAACCTGGTATGAGTACCTGGTAGAAACAGCGGTAAAATCGCAGCCGGCACTGCGTAAGTTTGAGCGTGGCGGCCATGAGGAACTGGTAGAGCAGTTCCGCAAGCTGGATGTGCTGAATCTCCAGTATAACCGTGCCCGTGCTGCTTTGCAGCATTGGGAGCAGATGCCCCGTATGGATGCAGGGGGACAGGTAAATATTCTCCGGACAGAATTTAATAAGAAGGCGCGTCATATGCCTATCCGCAAACTGATGCAGGAAGCTGGTTTTGCGATACAGGCGGTGAAGCCGGTATTTATGATGAGCCCACTGTCGATCGCTAATTTCCTGCCGCCAGCCACGCTGGAATTCGACCTGGTAATTTTCGATGAAGCCAGCCAGGTGAAGCCGGTGGAAGCGCTGGGCGCTATCCTGCGCGGAAAGCAGTTGGTAGTGGTGGGTGATAATAAACAGTTGCCGCCTACCAGTTTCTTTGATTCGCTCACCAAAGAAACCGATGATGAGGACAATGTAACTGCCGACATGCAGAGCATTCTCGGACTGTGTGATGCCCAGGGGGCGCCACAGCGGATGCTGCGCTGGCATTACCGCAGCCGGCATGAGTCGTTGATTACTTTATCTAATCATGAGTTTTACGAAAATAAGCTGGTAATATTCCCCAGCCCTGGTTCCAAAGAACAAAAAGGGCTGGTATTCCATCACCTGGCAGATACGGCTTACGACCGGGGAAAGACCCGCACCAATCCCAAAGAGGCAGAAATTGTGGCTGATGCCGTGATGGAGCATGCGCGCAAACATCCGGCACTGAGCCTGGGTGTGGTTGCTTTCAGTACTTCACAGCGACAGGCGATCAGCGATGCGCTGGAGTTGCGTCGCCGGCAATCACCAGAGCTGGAATCGTTTTTCAGCGGGCATGCTGACGAACCATTTTTTGTAAAGAACCTGGAGAATGTACAGGGCGATGAAAGAGATGTGGTCTTTATCTCTATCGGCTACGGACGTACGGAGGAAGGATATGTGGCCATGTCTTTTGGTCCGCTGAACAATGAAGGTGGAGAACGGCGGCTGAACGTACTCATCACCCGCGCTAAGTCGAGGTGTGAGGTCTTTACCAATATCACCGCGGATGATATCGATCTCAGTAAATCAAAAAGTTACGGTATACAGTCACTGAAAAACTTCCTGTATTTCGCGCAGCATGGCAGGTTGTATCTGACGGCGGAAACAGGATTGCCGGCGGACAGTCCGTTTGAAGAAAATGTGGCTGCCAAGCTGGAAGCATTGGGATATGTAGTGCGTAAGCAGGTGGGGTCGAAAGGCTTTTATATCGATATGGCCATTGTAGATCCTGCATATCCCGGACGTTATGTGCTGGGAATTGAATGCGACGGAGCGGCCTATCACTCGGCAAGGTCGGCCCGCGACCGTGATCGCCTGCGGCAGCAGGTGTTGGAAGCCATGGGTTGGAAAATATATCGTGTGTGGAGTACCGATTGGTTCCGCGATCCGGAACGCGAACTGAAACGCCTGGTGGCTGCCATTGAGAAGGCCAAGGCGGCTTATGCGATGTCTGATACAGCTACTATGGAGCCGGTGAACGATGCACCGCCAACGATTATGCGGGAAGCTGTCGAGACCGTTGAAGAAGAGGTGCCGGCTTATGAAACGGCGGTGTTGCCGGAAGAAATAAAAGAACAGGAATTCCACCTGTCGCCCATAGGTAAGTTGTGCGACTGGATAGAACAGGTAGTGGTAGTAGAAAGCCCCGTACACTTCGATGAAGTGGCGCGGCGCATGACAGAAGCGGCGGGCATTACGCGGGTAGGGCCACGTATCCGGGAAATTCTGCGGCATGCAGTGCGTCATTCTGACGCCAGTAAGCGCATTAAGATCAAAGGACAATTCCTGTGGAATACTGCGTTGCCTGCACCGGTAGTACGTAACCGCAGCCAGTTGCCGGCTTCCGCCCGAAAAATCAACTACATTGCCGTAGAAGAAATTGGGGTGGCCCTGGAAAAAGTGGTGAAAGATGCTGTGGCAATTCAACGGGAAGATGCAGTACCCTGCATTGCGAAGATGTTTGGTTATAGCCGCGTAACAGAAGAGATGAGAGAAGAGATTCTCAAAGCCATTGATATTAACGTGGAAGGCCGCCGGGTGCAGCAGGAAGGAGCGTTGCTGAAAGCATAAAGCATAAAGCATAAAGCGGAAAGCTATTGTGGAGAATAACTATTGCGATTTTTAAATATTCGCTAAGATCATTCTCCACAATAGCTTTTTTGCTTTCGGCTTTACGTCGTTTTAAAACAGCGCATACTAATACTGCCGTTTTGTATTTCTTCGTAAGTAAATTGTATGGATTCATTTTTATCTACCAGTCCCAGGGTATAGATCATGGGTAAATAGTGATCATTGGTAGGGATAGATAATTGTGCTTCGAGGCCCAGGTTGCGGTAGTTGACCAGGTCGTTGAAGGCGCCCTGTTCCAGTTTTTGTTTTACGGTGTTGTCGAAAGAGAGGGCCCAGTCGTATGGTTTGGCATTATCGCTGAATACCACCTGGCGGAGATTATGTACAATATTGCCACTGCCCATAATGAGCACGCCTTTGTTGCGCAGGGCTTTTAATTCGGCTGCCAGTTTAAAGTGATATTCCGGTGGCTGATGATAGTCGATGCTCAATTGATATACAGGAACATCGGCCATCGGATACATGTGTTTGAGTACCGTCCAGGAGCCGTGGTCCAGTCCCCAGTGGTCATCTTCTATGACCTGGGTGGAGGTGATGAGTTGTTTGGTTTCCCGGGCCAGTTCCGGTGCGCCGGGCGCCGGATATTGTACCGCGTACAAGGCTTCGGGGAATCCGCCGAAGTCGTGTATGGTTTCCGGTTGTGCCGCTACCAGCACATGGGTGCCTTTGGTGAGCCAGTGAGCGGAAATGACCAGTATGGCGGCAGGCTTATGGGACAGGTCTTGCCCCATTTTACCCAGTGCACGGGTAAAGGCGTTGTCGCTGATGCCATTCATTGGGTTACCGTGGCCAATGAACATGACGGGCATCTGGCTGGTGCTTTTAAATTCGCTGGTAATATTTCTGAGATCGTTGAGTTGCATGCTATTCCTCCTCGTGGCAGCATTGCCTTTGATAAAAAACTATTGAAACTGGCGTAAAAAATCCGCCAGGCTCATTTTCTCTAATCTATGTAGTAAAGCTCCTTCTATATCCTCGTAAAGATGGTCGAGGTGGAGGTTGATTTGTTTGCCGATTGGGCAGTCCGGGTTAGGTTTATTTTTACTGTTTCCCAGCAGGGAAGCCTGTTGTACGGCGTGGTATACTTCAGAAAGCCGGATTTTATCGGCTGATTTGGCCAGGGTGGCGCCGCCGTTTTTGCCTTCTTTGCTTTCTATCAGCCCGAAGTTGCGCAGGTTGCTGATTTCCTTGCGTACCAGTACAGGGTTGATGTTGATACTGCCGGCAATATAGTCGGAGGACAATAATTCCCCGGCCGAGCTGGCCATCAGCGTGAGTATATGCAGTGATATGGGGAATCGTCCGTTGTTCATTCTGTAATTGACTTTATTACAGTACAAAGGTACGATTATCCGGGGAAAGGAAAAATTTATCTGTGGGTGAAGAAGTAGACAATGCAGGCGATGATGAGCACCAGTACGATCAGGGCGATGACGCCGCCGTTTTTATTAGGTTTTTTCACCATACTGCTGAGACCGCGGGTATACAGGATGGCTTCTACCGTTTCTTTGGCTTCCCGGAGCCCGATAGGAGGGATTCCGGGCATTTTGTTCATTTCGGTGAGGTAATACTTGATGGCCGGGAGCTTGCCGGCATTCATACATAGCTGGATGACTTTTTCCTCCACGTTTTGCCTGGCAGGGTTAGTCTTCCTGGCAGCGGAGCTGTTATCAGTATCGGAAATAATCCGTTGGCATTGTTTACAGACGATAATAACGTTAACAGGGTCTTTTTCCGGGATGGTGCGTATAATTTGGTCGCTTCCACACCAGGGACATTCTTGTACAGTGTTCATTAATAGTGGAACGTTTTAAAAACTGCTATATAAGATAGTAAAAAAAGCTGAAAGGAAGGTATAAAATGGAAAGCGGAAAGCAAAAAGCCCTTGTTGCGAATAATCTCAGCGAATATTTAAACATCCTGTCAGTCATTCGCTACAAGGGCTTTTTGCTTTCCGCTTTGCGCTCCATTACAGTCCTTTCTTCAGGTGTCCGGCAAATGCTTTTTTAAATTTTTCGAGTTTAGGTTTGATCACGAAAGTGCAATAAGGTTGAGAACCATTGTCGTTATAATAGTTCTGGTGGTAGTTTTCCGCCTTGTAGAAGGTAGTCAGGGGAGCAATTTCGGTGACGATTGGTTTATCGTAGGCGCCTGATTCCTGTAATTTCTTCTTATAAAGCTCCGCTTTCTCTTTCTGCTCTTCGCTATTATAGAATATTACACTGCGGTATTGGGTACCTACATCGTTGCCCTGCCGGTTTAGCTGGGTGGGATCGTGGCTGAGCCAAAATGCCTGCAGCAGTTCTTCGTAGCTGACCTTGGTGGGATCGTAGGTGACCCGGATTACTTCCGCATGGCCGGTATTGCCGGTACATACCTCTTCGTAGGTAGGATTGGCCACCGTGCCGCCGGCATAGCCAGATTCTACCTTAATCACTCCTTCCAGTTCCTGGAACTGGGCTTCTGTACACCAGAAGCAGCCGCCTCCAAAGGTGGCGGTGGCTGTTTGTTGATTGTTACTTACTTCCATATCGCCCGGTACTTTATCTTTTTTATTTTGGGCACAGGCAAAAAGTGCCAGTGCAATCAGACAAATGAAGATGGAATATTTTCTCATAAAAATAAAATTTTAAAGATGCACCTTTTTTTAAATATGACTCAGATTCAATACTGTAGTCGCATTGCAGTCTGTCTGAGCACCTTTATTATCCCTGTTTTTATAATAATTTACGTAATAAATGATGCAGGAAAAGAACAAGTTAAGTAACTTTAACATTCTTTTGCAGTTTGTGGGAACCCGAGGGCGCCCTGGAAGCCGTCAAAAAACATACGTCAGCAGCAGCAGGAACCGATATAAAAAGCCGGCATAACCGGATACGTTTGATAGCATAATGACAATAGCGATGAACAAGAATTAATCATTTTCCCGGATAGTATTTTCCCCGCCACTCCGTTGGCTGCGCTTTCACGCGCATGATCGTAAACCTTTTACGCAGACACAAACAAGTATGGATTGTTTGTGGCTTCTTACTTTAAATTAAATAACACTTGAAATATTTTCCAGAATCTGCGTTGGTGCAGTTGGAATTCGATAAAGTACAGGCATTGCTGCAAGAGCATTGTAAAACAGAACTGGGCAAGGAAATGGCCGCAGAACTGCGCCTGCACACGCACATAGATTATGTTAAAACAGCCCTTCAACAGGCCCATGAATATAAACAACTCACCCTGTTGCAGGAGAATTTTCCCAACGATTACATACTGAACCTGAAAAAGGAATTACGGCTGCTGGAGATCCAGGGGGCCGTATTAACCGGTGAACAGGCCATGCAGCTGCGCAAGCTCGCAGAAAGTATGCACAGTATTGTCCGTTTCTTTGACCACGACCGCCGCATCCAGTATGCCGGCTTGTTTGACGTGATCAAAGACACCCATTATGAGAAGAAGATTACTGCCACGATTGACGAAGTGCTGGATGAACTGGGACAGGTAAAAGACAATGCTTCGTCCGATCTGGCCAAGATCCGCATGTCGCTGTTCCGTAAGCGTACGGAATTACGCCGGATATTTGACCGTATTCTCCAGAAACTGCAAAAGCTCAACTACCTGGCCGACCAGGAGGAGGCATTCCTCAATGGACGCAGGGTGGTAGCCATCTACGCAGAAAATAAGCGGATGGTGAAAGGGCTTATCCTGGGTGAATCGGATACCCGTAAAACGGCTTTCCTGGAGCCGGAGGAAACGATACAGCTCAATAATGATATACAGTCGCTCGAAAGAGAAGAGGGCCGGGAAGTGTACCGCATTCTCAAAGCCATGACGGCTTCCCTGAGCAGCTACTCCGGTTTGCTGAACAGCTATCACCAGGTACTGGGCACCTTTGATTTTATCAGAGGGAAAGCCAGGTTGGCACTGGACATGGATGCCAATTATCCGATGCTGTTGCCACATGCCCAGTTGAACCTGGTACAGGCTTATCATCCGTTGCTGTTGCTGTACAACCGGAAAAACCAGAAGCCTACCATCCCGGTGAATATCAACCTGGATAAGGACGCGCATATCCTGGTGATCAGCGGACCCAATGCCGGTGGTAAGACGGTGACCCTCAAAACCATCGGGCTGATACAGCTGATGTTGCAGGCTGGCCTGCTGGTACCGGTCCATCCTTCGTCGCAGCTGGGTATTTTCAAACAGCTGATGATCCATATCGGGGATACACAGTCGCTCGAATTTGAGCTGAGTACCTACAGTTCTCATCTCAAAAACATGAAATATTTTATGGAGAATGCGAACGGCAAAACGTTGTTCTTCATAGATGAACTGGGTAGCGGCTCTGATCCTAACCTGGGAGGGGCTTTTGCGGAGGTGATCATGGAGGAACTGGCCAAGAAGCATGCTTTTGGCGTAGTCACCACGCACTACCTGAACCTGAAGGTAATGGCCAATAAGGTGAAAGGTATTATCAATGGAGCGATGGGCTTCGACGAACAAACGCTGTTGCCCATGTATAAATTGATGGTGGGTAAGCCTGGAAGTTCCTATACTTTTTCCATTGCAGAGCGTATCGGGTTACATCCTTCGTTGATAGCCCGTGCCAAGAAGCTGGTGGATGAAGGGCATTTCCAGCTGGATAAATTGCTGAATAAAGCCGAACAGGATCTGCAGAAGGTGGAGCATAAAGAGAAAGAACTGCAGAAGTTACTGAAGGAAAACGAGCGGTTGAAGAAAGAATACGAGATACTGGCCGATAAGGAGCGCAAGCAACAGCAGTATACCTTGTTGAAATTACAAAACCAGATTAAGGAAGATGACCTGCAGTACCTGAAAGATATGGAGCGCAAGCTGAAGCAGATCGTGATAGAGTGGAAGCGCGCCGATGACAAAGAGAAAGTGATGAAACAGGCCGAAATTCTATTATTCCGCCGCAGGGAAAAGCAGCATAATGAGCAGCTGCAGAAAAAAGTGCAGGATAAGTTTGAGGAAGTACGTGGGGAGATTGAAGTAGGCATGCTGGTGAAAATTGTGACCAACCGCCAGGTGGGTAAAGTGTTGGAGATCCGCGACAAGCGTGCCATTGTGAAGATTGGTAACATTCCGATCAATGTAAAGCTCAGCGACCTGGTATTGGTGCAGGAGAAGCCGACAGAAAAGATAGAAGAAGGGAAGTAATATCGATGGTATAGAAAATATCTATACCGCGTATAGTTGGAAGATGGATATCTAATCAGCTACCTTTACTTCCTCAATTTGAATGATGGTTACTGTTAAAATATTCAACCAATGGAAGTATTAGAACGCGTTATAACACGTAATTCGCCTATTGAGGTTTATAACTGTGACTATGCAAATGGCGCTAATTTTTTTATGGGCGAGTGGAAAGGGTTTGAGGCTTGTATAGGGGATATGAATGTCCCGCATCGTCATAACGGATACAGCATTGATATATTGATCAAGGGCCGTATAAGGCAGTCGATCGATTTTAAACAATACGAAATGGACGCGCCTGCGCTGATGTTGATGGAGCCTAACCAGGTGCATCAGCATGAGATGGATCCGGACGCTGAGTTGATCAATATTTATTTTACTAACGACTTCCTGGTGCCCGAAATGCAGGGAGTCGTTAGTTGCTGGCGTTGTGTATTCAGTTCCGGGATGATTCCCCTGAATGAAGAGCAGCTGGAGGAGGTATTGTCGTATGCAGACCTGATCCGCAAGGAGTATAACGGTGATAAGCTACGGAAGGAAGCCATTATCCGGAATTTATTGAATGCGTTTGTGATCGCCTGTGGCCGGATTTCTGAGCCATCGGGCGACTGGATGAATGCGGAGAGCTCGCAATATAATATGGCGCGGCAGTTTAAGATGTTGGTTGACCAGCATTTTCATGAGAAGGCGCAGGTATCTGATTATGCAGAAATGTTGTACGTTTCACCGGGACATCTAAATGACACAGTGAAAGCCTTGCTTGGAAGGAATGCAAAATTTATTATAGATGAAAAGCGGATTATGGAGGCAAAGCGGCTACTGTATTGGGGTGAGCACTCTGTTAAGCAGATCGCGGCGCAGTTGAATTTCGAGGATGACGCCTATTTTAACCGCTTTTTTAAGAAACATTCCGGGTTTACGCCGGCCTCTTTCCAAAAGAGTATCCGTGAAAAGTACAATTAAACCCGTAATAATTTAAACGTCCGTTAACATTATTGTTTTATTTTTGCATCGTTATCAATAAATGGTGTTGCCCGTACACCATTCAAAATTTGAAAACCAATGAGAATTTTTTAGCGGAGATTCCGCAATACCTTTCTATTAATTTTATTTACAGTAGTAACATTTAGTTGTGTGCTTACGTATAATATGCTGTGACATTATGCGTTGCCCGAAGCCGCAACATTAACTACCTGTATTTTCACTCCCGAATGCTGTTACCAAACTGCTGCTGTGAAGCAATGTGAGTTGTATTGTCTTCATTACGGAGAGAGATTTATTGTTGCACGATTAAAAAAAACAAGTATGAAACTAAGGAGAACTATTTTCGCAAATTTGCCGGCAGGCTTAATTTATAGTGCTATCATCCTCGCAGTGATGTCTGGCTGTGGCACATCACAGGCACATCAGGAGCAAGGGGGAGCGCAGCCTTTACCCGTAATTAAAGCAGTTACCTTACCTGCTACAACGTTTCAGGATTTCCCTGCTTCGATAGAAGGGACCCGTGATGTGGAAATAAGACCACAGGTAGACGGCTATCTAACGAATATTTCAGTAGATGAAGGTGCTTACGTCAGCAAAGGTCAAACACTTTTCACGATCGACAGAAGACCTTATGTAGAGCAACTCAACAATGCCACCGCAAATTTACAAGCTGCAACAGCGGCATTAGAGAATGCACAAATCAACGTTGATAAATTGAAACCGCTACTTAGTAATAATGTGGTATCGGATGTTCAATTAAAATCGGCTGAGGCAAGTTACAATTCAGCGAAAGCTAATGTTGCCCAGGCACAGGCCCAGGTAGAAGCTGCCCGTATCAATCTTGGGTTCACAAATATTACCGCGCCCAGCGATGGTTATGTAGGTAGTATTCCCTTTAAAACGGGAAGCCTTGTTAGCAGAGGAATGGCAGGCGCATTGACTACTATTTCTGAAGTAAAGGATATGCGTGTTTATTTTTCTTTGAGTGAAACCGATTTCCTCAAATTCAAGGAAAAATATCCGGGTAACAGCTTTGCTGAAAAAGTAAAAGGAATGCCAGCGGTAGAATTAATCCTGGCAGATGGAAGTGTTTATCCTGAAAAAGGAAAAGTTGAAATAGTGGAAGGGCAGTTTGACAAAACTATTGGTGCAATTAGTTTACGTGCCAGCTTTCCTAATGCACAGGGAGTGCTTAGAAGTGGTAGTACCGGTAAAGTCAGAGTACCTACTTTACATGCTTCTGCATTGGTAATTCCTCAGGAAGCCACCTTTGAATTGCAGGACAAAGTGTTCGTTTATACAGTGGCCGATAGTAATAAAATCGTTACAAAACCACTGACCATTTCTGGCAAAACATCTAATTATTATTTTGTGACTGATGGCGTGAAGGTGGGAGATAAGATTGTATTATCTTCTCAATCTACCATGATGATGGGTGGTTTAAAAGACGGCGTTGTTATTCAGCCACAAATGGTATCTATAGATAGTTTGTTGAAAGCAAAGCCGCTGCTTTAAAATAATTAAGCGTGAAAGCACGCCAGTGTTAAGAACGTTTACACAAAACATTATTCAAATTGTGACGCAGGCAGTGTTGTTACACACATGCACTGTTTGTGTTCGTGCGGACATACCGCAGCCATAATTGTTATTTATGTTAAAACGATTTATTGAAAGGCCGGTGTTATCTACGGTTATTTCTATCATATTAGTTATACTGGGAGGGTTGTCTTTATTCTCCCTGCCTACGGCTTTATTTCCTGAGATTGCGCCGCCATCTGTACAGGTTATAGCCAATTACCCTGGCGCCAACGGGGAGGTGATATCCCGTACAGTTGCTACCCCGATAGAAGAATCGGTAAATGGTGTGGAGAACATGACGTACATGACCTCCAATTCCAACAACGATGGTAGCTACATCCTGACAGTTTTTTTTAAACAAGGAACGGATCCTGATATTGCGGCAGTAAACGTACAAAACCGTGTATCTAAAGCTAATAGCCAGCTGCCTCCCGAAGT
The DNA here is from genome assembly GCF_007829335.1 of Chitinophaga polysaccharea. Lineage (GTDB taxonomy): Bacteria > Bacteroidota > Bacteroidia > Chitinophagales > Chitinophagaceae > Chitinophaga > Chitinophaga polysaccharea_B. The sequence continues at coordinate 13,595 of NZ_VIWO01000014.1, forward strand.
ATTACAAGCCGGGCTTTCTACACAGAAAGTGCAGAGCAGCTTCCTGATGTTTGTGGCCTTATATAGCGAGGATAGTGTTAAGTATAACGAACTGTTCCTAAATAACTATGCAAGAATTAATATCATCCCTCAGTTACAACGTATACCAGGGGTGGCACAGGTACAGCCATTTGGTTCAAAAGATTATTCGATGCGTATCTGGTTGAAGCCCGACCGGCTTGTTGCTAATAATCTTTCTACAACAGAAGTGATGAATGCGATCAAAGATCAGAACGTAGAAGCTGCACCAGGGCGTTTGGGACAAAGTAGTAAGGAATCTTTCGAGTATATTATTAAATACAAGGGAAAGTTAAATAAGCCTGAAGAGTATGAAAATATGGTGATTAAGGCAAATAACGATGGTTCAGTTCTTCGCCTTAAAGATTTGGCCAGGGTTGAACTTGGTGGCTATACTTATACTGCCTCGAATTTGCTTGATGGCAAACCGGCTACTGGTTTTGGTATTGTGCAGACACCGGGCTCCAATGCCAATGAAATTCTTACCGAACTGGAACGACAGATTGGAGAGTTTGATAAGGCGTTACCCGGTGGTATGAAGTTTAAGATAATGTACAACTCGAAGGAATTTTTGGATGCATCTATCGACCAGGTAAAGGAAACACTGATCATTGCGTTCATCCTTGTGGCCATCGTGGTTTTCATTTTCCTGCAAGATCTGCGCTCTACATTGATCCCGGTAATTGCTGTTCCTGTTTCGATTATAGGTACCTTCTTCTTCTTACAATTATTCGGCTTTAGTATTAACCTGCTTACATTGTTCGCATTGGTACTGGCTATTGGTATTGTGGTGGATGATGCCATTGTGGTTGTAGAGGCCGTACACTCAACGATGGAACGTGAGCATTTAGCGGCAAGAGAGGCAACAGTTAAAACGATGAGTGAGATATCCGGTGCGATTGTTTCTATCACATTGGTAATGGCAGCAGTATTTATACCAGTGAGCTTTGTACAAGGTCCTGCGGGTGTATTCTATAAACAATTCGCCTTTACACTGGCCATTGCTATCTTTATTTCTGCGGTGAATGCGTTAACGCTAAGTCCGGCGTTGTGTGCTTTATTTTTAAAGAACCAGCATATAGGCGAAGGTGGAAAGAAAAAAGGTTTTGGTGCCCGCTTCTTCGATGTGTTTAATACCGCTTTTAATGCGATGACGGCAAGATATATACGGAGCATCAAATTCCTGATGAAGAACAGATGGGTGGCCATTACCGGATTATTGCTTGTGGTGGTTGCAACAGTTTGGCTGATCAAAACAACACCTACCGGGTTTATTCCGGATGAGGATCAAGGGTTCGTAGTTGGTATCACCCAAACACCTCCCGGTAGTTCACTTAGCAGAACGGAGAATGCGACGAGCCAGATTAGTAAAATTGTGATGAAAGATGAGGGTGTGAGCGATGTATGGGCTGCAAATGGGATGAACTTCGTAACAAATGCGAACGCTTCCCCTAATGCTGCGATATTTGTAAGGTTAAAAAATCGAAACGAGAGAGGTGCTGTAAAAGACCCGACTGCTATTGCAGGCGGTTTGTTAGGCAAATCAATGCAGGTACATGATGCCTTAACTTTTTTTGTTGGTTTTCCAACAATACAGGGTTTCGGTAATGTGAGCGGGGTAGAAATGATGTTGCAAGACAGAACAAACGGATCGCTGGAGAAATTAGCAGGAACGGCATGGGGTTTTGTTGGTGCATTGAGTCAGCGGCCAGAAGTGGCAAGTGCGTTCACTACTTTTAATACGGGTAATCCACAATACACAATTGATATAGATGAGGTAAAAGTGAAACAATTGGGTGTATCTGTTGGTGATTTGTTGAGTACGCTGCAAACATATTATGGTAGTAGTTTCGTTTCAGACTTTAACCGTTTTGGGAAATATAGCCGCGTAATGGCGCAGGCCGACATTTCATACCGGTTGGATAAAAGTTCATTGGATGCTATTTATGTAAAGAACAACCTGGGTACGATGGTACCGGTAAGTACAGTGGCCAAATTTACACGGGTATATGGCCCTGAAACAGTTACACGAAACAACCTGTATACTGCTGTTACCATTAATGCTACACCCAAACCAGGTTATAGTACCGGTGATGTAATTAAAGCCATTGGAGAAGTATCGAAAAAGGCATTGCCACAAGGATATGCCTATGAGTTTACGGGTATTACGAGGGAAGAGATAAGAGCGGGGAACCAAACTGCGTTCGTGTTTTTATTGAGTGTGTTGTTCGTATTCTTCCTGCTGGCTGCACAGTATGAAAGCTATATCCTGCCACTGGCAGTAATCCTTACTGTACCTACGGGTATATTAGGTGTATATAGTTTCATTGGCTTTAGCGGCATAGAGGGCAATATCTACGTACAAATAGGTATGATTATGCTGATAGGATTATTGGCTAAAAATGCGATCCTGATTGTGGAGTTTGCCATACAACGGCGAAAGGCAGGCTATAAGCTTGTTCAGGCAGCTTTGGAAGCAGCACAGCTTCGTCTTCGTCCAATATTGATGACTTCCTTTGCCTTTATTGTTGGTATGTTGCCATTAATCTTTACACAAGGTGCATCTGCCAAAGGCAATCATTCAATTGGTTGGAGTACTGTAGGCGGCATGTTTACCGGGGTGGTCCTGGGGGTATTCATCATACCTGTGCTGTTTGTAATTTTCCAGTTCCTGCAAGAGAAAATCAGCCGCAAGCCGATAGTGGAAGTGGAAAAAGTACATGAGGCAAAGCTGGTACACTAAAAGATTAGCATTATCTATTATCAGAATCAGAAAAAAGACAAATGAAAACAAGTTATAGCTCATTTTTAATTCTGTTGTCCTTAGTTGTAGGGTTAGCAGCTTGCCGGGTAGGCCGCAATTATGAGCGGCCCCCGGTGGCGCTGCCCCAGCAATTCGGCAACGTGGCCCCATCCGACAGTAGTATTGCGAGCATAGAATGGAAGCAGTTTTTCACAGATCCTGCCTTGCAGCAATTGATCGACAGCGCCATTACCGGCAACTATGATCTGCAGCTGGCGGTAAAAAGGGTGGCATCTGCCCAGGAGTACCTGAAGCAGGCCAAGGTGGCATGGCTCCCGGCATTCACTGCCAACGCCTCTGCCAATACCAATTTCCCTTCCAAGAATAGTTTCACGGGTTTGAACCTGTCGTTGAATAAGCTGGGCGATCACCTGGAAGATTTCAACCTGGGTGTAAGCATGTCGTGGGAAATAGATATCTGGGGCAAAATACGCCGTCAGAAGGAAGCAGCCCTGGCTACTTACCTGCAAACCTATGAAGGCCAGCATGCCGTACAAACTGGCCTCGTAGCCGCAGTTGCCAACAGCTATTTCAACTTGCTGATGCTGGATAAACAGCTGGACATTGCCCGTAAAAACGTACAGCTCAGCGATACCATCGTAAAGATGATCCGCCTGCAGAAAGCAGCCGGAGAGGTAACGGAGCTGGGTGTACAACAGGCTATATCCCAGCAGCAAACAGCAGAATTGCTGGTACCGCAGTTGGAACAGGGTATCGCCATACAGGAAAACGCCCTGCGCATTTTAATGGGAGAGCTGCCCGCTGCGATTACCCGTACCGGTAAGCTCAGTGACTTCCACGTGGCTGACTCATTGCCTACCGGTATCCCTGCAGCCATGATCAGTCGCCGCCCGGACGTACGGGCCAGCGAAATGGGCCTGGTAGCGGCCAATGCCCAGGTGGGCGCCGCACAGGGGAATATGTACCCCTCACTTACCATTACCGGCAGCGGTGGGGTGAATGCCTTCAAAGCCAGCACCTGGTTTAATTTACCGGCCTCCCTGTTTGGTACCGTGGCAGGTGGTATTACACAACCCATTTTCCAGCGCCGTGCTTTGAAAACACAGTTGGAAGTAGCTAAGATACAAAGGGAGCAGGCGGTGATACAGTTTAAACAAACTGCCCTGAACGCTATTGGAGAAGTGAGCGATGCGCTGGTGAAGTTGGATAAAGTAAGAACGCAGCAGGAAATTGCCATTCGCCAGGTGAGTACTTCCCAACTGGCCGTACAACAGGCGCAGCAACTGTTTCGCAGTGGCATGGCTAACTACCTGGAGGTGATTACCGCCCAGGGCCGGTCATTACAAGCAGAACTGTCACAGGCAGATATTGACCGTCAACGCCTGAGCGCGATGGTAGATTTATACCGTTCGCTAGGTGGCGGCTGGAAATAGTTTGATGCGAACTATGGATCAAAGCGGGGGACTAACAGGCTCATTTTTCGATTCAACAGACAGGCATCTAAGTCGCTGGGGTCCATAGTTCGTTATCAAACCCTTTATGGGAAAGAGTTTTGCAGTTTTTTCTGCAAAACTTTTTTTATTTAAAATTGGTTTTATACATTTGCGTCCCTGGAGAGTTGGCAGAGCGGTCGATTGCGGCAGTCTTGAAAACTGTTGACTGTAACAGGTCCCGGGGTTCGAATCCCTGACTCTCCGCTGGTATAAAAGCCTTTAGACTTTGTCTGAAGGCTTTTTTTTTGGAGATATTCCAGTAATCTCTCGCCCCTGACTAAACACCTCACTTATCAAAGAGAAAAAGAATTGATATTGAAATTTATATATCTTTATCCAGTTGTCATAAAAAGAACATGACAGACGATGTTGTATTGTCATGCTATTAGTGCCTGTATCTGCAATGAACCTTATTTTTTGTTTTAGCCTATCTTTATTACATCTAAGCCCGGCTTCGTCTATTGCTGCAATAGATACAACGCCGCATTATTTTGTAAAACATTTTAGTGACGAGGATGGCCTGCCACAAAACAGCATAAAGGGGCTCGTACCGGATCGGAATGGTTTCCTGTGGCTGGCTACCGAAAACGGGCTATCCCGGTTTGATGGTAATTACTTTTTCAATTTTAACAGTGATAATGTACCCGGACTGAAAAGTAGCCGGATGGCCAGGATTTATCCCAACGATACCGCCATCACTGTAGAAACAGATGTCAAGGAAATATTAACGGTAACAGAGAGCAGGGTGAAACAGGTTGGAAAAGCGTTGCCGGGATATCAATATCAGCAATACCTGGATACTAAGAATGATTTCTATCCTATCAGGGGATGGCCCGACGATTATGCTGTACATTTCGCTACTATGCGTCCGGTAGTTATTCCGGATGCTAACGAAAGTTATTTCGAAGTCAATCGCGATACTATCTCTTTTGTTAAGAATGGGAAAGGCGCCTACCATATTATACAACCTCAGCTTGATCTGCGGCGGTTATTTGTGTGCGGAAACCGGCTTTTTTATCTTAACCGGGATGGGCGTATCCTGGGGTGGAACAAAGACCGGCAGGTAAAAGTATCGCTTACCGGGGATCTGTTTTCCGATGCAGCATTTAGTAAATGCAAGATGGAATTATTCTGGAACCTGGCAACCCACCAGGTTTTTGTTTATACCGATGGCAATTGCTATCAATTACAGCTGAAAGAAGATGGAAATATTCATAGTTCGGTAGTATTGCAGGATTTCGATCTGCATGCCGCTTATATTAATTCGATCTATTATGATGAGGCTAATAGCCGGGTTTTCCTGGGGAGTTCTACCAAAGGGCTCTATGTTTGTACCAGGCAGCAATTTACAGCTTATAAATCTGAAGTTTCGGAGGCGGAGGTGTTTTATGCGCAAGCGCCTTTTCGTAGAAATGCGGTAATAACACCCTCCGGCCTGGCCTTTGATCAGCAAGGTAGGTACAGTCGGTTGCCGTTATCGTTCGATAGAAAAAATTCATTGGAAAAATATACGCTGGCCCGCGACAAGCAGGGAAGATATTGGGGGAGGGATGGATTTTTGTTGATTTGCGTATCGCCGGATTTCAGCAGGATATTGTACAAAATTCAACTGCCGTATCTCATTACCCAGGTTCTTATTGACGCTGGCGGAGATTTATGGATAGGTGGAAAATATCCTGGGTTATATTATATGAAGATGGCTGATCCGGCCCGGGGGCTGCAATTTCTTCCGGCCGCTATCAATGACGTTACTTATATCAAAGAGGGGCAAATCCCGGATATTTTATGGGTGGGCACTGCCAGGGGAATGTATCGAATCCATCTGCCATCCGGACGCACCGATACCATCAAAGGTTTGGAAACGGGGAATATAAGAAGCATTTATATTCCCAAACAAAGAGAAATCTGGATTACAACTTATAACCAGGGTGTTTTTCTTTACCGGAATGAACGGTTGGTAGCTTTGCCCCTGGACAGGCAGCGGTATATGTCAACCACCCATTGTATTATGGAGGACGATAAGGGTTATTTCTGGCTGACTACCAATAAAGGCTTATTTAGTGTTCGCCGGCAGGATGTGTTGGATTTTGCGGATGGAAAACAGCGTGATGTATTTTACTATTATTTTGGGAAGGACCAGGGATTTAACACAAATGAGTTCAATGGCGGTTGCGAACCCTGTGCCATAAAGTATGAGGATGGAGATATTTCCCTGCCATCGCTGGATGGGCTTGTACAATTTACGCCGGCTGCGATCAGGATGGAGATGCCAGATAAAGGCATATTTGTAGACTGGGTAGAACGCGATCTGAAGCAGGCAGCAGCAGAAACATGTATAGCATTGCCGAATAATTTTAAAACACTCCGCTTACATGTTAGCTCTCCTTATTTTGGCGATCCACGGAATCTTTATTTTTATTATTGCCTGGAAAAAGATGGCAGGCAGGAAGAAAGGATATGGCTACCAGTGAACAGCGACCGGACGATCGCTTTATCATCGTTGCCTTCAGGAAATTACCGCATCCGTGTGCGTAAGCTAAAGGGCTTCGGAAGGGACCAGTATATGGAAAAAGTAATTGCCGTTCATGTAGCGGAAGCTTTTTATGAAAGAGGATGGTTCCGCCTGATCGTATTGGCTATCCTGGTTTGCCTGGTAATTTTGCTCTATAAGATGCGCATCCGGCATATCCAGGAGCAAAACAGGCAATTGGAAATAAAGGTATTTAACCGTACCCGGAGGCTGCAGGAAACAATGGCCACCTTACAGGCATCGGACGAACAGGTACGCAAGCAGAGTCTGATGCATAAGCACCTGCTTACCGCCATTACCCATGATATTAAAACGCCCCTGCGGTTCCTGTTGCGGGTCAATAAAGATGAACCATTGTCCGGCGTTCTGCGACAGGAAGAAATAAAAACGGTCACCTATGAAAGCCTTTACCGCATGCATCACCTGGTGGACAACCTGATACATTACATGCGGACCACTTTCCAGACGGGTGAACTTTCCAAAGAAATCGTAGGCCTGTGCCAGTTAGTCGAAGAAAAGATGGACATCTTCCGGCCGGTGTCTGATGCTAAAGGTATACAGCTCATCAGCCATGTTCCGCCGGAAATGACCGTAACAGTTAATAGATTGTTATTGGCTGTTGTGCTGCATAACCTGTTGGACAACGCCGTGAAATATACCATCCGGGGTACCGTGGAAGTAACCGCTGAAGAAAAGGAAGGAAGTGTGGTCATCAATATATCTGATACGGGGATGGGAATGCCGGAAGTAGTAAGAAGTTGGATGAATGATCCGGAAAACGACGGTACAGGGCACTCTCACAGTACCGGTATAGGGCTGATACTGGTAAGGGAACTACTACCGGTGATCAATGCCCGTTTATTGAGCAGCCTGCGCGCTGGCGACGGTACTATACTTTCAATAAAGCTTCTCCAGGATGATTAACGTCCTGGTACATCTGCGCTTTTTCTACTAAAGCAATTACATTTCTCACGCCTGTTTTCTCAAAGATACGCGCTTTGTATGTGCTGACGGTGGTGAGTTGCAGATGCAGTATTTCCGCAATTTTTACGAGTGGAAATCCTTTAGTGAGCAGGTTCATAACTTCTATTTCACGGCTGGAAAGCCCGGAGAAAGGGCTGGGAGAAAGGTTTTCCTGTTTGGTATATTTTCTGAGCAGCTGATCCCGGACGGCTTTACTAATATATTTCTCTCCTCCAAGAACGGCGTTAATGGCTATTTTAAACTCTTCATCGATGGAATTTTTCTCAATATAGCCATCTGCTCCAGACTGAAGGTAGTTAAGCGCATAGAGCATTTCTTCATAGGCAGAGCAAACCAGTATTTTGACGTCAGGGAGCCGTAGTTTTACGGCATCTATCATCTGGCGGTTATTTCCACCGGGCATATTAATGTCCAGTATCAGCAGGCTGTAATGTTGGGCTTCAATAAAAGAAATGGTTTCATCAAATGTTCTTGCTTCAGTTACATGCATGTTGCCAGGCAGGGAGCAGATAATTTGTTTTATGCCAAGTCTTACTATCGAATGGTCATCTGCTATCAATACATGTATCATTTCCATTACGGGTTAGGGACCAAAGGTAGCAAGGATTGTTTGTCAGCACTAAAATAATATATTTTTGTTCAGATGTATATCATTTTTTATAAATTTTTATAACCTGGCGCAGATCTTGTTTTTAAAAAGCCTGCCATGAAATGACTACCCCTAATTGTCATGTAGTATAACTACTACATGTATATCGAACTACGACGACAATCATGAAAAGATAGTTTAATTACTTTCGCAGCAAGACTTGTTCCCTGGAGTCATGTGAACATGTCTTTGAATCGTAGAACATACTGATAATGCCCGTATCCTTTTTATCTAATCTTAATGCTTTCCTATGTGGAATTTTACGCGATTGTCATTACATGCGGACCCTATTTTTTTCTGCTGTTTCAAATTTCATTATTCGTAAAATAAATACTGTTTGTGTTTGATCAATACTGGTTGAAGAGAGTTGCCCGTAGGTCTTAGCAAACAACCATATCGTACCCTTAGCATATAAAGATTTCTAAAGGAATCTTTCCAGGTTCTCTGTGTATAACATAGTGGATCAGAACCCTTATTACCCAATGTTGATTGCATGATGTCCCTCTTAAATAATGTTATGAATCCCGATGTAAGGTTTTTCAGCAAGCACTGCAAGCGATTGTTACTGGCCTTGGTTGGCATGACGATGACTGTTACCGCCACTGCTAACACTTTCCCGGTCACTAATACGAATGATGCGGGGCCTGGTTCATTCAGACAGGCCATCCTGGATGCCAATGCCGCCGGCGCTGGCCCGCATGATATCGTATTCAATGTACACGGGCAAATTACGTTAGCCACGTCGATGCCTACTATTACGGCAAAGAAACTGACGATCGATGGACAGAATAAAATTACGTTGTATGCTACTGGCACCAATTCCATTATCAATCCTTTTGTGATTAATGCGGACAGTGTAACCATCCGGAATTTCACCGTGCAGAATAGCGGGGATATTAACGTAGACATTTTTCCCAATACAACGGGGGTAACGGTGGAGAATATACGTTCTTCCAGCACCGTGGGTAACTTCCTGAATGCTTTTATGAGGGTACAGGGCGCCTCCACGGGATTGACCGTAAGAAATATTTACTCCACAGACGTGGAGCCTGCCGGTAGCGTTTACGTTGGACGGGCCTTCTATTTTACAGGCGGTATGCAAACCAACCTGGTAATGGATAACATCCAACTCAGCACAGCTGGCAATACGCGTGGAGGAGAGGGTATCGTATTCCGTGATGCAGGCGTAAATGGACTGACACTGACTAACAGTAATATCAGCGGGTTCCAGAATGCATTGCTGTTTGATAATACCACCGGCCCGGTAGAAACGGCCAACAATGTGCTGTTGAGGAATGTAACCATCGATAGTTTATGGAGCGGTGTATCACTGGGCATTTACTGCGACTATGCCACCACTAACTTCCAGGTGAAGCGCACTACGATAGATATGAATGTAATTGGGCAGGATGATGACGGGGACTATGCCATTCGCTTCGATAACACTGCCAGCAACATTACCCTGGACACCATTAATATTAATGAGAATGATATTCACGCCATCTGGTTTAATGGCGCTGCGAGTACGGTAAGTATCAATAAAACTGTAGTCGAAAGCCGGTTACCGGGGCTTTATGGAGGAAATGCCTGTATAAGATTTGAAAGTACTATTAATGGTTTTAACTGTACGAATTCTGTATTGAACGGAGATAAGCCCGGCAATACAGATGATGCGGATGTAGGTATTGCCTTTTATGCTGCCGCTACAGGAGTGACGGTTGACAATGTTTCCTTTAATGAATTTGATGTAGACGGTATCTATGCGGCCGGAGCAACTACCAACTTCCAGCTGAGCAATTCTACCTTCACCAGGAATGAAGATGGTATTGAATTTTATAACAATGCCGCCAGAACTAATGTGGATATCATTAATTCGGCGTTTTATAACCAAACACGTTCAGGCATTGTGGTGAGTGGTGCTGCCGGCGCTACGGATGTAGACATTAAAGGAGATACCCTGGCTAACAATGCCAATCATGCCGTATGGTTTTATGGAGCTGCCAACGTTACCGACGCGGAAGTGACTGGTTGTGTGATTCATGATAATGGTGGGGCGGGTGTTGTTAACGTAGCTCCTACTAATGTACTCATCTCCAAAAACTCCATTTATAATAATGCCGCTGCTGGTATTTCCCTGCAAGGAGGTAACTGTAGCTATACCAATGCTGCCGGCAAGACGCCGGTACTGGTATCGTCATCGGCGCTGGGCGGAGGGCAGTATCAGCTGCAACTCACGATACCCACAATAACGGCCGGTGCACAATACTCGGTTGATATTTATGCCAACGATCCCGCTACGAACAAAACGAGCGGGCAATATTATGTTACCACTTTAACAGGACTATCTGCCGGAACTTCTACACAAACTATTACCTATAATGCTGGTCCGGGTGCTACCGGACTTGGTTTCTGGACGGCCACATTGCGCATTCCCGCCAATACCTGCGGTACTTCTGAGTTTAGTAACGCCATCCCGATGGCGGCTAAAGGACCTGCCTGTGTGAGCAATGGCGTGGTGGCCTGGTACCGGGCGGATCAGGCCGTGAACGGCGTCAATTGGGGAGATATTTCTGGTAATGCCAATCACATGACGGTGGTCGGCGATCCGGACAATACCACCGGTATGGTCAATTTCAACCCGGCTATTTACTATGATGGTAATGATGCGCATCTGGTACCTGCTTCGGCAGCCGTATCTGGTGCCTATTCCATAATGGGGATGGGGTTACTGGAAGGCTCTCAAACCGGCCGTGTATTCAACAGCTCCAGCGGGAATAAATTAATGGGATGGCATGCAGGGTTTGAAAATCGCCTGTATGTGGAAGGGTGGCTGAACACCGGTAATGCAATCACCGCCAAAGGCAAACTCTATTCTTTTGAAAGAGGGGCCAGTGGCGCTTACGCATTTAAGAGTAACGGTGCACTGGTGAAAAACGGTGCTGCTTCAGACGGCACTGCATGGACATTGGACGTGGGAGGCGCTACTTACTCGGAATATTCAAAAGTATTTATCCCGGAAGTATTCATCTATAACCGCGATCTTACGTCGGCAGAAATACAGCGCATCGAATCTTATATGGCGCTGAAATACGGTATCACGCTCAATGCAGGCGCAACAGATTATATTAACAGCGACGGCACCGTACAAATATGGACGGCTGCTGCCAATACAGGTTACGGTGCACGCATCACTGGTATAGGCCGTGAAGACTGCAGCATGCTGAGCCAAAAACAATCACTGAGCCAGGATAGTGGTATGGTAACTATCGCATTGGGAAATGCTATCGCTGCTTCTAATGCTGCCAATACAAATAGCTTTACACAGGACAAAGCATTCATTACCTTCGGTGACAACGGCGGCAATACCAACTACTTTACCACTGTTACAAGCGTTAATGCCAACCAGCGGATGGGGCGTGTGTGGCGTGTACAGAAAACAGCTGCCTGGGACAATAGCCAGCAGATAACGCTGCAACTGACAGGCGGCGCAGCAAATAACTACCTGCTTATCAGTACAGACCCTGCTTTCGGCACCGTTACCAAAGAATTGAAATTGAGTGGCACGGGAACAGTTACACTTTCCAGCGCCGATTTGGCCAACGGCGCTTACTTTACTTTCGGGCAACAGCAGCGATATCCGGGAGGCGTAGCCGCTAACTTGCAGGCATGGGTGAAAGCGGATGCCGGTACCACCGTGGCAGATGGTAATATCCTCAAATGGAGCGATCAGGCCGTTCAGCGGGAATGGCCGTTGGCCCTCAGCGCGCCTGTAGCCTGGGAGAAGAATTCCATCAACTACAACCCGAATATTTACTTCCAGGGAAATAACTATTTCAGTGTTGATAAATTCACGGAAAGCTATACCGCCGGTGAAATATTTTCAGTGCAGTCAACAACACTGCCATCTACCACCACTACGGCAAGTTTTCCGTTTGAGTTCGGTGGCGACCCCAGTACGCTCACTACACAGTTTTATGTATACAACGGGTCCCACTATACGCACTTTGGTATCAGTTCAAGACCGGGTTACTCCCTGGCCGGTTATAATGTAAACCGTCCGCACCTGTTAAATAACTGGAGCGCTCCCAGTAACTGGGCACTGAACTTCGATGGTAAAACCATCGGTAGCAGCACTACCTTCCCGGTTACCTTCGGCAGGGCCACCGCGTTGAACGTTGCCATTGGCGCGGGGCATAACGCTGTGTTCAGCGGCCGTATCTCTGAATTAATTCTCTTTAACAGGCAGTTGAACGCTACCGAACGGGCACAGGTAAACAGCTACCTGGCGCTTAAATATGGTATTACGCTCACCACGGCAGCGGGCGCCGCTACGGATTACATCGCCAGCAATGGCACTACCCGCATGTGGACCGCTTCCAAAAACACTGGTTACGGTCAGCGTATCACCGGCATCGGAAGAGATGATAATGGTACACTGCTGCAGAAACAAAGCACGTCGCAGTTAGATGGCGCCAATGTGGCCATTGGTATCGGTAGCAGCCTGGCAGCCGCCAATGCAGATAATGGCAGCAGCGTGGCCAACGACCTTTCTTTCTTTACTTTCAGCGATAATAATCAGCCAGCTACATATACGCAGCCTGTTGCCGGTTTAGGTAACCTTACTACGCGCATGGCCCGTATCTATAAAACAGATCGTACCAACTGGGCTAAGAGTCCGCTTACTTTATCACTCGCAGGAGGAGACAATACCACTTATCTATTAGTGAGCAATGATGAAACTTTCGGTGCAGGCGATAAATCCTATGTGCTGGATGCCAATGGAGCGATAACGCTGGACAGCGATCAGCTGCCCGACGGCGCTTTCTTTACTTTCGCCAACGGTCAGGCAGGTCCTGCCGGTGTAGCCGGCGGCCTGGAAGTATGGGCCAGGGCAGATAGCGCGATAGTGGGAGGTAACAATGTTTCGCAATGGAAAGAGCTGAGCGCTTCCCGTCGTACATGGACGCTTGCGCTTGCGGGAACTCTCCCCTGGAAGGAAACATCCATCAACTTTAACCCCGGCGTCAGTTTCAATGGCACTGGCCCTGGAGGCAATTATTTCATACAACAACCAGAGATAGCGAATACCTTTACTGCTGGTGAAGTATTCACCGTACAAACATCTAATATTGATAATACGGCAACAACAGTTAACTATCCGTTTGAATTTGGTGGTACTTATGTCAGTGGCCAATCTCTATATACCTGGAGTAACAACAATCAATATACGTATTTCGGTTCCGGTACTGCACGCAGGAACTTTGCTTACCCGGCAAGTGTGAATGTGCATAATGCCCATATGCTCAATATCTGGAGTGCCACCAACGACTGGGCAGCCGGTATGGATGGTAAGGTATTACTGACGGCCAACGCCAATGCGGTAAACTTCCTGTCGCCGGTCGGCAATAGAGATTATATCGGCGCCGGTCACAACTCAGTATTTAATGGCGATATTCCCGAAGTTATACTGTATTCCCGCAAGCTGAGTAACCTCGAACGCCAACAGGTACAGTCCTATATGGCGTTGCGTTATGGCCTCACATTGGGCATTGACGCACCAATGGATTATCTCGCCAGCGACGGTACGACCACTATGTGGAAAGCTGCAACCGGCGGCGCTTATACCAAACATATTACCGGCATTGGTCGCGACGACAAGGGCATGTTATTGCAGAAGCAATCGGTAGCTGCCGATACCGGCATTGTAACGATTGCAGTTGGTACAGCAGTGGCTGTTTCTAACAAGGCCAATACAACGACTATTACTAACGATCTTTCTTTCTTCACTTTCGGAGATGATGCGGGCGCAACTGCTTACCAGACACCGGTTACTGGTATCAGTAAAGTCAATAGCCGCATGACCCGTGTTTTCAAAGCACAGAAAAATAACTGGGCAGATCAGAATATTACTATAAAACTTACCGGTGGTAATGCACGGACTTATTTGCTGGTTAGTACTGACAATACCTTCAGTACCGGTGATGCAGCCTATGCGCTGAACGCCGACGGCACTATTACGCTTAACAGTAACCTGTTGGCTGATGGAGCTTACTTTACTTTTGCGAAAAATGTTACGGGTCCAAATGCTATCACTAATGGCGTGTCGTTCTGGCTGCGCGCAGATGATGGGATGTCTGGTGGCAGCAACTGGATTGACTACAGTAATAAAGGGAATGACGCTGCACAGGGCGTAGTGGACAGCCAACCTATCACCGATGCGAAAGCCCTTAACTTCAACTATGGCCTCGTGTTTGATGGTACGAATGACTTCCTGGATATAACTACTACGCGCATAGATCCTGCTACCTCCACCGTTTTTGCGGTGGGTAGCGGTTCGGGCTTTGCATCGGCAAGAGATCTTGTCAGTAGCGGTGCTGTAGGCGCCGCCCACGGAATGGAATTCCGGCTCATTAACACCGGGCAGATACAGTATCTGGAGAATGCCTCATCAGTGGTGGCCATAGGCGGTTTTAATACCTATGAGGCCAATAAACCTTATATTTTTAGTGCCACCCAGGCCAATAATACCCCCAACGGAGTTCGTATTTTTGGAAATTATACTTTTGACAACCAGGGTGCCATCAATTTAACACCACTCACCGACAATCTTATTTCCATAGGCTCCCGTACTATAGCTGCCAGAGGGCTTTACTGGATGGGTAATATAGGAGAAGTGATTGCCTACAACCGCGTATTATCTGATGCAGAGCGCCAGTCCGTGGAATCTTACCTGGGTCTTAAATATGGTATTACCATAGGTAACGGCGCTACCGATTACCTGGCTACCGACGGCTCCAAATACTGGACAGCCGATCCTGTTTATAAATCCCGTATCACCGGTATAGGCAGGGATGATGCTACAGCGCTGAATACCAAACAATCGCTCAGCGTGGATACCGGCTTTGTAACGCTTTCACTGGGTAACAGCATTCCTCTCACGAACGAACAGAATAGCAATACCATCACGAACGATAAATCTTTCTTTGTTTTTGGCGACAATGGATTATCGGCTTCCTCTTATGGAACTATTGTAAGCGGAACGAACGCAACCCGCCGCCTGGCCCGCATCTGGAAAGTAGATAAAACTAACTGGACGGATCAACCAGTTACCCTGAAAGCAGATGCACCCGGCACGAAAGTATACCTGCTGATCAGCACCGACCCTACGTTTGCAACGGTCAACCAGGAACTTCCGCTGAATGCAAACAAAACTATTACGCTCAACTCCAGCCTGATGCCCGATGGCGTGTACTTCACCTTCGGCGCAGCAGTAAAATACCCTGGCGGTGTAAACAGCGGCAAACTCCTGTGGTTGCGCGCGGATCTTGGTACTTCTGCTACTGCAGACAGCATGGGAATCAGCAGTTGGAACGACTATAGCCCTAACGGCAATAACGTTACCCAGGCCGTAGCTGCCAACCAGCCTATCTATATGAACAATGCTGCCAATAACCTGAACTTCAACCCTGTGGTAAGGTTCAATGGCGCTCCTCATGCTATGACAGGAGGCTCTTTCCTGAAAACAGCCAGCTATAATGGCGCCGCTGCATTCTACGCAGGTAACCAAACTGCGGCCGTTAATACCGTTGTATTCACAGAACCGATCGGAACCGGTACCCAGTTTACTTTGCATGCCACCTGGGGAGATAATATTGTTTATTGGGATCCTCCTTATGTCAGCAATCGTTTGACTTACAATACAGGGGGAATCAATAACCAGGTTATTCTCTGGTCCACTACCAGCGATATCAGCCTGGCTGCCAACAAACAGGCTATTTACAAGAATGGTCTGAATGTGGCCAACGGTAATAATACGAGTATCTTCACCGGCAACAACAGTCCATTCCAGTTGGGCTATTCCACCAGTGCAACTTCTTACACCGGCCGCATGGGCGACCTGATCATTTATGCTGGTGCGCTTACGACAAATGAGCAACAGCGCGTGAATACCTATATGGCTATTAAGTATGGTATCAGTTTGAATAACGGCGCTTCCAATTACCTGGCTACTGATGGCAGCACTATATGGAACGCCGTGACCAACACCGGCTATGGCAATTATATCACCGGTATTGGTCGCGACGATGCGGAAGATCTTAATCAGAAACAATCCCGTAATACTGCAACTGGCATGCAGTTGGCTATCGGCCTCAATAACCTGGCGGAAACAAACCTCAGCAATGCCAATGCATTTACTGCCGATAAATCATACATGGTGTGGGGGGATAATGGCGGCAGCAGTCTCTTTAAAACGCCGCTGAGCGGTCACCCGGTAGCCAACTACCGCATGGCAAGAGTATGGCGTGCGCAGGAATCCGGCACTGTTGGCGGTGTACAGGTAGCGGTGCCTTATGATGCACTGCCCAATGCGGCACAGACTTACCTCATTATTAGCAATGATGCTACTTTCGACGGAACGGACAAATTTATTCCTGTAACGGCCACCACCCTCAATGGTGTGAAACATTATGCGGCCAATGTAGACCTGACCAATGGACAATATTTTACCTTTGGAGCTTCTATCAAAACGCCTGGTGGGGTAGTGGGCACGTCCCTCTGGCTGCGTGCAGACGCTGGTACGTCCAATACTACGGATAACACCGCCCTTAACGGATGGACAGACTATGCTTCTGAACTGAACAACGCTACGCAGGCTACAGTTGCCAATCAACCGCTGTATATGAACAACGCCGTTGATAATGCCAACTTTAACCCGGTAGTGAAGTTTGATGGTACAGATTTCATGGGGCTGGATATCACTAAGTTGCCTACAGGCACTGCTGCGAGAACGCTCTTCGGTACTGGTAGTGCAGCCACCACCGGTACAGGTAATAAGTTTATTCTTGCTTATGGTGCAGGTGCAACTAACCAGGGTAATGGTCTCGCGATCGTAGGTGGAAATGGGACAGCCGATTTCGTAGGATGGGCTAATGATGTGGTAAGCCCGGTCGGTAACTGGCAACCAGGTGTGTTTAATGAAATGGTAGGTGTATGGGCTGGTAATGGCGGTACTGCTACACTTTACAGCAAAATGAAATCGCTGGGATCTGCCGCTAAGGCATGGAATACCGGCAACGTGGATGCTGGAATAGGTGCATGGCCCTGGGATCGCGCTCAGGCATGGATCGGTACCATGGGAGATATTATCGTATATCCCACCGCCTTAACACCCACCGAACTGCAACGCGTATCTACTTACCTCGCTATCAAGTATGGCTATACGATAGATCAGACCACTGCAACAGATTACCTGGCTACCGACGGCACCACCAAGGTATGGGATGCCACTGCCAATGCTACCTATAAGAATAATATCACCGGTATCGGTCGCGATGACGTAGAAGGCCTTGCGCAGAAGCAGAGCCAGAACATCAATACCGGCTTACAGCCCATAGTAGGCCTCGGCGGTATCGCGGCAAATAACCTTAGCAATACCAATACTTTCTCTGTAGATAAATCTTATTTGGTGTGGGGCGATGATGGTGCAGCCACCAACTTCTCCACCGTTATCACCGGTAATCCGCTTGTAACCAACCGTATGGCAAGAGTATGGAAGGTGCAGGAAACCGGTACCGTGGGTACTGTGGCACTTTCTGTCAGAAAAGACCAGTTGCCTAAAATTGCTACTACTCCTTACCTGGTAGTGAGCAATGACGCCACTTTTGATGGCACTGATCAGTTTATACAATTATCTGAAAACAGTGTGAATGGTGTGATCAGTTACACGACCAACATCGATCTCACAAATGGACAGTACTTTACTATTGCCAGCTATGTAACAGCACCCGGTGGCGTATCCGATGAAATGTTGTGGGTGAAAGCAGACGCTGATCTCCAGGTGGACGGCAGCAACCAGGTGGAACAATGGCTGAACCAGGCGGGTTCCATGGCGACTGAACTGCGTGCGGCCCCAGTTGCACATACAGATGCCATCGCTGCTTCGGCTGATATTATCCGTGTAGCCAATGGCATCAACTTTAACCCAACGCTTGATTTCACCGGTGCAGTAGGCAAATCCCTGAAAGGAAATGCCACTGCTAACTGGAACACATCGGCTAACTTGTCTATATTCTCTGTAAATAAACCTGAAGGTGTTATTCCAAACTCCGGAACAGCTATTTTCGCCAGTAATGGTAACTGGACCGCAGTTGGAGGATCCGGCAGAGGCCTGATGTATCTTACCGGCGGCAATTTTGCTCTTGACGGCGCTGGATGCCCTACTGGACAATCCACGCCACCTTATGCCGGGCCTGTTATCGCAAGGGGGATTTATGTAAATGCAAGCAACCCGCTGAATGGAAGTACATGGCTGAACGGTAAGCAATCTGTTCTCGCTACCAGCTGCCCAACACAGGCAGATGGCTCCTTCTTCGAAATAGGCGGTCGCACCACAGACGATGCTACATATGACAACCGTATCTTCAACGGTAAGATCCCAGAGGTGATCGTGTATAAATCCGCGCTCACAACTACAGACGCACAGAAAGTGGAATCTTACCTCGGTGTTAAATACGGTATCACGCTCGACCAGTCTACTGCACAGAACTACCTGGCTACAGATGGTTCCGTGATCTGGAATGCGACGAACAACAGCACTTATAAAAACAATATCTTCGGTATCGGTCGCGATGATCGCGAAGGGTTGGTACAGAAACAATCCCGCAGCATCCATACTGGCTCTATCCTGACAGTTGGTGTGCGTGCTATCGCCGCTACCAATGCAGATAATGCTAATACTTTTGGTGCAGATAAAAGTTATCTCCTGTTGGGCAGCAATAGCAATGCCCTCACTGTAAGCGGAACAGACCTGCCCGTCGGCAGCTGTATCCCCGAACGCCTTACGCAGGAATGGAAAACACAGTTTACCAACTATGATATCAGCACGCAACCACTCAGTATGCAGTTTGACCTGACTGGCATTACCACCACAGGTACAACTACAGGCGATTTCAGCATCCTGGTGGATGAAGATGGCGACGGTAACTTCGCCACCGGTACTATCACAGAAATCCCAGCTACTAATGTCGCCGGCAAGATCGTGAGCTTTGAAAACGTGGGTGCACTGAAAGACGGCGTAGTGTTTACACTCGTTACCAGCCATCTGCAACGCACCGCTAACCTGGTGCCAGACGCCACGGTGAGAACAGTAACCGCCACTTGTATCAACAACGATACCCTGTATTTCTACGATCCTACAGATGCTAGTAAATACATTGCTTCCATTGCCCTCAACGGCAATACTATGGACGTGACCAAGCTGTCGGCCATTGTTGATGTGAACAGGGATATGAATGCTGCATTGGGTAAAAACAGTGGTACCGACTATGGCACGCAACTGATGCGCAGGTTGTTACAGATCAACTATACCGGCGGTGCGCTGACACAGAATGGTGGCGTTACCGTTCGCCTGTTCTGGAATCCTGCTGAAAAGACCAATGCAGAAAATATGCTTTCCGGCACCCGTGGTGTAACCGGTACACAGCGTTGGACCTGGTTCAAACACAGCGGCGATATTGCTACTACACTGGCCGACCTGGCCCCTGAAGGACTGGCTAATATTACAGAAATGAATCCTTCGGCTACCGGTCAGCAGGATGGCGTAGACTACGTTGAGTTCAGCGGTATACAGAGTTTCTCCACTTTCGGTGGCCTGACCGCTGTTAATCAAACATTAGCCATCACCAAAGTACAGGATGGTAAAGAAGGTACACAGGATGGTTCCTTCAAAATCAGTTTGCCAGGAACCATAAAAGCTACGGAAGACATTACCGTAAACTATACGGTGACCGGTACTGCCAATAACGGCGGCGACTATACGACCCTCACAGGTACGGTTACTTTCCCGTCCGGCAGCAACAGTATATCCCTGCCAGTAACGGTGACTGATGACAATATCCTTGAAGTAACAGAAAATGTGAATGTTACGCTGAGCGGCGCCGTAGGCGCTGCCAGCGGTAATATTTATAATATCAGCAGCACTCAGTCAGTTGCGTCGCTGGACATTGCAGACAACGACAGCAATGACCCTGCTAAAACTACCGTAGGCGTTACCTGGGTGAAGGATGCCCAGGAACCCACTACCAACGGCGCCTTTAATATCAGCCTGCCGGCTGGTGTTACTTCCTCTGAAGACATCACTGTTAACTACGCTATTGCCGGTACCGCCACCCCAGGTGCGGATTATGTGGCACTGAGCGGGTCGATTGTGATTCCTGCGGGCCAGCCAGGCGTAACATTGCCGGTGCTGGTGCTGGACGATCAGTTGCTGGAAAAACCGGAAACAGTTATAGTAAGTGTAACCAGCGGCAGCTCTACCCATTTTACACTAACACCAGCTGCCGCTGCGGTGACTGCTACCGTTAATGTTATTGACGATGAGAATACACCGGCCAATCGTGTACTGAGCATAACGAAAAAGACCGACGCGGCTGAACCATCCACCAATGGCGAGTTTACGATCCATTTACCGGTAGGTGTGATACCTACCGAAGATATCACCGTCAGCTATAACGTAGGTGGTACAGCCCAAGGTGGATCTGATTATACAGCCCTTACCGGTACGGTGATTATCCCGGCGGGTAAAGACAGTGTAGTCGTACCAGTTAATATAATCGACGATCAGATCATTGAAAATACCGAAACGGTGGTGGTAACACTTACCGGCGGCAGCAGCACCAACTTCAATTATACTGCCAGCACCACCAATGGTAATGCCACTGTTAATATTACAGATGATGACAATACAGCGCTTAACCGCGTGATCAGTATTAAGAAGAAAACGGATGCGGCAGAGCCGTCCACAAACGGGGCATTTACGATTGGTCTTCCTGGTAGTATTACTTCTTCCGAAAATATAACCATAGCCTATACATCCTCCGGTACCGCTACCAGTGGCACAGATTATACCGCCCTGGGAACATCTATCGTGCTGCCTGCTGGACAGAACAGCATTCCTTTACCCATCACCGTTGTCGATGACAAGATCATCGAAAATACAGAAACTGTCATTGCAACGGTGACTGGCGGTACCAGTACCAGCTTTGCTTTCACTATCAGCAGCACTGATGGCAGCGCCACAGCCAATATCACGGATGATGATAATACAGCTGCCAACCGCATCCTCAGCGTGACCAACGACGGAGGAGATGCTTCCGAACCAAGTACCAACAGCCGGTTCAAAATCAGTTTGCCTAAAGGCGCGACTGCAGCCGACGATATTGTGGCTGCCGAGCCTATTACCGTGACCTACACTATTGGTGGCACGGCGATAAATGGCACCGATTATACCACTATCACCAATACCGCCATCATACCAGCAGGCCAGAACAGTGTAACCGTACCGGTAACCGTGATCAATGACCAGCTGATGGAAAGCACCGAAACGGTGACTATGACGCTCGCCGGCGGCACGAGTACCAGCTTTGCCTTTACGGCCAGCACAACCAATGGTAGTGCTACCGTGAATATCCTGGATGATGACAACACTCCTGCCAACAGGGTGCTGAGTATCACCAAAACTGCCGATGGTGCAGAGCCAGCTACCAATGCTACGTTCAAAATCAGTTTGCCTGGAACGGTTACGCCTTCCGAGGACATTACGGTGAATTATACCATCGGCGGAACAGCTACTAACGGCACAGACTATACGACCTTAAGTGGCACCGCTACCATCCTGGCAGGACAAAACTCCATTACCCTGCCTGTTGCCGTAATCAACGACCAGGTAATAGAAAGTACAGAAACCGTAACGTTGACGCTTACCAGCGGTAGCTCTACCAACTTCAGCTATACCGTGAGCGCCACCAATGCTGCGGCCACTGCGAATATTTCGGATGACGATAATACTGCGGCCAACCGTGTGCTGAGTGTTATTAATAATAGTAATGGGGCAGAACCGGGTACTCCAGGTGAATTTAAAATCAGCCTGCCCGCGGGCTTCACTTCATCCGCACCTATTACTGTGAATTACACGATAGGAGGAACGGCTACCAGTACAGCCGATTATGTTCCATTAACAGGTACTGCTACCATAGCAGCAGGTCAGCCTTTTGTAACCGTACCGGTAACTGTGAACGATGATAAGATCATCGAAGTAACAGAAACGGTAGTGATGACCCTCACCGGCGGCACCGGTGGTGGTTCCGCTTATACGGCATCTGCATCCGCTAATACCGCTACTGTGAATATTGCAGACGATGATGATACACCGGCTAATCGTATGGTAAGAGTACAGTTAGGCCGTGATGGTGCAGAAGGCGGCGCCTCAATAAGATTCAATTTCCTTCCGGCGCCGGGTATTACATATTCTGAACCCGTAACAATAAATTATACTATAGGTGGTACCGCTACTTTAGGCGTCGACTATAATGGTATAACTCCTGCACATTTCAGTGGAACGGCTGTGATTTCAGCCGGAGCTACATCAACAGCCACCGTGGCTAATGTGGTGGATGATCAGATTATAGAAGGTACAGAAACCGTGATCATCAATATCACCGGCGGATCTTCCACTAATTTCAATTTCACACCAGATCCGGTAGAAGGCAGCGCAACCGGCAACATTATCGACAACGATGATAATGCGGCCAACCGCGTACTGAGCATCACCAAAACAGGAGATGCAGCAGAACCGGCAACAAACAATACCTTCAAAATTAACCTGCCGGCAGGTATAACAGTTCCCGAGCCTATCACTGTGAATTACACCGTGAGCGGTACTGCTACCGGAGGTGCGGATTACGCGACCCTGAGCGGCACGGTAACCATCCCTGGTGGTTCAAACGGCACCACACTGCCGGTGAATGTGATCAATGATGATTTCATTGAGAATACAGAAACAGTGATAGTAAAGCTTACTGGTGGCAGCACCAGCACGCTCACTTTCACGCCTAGCACCACCAATGGCCAGGACACGATGAACATTGCCGATGACGACAATACTGCCGCCAACCGTGTGCTCAGTATTGTGAAACAGTCTGACCTTGCAGAGCCTGCCGGCAACGGTAGCTTCAAGGTAAGTCTGCCTGGAATCGTGTCTTCATCAGAACCGGTGACGGTTAGTTATACCATTACTGGTACTGGTACTAATGGCGACGACTATACTACCCTGACAGGCAGCATCGTATTACCTGCCAAACAAAACAGCGTAGTTATACCGGTAGATGTAAAAGACGATAAGATCATAGAGGGTACAGAAACGGTGGTGCTCACGCTTACCGGTGGTACCAGCACCAGCTTTACTTTCACTGCCGATGCTACCAACGGCAGTGCCACAGCTAATATTACTGACAATGATAACATTGCAGCCAACCAGGTATTGAGTGTGATCAACGGCGGCGATGCCGCTGAACCAGGCACCAACGGCGCCTTTACTATTGGCCTGCCTGCTGGTTATACCGCAGCAGCACCCATCACCGTCAACTATACCATAGCCGGTACAGCCACCAGTGGGTCTGATTACACCGCGCTCACAGGTACGGTAACCCTGCCCGCTAACCAACCTAGTATATCCGTACCGGTATTGGTGAAAGACGATCAGCTCATAGAGAATACTGAAACCGTTATCATGACGACTACAGGTGGTACCGGTGCCGGCCTTACTTATACGGCTAGCCCGACTAATGCTACCGCTACTGTTAATATTGCCGATGACGAAAATTCTGCGGCCAGCCGTGTGTTAAGCGTTACCAATGGTGGCAACGCAGCAGAGCCAACCACCAACGGCAAGTTCAAAATCAGTCTGCCAGCAAATGTCTTCCCATCAGAAGATATTACCGTTACTTATACTATCGCCGGTACCGCTACCGGTGGTAAAGATTACACTGCGCTGACAGGTACAGCTACTATCCTGGCCGGTCAGAATAGTGTAGACGTTCCCGTAGATGTGATTGACGATCAGATCATCGAAGGTCAGGAAACGGTGAGCCTTATGCTCAGTGGTGGTACCAGTGGCAGCTTCACTTATACTGTGAGCAGCACCGCCGGTAATGCACAGGTGACCCTGGATGATGACGACAACATTGCCGCCAACCAGGTACTGACAGTGACGAAAAATGCCGATGGTGCAGAACCATCTACTCCTGGCAGCTTCAAAGTGAGTCTGCCTGCCAATATTACTTCCGCGAGGGATATTACCGTGACTTACAGTACCAGTGGTACAGCTGCCGTGGGCGCTGACTACCAGGCGCTTGGTACCATTACCATCCCTGCTGGTCAAAACAGTGTAATCGTTACAGTGAATGTGATCAACGATAAGATCATTGAGCCGACAGAAACAGTGGATATGGCGATCACCGGTGGTAACGATACCAAATTTACCTATACCGTAGCTACTGGTGGTGGATCCGCCACAGTGAACATCGCGGATGACGATTATAACACTAACAGTAATGTAGTGCTGCTTACAAAGGTGTCTGACGCCGTAGAGGGCGGTACCCATGGGCAGTACAGGATTGCCCTGCCGCCAGGTGTTACCAGCTCTCAGGATGTGGTGATTAGTTTTACATTAGGAGGCACCGCTAATGATTCAGCTCATGCCCCGGTTGACTACCATTTATTGGGCCTGTCCGCTGGTAATAATATTGTTATTCCCGCAGGGGCCAATGAAGTATATATTGATGTAGACGCATTAGCTGATGGTCAGGTAGAAGGGCCCGAAACAGTGGTGCTGAACCTCACAAACGCTACGTCTTCTTCCGGCATGCCGTTTACCATAGATCCATCTGGTAACGGGGCAACTGTGAACATCATAGATGCCGATGCAGCTACCAGCACTCCTATACAGGTGATTGCCGGAATCAATGCGTCAGAACCAGTCACTAACGGTACTTTCACCGTGAAGCTGGCGGGTGTAGCTACCTCCGCATGGCCTGTCACCATTGGGTATCGCATATCTGGTACTGCTGCCTCTGGGGAAGACTATGAGGCACTGGGCAATATCATCATACCAGCTAATAAGAATAGTGAATCAGTAACGCTCAAAGTGCTGGATGACAAGATCATTGAGCCAACTGAAACCATGACCATTGAGCTTTTGTCGGGTAGTGCTACAGATGGAGGCGGTAATGCCTTTATCTTCCCGCCAGATCCGGCCAATAATAATATTACCGTTAACATCGCGGACGACGACGCCACTGCGGTGAACCAGATACTGAAAGTGGTGAAAAAAGACGATGCCGCTGAACCGGGTACCAATGGTGCTTATACCATCAGCCTGCCTGCGGGTTATACTTCTGCAGCAGATATCACGTTCACTTACAACATGACTGGTGATGCTGCCCGTAACACCGACTATACTATCAGCGCCGTTACGCTACCGGCTAATACCAACAGCTTTACCATACCGTTGATCGTTAGCGATGACAAGATCATAGAACCTACGGAAAAGGCTATACTGAACCTGACCGGTGGTACAGACGCTAACGCATTTACTTATACCGCAGATCCGGCTGGTAACAACGCCACCGTGAATATCATCGATGATGACAGTACCGCTGCCAACCGTGTACTGATTGTGACGAAAACAGCTGATGGTGCTGAACCTGGTATTCCTGGTGAGTTTACTATCAGTCTGCCGGCTGGTTATACCGCGTCCCAAGATATCGACGTAACTTATACCATTGGTGGTACCGCTACGCCAGGTGCAGGTTTTGACTATACTGCGCTCACTGGTACCGCGAAGATCATTGCCAGTCAACCTAATGTTAAAGTAACAGTACCTGTCACCAACGACGATATCATAGAAGGTACAGAAACAGTGGTAATGACACTAACTGGTGGCACCAATGCCAGCTTTAACTTCACACCGGCTACAGGTAATAATATTGCCACTGTTAATATAACCGATGATGACAATACCGCGGCTAACCAGGTGATCAGCATCGTGAAGAAGACCAATGCCGCAGAACCAGGTACAAATGGTGCGTTCACTGTCAGCCTGCCGCCTAACGTAACATCAGCTAAGCCGGTAACTGTGAACTATACCATTGCCGGCACCGCGATCAACGGAACCGATTATGGCACCCTTTCCGGTACGGTGGTAATACCTGCCAACCAGAATGGTATAGACGTGCCAGTTACTGTGAAAGACGAGAAAATCATAGAAGGTACAGAAACTGTGATCCTCACCGTTACAGGTGGCACTTCTCCTGACTATACCTTCACCGCCAGCACCACCAATGCCACCGCTACGGTGAACATCACCGATGATGATGACATTGCCGCTAACCGTGTGTTGAGCGTTATTAATAATGGCGACGCCGCAGAGCCAGGTACCAACGGTCAGTTCCTGGTAAGCCTGCCTGCCGGTTATACCGCCGCAGTGCCGATCACGGTGACCTACAACGTAGGAGGTACCGCCACTGCCGGCGCAGATTACACTGCATTGACCAATACCGTGGTGATACCAGCCGGGGATCCGGGCGTGCCGGTAGCCGTTAATGTGATAGATGACAAGATCATTGAGTCAACAGAAGACGTGACACTGACCATCACCGGTGGTACCGGCGGTGCGGCATACACTGCCAGCACCACCAATGGTAATGCTACGGTGAACATTGCGGACGACGATAATATACCAGCCAATACGGCACTGACGGTGACCAGGACTGCCGACGCCGCAGAACCAGGTACCAACGGAAGCTTCAGCATTAACCTGCCTAACGGTGTAACCGTAGCAGAAGATGTAACGGTTCAATACACCATTACCGGTACTGCGGTTAACGGCACTGACTATGCGACTCTCAGCGGTACAGCAGTGATTCCGGCTAACAGCGACAAAGTAATCGTGCCAGTAACAGTGATCGACGATAAGATCATTGAGACTATTGAAACCGTAATCATGAAACTGAACAGCGGCGCCAGCGCTCACTTCAACTTCACCGCCAGCACTACCCATGGTAGCGATACTGTAAACATCGTGGATAACGACAATACGTCGGCAGCGCTTGTACTGAGCATCACGAAGAAGAACCATGGTGCAGAGCCATTTGCCAATGGCGCCTTTACGATCAAACTGCCTGCTGGCTATACATCCTCACAGGATATTACCGTGAACTACACCGTAGCCGGTACTGCCACCAGCGGCGATGATTACAATGCCCTCAGCGGCAGCATCGTACTGCCAGCCGGTAAAGACAGCGTTGACCTGCTGGTAACTGTGAAGGATGATAAGATCATAGAACCAACAGAAACAGTGGTCGTGGCCCTGACCGGTGGCAGCAGCACCGACTTTACGCTGGTGCCGAGTGGTACTGCAGGCAGCGCCACCGTTAATATTGCGGATGATGAGTCGCTTACCCCGGCTAACCTCGTACTGAGTATCGTGCGGAAGAGTGATGCTGCGGAACCATCTACCAATGGTGCGTTTACTATCAGTTTGCCTACTGGTATCACCACGGCTGAAGCCATCACCGTGAACTATACCGTGGCCGGTACCGCCACCCCAGGTGCTGACTACACCGCCTTAACCGGAACCGTAGTCATCCCGGCAGGAGCAGGTACTGTAGACGTTCCAGTTGCGGTAGCAGATGATAAGATCATAGAGCCTACAGAAACCGTGATCGCCACCCTGGCAGGAGGAACTTCCAGCAGCTTTACCTTCACCGGCAGCGGCAATGCTACTGTAAACATCACCGACAACGACAACGTGGCGGCCAACCTCATACTGAGCGTAGCCAACGCGGGTGATGCGGCAGAACCGTCTGTTCCTGGTTCCTTCCATATTACATTGCCTGCAGGATATACTGCCTCAGAAGATATCACGGTGAACTATAACATTACCGGTACCGCCACCAGCGGCACAGACTATACCGCACTCACCGGTACAGCGGTGATCCTGGCAGGTAAAGACGGGGTAGTGGTATCAGTTCCTGTAATAGATGATAAACTGATAGAGAATACAGAAACCGTGATCATGACACTCAACGGCGGAAGCTCCACTACCTTCACCTTAACAGGTAATGGCAGCGCTACCGTGAATATTGCGGACGATGATAACAACGCGGCCAACCGCGTACTGTCTGTCACCAAAATGACTGACGCCGCAGAACCGGCTACCGATGGCAAGTTCGCCATCAGCCTGCCTGCCGGCATCACGGCCTCCGAAGACATCACCGTGAATTATACTATTGGCGGCAACGCTACCAGTGGAAAAGATTACACCGCATTGAGCGGCACGGTAGTCATCCCGGCTGGTAAAGACACGGTGTTTGTAACGGTGCCGGTAATCGACGATAAGGTGATCGAAACCACAGAAAACGTGGTGATGACCCTCACCGGCGGAGCAAGCACCAGCTTTAACTTCACTGCCAGCACTACCAGCGGTAACGCTAGCGTGAATATTACGGACGACGATAACGTGGCGGCTAACCGGGTGATCAACGTGACTAACCCTGTAGACGGTGCAGAACCAGCTACCAACGGAACGTTTACGGTGGGATTACCCGCAGGTTATACCGCATCAGAAGACATCACCGTTAGCTACACCGTAGGCGGCACTGCTACCGGCGGTACAGATTACACCGCGCTTAGCGGCACGGTGGTGATCCTTGCGGGTCAGACAAGTGTGCCCGTAACAGTTAGCGTGATCGATGATAAGATTATAGAAAATACAGAAACCGTTATATTAACGGCTACAGGAGGTACATCCACCAGCTTTACGCTCGTGGCAAGCGGTACAACCGGAAATGCTACCGTGAATATCACAGATGACGATAACACCGCGGCTAACCGGGTACTGAGTGTAAAAAATGCAGGCGACGCAGCAGAACCGGCTACAAACGGTAAGTTTACGATCAGTTTGCCTGGTGGAGTAACTTCATCTGAAGACATTACCGTGAATTACACGATCGCGGGTACTGCCGCCAGCGGCACCGACTACAATGCCCTCAGCGGCACCGTAGTAATCCCTGCCGGAAAAGATAGTGTAAACGTTCCTGTTAGTGTAATCAATGACCAGATCATTGAAAGCACCGAAACAGTGATCCTCACACTGACCAACGGTACTTCTACCAGCTTTGCCTTCACGGCCAGCACCACCAATGGTAAGGCTACAGTGAATATCAACGACGATGACGATAACGCCGCCAACCGCGTGCTGCTCGTTACCCGGACGCTTGATGCGGCAGAACCAGGCACCAACGGCAACTTCAATATCAGTTTGCCTGCTGGTATCACCGCTGCAGAAGATATCACTGTTAATTACACCATCGCGGGAACCGCAGTGAATGGCACTGATTATGCCAGTCTCACCGGCTCCGCAGTCATCCTGGTTGGTAAGAACGGTGTTAGCGTACCTGTAACGGTAACAGATGACAAGATCATTGAAAACACTGAAACGGTGATCATGACGCTGACCAACGGTACCTCTGCCAGCTTTGCCTTCACCGCCAGCACGACCAGCGGTACTGCGACGGTAAATATTGCAGACGATGACAACACGACGGCCAACCGCGTATTGTCTATCACCAAAAAGGCCGACGCTGCAGAACCAGGTACTAACGGCCAGTTTGCGATCAGTTTACCTGCCGGCATCACCGCCTCCGAAGCTATCACTGTGAACTATACCATTGGCGGTACCGCTACCAGTGGACAAGATTACACTGCACTGAGTGGCACCGTGACCTTCCCGGCTGGTAAAGACACTGTATTTGTAACAGTGCCGGTGATAGATGACAAGGTGATTGAAACGACAGAAACTGTGGATATGATCCTTACCGGTGGTACAAGCACCAGCTTCAGTTTCACCGCCAGCGCTACCAATGGTAATGCTACCGTGAATATTGCCGACGATGATAACACTGCGGCTAACCGGGTACTCACCGTAGTAAAAGGTACCGACGCATCCGAACCATCTACCAACGGTACATTTATTATTAGCCTGCCTGCGGGTATTACCGCAGCTGAGAACGTGACTGTAAACTATACCGTTAGTGGTACTGCCACCGCAGGTACTGACTACACCACGCTCAGCGCCACCGCTTTGATCACAGCAGGTCAGAACAGTGTTACCGTTCAGGTACCGGTAATCGACGATCAATTGATTGAAAATACAGAAACAGTAGTGATGACGCTGAATGGTGGTGCTTCTACCAGCTTTACCTTCACTGGTAACAGCAACGCTACCGTAAACATACTTGATAACGATGATGTTGCGGCCAACCGTATACTCAATGTAACGGCCACCAAACAAGCTGCAGAACCAGGCACCAATGGTGAGTTCACCATTAGCCTGCCAGGTACAGTAGCTTCATCAGAGCCGATTACAGTAACCTACACCATTAATGGCACCGCTACCAGCGGAGTAGATTATACTGCGCTCACAGGTACTGTGGTGATTCCGGCAGGCCAGCACAGCGTAACTGTTCCGGTACAGGTGATTAATGACCAGATCCTGGAGAATACAGAAACCGTGGGCATGACCATCACAACAGGTACTTCCACCAGCTTCACTTTCACTGGCGGTAGTACAGCTACGGTGAACATCACAGATGATGAGAATACAGCGGCTAACCGCACACTCAGCATCGTGAAAACAGCCGATGCCGCAGAACCTGGTACTAACGGCGCGTTCAAAATCAGCCTGCCATCTGGCATCACTTCTTCCGAAGCTATTACCGTAAATTATACAGTTGCCGGTACAGCTACCAGTGGTACTGATTATACCGCCATCACAGGAGCCATCACCATCCCTGCAGGTCAGAACAGCGTAAATGTTCCGGTTGCTGTAATAGATGATCAGCTGATTGAGAATACAGAAACGGTGATGATGACCCTGAGCGGTGGTACCTCTACCAACTTTACGTTTACCGGTGCAGGTAATGCTACCGTGAATATTACAGATAATGAGAACACGGCGGCTAACCGCGTACTGACAGTAAGTAAGGTAGCCGATGCCGCAGAACCAGCTACCAACGGCGGATTTAAGATTAGTCTGCCAGCCGGTATCGCTTCTTCTGAAGCTATCACGGTTAACTACACCATCGGTGGTACGGCTACCAGTGGTACAGATTACGCGGCTATCACAGGAATAATCACTGTTCCTGCCGGCCAGAATAGTATAACTGTACCAGTGAATGTAATAGACGATCAGTTAATTGAAAACACCGAAACGGTGATCCTGACGCTGAACGGCGGTACTTCCACCAACTTCATTTTCACCGGTAATGGTAATGCTACGGTGAATATTACAGATGATGAGAATACAGCGGCTAACCGTGTGCTCACCGTTACCAAAACAGCCGATGGCGCAGAACCATCTACCAATGGCGGATTTAAAGTAAGTCTGCCAGCCGGTATCGCTTCTTCTGAAGATGTAACCGTAAACTATACCATCACCGGTACCGCTACTGCGGGTGCCGACTATGCAGCCATCACCGGCAGCATCACGATCCCTGCGGGTCAGAATAGCGTGAACGTACCGGTAACGGTAATAGATGATAAGCTCATCGAACCTACTGAAACCGTGATGATGACACTGAACGGCGGCACCTCTACCAGCTTCACCTTCACCGGTACTGGTAATGCTACCGTGAACATCACTGACGATGACAGTGGCAACAACGTGCTGACAGTAGTTAAAACGACAGATGCCGCAGAACCGGGTACCAATGGCGCGTTTACCATCAGCCTGCCTGCAGGTGTTGCATCGGCTGAAGATGTAACGGTGAACTATACCATTACAGGTACCGCTACTGCCGGTACAGACTATACCGCTATCACCGGAACCATTACTATCCCGGCAGGTCAAAACAGTGTAAATGTACCGGTAACGGTAATAGATGATAAGCTCATCGAGCATACCGAAACGGTGATCATGACCTTAAACGGTGGTACATCTACCAACTTCACCTTTACCGGTACTGGTAATGCTACTGTGAATATTACAGATGATGAAGACACACCGGCTAATCGCGTGCTGAGCGTAGTGAAAACGGCGGATGCCGCTGAACCTGGCACAAACGGTGCATTCAGCATCAGCCTGCCGGCCGGCATTGCTTCTTCCGAAGACATTACTGTCAACTACAGTATTGGCGGCACCGCTACCAGCGGAACAGACTACAATGCTATCACCGGAACGATCACCCTTCCTGCAGGACAGAACAGTGTGGCGATACCAGTGGTGGTGAAAGACGACCAGGTAATTGAAGTGACTGAAACGGTGGTCATGACCTTAAACGGCGGCACTTCCAGTAGCTTCACGTTTACCGGCAATAGCAATGCTACCGTCAACATCTCCGATGATGAAAGCATTACACCGGCCAGCCTGGCACTGACCATCGCCAAAGACACTGACGGTGCAGAACCATCTACCAACGGCGGCTTTAAAGTGAGTCTCCCTGCAGGTATCACTTCATCTGAAGATGTTACGGTAAATTATACTGTAGCAGGTACCGCTACCTCCGGCGCAGATTATACTACCCTTACAGGATCCGTAGTGATCCCGGCTGGTCAGAATAGCGTGTCGCTCCCGGTAGTAGTGATTGATGACCAGATCATAGAAGTCACAGAAACAGTTGTAGCCACCCTGAGCGGCGGGACTTCCGCTCACTTTACCTTCACCGGTAGTGGTAATGCGACAGTGAATATCACCGACGACGAAAGCATCACTCCAGCCAAGCTGGTATTGACTGCCAAAGGAGCAGACGGTGCAGAGCCATCCACCAATGGTAGCTTTGTGATCGGATTGCCGGCAGGTGTTACTTCATCAGAAGACATCACCTTCAACTATACGATCGCCGGCACCGCTACTGCCAACGCAGATTACACCGCGCTGACAGGTACGATCGTCATCCCTGCAGGTCAGAACAGCATCACCATACCAGTAGTAGTAAAAGATGATAAGATAATAGAAGGTACTGAAACGGTTATTATCACACCAACCAGTGCCAGCTCCGGTCACTTTACTTTCACCAACGCTGGTAGTGCCACTGCCAACATCCTCGATGATGAAGTAGTGGATGCGAACCTGGTGCTGAATGTAACCAAGGATACCGACGCAGCAGAGCCATCTACCAACGGTAGCTTCACCATCAGTTTACCGACCGGTGTTAGCGCAGCGACGGATATTACAGCCACCTACACGGTAGCAGGTACTGCGAAGAGCGGAATTGATTACACGACCTTAACCGGAACGGTGGT
This sequence comes from Chitinophaga polysaccharea, assembly GCF_007829335.1. Classification (GTDB taxonomy): domain Bacteria; phylum Bacteroidota; class Bacteroidia; order Chitinophagales; family Chitinophagaceae; genus Chitinophaga; species Chitinophaga polysaccharea_B. The sequence goes on from NZ_VIWO01000014.1 coordinate 47,209, forward strand.
AATACCAGCAGGTCAGAACAGCGTTACAATTCCAGTAACTGTTATCGATGACCAGCTGATAGAAGGAAACGAAACAGTGATCGTTACCGGAACAGGTGGTAAGGCTGGTAGTCTCGTATTCACACCGGGTAGCAGCAACACCGCTACCGTGAATATCGCGGATGACGATAATATCAACCTGGACCTGGAAGCCAGCGCTACTAAGGCCAATGCGGCGGAACCATCTACAGCAGGTGAATTCACCATTAAACTTGCCAGTGGCAAAATACCGGAAGAAGACATCACCGTTACCTATAGTATTGCGGGCAGTGCAACGGCAGGCACCGACTACCAGGCGCTTACAGGCACCGTAGTGATCCCGGCAGGTACCAACAGCGTAACGGTGCCGGTGAATGTAACAGACGATGACTTGATAGAGCCACTTGAAACAGTAATACTCACTGTTACTGGCGGCAAATCAAGCTCCATTAACTATACAGCAGGCGCTAGTAAAACAGCTACCGTAAACATAGCAGATGACGACAACACTAACCTGGGTCTGTTGATCACTGCAAGTCAGCCAAACGCCGCAGAACCTAATGTTGACGGGGCATTTACCATCAGCCTGGCAAATGGCAAGCGTACGGCAGCACCTATCACCATACAGTATATGATGAGTGGCAGCGCTACGCCGGATGCAGATTACACGGCCATCAGCGGTACGATCACCATTCCGGCCGGCGCCAGCAGTGTAGTTGTTCCTGTAATTGTTCAGGACGATCGCGAAGTGGAAGGCCCTGAAACAGTAGTGTTCAAGCTCACCGGCGGAAAATCGGCGGACTACGCCTTCACAACAGGCGCAGCCAACGAGGCCACTGTAACGATTGCAGACAATGATAAACTGGCGGGCGATCTGATCGTCACCAAAGAAATCGTTTCACCAGTAGCAGGACCTTACCGTATGGGACAAAACCTCACCTACCGCATTACGGTGAAGAATGTGGGTAATATCCCTGTCACCAGTGTGAGGGCAGAAGACCATTTACCGGTACAACTGGATATACCAACCCATACAGCAGCAGATCGCGGTGATGTGGTAGTAACGCAAGCCACTAAACTGGTAGAATGGAATATCGGCGACCTGGCAGTAGGAGCTAGTGTGCAGATGACGCTGACATCCCGCGTAATTGAAGGTGGTAAGCTGATCAACGAAGCAACGGCTTATAGTACCAATATGCCGGATGCCGATAGTACCAATAACGTAGGCGTGTCAACGATAGCGGTCGAAGGTTCGGACCTGTCATTCCCGAATGTGATCACACCGAACGGTGATGGTAAGAACGAAAGGTTCATCATCGGTGGTTTGGAAAAATATCCGGGCGCTGCCATCTTTATCTTCAACCGTTGGGGTGGACAGGTGTACCAGTCAAAGGATTACCATAACGATTGGGATGGTTCTAACCTGAACGAGGGCACCTACTACTATATACTGGAAGTAAGGAAAGAAAGTGGTATCAAGAAGTACAAAGGATGGGTAACCATAGTACGGTAAGAGATAACAATATTATCTGCTACAAAAAAAAGTGTAAAAGATGCAAACAGTACTTAGAGCAGGAATAATGGTCTTGCTGCTGGCAATAAGCATGCGTGGCACAGCGCAGCAGAACATACAGTTCAGCCAGTATGTCTTCAACGGGTTAAGCGTTAACCCTGCCTATGCAGGCTATAAGGAAGACCTGTATGTGAATACCGTTTACCGTCATCAATGGAGTGGTTTCCCTGGTGCGCCTCGTACAGGTGGCATATCGATAGATGGGGTAACGCCGGCGAGCGACAACAAGGTAGGATTGGGGTTGCAAATGTTGTTTGATAAACTGGGACCACAGGAGGCATTATCGCTCTATGGCTCTTACGCCTACCGGATTCCGCTGGATGATGAAGGTACGCGCCGGCTTTGCTTTGGTCTTGGCGGTGGCGTTACCCAGTATTCCATCGACGGTAATGCACTGCAATACACTGATAACGACGACGTGGCTCTGCCGCTGGGTAAAAAGAGTGTGTGGGTACCGGATGCCCGCTTTGGGATTTACTATTATACTTCCCGTTTTTATGCCGGCGCTTCTGTCATGGACCTGTTTTCGCTCTATACCGATGCTACGCGTTATAACTGGAAAGGAAATAACTATTCGACCATCCGTAAAACACAGCACCTGTATATTACTACAGGTGCTATGTTTCCGCTGGGTGACAACTTACAGCTGAAGCCTTCGATCCTTATTAAGGAAGATTTTAAAGGACCTACCAACGTAGATATTAATGCCTTCCTGTTGATTGGCGACAAATTATGGACGGGCGCTTCATATCGTACCGGCGTGGGATTATGGAATAAAACTAACTTGCAAAAAGACCTCAGCGAAGTAGATGCTGCCAGCGTAATGGTGGAATTTTATGCTACTGAAAAACTGCGCATAGGGTATTCCTATGATCTGACCATTAATAAAATGGCGGGTTACCAGGGAGGATCGCATGAGATATCCCTGGGCTTTTTAATCCCATCGAAGAATTTTACGGTAAAGAGCCCCAGGTATTTTTAACCTTTAGTTATTACACGTATGATACGTTGCACGATAATGACCATTCCGCTGGTGCTTTTGATGACGACACAGTTGTACAGCCAGGAGCAGAAGAGTTTGACGCAGTTGGCCGATGAGGCATACGCCAGGCAGGAGTATGCAAAGGCGGGCTCCCTCTATTACAGGATTGCCCGTAATAAAGGAAGTAAAACGGCGGTAGACCAGTTGATGAAAATGGCGCATAGTTACCAGGAAATTGGTTACTATAAGTCGGCTGCCGACATCTACCAGGAAGTTACCAGTCGCCCCGATTGTCCTGCATCTGCTTATTTTTCCTATGGTGAAGTACTCAAGCAGCTGGAACAATATGATGCGGCAAAAAAGCAATATACTTTATTCAGCACGTCGAATGCCGACAGCCTTAAATTAAAAGATATTGCGTTGCTGGGCTGCGACAGTGCTGTTGTATGGAATAAGCAAGGCGCGCCTATAGAGTTGAAGCCGATCAAAGAACTGAATACCTATGGTTCCGACCTCGTAAGCGGGGCGGTACAAAAAGGCTTGCTGGTGATGTCGAACGGGTACCGCTCGATGGCGCTGAATAGTGGCTCGCAGTCTAATCCTGCCATTGACAAACGCACAGAGCAACCTTATTACAAAGCATATGTTTACCAGCAATACGCAGGTGATAATTCCAACGCCTACCTGGAAGAACTGGTACCGGCGTTGTTGGGCAAATATGATTATCATATTGGCCCTGTATGCTTAAATAGTACGGAAGATACGCTGTATGCTACCATCAATATACAAGGTAAGGGAGTACCCGTTACCGGCAAAGGTGCTGTGAATGGTATCCGCCACCTGCAGATCTACCAGTCTGTGAAAAAGAATGGTAAATGGGAAACGCCGGTATTGATGCCTGGTATTAACGTAGAAGGATACTCGGCCAGCCATGCGGTATTAAGTTCCGGTGGCGATGTATTGTATTTTGTATCAGATCGCCCGGGTGGCCTGGGGCAGACAGATATATGGTATGCAGAGAAGCAGGCAGATGGTACCTGGGGCGCGCCGGTTAACTGCGGCAGCCAGGTAAACACGGTGGCTGCTGAAACCTTTCCCACGGTGAACGAAGAAGGGATTCTTTACTTCTCCAGCAGGGGCTATGCAGGGATGGGGGGCTACGATATCTATCGTGTGAAGGGTGCAAAATCCAGTTGGGAAGTACCGGAGAATATGAAACTGCCGTTCAATTCCGGGGCTGATGATATGGGGCTGGTATTGAAACGAAATGGTTATGAAGGTTACCTGGCTTCCAACAGGCCAGGTGGTATGGGAAAAGATGATATCTACTATTTCTCAGACCCCAATTATTTTAGCCGGGTTAATCCTGTGCCGGAGCCGCCGGTGACTGTCGATCATCCTACAACACCGGTAACGGGCGGTCCGCCTAACCCGGGAGGGAAAAAACACACTGCTGAAGAAATTACGGATAAACAAAAACTGGAAGAATTGAAGTTTTTGTATGACTATAACAGTGCCTCCCTGCTCACAGAGTCCCGCAGGATCCTGGACCAGGTGGCAGCGGTGTTGAAGCGCCATCCCGACTGGAAAATTGTGATTATGTCCTTTGCGGATAGCCGTGGTGGCGATCAGTATAATACCGATTTGTCGGCGTTGCGTTGCTATGCAGTAATAGATTACCTGGCCGGTAAGGGCATTGATCCCAAACGCCTTTACTATAGCAATAAAGGGGAGCGAGACCCTGTGAATGGCTGTAAAGACGGGGTGCCATGTAGTGAAAAAGAATATAAACAAAACAGACGTTCCGAATTAAAGATAAAATGGTAGGGTAGATAGTAAATAGTAAGAGCCTTCAGGTGAAAACCTGGAGGCTCTTTTGTTTGTTAGCCATCTTCTTCACATAGTTCGTTTCCTATTTGGCTGTTATCATGAACGCGCCTGTTATTTCGCCCCTCAAAATAACTAACTCGCGGGCCAATTTGTCCAACTGAGGTGTTTGATAAAATTTCACATTGCGGGACTGTCTACTTTTGAGTAAACAAACAGCAAAACGCAATAACAACCACATTTTATCAAACATTTAAAAATAGAAAAATGAAAACTACTACCACAAAAATCATCTATTGGTCAGGCGTTATTTTTATGTCACTCTGGTTTGGCGCCAGCGGTTTCTTTGAATTAACCAGGAACCCGATTGTATGGGGTATCACGCAGCAGTTGGGCTATCCGCCGCATTTTATCTATATCCTGGGTGTTTTTAAAATTTCAGGGATCATTACCTTATTAATTCCCAACCGGTTACTTCGGTTAAAAGAATGGGTATTTGCGGGCATGTTTTTCGATATCATTTTCGCTTTCTTTTCCAAAATAAGTGTGCTGGGTTTTCCTGCTACTATAGATGCTATTATTGCATTTAGCGTACTGTTGGCCGCCTACCTGATGTTCAGAAAGCTGTACCCGGTTCATTACGCGGTGGAAGTGCCGGCAATGGCGCATTGAGTGGCTGATAATAGTATTACCAACAATCCTGATCTTTTTTGGACAAAGCCATAACAGGGTAAGGAACTAACCTGTAATTATACAGCACAAACCCCGGCTTGTACCTGTTGGAGGCTGATAGGGTGGTCTATTTTTGTGTTATCAATCATCATAAAAAACAGATCAAAATGGAAAACATAATAGCCTCCCTGCCAGCCACTCAATATTTTACTACTGGCGACGGTGTGCGCATTGCCTACGAACTGGAAGGCGAAACAGGCAACCCTGTGCTGGTATTGTCTAATTCTATTGCTACCGACTATCATATGTGGGATGTACAAATGCCTGCTTTTACCCGTTTCTTCCAGGTATTACGGTTTGATACCCGGGGTAATGGCGCTTCCGGCGCTCCCGCCGGAGATTATTCCATTAACCGGATGGCGCTGGATGTAATTGAGTTGCTGGACCACCTGGGTATTGAAAAAGCGCATTTCCTGGGCTTATCGTTGGGTGGTTTTATAGGTCAGTACCTGGCTATACACACGCCTGAAAGGATCGATAAATTGGTATTGGCCAATACTTCCTCTTACCTGGGGCCACAGGCGTACTTTAATAAACAGATAAAATCCTTGCAAGAGGGCGCTACCATGGACGGATTTGCCGATATGTTTATTCATAACTGGTTTCCGGCCGCGATGATCAGCAATGGAGACAGCCGGGTAGCGCCCTTCCGTGACATGGTATTAAACACGCCTCCATTGGGATTGGCCGGCTCTTTCGCTGCTGTGCGTGATGGCGACCTGAGAAAAACTGCTGCCCTGATCCCACATGCAACGCTCATTATAGGCGGACAATATGATACGGTAACCCTACCTGAACACAGTGAATTACTCGCCGCCACCATCGTCAATTCCAGCCTGACGATACTCCCGGTAGTGCACCTGTCGAATATAGAGAGCAGTGAAAGGTTCAACGAGCTGGTGATCGACTTTTTGCAGGATTGAGATGAAATAACCTGGTAGTGGATAGTTCCGGGTGTCAGCCGATTATCCACTACCTATCATAATGGTCAATAATGAAATTTCCTTATTATTGTGGTGAAAATGAGCCAACGAGTTCAATTGTTAAACCAGTTAATCAGTGTTAGCCTGGCTGTTATAGCCAAATTTTAACCACTTTAATTTATGAAGAGAATATTGACGCTCTTATTAGGAACAGCATTTCTATTTTCCTGCAGCAAAAAGAAAGACGATAATACTGGTCCCAGTTCCGCTGATGCCAGCTGGAAGCTCGGCCAATACACCTATGTAAGAGGTACGTCTTCGCAATCGAGTACTACCAGCAGTGGGAAAACTATTACGGCTATGGCCGTTGGCACCACCGGAGATGGAGGAAACTTTGGCGCTTTTTCCGGCAGTGCATTGACCTTCACCTTTTACAGCAACCTGGGAGAGGGAGAATACCGCCTGGGTACAACGGAAGCAATGGTGTCCAGTCCCACTGCCCGCATTATTGTGATTAACTGTACCATTGGCACCGCCGTAAACACAGGCTCCCTGCTGTATTCTGTGCTGGGAACCGGAGGCACTGCCAGCGTAACGCAAGACAGTAATGGTAAGTATCATGTGAGTGTATCAACGCCGGTTACTTTCAAAAAGGATATTGCAGTAAACGGGGGAATTCCTGCTGCGCAGGAAACATATGACCTGACGATCAAGAATGCGTACTAAGCATATTACCGATAAAAGTAAAGCTGGCCCGGACTTGTTTCCTGGTCAGCTTTTTTTATGCGCTTTATAATTTGAGCGCCAAAGAATATTGCCAGATGATGGGTCAACGATAAAGATTTTCTTTAAACCGCTTTGCCAGCAAGCCGGTAGCCAGTGCCGGATCTATGTCGGCCACGGTGATTCCTGCCTGTCCATAGGCGGCGTGCGCAACGCAGCTACCATCCGGTGCAATAACAGCACTGGCCGAATCGGGATAGCGGGAGGCATAGTTAACGCTGGCAAAATAAATGGTGTTTTCCAGTGCCCGCATCATCATCGCTTTTTCATAATAAGGATTGTCTTTGTGGCCCCATTCCGTAGGTGAGGGCCCGTTAGTATTACTGCCACCAAAATGCGGATGGAATATGACTGCTGCCCCTTGCCTCGCCGCCCATCTCACCGACTCCGGGTAACGGAATCCTTCGTGACAAATGGTAATACCAAATTTTATCCCTTTTACTTCAAATATGCTGCGCTCCGTGCCAGGCTCCCATATATTATCTTCTGTAGGATCCAGCTGGTTTTTGGTTTGATAGCCCAGCTTTTCGCCCGTACCTGATATCACCCAGGCGAGGTTGAGTAAACCTTGTGGCTGATACCAATCCATCGGCATGATAATCGCTACGCCATTTTCTTTAGCAATGGCACACACTTCATCCAGTGCAGCCTGTAGTTTTTCCGGCGTGCGCTCTTCTGTATTCATGCCGGGATAGCCGGGTAGATAAGATTCCGGGAAACAGATAATATCGGCATTTTGACCGGCGGCTTCTTTGACGAGTTGCGCTGTCCAATGCAAACCATCGCTGATGGAGGATGGGAAGGGAGGTGCAGCTAAAGCGATTTTCATGTGTTGGGTTTGTGCAATAATTTTTTTTGAGAAAAGTAGTAATAATTCAATTAAGGTAATATATTTGCCAATAAGTGGAAAATGAAAAGTAAAAATGAGAGTGGCACTTTTCATCATCTGCAAAAAACTGTCGAAAAGTATTGTTATTCCCCTTTGATTGTTAAGAATAGTTTTAGTATTAAAATCCTATACCATGAATTTAAATTTACACCCTGGTTTATGCCCACACAATGTCTATTCCTTTCACTTGTATTTGCTACCTGTTTAATGGCCTGACACGCGCACATTTTACTTTTTTGGTTTGATATGTATTTGCCTGGCGAAGTACGCCATGGTATGGTGTAGATTGTTATAAACGATCCCATTGAGATATTTTACCCCTATACTAGCAATTTTATTATTTGTCCTGTGTTGTGAAAGCAGTGCCCAGCTGCATTTACCCAACAGTAACAACCGGTTATTGGATACTGGTTTTTACTACATACACACAGGTTGTAAAATGATGTTGCCGGTACTGATCGTACAATATGAGCAACCGGTAGGAGATACGAGATACCAAACTATCCGGCGAAAACATATCGAAACGTTGCCCCCGGTAGTGCAGCATCCGAAGTTGATTACTATAAAATATCAGAACCCAGTAAATAATATGCAGCCTATTAATGATATTAATGACATTGCCAATTACTTAAGGTCTAATGGCGAGGATTTAGTTCCATGTACTGAGAAAGAAGTAGCCTTTTTGCAAACTTATTTTAATGTTTCATTCCCGCAAGTATATAAAGAGTTTTTGTTAGTGATGGGAAAAGGCGCTGGTACCTATATGCGTGGAACAGATGTATTTTATGGACAATTGTTACCTCTTAGAGATTATGCCAGAGAAACTCTTGAAGAGGCAAAGCTTGATCCCTTGCCTTGTGATGCTTTTGTTTTCTGGATGCATCAGGGCTATATTTATGCTTACTTTATGACAGACGGCGACGAAAATCCTCCGGTTACTGTATTGTATGAATCTGGGGAGGTCATCAAATTTGATAATTTGTTTGATTTTTTTAAAGCTGAGCTGCATCTGGATGGCTTTGTAAAATTATGAGTACGATAAAGCAGATCATATGCTATGACGTATTTCGTTGCAAGAAGTAAGTGATGTCAGGTACAATTGATGTTTGGAGGTAGGGGGTATAGGTTTGGATTTAATGGAAAGGAGAATGATAATGAGGTGAAGGGAGAGGGAAATCAGCAGGATTATGGAATGAGGGTGTATGAACCGAGGATTGAGAAGTTTTTGAGTGTAGACCCTTTAACACGTAAGTGTCCAGAGTTAACGCCGTACCAGTTCTCTTCTAATAGCCCGATATTAAATGTCGATTTGGATGGAGAAGAAAGTATTCCTCATTTTATAGCCAAAGGAATAAGAGGCACATTTACAATTTCAACGTTTGGAAGTGTTTCGTTTGGAAGTGTTCAATCTATGGCAAAAGGTATGGGATGTGATAAAAATGGCAATGTTGCACTTTTTTATTCAAGAACTGCAGGTCCCAGTGTTTCCACAAATCTTGGGTATGATTTAGGTATTAAGGTTGCCTTTTTACCTGGTATTAAGGATTTAACAGGTATAACGGGGATGGGCACTTCGTTTGGAATTTCGGGTGGTATTCCGCAAACGCATTTGTCTGTTGGAGGATCATTAGAGTATAATTCAGATGAGAATTTAGTTGGTTTGGGCATGCAAATAAGTGGCGGTCATGGTCTTGCACCTGTATCTTGGTCAATGGAGAGTTCCAATACAACTGCGGTTCTTTTCTCTGAGAAAGAGTATAGACGTTTTTCCTCATTTGCGGATAATTCTAATAAACGTAGTATGGATAGAATTATGGAATGGAATGATAATGACGAAAACAGAGATGCATACAACTCTCCTTATGGGGTTTGGACAATAGGATTCTCTACAATGTCATTGCAGCCAGTAAAAGGGCAGAAAGGAGTTTTTGAAGCTGTGATTAGCACACAATATAATTACATGTCAACAGGAGGTCATCGCGATGGGGTTCAGCAGAAAGATCAAGTAGTGACAACGGAAGATAGATCCGGAGTTTTCTTTACGAAGCTAGATGATGAAAACTATAGATCAGTAGATTATAAACTAGCTAAAGAATAAGAAAATGTTAAGGTTACGTATTATCGCTGTTTTATTATTTTGCCTTACTTTTTACAGTTGTTTTACTGTACATGATAAGGGTGATGCTAAAGGAAAGGCAATGGACTTGTTTAATAAGAACAAGTCAGATTTTTATGCAATTGGTAATATTTGCGAATCCTTTATGTCTAAGTATCCTAAAGATACTTTTGAACTAATATATGCATATAATTCAAGAGGTTTAGGAGTATTACATCGGATGGAGAGTGGGTTGCTGGATGCTGATGGGAAAGGTATATTCAGTAATAATAACTTAGGAACTTCTTATGATGAGATAAAGCAAATTTGTGATCGAAATTATATTCTGTCAATAGAAATTAAGCAAGGGAGAGCAGACATCAGATTGAATGGCTTACAAGCAAGAGGTTATGAAATGTTCATCGTATATACCAAATCCAAATATCGTGAATCGTCTCCTGAGAAAAATGACAAGGATTGGTGTGATATCCTAGTTCCGGATTATTTTGTGTCAGGTCATTATATTGAATGATATGCTTTGATGAAGATAATACACCTGGCCGCCTACCGGGTGTATTACTTTAGTATTGCTTGTAGTTTTTACTCAGCGCATAGGGGAAGTGAGAGATGATCCCCAAGTGGATGATAAATATAAAATGGTAGGTAGTAAGATAGTAGATGGTTTGTTTGTATCAAAATATGGGGGAATGACCGGAACTTATGATATTGTTGTAACTATGGAAGGATATCTTAAATTAGGGACAGGACATTATTATCTATCTAATTCAGCTCCTGAAGTAATGTTAGCGGGAACAATCGAAATGTACAAAGGAAAGGTCAAAGACATAACAAACCTTTCTGGGCACTATCTTCCAAATGCTGAACAAACTAAAAACTACATTAGGATTTTGAATGATTTAGGAGCTCGTCTATCAGGCGCAACATTGAGTATTTATAAAGTAGAAGGAAATAAAAAGGTGCTTGAAAGTAGAGAAAAAATTGATTAACATGAATAAGGATGTCATGAAAGAATTATCAGATTATCTTTCGATTCATGCCCCAGATGAATCAAGTTGTTTCCCTATTGATAGGTATTATTTACAGCCATTTGTTCACCGCATTCTTGAATTTGATAAGAGAGGTTTTTTGTTGTACAATTTCGAAGATAAGCATATTACATATGTTCATTTTTTGATGCTCTGTCTGCATGAACTTTGGGAAAGAATTGATGTTGATGATATTATTTATATTGTTGAACAGTTGCAGGATCCATTTTCTTTGTTTGCGATTATAATGTTTATGCATAGGTATTTGGAGATTGATATCTTATTCCTTGTTTTTTATAAGTTGAGGGGTATCTCCTCGAATAAAAAGAAGGAGGTAAAAACCATTCTATTAAATTTATGGCCCAATTTAATTAGACCAGAAGACAATATGTATTGGAATGATGAAGATATTTTGGGGATTAGAATAGATGACTGGAGATATATTAAGCAAAAACTATTGCTTGATCCACGCCTTTGCCCTGCAATGGATTTTAAAGAATTATCAACTTTCATAGAAAATATTTGATAGAACTGTATTAGATATACGTTTGCATGTAGGTATATAGGAAGCAATCTCGCTACGAGAGTGGGCTGCTATAGATTTGGATTTAATGGAAAGGGGAATGATAATCATCATTTTCAGCTCACTCATTCAGGAGGAGCAAAGTATGATCCTGGTAAATGGAATTTGAATAATACGTTAATAAAAATGAGAAACAAATGGGATGACAATACTTATGCAAATGAGTTTCATTTTGGTGCAAATGGAAACCCTGCTTTTCGTGATTTCATGGGAATTAATTTGGGGGATCAACCGGACTTTGATAAGAAAAGCTTTGGTAGAAACGAAAATCGTCAGATGAGATTAGCAATTGAATATACTATAGGAGCAATGCGGTATCTAGGTGCCAATGGCAAATTCGGTGAAGACAAAATCTGGTGGTGGAATAGGTTGGCAAGGTGCGGATATAAATACTAATGCGAATTGGAAGTCTTGGTTATATTTCCATTCTGAACATAAGAAATTTGCTTTTAAAGGATGGTCAAATCTACATTTATTAGATAACTCCCAATTTGAAACCACTGGTGTTCATAAGGGTGGATTTGGAACAACAATATTTTATAAATCAACTCAAGCAGCTTTAGAAAAGGATAAAAAAGGAGGATTATGATGTTTTTCAAAAAGGAATTTGTAGCTACATTTTTATGTATAATTGTTAGCGGAAGTTTATGGTCCCAGACTTCCAAAAGTAAATTTTTCATTGAGAAAGTAGATTCTTTTGAAACTATCCAGACTCACATATCAAAAGTCTTGAAGGAAGAGAATACTATTTTATTTTTTGAAGAGAATACTCATTGGGGTAAGATAGGTTTTTATTGTGAATCAGAAATCGGTACAATAAGAGATGTGGGACACCCCATTTTGTTGAATAATTTGGAGAAACTTTCCGAAAGCTCCCCGATAATAATTTTTAATGAGAGACCCGTTGCCCTTTCTTATTCAATTCATGATATGTCAAATCTTTTACCTTCATCGGTGAATCTATTTTACTTTAAGAAAAACAGATTTATCATGATTGATTTAAACCTTGTTTCGCTTATTGGAACTTCGGGATGGGGTTATATTTTATTAAGGATTAATGAAAAAAATGGAATCATAAATGATTATTATTTTGAATCTCAAGAAAGATTAAGGATTGATGATATTGGAGATTTTAATGGAGATGGTAATCTCGATTATATTCTTAGATATAAAACTGTTGATTCGCAAAAACATATTATATATCAAAAGAATGTATATAGTATCTACGATCATAAGAAACTAAAATAGACTTTTGAAGTGGTATTTATAAGTAGTTGACACGACTAATATATAGGTAGAACAAAGATAGGCTTCGAAATGTGCAAATATCCCAAATGCAACACAATTTTATTGAATCCGCTTGGACACGTGAAATCGTTGTAGTAGAAAAATGGAAGTATTAAAAAAACAATTGTGAGACACACTGACATAATAATTTGACACACTTTAATAAAACATCCATTATTAAGACAAATGCCAAACAATACCCTATACCATGAAATCATTTTTTAGTATCATTTTTTTTCTATTCATTGGTACATTTTGTTACGCCCAACAAGTTTACCAGATCAAAGCAGGCAGCGTACGTATATATAACATCTGTGACAAGGCTGAATTGATTCTTGAAAACAGAACACAAAATATAAATTGCTTAATGAGAACCCCAGTTTTCAGACAGCGGCAGCGAGAAACGCAGAAAAGAAATAAACATTGGGAACAAGTTAATCCGATAGTAAAAAGGAACAACTATGTATAAGGGTACAAATAAAGGAGCTATTGCTGTCGCAATATTTTTCTTTACAATAACAGGCATAATGTTGTTGACTAATGGTGGTAGAGAAAGGGCATTTCAGAAAAATGCGCGAATGTCTGTGGGGACGATTACAGACTATTATATTGAAGCTAAGGGTAGTGGCGTCATTTTTAACTATACTTATACGGTTGATACAATGCTCTATCATGGAGAGGGATACCTATGTTTTAGGGTGCCACCAAAAAATGCACGTTTTTTTTTAAATCATCAATTTCCTCTATTATACTCCAAGGTAAGTCCCGAAATAGCACGGTTGTTAGTATTTCCAGATGATTTTATAAAAAATGGAGTTGAGTTTCCAGATAGTTTGAAATGGATACTGAACTATAAATGGTGATACGTTGTCTATTGCTGTGCGCAGCATGTTTGCTTGGTAAAATCCCACAGTGTACTTATGTATAATCCCACAGAAAATACCTGGCTTTTTATTTAATAAAGGCAACGGTAGGACAGAGTTTCGGTAACTGAGGTTATGGATATTAAAATGTAGCAGGTGGATAAAGCAGTTTTAAGACCGGTTCATTAAAAGTAAGGTAATAAAAATAATAAATATAAAGAAATATGGAACTATGAGATTTGTAAATGTGATTAATTGTTTTGCTCTTTCTTTATGTTTATTTATGTCGTGTGAACAACATGGAAAAGCAAAAGAGATATTTAATAACAATAAAGAACGATTTGCAAAAGCCGCTCGCCTTAAGGGTTTTCTCATTAAAAGCGTTCCATCATGTTATTCATTTAGATTTACGTATACCGGTAAATCATTTTGGCAATTATGCGATTCAGTTAAGCCGAATCCAAGTCTTCCTATAGCATATCTTAGTACCAGCGACGCGGACTTTTTGCAAGACTTTATGTACGACTGTGATTTAAGATATATAAAATATAATCAGAATTCAGTCCAGTTCATTTTTAAATCCTATTGTCCGGATAACATAGTAAAAACAGATACCAACTTTAGCGATTTTAAATCCTTCGAGGTAGACAGCTTGTTTTACCTTATTCCCAATAATGAAAAAAGGCCAGAATAATAGGGCATCGACGGAAGAAGCCTAGTCGGGTTTTACAGCACATATATTAAGATATTGAATGGAAATGGCATCAGCATTTCATTATCCATGAAACACTGATGCCATTTTTATAAATAACCCCTACCTATACCTTATCTCAAAAAAGCTAAACACCGCCTCCTCTTTCTCTTCTCCGATAAAACTCAATCCCGGCCGTGGCGCCCGGTCCCATTGCGGCAGGAAGCCAATAGCGTATGGTTGTTTCCCAGAAGTAAGTTCGTTCCAAATTTGCCCTTGTTTCCAGTACACCCGGCAGGTGAAATCAGGAAATACCGACAGCTTCAGGTATACCGGTGAATTTGTGTCAGTGATTGATTGTTCATTAAGCACCACGCGTTTCCCTTCTTTCGATATCCAAAATATTACTTTATTACCGCTGACAGCAATGCCGGCAGCTGCACCAGCATCGCCATAAACCACCAGCCCTTTGGAAGCCGTATTGTGATTGACTACCGCCGTGCTGATATCATAGGCAGCGGAGTAGGGGCGCAGGGTGAGCGCAATACCGGAAGGATTTTGAATGCTGTATTTACCTGATAAATGCAATTTGCCATTGGCATAACGATACAGTGGTTGCATATTCCTGAAATCCCACTGCCAGAAGATGTCGTTGTTGACGTGGGCAAAATCATAATGGTAGGTTGTAAGGGGCGACTGGTTCTCTAGTGCAGTTGATGAGCTGAATACAGGCCACTGACCCACATTCCACGACAAAGCAGATATTAGCCCTTCCCTGCCTGTGAAAACATTGCTATGCTTATTATAGGCATGATAAAGATAGAACGTAGCGCCTTGTGCATCTTGTACGAAAGTACCATGGCCGGGGCATTTCCAATTGCCGCCATCGGTCAGCACCGGATTATTTTGATAGTCAGTATATGGACCGGTGATGGTAGAGGAACGCGCTACATTTACATGATAACTGCAGTCTGCGCCGCAGCAAGCGCCGGCGGAATAAAAGAGATAGTAAAAGTTATCCTTCTTCAGGATACTCTGTCCTTCCATCCCTTTTCTCTCGTTGTCTTTGAGCAGGGTAAACGGTTGCCCAACCAGGGAAAGCCCGTCGGGGGCGAGCTTACTACCCAGTATTTCAATAGGGCGTTTGTCGAGGCCGTAGGCTTTCCAGGTAATGTATAGCTGTCCGTTGTCATCGAACACAAAAGCATCGATGGCTTCCCTGCCGTATTCGATAAGAATGCCATGGTCTTTGAAACCATGATCGGGGTAGGCGGAAGTGGCTACGCCGATGCAGGATATGCCATCGCTCTTTCTTCTGGCAGTATAATAAACGAAGTAGGTATTATGGTGATAAAAATATTCAGGGGCCCAGAAAGAGCCCACAGTCCAGGTAGGCGCCTGATCAAACAGGAATCCGGTTTGTTTCCATTGCCGTAGATTCGTGGAACGGAATATCGGGAATTGCGGTCCCCATTCGCTGGAAGTGCCAATAGCATAGTACTGGTCGCCCTGCCGGAGGATAGAAGGATCTGCAAAGTCGCCGGGAATATTGGCGGAGCGTTCCTGCGCCAGGAGTAGAGTGATGCAGGAGAGCACCAGGGAAAGGGTGATAACGATAGATTTCATTTCTGCCGGAAATTTTAGCTGCTTGACGTGCGTTGTATGAAAACGGCAAAAATAACAGTTCATCGGTATCCCCGGTGGCGTTAACGTCTCATAAATTCGCTGAATCATCTCACTATAGATCTGTCATCGGTTTACGTAGTCTTTACCCCACGTCCGCATAGCATCAATAATGGGTAAGAGGGTTTTGCCCAGGTCGGTCATCTTATATTCCACGCGGGGCGGCGTTTCTGCAAACACCATCCTTTCAATAACGCCATCTGCTTCCAGTTCCCGCAATTGATTGGTCAGCGTTTGTTTGCTGGCCTCTGGCATGGCTTTCTGCATTAAGCTGTACCGGTTGGTGTTATTGCGGATGAGATGTATAATTACCGGCTTCCATTTACCGCCGATAATATTCATACAATAGGTTACCGCACAATTGGTCGGATTAAAGTGCCTGTTCTTTCTAACACTAGCCTTCGTCATTAGTCTAAAATTTTAGCCTAAGCCCATAAAGCTGGACTATAGGGTTCATTTAACCGAAAAGAGGGTATTTGCAACAAATTTACTAAATGCTATGCTACCACTCATGATGAATCATCCAGCTGGGTTTACTGCTTTCAGATCAGGGGAAATGGAGATTTTTTCCGTTACAGACGGAGAAGTCATATACGAAGCCCGCTGTTTTGCACCGGGTATTCCCCGGACCTTATTGGGCAATAGCCCCCGTCATTTTATTTTGCCACATAATATCCTGGTACTTCGTTTCAACAACCGGGTGGTGATGTTTGATGCAGGCAATGGCCATTACACCGCCCCTGAAGCCGGCCAGCTCCAGTTTTATTTACATGCCGCAGGCATTACTCCCGAATCTGTTACAGATATAATATTAACCCATGCACATCCCGATCACATCAATGGGCTCGTAGGAGTGGGGGAGCAACTAATGTTTCCGGAGGCCCGCATACATTTATCGCAAGCCGAATACGATTTTTGGGTGTCAGAAAGTCCCGACTTTTCAAGGAGTAAAAATATACCAGCAGCTTTGCTGCAAATGCAACAGCATATCAAAGGCATATTACGGGTACTGGACAACCGGCTACAGCTGTTCCATAGTACCGATGCCCTATTGGAAGGAATACATCCCGTCGCCGCACCAGGGCATACGCCCGGGCATACCCTGTTTGCCATTAACACCGGTGAGGAACAGTTTATTCATATGGCGGATACCTGCCACGAGAATGAATTATTATTTCATCATCCGGAGTGGGGAACTATTTTCGATATAGATTTTGAACAGGCTGCCCAAACGCGACAGGCCACGTTGCAGGAGCTGGCTAATAACGGGAAACTGGTATTTGGTTATCATTTACCCGCGCCAGGGTTTGGGAAGGTGATACAGGGTGGCGATGGATTTGCATGGAAACCACAGTAAAAACAGGCGCCCACCGGGCGCCTGCAACCATCTCTTTATTTCGTCACCACCTCAATGATGCCACCTTGCTTAAACAAGTTGTGCGATACAAAGTATCCTTTCAACGCCTTCCCATTTACTTTGATGGCTTTTAAGTTCCTGCCGGTACCTGGTTTGCGGATAGTGAGCTGTTTGCCATTACTCGTCGTCCAGCTTACTTCATCGAACACCGGTACGGTAACCAGGTAGTTAGGATCGGTAGCAGAAAACGGATACAGGCCCAGGGCGCTGAATACATACCACGACGACATTTCCCCGGCATCATCCATTCCGCAGAGTGCCAGCCCATCGTCACCAATGCCATATAAATGACCCAGTATATAGTCAATCATCTTTTGTGATTTCTCCGGCTTATTGATGAAATAATAGGCAAAAGGCGCTTCGTGATCTGGCTGGTTACCATGACAATACTGTCCCACCATGGTTTCTACATTGCGGGCAATATAGGAAGGATTCCAGGGTACGGTAAACAGGGAATCGAGCTTGGCTTCAAAGGGCTTAGGGCCGCCATACAGGTCTACCAGGCCCTTCATGTCGTGTGGGGCATAGAAGGATACCTGCCAGGCATTGGCTTCTCTGAACATGTACTCGTAGTAAGGATATTGAGGGTTGAAAGGCGTGATCCAGTCGCCATTGTCCAGTCGCCCTCTCATAAACCGGATGCTGGGGTCAAATACATTTCGGTAATTTTTAGAACGCGCCATCAGGATGCGGTAATTGGCCGTATCACCCAGGCGCTGTGCCAGCTGTGCCAGTGAATAGTCGTCGTATGCATATTCCAGGGTTTTAGATACGCCGGCTTTCCCTTTGGTTTCCACCTGGGGATTTTTAACATCCGGATCGGAAATATAACCCTTCTGGATATACTCTGTAATAAAAGGGCGGGTGCCGCCTGCTACGTTGGCATTTTTCAGCAACAGCTGATAGGTACCACGTACATCAAAATTATCGATCCCTCTCAGGTAGGCGCCGGTAATGGAAGACGCGGCATGGTCGCCATGGAAAAAGGTAGGAATGAAACCTGTTTTATCGCCGATGTCTTTCATGGATTTAATGATATCCAGCGTTACTTGCGGAGAAATTAATCCTAATAACACATCTTTATTGCGATAGGTATCCCAGAGCGACGGCACCGTATAGTATTGGAAGTTTGCCTTGATCACCTGGCGTTTAGCATCGGTATACTCTCCGTTTACATCACTGCGTAATACCGGCCACAGGAGAGATCTGTAGAGGGAAGAGTAAAACAGCTGCCGCTCTTTTTCAGTACCTCCTTTTACCTGTATTTTTGACAGGGTGTTTTTCCAGGTATCATGGGCGGCGGCCCGTATGGCATCAAAGGATTGATTCCCAATTTCCTGCGCCAGATTTTCTTTGGCGTTGGCAGTGCTGACAAACGATAACGCAATTTTTACTTCTACCGGCCCCTTATTATCGTTGCTGATATGTAACAGGGCATATTGGACTTGCTTGTCGAGCCGGGAAATATCACTGTTCAGCGTGGCGTAGAAGTAAATTTTTCCTTCTCCTACTTCCTGGTAGCCCTGTACGGCACGGTTGCCGTCCTGCTCAATCGTCCAGCTGCTTACCTTGTTGTTGGCTTTGGCCAGGTCAAACAATATCTGCCGGTCGTTGGGTTGTTCGTATTCATACCGGTGATAACCGCATCGCAGCGTGCTGGTCAGGCTTACGTTAACTTTATAGTCGTCCAGGTATACCTGGTAGAAGCCCGGAGCGGCGCCCTCTTTCTGGTGAGAGAAGTGAGAACCAAATTTTTCACCGGGGTTGGATACCGGCAGCAACGGGATATTGCACAGGTTCCAATGTCCTTTGTTGGTGTGGGTAAATCCGTAGATGATATTGTCTTCATATTCGTAGCCCGCCCCGGAGCCATATTCCGTAATAGGACTCAACTGCACCATGGCATTGGGTAACGAACTGCCGGGAAATACCAGTCCGGCCCAGGATCTCCAGCCTTTCGGCAATTCATACCCCAGTATTTTCGGATCAGTTAAAGGAGCGGTGCCGATGAACGGGTTCACATATTTCGTATAATCAGTGCTGGATTGGCTTTTTGCGGTGCCTGCGCTAATGGTGCCAAGCAGGGCAACCAGCCATACCATGAAGGAATGCTTATGCTTGTGTTTCATATCTGATGGAATAATTAATAACGAGCGGTAAAGTATACATTCAAAAGCAAAAATGCCAGTATTTTATATGAAGGGTTACAATAGTGATATTTTTCGTGTACAATCAACATCCATCATGGTGTAATTATTGAGTAGCCGATATTAAGGTCAATATATCCGTCATGATGAAAAAAGGTAAAACATATATCGGCACCTTTGGCTGGCACTACCAGCAAACCGTAACGGCCAACTGGGTATATATTCGTTTACACGGCCCCGGAGGCAAATACCAGGGTACCTACCGGTTGCCAACGTTGCAGAAATGGGTGAAGCAATGTAAACACTGGAATAAGGAAGGCAGGGATGTTTATTGCTATTTTGATAATGATCAATCCGGTTATGCAGCGGCCAATGCCGCAAAAATGGAACAGCTGATGGAATAACATGGCTGCTATAAACCCCGCCTGTCGAATACCTGCCGGCAGACGGGGCGATAGCATCATTACAACTTATCGATCCAGGATTTTACTTCCTCTTTGGTTTTCCCTGTCCTCTGCTGTATACGGCCCAATAGCTCATCTTCTTTTCCCTCTACATATAGCAGATCATCATCTGTCAGATCTGCATACTGCTGTTTCATTTTTCCTTTGAGTTCGTTCCAGTTGCCTTTCAATCTTAATAGCAGGCTGTTGTTTTCCTGTGTCATGGTTAAATATTTTGATGATGAGATAATAGTAGAATATCTCAAATAGTAAACCAACCGGGAAACCACCTCGCTGAGCTCCGTTTATCAATAACCTTATGTATGTGCTCGTAGAATTAAGTCAGCACTTGTTGGTGGTAACGCTACGGTATGGCGCGCTGTGGCATAACTATAAAGGCGGCCCGGTATGGACGCCCCTGATTCCATCTACCATGCCAGAGCCGGAAAAATTCGGCAGTGAAAGCCCGATGAAAAGGCCTGCCCAGCCGGCTGAAATTGCGCCCGCCTATGTGTTCCTGGCATCGGAAGAGGCCAGCTATATCGCCGGCGCTACCCTTCCGATAACCGGGGGGAAGGTAGCCATGTAGAGTAACCGGAATAAATAATAACGAAAACGACTATATGAAAAAAGAAAGGGATTTGCAGAACTACCATATAGCAGCGTTTGCGACGTTATTAAACGCCTTGGCAAAGGTTGGAAAATTGACCAGGTAGATGATCTTTCTTCCCTGGTAGGGGAGCAGGTTGACGCAGAGAGTCTATCCTTATATCGTGATGCCGCCATCGATCACAAAATCAGCACCTGTGATAAAAGAAGCCGCGTCCTGGCACAGGTATGCCACCAGCTTTGCCACATCTTCCGGGATGCCCACTTTCTTGAGCGGCACCAGGGTGCTGAGATGATCCCATATATGCTGGGCGGTGGCATCATCATTTAGTTTGTTTAAAACCGCCGTCTTCGTGGGACCGGGACTTACTGTATTTACCCTGATCTTGCGGGGCGCCAGTTCTGCAGCAGCTGTTTTGGCAACAGAATTCACTGCCGCCTTGCTGGCCTGGTAAACAGAACTCTTTGGCTGGTGCGTGGAGGCCACAATAGAAGAAAGAAATACTACCGATGCACCGTCCGTCAGCAGGGGAGTAAATTTGCTTAAGGTGAAATAGGCGCCCTTGAAGTTAATGTCCATCACGCTGTCGAAGTTTGCTTCGGTAGCTTCGGCTATCAGTGTGTTTTCTCCCGTAATACCAGCATTAATAAACAGGATGTCTACCTGGCCAAACTGATCTTGTACAGCCTCGTATAACGTATGGATATCTTCCAGTTTTGATTGGTCGGCCACAAACGGAATGGCCCCTAATTCCTGTGCCGCCTGATCGATAGCTTCTTTCCGCCTGCCGGTAATGATAACCCTGGCTCCCTGGCTGATCAATTCCTTTGCTGTAGCGTAGCCAATGCCACTATTACCACCGGTTACTATGGCCACTTTGTTACTTAAATTCATTGCTTAAAAATTTTACACAAAGATATCGGGGAGATGATATACTTTTGTTACCAGTATACTGGAGTATACCAGTTAAAATTTCAGGCAATGGAAAGAGATCAGGCGGAAGAACTGCGGGCCTTGCAGGACACGCTATATTTTATCGGAGGTAAATGGCGGGTACCGGTTATCAACTCTCTTTGTAATGGCAACAGGCGTTTCCGTGAAATAGAACGGAGCATTCCGGGTATTACCACGCGGATGTTGTCCAAAGAACTCAAAGATATGGAAATGAATAAGCTGGTTACCCGCATGGTATATAACGATACGCCGGTATTGGTGGAGTATGAGCCCACTCCTTACTGCCGCACCTTCGGAAAAATCATCCAGGAGATGATTAACTGGGGAAGGGATCACCGCAAAAAAGTGATACAAAAGAAATAGCTTATCCCAGTATTTCTATATATCCTTCCGTTCCGTTTAACCGGATACGCTGCCCGTCCTTAATCAGCCTGGTGGCATTGTCTATGCCAACAATGGCAGGTAAGCCATATTCACGCGCGATCACTGCTCCATGGGTCATCAGTCCGCCCACTTCTGTAACCAGTCCTTTTATAGACACAAACAAGGGCGTCCAACTGGGATCGGTAAAGGCGGTGACTAATATATCCCCTTCTTCCAGGACAGCGGTTTCCATGTTTAAAATAACCCGTGCGCGACCTTCAATAATGCCCGCAGAAACAGGGAGTCCTATAATGGCGTTGTCCGGCAGGTGATCACGCTGATATTTACCGGTGATAATTTCTCCGTCGGAAGTCATTACCCGTGGGGGACTCAGTTTTTCATATGTTATATACGCTGCTTTACGTTGTGGAATGATTTGCCGGTCCAGTTGACGGGTACGTACCACCTCCCGCAGCTCGTCAAAGGTGAGATAATAGCTATCTTCTTTTTCAGCAATGATATTGGCCTGTGCCAATTGTTCGATTTCTTCCAGAATAGCTTGTTTATAGAGGAAGTAACGGCATATCTTTTCATATTTCGGATACTCCCGGTACCCCATGAAGTTACGGACAAAGCTAATCTTTTGCTGAACTTCCAGTGCCTTCTGTTCGCCGTCAGGCAATAGTTTCAGCCGGTCTGCCAGTTCCTGTGCTTTTTTAAATGCTTCCTGTTGCCCCTGTTCAAACATCCGGATGCTGGCATTAGGCGTGAAGTTTTTAATATGACTCAGTAAAATGGGAACCAGTATAGCCGGATTTTCGCTCCAGCGGGTTTTCGTAATATCAATTTCACCAGGGCAACGCATACCGTATTGGGCGAGGAAACCTTCTATGGCCTCCCGGCTTTCACTGCCGCCTTCCAGGGAGTTCAGGTGCTCCAGGAAGTGAGGAGCTCTTACCTGTTGCAAGTATTCCACTACTTCCGGATAAGGGCGAATCACATCTGCTACGTCCAACAATGCCAGTCCCATTTCTGAGGTGATATTGTTGGGCACCGATTGTGTAAGTATATCGGCTACATTTTTTTCGCCCAGCCATTCATTTATTTTTTCATTAAGCCAGGAGTAAGCATCCATGGCGGCCAGGATCACTCCCAGGCTTTGCGGTGCGTATGCCCTCGTCTTTTGCTGATGGAGATCTTCCTGTATAAAATCAAATAGTGCAGGCCCTGATTTTGTTTGGATCTCCTGTTTCAGGGCCTCGAGCGAGGCCTGTGCCTCCTTCACCAGGTTGACCACTATAGCCGGATCGTTATCGACCGGCGGCCGGGCGCCGGGAGGAGGAATGGTAGGCTGGCCGGCGGCTGGATCATCGGCAGGTACAGACAACGTAAAGTCTTTTCGCTCCAGGATGTTGAGTAATGCATCTTTGATCAGCGGATCGGACTGTCCCAGTACGTTGATCATCATTTCCCTGCCAGCGGGGGTAGCCAGGAGAGGGGCCACATCTACAAACAATCTTCCGCCGGCAGTAAACATAGGCCGGGGTGTTGTTAACAGGAAAAATGATAGCCCCAATGGTTTAATGGGATCTGTCATCATTTGCTGGTGGCCAACGGATACATACACATGATTATCGGCGTTGTTCACCACGGGAATGGGGTATAATGTAGTGATTGGCCTGCTTTGAACAATATAAAAAGTATCATCTGCCAGGCACCATTCAATGTCTTGCGGGCAACCGAAATGCGCTTCAATTTTTTTGCCCAGGCGCGCGAGTGCCAACACCTGTTCATCGGTGAGTGCTTGTTGTTGCTGTAATGCCGGTGTTATTTCCTGCAGCGTAGTGCCGCCATCTTTCGCGGCATATACTGCCCGTTGTTTAGTAGCTATTTGCCGATGGATGATCTGACCATTATTCACCTGGTAGTTGTCTGTATTCACCACCCCTGCAACCATGGCTTCTCCCAATCCGAAGCTGGCATCGATAGACAATATTTTCCTGTTGGCATTTACCGGGTGGGCCGTAAATAAGATGCCGGCGACGCGGGGGAAAACCATTTGTTGCACTATTACCGCCAGCTGAATTTTCCGGTGATCGAAACCATTTTGAATACGGTAAATAATGGCCCGTTCGGTAAACAGGGATGCCCAGCACCGGCTAATGTGTTGGAGAATGGCCGCTTCCCCGGTAATGTTTAAATAGCTATCCTGCTGGCCTGCAAAAGAGGCGGTAGGCAGGTCTTCCGCCGTAGCGCTGGAACGCACGGCAAAGGCGGTATTTTCCCCAAAGGTGGCCAGCTGCTGCCTGATAGCGGCAACGATATCCGCAGGGATCGGTATTTGTGCAATGAGCTGGCGGATGTCGCCGCTTATTTCGCTGATAGCTTTTCGTTGGTCGGCAGCCAGGTGGGTTAACTGTTGCAGCAATACATTAAAAGTGCCGTTTGGTTCTATTACGGCCTGGTAAGCTGCTGTAGTGACACAAAAGCCCCGGGGTACGGCTATATCTCCCGCCCTGGTCAGCTCCCCCAGGTTGGCGCCTTTGCCTCCTACTAATGCCAGGCTGTTGATATCGACGTCGTGCAAGTCAAGTGCGTAAGCATTCATGTGCGTATTATTTATCGTTGAGGGTATGCATGGTTTCGTTCATAATGTCAACCGATTTTGACAGGAACCTTTCAATGATATGAAGCTCCTGGGCAGAGAAGGATGCAATGAGCAGCTCCGATTGACGCCGGTATTCTTTGTACAGCGGCTCCAGCAATGCCATTATTTTTTGTGTATTGGGCGCTATGATCACTTTCCTCCGATCGGTTTTGTCAAATTGTCTTTTCACCAGGTGCTTTTTCTCAAACCGGTCTATTAAACCGGTTACTGCCCCGGTGGTCAGCCCCGTTAAAGCCGATAATTCGCCCGCCGTCATGGGGCCTTTTTGTAACAAAAAGCCCAGGTATTTGTGATCGGTGCCAGGTAGGCCTGCTTTGCGGCCCACGGCCTCGTGCAGGTGAATAGTGGTGTAAGCATGGGCCTGGTTCAGCTTTCTTATCTGTCTGGTTAAATCGGTATCCATTTTATGTCTTATTAACTAAATATCTTAGTTGCTAAGATAAAATTAAATTCGCAATATCCAAGCAGTTTGAAAAAAGATGAGAACAGGGATAACGATACTGGATTGGGTTGAAAACAGCCTATTTTACCTGTTGGAGTAGCTTATTAACATCGCTCATCTGTTTATCGGTTAAAACAATATCCGGGCGCAACAGGTTATCAGCTATCTTCCCCGCCGGTCGTATATGTTCTTTTACGCCAAAGCGCACGAAGATCTGCGTGTGAGGAAGGTTGGTATAAAACATTTCGCCAAATCCGGTAGGATGACCGTTGACAGGCGTTTGACCAATCAACGTGGCCATATGGTTATCTTTGATTAACGTAGCGAAGTTCATCGCACTGGAAAAAGTAGGAGGGCCTATCACCACAAACGTTTTTCCCTTAAACGGGTATGGCACCTGCTCCGGAACCACTTCCTCTGAAGGGAAATGCAACACTTTGCCTACTGGTGCCTGTGCGTAAGTGGCATTGTCGAATCCCCAGGATCGCAGCAGCTTTAGGTATTCATCGCTTCTTTTCCAGTTGACCTGGTAATCCAAATAGGGTTGATGATAGATGTAACTGATCAGGTAGTCGCCTACCGCGGTGCTGCCACCTTCATTGTGACTCACATCAATCACAAGTTTCGTAATGCCGTCGGTTTGTACCTGTTTGAATAACTGGTCTGCCTGCGCTTTAATAGAATCCAGGCAGTACTTTCCTGTGGCCTTTACATCAAATGAACAGGCGTTGATATAACCGATATTCCCATACCGGGTATAGGACAATCGCGCTGCGCAGCTACTCACACCGGACTGCGAAGCCAGCCATGTTTCCCAGTCCTTCTTGCCTATACCCGGCAGCTCAATCGTTTTGCCGGCGGTTGTCCGGATGATAAACCTGTTAGCCGGCGTGGTGCCGGCCCATGGATATAAATACCCAAATTGCCTCAGGGCGGTGGCGGTCCGTTGGAAAGGAAAGCCGGTGGTGGATAACGCACATGCCTGTACCAACTTATCCACCGTTACGCCATTGATACTGCTGACAGCCTGACCACTGTAGCCGGCCGCCGCAGTGCCCAGGCATTGATCAATGCGATAGTTATTACCTTCCTTTTTTAATGTAAAGGGAGGATAGAAAGCATCGTTATTATACCTGGCATCCAGTAATTCGGGTTTCAGGTTGATCTGTGCATGTTCATCTGACAGGTAGGCTATTGCAGGCCTGACCTTTTTCAGGAACTCCGTTGCGCTCGTGGAATCCTGCAGGGAAACAGCTATGTCGCTAAAAAGCTGATCATACTGTGCGGGGGATAATTCGCTGTTGGGATTCACATGTACCGTGGTAATGAGCTGCCGGAGATAGTTAAGATCTTCTTTTAGCTGGCCGGGTGAAAAAAGGGTTGGCTTACGCTGACCAGGACAGGAAATGCTAATGCTGTTCACCAGGACAATAGCGACAGAAAAGAAAAATGACTTCATATATATGCTGACGTAGAAAAGCTAAACAAAATGATGTGTTGATAAAATATACAAATTATATATAGCTTTTGTGGTGTGCCTGACTGGCAGTGGACAAAGAATATTAATTACAATGGCCTGCACACCGGGTCTGGGTGCGATTCCTTTTTTGACCGGTAGCCGTATATTGTTATCATGCCCCGTTGCCCGACTGAATGCCGGTAGAAGGATTACCGCCTTCCGAGTTTCCTGAATGCCAGTGGAGAAAAGTTTGTTTTTGTTTTGAACAGCTTGGAAAAAGATTGCGGATATTCGAAGCCAAGTTCAAAAGCGATTTCATTTACCGACCAATCTGTCATTATCAGCTTTTCCTTCGCTTTTTCTATTATTTTTTCCTGTATATGCTGCTGGGTACTATTGCCCGTAAGGGTTTTAAGCAGACCGCTCAGGTAATTAGCTGAAATATTCAGCTGGCTGGATATATCCTTTACGGTTGGTATTCCTTTCTTTTCCAGTACGTCTTCAGAAAAAGCCTTTTCCAGTAGTGCATCTAACCGGCTCACTATACGGTGGTTGGTGATGTTGCGGGTAATGAATTGCCGCTGGTAAAAACGCGCCGAATAGCCCAGCAGGGCTTCAATGAGTGAAATAATGATTCCCTGGCTGAAAGTATCAATGTTAGTGCGGTATTCCTGGTCAATGTTCATAAATAGTCTGCTAATAGTCTGTACTTCGCTTTCAGACAGGAACAGGGCTTCATTTACACTGTAATCAAAAAAATCGTATTGTTTTATCTTTAGTGCCAGCGGGTGTTTCCATAGAAAGTCCGGGTGAAGGAGCAGCAACCACCCGGGCGAAGTTATTTCTTCGGCCTGACCAGTATTGAAACCAAAAACCCGTCCTGGCGCAATAAAGTTCATCATGCCTTTATCAAAATCATATTCCTGGTGTCCGTATTTCATTTGTAAGCAGGACTGGGCAGCGTTGCCCAGTCCGATAAAATAGAAATCCGTGGTTACGGCAATATCCAAATGCTGAGGTTGATTTTTTAATTCAGCGATATTGAGTACGCTGATCAGCGGATGTTTTGTGTCGGGCAGACTTCTCAGCTGCAACAGCTCAGCAATGCTTTTTATTTTCCGGGGCAGGTTACCGGCCATAGTAGTTAGTTTTGATGATACCAGGTGGCATACTCCCTGGCAAAATCCCGTAGTTTTCGTTCTCCTAATACAGGTCTGTTAAGGTAATAATCTTTCTGCGCTTTCCCGTTGTGCATATTTTCCTGCATCTCTACCAACAATTCAGCCACCCTGGCCGATATACCCGAGGCTTCGAGTCCCTGCTTTACCTGTTCCCCCGAAGCGGTTATCCATTGAAGCCCAGGCATCCCAATGGCTTCCCCTATAATTTGTGCAGCCTGGTTGCAGGTAAGTTCTTCGCTGGCTACATAGGTCACTTTTAAACTGTCGGCTACCCGGCTGTTGATTTCTTCCGCAACGGCGGCGGCAATGTCTTCCGGCGCTACAAAAGCAATCATATCGTCTCCTCCATAATTGGATACGATCATGCCCTGTTGACGGATCATGTCTTTGAGATGATAGAAATTGCTGTAAAAAGGTCCGGGCCGCATAAAAGTCACCGCTACCCCGGGGAGTGCCTCAAACTTTTTCTCTGGCTGAACGGAGCTCAGCAAATGTGCTACCCAGCCACTGAGCATAATAACACGCTGTACCCCGGTTTCCCTGATGGCCAGGATATAATTATCGACCTGGCTGTTCCATACACTCAGATCTGTTGCCGTAAAATCTAACGGCGTCATGCAATAGACTACATCAGCTCCGGTAAAAGTTTTAATAAGAAAAGGCAGGTCGCTAATGTTGCCAATAGCTGGCTGGGCGTCCATTGCCCGTATCTGTTGTGCTTTACCAGGATCCGTACTGATAAGGGTAACCTGGTGGCCGCTCTTTACCAACATTTCAGTGAGCGGTTTACTGATATTCCCAAGGGAACCGGTAACTACAATTTTCATTTTTGCAAGTTTGAATGGAACACAAAGTTCTAACCCGGATGTAGGAAAAAAGTGTTCAAATCTCGCAAGATTGTATGCAGATATATGGTGATATGCCGTAGAATTGACCTCTTCCCTTATCGGAAAAAGAAAACATCAGCGGATCTGTCATTTTTATGAATACTCACTTTTAGCGGCTGGCTGCCAATAGCCAGCCGCTAATCCATCTGGCTATTTCGTTTGATAGTTGTCTTTTTCCTCAAAATTCATCAGCTCTTTATTTACCTCCTCCAGCAATTGCTTTTCAGTTGGCAGATATAGCTCATACTGACTGGCAATGATTTGTTTTTGTCCTTCCGGCAGTGTGAACTTCACCACGGCGTCGTTTTTATCCACGCAAAGTAAAATACCTATGGTGGCGTTTTCGTGCGGCAGTTTCTCTATCCGGTCGTAGTAATTTACATACATCTGCAGCTGCCCGATATCCTGAGGGCCGAGTTTTTTAGTTTTTAGTTCAATAGTGACAAAACATTGCAGTAATCGGTTATAGCATACCAAATCTACATAGAATTCATCTCCATCAAGATGGATTCGTTTTTGCCTTGCTACAAATGAAAATCCGTTGCCTAATTCCAATAGGAAATCCTGGAGATGAGTAATAATGGCACTTTCCACATCTTTCTCATAATACGATGCTTCCCGCTTCAAGCCCAGAAATTCCAATAGCATAGGGTCTTTGATGATTTCTTTGGCATCGGAGGGAAGTTTTTCTTTTTTAGCCACCACCAGCACGCTTTCCTTGTCGTTACTCATCAAAAGTCGTTCATACAAACTACTGTAAACCTGTCTTTCTAATTGTCGTGAAGTCCAGTTGTTTTTGATCGTTTCGGCAATGTAAAATGTTCTAGCATTTTCATTACCAACGCTTAATAGCAGTTTGTACTGGGTCCAGCTCAATTGTGTCCGCAGTGCGGACGCAATTGGAAAGGTCCCGATAAAACTGTCTATACCAATGCAATTGTCTGGTAGTAAAGCCGCTGCCAAATTCCGGTTGAATCTTCTCAGAAAGATGCTTTATTAAATAGGTACCATAATCTGCCCGGTCTTTCCCGGCTTGTTCTTCTTCAAAAATACGTTTACCGATATGCCAGTACATCAGCGTCCGCTGATGGTCTACTGCGCGAATGGCCTTTTCTTTTGCATCTGAAATGATTGATTTGATGTCTGTAATAAAAGACTGGTTGATTAACATAATGATGGTTTTACGATTTGGGTTGATATGATTAACAAAATCTCTTTTTCGCTGGAACATTATCCAGGATTTGTTGCAAATAACACCGGGATATTATTGGGTTATGGTAATTTCTCCGGAGCTACCTACTAAAAACAAAACAGCGATACAAGTTCTCACTGAACTTTTATCGCTGCTGTATTATGTAGAGAGTTGGTATTAGCTCCGGGAACTTATTAAAAAGCTTTTAAAAACTATCTGAATTGATTATATTTACTATGACGAAAGTAAGTACAATCCGCTATCCGCACATAGTTGTTTAATTATCATTTCATAATGAACGCACACGTCGATAAAACCCAGCAAAGCAAAACCCTGACATCCCCTAACACGGCTGCTCAAAAGCAAGGCTACACTATTTCAGCTTTGAGATTTGCTAATAACAGCCCAAATGCCATGGTGCAAAAAAAAATTCAGGACGTTATAAATAACAGCTCCCGGATGGAGGGATTAAATGCTTATCAGGGAATGGCAAATGATAGCCCTCGTGTTGCACAACTGGTAGCTTTTCGGGAAATGGCCAATAACCGCTCGACACAACAACAGTATACCATTCAGAGGAAAGAAAACAACACCGGGTTGCATGATAGTTTAAAGTCTGGTATTGAGCGTCTATCTGGTTATTCCATGGATGACGTTAAAGTCCATTACAACTCTGATAAACCTGCCCAGCTACAAGCGCTTGCCTATGCGCAAGGTACGGATATACATTTAGCACCCGGGCAGGAAAAGCATCTGGCTCATGAAGCATGGCATGTTGTACAGCAGAAGCAAGGCAGGGTAAAACCTACCATCCAGATGAAAGAAGGGGTGAATGTGAATGATGATGTTGGATTAGAAAAAGAAGCTGATGAGATGGGAGGAAAAGTACTCCAACAAATGAACGAAAATAAGAATGCTGAGGTAGTGAATAGGCCAGTGACTAACAAAACGATTCAACGTCAAATTCATTTTTCGGGTGGGGGAGCTGAGTATCTACCACATTTAATTGATAATTTTTCTTTGAGAAGCCCTTACTTTAAAATGGTGGTTACTAATCCAGAAATTAACCTGACCGTCAATTTAAAAACAGGGGTCGCTAAAAATGAGAAAGAAAAAGGAAGCAATGGCTTGACGCAAGCTTTTATGAAATGTGGACGTAATACTTATTTCATGGGGCCTGGAAGCGATCCGGGTACACTTTTAAAAGCTGCCATGGATAGTAAAGATTATAAGAATTTAACGGGTATGGACATCGTTGTCAATATTTATCAAAACCCCGAAGAAGGTGTGACAAAAAGCTTTGAAGCGATGATGGCCACTTTTGCGCATGAGTGGGAGTTACATATTCAACCAGCCCTTCAAATGTATGTTTTAATCAGAACGCGTGCGAAGGCAAAGGACCCACAGGAAAAAGGAAATGTAGACCAGGAATTGGCCGAACATACGGCATTGATGATGGGCGGCGAGGATGCAGAACATGCGGAAAAAACATCCAGGTTTTCTCTGATTGTAACACTCCTGAAAGCAATGGAAACTATAAATGAAGGGGAAGGCGGTAGAAGAATGAAAATGGGATTCCTCGAGCAGGTACATAATTTACATATTACACCGGAAGAACTGGAGGAGTATGAACCTGAGCTCAAGGAGGAAGGCCTGACTGCTGAAACCTGGATAGAGGTATTGAGAGACAAGTGATTAATAACCTGCCTACTTTTAGCATTTTTTACTGTCAAAAGGCCTGTGGCAATATGAATACGCATGCTGTCAAATTACAAGAAAATAAAAGCCAACCGGTAGCGAAAGAGTTTGCTCAAAAGCAGCGCTCCGGTGAATCTCTCTTTCGGTCTGTGGACAACAGGCCTATAGCTATTACGCAAAGAAAGCTACAACACATCGCGAACAACAGTCCAAGGATGAAGCAGGCAGCTCAGTTGCAATCAATGGCCCATAATTACCCTACACCTGAAGCACGGAAGGCCATCCAGATGAAACAGGGAGTGAATGTAAATGATGATGCTGGATTAGAAAATGAGGCCGATGAGATGGGAAAAAAAGCATTTGAAATGAAAACCATTTCAAATGGGCATGACACCAATGGCTTTAATCAGTCCATTTCGCAGTTGAAAAATGTGAATGGTATAACAACGGATGTGATTAGCTTTAAGCTCGCTAATGATAAACTAAATGTGGTGGAAGAAGACCATAAACACTCTGACCCCATCCGGGAGCAGGAAAAAGATTACAACGCATCATTAGGTTTGCCCAGAGAGGAATACTTTGAGGAATATCAATTTCATTACAAAGATCCAGAGACAGAGGAACTGAAACCGGCTGATAATCCTGTCAAGAGGGTTGTTTTTGCAGCTGCTAAAGTATATGAATTGATAGAATTTCTTAGCGAACAAATTGGGGAAATCTATAATCCAAATGACGTTGCTGGTGATGCAAAAGTAATTAATCAGATAGAAGAGACTTTAGAGAATATGGCTGATGTTGAGCATATTTTAACCAATGAAAACATTGGCCTGGAGGATGAAGACTTTGAAAGAATACGCGATGATATTGAAGACTGTGCTTACTTAGCTGGATTTGCCATTGGTAACCTTCAGCGGAAATTGGCGGGCCATGCCCGTCCAAACGTGAGTCAGTTTAAGGAATTGACTGTATTGTTAAAGCAATATAATGAGAAGATGCATCTGGGAGTAGGAGACCTGGCAGGGCGTGCCAATTTTCTGCTCACAGGTGAATTTCCTGCACAAGAACTGGATCAGTGGTTCCGCGGGCTCGATCCTGGAACATTAGTTTCTGCAACATCAATGAACCGGTCTGCCGAATTCTATACTGCGGCCCAGGCTGAGTACAAGACACCTGCTGTGTGGAAGGTCGGATATGTTCACTTTGCGGAGATGGAGATGCAAGCAGCAAAAGATCCGGCAAAATATCACTCCGAACCACGTGACAGTTACGATGAAGAAGTACAGAAATTCATCCTGTCCAAATCAAAATGAAAAAGTAGGCATTCAAACAACTGGTGCTGCAACAGGAAAGCAAAAGTTTACATGGCTGTTGTCGGC
Source organism: Chitinophaga polysaccharea (assembly GCF_007829335.1). GTDB lineage: Bacteria > Bacteroidota > Bacteroidia > Chitinophagales > Chitinophagaceae > Chitinophaga > Chitinophaga polysaccharea_B. The sequence continues at coordinate 80,021 of NZ_VIWO01000014.1, forward strand.
CATTGAATGTTGGTTTAACTCCCCGTCCACATTCGACCTCAATTTTAAAAGGATGATGCAACTTTCACCTGATGTAACCTAAAATTGCATCATATTGATATGAATGCCTTTAATACAGGCGAAGAAGATGCTGGTGTATGAGTTCTTTTTTATTATGCGGATACCAGGCTTTCTACGCCCATTTGTTTTCTTAAATTCCCTAATGCATAACGCACCCTGCCCAACGCTGTATTAATGCTGATACCTATGGTTTGCGCTATTTCTTTATAGCTGAGGTCGGCATAGTAACGCAGTATTAATACTTCACGTTGCAGGCGGGGCAGGCGATCCAGCATCATGTTAATTTCTTCGGTGATCTCTGCTTTGATCATATGTTGTTCCTGGCTATGCTCTGACAGTTTCATGTTATTGCCCAGGTCGTCGTTGTAGTTCAGCACTATCTGTGGCCGGGTATGTGCTTTCCTGAAATGGCTGATACAGGCGTTGTGCGCAATTCTTACCGCCCAGGCCAGGAAACGGCTGTTGTCCACATACTGATCGGATTGCAGTGCGTTTACAATTTTTACAAATACTTCCTGGAAAATATCTTCTGCCAGGTTACGATCTCTGACCAATAATACGATAGTGGTAAAGATCCTGTTTTTATGGCGGTGTACCAGTGTGGTAAATGCCGGGTTATTTCCTGCAATATACAGGCGGATTAGCTCCTGGTCCGTAAGGTTACTATATAGGTTCATGCTGGTTTCGTATAATGTTGTCAATGGATTTTGAGAAAGGGGCCGCCTTCAATAAGGCAGCCCTGTATATACTGAAGGTTGTATTAGCCAACCTAGTCCTAGTCTTTAAGATTTAAATATTTTTTCACCTGGTTGTAGTCATTCCAGTTGATCCCCGCCGCAGTTCTGGCGTTTACGCCACCGGGAATAATCACATACCTGTATTGGTAACGTTTATCCGTGGCAGTGGTACTGATAGGCGCGTTGGCAATCAGGTCAATTTTACCGGCGGAAGCCAAAAACCTCACGAGATAGCCGTATTCATCTACATACGGTAAGGGCTGTACGAACGGGGTGGCTGCCGTACCCAGGTTAATATATACGTTGATGGAAGCGTTAGCCAGCAATGTTGCACTGAGCTTGGCTGCAGTGAGCGTGTATCCGAACAGGATGGTGTTAATACTGCCATCCTGGTTACGGATGGTATCTACCGGCGCAAACTTTACATCCTGCCAGGCAGAGTAAATAACGTTGGCGCTGCCCGGAACACCTGAATCACCTTTAGGGCCGGTGGCGCCGGGAATACCGGAAGGGCCGGCAGGACCAGCGGGACCAGCGGGGCCCTGTGCTCCGTCTTTGGAGCAGGCCACAAAAAATAATACAACGGCAGTGATCAATGCATAGGGCATAAAGCGTGTAACCTGTTTCATAATGACAATTGTTTGTTTTTTTATTTATGAATGAAAAGAAAAAAAGTAATGATGCTACCATACGTTCCGCGGGCAGGTGTCGCCATACTTATTGCCCAGCAGGAAACCGATCATGATTTCATGTGTGCCTTTTGTAACGGTATTCAGCGAAGATGCCGTGTAGTCATAAGAGTAGCCAATGTTGAACTGTGAGTTGACGTTTACGCCAAACATGGCCGCCACGCCATCATGCAGCCGGTAGGAGGTACCCAGCCATAGCCGGTCGCGGTACATAAACCTGGCGTTGATATCTATGCTCAGCGGCATCGCTGTAATCATTTTCAGCATTACGGATGGCATCACATTGAGATCGTCATTTATCCATAAGCGATAGCCTGTTGTGAAAAATAAATGTGGCACCAGTTTGCCGCTGTAAACGGAATCGCCTACTACCTTGCCGTTATCAAAACCAATTTGCTGCGGGATAATATTTTGTACAGACAGGCCCGCGAAATAATCGGCAGCGTAGAGCCAAAGTCCTGCGTTTACTTCAGGCTTCCATTTATTCAATACACCGGAACTGCTCCCCAGCACAGGATCGGAGGGATCAAAGAATTGCACTTTGCTGGCATCAAGACTTACCTGCTGCATCCCTATTCCGATGCCGGCACTCACGCTGGTTCTGGGGGAAAGGTTGATATGATGCGCATAGGCGCCTGTTACAGAAAAACGATTCAACGGGCCGGTCCTGTCGTTCAGCACAGTAAGCCCCACACCAGGATGTGGGGGCGGCGTAGTGTAATCCCGCCAGTAAGCCTTTCCCCGTGGATTATTGCCGTCAGGATCGAAGCCGGTGGGAGAGGCGGTACTGTAATCCGATTTACGCAAAGGACCCTGCAGGGTGAGGTAGGTAGTTACGGGTGAACCTTTCATACCTACCCACTGATGCCGGTGACTTAAACGCAGGTCCCAGTAATTTTCAATACCTGCCAAAGCCGGATTGATAATAAATGGATTCATGATATACTGCGTATAATGTGGCTGTTGCTGTGCCTGTGCAAAATGCAGCAGTAGCAGCAGCAACCAACCTGTGAGCACAACGTTTTTCATGGACCAGTGATTTTGGGTGAAACAGCCGGGCTGTTACTTTTTAATGATGGTAAAAGCAGTTCTCCTGTTCTTTTGTCTTCCTTCCGGGTTGTCGCTGCCATCTTCCAATGTGTTGGGTGCTATTGGTTGCGTGGCGCCATAGCCAATGTAAGTGAGCCTGTTCCGGTCGATGCCTTTGCTGACCAGGTAATCTACACAACTCTTTGCACGGGCTTCCGAGAGGCGCTGGTTCAGTGCCGCGGAGCCTTTGCTGTCGGTATGTGCACTTAGTTCTATGTGCATGTCTGGGTGGGCGTTGAGGAGGTCCACGAGTTTATCCAGCGAAGCATAAGAGGCTTCCTGTAAAGTGGCTTTGCTGAAATCGTAGTACACATTTTCCAGTACCACGGGCGCTTCCGGCGTGGTGAGTTTCACGAGGCATAGTATCGGCACCGTCATAGCGGTTGTGTCGTCATTAGCCGGCAGGGGTATCTGCAGTGAGTTTGTCGTATACCCATCGGCATTGGCAACTGCTTTTAAGGGCAGGAAATCCGGGATGGTGAAAGCGTAGCTGCCGTCTGTGCCGGTTTGTTGGGTAAATACCACTTTATTACTGACGGTATCTACAATATTAACGGCGACGCCGGCCAGCGGTGTTTGGTTGTCGCAGGATACAACCGTGCCGCTGAGTTGTTTTAACGGCCGGTTTTTATGCACGAAGAATAATTCCAGGCAGCATTCGGCGGCCCGGTCGGTGCCCAGCAACACTTCATCCAGCAGGTTTTTATTATTGCTCCTGCTGGTGAAATAGATATCGTCTTTTACCGAGTTCACCGGGTAGCCCATATTCACCGGTGCTTTCCAGCTACCGATATTTCCTTTGGAAGAGAAGAAATCATAGCCTCCCATGCCGATCCGGTTATCCGCCGAAAAGATCAGGGTGCCGGTGGCGGCGTGGTAGAATGGCGCCTGTTCGTTGCCGGCGGTGTTGATCACTGCACCCAGGTTAGCCGTTTGCAGCGGCTTGCCGCTTTCATCGAGGATAGCATACCATAGGTCGAAACCACCGTATCCATCGGCCCTGTCACTGGCGTACAACAATGTTTTGCCATCTCCCAAAAGATATGGTTGCTGGGTATTATTACCCGCGGTGTTTACCATGGCATCCATGGGGACCGGGTCATTCCAGTGGTCGCCGTTTTTGCGGGAGAGGTAGATGGACGATATTTTTCTGCCATGATCTATATGCCAGCGGGTGAGGAACAACATTTGCCCGTCGGGCGACAAGCAGGCCGCGCCCTGGTGCAGTCCCTCCGGCTGATCCAGCCGCAACAGGCGGATATTGGACACCTGACCGGCTTCATAATCGGCTGTATACAGGCGGTTGATATACGTATGATTTTTCTGGAAGGAACTATCGGGCCGGGTAGAGGTAAAGATCAGGTTGCTGCCATTGCTCCACAGGGGGGCGTAACTGGCGCCGGTGGTGTTTAAAGACGCCGGCGCTTTTGTTACTTTGTACTCCGACAGATCTTTTTTATTTAACTGGGCGGTGATAAATTCCAGGTTTTGCAATTCCCTTTTCGCCGATTCAGCAAATTTATCGTTGGCGCCGTAACTATTCAGGAAGTTACGGAATGCCTGGGCTGCTTCTTCATATTTAGCCAGCGCCCGCAGGGATACGGCATAGTAATAGGCAGCCAGCGGGAAACTGGTTTTATCCAATTCCATCACCGACTCATAATGCGGGGCGGCCTTGCCATAGTTATGCAGGTTACGGTAACTCTCGGCCAGCTTATAAACGGCCTGTTGCTCGCTGCTTACTTTTACTGTTTTATTTTTGGTAACAGATACCGCCGCATAAGGCTTATAGGTATCGGGTTTCACGGTTTTGTTACGGGAGCCGAGATACTTTTCATAGTAAGTAGCCGCCGAATTGTAATCAGCTTTGCTGTAGTATTGATCTGCTGCTTTGAGGTAGTTATACGTGAACTGCGCGTACGACGCCATGGCCGATAACAACACTGCGGACGTGAAAAATATTTTTTTCATGAGATACTGTTGCTTTAAAGGTTGATTACAATCTTGGACAAACGAATTCCACATCAGGTGTTCTTACCGATCTGCGGCCGATGAACGTCAGCGAGATTTCAAAGCTGTTGGAGCCATGCGCCATTTTGCTGAGGTCAGAAGTATTGATATCATAGCTGGCGCCCAACATCATGTTTTTGTAAATGAATCCTGCATGCGTGGTAATGGCATCTTTATACCGGTAGTTCAGTCCCAGTAGGAAATCGGTACCAGCGGCGGCATTCAGCTGACCATAAGCGCCGATCATTTTTTCCTGGGCGGGACCCTGTTGCATAAAGAGGAAGTTGGGGGTAATACTCAGTATATCCGATAACGTTAATTTTACGCCACCGTGTACATTAAAGCGCATCGGGAAGCGGGCATCTCCTTTTGCACTGAACTGGTCCTGTGGTTTTGTGAGATGCATAACGGAGAAGCCGCCATAGATATTGAATTTTTTTCCCGGTGTGGCATCATAGTATAATGCGCCTGCGCCTGCATCAAAGGAAGCGGCTGAAGTACGTGTAAGCGCATCGGACACTGGATTGCCGGGGTTGTAGCCGGTTACCGGGTTCCATTGCTCTCCATATGTAAGCTTGGAGGGATCAAATTTGCGTTGTATAAAACCTAGTTGCAATCCAAAGTTCAGCTGGTGATAATGCGACGCATCCAGCTTTACGCCGGTATAGGCAGCACTCACATAAGCGGTGGTATAGTTGTATCCACCATCGCCGGCGGTTTGATTTAATACGCTGGCGCCGATGTTGATATTACGGCTGGTTGGTATTTCGCCACTCACGCCATAGGTCTTAAACGGACTGATGTTGCCCCACTGGGTACGGTAAATGGCTGCCACCCGGTAGTCACCGTCAAATACACCGGTTAATGCAGGGTTTAACCACGACGGATATACGTAGTACTGCGAAAAGTGAGGGTCTGTTTGTGCCATCAGCCGGGTGCCGGTGCATGTGGCCACAACAAGGAGGACTAAGGTTGCAATGATCGTTCTCATTTACAATATGATTTTATGTGAATGATTTACTTTACCTGATAATTGTTACATAACCTGTTATAGGTGCCATGCCTGCCCGGAGCCGGATTACATAATAGTAAGTGGCCATAGGGAGTACGTTGCCTTTGAACCGGCCGTCCCACGGTACGTTGTAACCGGTAGAACGGTAAATTCTTTCTCCATACCTGTTGAATACTTCCACGGTACTTTCTGCATAATCAGCCAGGTTGGTGATGATCCAGGTATCGTTGATGTTATCGCCATTGGGAGAGAAAGCTGTTGGAGGTGCAACGGGTTTCAGCACTTTCACCGTCATGCCGTCACGCGCTACACAACCGTGTTTGCCGATAGCGGTCAGCGTATAGGCGGCATCGTGCATTGCGGGTATTACCGGCGACAACAATGTTGGGTTGGGGAAGTCGGCGGCTGGCTCCCAGGCGAATTGCAGGTTTACCGAGTCGTTGGCTACCGGTTTAAAACTGATGATAGTGCCTTGTGGTACCACAAATGAAGGCCCCGCATCGATCACCGGTTGCAGGTAAACGATAACAGTGCCATTATATGCAGCCGAGCCACAGCCCGACTGGTTGGATACCTGTAACTGCACGCTGTATTCGCCGGGCGCAGTATATTTTTTCACGGGGTTTTGATCGGTAGAAACAGCGCCATCGCCAAAGCTCCACTGCCATTTGTTGATAGTGCCGGTGGCGTCTGTGCTTTGATCCGTGAATACGTTATCTGTGCCCTGGCAAAGGGTGTCTGGTGTTACTTTAAAGGAAGCCGTTGGCTGTCCGAAGAAAGCGCTCAGCGTTTTGGTAGCCGAATCTTGACAGCCGTAAGGGCTGGTGGCTATCAGCTTTACATCAAATGGTCCGAACGCTTTGTACTGCCAGGTAGGATCTTTGGTGGCAGCGCCGGCGCCACCGTCGCCAAAGTTCCATTGGTAGGCCAGGCTTGTTTTATCTTTTATCTTAGTGAGATTGATAAAAGCAGCGTTGCCATCCGGCATACATACTTTGGCCGGTAAACTGAAATCTACTACGGGTAAAGGGTGTACCAGCACCGCAACTTTGGCCGTATCACTGGTACAGTTATGATCACTTACCGCCACCAGCTTCACGAGGTAGTTGCTGTCTTTCTGATAAGTGATGGTAAACGGATTGTTATTGGTGTTGTTTTTCAGCGTGCCGTCTGCCAGGTCCCATTTCCAGTTGGTAATGCTGCCGGTGGAAATAGTAGACTGGTCGGTGAAGGTGGTGTTTTGACCCAGACACAGATCCGCAGCGGCGGTAAAGGCCGCTGCAGGTTTAGGATATACTACCATGGTAGTGGAGATAGAATCGGCGCAACCACTATCGGTGTTAAATATGTACCAGATGGTATGCGTGCCCGTGCCTGCGACGGCAGGCGTAAAGTTGCCACTTGAATCGGTGGCTGGTCCGCGGTAGTAGCCCTTTCCGGTTACGCCGTTCTGGATGGTTGCCTTACCGATGGCTACTGTACCCGGCGTATTTACACAAACACCGGTCAGTGCCGCATACGCCAGCTGCGGTTTTAATTTAAAGGTAGCCGTTACCGTAGTATCTTTCGTACAACCTTTATCGGTAGTAACACTATATTTAATGGAATAGGTGCCAAACTTTGTATAGGCGTGCGTAGGATCTTTCAGTACAGACGTATTCGGGTTTGTTCCCGTTGCATTGGCGTCTCCGAAATTCCAGGCATGTGCAGTCAGTGTTTGCGCATCCGGCACTATGGCGCCACTGGTAAACTGCACCAAACCTCCAACAGGCAGGCAGTCGCCCGGGTAGCTGAACAGTGGTGTGGGTTTGGCATATACCGTTAGGGTTTTAGACACGGTGTCGCTCACACACAGGTCACTTACTTTTACTACATGCTTTATAGTGTAGGTATTATGATCTTTGTAGGTAATCGTTTGCGCGGCGCCGGTGGTGGCAGTTAATACGGAATCGTTACCGAAATTCCAGTACCACGATTTCAGTGGAGCGGTGCCGCCATATGTGGAGTTGTCGGTAATTTTCAACACACCGGCTTCGCAGAGCATTGCTGCATCTGTAGTGAATGTGGCTACGGGCTTAGCTACGGTCGCCACCTGGAAGGCAGTGTCTCCCACACAACCATCCCTTGATATAACGGTCAGCTTTATGGCGGAAGTGCCTACCGGGAATACTTTGCCTACCTTTATGCCGCTGTCTTTTACCGGTCCGGGGAATTCCCAGTTCCATCGGTCAATCAACGGATCTTTCAGGCTGGTATCTCCCTTAAAATATACAGTGTCCAGCGTACAACCGGTATGCGCATAGGTCATTACGGCACGGGGCTTGCCTTTCACCAATATAGTAAAGCCTACTTTCTCCGTGTTGTTACAGTTTTCGATGCTGGGGTGTGTTGACATTACCGGGATATCATATTCCCCGATAGTGCTGAACTGGTAAGTGCCGGGCAAGGAGTATTTATAGTAGGTAATACCATTGATCAGCACAGTGCCCGTACTTACCGGTGTGTTCACAGTTACATCTGCATTCGGTGTAATAACAGTACCGAGGGAGCTGAGTTTCCACACCATTTTGGTAGGTTTATAAGCCATTAAAATGGACAGCTCTACCGGCGTATTGGTACAGGTGAAGTCATTGGATGTTTTAGAGGTATCATAACTGTTATGGATAGATCCTACTGCGTTGAGGTTATTGATCAGTGTACCGGCGTTGTAGCCATAGCTTTCCACACTACCCAAACCATAGGTGACGGCGGTAAATGCGGAGTCGCTGCTTACAATACACTGCGCGGGAGCGGCTGGCCATCGTTTTATCACTACCGTGTAACCGTTGAGGTTAGGGTGTGGATAAGCAAAGTCATATAAGGGACTGCCATCTATACGCAGAGAGGTCAGGCCTGCCGTAGGAATGATCATGGTGAGATAGTTGGTTTCTATAAATTCCCGGTCGTTTCGATAAAACCCTATTCTTTTAATGGCCTGTTCCACCGGGCTTAAGTATACCATTTCCGGATCGCCAAGTCCGCTGTTGTTGCCACAGGCGCCTGACGATGCCATAAACTGTGCTACCAGCACAGGTTTATTAGATTCAATGTAATCGGCCGTATTGCTGACAAACTCGTAGTATGAATTGGCGATCAGGCCGGTGAGGATGACGCCATTCCGTTTTACGATAGTAGCAGGATCTTTTACTGCTACTTTGTAGATATTATATTGCAGGGTGGAGGGCATATCGTCTTCTGAAGTAGGCGCCGTCAGGTAACGTTTACCCCATGCCTGGAAAGGGAAGATTTGCTGGATATTATTATCACCGCTGCTGCTGCTGTTGTTACAGGTGATAGCAGTGCGACTGCTGCCGGAGAATACCGCTACGGGGTAACATTGCCCCATGGGGTTGCCGATAGACTTGATAGTGGTACCTGTCAACTGACGCCCGACGCCACCGCCAAGGGAGGCGCCTACCAGCTGGTAAATATCGCCACGGTTCAGCGTAACCGTAAAAGGTACGCCAGCGGGGCGGCCATTACGGGTAAGTACCGAAGGCGTAATTTCCACCACGGTATTATTCTGGTTGGCAATCACAAACATCCAGGAAAAACAGTCGTCTGCATAATTCTGCATACTGTTGACTGAAATATAGGAGTAGCCCCAGGTTTCTTCCGGCATAAGCATGGTAGCACCGGAAGAGGCGCTGCCATAGATATGTGCATAGGCTACGATAGGTACATTGCTTTGTATGTGAATAGACTTACCGGTAAAAATACCTTCCCCGCCGGTGCCACCAAAAGAAGGGGGGAGGGAATAAAGCCTGGCATCATTGGCGCCTGATTTTGGAATCAGGTCCGATGCAATCACGGTATTAGCCGGGATGTTGTAAGTACGTGTCCAGGCAGTACCGGTGATGCTAACGGTGACGGTAGCCGGCTGTTCAGCACTGAGATACAGGATCATTTCCTGGCTGTTGCTTTGACCCATTTCCATGAACTGATGGTGTCCGTAGCCCACCCAGAAATCCTTCCCTTTGTTGGAAAGATTCTGGGCGTATGCAACATTGGCTACGAACTCAAACAGGATGAGGGATATGGCAATCAAATGTGCTTTGTAATATATTAGATTGGTTGACATCTGCTTCAATTTTTCATATTGAAATGATTACTGTTTGATGATCATCTTCGACGTCCGGGTACCATCTTCAAAGATGGTGTTCAGCATATATGCTCCGTTCTTTATATCCTGCACATACAGCTGGTTGTGTTTGCCGCAGGAGGCAACTTTTTTAATGGTTCTGCCGTCCATGGCGTAGAGTATCAGTTGCTGAATGGGTTTGCGCGACCGTATATTCAAGGAGGCCATTACCGGGTTCGGATATACGAGCACTGATCTGCTGTTGCCTGCGATACTGTCTATTTCCTGGGGAGGCAGGATGGTTGCATTGGCACGAGGCCAATGCAACATTATCATACATCCTGCGGCAAGCGACAGTTTTGCTATGCTGATTTTTTTCATACAACTGCTTTTAACGGATCAGGTTAATGACTCCTTTCTTTTCTGTTTTACTTCCATCGGTAAGGGTAAGATGACATACATAGATATACACGCCGGAAGGCAATGCTTTCCCTTTGTATTGGCCATCCCAGCCCGTTGTCTGGTTGTTGGATTCGAATACTTTTTCGCCCCACTGGTCAAAAATGGTCATGTGCATTTGTTTGATGATATAGCCATATACCAGCAGCACGTCATTTTTACCATCGTTGTTTGGCGTAAACGTATTTGGAATGTAGATGCCGTCAGGTAACGTTTTACCTTCTGCAGGCAATGATTCCTTGTCTTCGCAGCCTTTTGCGCGTACAATCAGTTTTACGGTCTGTACCGGTTGTAAGCCGCTGATAATGTGTACCAGTCCTTCTCTGCCGGATGAAGGCAGGGTCCAGGTAGTACCGCCGTCAACCGATACCTCATAACTGGTGGCGTTAGCTATTGCCTTCCATTTAAACCGGATCATATTCACGCCTATGCTGTCTACCGTTACTACCGGTGTAGCAAGTACCGGCAACACATGCACGATGGCTTTGGCGCGAACGGTGCCAGGGCATCCGTGGGTGAGCGTTTCGAGATAGTAGGTGCCACCAGCTGCGATATTATTAATGGTATAATCGCTTCCGGTAAATAAGAGGTTACCTGCTACTGGTGCGTCGTACCAGTTATACAGTACGCCCGGTTCGGGGTTTTTGGCAGACAGGATTACGTTGGTACCACTGCAAACCGTCATGGAGTCTTTTACGATCTGAGCAACAGCGGGAGCATATACTTCCACTTCTTTGGTGGTATCTCCTACACAACCTTCAGCCGCTACAATGCTCAGTTTTACCTGTTTTATGCCTGGATATTTGTAATGTTTCAGGGTGTCTTTTGCCGTGCCCAAAGTAGAGTCACCAAAGTTCCATTTCCAGTTGCTGATTGCCACACCGTTGCTGGTAGCAGCGGTTCCTTTGAAGAGGGCGCCATCGTTTAAGCAGCCGGTGTAGTCAACACTGAAATTCACCACGGGGGCAGGGATTACTTTAATCTGCAGGATGCTTTCAAAGCTATTACTGCAGCTTTCAATATCGGGATGTGAAATCAGGATAGGTACGTCGTACATGCCCGGTTTACTGAAGATATAATCTGCAGGTACGGTGAAGCGATAGTATTTACGGTCATTGCTGATCATAGAATCTACCGGTACCGGGTTGTTCTGTACTATATCTGTTTTAGGCGCCAGATTGGCTACCTGGCTGAATTTCCAGGCGATGCTGGTTGGTTTTACCGGTATCAGCATAGAAAACCGGAATGGTGTTTTAGCGCAGGTATAGGTGTTATTCTGACCACTGTTATTCATTACATTGTTGAATGAAGGCAGGATGTTCAGATTTTTTACCAAAGTACCGGCGTTGTAACCGTAGCTTTCTACACTTCCGAGACCATAGGTGATAGCAGTAAATGCAGAGTCGCTGGTAACCGTACACTGTGCCGGTGCAGCAGGCCAGCGTTTTACTACTACCGTATAGCCTGTGGCGTTAGGATGTGGATACGTATGGTCGAAAGTAGCGCTGCCATCGATGAGCAGGGAAGACAGACCTCCTGTTGGTATAATAAGGGTCAGGTAATTGATGGTGATGGCTTCCTGGGTATTACGGTATAATCCTACTTTTTTGATGCCCTGTTCTACCGGGCTCAGATAGATCATTTCCGGATCGCCACCACCGTCGGTATTGGCGCAGCTTCCGCTGGACGACATATATTGGGCTACCATGATAGGCTGATTAGCCTCGATATTGTCGGCGGTGTTGCTTTCAAACTGGTAGAACCGGTTGTTAATCAAACCTGTTAGTACCATACCATTTACTTTTACCTGGGTAGCAGGGTCTTTCACCAGTACGCGGTATATATTGGTCATAAAGGAGCTGGCGCCGCTGCTGTTGGAAGTTGGTGCGGTGAGGTACTTTTTACCCCATGCCTGTGACGGGAAGTTTTGCTGGATCAGGTTATCACCTGAGCTGCCTGTCTCTCCACCGCAACCAATGCCGGTACGGCTGCTGCCGGAAAATACGGCCATGGGGTAGCATTTACCATCTTCATTGATCACTGATCTTACCCGGCTACCAGACAGATCATATCCATCGCTGCTGCCGCCTGGCATCATAGCACCCAGTACCTGGTACACTTCACCCTTGTTCAGTGTCACTGTGAACGTTGTATTGGCTGGCTTGCCGGCCAAGGTGGGTACCGAAGGAGTAATTTCTACTTTGGTATTGTCATAGTCGGCGATCACATAGAACCAGGAATAGGTGTCATTACTGTAATTCTGCCTTGACGACAAGGTGGCATATTCATATCCATAAGTGCCTACCGGCAACAGCATGGTGGCACCGGAAGAAGCGCTGCCATAGATATGCGCGTACGCAACAATGGGCACATCACTTTCTATACTGATGCCTTTATCTGACCACCCTTCTTCTATGAGACGGGCATCATTCAGTCCGTTCTTTGGTATAATCTCCGTAGTGATGGTTTTATTGGATGGAATATGATACACGCGTTCCCAGTTGGTACCATTGATACGAACGGTGACATTGGCAGAGTCCTGCGCATTGAGGTACAACACCATGTTCTGAGAATTATCGCCGGAGAAGAACTGGTGATGGCCATAGCCGACCCAGAACCGGGTGCCCCTGTTGGAACTGTCGGCCGGTTGTAATAATTGTGTATTGTTGGCGCCACCATTCAACCCGGTAAATTTATCCAGGAAGTGCAGCGAGCTATCCCTGATCACGTTCGGGATATCGTATACATGGCTCAGCGAATCGACTATCCAGGTATTGGCATTGTCGGTACGGCCCATCCTGATGTCTTTCTGACGCCTGATAAATCCTTGCCAGGGGTCGAGATAGAATTGATCGATATTAAAGTTGTATTGCCCGTTGGCTGGTGTTACGTCCACATCTGTATAGAAATACATATGTGCGGTACCGTTAGCCAGGTTAGGCGGCTTAATACCGGAGTAACGTCTTACTGCTATGTTGGTGGGAATAGCAGTACCCGGATTCCAGGTGATTTTTGTAACCGTATCCGTACCAAACATAAATGTTTGTGTTACCCCCGGCGCCGGTGTGGCAGGGAAGGCGGGTAACACCGGTGGTACAGCTGTTGGCAGGAACTCATAAGCGCCCATATCCGGTACGCCATCAGTCAGTTTAACTGGTCTGGCTGCGCCGGTGATATCTTTGTCGTTACCTTCTATCTGCACACCACGACCATGGATGGCCCATACTTCAGGATTGGCAATGGCCGGTTGCAGCGTGGTATCATTTACAAAAGCAGGTTTGTAAACAATCGAGTTGATGTCGAGGGTATCTGCGCTGATATAGTCATGCAGGGTAGCATAGCTGCCGGCAGGTGTTGCCTGTTTTACAAGTACGGTACCTTTTGTATACAGCGTATTGTAATCGCTTTTCAGGTAAAGCGGGTCGGCCACATACATCGCCACGCCGCTGGTATCTGATGCGAAGATGTTGTTTTTGATCTTCACATTGCCATAGTTGGTGGAGGTATGACTGAAGTAAGCGGCGTAGTTGTCATCCGTAGTAACACCGCTGTTCAGTACCGAGTTGTTATAGTAATTGAGATTGGAACTGCTTTCGCTGTAAATGCCATAGGCATTGCTACCACTGGCTTTCACACTGATCACGTTGTTGGAAATAGTGGCAGCATCAACCTGGTAAAGTTCCAGTCCGCGTACGTCCCCGGTAATATTTCCTCTTGTAATGATCCGGTTGCCGGATACTAGTCCTTTTATACCTGCATTGGCGTCTGCATTTTCCAGGTAGATGCCGTGGATGTTTTCACCAGTATTATTGATAGTAACTTTGTTACCGGAAATAATATAACCGTTGGTGTTATCTGTATGGATGCCATAAGCATCGGAAGCGAGGTTGCCGCTCATACTCACCTGGTTGCGCTGAATCATCAGGCTGTCGGTATATTCTGCATAGATGCCGTTTACATACGACTGATCCAGTTTGTTACTGTCCAGTACGAGGCCGGGTGTAACAGCGCTGTAAGCGCCAGACCAATAGATGCCAGTAGATCCGTTGCTGATGGTATTGCCACTGATCACGTTACCGGTACCGGTACATTCGTCGCCGTATATACCGCTCACCGTTGTTCCTGTGCTGGTAGTAGCCGGTAAAGGAATGATACAGGCACTGATGCTGTCGTAAGACGATGTGTTGGTATACACTACGCCTCTTGCATTGGTGGTGCCGGCAGGTTTAATAGTGATCGCTTTCCAGGTAACGTAGTCTACGCTATCCAGCTTCAGCACATAGTTCAGTGCGCTGGTACCGGTGTAGGTAAGCGTTACTGCAGTAGCATTGCCGGTTTCGCTGCTAAAGGTAACCCTGTTCACCGCAGACGCACCAGGGATATGATGCATGGTAATTTGCTCGGTGTAGATACCTGCTTTTGCGAGGAAGGTAACAGGACCGGCTATACCGCATTCCAGCTTGGAAACAGCGCTGCTGAACGACTGGAAGTTGGTAGCACTGGTGGGCAACGCTGGGTTAATGGTATATACGCCAGCCAGCAATGGCGGATTCAGGTTAGCCTTTACCGTGGTGGAATAGGCAGTGTCTGTCCCTCCGCATATAATCCGGCAGCGATAGTAGTTTTCGATACCTATGGTGGTATTAAATACGCTTACGTATTGCGTATCGCTGGCATTTACCCATGGACCGGCAGCAGAAGCGGAACGTTGCCACTGATAGGTTTGGGTACCTCCGGTGCTATTGCCCGTCAGGTCCAGTTTAATGCCGGTGCCCATACATACCGGGGTAAGCGGGAACACCGTTGAAGTACCCGGTACAACCGGTTTACTGCAGTTAGGCACGCTTATTTCATAAGCGCCCATATCTGGTTTGGTAGTACTTCTGGTTGTACCCCGGATATCTGTGGTAATGCCTACTGGTTTACCGGTGTTGTCGAGGGGAGATATTACCGGGGCAAAGTTACCGGCAACAGGATCTGCAAATACAGGCGGAACAGCTAATGAGTTGCTATCCAGTTTGGTGCCGGTTGTCCATGCTGCGAGGGTAACATAGTTGGAACCTGCTGCGCCGGTGTAGGCAGTATTGAAATCACTTTTTACAAAGATGTCATTGTAGTTGGATGTGATCACAGTGCTGGCAGCAATGCTCACACCTGTTCTGCTGCCTTTACCAGCTCTGCTGATGTCGAGTATATTGTCGAAGAACTGTATACCGGTAGCCGTACCTGACTGGTATAAGCCCGTGGTGGTACTGGAAGACGTATTTTGACTATCGTTCAGCACAATGGTGTTGTGATAGTAGTAAATGTAATCGGCACTGTAGTTGGAGAAACCATACTGTGTACCTTGTCCGCGGAAATCATATACCACGTTGTTGAAAACTTTGGCAGGATTGGTAGCGGTGGCATCTGCATACGAAAACTCGAGCCCGTATACAGAAGAAGTGGAAGCAGGTGAACCACCGAGCATGTTGTGGATGCGGTTATTGCTGACCACTACATCTGCCGATTTATTTTCTACGCCGATACCGTATACAGAATAGCTGTTATTGGTACGTGCTGGCCTGGAAATATCGTTGTGGTCTACCAGGGTGTTGGTAGTATAGCTTACAGAGATACCTGTTTCATAAAACTCTTTGATGGTATTGTAGCTGATGCTGTTGCGGGTAGCTGGTGCGGCCGTTTCAGCATAGATCGTGATGCCATAGTATCCACCGGTGATAGTATTTTTTGAGAAGATATTACCATCACAACCATTATTGGTACCGCTGTTAGGGCTGGATTCACTGCCATTTACCACGATGCCTGCGTATTCGTAGTAGGTGCCTTCGATATCTGTCAGGATCGTACAACGGGTGATTTTGTTGCTGTCTGCGTTGTTAAGCAGTTGTACGCCATATCCATAGTCGCCGTTGGTAGCGTCTATAACAAGACTGTCGAACACGATATGATCGGCGCTACGCAGTTTGATGACTGCTCTTTCATTGCCGTCGGCAGGCGCAAATTTTATCGTATTGCCGTTACCATTGAAGGTAATAGTATTGATTGCAGAGGTACCCGCAATAGAGTCCAGTACCAGTTGTTCGAGGTAAGGACCGGAAGCTGGCGCTACATTCAATACAACCGGCCCCTGAATACCGCATTCCATTGCCGCTTTAGCCGCGTTGAAGCTGATAAAATTGGTGGCGCTGGCGGGGATGTTTTTATTAATGGTGTAAGATCCCGCCGGGAAAGCCTGGTTTACGGTGAGGAGAATGGGCTGTGAGTAAGCTGTGTTGCCACTGCAGGTAACGGCTACCCGATACCAGGAGGTGGTAACAGCTGTAATCACCGTATCCGGGTTGGTCAGCAAACCGCCTACCGGTGTATAAGTACCGGTAGCCGTGGCAGATTTTTGCCATTGGTAGGTTTGTCCCAGCCCGATGGTATTATCTGTCAGCGTTAAGGCTACTTTTCTGTTCACACAAATCACAGAAGGGCTCACCTGTGCATTACCGCCCAGAGGTGGCGTTACGCAGGGGCCTGGTGTAAATTCATATGCACCAATGTCCGGTGTGGTAGTGCTTCTGGTGGCATTGTTAATATCCACGGTGATATTTACCGGGGTGCCCTTATTGTCAATAGAGGCGTTGGCAGGTTGATAATTGCCGCTGCTAACGGATACAAACAGTGGATTGGAACTTACGGAGTTGCTGTCCTGTTTGGACGCAGTTTGCCAATCAAGCAGGCTGGCGTTGTTGGCGCCATAGTAGCCGACGTTATTGGTGCCGCCGGCCGCTGCCAGGTAATAGTCGTTCCTGTTGGCATGGATGGTGCCGTTGGTGGCAGCGAAGTAAACACAATATTTATTGCCGCCACCGGTGCGTGTTACCGAGATGAGATTGTTTACAAATTCAACACCATCTGCTTTGGAAGTCTGGTAAAATCCGCGGGAGGTATAAGTCGAAGAGGTAGTAGACGCGCCATCCAGTGCAATGGTATTGTGATAATACCAAACGTTGTCTGAGCCTGAGTTATAGATGCCATATACATCTCCTTTACCTGTGAAATTATGCAACAGGTTATTGCTTACCACATTCTCCAATTGGGAGAGTGCATCGGTGCTGGAGAAGTAGATGCCATAGGCGGTGCTGGTACTACTGGGGGCGCCTCCAAAGGGGTTACGGACAATGTTACGCGTAATGTTTGCCTTCGTACTCAGATCCGTAAAATAGATACCATAAAACGAAGTAACATTGCTTCGTGTAGGTCTGCTGATAATATTGTTTTCAATCAGTGTGTTAAACGAGCCGGTTACATAAATACCATAGCTGTAGAAGTTACTGATCTTATTATTGATGATCTTATTGTTACCGTTGGCAAATGTATTGCTGCCGGTTAAGACGATACCGTAGTAACCGCCGTTGATATTGTTATCAGCAAAGGTGTTGAAATCGCATTTTGCTTCGCCGGTAGACGTGGCGGAAGTGGAATTGCTGATCACGATACCTGCGTTACTGGTAGAACTGGAGGTGGTGTCCAGTAGAAAAGTACAGTTGCGGATGTTGTTATAATCCGCATCGCTGGTCAGGTGTACTCCCCATCCGTTGTTGGTGCCGATGGGTTTGATCACGAGATTATTGAAGGTGAAGTAATCTGCGTCAGAGAGTTTAATGACCGCCGGTGAAGAAGAGGTACCACTGTAGGTCAGCGTATCCCCGTTACCGTTGAAAGTAATAGTATTGGTGGCGGAGGCGCCGGGAACAGGGGTGATCAGTAGCTGTTCGTTATAAGCGCTGCCGCCTGCCGCTACGTTGAATATAACGGGGCCGTTGATCCCGCATTTGATCGAGTTGTAGGCGTCATTAAAGGAAGCAAAGTTGGTACCGCCGGTAGGCAATGCCTTATTAATAGTAAAAGTACCGGATACTGCCAGTGGTGATGTTACTATGGCACTGCTGGAAATGGCGGTGGTATTGGTGGCAGTACAGGTTACTTTACAGCGGTACCAGGTGGTAACTGTTTGTGTGGTTTCCAGTCTGTTGGTGGTATCGTTGGGGATATCTGTCCAGGTGCTGTTATTGGGGGACGACTGCCATTGGTAATGTATCCCCGAGGCGATCGTGGTACCTGATAAGGTAACCACTACCTGCCCGTTCATACAAACAGTAGAGGGACTGGCAGAGGCAGTACCGGCGGTAGGTATGCCGGTGCACGCGGCTGCCGGTGTCCAGGAAAATTTAATATCGGGGCGGGTAGTCATAGCACCGGTGTTGCTGGTATTGGAGGTGCCGCATAAATAGTTAAGCCCGTCGGTTCTGTAGGTATGCGAGCCGTTAAAGGGAAGTCCTGTTGTAAAAGGTACTTCAGGGTTGTGGCTGTAGGTAAGGCGCGTATCTGAATCGGGAGCGCCATTACATATTTCCACTACGATATTATCTGATCCATTCCAGAAAAAGCTGGAAGAGAAAGTCAGGATGTTGATACCAGTTTTGGGCAGGTAGTCCACCGGGCCGTATACCTGGTTGCTGACGGTGACCCAGGTGGTGCTGCTCAGCGTGGCGTCGCTGGTAACGCCAATTTTGATAGTGTATTGCTCAATAGTATCTGTAGCATTGAGATTGAGTACATTAAATTTCAGACCACTGATCACGCCAGCGGCCATACCTGCGCTGTGCAGCTCAGATGCGCGGTACAGGAACTGCGCGCGGCTGCCTTCATAGTAATCCTGCAGGGGGCAGGGATATCCCAGGTCTGTATTGCCGGAAGTACTATTGCCAATACTGATATCTGTTTGTGCCGATAGCCGCGCTACCAGCATTAGCAGTACTCCTATAAGTAATGTTGTTTTATATAGATAACGAACCGTACAATTTCTCATATGAGGCTATTTTGAATTTGGTTGTTGCAATTAGAAAGTCCGCCAGTTGATCCACGATTTGCCATCCCTGGCATTGACCATATCAAAGGTGGATGTGCCGGTTTGTACCAGGTAGAAGCCTTGCGGGTCAGCCATCAGTGCTCTTGTTTTTTGCACAGCAGTAACATAGTTGGCTGGGTCTCCATAAAAACCGTTGTCATTGAAAATGATCCGTCCGTCTGTGGTAAAAGAGGGAGCGCTGTAACCCGGGCCAAATTCGATACTATTCTTACCATCGTCTTGCTTTATCACAAACCCGAGGAGATCCAGTGAGGTACCAGGGCCATTGATCTGCGGGTAGTAGGTGAGAAAGGCGTAGTTGGGTAAGTCGGTGATATGGCAGGCGTCATCTTTACCATCCGCATGAAACCCGCTGGCTGTTATCCAGTACTTTTCATTTTGTATGGCATACTGGTACCACCGTTGGGCTGCTGCTGGATCAATAACCAGTGGTGTGGCCGTGTTGGTGATGGTAGCCGGCTTACCGTTAATAGTAAAGGCGATAGCGCCGTTTTCCCATTTTACCTGTTCCAGGCTGCTGATGGTAATGTTATTGGCTTTAAATGCAGGGATAAGGGTAATGCCTGTTGGCGTATAGGTGTAACCGGTAGTTACTTGTTGCGGCTTTCCATCTTCTGTCCAGGTAAAGGTGATCCAGTGCAGGTATTGGTTAATGCTTACATCATAGTCGCCAGAGCTGGTAGATAGCCGATGAAAGTAGGTGAGCAGTGCACCAATGCTATCGATCGACCGGTTGATTTTATGCTGCAGGTAGTTTTCCTGGTCCTGTTGCGTAGCCTTGATCAATACAGCTTTGCTGCGATGGAAGCGGCCGGTGAGCCAAACGGAATCGCCTTGTGCGCCGTTGATGGAAAATTCAAAATCGGAGCCCAGGCCATTGCCATATACGCCGCCGTTGTGGCTGGCGTCAGGGTCACAGAGTACGTGCAAATAAGAATAGGTATCGAATAGCAGGGACGGCTGTTGTAATGCTTTCAATCGCCAGCTGCTTTCATGTATGTTGTTGGTACTGGCAGCATCGAAGTCGGAAAACATTTGTACCCGGTTGGCATCGGAGAAACTGAAATAGAAGCTGTATACGCTTCCGGGAACGCCTGCCGGGTATACCAGTGCCCTCCAGCCATACGGGGCGCCGGTGAGCACTTGCTGGTAATGCGACAACGTATCATTGATACGTTGGTCCGGTGATTTATCAAAAACGGGATCTGTTTCCTTTTTACAGGAGGCGATACCGGCCAGGATGAATAATAAAAAGATCAGGTTGTTTCTCATACTGTTATTTTTACTCTCTGTGGAGCGTTGCTTTTAATAGAGTAACTGATTGATTTCTCTTCGCGTGCGTGTTTGGAGACTGTAGAAGTCGATATGCCATACAATGGAGAAATAGCTGACCACGAGGGCTTCCTTTTGCCGCAGCCGTGACTGGGCCTCGGCTTTGGATACGCCATTGATGCTGGTGCCGTCGGGGATACTATTAACCATGGCGTCAAATCCAGCTTTTCCTTCTACCAGCATAGTGGATACCATCTCTACAAAATCTTCGTCAAAGCTGGCCATGGAGTACGGTGTTACAAAACCATCGCGGCGGGCCTCCTCGTCCGAAATGTTATTCCAGTTGCCGGTGTAGAATCCTGCGCAGATACGTTTAAACGCAACGGGATACATTACGGTCTGATGCAGGATATGGCCAAACTCATGCTCTATTACATGGAACATTTGTTTTACGTTGGAAGAATCGGAAGGCCGGTATCCTTCCATTCCTTTTGTCAGAAAATCGTTGACGAGGTATAGCACTACTTTTCGGCCGCCTTCTGCTGTCCCGAGGGTAATGGTGCCGTTTTCGTTCCAGCTGGCGCTTCCGGACAGGATAAAATACTTCGGGCAGTATTTTTTGAAGAAAATAGCCCCGGCCTCACTGATATAGGTATTCATCCATACTTTTTGAATGGCCGACATTACGGGTATTATCTTTTCTTCTTTAGGCGGTACCAGTGTCTTGTTCAGTTCAAATTCGAACTGGTCCCATTTATATTTTACCGCAATATTGAACGGCACCGTCAGGGTATCGTGCAACCATTTATCCAATGGTGAGTTCACCCAGGTATCGCCGCCAAGGCCGGGAATATTTTCCACGTTGCCCGGGTCATCTTTCTTGCTGCAGGCTAACAGCAAGCATAGGGGGATGATGAGTAATAATGCTTTCATTTTGTTGATGTATTAGTGTTGGTAGTATCGCTTGTTATTATCTTGGGTTTAATGCTATTCCGGAGGTGGTGGCAGCCGCCGGGATCTGGAACAGGCGGCGGTTATCGTCGGCTTTCAGTTCCAGTATTTGTCCTTCCCTGGTAGTGTGTATCACCGGCATTTTGTAGCGTTGCAGGTCAAACCAGCGTTGTCCTTCCTGTATATATTCTGCCCGCTTGAAATCCAGGATGGTGCGGATACAGGCGCTTCTGGCATCGGTGATGCCGTAGAATTGCTGCATGGCCGACAGCGTGATGGTATGTTGCGCGGCGTTGTAATTCCGGATACGTTTGCTGGCAAACAGGTTGAGATCCGCCAGCACGGCGCTGGTGTTGTTAAGCCAGGCATTGGCTTCTGCGCGGTTAAACAATACTTCTTCCGTGGTGAACAACGGGGTCATCACATAGGGCTGTCCGATGGTGGCGTTCACGGAATTTTTCACGAAGTATTCCGATAATTTAGGCACAAAATAATCCTGGGAGCCATAGTAGTATAATGGGTACGCCCACACGCCACCGGTTACATTACGGCCCAGTATCTCCGCCTCATGTACATAGTCGAGATCATACCGCAGCCGGCCGGCATTGCGGCCCCAGAGGGAGGGGGCTTCTGCAATCAACAGGTTGGCTTTTTCGTTGGCGTTGGCGTAGAGGTCGAAGATCTGTGCGGGCGACATGTTGCCGTAAGTGCTATTCCACCGACGCATGTTGTTGGCTACATCGTTATTGGAAAAGGTATGGTCTGCATAGGCTATCACTTTAGGATAATCTTTCTTAAAAAGATAAAAACGGCTAGCAAATGCATAGGCGGCGCTCTGGTTAAAATGATAACGGGGAACGCTATACGCATCATCGCTGATCAGCGGCAGGCCGGATAGCAGGTCTTTTTCCACCATGTCGTATACATAGGCTACCGTTTTACGTTCATACTGTTTGATGACTACGGTTTCGGGTACGGTTACATAGGGGATACCGGGATCCTTGGCGGCGGTGGCAGCATCGTAGCTTTTGGCAAAGATATTTACCAGCATAAAATGCGCGTAAGCCCTCGCCAGCAGAGCTTCACCTCGCTGACGGGTATAAGCGGCGGGATCTGCTGCTTTTTCACATGCTGCCAGCGCCTGGTTGGCGGCGGCGATAGCAGTGTAGCAGGCTTTCCAATAAGCCTCGGGTGAGTCTTCCTCGATCCACTGGATATCATTAAATACATAAGCATCCTGGTTGGGGCGGTAGTATACGCCTACGCCTTTGTCACCTACATTGTCAGACATCGCCTCGCACATTGTAGTATAGCTGGCCTGCGGGTATGCAGTACCCAGTAGCTTGCTTACTTTGGCAGGTGTGCTGAGATCTGTCCAGGTGCTGTCAGGCACCTGCTCCAGGTATTTTTTACATCCGCCGGCGATAAGTGTGGTGAGCGCAAATATGCCGATAAGGGCGGGCTTTATTTTTCGTTGCGTTGTGGACGTTATATAGCAGGTTGACATATATACTTTTTTAAATACCAACTTTTAAAGAAAATGTGAATTGCTTCTGAATAGGCTGGGCTACGCCACCGGCGTTGAAAAACTCAGGGTCCTGGCCCTGCAGCCTTTTATCTGCATAGAGCAGCCATGGATTGATGGCGGCAGCGCTTACTGCTACATTACTGAACCCGGCAAGCCGGGTGAGTTTTCCGGGCAGCTGATAAGTCAGCGACACTGTTTTCAGCCGGATGAAATCACCCTTGGCCACTCTTTCAGTGGAGTAGTTGTAATTGTTGTATGGATGGGCGCCTTTGAGCAATATTTGTTCAAAAGCATCCAGGATAGACGGGACATGTGTGGTGCCTTCATCACCCGGCATTACCCAGCGGTCGTAGAATTCCTTGGGCATGGCGTCAAGGTCGGAGTAACTGGTTTTGAAGGCAGGATACAAGCGGATCTTGTTGCCAAACTGGTAGGTAAAAAATATATTCAGTGACAAAGCTTTATAACGGAAGGTATTGGAGAACCCGCCTGTGATTGGTGGATCTACCGGTCCCTGGTATACCAGGTGACTGGTGTTGAGTGATTGGAGGTCTACATCAGCACTCTTGACGCCATTCTGGTTAATAAATGAGGGCGCGCCTGATTTTGGATCAAGACCCGTATATCGGAGAGAGAAAAGACTGTGTACCGGGTATCCTTCTGTGTTACCACCTTCTGCGACCACGAGATCGAAGATGCCGGGGATATTTTTTGCGTTGGTAATTTTGTTGGTGCTGTAACCAAAGGTAGCGCTGGATTTCCAGTTCCAGTCTTTAGTCCGGATGATATCTCCGCCTATCATTACTTCGAGTCCTTTAGAGTCCATGTCCGCATAGTTGGCGGCTTTAAACATTTCGCCACCGATCCCGGAAGTTTTGATGCGGCTGATCAGGTCGAAGCTTTTACGTGTATAGGCATCGATGCTGAAGTTGAGGCGGTTATTAAAAAATCCACCGTCGATCCCAATGTTGGTGGTGTATAATTTCTCCCAGGTGAGATCATCATTTTGTAAATGCGATAACCGGATAACAGATTCAACTTCTGTGAGATGCGGGCGATTAGTATTAACGGTTTGATAGACTATGTTGGAATTGGTGGCGGGCCCCATACTGGCGGTTAAGCCATAGCTGGCACGAAGCGTCAGGTAGTCCAGCTGACGGATGCTTGCGGCAAAAGCTTCCCTGTCTATATTCCAGGAACCGGCCACGCTCCAGGTAGGGAGCCACCGGGCCTTGCGGGATTGCCCGAGACGGTTGGAACCGTCGTAACGGCCGGTAGCCGTGAAGTTGTACTTGTTGTTGTAAGCGTAGGTGCCGGTGGCATAAAATGCGGCGAAACGGTCGTAGTCTCTGCCCATACCAAAGTAGGGGAAATTACTTTCAATGGTTTGTTTGAGGATACGGTAATCGGTAAAGGTGGCGCCGCCGTTGTCGTATTGATAGCCATAACCGGTGTTGGATGCATTCTGGCGGTCAGCATATTTTACTTGTTGTCCTACCAGTATATTGAGATTATGTTTTTGCGCGAAGGTGTCGGAGTAATTGATGCCATTACGGAAGTCATAGTTCAATAGCTGGTCTTCGGTACGGTTATAGAAGCCGCCAGCGGGTAATACTATTACCGGCAAAGCGTCCGGGTTATCAGGATCGCGGTATAAAAATTTATTTCTTTCGGCGATGGTGGCGTTGCCGGCTGCGCGGTAGGCGTTGGCCATGTTGGCATTTTCTGTGATCTGGTGTTCCCTGGAGGATTTCACATACCGGATAGCGCCGGTAAATTCGTAGCGGATATTTTTTGTCAGTTTCCACGACAAGTCACCCTGTAGGCGGAGGTCCATCATATTAAGGTCCAGGTAATTATTTTCCAGTTCGTTGATGATATTGAACGGCGCATAATTTCGTCTGAAGTATTCCAGCTTTCCGTTTTCATCATAAGCGGTCAGTGTGCGGCTGGTATTGAGGGAGTAGCTGAATGGGTTGATATCGAAATCGCGGTCGTATTGACCTTCTACCGGGTTACTGCTGCGGGTGAGTGCGCCGGGTGCTTTTTGGCGGCGAACAGAGGCGAGTGTAGAGAACCCGGCGGAGAGTCTGTCGGACAGTTTATAGTTGTTCCGGTAGTTCAGTGTATAACGGGTAACTTTATCGGCCAGCGTCCATCCGTTATCGCTATAAAAACTGGTGGAAAAATAGGATTGTGCTTTATCGGTTCCTGATGAAATGCTGAGTGAGTGTTCCTGTACAAAGTTATTCCGGAAGAGGAGGCCAAACCAGTCGGTGTTGGCTTTGGCATAGCGTAATAAAAATGCCTTGCGGTGTTCAGGGTCGTTTTCCACGGGGAAGTTTCCGTTGTTGTCAGCGTCGAGCTTTTCGTATAATTTACCAAATACGCCAATATCGCCCTGGGAAAGTATATCCGAGTTAAGGATTCCTTTTCTTTCGAGTTCAGCCAGTACAGACATCTGCTGCCCGGAGTTCATAATATTGAAGTTGTTGTAGTTGGGTTTTAGTTGTGTGCTGAAATTACCGCTGTAATTAATAACGGGCTTGCCTGCACGACCTTTTTTGGTAGTGATTACTACCACGCCGTTCATGGCGCGGGCACCATACAAAGCTGCCGCTGCAGCGTCTTTTAAGATATCAAAACTTTCGATGTCGTTGGAGTTAAGACCAGCCACTGCAGAGCCAAGCAGGGTGGTAGGGTCCCCGCTGGAGAGCTGGTCGTTAGAGATATTGACCACATCTTCCAGCACCACACCATCTACTACCCATAATGGCTTGTTATCGCCATTGATAGAAGTAGCTCCACGGATACGTACTTTTGGCGCAGAGCCAAAGGTGCCGGAAACATTTTGGATGGCTACGCCGGCAACCCGTCCTTCAAGCATGCGACTTACGTCGGTAAGCCCGTCTATTTTCACATCTTCGCCTTTCAGCCGGGTGGCGGCGCCAGAGAATTTTGTTTTATCGATGCTCTGGAAACCGGTAACTACCACTTCCTGGAGGCGGGTGGGTTTTTCTTTCAGTACAATGGTAAGCGCGCCGCTTTTGAAGGAAGCAACACTGATTTCTTCTGTTTTGTAACCGGTGTAATTGAATACGAGGATGGCGTCGTTGGCCACTTTTTTTAGTTCAAATACGCCTTTTTCATTAGTGGTTACACCACGGGAAGTGCCTTTGATCATGATACTTACGCCTGGCAAGAACTCTTTCTTTTCATTGGTCACCACACCTTTTACGTCTGTAACGGGAAGGGTTATACGCATCAGTTTACCTGTTACCGCCAGAGAAGCAGGCTTTTTGCTGTTGTCATGTTTGATGACTACGCGGTCGTACATCACACTATAGGAAAGAGAGTAGGGGGTAAGCAGCTTGTCGAGCAGATCGCCTACTTTTTCATTATGTGCATCCACACTTACCTTATTAACATCCAGTGCCTCATTGCTTACAAATACAAAGGATACTTCAGCGAGATTCCCGATTTTTTCCAGCGCATCTTTAAGAATAACATTCTTTAATTCAATGGTGATCTTTTTGTCAAGCGCATCCTGCAAACCATTTCTGGCATAGGTTTTTGTTGCTGCAAGCAGCAGTAGTAAACAATAAGTAAATAACTTTTTTTTGCGGAACATAAGTATGTTTTATTGGTTTCGTTCGGGCCATAGAATCTCCGTTCCGGCTTCTGGCTGAAACCGGGCAATAGACGGCCTGCTGCATGAGCAGGAATGTTTTTAATCAATTATATGGTGGCTGTTTTAGCCGGACAATAAAGAAGTAATCGGTATCATGTGCGATATAGTTTTTGGTTGAAAATTGTATTACAGTCTATAGCTATGGTATGTATAGGCAACAAGCAGCCACCTGATCCAATGTGTTACATTTGATCAATCAGTTAACCAGCATGAAGTACATTCAGGCTAAAGGTCACCAGGATAGTATACCAGACTTATAGTATTTTCTTTCTTAGAATCGGGTTCAATTTTGTTGATAGCAGTCCATCTTGAATATAGTTTGGTTAACGATATTTCGGTTGTTTTTTTTCTATTTACAGTTACCGCCAACGATAATGTATCCATTGCCAGCACTGTCTTTCCTGACTTTGGTATCTAATAAAAATGCAATTAGCGAAAGCGCTTTGTCTAAATCGTCTGTTGTGTTAAAGGAACCGTAAAACCTGCACTGCGCGGATTTCTGGTCTGTTACTACGGGTACGTTATAATATCTTTGCAGGTCAGTGGCTACTTTAGATAAAGGATCTCCTTTGTAGATAAATTTACCACTCATTTTCTGCGTAAAAAACCGGGCATCTTCGCTGGCATCCTGGAGTCGCAAGTCTTGCGATACGGGGTTGTACACCGCGCCTTTGTTGGCTGTTAGTACCAGTTGTCCGTTTTTGTGGGCCTGGTTTCCATGTGTGTTTACCTGTACCATTCCCGACACGACTACCACCCTGGCCATATTTTCTTCGCGTACTTCCATATTAAAGGAGGTGCCTAATACGGTGGTGTTTATCAGCGAAGAAGAAATAATAAAAGGGTGTTTCGCGTCATGGTTAATTTCAAAAAAAGCTTCTCCCTTTAAAACTACTTCCCGGTTCTTGCCGTTAAATTCCTCCGGAAAGCTGATGCTGGAGGCTTTTTCAAGGTGAACGAGGGAGCCATCCGGCAGTTTCACTGTTTGTCGTTCTGTGGTAGTGGCAAATGCCTTTTGTTTCACCCGTTCCTGCAACAGTATATACCAGGCGGAGCCGGCCAGCAGCAATACCACGGCTGCTGCGGCAATTTTTTGTTTATATAAACGAAATATACCTTTAAAAGAACTATCGTTGGCGCCTATACGTTGATGGATATTTTTCAGCATCCGTTCAGACAGACGTTTATCCAATATCTGCTTTGCTGTGAGCAGGTCGGCTTCAAAGTACTCGGTGGCTGCCATTTCCAGCTCTGAAAGATCGTTGGTCTCCAGGTAATCCGCCATCCACTCCTGCTCTGCGGCGGTCCACCTATCTTTCTTTAACAGTTGTTTGAGGTATTCCTTTCTGTTGGGCACTGGCGTGATGGTTTAATCTAAATACGCACGGTTGATAAAAAAGGGGGGGCCCTTTCCGGACTTTTTTTTGGAAAAATAAACATTAATTAAATCATAATATAAAATCCATTGGCTGGATTAGGAATCATGATAGTTTAGAAACAGTAGCAGCAACACAATATATTTATGGTCTCCGTTGCGTTGCATATAATCATTTAGTTTGATCATGGCAGCCGATAGATGTTCTTTTACTGTATTCCGGGAGATATTAAGTTCATTGGCTACTTCTTCATAGGTTTTACCTTCCAGTTTACAGCGGGTAACTATCGTTCTTTTTTTAGGAGATAATTTTGAAATGGCCTGTTCCAGTAAATGATACTGTTCTTCGTCGATGTTCTTTCGCTCAATGGCTACCGGGTCATCTGCATCGGCCTGGAGAATGTTTTTATGAAAAGCCTGTTCACGCAGCTTTTTTCTTACAAAAGATACACACATGTTAAAGCTGATCACAAACAGCCATCCGCTGACGGATTGGTCCGATTGTATATCCTGTCGTTTTTCCCACAGGCGCGCAAATACGTCCTGCAAGATATCCTCTGTTACCACCTCATCTTTCACAAACTTGAAAATATTGCGGTACACCGCCTGATGATATTTCCAGTACAAGGCATCGAAGGCGCTTACTTCGTGGTTTTGTAATCGTGCTACCAATTCGGCATCTAGTATATTCATATTTCTTCTTTTATATAAATCATATCGTGGAATATAATTTATATGGCTAGAAAAAAGCCAGGTTCCCAAAGGCAATGGCCATCAATTCCGCTGCATAAATTAGTAACAAATATTATTATTTAATAAATAAATTCGTATTAACTATAATTATTAATTGTTACAAGCATATACAGAGGGATAAGTGTAAACGAAGCGGGGGCGTTAATGAAGGGTGGGCGGCCGGTATAACCGGCTATGCCGCTTATTTGGGTGCCCACTGCCAGGGTAAGTAACGTAATGGGATATACGCCGTTGCCGGCGCTTAGCGCACCACGCATTTGTGATACGATGTGCATCGGTATACCATAACGTAAAGTGACCGGAGTTACGAAAGTTTTTTTAGGGAGCGGTTTCCAGGAAAAAAGCCTGCAGATGAAATATCTACAGGCTTAATGCACCTTCTGGTAAGGTTATTTGCGGGCTGTTGGGGGGCAGTCGAACCCCTGATACCGCTTTTAATGATCAATCACGCTCAATCTCACTATAAATCACTCTTTAAAACGGCGCCACTACTGGCATTCGTCACCAAAGCCCTATACTGTCCAAGCCATTTTGACTTCAGATGTTTTTTTACCGGTACAAACGCTGCTTTCCTCCTTTTAATCTCCTCTTCCTCCAAATTCACCTCTAAAATGTACTTATGCACATCAATATGAATCTCATCTCCATCCTTCAGCAACCCTATCATTCCCCCTTCTGCCGCCTCCGGCGATACATGTCCAACAGATGCGCCTCTCGTGGCCCCACTAAACCTACCGTCCGTAATCAATGCTACGGAACTACCCAGTCCCATCCCCATTATCAAACTCGTTGGTGTCAGCATCTCCTGCATTCCTGGCCCCCCCTTTGGCCCTTCGTACCTGATCACCACTACATCGCCAGCCTTCACTTTCCCCATCAAAATCCCCTCTATCGCCGCTGGTTGCCCATCAAAACACACTGCTTTGCCTGTAAACACCCGGGAGCCTGTAATCCCTGCTGTTTTAATCACAGCTCCCTGTTCCGCCAGATTTCCATACAAAATTGCCAATCCACCTACCTCGCTATAAGGATTATCTATCCTATGGATGATCTTGTCATCCTTGATTTCCGCATCCTGAATCTTTTCAAAAAGCGTCTCTCCACTAATCGTTAGGTTATCAATCAGTACGCCATTTCCCCGCTTAGTCATCTCCTTCATTACCGCATTCACGCCTCCGGCCTTATTGATATCCTCCATATGCACTGTCAGCAGACTAGGTGAGATCTTTGCAATATGAGACACATTCCTGGAGATCTCATTAATATCCTTCAACTGGAAATTCACATCCGCCTCCCGGGCAATTGCCAGCATATGCAGCACTGTGTTGGTACTTCCACCCATCGCCATATCTACTGCAAATGCATTGCGCACAGCATGCTCATTAAGGATGTTCTTTAATTTAAATCGCTCCCTTGCCACATCGTCCTTCACGATATCACAGATCCTTTTGGCAGCTTGCCTATACAGTGCTTCCCTTTCCTGCGTCTGCGCCAGAATCGTTCCGTTCCCTGGCAGGGCAATACCCATCGCTTCCATCAGCGTATTCATAGAATTTGCGGTGAACATACCTGAGCAACTACCGCCACCCGGACAGGCATTACACTCAATATCGCTGAGTTCTTCGTCGCTTATCATTCCTGCCTCGTGCTTACCTACTGCTTCAAAAGCTGTAGCCAGATCAATTGGGGCGCCATCTTTCGTGTATCCTTTTGCCATAGGCCCACCACTAACAAAGATGGTAGGTACATCGACCCTGAGTGCTCCCATGATCATACCGGGTACAATCTTATCACAATTAGGAATAGCGATCATGGCATCGAGCTTATGAGCATTCATCACACTCTCTACAGCGCTCGCAATCAGTTCTCTGCTTGGCAGAGAAAACAGCATTCCATCATGGCCCATTGCAATCCCATCGTCAATCCCAATAGTATTGAATTCAAAAGGAACGCAGTCATTTGCCCGGATTTCATCCTTAATGATCTCCGCTACTTTATTCAGGAAAAAGTGTCCTGGAATGATTTCGATAAATGAATTAGCAACGCCAATGAAAGGCTTATTGAAATCGTTATCTTTTAACCCGGTTGCTCTGAATAACGATCTATGTGGCGTTCTGTGATACCCCTTTTTTACTTCGTCGCTTCTCATGATGGGCATGGTTGTTTTAGAATTACAAATGTGATTTCAGCCTGCTAAGCGTCTCCGGCGATATATTAAGATAGGCAGCAAGATTAGCATTGGACAATCGCTGAATAAGTTCCGGATTGTTTTGAAGCAGGCTTCGGTACCGTTCCGCAGCGTTTTGCGTAAGCAGACTACTGAGTTTTGAGTTGATGACAGTCAGGCCATATTCGAGGATGTAGATATAGATCTTATCCCATCCTGGCATAATTTCTCTCAGTTTGAAGAAGTCGTGGTGTGTAATCACGAGCAGCTCCGAGGTCTCTACTGCCTGTATATACTCCGTTGCCGACTTTCTGGAAATAAAGCTGACAATAGAGGTCAGGAAGGTGTTTTCGAAAGCCATGAACCTGGTAGATTCATTCCCGTAAGAGAGCCGAAGGCAGCCTTTTGCAATGAAAAACATTTTATCCGCCACCATGCCCTCTTCGAGTAGCAGTTCATTCTTC
The DNA here is from genome assembly GCF_007829335.1 of Chitinophaga polysaccharea. GTDB lineage: Bacteria > Bacteroidota > Bacteroidia > Chitinophagales > Chitinophagaceae > Chitinophaga > Chitinophaga polysaccharea_B. The sequence goes on from NZ_VIWO01000014.1 coordinate 111,318, forward strand.
TTTGCGGTAACCGGTTTAAAATAGGAAAGTGTTTCAGCGAGCTGTTCTTCACTGAGAGATGTACTTTTCCGGATGAGGTCTGCAAGGTCGGCTGTCATTAGTCTGCAATTGAAAAAACAAAGATGGGAGAAAATCTTTTGAAAAAGATTGACCTTCGTCAAAATCGGTGGCCCGTTGCGCTCCTTCAACAACCATCTCCAGGTATCCCCTTATAATTATCTACAGTGCTAAAAAGAATGACAATGATGTTAATATCATACAGTAAGAAATAACTATGGGCGCTTTATTCAAAGATTAATTAATGTTTCTGCATAGGGTTAATAAGGGATCAAGTTGAAAAGTTGGGGAATTAGGCATAAAGTTTATATAATCTAAACAGAAAGAATTCTACATCCCGTACCCCTCGAAGAGCGTTTCTAA
>NZ_VIWO01000015.1 GCF_007829335.1 Chitinophaga polysaccharea
AAAGAATATTGATTTTTTAAGATATTATCTCAAATTGATAAAATGCACCATCAAAAAAGAAGAGGCTGTACCATTTATTTATGATACAGCCTCTTGCTGTTTAGTATATGTTCACGGTTATAATTTACACTCGTATACGATAGAACTGCAGCGATCTACTGTTTTCAATCCTTTCCGGTAGGAGCGGAAGCCGTGGAAGAAGCCCTGGAACAGGCGGCTTTTACCGGTTTTGTATTTTTCACTCAGCAGGCTTACATAAAAGCCATCAAACACCATGGGATGTTTCTTTACCAGCCTGATCTGGTGTTGCGCCAATAAACTTTCCATCGAAGCAGGAGAGAAATGATAGAGGTGGCGGGGTACATCGTAGGCCGCCCAGTAAGCTTTATAGTAATCTGCATCAACGGAAGTATAGTTGGGAACGGCTATCAGTAACGATCCGCCTGGCTTCAGCAGGGTACGGATATGATCGAGGTAACGATGCAGTTCGTGCACATGTTCCAGTACATGCCACATGGTAATGGCATCGTATTGCCCTGCAGGTAAAGTGTATAATGATTCAATGGGTAACGCGGTGATATTGTAGATATCTTTTGCATTACGGCGGGCATTTTCGTCGGGCTCCAGGCCGGTGACGGTCCAGCCGCCCTGTTGCATATAATGCAGGAAAGCGCCAGTGCCGCTGCCTATATCCAGCAGGGTGCCGGTTTTGATGCCGGCGGCATTGCGTACCCAGTTTTGTTTGGAGCGCAGGGTAATTTTCCTGACACTGTGATACAGCCGGTTAATAAGTCCCTGTTTGGTTTCAGAATGGGAAATATATTCCTGCGATTGGTAATAGCGGCCAATGTGGGCGCCATCGGGCACATTTTGCGTAAAACGGCCGCCACAGCCTCCGCAATGGAAGATGTTAAAGGATTCGTTGGATACAGTGTAGTCTTTGGCAGTAAGCGCTTCGTGTATCTGTGAAGAACCACAAAGCGGACAGTTGTTGTGATAGATTAAACTCATTTGAATGTTGAATACGCTGATATAATTATTTATATTCTCCCCATACTTCTCTCAGTACATCTGATATTTCACCCAGTGTACACAGGTGTTCTACGGCTTCCAGTACCAGCGGCATCAGGTTTTCGCTGGTACTGGCGGCCTGGCGTATACGTTGCAGGGAATTTTGTACCGCTGCATTATCCCGCCGTTCCCGCAGTGATTGCAGGCGTGCTGATTGTATGACGCGGATACTATCGTCGATACGGAATACTTCCGGTGCCACATGATCAGCCGCTGTAAATTTATTAACCCCGATGATTATTTTCTCATTATTCTCAATTTCCTGTTGATATTTATAAGCGCTGCGGGCTATTTCATCCTGGATAAAGCCTTGCTCTATAGCGCTGACAGCGCCTCCCATGGCGTCAATTTTATGAATCAGTTCCCAGGCTTTGCCTTCTACTTCGTTGGTGAGCGCTTCTACGTAAAAGGAGCCGGCCAGGGGATCTACCGTATCGGCCACGCCACTTTCATAGCCAATGATCTGTTGGGTACGGAGCGCAATACGGGCGGCTTCTTCCGTGGGTAACGACAACGCCTCATCGTAGCCGTTTGTATGCAGCGATTGGGTGCCTCCCAGTGTGGCTGCCAGGGTTTGAACCGCTACTCTTACAATATTATTCTGCGGCTGCTGAGCGGTGAGCGTGCTGCCGCCGGTTTGTGTATGGAAGCGCAGCATCTGTGCCTTGGAATCGGTAGCACCTAGTTCCCGCGTAATATGTGCCCACATACGGCGTGCTGCCCGGAATTTGGCAACCTCTTCAAACAGGTGGTTGTGCGCATTAAAGAAAAAGGAGAGCCGTTTGGCAAAAACATTAATGTCCAGTCCTTTCTCCTGCGCTGCTTTAAGATAGGCTTTCCCGTTAGCCAGTGTGAAGGCAAGCTCCTGCACGGCATTTGCGCCGGCTTCCCGAATATGATAGCCGGAAATGGAGATGGTGTTCCATTTAGGTACTTCCTTGCTGCACCAGGCAAAAATATCCGTAATCAGCCGCATAGAAGGCTGGGGTGGATAAATGAATGTGCCTCTTGCAGCATATTCTTTCAGGATATCATTTTGTATGGTGCCGGAAATTTTCTTCAGATCGGCGCCCTGCCTTTTGGCAAGGGCAATGTAAAGCGCCAGCAGTATAAATCCTGTGGCGTTGATAGTCATCGAGGTGGATATCTGCTCCAGGGAAATACCTTTAAACAATATCTCCATATCCTCCAGCGAATCTATGGCCACACCTACCTTTCCTACTTCTCCCTCTGCCATTGGATGATCCGAATCATATCCTATCTGGGTAGGCAGGTCAAAGGCAACGCTCAGTCCCATTACGCCCTGGCTCAGCAGGTAATGATAACGTTTATTGGATTCTTCCGCCGTGCTGAAACCTGCATACTGCCGCATGGTCCATAACTTATCGCGGTACATACTGGCATGTATACCGCGGGTAAAAGGAAAGCTGCCGGGTTGTTCTTCCATGGCTACCGGCTGTGTATACAGCGGCGCGATTACAATCCCCGAATCGGTTTGAATGGTCTTTTCCATAGTGTCTATAACTAGCGTTGCAATGTTACATAATTATTATGGTACTTCGCCGCTGAGAAAAATATTGATAATTTGTGTCAAAGTTTGGCTGGCCATTATGATCATTTATTGTTTACTAGGTATTACCCTTGCCCTGGCTTTATTTAGTTTATACCTCGTTTGGAAAGCCGGTAACCGCCCACTGCGCGGCACTTACAGCTACCTGCTGCTCGGCCTTTCCATGGGCTTATTCCTCTATTTATTTGGTACCTGGGTATATCTTTCTATTTATGCCAAATACGTTTTTGGCGTCCTCCTATTATTATGTATAGCTGCCTATACCTTGCGGAAGCATGATCATTCGGCCCGCCCGCTGCCCCGATGGAAGCACTATTGCAACCTGTTGTTTACCGGGCTGTTTGTTTTACTCGATATCGGTTACTTTACCGGTAGTACCGGCCACCCTCACACGGTGGAGCTGTCGTTTCCTTTCAAACCAGGTAAATACTTTGTACTACAGGGTGGTAAAGGCCTGCCTACCAATGTATTTCATTTTAGTCTCCGTGGCGCTATCTATGCCATGGATATCGTAAAACTGAATCCACAGGGAGGACGTGCCAGGAAGATCTTTTCCCGGCAGCTCGACGACTACGGTATTTTTGGCGATACGGTATATGCTCCCTGTGACGGGTTGGTACTGCGGGCGGAGAGCAATAACCCCGATAATATTCCACCCAATATGAACAGGGGGCCCAAAAATACCAACCAGGTATTGCTGGAAACTCCCGGTTATTATGTTTTCATGGGCCACCTCAAGATGGGAAGTGTATGCGTAACCGAAGGACAGTATGTGAGACAGGGAACCGCATTGGGCTGTGTGGGCAATTCGGGCTTCAGCACAGAGCCTCACCTGCATATACAGGTACATGCAAAACAGGCCGGCATCCCCTGGTACCGGGGACGGCCGCTGTATATATTATTTAACGGGAAAGGCTATCTGCTGAATGAAGTAATTACCGAGAAATGACCGCTATCTCATTACTTTCTTGGCTTCTGCATTGATAATCTGGGAAGTGAGTTCGGCAGGAGATTCGCCCGCCTGCATAAATACCTCCAGTATCTGTTTGTTTAACTCTATGGCTGGTGCATCCTGTGGCAATTGTACCGCTACCTGGTTAATAACGGAGATCGTTTGTTCTTTCAATGTTTTTACCGCCTCCCAGGTCATCGCCGATACATAAATCTGTTGGGTAATGTTATGTTCGTATTCGGCTTTAATATTCTGTACCATGGCTATCTGCATGTCTACAGCGCTGAGCCCCGGCTGGTAAATACGCCCGATCAGGCTCTGCGGCGTGATCCGGTCTACATATAACGCCATCCGTTCGTAGGCCTGCAGTTGTAATGGCAACACAGCAGCATTTACCGGGGGCTGCTTTTCATCTGCGGCTGTTCCGGCAGGCTTGTTCTTTTTGAAAAGGTCTTTTATGGTCGGATATACAATGGCTATTGCCCCCGCGGCAATGGCTATGTATAGTATATTATTCAACTCCATCGTTACATGTTATAAGAACAAATATATATAATATATTTATATATTGGTATCCCAACTCATTAATTTACAAAAGATAATCCTGATGCGGTTTCCTTTCCGGTCAGAAAAGAAGCACACCAGGATTATCATAAAATAGTAGTTATTTTTTCTTACGCCAGTTTGGCCAGCCAGGTTTTCATTCTTTCCACCCCTTTTTCCAGTTTATCCATGCTGGTAGCATAAGAGAGGCGGATGCAGTTAGGTTGCTGGAAAGCCACGCCTGTAACGGCAGATACATTGGCTTTATGCAGCAGGTACATACAAAGGTCGTCGGCGCCTTTGATATGTGAATCTTCGAACGATTTATTAAAGAACGCACTTACATCTGGAAACATATAAAATGCGCCCTCGGGATCGTTTACTTTTAATCCGGGAATGCTTTTCAGCGCCTCATGTATAAATGCGCGGCGTTTTTTAAATTCTGCCACCATCGCTTCCGCGGTACTGAGATCGCCGGTGAGCGCGGTCACAGCAGCCCGCTGTGTAATAGAACAGGTAGCTGAAGTAAATTGACTCTGAATTTTATCACAGGCTTTGGCAATATCCAGCGGTGCGGCCATAAAGCCCAAACGCCAGCCGGTCATGGCAAATCCTTTACTCAACCCATTGATGATAATGGTGCGGTTAATCAGATCACCAAACTGGGCAATGCTTTCATGCTTGCCTACATAATTGATGTATTCATATATTTCGTCGGAAATGATAAATATCTGCGGGTGTTTGGCAAATACAGCGGCCAATCCTTCCAGCTCCGCCTTGGAGTACACCGAACCAGTGGGATTACAGGGAGAGGAGAACATAAACAGCCTGGTTTTAGGCGTAATGGCTGCCTCGAGCTGCGCAGGCGTAATTTTATAATTGTTTTCAATGCTGCAGGGCACAAACACTACCTCTCCCTGGCACAGGCTCACCTGCTCGGAATAGGTAACCCAGTACGGAGTAGGAATAATCACCTCATCGCCCGGGTTTACAATACTCAGTACTGCATTAGCCAGGCATTGCTTGGCGCCGGTGGATACCACAATCTGTTCTGGCGTATAGTCAAGACCGTTATCTCTCTTAAATTTATGTACAACTGCCTGCTTTAATTCCGCAATGCCTGCCACCGGGGTATAGTGAGTAAACCCTTCATCGATCGCTTTCTTGGCGGCTTCCCGGATATGTGCCGGCGTATCAAAGTCCGGTTCTCCGATGCTGAGGTCTACGATGTCTATACCCTGGGCTTTCAACTCACGGCTGAGTTTAGCCATTTTAATTGTCTGAGGCTCGGAAATCCGTGACAGCCTGTCTGCTAATTGATTCATATCTTAACATTGTACCGCAACAAACCTACTGAAAAAAAGTAGATAATACATGGAAAGATCATACAGGGCTGCCATACAAACGCAGAACGGGCCGCAATCACGGCCCGTTCTGCGTTTGTAACAACAATATTTTTACTAGTTGTAGTAGCTATAGAAAGCATTTACCAGCGGTTTATCTATTCCAGTGCTACCGGAATTACCTGCATAATAAATAGTATACACATTACCAGTGTTTAATGACCCTACTCTCAACTGTGTAGAGTTAGCAGTTGCCAGTACTTGATCTGTACCTGCTCTTTTAATGGTAACGGTGTTATTGACGCTGAAGTTACTGAACTGCACAAATTTAGTTGCAGCATACAGATCGCTCAATCCCATGGGATTTCTGTTACTGTCGATCCTTTCGCTACCTACATAAAAATCTACTTTATCTGTACCATTCGACAAGTTCAGACAACGGATGTTAATTTTATTACCATCTGCAGAAGTGAAGTCTGACTGAATAACAACAGATTTGACCGGGTTCCCCATGGCAATGTAGGTATAAAAGGCGGTGGAATCGTAGTTGGTAGTTACACTGGTGATAACGCTATCGCCTTTTTTGTTTTTCAGGTCAAATTTATGGAGACCACCATATACCGCGTAACGGTAGTAAGAGCTGAAAGTAACATTAGTGGTATCGTTGCTGATTTTCTGGTCATTGTCATAGAACGAAGCAAAAACAGGGCTGTTGGAAACGTTCAACACAGTGATCTGCGCCTGTGCCCTGGGCGGTGTGTAGTTATTATTACTTTTCAGACAGGACGAAAATCCGGCTACTCCGGTCAACAGGGCAACAACGGCCCATACGCGATTTTTCTTGGTTAGCATTTTGCGCTCAGTTTTTAAAGTTGTGTTATTAGTCAGATATTTTTTCATCATTTACAAACCGGAAACGGGAAAGATCGGGCAATACAGCTTTGGGCCGCGCTTTTTCCGCTTCATAAATAACTTCTCCCAGTGTACGGAGAAAGGGTTTACCCGTTTTTTCAAAAGCTTGTTGATCATCTCCCAGGATACCCGTTGTATTAACAAAGATGCTGGCGGACAACAAAAACTCTGTGTTATTGGCAAAATCCACAATATAGGCAGTATCAGTTAAAAATCCGTATGCCCAACCGGGTTTGTTAAAGATCCGGATGCTTGCCGGAATCCGGGAGTGCCGGCTTCCTCCAAAAAGCAAAAACCGGGTATATGCCTGGTGGTATTGCTTTGGGTTGTAGCGTGGATCCGTTGATTCTTCCGGGTATTGCGACATACACCGATACAAAAAACTATAATCTTTGCTAGTTAAACGGAAACGTTGTCGTTTTGTTACAGCCTCCGGAAAAATTATGCTGCGTAGGATATGATGCAGGTCGGCGAGGGGAAGTTTATTACGGTGCGAGAAGTTCATGGGATAAGGTTCCAGCTGATCGAGATGGTTATAGTGACTGGTACCGGCGAAATCCGTTCTCGCTGAAAATGCCAGGGAGCTGTATTGGGCGGCCTGACGGTAAAATACCTGGTTGTCCACCCGGAACAAAACGGCATTGGTATGCCTGTTGGCTTCTTCATAGAGGGGAAGACCCACCCGGTGCCTGATCTGCGCCTGGTCATACCCCATTTCCCATAGGCGCCGGTTAAAGGTTTCCTGCCCAATCAGTTCATATAGCCGGTTGAAGGCGTCGTTGTCGCTGGTAAGAAAGATTTTTTTAATATAATGCCCCACGGAGGGCACGCCGGCGGCCGCTGAAGGGTCGCTATCCACCCCTGAATTGATATCGGGCAGCGGTTCGGTAAACATAGGTGTGGTCTGGTCCAGTCCCGGTACCTGTAGATCGTGGAGCTTTTCCAGGGCCAGGGCGGCGGCAGGCAACTTAACCGTGGAAGCAGGGTAGAAGTAAGTATCCGGGGATACCCCGTACCGGTATTCTGTAAAATGCGGCACCTGAGTCTGGTCCCTGTCTATCCGGGTAAAAATTACCTGTAAACGGTACCGCTCAGGATCACTAAAAATCTCGCCCAGGCGCTTTTTTTGACTTTTCAGCAAAGCTCCCAGAAAATTATCTGTTGCCGGATAATGTGGCGTTTGCATATATTTGTCGTTGTTATTGATTGTAAAGCAAAGGAATAATATTAAAAAGACCACAAACCAGGATCTGCAGATTTACAAAAAAGTATGCCAACCAGCCAGCAAACGCAGGCGCATACTGATTTTGCGCGTCTTTTAACAAGGGCTTTAATATATCGATTTAAATTCTATCTTTGCAACTCTTAAAATTTTTTTTTATAAACCCGAAACAAACAGTATGCAACTTAAAGGACTGGTAAGATTTTTTGCCATCGCACTGATCCTTATCTCTTTGTACCAATTGTCCTTCACGTTTTTAGTGCGGAACTATGAGAAGAAGATAGAGCAGCAGGCCGAAAACGATGTGGCCAAACAATACCCTACACCTGAAAAGAAATATCCTGGCAGTCAGGAACTGCAGAGTTTCTACTCAGATACACTGAAAGGGTTTATTAAACAGAGGAGACAAGAGATTTTGGACAGTACCAGCAGCACGAAGATTGCAGGTTTCCCATGGAATGTCAACTACACCAAGGCTAAAGAAAAAGAATTGAATCTGGGTCTGGATCTCGTGGGTGGTATGAACGTGGTACTGGAAGTAAACGTGGAAGACGTGATCCGCGCTTTATCCGGTCAATCCAAGGACGCTGCATTTAACAAAGCGCTGGAAAGGGCTAATGAACTGAAAAAGTCTAACCAGGCCGATTTTGTTACGCTGTTCGGACAAGCATACGCCGAAGTAGCACCCCAGGGTAAACTGGCTACCATCTTTGCCAACGCCTACCAAAAGGATATCAACTTTAACTCCTCTAACCAGCAGGTACTGGACATGATCCGCAAGGAATCACGGGTGGCTATCAAAAATACCTATATCGTACTGCAAAAACGTATTGATAAATTCGGGGTAGCACAGCCAAACATCAGCCTGGACGAGAATAAAGGGCTGATCTCCGTGGAACTGGCGGGTGTGGACAACGCCGCCCGCGTGCACAAATACCTGCAGGCTACTGCTAACCTTGAGTTCAGGGAAGTTTACAAAAACAACCCGGAGTTTATCCAGAATGTGCTGACGCCCATGAACGAGGCGATTAAAAATACCCTCAACACGCATGCGCCCGCAGCAACCGCCAGCACCGACACTACGGCAAAAGCGTCTGCTACTGCTGCCACCAAAGAAAAAACGGATACCAGTGGAAGCCTGACCTCTTACCTGTCTAAAACGGATACCAGTAAGAACGCCAGCAAAGAACTGCAAATCAAAGAACAGCAGAAACAAAATCCGCTGTTCATGGTACTGTTCCCGAATGTAGACATGCAAACCGGTTCTGTTTATCCGGGCCCGTCCATCGGAAGAATTTTACCTAAAGACACTGCCACTTTTAACCGTTACCTGCAAATGCCTGCCGTTAAGGCGGTACTGCCTAAAGATGCAGTATTTGCGTACGGTCCTGAAAATAAAGAAGATAAGCACGGCCCCATCGCGGTTTATGTACTGAAAGTAAACCCTGCTAACCCTGCTCCCCGTGTAGGCGGCGAAAGAATCGTGGACGCCCGCCAGGATATGGACCAGAACAACCAACCGGAAATCAGCATGACCATGGACAACGTAGGCGCCCATGAATGGAAAAAGTTGACCGGCGAACTGGCCCCTACCAATCCCAAAGATCCAACCACCCTCAACTATGTAGCCGTAGTACTCGATAATATCGTTTATTCCGCTCCGTCTATCCAGGGTGAAATCGCAGGTGGCCGCTCTTCCATCGCTGGTAGCTTTACCATTGAAGAAGCGAATGACCTGGCCAACATCCTGAAATCCGGTAAAATGCCGGCTCCTGCACAAATCGTACAGGAACAGGTGGTAGGACCTACCCTCGGCGCTGAATCTATCGCTGCAGGTGCGAAGTCTTTCATGATCTCCTTTGGAATCATTTTCGTACTCATGCTGGTATATTATAACTCTGCCGGCTGGGTGGCTAATATCGCGCTGGTGCTCAACCTGCTGTTTACCTTCGGTATCCTGGCTTCTATGGGCGCTACGTTAACAATGGCCGGTATCGCCGGTATGGTACTCACTATCGGTATGGCAGTGGATACCAACGTAATCATCTTCGAAAGAATCAAGGATGAACTTACCCATGGTAAGTCCTACCACGACGCCGTGGCAGATGGTTACAAACGTTCCTATGCACCGGTACTGGATGGTCACGTTACCTCCCTGCTCACCGCCTTCATCCTGTTCTACTTTGGTTTAGGTCCGGTACTGGGCTTCGCCACTACCCAGATCATCGGTCTGTTCCTGTCCCTGTTCTGCGGTATTCTGGTATCCCGTATGGTTACCGATTTCTGGATGAAGAAGAAAAGACACTTCGAATACTTTACTCCTATTTCCCGTAAAGTATTTAAACATGCTTCTTTCGACTTCGTAGGCAAACGTAAATACGCTTATATCATTTCCGCTGTGGTAATGGTAGCTGGTATCTCTTCCTTCTTCCACGGCTTCGACCACGGTATCGATTTCTCCGGTGGCCGTAGCTACACGGTTCGTTTCGAACACCCAATGAACAGACAGGAAGTGGCAGACGTACTGAAAAAGGAATTCGAATCTGAAGTATTCGTTAAAACTATCGGTAGCACTAACCAGTTAAATATCACTACTTCTTATAAGATCGAACAGCAAAACCTCGCTGTAGATAAGGAAGTAGCTGATAAATTATACAATGGCCTGAAGAAATTCTATGACAACTCCGTTACACAGGATGTATTCAATAACCGTTATGTAGTAGGATCTCAGACCGTATCGCCGACCATTTCAGACGACTTAAGGGCTGGTGCAGTAAAAGCAACGATACTGTCTATTGTGGTGATCTTCCTGTATATCCTGTTACGTTTCAGCAAGTGGCAGTACTCAATCGGTACTATCTTCTCTCTGCTGCACGACGTACTGGTTACACTGGCAGTGTTCTCCTGGTGCCGTTCTTTTGTACCATTCACCCTGGAAATCGACCAGCACTTCATTGCGGCGATCCTGACAGTAATTGGTTTCTCCATGAACGATACCGTAATCGTGTTTGACCGTATCCGTGAGTACTTCAGAACCGGTAACCATGGCCGTAACAGGGATGTAGTGATCAATAAAGCGATCAACGATACCCTGAGCCGTACCATTATGACCTCGCTGACCGTGTTCCTGACCATCCTGATATTGTTTATCTTCGGTGGTGAAGTAACCCGTGGTTTCGCCTTCGCTATGTTAATTGGTGTGATTACCGGTACTTACTCTTCCATCTTCGTGGCTGCTCCAGTACTGGTTGACTTCGACAAGAAGAACCAACTGGCTAACGAATCAGATGCGGTAGAAGTGACTGCTCAAAAAGCAACACCTGCTACTAAATAAGTGAGATAACTGAAATAATGTTTGATAAATAAAAAACCTCCTGGTCATCCGGGAGGTTTTTTTATGTGTGTCAGGAAAATAAAAAGCAGTATTAGCTGCCGGGTTGCCTGAATACAAAGCCCGTAGCCTCTTCGCCTTGCTGATAATCTATTTCCATGCCCATCAGGTACATGCCATGCGCTTTCTTCACAATGACCGGGATACCATCAACTTCGAAGAGGTCGTCATCTTCCATCCGGGCATCAAATCCCAGCATATAAGCCATACCGGAACAACCGCCTCCCTTTACGCCTACGCGCAGGAAAGGAGCGTCAGTAGCACCCTGTAACAGGTCCTTTATGATGGCTGCCGCCTGGGCAGTTAGTTGTATGGGAGATATATTCGCCTTGCTCATCTTTTCATCCATATTTTTATCAAAGTTAGGGAAACGGCCAGCGCGGGATACTACCGGTATACCCAAGGTAACCGCTAATGGGCGGCAGCCAGTGCCAGCAGCTGTTCATGCAGGGCCAATACCTGGGGAATGACCATCCGTTGTTCATCGTTATAAATAATGTAGTCGCTCAGGCGCATTTTAATGGTTTCATCAATTTGCTTGTTGATACGCGCCAGTACTTCATCGCGGGTAACGTTATCACGCTTCATCACGCGATGTATCCGCAGTGGCTGCGGGGCAAAAACACCGATGATCTTATCGAGGTGGTGAAAGGATTCTGTTTCAAATAACAGTGCGGCCTCCTTTAATACATAGGGGGCCTTTTGTTGTTGTGCCCATTGGTTGGAGTCGCGTATAGTAGCGGGGTGAACCAGGGAATTGAGCAGCGCCAGCTGGCGCTTGTCGTTAAATACGATATTGCCCAGGTATTTCCGGTTTAATACGCCATTTTCATCGTATACTTCTGCTCCGAAATGGGCTTTCACAGCTGCTATCAGCTCTGAATCCCTGGTCAGGATATCCTTTGCCCTTTCATCGGCATAATAAACAGGAACGCCTAATAGTTCAAATATTCTACTAACGGTACTTTTCCCGGAGCCAATGCCGCCGGTGATGCCTATCTTTAACATGCCTCAATTTAAATAAAAATAGGAATTACCCTATATGAATTACGGAGTTGCGGGTAGATATCACTATCTACTGGCAACTCCGTAATAAAATGGATAACTCCGTAATGTCTTATTTGGTATCAGCTGCTTTTTGCTGAGCTGAAGTATATTCCATGCTGATGGCAGAACGTTCGATAACGAAACTAGTTCCTGGACTAACTTCCATTAATACGGTATTGTTATCGTTAATTTTCTTCACTTTACCGTGTATACCGGCAATAGTAACGATTTTATCTCCTTCCTTCAGATTATCGATAAATTGTTTCTGCAGTTTAGCTTTCTTAGTCTGTGGGCGAATCATGAAGAGCCACATAACGAGAATCATACCACCAAAAAACAGGAACGAAATCATGGAGCTACCTCCACCTTGGGCTCCTGCCTGAGGTGCCATTAAAGAAATGTTCAGGATGTTCATCTATAATTGATTTAATAGTTTAATCTGGGCTACTTGGTAATAATATTACACTGAATCTTAGGACCTAGCACATAGCCATCATTATTATTGATTTTAACAGAGATTTCTTTCTCCGTATAACCAGATTTACCATGACTGTCGAAAATTACTTTCATATAGCCCGACTGGCCTGGTTTGATCGGTTCTTTGGGCCATTCCGGTACGGTACATCCGCAGCTGGAAATAGCATCTTCAATGAGCAATGGGCTGGTGCCTGTATTCGTGAATTTAAAGGAATACTCTACTTTTTCACCTTGTACAATCTCTCCGAAGTTGTGTACCTTTTCTTCAAAAGATAAGGCAGCGGATTGACCAGCCTCATTTTTTTGCGCACTACCAGCGGTTCCGGTCGCGCTGGCATTGTTTTTTGCGCTGTTGTTGCAAGCCGCTATCAGCAGGCTTCCACAGGCGAGTAAACAGAACAGTCTTTTCATGGTGTTGCTATTTTTTAGGTAAAAATAACTTTTCCCACTTACTTTTTGGGACGGTCCTGTTTCTGCACTAACTGCTCTTTTTCCAGGTCTTTCAGGATGTTATCAAGAATACCGTTGATAAACTGGCCACTTTGCGGTGTGCTGTAAGCTTTTGCCAGGTCAATGTATTCGTTGATAGTAACCTTGGTAGGAATAGTCGGAAAATAGAGAAATTCACATACGCCCATTTCCATCAGCAACATATCTACCGCGGCAATACGCTCAGAATCCCAGTTTTGCAGTTTAGGTTTGATCAGCTCCAGGCAGTACTCTTTTTTATCCATTACTGTCAGCAGCAGCTCCCGCGCATAATCCAGTTTCTCTTTACTGATCAGTTGGAGGAAGTTGAAGAGATGAGGTTTGTTGAAATAGTTATTGATCAGAATCCCCATCATTTCCTCATCATCACCCCAGTGCAGGAAGGTGTCTTCCATATGCTGGGCAAATAATTCACTTTTTGCCAGTATTTCTTTATAAATGAACTCCAGTATTTCCTTTTCACCGGCTTTAGTGCGGCTGTTATCCGCGATGTAAGCCTTATAGGTATCGGTAGCCACTAACTGGTTATATAGCTTTCTGAGAAGATCGTCATCCGTATGCAGCTTCATCTTCCACTGCTCCAGGTTCACCTGGAACCCCTTATCATTGACTATCTGGAAAATAAACTCATTTCCTGCAATTTTGGTATTTACCTGCAGGTCCTCGGCAGAGGGCAAGTGTTTGGAGGCACGGGCAGCCGCATCAATTTCTGCATATTGCGCTACCTGTACTACTGAATTAAGTATGTAGGTAAAGATCTGGCAGGTTTGGTCCAGCTTCTCATTCAAAAGTCTGGTAGCCGTACCTGGCTTAATGCTGCTTTGCTCCATCGTTTCCAAGGCATAAAGTGTTTGCATCACCTTTACCCGGATGTTTCTTCTACTGATCATCGTATAAAAAAGAACTGGTATAAGGGCGCAAAATTAGAGAAAAAAATTCATATTTGATATCCGGGAGAATTTTGCCCGCAAAGCAATCACGCGAAGTGATTAAACAGCAAAGCAGTAAAGGAATTTTGCCAATACAGATCCTGGTCTACTTTGTTCTTATTTTTATTCCCTTTGCAGCTTTGCTTCTTTGCCATTTTGCGGGCCTCCTTTTGCCAGGTACTGTCATTTTTTCGGCTAACCTGTCATGATTTGTCAGTATCCGCGCCAGTCCTAACGGTCCAACCTGTAAATTTGACCCGAAATCCGCCTTGGCACAATTCTCGTGGACGGGAAGAACATTAATTCTAAACATCTTTTTTAAATAAAAACTACTATGGCTAAACAATTAAGTATTAAACCTTTAGCTGACAGGGTAATTGTGAAACCTGCAGCGGCAGAAGAGAAAACAGCTGGTGGTATCATTATCCCCGATACTGCAAAAGAAAAACCCGTAAGAGGCACTGTAGTGGCTGCCGGTCCTGGTAAAAAAGATGAGCCGATCACTGTGAAAGTTGGCGATACTGTTCTGTACGGTAAATACTCTGGTCAGGAGCTTCCTATCGAAGGTGAGGATTACTTAATCATGCGTGAATCAGATATCCTGGCTATCGTTTAAGATAAAGCCGGATAATGCATTAATTCCTAAAAGAAAAATCTACAAAAAAGTATTATGGCAAAACAAATTTTCTTCAATATAGACGCCCGCAACAAAATGAAGAAGGGCGTGGATGTACTGGCTGATGCCGTTAAAGTAACCCTGGGACCTAAAGGTCGTAACGTAGTTATCGAAAAGAAATTCGGTGCTCCCGGCGTAACTAAAGATGGTGTTACCGTTGCGAAAGAAATCGAACTGGAAGACGCTATCGAAAATATGGGTGCGCAAATGGTAAAAGAAGTAGCTTCCAAAACTGCTGATCTGGCAGGTGATGGTACTACTACTGCTACTGTTCTGGCACAGGCTATCATCGGCGAAGGTTTGAAAAACGTAGCTGCCGGTGCTAACCCAATGGACCTGAAACGTGGTATCGACAAAGCTGTAAAAGCAATTGTGGATAACCTGAAGAAACAATCTGAAAGTGTTGGTAACGACACCCAGAAAATTGAACAGGTTGCTTCTATTTCCGCTAATAATGACAGCGAAATTGGTAAACTGATTGCCCAGGCAATGCAGAAAGTAACCAAAGATGGCGTAATCACCGTAGAAGAAGCAAAAGGTACCGACACTACTGTAGAAGTAGTAGAAGGTATGCAATTCGATCGCGGTTACCTGTCTCCTTACTTCATTACCAACAGCGAAAAAATGCAGGCTGAACTGGCTAACCCTTACATCCTGATCTACGATAAAAAGATCAGCACCATGAAGGATATCCTGCACATCCTGGAAAAAGTAGCGCAGCAAGGCGCTCCACTGGTAATCATCTCTGAAGACCTGGAAGGTGAAGCACTGGCTACCCTGGTGGTAAACAAACTGCGTGGTACCCTGAAAGTTGCTGCTGTTAAAGCTCCTGGCTTTGGCGACAGAAGAAAAGATATGCTGCAGGACATCGCTACCCTCACAGGTGGTATCGTTATCAGCGAAGAACAAGGTTACAAACTGGAAAATGCTGACCTGACTTACCTCGGTAAAGCAGAATCTATCACTATCGATAAAGATAACACTACTATCGTAGGCGGTAGAGGCGAAAAAGACGCTATCCAGGGCCGTATCGGACAAATCAAAGCACAGATCGAAGTAACTACTTCTGACTACGATCGCGAAAAATTACAGGAACGTCTCGCTAAATTAAGCGGTGGTGTGGCTGTACTGTACGTTGGTGCTGCTACTGAAGTAGAAATGAAAGAAAAGAAAGACCGCGTTGATGACGCATTACACGCTACCCGCGCTGCTGTTGAAGAAGGTATCGTACCTGGCGGTGGTGTTGCTTACATCCGCTCTATCGAAGCCCTGGACGATCTGAAAGGTGCTAACGAAGACGAACAAACCGGTATCTCTATCGTTAAACGTGCTATCGAAGAACCATTACGTCAGATCACCGCTAACGCCGGTATCGAAGGTTCTATCGTAGTACAGAAAGTGAAAGAAGGTAAAGGCGACTTTGGTTTCAACGCACGCTCCGAGAAATACGAAAACTTACTGGCTGCAGGTGTAATCGATCCTACTAAAGTAAGCCGTATCGCACTGGAAAATGCCGCTTCTATCGCTGCTATGCTGCTGACTACCGAATGCGTAATCGCAGACAAACCAGAACCGAAAGCTGCTGCTCCTGCAATGGGCGGTGGTGGCCACGGTATGGGTATGGATTATTAATCTGTATTATTACTATACAAAAAAACTCCTGCAGGTTCGCCCTGTCAGGAGTTTTTTTATCCCCCACTACAACGATTGTAACATTTTCCGACAAATCGCCGTTTAATACACTGGATAGTAAATAGAAGCGGATGAATACAACTGTAAAACTTATAGTAAGCGCATGCCTCCTCCTGATAATGGGAAGCTGTCTGAAAAAAGATAATATGTCGCAAATGCCCCAGGTAGATGTCCGGGCTGAAAATATCATTCAGGATTATCTCAATTCGCATAACCTGACCGCTCAGCGCGACGTTTCCGGCTTGTACTACCAGATTGTTCAACCGGGAGACAGTGTTCACTTTGTGAAAGCTACCTCTATTGCTACCGTGATCTATACTAACCAGCTGCTCACCGGGGAAACGGTAGGTTCCTCTTTTGGTCCAACAGACTTCGACCACCGGGAACTGAAAAACCATATCCCCGGATGGCAGATAGGACTACAAAAAATTTCCCTTGGCGGTAAAATCAGGCTGTACATCCCGCCTGCCCTGGCCTATGGCTCTATCGGTATCCCGGGTATTATTCCTCCGAATGCGGTACTGATTTCAGACCTGGAATTAGTAAGTATCAGATAAAAAGCATTTATTGCATACTTGTTATTTGTCACCTTAATTATATTAATAATCGAAACCGAAATTGTATGAAGAAAGTTTTTCTGTTGGGAGGATTGTTCCTGCTTGCACTGGTAGCCTGTTCAAAAAAAAATGATACGCCACCCTATGACTGGGGAGTACAGTATAACATTGATTCCGCCAAAATCGTTGCCTATATTGCTGCAAATAATATTCCCAATGTACAGCACGAACCAGGTGGTATTTTTTACCAGGTGATTACACCGGGCACAGCCGACAAACCCAATGCAGCGGCTTATGTAACAGTAGACTATGTCGGTACGCTACTCAATAAAACTACTTTCGAAAGCAATCAGAACATTAAGTTCGGTTTAAATGAGGTCATCCAGGGTTGGACCGTTGGAGTCCCTAAAGTAGGAAAGGGGGGTGAAGTAAATCTCTTCCTGCCTTCCGGATATGCTTACGGACCAGGAGGTAATGGAGCTATTCAGCCTAACACGGTATTGATCTTTAATATTAAGCTGAAAGATTTTACAAATAGATAATAACGTGTCGGACCGTTAACAATACAGCGCCGCGCAAGGTAAAACTTGCGCGGCGCCGTTGTTTTATTCGCTGCCTTTCCGTTAATTTTACAGATAAATCAATTAACTAGTGGCACACGAATGTATTTCCGTATTCGATATTTTTAAGATTGGCGTTGGCCCGTCCAGTTCACATACCCTGGGCCCCTGGAGAGCAGCACTCCGCTTCCTGGCTGACCTGGAAAAAGATCATAAATTAGCAACTGTCAGTAAAGTACAGGTATTACTATATGGCTCCCTGGCTAAAACCGGCCATGGACACGGTACCGACATCGCCGTACAACTCGGCCTCTCCGGAGATGACCCCGTAACGTTCGATGTTAACCAGATCAATCCTAAAATGGATGATATTCGCCGTCATCGCAAAATGATGCTGGGCGGTAAATATGAAATAGACTTTGATCCCGTAGAAGATATCGATTTCCTCTTTGAAGAATCATTGCCCTTTCACCCAAATGCCATGACCTTCCTGGTTACTTTCCAGGATGGACAACAAGTTGCCTCCACCTGGTATTCCATTGGTGGTGGCTTTGTGGTACAAGAAGGCGAATCCGGTAGTAGCGCCGAACAGGTAGACCTGCCATTTCCCATCGACACTGCCCGCCAGTTACTGCAATGGTGTATCAAAACAGGTTACAGCATTTCCGAACTGGTGATGGAGAATGAACAGGCCTGGCGCTCAGAAGCAGCTACCCGTGAGGGGTTGCTCAAAATCTGGCGCGTCATGCAGGAATGTACTTTCCGCGGCTGTCATACCGGTGGCGACTTACCCGGCGGCCTCAAAGTAGCCCGCCGCGCAGCCTTGCTCAATAAAAAACTCTTACAGGGACGCACCTACAGCGACTATAGCTCCTGGATTACTGCCATCCGCGCAGGTGGAGAGCATTTTAGCTATACGCTCGACTGGGTAAGCTGCTTTGCGCTGGCCGTAAATGAAGAAAATGCTTCTTTTGGCCGGGTAGTAACGGCTCCCACCAACGGCGCTGCCGGCGTAATTCCAGCCGTATTGCAATATTTCATCGCTTTCTGCGACGGTTTCCACGAAGATAAAATTCAACAATTCCTGCTTACTGCCTCTGAAATAGGCAGCATCTTTAAAAAACGATCTACTATTTCGGCCGCCATGGGCGGATGCCAGGCGGAAATCGGCGTTTCTTCAGCCATGGCAGCTGCTGCCCTCACCGAATGTTTGGGAGGCTCCCAACGCCAGGTGCTGATGGCCGCAGAAATAGCTATGGAACATCACCTCGGGCTTACCTGCGACCCAATCGGCGGACTGGTACAGGTGCCCTGTATCGAAAGAAACACCATGGGTGCTATTAAAGCGATCACCGCTTCCCAGTTGGCATTGCAAAGTAATCCTGAACTGGCAAAGGTATCCCTCGATGCTGTGGTAAAAACGATGTGGGAAACCGCACAGGACATGAATTCCAAGTACAAGGAAACCTCCGATGGAGGCCTGGCCGTTAATATTCCTATCAGTTTGCCGGAGTGCTAACCCGGTACAACCAACGATGATAAATTACGAATGGCAGATATAAGCAGAGATATAAACGAATGCTTGTGGTTATATAAGGAAAGAACTATATTTTCGTTTATACATTATTGCAACTGTTTAGATCCGTTATTCGTAATTTAATTCATCACTTTTTATGCGTGCTATCCTTGCCATTACGCTGATTTTCCTCTCCTTTTCTTTATCAGCACAGCAATTCGGAGGAAATCCACCTTCGCTTAAATGGCAGCAGATCAACAACGATACCGTCAGGGTGATCTTCCCTAAAGGCATGACTGCCCAGGGCGAACGCGTAGCCAATATCGTACATTACCTCAACCGCTATACACGTAACTCTATTGGGCCGCTGGAAAGGAAAGTAAACATCGTTTTACAGAACCAAACCATGCAATCCAATGGATACGTACAACTTGGGCCCTTCCGCTCTGAGTTTTACCTGACCCCTTCTCCTTCTTCCCTCGACCTGGGCTCCCTGAACTGGGAAGAACAACTGTCGGTACACGAGTACCGACACGTACTGCAGAATATGAATTTCCGCCAGGGCGTATCTAAGGTGTTTTCCATTCTCGGTGGCCAGCTGGGACAGGCTGCCATTACTAACATTGCGGTACCCAACTGGTTCTGGGAAGGCGATGCCGTGGTAATGGAAACCGCACTCACCCCACAGGGCAGGGGCAGGCTCCCCGGCTTCTTCGATGGCTTCCGTGGACTGTCGCTGGCAGGTAAACATTACGCCTATATGAAAATCCGTAATGGCTCGTACCGCGACTTTGTACCGGATCATTACCCTTTGGGGTACCTGATGACCAGCTATGGCCGCGAACATTATGGCACAACCTTTTGGAAAGATGTTACGACAGACGCAGTGCGCTTCCGGGGACTTTTTTACCCCCTGTCGCATAGCCTGAAGAAACGTACCGGCTATAATATCACCGGCTTTTACCAGGCCATGCTCAAAGAATACCAGCCCCTGTGGAATAACTATGCCGCCCGCCCTGATACCACGGCGGCTACCGGCATATTACCGGTGGCAAAAACGGTTACGAACTATAAATATGTATATGCCGCCGGCAACAGCGAATGGGTAATACTTAAAGATGCCCGTGATAAAGTACCTGGATTTTACCTGCTAAACGCAGCTGGCCAGGAGCGCCTGCTGGTAAGGCCAGGCATCGTGTACGATGATTTTTTCAGCTACCGCAATGGCCGCATCGTATGGGCTGCTGCCCGCTTCGATGCCCGCTGGGGATGGAAAGACTTCTCCGTTATCCGTATCTGGGATAACGCCAGTGGCCAAACGAAAACCATCTCCGCCAGGGGAAAATTCTTCTCTCCGGATATCAGCGAAAACGGGCAACTGGTGGTTGCTGTAACTACCTCTCCCAACATGCAATACAGTTTACAATTGATTAATACCCAAACCGGTAAGATAGAAAAACAATTGCCCAATCCGCAAAACTGGTATTATACCTATCCCCGCTTCGCCGCTGGCGACCAAGCGGTGATCACCGCCGTACGCAACAGCAAGGGGGAGATGGCGCTGGTACGGCAATCGCTTTCCACCGGAGAAAGCACTGTGCTAACACCTTTCAGTTATACCGCCCTGGGCATCCCGGTAGTGAAAGCCGATACCGTTTATTTTACTGCAGGATATAAAGATGTGAATAACGTATATGCCATGACGTTATCAGACCGGAAGGTATATGAAGTAACCGACCGGGGAAATAGCGCCATGCACCTGGCTATTGATCATAACAGCGATAGTCTCGTTTTCAGTGAGTTTACCATTAAAGGATATAAATTATACCACGCGGCGTTAGATGAAAATAACTGGAAGCAGGTATCCGGTGAAAGCCGCAGCGCCTGGCTGCATCCTGAGTTTAAAGAGGGCGGTAACATCCTGGAGATCGTGCCTCGGGATTCGCTGCCAGTAAAGAAATATGCCCAGTTTACCCATCCGTTTAACTTCCACAGCTGGGTGCCGTCTTTCAATGACCCGGATTATGGCATCTCCCTTATCGGCGAAAATATATTAAGTACCACCAATACCACGATTGGGTATACTTATAACCGGAATGAGGAAAGCTCCAATATCGGCGCTGGATTTACTTTTGCCGGTTGGTTCCCGGTGCTGTACCTGGGCGCCGACTATACCATTAATCGCAACGGACTGGATCAGAACCGGCAAAGAGTATACTGGAATGAGGCTACCGCTTACCTGGGTTTCAGCATACCGCTCAATTTATCTGCCGGCATGTACAGCCGCAGCCTGTCTTTTGGCAGTAACTATAATATCCGCCACCGTTACCTGGATAGTAAATACAAGGGAAATGATTTACAGTTCCTCTCCAATTCCATTATCTTCAGTAATCAACGCGTCAAGGGTACGCAGAATATCTTTACCCATTTTGGTCAATACCTGGCCTTGCAGTACAACCATTCTATTACCGGCTTATTTGCAGAACAGCTATATGGGCGGTTAGATCAGTACCTGCCGGGGTTATGGCACAATCATAACCTGGTGTTGCAGGGAGCTTTCCAGCAAAGGGACAAGTCATTCAATTATACCTTCACCGACAATTTCGTATATGCAAGGGGGTATAATACGCCGTTATATACCCGTATTTATAAGCTAGGCGCGAATTATCACCTGCCATTGGCCTATCCCCACTGGGGCTTTGCACAATTGCTCTACTTTAGCCGTATCCGGGCCAACCTGTTTTATGATTATAGTGTAGCTAATTTTTACCAACAGAATGTCAATACCCGCTTTACCTCTGCAGGTACCGAATTGTTCCTGGACACGCGTTTAGGTAATGCGCTGCCATTCACATTCGGGGTACGTTTCAGTCACCTGTTCGATGAAGATCCGGTAGACAATGCGCAGAACCGCGTGGATTTTATAATCCCGATCCAGCAATTATTTAATTATTGAGTTATTTAACGTTAATGCGGATGGAAGGCGCTTTGTAGTATTTTTCTTCCGCATATTTGATGATGATTTCATCGAAGTATAAGACATCGCCTGATTGCAAAGATTCCTTCAGGCCTTTGCTCCAGAGCGGAGTAAGGGTCGGTGATTTAAAATTATCTCCCGTAAAATCTTTATAGATGGCCGGTTGGCCGGTAGTATCATTCAGATAAGGCTCATGCTTTTCGTAGGTAAAAGCAAAGGAAATAACTGGGTACTTGTTATTTTTTTCATCTCTTACTACCAGTGCAGAATCCAGTAGTTTGGTTACTTCCGTTTTAGGCAGGGTATCGCTCAGGTAAATACCCCAGCTGCTACGCAGCTTCATGGGTCTTTTGTTGCTGGCAGCGGTAGTGGTAGCGGCAGAAACTTTTTTATGGGTTTGCGCAAATACCGGCATGGCAACAGCGGAGAGTAAGCAACTAAGTAACAGGTGTTTTTGCATGATAGTACCGGGATATAAAAAAATCGCCCGGTATAGTAACGACCGGGCGATCATAAAAATTATAAGGATTTTAAACTTTCCTCGATCACCGAAATTTTTGCTTCGGCATCTGCTTTTTTCTTACGTTCTGCTTCTACCGCTTCAGGTTTTGCTTTCTGTACAAAACCTTCGTTGGAAAGCTTCTTCTCCACAGATACCAGGAAGCCTTTCAGGTATTCCAGGTCTTTCAGCAGCGTGGCTTTCTGTGTAGTGGTATCCAACTCGGTTTCAGTACCCAGGTAAAATTTATCTTTACCGATAACCACTGTAATACAACCAGGTACTGGTTCCTGTACATAATGAATAGCAGATGCATTCACCTGTTTCACGAGCATACCTTCCAGTTGTTTGAAGGTATTGTCGTGTTTGGTTTCTACGTGCAGTACAATCGGATCTTTCGGCTTAATCTGGTTTTTATTACGTGCGTCACGGATGCTGGTGATCACTTCTTTAGCCAGCGCTCCTTCCAGCAGGGTAGCATGTACCGGTGCCGCAGGTGTGCTAAATTGTTTCATCATCAGGGAATCATCGTCGCTGCGAACTATTAACTGCTGGTATACTTCCTCTGTAATGAACGGCATATATGGATGCAGCAGTTGCATCAGTTGTTCGAAGAAGTAAACCGTTTTGTTATATACGGAAGCAGCGATAGGTTGTTCAAAACCAGGTTTCACCCATTCCAGGTACCAGCTGCAGAAATCATCCCAGACAAGGCTGTAGATGGCTTTCAGTCCTTCGCTGAGACGGAAATCTTTATGCAGCGCAGCTACTTCAGCTTGTACTTCATTCAGCCTGCTTTCAAACCATTTTACGGCGAAGTTATTGATGGCAGCTTCCGCAGCGCTATCATTTTCCTGGCGTTGCTCCCACATTTTCACCAGCTTCAGGGCATTCCATATTTTATTGCAGAAGTTACGTCCCTGTTCGCAACTGGCATCATCGTAGAGTAAGTCGTTACCGGCAGGAGAGGAGATCATGATACCAAAACGTACGGCATCCGCGCCAAAGGAGTGGATCAGTTCCAGCAAATCGGGAGAGTTACCTAACTGTTTACTCATTTTACGTCCTTGCTTGTCGCGTACCATACCCGTAAAGTATACGTCGCTGAAAGGCTTCACGTCTTTATATTCGAGGCCAGCCATAATCATACGGGCCACCCAGAAGAAGATAATATCCTGACCAGTTACCAATACGGAGGTAGGGTAGTAGTAGTTGATATCTTCGTTGCCAGGTTGGGAAATACCATTAAATACTTCCATTGGCCATAACCAGGAGCTGAACCAGGTATCGAGGCAGTCCTCATCTTGTTTAAGTTCTGCTGCGCTGAGGGTAATATTGCGGGCGGCAAACTGCGTGACTGCTTCCGCAGCAGTGGCAGCTACTTCAAAAGTGCCATCCGGTGCGTACCAGGCAGGTATTTGTTGTCCCCACCAGAGCTGACGGGAAATACACCAGTCCTTCACATTTTCCATCCAGTATTTGTAGGTAGCCAGGAAGCGGTCACCGGGATGTATTCTTACATCGCCATTTACCACTGCATCCAGGGCTGGTTTGGCCATTTCAGCCATTTTTACAAACCATTGGGTGGAAATACGGGGCTCCACTACGGTGGTAGGGTTACGCTGACTGTAGCCAACGCGGGTAGTGTACTCCTGTTCTTTTACCAGCAGGCCGGCTTCAGCCAGGGCGGCAACTACTTTCTTACGGGCCACGAAGCGATCTTCACCTACGAAAACAACAGCGGCAGCACTGAGAGTACCGTCGTCGTTCAGGGTATCTACGATTTCCAGGTGATGTTTAAGGCCCAGGTTATAGTCGTTGATATCGTGTGCTGGTGTTACTTTCAGCGCACCGGTACCAAATTCTTTATCTACATAGGTATCAAATATTACCGGTATGCGGCGGTTTACTAAAGGCACAGTAGCAAAATGACCTTTCAGGTGTGTATACCTTTCATCTTCGGGATTTACGCAGATAGCTGTATCGCCCATAATGGTTTCAGGGCGCTGGGTGGCGATAGTAATGAACTCGCCGGTAGGCGTGCCTGCGGCGTCGGTGATGGCATACTTTACATGATACAGTTTTCCCTGTATGTCTTTGTATTCCACTTCCTCATCGCTCAATGCAGTTTTTGCCTTGGGATCCCAGTTGATCATACGTGCACCGCGATAAATCACTCCTTTCTTATAGAGATCAATAAAAACGGTGATTACCGCTTTATAGTAATGATCATCCATGGTAAAGGTAACCCGGTCCCAGTCGCAGCTGCAGCCGAGCTTTTTTATCTGGTGGTAGATGATATCACCATATTTATCTTTCCATTCAAAGGCATGTTTGAGAAACTCTTCGCGGGTAAGCTGGGATTTTTCAATTCCTTTTTCCTGCTTGAGCATATTTACCACTTTCGCTTCAGTAGCAATGGACGCGTGATCGGAGCCCGGTACCCAGCAGGCATTGAATCCGCTCATACGGGCACGGCGCACCAGGATATCCTGTACGGTTTCATTGAGCGTATGGCCAAGATGCAATACCCCGGTCACATTGGGAGGGGGGATGACGACAGTAAAAGGTTGACGGCCATCCGGTTTAGACCGGAAGTAGCCTTTGTTCATCCATTGTTGGTACCATTTTTCCTCCACCGATGCCGGCAGGTAATTTTTCGAGAGTTCCATGCTATTCATAATATAAGGTTGCAAAAATAACGGAGATTAGGGAGAGATGAAAATTTAAAGAATGAGGATCTCTCCCGGTACTACGCCATTTCTGCGATTATTTCGCAGGTACGCGCTACCATTTCCGGTGTAATATCGAGATGTGTGACTATTCTGACCTGTGTAGGGGAGATGGGCATTACCAGGATATCTTCGCTTTTAAGGTAGTCGGCAAAGTATTGCGGTGTCCAGTCGCCGGTGACTTCAAAGATGAGAATATTGGTTTCTACCGGCAGCATATGGCCAACAAAAGATTTTTCCAGCAGGGCCTGGGCTATTTGTTTGGCGTGCAGGTGATCTTCGGCGAGCCTGGCGATATTGTTTTCCATGGCATAGATGCCGGTGGCGGCCATGTAGCCGGCTTGCCGCAGGCCGCCGCCGAACTTTTTGCGGATGCGCCGGGCAGATTTGATAAATGCTTCACTACCAAGTAATACGGAACCCATCGGGCAGCCCATGCCTTTATTGAGGCATACAGAGATGCTGTCAAACAGTTGCCCGTATTGCTCCGGATTTTGCCCTGTGGCTACCAGCGCGTTAAAGAGCCTGGCTCCATCGAGGTGGAGCGCCAGGCCATGCTCCTGGCATACAGCTTTGATTTTTTCCATTTCCTCCCAATCGTAGCAGCATCCGCCGCCCCGGTTGGAGGTATTTTCCAGGCATACCAGGCTGGTACGGGCTTTATGTACATCGTCGGGGTTAATGGCAGCTTCCACCTGGGCTGCGCGGATCATGCCGCGGTCGCCGATAATGGCGTGTACCTGGGCGCCGGAGTTGAAGGCTATGCCGCCGCCTTCATAAATATATACATGTGCAAGATTACTGCAAACCACTTCATCCCCCGGCAACGTATGTACTTTAATAGCAATCTGGTTACTCATTGTGCCGGAAGGGCAGTACAAGGCTGCCGCTTTGCCAAAATAGGCTGCCATCATGGCCTCCAGTTTGTTGATGCTGGGATCTTCACCAAAAACGTCATCACCGGTTTCTGCCTGTAACATGGCCTGTAACATGCCAGGGCCGGGACGTGTAAAAGTGTCGCTTCTAAAGTCAATCATTTTATTGAAAAATTTGCAACGCCTTAACCAATAAATTAGTTAAGATGTTAATTTGATAATGATTCTTTATCAATTGTTAAAATTTGTATAAAGCAGCCTTTTATGGGGACTAAAGCACTATAAAATTCCGTTTTAAAACTGTATTTTGTTATAAGGCTGACAAATATAAGAAGGATTTGGTAGAGTGATTGGTTAGCACGATCTTTGCAGACTTATTTTTGAGGAAAACGATAAAAGCGCGGGAAACTTTGTAAGTTAATAATTTTTGAAAATTCGAACAAAAATTTTCTTTCGCTGTTATTTTATTTATAAACCAATACAATTTTTCATATGAGGCAACTTAAAATTGCCACCCAGATCACCAATCGTGATTCGCAGGCGGTAGAAAAATACCTGCAGGAAATCTCGAAGATCCCTTTGTTAACACCCGAAGAGGAGACCGTTTTGGCGCAGCGCATTAAAATGGGCGATCAAAAGGCTCTTGAAAGATTGACTACAGGAAACTTACGTTTCGTTGTATCTGTTGCAAAACAGTATCAGCACCAGGGGCTTAGCCTCAGTGACCTTATTAACGAAGGTAATCTTGGCTTGATCAAGGCAGCACAACGTTTCGATGAAACGAAAGGTTTCAAATTCATTTCTTATGCAGTATGGTGGATTCGCCAATCCATCCTGCAGGCGTTAGCAGAACAAGGTCGTCTTGTCAGGTTACCGCAGAACAAAATTGGCACCTATAATAAAGCTAACAAAGCTTACATGGCATTTGAACAGGAAAACGAGCGCGAACCTTCTACCGAGGAACTCGCAGAAATCCTGGAAATGTCTGAATCAGAAATTAACAATATCTTCCAAAGCAATACCCGCCACATGTCACTAGATGCACCTGTGCACGAGGCCGAAGACGTTGCCATGGGCGATCTGCTGGAAGGTGGAGATATTACTGACGATGACGTTATGAGAGATTCACTCCGTGAGGAAATCCGCAGGGTCCTGAAATCCCTGAGCCCCCGCGAAGCTGAAATTGTGAATGCTTACTTTGGTCTGGATGGTGAAAACGGCGCAACAATCGAACAAATCGGTCAGAAATACGATCTGACAAAAGAAAGAATCAGGCAGATTAAAGAACGTGCTATCAAAAGGCTGCAAAAAGCCCGTTATAGCGGCGCTCTGAAATCATATCTGGGATAATCCTTTTGCTCCATTGGCCATACCGCTGTATCGCGGCATGACCAGTTGAATAAATCTACTAATCCTCTTTATTCTATAAGAACACCGGCCTTGTAAATACATGGCCGGTGTTCTTATTTACTACACACCCCTTATTTTTGCAGTCTATGCGTAACTGGCTCTTCTTCCCGTTGCTTACACTGATCTTTTCCGCCTGTGAAAAAGATATCAGCGTTCACCTGCCGCAGCAGGCGCCGCAACTGGTAGTGGAAGGCCGGATCGAAGATGGGACCTATCCCCTGGTAATACTCACCAATAGCCTCGGCTATTTTTCCCGGATAGATCAGGCTACCCTGCAAAACTCCTTCGTGCATAACGCCACCGTCACCGTTTCCGACGGCAGCAAAACCATGAAACTGGTAGAACAATCCGTAGATACCGGTAACCTAAAGCTCTTTGCATATGTACCAGATACCAACCAGCCGGCTGCCAACCTCTTTACAGGAAAAGTGTCAGGTACCTATACGTTAAAGATTAGTGCTGACAATAAGACATACGAGGCAGTGACAACCATACCCGCTGCGGGAATGAAACTAGACTCTATGTGGTACAACTCCGTTGTGGTAGACGGGTACGATAATAAGGTGCGCCTATGGGTGAAAATCACTGATGCACCGGCATTTGGCAACTATGCCCGCTACTTTACCAGCCGGAATAGCGAAACATTTCTACCCGGACTCACTTCTGTACTGGATGATAAGCTGGTGAACGGCACAACATTTGAAATTCCCCTGGACGCCGGCGTGAATAAAAATGAACGGCTGAATGCTACTACTTATGCATTATTCAACACGGGTGATACAGTAACCCTCAAGTTTTGTAATATTGACAAAGCAACGTGGGACTTCTGGCGAACACTCGACTTTGCATTTAACAGTAATGGGAATCCATTTTCATCGCCCATGAAAATATTGGGAAATATTCCCGGCGCATTAGGCTACTGGGGCGGATACCAGGCAACCTATAAAACAATTATTATAAGCAAGTAATTATACAGCAAAAAAAGTATGGAAAACAAGCAACAAGAGCATGTACATTTATTGATCATCGGTTCCGGACCTGCCGGCTATACCGCTGCCATTTATGCTGCAAGAGCCAACCTTAAACCAGTATTATACCAGGGTATTCAACCTGGAGGACAATTAACCATCACCACAGAGGTAGAAAACTATCCCGGCTACCCCGAAGGTATCCAGGGCCCTGAAATGATGGTAGATTTCGAAAAACAGGCTACCCGCATGGGGGCTGATATCCGCTATGGCTTAGCTACCTCCGTGGACTTCAGCAAACAACCTTATAAAGTAATCATCGACGAGGAAAAAGAAATTACCGCAGATGCGATCATTATCGCTACCGGTGCTTCCGCTAAATGGCTGGGACTCCCGTCAGAACAGCGCCTCAATGGTAGCGGCGTTTCCGCCTGCGCCGTATGCGATGGCTTCTTCTTCCGTGGGAAAGAAGTAGCGATTGTTGGAGCCGGCGACACCGCTGCAGAAGAAGCACTGTACCTTTCTAAAATGTGCAGTACAGTACATATGCTGGTACGCCGCCATGAAATGCGCGCCTCTAAAGTAATGCAGGACCGCGTACTGAAAACATCCAATATCATCGTTTACTGGAACTCAGAAACAGACGAAGTATTGGGTGACAACAAAGTAGAAGCCATCAGGATCCTCAATAACAAGACACAGGAAAAGAAAGAAATTCCGGTAAGCGCGTTCTTTGTGGCTATCGGTCACCAGCCTAATTCTGCCATCTTCAAAGATTACCTGGAGCTGGACGAACAGGATTATATCGTAACAGTACCCGGCTCCAGCCGTACTACTGTAGAAGGTGTATTTGCCTGCGGCGACGTACAGGATAAGATCTACCGCCAGGCGGTAACAGCAGCCGGCAGTGGATGTATGGCTGCCCTGGATGCCGAAAGATACCTGTCAGCGAAAGAACATCACGCCTGATTTTAACTTTATAATGTTATCCGGATAACCAGTTACTATGATAACCAGTTGTCCGGATAACCTGCTAATAACAGCACTAATTTTTTTGAATGCTCACTATTGCACTCGAACAGGCAAGCTTTTATGCCTACCACGGCTTATATCCGGAAGAAACCATTATTGGCAATTACTTTATGCTGGATGTAGCCGTTCGTATACCCGGCACCGTGCCAGTAGATGACTTGTCTGAAACGGTGAACTACCAGGGCATTTATGAAATCGCTCAAACGGTGATGGCGGTTCCCCGCCCATTGCTGGAAGAAGTGGTATATGAGCTGTCGGCTGCACTCAAACAACGTTACCCCGCTATACAACACAGTATGGTTACCCTGCGCAAAATGAATCCCCCTATGGGCGCCAGTATCCGTAACTCGCTCGTATCGTTGGAGAAAGATTATTAGGTCCCCGTTTTTGGGATATGAATGATGTTTCTCATTTGTAATTTTCGTAGATTTATAGCATTAAGTTATTCAACAACGAAAAAACCTGTCCTATGTTGAAGAGGATCATGGCAGTTTGCTTTTTGTTATCAACAGCCTTATTGGTAAAGGCTCAGAGTGTTAGTGACATGGTGGAAGAAGCCAAACAGCTGGAAAAGCAAATGAAGGAAAGTGAAGCATTCGAGAAAGATAAAGATATTCTGAAAATACAGCCCACCCAACTGGAAGCCCTGAACCAGGCCAGCCAGTTATGTTCCCGTATAGGCAACCGGCAAAAAAATAAGGAAGATAAAGTCAACTATTATAACCAGGCAAAAAGGTATGCACTGCAGGCCTTGAAGGTAGATCCCAACAGCCCTGACGCCAATTTAGCGATGGCTATCGCTATGGGACGCATGGCCCTGATCTCCGGCGCCAAAGATAAAGTGGCCGCCTCCAAAGATGTAAAGAAATACGCCGAGCTGGCTATTAAATTCAACCCTTCCCTGGCACAAGGTTATCACGTATTGGGTAAATGGAATTTTGAAGTAGCCAACCTGAACGCTTTTGAAAGAGGTGCTGCTAAAATGTTGTTTGGTGGTCTGCCGGATGGTTCTCTGCAAAATGCTATCGCGGATTATGAAAAATGCCGGCAGTTGGACCCCGCATTTATCCTCAATTATTACGAACTGGCCCGCGCCTATAAAGAAAATGATCAGCAGGAAAAAGCCATAGACGTGCTTAAAAAGGCATTAACGCTGCGCAATATCGCCCAGGATGATGCCAGTATCAAAGTGGATTGCCGGAAAATGCTGGACGATCTCCAGTAAACACCAGTCAGATCTCTTTCCCTTTCCACCTGCCGCTGCGCAGGTACCAGTAACTCAGCCCAAAGATGATAGTCCAGTAGATGAAATCGGCTCCCCAGGCCCATTGCAGCTCACTGCGCATACGTTCTATCACAATATCGCAATAGAGCATATAGCCTATCACCGCCGTGATTTCTGTAACCAGGTTCATACGGGTGTTGCCCGTACCAATTACCCCACTCATGGTTACCGCCGATATCGCCATGAGAATAGTACTTAAAGTAATGATCCGTATGGAAGGAATAGCTACCGTAATAAGGTCAGCATTATTTGTATAGATATGCAACAGTGTGTAAGGAAACAGGTTGACCAGGATACATACGGTAGTAGCACAAATCACACTGATACCCACTATTTTCCGGATGGCTTTGAATACGAGTTCAGATTTCCCTTGCCCGATCACATTACTGACCATTGTATTACAGG
Organism: Chitinophaga polysaccharea; assembly: GCF_007829335.1. GTDB lineage: Bacteria > Bacteroidota > Bacteroidia > Chitinophagales > Chitinophagaceae > Chitinophaga > Chitinophaga polysaccharea_B. The sequence goes on from NZ_VIWO01000015.1 coordinate 31,131, forward strand.
CCGCGGCCAGCGACCAGGTAAAAATCCCGAAGAATCCGAAAATACTGCGGAGCATATTAGACACAGCCAGTGGTCTTTCCCCCAGGTGTTCGATAAAGATGAAAAACACAAACCAGCTGCCAATGCTAAACAGGAATTGGACGATCAAAGGCGCTGATACATCCAGGATATTCCGGACAATAGCCCAATTGACCCGCAAGTAGCCAAACAGGCTGTATTTCCGGTGGTAGCCTTTGATGAACAGCATACTGCAAGCCACCAGGCAGCCGGTAAATTCAGCGATGATTGATGCTATGGCCGCTCCATTCAGGCCTATTGCGGGTAATCCCAGCTTACCGAAAATAAGGGTGTAGTCGAAGAAGATATTCATCATTTCCTGGCAGAGGGAAATCACAATCAATATCTTAGGATGCCCGCTGCCAATATAAAAGGCATCGGCCATATTGAGCAGCATCAGAAAGGGGAGTCCCCAGATACGGATGCGGATAAACGATATCGCTGCTGATAAGATATGTTGGTCGTGCAGACTTTTGGCAAAAAACCAGGGAGCAGCCAGCAGCGTGATTAGTATAGCCATCAGGGAGAAGACCAGGCCCACCTGTATCCCATTGGAAAACAATTGCCCGATACCCGCATACTGGCCTTGTCCGGCCCTGCGGGCAATCAGCACCTGTAATCCGTTGTTGAGGCCATACACGATCATATACATTACCAGGTAATAAATACCGGCGATCCCGTTGGCCGCCAGTTCAAATTCGCCCAATCGCCCCAGGAAAGCGGTATTGGTGATATGATTGATTTGTGGAATAATCAGGGCAAGGCATATAGGTCCTGCTATCTTTATAATCTGCCGGGTGGTTACTTCCAGTTGCATCTATCTTCTGCTGATTGTGGGTATAAAAACAAATATATGGGAATCTGGTGATCATCTCCCCTGATAAAACAACAAAACGCCCTCACCAATTAACTAAAAAGACTATTATTGTAATTCATTTGAAAGGTAAATTATGCCCGTGGCTTATAACATCCATCCCGCATTTACAGTAGACGATGAAACCCTGCTGGAAACTGACCTGACGGCCTGCTATTTATTTGTACTGGTAGGAAGCGGCACCTTTAGTTATGTGGTGTATGATCCGGCTGTAAGGAAATTCCTGGCATTGAAGTCCTATCATTTTACCCCCCGGAAAATGGCCCTGGCCGACCTGGAGATGATAGAGAATGTGTTTGATACGGACAAACTGTTGTTTACTGCTTTTAAATCTATACTGCTGGCCTTTAATACCGGTAGCGGCGTATTAGTGCCCCACCTGTATTATATGCCATCTATGAAGAAAGAATACCTGCACCTGGCCATGCCGGAAAAGATGCAGGAAGCCATCTTGTCGGATCTTCTTCCCGGATTACCCATGGTCAATGTTTACAGTGTTGATAAAGACCTGCTGGGCTTCCTGAGAAAAGAATTTTCAACAGACCTGGTGATCCATGCCAATTCTGCCCTGTTACAAGCCTATCCGCTGGACCTGGATTTCGACGCGAGCGAAGGCGTAGCTTTTGTGGAAGTACAACAGCAAAGCTTTACCCTCACTGTTTATGAGAAAGGAAAACTTCTGATCCAACAGGAGTCGGACTATGAAACAGGGTTGGATGTAGTATACACCCTGGTAAGTACCCTGCGCCAATTAGGATTGGATGAACAACAGGTGAAGGTAAAACTGGGAGGCGTACTGGCTACCGATACAGGCGTATACCAGGAAATGTACAAGTTTATTCCACACCTGGAATGGATGCAACGATTACCAGGTTTCCACTATATCACTAAAATGCAGGAAATACCTGGTTATTATTTTCATAATCTATATGCGTTAGCGTTATGCGTATAATTGGAGGAGCGAGTGGAGGAAGAAGGATACAACCACCGGCGAAAATGCCGCATACCCGCCCTACTACAGATATTGCCAAGGGCGGTTTATTTAATATTCTTGAGAACAACCTGGATATTTCGGCGTTGAAAACACTGGACCTGTTTGGCGGTACCGGGAGTATTAGTTATGAACTGGCCTCCAGGGGAGCTACTGATATTACCGTGGTAGAAAAAGATCCGGCTATGGCGGCTTTTATCGGCAAAACAGCGCAATCGCTTGGTATTACTACCCTGAAAACGGTAAAAATGGACGTTTTTAAATACCTCCAGCAGTGTACAGAGCAATTTGATCTGATTTTTGCAGACCCGCCTTATATGATGGAAACGCTGGATCAGTTGCCATTGCTGGTATTTGAAAAGGAATTACTGCATCCGGAAGGTTGGCTGGTAGTAGAACATACGCAGCATGGGAAATTCAAGGATTACTCCTATTACCGTTCTGAAAGAAATTATGGAGCTACGGTTTTCTCCATTTTTATCAACCGGGAAGCACTCAAACGTTGACAGATATTATTTAAATCAATACCACTATCATGAGGATTTGTTTATTCCCGGGTACATTCGATCCCATTACACTGGGACATACGGATGTAATTAACCGCGGGCTCGATTTGTTTGACCGCCTGGTGGTCGGCATTGGTGTAAACAGCAGCAAAACGCCGATGTTTGCGCTGGAAGAGCGGATAGCCTGGATTAAAGAAATATATAAAGATGATCCCCGGGTGGAAGTGGCTTCCTATTCGGGGTTAACCATTGACTTTTGTAAGCAGTTGGGCGCTCGTTTCATTCTCCGGGGGATCCGTTATGTCAGTGATTTCGAGTATGAAAAGGCGATTGCAGATGTAAACCGGACGATAGCGCCGGGTATAGAAACCATTTTCCTGACCACTGTACCACAGTATTCCAGTATTGCCTCCACGCTGGTAAGGGATATTCACCGCTATGGCGGAGATGTGGCTCCTTTCCTGCCGGAAGTAGTGATGGAAGGCATCAAGCGTATTAAGCAATAACTTTAAAGCAGTAGATATGAAAACGATCTGGCACAATACCAAGATTTCGCTGGATGATCTGAATGAGATGGGAGAAGATACCATGGCCACTGTTTTAGGAATGGAGTTTACAGAGATAGGACCGGATTACCTGAAAATGATGATGCCGGTAGATCATAGAACCGTACAACCTTATGGCCTGTTGCACGGTGGCGCGTCTGCTGCGTTGGCGGAAACCGTGGGCAGCATGGCATCAGGGCTCATTATTGACCCGGAAAAACAGATTTGCGTTGGAATGGAAGTCAATGCCAACCATGTGAGAGGGGTAAGAAGCGGGTATGTACATGCCTGCGCCCGTCCTTTGCATATTGGGGCCAACAGCCATGTATGGGATATTCGTATTACAGATGATCAGCACCGGCTGGTTTGTGTAAGCCGGCTCACCGTAGCCATCCTGGCTAAAAAGTAAACAGGCAGTACAGGTTCATTTGGAAAGATGATTCCAAATGAACCTGGAGCTTATATATGCGCTGCCCTGAAAACTTCCCTGATATTTTCGTAGGAGTATTTCAGGTATTTATCCACGTTTTCAGGCTTGATCCATTGCAGGTCCTGGATGTCTTCTTCAATCTGAGGTACTGTCAGTTCGGTCCCGGTAAAGTGCATACGGTACCAATAGGTATGTTTCAATACCTTCTTATTCCTCATCGGGTAATAATGAAATGTTTCCGTGATTTTCTTTTCCAGGGAAACGGTATGTAAACCGGTTTCCTCTGCTACTTCACGCAGGGCACAGGTTTCCAGGTCTTCCCCAGGATCACGCTTACCTTTTGGCAAATCCCATTTTCCCCGGCGGAACATCATCAGCACTTCGCCGGCAGGATTGGTGATTAATCCGCCCGCTGCCACCAGGGTAGTAAAATGCAGAGATACCTTTTTAAAGAGTTTTTTTACATCCGGCGCGATGAAAACCGCCGCGTCTTTTTTCCCATTTTCCAGTTTCTGTAACACACTTTCCATTTTCTCAGGGTCGGGATTATTATACGCTTTAGCATGGGTAAAGTGTGCCGGCATCGCTGTATCCGCAGTTAGTAGAAGAGGTCGCTCGTTGAGATAGATCGTAATGTTTTCTTGCATGCCGCAAATGTAAGCAGAAAGCAGAAAGCTGAAAGCAAAAAGCTATTAAGACGAAGTATCTATGCGGATCGTCATCCGCTTTAATAGCTTTTTGCTTTCAGCTTTCCGCTCTTAAAAAAAACAAGTACTTTTGGCGATTGTATGAATAAAGTAAGCGAAAAACAAGTTGCAGAAAAGTTACTGCAGGTGCAGGCCGTAAAGTTAAGTCCTGCTCAACCCTTTACATGGGCTTCCGGCTGGAAATCGCCGATCTATTGCGATAACAGGAAGATTTTATCTTATCCTTACGTGCGCGACTATATTAAATCTGAGTTGTGCAACCTGGTATTTGAAACCTTTCCTGACGCGGCAGTAATTGCCGGCGTAGCTACGGCGGGGATTCCGCACGGAGCGCTGGTAGCTGATCAACTGAAACTTCCTTTTATTTATGTAAGATCCAAGCCGAAAGAACATGGCATGGGCAACCAGATTGAAGGCGTATTGCAACCTGGTCAGCCGGTGGTGGTGGTGGAGGACCTGATTTCTACCGGCAAAAGCAGCCTGGAAGCGGTACAAGCTATTCGTGCAGCTGGTGGTGAAGTAATTGGCATGGTGTCTATCTTCAATTACGGGTTTGAAGTGGCGGTAAAGGCTTTCGAAGCGGCCGGTGTTCCTTTCCATTCGCTCAGTAACTACAATGCAATGATTGCGCTGGCAGAAGAAAAGGGTATTGTTTCTGCCAACGAAATCAGCACCCTGCAAGCCTGGAGAACCGCTCCGGAGCAGTGGGGCCGTTAGTTCAATGGTATATCACTTTTTTTGTATATTCGGGTATAATATTACAACTATGCGTATCCTAAAATTAGTCGTGCTATTCCTGTTTGCCAGTGTGGGCATGGCCATGGCACAACAGAAGCAGAAGTCGATCGAAACCGTAAAGATCAGCACACCTACCGTGCAATGTGAATCCTGTAAAAACCGTATTGAAAGGTATATGTCGCATGAAGAAGGCGTACAAGCCGTGAAAGTAGACTTCAAAAAACATATCACCACGGTAAAATACTGGACCGACCGTACCAATATTGAGAATATCAAGACAGGTATTGCCAATGCGGGATACGATGCAGATAACGTAACGGCTAATCCTGAATCTTATGCCAAACTGCCTACCTGCTGTAAGAAGCCGGAAGATGGTGGTGGAATGGATCCCAAGAAAAAGCACTAATGAACAACCGCAGCAGCCTTTAACCCAGTTAAAGGCTGTTGTGTTTTACACTGATCCGCTTTTAAAACCTACTCCCATTCCCATACTGTTTAACCCGCTGAAGCACCATCTCGCTGCGCTCCAGCATATGCTTTTACAATCGGAGCCATCCGAAATTCAACAAAAATTACTGGCGCTGGGCAATTCCCAGATGGATATGTATGCCGGGGAGCTGGATACTACTGTTATTTTCAATGAGGTCAGAAACTGGTTACAGGAAAGAGGGATCTATGAACGAGCAGCCTATGCGGCTTTCCTGGTGCAGCAACATGGGTATGCCACAGTGGTATTGACGGATACTTCCCGCTGGATATTACGGATGGCGGCCGATCAGCAGTTATATATCCATCTGCATCCGGGACGTTATAGTCCCCATACATTTAGGGTAAAAGCTACAGCGCTCAAAACGGCCCTGGCTTACCGGGTAGCGGAACGGCATCGATTATTGATGGGTGACTTGCTGCGGGATCTGAATGTATTGCGGAAAGACCTGCAACTGTCGCCTTTAAGAAGCACCGCAGAAAGCAGTCATATTATGGAAATTATTGACTTATTGAGGCGAACCGGATCAGAAGAAATTTAAGGCTTGTTTGGTTTCGCACTTAATCGGGAAGGGCAGGAAGATGCCTCCTTTACCTACTTTACAGCGGCCATTGGCCCGGATGGTGACCTCTTTGTTGGAGAAGGCAGACATAGCATTTTTGAAAACGTTACCCATATTCACTTCTAATTTTACGGGGAAGTAAAAAGTATCTCTGGCTGGTATGGCAATGGTAGAATCCTGCATAGAATGGCCTACCTGGGTATCGTCAAAAAAAAGATCGAAGTCGGCATCTTTTAACTGGAGCCGGTAATTATTCGGATTGTAATATGCCAGCGTCAGCCGTACAATACTTTTAGACATACCGAACTCGTCCATACTCACACCGGCTACCCTTACAAACTGGATATCTTTGTTTTTTTCGCAAGAGCTCGCTAGCCCCCAGACAATAAAAATGGCCAATATTAATCTAAGCAGTTTCATCAGTAAGCCGGTAATTTAATTTATGTCAAACCTACTGCAAAGCTTTTAGTTCTCAAAACGGCATAATTGAATTGGGAAACTTTTAACGATACCCTCCCCTTAGATGGTAGAGGGGGCTTAAAAGAATGATGCATTAAATACATATAAATAAAAACTTTCTTTAGGGAAATATGTTATCTTAGTGTTCCTTCCTGTGTTCGCTAAAAATGAACGAAAAAGCAACTAATTTCTTTAGTATTTTTGCATTTCAGAAACTTTTTGACCAGAATAATGTCTGCTAATTTTATTAGCATATTATTATAATTGCTATGAATTCTTAACCAATTACTTAAAGTAAATTGTTAAGTAACTAACTTGAAGTAACTGCCAGGTAAAAAAGGGAATGTTCGGGTACCTGGTTTTAAAAATTTGACATTATGACAGCGAATGCAGAAAAGAAGATATTATTAATTGAATCTCAGTATTTTCCACCCATTGATTCATATAAAGCTTTATTAAAACACGATATATTACAAATTGAGAAATATGAGCACTATCAAAAGTTGAGTTACAGGAACCGTTGTTATGTAGCGGGACCAAATGGACGAATGATTTTAAGTGTGCCCCTGACCCGGGGGAAGAACCAACGGACAGTAATGAAAGATGTCAGGATCAGTAATGAGGAAAAATGGCAGAGTTTGCACTGGAAAACGCTGGTGTCTGCTTATCGTCGCTCTCCCTGGTTCGAATATTATGAAACCGATCTGCAGGAGTTATATGAGCAGGAATTTAAATATTTGCTGGATTGGAACCTGGCTTGTTTTGAATGGATGAATAGCAAGCTCGGCATTGACGTGCCGGTTATCTTTACCGAAAGTTACCAAAAGGAGACGAGCGGAGTGACAGATGCCCGGGATACGATACTGCCGGGACCGGTAGTTACGGGAGCGGCTGCTTCCTACACCCAGGTATTCCAGGAACGTATCGGATTTCTTCCGGGATTAAGCTGCCTCGACCTGCTTTTTTGTGAAGGAAAACAGGCGTTGAAAGTGCTGTTGGAAGGCAGCGAAAAATAGTGTTTAATATTATTTAACTTCTTGATTTGTAATTGTCTGTATATTTGCCGGGGTAATGATACCCGTAAAATCAATACCTCCCGAAAAAAATTAGGGTGGCAATCAACAAAATATTTAGATTTGCAACCTATTTTGCTGGGGTTCGAACTGACGTAGGTGTGTAAACCAGGAGTTTCCCAGTGAGGGAAAAATGGATTGTTATCCTGATATTTTTTTCTATTACTAATTCCTAAAATTCATTTGCAGTACTAAATGAACAACACCTACACAGACCTGGTTAAGCAGACTTTTGAATTTCCCCAGGAGGGCTTTGAAGTAAAAGATAACTACCTGGAATTTAATGGTCTGGATATTAAGGCATTGATTGACAAGTACGGAACTCCATTTAAGTTGACCTTCCTTCCTAAGATCGGAATGCAGATCAACAAGGCTAAGAAGATGTTCCAGGACGCCATTAAGAAGAACAGGTACGATGGAGAATACTTTTATTGCTATTGTACTAAAAGTTCGCATTTCTCCTTCATCATGGAGGAAACGTTGAAACATGGTGTTCATATTGAAACTTCCTTTGCCTACGATATCGACATTGTCAATAAGTTGTATGAGCGGAAGAAGATCAGTAAGGATACTTACATTATCTGCAACGGGTTTAAGACCAAGGCCTATACCCGGGCTATCTCCAGGCTGATCAATAGTGGATTCAAGAATGTGCTGCCTATCCTGGATAACAAGGAAGAGCTGGAAGATTATAAGAGAAACGTCCGGATCAAGGATAAAGATAAAGTGAAACTGGGCATACGTGTAGCAGCAGAGGAAGAGCCTAGCTTTGACTTTTATACTTCGCGCCTGGGCATTCCTCCCCGTGATATCCTGGAATATTACGTGGATAAAATAAAAGGTAATGAGAAGTTTGAGCTGAAAATGCTGCACTTCTTTATGAATAAGGGGATTAAGGATGACATTTATTACTGGAGCCAGTTTAACCGTGTAATGAATCTCTACTGCCAGCTAAAAAAGATCTGTCCTGAGCTGGATAGCATTAATATAGGCGGTGGTTTCCCCATCAAGCACTCTCTTGGCTTTGATTATGACTATAATTATATCGTAAACGAGATTGTGGCCAATATCAAGAGCATGTGTAAAAAGAATAAGGTACCTGTACCGAATATTTACACAGAGTTTGGCTCATTTACAGTAGGTGAAAGTGGTGCTGTGATCTATAGTGTAGTAGGAGAGAAAATGCAAAATGACCGTGAGTCCTGGTACATGATCGACAGCTCTTTCATTACTACCCTGCCTGATACCTGGGGTATCGGGGAAAAATTCCTGATGTTACCGATTAATAAATGGGACCAGGAATACCAGGAGGTACATCTCGGTGGACTTACCTGTGATGGATACGATTTTTATACATCTGAAGAACATATTAACGCTGTATTCCTGCCTAAGCAACAGGCATCCGGGGAGCCACTGTATATCGGGTTTTTCCATACCGGCGCTTACCAGGACCAATTGAGCGGCTATGGTGGTATCAAGCACTGCCTGATTCCTTCCCCAAAGCATGTGATTGTGGGATACGATAAAAATGGCCAGCTGAAAGATTGGTTATATGCGAAAGAACAAACTTCTCAGAGTATGCTGAAGATTTTGGGTTATTAAAAAAATGGGTTAGTAATCCTACTGAAAGCCCCCCGATTATTCGGGGGGCTTATTTTTTTTCATTTTTTTCTCTCAGTATAATAAAAAAAAGGCCTTCATTTTATTGAAAGCCCATCATGGCATAGGTTATAAATAATATTCACCGGCATAAGGAAAATAGGTGATGAATTCGATAGCGTAAAGATAGTGTTATCCTATAGCACTGATAAGCCCCAAAAGTTGTAATTTTTTTTAATCTCTTTTTGATCAAATTATTAGCTAAAGCAATAATTTATTATCATGTTGGGCGAAAATAGGACAAATGGTAATATTTACTCATCCATATCCATTGGAAGGTTTCCATAGCATTTCAGGTGGCATAACACAGATGTGTAAGACTACATTTCCCCGGGTTCGTTCAGGAAATCAATAGCGGTGCCACATTGTTTTTCGATTTCTGTAAAACAGGCTTCCAGGAATTCCGTTTCTCCTTTCAGAAAGGCAGATTTCCCTGAGCGGGAAAATCCTTTTACCAGCAGAAACTGTTTGGTCAAATGCTGGTTAATCAGGGAAAGGTGCTGTTGTTGCTTTTCGGCCGTTCTTTTTTGCTCCAGGGAAATAATATTCCTGTAGTATTGCCCAAGCGCCCTGATGAGGAATAGCAGGTACATGCCTACAATCAGCGGGTTAGCCAGGTATTGAAAGGCAAGTGAATAACCGGGACTTACATACACCGCAATATTATTGAGTTTAACATAGGCGATGGTGACCAGGTAGGCGCAAAGGATAAGACTCCATACCAGTGTAGCCAACAGATTGACCGTGATGTAACAAAGAAGGATACTCATAATCCATATCAGTGTGTACTTGGGGCTCAGGTCCTGGTTGTTGAGAAAAGACGAAATGATGGGAATGATAAGTGTGGTCATTGAGGTAATCAACCCCACCTTCTTTGCTGCCATGCCCTTCCTGAGCAGGAGCAGGCAGCCTATGAGGATGCCAATCATTATTGGGATGAGTATCATATTCACCCGGTTCATACTGAGCATATTGATGAACAGTATAAACAAAAGCAGTGCAGTATAGAAGAACGCATAATCAAAGATGAGTTTGATCTTTGCCTGTTCGTACGTGTTTGGCGTGTGAAGGATCACATTGCCAATTACAGCCTTTTCTGCATTGAAGTAGATATTTTTTATGAATGACCAACCTTGTCGGAAGCGCTTTGCCATTAGTAGGTGCTTAGGCAGGCAAATTATTCTTTAATCAACTAGGAGAGATTCAACGTTTGTGTGAATTCTACACAATAGAAAAATGTAATATGAGCTTACGATAGACAATAAAAAAGGTTGCTCTATACCGAGCAACCTTTAAACCCTACTGTTCTGAAGTTCCCTTGCGGGAACCTGCTTCCCTTATTCCACTACTATTTCTTTAGGAGCGTCCTGTTTGTTTTCCTTTTTGCCAAGGGTTACTTTCAGGATACCGTTGTCATATTTTGCATTGATCTTGCCTGCGTCTACCAGTTCACTGATCGTGAAGGAGCGTTTGAAAGATTTGAAGTTGAATTCCCGGCGCACCTGTTTGTCGGTTTCATTCTTCGCTTCGGTTTTCTTTTCTGCGCTGATGGTAATCGCTTTATCATCGGCACTGATCTTGAAGTCTTCTTTAGAAAATCCGGGAGCTACAACATCGAGCAGGAAAGCTTCCGGTGTTTCCACGATGTTTACCGGAGGATGAGTGGTAAAATAATCGTTGGTCAGAAAATCGTCTTTTACATACTTATTCAATCCTCCATTGAGAATGTCTTCTACAAATCCACCAAATGTTTTGGGAAGCGGGCTGTGGTTAAATTTAATGTGTGTCATAGTTGCTATAAATTTTTTTTAGTGAAATCAATTTTTTGTTTTGATACTGGGTACAGATCAAATGGGATACCATGCCAGTAAAACTGCTATTTTGTTAGTAAAAACGTTACAGATTGTGACACAATGTCGCTTGTATTGTATTTTTTATGTCAAAAAGTCTAGGATGGTATCCATTTTTTTACTTTCTGCGGGTATATAACTAACTTTGTGAAAAATACAAACAGAAAAAACTCTAATTATATGTATCCAGCGGAACTAGTAATGCCCATGAAGGCAGAATTGACAGATAACGGCTTTGAAGAATTGCTCACGCCAGAAAGTGTTGACACTACATTGCAGAAAGACGGAACTACCCTGGTGGTTATCAATTCCGTATGTGGTTGTTCGGCAGGTACTGCCCGTCCGGGTGTATTGATGGCGGTAGCGCACAGCGAAAAGAAACCAGACAGACTGACGACCAGTTTTGCCGGTTTTGATGGTGAAGCGGTTAAACAAATCCGGACCCACCTGATGCCTTATCCCCCTTCTTCTCCAGCGATTGCTTTATTTAAGAATGGTGAGTTGGTACACATGATTGAACGTCATATGATTGAAGGCCGGTCTGCACAAATGATTGCAGCCAACCTGCTGGACGCATTCGAACAGTATTGCTAAATATTCACATTTCTAAAATCCAATTTAGAAATTCGAAATTGCATCGTACTTTGGTGGTTTGATTTTCCTTTTGATTAAATTCGGCTTTGTTCATAGGAAAACTCAGATCACCAATTTTTTTACGGCTATGTATCCTAATCTATATTACGCGTTCAGAGATCTGCTCGGCTTAGAATTACCATTTTTAAAGATTTTCCAGACGTTTGGTTTTTTTGTGGCCATCGCTTTTCTGGCGGGGGCTTATATTTTAACGCGTGAGCTAAAACGCCGAGAACAACTGGGTATGCTGACCGGCATCCCCGAAAAGATAGTGACCGGGTTACCGGCTTCCCAGGGAGAGATTATTGGCAATGCCGTAGTAGGTTTTCTCTTAGGATACAAAATTCTCGGTATATTTTTTAATTGGGACACTGCTTCCCAGGACTTACAAGGTTTCGTGTTTTCCAGCCAGGGTAGCCTGTTTGCCGGCATATTGCTGGCCGCAGCCATGGGCGGGTATAAATACTATTCCAAAAAGAAAACAGCAAAAGCCAAGCCCGAAGAACATACGGTGTTGGTAATGCCTCATCAGCGGGTGCCGGATATTATTGTAATGGCCGCCATTGCTGGTTTACTGGGCGCTAAAATTTTTCACAATCTTGAAAACTGGAATGACTTCGTACAAGACCCGGTAGGAGCCTTGTTGTCGTTCAGCGGACTGACCTTTTATGGAGGATTGATTGTAGCCACCATCGTAATTCTCAGCTATGCTAAAAAAAGGAAGATAAATATCCGTGCCCTGATCGATAGTGCGGCGCCTGCATTGATGCTGGCGTATGCGATTGGAAGAATGGGTTGTCATTTTTCCGGAGATGGCGACTGGGGAATTTATAACAGTGCCTATACTATTGATACCAATACAGGGCATACCTTAAAGATGGCGCCCGCCAACTTTAATGATGCCATACAAAAGAACGCCGCGTTCTTTCAACAACAGTATCCCAGCATCGATAGAATCCCGCATGCCGCTTTTGAGAAGCCAGCTGCCCTGGGTTTTTTACCAGACTGGCTTTTTGCCTACGGCTATCCTCATAATGTGATTAAAGAAGGCGTACAACTGGCCGGTTGTGAGGGACAATATTGCAAGGTGCTACCCATGGCCGTATATCCTACACCGTTATACGAAATACTGGGATGCCTGGTCTTATTTTTTGTGCTTTGGGCTATTCGTAAAAAAATAAAAATACCAGGCGTGCTGTTTGGCATATACCTGATATTAAATGGCATTGAGCGGTTCTTTATTGAAAAGATCCGGGTAGATACCCGCTATGATATTTTCGGTTATCATCCCACACAGGCGGAGATTATTTCTACGCTCCTGGTCATTGGTGGTATCGTACTGATTACCATCTACCGCAAAAGCAATGCTGCGTCCAATAAGCTTTCCTGATATTAATATATGCAACGTCACTCTTCTCTATTACCTCTGTCGCACGAACACAAGCGTCTTTTATTCGTATGCCGTTATCTGAAAAAAGATGCTGCACCCTATGAAGGGTTTCCGCTGGAAACCCAAGCGAGATTTGAATATATCGTCAAAGTATTCCAGGAACTAATGGTACCCCATATACAGAAGGAAGAATATCTTTTTGAAAAATGCGTGGGGAAAAATTTGGCTATTGACGCCATGATAAAGGAATTACAGGAAGAGCACCTGGTAATATCCAGGATGTACAGCACACTTACCGACAGCACAGACCTGGACACTGCTATGGATGCGTTGGCCAGGAGCCTGGAAGCCCATATACGGAAAGAAGAACGGGAGTTTTTCGAATTACTGCAACGTGAATTACCGCAGCTCCTGGATACATTACAGCTGGAAAATCAATAAATGTATTGAACGTGTTATTGTACGACTTTACGGGAAGTATTAATTTTTCATTAGAGTTATAATCGCACTGAGAATCCCTAATATTGGTCTGTCTACTATCCTGATATTTATTGTTTCTCCTTGTTTGTTGAGCTGGTAAATAACCTGTGGCTATTTAAATGGTTTTATGCGTACGTTATATTACAGCTTCATCATGTGTTGCTGCTTATCTGTAAGCCTCCAGGTGTTGGGATTATCAAGGGAAGACAGTCTTAGTAAATACGACAAGCTGGACTCATCGGAAATAATTGCAGCTTCTTTTACTTATAAGGTAGGTGAACAAGAGCTTGGTCAGGGCGCTATTTTGTGTGTCCCTGATGGATATCGCTTACTGGATGCCCGGCAAAGCCGGTTATTGGCGGAAAACATCTGGGGTAATCCGGAGGATCCAAATATGCTAGGGGTGCTGTTGCCCCCCAAGACCGCCCCTACAGACAAAGATTTCAGCGGATTTGTGATTTCATTTGAGCCTTCCGGTCACCTGGACGAACAGGAGGCGGGAAAGATCAACTATAGCCGATTGTTATATACCATGAAGGAGGAGCTGAAAAACTATAATGTATTGCGCAGCCGGCATGGCGAAGGGGCTATTAATAGTATGGACTGGGCTTTTCCTCCCTATTTTGATAAGAAGAATCATTCCCTTCACTGGGCCAGGGTATTGCATTTTGCCGACAAGCAACCCGCCATACTTAATTATGAGGTTCGGTTTTTGAGCAGAAGTGGTGCATTATGTTTTACCGCTGTCGGCAAACCCACAGATATGGCTCGTTTGCGGAAACAAATGGAGTTGGTGACTGCCGCTGCCCGTTTTTCTGCAGGAAATAGCTACACTGATTTTAATCCCAGGACAGACGTGGCCGCCCAATGGACTCCTGAAATTACGATGGTGAGCACCAGTATATTATCTGTCGATAAAATCCTGTCGGGATTACGGAGTATATTATTAACAGTATTGGTATCCCTATGTATGGTATTATTTGTATATGTTATGCAGTATTATCATCACCACCGTCGTAAACCTACCTATCGGAAGATGATAGATGAGCGTTTGAACTAAAGTCAAAAACCAACAACGATAAAACTATAAAGCGAATAACCCGGGAAATTCTCCCAGGTTATTCGCTTTATAGTTTTTTATGCCCAAACGTTTTCAAGATTTTCCTGTAACATAATTATTTCTTAGTCGTCTTTTTATCGTTCCAACAACATTTACCATTCATCCCATTCTATAAACCGCTTGTGTAATGCTATGTACTGTGTAATACATAATACCTACTTTTACATCGTAGCAGTTAATCTAATGTAGTGGTTTAACCATTGTAGTATATTAACTAAGGTTCTAAAGAAACAAACTATCAGACCAAATAACATCTAAAACACTCTAAATCACCCTTATATGAAACCAGGTTTTAAAGCTATCGCGTTATCAGTGAGTATGTTAACCACGGCTTTAACTACAATTGCCCAAAATGCTCCAGGCGTAGGAGGGCAAATCACCCAAAATGGAAATAGACCGGTAGAGTTTGCTACTGTGACTTTATTAAAAGCAAAAGATTCATCGCTGGTAAAAGGAGCGATTGCAGATATAAATGGTAAATATGAATTTGAACAGGTGAAACAGGGCCAGTACCTGGTAGCCGCAGTATCAGTGGGTATGAACAAAGCCTACAGCAGTGCCTTTGAAGTAGGAAACGGCCGTGTAAGCGTACCTGCTGTTACCTTACAGGCAGTTTCCAAAGCTTTAAAAGGAGTAGATGTAACCGCCCGCCGGCCTTTTGTAGAGCAGAAGGCTGACAAAATGGTGGTGAACGTAGAAAACAGCATTACCGCTTCCGGTGGTTCCGCGATGGAAGTACTGGAGAAGTCGCCTACTATTACTGTCGATAAAGATGGTAACATTTCCATGAAAGGTAAGGCGGGCGTAGTGATTATGATAGATGGCAAACCAACCAATATGACCTCCCAGGACGTTGCCGAGCTGCTTAAAAGCATGCCAGCTGCCAATCTCGACCAGATTGAGCTGATTGCAAATCCTTCCGCCAGGTATGATGCAGCCGGCAACGCGGGAATCATCAACATAAAACTAAAAAAGAACGCCAACTACGGAACCAACGGTAGTGTAAATCTGGGAGGTATACAAGGGGAGCGACCCCGCTATAATGGTGGCCTGAACCTGAACCATCGCACTGCTAAAATGAACATATTTGGTTCCTATAACTATAGCCATCGGGAAAACCAGCAGGAACTCACTGTTTACCGTTCTTATATGGAAGATGGCCAACAGAAGGTCTACGACCAGGCCAACAATATGACACAAAAATCGAACTACCAGGGCGGAAAAATAGGGGCAGATTACTTCCTCAGTAAAGGACATACAATTGGTGTGATGATAGATCTGAGCTCAAATCACCGGTTTTTCCCTACCTATGCCAATACCCTTATTGGTAACGGACAGCGGGTAGATTCTATCCTGAGCACAAATACTAACTATGACGGGAAATGGAAGAGAGGGGCTTATAATATCAACTACCGCGGTGTGCTGGATTCTACTGGCAGGGAACTGAATGTGGACCTGGACTACGCCAGGAATACCAACCGTCAGCTGACCGACTTATACGCCTTTTCACGTGGTACCAATGAGAAACTACTACTGGGCAGTGATACTTCCCGTTCTAACCAGCCCTCTACTATTGATATTAAAACAGCAAAAATAGATTATATCCAACCATTGAAGCATCAGGCTAAACTGGAAGTTGGTGCGAAAGTAAGTTTTGTGACCAGCGATAATAATGCCCGCTTCGATTCTCTGAGAATGGGTAACTGGATGCTGGATGAAAACCGTACCAATCATTTTATCTACAAGGAAAATATCAATGCCGCTTACATCAATTACAACAGGCAGTTTAAAAAGATTGGTGTACAGCTGGGGCTTCGCGGAGAACAGACGCATATTTCCGGTAGTTCTGCCTCACAGAAAGCGCAACAGCCAGTGCTGGTAAAAAATGATTCTACCTATTTCAACCTGTTTCCCAGCATGGCAT
This sequence comes from Chitinophaga polysaccharea, assembly GCF_007829335.1. Taxonomy (GTDB): domain Bacteria; phylum Bacteroidota; class Bacteroidia; order Chitinophagales; family Chitinophagaceae; genus Chitinophaga; species Chitinophaga polysaccharea_B. The sequence goes on from NZ_VIWO01000015.1 coordinate 47,616, forward strand.
TGACGTATAATATGAATAAGAACAATACATTTGGCTTAACGTATAGCCGTCGCATTCAGCGCCCGAGTTACGACGATCTTAATCCGTTTGAATTCTATCTCGACAGGTATACCAAACAAGCCGGTAACCCTTATCTGAAGCCACAATACTCCAACAACTTTGAAATTACCCATACATTTAAACAATTCCTGATCACTTCCATTGGTTATTCACATACTAAAGACATGATGACCCGGTTGCTGGAATCAGATGTCGATAAGTCCACCGGCGACAGTTCCATTCTGCGCTACAAATATATGAACGTGGCGAAATCGGATAATTTCAACCTGAATGTGTCTATGCCAATGCCTGTTACTAAATGGTGGACGAGCTTTACCACATTATCTGTTTCCTACTCCAATTTCCAGACAGTTGTGAATAATAATAACGTGAAAACAGCTTCTGCTGCCTTCTTTGGCCGTACCCAGCACACCTTTACCATCACTAAAAAAATTGCTGCTGAAGCTACCTTCTTCTATGTGTCTCCGCAGGTGACTGAGGAAGGGTTATTTAAAATGAAGGCAATGAGTTCACTGGACCTGGGCGCCTCTATGAAAGTGCTGAACAATAAAGGATCGGTGAAACTGAATGTGAGTGATATTTTCAGGACCAGCTACTTCCGGGGTGATTTTAGCAATGCGGGCAGATATACAGCGGTTGCCAACAGGTGGGATTCACGGCAGGTGCGTTTAAGCTTCAACTATCGCTTTGGGAACACTAATGTAAAAGCAGCCCGTACCCGTCAAACCGGTCTGGAAGCAGAACAGAGTCGCGTAAAAGGAGGTAATTAAGATGGTTTTTTAGGTATATAAGGATGGAAAAACGTAGTCAGTTAGCTGGCTGCGTTTTCCTTTCACACTTTCCAACATGAAGATGTACAGGTTTCATCACAAGAAATAGCGGTTTGGTATAATTTGATGATGTTGGGTAGGTGATTCCGCTAATTTTGAAAAACTTTTTATCCCCGGCCCCTTTCATCCATTTTTTATAATTGTTTAATAATTAATAAGATAGGCATATTTGAATTAGTGAATACGGGCATCGTATCACATTAAACGGGAAAAAACTAATTGCCGCCGTGCAACCTTTTTTACAATTACTGTCTTTATAATGAAAGCATCAGCCACTAACTTGAATCAAACGCAAATAGCAGAGAATGTAATAGACCGCTGCAAGAAGGGGGATGTACGCGCATTCCATGACTTGTACAACGCCTATGCGGCTGCTATGTATAACATCTGCCTGCGTATGACCAACAACGTGAGCGATGCAGAGGATACTTTGCAGGAAGCATTTATCCAGGTACACAAGCATATTGGAAAGCTGGAAAGGGACGCCAGCGTCAGTGCCTGGATAAAACGGATTGTGGTAAACCACTGTTTAAATACCTTACGTAAAAAGAAAGTGTATTTTGAAGACGTGGAAGAGGTAGAAGTAATGGCGGAAGACGGCATTGATGAGGCTCAGTTCAGCTGGACCGTTGCCGCTGTGAAGTCTGCCATCCATGGCTTACCACACGGATACCGCACGGTGTTGAATCTTTATCTTTTTGAATCGTATTCACACCGGGAGATAGCAGAGATGCTGGGTATCACAGAGTCGACCGTTAAAACGCAGTACATGCGTGCAAAGGAGAAGGTAAGACAGATTGTAAAACAGCAAAATGTAACTCGTTGATGCCAGACAATTTTGAAAGTTTTATCCAGCAGCACCGGGATGAATTTGAGGGACCGGGGCCATCGCCACGGGTTTGGGCTGCATTGGAAAAAGACCTTACGGAACAGCGCCAGGGGAGGGTAGTACAGCTTTTACGGAAAAACTGGTTTAAAGCCGCAGTGATAGCTGTATTGATGATTAATGCCGCCGCTATATTCTATTTTACCGGGCATAAACGGCACCAGCAGCAGGAGCTTTCGGCTATATCGCCGGATTTGCAGGAAGCCCGGACCTACTATACCACACGTATAAACGCCAAACTACAATTAATAGATGCTTACCCTGCCAATGAGCTGGGGCTGGACAGTACCGCCCGGCAGGAACTGCAATTGCGTAATGATACCTATAAAGCACTGGAGAAAGAGTTAAAAAATAACCCGGGCAATGAAAGAATCCGTGCTGCACTCATACGATATTACCAGCTGAAGCTGGATCTCCTGGACAAAATATTGGAAGAACTGCAGGATAGACATGCAGTTCCCGGTCATACAAAAAAACAATATGAAGTTGAGATTTAGATGCTTATTATTTCTGCTACTGCCGCTACTGGCGCAAGCTCACAACGGATCTACGGTGTACAAGAAAACAATTGTGAAAACGTTTTCGGTTGGTGATAATGCGGCATTAAATCTTTCCAACAAGTATGGCAAGATTATTTTTCACGCCTGGAACAAGAACGAAATCAAAGCTACTATCACCATTACGGGCTTTGGAAAGAACGATGAACAGGCGCGTGCCATTGCAGAAATGGTAGATATTGACGCTGATCAGAGTAACAGCAGCGTATCGATGCGTACGGCCTACAACCCTGGTAAAAGTAGTTCCGGGTGGTTTTCCTGGGGTGGTAAAATGGACTCCAAGGATTATGTAAACATTGACTACGATGTATATATCCCGGAGAGTTTAAGAAAACTGATGGTCGCTAACCAGTTTGGAGATGTGATAGCAGATAAGTTTAGTTTCCCGGTGGTAATGGAATTAAACTATTGCACCTTTGATATCCGGGAAGCGGAAGACCTGAGTTTCCGGATCAATTACTGCGATAAAGGCAAAATTGGTAAAGCGGATAAAGTAGACGTAAGAGGAAATTATTCTAATGTGCGCGCCGACCAGCTCGGTAGCCTGAGCACCAGCTCTAACTATAGTGAATATGCCGTGGACAGGGTAGGCGAATTGAAGATCTCTGCCAACTATGATAATTATAAGATAGATCATGTTGATCAGGCAAGTGGCAGATGCACCTATTCCGATGTGCGCATGGAGGAGTTGCAACAGGCTATTAATATGAACATGACTTACGGAGATGTGAAAGTAGGCAAAGTGGGCACTGGTTTTAAATCGGCCGATTTCCAGCTTACCTATTCTGATATCAAGATAACTTTTTCCCGCCGTCAGCCACTCTCTATCGTTGCCAACCTGGTGTATGGCAATATAAAAGTGGACGGGTTTGAACTGAAGAACGTTGTTTCCAACAAGAAAAACGCGAACCATGATTACTCTGCGCAGGCAGGGGGAGGCAGTGAATCATCTCCCTATATAAAAATACGGGGCACCAACTCAGATGCTAAACTAGATACTTACTAACCTGTTATAACGCCATTCTAAAACCTGATAAAAGAGTTACACTATGAAACGTTTTGTTAATTATTTCCTCTTTGCATTACCATTGTTGTTGACCACTACCTTACTTGTTTCCTTTTCCTGTAACAGGAATGAACGGATCAGGGGGAATGGTGAAGTAAAAGAGGAATCCAGGAACGCAGCTCCATTTAAAGATATCAGCACCTCCGGTGTTTATAAAGTGATTATACAGCAGGGCAGTAGCCACAGCATTCGCATAGCCGCAGAAGAGAACCTGCTACCTTATATCCAGACAGAGATATCGGGTGGGGAGCTACAGATTTATACCAAAAAGGGCTATAATATTCAACCTACCAAAGATATTGTGGTATATGTAACCTTGGAGAAGGTGGGCACTTTATCGGCCAGTGGAGCCAGTGCATTTATCAGCAAGGGTACGCTGAACAGCGATTTACTGGAGCTGAGATTCAGCGGGGCCGCAGATGCCAAATTGGATATTAATGCCCGAAAGCTGAAGGTGGGAGTATCCGGCGCCAGCAAAATTAAGCTGAGCGGCACTTCCGACCGTGCTGAATATGGGGTATCCGGTGCTGCCGATATCAGGGCACTGGACCTGGCCACTGATGATGCGCAGGTGGATATTTCCGGTACCGGGAAAGCAGAAGTGTTTGTTCAGAAAAAGCTGAATGTCGGCATTTCCGGTATGGGTAGGGTACACTATAAAGGAGATCCTTCCGTTACCAAGTCGATATCCGGTGCGGGTAATATCAGTAAGATTTAATAACAAGTTAGATTTAGAGTATATATCGGGCCGGTAGTTCTCTACCTGCCTTTTCTTTTTTATATTTGCTGTTCGAATATAAAATTTATAATTATGCCGTCCTTTGATATTGTCAGCAAAGTAGATTTACAGACCCTGGATAACGCTATTAACACGGTGAAGAAAGAGATCACGAACCGATATGATTTCAAAGGATCACATGTGGAGATAGCATTGAATAAGAAAGAACTGACGCTCAATATAGAGGTAGAGAGTGATATGAAGCTGGGGCAGTTGCTGGATGTGTTGGTTAGCCGCACTATGCGCCAGGGCTTGGATGCCAGTATTTATGACCTGAGTAAGGAGCCATACCAGAGCGGGAAGGTATTTAAGAAAGATGTGACGGTACGTAATGGGATCAAACAGGATGATGCGAAGAAGATTGTGAAGCTGATTAAAGATTCCGGGTTGAAGGTACAGGCCGCCATTATGGATGATATTGTGCGGGTAACAGGTAAGAAAATAGATGATTTACAGGATGTTATACAAGCGTGTCGGGAAGCCAACCTGGGTATTCCATTACAGTATATAAATATGAAATCCTGATTTTTTTAATAATAATCTTTGGGTGTTAAAGAAATTTAGTTAACTTTGCACCCTGTATTTACAATAATTTTGATATGAAACAGGGAATCCATCCAGAAAGTTACAGATTTGTGATATTTAAAGATATGTCAAACGGAGATAGCTTTTTAAGCCGTTCTACCGCGCCTTCCAAAGAAACTGCAAAGTGGGAAGATGGTAACGAGTATCCGTTGATTAAGTTGGAAATTTCCAATACTTCTCACCCTTTCTATACTGGTAAGAACGTATTGGTGGATACCGCAGGACGTATTGATAAATTCAACAAACGTTACGCTAAGAAAGCTTAGTTGCTAAGTAAAATATTTTTTAGGGAAATCCCATCGGCTTATCGATGGGATTTTTTATTTTAGTTCCCTATGGAGCGTAATTACATTCTTATTGACACGCCCGTACGTGAACTGTTGTTCCCCTTTACGCATACAAGACCCGTTGCCACCTGCAGAGTAGGAATACTTACCATACAGGAAAAATGGGAGCGTTGGCTGGGTACAGGAGTGAGCCATTTTACCGTACCGCATCTGCAGGATAAGTTTCCCTTGCAGCATAAGTTACCCGATACTGTTAATATTTTAATCTGTGGGCACCTGTTGCCCGATGCTGATTTACTGGCAGCGATCCGGGCCCTGGAGCCGGAGCAGGAGTTGTATAAAGACAACCAGTTGCTGGCGAAAGCGGTATTGGGGGCGGAGGTACCAGTATTGACCAGTAGTCATCGTAAAAATTATCCAGGGGAAGTACTGGGAATTTATAAGCCTTGGGATATCTTTGCGCTCAACGACAAAGCAATCAGGGCAGATTTTAAGCTGTTAACGGCGGGCAGAACCTCTGCTCCCATATCATCCACCAATCAGATCATACATCCGGCAGACATTTTCCTGGAGCCCGGGGCTACAGTAGAGTGTAGTGTATTAAATGCAGCTACGGGACCGATATATATCGGGAAAGATGCGCAGGTGATGGAGGGTTGTTTGATCAGGGGGGCTTTGGCGATGAATGAGGGAGCGGTATTGAAGATGGGAACGAAGGTGTATGGGGCTACCACGCTGGGGCCTTATTGTACTGGTGGGGGAGAGATTAAAAATAGTGTGTTCTTTGGTTATTCCAATAAAGGGCATGATGGTTACCTGGGAGATGCGGTGATTGGCGAGTGGTGTAACCTGGGCGCCAATACTTCCTGTTCTAACCTGAAGAATAACGTATCGGCGGTGCATGTTTGGATAGAGGGCTTGGGACGGCCTATGGCAGCGGGTAACAAATGTGGGGTATTGATGGGAGATTATAGTCGCTGTGGTATTAACACCATGTTGAATACCGGTACCGTAATAGGAGTGTCCTGCAATGTATTTGGGGGACATTTTCCGGCCAAATTTGTACCTTCTTTCAGTTGGGGCGACGATGGACAGTATCGTTTGCCGGAGGCGCTTAAAGATGCCGGTAAATGGATGGCGTTGAAAGGGCGGACGCTAACGGCAAAAGACAGTAGTGTACTGGAGGCGGTATATGAATTAATTTATCAGAAAGACCTTAAAACTTAATATCACAGTATTTATGAGAAAGAAAATTGTTGCAGGTAACTGGAAAATGAATCTTACGCTGGCGCAGGGCGAGCAGTTGATCAACGACATTCTGCAGGCTGGGCTCCGGTTGAAAGAGGGGCAGGAAGTAGTAGTAGCTACGCCGTTTCCTTACTTGCAGAAGGCGAAGTCTTTACTGAAGAACTATCCTGGTTTTTATGTAGCGGCACAGAACTGTTACAGTGAAAAATCCGGCGCCTATACCGGCGAGGTATCTGCCGAAATGCTGCAATCAATTGGGGTGGATTATGTGATCCTGGGTCACTCTGAGAGAAGGGAATATTTCCAGGAGAGCAATGCGATGCTGGCAAAGAAGATTGACCTGGTGCTGGCGAATGGATTAAAGCCTATTTTCTGTTGTGGAGAGCCGCTGGAAATACGGCAGGCGGAAACACAGAATGCTTTTGTAGCGAAGCAGTTGGAGGAGAGTTTGTTTCACCTGGCAGTAGAGCAGCTGAAGCAGGTAGTGATTGCGTACGAGCCTATCTGGGCGATTGGTACGGGTTTAACTGCCAGTGCAGCGCAGGCGCAGGATATGCATGCTTTTATCCGGTCACAGATTGCTAATAAATTTGGCCGCGAGGCGGCGTTGCATACGACTATTTTGTACGGAGGCAGTGCCAAGCCAGGTAATGCTGCTGAACTGTTTGCCCAGGGGGATGTAGATGGGGGGCTCATTGGTGGCGCTTCTTTGGTAGCAGCAGATTTTGTGGCTATTATAGAAAAGCTGTCATAAGTAAATAATTGAGGAATACGCAGTTAATAAAGCTGCGTATTTTTTTAGTAAAAAATGCTAAAAAAATTAGTATTTCCGAAAAAAGGTTGTATATTCGTATTGTCATTCTAACAGGAAGAATTAAAATATCAGGTTATGAATACGAATTATGAGATTTCGGAAGAGTTATTTGATTATTTGTTGGTAGTGAATCCGGATGCTTCGGTAGCTAAGGATGTGACCCGTGTTCGTCAGTTTGTAGCAGCGGAGTTGGGTGATCCGGGGATGTCTGGTGCGCCGGTTCATGTGGCGTTGTTCAGGTCTGCTTTTCCTGAGCGTTTCCAGGAAGACTTTGTGATGATGCTCGAAGGAGTGGCGCGTAAGCAATCGGGTTTTGCGGTGTATACGGCCAAGATGGATGCTTATCGTCATACTGATGGCAACAATAGTGTTTTCATTAATGTGGCTAATCCCAAACCACTGGTGGAGTTACATCGGAGTATTATGCAGGCTTTCGAGCTGAAGCCGCAATCTTTCCGTCCGCATATTATGCTGGCCCGGGGATTACATGATGCGGAGGTAAATATGATTATGCCATCGCTGGCCCAGCAGGTATTTGTACGCAGTTTCAATTGCCATTGTTTCAGTTTGCTGAAACGTTCTGCCAGCGGCGGTAAATATGAACGTGTAAGAGATTTTGTATTTGGAGATATTGAACATATGGTTGGTTCATTGTTTAATTATGCTGCGTAGTCAGCTCATGATTATCTGACCAGGGCATTAGCGGATAGCAGATTCGCAGCATGGATGAAATTGGACGGATATAGTAGCGGATGTAATAATTTGTTTACCCCTATATTACCCCTATATCAATTTTCATCAGTGTTTGATTCCCTCAAGTTAGCCACCTTTCATACTGTTGCTGTTGCAGTCTTAAGCTGCTGTCTGCTGATGGAGGCGAAGCGTGCAACATATTATTAGATCCGTTGTTCCCCCGGTTTCCTGCGGTGCTTCGTATCTACTGTCTGGTAATGCCTGGTTCAGATATTTTGATATAAATAGATCTTGAATAGATCCAATAGGCTATTTGTTCATTCGGATAAATTGTTCGTTAAATGCCTTGTTGATGTTCAATTCCCCTTCAGCTTTTGGAATAAACTTTGGGTTGTTTGTATCTTTGCCGGAAAATTGGCTTTTTAAGTAGCTATTTAAGTAGCGATTGTTGTTATATAACATATTCAACATCAAGCCAATACTAGATAATTTTATAAATATTTATGGCAACAGGAACAATGGTACACAAGGAAATTATTGTGAAAGGTCGGGTACAGGGGGTAGGATTCAGGGCTAATGCTAAACGCGTAGCAGATTCGATGAATGTACAAGGGCAGGTAAAAAATCTGTTGGATGGAAACGTGTGGATCCTGGCAGAGGCGCCGGAAGATGCAATGGAGGCCTTTATCGACTGGTGTAAGTCTGGTCCGGCAATGGCGGCGGTGAAAGAATTAGACATTACCACAGGCGAAGTACAACATATCAAAGGGTTTACTATCCTTTATTCATAAATCCTCCCGGTACGGTAACAGCAGGTGTTCAGTTACCTATGCCATCATCAATTGTAGTGAAAAAGTTAACTGTAACGGGTTGACAAGAGGTGCAAAGAAATTTACGGAGCATCGCAACTGAATACCACCGTGTAAATTTCTTTGCACATTTTGTCATATGATAGCGTTAGTTGAGACTGGTATATTTCTTTTGTAAAGACTTGTCCAGTGCAGCTTTGGGCACTACAATGGTAATGGTATTTACAGCAAAATAAGCTTCAGAAACATTCAGGTAGCCACCAAATGGGCTGGCATTCTTACCCCAGGAATTTTTCACCAGGAAAAAAGTTTTACCCTTAGGCGTTTTTTCTATACCGGTGATATGCATCAGGTGGTCATCCTGTGTAATCAATTCTTCGTATAGCTGTTGCCGTGAATCCTGTGTATAGCTGGGTTCCTGCATTTCAGGGTCTATGCTATCCTTGGGCAGGGGAACACTAGCGGAAGTAAGCAGTGCGTAACCGCGGCTGCCGGCAAATCCTTTATTGCTTACATCGGCATCCCATAATACCGTATAGCCTTTTTGCAGGGCGGTTTCAGTGATGCTGGTGAGCTCTTTCAACGGTACATTGAAGTAAGCGCCGTTAGAGAAATTATCCGGCACCTCTACAATAAAAGATTTATAGAAAGGATGATGAGTAAAGGAAGTCAGGAAAACATAGTCGTCTTCATTAAACTGTACCACTTCTTTGGCAAAGCTTTGCGGCGTATAGGTTTTTCCATTGTATTCAAAGGTAGCAGGAGGCTTACCCATGTAAGTATCGAGGATACCGGTAAATTCGCTTATCCAATTATCGGGAACGGGAGATACTTTAATGATACTGTCCAGATATTTTTTCATCGCTATCACCATTTGACCGTGGTCGTGTATGGTGGCATTATTTTTTAAGCCGCTGTAAACGTTTTCCGGTTCTATGCCATAAGCGGCAATAGCGCGAATGACATCATGCGCCAGTCCTCCTTCGTCGAAGCGGGTAAATCCCTGGCGCCGTACATAGTTCTTGGCTTTTTCTATATAAACGTTACGGGCGGTAAACATTTCAGACAGATCAAGCTCGGGTAATCCTTTACGCAAACTTTCCGATTCTATCATGGAAGTGGAGGAGAAGTCCCAGCAGGTGCCTGTCATGCCCTGGTTTTTCACGGGAGTGGCGGCGTTGATCCTGCCTTTTTCGAGGTTCTTAATCACCATGCCCTTTTCCTGTGCATTGACTGTGGTGGCGGCAAGCATGGCAAGTGTAATACAAAACGCTTTCATAAACTATTTCATTAAGTTATATCTCTAAAGGTAAGTGAACCCACTTAAAAAAAAATACCATTACCGTATGAACGGCAATGGTACCTGTTTTATCCGCGATAGAATGACAGTGATCGGCTTTTTAGGGGCATTATGATTTTTTAATAGTCACATGCCGTCCACCCTGGAGATATTGTTCATATTTGGAGTAAACGCTTTCTGGTTGCTTAACTCCGTTAATGAACAGGCCTCCGCTGTTTTTTTCTATAGTATATTTTTGGGATGGATCGATTAGCTTGTCGGCCGCCATCTTTTCAATCATTTCCTGGTTTTTCCTGGCTCTATCAGCGGCTTCTGCTGATCTTTTCTCTGCTTGTTTGGCTCTTTCTGCAGCTTCCTGGGAGCGTTTCTCTGCGTCTTTAGCACGTTGGTCGGCTTCGGCGGCTCTTTTCTGAGCATCTTGCTCGCGTTGCGCAGCCTCTTTATCCCTTTTCTCTGCTTGTATATCCCTGTTTTTCGCGTCTTTTTCGCGCTGTTCAGCTTCGGCAGCTCTTTTCCGGGCGTCTTGCTCACGTTGCGCGGCTTCTTTATTTCTTTTTTCGGCTTGTATTTCCCTGTTTCTTGCCTCTTTTTCCCTGATTCTAGCTTCCTTTTCCCTGTTTCTGGTATCTTGTTCTCTTTGGGCGGCTTCGGCGTTGCGCTGAGCGCCTTCCCTGGTACGACCGATGCCTTCCCGTGTCCTGCGGGCTGCTTCCCTGGTTCTGGCTGCATTGGCCAGGCCTTCCTCGCGTTGCTTGCGAACTTCTTCTTTATCGATGGTGGTATCGAAGTGGAATTTATCTGTCTGCATGCTTCTCAATGCATTGTTGAGGCTCTTGCTGACATTGCGGTTAATAGCGTCGAAGTCAATATTTTTCAGGGCCTTGGCAGCCTCCTGTTGAGCGCTGGTGAGCTTGTCCCAGTCAATATCTTTCAGGGCAGCCATGCTTTCTGCCTGTGCTTTCTTTACTTCGGCAGACAGGTTGGCCATATTGATATTTTGAGTAGCAATGCGGATATCTTCCTGCACCTTTTTCATATCCACATTTTTCAGCTGCCTCATAGCGGCGTCGATGCTTTTCTGGGCAGCTGCTATCTGTTTGCGTATCTCTTCCCGGTCAACAGTGGTATCGTTGTAAAAGACGTGGTTACGCGTAAAGAGGTGGTTTTGGGTATTGACTTTAACGTTGGCAGTGACGTTTTGATGGACAATGTCATCAATTTTCAGGTCTTGTATTTTCACGTTGTCTACACTCAGGTCTTGCACGTCCTCAATCTGAACATTTATGGACTGATCCTTGGCCTGGTTGGTCATTGGACTGGGCGATTGAGAGGGCATCGGCCCAAGTCCTGTCTGCAGAGGCGCTAAAGGCCCCATGGAACTGGCGGGTTCAGGCAATACCACATCCTTTATCTCCACAGCGTTAGCGGCTGGTGCAGGACTGGCCACATCCAGTTGTTGACGGAAGGTACCTGAAGCGGATTTACCTGTTTCCCGGGCAGTATTGCTTTTAGGAGCGGTAGTATCAACAGGATGTTCAGCTGTTTTATGTTCTTTTCCTTTAGCGGGATTGAACCATGCAATGGATACGAGGCCAGTAGCAATGATTAAGACAGCAAGAAATTTTTGGCTATAATTAAGATTTTTTGTCTTCATTTCCATGATACGTTTAATGCGGTGAAACAGATGTTGTTTGCTGTTTGCCGCAGCCATAGTAAGCCGGTTGGCGGTTAACCGGTATTCTTCCAGGGCTACGAGGGCATGAGCATATTGCAATGGTTGAACCGTACTGGCAATAACGAGGTCATCGCAGCAGTGTTCTCTTTCAATGCGGATGGCTTTGGAAATCAGCCATACAAAGGGATTGAAGAAGAGGATGGTTTCAACAATTGACTGGAAGATATTCAACAGATAATCATTACGTTTGATATGAGCGAGCTCGTGCAGCAGCACCGCTTCCAGCTGTTCTTCGCTGAGGTTATTCACCATTGCTATGGGCAAGAGGATGAGCGGTTTTAAGAAGCCGAGCATTACCGGCACCTGTACATGCTGAGAAATCAGCACTTTCACCTTGCGGGGAATCTGTAATCGCGCGGCAAGTTTGTCCAGGTGTTTATCCCAGGCGTTGCCCATCGATTCGATATGAGTGGTGCGGATGCGCTGTAAATGAAACAGGTCAGACAACAATTTGATGGTCATAATAGCGATCCCGGCAACGTAGAGCGTAACAAGGAAAGGAAAATAGCCTTCGAGGTTGGGAAACAGCCATACCAGAGGTTCCTGGCCATGGTACATCACCGGGTTCGGTGTTGTGATGTATGCCGTATCCACCATTTGCGTAGCTGCTTCTCTTGCGTCTGCAAGGCGTTGAATATGCATAAACAGGGTCGCCAGAAACCAGGTAAAAATGCCCGAGAGGGATAACAACGACAGGTTATACTTGATCTTTGCCCCCGCCTGAGGCCACAATTTAAACACTATCCGCAGGCAGGCATAGATGAGGCATGCCTGCCACATGGAATGAAGGATCGTCCATCCCAGGGCGCGTACAAAATCGCCCGTAATAGGTAGTAATTGCATGGTAATAGATTTACCTGTTTTTCTTTTGTTGTTTTTCCATGTCTGACAGATACTGACGAATTTTATCCAGTTCTTCTTCAGATGATTTATGCTGGCCCAGGGCCTGCATAACCAGCTGGGAAGCCGAACCACCAAAAACAGTATCTATCATTTTATTCAATAGCTGTTGCTGCGTTGTTTGCTGTGAAATGGCGGCAGTGTATACATGGGTTTTACTGCTGGTATCGCGCTGCAGCAGTTCTTTCTCATGCATAATCTGCATCAGTTTCAGGGTAGTGGTATAACCGGCATCTTTCGTTTGAGATAAGATATCATGTACCTCCCGAACGGTGCTGGGGCCTTTTTCCCAAAGTATACTCAGAATTTCCAATTCACTTTCTGTAGGCCGGATCTGTTTCAAAATGATGATAATTAAAGATGATTATTGTTGTACGAATATCTTCGTAATCAAATGTACGATAGTTTTCGTAAATGCCAAATATTTCTGCATTTTTTCTCATTCGGCAGGCGGCGGAGGTTGCTGCCGCAGTTGCCGCGTGGTTTTCCGGCTACCATCGGCACTCCAGCCCGGTGCATCAAAGATATAGTGCCAGGCCTCCCGTGGGGAATGGGCCTGTCGCACGTCTTTCCAGATATCTATCCATTCATGCGTAGCGATCCAGAAGGGATTGTAAGTATGTATATTTTTAGTGAGACCGTATACTGGCCGTTGTTTTTCGGCAGTAAACGTACCAAACATGCGGTCCCAGATAATCAGGATGCCGGCATGATTACGATCGAGATAATCGAGGTCGGAGCCATGGTGAACGCGATGGTGGGAGGGCGTATTAAAGATGTACTCGATAGGTGCAGGGAGCTTGTTGATGACCTCTGTATGTATCCAGAACTGGTAAATAAGGCTGATGGCCTGCATGCTCATCACCATCACCGGGTGGAAGCCTATGAGCGGCATCCACAGCCAGAAAACGAAGGTGCCGGTGAGATTGCCGGTCCAGTTTTGCCGCAGTGCAGTAGCCAGGTTATACTTTTGGGAGGAATGGTGGATAACATGAGAAGCCCAGAAGAAACGGATGGTGTGACTGGACCTGTGGAACCAATAGTAACTGAAATCATCCGCAAAAAAGCAGAGTACCCATGCCCACCAGGTAAAACCCAGGGTAAAAAGCCGTAACTGGTAAATTGCCAGGTAAATGCCGAAAATAACGGCCTTGGTAAACAACCCGATGAAAACGTTGCCAAGTCCCATGGCAATGCTGCTCAGGGCATCTTTGGGCTCGTACAGGTGTTTTTTATCGATGGTGGTAAATATAATCTCCAGCAATATCAGGAGCACAAATCCAGGGATGGCATATGAAATCAGGTCGGGAGGCATACATAGCAGGTTTGTGTTACTGAAGTTAAGGAATAAAGCAGAAAATAGAAAGCCCCCATGCGGTGAGCGCGGGGGCTTTCTGTTTTCTGTGTCAAAAATTACTTGATAATCGTTTTCTCTGCCTTGCTTACAGCGGAGGTACCAAAGCGGCCCAGTATTCTTACTTTACCGTTAGCTGTTGTATTTTCTACATTGCTTTTCACATTTTCCAACACCTTGGCAAACAAGCCACCAGCATTTACCTGGTCGTTTACCTGTTTGAGGAATTCGTAACTGGCATAAGTGAGAGAAGATAAGCGGACAATTACTTTTTCATTCGCCAGGAATGGTTTCTGATAGTCCGTTATACCTTCCTGGAGCGGGAGGATAAAGGGGATCCCATCTGCTACGCCATCATCGAAAGATCCGTCTACGGAGAAGTTATCTTCCAGCCGTCTGAGCGTATCATTGCGGTAGGAGCGAATCCAGTAGTAGTCGGTGCCGCCGGCCAGGTCTTTGGCATAGAACTTTGCATAAAAACCTTCTTTACCGCTAAGCGCTTCTTCTTTTTTCTTGAATTCGTAGGTGATAGAATCTATTTGTGGTACTCTTTTGATGCTGTCGTAGGCATCGAAGGTTTCATTTTTATATTGAATGTGCAGTTTATAGGCATGTCCAACTACGCCGATAGGCTTGCTGGTAGCGTCGTAGCTATACATTTTATTTTTAAAAACAAACGGGTAGGAGGTGCCGGTGGTGAGGTCTGTTAGCGTGATAGTAGCATCATCGATGATGGGAGCTGGGTTATCATCAGTGTAAGGAACAGACATTGTAAACCGGATGTTTTGTTGGCCGGTTTCGGTGGTAATCCAGGCGTCGAGCACGGGGTAAGACGTGCCTTTGGCGATGTTCAGATCGATTTTGTCTTCGCAGGCGGTTAATCCTGCTACGACTGCCGACAATATAAACAACAATGATTTTTTCATCTGATTGAATTTTTTGGACAATTAGAACTTAAAGTTGTACGTGATACCAGGAATAATAGATCCTATGATAGAGAGGCGGGTAGCTTCGCGTTTGGTAGGATCGTCTTCATTCTGTTTAAAGTAGATGGTATATGCATTTCTGCGGCCATATACGTTGTACAGGGAGAACACCCATTCACCTTTCCAGCGCTTGAGTTGTTTGCCTTTAAGGGTCATAGACAGGTCGAGGCGATGGTATGCCGGTAAGCGGTAATTGTTACGTTTTTCGGTACTGTTGTAAGGAATGTCCCAGCCCTGGAATTCCAGCCTGTTGTCGGCAAAAGTGCCCGGGGTGCCAGAAGCAAATACCCAGTTGGCCGACAGGGAAGTCCGTTTGGTGAAGGTATGCGTTAACACGAGGTTCAGGTTATGTGTACGGTCGTAGCGATTCAGGAACCATTCATTCATGCTGATACCGGGTGTTTTTCTTTCGGTGCGCGATAGCGTATAGCTTACCCAACCTGTTGTTTTACCGATATCTTTTTTCGCATAAAGTTCCAGGCCGTAGGCGCGTCCCTGTGAAGGCAGCAAGTCTGCTTCAATCAACGGGTTGAGCTGAAGGTTGGCGTTATCGATATAATCTACCTGGTTATCGGTGGTTTTATAGAATACTTCGGCTGATAATTCGTAAGCATCGTTAGGTGCATTGTAGAAGTAGCCGGCAGTATACTGATCTGCTACCATTGGTTTGATATTGTTGGTGCTGGGCGTCCAGATGTCCAACGGAGTAGGGGAAGCGGTATTGGAGAGCTGGTGCATGAACTGCGTTGTTCTGCTATAGGCCACCTTTACGGCATGCTCATCAGAGAACGCATACCTGGCGCTGATCCTGGGTTCGAAATAGTAGTAGCCTTTTATCAGTTCATTAGAGCCGTATTGTTTGATGTCGAGCAGTCTTTTGCGGATACCGGGCGTGGTATCGGCATACATGTAAGCATTACCGGTACCTACAAATTGATACGCTGATAATCTTCCGCCGTACTGGATACCAAATTTCTTGGAAGGCTTGTATTCGTGATCGATGTATACGGCTGATTCCAGCGCATGTTGATCCGTGATTTTCTTCACATGTACATCGCCGTCGTTTACGCTGGTACCTGTACCCGGTTTGAACGTATAGTAAATGCCCTGTACGCCGAAATGCAGGCTGTTAGAGGAATTGATATAGTAAGTAAAAGAAGGTTTCAGGCCGTAGTTGATGATGTTGGAAGTCCAGTCGTAAGCTTGTTCCACTTCTCCCGGTTTTTTCTTGGAGTCGTTCGTGAACTTCAGGCTATAGTCGTATTTGCTATAGTAGGTGGTGAGGTTGAGGAACAGGCGGTTGGTGAAAACGTGGTTCCAACGTACGGTGGCAGTACTGTTGCCCCAGTTCATATTTACATCTTTCCCGAAGCCGAATACATCTCTCCCGAAGTAACCACTTACGAAGAGGGCGTTATTTTTATCGAATTTATAGTTGGCTTTGGCGGTAAGGTCGTAGAAATTGAGTTTGGTATCTTTCATATCTCCCTTTACAAAGGGTTTCATGAGCAGGTCGATATAGGATCTTCTGCCGGCCACGATGAAGGAGCCTTTATCTTTTACGATGGGGGCTTCTACTGAAAGGCGACTAAAGATGTTACCGATACCGCCGTTGAGGGTGAGGTTTTGGTTATTGCCATCTTTCATGCGGATATCGAGTACGGAAGAAGTACGACCGCCATATTCCGCCGGAAAACCGCCTTTGATGAGGTTGAGGCTTTTCACGGCATCCGGGTTAAATACGGAGAAGAACCCGAGCATGTGGGTAGAGTTATATACGGGGGCTTCGTCCAGCAGGATGAGGTTTTCATCGCTGTTACCGCCGCGAACGTTGAACCCGGAGGAGCCTTCTCCCACGGTATTTACGCCTGGGAGGGTCTGGATAGCCCTGAGTACGTCTACTTCACCCATGAAGGTGGGCATCTTCTTCATTTGCTGAATATCCAGTTTATTGATACTGGTGTTAAGGGTATTCACGGTTCTTTCCTGTTTCTGGCCGTTTACCGTTACCACGTTGAGCTGACTGCTGGTAGCTTCCATGCGTACATCGATGGTGGTGTTTTTTGTTAGTTTAACGGTAGTTTTATAAGGAGCGTAGCCCATATAGGAGAATTGTATTTCATGTTCTCCGGCAGGAAGGGTCAGTGAATAAAAGCCGTACTGATTGGTAACAGTACCAATGGTGGTACCGCTTTTACCGATGGAGATGCCTACGAGGCTTTCTCCGTTTTGTTTGTCTTTAACATAGCCGCTTACGGTATATCGTTGCTGCTGAGCAGTCGTTGTTTGTCCCGCCAGCATTAGCAACAGCAGTGACAGCAACAGGGTCGCCTTAGTTTTCATAAAAATTAAGTCCGGTTTGGTAAAATATGCGTGCTGATTTTCCAACACGTAAATAAGACGTGGCAAAAATATTGTACCCCTACGGCAATAAATTATTTTTTTTATAATAGAAAAAGCTGCCGGCGCGGATAAGCTATTTATCCGGTCGCCGGCAGGGTAGCAAGGTAACTTGCCTGGTATGATCAGTCGAGTATATCGCAGTAAAATCCAAGCCTGGTAACGAAGTCAATGATGGTTTGTTCCGCCATTGACTGAAGGCTTACCACCCGTAATACCCGGTCACAGTCTTCCAGGTCCAGTGTACAATCTTTAACATTGAATTGTGAGGAAATGGCGCTAATCACATGGTTTCTATCCTGAACAGTTGTAATATTGGTACGGAATATTCCCAGCATAAAGTACTTATTTTAAATATTCGGAATATTTTTACGCAAATTTGCGCTAGTTATCCCATATGACTGTTACACTAAACGGATAAATACTTATACGAAACGGATTATTTTATGGGCATAGTTATTACGGATGATGCCAACCAGGTGCTGTTATCGGAGGAAATGCCCTTTGATTTCAAGAAATACCGTAACCAGGCAATCGTAGAACAGACCCAGGAAGTAAGGCATCCTTTTGGGGCTGCCAATTTCCAGGAATTTTGTTTTGATGGCATTGCTATTGCCGCCTGTACTGCCGATGTGTATGAGAACATTCATATTTTATCGGATTTCCATGAGCCAAGGGTAATGATGTTGTTTATGGAGCGGGGAGATATTACGACTACCCTGGATGGATTTTCCAATAATTTCAAGTTCAGGAGCCTGGAACATAACCTGATGTATAGTCCTTGTGAGTCGGAATCGGCCGGGGTAAAGAAGCAGCGGGATATGTTATTTTTCGGGTTATCCTTTTTGCCGGAGAAATTCCTGCAGTTGGCGGAAAATAATGGGCGGGTGCTGGATGGGTTGGCAAACAATATTGCGGGTAATCGCACTACTACGCTGACCGACAAGTTTAATCCCCGTATTACGCCGCGTATGCAGCTGATTATGGAAGAGGTGCGTCAGTGCCGGTTCCAGGGGGGATTGAAGAAGCTTTTCCTGCAGTCGAAGGCGCTGGAGTTGCTGGCCTTGCAATGTGAGCAGATAGAGTCGGCGGAGTTGCGGGTGGTTCCGGCACGTCCTAAAGTATCTGCATCTGATGTAGAGAAATTACATTTTGCGAAGGATTTGCTGGTACAGCATTTACAACAGCCGTTGAGCCTGAGCGACCTGGCCCGTAAATCGGGATTAAATGAGTTTAAGTTGAAGTCGGGCTTTAAAGCCGTTTTTGATAATACCGTATTCGGTTATCTCAATGACCGCCGGCTGGAGTTGGCGCGGGAGCTGATACGGGAGGGTAGGTTGCCTTTGTCGGCCATTGCCCTGGAAGCGGGATATTCCTCTCCCCAGCATTTCAGTAATGCCTTCCGTAAGAAGTTTGGGATAAGTCCCAGTAAGATTCATTAATAGCCCAACAGGAGGAGGTCCTGTTGGGCTGGCCTGTTAATATGCTAAAGTAAAGCGTTGTTTGATATGTTGGGGTTGTTCCAGTTCGTTTATAAGGGCCACCGCATAGTCAGCTGTAGAGATTTTGCTTTCTCCTTTCTCATCTAATACTACCTGATCTTTACCCAAACGGAATTTACCGGTACGCTCGCCGGGAGCAATCATCATAGCGGGACTTATAACGGTCCAGTCGAGGTCATTTTGCTGCCTGATGACATAAAAGGCTTCACGGGTGGCGGTAGCGCCCGCTTTCCATTCAGCCGGAAACTGAGGGGTATCCAGTAGTTGCACGCCAGGGGCAATTTCCAGGCTACCTGCTCCGCTAACAGCGATCAGGCGTTTGATACCTGCTTTTTTGGTAGCGGCGATGATGGCGTTAATCGCTTTCACATAAGTATCCGTATCATGCGCATTGTAAGCTGAAATAACCGCCTGGTTGCCGGTCAGCAGTGGAATCAGGGTTGTTTCATCAGTTACATCGGCAGCTTTCACAGTGAGATGTGTATTCTTTACGGTGATTTTTTCAGGGTTACGAACGATGGCCGTTACTTCGTGTCCTCTGTTTAGTGCTTCGTTTAAGATAGCAGTACCTATAAATCCGGATGCTCCGATAATCGCTACTTTCATGACTTTTTATTTTAGGATGATTAGTTATTACAGCTTTTAACAGCCGATTGTTTAAATTGTTATAATAAATATTACAGTTATGGAGATAAAAAATACAGACGTTTAATCTGTAATAAAATTAATTACAGTACAAAGGTAAACGAATAATATTAACTACCAAATGAAATTTTTGTTTTTAGCGGAAAGGGGAATTCAGGCCGGTAAAGATTTAAGATAAAAAGCCCGTCAACATGAAGCGCTGACGGGCTTTTTATTTTAAATCGTTGATACTTATTTCTTTAAAAGGTAAGCAGTAGCTTTGGCGTCGGGCGCTTTAGCAGCTGGTTTTACCGTTTCTGTTTTAGTAGTCACTGGTACAGGTGGCATCTTGGTATGGTATAATTCAGCCAGGGTGGGGGCAATAACCAGGGAAACAATCGACATCAATTTGATGAGGATGTTCATAGAAGGGCCGGAGGTATCTTTAAACGGATCGCCTACGGTATCACCAGTAACGGAGGCTTTATGTGGCTCAGATTTTTTGTAATAGGTTTCGCCATTGATTTCCACCCCTTTTTCGAACGATTTTTTGGCGTTATCCCAGGCTCCGCCCGCGTTGTTCTGGAAGAGACCCATCAACACACCGCTTACAGTAGCACCGGCCAGGAATCCGCCCAGCACTTCCGGGCCAGCCAGGAAACCTACCAGCAGAGGGGCGATGAGGGCAATAGCTCCGGGTAGCATCATTTCGCGAATCGAAGCTTTGGTGGAAATGGCCACGCATTTATCGTATTCCGGTTTGCCAGTACCTTCCATAATGCCAGGAATTTCGCGGAACTGGCGGCGTACTTCTTCTACCATGGCCATCGCAGCGCGACCTACGGCAGCAATGGCAAGGGAGGAGAAAATGAATGGAATCATACCGCCTACAAATA
Organism: Chitinophaga polysaccharea; assembly: GCF_007829335.1. Lineage (GTDB taxonomy): Bacteria > Bacteroidota > Bacteroidia > Chitinophagales > Chitinophagaceae > Chitinophaga > Chitinophaga polysaccharea_B. The sequence continues at coordinate 67,926 of NZ_VIWO01000015.1, forward strand.
AGCCAGCCAATACATTAGCTTTATAGATATCGATACCGGGAATGCCTGCCACACCCACAAAGGCGGCAAAGAGCGCCAATGCGGTGAGGGCTGCAGAGGCAATGGCAAAACCTTTACCGGTAGCGGCGGTGGTGTTACCTACCGCATCGAGGATATCTGTTTTTTCCCTTACATCTTTCGGTAATTCGCTCATTTCGGCAATACCGCCGGCATTATCAGCAATAGGACCGAAAGCATCGATTGCGAGCTGCATAGCCGTGGTGGCCATCATCCCGGCAGCTGCAATGGCTACACCATATAGTCCTGCCATAGAGAAGGAGCCGGCAATACCTGCGGCCAGTACCAGGATAGGCAACATCGTAGACTCCATACCTACCGACAAACCACCAATGATATTGGTAGCGGCACCTGTAGCGGATTGGCGGATGATAGATTTTACCGGACGTTTACCCATGGCGGTATAATACTCGGTAATGATGCTGATCAAAGTGCCTACCGCGAGGCCTATCATAATGGCGCCAAATACCTGTCCGCGGGTAAATTCGTGATGACGCAGTGTCATAGTGTTATCCGGCAGGATCCAGTTCACCAGGAAGTAAGAAACAATCGCCGTTAAAATAATAGAACCCCAGTTACCCATATTCAGCGCTTTCTGCACCACGCCGGTATTGAGGCCGGCGTTATCGCTGATTCTTACGAAGAGGGTACCGATAATAGAGAAGATGATACCGGCGCCGGCAATAATCATTGGTAGAAGTATGGGTGCGATGCCTCCGAACGCATCCTGCGACACGGTTTCGGAGCCAAGCACCATTGTAGCCAGTACAGTAGCTACATAGGAACCGAACAAATCGGCGCCCATACCAGCTACGTCTCCGACGTTGTCGCCTACGTTATCGGCAATGGTGGCAGGGTTGCGGGGATCGTCTTCAGGAATGCCTGCTTCTACTTTACCTACCAGGTCGGCGCCCACATCGGCTGCTTTAGTGTAGATACCGCCACCAACACGGGCAAACAAGGCGATACTTTCGGCGCCCAGTGAAAACCCGGTGAGTACTTCAATGGTTTTAATCATTTCAGCGGTATTGGCAGCAGCGCCAAAGTATGATTTCAATATAATAAACAATGATCCGAGCCCGAGTACTGCCAGGCCGGCCACGCCCATCCCCATCACAGAACCGCCGGTAAAGGATACCTGCAGTGCTTTGGCGAGACTGGTACGTGCCGCATGTGCAGTGCGCACATTGGCTTTGGTGGCGATCCTCATGCCTATGAAGCCGGCAGTAGCCGAAAATACGGCGCCTACCACAAAGGCCAGGGCAATAGACCAGTGTGAATTTTCATGTGTTGCGCCCATATAGCCTAACAGCAGGGCCGCGATGATAACAAAGTAAATAAGGACTTTATACTCAGCTTTCAGAAATGCCATAGCCCCTTCAGCAATATGCTGCGCTATCTCTTTCATTTTTTCATTGCCAGCCTCCTGTCGTGTAACCCAGGCGCTTTTAACAGCCGTAAATAGCAAAGCCAATAATCCAAAACAAGGAACGAGATAAACTATACTCATGTACGCGAAATTTATTAATACTGGTTGACAAAAAAGTTTAGTAATTAAAAAATTATAGGATTCTCAAAAAAATATTTCAAATGAATATAAAACATAAATTATTAATTGTGTAGAGCATCTGGAAAAATATTAAACACCTTCGCCATGAGCAAGGATTTGGCCGTAAAAAATAACCTTGGAGTGGGAAAAATGATTATATGATAGGAAGCCATCAGACTTTATTGCCATGGTGACAGCAGGGAACGGGTTAAATGCCTTCCAGGAAAGCCTTTCCGAGCCATTGGATGATGTCGGCGGCAGTCATGGCTTCCTGCGACAGGTGGGCAGCGGCCAGGTCGCCAGCAAACCCATGCAGCCAGGCGCCCAGGATAGCGGCGGCTTTAGGGCTATAGTCCTGTGCCAGCAAACCGGTAAGTATACCGGTGAGCACATCGCCGCTGCCCCCGGTGGCCATACCGGGATTGCCGGTGTTATTGAAATAAACAGCGCCATCCGGGCAGGCGATGGCAGAATACCGGCCTTTGAGCAGGATATACACCTGTAGTTTGATTGCCTGTTGAGATAACAATTCCAGGCGTGCTACTTCGTTGGGAGTAGCGCCAAATAGCCGCTCAAATTCTTTGGGATGCGGCGTGAGTATAGAACCTGCCGGTATCTTATATAACAGGTACGGATATACGGAAAGTAAATTGAGTGCATCGGCATCAATGACCATTGGCTGTTGATAGCTGTCCAGCAAATGTTCCAGGGCTTTGGCTGTACCGGGTTGGGTATCCAGGCCAGGGCCTATACCAATCGCTTTGTAAGTGGCGGGGTTGATGCTGCGATGAAAATGGAGACTATAATGCGGATCTTCATCGGTGACACACATGGCACATGGCTCGCTGAGCTGCATGATGTTATAGCCGCATTGCGGCACATAGCAGGTAAGCAGTCCCACACCGGCGCGTAAGCATGCCCTGGCACTTAATACCGCGGCGCCCATTTTACCATAGCTCCCGGCTATGAGCAGTGCATGTCCGTAAGTTCCCTTATGGGCAAAAGGATTGCGGGGCTGATAAATAGTTTGAATTATACCCGGATCGGCGAGCAAATATCGTGTGGGCGTATGCGTTATATAGTCCGGATGCAGTCCTATCGGGAGTATATGTACTTCTCCGGTGTACGCTGCATTTTCCGGGAGCAGGAAAGCGAGTTTATAACATTCAAAACTTAAGGTGTGATGAGCCTGTATCACCGTTTGTTGCACGCTGCTTTCATCGGCCCGGAGCCCTGAAGGCATATCTATGGCAACGATGGTATGTTTGCCGCGTTGTCCGTTGATATGATGTACTACACCTGCCAGCCATCCTTCTATGGGCCGGCTCATACCGGTACCGAAAATAGCGTCTATGATAATCGCATCCGGTGGCAGGGTAGGGATATCTGATACATCACCTATGGCATACAGGCTGGCAGGGTATTGCTGCTGCAGGGCTTCCAGCTTCAGTTGGTGGTCGGCGCTGGCCTGGGCGCCATATTGCAATATGCCGGTGCTGACCTTATAGCCATGATCGAGCAACAGGCGGGCCATTACTAATCCATCTCCCCCATTATTTCCCTTCCCGCAAAAAATGTATACGGGGTAGTGGGGAGCATAATGTTCTTCCAGCCACGTCGCACATTTGCCGGCGGCCCTTTCCATCAGTTGAGCGCTGCTGATCGGCTCATGGGCGATCGTGAAGGCATCGGCTTCGCGGATTTGGGCGGCAGAGAAGATTTTCATGTAATAAAATTACTTCAAAATAGGGAACATAAAAAAAACGGACCATGCTTGCCTCATGATCCGTTTGTAATGAAGTGGTCAGCGGGTTTAGAAAGCAAACCGGGCAGACACACCGCCAATCTCCTCACCCATGTAGTTGGTGGGTCCAACAAACTGTACGTAAGGTTTCAGATCAGCACTGATGTTTAAAGGAAATTTCTTGAAGGTATACTCGATACCAATGATACCATCCAGTCCGGGGGATACGTAAGTACCTTTACCTTTTTCCACATAACGATCCCAGTCATAATCGCGACGGTCGTAGAAGCCGATATGTGCACCACCACCCGCATACATCACGAGTTGAGGTACGCCAATATTCCAGTTGTATTCGTATAACCCGGTAACAGTCACATTATTCCTGTGTTCGTGGTTAGTAGTTACCAGTCCTTCAATGGCATGAGGTCCCTGGATAAAATGTTTAACAGTAAATCCAACTATCCATGGATTCAGACGAATACCTAAAGCGGTATTATAGTTGGAAGGATCGCTGCTTTTGTAACTTCTTTTTTGCGCGTTAGCCTGTATCGCGAGTACAGCGATCATGCTGAAAAGTAACACGACTTTTTTCATAGATGTGTTTTTTGAATGGTCCGTAAAATACACGTTTAGAAACGGTGGCTTTTTTCCTAAAGTATGCACGACGAAAATTAAATCAAGGATGCTTTACAAGAACAGTGCCAACCGGTTTCATGAGGCGGAGAAAAATGAAGCCGGCGATGCCTGCCAATAGCGACGCAACGATCACAGAAATGATCGCAATGATCTGTAAATCACGTTCCTCGTAAGCCAGGGAAGAGATAAAAATAGACATGGTAAAACCTATTCCGGCGATGAGCCCAACGCCCAATAATTGTGGCCATCCGGCTTTGGATGGCAGGGATGCCCATTTGCATTTAACCGCAAGAAACGAAAAAGTGAAAATTCCCAGTGGTTTGCCCAGCACCAGGCCTGCCAGGATGCCATAGCTGATTTCGTTGTGCAGGGTTGCGCCAATATCGGCCGGGAGCTGTATGGCGGTGTTGGCCAATGCAAAGATGGGCATGATGATAAAGTTGACCGGATCATGTAAACCATGTACCAAGTCGGATATCTTATCCTGTGGAATGCAGAATGCCAGTAATACCCCCGCGATGGTAGCATGTACACCTGAATTGAAGAGGCAATACCACAGCACAATTCCGGGGATAAAATACAGGATGAGCCGTTGCACTTTTAAGAAATTCAGCAATAGTGGAATCAAGAATACACCGCCTCCTATCAACAGGTATTTTACATCCAGGTGGGGCGTATAAAATATGGCGATAGTGAGAATGGCGCCGAGGTCGTCGATGATGGCCAGCGCCATCAGGAAGATTTTAAGACCTACGGGAACTCTTCTGCCGAGCAGGGACAAGATACCCAGGGAGAAGGCAATATCAGTGGCCATCGGGATGCCCCAGCCATGGGTGAAGGAGGTGTTTTTATTAATAACAGCGAAAATGACAGCAGGAAATAACATACCGCCAATGGCCGCCAACACAGGCAAAATAGATTTACGCAGGGAAGATAGCTCACCTACGGTTAGTTCCCGTTTGATTTCCATGCCTACAAGAAAAAAGAACAACACCATCATGCCATCGTTTATCCATAACAGGTAGGAGTTGGGCAGATGTAGCGCGCGATATTGATAGTGATGCCCGGTGTTGGGGTCAAACAAATTATTCCAGAACCCTACATAATCCGTTTGTACTCCTGAATTGGCCAGCACCATAGAAATGACGGTGCAGGCAATGAGTACAATTCCCACTGCGCGACTGTCTTTGAAAAACACATAAAGTGGCGACAACAGGGTCTTATGAATTAATTTGATAGAGCTCTTTAGCACAGTGTATGGTTTTGTGAGGAAGTATTTCCGGGTATAGCAGGCAGAAATGATGTTACCTGCTATATCTGGAAATTATTGCATTAACTCGTATTTGCTCTTAGGTTGCCGTTTAATGTCCCATTTGAAATTTTCCAGTTGCAGCTGGTCTAACGGACGTTGGGTAAACGGATATACGACCCCTTCGGGGTCTTTGACGAGGACTACTTTGTTCACTTCACTTTTCTTAAAGTAGATATTGATAATGGCGCATTGTGCTTTATTTACACTCATATAGGCGCCTGCCTGGTCTTTTATATAGTTGATGGTTTCGGCATTCCCTTCCACATGCATCCAGTCGAGTGTTTCGCCAAGGATGTAGCCGGTGATAATGCTGCCTTTAATCTGATTGTACATACCGGGACCGGCTTCATTGATTATGAAGCCGTTGTTTTTCAACAACATTTTATCTGCTGTTTGATTTTTGGTAAACATCAGGATGGTATCGCCGCTCAGCTGGGTGGTGTTGTTAGACCAGAAAACGGGTTTGCCATAGAAGCGGAATATAGAATCCCTGGAGGAGTAGAATACGCTGTCGGCCACGCCCTGCAAGGAATCGGAAAATATTTTTACGTGATGATACGCGAGAATATAGCGTTGTTCGCTGGTATCCTTTGGTGCGCTCAGTGCCATGCTGTCGGCGTGATGCTTGATACCCGGGAGGGAATCGTGCATCACTACATTAGCCGGGGGGGCTACTTTCATCGTTTTCATCTTCACCGAATCGAATGTCTGTTTGGTTTTGGCCAATGCGCTATCGGCCATGAATACGGATACGTTGGGTGCAATATTGTTGTTTTCCTGTTTCCGGGCAATGGCATCGCCTTTAGTGAGCGGGGAAATGGTGGCCGTGAATCTGTCGGGAGGCCTGATTGTTTGCAGGCTTCTCAGGTTTTTGGTGGGTGATTCGGGAATACGTTTTAAACCTGCTACAGATGGAATAGAGAGGCTATCGTCTGGCTTGATGACACCGGAGAACAGTGTATCTGCAGCCATGTACAGCGTATCTTTATTTTTTTCCATGATGAGCAGTGGCTTTTGGGTAGCGAGTATGGTTTTTTCGCGTTGATTTACCACGCCCCTGTTGGCCAGCAGCGACATTTTGCGGGCGGTATCCTTATACACCATGTTACCGGTGGCATAGGCCATACCAGTGAGTTTATCCATTTCTATGTTGTCGGCAGTAATAGTGCCGGTACTGTCTTCGATAGTGGGACGGTTACCAAAATTGCCATATCCTTTATCGGTATCATAGTAGCCGCTGGTAGCGTACATGGTACTTTTATCGTTGTTGTTGATCGTGGTGGGGGCAATGATGGTGGCTATTTTGGTACCGGTGTTATAGAGAAGTTCGTTGGTGCTGAGGGTATATTCCGGGTCTACCAGCAAAACATTCTGCATGAAATGCATCTCTTTTGTTTCCGTGTAGTAATAACCTTGTTCGCTGGTGAGTACACTTTTACCGTTGACGAGGCGTCCGCCCTGTGTATACGAACCAATTTTGGCGTTCATATCATATTGCAGTTCCGGGCCGGTGATGGTTACTTTACCATCTGTGAGCCTGGCGTTATCCCGGAGCAGTGCAATGCGGGTGTTGGCATCATAGTTCAGGTAGTTACCGTAGATGTGGATGCTGTCTGCCTGGTTAATATGAATATTGCCATAGGCATCGATAATGTTGGTTTTATTATTTTTTACGGCGCTGTCGCAGTTGAACAGGGTAGTTCCCTGTTTGAATATGGCGCTGCCTACGAAGCGGGTGAGGCTTACGGAGTCGCGTTCATATATGATGAGTGTGTCTGCGTGAATAATTTCAATAACAGATCCGGTTTTCGGCGCAGGTTTAGCCGGAAACTGGGCGCTGGCCGACATTGCGAAGAAGCAGATGACGGCCAGGAAGATCCCTGATTTTATGTATCGATGCATTGATTCTTAATTATTGTGCCGCTGCTGTATCAGAAGGAAGCGGTTTCGTTTTATCTTTTTTGCCAAACAGGGAGAAGTGAACATAGCGTTTTGGATTGACGCGGAGGTCTTCCAGCAGCTTATTCAGGTTGCCCAGTGAGTACTGGAGGTTGTTGTATACCTTCTTATCATTGAGCAACAGGCCGGCGGTACCGTCGGTGGTATTGAGTTTGCCGATAGTCTGGTTCAGGTTATTGACGGTTTGCTGCAGTTGTTGCAGTGTTTTATCGATATTACCTTTAGCCAGTGCGTCGGTTGCTTTCTGGGCATTGTCGAGGATACCGGTAATTTTCGCGTTATTATCTTTCAGGTTACCGGAAATAGACGCCAGGTTATTGAAAGTTTTGGACACACTTCCTTTATCCGCATCCAGCATATTGTTGAGGGAGGCGGAAGTATGTGAGAAGTTGCGCATGGTGATGTTAAGGCCTCGGATGGCTTCCTGGAGGTTGCCTTTAGCGGTAGTATCGAGGATACCATTTACGCTGAGCAGCACGGAGTCGATATTAGACAGGGTTCCTTGCAGTTTTTTAACCAGGGGGCTGAGCTGTTCTTTTAGGGCGTCTGTGATAGAGCCGTCTACTGCAGCGTAGAGGGTATCGCCACTTTTCAGATATTCGCTGGCGTTACCCAGGTCGAGCTGTACTGTTTTGGTCCCCAGCAGGTCGCTGCTGATACGGGCAACAGAGTTGCGCGGGAGATCAATTTTTTTGGTGATGGTGATGGTAACCAATATCCTGGAGGCATCTTTGCCCATTACTTCGAGGTTGGTAACGCTACCTACCACCAGTCCATTTACCTGTACCGCATTGGCTGGTTGCAGGCCGTTCACCTGCTTATATACGGCGTAAATGGTTTTATTATGTGAAAACAGGCTTTTTCCTTTCAATAAATTAAAGCCCAGCACAAGTAAGGTTATACCCAGCACCGTCAGTATACCCACTTTGGTTTCATTAGATAATTTGAGCATGAGATTCGTATACGTTCACGCAAAAATAATCAAAAAGCATGCACGGGGCGTAGTCGGGTAAAAATGTTGGTAATAAAAAAGCGGGGGAAGGGGTAAATACTGGTGGGGGATGGGGGAGCAGGGGGAAATTAGCAGTTGGTCACGAAAGCGCCTTTAAATCCCAGCTTGCGGGCTTTGCGGAGGGCGTTGGAGGCTTGTTGATCTGTTTTGAAGCGTCCCCACATATATTTGTTCATTTTTTTTTTATTCATGACAACTGACTGCCGGTTGATATCACCAGGGAGCTTCCTGAAAATGGAAGCTCCTGGTTTATAAAGTTTGTCGGTGATCAAGAGTTGTACGCAATAGCCATCGCCGGGAACCGGTTGGTTCTTTGCGGGTTTACCTGGTTTGAGCAGGGTGTTGTTGCTCCTGGTATTGATCCGGGAGGTAGCGGGTGAGCTGTTCCGGTTGTTGGTAAACCTGTCGAGTTCTTCGCGGTAACGTTTAATGGCTTTATAGATACAGTTGGCCAATTCTTGCTGACCGCTGCCGGAGTTGAGGTAGTCTTCTTCTTCCGGGTTGCTGATAAAGCCGAGTTCCACGAGTACGCTGGGCATGGCGGTAGCGGAGAGGACCCAGATACCTTTTTCATTTCTCTGTCTGGCGCCGCGGCTGATGCGACCTACCCGGGTGAATTCATCTTCAATGAGGGTAGAGAGGCGGAGGCTTTGGTCGAAGTAGGCGTTTCTCAGGGTATTTAAGAGGATAAAGGTTTCGGGATCGGTATCATCCATCAGCTGTTTTGTTTCTTCGGAGTTGGCATCCAGTACGATAACGGAATTCTGTTTGAGGGATTCCATTTTGGCGTTGTTTTTACTGGTAGCCCAGATATAAGTTTCAGTTCCTTTGGCATTGCTGGGATAATAGGCGTAGATAGGTTGTTTGGAGGCAATTTTCCTTTTCCCTTTCCTATGGTATACGGTTTTATACCCGGTTACTTTACGGATTTTGCCGGTAGAGTTACAGTGGATAGACACGAATAGTTCACCTTTGTTGTCGTTGGCGATCTGGGCTTTTTTGCGGGGATCGTCGAAACGGTCGGTTTTTCGTGTATACACCACCTTTACATCGGGCATATTTTCCTCCAGGATTTTCCCTAGTTTGAGGGCTACTTCGAGGGTGACTTGTTTTTCAGTAGAATAGCTACCTTTGGCGCCGGGATCTTCACCGCCGTGGCCGGCATCTATTACAATTGTTCGTATAGGCTTATCCTGTTTCCTGGTAACGGGATTGTTTTTGGCCTGAATGAAAAAGGTACAGGTGAATAGTGTTCCCAGTCCTAAAATCCAAAATCGGTTCCAGCGCATGATTCTCATTTTAATGGGTGCTGTTTTTCACAAAAAATAAAAAAATAAGTTTATCTGTTAAATTAATCATCTTCTCTCTCCATGCGAGTTTCGACTACCTTTCAATATAAGTGTTTTCAAACATTACAAGTTACCTTTTGTAATAAATTGTATAAAATCTTGTAGGTTTGTGGCCGCCGTAACACATGAACGCTAGCTACAAAAATAATTATAAAAAGTTTTTCCGACGGACATACCTGGTTTTTGCCGGTATGTTGATTGCCATTCCTTTTATTATAGATGCAGTTGCAGGCTCCAGGCCGCAAGCTTTTTCATTTTTTAACAAAAATTTGGCAGATACCATCCAGCCGGTTGTCCGTAAGGACAGCTCCAAAGTGAAACGCCCTGTTCCGGTGGCGGTCCCTGGAGCAGATACCAATATCTTGTCGCCAGATGCGGATACCAGCAAAGGTACAACGGTAGATACGCTGTTTGTGCCGAAAATTTCCAAGGATACCCTGGATGCCCCGGTACATTATAAGGCCAAGGACTCTATCATCCTGATGGTGCCGGATAAACGCTTTTATTTATATGGTAGCGCCAATACCAAATATAAATCGATCGACCTGACGGCCGAAAAGATGAATTTCGACCAGGAGACCGGCATTCTCGAAGCTACCAACGCCAAAGACACTGCTGGCAAGCTGTTTGGGGGTCCTATCATGAACGATGGAGGACAGAGCTTTGAGTCGGACACCCTTAAGTACAATTTTACTTCCCAGAAAGCAAAGATCTATAATACCCGTTCCCAGTACGGCGAAGGCTATATCCACAGTGCACAAACCAAAAAAGCGGCAGATAATACCATTTTTGGGTTCAAAAACGGATACACTACCTGTAACCTGGATACGCCCCACTTTAGCTTTCGCGCACGCAAAATAAAGGTTATCCCTGATAAATTAGTGATTTCCGGTCCGGCAAACCTGGAAATTGAAGGGATTCCCACTCCCCTCTTTATCCCCTTTGCCATTTTCCCCATTACACAGGGGCAACGCTCCGGTATCCTGCCTCCGCAGTATGTGGTGAACCAACAGAAAGGGATCGGGCTGGAAAACGGGGGGTACTATATTGGCCTTGGGGAGCATTTTGACCTTACCATGCGAGGGGATGTATACTCCTACGGTAGTTGGAGCCTGACGGCCAGTCCCACGTACCGGAAAAGGTACAAATACAATGGTGGATTGAACCTCAGCTTCGCCAACACCCGTTTCGGCGATCCGGCGGTAAAGTCGGAGTTCAGCACCTCTAAAGATTTCCGGATTACCTGGAATCATAGCATGGACAGTAAAGCCCGCCCTGGTGTTAACTTTGGCGCCGCCGTTAACTTTGGTACTTCATCTTATAACCGCTATAACGTATACGACTATAACACGCGTGTAAATAACAATATCGGGTCTTCCATTACTTTCTCCAAAAGCTGGATAGGTAAGCCTTATAACCTGACGATGGGGTTGAACCATTCGCAGAACCTGAGCACCCGCGATGTGTCGATTTCCTTCCCGGATGCGACCTTCACGGTAAATACCATCTATCCTTTTCAGCCGAAGGAAATGGTAGGCAAGCCTAAATGGTATGAGAAGATAGGGATTTCCTATAATGGTGTACTGCGTAACCAGGCCAACTTCAAGGATTCGCTGTTTGGCCGGCAACAGATGTTTGATGCGATGCAAACGGGTATACAGCACAGCGTGCCTATCTCTTTCTCTATCCCTGTATTTAAGACATTTACGTTATCGCCGGGTATCAACTATTCAGAATACTGGTACGCCAAGAAATTTATTCGTAACTGGAATCCCAACAAACCTAACCTGGGTACGGGTGATAAGGGGGCCCTGGATACCACTTACCAGGCGGGCTTTTTCACCGCACGCGACGTAAGTGCCAGTATGTCGTTGTCGACCGCCCTGTATGGTATGTACACGTTTGCCAAGCATTCCAAGGTGAAGGCTATCCGTCATGTGATGCGTCCTACGCTGAGTGCGAGCTACCGCCCGGACTTGTCCAGCAGTTATTACCGCCTGGTACAGTATAATAAGGAGGGAGATAAAACCCCGATGTCTGACTTTGATGGAGCGATCATAGGCGTACCAAGCCCCGGAACCTTTGGCGGTATCAACTTCGGGTTGGACAATAACCTGGAGATGAAGGTATTTTCCCGGAAAGACACCACCGGCAACCACGAGAAGAAAGTCAAATTGCTGGATGGTTTCGGTATCAATGGTAACTACAACCTGGTAGCCGATTCCTTTAAACTGTCGACTTTTTCTATTTACGCACGTACCAACTTGTTCGATAAACTGAACATTTCCGCGAGCGGTAACCTGGATCCTTACCAGACCGATGCCCGTGGCCGCCGGATCGACAAACTCATCTGGCAGCAGGGCAAGATCAGCCTGGGACGTTTAACCAACGCCAGTATATCGATGAGTACTTCTTTCCAGTCGAAGGATAAGAAGAGCAAAGCCAAAGAACAAACCATCGACTCTATTGAGAATGCGCAAAGCAAAGATGCTGCGTTTGCTGCGCAGCAGCGGCAGCTGGCCATGGTACGTGCAAATCCTGGCGAGTATGTGGATTTTGATATTCCGTGGCGGGTGGATCTCTCCTATAGCCTTGCTTATACGAACACTATTATTCCGGATTCGGGAGGGGTAGTAAGGAGAATTACTCAATATGTTAGTTTCAACGGCGATTTTAGTCTCACGCCCAAATGGAAGATAGGTTTGAACAGTGGTTTTGACTTTACCAATATGCAGATCGCCTATACGAATATGTATATATCGAGGGATTTGCATTGTTGGCAGATGTCTATCAACCTGATACCGTTTGGTACTTTCCGGCAGTTCAGTATTACGATCAATCCTAAGGCCGGTATCCTGCGGGATCTGCGTATCAACCGATCGAGGCAGTTTTACGATTTGTAGGGCAGGATTTCATTCTGCCAGTATCATAAAAGAAGAAAGCGAAGCAGGCACCTGCTTCGCTTTCTTCTTTTATTCATGCGTGGTATAAAAGTCCCACATCTGTTTAAATACTTTTTCTTTCAATGCCGGCAAATCATCCCTGGTAAGCCCTTCGGTAGGGATGGGCGGGAAAAAATGGTAGTCGATGCGGTGCGGCCATGCAAAGAATTTTTTTTCCGCCGGAACTATTTTCCTGGTATGTAGTAATACAGACGGCATCAGTGGCAGCTGGGTATCTATGGCCAGCGCGAAAGCGCCATCGTAGAAGGCTTTCAGTGGTTCTTTGGTGCGGTTACGGGTACCTTCGGGATAGAGCAGGATGTGCAGTCCCAGGCTTAGCGCATGTTTCATTTCTATCACACTTTGTTTCCTGCTGGCTTCGCTGTTGCGGTCTACCATGATGCCGCCGATGCGGTATAATACACCGAAGAGCGGGATTTTGCCCATAGAAGCCTTTGCCAGTGTTTTGTTGGCGCCGGGAATTTTAGCGGTGGTTACCGGTACATCGATCAGCGAGTTGTGGTTGCAAACGATCACATAGGTTTGTCCTGGTGTAAAATATTCCGTTCCTCTTCTTCTCACGGGACATCCTATGAGTGGCATATATACGATCATCCATATCCTGCCAATAGCCAGGAAGCCTTTGGATTTTATGGGGTCTGGCCAGAAGGAGAAAATCCAGATAGGAATAAATACGATCAGCATGGTGCCGGCAAATAGCAGCAGGCACCATAACGCGAATATCCGGCCGAGTATATTTTTTAACATGGGTAGTTCACTTTTAGAGTCTCCAGTCTACCGGCTCAATCCCTGCTTTCGTCAATATTTCATTGGTTCTTGAGAAATGCCTGCACCCGAAAAATCCTTTGTCTGCGCTAAAGGGAGAGGGGTGTGCTGCCTGCAATATATGATGTTTAGTGGCATCTATCAGGTATTGTTTATCCTGTGCAAAGCGGCCCCAGAGCAGGAATACAACATCCCGTCTTTTTTCGGAGATGGTCCTGATAACGGCATCGGTAAAATCTCCCCAGCCTATTTTGCTATGGGAGGCGGGTTCGCTGGCTCTTACCGTCAGGAAGGCATTGAGCAGTAATACGCCATGCTCTGCCCATTTAGTAAGATTGCCGCTGGTAGGGATATCCAGGCCGAGGTCCGTTTTCATTTCCTTGTAGATGTTGACCAGCGAAGGAGGTGGTTTTACGCCATCGGGTACGGAGAAGCTGAGTCCATGCGCCTGGCCTTCGCCGTGATAGGGATCCTGCCCGAGGATCACTACTTTTACTTTGTCGATCGGGGTTTTATCGAATGCGTTAAAGATGAGGTTTCCTGCAGGATAGATTACTTTTCCCAGTGCTTTTTCATGCTTTAGGAACATGACGACCTGGTTAAAATACGATTTTGTAAATTCATCGTTCAGCGCTTCCTTCCAACTTGGTTCAATTTGTACATCCATGGTGATCAAAACTATATTTAAAGAAATTTAAAATTAAATTTGATTTATTGAGGGAATTTTATATAAATTTGCACTCCCAAAACGAGAGATAAATATAGCAATTTATTTCACATTTCAAGGGAAAATGAAACATATAAGTCTCGGTAGCTCAGCTGGATAGAGCAACTGCCTTCTAAGCAGTAGGTCATTGGTTCGAATCCAATCCGGGACACGAAAGAAAGGGGAAATTGCACACTGCAATTTCCCCTTTCTGTTTTGGGCGAAATATGCTTCCGATTATTTTATCTTCGTATAGTTATTGATGTTACCATCTATAAAAATTTAATAAACCAACCGGCCGCCCTCTCTGAGGCGGCCGATCTTTAATATCAATTGCAACCATACTACTGTTGACTGATAATCTGCCATTGCTGATTAGCGCCAGATTGATAAGGCCACTGAATGGCTGTATCGCCCTGCGCTTTGGAAGCATTGGCCATATCCAATGCTAATCCGCTGTTGCGGTTTTTGACGTTGTAAATTCCGTTTCCTACTCTCGATATCTGCCACATCTGGTTATTGCTCCCGGTAGACGGCCACTGTATCACGGCAGCACCCTGTGTAGTGGAAGCATTTTTAACATCGACGAGTTGTCCGCTGTTACGATTGGTTAATACATAGTAGCCGCTGCCCTGATCTCCGATTTGCCATTGCTGCTCTGTGCCTCCCAGCCAGGGCCATTGGATGAGGGTTATCCCCTGGGTAGTAGAAGCGCTTGGCACTGCCAGTACCTGTCCGCTGTTTACATTTACCAGCTTATAAGAGGCGTTGGGATCGAAGGGCGTTTTGCCTTTGCGCATCACCACGTTCTTCACTTTAAAATAGGTATCTGTTTGCGGACCGGGGCTGCCACTGGCGCCCTCCATCTGCAGATCGATAATGAGCCAGTATGGGGCATTCGCAAAATTATTTCCCACATGCGTAGCAGTCAATACGCCATCGATGAAGTACTGGCATTCTACGCTATTAGACCAGGACCCATTCGCATTCTTTAACCGGTTGTATACCGCTTTATAATGATGCCAGGTGGTGGCTGCATTGTTGACGGTAGTTAACTTGGTTTGCCAGTTGCCGTCGTAGGTATTTTGCCAGATGGACGTACTGCCTTTCACTTCCACGATATCGCTTTCCGGCGGCCAGCTATTTACAGCTGTAATCCAGAAGGCAGGCCAGGTACCCGAAGCAGTGGGCGCCTGAAGATCTACACTGATCTCCCAATAAGGGTAGATAGAATCGATCAGTACCTGGTGTTTGGAGTAAATGGTACCTGAGTGATAGTGAATGGGGAGGTATGGATCTTTATTACTGGGAAGACTGTCGGGCTGATATGTAGCCTTGAGGGTCAGGGAGCCATCGCCATTCAGGTAGATCTGGCTATGATCCGTGCTGCTTCCGTACATCCGGGCCGTTCCATTGTGATCGGATCCCCAGGGATAGAGATAATTCCATTCTGATTCGAAACTCGTATAATTCGTTAATGAGCTGCCATCTGTTACCGTTTCCCAGGAGCTGCTCAGTATCTGGGCCGTGGTGCTTGTTTTGTTCGAAGCCAGCATGCTTTGCTGGCCATTGATTTGTGTAAGCGTTTGTTTACTGCAAAATGAAAAAAGTGCGGCACTTGTTAGTGCCAGACAAACCGTGGACATTTTTTGTGTGTGGGTCATGGTATGTGAGGTTTAAGTGATGGGTTACACTGTTATTTCACAAATGGTATCGGCGCCCAATAATAAGTATGACCGGCATCGGAGGGGTGATTGATGAGCGCCACTTCCCCTGCGTCTCTCAGGGAGTTGGCTTGCTGCACCGTTTCAGTCCTTACCAGGTCAAACCAACGGATACCGAATTCACCTGCAAACTCCCAGCCTCGTTCAGCAACAACGGCATTCCTGAAATCCGTTTGGGATAAGCCTTCGGGGAGTGGCGTCAGGCCTGCTCTCTGCCGTACCTGGTTGATGGCGAGGTACGCGTTTGCATCGGGACCTGCTGACATCGCCTGCGCTTCTGCATAGGTGAGCAGCACTTCGGAATAACGGATCACGAAGCTGGTAGCACTGCTCCACCAATCGCCCGCTTTATGATTGCTCCAGTTGTATTGGTCGTCTTCTCTATACTTCAAAAAATAAGGATGTTTCTGTAGGGTATGTTGCCAGTCTACTACATTGGCAGGATCATTCTTTACATAGTAATCCTTCTGATAAGTGGCGTCCTTCCGGGGGCCGGCAGGGAACCTGTTGAAGAATGAAATTTCTCCGAATCCATCTTCCCAGCCTCCTTCTTCATAGTCGGGAGCATAAGGATTGGGCGCCATCATATTTCCGTTGCCCCAGGTGGCATTGGGAGTAGTTTTGTTGAAATAGCATGCATATACTGCTTCTGTGTTGAACCGGTTGGAGAACTTCCATAGATCTGAGAAGTTTGTTAGCAGCGTATAGCCCCAGGTAGCTTTATTATCAATCACTTCTTTGGCTTTAGCGGCGGCCAATGCGTATTTGTTGGCCTGTTTGAGCGGCCAGCCGGCCATGGTCAGGTATACGTTCGCCAGCAGCGCTTTTGCGGAACCTTTCGTTGGCAATACATCTACGCCGTTCTGTTTCGCCGGGCCTGTCCAATGATCCGGCAGCATGGTTTCTGCTTTCTGAAGATCATCCACAATCAGGGTATAGATGTCGGCTACTTTGGCATTGGGGCGGTTATCGTTGATACTGTTGTCAACAGGCATAGGCACTTCTCCCCAGGTTCTTGTGAGGTAGAAATAGCTGATGGCACGCATAAAGTATGCATAGCCGCCGGCATTATTTTTCTGGTCTGCTGTTGCCTCTGTTGCACTATTATAATTTGCCAGCAGGGAATTTGCCGATTTGATGGTGCCATAAAACGCATTCCACCAGGACGTCATCCTGCTGTTGGAGGAGTTGGCGTTGAATACATCGAAGTCGGAAAAATCTATTTTGTTTCCGTTCCTTTTCGCAGCAATATCATCACCAGCGTAGTAAGGTGCAGTTACCTGGTTGAATGCCAGGTTGAACTGCAATGCCAGTGCGGTTTCCGCTAGTTGGAGGTCGTTAGCTGTTTTATAAAAGCTCTGCGGCGTAATGCTTCCCTTGGGTGTTTCGTCGAGGAATTTGCTGCAGGAGGCTAACACCAGGCAACACATGGCCAATGTTATCCGCAGAGGCCGGCCATTCATATAGTTAATTACTTTTTTCATGTCGATAGCTTTAAGCATTCGTGAGATGATTAAAATTTCACTTGCAATCCAACCGTCACAGTTTTAGGAGAAGGGTAAGCACCCAGGTCGATACCTGCATCCACATCGCCGCCTACGGTAGTTGCTTCCGGATCAAATCCCTTGTATTTAGTGATGGTGGCAATATTTTGTGCACTAACGTACACCTTTGCTGCCGCTACTTTGAGCAGATTTTTAGGTAGTGTATAAGAAAGACTTACGTTCTTTAACCGCACGTAGCCGCCATCCTGCAAAAATTGGGTGGACTCTACCCAGCTTTTATTTTTACTTGCCGGGTTAGCCCAGGTAGAACTGGTGTTGGAAGAGGTCCAGTAATTAGCAGCATCAGCGAGGTTGATGAATTTCACATCGCTGGTGGGAATTGCGGCAGCGGCGTAGGTGGCGTTGAATATTTTATTGCCATGTGAACCCTGGATAAAAATATTCAATTCAAAATTTTTATAAGCGAAGCTGTTATTAAAGCCCCAGATAAACGTGGGAGTAGCAGATCCCGAAATGACCCTGTCTTCAAACCCGATAGATCCATTGCCGCTCACGTCGCGGTACCTGGCATCACCGGCTTTGTAATTGCCGTTATCAGACTGGTATACGCCTTCCCAGGGAATCAGGTAAAAGGCGCCCATTGGCTCTCCAACTTTTACCACCTGTATAGGAGCAGAGATTAATCCTGAGCCAATCACGTTCCTTTCCAGCAGGCTGTCTTTACCAAGGTCGATCACTTTGTTTTTGTTGAAGGAAAGATTGAGGGAGGTGGTCCAGGTCAGTTCCCTGCTTTTATAAGGTGTACCTTCAATCATGAATTCCCAACCTTTGTTGTTCACCTTTCCTATATTTTTCAGGTAGGATCCGCCACCGTCGTAGTTGGCGATGCGGGTGAACAGCAGCAGGTCGCTGGTGTTCTTGTTATAGTAATCTGCTGTGACGTTGATCCTGCCATTTAAGAATCCCATATCGAGCCCGATGTCTGTTTGTTTCGATGTTTCCCATTTTACATCCGGTGTGGCAGGATTCCCCAGTGTATAGCCCTGGTACCCGTTGGGAGTGCCATAGGAATAAATAACACTGTTGAGCAGACCCAGGGTACTATATGGATCAATAGCCTGGTTACCGGTGACACCCCATCCCGCTCTTAATTTAAGATTGGAGAATACCCCCAGGTCATCTATAAATTTTTCGTTGGAGAGTTTCCATCCGGCGCTGAAAGAGGGGAAGCTACTCCATTTATTATTCCCCTGGAATTTGGAAGATCCATCGCGGCGGAGAGTGGCAGTCAACAGGTATTTATCGTTGTAGCTGTAGGCCACGCGTCCCATGTAAGACAACAATGCCCAGTTGGAATAGCCTGAGTTGATGGACTGGGAAGCGTTTAAGCCCAGGTTATGATACCCGTTCGACAGGGAAGCCAGTCCAGAGCCGGCGGCATTGAAGTAACTATATTTATTGGAAGATTCTTCCACCAGGGCGGTGGCTGTTAAATCGTGCTTATCGAAGGTCTTGTGGAAAGTAAGGATATTACTATTCTGGAAGGTGTAGCTTTCCGTAGAACCCTGTGAGGAACCCGGGTTACCCGGACTAATCCAGTCGTTTCTCAGAGAAGCAGATTTGGCTGTTTTGAGGTCCATTGCGGCGTTGACAGTCAACGTCAACCAGTCTGTGATAGCATATTTTAGCCTGCCATTAAAGACGCCGACATTGCCGAAGTTATCATTATTGCTTTCCTTGATCGTCATGTAAGGATTAGCCCAGATGGGTGATATGCCGAAGCGGTTGTATTGCCCGGGTGCGTCATACACGGCTTCTGTGGGTGCCCAGGTGAGGGCTCCCGTTACCGGGTTGCCTTTACTGCCCATATCGCCGTTATTATGGGAGTTGATCCTGGCGAGATAAACATTGACGCCAAAGTCCAGGCGGCTGCTCAGCTTAACGTCAAGATTAGACCTGAAGCCGAATCTTTTCTGGCTGCTGTTGACCAATAGCCCTTGCTGGTCGATATAAAATCCCGACACATAGTACTTTACTCCTTCCTTTCCTCCAGTTACTGACAGTTCGTGGCTTTGAGTAACGGAGTTGCTGAAGATCATGTTTTGCCAATCTGTTCCTTTGCCGGCGTATGACTGAGGATCGGGGAAGGTATTGACCCCGGAGGTAAGATTAGCGATTTTGGCATAGGTAACGGGGTCCATTAGGCTGTATTTTTTCATAGGCCTGTTGAAGCTGACGAAACCATTGTATTCAATCCGCGGTACGCCAGAGGAGCCGGTTTTGGTGGTAATGAGTACAACGCCGTTAGCGCCCCTGGAGCCGTAAACGGCTGTAGCAGAAGCATCTTTAAGTACTTCCATGGAGGCGATATCGTTTACATTGAGATCGCCCAGGCCGGTGCTGTTCAGGGCAACGCCATCCACCACATATAACGGATCGTTGCCGCCATTGATGGAATTGGGGCCGCGGACACGAAGCTTTACGGATCCTCCGGGGGCGCCCGAGTTGTTGGTAACCGACACGCCGGCTACCCTGCCCTGGATAGCTGATGAAGCATTTAATACCGGCTGCTCTTTGTATGCCTGTGAGGAGAGCGTGGAGACGGCGCCGGTAAGGTCACGCCGTTTTTGTGTACCATACCCAATCACTACCACATCGTCCAGCTTGGATACTTTTCCTTTCAGCTGGACTTGTACAGTTGTTTTGTTGGCAAGGGGGACTTCCAGGATTTCCATCCCGGTAAAAGAGATAATTAGTGTGTTACCGGTTTCCGGTACATTAATAACGAAAGAACCATCTTTCAACGTGGAGGTCCCATGCCCGAGGCCTTTTACAACGACCGTCGCCCCTTCCAACGGTTGTTGGTCAGGCCCTGTGACTTTTCCTGTTATTTTCCTTGTTTGGGCCAAGGAAGTCACAAAAAGGGCAAGTCCTACAAAGAGTAGGAGGACTTTTTTAGATATGACCATTTGTATCAGTTTTGCTCCCAAATTAGGATGAAGCTGGCCGATACAAGGGGGTGTAATTCATACAAAAGGGGGACAAATTGGTAAACTAAGTGCTTGATTACCATAAATAACGGCTGAAAAAACCTTTCTATTGATCAAGTCTCTTTTGGAAGGAGACCAACCGGGTTTTTAACTCCTCCATTCGCTCAAATTATAGTTGGCATCAAAGGAGCCTTTGTATTTCTTGATGTATTCTGAAGGCGCTATACCGAACACTTTCACAAACTGTCGCCGGAAATACCGGACGTCAGATATGCCCACCTGGAAAGCAGCTTCACTGACATTTATATTGGTGCTCAGGAGCAGTACCGCCGCTTTTCTCAGCCGGATGAGCCGGATAAAGGCACTGATAGATTGACCGGAAGTAGCTTTTACTTTTTTATAAAGACTGGAATGGCTCATATTCATTTCTTTTACCAGGATCTTAATAGAAAACTCCTCGTTATCAATATTCTTTTCTACTACCGTAATACATTTCTCCAAAAACTCCTTGTATATAGCTGGTATTTTGGTGTAATTTCTCTTTAATGTAATCCGGTCGAAAAAATATTGTTGTAACACGTTCCGGTTCCTGAGGATATTATTGACCCGGGCAATCAACAAGTCCTTTTCAAATGGTTTGGTGATATAATCATCGGCCCCGCATTCAAGTCCTGTTAATTTTACCTCAGAAGACAATGAAGCTGTCAATAATATAACCGGGGTATGCACCAGTGATGGCTCTTCTTTAATCTTACGGCAAAGTTCTACCCCTGTCATCCCGCCCATGACCACGTCGCTGATAACGAGATCCGGGAGCTGCTGCAATGCCAGCTGCCAGGCAGTTTCTCCGTTAGCCGCTTCATGTACAATAAATTGCTCTTTAAATATCTGGGAAAGGTATCCACGGATCTCCGCATTGTCATCGACAACCAGGATTGCTTTTTTGTCAGTAATTATTTCCTCCAGGTCCGCTTTGGAGGGGACAGGAGCAGCGGGTGTGGTATCTTCCACTAACTCGTGCAGGAATTGTGGTGTTTCTATGATTTGTTCCTGGATATATTGCCCGGCGAAATGAGCGGTGCCTTTTTGCAGCACCAGGGTAAATTGCGTACCGTTATTGATTTCGCTTTGATAAGAAATCTTTCCTTTATGCGCTTCCACAAACTGCTTCACCAGGTATAAGCCAATCCCGAAGCCGGATTGTGAGGAAGTATATTTGTTTTTTTCCTGGTAGAATCGTTCAAACAGCCTATGTCCTACATGACTTTCAATGCCACAGCCGGTGTCGCATACCTTCAGCGTCAGGCAGCGGTCATCTTCTTCGATATGGATGGATACCGTTCCTCCTTCGGGTGTAAACTTCAAGGCATTAGAGAATAGGTTAAACAGCAGGATCTCCATTTTTTCGCGATCAACAAATAATTCAATATCCGGATTATTGCAGTGGAAGTCGTAGGTAATGGCTTTCATCTTAGCCTGTTGGCTGAAGCAGATATATACTTCTCGGCAAAGGGCGGAAAAATTCAGGCGGACTATTTTCAGCTTATCCGCTTCTGTATCTGCTTTCCGGAACAGCAATAACTGGTCCACAAGGCTGAGAAGCCTGCGGGCATTGCGGTAAACGATGCTGAGGTCGCCGGTACCGGATGCCTTTTCCGGATGATATAATAATTCTTTCAGCGGATTGATGATCAGCGTTAAAGGAGCGCGGAATTCATGGGAAACGTTGGTGAAAAAGCTGAGCTTTTTTTCGTTCAGTTCTTTTTCCCGTTCTGTTTCTTTTTTAGCCCAGGCCACTTCAAATGCCATCCGGTTTTTTTGCGCCTGGTATCTTAGCCAGGTGTAGATCAGCGCTCCGCCGGCGATAGCATACATCAGGTATGCCCACCAGCTTCTGTACCAGGGGGGCAGTACCAGGATGGTCAATTGCTGCTCTTTGCCGGTCCAGGCGCCATCGGTATCAGTGGCTTTCACTTTAAAAATATATTTGCCTTCGTGCAGACTGGTGTAATTGACAGACCTGCTTCTCCGGGTATAAATCCATTCATCGTCTCTGCCTTCCAAACGATAGGCGTAGCTGATCTTATCCGGGGAGGTATATTCGAGTGCCACAAAGTCCAGCGACAGGGTAGCTTTATTGAATGGCAATTTTATTTCCTGCACCTGGTCCTGGGAATGCCGGCTGATGTAAGCGTCGTCGGCTTCTATGGGAACATTATTGATCTTTATCCCGGAAATAAAAACAGGGGGAGCGGTTTCATTGGCATTAATCTGTTCGGGCCTGAAGATATTGAATCCCCTTATTCCACCGAATACCATTTCTCCTGATTGCAGTACCAGTGCTGCATTATAGATGAATTGATTGCTTTGAAGATTATCGGACTCTGAGTAATTGGTAAATTTTAAAGAAACAGGATCGAATTTGGATATACCGTTGTAGGTGCTGAGCCATAGGTTGCCCCTGGCGTCTTCCAATATATTCAGGACGGCATTGCTACACAGCCCATCTTTTTCTGTAAACCGCTTAAAGGTTCCGCCATACCTATCGAATAGCAATAGCCCGCTGTCTTCCGTGCCTATCCAAAAGCGCCTGTTCTTGTCTTCATGGATGGCTCTTACCCGGCTGCCAATAGTATACCGGGCATGTTTTTTTTGGATGGGATCAATTTTAATCAGCGTATTATATTCTCCCGCCCAGAGTCCACCCTCGCGGTCTTCCTGGATGGTCATCAGGTCGATCAGTTTATCGTCGAATAATTCGAAGGCATTTTTTTGCCGGTTGAAGCGATAAAGGCTGCCAGGATCAAATGTAGCGGCCCATAGCTGCTGCTGTTTGTCCATATACAGTCTCCATACATTTCGTTCTTCTTTGCCGGTAACGGTATTAGTACAGCTGAATTTTTCGAATGTGCCGGACTGCTGATCAAACCGGTTGATCCCGTTATTCCAGAACGACATCCACACTTTTCCATCGGTATCATTGAGCACGCTTGTTACCAGGTTGCCCGAGGGGGTATGTGGATTTCCTTTTTCATGCTGATAGTTAATGAATTTATTTTGCTCCCTGATCCAATAACTCAGTCCGCCGCCATCGGTGGCAATCCAGAGATTATGACTGGCATCTTCGCTAAAGTTGGAAGGAAAGTTATGGACAAGACTATTTTTATTCAGTGGATCATGGCGGATAATTTTAAAGCGGGCTTTTACCGGGTCTATCATATTGATGCCGCCTCGCAGTGTTCCGATCCAGATACGGTTTTCTTTATCCTGGAAAATGTCATAGACCGCGGGGCTTGATAACGTCGGTTGTCCGCCAGCTTCCTGGAAAGGCGTTATTTTTCCGCCTGTTGCGGGTGAAATAAATATGCCACCTCCATCGGTAGCGATCCAGAGGTCATTGTTTTTTAAAAGTGTCAGATGAACAACATTGTCGGCGGTAGGGAGTATTGTTGATAGCGCATTGGTGTTTTTCTTTAGCTCAAAAACACCGCTGTTAGCGCCTACAAAAATATTACCGTTGCTATCTGCCTTCAGGCAATTCCCTGTCCGGACAGTATTATTGACCAGCTGAATGGTGTTGGTATGATAGTTATACTGACATAATCCTTCATTGCGGATAAACAACCACGCCCGTTGTTCGTTGTCGAATTCGATTGCCGTCACGTCGTATTGGAAGAGGTGCCTGTAAGGTACCTGTGAGGCGGCTTTGCTACCCTTCCGATATACCAGTAATCCGGTGTTATTGGTGGCCACAAATATATTCCCCTGCTTATCAGATTTGACAGCATTTACCCTTTCCAATATGTTGGCGGGTTGTTGGGCGTTGACAGGTATATAACTGGCGGTAGAGAACCTGGAGGTGAAAGCATTATAAATGCTCAATCCACCGATCGTTCCTACCCATAAGTTATATTGCGCATCTTCTTCGATGGAAGTGATACGGTTAAAAACCAGGGAATTTTGATTGCCAGGTTGTTTCCTGAAAGTCGTAAATTCATAACCATCATACCTGTTCAGTCCATCATAGGTGCCAAACCACATAAACCCTTTGTGGTCCTGGAAAATACAGGTAACGGAATTATTGGAAAGCCCTTGTTCGATGCCAAGGCTGGATACTCCCGGAAAATCATCTGCTCGCGTGGAACTATTAAAAATAGCCAGACTAACAATCATCCACAAAAAATTTCTGATAGCCATCTGCAATAGTTGAAAAACTATTGGTAATGTACGGAATAAATTTTTGTAGAACGCCTCGTTTTCTTTACCTGGCAGCTCTTACCCAATGGGGCGCATCGCCGGTATCCTTTCTTAATAGCATATTTAGCTGTGCTGCATGATGTTGTACATGACGCATATTGTATAAGAATAGTTCAAAGACCGGCATCACTTTATTACCATCCACTTCTACCCATGGTTGATTGAAATCGATTTCAGTCATGTGAAGGATGAGGTCATGGCATTTTTTTCTGCTTGCCTGTAGCCAGGCCAGTATCTCCTCTTTACT
Organism: Chitinophaga polysaccharea; assembly: GCF_007829335.1. Lineage (GTDB taxonomy): Bacteria > Bacteroidota > Bacteroidia > Chitinophagales > Chitinophagaceae > Chitinophaga > Chitinophaga polysaccharea_B. The sequence goes on from NZ_VIWO01000015.1 coordinate 92,701, forward strand.
GTAAATTTTGTCCGGAACAATATCGTCGATGCCGTCGGCCGGGATCTCATCGCTGAGCGTGAATGGAAGCGGAGCGGAGAGCGGTGCTGCGGGAATGGTGAGGTAATAATCCAGGAAAACAGCTACATGGTAGGAGATATAGAAAAACTTTTTCTCCTGGTACCAAAGATTTTCAGGATACGCGGAAATGGCGTTGACCAGCATATCAATGCTACCGCCAAATTGTTTCCATAAACTTTCTCTGTGAGATGGTAACATGAGGTTGCTTTTTTAGATGTAATATACGACCGGAGTTTTATAAGCCCGTTACTTTTGTTGTAACTGTTTCGCAATGTTGGTCAATTCCTTCAGCGTAAAACCTCCTGCTATCTGTATTCCCCCGCCAGTAACAGGTTCCCGGACAACAGGCATGGTAATGACTTTTTTCCCTATTACCACTGCGATGTGTTTGCCGGTATTTGTTGTGGTGATAGTCTTTAATTTACTTTTCCCGGTGTCGCTGAATTTGATATCTACAACCGATTGACCATCATCATCTGTTCTGGCGCTTGCGGATGTTATATCTTTTTTAGTAAGAAATGGTAGATTAGCCAGTATTGTTTTGCTATAATCCTGGTAGTTGGCTTTCTGCACAACATAAAATCCATCTTCGCGATTAACGGGAAACGGTTTAAAGTTAGCATAATTGGGGGTATTGTTATTGTTTGACGATGCATGTGGGGCATCCACCTTACGCGGATTATCTGTTGCTATCATGGGCGCCGGCGCAGTGGTAACAATCGGTGCTACATCTGCCGCTACATCATCGTATTTGACATAGCCATTATAGTGATAAGATTTTTCTGATCCGCAAGCCGTATAGAATATGCTTCCAGTGGCTGCTTTGCCGGCATCGAATTCGTTATCGCGCTTTGTTACAGGCTGGATCTTTACGTACTTGCGCAGGTAGCGATCATCGTTATATTGATTACTCCGGAAGTATTGTTCATTATCTGCTGCTTGCTTGCTGATATATTGGTTAGAAGCGGGATCGAAAGTATAATTCGCCAAATCTACTTCGGGGAAAGCGTGATAATGCCTGTTGGCATAACCGGTGTCTGCATTTCCCTGTTTTGACGCTTCGTATTCCTGCTTCATAGTGAGAACGCGTTGCCATTCATCGTTGTCGGCCGGTTCGTTTTTTTGATACCCTTCTTTTCCGCCGTAATTTGATAATTGTAATGTCTCGCCGTCTTCGTTTTTTCTCACCATGCCACTAAAATTTTCATATTGCCGTTTGGGTTCGTTGTGAACAAGAATAAAATCGTTGAAATCTTTGTTTACCTGATAGGTCCATGAAATGCCCGCATCTTCCCTGTTCCAGCGGGCTTCCGGAAGGATGGCCGCCAATGTGAAGGCGCGTGGACCCCTGGCTGCTTCATATACATAAGGCGGGTCAAAGCAATTGGCATTTTCATTAAACACCGGGTGGGCTATATCGTTATCAAATTGCAAAAAGGTTTTGCCTTGCTGGAAGCCTACAAAATTTATCCGTACACTATCGCCGTAGTTGGGGTGCCGATGGGCATATACCTCGAAGATATCTGGTTTGTCGGGTGTGAAAAGAAGGTAATCTTTTTCAAACCGGTAAGTGCCAAATACCATCGTTGCATATCCATACATCAGGAACTGGCCGTCTTCAAAAAGGCAGATGCCTGAATTACCACCGTACTTTCCGGTATACCGTTTATAGCGTGTATCCTTGCTGTTGTTTTGAGCGCATACAGTCATAGATAAGATGAGTATCGTGTATAATAAGATGGATCTTTTCATGTCATCTGGAGTGTTATAATCTGCCTAAAATAAGCAAAATAGGAAGGAGACGCGTTGCTAATCGTATTCGTCGGGATTGGGACAAGATTTGCGGGATTTCAGGGCAAATTTGCCGGAGGAGATAAATATTTCGGGAAAGAAAGCAATGAATACAACTTATCTTTTTTTTGTATTTTACTGCACGTGCAGGTCCGGTTTGAATGGTTCACAAGAAGCCGGCGCAGGATCTGGTGAACCATGATCTGTTGCAGGTAGTGCAACAGATCATAGAAGCTATATCACCGGTAAGAAAGAAAGTGTTTCATATGAGCCGTTACATGGGCTTTTCCCGGGAAAAAAATTGTTAACCATTAGGAGTTTTTCTCCGCACATTCAATAAAAACAACGGCATGAAATTTTATTCGAGGTTATTGGCTGGCAGTATGCTATTGGCTATGCTGGCGCCTGTGGCGGAAGCGCAGACAGCTTTTAAGTTTGCCGAAGTATCTGATACACACGTGGGCAGTGACCACGCACTGGAAGATTTGCAACGCACCGTGGCCGATATTAACAGTCAGCCGGATCTGGCCTTCGTGATCATTTCGGGCGATATTACGGAATTTGGTGCCGACGCAGAGCTGCAACAGGCTAAAGCGGTGCTGGACGGGCTGCAGAAGCCCTGGTATATTATCCCCGGTAATCATGATACCAAGTGGTCGGAGAGCGGGGGTAACACTTTTCGTAAGGTGTTTGGCAGCGAAACATTTTCGTTTAGCTATGGTGGTTATCGTTTCCTGGGTACTAACTGCGGGCCCAATATGCGGATGGGGCCTGGACAGGTGCCGCGGGAGAATATTGTGTGGCTGGATAAGACGTTAAAAGGCATAAACAAACGCACACCGCTCATTTATATCAATCACTATCCGCAAAATGCAGATCTGAATAACTGGTATGAAGCGATCGACCGGCTGAAGCAGCACAATATACAGCTGATTTTATGTGGTCATGGTCATGCTAACCGGGTATTTGATTTTGAGGAGATACCTGGTGTGATGTGCCGTTCCAATTTGCGGGCGAAAGACAGTATCGGCGGATACAATATCGTTACTATTGGCAATGGGAAAGCGCAGTTTGAGGAGCGCACTCCTGTGGTACAAAAGAACCGGGCATGGGTTAATATCCCGATGGCCGGGCATTCTGCGGCCGTTACCCGTACTTTCCCGCGCCCCTCTTTTGCGATGAATGACTCGTTTCCGGCAGTGAAAGCGGCGTGGGTATACCAGGACAATAGTGATATCGGGTCTGGTATGGCCTTGTATAAAGACCGGGTGATTTCCACCAATACTGCCGGTGAAGTATATGCGCTGCGGTTGACAGACGGAAAAAAGCAATGGACTTTTGTTACGAAGGGAAAGATATATGCTACACCTGCGGTTTCGGGAGATAAGGTGGTAGTGGGTTCTTCCGATAGTTTTATTTATTGCCTTGATGCCGCTACCGGCAAGCCCGTATGGCGTTTTGAAACCGGTAAACCCGTGGTGGCCAGCACGCAAATCGTTAACGGCGTGGCATATACCGGTGCATCTGACGGGCATTTCCGGGCGCTTGATCTCTCTACGGGAAAATTATTGTGGGAGTTTACCGGTGTAAATGGATTTGTAGAGGATAAACCACTTTTTTACGGGGGGAATATTTATTTCGGCAGCTGGGGTAATGATTTCTATGCCCTGGATGCCCATACCGGCGCTTTGAAATGGAAATGGAATAATGGGGCTGCGAACAGGATGTTTTCTCCGGCAGCCTGCTGGCCGGTGGGAGCAGATAATAAGATATTTATTGTGGCGCCAGACCGTTATATGACTGCTTTTAATGCGGCTACTGGTGCGGTAATCTGGCGGAAATCGCTGCCAGATGTCAGGATGCGGGAGTCTTTGGGACTTTCGGCCGACAGCAACGAGGTATTCATAAAAACCATGGATGGGCAATTGTATGCCGTGGCAGCAAAAGCAGACACCATGCAGCTATTGTGGCGGTCGCCGGTGGAAATGGGCTACGAGCTGGATCCGGCGGCGCCAGTGGCGCACGGGGAGGTGATTTATATACCTACTCACGCCGGGGTAGTGTATGCGATTAACCGTGGCAATCATTCCCTGTTATGGAAGTATAAATTATCCAACTGCCTGGTCAACCAGGTGCTGGCAGCAGGAGACAGGCAAATGCTGTTCAGCACCATGGATGGTAAGCTGGCTTTGTTGCGGTATTGACAAATTTACAGGTGTAGGAGGAGGCTGTATCATAAATAAATGGTACAGCCCTTTTTTTATTTTTGGTATTTATCGGGCGTTTATCCACGTTTCAGGTGGAGAAATATATTGATTT
>NZ_VIWO01000016.1 GCF_007829335.1 Chitinophaga polysaccharea
CAAAAGAATATTGATTTTTTAAGATATTATCTCAAATTGATAAAATGCACCATCAAAAAAGAAGAGGCTGTACCATTTATTTATGATACAGCCTCCTCCTACAGCCGTTCCCGGATCACCTTCACGGCCTGCCCTCTTTCCAGCTCATTATGTTCCTGCCAGCGGTCCTGCTGCTGGCCTACGAGCCTGGTAGTTTGCCAGGCCAGGAACTTCGCTTCAAGACGTTGAAGGCATAGCTGTTTGTTTTGCAGCTGTGAGCGGCTGTCCATGGCCAGTACCTGCAAGCCGCTGGGAAGATGCGTGCCCCTCACGGCGGTTTCCACTTTATTCACATGCTGACCTCCGGGTCCGGAAGCGCGGCAGGTTTCCAGCACTACATCTTTCACATTCCAGGATAACTGTTGCTGCACATCGAATACCGACACGCCGGCAAACCAGTTTCTGCGTTTGTGAAATTTACGGTAGGGGCTGGGAGAAACCCATTGCACCGTTCCTTCCCACTCTTTGATAAAAGCCGGGAGGCGTTCGCCCTGGGCTAACAGTGTAGCGGATAACAGGGTACCTTTCAGGTCGCCTTTTATGTTTTCCAGTACTTCCAGGGAGATGCCCGCGGCACGGCCCTGCTTCAGCATCAGTTCCTGCACCCGGGCCACTACCCTGCTACATTCTGCAGGGCCGCGGCCGGAAGTGATTTGTATAATTACCTTGTTCATGTCATTAATCTTTGTTCATTCTTACAATAGCGGGCATAAAACGGCCCTCGATGTCGATTAGTTCCTGCTGGGCGTTGATCACCGTTTCGATGTCTTTATACGCCAGCGGATTTTCTTCCACGCTGCCACCAATAAGGGTAACGCCTGCGTTGGCGAGCATTTTTTTCATGCCCGACACGGTCATGTTCTCTTTGGCGCGCTTACGGCTCATGGCCCTCCCTGCACCGTGGGAAGCGGAGTATAACGCCTGTTCCACGCCTTTTCCTTTTACAAGGTAGGCCGCCGAGCACATGCTGCCGGGAATGATGCCCATCTCGCCGGCATGCGCAGGGGTAGCCCCTTTGCGGTGAATGATCACCCGCTGACCGCCGGGCAGCGTATCTTCCCAGGCAAAATTGTGGTGATTTTCAATGGTGGCCAGTGCCTCCAGGCCCAGCGCCTTCATCAGATTAGCGTGAATCCGGTCGTGGCAGGCTTTGGCGTAATCGCCGGCCAGGTTCATGGCCAGCCAGTACTCCTGACCGGCCTCACTGTTGAGGTCCAGCCAGGCCAGCTGCTGCGCCGACCGTGGCAGCTTACAGCTATCCATAGCGATGCGGGTATAATGCTGCGCGATATTGGCGCCCAGTCCCCGGCTACCGGAATGCGATAACAACGCCAGGTATTGTTTTGCCGGCAGTTGCAGCGCATTGTCTTCCGCCATTTCTATCAACCCAAATTCTACAAAGTGATTACCACTACCAGACGATCCTAACTGACGCGCTGCTTTGATCTGTAACTTCCGGAGTAGCTCGGTCGACTGAAACGCAGGGTCATCCAGCACCTCATGCGATTGCTCAAAGGGTAGTCCTCCCTCCATTCCAAAGTGAGTATAGTCTTTCAAGGCCACTTTTACCTGGTGGGAAAAGCGTTTCAGAAAACTTTCCCCTTCTGCAAAAATGGTGAGCGCCATCCGGCAGCCAATATCTACGCCTACGGCGAAAGGCAGTACGGCATTATCCACCGCCAGCACGCCGCCGATGGGCAGCCCGTAGCCGGTGTGTGCATCAGGCATTAAAGCCCCCTGCACCGTCACTGGCAGCGACATCGCCACTTCCATTTGTTGCTTGGCCGAACGCTCAATTTCCTTGCTGCCGTATACTTTCAGCTGCCCGGCTTTTTCCAGCAGCTCATAACTATGAAAATGGCATTCCACCGGTTCATCCATAAAAGTGGCAGCAATTTTACCCAGTATTTCATCACCCTGGTAGGCCGCAGGATCCGCTTTGATGGCTGTCAGCAGCGCCATCAGCTCTGCTTTGCCGGTATGTTTAAAATGTTTGGAAATAGTATTGATAACAAGGCTTCTGGCCCTGTCGTTGGTATAACCTATTTTACTTAGTTCTTTTGTTTTTATACAGCCCATAAAATGGTGATTGTAGTATGCATAATTATTGAGGAGCGGGCATAGCACGCCCTCCGGGCACGGAGCGCCCATTGTAATATTTTGGTGAAACAACCGCTGCGGGGAAGCTTGATGGGGCGACAAACAACATCCTAACGTATACGCTTATACGACATCCTGTTACAGCCGGAAATCTATTATAAAATATGGCTGTATATACGATATTGATTTATACAATCTTGTATAAACAATCGGGTCATGTAATGCAGGAAAAATACGAGCAATAACAAGGCGTTTGCCTGATCAGGCAAGCAGCAGTGCGGGTGATATGTGGGTATGTTCTGTCATGATTCCTTGTAATTTTAAACGATGAAGAATAAGGAATTCGGGTGCAAAGATATGGTTATTTTCCAAATACCAAATTCCTTTTTTTATCATAGCAATTTCCTGGTAAATAAAACAGATTTTAACATTTCCACCCACGATAAAAAGCTGTTTATACGCGCGCATACCGTAAATTTGTATGCGCCCGCACTATTAACCTCCGGTACCAATCCGGACGGGCTTATTCAACAACCGTAAACCTTTTTTTTATGGACAAACAGCTTATTCGCAACGCCTATAAAGTGTACTGGCTTGAAAATGGCAAAGCGCCGGTATCGGTATATGCACTCTGCAAAATTGTAGATATCACGGAAGCTGCGTTTTACGAACAATACAGCTCCCTGGAATCAGTGGAACAGGATATCTGGTTAGCTATCTTCCAGCAAACACTGGAACAATTGCAGGCAGATGCTACCTACCTCCAGTACAACGCGCAGGAAAAACTCCTGGCTTTTTATTTTCTCTGGGTACAAAAACTGAAGGAAGACCGCAGCTACCTGTTATTGCAACGGAAACATTTCCGCCTGCCAGACCTGTACCGCAACAAACTCGATACCTTCCACGATGCCTTTAATGCGTACGTACGCGACCTGGTAAAAGAAGGCTATCAATCCAACGAAATCAAGGAAAGAAAATATATCTCCGATCAATATGTACATGGTTTCTGGTTACAGGTCCTGTTTGTATTGAAATACTGGCTGGATGATACCAGTCACCAATTTGAAATGACCGATGCTGCGATTGAAAAAGCAGTGAATCTCAGTTTCCAGCTGATCAAATCCAATACCCTGGATAGTTTGTTGGACTTTGGGAAATTTATTTTTACGAGGAAATAAACACCATGAAAGAGCAATCCAACATTCCTACCTCCAAGGTGGAAAGGGCAGGCAGATTTGTTACGACCGGACTTAAAGTTGGTTCCAATTATATCAAACACTACACCCGCAAACTGATGGATCCTTCCACCACGAAGGAAGCGCTCCACCAGGACAATGCGGCTGATATCTACGATACGCTCAGCAACCTGAAAGGCAGCGCCCTCAAAGTGGCGCAGATGCTGAGCATGGACAAAGGAATGCTCCCCAAAGCCTATACTGAAAAGTTTGCCATGTCGCAGTACAGCGCGCCCCCGCTGAGCGGCCCGCTGGTAGTCAACACCTTTGTAAAAACGCTGGGCAAATCGCCCACCCAGTTATACGATACCTTCGAAATGCAGGCGGCCAACGCCGCTTCCATCGGACAGGTGCATAAAGCCACCAAAGCCGGCAAAACACTGGCCGTAAAAATCCAGTATCCCGGCGTTGCCAACAGCGTAAAATCCGACCTCCGTATCGTAAAACCATTCGCAATACGCATTGTAGGCATGAACGAAGTAGACATGGATAAATACTTCGACGAAATAGAAAGCAAACTGCTGGAGGAAACCGACTACAAACTGGAGCTTCGCCGTTCCATGGATTTGTCGGCCGCCTGCGCACATATACCCAACCTCCGCTTTCCAGGCTACTACCCCGACATGTCGTCTGAACGGATTATTACAATGGACTGGCTGGAAGGCAAACACCTGAAAGAGTTTCTGCAAACAGACCCTTCCAGGGAAGTACGCAATAAAATAGGCCAGGCCCTGTGGGATTTTTACCAATTCCAGGTACATAGCCTGAAACAGGTGCATGCCGACCCGCACCCCGGCAACTTCCTCATGCGCCCCGATGGCACCGTAGGCATATTCGACTTTGGTTGCGTAAAAGAAGTACCGCTGGACTTTTATGAAAATTATTTCCTTTTGGTAGATAAGGAAGTACTGAAAGATGAAAAACGCCGGCACGAAATATACACTAACCTGGAAATGATCCATCCAACGGATACACCCAAAGAAGTGGAATTTTTCTCGGGGTTATTCCAGCATATGATCGATCTGCTGACGCTCCCCTTCACCGTAGACACCTTCGATTTCGGTAATGAGACCTACTTCAATGAAATCTACGCCTACATGGATGAACTGTACAACATGAAGGAAATCCGCGACTCTAAAGTGGCACGGGGCTCCCGGCATAGTTTGTATATCAATCGTACTTACTTCGGATTATACTCCATTCTCAGTGAACTGAAAGCGAATATCATTACCGGGAATAACCGGATTAAGGAATTAGCGAAAAGCTGAAAGAAAGCATAAAGCAAAAAGCTATTGTGGAGAATGATATAAGCGAATTTTAAACACTCGCTAAGTTCTTCTCCACAATAGCTTTTTGCTTTATGCTTTCTGCTCCTTTAAAATGTGTTCTTCTTTTCCAGTTCAGGCATCGCATCATCTATACGCCTGCTCAGCTCCGGCAACTTAATAGTTGGCACTGCCGGAAACAGGTGATAGAACATGCTAAATGTGATTTTATTCTTCCAGTCCGAACGCTACCGGCGGGTAATATCAGCTGTCATATATCAGCGTTTTAGTACAATGAGGTAATGGGAATGGGAATTGCAATCATAAAATTAAGACTTAATTTAATATCATAGTTGCGTTGGTCGAAGAAATATCCGGGTTGGTCGCAAGTCGCACACATGATAAATATATAAACGCCTAATTTGCCGCCATGAAACGGGAATGGTATCAACAAAAATGGGTTATTACAGCACTCCATACTTTAGGGTGGCTCGCATTCATTTCACTGCCTTACCTGTTACATCCTTCGTCAGATACACATGCGCAGGAACGCATGAATGAGAAACACAAGTGGGAGCTGTATATGTACTTTACAGACCTCGTGATGATTACCTTCTTCTACCTGAATGCCTGGGTGTTTATTCCCCGGTTACTCAACAAAAAAAAGGTGGTAAAATACACACTGTCCGTGCTGGCAATATTTGTTTTTATGATGACGGCGCGGTATGAGTTTGAAATCCTTTTCCTGAACCCTCATGTGATAGATATCAGACCTGCTATCCTTTTTACGTTGCTCGTATTTTTCTTTATCTGGTCCACCAGCACAGCTTTTCAGATGATTGTGGATAAGGTACGGCAGGAAAGACAAACCAGCGCCCGCGAAAACGAGAATCTGAAAACGGAATTATCGCTGCTGCGTTCCCAGGTGAGTCCTCATTTTATGTTTAATGTGCTCAACAACATGGTGTCGCTGGCCCGTAAAAAATCGGATGTGCTGGAGCCCTCGCTGATCAAGCTATCGTCGTTAATGCGGTACATGCTCTATGAAGCCGACGAAGACAAAGTGCCGCTGCAAAAGGAAGCAGAGTACCTGCAAAGTTATATTGATCTCCAACAACAACGTTTCGGAAAAAATGTAACCATGAATGTGTCCCTGGAAGTGAGTAAAAACACTTATGAGATAGCGCCCATGTTGCTCATTCCTTTTGTGGAAAACGCATTTAAACATGGTACCGGATTAATATCCGATGCTCAGATAGATATCCAGTTATATACCCGCCCCGGGATGCTCTTTTTTTCTGTGCGTAACAAATACAATCCCGCTTCTTCGGAAGTGAAAGATAAAACCAGCGGGATAGGCCTTGTGAACGTAAAAAGACGCTTAAATTTGCTGTACGGTGAGGATTACGTACTGCATATCGACAAAAAAGACGATTGGTTTATAGTATCCTTGCAATTAAATTTACCTGGATGATGAAATGTATTGCCATAGACGATGAGCCATTGGCGCTGGACCTGCTGGAAGACAACATTAGCATGGTACCTTACCTGCAGCTCGCGGGCAAATGCCAGAATGCCTTTGAGGCTATGGAAATACTGCGTCATCAATCGGTAGACCTGATATTTCTTGATATACAAATGCCCGGGCTTACCGGCCTGCAATTCCTGGAATCGCTGCCCAATAAACCGATGGTGATCCTGATTACCGCTTACGAAAAGTATGCATTGGAAGGTTTTAACCTGGCAGTAACCGACTATCTCGTAAAACCGGTATCGCTAGAACGTTTTATCAGGGCCTGCAATAAAGCGCAGGAGCTCTTCCTGTTGAAATCGGGTAGTAAGGCCAACCGGGAACAGGCAGACTTCTTTTTTGTAAATGTGGATTACAGCCTGCTCAAAGTGGTATTTGCAGACATTACCTGGATTGAAGGGCTGAAAGACTATGTAAAAATACATCTCCAGGGCAACCCTAAACCTGTGATAACCCGTATGAGTATCAAGGGATTGGAAGAACAGCTCCCACCAGCAAAATTTATCCGCATTCACAAGTCGCATATTGTATCTGTGGGGGCTATTACCGCCATCCGGAAGAACAGTGTTTTCCTGGATGAAATAGAATTACCTGTGGGAGATACCTACCGCGATTCTGTGTACGCATTAGCCGGAAAATCAAGTCAGTAAATTATTACAGGCTTCTCTTCTTTATTAAAACACTCCCTCGCGCCCGCATTTCGTAGACATATTTTTCCCGCTCATCTCATTTATTTTATTTAATCCACCAACGCGGTATACTTTTGCATCTCTGAATTTTAAATAAAATGCACAAGATCTACTCGTTAATCGCCCTGTTTTTGCTTACCGTCTCTGCCTGGGCACAGGCCCCCGCTGGCGCTGGCGCCAGAATGCCCATGGGGATGAACGGACATGTTTACGGAAAAATTATTGACCCAGATGGAAAACCTGTTGCTTACGCTTCTGTAATTATCCTGCAAAACCGCATGGATACTGTTAGCAAAAAAATGAAGGAAAAACTGCTGAAAGGCGCACTCACCAAAGGCAATGGAGAATTCAGCCTAGATGAGTTGCCCGGCAGGGGCCCACTCAAACTGCGGATAACGGCTACCGGCTATAAAACGGTAGAACAACCCGTTACCTTTCCGCCATTCGACAAAGACCTGGGTAACATCAAGCTGGCTGTCAGCACTACTCAATTACAGGGTGTGACGGTTGCCGGTACCAAACCCATTATGCAGATGGATATCGATAAAAAGGTATTCAACGTAGAAAAAAATATCGTGAGCACCGGCGGTACCGCTCTCGATGTCATGAAAAACGTACCGTCTGTTAACGTAGACATCGACGGAAATGTAACCCTGCGTAATGCAGCGCCACAGCTCTACATCGATGGACGCCCCACCACGCTGACACTGGAACAGATTCCTGCCGATGCGATCGAAAACGTGGAAGTAATCACCAACCCTTCCGCTAAATACGATGCTTCCGGCGGTAGCGCAGGCATCCTGAATATCGTGCTGAAAAAGAACCGTAAAACCGGTTACAACGGTAATATCCGCGCGGGTGTTGACAAACGCGGCGCCCTCAACGGTGGTGGCGACTTCAACCTGCGCCAGGACAAGGTAAATATCAGCGCCAGCGTAATGGGCAACCAGATGAAGGGACGTACTAATGGTACCACCGATCGTGATAACTTCGGGGATATACCGCACACCCTCATCAACCAGGAAAATGACAACAAAACCAACGGCGGCTTCATTTTTGGTAAACTGGGGCTCGACTGGTTCGTTACCAACCGCACTACCCTCTCTATAGCAGGTATTAAGGTGCATGGAGAAATGAACCCTACCGAAAGAATTGATATCAACAGCGATACACTGCTGAATCCTGTTACCCATGGCTTCAGCCAACGGAATTCCAGTTCGCATAATAAATTCAATGCCAATGGATTAGTGCTAGGAATGAAACACCTGTTCCCCAAAGAAGGAGAAGAATTGACAGCCGATTTCAACTACTTCGGCGGTAAAAGCAACAACAACTCTGACTATAGAACAGACCGGTATGCCGTTGATAAAAACAATATTACCGGGAGCGATATCCAGCAGATCCTCGGTGGCGGCTCTGTGAGCTTCATGACCATCCAAACGGACTATGTGAAGCCTTTCCGGGGCAAGCTGAAACTGGAAACTGGTTTGAGAGCTTCTATCCGCACTACGAAAAGTAACTTCAATAACTATATGATGGATCCCGCAACAGGTAAATATATCCTGATCCCGGCGGCCTCTAATAATTATAAGAATAGCGATAACGTATATGCGGCCTATGCCAGCATCTCCAACACCATCAAGAACTTTGGCTATAAGGTAGGACTGCGTGCAGAAAGCTCCAACTATACAGGCGACCTGCTCAATAATGGTCAGCACTTCAGCAACAGCTACCCGGTAAGCCTGTTCCCTTCTATATTTTTAAGCCAGAAGCTAAAACATGACCAGGAGCTGCAGGTAAGTTATACCCGCAGAATTAACCGGCCTAATTTCTTCCAGCTGATACCGTTCACCGACTCAACTGATAAGCTGAACATCACGAAAGGTAACCCAGGCCTGGTACCGGAGTTCACCCAGTCAATGGAAATGTCGTACCTGAAAACGTTTAAGGGCAACAATACCTTACTGGCATCTCTTTACTACCGCCATACCAACAACCTGATTACCCGTTACCTGACTAATGAAACCGACCCGGTAAACAACCAGAAAATCCTGGTCAACACGTATATCAACGCCAACTCCAGCTATTCTGCCGGTGCTGAAGTTACCGCCATGAACACCATTACCAAGTGGTGGAATATGTCGACCAACGTGAATATCTACAATTCCAAAATCAATACGGATAATGTAGCACAGTCGCAGGATGCACTCTGGAGCTGGTTTGGAAAGCTCAACAACACCTTTAAGCTACCTGCTAATTTCGAGGTGCAGCTTACCGGTACTTACCAGTCTAAAACCAACCTGCCGGTAAACGACAATAAGGGTGGTCCCCAAAGCGGTCCAATGTTCGGTCAGTCGCAAAACGCTTCCCAAGGGTATATTGCCTCCTTCTGGGGTGTAGATGCTGCTATCAAAAAGAGTTTCCTGAAAAATAATGCCGCCTCTGTAACACTGAGTGTGAACGATATTTTCAGAACCCGCTGGTCAGATCAGTACTCTGAAAGCGCTTACTTCACACAGTACTACAGCCGTTTACGCGACCCGCAAATGATACGCCTCAACTTTGCTTACCGGTTTGGTAAAATAGATGCCAGCCTGTTCAAGAGAAAGAATATGGGTGCAGGCATGCAGGGAATGCAGGAAGTGATTCAATAAGAAGTTGTCTGTTATATTTAAGCGCCGGAATGCGAGGGGAAGCCTAAGCATTCCGGCCTTTTTATTTCTGTGATTTTATCTATCTTCAAGCCTTATTATATAACCAATATTCTCTACACCATGAAATGTAAATTGTTGTTAACTTCCCTATTTGCCATGTCCGCTATTGGAAGTTACGCCCAAATCCAGAACTCCACTGCGTTGCAAACAAATGCTAATTTCAATATTGATGGTACCGGAAGTGCGAGGGCGTTTTATACCTCCGATAGTACCATTAGCTCTGGCAGAGGGCATTATATCATCCGGCAAAAAGGGTCATTCCGCTGGGCCATAGGAACCTTTACGGCTGAAAATGGAACAGAAGGCCAGGGCAGTGATTTTTCTCTGTTCAGCTATAACAATGGTGGCAGCTACCGGGGAAATTATCTCACTATTTTGAGAACAAATGGGGCGGTAGGAATCAATACTTCTGCCGCTACTGCCCAACTCCATGTCAATGCGCTGCCTACCGCTACAGTGGCTAAGTTTACGCTGAGCAATATCGCAGAAACAAATGCTGCTCTTACTATTGCGAATGGCACCAGCAGTCCCGGTAGTTTTATCACCTCCATAACGGGTCGTTCCTATAGTCCCGGCAGACCTTTTGGCGTTATTCTCACAGGTGAATCCGAAGATATAGCGCCCCCCACTAATGAGCTAAATGCAGCTGCTGTGGTGATAGATGGCAGAAGTAAAAATGCCAGCCGTTTGAATACTGCCAATGTATTGACCATTTCTTCCTATACCATCCCCCTTGTGGTGGTAAAGGCCGATGGCAGCATGGGCATAGGTACCCTCACCACCGGCACGAACAAACTGGCTGTAGAAGGTACTATCGCTGCGAGAAGATTGAAAGTAACACAAACTACACCCTGGCCCGATTACGTCTTCGAAGCTACTTATTCGCTTCCTTCGTTACAGGCAGTAGAAGATTTTATCAATAAAAACAAACACCTGCCCGAAGTGCCGTCAGCTAATGAAATAGCAGAACACGGGCAGGATGTAGGAGAAATGAATACTATTCTTCTGAAGAAAGTAGAGGAACTTACGTTACACCTGATATCCATGCAAAAGGAAATCGCGGCGCTAAAAGATAGTAATAAAGTACTGGAGGAAAAGGTAAAAAAAATACAACGTTAAATGCTTTACAGGCCGGGATCAGGTATTCCGGCCTTTTTCATCCGGGTAAAACGACTGCACCGTATCACTCTGCCACACTTCTTTGGTATCGATATTCATCGCCGAAATCTTGCCCATAAAGGCGGCGCCGGTGTCTACGTTATGTACATTACAGGCAATCATGGGCAGTACTTCGCCATAGTTAACACTGGGCGTATGGCCAATGTAAATTTCATGAAACTGTAATAAACGTTTGGGATAAAACCGTGCATCACGAGGCATTTGCGGATCCAGCGCCAGGGCTAATTCCCAAAGGCTGCGGTCCCAGTAAAGCATGGGAGTAAATCTTTCATATTCAGGCCCGTGCGTAGAGGTAAAGCCGGCATGCACAAACAAACGCTTTTGTGCATCGATGTAAAACAGCCGCATATCATTGAAAAAGGCGGTATGCCTTTGCAGCTGCGAAGGAGATAGCTTTTCATAGCTGGCAATGGTGGCCGCGCCACCGTTTCTCATCCAGGAAGCCTCCGGCATAACACCATTCAGCCACGACTCGCACCAGGCATCATGGTTCCCTTTAATAAAAATACAACGATAGGTTAACTCCAGCTCCATCAGGTACGCCAGTACGCCGGCCGACTCCGACCAGCCATCTACATAGTCTCCTAAAAAAATCAGGGTATCTGCTTCTTTTGGCGCAATCCGTGCGATCAGTTGTTTTAAAGCTTTCAGCGCGCCATGTATATCACCTATTACGTAGGTTGCGGACATGTTTAAAGTTGTTTGTACATAATATCCGTTCGCAGCACATACTTGATACCGGCCGTTAGCAGGGAGCCTTCATGCCGCAATGGATGATGAAAGATCAATGCCGTACCGGTTTCCGGGCGTATAACTTCCCCGGATGCAAAGATGGTTTCTCCCCCGGTATATGCTTCGTTCAGATAGATCATAAAAGTATATTGGCTGGCTTCAAAACGGTTCCGCTCAAAACTCCCGTCCTTATGCATTTTAAAGCGTTGTCCGGGACTGTATTTATAAAAACGGAACAATTCGTTCAGGCCAACGGCCGCCCGGTTATCTGTGCCTTCCGGCGCAAATTCCTTCAGCCGCTCCCAGATAAAGGTAGCATATGCTTTATCCTTATACAATACCCTTTCATTATTTCGCACGCCTTTAATCAGGCGTTGCACGCCGTTACCCACGTCTACCGTGGCTTCTTCATAGCCAAGGGCCTCACTTTTTTCAATCAGCGCTTTACATTCCTCCAAAGAAAAAAAATCACGAATCGTGAAAATACCGGGGTTGTAAGTATACTTTTCCATCGTCGTTATGATTCTGTAGGTACATTAATCTGGAAATTGTTTTTCTTCAGGTGCTTATTAAAGCGGTACAGCTCAGGATGCCTGTTTTTCAGCCCTTCCCGCTTCATGCCGGTGTTGATAACATATTCCGCATCCAGGATCTTGCGGCGGAAATTGCGGCGGTCGAGCGTAGTATGCAGAATACATTCGTATAACTCATGCAGCTCCGTGATAGTAAATAGTTCATCCAGCAACTCGAAGCCCACCGGATGGTATAATATTTTCGATTTCAGCCGCTGCAGGGCCGCCTTAAAAATATATTTATGGTCAAAACCCAGCACCGGCAACTTCCTTACATTAAACCATTTTACGTCGTTGGCCATGCTGCCTGCCACGATTTTGAACTTGGCAGGATTGATAAGGGCATAATATCCCACGGCAATTACCCGTCCCCGGGGATCTCTGCCCGGATCATCGAAGGAGTATAACTGCTCCAGGAATACCTCATTCATGCCCAGCTTGGTTTGCAGGATGCGGGAACAGGTATCCAGGAAGGTTTCCTCCATCTGTAAAAAGCCTCCCGGCAATGTCCAGCAGTCTTTAAACGGCTCCTCTTTACGGTTAAGCAGCAATACAGATAGGGTATTGTCGTGGTAGCCAAATACCACCAGGTCTACCGCGAGAGAGGGGTTTCTATATTCGTGAAAAAGCTTCATGGGATGTTTGCGTCAATATAACGTGAAGTAACAAATTTTCTGGGAGAAAACCTAAATAAAAAGAGGCCGAAGGGGAAACAAAAAGTTTCCGTTCGTTCATTTAAATTCCTTTTTGAATGGGAGAATTTACCAGCCAAGAAATACCATTCCTATTCCACAGAGGGTTACCACTCCTCCGCCGATGGCATGTACGTACCGTTCGAGCTTATCTGTTTTAATAATGGAATAACCATAACAACCTATCAGTACCATGGCTAACATGGTAATAACAGTAACGATCGCAAAAACGCTGATCAGCACGATCACTTCGAGGGAAGAGCGATGTGCGCCCGAATAAAATAACAGCGGCACCAGGGGCTCGCTGGGTCCCATCACAAAAATGGCAAACAATATCCAGGGTGTTACTTTCACCCTGTTCTGCGGATATACTACCTCTCCATGTTTATGTTCATATACATAAATATCTCCCCCCTCATATACATCAAAATGCTTGTGCGGTTTATTCAGCCACGCCTGTCGCAATCCCCATACCAGGTATACGGCGCCGAAGGCCAGCAGGCACCAGCCCGAAAGATGACCTCTCACATCGGTAAACCAGGCTAGCTTCGACAACTGCCATCCCAGCAATACACCGATCAGCCCTATAATGACAGAACTGAAAATATGCCCAAAACCACAGAGAATAGTCCAGAAGATAGTCTTGGACATGCTCCATTTCTTCGACCGCGACAGCACAATGAAAGGCAGGTAGTGATCCGGCCCGGTGGCGGTATGCAGGCAGCTGATGGTAACCGCCGATAGTATCAATGTTGTTAACCCGATATTCATAGTACTTTCATTACTGTCGCTACTACCGCGGCTTTCCATAAATGTTGCTGTATTTTACGGAGACAGTTAAACAGCTGCTCTCCACCGTTGCCCAATATCCTGACCACGGTGCTGTAAGGCCCGCTGGCTGAGGCACCAGCAATAATCCCGCCCTCTCCCTCCAGTAAAGCATACAACTGGTCCGGCAAATCGGCTGCCACGCCAGCACCCGTATTCACGTAAATGAGTGTGGCCTGGTGCGTATATCCTTCCATCTGCCCAATTGCTTCCATCGGCAGCAACTGTGGTTGCAGCAACACATTGTCTTTCACAATCAGCTTATCGCCATAGAACACGGAAGTAACATTCTGAAAATGGCTGAAGCGGAATACCTCCCCTGAATGCTTACGGCCACAGGTCACAATTTCACCGAAGGTGAGCTCGCAGTTGTCGGCCATCCGGATAATGTTGCGGCCTTTGAAGATGGCATTTTCATGTGGTACCACCGGGTGCTGTACATAGCTGAATACACTGTTGGGCTCCAGCGTAACCAGCTGCTGTTGCTGTGCACCACGCTGCATATTGAACAGGCGCTGGTACGATTGTGATTGCAACTGCAACCGGCTGTTGCTTTCTACCTTAATATCAATATCGTAATGATCACCATCCAATATCCCCGGTGAAGAGCTCATGACCATCAGGTAGAGCGAGGGATCTGTTTTGTGTTCCCCTACGTTCGCTACCCGGAATGGGCGCGTGAAGTAGGTGTCCCGCAAAAACGAGCGCCCATTTTTATACCCACTTATTATACTCAGCTTGTTAATCATTCCTATTCATTTATCTTACCAGCGCAGGCTCTGCTGCATCTTCCAGTAAGGCATACTTCTTAATCCAGCCAATTACCGTATCCAGTCCCTGCAACGACATAAGATTGGTAAATACGAAAGGCTTGCCACCGCGCATTTTGCGGGCATCACGTTCCATCATTCCCAGGTCGGCATGTACATAGGGCGCGAGGTCTATTTTGTTGATCACCAGCAGGTCGGAGCGGGTAATGCCCGGGCCGCCTTTACGGGGGATCTTATCTCCTTCTGCTACATCAATCACAAAGATGGTAACATCGGCCAGGTCGGGACTGAAAGTGGCGGACAGGTTGTCGCCACCACTTTCTATCAGGATCAGTTCTATTTCCGGGAAACGGGCCGCCATTTCATCAACCGCTTCCAGGTTCATGCTGGCATCCTCACGGATAGCGGTGTGCGGACATCCGCCGGTTTCTACACCGATAATCCTTTCTTTAGGCAGCAGGCTATTTTTTGTTAAGAACTCCGCATCTTCTTTGGTATAAATATCATTGGTGATCACCCCTATGCTATAGGTGTTCATCAGGTGCCTCGACAATCTTTCTATCAGGGCAGTTTTACCAGATCCTACCGGTCCGGCTACTCCTATTTTCACATATTTTCTGTCACTCATGGTTGTTACTTTTTCATTAAGACATATACAGGCGGGAGTATAATTTTTCGTGCTGCATACAGCGGATATCGAATCCTATGTTGCAAACACCCACCAGCTCCCGGTCCAGGTGGATCGTTTTGTTTACCAGTTCTGCTATCACGGGTTGCAGGTCAAACAGGATATCCTGCCCTTCCAGTTGCCCCAGGGGTACTAGCTTTACGGCATTGGTAATCATCCCGATGGCAGCGTTATAATAAAAGGCGTACAACGCTTCGGTAAGCGGAATATCCATTAGCGCGGCATACATACCATAAGTCAGGCAGTAGTGGCCTTCTGCTGTTTTAGTGGCAATAGCGGCAGCGTATTCTTCCACCAAAGGGCTGCTATATTTTCTGCTGAAAATTTTCATCAATCGCAGTCCCAGCTTCTGGCTGGCCTGCCTAATCTCTTTGGGCAACTTCAGCGCACCTACTTCTTCATCCAGCAGCAGCATAGCTTTGAGATCGTTACCGGTAGCCGCATTGTAGGCCAGGCATACAAAAGCGCCATCATTGTAATGCAGGTTGCCGGTAAGCATTTGTTCCACAAATGCTTTGGCAGAAGTCCTGTCATGTACCAGCCCTTGTTGCACATAGGTTTCCAGGCCATTGGAGTGCGAATAGCCACCAATGGGTAAAGTAGGATCACTGAGGTGCAACAGGCTGCCTAAAAACGGGTGCTGCATATATTAACGTTCTTTTGCTGCCATGCCTAAAATTTTAGAGAACAACGAACTGCTGCCACCATGGCTATGTGGTTGCACGTTGGCATTGAGCAAGTTGGTTAGCCGTGTATGCGCTTTCACGGTATCATAGCCACTAGCCGCCAGCCAGCGAAAAATGGGCTCTTCAAAAGGAATGAGCACCTGGTCGTTCTGTATAAAAACAGGCAGGTGTTTATTACCAATCTCATAGCATACGCTGCCCATTTCCAGTAAGGAGCGGGGCGTCACCACAATCGCATCACTGGGCAGGATATCTACCACCACTACTTTCTCATCATCGATATACAGGATATCCCCGTGCTGCAGGCGCTGTCCTTCTTTCAGGAACTTAATGGCAATCTCCAGCCCGTCCTGCGTATGTTTACGCTGTATACGCTTCGTCATTTCATACCACTCCAGTTGCAAAAAGTCCACCTTCCGGTTACCTGTTGCAAGGGATGCGATATTGCCAGCTATCTTTTCTATGATCATACGGTTATTTTTAGAAAAGGAAGTAGCGTTGCGCTAAAGGCACCGTACTTACCGGTTCACAGGTGATCACCTCTCCGTCTACACGCACTTCATAATTTTCCGGGTTTACGGTAATCTCCGGCGTTTTATCGTTGTGGATCAGGTGTTTTTTAGTGATGGTTCTGCAACCGGAAACGGGCAATACCATTTTTTCGAGGCCATACTTTTCCACAATACCTTTTTCGAGTGATACTTTGGACACGAAAGACACGCAGGTCTTGTGAATAGCTTTACCATAGGCGCCGAACATGGTGCGCAGTATTACCGGCTGCGGCGTAGGAATAGACGCATTCGGATCGCCCATTTTGCTGGCGATGATCATGCCTCCTTTGATAATCATTTCCGGTTTGGCGCCGAACAGGGCTGGTTTCCACAGCACGATATCTGCCATCTTGCCTGGTTCTACAGAGCCAACATAGTTGGAAATGCCCTGGGCGATGGCCGGGTTGATAGTATATTTAGCCACATACCGTTTAGCGCGGAAGTTATCGTTGCCTTTGCCGGCATCTTCCGGCAAGGCGCCGCGTTGCTTTTTCATTTTATCGGCGGTTTGCCAGGTGCGGGTCACTACCTCGCCTACACGCCCCATGGCCTGGGAGTCGGAGCTCATCATGCTGAATACGCCTAAGTCGTGCAGGATATCTTCCGCTGCAATGGTTTCCGGGCGGATACGGGAATCCGCAAAGGCCACATCTTCCGGGATACTCTTACTCAGGTGGTGACATACCATCAGCATGTCCAGGTGCTCATCGATCGTATTGACTGTGTACGGCCGGGTGGGATTGGTAGATGCAGGCAGTACATTAGGGTACATGGCCGCTTTGATAATATCGGGTGCATGACCGCCACCGGCACCTTCTGTGTGGAAGGTATGTATTACGCGACCATTGATGGCATTCATGGTATCTTCCAGGAAGCCGGCTTCATTGAGTGTATCCGTGTGGATAGCTACCTGTACATCGTATTGGTCGGCCACTTTCAGCGCGGCATCGATAACAGCCGGGGTAGCGCCCCAGTCCTCATGTATTTTTACCCCCAGTCCGCCTGCTTCGATCTGCTCGGCGATAGGACCTTCGGTGGCGCAGTTGCCTTTTCCAAAGAAGCCCAGGTTCATCGGGAAAGAGTCGGCTGCCTGTAGCATTCTCTCCATAAACCATTTACCGGGTGTCACCGTGGTAGCATTGGTGCCGTCTGCCGGGCCAGTACCACCGCCTATCATGGTGGTGATGCCGCTGAACAGGGCGGTTTCAATTTGCTGCGGACTGATAAAGTGAATATGGGTATCGATACCGCCAGCGGTGGCAATGAGGCCATCACCACCATGTACTTCCGTACCGGCGCCAATGATCATATCGGGATGTACGCCATTCATGGTATCGGGGTTACCAGCCTGGCCAAAACCTACAATTTTTCCGTTTTTGATGCCCAGGTCACCTTTTACGATGCCCCAGTGGTCGATCAGGATCACGTTGGTGATCACAAAGTCTAGTACGCCCTGGTCGCTCATAGCGGTGCTGGACTGGGCCATACCGTCTCTTACCGTTTTACCACCGCCAAACTTGCTCTCATCGCCATATTCGTTAAAGTCCTTTTCTATCTCAATGATAATATCAGTATCGCCCAGTCTTACTTTATCCCCTACGGTAGGGCCGTACATATTGGCGTATTTAACTCTGTTTATTTTCAGGCTCATTGTGCTTTGTTTTTAAAGTTTGCGGCCAACATTTTCGTCATCGCTTTTTCCTTGCTGGCTTCCAGGGTGGTGTCGCCATTAACCAGGTTGTTGATCCCAAATACCCGGCGGGCGCCGCCCAGCTCTACCAGCTCCACCTCTTTTTCCTCGCCGGGCTCGAAGCGAACAGCCGTACCGGCGGCGATATTGAGGCGTTTACCGAAAGCTTTCTCCCGGTCGAAACTCATTTTGCGGTTGATTTCAAAAAAGTGGCAGTGAGAGCCCACCTGTACGGGGCGGTCAGCGGTATTCACCACTTTTACCCTTACGGTTTTGCGGCCCACGTTGCATTCAATATCTCCTTCCCCTAAAAAATATTCTCCAGGAATCATGTTGCGTAGTTTTACGTATTAACGAATAGGATCGTGGACGGTCACTAGTTTGGTACCATCCGGGAAAGTAGCTTCTATCTGTACATCGTGTATCATTTCAGGAATGCCTTCCATGACATCGTCCCGGGTGAGAATAGTAGCGCCGTATTGCATCAGTTCTGCTACTGATTTCCCGTCCCTGGCAGCTTCCAGCAGGTGGCTGCTGATGTAGGCGATAGACTCCGGGTAATTGAGCTTAAGGCCGCGGGCCTTTCGTTTAGCGGCCAGTTCGCCGGCCAGATGAAGCAGGAGCTTCTCCGTTTCGCGGGGAGTTAAATGCATATATTAGTTTTGTGAATGACAATAGGAAACTGGTATCCGTTATATTTTTCAGAAATATACAGATAATGATGCGAAAATCATATCGGCAGGATAATGGGATACCTAGAAAAAGCGGCGCATGTAGCACATGCACCGCTTCTTTTATTTGGACCCGGGATAGGAATATTCCAGTCATTTCATAACCTACAACTGTTACACTGTTAAAGTAACAAGTTGTAAAGATAGGCAGCAGACGGCAAATAAAAAGGTGTGCTAACCCCAAGGTTACCAGGGTTCACACACGGAGCAAGGCAAGTAAGCAGCAAAGAACCCCTGTTCCTTTACCCCCTTTTTACTTATTTACGTAAAAAAACCGCAGCCAGGAATGACTGCGGCGACTTTTCTTATCCACTCGTTTATCGTTGTAAACTCAACTCTTTATTGGTGGCAAACTGTTGCAGGGTGGCGGTGACTTCTTTTTCCAGCGCGGCGCCGGCCAGTTCCTTGCGCAAAGCCTTCTCTTCCAGTGCTGCCATTACCTTATACAGCGGCTCATTATTCACTTTGCGCTGGAGGTGAATAGCGCTGTTGCCGCCATACACTTTATCCCAGCTCTTACGCACTACCGCCCAGAAAACCTGGTTTTGTTCCCACCAGGCTTTTGCCAGCTTGCACCTGTTTTCATCTGTACGGTTATAGGTGTTGAGTCCTTTCTCGCCCACAATTATTTTGTCGGTACCGTTGGCACGCACTACCTTCAGGTTGTCCTGTTCATGGATGGAGCCGGTAGCGGTAATTTCATGGTGATTGGTACGATGCAATACGTTGTAGTCCTTACGGGTAGTATATTCCCGGCGGGGCAGCGGCGCATCACTTGCCGATTCCCAATAGTGGCGGCCATCTGCATGTACCCAGGTAGCGGAGCCCTCATAGCGGGGCTCATCGTCCACGCCGTATACTTTCTGGGTCCATTGCCCTTTTACCTGTGCCGCAGGCAGGGTTACTTTCTTCCACGCATCGTCTTTATCATACGCCAGCAGTTGCTGGTTTTCATATAGCCAGTCTTCTGTCCAGTGCTTGATCACCATACTATCTGCAATCAGCAGGTGTTGCAATACAATGCGGTTCTTATCTTCCGCAGCTACCGTCACATATTCTACTGCATCGGTAATTTTATGATATCCTTTAGGTTTATAGCTGGTATCGGTCGGGAAGGTTTCGGTATATTCAAAGGTTACTTCCTGGCACCCGCACATGCTTTTTATGGCGGCTTTGTCCTGTGCCAGTTTATCGCCGCCTTTCTGCTGTGCGGAAGCTGTCCATGCCAGGCATATGCCGGCCATGGTAAAGGTAATGATGTGTTTCATGCTATTTGAGTTGAGTAACAGAATCAGTTAAAATTACGGGAGCCATTGGCCTGGTATACGTAGCGGAAATGATAGTGGCGACTCACAGCCGTCTGATCCGGGTTGGCAGGCGCATCTTTGTAATAGCTGGTGATTTCCATTTTTACATACTTGCCGCCAGTGGTCTTCACAACAATAATAGATCCTGCTACCGGTGAAATCACATGGGTAGTCATATTGTAGGAATACCAGCCGGTAATGGCTTTCTTGGCGGTAGCATCGGTAGCATAACCTGCTTCCGGCGCCTGGTTCAATTGGTTATACACACCAGAAATCACCTGTGCTACTGTACCACCGGGGCCACTGCTGCCACCATTGATGATGATGGTAGTTGCCTTAAACCCAATATCCCATTTGGTAGTAGCTGAGTCGCTGTTAGGTACAATTTTCCCTTCCGCCAGGTTATACAGGGTAAAACTGTTTTTGTTGGCCACATCAGCGTCGAGGTTAACGACTGTTTTAGAGGTAGCACCAGGTACAGGCTGGATATCTTTGTTATCATCTTTTTTACAGGAAAAAAGGAAAACCAGTGAACAGGCCAGCAGGCCTGATGTAAAAGATCGCATCTTCATATAGGTTGTGATTATTTATTAACAGGGTGATAAAAATTCCAGGTAACAGCCGCACTATAAATCCGCCCCGGCATGGTGGCAATGTGCTGCGGGTCGGTGTAGTTAAACAGGTTTTCCAGAGTAGCTTGCAGGCGCAGCTGGCGCCTTAACAGCCACTTGGCTGCTGCCAGGTTCACCGTAGCATACCCCGGCACAAACTCACTTTTTAAATCAGGTACATTATTTCCATTCTCATCCGTAAATCCGTATTTGCTGCGATACAATACACGGGCATTGGCATCTATACCTAAACGGGTATGGGTATACGCTACTTTCAGGTTAGCGGCATGATGGGAACGGTTAAACAAACCAAAATATTCCCGCCGCGAAAGTGCGCGTGTTTCTCCACTTTGCGCATCTTTTGTATATACCTGGCCGTTTTTAACTTTCTTAAAGAGCTCATTATCTTTGGAACGCAGGTACTGGTATCCGCCCGAAAACAGCCAGCATGCTCCTATGCGCTGCCCCAACTCCAGTTCTGCGCCGCTGGTAGTAATGCTGTTGATATTGACATAACTGTATACGGCGAGGTCATTGGTTTTTACCGCAATAGCCCGGGTATCAATCAGGTTTTTCACCTGGTTATAAAAGAAATTCAGCTTCGCGGTAGTAGCCGCAAATACTTTTCCTTCTATCCCCAGGTTGTAAGACCAGGAGCTTTCGGCATCCAGGTTTTTCAGCTGCTCCGGGTCGATGTTTACCTGCTTGATTTGCCCCTGCTGTTGCATCTCTTTTAAAATATCAGCAGCCAGCTTGGTACCTACTACCGAGTAGCCTACTGCCGCATTGTTGAAGTGCAGGTACAGCTGCCGGAAATCCGGTGCGCGGTAGCCCCGACCCACGGTACCGAGTATACGCCAATCAGGGTAAAAATTCCAGGACACCGATAGCTTGGGACTGAACTGGGAAGGGTATTGATTATGGGTATCAAAACGCCCGCCAGCCAATATATTCCAGGCAGTTGCGGGCTTCCAGTTTTCCTGTACAAAAATATAGCCGGTGTTAAACGCCATGCGCTCATCATAGCGGGTAGCTTCCAATGTTTCATGCACATAACCGGCGCCCGCTATCAACTGGTGTTTCGGGTGTATCTGCCAGTCAGCCTGGTATTCGGGTTTTATATATTGTTGTTTAAAAAAGGAAACATCATACACACTTTTATCCTGCTGATAGCGCATTTCTTCATTGGTGGAATAGCTGGAATAGTATCCGCGCAGCACCTGTTTGAAGTGGGCAGAAGGTGTATGGCTGATTTGCAGGGAAGCATTCATGTCCTTCTCCTTTCCAATATCATCTATTTTTCCTTTGGCATCATCGAAATAACTATTGGCTCGTTGTGCATAATACCGGCCCGACACAACGGTGTGCCATTTCGATGACCAGTCATGCTGCCAGCGGGCTTGCGCCGTAGTAGCTTTAAACGGCGACACAGTGGGTGAAGCAGCATTGGCATTTAACGTATATCCATCACTGTTATACATGTTAATGCTGGCAGAAAAACTACCATTGGCATAAGGCACGCGGGTATTCGCATCCAGCGTATTGGTATTATTAGATCCATACCTGCCGGTAATGCTGGTTACTCCGGAAGCTTGGCGAGGGCTGGTGATAATATTAATAACACCAGCCAACGCGTCGCTTCCATATAGGGATGATACAGGACCTTTAATAATTTCAATTCTTTCGATATGGGATACTACGATCCGCGACAGGTCGAAAGTACCGGCGGTTCTGCCTATCAGCGGTTCACCATCCAGCAGTATCAGGGTGTATTCAGCTTCCAGCCCCTGCATTTGTACGCCGGTACCATGATTAGAGGTGATCAACAAACCGGTTTGTTCGGCCAGCACCTGCTGCAGTAATACGACGCCCATGGCTTGTATTTGTTGCTTCGAGATCACCTTCACCGGTACCGGCACTTTGCTGAGCAACTGTTCATTGCGGGTAGCAGTCACCACTATCTCCTGCAACACTTTGGCGTTGGCGGCTGTATCGGTTTGGGCATAGAGATTCCCTATCCCCATGATGCATATGATCAGGAGTAAATATTTATACATGTTAAAGTTTATCTGAAAAGTGAAGCAAAAGTAAGTGCAGAAAAAAAACAAGGCTTACGAGTTCGGGAAAGTTATTTACGAGATACGGAAAATTGCCGTTAATTTCGTTTTCACGGTAATTATGTACCGGTGCAAAACAATTTTACACGTTACCTGTTCTTGATTATATGAAACTGCAACTCTTCCCCGCAAGCGAAAGGGGTATCAAAGATATTGGCTGGCTGAAAAGCAATTTCTTCTTCAGCTTCAGCGACTATTGTCACCCGATGCGCAGCGCATTCGGCACCCTGCTGGCATTCAACGACGATTTTGTGGAGGCCGGCAAAGGCTTTGGCATACACCCGCATGTTAACATGGAAATTATTTCCGTATTGCTGAAAGGTAAAATGAACCATAAAGACACGATGGGGTATAGCACCGAAATAGAAGCACCCGCGGTACAAATTATGAGTGCCGGTAGTGGGTTAAGACATGAAGAATATAATATTGGCAGCGAAGAAGTGAACTTCCTGCAAATATGGATTATGCCCAAGCAACAAAATATCATGCCCCGTTATCAACAACGCAGTTTTCCGAAAGATAAACGTAAGAATAAACTGGTGACCATCGTTTCAGGAGAGGAAGGTTTGCAACATTGCTGGATTAACCAGAATGCGAAATTATCACTGGGCTATTATGAGCAACCTTCCAGTCTCACCTACACCTTCAATCCGCTGAATAAATGCGTGTTTATTTTTTCTATTGCCGGTGGCCTGCGGGTACAGGACCAGGTATTGCAGGAAAGAGATGCGATAGGGATTTGGGAAACCGGTGATATTTCCCTGCAGTGCGGTGAGAAGGCAGAATTCCTGATTATAGAAACCCCAATTAACCAGAAGTAATACCGCAGCAGGCCGCCTTGGGCGCCCGCCCTACGCACTTTTCCCCAGGATGATAATTATTTTGAAGCACTTACCTATAGCAATAAAAAAATCTATGTTCAGAATGAAAGACTTAACATCGGTTTTTAAACTGGCTGCGTGTTATTCCAAACGGAATCATTAAATTTATATAGCACCGCAATAAAGGGTCAGTTACGGTATGACTAGTACCACTCAAAATAATTACATCGGCTTCGAAGTACTCTTTAACCATGCGTCGATCGGTATACTGGTAGCCGACAGTGACAACGCTATCCTCATGGCGAACCCCTTCCTGCTTAACCAGTTCGGCTATACGAAAGAAGAAATCACCGGCGCACCAATAGATAGTCTCCTGTCCTGCCAGGACGGGGAATGGGTTGCACTGCGGAAAGACGGCAGCCGGTTCCCGGTGGAAGTCAACCAGGGCGACCATGAAACACCCAGGGGAGTGCTAACCATTATATATGTAATGGATATTTCCGACAGGAAAAATTCAGAGCTAACGCAGCAACAACTCACCCAGCAAAAGAAGGAAGTAGCGATTAAAGAAGGTACGCTCAAAAAAATCAACAGCATTCTCAATAGCGTATGGAGCAACGCCGGCGCTATGATCATTGTTATCAACAAGGAAGGATATATCAAATGGTTTAACCCTGCCGCCGAACGGATACTCGGGTATAAAGCCAGCGAGGTCATTGATATATACACGCCTATGATGCTGCATGATAAAGAAGAAGTAGCGCTGAGAGCAGAGGAGTTTTCACGGCAGCTGCACCAGGCCGTGGAACCTGGGATGGAAACACTCACGATCAAAGCCAAACTGAACTTACACAATGAATATGAATGGCTGTATGTTCGTAAAGATGGCACCTCCCTGCCGGTGTCGCTTACGGTATCGGCTATACGCGAAGCGGGCGAAATTACCGGCTATATAGGTATTGCTATAGACCTTACCCGGATTAAACAGGCAGAGTCAGAATTAAGGGTAGCCCTGGAAACAGAAAGGGAACTCAATGAATTGAAATCCCGGTTCGTTTCCTTGGCATCGCACGAATTCAGAACACCACTGAGCGCCATCCTGTCGTCGGTATACCTGGTATCCAAGTATGAAGCCATAGAAGATGCCCCCAAACGCGGTAAACATATACAGCGTATCATTTCTTCAGTGAATATGCTGACCGATATCCTGAATGACTTTTTATCCGTAGGAAAAATTGAAGAAGGGAAAATCCAGGTACGTCACAGCCTGTTCGATGCCGGTAAGCACATTGGCACGATCATCAGCGAAATGGATGGATTAAAAAAATCGGCCCAGCAAATTTATTATGCCCACCACGGTAATCCGCAGGCACATCTTGATCCTACACTGTTGAAGCACATCGTGATGAACCTGGTGTCCAACGCTATCAAGTTTTCTCCCGAAGGCGCCATTATCTCTATTCGTACCCAGTGCAGCGACAGCGCCTTCCAGTTGTCCGTACGGGATAAAGGGATCGGCATTTCAGAGGAAGACCGGCATCACCTGTTTGAGCGCTTCTTCCGTAGCCAGCATGTTGCCAACATACAAGGCACCGGTCTTGGATTACATATCGTAGCCAAATATGCAGAACTGATGAACGGTTCTGTTTCCTGCAACAGTACACTTGATCAGGGCACCGAATTCCTGGTATCCCTACCATTTCCGAAAAACTAAATAACATGCAAAAAATCCTGTTGATAGAAGATAATACCGCTATTTGCGAAAATGTGGCCGAAATCCTGGAGCTGGCCAACTACGAGGTAATTACCGCTGCCAACGGGAAAGAAGGCGTGGCCAAGGCCCTGGAACATCATCCCGACCTGATCGTATGCGATATTATGATGCCGGTACTCGACGGATTTGGGGTACTACATATGCTCCATAAAAACAAAGCGTTGCAAACCACGCCTTTTATTTTCCTGTCGGCCAAAGCGGAACGGGGCGACGTCCGCAAGGGTATGGAAATGGGCGCCGATGATTATATCACTAAACCCTTTGAAGGAACAGAGCTGCTGAGCGCCATCGAAAGCCGGCTGAAAAGATGCGCTGAAATTAAAGACACCAGTGTTACCGGCTTACACGGCGTAAAAGTACTGCTGTCTGCCAGCACCGGCGATGAACACCTGTCCCGCCTGCGGGAGGACAGGAATACCCACCTGTACAAAAAGAAACAAAACATTTATACCGCCGGCAACCGGCCCGAATACCTGTACTATATCCTGCAGGGAAAGATAAAAACGTATAAACGTAATGATGATGGAAAGGAGCTGATTATCGGGTTGTACAATGAAGGGGATTTCCTGGGGTATAATGCGTTACTGGAAGGTGGCAACTACCAGGAAAATGCAGAAGCCATGGAAGAAAGCCTGCTGGCTATTATCCCCCAGAAAGACTTCGAGCAGCTGATTAGCAGCAACCCCGAAGTTCTGGGGAAATTCATCCAGTTATTGTCGAAGGAAATGGTTGAAAAAGAACAGCAGCTGATTGGGCTGGCTTATAATTCGTTGCGTAAAAAAGTGGCAGAAGCATTGTTGATGCTGGATAAGAAATATAACAGCACCGGCAGTAAACATTTTACTATAGACATCAGCCGGGAAAACCTGGCCGCCGTAGCAGGCGTGGCCAAAGAGTCGCTGATACGCACCCTGGGCGATTTCCGGGACGAGCAACTGATTGCCTTAAAAGAAGGACAGATTGCCTCCCTGTCGATCAAAAAACTCACGGACCTGGTTAACTAACCCCTTGGTTAATAAAGACCAGAAAAGCAACCCTCACCCTATCATGCTCCTGTACCATTCCCTCTACATCTCCTTTCAACACCTCATACAAATGAGGGGCAGGTACGCCAATGGGCTGCTTTTCCAGCCATTCCATCTGCTCATTTATCTCGTGCCTCAATAATATCATAGACTGTTCCCTGGACAACATCAACAACTGAAATTCCTCCGCCTGTTCTATGAAAGAACGGCGTGCGGTTTCTTTTAATGCATCCGCCAACTGGTTAATTAACGCTGCATTTTCCGCTCTCAAGGTTTTCAGTATCCTGATCCATGCACTGCACCATTCAATAAATTCAGCATGGGTAGGATCTTTCAGCAGTTCATGCGCCATATCAAAGGCTAATTGTAATACGTTTGAAGTCCATGTATGTCTTTGTCTCTGGCCCAGCTCTTTAACAGCTGTACCAGGTCTTTCTGCGTAAAATATAACTGCCTGATATCGTTTACCAGCAATACAATTTCCTTGTGGCTGTAAGCAGCAGGGAAATTGTTTTCCTTTTCCACAAAATCATCCAGTAAAGTCAATATCGTTTTGCTCTGTATTAAAAACTCCTTGACCAGTTTAGCTACTTTATGTATGTGATCATACCCGGCCACTGCAGTCGTTCCATCCGTGATTTTAGGCTTCAGCACCGGCTTCAGCTCTTCCTTCAGGTTCCGCAACACCACGTTATGATATACCATCACCTCACGGTAGTAGTGAATAAACAACTCATTGAAATCCTGGTAAACCCCTGTTACCGGCGCTCCTGCTGCCTGCATCCTGGCATAGGCCGCTTCCATCTTATCCAATACCCGCAGGGCTTTAGGCGCTGCTTCTTCGGTAATACACTGCTGGATACTTTCTGCATACCGGGTATTAAAGTCCAGTGCACCCAACTTCATATCCAGCAACGATTTCACGCCCGCATGACCTCCATATTGCCTGAAAATGAAATGTCCGTATTTACGCAGATGCTTAATCGGGAAAAAGAGAAAGCCTTCACAAAACCTGCGTTGCCTGGAAGTAGGAGTCAAACCACTAAACATAATTTGCAATTTTAAAGATACCAGGAAAAGTATCACCGCTTTTAACGGTGATACTTTACAACAGCACCTCTCCGTTCACTATTTTATCTTAGTATGATGATGATCCGGTTAGAAATTCAATGATGTAAAATTAGGCCCGCGCATGTTGTTGAACAATGATGCGCATTACCTGTCGGAATGACATTCATCATTTTTCGGGATGACGGTGATCATCGGTGTCCATAGGAGGACGGTAATCCAGGCAGCGGTATACCAGGAATTTCCTTACTACATGGCCGTTTTGGGTAACAACAATCGCAGGCAGCGGTGTGACGGAACCAAAAAACGGAGCTAACTCATCCGTAAAAGCGACTTCATCTTTATCATCATCTACATCGGTGAGAGAATTAATAAAAAGAGCGTTTTTACCTTTGAGGGTATTCAAATCAGTGCCTATAAAATCGAATTGCAATGCGTTTTCCCCAATCACATTGCGGGAATATACCATGCGGCCAAGATATAAGTTGAGCATGGCACTGGTTTTATAATCATCTGCCGAAAAAATAAAATCATCAGGGTAACTGGCCGACAATGTTTTTACCCCATCTCCCAGGCCCTTCCAGCCTATCATCGTATCATCGGAATGGATAGGCACCGGGTATAACAGCACTTCCACAGCCAGGGCCGCATGCACTACCAGTGAACAAATCCACTGCCACCGTATATACTTAAACGTAAGCCAGGTGCTCACCCAGATGATGCCGGTGATATAAGCAGGCATCATCCAATTGATCTTTACCCAATATATAGGTGATATCACGGTAAACAGGCCGCAAATAGGCACAAAAAAGCATAACAGGAACAGGTGCCGCGCAGGAATGCGGCCAAGATGTACCCCGTATTTACGAACAAATTTCCAGAGATAATAACATAAAACGCCCAACAATACCGGTAACAATATGGCTGCCTGGTGTCCGATAACGCCGAAAAAGTCTAACGGGTGCAACTCCACTCCTCCTACCCGTTCAGACGATTGGAATCGGAAAGAGGCAAACTGGTTATCTACATTCCAGATCACCACCGGTAAGATGGTAATTGCAAAAAACAGGATACTCAGCAAAAAGCCACCAGACCACAGGTAGCGCCGGTGTTCCCGCGACAATAATAAAAATAACACGGCGCCCGCCGGCAGGAATAACGCCGTATACTTACTGTCGAACGTAAGTCCCATGGCAATGCCCGACCAGATCCAGTACATCCGGCGCCGCTCAAACAGCGCTTTGTACATGGCCAGCAACGACAACGACCAGAAGAACAACAGCGGTACGTCCGGCGTAGAAATGAGCGACAATATCGTTACCATCAGCGTGGCATACTGTAGCAGCCAGGCATTCCAGGCCCGCTCCCTGGGCAGGAAACACCGGGCCAGCCG
This sequence comes from Chitinophaga polysaccharea, assembly GCF_007829335.1. GTDB lineage: Bacteria > Bacteroidota > Bacteroidia > Chitinophagales > Chitinophagaceae > Chitinophaga > Chitinophaga polysaccharea_B. Next base: position 28,809 of record NZ_VIWO01000016.1, read on the forward strand.
GTAAAACACCAGCAGAGTGCCTGCCGTTACCAGGGTGTCGGCCAGCTTGATTACAAACACGTGCCGTCCGAAAAGGTCTGTAAAAGCCCGCAAAATCCAGGCAATCGCTGGAGGATGATCGAAATAGGAAAGGGCAAAATGCTGCCCGTAAAAGTAATAATAGGCATCCTGGGGCATAGGCCCCATTAACCAGATAAAAGAAAGTCTTAATACCGTAATGAAACAGATGGCCACTGCCACCCACTTATCCGCTGTAAGATAATTTACAAAGCGCTTAATCCCGGCCGATTCCTCCATAGCATGCTGACAGTTAATGTGACAGATCGTGTGTAGGAATACAAGGGCCACAATCTCCATGCCGTACCACCGTCAGACAGGTTGTCCTTAACTAAATTTAACACTAAGGGCTATATTTATAAGATACCAATACTGCATTACCGGGAAGTCCATTGCTTTTCCCAATTAAAGAAATCTGTTGGCGGCACCTGCTTGCCTTCCAGTTGACTGGTTAATGCGGCTATATACATTTTCCAACGGGGCAGATAATAACTGCGCAGAAGTCCCCCCCATTCCTTATTGGCATATTCATGCAAATCCGTATCCGGGTTATCTGGTCCCCAATAAGTGATCTGAGTTTTGGCGTTCTTTACCAGCAAAGCTTTTTCCGCGGGTGTTTGTCCCAGGTTCCTGGCGGCATTTACCCAAGTGTCCAGCCGGAAGTGCGGGTTACCGCTCAGCAGCAGGTCCTGTTGCGCTATCAGCGCCAGGAAGCTGGCAGCGCTTTGTCGAAAAGCGGCCAGGTCTTTCCGCTCATAGGCAGCCACCATGGCGGTATAGATCTCCTCCCCCTTATTGGCATTCACCTGTCGCTGGAAATCTATGGCATCAATGTCATAGGTGGCATTGTTTTTCATCCTGGGCGCCGCTTTCAGGAAAGTGGCCACCGCAGCGGCAAAATCGGCTGCGTTGTAATTCCGTTTGCGGGTGCCCCACGATGATACCGGGCGATCCGTTAAGGTAGGCCGCGCACAGAAAATCGACTCGCTGGGACCTTCCTGGTATTGTGGAAAACTGCTATATGCAGTGGCCAGCAAGCCTTGCCAGGCAGCCTGCAAATCGGCGTTATCGCTGCCATAACGGTAACGCACATATGATTTTATCCACTCTTTTACGTCTGTTTTTTCCGGGCGCCAGGCCAGTTCCAGCATCAGGTCAAATACCACCGGGTTGTTGTGAATACCTTCCGGCATAATACCAGTACCCTTAAACAGGCTGGCATAGGGACTATGAGCCGCTCTCCAGGTTTCATCTGCAAACCGCTGCAGCTTACCGTACAATCCCAGCTTCTCGCCAAAGTTATTCACACTGCACCAGATAAAGGGCGTGCCTTCATATCCTTTGCGGGTGTCCCAGTTGGCAGTATTTTCTCCGAAAAGTTCCTGTACCAGCACTTTCGACTTATCGAGTCCCGCCAGTAAGGCACTGGAAGGATTAGCCTGCCAGCCCTGCAATACCCAGGTGCTGCCCGGGAAATGCGCCAGCATGGTTTGCTGGATGGTTGCGGCAGCGGCGGTTACATCTACTCCTTTGCTGATACCTCCTTCATGAAAAGGATCACCGGCAAAAAAATGGATCTCGTTGCCATATAATTTCTTCATCTCTTCGTAGTAAATGCCGGCAATACGGGTAAAGTTGCTGTCGCCTGGCACAAGGAAATCGGGACGCTGAAAGCCACCTGCCCATTTGCCTTGTTCAATCACTTTCAGCGGCATTTTCTTTTTCAGGTTTACCGGGATCATACCATAGAAGCCTTGCATTACCGGGGCGATGCCCATATTTTTCATACGGGTCAGTATCTGCTTCTCCAGGTGGGTTTGCTGGTCTATCATTCGCTGGGTCACCGGTCCTCCCCAGCTTTCGAGGTTACCCATGAGCCACCAGGCGGTAAAACCTGGTCCGGCTACAAAGCGGCGCGCTTCCTCCGGCGTATAGCCCAGGCGCTCCAGCGTATGCTGCCATACAGCTTCGGTTCCCATGGTAGTCAGCATCACATTTACCCCGTTGAGCGCCATCCAATCGAGCTCCCGCTCCCAGTCTTTCCAGTTATAATAACTCATGGTATAGCTGATGGTGCAGTAATTGAGTGCATAGCGGTAGTCGTAGCTGGTGTTGATGTGTACTTTTTCTTTTACTGCCGGTAAGGGAGATACAGGCGCCAGGTTGTCGCCCATATGCGACATAGCGCGGTGGCAATAATACTTGAGGTACCAGTTGAGGCCTGCGGCGGCGGCGCTGGGACTGGAAGCGCTGATCTGCACCTGCTTTCCAGGGGTCGTAATGTCAAAAACATCTTTATCATTCTCCGCCGGTATATTTTTCAAAACCAGCGATTTGGCCAGCCAGGGAACCCTGCGCTGCGCCAGTTGCTGTATGGCCGGAAAATCCTGTGCCAATAACGTAGAAGACAGGCATAGCAACAGCCCCGCCAGTATCACTTGCTTTTTCATTTGTTTCACTGTTAAATCGTATGAGGCAATAAAGATGGTAATAAAAAGATGAATTACATAATTCGTAAATTTAGTACACGGCTATCACCCTAAAAGATCCTATATGATTGGACAAATTAATTTACCGGAAAATATCCATGGACTGGACGACGCAGCAGTAGCCGCTTCCAGGGAACAATATGGCAGCAATACCCCTCCCGTTCCAGATGGCAACCTGTTGACACATATACTTAGAGAAATAATAGACGAGCCCATGCTGGTGCTGCTCATCGCGGTAACGGCTATTTACTTTGTCATGGGTGAACTGGGCGAGGCCTATTTCATGCTGGCGGCCATTGCGCTTGTATCGGGCATTTCCTTTTACCAGGACAGCCGCAGCCGTAAGGCGTTGGACGCCCTCCAAAAATTGAATGAGCCGCTTAGCAAGGTTATCCGTAACGGCCAGCTCACCAATATCCCCACCAGCGAAATTGTTACCGGCGACATGCTCATGATATCAGAAGGCAATACCATCAATGCCGATGGCATCATCGTACATGCCAACGATTTTTCGGTCAATGAATCGGCGCTCACCGGTGAAGCCTTTGCCGTATCCAAACAACCCGATGACGAAGACAACAAAGTATATAGCGGCACCCTGGTGGTATCCGGACTGGCCATCTGCGAAGTAACGCAGGTAGGGGCGCAAACGAAAATAGGACAGCTGGGACAGGCGATACTGGACATTAAAGAAGAACCTACCTTGCTGCAATTGCAAATCCGCCAGTTCGTGAAATGGATGGCTATTGTCGGGGTGGTGGTATTCCTGGCAGTATGGCTGTTTAATTATATCCGCAGCGGCAGCCTGGCCGACAGCCTGCTGAAAGGCCTCACCCTGGCCATGTCTATCCTGCCCGAAGAAATACCTGTGGCCTTTACCACCTTTATGGCGTTGGGTTCCCGGCGACTCATGCAAATGGGTATCATCGTAAAAAAGATACGCACGGTAGAAGCATTGGGTAGCGCCACGATTATCTGCACCGATAAAACAGGCACTATCACTGAAAATAAGATGAGTTTGCATGCTATCTACAGCGCCGCGGATCTTACCTTATACGGTGAAGACGATCTTCCGGCCGATGTTATCACCATGGCCATGTGGGCCAGCGAACCGGTACCTTTCGACCCCATGGAAAAAACACTGCATCGACTATACGAAAAGGTAACATCCAAAGACGAACGCCCGGAGTATGAAATCATCCATGAATATCCGTTGGAAGGTAAACCTCCCATGATGACGCATATTTTTGGCAACAAAGCAGGTCAGCGCATCGTGGCAGCGAAAGGAGCACCGGAAGCTATTATTGCCGTATCTCATCTCCCCGAAACAGAAAAAAAACAAATGCTGGACCAGGTGAATACCCTTGCCGGCAAAGGATACCGGGTGCTGGGTGTAGCGAACGCCGAATTTACCGGCGATCAGTTTCCGGCTACACAGCAGGAATTTCCTTTTGTTTTCCTGGGGTTGCTGGCCTTCTACGATCCGCCAAAGGCCAACATAGAAAAGGTTTTCCAACAGTTCTACCAGGCAGGCATCGTGGTGAAAATCATTACCGGCGATAATGCGGTTACTACCAAAGCTATTGCCCAACAAGCAGGACTGCAGCATGCCGATAAAGCCATAAATGGCGATGCGCTGATGCAAATGGCGGAGGAGGAAATGAAGGATACCCTGCAATCGGTTAATATTTTTACGCGCATGTTCCCCGAAGCTAAACTGGCCGCTATCAATGCCCTGAAATCCGACCAGGAAGTAGTGGCCATGACCGGCGATGGCGTCAACGACGGCCCGGCATTAAAAGCCGCACATATCGGCATCGCCATGGGTAAAAAAGGAACGGAAATAGCCAAACAAGCGGCAGCACTCATCCTGGTAAACGATGACCTGAGTGGCATGGTAGACGCCATCGCCATAGGACGCCGGATTTATACGAATATTAAAAAAGCAATACAGTATATTATTTCTATCCACATTCCCATTATTCTCACGGTGTCAGTACCCTTATTCCTGGGATGGATCTATCCGAATATATTTACGCCGGTACATGTTATCTTCCTCGAGGTAATCATGGGGCCTACCTGTTCTATTGTATATGAAAATGAACCAATGGAGGAAAATGCCATGCAGCTGCCACCACGACCTATCACACAAACCTTCCTCTCGTTCAGGGAAATGAATATCAGCATCCTGCAGGGATTGCTGATTACTGCAGGCGTTCTGGGGGCTTACCAGTGGAGCGTAACTATGGGCTATTCCGAGATTAACACCCGCAGCATGGTATTTACCACCCTGGTACTTGCCAATATTTTCCTTACTTTGGTAAACCGCTCATTCTATTATTCTTTTATACACAGTATGCGCAATCGCAATAAAATGATGATAGGCGTTATCTGTATTACCCTCGTGTTACTGGCTATCATGCTGTATGTACCACCAATAGCAAACTTCTTTAGTATAGCTGCCTTACAGCTACCGCAACTGCTTATCTGTACCGGTTTAGGCGCCACTGCCGTACTATGGTTTGAATTATGGAAAGCATGGAAAAGAAATACACATGTCCGGAAAAAGCAATTGCATCGCAAGCTCGCTGCAGCGAGCGCCGGCAGCATGTAATTTACCCGATATTAAAGCAATAGATGTATGAAGGTATTTACCACCCGGGTTATTCCCGAAGAAGGCCTTGCCTTACTGGCGCATGCAGGCATTACCGTTACTCAGTGGAGTGAACCGCGGGAAATGAGTCTAGAGGAGATGATTGCAAAATGTAAGGAAAACGATGCCTTGCTATTTGCCGGGGGCAGGAAAATTGACCGCCCACTACTGGAACATTGCCGGCACCTGAAAATAATCAGCCTGCTATCCGTAGGCTACGACAACGTAGACCTGAAAGCCGCCACCGAACTAGGTATACAAATTACCAACACACCCGGCGTACTTAGTAATGCCACTGCCGATAACGCTTTCCTGCTGATGCTCGCCGTAGCCAGGAAAGCATTTTTTCATCATAAAAGAATCCTCAACGGCGAGTGGGGTTTCTCCTCTCCTACGGCCAACCTGGGTGTAGATATAGAAGGAAAAACATTAGGCATCTGGGGACTCGGCAACATAGGCAGTGTAATGGCCCAGCGATGCCGCGCAGCATTTGACATGAAGATTATTTACTGTAACCGGCATCGCAATGAAGCTGCCGAAAAAGCGCTGGACGCCCAATGGGTGAGCTTCGACGAGCTGCTCGAACAGAGCGATGTACTCAGCGTACATACCTCTCTCACGCCGGAAACTAAAGAGAAATTCGACAAAGCCGCATTCGCGAAAATGAAGCCTTCCGCCATTTTTATCAATGCCGCCAGGGGTGGTATCCACCATGAAACAGACCTCATCGCCGCCCTGGAAACCGGGCAGATATGGGGCGCCGGCCTTGATGTAACCAACCCGGAACCCATGCACCCCGATAACCCTTTGCTGCAAATGCCTACAGTAGCGGTGCTACCGCATATCGGATCTGCTACAGTAGAAACGCGCAATGCCATGTCGCGCATTGCTGCACAAAATATTATTGCCGCATTCCAGGGACAACCAGTACCGAACCCGGTAAATCATATTTACGCCTTGTAAACGCTAATGCTATAGCCCGGAAGCATCATTTGACGTTTATTCATTCTTCAAACTATGCACTGGGTTTGACAAGGCAGCTCTTACCGATTTCACACTAATAGTCAGCAGTACCAATACCGTTGTTATCAACACCGGCATTACGAAATAGCCGGGCTTCAAAGTAACCCGGAAGGCAAAATCCTGCAACCACTGATGCATTACATACCAGGCTACAGGGATAGCCACCAGCAATGCCATTAACAGTAACTGCAGAAACTCTTTCATAAACAACCACAGGATGGAAGTAACGCTTGCGCCCAACACCTTCCTTACGCCTATCTCTTTTTTTCTCTGTACGGCTATAAATGATACCATACCAAATAAGCCGATACAACCTACCAGGATAACCAGGGAAGAAAAAATCTGTATCAGCTTCAGCAACGTTTCCTCCGCATGATACATATCACGGATGTTATCGTCCAGGAAATTATAAGACCACCCATAATCGGGAAATACCTCCTTCCAAACCTTCTCCATGGCGGGCAACAGTTGCTTTGCCTTCCGCATATCCATCGCTACCGCGCACCTCCCGTAAGACCGATAATTGCTCACCAGGCACACCGGCGCTATCTCTTCATGAAAATCGTTTGTATGGAAATCCTTCACCACACCCGTAATAACAACTTTTCTACCAAACGCGGTCATCTTTCTTCCCAGTATTTGCTCCGGTGTATATTTCATTCGTTTTACAAACGTTTCATTCACCAGGCAGGTGGCCGCTGTATCTCCCCCGGTCATATTCCTGCCGGCTACCAGATGCAGGCCAAAAGTGTGCAGGTAACTGGTGTCTGCTGCCTTTTCATTGATACGGAAGCCCGTTTTCGCAGTAGCATTTTCAAACTCAAAATCATTCAGGTTATACATGTTAGACATGGGCGAGGAGTAACAGAAACTGAGTCCGTTTACACCTGCCAGCATCCCCACACGCTGGCGGATAGTTTCAATGACCGATAGATCCTGGTTGGGCACATCTACCATCACAATACCGGTTTTATTAAAGCCAATATCGGTATCCATGGATGCCTTCATTTGCCGGGAGATGATCAGGGTGCAACTGATCATAAACAATACAATTGCAAATTGCGACACCACCAATACCTTGCGTAGCGGTACGCCTGCTGTACGGGCCACGCCCAGCTTTCCCCTGATGGTTTCTGCCGGTTTTAAGCGCGACAATAATGTACCGGGGTAATAACCTACGAGCAAGGATACTGTTACAAAAAGTGCCAGGGAAAACCCTATAAAAACAGGCTGGTAAAGAGCAGCGGAACTAATGGTGGTATCAAATAATTGATTAAACGAAGGCAGTGCCGCATAAGCAGTGAGCAGCGATAATATCGTTGATGTAAACACCAGTATGGCCGTTTCTGTAATAAACTGCCAGCGTATTTGCGACGGGGAGCTTCCCAGCACTTTTCGTACACCCGCTTCCCGTGAACGGTAAAACAAGCGTGCGGTAGCCAGGTTCACAAAATTGATCCCCGCCATAAGCACCAGGAATAAGCCTACTGTAGCCAGTACCCACAGTTGTTTTTTTTCTGTCTGGCCGTCATAAGTCCTGTTAAAATGAATATCGCTTAAGGGCTGCAAGAACAATGAAGCATGTTTGGCGCCTTCCGGGGATATATATTTGGAGAGAAATGCCGGGAATACTTTCTCCACCGCTGCGGCAGATATACCCGGGCGTAATTTTACAAAACACTGTACGCCACTGGATACTGCGGCCCAACTGCTATCTCCGCCCATCCATGGATTAGCTTTTCTATAATTGGCATAAGACAGGTATAGCTGCTGCCGGTTGCTGGTATTGGACGGAATATCTTTCAGCACACCTGCTATCGTATAGGCATTTCCGTTATTAATAACGATTTGCTGCCCTACAGGATCTCTTCCGGGGAAAAAACGTTTTGCCTCCTTCTCTGTAATCACTGCCTGATCGGGCGCCGTTAGCACAGCCGCATTGCCGCGGATAAAAGGATAATTGAAAATCCGGAAATAGTCGGCTTCCACATAGGCCGCTTCACTGTTAAATATCTTTTTCGCGGCGCCGCTGCCAACAGTTACCTGGGGTTCTCCCAGGCTGGAGCGCATGGCGATATACTCGCCATAAATATAGTCATTGCGGAAAGCTTTCCCCACAGGTTGTGGTACTCCCTGGGAATAATCGTCCTCTTCATAATGAGAAGCAGACACCATGCGATAAATACGGTCTCCATCCAGGTGAAAATTATCAAAGCTCAGATGATAATATACCAGGCAAAAAATCAGCATAGCCCCTGCGAATCCTGCTGTTAACCCAATGAGATTAATGAAGGCAAAAAAGCGGTTGCTGTGAATATTTCTCCAGGCAGTTTTAAACCAGTGAAGTTGCATCATACATTACTTTTTATGCGGTGCGCCAATGCTGTACAGAAAGCAGGCCAATATACAAAATAGCCAGGGACGGGCATATGCTATTCTTATCACCGTCCATTAACGAACACGCAGGTTCAATAGCGAACAGGAAAATCACCCCGGATTCGTTAACTTTAATAAAAGCATTTCCTTATGAAAAAGGTCGCTATTATTGGTGGAGTACGCATCCCTTTTGTAAAATCCTTCAAGGAATATAACCATATCAGCAACCAGGAAATGCTGACCACCTGTCTCAACGCCCTCGTTACACGTTATGGACTGGAAGGAAAAAGAATCGGGGAGGTGGCCCTGGGCGCCCTGCTGAACCGCTCTACCGAATGGAACTTCGCCAGGGAATGTATCATGGGCACCGCCCTCGATCCACATACGCCGGCCTATAACCTGCAAAGAGCCTGTGGCACCAGTCTCGATGCTACCATACAACTCGGTCTCCGCATTGCCTGCGGACAAATAGACACCGGCATCAGCGGAGGCAGCGACACCAACAGCGATATTCCCCTGCTGTTTAAACAACAGCTGGCCTGGAAACTGGTAGATCTACGCTCCGCCAAATCCTTCAGAGAACGGTTAAAAATACTGGCGGCTATCCGGTTCAAAGACCTGGCCCCGGTATATCCTTCTATCGTAGAACCCAGAACAGGTCTGTCTATGGGCCAACATACCGAAAAGATGGTAAAAGAATGGGGCATTACCCGGCAAGAGCAGGATGCCCTGGCCTATCAAAGCCATATGAACGCTGCCAAAGCTTATAACGACGGTTTCTTTAATGACCTGGTAATACCCTTCAAAGGAGCTAAAAGAGATACCATTGTACGCGCAGACACTACGCCTGAAAAACTGGCCGCGTTGAAGCCAGCCTTCGACTTCAGCGGAAACGGTACGCTGACAGCCGGCAACAGCACCTTGTATACCGACGGTGCCGCGGCGCTCCTGCTTGCCTCCGAAGAATACGCCCAGCAACAAAATTGGCCGGTGCAGGCTCACCTGGTAGATGCAGAATCAGCTGCTGTTGATTATGTACATGGAGAAGGACTGCTGATGGCGCCCACCTATGCTGTGGCCCGCTTGCTGAAACGCAATCACCTGCGCCTGCAGGACTTCGATGTATATGAAATTCATGAAGCGTTTTGCGGGCAAGTGCTTTGTACCCTCAAAGCCTGGGAAGATGCCGCCTACTGTAAACAACTGGGTTGGGATACACCGCTCGGCAGTATCGACCGCAGAAAACTCAACACCCACGGTGGCAGTGTAGCCATCGGCCATCCCTTTGCGGCCACCGGCGCCCGCATTGTAGCACAAACGGCCAAAATATTACAGCAGCGTGGTAGCGGCCGGGCGCTCATATCTATTTGCACTGCCGGTGGCATGGGCGTAACCGCCATACTGGAACGATAAAAAGCCGCGCCAGGAGCACCGGCGCGGCTTAGCTTTAAATCAGTTTACACTACTTTTTTAAGGCCGCCAGGTATTCCACCAGGTCTGCCAGTTCCTGTTGCGACATAGCAGTAGCCAATCCAGTAGGCATCAACGAATGCTCGTATGCTTTCCGGGACGCAATATTCTTTTTCTTCAATTTCACTCCTTGTCCTCCTGCCATACGCACATCTATTTCCTCATCAGTTTGACTGGCAATATATCCCAACACCTGTGAGCCGTCTTTCAGTTGGAAGAAGTAACCTTCAAAGCCAAAGCTGATACCAGCATCAGGATGGATAATGGCCTCATAAATGGCGCTTTTGGGTAGCTTACTGCCGATTTCTGATAAGGCAGGGCCAAAATTCACCCCGGTGTTTCCTGCTAAATGACAGGAACTGCAATAGCTGGCAAATACCTTTTTGCCATTCGGTATATCTCCTTTGATAACCAGCAATTTTTCAACAGGCGGTAATGCTTTATTTACCACGGCCGGCTCGTAATACGCTACTGCTTTGGCTTTCACATCCTGACGCCAGGCATGGGTAAGTACATCTTTTGTTACCGTATCCAGGTCAGCCGGCAATAATTTACGTTCTACCAGGCTCCATAAATCAGCGTATCCATCCCATCCACGACCCAGGTTGCGGGCAGCCAGCTCACGTAACGGGGCCGGATATACTTTATTACGAATAAGGGTGGTCAGCAACTCACGGTTAGGCCGGTCCTGGGCTTTACCCATGGCTTCCACCAGGATAAAGGCGGCGGCAGTGTCTTTGCCCTGAAGGCGCTTCATCACCAACGGTTGACCGCCGCATTCGAGCAGCGTTTTCATGGCATAACCCTGTATTTCATTTGCCGGGTTATGGAGGATCGTTTGTAACAGTGTTTCATTCTGGTCGCGTAGCTTATACTTCCGCACCAGGTCTATGAACGCTGAATGGTCTTTAAATACCTGCAACGCGTTATGGAGCAGTTTTGCCATTTCCCCGGTCCTGGGCAAAGCGGCAGCATCCAGCTGCATAAAAGCCAGGGCATTGATATAATCCTGTTTAGGATGATGTCCTTTCAGTAATCCCAACAACACAGGCGTACTTTCTTTGGCGGGGTAAAAGTCGAAGGCCCGGAAATAGCGCTTATTTTGCAAGGGGTCATTTTCGTCACGTTGAATCAATGCGGCTAATAGCGGCAATGCTGCCGGCGTTCTGGCGCGCCAGATAATGTCATTGTCTGCCTCGGGATGTTGTTTGTTGGGTGGTAATTTCCGCCAGGCATCGAAGCAGGCCGCCCAATTACTATCTGCTGCAATGCCCAGCGCTTCGAGGTACCAGCGATCCTTACCATCGTACTGCGCTGCCAATAGCGCCCAGTTGGCAGGCATATCAGCCTCATGACTATGATACATAGCCAGCAGGGCCTGGCGACGCACAGCCGGCGAGGGATCCGTTACCAGCATATTGCCGTAAGTCACTCCCGTTTCCTTTGCAGCACGGATCGCCGTAATACGAATATCTTCATCTTTATCCCGCAAGGCTGTTTTGATATAGTCTGCACCGTTAGGCAACTTGCTGAGCAACCAAAGGGCACGCGCCCGGTAACGTGGATTATTGCTATGGTACAGGTTCACCAGGTCTTTCTCTGCCGATGCGCCCATATTATGCAACTTTGTCCATGCCAGGTAACGGGTACTGAGATTGGGGTTCTTTAATGCGGTGACTGCATCTGCAGCAGTATTGAGTACCGGCGGTGATACTTTATACTTGCTCCCGGCAGGAGCTACGCGGAATATACGTCCTCTGTCGAGATCAGCTACCTGGTGGCCACCTACGCCCGGATCATACCAGTCGGCCACAAACAACGAACCATCCGGAGCCACTCCCACGTCGGAAGGACGGAACCACTGGTCGGTACCACTTTCCAGTATGTTTTCGATAGTAGCCGTATAGCCTCCGCCCTGCTTTTTTACGGGATAAGAACGCACTACGTTATGTCCCGGCTCTCCATGGATCATCTGGTTATGAAACACGGGAGGTAATAAATCACCTTCATACACCACCATCCCTGTAGGTGAACCAGCACCCGTTTGCAACAGGTTGGGCACTACACCCGGATCATTCAGATGCCAGTGCCGGTAAGGAATAGAGTCTTCCATATTCATACGGCGGCTCGACCAGCCAGCACCGGTCATCTCATCAGTATAACCATAGTTACCGTGCTCCAGGATATAGTTGATGCGTACCGCCCGGTTACCATCGTCGTCATTATCGCTCTGCCACATGTTACCAAAAGCATCTACTGCTACTTCATAATTATTCCGGAAGTTATGCGCCATCACTTCCAGGTCACTTCCATCCAGATTGCAGCGGAAAATCATGCCTTGCCGGTAAGGCGTGCCTTTATTGGCAATCAGCCGCCCTTCTGCATCTCTAATAACGTTGCCGTTCCTGTCAAGGATACTATCTCCTGCATTACCAAAGTTGAAATACAATTTACCATCCGGACCAAACGTAAAGGCATGGATGGCATGATCATGCTGAATACCCCCAATACCGCGGAATAGCAGCTCTTTTTTATCAGCCTTATCATCGCCGTCGGTGTCGGTGAAAATAAAGACGTTGGGGCTACAGGAGACAATGACTTTGTTGCCCAGCACACAAATTCCCAGTGCTGCATTAATACAGGTATCCTGGTAAAATACTTTAGCCGTATCAGATTTGCCATCACCATCCAGGTCTTCCAGGATCATGATCCGGTCGCCCGCCTGCTTATAGGGATGGCCGGGATTGAGTTCATTGCGGTAGTTGTAAGCTTCTGTTATCCACACCCTCCCCTTTTCATCAATGTCCATGTTGGTGGGATTCATAATGGCAGGTTCACTGGCAAAGAGGGTCGTTTCCAATCCTTCCCGGGATTTGAGCCCTCTGACGGCGTTTTCAGGCAACCGCTGCTGCGCTTCTGTGAGCGGACCCTCTACCGTGGAAGCGGGCTTATTGGACTGACAAGCGCCAATAACAACAGGTAATATCAGGACAAACCAGTAAATATGTTTCATACGCGGAATTATTAATTGTCATTTTTACAACTATTAAAAATAATAAAATTAATGGCATAAAAAAACCCGTCCCGGGAAACCGGAACGGGTGGTCATTGTCATCCATTTCACCGAATAAAAATTCGTAGTCTACGGCACAGATACCATGCCGGAAATGAAAGGGACGATCATTAGTGTAATATTTTTTCCAGCGCTTCTCCTCTGAGGTTCATATCAATGATGCGTCCCTGTGGTGCCAGCATGTCATTTAATTCTTCTTCCTGCTGAAAAACAGCTCCCATCATGATTTATATTTTACTAAACTGGAAATATCCCAGGTGCAGTTGATCCGCCACTGCTTCTGATACCGGTGTTATTTCCAGCGTGTATTTTTCTTTGAGATGTAGTGGCAGTATATCTTTCACGGTATAAACATCATCCACGTCCACTCCATACTTGTCATCCACGTGAGACGTAGCGGTCCCGAAAGTGGTATGTTTAAAAAAGACGGTTTCTTTAGATGCCCGGATCGCGACGCCGATATCTGTTTGTACACTGAGTATTTTATAATGAAACTCTTCCATCTCATTGGGCTTATATCCACCCAGGTTCAGGAAAAACAGTTGCCGGTCGCCGGGTTCCTGTCCGTTTCTCTCTACCACCCTGATCTGGTGATCATCTACTATATTCACCTCCCGGAAACCATCAATATGTAACTTCCCTTTAGCTTCCGGCCAGAATACTTCCATATCAGGAATCAGGTCTCTCAGCTGGTTTCCAATACCAAAGAATATATCATGCTGCTCTGTATGACGGCCATCTGGCTTACATCCCAACAGTACCATGAACAATTTTAATGCTGCCATTGATAAAAATTTATGGCAGTAAGGTACTGTATTTTATTTTTCCTGCATGGCGGCACGGAGTTGTTATACCATTGTAATGTCGAGCTGCTGACCGGCCTGTAATTGTAGCGGCTGATCCAGCTGTATAGTAACAAATCCATTTTCTGCTTTAAAAGGTACTGTCTTATTTCCCAACTTCACCTGCTTTACGCCGCTATGTTGAAAGCGAAGGGTGTTCAGGGTCACCTTACCATATTTCAGCTGCAAGACATGATGCTCTCTATGCTGCGAATAAGTACCCCAGCCTTCTGCCGTCACAAATGGGGCTTTGAAATTGTTCTTATTTATAGCGGGAGCGAAAGCGATATAGCCTTTGGGGCCATGATACTGGAACCCGCTGGCAGTAATGAAAGTACCGTAGCTAGCCATGGCACGGGCGTAATGGTCGCTGCACTCTATTTCATTAAAAGGATTGCGCTTGGCAGCATGATAACGGTCGTGCACTGCGCGGGTGAGGGTCAGCGCTTCATCTGTCATCCCTTCCGCCATCATATGAGCCGCCACCTGGTGTTCAAAGCCGGTCATACATTCATTAAAATATCCCAGCTGCCAGGCATCTTTTACCCCAAATGGATAAGGCTCATTTTTAGGATTGGTATTCAGGATCATCCCTGCTTCACCTGCGAGCGCATAAGGCCGCCCACCCGGATGCGCAGCGATATAAGGTCCTACATCTGCTTTGTAATTATAACGGTATAAAGCCTTTAATGCCGACAAGGTTTTTTCGCGGTCAATCACCCGGTCCATGCCCACCTGGAAAGCCCAGCTCTGTCCATATACCTGGTCGATATGACAAGTGTTATAAGAACCAATTACCGTTCTTCCTTTTACCTTATCCGGTTGGTGAATAAAGTATTCGCCATTGAATAACTGCGTTTCCATGTTACGCCGGCCTTTCTCCGTATAGTCGTTACAGATAGCAGCAAATTCCTGGTCGTTCATTTCTGCAGCCATCAGGCCCGCAGCTTTTACGGCAGCAATACACAACCCTACAATCCAGGCTATTTCACCATCCCATACGGCATCCAGCGTATTCTCCATCGGCGTGTCTTCCATGCCATCGCCGTTGCGGTCCTGGCGAATAATAAAGAGCGTGGCCTTCTTAATACCAGACCAGTTCCTTTCCAGGAAAGCGCTGTCTTTACTCATCTGGTGCTCACGATAAATACGCAGCACAGTACCGGCCTGTCCGTCTATTGCCGGGCGTTTCTCTGCTTCGCCGCGGAAAAGAATGCCCCCATCTGGCAGGAGCGCAATGCCCAAGTCCACCCGTTCCCGCGTATCCCTTTCTAATGCCGGGAAGATACGGCCCACCGCCTGTGCATATTGCCAAACGTGCGTGCAGGTGCCTTCACAGGAACCTACGCCCTCCCAGGCCCAGAAACGGCCCGAGCGGAAACGATGCGCCGTGGTAGTAGCCAGCGTGGAAATATTGAGGAAAGTACGCTCCATAAACCACCAGGGTAAGGACGCGTCATACCAGGTATCTTTCCATAAGCGGCTTTCACGGCTCAGGCGCTCGTAATTAGTGTTTACATAATCCATGACCGCTATCGCGTCGGCAAACTTGTTGGCATAATAACGGCCTTCACCCTGGATACCGTTGAAATGCAAGTTAGGGCTATACCAACTGATAGCAAAGTCATTTCGTATAGTCTTTCCCGGTGGTATCGTATTGTATAATGCCACGGCGCCGGTTAATTTCTCCCCGGTATCTTTTACGGTTTGCTTTTCCGGCATCAGGGTAAAACTCTTGTTGGTCAGCGGCCCTTCCAGCATAGCGGAATTAGCCATGGCGGCCTTATCAAAGGCAGCGAGGCACATATTACCGTAGTCGAACTGTTTTTCGAGCGCTTCGTTACTTCCGCTTTTCGTACGGATGATGGCGTTAACGCCTCTCCACCCGGTACCATTTACCACGGTGTTTACCCGCTCATGCGCGGCGGCGGCGGAATACAGCGCAGTTTTGTTTTCCAGCCATCCCATGATAGTGGCGGTAACCGGCGTATTGCTCTTGTTTTTTATTTTGTAAGACAGGATAGTTACCGGCAGCCCAGAATCATCTTCATTCAATGGAATGAAGGGCGAAAAGGCTTCCAGCGTTACTTCTACCGGTAACGCTGGATCTATATACCGGATGGTAGCCATCGGGTAGGTGGCTTCGAAGCTGATCTCCGGCCAGCTGTGTTCATCCAGCTTCCGTATCTCCGTTTTATTACCATAGCGCAGCTGCAGGGCAAATCCCTGGTCCAGCGGACGGATATCTTTAGAAGGAGCAATGTAGCAAGCCCCATCGCGGGAGCGTACTTTCTTTCCACCATCCAGTACATTGGCGTTATAGTCTACGACTTTCGGCTCAATACCTTCCTGGTTTTTATTGAAAATATCCCATAGCCACAAACGACCGTCGCCGCCGAGGTATACAGTACCGCACATAATGCCGCCTACCGGCATACCAATGTATTGCAATTCATTCCTGCTTTTCAGATAGCGGGTAGCCTGGCCACGTTCATACAGGGAAGCGATCCACCCGGCAGGAGGCTGCGTGGTAGTCAACAGGCGGTGCTGGCTATCCTGGATAGCCCGGCCTACTACCGGCAGGCGCACCGTGAGCGCACCTGCCATCGTAAGACTTACGTTTCTTAAAAATTTTCTCCGTTCAATACGCATAGTAACATATTCGGTTAAAAGTGCGATGCTATAAATTCATACAGGCATTTCGAATAAAATAGGCATCAGGTATAGATACAACACCCTGAAAGCATCACCATCATTGTTCGCGCTGATATTTTTGGTAGTGTTATTTCATAACGGTGTCTTAACAATATATATAACCTTCCCGAAGGTTCCTTACACCGGTTAAGCCAACACCATGAAAGGAGAATAAAACATTACCAGACAAACGTGGCTACCTCTCCGCTATTCAGCGATGCAGTGGCCTGTTGCCCGCGCGCACTGATCTGGAAGGATTGCGACGTGGTATCATTATTCACCACTATCAGTACTCTTTTTCCGGCAGGCGTTTTAAAAGCTACATTATCCAGTTTACCGGGAATATCGGATGCAATCCTCACCGAACCGGCCGGCACAAATTTAGACGCATGCCCGATCACATAATAAGAGGAATTGCGCGAGACAGCATTTCCATCAATGGTAATAGCTCCCAGGCATTGGGAACAACCTCCTTTATCAGTATGCGGGTTCCACTTCGCATCCGCTGCCAGGTTCCATTGCAGTACATTGCGCGCCCAGTTGCGGGTAGCGCCAATAATCAACTGCGTAGTATTTGTTGTCAGTTCTTCAGCAAAGCTGCCCTTCCCATTCGACCACTGTTCTGTAAAATAAAGATGCTTACCGGGAAACAGGTCGTGTACTTTACTGAGCGCATCAATAGTACCACCGTATAAATGGAAAGCGGATCCATCGATATACGGGCTGGCAGCGGCATCCTGGAGAATAGAAATAGGATATTCCGGCTTATCGCAGTTGTGATCATATAAGATAATCTTCGTTTTGATGCGTTCCTTTTTAAACGCAGGTCCCAGGTGGTCCCGGATAAAGGCGGCCTGGTCGGGCGCCAGCATCAGCATGCTCGGATTATTTTTGGGATGCAGCGGCTCATTCTGAATTGTGATGGCATCGATCGTAATACCGGCGGCTTTCATCGCCTGTATATATCTCACAAAATATTGTGCATACACGCTGTAATATTCCGGCTTTAAACTACCACCGATAAAAGATTCATTGGTTTTCATCCAGGCTGGTGGAGTCCAGGGAGAGCCTAATATCTTGATGGCAGGATTAAGGGCCACAATCTTTTTTAACACCGGGATCAGGTCTTTCTTTTCTTCAGTGATGGTAAAATGCTTCAGCTCCGGATCTGTTTCTCCTTCGGGCATATCATCGTAGGTGAATACGCTGGCGCTCAAGTCAGAGGCGCCGATGCTCAGGCGCAGATAGCTGATACCGATGCCGTTTCCTTTGGTAAGAAATAATTCTTTCAGCAAAGCATCCTGCTGATCGGCGGGCAGCTGGTTGATCAGCGTAGCGCTGCCTCCGGTGAGCGTAAACCCAAATCCATCTATTCCCTGGAACGTATGGGTATCGTCTACCGTTATAACGGGCATATCTTTTTTCACGGCGCTAAACAACAAAGTACGCGGCTGTTGTTGCAGCACAACAGATTTATCGGGAGAAGTAAGCCAATAGTTGATACCAGGCGCTTTCTGTTGGCTGTTTCCACTCATATAGCTGCCCAGGAGCAGGGCAAGGCTCAAAAAAAATTGACCAGTTTTTTTCATAACAAAATAAATTAGCGTCGATGCTAAAGCTGGTATCAAAATACAAACTATTTACGCTTCCTGCAAGAACGATAAGGCCCGTTGTTCCGACCAGTAATAGGGCACTCCAAATTTCACGAAGCCTACATGTCCGCCCTGCTGTGGTGTTTCCAGGAAAAAGCAGGAACTTTTGGATGCCAGGTCGTAGGGATAACATTCTTTGCTCAGGAAGGGATCGTCGACAGCATTGATCAGCAAAGCAGGCACCTGTATCCTGTGTAGGTATTTGCGGGAACTGCATTCCTCCCAGTATTGCAACGCGTCCCGGAAGCCATGTATAGGCGCGGTGTAACGGTCGTCGAATTGCCGGAATGACTTTACTGCGTTGTAGCCCGACAAGTCGATTCGGCCCGGGTACAGTTGTTCCTTTAACCGCAGCTTCTCTCCCAGGTCGCGGATGAATCGCTGCATGTAAATGATATTATGCCGTTTCTCCAATTCAGCCGAACTGCTTTTAAGATCGCAGGGCACCGAGATGGCTACTGCCGATTTAATGACGCCTTTCAGCTGACTCCCCTTTTCCCCCAGGTACTTGAGTGTGACATTACCTCCCAGCGAAAAACCGACCAGGTGTATGGTCTTATATTTCCCCAATGTTTGCAGGTAGGTAATCACGGTATGCAGGTCACCCGTTTCCCCGCTATGATAAAAACACAGGTTTTTATTGGGCTCTCCGCTGCAGCCACGGAAATTCATAGACACGGTGTCGAAGCCTGCTTCATTAAAAATATGCACCATGCCCAGTACATACTTACGCGTTGAATTTCCCTCCAGTCCATGCAAAATCACTACGATACGGTCATTCCCTTTTTCGCTGAAATCCAGGTCCAGGAAATCGTTATCCGGCGTAGGAATACGTTCCCGCCGGTAAGGCGCAGGAGCGATACTTCGAAACAGGGAAGGGTAAATCGTTAACATATGACGATTCTGCAGCAGGAATGGCGCTCTGTAGTCTGAATGATGCAATACGGGCATGCTGCGAAAGTACGAATTTAAAAATCATCAAAGCACCATACAGCCCTTTGCCATAGCCGGTAAATCACCCGGAGGATTTTGTGTAACCCAACTGTCATGCAAAGTCCTCCTTATTTAATCGTGCTAAACAATCGTCGCCAGCGGATGTGGCCATGGTCAAAGCTCATCCAGATAATCCAGGCCTTCCCCACAATATGATCTTCAGGAACAAAACCCCAGAAACGCGAATCTGTCGATTCGTTACGGTTATCCCCCATCATCCAGTAATAATTCATCTTAAAAGTATAAGTACCGGTTTCCTGGTTATTAATATAAATCTTGTTATCCACCACCTTTAACGTATTATGCTCATAGGTGTCGATAATGCGGCGGTAAAAAGGCAGGGTTAAAGTATCAAGTGTCACGGTAACACCCTTTTTTGGAACATAAACCGGGCCCATACAATCCTGTGTCCATTCATAGTGTTTGTTATCGAAGGGAAATATCCGGTAATCGCCGTAACCTTCCACTATCACCCGTTTTATCCGCGCTCCCCTGGCATAGAGGGTATCTAGGTTATTGGGCGACAAGTTATGTATGAACATACCTGAATCGCGCATAGGCCGTGGGATGTGATCTGTCCCCAGCTTGTCTAGCATGGCCTCGCTCAACCGCTTGCGGTCCGGCATAGTCACATAATAGCGGGCCTGGAAATCTGGAGGTATCCTCCCCGGGCGGTGATTGATATATACTTCGCCGCTCACGATCTCAATAGTATCCCCGCTCACCGCTATACAGCGCTTGATCCAGGTTTCCCGCTTATCTACCGGCCTGGTAATAGGTGGTCCGTAATTTTTGTGCAGGTATTCCGCTCCCAAACTGGCCATGGTATAGTAGTCTTCATCTTCCCCCGCTTTATTCTTCAGCACCGTGTCGCCGCAGGGATAATTAAACACCACTACATCATTACGCTCAATATGCCCAAATCCCGGCAGCCGCCTGTAAGGCCACTGTACAGTCGTGGAAAAGGGAGCCACATCTTTTGTAAAAGGCATGGTATGGTTAGTAAAAGGCCATGCCAACGGGGTAATAGGAATGCGGGGCCCATAACTGACTTTGCTCACAAAAATAAAATCATTGATTAACAGCGTCTTCTCCATGGAAGCACTGGGGATAACAAAAGCCTCAAAAATAAAAGTACGGATCAGGGTCGCAGCAACAACGGCGAAAATTACCGCCTCTATCCACTCCCGTAACCTGGATTTCTGGCGGGTACCCTTTTCGGCCTGTTTTATACTGCTGAAAAAAACACGCATGTTGGACAAGGTTTTGGACAAGTAACGACTAACAATTTAACCATTTTAAAACCTCCTCTATTCAAAAATTACAGGAATAAAAACAGCTGCTGCAATGATGCAGCACAAGAGGTTTCAAACCATCCACCACTAACGATTACAAAGGGAATATTTATTTTTATCACACGCGCATTTCCGTTATGTCAAACTATCTTTTTATTGTATTATTCTGCCGGTTTCTGCAAAAAAGTACCATCTCCTCCCATAGCGGCTAAAAAATTCGGTCAAGATAAAATCGTTTTATTAAATTGCCCTATATAACCACTGCAGTGATTCAACATTTACCCACGTTATAAATTTTTTATGACCATGCATACTTCGAGACGCTCCTTCCTCCAGCAAACAGGATTGATGGCAGCAGGCATGATGCTCCCCGGCAGCCTCCTGGCTATGACCGGCAATAAAGCACTCCCTAAGAAAATCGGTATTCAGCTGTATACCCTGCGTGATCAGCTGGACAAGGACCCTAAAGGTACCCTGGCCAAAGTAGCCGGCATTGGCTACCGCGAAGTAGAAACATTCTATGGCTTCCAGGGCGCCGGCGATAAAGGGGAATTCTGGGGCCTCAAGCCAAAAGAACTGGGCGCCGTATTACAACAGCATCAACTGGTAACACCCAGCGGCCACTATCAGCTCAACGACTACCTTACGCGGGGCAATGGTAACGCAGATGCCCTGCAACCGCAAATTGAACTAGCCGCCGCATTGGGGCAACGCTATTTCATTGTACCGGTATTACCACTCTCCCTCTGGGATAAAAAACTGGTAGCGGACGATTATAAATTCATGGCAGAACAACTCAATAAGGCAGGTGAAATCTGTAAAAAAGCTAACCTCCACATTGGCTACCATAATCACTACTGGGAATTTAAACCCCTGGCAGATAACAATAGCACCGGCTATGATATTATGCTCAAAGAAACAGATCCTTCCCTCGTATCCTTTGAGCTGGATCTGTTCTGGGCGGTAAAATCCGGACGCGACCCGGTAGCCCTCTTTAAAGAAGCACCCGGCCGCTTCGTTGCCTGGCACGTAAAAGACATGGATAAAAACAATACGGCCAGTCTCACTGCAGCCGGTACAGAAAACAAAACCTCTATGGAGCTGCTCTCCGGCGTAACCTTCGCAGAAGTAGGCACCGGCAGTATCAACTTCCACAAAATATTTGCCCAGGCTAAGCTGGCAGGTGTAAAACACCTGTTTGTAGAACAGGACAAAATCACCATCGATCCGTTCCAGAGCATCACCCAAAGCTACAAATACGTGAAGAACGTATTGTTGAAAGCGTAAGGCAAAAAGCAAAAAGCTATTGTGGAGAATGACCAAAGCATATTTTAAATATTCGCTAAGATCACTTCCCACAATAGCTTTTTGCTTTCTGCCTTACGCTTTCTGCTTTTTACGTAGTTTTGCCTAAAAACCGCGCTACATATGTCGATGCACGAAGTTGAATCATGGGTGGAATTATCCGTTTATTGTCTGGACGAAAGCCCCGAAGAAGGACTCGACCGAAGAAGTCTTTTCTATAACCTTTATCGCGTACAACAACAGTTTGATACCGGGTTTACCCATTTCCGCGTAATAGATACGCTGATCAAACACCGCTTCGTTTATACATTTCCTATCAGCGCTCATCCGGCCTACGAAGCCCATAAAGCCTGGTTTGATGCGCTGGAAGCCAGCAAAAAATTCAGTTTCATCTACGAGCAACCGACCGCCGAATGGGACGCTGAAACCAACCCGGTAGCCGGCTACGCCAACTACGACCATAACACCAACCACTATATCTTATACTGCGATGCCGGCTCCCTGCTGTGGACCGACCTGGTAGACAATGGTACCCTAACCGGCAAAGATGCGATAGCCCCGGAAGAAATAGACGTATTTACCATGTCGCACGAAATTGCAGAACTGGCAGGCCAACAAAAAAATACCAGCCTGCTGGCCAGCTACTACCAGCTGATGCCCTACATCGTAATGAATGCAGAGCAAATGGGAGAACCTATTAATTACAAAGCACTCGAATCTATACTGGAACTGGTACTGGCAAACGATGCCATTGATGCGGATACCTTACCACCTTCCGATGAATTACCCATCGGCGGCGAACTGGGAAAATTCTGCGAATGGTGGTATGCACCGGCAGCCGATAAAATGAAACCCGGCACGGATACGGCAGAAGAAATAGACCTGGAAAATGTTCCCTTCGCTGAAAATGTAGAAAAAAGCGCTGGCTGGTATGAACAACAGGTAATAAAAATGCTGCAGGAAGCCAATACAGCGATCACCCACATGGAAGATAACGGCTATAACCAGGATACTCAAATGGGTATTATCAACAAATTACGACTGGCATTGCAATATGCCAACAAAGGCCTGGAACTGGCGCCCGGAGAGCCTAACCTGATGATGAATAAAGGATCCGTCTTTATGCTGCTTCAGCTGGACGAAGAGGCGCTGGCGATCTATGATGAAGTGTTGAAACTGGCACCAAACGATCCCTATGTGCACGTAAACCGGGCCGTATTGTTCTACAACATGGACCAGATACCCAATGCCATCGCCGCTTTTGAGGAAGTGATCAAACTGGAACCCGGCAACGAATTCGCCCAACAATGGTTAGCACAACTTAAAAATGGCGAACAATAATAACATCTCTGAAATAGAAAAAGCACTCGGCTTCCCCTTGCCGGGTGCTTATCGCAACTTCCTGCTAAAAGAACAAGCAGAAGATGACCTGCCGGTAACCGACCTGGTATTGCTGTATGGCACTGCTCATCTGCTCCAACGCAACGCCGACTACCAGGTACAACAATACCTTCCACAATACCTCAGCATCGGTGATGACAGTGGTGGTCAGGCCGTTTGCCTCCACTGCCAATACAACGATCCCACTGTATACATCGTCGGATACGGCGCCCTCAACACCGGCAGCATGGCCGTACTGGGTTATGACTTTAATAACTGGGTACAGAATGGATTTTCTACCGATATTATCCGCGAAGCTCCTGATGTACTGGCTTTCCGGAACTCCGAAATTGCACAGATCAGAAAAGCCTATTACCAGCTGCATAAAGCGCTCACCCAACTGGAAACGACCAGGCAACAAGGCTTAGACCTCAAACAATACCTGCAACAAAAACGCGCGCTGCAACAACAAATAAAAGACTTTGAAGAACAACATGCAGGCAAAAAATATTGCCCGTAAATGACTTTGCTACCCCGCTCCTGGCACTATCAGGCACACTAATTAAAACACCGCTTTACCGGTTTCGTCCTGTTTTTCCATAGTTCCATCACATTTACCTCCCCATTTCCCATCCCCTGGACTACCTTCCCAAAAATTTTTGCTATGCTCAAGAGAATACTCCCCCTGTTGTGCTTCTTCCTCACAGTACAAACCCTGTATGCCCAAACCACTGCACAAAAAATTGATACCCTCCTCTATGCTTATCATGACCAACACCAGTTTTCCGGCACGGCGCTCGTAGCGGTACATGGACAAATACTCATAGATAAAGCTTACGGTTCCGCTAACGTGAACGAACATATCCCCAACACCACCAACAGTCAATACCAGCTGGCGTCGATTACCAAAACCTTCACCTCCACCCTGATCCTAAAACTCGCAGAGCTGCATCAGTTGTCACTCGACGACCACATCAGCAAATTCTACCCGGCTTATCCACATGGCGATAGTATTACCATCCGTCAACTGCTGTCGCATACTTCCGGCATCTTCAATTATACCAGGCTGGACAGGGATCTCTGGCACCCCGAACAACCAGCTACAGAAGAAAAAATGATCGCACTGTTTAAAGATAAACCACTGGATTTTTCCCCGGGTACCGGCTGGAACTATAGTAACTCCGGCTATTCCATGCTGGGATATATTGTGCATAAAGCCACCGGCATACCCTGGGAAGCTGCAGTAAGGAAATATATTTTCAAACCAGCCGGTATGCAACACAGTGGGTTTGACTTTGCGCACCTGCAGAGCAACAACAGAACTATTGGATATGTAGCCGACAGCCTGAATGATTACACGAAAATATCTCCCTTAGTAGATTCATCCGTATCCTTTTCAGCCGGCGCCATTTACTCCACCACCGGCGACCTATACCGCTTTCACCAGGCGCTGCAACAGAACCGCGTTATCAGCGCGCAATCTATCGCCCTGGCTACCACGCAGGTGAAAAACCATTATGGATTTGGTTGGGAAATAGACAGTCTCTTTGGACATAAAGCCGTGATGCACAGTGGTGGCATTTTTGGCTTCCGCTCCCAGCTGTTGAGAGTACCAGAAGATGATATCTGTATTATTTTACTCAGCAATACTGAAACTCCTGCGCTCAACGGCATCGCCAAAAGCATACTGGCCGCTTGTTACCAACAACCCTACTATATACCGACAAAGAAAGTGGCGGTAAAATTGAGCGAAGACATCCTGAAAAAATATACCGGCATGTATAAGATCACTGCGCAATCGCTGCTGGTAGAGCTAAAGCTGGAAAACGGGCAGCTGGTGGCTTATCCCGACAAAGGCCCCAGATCGCCCATGAGCGCGGCAGATAATACCCACTTCTTCCTGGACAATGAGGCCGGCTTCGATATTGAGTTTGTAACCGACAACAATGGCAACGCTACCGCCATGCGCATAACCCGCAACGGGGAAACCAGGGTAGCCCCAAAACAATAGGCTAACTTCTCCGTTCACCATACATCAAAGTTTAGCACCCGGAACCATTTTTTTTTGCTAACTTATTAGTGAAAAAAACGGGTGCAAAATGCCACAGGAAAACAAGCCATCATCTGTTCCACCAAAAAAAGATAAACAGGAAGCCCGCCGCGATTTCCTGAAACAATCTTCTGCTGTTATGGCGCTGGCCTTAGCACCACCATTGGTGCTGAAGGCTGCGCAACATGACGAAGCCATTGCTGCCGTGTTTGAAAAAATGCCGGTCAACCTGGAAATAAACGGAAAAAAAATGCAGCTCTCTGTAGAACCCCGCGTTACCCTGCTGGATCTCCTACGTGAACAGCTGGCGCTGACCGGTACTAAAAAAGGCTGCGACCACGGCCAATGCGGCGCCTGTACGGTACATGTAAACGGCCAGCGCATTAACTCCTGTCTCACCCTTGCCGTGATGCAGGAAGGCAAAAAAATCACCACCATCGAAGGACTTTCCAGCGGCGATCAACTGCACCCGGTACAGGAAGCATTCATCCGGCACGATGGCTTCCAATGCGGATATTGTACTCCCGGACAAATCATGTCCGCCGTAGCCTGCCTACACGAAGGACATGCCGGCTCCCCGGAACAAATCCGCGAATTCATGAGCGGCAACATCTGCCGCTGCGGTGCATACGACAATATTGTAAACGCCATCATGGATGTAAAAAATGGAGGACAAATAGCATGAATCCTTTCTCCTACGTAAGACCCAACAGCCTTAAGGCTGCCATAGACGCTATGGCACGCGATCATAGCGCCCGCTTCATTGCAGGCGGTACTAACCTGCTCGACCTCATGAAAAACGGGGTCACCTTACCGGAAAAACTGATCGACATCAACCAGCTCCCCCTCCGGGAGATCCGGCAGGACGGTAATACCCTGCACATAGGCGCCCTGGTGCTCAACAGCAACCTGGCCGCACATGAGCTGGTAAAAACACAGCATCCGCTATTGTCGGAAGCTCTGCTGGCCGGCGCCTCCCAACAATTGCGCAATATGGCTACCGTAGGTGGCAACATGATGCAACGCACCCGTTGCTCCTATTTCTACGATACGTCTATGCCCTGTAATAAGCGCCAGCCCAACAGCGGCTGTGGCGCTATCGGTGGCATTAACCGTATGCACGCCATTTTCGGCGCCAGCGACAACTGCATCGCCGTTCACCCGAGTGACATGTGCGTAGCACTGGCCGCCCTCGACGCTACGGTACTGGTAGCAGGACCTAAAGGCGAACGCCGCATTCCATTTACCGACTTTCACCGCCTGCCAGGCAATACCCCACAGCTGGATAATAACCTGGCTAAAAACGAACTGATCACGGCCGTGGAAATCCCCACGCACCCATTCACCAAACATATCTGCTACCTCAAAGTACGTGATCGTGCCTCCTATGCTTTCGCACTGGTATCCGTAGCCGTGGCCATGGATATCAGCGACAACGTGATACGCAATATTCGTATAGCCATGGGAGGTGTAGCGCATAAACCGTGGCGCCTTCCCGATGCAGAGAAAGCGCTCACCGGCAAAGCACCTACCAGCGACAATTTCCGGCTGGCGGCAAACATCGCCATCCAGGGTGCTAAAACGTATGCCCACAACGGCTTTAAAAAAGACCTGGCATTCAACAGTATTCAAACCGCCTTACTAAAAGCTGCTACCGCATGAAAAAACAACAAACAGGACAACCCATGAACCGCGTGGATGGTCGCCTGAAAGTAACCGGCGGAGCCAAATACTTTGCCGACCACCAACCGGCGGATATGCAATACGCTGCATTGGTTTGCAGTACCATCAGCTGCGGCGCCATTGCCAGCATTAACACCACCAAAGCATTGCGTGCACCGGGAGTAGCGGATATAGTGTCGCACCTGAACGCACCACCAGTGCCAGGATATAAAAAAACAAATCCGGGCGACAAAAACGGCCTGCAAATCTTCCGCGATAACCGCATCTATTCCAACGGACAACCAGTGGCTATTGTAGTGGCCAACACCATGGAACGCGCGGTATATGCCGCCTCCCTGGTAGAAGTGCAGTACAACCAGGAAACACATTATACCAATATGGAAGCCAGCATGGATAAAGCCTTTCAGAACAACCGTATGAAAGACTATTCCCGTGGAGAAATCAATGCCTGGCAAAAAGCGCCCGTTACCCACAGCGCCCAATACACCATCCCACTGGAAGTACACAATCCTATGGAACTGGCTGGCATCATTGCACACTGGACCTCCCCCGACACCCTCACCCTCTACGCCAAAACACAGGGCGTAAAAAGCGTACAGGAAACGATACAGGAACTGTTTGAAATCCCTGAACAAAATATTACCGTCCATTCCCGGTTTGTAGGCGGCGCATTTGGCATGGCGCTCCGTGTATGGCCACTGGAAATTGCCACCATACTGGCTGCCAAAAAAATACGTAAACCGGTAAAGCTGGTTATCACCCGCGAACAAATGTTTACACTGGTAGGATACCGCCCCAACTCCAGCCAAACAATAAGCATGGGCGCCACCGCCGATGGGAAATTAACCGGCATTACCCATGAAGCCGTCGCTATCACGTCGCCTTATGAAGACTTTACAGAAGGCATTGTAGCCATGACGAAATTCATGTACGATTGCCCCAACGTAAATACCCGGTACCAGCTGGTACCGCTCAATATGAGCACGCCCATCTGGATGCGGGGCCCCGGAGAAGCCACCGGTTCTTTTGCCCTGGAATCGGCCATAGATGAGCTATCCTACAAATTGAAAATAGATCCGCTGCAATTGCGCATCCTGAATCATGCCGATACCGACCCGGAAAGAAACCTTCCCTTCTCCAGTAAATACCTGAAGGAAGCTTACCAGATAGGAGCGGAAAAAATTGGTTGGTCCAGCCGCAACCCGGCGCCCCGCAGCATGCAGGAAAACGGTATGCTGGCAGGCTATGGCATGAGCAGCGGCACCTTCGGCGCCTATCGTGGCAAAGCTACGGTATCGGCTATACTAAAAGCCGATGGCACGCTCACCTTGCAAAGCGCCGCTGCAGATATTGGTCCCGGTACTGCTACCGCCATGGTACAAATCGCCGCCGACGTTACCGGTATCTCCCCGGATAAAATAACTTTTATGTTGGGAGAATCCTCCTTTCCCTATGCGCCGGAACAAGGAGGGTCTGCCACCGTATCTACTGTGGGCAGCGCCGTATCGGATGTTTGCCATACCCTGCTGAAAGAGCTGGCTAACCTCGCTATCAGCCAGGTACCCGCATTTAAACAAACCACCCCGGAGCAGATTATTTATGAAGATGGACAACTCATCACTGCCGACCGGCAAACAAAAATTACACACGAAGCACTCCTGCAACAACAAAAGCTGCCGGAAGTAAAAGTAACAGCCACCTCCCAGGGCGGAGAGGAAAGAAAGAAATACTCCATGTACTCTTTCTCTGTACACTTTGCCAAAGTTCATGTACATCCCACCACGGGCGTAGTACGCATACAACATATCGTAAGCGTGGCAGATGCTGGCGCCATTGTTAATACCAAAACAGCCCGCAGTCAGATGATTGGCGGCGTAGTAGGTGGCATCGGGATGGCGCTAACGGAAGAGGCTATACTGGATCACCGCTTCGGTCGTTTCGTCAATAATAACTACGCCGATTATCACGTACCGGTCAACGCAGACACGCCCCCCACCGATGTGTATTTCGTTAATAAAAAGGATCCATATATCAACCCCATGGGCTCCAAAGGATTGGGAGAAATTGCGCTGATAGGATTTGCTGCCGCTGTTTCTAACGCGGTATTTCATGCCACAGGCATCCGCGTGCGCGATCTGCCTATCACACCAGATAAGCTATTACATATTACTTCCACCGAAAACACGAACACATGAAAGAACTGGAAGATATCGTAAAGGCTTATCACAACGCCTGCCAGCAGGGGCTAAAAACGGCCCTGGCTACGGTAGTGCACGTGGAAGGATCGGCGTACCGCCAACCTGGCGCACGTATGTTGGTAACAGAAAATGGTACCCTCACCGGCGCCATCAGCGGGGGATGCCTCGAAGGCGATGCCCTGCGCAAGGCCCAGCTGGTTATACTGCAACAGCAACCCATGCTGGTTA
This sequence comes from Chitinophaga polysaccharea, assembly GCF_007829335.1. Taxonomy (GTDB): domain Bacteria; phylum Bacteroidota; class Bacteroidia; order Chitinophagales; family Chitinophagaceae; genus Chitinophaga; species Chitinophaga polysaccharea_B. Next base: position 58,270 of record NZ_VIWO01000016.1, read on the forward strand.
CCTACGACACCAACGATGAAGACGATGCTACCCTGGGCGTAGGACTCGGATGCAACGGCATTGTTCATATCCTGCTGGAACCTATCAACGCTGCCAATCCTGACAATCCACTGGCGCTGCTCCAGGAAGCCATCGCACATCGCAGCCCCGCCGTGCTGGTCACCATCTTTAGTTTGCGCCAGCGTAAAGGGCCTCAACCCGGCACCTGCCTGTTGCTGAATGCCAACGGGCAAACAGCATACCCTATCGAAGACAGGAAGCTCCAACAGGCGGTGACGGCCGATGCACAGGTCGCGCTGGACACACGCGCCTCTTTTACCAAAACCTACCAGGCCGGTAATAACCACTTTACGGCACACGCAGCTTATCTGCCGCCCGCCGTACAGTTGCTCATTGCCGGCGCAGGCAATGACGTAATACCACTGGTAAAAATGGCCAGCCTGCTGGGATGGCGCACCATTGTGGCCGATGGTCGCCCCCTGTACGCCTCCAAAGCCAGGTTTCCCGATGCTACCCGGGTGGTACTGGCCAAACCGGCACAACTCCTGTCAGCGATAAACACCGACGCCCATACGGCAGTGGTGCTCATGACCCATAACTATAATTACGACCTGGCCCTGCTAACGCAATTACTGCCACTTCCGCTGCCGTATATAGGCGTATTGGGGCCTGTCAAAAAATTACAACGCATGCTCAGTGAACTCATGGAAAACGGCGTCCCGGTTTCCAGGCAACAACGGGCACGTGTACACGGACCGGCAGGACTCGACCTCGGTGCAGAAACACCGGAAGAAATTGCACTCTCCGTTATTAGTGAAATAAAATCAGTGATGGCAGCTGCCTCCGCCACTTCCTTACGGGAAAGAAATACCACTATTCATCCACGTGAGCAACAAATTATCCTCCAACAAGTATTATAATGGAAACAACTGGTATCGTTATCCTCGCCGCTGGCGCTTCAAAGAGACTGGGCACTCCAAAACAGCAACTGCCTTTTCAACATAAAAGCCTGTTGCAAAATGTGGTACACACTGCCCAGCAATCGGGTCCTATGCCTGTAGTAGTGGTCCTGGGCGCATTTGCCACCCAGATCAAACAACAACTCCCTGCAGAAAAAGTGCATACAGTGGTTAATCCCCACTGGCCTACCGGCATGGGTAGCTCTATTAAAGCGGGCCTGCAACATCTGCTGCAGATACAACCCAATACTACCAGCGCACTGCTGCTGTTATGCGATCAGCCACATATCAGCACCTCCCTGCTGCAAGACATCTATGCCCTCAAAAAATCCAGTGGCAAGGGCTTGATAGCGGCTTCCTATGGCGACACAATAGGTACACCGGCACTCTTCGATAAAAAATTCTTTCCCCAGCTGCTATCCCTCAGTGGGCAGGAAGGGGCTAAAAAAATATTGTTGCAACACCCCGGCCAGGTAGCTACACTCCATTTCCCCGAAGGCGCCATAGATATCGACACCAACAGCGATTATGAAGCCCTGCTGAATACCGGTCAATAATATCCCTGCCAGCTCCGGTAGCAGGAAAATATTTTTTTGTTATCAAAAGTGATTGTTTATATTTGTCTACAGAATTAGTAGACTAATAAAAATCGTATACCATGGACACTAATTATTATCCACCTAACCGACACCGGTTGTATAATCTGATCAATCGTCCGCAACAGCCAGCAGCTGTTTATCGTTGTTGTTAACGCCCATCCCACCTGCGGCCTCCCACCATTGCCGCTTTGCATTTTTATTTCAACAACCAACATCACTGTCAGCCTAAACATATTCGTCATGAACACGAGCAACCAACCCGTATTCCGCCTCGATGAGGGGATTAACAACACGCATCTACAGTATTTCCATCAACATGGCATCATCCAGTTTAAAAATTTCCTGGATAAACATACACTCGCCCATATTCATGGAGAGGTAGCACAGGTACAGGATTTTCTGCTACGCAACCAGGTGCAGAAAGTCAATGGTATCCCGCTGAAATTAGGCACCGACATCAATGGCGCCCCGCTGATTCAACGCATTGCCTTCGCTTCCCACTTCAGCAATACCTTACGTGAATTGCTGAAAGACCGCAGGCTCCAGTCGCTCATTGCGTTACTGGGCCCCTATAGCGGCAGGATTGGCGAAAATGAAAAAGATGGGCTGGTGATCAACCACTATGTCAATACTGCCGCCAGTCAATTCAAGCAGCTGGGCTGGCATACTGATAGCCCCCGGGATTTGTTCCTTGGTTCGCGCATTCTTCCTATGCTCAACGTAGGCATTCACCTCGACGATTGCCCACTGGATAACGGTGGTTTACGGGTACTGCCCGGCACACACGAACAAGGTCTTTTTAAATTATTATTCAGAAAGAAATACTTCATCGACAACAATCCGGATAAAAAGGAAGTAGGCTTCGATATCGAAGCAGGCGATCTTACCGTACACGATGGTCGCCTGTGGCACCGCGTACAACAGTCGCCCTACACCGGCGAAAAAAGCCGCCGGCGGGTGATGTATATTCCTATCATTACCGGCGACTACCAGCCTAAAACAGCCAATAGTCCCACACCTTTCTATCATAAGCTGGCCCAGTTCAAACAACATCTCTATGGCGGTAAGCCACAGTGGGCAAACGTTACCGCCCACGGGGGAAAACTGGCGGAAGTAAACACTCCTTCTCTCTAAAAACAACAACTATGTCATACGCATTAATTACCGGCGCAGCCAAAGGAATCGGGAAAGCCATTGCAGCTCAACTGGCAGAAAGAAATTATCACCTGCTGCTGGTAGATATAGACCAAATTGCCCTGGCAGCTACTGCAGAAACACTTTCAGCGCAATATCACGTGCACGTACACACGTTGCACCAGGATTTATCGGCCCCCGATGCTGCGCAACGGGTCACTACCTGGAGCAGCACTTACCACGACTTATTATCTGTGGTAGTAAATAATGCCGGGTATGGCATCAATGGCGCGTTTGAAACACTAACACTGCCCGAACAGCTGAATATCATTGATGTAAATATCAAGGCGCAGGTAAGCCTGTCGTACGCCTATATCCCGGTACTACGGCAGTTCCCTAGGGCGTACCTGCTCAACCTGGCCAGCACTACCGCCTATCAAACGGTACCCTACCTGAATATTTACGCGGCTACCAAAGCTTTTGCATTATCATTTACCCGTGGGCTCCGGCATGAACTGCGGCATGCTAATATTTCCGTGAGCGCGCTGAGCCCGGGTAGTACCGACACCGATTTTGTAAACAGGGCGCGCATGGGTAGCCGCACCCGGAAGATTGCCGACCGGTTTAATATGACGCCGGAACGGGTGGCTAAAATAGCCATTGATGGCTTGTTTAATGGCAAAGCGGAAATTGTGCCCGGCTTTACCAATAAATTGAATGCCTGGCTGCCCAAATTTTTCCCCAAAGCTTTTGTGGAAAAAATTGCCGGAGGAATTTATGAGCCACGGGATACCGCCCCGGATACAGTTTTGGCGTCGGGGATACTACTCAAATAGCTCCTGTTCATCTGTATAATAAGTCTTTCTGCCGCCACCAGTATCTTTATGAATGACAGCACCACCGGGACTTTCCTTTAATTTGGCATTATGTACCAGCATAAAGTCACGGACTTCTCCATGAATAATGTCGGGGTTACTTTTAAGTATCTTCTTTTCTGCCTCCCGTAAAATATGCTTGATGGCAGACAGCAATACTTTTACCTTGGCGGCAGGGATTTTATTACAGATGGAAAAAGGAGAGATCCTGGCGTACCATAAAATATCATCGGCATAAGCATTCCCGATGCCCAACACCTGTTTTTGATCCAACAGGAATTTTTTAATCCCGATCTTTTTCTTGCTCAACTGCGTCTTCAGGTAGCTCTCATTAAAATCGTCCGACAGGGCGTCCGGAGCAGTTTTTTCAGCTGGATCCAGCGCAATGTTAGCCGAGCCCTGGAAATCAGTAATGGCTAATCCTGTTCCGTTGCTAAACAGTAATTCGGCGATCGTGTATTTCTCTTTATTTTGCTGTTCAAAGAAGTATAACTTGCCATGCAACATGAGATGCATGCCCAGTACATGCCCATTCTGAAATACAAAATGCAATTCCTTCCCCACCCGCTGTATCTCTTTCAACTTTTGCCCTTCCAGGGCAGATTGCAGCGTCTTTTCAGCAACCGCCAGTTTCTTACTGTTCTTTACGGTAATTGTTTTCAGCTGCTGATGCAATAATTTCCTTTCCAGGTTATGACGAAATGCTTGCAGATCAGGTAATTCAGGCATGACTCGCTAGTTTAATGAATGGATAATAACAAAGGGCCGGCGCAAGAACCGACCCGTTTTTATGGCAGTTTTCTCTTTCTACGAAACTATTTGCTAAGTTATATCACATAAAATAATCAATTATCCTGATATTCTCTATGCTTTAACCAACGTTTAGCATTTATATGTTTTTCTCATGTATGTGAAAGCACTGTTAAAACCAATTTCCAAGCGAGCTCAAACAGTGTTTTGGGGTTTTATTCCAGGTCAGAATCAGTTAACTTCGTAACCTATGCCTTTTTAATCAATCACCTAAACAAATTACGGAGTGAAAACGAATGTGAAGAAGACGATTAAACCGTTAATTTTTATCAGTGCTATTTGCCTCTTTGTTTTTCTGATTACTACACTTACTAGTTCCGAAAAGTCAACTGCTGCCAATCAACCGGTACGCAACGGCATTAAAATCGATTCCACACAAAAGGAAGAGAGTTTGTACGATATCATGCGGCTCGACTCTGCTGGTTTATCCCGGGAAGCATTTGAAAACGCACTATTGGGTTTTCAGCACCTGGAAGAAACCGGAAAGGTAAAAAATCCGGATATCTTGTCCATTGTTGATTTCTCACTGCCCAGTACCAAAAAACGCCTGTTCGTAATAGATCTCAAAAACAAGCTGTTGTTATTCAACACCCTGGTATCACATGGCAGAAATTCAGGAAAAGATATTGCCAATACCTTTTCCAATAAGATGAACAGCTTTAAGAGCAGCCTTGGATTTTACATTACCGGCGACACCTACAACGGTGAGCATGGATTATCCCTCCGCCTGGAAGGCGAAGAAGCCGGCATCAACGACAATGCCCTCAGCAGGGGCATCGTGATGCATAGCGCCGATTATGTCAACGAAAGCCTGGCTAAAGCACAGGGTTATATTGGCCGCAGCCTGGGCTGCCCCGCTATTCCCATCGATGTTCATCGTAAAGTAATTCAGCGGATACAGAACGGGACCTGCCTGTTTTTATACAGCCCCGATAAATATTATTCTGCCCACACAAAAATACTGAGGCACTACAGCACCACTTCCTAAACTACAGGAACAACTTATTCCGGAAAGGAATATCGTGGTCATATACATCCGGTGCTATATGTAAAGCATCATCTTCTTCCCAGGCGGTAAAATAGGTGATAATCACCGGTACCGGGTGTTTTACGGCCACATAGGTTTGCTTACCGCTGTCCATCGCCGCCGTAATCTTTTCGGTGGTCCACTCCGGCGAATTTTCCAATACAAACTGTGCCATCTTCATCGGGTCTTTCAATCGGATACAACCATGGCTGTAGGTCCGGATATCGTGGTTAAACAAGCTCTTCTCCGGCGTATCATGGAAGTAAATATTATAGCTATTGGGGAAGAGAAATTTTACCCGGCCCAACGCGTTATGCGGTCCCGGCAACTGCCTGATAACAGGCAACCCGTTTTGATGCCCCACTATTTCCATATGCTTCGACGCCAGGTAACCCGGGCGCCGGTTCATGCCCGGCAATATCTCTTTTCTTATAATACTGCGTGGAATATTCCAATAAGGACTAAACACCACCTGGCTCAGCCAACCTGAAAACATGGTAGTGCTGTGCCCTTCCTTTCCAACGATAATATCGATGTCGAAAAGTTTCTGGCTGCCTTCTACCACATGCAGTTTAAAAGCGGGGATGTTAACCAGTATCAGCTTTCCCTGATCTGCTGCAGGCATCCATTTCATTCTTTCCATGTTGATCAGCAGCTGCTGCAGCCGCGCTTGCGCAGATACATTCAGCTCCTTGATAATGGTATCATTCAATACCCCATTTTCCGTGTAACCATGATGGTTACGAAAGGTATTTACCGCCGTTTCCAGGTCATCGTTAAACAAAGCACTGCTATCATTATCTGTCAGCTCCCCGGTAATGGCTAATCGTTTTTTTAACAACCGGATATCGGGAGAAGATTGACCTTTGCGGTATCCTTTACCAGCCTGAGGCAATGTATCCCAGCCTCCATCACGCACATATCCCATATAAGTTTTGAGCGGCGCTTTCATAGGCGCTACTGCCGGAAATAAATGGTCATTTGTTTTCAACAGGGAGTCAGCCAGCTGCATCACTTCATAACGTTGGGCGGGCACCATATGCTCTATTTGGTCTACACTACCGCCTCTTTTCCTGAAATAAGTTATCAATCGCACCGTTAGCTGCAATTCAAGATGGGTCATTTCAGGATTATTGGCGGTGATCACCAGGCTGTCTTCCGTTTTTAGCCCATCTAAACGGATATCGATGGCTTTGCTGCTACCTGTATCCTTGCTATAACTGTATAAGCTCTGAAAAGCTGAGGCCTGTTCAGTAGGCCCTCTGCTATCCAGCCAGGCAAACTCATAATTACGGGTATTGTAAAAACTTCGCAGCCGGTTAGCCATATGGCTGTCCAAGTGCTTTTGCTGAATAAATTTTTCTACTGCCATACTATCCAGGAACAGATCGTTGTAGGCATTTGCGGGAGTAATCCCCCTGTTACGGGGACTAATCGTATCTTCTTCTTGGGATTCCGGGGACGACGAGGCACCGGGGGAGGAAGGTCCCTTGCAGGCGGCCACAATAAGACAAGCCAGCAACACTTTCAAAATTTGCCTTTCCATAATCATATCAGTTAGCAAAATAAAAGCCGGTTGCCGGATACCGCACCACAGCTAAAAAACAACCTATCACGTGGTCTACCGGGAACAAATTGTCCATATACCTCAACAAAAAGTCCCCCTTCCCGGTTCAGGGCGGGAGAAGGACTTTACATCGTTGTGATTTTTATCTGTACTTAGTCTTTCAGGCCATAAAATTTCTTCACAGAAGCATAATTCTTCCAGTCTACCCCATTGGCGCTGCGCGCCGCTGTAGCTCCGGGCACCAGCACATACCGGAACAGGTTAATAGGACTATCTCCCGTATGAATGGAACCTCCGCTCAGATCTATGTTTGAAACAATATAGATACTCCCTTTCTCTGCCTGGTAGGTGATATACATATTGTTATCTACGTAAGGTACCGGCACTATATACGGCTTGGAAGTGGAATCGAAATTAAAATAAACATTTACCAGCCCCTTATTGAGTATATCATCCGTGAGCTTGGGGGCATCAATAATGGCAAAAAAACCAGTCTTGGTGGCTACACCATTGTTATCCCGGATGGAATCAAATGCTAAAGGTTCCCAGGCCGAATAGGTAATGCCTGCAGCATCAGCACCGGCAGGACCAGCGGGACCGGCTGGGCCGGCAGGACCAGCAGGACCAGCAGGGCCTTGAGAACCATCTTTAGAACAGGCCACAAAAGCAAGTATCATAGCCAGTGAAAGTAACCAGTACAGGTGACAGTTAGAACGTTTCATAAAAAGCGATTTTGGATGATTTAATGAATAGGTAATTTGAGTTGAGGCTTAGACAGATTCGGGATCACCAACACATAAGTCAATATACAAAAAAACAAATAACAAAAATCTTATAATTTAGTTCAAACCAATACCTGAAAAAATAAGGGAATACCTGGTTATCCAGGTACTCCCTCACTACAAAATATATCGCTTAGTAATACTATATCCTTCCCATTACAGGATCACTATACGTTTCCTTACCCGTTTCTACGCGGCCTGCATATCGCTGCTCAAAAAGGCGGCTGTTGGCTATTTTTACCGAGAAGTCATACCAGCCGTGGCTCTTAGACAGATCCACGATTAACACGGCTTCCGTTTTAGCTGCTACTGTTTTCTTCAGCGCACCTTTATGATAACCCAGGTCAGTGATAACTGCTGTTGCTGCTTTAGCCCCGCGGTTCATTAACTTCACCTCTACATTACCGGTTAGTTTCCGGCTGTTGGTAAAACTACGCTGATAACCCACCTGTATTTCCACCTGGGGATCATTGGCATCACCGGCAAACTCACGGAAAAATCCATTAGGCCCGTATACCCTCAGGTGATAGTGCGCATCTTCAAAGGACGACAACGGCCAGTTATCCGTTAACTTATCGCCCGCCTTTACGCCATAGGACCACGTCCGCACCGGCTCCATTGTTTGCGTGGCTTCCTGTAGGTATTTCCCGGGGACGTATACGTTAAATGGCGATCCGGCTGCCTGTTGGGCAAATACTTTGTTGGCTGCCTCAAACCCAATTTCAAAATGCTGTTTATCGGCGCTCAGTTTGCCATTTACATATAACTCATACGGCAACGCATTGGCCACACGGATCCCTTTTTCCTGCTGGGCCATCCACTCAGACCTCGCCGGGTTTTGATTAATCTGCGCCACCTCTGCCGCCGTCAAAGCCTTAAAGCCATCCGGCAGCTTCTTAAACCTGGCGTTATGCACCATTTCTATAAACTCATTCCTTTCCGGGAATGGTACATGTATCTTTTCGCCATTAAACGGACGGAATACGGAGGTAAGATCTCCGCAAACAGCCCGGCGCCAGGCGGAAATATTCGTTTCTCTTATGGCCTTGCCTGTTTTATGCTGCAGGAAATGCTCCATAAACTGCAGGATGGAAGTATGATCACATACTTCGGAATTAACATACCCGCCCCTGCTCCAGGGAGAAGCAATGACCAACGGTACCCGGTATCCCAATCCAATCGGGCTTTCCCTGACTTCATCCGGCCGCAGGTATTTCTTGGCTTGCTCTTCCTCCCGGGTTACATACTCAATACCAGTGTCAATCCCTTCAGACACCAGGCCGGTACCAGGCTTGTGAGGCGCTACAAAAGGAGGTACGTGGTCAAAGTAACCATCATTTTCATCGTAACATAAAATGAAAATGGTCTTTTTCCATATCTCTTCCTTTCTAGTTAATATATCCAGTACTTCCGATACATACCAGGCGCCGTACCAGGGCGAACCGGGATGGTCTGAAAACTCGCCCGGCGCTACCAGCCAGGATACGGTAGGCAGTTTACCCTCGTTCACATCTGTTCTGAACTGGTGCAGGATATCCCCCTTCGGTACCTGTACTGTTCTCTCTTTATCCCCATCCTTATAGGTAAGTGTTTCCAGCTCGTGATAGTCGGGGTCGTTAATATTGGTGGTAAACGCTTTATTATGCAATTGCTGCGCCCTGGGCGACAACTTCGCAAAATTGGCGGCGGTAAACTGTTCCGCATCCTTCTTTGCTTTTTCCAGACCAGCCTGTAGCTGGGTAAGTTGTTTTTGCAACTTGGTAGCCTCCTCACCAGACGTGGTTTTCAGCCTGGCTTCTGTTTCCGCTATTTTTCCCGGGAGCTCTTTTACTTGCCGTTGCAGGTAAGCAATATGTCCTGCAGCAAAACGTACATTGAACGCAGTAAACCATTCTATTGGGTTGTCGGTAAAGTTAGCTAGCATGCCATCTTTCTCTCCCTCCAATCCCGCTGCACTAATTTCATTCTGATAGATCCTCCAGGAAATGCCATTATCTTCCAAACGCTCAGGGAAAGTAGTCCAATGCGCTTCGCTGCCGTAATCCACATCCTCATTCCATACATTGGCTTTGGAGGAAGCATTTTGCTCATCACGCAGGGTGCCTGTCCATAAATAAAGCCTGTTGGGCGTTGTACCGGTTAAGGAAGAACAGAAATTCTGATCACATACGGTAAAAGCATCGGCCAGGGAATAATAGAAAGGAATATCTTCCCGGTTATAATACCCCAGGGTGAGCGGCATCGGCGACCAATCCTTGTTGCCTGATTTCTTTACCAGCAGCCACTTATCATACTTTCCATTGTTGCGGGCATCTACCTGGTTGCCCCAGGAATGCGGTAAACTGCTCATCCAGGTGGCTTTGGTATCTTTCAGGTTTAAACGGAAAGGAGCAAAGGTTTCATTCTTCTCATTACTTTGCAGCCACACCAGGTTCTTATTGGGCAACTGTATAGCCCGTGGATCATTGTAGCCACGTACTCCTCTCAGGGAACCATAACAGTGGTCAAAGGAGCGGTTTTCCTGCATCAGTATCACAATATGTTCTGCATCCAGGAAAGTACTTCCAGGCCTGGGGTCTATGGCCATCGCCCGCTGAATAGAAGCTGGCAAGGCGCTAAATACGCCAGCAGCACCAGATAGCAACGCTGCCTTCTTAATAAAATCTCTTCTGTTATCCATTAATAGTTGATTTTTTCATGTACACTGATAAAGGGATCCATCAAAAGCGGAAAATAATAAAAAATCCGGGCTATCTGCAACTATCAATGAGGAGTGGTAGTTATGTTATTGTTATGGCCTTTCCTGAAAAGTTTTTTAATAAACGTCGTATAGGCAGTGGCGTAGTTCAGTTGCACCAAAAATATGAAACTCACACTCACCACGGGGAAGATAATACCAATAAGCGCGCCGCCTGCGTACAGCAGCTGCGCATGTACAATGCGCCGCAACATGGCCCTGCTCACGGCAGCCCCCTGTTCTCCTTTTGCGCTTACCAAACCACTCACGTAGGCACAATGCCAGTGAATATAGAGGATGAGTCCCAACATGAAAATATTGACCCAATATAAACCAATGGCCACCTTAGCTTGAAGGTGCTCGCTGAGATATGCAGTGGTAAAGGGCAACAACGACACAAAGGCCAGGAAAAATACCGACAACCAGGTAAGGCGCCGGTCCGTTTTTTCAATATAAGTGAGTTGCGCCGACTGCCCCACCCAAAAGATACCCATCGTCATAAAACCCACGAAGTAGGTGCCAATCTTAGGCCCCAGGGCCAGCAACTCTTTCAGCAATTCCTTTTCCGATTGCAGGGCATTGGCCACCGGTACTTTCAGATCCAATACCAGCAAAGTCATAGCAATAGCAAATACGCCGTCGCTAAGGGCTTCAATGCGCTGTACCCGTTGTCCGGCCAACTGATTATATACGACTGGTGCGCTCATAAAGGGGATTTATTGCAAACATAATAAAAAAGGCCCCTGCTTTCGCAGGAGCCCTGTATATGTATGTTGAGAAATGGTAAAGCTACCGATTCTAGTTAACGCCAACTGAAGGTATTAATACGATCTTTATCCACACTGCAGTAGCTGGTTTAACAGAAGCAGCACCGTTAATACCTTTAATATCTACTTCCAGTTTAGCGTCATCGTGAATGACAAAGTAAGACTGGTTGTTATATACCTGCGGCAATAATTCATATGACTGCGGTGTTTGGCCATTGGCACTAAACCGCGCCATAGATACGATCACACCATCTGTTTTGCTTACTCCATTCAACTCAGGCGTTTTAATAACATAATAGTAGATACCGGTGCTATTATCATATCCCCAGGCATCCGGCGTTATTTGGTATAAAATAGTTTGATTTGGAATGACGATTTCAGTGGTTTTCTTGGTGCAACCAGGTAAAATGAAACCCAGCAGGAGCAACGGAAGGTAAAGCCATGTTTTCATAAATGATGCGTTTAGCAGATTTTCTCCAAATACAATGCCATAAAAGAAGCCTGACAGGGAATTTCTATTCTTTTCGCCCCCCTGCCTGAGCTCCACAAAAGCGCCATCATGCAGTCTGCGTGCAGTTACTGGTAAGTGTAATTATAATAATCATCCGCTTCAATAGCTTTTTGCCTTCCGCTTTAAGCTTTCTGCGCGCTACAACGTTACCTGTATCCCACCGGCAGCGCCAATATATCCTCCATGGAACCGATTGCGGCTCACATCTTCCGACCAGATATAATGACTGACTAAATCTCGGCCAACATCATGTTTAGTGCTCACGAAATTGAAAGTAGGACCGGCAAATATTTCAACCCGGTTACCAAAGCGGTAGGCAGGGAAAATGCCCACCGTTTGACGATGATAATAGCCTTTCTTAAAATCTGTCAATACCGTATTCAATGCCTCTCCATTGATCCGGAAATGCGCCGTCAATGGCAAATGTGCACCTATACCACCCTGCAGAGCGTATAGTGGATTGGGATTATCCTTCAGGTTATATCCCACGCCCAGTATGCCATACAAAACACGACCACCGGATTTAAAAGCAGCAATAGTGGTCATGGTTTCATCGATCGATACACTCACCTGCTTTTCGCCTCCTTTCACAATATTTACCAATCCAATAGGATACTCGCTACTATCTGCAATATTGATAACACCCGCTACCTGTACACCTTTCACCTTCTTCGCAATATTGATAAACCCGGCGATCTGGTGTTGTACCGTATCTGCTTTATTGAGGAAACCAGCTACCTGTACCGCCGCTTTATCTTTGACGATATTGGAAAATCCGGCTAACTGCGCCTGGGAATTATTTTGCGCCGTATTCATGAAACCGGCCAACTGCGTACCATTCACCTCCTTAGCTCCCAGGTTGGCAAAGCCGGCACCCTGGAAACCATTTACATTACCGTCGATCAAATTTAGGAATCCTGCCAATGTTGCGCCACCCGCATTGCCTTTTACATGGTTCATAAAACCTGCAATGGTAGCGGCGTGGTAAGTAGTACCAATATGATTGGAAAAACAACCGATCTGCACACCGGTAGCCTGCTCTTTAATAATATTGGAAATACCGGAAATGGCTACTCCTGTTTCTGCTTTAGATAAACCGGCAATAATATGCAAAGAAAAATGATTGGTATAGGCGGCCGCATTTTTCCCATTGCTGCTCAGGGGATATACCAACCCGATATGCGCAGGGCTGGTCAGTGGCGTTTGTGCAAAACTATCGCTGGCAAAAGAAAAAAGGGCAATGATTAAATAAATAATCCTGCTGTGGGAATAAATTGTTCTCATACTATGTTTGTTATTACGTACAGTATAACGACACGTTGAGGAACTTCTACCCCTATATAAAATCCGGTAAAAAATTAAAAGATACTGATACCTGCGTGCCAGCCCAACCAGCGGTTATCCACCTGCATATAATGATAGGTGGACGATACTTTATTTTCCTTGCCATTTTCTCCCACCATAAACGTAGGTCCGGCAAACAAACTAACACCTTTCGCCAACTGCACATTGATGGCCGGTTGGAGCGTGTACAGCTCGGATTTATAATTCCAGCTGCCCTGGAATAAATTCTGCAAAGTAACTTCTGTGGTTAGCGACCATACTTTATTGAAAGGAATTCTTTTACCAATACCGTATCCAATGGCCCAGCGATGATAGGGACCGGGTTGATACCCGCCCAGCAAAATGCTGTATAGCTTGCTGCCACCGGTTTTCCAGGCCACATTTAAAGGCAATAGGTCAGTACTGTACAGGGCTACTTTCTTATATCCTTTCCGTACAATATTAACGATCCCGATGCTATATCCATTTACGGTGTCTGCAATGTTCACCAGGCCTATCTGTACGCCATCTACCCGCCTTGCATAGTTAAACAGGCTGCCTATCTGTACGCCCTTCATCACGCCGCGGTTAATATTACCGGCGCCAGCTACCTGCACACCGTCCGCATCCTGACGATTATAGTTGGTTATACCACTCACCTGTACGCCTCCCATGTTACCGCCGTTGTAATTATGTATACCGGCTACCTGCCATCCATTCATGTCTTGCCGTACAATACCGATCACACCCTGTACCTGTGCGCCTGTCATATTTTTATACACCTGGCCCACTACACCAGATACCTGTACTCCCCGCATACTTCCTTCTATAATATTGCTCAGCCCTGATGCCTGTACACCCTTCATGGAATCCAGCACATTGTTGTGAACACCTGCCAGCTGTACGCCATGGGTTTTACCACCTACAATGTTGAAAATACCCGCTACCTGTACATACTGCATGTCGTGCTTTACGATATTGAAAATACTGCCTACCTCCAATCCATCCACCCCTGCAGCATAACCACCCAATAGGTTAAACGAAAATTTATTTACTACCTGTCCGCTCATTCTTCCGTGGGAACCCAGGCCCGGCGTAAGCGAAAACTGGTAAGGCTTGTCGGCGAAGAAGGCGCCAATGTTTAAACTGGTTAATTTCTGCCGGGAAGATAGAAACACTTTACCAAACCATCTTTTCTCCACCTGGTGGCCGGTGATATCTACTGTTTTGAGCTGATAGGTAGTGGGCGAAATACGCACTTCCACGTCTTGGTCACGACCGGTATTCAATAACAGCGAGGTATCTGCATACAGGTCCTTACTAACGCTGATGGCTGCGGTAGGATATTTATCCTTTAACCGCAGCCGGAAATAACCATCGTTGTTGGTAAGTGTTGAAATGAGTTGCGTTCGTTCGTACACGCTGGCATTGGGTAGTCGCTGCCCCGTACTTTTGTCCGTTACCACACCCGTGACCAGGTAGTAGTTTTGTCCGGTCGTTTTCTTCAAAAGAATAATATAATTACCGGATTCTTTGTAGATATAGTCCCCATCCAACAAAAGATCTAACACCTGCCTCACGGTCTTATCCGTTGCCGATATACTCACCAGGCTATCCTGTGGCAACACCGTTGTCAGGTACGAAAAATAAAAATGTCCCTGTTTACTGATGGTGGTCAATACTTCGGCCAGCGGGCGGTCTTTCACATTAATACGCACGGTCTTATTCAATAAGCCCTGGGCACCGGCTGTAAGCGACAACATGCAAACAACGAACAAGGTTAGCAATGACTTGGATAGTGGCATACAATACGGCGGCTATTATTTCAAGATGATTTGTGATCCCCGCTTTTCCACAGTGATCTCGTAAGTAAGCCCGATGACATTTAATGTACTATCCAGCGAACTGTTGGTGAAGGTAGAATTTATCTGTAAATCGCGTTTGCTGCTATTGGCAATGACAATGTTTATACCGTAGGCTTCATTGAGAATATCCACCAGTTTCCAGAGCGGCGTCCCATTACACACGAAGGTCTGAGTGCGGTAATAATTGTACAGCTCATCTGTGTTGTTTTGCTTGGTGGGTGCAGCTTCGCTGTCGGTCACGATAGCTTTTTCATGAGGCTTCAGCTGTACGCTGTTCTCATGTTTACTCACTTCTACAGCGCCGGTTTCTACGATCACCTCTATTTTTCCATGGATACTCTTTACATTAAATGAAGTACCCAACACTTTTACCGTCACGTCGTTTACCTTGAGTATAAAAGGTTTCCCGGGATCCTGGGCTACATTAAAAAATGCTTCCCCGGTCAGGTGTATATTTCTTTCCTTCTTAAAGTTGGCGGCATAGGTGATGGTAGACTGCTTGTTGAGCGTTACTTCAGAGCCGTCGGGCAGTAACTCCTGTTTAATCTGTCCCTCCGAACGCACAATGGTAGAAGCGTTAGCGCCTCTTTGCGAAATAAACCATACACCGGCAGCGCCTAATAGCACCAATAGCACAGCAGCTATACGCAGGAAACTACGCCAGGGCGAAACGCCGGCATCGAGTTGAATGATACGGGTATTGTTTTCGTTGGTACCTACCCGTTGTTGAAAGCGCATCCAGGCATCCTGTTCATTCACAGTACTTACTACTGCCAGTTTTTTACTTTCTTCCCAGATAATCCGGAAGTGTTCAAAATAACGTTGATGATCTTCCTTCTCTGCCAACCATGTTGTTATGGCTGCTTTTTCCGCCGGCGTAGTGATATCCAGCAGGTATTTCACCAGCAGATCATCGTTTATATAGTCAGATTGTTGTTTCACAGATTCACTTTTACAGGTGGAGCAAAATTAATAACAAGGGCAGAAAATCTACCAGGTTGAGTCGTAGTAAGCGTAATGCTTTCCCCATCTGATTTTCCACAGTTTTTATAGAGATATCCAGGCGGTCAGCTATTTCCTGGTATTTTAGTTCTTCAAATCGACTCAACTGAAAAACCGTCCGGCATTTTTCGGGAAGTGCCTGTAATGCCTGTTCCAGCTTTTCTTCCAGCTCCCTTAATATTACTTTACCGGAAGTATTGCCGGTATCATGATCATTGCTCATCTGGTATTTGGTATGTGCCTGATGTGTGGCTTTTACTTTCTGGTGGCGGATATAATTGATACACTCATGATATACCGCGCGGTACAGGTAGCCGGAAACAGATTGCTTAATGGTGATATCACCGGACTTTTCCCAGAGTTTACAAAACACATTTTGCACCATCTCCTCTGCCATCACTTCATCTTTCAATAATGTACACGCATACGCATGCAAGCCTTTAAAATGAGTTTTAAAAACCTGTTCAAATGTTAATGAGTTTTCTATTTCCGGTACTGCAGTACCCGGATGACTAAATTCCATGCGTAGGGTTTGATATCTAACGTCAAATATAATTCCTTCTGCCAATTGAACTGATTTATTATACGACACCCATTGAGGTACTTACCCCTATGCTGTGTACTAATAATTTTCCGGGAGAAGAGATAGTGGGCGGGAACTTTCGGCGGTGCAAGCATCCACCACGTTGTTTGTCAATCAATTATACTCAATTAAAAGGGAATGGGTGGCTTTGGTGAAATTCAGTCTAAAACCGATGCATTCCGCCACCACCTGTTATTTCATCACAATTATATCTATTAATCTTTTCTTGTCACTTTAACATTACATTATATTCATTTTAAAGAATATTTCACAACTGGACAATTAATATTGTGGAAATTATCCCGATGAAAATTATCTGTACACTTTTCTTATTACTGATGGGAAGTACTGTCCTTTCCGCTCAATCCAAAACAGGCTATATTAATTTCCAGGAAATGATCGGGCTGATGCCGGAAAGCAAGCTGGCAAACGACAGCTTAAATATGTTGCAGGACAAGCTGAACAAAGATGGACAACAACTGATAGAAGAATACAAAAAGAAGCTGGTTGAATTTGACAGTACCAGTAAAACTATGAGCCAGAACATGCTGGAGGTAAAGACAGGAGAATTGAAATCTGCCCAGGCCAGCATTCAACGATACAAGGACATGTCTGAGCAGAGCATCGCTGCCAGGGAACAGGAATTACTCACACCTATATTAGATAAAGCAAAAAAGATTTTAAAGGCGGTGGCTAACGAAAAAGGCTACACGCTCGTGATTGATAACTCCAGAGAGGCGGTATTAGTTTCCGCACCATCCGACGACCTCATGCCAGCCGTGAAAGAGAAATTGGGGATCAAGTAATGAGGGCATTTGAATATTTAGTTATTTAGTTATTTGCCTGACGTAAAGCATTTACCGTTTCTTCCGCCATTCTATATCCTGTAGATGCTGACCGTCGGCAAATAATTAAATAACTAAATGTCAAATGTAACCAACAAAGAACTATATGTGTAAGCCATGTGCCAGCAATGATTTCCACTGCGGATGGCTACGTACAAATTCTGCTACTTTTTTGCTGGAAGGTACCATGCGGATGTTCTGTGCTGAAATTTCCTCCATCACTTTACCCAGCATCATTGGTAACACTCCCTGCTTTTCCAGTACCGGCGGTACCTCAGCTCCTGTCAGGAAAATACGGCTGCCGTTTCTCTCATAAATTACTTTCGCCAGCTGTCCCGCAATATGTGCTTCAAACTGCCTGGCTTCTTTGTTGTCAATGATTTTAAAATCCTTCATGATCATAATTATTTTTACATAATGTTCCTCGAAGTAGCGTAATAATGGGAAGTATCCTATGCAAAAGGGAAGTTGAAATAAGATAGCATGGTTGGTATTAAAATACCTTAAAAAGTCCATTCCGCCTGCAAATATACTAATAAAACAGCAGAATACCGTGAAACATCAATATGTAGAAATAATTAATACTTAAAGTACCTGACAGGCATGCCTTTAACAGGAAGATGCACGTGAAACACGCTGCCACTCAACGGATACTTAGCTACCTCTGCCGCCGTCATGTGTTCCCGTGCCGTCGTAATCAGCATCTCATTCCCATTTGCCCCACCGAAAGCACAAGACGACACATGCGGCGCCGGCACCTCCACCTTAGCCAACAACGCTCCCGTATCCGGATGCCAGCAGTAAACACCACTACCGCCCCACTGCGCTACCCATAACATACCATCCGCATCTATAGCCATACCATCCGGCCAGCCCAGCTCCTTGGGCACCTTTACCGCTATACGTGTAAACACAATTTCTCCTGTTTGTTCATCATAGCTGAATTCCTGTACCGTTCCCGTATGCGTATCGTTGTAATACATTTTATTCTCTCGCCATACCAGCCCATTGGAAATGGTAACACCCCGCAACTTTACTACCGGCGCCTGTTTACCGGTAATACAATACAACGTGCCGGTACCTTCTGTGGCCGGCATTTGCATGGTACCTATCCACAAACGACCCGCCGGGTCACACTTCCCATCATTACAACGCAGTTGCTGCTCCCCGTGCAATACCGTTATCAAAGGCCCTACGCCATGCTCCGGTGAAAAAAATGCCACCCCTTCTTTCAACCCCACCAGCAACTCATTACGGCCGGCCACCGGTACCAGGGTACTTACATAAGTGCCCGCATCAAAGGCTTGTTGCCGGCCGGCAACATCTCTCAAATAAATCTTATGCCCTAATATATCTACCCAGCACCAACTGTTTCTTTCGGGCCACCAGCAAGCTCCTTCTCCCAGTTCGTCGGGCAATGCAACCAATAATTCTGCCTGGTACAATTTCATATAACGTGTTTCGTGTTTTGTAATGCGTTTTATTCACGCCTGTTCCGCTACAGGACTACATCACAATATATACTTTTATGTACTGATATCGTATATTGCAGCTATTATGATTGCCAATTACCCGCTCTTTAACTCCAATTATGAACATTAAAGTATTTGAAAAACTCCATGCGGAAGGACTGATCAACGATACTGCACTGGAAGCTGTAAAAAACAGCGAAGCGAACCGCCTGTTTTCCGTTCACTGGGAAATCAAAACATTGCTGTATCTCGGCGTATTACTACTCAGCGGTGGCCTCGGTATCCTCATTTATAAAAATATAGATACCATTGGCCACCAGGTAATCCTGCTGATCATCGGCGTGATCTGCGCCGGCTGTTTCGGTTACTGCATCCGGCAAAAGGGACCTTTCTCCTGGCAACAGGTAAAAGCGCCCAACGCCTTTTTCGATTATGCGTTGCTGTTAGGGTGTCTTACTTTTGTGTCCTTTATCGGGTACCTGCAGTTCCAGTACAATACCTTCGGCACGGCTTACGGACTGGCCACTTTCATCCCCCTGACCATACTTACATTTAGCGCCTACTACTTCGATCACCTGGGTGTGTTATCGATGGCCATTACTAACCTGGCCGCCTGGATGGGCATTGCAGTAACGCCTTTCCAACTGCTTTCTGCCAACGATTTCAGCAACGAGCGCATGGTGGTCACCGGTGCACTACTGGGTGTATTTCTTTTGCTGCTGGCGAATTTGTCCGGCTGGAAAAATCTCAAAAAGCACTTCGCCTTTACGTACCAGAACTTCGGCGCTCATATTTTTTTCATTGCCTGCATTGCCGCTACGTTTATATTCGATTGGCAGTGGCTCCTGTGGCTTGGCGCCATGATGCTGGTGGCTGTTTACATTTTCCGGCAGGCGTTTAAAGAAGGCTCTTTCTACTTTGTGTTGATCACCGTATTGTATGGCTATATCGGTTTAAGCATACTGGTAGGACGTTTACTCCTTGCCTCCCAGGATATTGGCGCCATATATATTGGCCTGTTGTACATGATTGGATCCGCCATCGCCGTGATCCTGCTCCTGATTAACCTCAACAAAAAAATGAAACATGCTCGCGTACAATAACGATACCCTCAACAATCTCGACATAAAAGAGGAAGCGGAAAAAGCGCTGCGAAAAGACTGCATCGATGCAGCTACTTACCAGGCAATTACTACCGCACATCCGGTCAACTTTTATACGCCCAATCCCGTTATCAGGGCCGGGCTGTTTATTCTCACGCTCATTGTGGTTAGCCTGTCGCTGGGATTCATGACCCTGGTATCGCTGACTGCAATGAAAGATGAAAAAAACTTTGGCGGCCTCTGTATATTCGCCGCCCTGTTGTGCTATGGGGCCCTGGAATTATTTTTACGGGAGAAGAAATTATTCCGCGCTGGTGTAGATGATGCGTTACTATGGTGCACGGTATCGCTCCTGCTAAGCAGTCTCGCTATTTACGGTACAGATTCCACGCTTACCTGGAGCCTGGCAGTGTTGGCACTAACGCTCACGGCTACACTCCGCTTTGCGGATATGGTGATGGCCGCAGCAGCTTTCCTGGCCCTATTGGCACTCGTGTTTGTACTGGCACTTAAAACAGGCGTCGTTGCCAGAACGGTAATCCCGTTTTTAATCATGGCGTTCTCCCTGCTTGTTTATTATGCCTCCAGGAAAGGAATCATGCAACCTGCCTGCAAACATTACCGCGCTTGCTTAACAGTGGTATCGGTACTTTCCTTATTGACATTATATTTAGCGGGCAACTACTTTGTTGTACGGGAGTTGAGCAACGAGCTGTTCGACCTGCAGTTGCAGCCAGGACAAAGCATTCCCGCCGCATCGTTCTTCTGGGCGTATACGGTGATAGTACCCCTCGTATACCTCTATCTCGGTATCCGCAAAAAAGATACGATCCTGTTGCGTACCGGCATGATATTGCTGGCCGCCATTGTCTTTACCATTCGTATATATCACAGTGTAATGCCGCTGGAAACGGCCATGGTATTAGGTGGGTTGGTGTTAACCGTAGGCGCCTGGGCCTTAATCCGTTACCTGAAAGTACCACGCCACGGCTTCACTTATGAAGAAGACGCAGATCCTTCCCTGGCAGATAAACTAAAAATTGAGTCGCTCATCATTGCGCAAACCTATGCGCCTGTTGCCCAAACACCGGGGAACAATATGGATTTCGGCGGTGGCAGTGGCGGCGGTGGTGGCGCCTCCGGCGACTATTAAATAAACGTTTTTTCACATAATAGTAAGGGGGGCAAAGGAATGATGTTTCCTTTGCCCCCCTTTGCTATCACTTATAGGCGCCTATGGGCATAAAAAAGCCTGATTGAATTATTTTCAATCAGGCTTAAAAGAGCGAAAGACCGGGCTCGAACCGGCCACCCCGACCTTGGCAAGGTCGTGCTCTACCAAATGAGCTACTTTCGCATAGTATTAAGAACTTCGGGACCTGTGTCACATCAACGGATCATCAACTTATGACGGATCAATCACCGGATGTTTATATTCGTTTATCCCTCACGAATATCAGAGCGAAAGACCGGGCTCGAACCGGCCACCCCGACCTTGGCAAGGTCGTGCTCTACCAAATGAGCTACTTTCGCAGGTATTAAGAACTTCGTTATTTTAAGATCTTTTCCGACTAACCGCATCCGTTCGTTTGCTTTGCCCGGCGGCGTTTTCGTTGGGATTGCAAAGATAGGAAACGGACTGAAAACACAAAATTTTTTTTCAAACTTTTCTTAAAAAACTTTGCACGGAAAGGTATAACAACTTCCTGAAACACAATACAGTGGAGCATTTACAACGAAAAAGTAGAACACTTTTTATTTACATCATGTCCGTAACAGCGGCTTCACGCACTACCACCGTCTTCTTTTTCAACTTCCTCCGCCGTCCCCACCAGATGTAAAAGCCCGTTACTGGCAAAGAAGCACAGATAAAACTGATAACGAAAGCCAGGATCTTCCCCGGTAATCCGGCAATGGCCCCCACGTGAATATCGTAGTTCATGTCTATTAATCGTTCTCCCCGGTTCTTATGCGCATCATTGCGTCGGCCCAGCAACCTGGCGTTGTATTGGTCAAATTGCAACTCATCCGCTCCGTAATACGTTTCTTTCCCCTTGTATCCGCCAATCAGGTTAACCCCTTTTTCTCCCCTGGCCGGATATATAAATATACGGCGGGCGCCTTTCAGCATACCCTGCGCCTGCCCGAATGCCGCGTCCAGCGGATCTTGCGTAAGGGTAACCGTGCTTTTCGCCGACTCCTTTAGCGCTCTATCGGGGGGCGTGATGGTACCTGCAGCCGCCACATAAACAGTAGCCTGGAACCAGGTAAATGCCCATACCATACCCGTTAGCGCAATCACCAGGGCGATAATCAACGCATAGAAACCCAACACGTTGTGCAGGTCGTAGTTCACCCGCTTAAAACTGGCCTTCCACTTAACTTTAAAACTCTTTTCCCGGTTAGCTTTATTCCACTTTTTGGGCCACCACATGATCAAGCCGGTGATCAGCAACAACACGAAAATGAAGGTGCTCCAGCCTATAATGGGCTGCCCATAAGGCGTATTCAGCAACAGGCTCCAGTGAATGGCCTTTACAATGGAAAAGAAATTGTGTTTATAATCGATCTTACCTGTTACCTGACCGGTATAAGGATTCAATAAAACCACATCGTAATATTCCACCCCCCCAAAATAGGTCAGTGCCGTATCGTTGCCTTTATAAGCCATAAATTCCCAGGCATGATCCGGGCGGGTATAGGTAGTAATGTTCAGGATAGATTTATCGGCCCCCAGGGCCGCCTGGGCTGTCTTTTTCAGCTCGCTCAACGGAAGCACCGGCATTTGCTGTGGAGCAACAAACAGCTGCTTTCGGTAATAGTAATCATTGATTTCTTTCTGGAAAACAAATAAACAGCCGGTTACGCTGATGATAAGCACAATCAGGCCCGATCCCAGGCCCAGCCAGAGATGTAACTTATCTACTACAATACGGAACCTGGATTTGGACGATTGCTTCTTTAATTTATCTGTTCGCTTAAACATATTACTTCCGCCGGGCTATATCTGCGGGAGATGCAAAAGTCTGGCTAAAGCCATATAAACAGGCATCGGATCGGGAAATTCATTTACGCAATAGGGAAATCCCCCGGAATAAAAAAACCTCCACCGGAAACCGGTGGAGGCAGGATAATTATGTTGAAGCAGTAGCTTTACTTATATTTTGGATTATACAGTGTACTTTCCTGCACCTTTACATCTGGCTTACCTTGATATTTGTGTTTGTAAAGATTATAGCAACCACCCAGCATGAAAGCTATAAAACAAAACAATTGCACGTAAAAAAGCCAGCGGGAGCGGGAAACCTTATCTAAGGTAATATCATTCTTATTTTCTACTGTTTTCTGTTCCATAATCAGTTTATTTCCGGTGCAAACCTACATAATATTTTGAAATTTTCGAATTTTCCCCGGCAGTAATTTTAAGCTAGTAGGATCTTTCCCCGAAACCCGCTCCTAGATCAATTCCGAGAATTTCTTACGCCTTAAAAAATAGTAGCGCCAGATCATAATACCATGAAACACCCCGGTCATTTTCATCAGTTTCATTTCCGGTAAATGATCCTTTTTCACATAGTTACGACGCCAGCGGTAGTAATCGCGGTAAGCCCGGTAGATGGCTGCCATATCCTTCGGTTTACCGGCTACCAGGCTTTTTACCGCCGCCAGGATATCCAGGAAGAAACGCTGTACCAGCACAATCCACCGGTCTTCGCTATGCAGGTTTTTCCACAGCATCATGAGGTTATTCCGGAAATTGAGGTACAGCTTGCGGGGATTTCCCTGTGGCAGGCTTCCACCGCCTACGTGAAATACAGTCGAATCCGGGCAATAGCAGATACGGTAACCCGCCCGCTGTAAACGCCAGCAAAGGTCTACTTCTTCCATATGGGCAAAGAAGTCGCGGTCAAAGCCGCCCATCTGGTGGAAACATTCGGAACGGATAAACAACGCTGCGCCGGTGGCCCAGAAAATATCACTGGCATTATTATACTGCCCGTAATCTTTTTCCACGGTATACAAAATACGCCCCCGGCAAAAGGTATATCCCAGGAAATCCATCCAGCCGCCGGCAGCACCGGCATACTCAAATTCGTCTGGCTGCAGGTAAGCCCTCATTTTAGGCTGACAGGCCGCAATCCGCGGATCTTCCTGCATAAGGGCCACCACCGGCTCTATCCAGCCGGCTTCCACCTCCACATCCTGGTTCAGCAACACGTAAATGTCGGCCGTTACATGTTGCAGGGCATCATTATACCCCCCGGCAAAACCGTCGTTACGGGCATTGCGGATCACCCGGATCCGTGGATAATGCGCTTCCACAAACGCTACACTGTCGTCGGTAGAAGCATTGTCTGCCAACACCAACTGTAAATTGCCGTAAGTGGAACGGCAAACCGACGGCAGAAACTTCTCCAGGAAAGCCTTTCCGTTCCAATTTAAAATAACAACTGCTACTGATGGCAATACTGGCAACTGATATGACGTTTATGCGTGAATAATTATTTTTTGAGATGCAAATATGCAACAAAGGATTTTAATATTTGCCAATCATTACAGAATCAGGAAAGCCGAATAAGGCTTAAATTAGGAGTATGTTTAAACAGTTTATAGGATGGAAGTTTGTACTGACCAGCGTAGCAGTGCTCATTATCGGGACCACCATATGGTTCGTCAGTAATCTGTCGAAAAACATCCAGGACGAAGAAAGAAAAAAAGTGGCCACCTGGGTAGAAGCCAACCGCGAACTGCTGCGGTCCGAAACAGATGCCAACTTAAACCTCGCTATCGATATCGTTACCAACAATACCACTATCCCCCTGATACTGACCGATGAAGAAGGAAAAATACTGGATAGCCGCAACTTCGACTCCCTAAGGATTGTACAGGATCCCAATTACCTGCCCCAGGAGCTCAAAGCCTTCAAAAAACAACATCCCCCCTTTATCATGGAGGTCGACGCCAAACAAAAACTGTATAACTACATTTATTACGGCGACTCCCTCATTCTCCGGCAAATCCGCTACTATCCCTATATACAACTGATTGTAGTAACCCTCTTCATTGGTATCGTACTTTTCGCCCTTTCCAGCACCAATCGTGCCACACAAAACCAGGTATGGGTAGGCCTCGCTAAAGAAACGGCCCATCAACTGGGTACTCCCCTGTCTTCCATGGAAGCCTGGCTGGAAATATTGCGGGAAAATGAAGCCAATACCACCATTGCAACCGAACTATCGAAAGATGTAGACCGTCTCAAACTGATCACCGACCGTTTCTCCAAAATAGGCAGCGTGCCTAAGCTGGAAGAAACGAATATCGTTACACAGATCGAAAACATGACCAACTACATCCGCAAAAGAGCTCCTCAGAAAGTACAACTCCAGGTACACAGTATGGAGGAAGAACTCCCCGCCATGATATCTCCCCCGCTTTTCGACTGGGTGGTGGAAAACCTGCTGAAAAATGCACTTGATGCCATGGAAGGCAAAGGGAAAATAGATATCTCCATAGAAAATCACTCTACTTTCATTACCATCGATATAGCCGATACCGGTAAAGGTATCCCTAAAATGAACTTCGAAAAAGTGTTCAAACCCGGATTCAGTACCAAAAGACGGGGCTGGGGCCTGGGCCTTTCCCTCGCCAAACGCATCATAGAAGAATATCACCGGGGCCGGCTATATGTAAAGTCCTCCGAGCTGAATAAGGGCACCACCTTCCGTATCGTACTGAGGAAATAGCGAGCCTTTCAGAAAAATATGAATAAATAAATTTGCTTATTTCAAAAAAGCCGTTATTTTTGCACCCCATTCTACCAGATGCGAAGGTGGCGAAATTGGTAGACGCGCTACTTTGAGGTGGTAGTGCCTGAAAGGGCTTGGGAGTTCGAATCTCCTCCTTCGCACCAAAGGCGAAAAATTACTTAAAAAGTGATTTTTCGCCTTTTTTCATTCAATAGATAAACTAATAAATTATCCCATCAAAAAGGCATCTATAGGATCAAGTTGAAAAGTTGGGGAATTAGGCATAAAGTTTATATAATCTAAACAGAAAGAATTCTACATCCCGTACCCCTCGAAGAGCGTTTCTA
>NZ_VIWO01000017.1 GCF_007829335.1 Chitinophaga polysaccharea
TCGAAATAATACAAAATCCCCTCGGGAAGAAGGGCTTCTAAGAGAAGATTTAAATTCTTATCCACGGTGTCCTATCTAGTTAGATTGCAAAAAAAACAATTTTGGGACAATCCCCCAAGTATTCAACTTGATCCCAACTTGATCCGAAACTCGACTAAATACTCGACTTAAAATAGAAAACCCGCTCATTGAGCGGGTTCCTTCGAGATTTTGCGGACCGGACGGGACTCGAACCCGCGACCTCCGCCGTGACAGGGCGGCATTCTAACCAACTGAACTACCGATCCTTGCTACCCATCAGCGTTTCAGCCATTTGGGTATCCCCCTTTCGGGGCTGCAAATATATAGATAATAATTCCAAATCACCAAATATTTCTACTTTCCAGGGTGCTTAAGGGTATTTTATACCCGGAATAATAACTGGTCAACAGCCATGACTTGTTGTTGTAATGCCATATAAACTGACGTATCACGACATAGGTGATTTTTTATCACCTTAAAAATTATAAAATATTAACAAAGCGCGCTCATATTCAAAAAGTAATTTTATATTGCTATTATAATGACGAGAGGATGCCACTTATTTGCATACCAACTGTCCACGTGTGAATATCAACCATAGAATAGCAGCAATTCATACCATTCCATTTTTTTAGATCAATTATCGCAGCGGATTTTTAATACGGGATTTAGCTAAATCGATTTTTAAAAGGAAGTGAACGGGCAATACATCAACCAGGAATCTATAGAATTAATATCTACTTAATATTAGGCAAGTACATTTGTAGGGACTGTTATATTCCATTTATGTCAGGGCAGAAGAAAATATCTTTCCATAATATATCCGGCACGTCACAACAGGCGGCATTTGAGGCATCGGTAGCGATTTACTGGAATAAGCTGTTGGGCATTGCCACAGCTAAAACCAATCCGCACGATGCATTTGACATTGTACAGGATGTGTTGTTATCATTATGGCAGAAGTGGGAGGAGGTACCCAAGGATGAAACACTCGAATTTTACCTGCTGAACGCACTTAAATTCCGCATATTTAAATATTATCGCACCAATGGCCGCTATCAGGCGCATCTGAAAAAACTGGAAGTATTGCTCAACGATACCCTGGAAACACCAGACGCCCTGGCACAGGAAAACCTGCATGGGTTAAAGGAAACAATTATGGAAGAAGCGCTGGAAGTGCTTTCTCCCAGCCAGCGGCAACTATTTGTATTACGGGTAAAATATCATTATTCCTACCAGAAAATAGCGCAACAACTCAGCATAGACCCAGGCTCTGCAAGGGTTTTATACAGCCGCGCCCTCAAACAGGTAAAGGCGCATATTAAGGCTAATCCCGCCCTGACAGCTACCTTAGTCACCTCTTTTGTACTGGTTACAATTCCTTAACATACCGCTTAGTTAACATTTTTTGATCTCCGGGTATTCAACTCTGAGATGGCACCAAAAAATTATCCCAGGGCCCAGGCCCTTTTAAAGAAATTTTATGAAGGGAAATGTACTCCCGAAGAACTGGCCTTATTAGATAGCTGGTACGACGGGTTAGGCAATATGCCGGAAGATATCCTGCCGGCAGATGCCAGCCGTAGTCAGCAACAGTTCCTGGAAAATTTCCGCAATAGCTTGCCCTCCGCCAGGATCGCCTGGTGGAAACGGCCAGTTGTTCAATGGACCGCTGCCGCCAGTATATTATTAATGACGGGCGCCGGGTATCTCTGGAAGAAAACAGCAAGGCACACTGCTCCGCTGGCCTGGCATTATAATATGGTCACCAACGAAACCAACGTGGCTAAACTGGTAGTATTACCAGACAGTTCGCATATATGGCTCAACACCGCCGCTACCCTGCGCTGGAGATCTGATTTCAATCAGCAGAACCGCAACGTACAACTCACCGGGGAAGGCTTCTTCGACGTACAGGGACAAACCGGAAAGCCTTTTGTTATTCATACCCGCGACCTGGCCATCCAGGTATTGGGTACCCAGTTCAACGTAGAAGCCTATGCGGCCGAAGGAATCAGCCGTGTATCGCTGGTAAAGGGAAAAGTAAAAGTGCTGGCACGTAAATCTGATGCTGCCACCGCTGTACTGAAACCAGGTACCACAGCCACTTATTTTAATGAAGACAAAGTACTGGGCGTGGCTTCCACCCCGGTAACAGATGTTGCTGCCTGGAGAAATGGCGCCTTCAACGCTATTGACCTCCCTTTCAAAGATGCGGTTACCCGCCTCTGTGCCGATTATGGCTACAGCGTAAAATGGGAAAATACCCAGGGCATCGACAAATACATTTCTGCCAGCTTTAAAAAGGAAAGCTTCGGGAAAATGCTCAACAACCTATGTTATATCAGTCGTAAACAATACCGTATTTCCAACAGACAGGTTACCATTTTTTAAAAAAGCGTGATCACTCCTGAAACAATCAACTCATGAAAATGAAATTTACCACTGCAGATCAGCACACCCGTGGCGGCGGGCCTGCTGTATCCCGGCTCAAACAATTTCTCCTGGTAGGATGTGCATTATTGCCCGCTACCATGGGTTTTGCCCGGCAAAATGCATTGAATGAAAAAGTGAAACTGGATATCTCCAGGGCTTCCCTTTCCCAGGTGCTAGCTGCGCTAGGCTCTCAAAGCAGCTTTACTTTCAACTATGTAAAGCAGGACTTCGACAAGATCATTGTCAACGACTTCAAACCTGATAACATCACGTTGAATGAAGCCCTGAACCTGCTCCGGAACAAATCCGGTATCGAATACAGCGTGAGCGATAAAGCCATCCTGTTGAGAAAAGCAGAAAAAGACGGGGGAACAAAAAGTACACAGGCCATCACCACACGCAAAATTTCTGGTAGAATTACTACAGAAAATAAAGAACCTATTCCTGGCGTTTCTGTTTGGGTAAAAGGAACTAAGATCAGAACAGTTACCGATGCCGATGGAAAATATGAAGTAACGGTAGATAATGATAAAGCAGTGCTGAACTTCAGCTCTGTAGGGTACGAAATGACCGAAGTAGCTGTTGGTACTTCCGACGTACTCAACGCTGTTATGAAAATCAGTAGCAGCGGCCTCAATGAAGTAGTGGTAGTGGGTTATGGTACCGCCAAAAAAGGTGATCTCTCCGCCGCCGTATCTGTGATCTCAGATATGAAGAAGCTGAAAGAACGCCCCGTAATGGACGTACCTAATATGTTGCAGGGACAAGTGCCTGGCGTAACGGTAACCAGCAACGGTGGTCATACCAGCAATGCAAACAACATCGTTATCCGCGGGGTGGGATCTAAAAATGGAGAAAACGTATTGTACGTAGTAGACGGTGTGCCAGGTGCACCTTTCAACCCGGCTGATGTAGAATCAGTAACAGTACTGAAAGATGCGGCTTCCGCGGCTATCTACGGCGCGTTTGCCGGTTCGGCAGGGGTTATTCTCGTTACTACCCGCCAGGCCACTAAAGGAATGCCTTCTGTGCAATACACCGGTTTTGTAGGCGCCAAGAATGCATGGCG
The DNA here is from genome assembly GCF_007829335.1 of Chitinophaga polysaccharea. GTDB lineage: Bacteria > Bacteroidota > Bacteroidia > Chitinophagales > Chitinophagaceae > Chitinophaga > Chitinophaga polysaccharea_B. The sequence continues at coordinate 3,527 of NZ_VIWO01000017.1, forward strand.
TACTTTGCAATCACTCACTGCAGAGGAAGAAGCCAAAGTATCCAACCTGGCGCAAACTACCGCCGGCAACCAGCCTTTGGAAGGATGGGATCCCGCTAAAAATCCATATGGCGCAGTAACACGCACCGACTGGATGAGCGAAATTTTCCGCACCGGTATCGTACAAAGACATAACATCAGCGTAAACGCCGGTACCGATAAATTTTCTACCCTCTTCCAGGCCCGTTACGAAAATGAAGAAGGGACCCTGTTAAATACCTACAATAAAAATATTTCCTTAAGATTAAATGCCAACTACCAGTTTAACAAACATGTGAAACTGCGCCAGGACATCTTCTGGAATAACAATGATAACAGGGATGCTGAAACTGCCAGCGGTTACACCGGTGTAATCACTTCCGCGATCTATATGCCCCGCTCTGCCACCCCTTATTATGCAGACGGAACATTTGGAGGCGTTGGCCCAAGAGATGGCGCTTACAACGGTATCTACGGCGACGTGGTAAACCCGGTAGCTACCCTGCTCAGAAACAGACCTTATAACAAGAGAAATGATCTGCAGTCAGTTACTGAATTAACTATTTCAGACATCATTCCCGGGTTGACTTATATCAACCGCTTTTCTTATCGTCAGCAAAATGGATTCTGGAAAAGTTTTACACCAAAAAGAACAGAACCCGGAAAGCCTAACAACCAAAACCAGTTAGATTATTCTACCGACAAAGATTACAACTGGATCTGGGAAAATACCCTGAACTATAATAAGCTGATCAAACGCCACAGCATTGGCGCCATGGTATCCATGACTGCCCAGGAAAGCTCACACCGTAATTTTAAAGCATCTGCCATGGGCTTCGAAAATGAAGCCGACTGGGCACAGTTCTTTACCAATGCCAGCATCTTTGACCGTACCTTCCCTTCTGATGAGGAATGGAAAGACAGGAACGTTTCTTATGTAGGCAGACTGTCCTATAGCTGGGCCGACCGCTATTTCGTTACAGGAAGCTACCGCTACGATGTAGCCGGTAGATTAACAGAAGGATACCGCGGTAAAGGATTTCCCGGTTTAACAGCTGCCTGGAAAATCAGCTCTGAGCCTTTCTTTAACGTAAAAGGAGTGGACCTGCTGAAAGTAAGGGCCAGCTGGGGTAGAATAGGTAACATTGGCTCTCTTCCCTACTACTATGGTTATGCTAAACTCAATCCTGATTACACCTACCAGATCGGGAACGGAGCACCACGCGTAAACTCACTGGCAATAGCCAATGCCTTTAATCCCACCCTGTCCTGGGAAACGTCCCAACAAACAGACATCGGTATCGATATCTCCCTGCTGAAACAACGCCTGAACATCACTGCCGATTACTTTGATAAACTGACCTACGACCTGATCAAACAACAAAATCTGGGATGGACCAATACCTTCGGTCAGGGAGCTCCTTACATCAACCAGGGTAAAATCAGCAACAAGGGCTTCGAAGTATCCGTTAACTGGCATGACAATATCGGCGCTGTAGGATACAACATTGGTGGTAACATTGCTACTTTAAAGAATAGGGTAACTTACATAGATGGTAATCCCAATTCTGCTTCCGTAGATAATGACAACGCATATCGCGATGTATTAAGACCTTTCAGCTATACCGTAGGTCAGCCTATCAATGCGTACTGGTTGGTAAAAACTGCCGGTATATTCCAATCTGATGACGAAGCAAAAGCTTACACCGACAAGACTGGTAAGATGATCCAGCCAAATGCAAAAGCCGGTGACCTGAAATTTGTAGATCAAAACGGTGACGGCGTTATCAATGATGCAGACCGTGTTTATATGGGTAGTGCTTTCCCTAAACTCACCTACGGATTTACCGCTGGCGTTACCTGGAAAAATTTCGACCTTACTATGTTCTTCCAGGGCGTAAGCGGCGTGAAACTGTTCAATGCCTTTAAAATGACCACCCTCAGTGGTTCTGAACAAGGCTACAACCGTTGGAATAAAATCCTGGATGCCTGGTCTCCTGAAAACAAAGGATCCGATATCCCCCGTATCAACGCTAACGATAACAACAAAAACTTCCAGACAAACTCTGACTGGTATCTCGAAAATGGTAACTACCTGAGACTGAAAAACTTGCTGATAGGTTATACGTTTAAGAAAATGAGCTGGAACCAGGGATTACGTGTATACTTCAGCGGCGACAACCTGCTCACCTTCACCAAATACTCCGGTATGGATCCTGAGGTAGGTGGCGTAGGTCTGGACGGCGGACAGTTCCCGGTTTCCCGTGTATTTTCCGTGGGAGCAAATGTTAAATTCTGATCAAAGCAAACAGTATTATGAAACCGAGCACGAATGCGAGGTTCCATCCGACAACTAAAAAAATAAATATTAACGGATGAAAACGAAATTCAATCATATAGTTATACTGGCAGCTATGCTGGTGGGCTCCAGCGCCTGTAACAAATGGGTAGATACCAAACCTAACGGGGCGCCTACCACCGCCTACTTCTGGCAAAGTGATAATGATCTGAAAAAGGCTACTGCAGACATGTATGTGATCATGCGTAATGAGTCTACCTGGGGAAGAAACCTCTTCTGGGTACAAGACGCGAGCGATGACCTGATTGTAGGTCGCTCGAAAGCTGATGCTGCCAACATCAAAAACTTTATTCCCAGCGGTAGGGAAGGCTACCTGAAAGGTGGCTGGAATGATCTGTACACCATGATCAACCGTGCCAACCAGGTAATTCAAAATGTACCTACTTCTAAAAATACCACAGAAGCCGCCCGTAACCAGGCACTCGGTGAAGCATACTTTATCCGCGGATTCGCGCACTTCTGGCTGGCATACGTATGGGGGCATAAAGACCAGGGCGTACCTTTTGATGGCCCTGAAAATGCACAATTCGGGAAACGCATACCTCCACAGTTACCTTCTGTGAAAGATAACTATGCACAGGTAGTAAGCGACCTGCAGAAGGCTGCCGACCTGTTACCGTTGTTCGAAACCTATGGTGCAGATGACCAGGGTAGGGCACACAAAGCAGCTGCCTGGGGATATATGGTAAAAGCTTATGCTTACTGGGCCCAGTTCGATCAAAGCAAATGGGCGCTGATTCCGTCACTCTGCGATAAGATCAAAACAGAAGGACACCGGGCACTCATTACCAACCAGGCTACTGGTTTACAGAACTATAAGGCAGTATTTACGATTGCTAACAACTGGAGTTCTGAATACATGTGGTCTGTTACTTCCGGTGTACAGGGTGGTTCCGAATTCCCCGGGGTAGTACTGGAAAATACAGGTTGGACCCTGTTCAACGGTTGGGGATATTTCCAGCCTACCGAAGAGCTGTATGATGAGTATGAGGCTAATGACCCTCGCCGCGAAGCTACCATCCTGAAATTTGGTGATAAGTTCACCTATTTCGGATTGCCTTTCACTTATTACTCTACCAACAGCTTGTCTGGTTTCCAGATTAACAAGTACATGGAGCCTTATTCTTACGGTAAAGATGGCGTAAGCAGTACCAATCCGTATATTAACCAAAGCCCTGACTATCCGACTACGATGCTCAATCTCCCGCTGATGCGCTATGCAGAAATACTGCTGTTTAAAGCAGAAGCACTGATTCAGCAGGGTAAAAGCGGAGAGGCCGCAGGCCCGCTCAACGAAATCCGGGCCCGTGTTGGATTGGCGCCTATCGCAAATCCTACTATGGCTGATCTGAAACATGAGCGCCGGGTAGAACTGGCTTGCGAATGGACAGACCGTTTCCATGACCTGAAAAGATGGGGAGACTATAATACGATCAATGCACCGCTGCACGGTCGCATTCATGCTAACAAAAAAGATCCTGCTTCTCCTTATACCATCCAGGAAGTATGGCCAAAACGTAACTTCGATCCTAGCAGGCATATGGCATGGCCTATCAATCCAGACGAAGTAACCAATAGTAATGGTGCATATAAGCAAACACCAGGCTGGTAAGATACAGTGAACGATATGTTTAACAGCGGATGCGGCAGGAGTTCCTGCCGCATTCCTTTTTTCAAAGCATGGTATTCCCCGGAATTTTAAGTATTTTATGGAAGAATAAATTCCTATGCAAAAGAAATACGTATTCGCGGTAATCATGACCGGTATGATGAGCATAGGCTGTTCTCATTCCGTCAGTAAAAAGATACCTGCATTTGATGATACCACTATAGTTGCCAATAAACCCCTGTTTAAAGACTTTATGGGCCTTAACGGGCATGTTACCTTTAAACCCGGTTTATACGGACAGGTATGCCGCCTGGTGCGTATGTATCATAACATTGACTGGGACGCCAAAGCCCCGGGCGATGCGCTTAATATACCCCATACCCTTAATCATATCAACTGGAAAGATGATGTATACGGCCCCTGGAAGCAACATGGCTTTGAAACAGATATCTGTTTGCAGTTTCTCAGTTTCGGCGTAGGTAACCCGCAGTACAAAACACTTTGGGCCGGTAAGGAACAGTGGGGATATGATTATGCCAAAGCCATGGCCGCCTACTTTGGTCCGTCAGGCAAAGAAAAATTATGTACTTCTTTCGAAATCGATAATGAACCGGGCAATCGATTCGACCGTACCCTTTTTAGTACGCTTTTTAGGAAAATGGCGCAGGGCATCCGGGATGCCGATCCCCAGGTTAAAATAGTAACGCCGGCAGTAGTGGCAGGTAAGGGAGATGATTACTCACAGGGTTTAGATGACCGGTACCAGGATACGTCTGTGCTGCCATTGTATGATGTTATCAATTTGCATACATATCCCACGATGGAGAAGTCGGCTACCAATGAAAACAGCTGGAACAGGAGTTACCCGGAAGATAAGTCTTTACAATACCTCAAAGTAATTGACGATGCTATTGCCTGGCGCAACCAGCGTGCACCGCAGAAAGAAGTATGGATTACCGAATTTGGTTATGACGCCTGTACGCCGGAAGCCATGAAACTGCGGAAGGACTGGGCATTGAAATTAAACTGGCAGGGTGCTACCGATTTGCAGCAGGCCCAATACCTGGTACGTTCTTTTATGGCGTTTGCCGCCCGCGATGTGCAACGGGCTTACCTGTACTATTACAACGATGACGATGAAGCCTCTTTTCATGCGGCTTCCGGGCTTACCCGCCACTTCGTTCCCAAAATGTCGTTTTGGGCGGTGAAACAATTATACGCCACGCTAGGAGCCTATCGCTTTCGCCGCATTGTAAAACAGCTGGAAAGCCAATTATACGTATACGAGTTTGAGCGGGGCGATGATCCCAGCGTCCGCATCTGGGTAGCCTGGTCGCCTACCGGCACGCCTACCAATAAAAAAGAAGGGTATCAACCCAAATCAATATCCGCAACACTGGATAATTTACCCGGACTGCCGGTCAGCGTTACCGGGATGGCCACTACCGACGGTGTTGCCCCGGCTGTAAGCTTCACCTCCGCCGGCCATGCGGCTATTACGCTCACCATAGGTGAGAGCCCGGTATATATTAGTATGCCAGGAAAATAAAGTCAGCGGATGTCTGCCGGTTTTTTATATTCGCTACATGAATGAATTGAGTCATCCCTTGCCGGTACGGCGACCCTTTGTGTTGTCAGGAGGCGGCGCCCGCGGCTATGCCCACCTGGGCGTTTTGAAAGCCTTCGCAGAACGGAACATTTTTCCGGAAGCTATTGCCGCTACAAGCGCCGGATCTATTGCAGCAGCATTTATTTGTGATGGATACACCACCGATGAAGTAAGAGAAATATTTCAACGGCATAAGCTGGGACTGTCTATGCAATGGCGGAACTGGCGGGCCGGTTTTTTATCTCTCAAAAAAGTAGCGGAAGTACTGGAAAAGACACTACGGCACCAAACATTCGATGCACTGGATATACCGCTGTATGTTACCGCCACCAACTTTGTAACCGGCGATCAAACCATCTTCCAGGAAGGGGCTATTATCCCGGCTGTATTGGCGGCATCTTCGGTACCTTTACTGTTTCAGCCCATACTAATTAACGACGCATATTATGTAGATGGCGGTTTATCTGGTAATCTGCCCATAGAACCCCTGCTGGCCGATTTCAAGCAGATCATCGGGGTACATGTTAACCCGCTGACGCCTTACAACCCCGCCGGCGGATTTTTAGCCAATGTGGAAAGAACCCTGCACCTGGCCATCCGCGAGTCAGTGCTGAAAAATAAATTGCGCTGTAGCCAGTTCATAGAACCAACGGGGCTGGGGCAGTTTGGCATGTTTGAATTTAATAAGCTGGAAAATATATATAATATCGGATACGACTATACGAAAAACATATTGCAGGAGCAGCCTGTATCGTAAGAAGGCCGCTTTCAAAACAAAAGCCGCATACATTTTCGGATGTATACGGCTTTTGTTTTTTTGTTAACAGCAATATCAATTAGTCCCTGTCATGCCCATGTCCGTGGCCTCTACCGTTTCCGTGATCTCCGTGGTCATTTCCTCTGCCATTTCCATGATCCCCGTGGTCATTTCCCCTGCCATTTCCCCATCCATTATGATTGCCGTTGTTGCCTTTCCATTTGTCATGCATCGGATGTTCTTTGATCTGGTAGTATCTTTCGTCGCGGCTATCCCTGATGATGGTTTGCTTTCCATACCATCCCTTGTACCGGCCATATCGTTCACGATATATATCAGGATGAAGATAAGGTCGCGGATCATTCACTACCACTTTGTAACCCCTGTATAAATCGTAGTGGTACCTGCCGGGCAGTGCCGCACCAAACACCCATCTGCCTCCGTCTAAATAAATGAATTGTCGTTGTGGTATATAGTAGTAGGCATCTATATCCGGGAAGTAATAATACTGCGCATCGTCATATCCTACCGGGCCCCATATCGGTTGACTGCCAATATTGATGTTAATATTTGCCCGAACCTGGGCGCTGGCCTTATGCGTGTAAAATACAGCCCCAATCATCCACAAACAGGCAATAAATGCTATCTTTTTCATAATACAATGATTTAGATATAGATATCGCGCCAAATAAGGTGCCAGTTTGCTACCCACCAGGTGCAGCGTCATAAAGATCCTTCCCGGGTTAGGCTGCACGGTGCTTTCAGTGGATTGTTAATTACTGTTATTGTGGTTGTACGCGGGGAAGATGATTTATATATGAATGAATAGTAATGAGATTTTACACACACGGTTATTGAAATGATAACAGCCAGTTAACTACTTCGGCAGGATCGGCAATACTCCAGGAATGAGGATGTTTATTATGGTGGGGGAGTCGGTAGCCTTTATCCTGTGTAGCAATAAACCGTGCATTGTTGTTGCCCAGTAAATGCAATTCATTGATCATCGCAGCACCATCTATGGCGTTGAGTGTACTGTAATCGAATGCCCGGTTTTGCATCCACCATGCAATATCAGGCTCGCTGTAAATGGAGACGGGGATGTTGCGCAATAATTTTACTGCTGCTTGTGTGGTGTCTGAAAAACTATACGGAGAAACCTCATGAAAGAAGGCAGTACCGGTTTTAGCAGTGGCCTGCATATACTGCTCCAGCCAACCTGCAATCATTTTTTGTTCGGGGTTTACCCGGCCACCGGGAGCAAGCCGTAGGTTACGTTGCGCAGAATGATACATCCGTTCAAAATCCAGCGGTGCGTCAATCGTGAAAACAGCTTTGGGTTGAACAGGTGTATTGTTTTTTACCAGCGACTCTGCAAATTTCATCACGCAGGCGCCTCCGGCAGAGAACCCACCCAGGTAAAGACTTTTACCCAATAACTGGTATTGCTGTATGCAATAATCCAGCATCTTTTTGAGCGATTGTTGTGTGGCGTCATCAATGGCCAAACCTGCATTGCCATTTTCCAGCACCGGGATAATTACCAGGATGCCTTTTTGGGCTGCATCAGCAGGAATACCGGATTGCACCAGTACATCCTGTGGTTGCTCAAAAGCACCTGGCACCAGGAACAGGTAACCGGTTGTTTTTACGGCAGCAGGAGGGAGTACTGCCATAAACTTGTTTTTAGTAGTATCAGATTTGGAGAGATAGATGGTGTGGGTGGTTTGTGCCATTCCGTTAGCCAGGCAGCCCAGCAAAAAGAGTATTGTTAGTACACTGTATTTCTTCCAAAAAATACGCATCATACAATCAGGTTTTCTGGTAATATTATCTCTCCAACATAAAACATTCGCTAAGAAACACCAAATGTTTAGGATGCCATTCCAGTGGCCAGGGTAGTGCGGAACGCGTGCCGGTAAAAGCTGGGAGATATTTGCAGGTGCCTGATAAATACCCGCCGCATGGAGACTAAGTTACCGAGCCCGCATTTTTCGGCAATTTGTTCTGCACTGAGATTGGTGTCTTCCAGGTATTGACGGGCCACTTCTACCCGTAGTTTTTCTACAAATTTTGCCGGGGTAAGCTGGGTTTCTTTCAGAAAAACCCGGGCAAAGTTACGGGGACTCATATTTACATGGTCGGCCATATACTCCACCCGGATTTCGCGATCCAGGTTTTTGAGCAGCCATTCGCGGATGCTCCTGATCAGCGGACTTTTGAGTTCAAAAGAAGGCAATAGGTTACTGAACTGTGATTGATTGCCGGCACGCCGCAGGTGTAGTACCAGCTGGCGCGATACCTGCAAGGCTACTTCCCTGCCAAAATCTTCTTCGACTAAGGCCAGGGAAAGATCCATGCCAGAGGTAACACCCCCAGAAGTATAGATATTTCCGTCGCGCACAAAAAAAGGAGTGCTGTCTACCGTTACCGAAGGATACGCCGCTTGCAGCCGGGTACAATGTTCCCAATGCGTGGTAGCGCGTTTGTTGTGTAGTAACCCGGCTTTAGCCAGCACAAAAGCGCCAACACACACGGAGCCCATTCTTCGGATTCCCGGATAGTGTGCCGTGAGCCAGGTGAAAAACGAGGCAGGAATGTTATCCAGGCTGCCCAGGGAAACACCGGCAATCAACAGGGTATCTATGGGGAAATTGATATCGGTTACACAAATATCACAGGCGATACGGATGCCGGATTTGGTGGCAATATGTTTGTTTTTGGTTACCGATGCCAGTATAATTTCGTACCCCTTTTCCTGGCTGGCGATCTCTTTGGATGCAATAGAAAATACATCGGCGGGACCTGCAATATCCAATAACAGGATACCAGGCGTGGCAACGATGACCACCGTTTTTTTAGCAGAAGACCGGGATCTGGACATAGGTGACAAAAATAACAAAAACAATCACGTTTTACAGCAAGGATACCAGCTCCGAAATACGGTTGGAGATACCTGTTTCATTATCATACCAGGCCACCACTTTAACCGTTTTGCCGAGACTCCTGGTCAGGTTGCCATCGATGATGGAAGAATGTGTATTACCAATAATATCGGCCGATACAAATTGCTCTTCTGTATAGGCCAGGATGCCTTTCAGCGAACTGGCCGCATATTGTTTAAACAGGGTATTCAGCTCTTCGATGGATACTTCCCGGCTCAGGTTAACGGTGATATCCACAATAGATCCGTCTATAACAGGTACGCGGTAAGAATATCCATCCATTTTCCCTTTCAGGTTAGGCAATACTTCGCCGATGGCTTTGGCGGCGCCGGTAGTGGTGGGGATGATGGAATGTGTAGCAGCTCTGGCTCTGCGCAGATCCCGGTGAGGAGCATCCTGCAATTGCTGATCGGCCGTAAAGGCGTGTACAGTGCTCATAAAGCCGGAAGTAATACCAAATTCTTTATCGAGGATCAGCAACACCGGTGCAATGCTTCCTGTAGTACAGGAGGCGGTGGAATAAATATTATCGTTGCCGATTAATTCGTTGTTAACACCATGCACGATCGTTTTTACACCTCCGCTGGCAGGTGCGGTGATCAGCACTTTTTGTGCACCTGCGTCGATATGCGCCTGCGCCTTAGCCCTGTCGGTAAAACGCCCGGTAGATTCAATTACTACGTCGACCCCCAATTTTTTCCAGGGCAGTTGTGCCGGATCTTTTTCATTGAGCAGGGCAATGGTTTTGCCATTCACTGTAATCGTATCGGATCCTGCTTCCACGGTGCCGGGGAAATGCCCATGTGCGCTGTCGTATTTAAACAGGTGAGCCAGGGTGGCAGCATCTGTCAAATCGTTGATCGCCACTACTTCTACGGCGGTTTTGTTCTGTAAGGCGCGTAAGGTCATCCGGCCAATTCTTCCAAATCCATTGATAGCAACTTTCATGTGTTTCGATTTTTATTTAGTACAAAAGTAGACAACAACCCAGGTGGCAGCAATGACAAAAAATATACAATTCCTGCCATTTGGATAATTTATGCTATATCCCTATTGCGTTTAAAGGAAAAAGATTTCATCTTTAAAGGGTACTAAATGCCTTCACCGATATGAAGCCTATTTTTTTCACGCTGGTAGCAACTTGTTTGTTAACCGTTAATGCCGTGTCTGCTCAAACAACAACGGCGCCTGTTAAGACTCAGTGGGCGTTCCCGCCATTTGCGAGAGTAGATGCAGTAAACCCCATTATTTCTCCTGATACCAGTACCCTCTTCCAGGACCCTATGAGTAACCAGCTGGTGAGCTGGGAGGGAAATTATACTTTCAATCCAGCCGCGGCTGTGCTAAATGACAAAGTGGTGGTATTATACCGGGCAGAAGATTTGACCGGCGACCGTATTGGTACCAGGACATCCAGGATAGGCTATGCGGAAAGTGGGGATGGTATTCATTTCCGGCGTGAGAAAAATCCGGTGTTGTACCCGGGAAATGATACGCAAAGGCCTTATGAGTGGCCGGGCGGATGTGAAGATCCGCGGATAGCCGTAACGGAAGATGGCACCTATGTGATGTTGTATACCCAATGGAACCGGCAGGTACCGCGCCTCGGCGCCGCCACTTCCCGGGATTTGAGAAACTGGCAGAAAACAGGACCTATTTTCGCTAAAGCCTATGCAGGAAAATTTTTGAACATCCCGAGTAAGTCTGCTGCTATTTTAACAACGTTGAAAAACGGACGACAGGTCATCAAAAAAATAAACGGATTATACTGGATGTATTGGGGCGAACACCATGTATATGCGGCTACCTCTGTTAATCTCACTGACTGGACGCCGCTCGTAGATGAAAACGGGAATCTGCGTGAGCTGGCATCTCCCCGGAAAGGTTATTTCGATAGCGGCCTGACGGAATGTGGACCACCGGCTATTTATACCGATAAGGGCATAGTACTGCTGTACAATGGAAAGAATGCTGCCGGTGATAAAGGCGACCGCCGTTATGCTGCCGGCGCCTATTGTGCGGGACAGTTTTTATTTGATAAGCACGATCCGGCTAAAATGATTACGCGGCTGGATACTCCCTTCCTGTATCCACAACAGCCGTACGAAAAAAGTGGTCAGTACAAGGACGGCACCGTGTTTATAGAAGGCATGGTATACTTTAAGCATCAATGGTTTTTATATTACGGTTGTGCCGATTCGAGGGTGTCGGTAGCGGTATATGATCCCAGATAAATTTTTTTCCTTTACTTTGAGCCAGTAATATGGCCCACGGTAATGAAATAAAAGAATGGCAACGTCGTATCAGTTTATACGATGATGAGCTGGCCTATAAGGAGTTATTCCTTCATTGCTACCCGCCGCTGCTGAAGTTTGCCGTATCTTTCGTGAAAGTAGCCGAGGTAGCTGAAGAAGTAGTATCCGATGTATTCATTAGCTTGTGGGAGCGCCGGCGCCAGCTGGAAGAAGTGAATAACCTGCAGGTATACCTGTATGTAAGCGTGAAGAATACGGCCTTGAAGTATCTCTTCAAACAAAAGAAACAGGTATCCATTACCATCGACGATTTATCTGTAGAGCTGGCCAGCCCACATCAGAACCCCGAGCAGCAGCTGCTTACCACAGAGATGATGGAACGTATTACCGCTGCCATTGAAGGACTGCCGCCCCGGTGTAAGGTTATTTTTAAGCTGATCCGGGAAGATGGATTGAAATATAAAGAGATCGCGGAGATTTTAAATATTTCCGTGAAGACAATAGATAACCAGCTGGCCGTAGCATTAGCCAAAATAGCCAGGGCATTGAATGTACAGTTAAAGAAACCCGTTCGTTAACACCGGTATCACCCGCGCCGGAAATTTTTTTTATTTCCCTTTAGTAGATTTTAGGAAAAACAGGTACCTGTAGAAGAAGTAGCTATCAAAACGTTATGAATCACAAGCGTATCTGGGAACTGATGGGGCGTAAACTGGCCAGGGAAGCATCTGCAGAGGAACTGCAGGAGCTCGACAGATTGTTGCGGGCCCATCCCGATTTGCATTTTCCGGTGGAAACCATTACGGATATCTGGAAAACGGACCCCGGGGCCGACGACCGGGCTGCGGGAGAAGATGCGCACAGGCGGCTGATTAGCCGTATGCAGGAAAAAGGTATTGACATAGGATTATCCTTCGAAGAGCAACAAACAGCAATATTCCAGCTGGAAGCACAGGAAAGAAAGTCGTGGTGGCGATATGTGGCGGCGGCCGTAGTGGCCGGCGGACTGATAACAGCGGCCTGGTGGTGGCGGCCGGTAGGCAAACCAACCTCGCCATTGGCACTCAATGAAGTGGTAACAAAGAATGGTTCGCGCACGGCAGTACATTTGCCTGATGGCTCCCAGGTATGGCTGAATGCTGGCAGTAAACTCACTTACAATAAAGATTTTGGTAATGGCAACCGGGATATCACGCTGACCGGGGAGGCTTTTTTCGAAGTGGCAAAGAATGCAGAGTATCCCTTTGTGATTCACACTACCCGGATGGATGTAAAGGTATTGGGTACCCGTTTTAATGTACGCGCTTACCCCGGCGAAAAAGTGACCGAAGCGGCACTGATACAGGGAAGCATAGAAGCGTCGCTGCATAACCGGCCTGGAGAGCGGATTATTCTCCGGCCTGCAGAGAAAATTGTGATTACCGATGAGAAAAGCCACCAGGAACACACCAAAAATAATGAGCCGGTGATGGAGGTCCGCCACCTCACTTACTATGAGGAAAATACGGAGGCCATTGTAGAAACCTCCTGGATGGAAAATAAGCTCGTTTTCAGGGATGAGTCTTTCGTTTCACTGGCTGCCCGCATGGAGCGCTGGTATGGCGTTACCATCCACTTTAGCGACCCACAACTCGAACAACTAAGATTTACCGGCGTATTTGCCCAGGAAACGATACAACAGGCTTTAAAAGCCTTACAAATGACCGCTGTATTTAACTACAGCATCCACGGTACTGATATCATTATAAACCAGTAATATTTCCGTTATGAAAAAAAGGAGCAGGTATAACACGTCATGAGCTACTGGTAATAAAAAAAGGGAAATGCGTCAACATTTCCCTCTGAAGCAAAACAGGAAGCTTCGCCTATCCTAATAGCAGCTGGCTTCCATTTTATTACCTCTGAATCTAAATGTATGAAAAAATCGCTAACAACTGCGAAGCGACCCTCCCATGCCTTCAAAAAAGCACTATTAATTATGAACTGGACCGCCGTACTGCTATTGGCAGGTGTGCTCCAGGTATCTGCCAACGCGAGGGGACAGGGAACTATTACACTCCGGCTGAAAGAAGTGGAGATCGCCAAAGTACTTCACAACATTGAGAAACAGGGCGAGTATCGTTTTCTGTATAACAACGCGTTAAAAGATATCCGGAAGAAAGTAGATGTGGATGTGACCAACACCCGCCTGGCCGACCTTATGAGCAATATTCTCGCTAACACCAGCCTGAAATATAAGGTCATTGAAAATAACCTGGTGGTCATCATGTCGAATTCTCCTGAACTACAGGATATAAAGATCACCGGTAAGGTCACCGATAAGAAAACCAAAACGGCGTTGCCCGGTGTCACCATCAGTATTAAAGGGACTTCCCGGGGTACGGTAACCGACCCCGATGGTTCCTATAGCCTCACCGTGCCCGAAAATGCCACGCTGGTAGTATCTTTCATCGGCTTCTCCAACCAGGAAATACCGGTGAACAGCCAATCTGTAGTGAACATAGAATTGGAAGAAGCCATCAGCCAGGTAGAACAGGTGGTGGTAGTAGGTTACGGCGTACAGCGTAAAGTGGATGTTACCGGCGCCATTGGTCAGCTGAAATCAGAAGAAATTAATAAACAACCCATTGCCAACCCCGTGAGCGCCTTGCAGGGTAAAGTACCTGGCGTGCAGATCACCAATATCGGGAAACCTGGCGCCGCACCGGAAATTAAAATCCGCGGTATGGGTACCGTATATGGCAGCAACAGCCCGCTCTATGTAGTAGATGGCGTTTGGTACGATGATATCAGCTTCCTGAACCCGGCGGATATCGAAAATATGAGTATCCTGAAAGATGCCTCCAGCGAGGCTATTTATGGGATACGTGCCGCCAACGGCGTAGTATTGATCACCACTAAAAAAGGAAAGTCGGGCAAACCAGCGGTGAACTACAACGGTTACGTAGGCTATCAGAAAGTAACCAACGAAGTAAAGATGGCAAATGCCAATCAATACGCTACCCTGGTAAATGAGTTACAGGACAGGAACAGCAAGCCTCCATTGCTGGACCCTGCCCAATTTGGCAAAGGAACCGATTGGTATCACCTGGCATTGCGCAATGCCATGATCACCAACCACCAGGTATCCGTAAGCGGTGGTTCTGAAAAGTCGACCTATAATTTCTCCCTCGGATATCTCCGTCAGCAGGGATTGGTGGAAACTAACGACTATACCCGTTTTACCGCCCGCCTGCAAAATGATATACAGGTATTTGAACCTTTGAAAATTGGTTATAGCATTACTGCTGCTGCCAGCAAATCCAATGATGTACCGGACTTTATCTGGCGTCAGCTGTACGCCGCTGCTCCCGTAGTACCGGTACGCTACGCCGATGGAAGCTACGGCGATCCTAACGATTTTAACCTGGGAGAAGGGGCAAACTTCAATCCCCAGGCTACACTCGACTTTTTCAACCAGTTCACTAAAAAGCAAACCGTTACCGGTAACGTATATGCCGACCTGCGGTTTGCCAAACATTTTGTATTCCATTCCAGCCTGGGTGGCGAGTACGGCGAAAACCTGATGCGTAACTACGTACCGGTATTTGCTGCTACCCTTGCGCAACGTGCTACCAACAGTAAACTGACCCGTGAAAATACTGATACCCGTAACTGGATTGTGGAGAACACGTTGACCTATGAAAATAAATTTAATGAACATAGCGTACGTGTAATGATAGGGCAGGGCGCTCAAAGCAACCAAACCTATAAACTGACAGCGCTGGCGCCTGATGTGCCCAACAACAGCGAAGGCGATATGTACCTGAAACTCGGTAGCACCAACGGCCGTGAAGTAAGGGATGAAGGTACTTTATACACCGTGGCGTCCTATTTCGGAAGGATCAACTACTCGTTTAAAAACAGATACCTGTTGAATGCCTCCCTTCGTTCCGATGGATCTTCCAAATTCTTTGGCGATCATCGCTGGGGATATTTTCCTTCTGTGGGAATAGGCTGGATAGTAACCGAAGAAAGCTTCATGAAACATCAACATTTCTTCGATAACCTCAAAATCCGCGGTAGCTGGGGTAAAGTGGGTAATGCCACCATTCCTTCCGATGTATCGGTATTGCGGGTAGCGCAAGATCCTTATTTAACTGCGATCTTCGGCGGTATTGTCAACACCGGCGCCAGCGTGAACTCTGTAGTACCGCCCACTACTTACTGGGAAAGAGGCGTAGGTACGGATGTGGGCCTGGAAGCCAGTATGCTGGATAATCGCCTGTATATAGAAGCGGGTTATTATAAC
This sequence comes from Chitinophaga polysaccharea, assembly GCF_007829335.1. Taxonomy (GTDB): domain Bacteria; phylum Bacteroidota; class Bacteroidia; order Chitinophagales; family Chitinophagaceae; genus Chitinophaga; species Chitinophaga polysaccharea_B. Next base: position 19,370 of record NZ_VIWO01000017.1, read on the forward strand.
CGGAGAACAGAAGCCGCCATTTTCGAGATCCGGATTCCTGGCTCTGTGGGAACCAATTCCGGCGGTATTATCGCCAACCAGGCCGACCTGCTGAACCGTGGTGTGGAAATATCGGCGAGCTGGAAAAGCAAAATAGGCAAAGACTTTACCTGGTCTGTTGGTGGAAATGTAGGGTATAATCAAAACAAAGTAGAGAATGTAATTTCCGGTAACAATCCCATTTATGGCGGTGGTGGTGGCCTCACCAGTGGAGCGCTTAGCACCCGTACCATGAATGGCCGTCCTATTGGTGAATTTATAGGTTACCTGGTAGATGGTATTTTCCAGACAGATGCAGAAGCCGCAGCCTCCGCACAGCCTAAAGCCCGTGCAGGCGATTTCAAATACCGGGATGTGAGCGGACCGAAAGGCATTCCCGATGGCGTAATCGATGCCAACGACCGGGTACCGCTGGGCAATCCTAATCCCCGTTACACTTACGGTATCAATACCTTCTTTTCCTGGAAACAATTTGACCTGACGCTCGACTTCCAGGGCGTGGCCGGTATGGAAGTATACAATGCCAACCTCGGCGCCCGTTATGGCAACGAAAATTTCACCAAAGATTTCTATGATCACCGCTGGCATGGAGAAGGTACGTCTAATACCTATCCTTCCGCTTTCATTGGTGGCCGTGATAACTATTTGCCTAATTCTTTCTTCGTAGAAAACGGCAGTTACTTCAGGATACGGAATATACAACTGGGATATAATTTCCCGGCAGCGATGGCAAACAGGTGGGGAATGAAAAACCTGCGTGTATATGCCAATGCACAAAATGCCTTCAACTTCTTCCGCTATAGGGGCTTTACGCCTGAAATTGGCGGTAAACCCAAGGAAGCAGGTGTGGATAACAATGTATACCCGCTGTATGCCACCTACAATTTTGGTGTAAATGTTACTTTCTGATCTAAAGCAGCTTTTTTATGAAACGATTAATCCAATTTTATATACAGCGTATATCTGTTAGCGTTATATTGACTGCCCCCTTCCTCCTGGCAGGTTGCAGCAAGTCATTCCTGGATGTACCACCACAGGGTCAACAACCCAACGAACAGTTCTGGAAAAATGAAGCCGACGCTACCAAAGCGGTGAATGCCATTTATGCCAACCTCCGGGAATGGAAGCAGGTAGCCTTTGCCGCCATCGCTATTGAGAGCCTGGGCTCCGATGATGCTGAAAAGGGAAGTAATACGGCAGATGCCAGCTTCCTGAATAAGTACGACGACTTTTCCGTTACTGCTACCGAAGGACAAATACTGGATTTCTGGAAAGGACAATACCAGGAAATTAATTTCTGTAACCAGGTGCTTGACCATGTACCAGCCATCACCATGGATGAAGCATTGAAAGCGCGCTACCTGGCGGAAGCAAAATTTGTACGCGCTTACGCATATTTCAGGCTGGTACGCGCTTACGGCGACGTGCCGCTGCGCCTGAAAGTACCCACGGAAGCCAGCGAATACAACCTGGCCAGAACGCCCAAAGCACAGGTATGGGCAGCTATTGAAAAAGACCTGACAGAAGCTGCCGCTGTATTACCACCCAACTATCCGGCTGCCGACAAAGGACGCGCTACCAAAGGCGCTGCCTTAGCGCTGCATGCCAAGGTGGCCATGTACCAGCAGAAATGGGCGGATGTGCTTAACTATACCAACCAGGTAATGGGATTGGGCTACAGCCTCTTTGCCAACTATGAGCAAATGTTCCGTATCCCCAATGAAAATTCATCGGAGTCTGTGTTTGAAATACAATGTCAGCTTATCCTGGATAGTAAAGACGCTTCCAACTCCCAATACTCCCAGGTACAGGGGGTAAAAGGCGTAGTAGGCGGCGGCTGGGGCTTTAACGTGCCTACCGCCGACCTGGTAAGCGAGTACGAACCCGGCGATCCCCGTAAAGATGGCACTATCATCTTCAGGGGAGAAACAACTCCTGAGGGAGATGTGATCCCGGTAGGTGGTGATAATCCGATGTTTAACCAGAAATCGTATGTGCCTTTCCGTTTGTATGTGACTGGCTATAACGAAGGCGCCGACCAGAATGTAAGGGTAATGCGCTATGCGGAAGTGTTGTTGATGAATGCCGAAGCGGCCAATGAAACCGGCAATAATGCGCAGGCACTACAATCACTGAATGCCGTGAGAGCACGCGCCCGCCAGGGCAACCCGGCTATCCTCCCGGATGTTACGGCTACCGATAAAGAAGCTGTACGCAAAGCCATCTGGCATGAAAGAAGGGTGGAACTGGCCATGGAAAATGACCGTTATTTCGACGTCATCCGCCAGGGCCGGGCTGCCGCTGTATTTGGTCCTAAAGGATTTAAAACCGGTAAGAATGAAGTATGGCCGGTACCACAGGATGAAATAGACATCAGCGCCGGCACACTGGTACAAAACCCTGGCTATTAATTTCAAATACTACGATCATGCAATTCAGATATTCATCATATGCAATACTGGCAGCAGCTGTACTCTTATTGTCGGCCTGCTATAAAAAGTTTGATGCCGGCAGCTATGCGCCTGCGTTATCTATCGACGGCTACTCCAGCACCAGTGAAATTGCCCCCGGCAACCTGGTGGCCTACTGGGGATTTAATGGCAACCTGGTAGACAGCGTCTCTAAAACCGCCTGCGACAACAGCGGTACCAGCTTTGCCCAGGGCATCAAAGGCGGCGCACTCAAAGGCGCCGACAAATCATATGCACTGTTTTCTCCCGGCAGCAGCATTACCGGCCTCAAAGCTTTTACCCTCACCATGTGGGTAAACGCCCCACAGAATACCGATGGGATGGTAGGACTGGTAAGCCTGAGTAATACCAAGTCTTTCTGGGGCAACATAGATATCTTCTTTGAAAACGGCAGCACCGATTCCAAAGCCATTTTGAAAGCGCATGTCACCGGTCAGCATGGCGATGGCTGGCTGGGCAACTATGAGGTGATGAACATCTGGAAAATATGGACCAATATCGCCGTGTCGTATAACGGCGTAGACACCTTCCGGGTATATGTAAACGGCCAGAAGATTGATACTAAGGTGAATATCGGATTTGGCCAGCTGGCATTTGCCAACCCGGGTAAAATGGTGTTTGGTACCTCACAGTTCCAAACGGTGCCTAGCATTACTTCTGCGACAGATGCACAGCCCTGGGCCAGCTATCTTACCGGCACTTTAGACGAAGTAAGAATCTACAACAAAGCGTTGAGTGATAAGGAAGTGGGCGCCCTGGTAAAACTGGAGGGCCGGGGTAAATAATACCGCTATTTATGACAGGATTGTCTCGTATCATATATAGTGCTTTACTGCTGATGGCAGTGGGTTGTGGTAAAAGCGGGGGCGACAAACCGTCGCCTCCGCGGGTTACCCCCCTGCCTTTAAACTTTGCGGCTTTGAGTGTGGATGGCAAGGCGGATGGATTTTCGTATATGGGTACCGGTACCCGCCCCGTTATCCGGATTTCTTTCAGCGATGCGGTACAGCGTAGTACCGCTGCCGGGGCTTGTTCCTTCAGCGGAAATGGAACGAACGTACCTTTTAATATTTCCTGGGAAAATGGAGATAGTACACTGGTGATACAGCCAACAGCAGCATTGATTAACCTTACCGCCTATACGATTACGGCCGGCACTTCCCTGCAATCTACCCGGCAGTCGAAGTTATTATCGGCGGTCACCCTGTCTGTTTTTACCGGGATAGATACCACCGATAAATTTCCCCGTATCACCGACGAGGCCCTGCTCACCTTGGTACAGCAGCAAACCTTTAAATATTTTTGGGATTTTGGACACCCCGTGAGTGGATTGGCCCGGGAAAGGAATACCAGTGGAGAGACGGTCACTTCAGGTGGCTCAGGCTTCGGCATCATGGCCACGGTAGTAGCCGTAGAGCGGGGCTTTGTTGCACGTACCGATGCGGTGCATCGCCTGCAACAAATGACCGGCTTCCTGCTCACGAAAGCGGCCCGCTTTCACGGCGCTTTCCCGCATTGGCTCAATGGCAGTACCGGTACCGTAGTGCCATTCAGTACCAAAGATGATGGCGCCGACCTGGTGGAAACATCTTACCTGGTACAAGGCCTGCTCACTGCGAGGCAGTATTTTAATAAAGCAGATATAACGGAAACGCAGCTACGAAATGATATCAACGCTATTTGTAACGGGGTAGAGTGGAACTGGTTCCGCAAAGGCGGCGAACAAACCTTGTACTGGCACTGGAGCAGCAATTACCAATGGGATATGAACATGCCCATCAAAGGCTGGAACGAATGCCTGATCACCTATGTGCTGGCCGCTTCTTCGCCCGATCCTGTTCCCCGGAGTGTGTATGACAATGGTTGGGCAGGAAATGGTACCATGCGTAATAATCAATCTTACGAAGGTATTCCTTTGCCATTAGGCCCCGCCTATGGCGGCCCCCTGTTTTTTTCGCATTACTCTTTCCTGGGCATTAACCCGCGCGGACTGAAAGATGCGTATGCCGATTACGAGCAACAGGTAACTAACCATACCCGCATTAACTACGCGTATTGTGTAGCTAACCGCGACCGGCACTACGGCTACGGAGCAGATTGCTGGGGACTTACCGCCAGCGATGTACCCAGCGGGTATAATGCCAGCTCGCCCACAAACGATGTAGGCGTGATTGCACCCACGGCGGCGTTGTCGTCGTTCCCTTATACGCCGGAAGCATCCATGCAGGCGTTGAAATTCTTTTACTATAAGCTGGGAGATAAACTCTGGAAGGCGTATGGATTTACCGATGCTTTCTCTTTGCAACATAACTGGTTTGCCGACTCTTTCCTGGCCATCGACCAGGGACCTATTATTGTGATGATAGAGAATTATCGCACGGGATTGCTGTGGAACCTGTTTATGAGCTGCCCCGAAGTAAAGACCGGCATGCAACGTTTGGGTTTCACCAGTCCACATCTTTAAAAAAATAAATAATGAGATATATTATACTGATGGGCTTTTGCCTGCTCCTATCGTCTATGGCTGCCAACGCACAAAAGAAAGCCAAACTTTCCGATGAGCAGTTATTAGACCTGGTGCAGCAACAGACATTCCGCTACTTCTGGGACTTTGCACACCCGGTGTCGGGCATGGCACGCGAACGCAGCAACCAGGCTGCATATGGCGATGAGGTAGTGACCACCGGCGGTACAGGGTTCGGTGTGATGGCCATTGTTGTAGCCACGGAGCATAAGTGGATCACCCGGACGGCGGCAGCAGAGCGGTTACTGAAAATGGTCAACTTCTTACGGAAGGCCGATAGTTATCACGGCGTTTTTCCTCATTGGTTGAATGGCAATACCGGTAAAACGATTCCTTTCAGTCGTAAAGACGATGGGGCCGACCTGGTAGAAACTTCTTTCCTGCTCCAGGGCTTACTATGTGCCCGGCAGTATTTTGATGCCAACGACCCCCTGGAAAAGGAGCTACGGGATAAAATCAACGCCACCTGGCAGGAAACCGAATGGGACTGGTTTACACAAGGAGGTCAGCAGGTATTGTACTGGCATTGGAGTCCCAATAACGGCTGGAGTATGAACCATGAAATCAGGGGCTGGAACGAATGCCTGATCACCTACGTGCTGGCAGCAGCAGCTCCCCGTTATGCCGTTAGCCCGGAGGTATATCATCACGGTTGGGTGAACAATATTTATTTCCGGAACGACCGGGAATTTTATGGTATCAAACTGCCGCTGGGGCTTGATTATGGTGGTCCCCTCTTTTTCTCGCAATATTCTTTCCTCGGACTCGATCCGCGTGGGTTAAAGGACCGCTATGCCAACTACTGGGAACAAAACCTGCGTCATACCCTGATTAACCGGGAGCACTGCATTCGTAATCCTAAAGGATTTAAGGGATACAGCGGCGACTGCTGGGGATTAACTGCCAGCGATACCTATGATGGATATAATGCCCATTCGCCGGAAAATGATTGGGGTACTATTTCCCCTACCGCTGCTTTATCGGCATTCCCTTATACACCAGCATATTCCATGCAGGCGCTGAAGCATTTTTATTATACCCTGGGAGATAAGATCTGGAGCCAGTACGGTTTTACAGACGCATTTAACGAAACGAAGCAATGGTATGCTACCTCCCACCTGGCAATTGACCAGGGGCCTATTGTTATAATGATAGAAAACTACCGCAGCGGCCTACTCTGGAAGTTGTTTATGAGTTGCCCGGAAGTTAAGCAGGGGCTGAATAAGTTAGGTTTTGAAACGGTGGCTGCCACCAAAAAGTGATGATCATGAAAGGATGTATGTATATTGTTTTGGTGTGGATCGGCACAGGACTGAGTATTACTAACGTGAACGCACAAACGACTTATTGCAACCCGGTGAATATTGATTATGGTTATTGTCCCATTCCCAATTTCACCACCTGGGGAAAGCACCGGGCTACCGCCGACCCGGTGATCGTTAATTATAAAGGCGACTACTATCTCTTTTCCACCAACCAATGGGGATACTGGTGGAGTCCCGATTTGCTGGACTGGCATTTTGTATCCCGGAAATTTTTGAAATCGTACCACCATGTGTATGATGAGTTGTGTGCACCGGCAGTATGGGTAATGGGGGATACATTGCTGGTATTTGGTTCTACCTATACCAGCGATTTTCCTATCTGGATGAGCACCAATCCTAAAGGCAATGAATGGAAAGAAGCCATTGATTCGCTGCAGATAGGCGGTTGGGACCCCGACTTTTTTGCTGACGATGACGGACGGTTGTACATGTACAACGGCAGTAGCAACCGTTATCCACTCTATGGTGTAGAGATGGACCGGCGCACCTTCCAGCCGAAGGGTACGCGGAAAGAAATGTACCTGCTGGAACCGGATAAGTATGGATGGCAGCGGTTTGGCGAGTACCAGGATAATACCTTTCTCGATCCTTTTATTGAAGGAGCGTGGATGACCAAACACCATGGCAAATATTACCTGCAATATGGTGCGCCGGGAACAGAATTCAGCGGATATGCCGATGGCGTAGTGGTGAGCGATCATCCGTTGGGACCTTTCACTCCGCAAGCCCATAATCCTGTTTCGTATAAACCGGGAGGATATGCCCGGGGGGCAGGCCATGGTAGCACTTTCCAGGATAATAAGGGATATTGGTGGCATGTATCTACCATGGTTATTGCTGTAAAAAACAGCTTTGAACGGCGTATTGGCTACTGGCCGGCGGGTTTCGACGAAGATGATATCATGTATTGCAATACCGCCTTCGGCGATTATCCGCATTATGTTTCCCGTGGTTCACGGGAAGCCGCCGACAGTGCCGGCTTTAATAATGCCGGCTTTACTGGTTGGATGCTGCTGAATTATGATAAACCAGTGACGGTATCTTCTGTGCTGGGCGGCTATCTTCCGAATAACGCCGTAGATGAAAATATTAAAACTTACTGGAGTGCTGCTACCGGCAATAAGGGCGAATGGATACAGACGGACCTGGGTAATACCTGCCGGGTAAATGCCGTACAGGTGAACTATGCCGACCAGGACGCTCCCTTTATGGGCAAGCAAACGGACATCTACCATCAGTATATACTCTGGTATTCTACGGATGGTAAGCATTGGAAAGTATTAGCAGACAAGAGCCGGCAGAAGAAAGACGTACCCCATGATTATGTGGAATTGTCGCAGTCGGTACAGGCCCGCTATATCAAAATGGAAAATATACATATGCCTGGTGGCAAATTTGCATTGAGTGGACTCCGGGTATTTGGCCATGGTAACGGCGCCTTGCCGGACACCGTAAAGGATTTCCTGGTGCTTCGCACGGAGAAGGACAAACGAAGTGCATGGATTAAATGGTCGCCGGTAGACAATGCCTATGCCTATAATATTTATACCGGTATTGCGCCGGATAAGCTATACAACTGCATCATGGTGCATAACAACAATGATTATTATTACAAGGGAATGGATAAAGGCCGGCCTTATTATTTCTGCATAGAAGCCATTAATGAGAACGGGGTATCGGCCCGCACGGCGGTAATGAAAGTAGATTGATCACTAACTGATTTTATATGAAAAGAATATTTTTTTCTTTTGCGTTACTGTTATCCTGCGCTTGCCTGCGCGTAACAGCGCAAAAGAAGGCGTTGCCGGAAGAGGCGAAGATGAATGCCTTTGTCACCGCGTTGATGGGTAAAATGACGTTGACCGAAAAAATAGGGCAGTTAAACTTACTAACACCCGGTGGTGGCGTAGCTACTGGCGCGGTGGTGAGCACCGATGTGGAAGCGAAGATCAGCAGCGGTAAAGTAGGTGGTTTGTTTGGCGTAATTGGTGTGGATAAGATTCGCCAGGCACAGGAGCTGGCCGTAACTCACAGCCGGCTTAAAATTCCGCTGTTATTCGGCTCTGATGTGATTCATGGATATAAAACGGCTTTTCCTATTCCGTTGGGATTGTCCTGTAGCTGGGATATGGCGCTGATAACGCGCAGTGCCAGGCTGGCGGCAAGAGAATCGGCAGCAGATGGATTGAGCTGGGTTTTTTCGCCGATGGTGGATATTGCCCGGGACCCACGTTGGGGGCGGGTAGCAGAAGGTTCGGGAGAAGATACTTACCTGGGCGCTAAGATCGCCGCAGCCATGGTAAAGGGGTACCAGGGAAATCATTTGGGAGATGGGAATAGCGTAATGGCCTGTGTGAAGCATTTTGCGTTGTATGGCGCCGCAGAAGCGGGTCGCGACTATAACACCACCGATATGAGCCGCATCAAAATGTATGAGTATTACCTGCCTCCCTATAAAGCAGCCGTGGATGCGGGCGCGGGTAGTGTAATGACTTCCTTCAATGAGATAGACGGTATTCCGGCCAGCGCCAATAAGTGGCTGTTAACCGACCTGCTCAGGAAGCAATGGGGTTTTAAAGGAATGGTGGTAACAGATTACACGTCTATCAATGAAATGATAGATCATGGCCTGGGCGATCTGGCAACGGTATCCGCATTGGCGCTAAAGGCAGGGGTAGACATGGACATGGTAGGAGAAGGGTTTCTTACTACCCTGGAACAATCGCTGAAAACGCGCCGGGTAGCTATGGCTGATATCGATGCTGCCTGTCGCCGGATATTGGAAGCCAAGTATAAGCTGGGATTATTTGAAGATCCCTACCGGTATTGTAACAAAGCCGCAGCAGCAACTGAAATTCGGAGTAAGGAGCAACTGCAGGCTGCCCGGGAGTTTGGCGCACGGGCCTGTGTGTTGCTGAAAAATGAAAAGCAGGTATTACCACTGAAGAAAACAGGTACTATTGCATTGATTGGTCCACTGGCCAATAACAAAAATAATATGCTGGGTACCTGGGCGGTCAATGGCGATCCGCAGCTGTCGGTGCCAGTGCTGGCAGGAATGAAACAGGCTGCAGGCAACGCGGTAAATATACTGTATGCCAAAGGCGCTAATATCAGCGATGATACCAGTTTTGCAAAGAAAGTAAATGTATTTGGTGAAAGGATCGATATCGATAGCCGGTCAGCAGCCGACATGTTATCCGAAGCAGTGAATACGGCTGCCAAAGCAGATGTGGTGGTAGCAGTAGTAGGAGAAGCGTCGGAGATGAGTGGCGAGGCCGCCAGCAGGTCTGATATTGGTATCCCGGAAAGTCAGCGTAAATTGATACAGGCGCTGGCCCAAACAGGTAAGCCACTGGTATTGGTGGTGATGAGTGGTCGCCCGCTTACCTTGAATATGGAAAACGAGGTAGCTACTGCCATGCTGCAGGCGTGGTTCCCCGGGCAGGAAGCCGGCAATGCGATTGCAGATGTGCTTTTCGGCGACTACAATCCATCGGGTAAACTGACTATGAGCTTTCCCCGGAATGTTGGACAGATTCCTATTTACTACAATCACAAAAATACGGGTCGTCCTCAACCGGAAGGACCTACACAGAAATTTCGCTCCAACTACCTGGATGTAGCAAATGATCCGCTGTTTCCCTTTGGTTATGGCCTGAGCTATACCACCTTTAAGTATGATCATCTTATGCTCAGCACTGCTCGCATGAGCAGCCGGCAATCTATCGATGTGGCTTTCACATTGACCAATACAGGCAGCTATGCCGGGGAAGAAGTGGTACAGTTGTACCTGAGAGATCCGGTGGCTGCTGTAACACGGCCGGTAAAAGAGTTGAAGGATTTTCAAAAGGTATTGTTGCAGCCGGGCGAAAGTAAGCAACTGCATTTTACGATCGACAAAGACAAACTGTCGTTCTTCAACAGCCAGCTGCAATGGATAGCGGAGCCCGGCAGCTTTGATGTGATGATTGGAGCGTCGTCTGCCGACATACGCTTAAAGACGAAGCTGGAATTGCAGTAAATCAGTACGGAAGAAAAAATCCCGGCTATTTTCGAATAGCCGGGATTTTTATTTACAGTAACTCCTGTAACTGGGCTGCCGCATAATTCACTGATTTCAGTGTTTTATTGTCGGAGGTCCGGTATACCAGGTACAGCTCTTCTACTTTCTTGTAATAACACTCGGTATTTTCTGCGTTGTTGTAATGGGCAATCGTTTTTTCGGCTTCTTCCTGCGACTTACAGGCTTTGCTCATATTGGACCGGTGCACTTCATTGAAAAGGGCATTAAATTTCTCGCCCAGGCCAAACTCCAGGATGGCGCCCGATAATACGTATTGCAGATCGCAGAGCGCATCGGCCACCTCGGTGATGTCATTGGCGGCAATAGCAGCTTTCAGTTCATTCAGCTCTTCCTGGAGCAGGGATACCCGCAAATCACATCTTTGCTGACTGGGAATAACAGGCGATTTTTCAATGGGGTGTTTGAAAGTGGAGTGAAACTCCGCCACACTATTTAATGCCTTTACATCTTCCATGATAGAATAAGATTTAATAGCCCCGAAAATAAGCATTGTTTTGAAAATGACCGATGCGGCTTTTAGGGGCTTTTTTGTTTATTTTCGGATATTTGACACCGATAAAATGATAACAGTGACAGCCGAAGCCCAATATTTAGCAGCATTTAAAGAGAAGATCCTCAGCTATTATCCTGTTTCAGCCGAGGCCTTTCAGCTGCTGAAAGATATTGTGAGCTTTCACCAGCTGGAGAAAGGAACGATCCTGTTAAACATCGGGCAGGTATCCAGGCATCTTCACTTTGTTTGTAACGGCGCCGTAATCGCTTACATTACCGGCGGCGATGGCACTACCTATAATAAAAATATATTTTTAGAAAGACAATTTGCCGGATCTACGGTATCTGCGCTTTTGAGAACACCCTCCGAATTTACCCTGCAAGCCATTGAAGACACTACCCTCATCAGGATGGATTACAACGAATACAAGGCGTTGATTTACCGGCACGACGAACTGAAAAATTTTTACATCGCCTATCTCGAAAAAAACTGGATCATTGACAAAGAGCGAAGGGAAATTTCCCTGGTGATGGAAACAGCCAGCACCCGGTATCGGCGGCTGTTGGCCGAATATCCGAATATAGAGAAACGTATTCCACTACAGCACATCGCTTCTCACCTGGGGATAACTCCGACCCAGTTAAGCCGGATCCGGAAAGAGCTGAAGGAAAAATAACGGGAATCAACATATGTAAAGTGTAATGAAGCGATTTGATGGTAATTTTGCCAGATGAATCAGCATTTTGTTTCCCTCGTAACGGAAAAAAACATACACAACTTAACTTCTTTGTGGACCTTGGCCGGAAATGCAGCAGGGCAATACTTTCAACAGAACGATTTTAGTTATTGCCTGGTGCCTGGCTCCGAATGGCCCAACAGGATTTGGTTGAATAACCATGCAGATGCCGCCACTATAAGAACAGTCGCCGATGTGATCAAAAATACGCCAGTACCTTTAACGGTCAGCTACTGGAACCATACACAGCAAGACTTGCACCCTGTTTTTGAACAGCTCGGATTTTCCGTAAAATCGGAACAAACCGGAATGTCGTTGAAATTGGATAAGGCGTTTGAACAATTAAACCGGTTGAACCTGGTACGCATAACCACCCCTGAGCAGGCAGCTGCCTGGGAAGCGCTGTATCCGCTGAGTTTTGGATACCGCATTACCGCCGATATATTGAACAAGACCAGTGAGGATGTACAGTATTACCTGGTTTACCACCAGCAGGAAGCTATGGGCACTGCTATCGTACATGAAACCGGCAACCTGATGGGCATACATGGAGTGGGCATTGTTCCGGCATACCGGAAGCAGGGATTTGCAGAAGAGGTGATGGCCATATTACTGAATAGTGCGCTTGCGCAACAAAAGGAGATGGCTACCTTGCAGTCGTCGGCCATGGGAAAAAATATTTATCTGAAGCTGGGATTTGCAGCCGATTTTAAAATGACGAACTACCAACTAAAATAGCACGATATGGAGCGCAGAAAAGAAGATATCAAACCTGCTGTTTTTGAATTATACAACGATTATGCGCACAACCGCCTGAGCAAGGAGGAGTTCACCGCGGAACTATCTGCTTATGCGGTAAACGGATGGACTGTAGCCTCCCTGCTCGCCTTCCTGATGCCGGATTACCAGGGTGGGATACATGTACGGGCCGACGATCCCCGCATCATTACAAAATATATCAGTTATTCTTCTCCCAAAGGTGGAGGTACTATAAAAGCCTTGTTGTGTATACCTGCAGGTGCTGAATTACCTTTGCCGGGCATTGTGGTGGTACACGAAAACAGGGGACTGAATCCGCATATTGAAGATGTGGCCCGGCGTACAGCTTTAGCCGGATTTGTAAGCCTGGCGCCGGATGCACTTAGTCCACTCGGCGGCTATCCCGGCAACGATGATGCCGGGCGCGAATTACACAGCAAAAGAAATCCGCCCGAAATGCTGGAAGACTTTATTGCCGGGTTTGAATACCTCCGCCATAGTGAATATTGTAATGGAAAAGTGGGCGTAGTAGGTTTTTGTTTCGGTGGCTGGATAGCCAACATGATGGCAGCCAGGATACCTGGCTTGCTGGCGGCCGTTCCTTTTTACGGGGGACAGGCGCCACTGGAAGAAGTGCCAAATATACAGGCAGCGCTTCAGCTGCACTATGCGGAAACAGATGCACACATCAACAGTGGATGGGAGACATATGAACAGGCTTTGAAGCAGCACCACAAAGCATACGTGGCATATCATTACCCCGGAACGCATCATGGTTTTCACAACGATACCACTCCCCGCTATGATAATGCTGCGGCGGAATTGGCCTGGAAGCGTACCATTGATTTCTTTAAAGAGAAATTAGGTAAGTAAGGGGCAGTGTATGCCTGTAGACTTAGTACGGGCATACATTTGTGTTTATAGTCTTTTGATAGGAGCCTAACGCGGCTCCTGTACCGATAAGCTGTCGAGCGCCTGCTCCAAAGTTTTTTTCACCAGGTTGATTACGAGTAAGTAAGTCTTATCTTTCAGAAATACCACATAGCTAAAATCAGCCTGTTCCCTGGGCTGCCAGCGCTGTAGTTCAGGGAATTTATTTTTTACCAGCTGTAGCTTCTTTTTATGATCCCGGGAAACAATGATGATTTTGGTAATGGGCGCCTGGCTCATTTTATCAATCGTGCTTTCTGATATATGGTCTTCGTATTGCGACATAGACCGGTAGCGGAATTTTCCGTCAATTACATTGAAGTCGGCGGCGTTGTCCGTCAGCACATAGCGGTCTGTCATCAGGTTGTCGGGCTCCTGTGGCCAGCTGGAGAAATTTTCGTCGTAAAGGGCGATGTAACGATCAATGAAAGCCTTGTCCATAGGCTTCTTTTGTTCGACATAAGCTTTAACATCCGGATATATTTTTTTAGCGATGAGATTCGTGTATTTGCGTTTATACCACGACGCGGTATCTTCCTTGCCCTTTAGCTGTCCATATACATAGCCATTGCCCAGCGCGGTGGCCAGTCCCTCGTTTAATAATAAAAATGCGTACCGGCTGTTTTTAGATGGATGGGCATTAAACCAGCTTTCAATGTCTCTTTTACGGGCCAGCGATTGTTCGTCATACAGGATATGAAAAGTTTCATGCAGCAGTACGCTCAACAACTGCTGATAGTCCGTTAAACTACTCGGGATGGCACTCACGGCATGATTATAAAATGCAGTAGCGGTAAATCCTTTTTTTGAAGCCGGCAGCGGATAAAACGAAAATACCAGTGGGATGGACCGGTCCCAGTCCGAGCCATAGAATTGCAAGCCTATGTTGAAATAGCTGGCCAGTTGATTTGAATCTATCAGTGCAGTAATATCTTTTAATTGTTTCTCGAATAGCGCTTTATTGGGCGTATATATTGCCTCCCGGTATACCGGGGTAAATGCCTGTAGGATAGCCGTCAACGTTATCAGGCTGCTGTTGGGGATAATGCCAACAGACAAATGTTTGAAGTTGTCAAGATCGCCGGCAGTGATTAAATTTCGCTTCAGCAGGGAAGCGGTTGACCCGCCTATTTTTTGTGCATAGGGATATTCCGTGAACTCGTAGCTGTAATCTATATTCAGCGTATCAAATGCGGCAATAAGGTTGGTATACTTATCCTGGTGGAAGACGGAGTTGGTAAATGCTGTTTTGTAAGGGTTGTCGGGCGCATTGTTGGATAGGTTTTCTACAAAGTTTAAAACAGCCAATGGTTCTGAATATTTTACTTCAAATGCCACCTGTTGCGCCGATGTCCTGGTAAAAGGAATTAACAATACAAGAAGCAAGCAGATTGTTTTCATCGGTTTTTTTACCAAATATACTATATGCGTCAGCAATGGCAATCCCCTTGTTGAACGGGAGGACACTTTACTGATCCATAGCTGCAAAATACGCAGCAATCGCCTGGCTTAGGAGTGAGTTGCCGGTGGCAGTTTTTACACTCGTAAAAGTGCTGACAGGCATTTACAGGCATCTCTTCTGCTTGTTGATGTCCGCAAAAGGGACAGGTGATAACGGATGTTAATTGAATGTCCATTGTGTTTTTTTAAAATGATCCGTGATGAAGTAACGTTGTTTATACAATTTTTCCGTCCTTTCCGAATTCTTTGCGGATGCCCGTCATTATGTCTTTCTGGCGGATGGTGTTGTCGCCGCGTTTCAACGCCATCAGGCAACTGTAGCGTACTACGTTGATAATAGTTCCTCCGGCCATTTCATATTTGCGCGCTACGTCTTCCAGGTCCAGTTTGTTTTCTAATGTAATATGCTCAGGGAATGACTGTTGCCAGATGCGTAACCGCTGTTCCGGTCCGGGCATGGAAAAATAAACCATGGATTGGAAACGGCGTGCGAAGGCGTCATCAATGTTAGCTTTCAGATTGGTGGCCAGTATTACTACGCCGGGGAAATCTTCTACCCGTTGCAACAGGTAAGCCACCTCCTGGTTAGCATAGCGGTCATTGGAGGATGATGTGGGGGTACGTTTTCCGAATAGCGCATCTGCTTCATCAAAGAATAAGATCCACTGCTGATGAATAGCCCTGTCGAATACCTGCGATAGGTTCTTTTCCGTTTCACCGATATATTTGGACACCACCAGTGATAAATCGATGCGGTATACGTCCATATTGAAAGTTTTGCCCAGCAGGCAGGCGGTCAGCGATTTCCCTGTTCCCGGTGGGCCATAGAACAGGCTGCGGTATCCTGGTTTTATTTTGTGGCTCATGCCCCAGTCTTTCAGCAAGGTGCCGCCATGTTGTATCCACGTGCGGATGTCTTCCACTTCTTCCATGGCATGAGGCTCCAGTACGAGATCATCCCATTCCATACCGGTTTCTATCCGTTTGGCTGGGAATTGTACATTATAATCCGGGCGATGCGACTGACCCTGGGTGAATAAGTTGAGGTATTCAGGATATAGGTGCAGCGTACCGCTCAGTAATGGTTCATCGCCGGTGGGTGTTAGTTTCAGGACCTGGTGCCTGGCAAAGAAATGGTCCGGGCTGAAATAGTGGATTAATTGAAACCGTTGCTGCAAGCCATCTGTAGCCAACAGGAAAGCCGCCGTTTCGCCGGTAGGCAAAAAGCCGCCGTGTGATTGCCCTTTAATGCCGCCGAATTCTGTGAAGCCACGGTCGTAGGTAGCGTTCTTTACAAAAAAGATATCCAGCAGTTGTGGCTGTATATGCGGAATGAGTGCCAGCAATAAAATAATGCGTTCGGCGGTGGTCATGCTATAATGCCGCACCACCTGTGCATATACGGATGGATCATTCGAGAGGTCTGGCGGGGCCGGTGTTTCCACGGCTGTTTGCTGGAAATATTGTTGCATGCGTGCTGCCGCCATCAACTGGAACCATTCCAGCTCTTGTTCCAGGGCGGTGGCGTTGGATGCTATTAACTGTATACCCATTCTGTGTAAATTGTTTTTTCCATCCAGGGCGTTCTGATCATACCGATGCCCCAGGGTAACGTTTGTAATATTAAATCATAGCCTCTTTCTTCCACCCGTAGCCACCAGTCGTCTTCTTTTTGCCATAGCGCGCCTTCACGTTGCAGGAAAGCTGCCTGGAAGCCTTCTATCGAAGAGTTGTTCATTTTCTCCCAACGCTGGATCACGACTGTCAACAGCTCCCGGCAAAGCTGTTTTTCTTCGGCTGTTAATAATATTTCGGCTGGTACCGGTTCTTCCAGGGGAAGGGCACAGAGTAATTTATTCAATGCCAGCTCATGCTCGGCATGTATTTCTTTTCCATTCACCATGTATTGTAACAGGTGTACGGCGCGGTGTTGCGCTTCCCGGTTTACAAATCCTTCGTCATTCACCAACCCCACGCGTTTAAAGCCAAATGGAAGAAAAGGATGCAACAGGATTAGTCCTGCATTTCCGGTGTAGATGGTGTCCAGCGGCGCCTTTTTTACCCTGGACCAACTGTCTGGTTCCTTTTCTGCTATCTCCGCTCCGGGAATGACCGGTTGCTGCCGTAATGACGCCTGGTCTTTTTCATACAGGCTTTCCTGTAACAACAATTGGTGTTGCCTGGCAGTAATATGTGTCAACGCCTGTTGCTGTAATACCGGCAGTATTCCACGTATGTGGGTATGTGACAAAAAGGCGGCCTGTTGTGCTGTTTTCGCCAGTTGCAATATAAGTAAGTTAGCAATGGCAGGAGCCGATAGGGTCATGAAATCCAGGAAGCGGGTAGCATAGCTCCTGGCATCATACACATGTAGGTGCGCGCCCAGCAACATCAGGTGGAAGCGCCGGAATACCTGTTGCAGCGCCGCTTTTTCAATACTGCCGGGTAGCAAACCCGTCAACAGCTGTTGTAGTTCATGGAGTGCATCCGATGTATTACCGGCCCAGCCCGTGGGCGTGTCCTGCATAATATCCAGGAAGGCGTCATCGTCGAGGTGTTGCGCCATTTGCTCAATGAGTGCCGGGTACTGTAGTATTTTGCTGTAGAAAGCCTTCCTTTCCTGGCGACTGCGTTGCTTGTAAAAACGAATGGCTTTCCGCAGATCGGTGCTGCTGTCGGCCATCGTCGCGCCTGCTGTTTCCTGTAATAGCAGCAGGCTGTCCTGTACGGCGTATACGTCGAGGCTTTGACGGATATCACTGTCGGGCAAGCCTCCATAAAAAGAAAACAAACTGTAGATCTGTAATCTTGCCGCCAGTTGCTGGCGGTAACCGGCAAATAATTGTTGAAGTGTTACCGGCGCTGCTTTAAACAGCAATATTACGGCTGCTTTGAGGATATCATTGGTGGCAGACAGTGAAAGGCTCCCCAGTTTTTCCGGCAGCCGGTGCCGGGTAAGGAATGTTATGACCAGTTGCTGCGCTTCTTCCAGCAGTGTTTGTTGCTGCTGCTCTGTTGTAATGGCATGGTAGCGTTGCATGCGTTGCAACAAAGACCGGAATGCCACCGATGGCTGGTAAAGCTGATTATTGCTGCTCCCGGTAAAGGAGAGATCTGCCTGCATTGTTTTCTCCAGCCAGGGTTGCAGTAAAGCCTGAATGGGCGCCACTTCCGGCTCCAGTTGCAGGTATATTTCCTCTAGTTGCCGGAACAGGAGCGGGGATAAGGAAATGTTGTCCTGTAGTATTTTGAGATATTCCCGGTGATATTCGTATAGCCATTGGAGTAATTGTGCGGTGTAAGCAATGTTTGCATGATGCGCTGCCTGCGGTAATTGTCCTGTGGTCAGGAATTGTTGCAACCAGCCGGCCACCATTGCAGGTGAAGCATGTATCTCTGCCGGTAAGTGAAATGTTTCCAGTGGTGGCGGCGCCATATTCCATTCTTCTAAATCATTTGCCAGCAAAGCATTCCCCGGGAGATGATGAATTACGGGCAACAGCTGCTGTAATAAAAACCGGATCATATGCGGCGATGCTACTGGTGTAGCCGACCATGGAGGGGTGAGCAGGTGCTGTAGTAACACCGTTTTACTGATCCGCTTATACCGCGCTGCTGCCAGCGATTGCCACAACGACTGTAATACAAACTGCTCTAATGGAAGGCTGGTAATGGTTACCAGTTGCTGCGCCGCCAATAACAGCGTATATACGTTGTTATGTACTTCTTCCATAGTGGTATCCATCCCGCTGTGTTTCAGCAAACGGAAAAATATTGCTGGCCTTACACCGGTGACCAACCGGTACATGGCATCGGGCAGGGTGCCTGCATATTCCAGGATGTCGAGTGTTTGCTCCGGATGCTGGTCGGCCAGTTGCTCAAGTAAGCTATTCAGTGAAAAATGTGCATAGTCTTTACCCCACCAGGAGATGCTCCCATAGGTCAGCAAATGCAGGATCACGTCGCGGAGTAACAGTTGTTTTAGTGTCGTGTCTGCGTTAAGTGGGGTGCTTGCTATGGTGGTATCGGCCCATGTTTTTATCTCCTGTAAATACTTTTCTTTTTGTACGGCTGCTGCATGGGTATGCATCAGCTTTTTCCACCTGTGTACGGCCGGTTGTTGTTGCAGTACCTGCTGCAGCAGCTGTTTTAATGCTGCCGGTGCCTGGTAGCCTGTATGCACCAGCATCTGTTGTAATGATGCTTCCGTAATGCCGTGCGCCCACCACGGTATAGCGCCATACAGCAGGTAATACCGCAGGATGCTGATCTGGTCGTCCGTATCGGCCATTATCTTTTTATAGGCAGGATCATTTCCGAAGATGGATTTCCGCAGGGGCTTCCTGGTGAGTTCTTCGTATAGCTGCCTGATGTAGGCAGCCAGGCCGGTAGCTGGCAAGCCGGTACTGTAGTGCGACAGCGCTTCGAAGAATAATTCCAGCACGGTATCGTACGACAGATTAAAATGCCCTGCCAGTTTCAGCAGGTTACTGCGCATAAATTCTTTCCTGTTAAAATTGCTGCCCCGCTCCATAATGAGGTACGTAAGCATAAACAGCCACAATGCTTTTTCCAGCTCGCTGGTTTCGGTGTGCAGGAGTTGTTGCTGTTGTTGCAGGAGTAATATTTCCCGGTTGCCGGCAATAATAAACAGGGCTTCTGCAGGTTCCAATACTTCTACGATGGCCTGTAACACCGTTACAGGAAACTGCCACACGATCCGTTCGCGAACTGCGCTGCTCCGGCCAATATTGCGAAGGAAATCTGCCAGCTTACCCGGCGACGTTTTAGACAGCTGTAATGCCATGTCGCCAGGTTGTGCACGCTCGGCGGCAGTTGCCCACCAGGGCATCACGCCCTGTAACAGGAAGAATGTCAATAGCTCCAGCAACCGTTCATCGCCTTTGCGGATAGTAATTTCGCCGTTGATGCTATGTTGGGTGCCGGCGTGGTTGTGGTGCAGCAGGTCTGATAATGCCTGCCGTAAGGCCGACAAGATACGGGCTGGCAGTTCTGCTTCCAGTTCGTTAAAGGGAATATGCCCGATGTCGAGTACCAGCTCATCTATCGATGCCATCATATCGGCAGGAATCAGTTGTTGCAGCAATGCATCCATGCCGGTGCTGATGCTTTGTCTGAAAAGCATGCTCACTTTATCCTGCAAGGCAAAGGCCCTGGGGCGGGAATCATAAGTGATATCAAAGCTGTATCTCCGGATGATGTGTTCTTCCATTATTCGTCTACTACATAGTGAGCAAATGCAGGGTCTTTCAACAACAATTTAATGAGTCCTTCGCTCGCTGCCGGCCGGTCGCCTTCGCCCCGCATGGTTTTCAGCCAGTTGAAATAAAGCGACTCAAACGCCTGCATATCTGCAATGCCCAGCCATTTATAATGCATCCGGAATTGTACCGCGGTGTGCTCCCGGAATAATTCTTCTGCAAAGCTCCTGAACTCTTTATATTGAAAGCGTGCCGGCCAGGCGGGAAGGAGGATGCTGATGCCGAATTTGAAAAAGTCTTCCTGCAACATCTGTGAGGCGCCGTATTTTACATAAGGCTCCATTCGTATCCGCCGGGGCTGATTGGTTTTCATTTGCCGTAGCAACAGTAGCAGATCCGTCATGGCCCGTTCGGCAGCTGGCCGGTATGCATCCTGCCCGAAGTGCTCCGCCGTTAAGAGCTCGGGTGAGTTACCCGGGTAAAAATATATGCGATGATCCGCTGCCAACAGCTGCCAGTGCTTATAGGGGTCTGGCTCCTGCATGGAAGATACCATGGCCAACAGTTTCCGGAGCTGTTCGTCCCGCTCATCCAGTGTGAGCCAACGGGCATGCTGTAACCTCAACGTATCGTAGCCGCTGCAGATGCGGTAGCCGAAGCTTTGGTCTCCGTAAGCGGGCTTTAGTAACAGGTGTTCCAGCAGATAGCATCCTTCCGAATCAATACTCATTTTTTTCAGGTGATCCATCATCTCCAGCAGTGAATTCAAGGCTTCTTTATGGGTTTTTTCCCGGCTCACCACCTGCCACAAGGTATGTGGCGACTGGCGGTATACCACGAGGTAACTATTGGCTTCGTCGTCGAGTATTACCCGGTAGTTTTTAATATCCAGGCCATAGCGGAGCAATGATACCGACTGCCGCCCATAGTCAAATTTTTTCCCTGTAATCACCTCGCCAGACTCGCTTTCGGCTATATTTACCTTAATAAGTTCGTCTTTTATTTTGAATTCTTTTACCAGGTGCACATGCAGCCCGGTATCTGAATGCTTGCCTGCCGACACTTTCCAGCTGCCAGTATCGAAGGCCGCCGTTAAACGTTTCCTTTTCTCCACCCTGATATGCAATAGTTTATGCAGCAGATTTTCGTAGCCGGATAGCTCCGATCCTGCGTAAATATCTTCCCGGTAGTTGAAAGACCGGTTCCTGTTAGCACTAAGTGTTGGCATATTACGGAGTATGTCTGCCTTCCATTCCAGCTCGTGGCTAACCCTTTGCGGTGTCTCATGACCATACACCTGCTCATAAAAGTTAACCGGGTATTTCAGCAGCACGAGGTTAAACCTGGCCAGCAGGTGGTCGAGTATCCTGTTTTTCCGGTCCTGGAATACCTTGTCGGGCTCAATGGCCGCCTGTAACTTTTTCATATAGGCGTTCCCGGTATCTTCCCTGAAATGGTCCCAGGAAACGCCGGGCTGTTTGTCTGTAAATGCCTTTAGCAATGCAGCCACCTGGGGAACGTCGTATAACGGTTGTGTAGCATAGGTGGTAGCTGGCGTTTGCCGGAGATATGGGGAGAAGAAGGGGCCTATATTATTCAGCTGTGCCAGGTAGTTGGTCAGCAGTTGTTCAAAGAACAGCAGATAACCTTTCAGTTGCCTGGCCTGCGCCTTGCGTAGCGCTGGTGCTTCTTTTTCCAGGCCTTCGCTGCCAATGCCGTAAATGGCCGGGAATTGCTCCTGGATGGAAAAGTATTTTCCTAAATTGCGGTAAGTACCTTTCAAGGGTTTAGAAGCTTCTGCATTCTTATGGCCGGCATACTTCCTGCGGGCTACTGTTTTTACCTGTTCATACATATTGAGGAAGCCGGCGTCATGCAGGTTGTATTCAAACCGGTCGCTGGAAATTTTTATCTCATGTTTGTCGTTCACCATTTCCAGGAAAGGGTAGAAGCCTTCTTTGATCCTTACTGGCCTGGCCTGGAAGGCGCCATCCTCATCAGCCAGGTATATTGCTTTTACCGTAATTACCCCAGGCACTTCCGATACGCTTTTCATCAGGTCTGCCGGATCTACTGCTGCTTTCCTGTTGTGCAGGTCGCTGTCCACCACGAAGCCTTTTTTCAACAATGGACCCGCATACATATCTGCTGCCGAATAGCCATTAATGTACATTTCAGCGGCAGGCACAAATCTCACAGGTGGATGCAGCGTCATCTCAAACGAGTTGCACATCAGCGCCAGGATTTGCTGTGGATCCTGCCGGCTGTCGACAAATATTTCTGCTTTGATGTAAATATATTGTGGTTGTAGGATCACCGCCCGCTCAAAATCTTCCCCGATGTTCCGGTAAGCGTGCAGCAGGTTATCTACCTGCTCCGCCAATTGCTGTACCAGGGCTTCATTGGCTTTCATGTTTTGGGCGATATCGTCTTCCACCTGGATAAATACGCGGTATACGCCTTTCGTACAGCCGGAGGGCTGCCACGTTTGCACTGGTTCTATCCAGATATTTTCTATGGCATCTATTTCATCCAGCACCATTTTACGATAGTCATTCACTGTTACCGGGGAAGAAGTGAGCATTTCTGCCTTCCGGAAAAAGGAGTGATCCGGCGGCTCGATATTATTTTTTTTATCTGCGAGTATATCCTCAATGGGAAAAGAGGTGCGATAGGCCAGGTCGGTGATGGCATAACACAGCTGTTGCAGAATGGTGACGCCCGGGTCGTGCAGGTTGTAGTCCGTCCACTCGCCGCCCGACAGCTCCTGCACAAGGGTAATTGCCTCCGTCATTAACGCATCGAAATCCATGGCCGTGGCAACGGCTTTATCTTTGTCGATTTGAAGGGGTGTATCGGCCATATCTTACACGATTAATAGTAATATTCGTTGGGCATAAAGAGGTCATCGCTCCAGAGCCGGGTAATGTGGTAAAAGATTTCCACACCTTCGCCATAATTGCTGTTGGAGCGGAGTTGCAGGGCATAGTTATGGGTGCCGCCTTTC
This sequence comes from Chitinophaga polysaccharea, assembly GCF_007829335.1. Lineage (GTDB taxonomy): Bacteria > Bacteroidota > Bacteroidia > Chitinophagales > Chitinophagaceae > Chitinophaga > Chitinophaga polysaccharea_B. Next base: position 42,424 of record NZ_VIWO01000017.1, read on the forward strand.
CAGCGCAGTTTAATTTTATTCCAGAAAAAGCCGTAGTGGGCGCAGCGCTGGCTCACGCGGTTATGTGCCCCGCCATACGCCGCTAAAGCAGTAGCATGTAAAATAGCTACCCTGCCGGCTCCTTTTCTGCCGGTTCGGGCCATGACTTCAAATGCCTGGCAGTTATCCAGCTGCTCCAATATCGGATGCCACTTGCCATCAGCGGGCACTGTACCGGTTTTGAAGGTGCCAATGCGGCCCTGCATACCAGTGAAGCCGTTGATGTCGACTTTAAACCGGGGATCACTTTTTTTGCCGATACCCAAATTCCCATTCATATGGAAAAAGAAACTTTTTTCCTGTTCAGCCGGATCGTCTTTGCAGGCGCCGGGTTTTATGCGCAGGCCGGGAGAATCCTGTTCGTCTTTTTCCATACAGAAAAAAGGTTCCAGGTCGTCGGTAGCACGATAAAAGGAAACCAGGCGCTTGGAATCGCCCAGCGTAGCTACCCGCAGTCCATTGTCTTCATCTTTCGAAAAACCATCTTCCTGTTTGTTGATAGTGGAATCGATCAGGTAACCGAAGTGATTTTCCGTTGGCATTACGCCGTTTCTGAAATATTGTTTGAGCTCATCGCGCCCGTATACTTTTTTATTTTGTGTATCCATGTGAAAGATATTAATGTGATCATTTATGGTGGTGTAATGGAGATGGTCAGCATTTCTTCGTCGGGCGAATGATCCGGCCGGTCGTCCACGGGTGTAAAGGTTACCGGGTGGTTGCCGATAATCAGTTCATTGCTGATCTTCAGCGCATCGATGCCCAGCGCCTGCGGTTCTTTGTATTCCGGTGCATGCAATACGGTAATGAGATGTTCTGTAGATGGAATCAATACCGACAGCGGCAGGGAGGGCCTGATTTCCTGCAGATCGCCTATGGCGGTATCTGTAGCCATGGCCACCATGTTACCGGTGATCTCATCTTTCGAAAAATAAAAATGCACGAGTGAAAAACCGGTAAGGTAGGCTACATAAGGCTGCCGGTTGATGAAGTTCAATAACTCCGATTTATACAGGGTGCTACCTATTTTCAAATGGGAGGTAGGATCAAACAGCCATGGACAAAGATATTTCTGGATATCCAGCTGCAACTGTTGTAAATGGCTGTTCTGGTTGTTATCCGAAGGATCCTGGAACTGGATACTGCATATCACCTTCACACTTTCGTATACGGGGTTGCATATAGAGATGTCAACAAAGGGTGAGATGTGTTCCCGCATAAACGCCTGGATGCGGCAAAGCGTATCCAGGTTAACTTTGGGCTCAGTACTGATAAATAACCCGCTGTCCGATTGCCGCGGTACTACAATAATGCTAATATCTTTTGCCCCGGGGGCAGGCGCTGCTGTCACACATTTAACAATCAGGATTTCCGGGAAAGCTTCCAGCAACACCTGGGCAATATCCATGGAAGTAACAGGCCGTTGCTTATGCCGCAACCGTTCACTTACCCGGGTGTAGTATTTATCTTCCGACTCTGTTTTGCGCCCGCCGAAGGAGGGAAATAACTGCCAGATAGCCTGGATGGTGCGGATATCTTTCCTGGTTTTTTTTATAGTTAACGGGGGAATGGATAAAACTCTTTCCAGCGAATAGCCGCCTTCATCCAGTATTCTTCCTGCGGCCACGGCATTGGGGAAAATGCCGATTACCCTTGGGGTAATACATTCATGCGAAGGCGTAGAGATCCTGATCCACCAGGTGCCGGGCGTCATCACACTGTTGTGGTTATTGATCCCGGCCGGTACCCGGATCTTTACAATGCCGCTCCGTGCCAGGTTGTTGGTATTGTCTGATAACAGGCACCTGCTTTCAAAAGGGTACCATTTGTTATCTGCCAGGTAGCTCCAGTTGAGTGGGGTGAGGTTGGTAGTGGTATCACTGAAAAATTTATCTTCCAGTTGAAACAGTAATGATAGCTCTTCTCCCGGTTGCAGCTGATCGAAGCCGATATAAAGATACCCTGCTTCATTAATGACGGGTAGCAAGGGGAAATAATTGACACCGGGACCGGGATATATTTCTTCATGCCCGAAGATGCCGATATGATGCACTTCCAGGCATTCGCCCCGGGGAGCCGATTTTACCGGCTTCAGTGATTCGGAATGTTCCAGGGTATAATCTATCGAGATCGATTTTACCATCAGCACATAGGGTGGAGCGGGCAACGGCTTCTTCCGGTTGGGGTGCCGCGCATTATATAAAATGATTTCCGGGAAGATAATCCCATACAGCTGATGCCCGAAAGCTTCTGAAGGGCTGGTGAGTTCCAGCCTGATGGCGCCCTGCTTATACACAGTGCTGCTATGCTTGGACTCCCTGTCCATTTTCATGGCGTTGGGGAAACTGATTTTGGTGAAGTCGGGGCCTTTGATAATGGAAGTATCTGCCAGGTACAAATCCCCTTCTTTGTTGCGCGTAGTACGGAATAGCTGAAACTCTTCCTGGTTGCCCCGTTCCGGCAAACATACGCCGTTGTTGATGCTGCTGATGCCTACTTTGTAGGCATTGTTATTCATACCCGCCTGGTAAGCGGAAAAGTAGCTGTCGAAGCCATTGATATTTTTAGGGAGATCCAGCCACTCCAGCTTCACGCTGAAATCTGTAGTGTACTTATTAAACACATTGGTATTGCAGATATCCAGGAACGACCCAACCGTAGGCAAAGAACCAAACATCCGGAAAGAATGACCGGCACTCAGTTCTCCCATGTTGTTATCCAGTTTCACAGAGCGGTAGCCTGTTACGTTGGCGGTAACGGTTACCCTTTCCAGCGCCAGGCTACGGAGAAAAGAATAGGGGTGATGGAAGCTGTTGTTGTTGAGCAATACTTTTAGCAGTGGTAATTTTGAGGAGATATGAGCACCATGTATTTCCGGGTTGTATACACAAAAGGGTTCTTCATGGGTGCGTAACAGGAAGTTGATCACAATGGCATTGTCGGCCTGTTCCGCAGCACTGCAGCGTACATTGTAATGCTTTATGTTAGTCCAGCCTTTCAGCGTTGTATACGATAATAGAAAGGCGCCGGACATCAGCTCACTGGTGATAATGGCGAAGCTCCGGCGGGTAACGTCGGAGAAATTCTTTAAATACTTCATTAGTTGCGCAAAGGACGCTGCATTGAAATGAAGTTTCACCTGTACGGAGCGTACGCCTTCTGTAAGATATAATGCCGGCGACCCTACGAGAAACCCCACGGAGCTGTTTTCCATGGTACGGGTGGATGGGGATAAATCGTGCTGATCTTCTCCCAGCAAAGGCCAGGTAACTGGTGGTATCGTGAGCTTTGCAAACGCGGGAGGAGGTATTACCGGGTGAACTGCCTGGTAGATGGCTGCTTCGCGGATATCATTGGTTTGCAGGTTGCTGGAGGCGATCTGTAAATAGTTGCTTACATACAGGGTATGCAGCGCTGTGATATTTGTATTGTGCGCCCGGAAGGGTTCCAGCAGTTCATATTGCAGCGGTTCCTTACGGGCGCTGTGAGGTGCGAGTACTACTTCTCCTTTATCCAGCGACAGGTTGTCGACCTGCGGTGCAGGGTTGATCAGGATATGTACCTTGTCTGGTACCGCGGCTACCTGCGGCATGCTTAATACGGTGCGGTAGTAATAGTCCAGGTGGCGCCGGGGAATTTCGTTGATCTGATCCTGCAGGTGTTTATAAAGTGTTGTAAACGTCATCAGCAACCCCATATGCGGCGAATGTTGCTGATGATGCAACTGGTTCTTCAGGTAATAGGCGGAGGCGCTGGAGATCTGGTAGAATTTGGAGCGCAGGGCATCATAAATTTCATTCAATGAGTAAAACCCGCTGAAGCTTTCATCCCCTGTAGCTGTTGGACTGAAAAGGCCGGGAAATAACAGCTGGAGTTGCCGCGAAGTGTCTGCCGTACGCAGCGTATGATGCCGGGCATTATCGAGCGGGAATAGTTCTTTTACCTGTAATTCGTAGCGGTATAATTTGGCCGCTTCTCCTGCTACAGCGTGGATCACCTGTTGTATATAATACTGGAGCGACTGTTGTTTATCGGCGGCGCTTAGCTTTTGTAACAGATCCATCAGCACAATGGCAATATCGTATAGCAGGGAAAAGAAGGCGGCCGTATGGCGAAAGAGCGTGGCTTCTGTACCGGATTTGCCCATTGCATCCCGGAGGAAGAGATATTTTTCTTCGTATTCCGTAAACTGGATATTGGCAGCAAGGATCAACATGATCACCAGGTCCGAATGGAAAAACTCCTGCCAGTCGCCATCCTGTTCGTTTTCGAAATTATAGTAATTAAACTCAGTCGATAATGCTGTCAGTTGCGCCAGCAGATCAAAATTGCTTCGGTTATCCACTTTCACATATTCAGGGTTTAGCGCATCCAGTTGTCTTTCGAACTGGCTGAGCCCATCCTGCATATTTTCAAAATAATTACTCATCGGGTAGCGATGTTCGTGCCTTCCAGGTAGTAAAATGGATATACCATGTTATGCCGGGTGTTGGTGGCAATAATGGTATAGTTAATTTGCACATATAAGACGCCGCTTTCCATGGTTTGGTCGCTTATCACACACTCTACCAGTTTAATACGGGGCTCATATTCCAGCAAAGCATGGTAAATGACGTGATGGAGTTCAGAGGCTAACCGGGCATCCGCTACCTCGAATACCAGCTTATGGATATTACAGCCAAAATCAGGCAGCATGATGCGTTCGCCCGGAAGGGTACTGAGAATAATGCGGATGCTTTCTTCAATATCATGGGCATCTGATACCATGAGCACTGATGCGTTGGGCTTATCAAAGGAAGGGGGAAAGCTCCAGCCCGTTCCTAAAAATGACTTCATATCTTTTGCCATCGGTTATTATCCTCCTATTAGTACTGTGGGACATCCCATTACAACAACGCCGCCATGTGCGGTGGTATCGCCCATGCGCACCGCAGGGCGACCACCAATCAGTACGGTGGCAGAACCCATTACCGCTGCATCCGGCGGCCCTACGCAGGTACAGAGGTCGCCCATGACGGAAGCCGGCATGCCGCCTATTAGTACTGTAGGCATACCAGGACCCACAATAGGTCCGCCCACATGTGGTATGGGCGGAAGCCCGGGAGTTATCAACGGGCAGGTATGCATATCTGTGAGCCTTGCAGCGGGTTGTCCCATGATTATTTATTTTTATGGTTTAGTTAATCATCACTATTCCTCCCTGGATCATCGTGGATGCAGAAGAGGAAAGGCTGGCCGACGCATTGCCGGTAGCGCTGAATGATGTGTCGGCCGTCAGGGAAATAGATAGGCCGGAAGTTTCCATACTGGTAGTGGCGGCAATACTTACCGCCATGGCATTGAGGTTGAGCTGCCCCGTTGCCTGCAGGGTCATATCGCTTGCACTGTTAATCGTAACGCCGGCAGGCGCCATGGTAATGCTGTTACTGCTCTGGTCCTTTACCACAATTTCCTGCGTAGTATCGTTCATCGTAATGCTATTTCCACCGGGCGTAAGCACCGTAATAATTTTGTTTTCGTCGTCGAAGCTGATTTGCAGCTGGCTTTTGGTATACAGCGCTTTGATGTAGTTATTATTATCTGCTGGTACTACTGGCGGTACTTTTGCCTTACTGTAGAGGGATCCCAGGATGATGGGATAACGTGGATCATTTTCCAGGAAGGCTACCACTACTTCGTCGCCAACTTCGGGGAAGAATACGGCGCCTGCACTGCTGGTGGCGTAGAAGGTAGAAAGCCGTGCCCAGGTGCCTTGCTGTCCGGTGGCTGTAGAGGCCAGCATCACCTGCACGCGGTACTCTGTGCCTGGATCTTCTGAAATAGCCACCACGGTTGCAAGCTGGAGCCCCTGTATGGCTGGCAGCTGACCATTGGCCGGTGAATACGAAAAGTTTTCTCTTTCATAGATGGGCTTGCCGTTCAATCCAAATCTTACATCGGTGGTCCATACGCCTTCTTTGAGTGTGTGCGTGACGCCCCACACATAGGCGTTGCCGTTAAACCTGGATCCTACGCCTTCTAAGCTGATGAGGGTATTGGGCCATACGGTGGCGTTGCCCATGAAGGATACGTTGCCGCTGATAGATTCCAGGCGCATGCGTAGCAGGGTGCTGTTGGCCCAGGACTGCAGGTTTTCCTGCGCCATCGGTGAGTTGGAAATCAGTTGCAACGGCGTTTGGTGCAGCGCAGCCGACAGTGTATCTGCCGTGATGTTGCCCTGCGCATTGAGTCCCGGCTCTGTTGCCGAGGCGCTGATCAGGGCCTGCGATTGCGGATCCCACGCCGCGGCGGTAACAGAAGGTACCTGTTTTTCGGCGCTCACCGATGCATTGAACGTGATCAAGGATTCGCCGAAAGCCACCGACACCACCGGATCTCCGTTTACTACCGGCGGCGCCGCCACTATTTTTTCGCCCACCAATGATACTACATAGCCATTGAATTCGGCGCGGGACAGAAAGAAATCCCAGTCGCTGCAAAACTTCTGAAACACCAGTTCATTGACGGCGCTGGTGCTTTGTACGTCGGCACTTAGCCCATTATTGCTCACTACCGTAGACATGATATCACTGTCGACCTGGTTCATAAATACTGCCTCTTTTTTGCCGATGGTCATCTGTACAGCGCTATGCTTACAGGTAACTACCAGGTGAAAGCCCTGGTCGGAGGCCTGGATAGTTTGTTTTACCACGATGCCGGTAAATATCAGCGTTTCGCCAGTATTGCCATAGCCGGCAGTAATGGTGACCGCCACACCGGGTAAAAAACTTTCACTGTCGCTCGCGGGGAAATCTCCGATTACGCCGGTAGACGCTTTAGACGTAGTGCCATCAGACAAGGTAATTTCTGCGTAGGAAATCCGGTTCAGCTCATGGTGGATAGTGATCGCTACTACCGGGTAGGTATATTGTATTGCTGAACCGTTTGCCGACACGGAAAACTGCAGGGTAGGATCTGCTATATTGATAGGTACAACTGCTGCCATGATTATTTCTTTAGCGGAGGAAAGTAGAGTCCATCTCCCGGTTTAATATCATGTATACTGTTCAGGCCATTTACCCTGGCCACTTCCATGTAATAACCGGGTTCGCCATAGATGCGGTAAGTCATCAATGGCAGGGTATCACCGGCCAGTACGGTACGTACATGTGTGAGGTCGGGAGAGGATACGCCGGACTCCTTTATTTTCGTAGCAAAGGCCACAGATTCTATTACTGTTAGTTTGATCAGGGCACGCAAGGCGGCGCCGCTGGTATTGAACAGTGTATACTTGATACTGATGTTTTTACATACCCCCGTAAAGCTGGTATTACCCCATGAAATCCGCAGGTAATTTGGCCGGTGATCTACACCCTGGTAGTTGTAGGCAATGTTCATCACTTTGGCGATGTAGGCATCTACGGTAAGACCGCCGGGGATGGGAATTACGCCCGTTCCATCTACCATCAGCTCCAGGTCGAAATTGCCGGACTCCATGCTGCTGAAGATCTGGGTAGGCGCTACGGCCCCCTGTTCATTCGTATTTTTATAGTTGATCGTATAGTTAAGGGTATAATTATCGGGATTGATCACTGCATCAACGCTGTCGATCAGGGCTGTGGCTTCAGGGTCTGAGTAGCCGGCTAACAGTAATTTGGTAGGTGCGCCTGGTGAGCTCATCTTGTGGGTAAGTTTTCTATAGTGGTCATTAATTTATCCATGCATTCGCGAACAATTTTATCCTTCAGCGCCTGGATATCTTTGAGGCCTGTTTGGGCGGCTGCCTGTGGCGAATGCTCTTCTATGGTGACTTTAATCACCAGTTCCCTTATTTCAAGTGGCATGACTTACGAAATTTGTTGAGAATAATCATAGCACAGCTCGAGTGTTTCCAGGGCAATCACATTTTCCTGTGCTTTAAAATCTGATACTTTGAGGGCAACGGGATAAGCGTTTACAAATTGCCAGGAGGCTACCAGCCCGCGGTTGGCGGTCATCAGGCTTACTACTACTGCTACGGGTTTGAAGGTAAACAGGTTGATGCCTTGTTGCGCCCACTTTATCAGCGAAGAGCCGGTCACCATCCCTCTTTTCAATATCAGGTTGCCATACTTGGGCGGTTGGGGAAGACGGTGTGTAAACCTGTTTTCTCCGCCTTCTTTTACTTCCAATGGCGTAATAGTGGCTGATATTCCGCTTACTTCCTGGAAGTTGCCTTCATTGGCGCCGCTAATCCCGGGTACCATTACCCGGAAGTAAAATCCTACCGGCGGGTAATAGGGCATTTGGGCCTGCGATGGTGGTGGTGGCGGAATGGCCATGACAATGTTTTTTACGGTGGTGAACAAAAGGAATTACGGATTACGACGTGTAATCCGTAATTCTTTTTTATTTGGTTAAATGCAATCCTTCATGGGCTACTTCCATGGTTTCCACTGCCACTTCATTGGCGTCAGATTTCATATCGGTAACGGTCATCTTGCAGGGAAATGCGTTGGTAAGGGTCCAGTTCATCGCTGTTTGGCCGGTTTCATCGAGCAGGCTGATCACGATAGTGGAACGCTTGATGGTGTTCATTTTGATCAGGTCATAATTATCCCACAGGGTAGTATCTCCTTTGAAGATGCCTTTCTTCAGCGTGATATTATTGAACTTCGCTATTCCGGGCATTTTTACTACGGAGTATACGGGGTTGCTGCCGCCACGGTATTCTATGACCTGTGTTTCAGAAGTAAGTCCTGTTACTTCCTGGAATATGATCTCTTTACCATCCCACATTACCTTGAAAGAAAACTTTACCATTGGCCAGGTGGCCTGTGATTGGGTGGAGCCGTCATCTGCCATAATTGTAAGTTTTAAAAGTTATTGAATGAAAATTAGTGGTGCATTAAGATTGCTGCATCTGCTGCTGGAAAGTGATCACGATGAATTCAGCCGGACGGGTAAGCGCTACTTTCACGGTGATTAGCATTTTACCTTCCAGGATGTCCTGTGGCGTCATCGTAGTACCAATGCCTACCTGCACATCATACGCTACTTCTGGGGTGGCGCCGGCCAGGGCTCCCTGTTTCCAGAGGTTCTGCAGGAAGTTGTTGATCATACTTTTTACGGTAATCCAGGTAGTGGCATCGTTAGGTTCAAATACGTAGGCGCGGGTAGCCAGTTTAATGGATTGCTCAATCATGATAAGCGTGCGCCTTACGTTGATGTACTGCCAGTCGAGACTGTTGCCATCCAGGGTTCTGGCGCCCCATACCAATGTGCCAATACCGGCAAACGGACGAATCACGTTGATCGACTTACCGGCAATGATATCGATGTTCAGGTTTTGTTGTTCTTCACTGGAGATGTTGACCGTGGGGGCTGTTACCATGCTAACCGATACGTTGGCAGGGGCTTTCCAGACGCCCCGTGAATTATCGACAAGGGTGTAAATACCTGCAATGGCGCCACTGGGCGGCAGCTCATTTAGCTGTGCCCGTACTTCCTCGAGGATGCTCACATAGGTAGGGCTGGCAGCTTTGAGCGACTGGTGATAATTCTTTTTGGTATTCTTATCCGGTGTGGCATGTGTTTTATACTTGGCCGTGATTTGTGCCGCTGCAGGTTCAGGTAATAATTTCTCCAGATCTACTGTAGCATCCAGGTTTTCGAAATCTATTTCATCCGGTTGTACGATGGTAGTCTTCAGCCAGGGATGGTAGGCCGCGCCATAGTTGAGTGAGTTTACGCCCACCTGTTCCCGGAATGCATTCACCACATCTTCCAGTACATCCGATGGTTGCTGCTTTGCAAGGTCAAAGATACCGAAGCGGCTTTGCATGTCGGAACAATGCTGTAATACCTGCGTATATACAGTGGTATAGGCCGCCGCGCCTAATGCAATGATGTCGGGCATTACAATGAGAGTAGGTTCTGATTCCTTTTCGAGCAGCTTGAATACATTCGGCTTGGTGTCAGAGCCAATGAAGTCGTCTGCGGCAATGGTGAATCCGTCGGGTTGTGTAGCGTAGGTGCCCACCGGCAAAATATAGCAAAGGCTTCCACCGTTGCCGAAAAACAGGCGAATGCTATTGTAGAAGTAAGCGGTATTGTTGTCCTTGATCTTTACCACCGTGGGTTTCCCGTTGATGTTAAACGTTTCCTGCTTCACCTTGGGGTCGGCGTCCGCCAGTGTGAATTTAGGTTTGAACTCAGCGCCGAAGAACGACAGGTATTCTGCGAAGGAGGTGATCCGGGTGGGCTTGTGTACGAGGGATTTACCATTCCTTTCTGCTTTTTGGGTGTAGCCTATGAATACAGGCACGGCAGTTTCCACAGCAGTGATGGAACTGGGGAACGCGTTTTTTTCCTCAATATAGACCCCCGGGGTCATGAAGGTTGAAGCCATATCAGGTGTTTTTTAGTTTAGTATAAAAAAATTTCTGAGTATACTTTATCGCCTGTCTGCCACGATCGTCCTGCCGCGGATATCCGGTTGATTTCCGGTACGGGGAGCGGGGAGATGATGATGTTATGCCTGTCGGTTTGATCTTCGGATTTGTTGGCTAACCTAAATTGGTTAGTAATCCTATCTGATAAAGAGATAGGTTGGTTGGATACCAGTACGGGGACTTCGTCTCTGTCGGGTAGGCCGGATAGTACCGGCTTGTCAAAGCAGGAAACGCCGTTATTGTCCAGGATCACCGGGTTGGCCAGTGTTGCCAGGTGGTCGCTCATCAGGAAGTAGCACCAGTACGTACTTTGGGCAGAAAACCGGATATCATAGGAAGCTTGTAGCGATTCGTTGAGCTGCAATACCAGTTGCCCGAAGGGCTTTGTGAAAAAGGCGGACCCATTCTGCAGGTCTTTCACGCCTGCATAGGAATCTTTATGTAACACGCCCGGCGCATTGCCGGGATCGTTGCTGAAAACAAAATATTGTTTGCTAATGTCACCAGCATTGATGGCTGTATAGTTATAAAATAGAGGATCTTTTAATACCAGGTCGAAGATAAGCGTGATGTTATCTTGTAAAAGATCGGTCCTGTTGCGTTTCCCTGCGGTCAGCGTATTATACAGCAACGTGCATCCCGCCGGCTGTTGCTTCAATACAAGATCTGCATCCAGCAATTGTTTGCTGGTGGAAGGGGATATACGGATGCTAATGCCTTCATAGGATAACGCCCGGAAAAAATCATGACAGTAACGGATAGCAGTCAATGTTTCATATCGCTGTTTCATTTTTAATTTTCAACTGGCCAAGGATAATATTTACCGCGCCGGTAGGGTGTCTCCGGCTGTTCCTGCAATTGCAGGCCTGTATTCTTTAATAATCGAATCGTCGAAAGTAAGCATACGGACTTTGTACAATACAGATGGCATGTACTTAGTGCCCAGTGTGGCCCACATGTTATTTTGCCGCTCTGGCCCCAGGCTCTCCAATTCGAAAGACAACTTGCTGATACCATTGTCTAATGTAGGTGTATTCTGTGCTGTAAACGTATTTTTCGACTGAAAGAAAGCAATTGTATAGGAAAGAAACCTTAACGCCTGCGCATAGTTGTTGCTGCTGAAGTAAGCAGAAAATAATACATACAAATTGATACAAACCATTGGCGATGCGGTATTGTACGTGCCGGCGCCAGTATGGGAAACGGATGTTCTCGCTGTTTCTTTTTCAACATTCACCAATGTTACCAACATTTTATTTTCGCCAGGTGCAGCAATAGATCCATCCTGGTTTACAATGCCAGAAAGTATCATTTTGTCTTCATTGATCTGTAATTTTCGTTTCAGGTTATTGTTAATATCTTCTGTAACACAGCTAAGGGCCTCATAGATCATTTCCTTCGTATTTTAATCTTACCGTGTGATGTATCTTATCTGTTGTGAAAAAAATCCGGGCTAAAAGACGTTCGTTATTTTGAGAATGAATTGAGTTTTCATATTGTTAACACAATATAAAATCAAAAAAGCGATTTAAATATTTTTATTTAAAAAAATATTTTTCTACCTTTTATTACCTTAAGTTTCCTCATGAATCCCTCTCAGAAAATAGCCGCGCGGATAGTTGTTTTCCTTATCCTATTTCATTGCAATCACCTTGTTTTTAGCAATGGCAGCACCATGCGTGCTGTCGCGGCCGTTAATTTTCAGGAGCCTGAATTGAAAATGCCGAAGCCTCCAAAACCGCCACAGGAGCCGAAGATGCCGAAGCCTCCAAAAATACCGACAGATACTGCTGCTAACTTAAAACTGATCCAACGGGTATTAAAATTCTTCCGCTTCCGACATAATGCTCTCGCGCGCGAGCGCGCACGCGTTTTATATATCATCAATCAAACGTTGGCCGATTCGTTGGTGGTTAGTAAGGATGACATACGTAGGTTGAATGCTGCTTTAATGAAAAAAGAAAATCAGCAATTTGATTCTTTGATGGCGTTACTTAACCAGATTGCATTAAGTCATGCGGGTGATACTGCCACCAATACAAAAAATACGGCTACTGGGCAAGAGCCTGTCCAGGAGCCGGATAAATCTGTTAAAGGCACTGACCTCGATGCATTGGTAGATAAGATGATGCCCATCCTACAGAAAAAAAGTGAGGAGCAGCAAGCAGAGGAAGTCAAGGCGGCACATCTTAAAGCAGTTCGCTCGTTGTATGGCCGCCCGCCCGGGCAAATGGATACTTTAAAGCTTAACGACAGTATTGGCGCCAGATACCAGCTACGGCTCTCGCAGAAAGTAGATGTAATGGGTATTCAACCTTACTGGATGGAGAAAGGTTACACCAGCTACAACTACAACGCATTGAGTACTTTCAGCTTCCTCGGCTACCTGTTCAATGGCCAGAGCGGAGTAATACAGCCCGCCTTTCAGGAGAGTGATATGCAATCAACTGCTGCGGCAAAATCTGCGGGATGTAGTCTCCAGTTGCTTTTCCTGGAAAAGAAAAGCGATAATATACTCGCATTGCTGAAAAATAAAAGTGCCCAGACTGTATTCGCAGATAGCCTTGCCCGTTTGCTGGCGCGTCAACAGGCAGATGGCGTTACTATTTACTTCCAGGGTTTGCCGGACCACCAGCGTACTGCCTTTAGCAGCTTTATTACTTTCCTCTCAGCAACGCTAAAGAATGCGGATAAAAATTTTAAGGTAAACGTGGTGGTGCCAGTGTACGATCAGTTTTATAACTATGATCTGCGTGCCCTGCGTACTTCGGTCGACTACTTCATCATCGATTTTACGCAAGCCGGCGGGGAAACCGCCATGGCGCTTGCGCCACTTGGAGGCAACGCTGCAAGATCTATAGAGGGAGCGGTTTCCAGGTATCTGCAGGGCGATATTCCGCCGGCACAACTTTCCTTGCTGCTTCCCTATTACGGCGCGGTATGGAAGAAAGGAAAGAACGGGAACCCGGATGCATTCAGTCATTACGTGAGTTACAGCGATCTCCGTAAACAATATCCGTCTGATACTGTTCCCATCTTCGATGAAACAAGTGCCTCTTTCTTCATCGAAGTAAAGGATCAATACGGTGATGTAAGAGAAGAGATCTGGTTTGATGATGGCATCAGTATGGGCATGAAATACGATTATGTGCTGAAGAATGGTATTGGCGGCGTAGCGCTATGGACACTGGGCGCAGACGATGGCCGCACAGAACTATGGGATGCGCTGGTAGACAAATTTGTAGTAACAGACACGCTCTTCCTGGATACTATTCCGCTACGCCCGCTCCCTCCACTGCATCTTACCTGGTGGCAACGGATAAAGCGAGAGTTGGCCATCTATGTTGTTTTATTCAAGGATCCCTGCAGCGTGGATATATCGCAATATGAAGGAGACACTTACTTCATTTATTTCGCTATTGGTTTTGGTTTGCTCCTGATCATCGCCAGCGCTGCCTATTTTTATTTTATAAAAACGCAGGGAGATGAATGGAAATGGAGAAAGAAGCTACTGATCGTATTGATAGTGCTGGTACTACTGACGGTGGTCAGTACATTCATGGCTTTTTTTCTGAATAAAGAGATGTCTTTTGTGGGCATCAGCAGTATACCGGGTCAATGCCATAGTGTGCCGCTTACGAGTGTACTGATTATACTTGGTGTCGGGTTGGTGCTGGGCCTGGCGATCATGCATTTTCTGTTGCAACCTCTTTTTAAGAACGATGATATTCCTTAATTAATACGGCTTATTATGGTTGAAAATTTTGGAAAGATACAGCAGCAGGTGCCAACCGCTAAAGCGAGTGCTAATAACGCACCTGCGGGAGGGATAAGCATTCCTGCGGCCAATGGTTTACCGGCGCAGTTAAAGGTGGGTGTGGAAGCATTATCCGGTATATCGATGGATGATGTATCTGTGCATTATAATTCCGACAAGCCCGCACAAATGAAGGCATTTGCTTATACGCAGGGCACCGACATTCATGTGGCGCCCGGTCAGGAAAAGCACTTACCACACGAGGCCTGGCATGTGGTGCAACAGAAGCAGGGGAGGGTACAGGCCACGCGGCAAATGAAAAGCATCGCTATCAATGATGATGCTATGCTGGAGCGCGAAGCGGATGTAATGGGGGCAAAGGCGCTGCAGACAGTCCCAGGTACTGTACCGCTGCAACGTATGTCCGTTTCCGGTAGTGTGGCCCAATTTGCCAGGAGAACGGGGCTGTTTGGTATAGAAGCGGAAGTGGTGGATGGTGTATTTATAATCGGGGCGAAGAAGGGCAGGGAGGGGCAAAACCTGATTGAGAGCGAGGATATCACGCTGGAGGAATTTAGTTTGGGTGAAATCGATGGAAGAATAGATGTGACGCTGGATAATGAAATGAAAAAAGATAATGGTAAGTATGCTTATCGCCAATATGTAATTGAATTTGTGCAAAAGGCAGTGGACCCGCTGTCCACCGATCCTGATGGGATTTTAAAAGTAGCGAACGCCTGGGAGAAGGCAGGTGATTTCTGGCGGGCAGCTATAGGTAACAACAGAGACCTGTTGCATGGCAGGGTATCACCGGATTGGTATACACTGAACCCTACCTGGAAAGGCGGACAGTTTGATGCCGGCGATCAGCAGCCGCATCCCGGAGTGACGAGTAAAGGAGATAATAATGATAAGGAATTTGAGTTTGATTGGCGGCATCATGCATTTACCAGTTACATCACGGTGGATAAGGAAGATCCTGCGGTATCTGCGCAAGCAACTGCCGGAAGTTCGCTGGGATCGCTCGTGGAAGCATTCCTTATTACTCACCAGATTCTTGCCAAAGGTGAAGTCCCGGAAGAGGACTTCTGGACAGGAGATGTACTTGCTGATCAACGGAGGAACGAAGTGTTAGAACCTGCCGTGACAGCCTTAAGCGGCTTACTGTTTATTTTGAAGAGCTATGTCACCGCAACAGGTAGTGATATAAAACGTTATGCGAAAGAATACCTTCCTTTCATGAGCAGAACATCTCTCGATATGGCATATAGTCAGCTTAGCGCCAGTGCCAAACAAGCTTTCATTGTAATGGTGCAAGAGTATCTGTCGGCCAAGCCAGGCAACCAGCTCACTAAAACCTTCGGCAAAGCCCCTACAGACCGGGTCTTTACACCAGATACGAGCAAGGAGGAACAGGCACACAGCATAACTATTGAGCAAATGCTGCTCAGCGTCATCAACAAAAAGAAAGGCGATCTGGGCGCATTAGTAGCAGGTGACAACGCCGCGGGAGGAGATGTGTTTTCCCACAATCACCTCGCAGGTATCAGTGAAATCAACCCCCGGTCGCAGGAAGCTATTGAGAAATTTAAACTGAACGCCGCCAATGAAATGATGAGAGGGGAAGCGGGAATTATTTTCGAAAGCAGGTCAGCAAAAAGACTGTTATTGTCAGAAATGCCGAAGATATACATCGACTTGCTTACCTCTCTGCAGCGGATGGACAAAGTTTTTAACGATGTAAAGAGTGAGGTGGCAGCAGAACAGGCGCCCCGCCCACAACCGCGCCCACAGCAAGCTGCCAAGAGGGATGATAAACGGTGTTTGCTGATGTAGTATAATATTGCATTTAATAGTTAGAGGATGAAAGAAATCGTTACGCCAGATCATCAGGCCGATTCCCGCGCCGTGGCCAACCAACCCGCAACTAACGGGATAGCCGTACCGGATGTTACCTCGCGGCCACAACTGCAGGAGGAAGCAGCACCATTAGCCGGAGAATCATCCGTAGCAACACCGATAGAAGTATCGGTAACATTGGATATAGATGACGATGAAGTGGACGAAGCACATACCTTGTTCATTGACCTCGATGATGGGGCTTTGTGGCTGCATTCAGATAAGCAGACGTTGGAGCTATTTTTGCAGCGGAAGCGTAGAAAGTCTGTAGTACAAAATTCAACTGTCCTTCAAAATCTACTAAAGGATATCGAGGATGCTGCCAGGCTTGTGCATATTGGCAGATATGGCACCACAAAGGCAACCAATAGGGTGAATTCTAAAGGCAGACTGAAAACTACACAGCGGGTAGCTCCTACTGTGAAACAAAGACAGGATGCGCTGCTGCAATTAAATGAAATAAGAAAGTTGTTACAGCAGCTAAATACAATATCGGCGCAGGTCATGAAAAAGCAACGCCCGCCTTCCCACAAAGTACAAATAGATACGAAAAGTATAGACGGAGATATTTTCTGTGCCAAAGTAATCATGGCGCCGCTTAGCCTTTTGCCAAGAGACGACGGAGTGGTAGGATCTCCTCCCGGAGCCGCATCCAGTTTGTTCACAAAACTTACACAACGTATTAATTATAAGAGGGGGCATATGTTGAATGAACATTTGCATGGACCAGGTACTGGTAACAACCTCGTACCCATTTCCACGGCATTCAACAGCGTGATGAAAACAGGTGTGGAAAAGGCGGCCAAAGAAGCGGTCAATGCAAATAACAAGGTAATCAGGTTTGAGGCGGAACCCCTTGATTGGGGCCTTTATCCGGGTTTTTATAATGGTACGTTTCCCGATGAGCAAAAGCTGCCCAACAGGTTCCGTTTCCTGGTAAGGCAAATGACACGTGTCCCTGGAAAGGATGGCAGCGATGTTACTCACTGGCAGGATGGTCCTGTTCTTTACAGCAAAACAGAAACACATACTGTGCCATCCGCTGCAGATGTAGTACAAGGAACGGTAGCGCCGGGAGTGCAAACATTTAAAGCCGGTTATTATCGCTCATTCAATGGTAAATTAGATCCGGCGCCTAATTCAAATTATTACCTTTCTGGTAATTATATTGTAAACGGCGTCTCGTTCTCCCATTTTTTTGAAGCTTTCGGGTTAGATCCCGCTACTTTAACCGCAGAAGATTTGCCCCTGGCAGTAACTACCGAATTCAAACTGCCGCCAGGTCTTTCACTGATCCCTATCCCACAAGGTGAGATAGAAATCATATATAATGGCAAGGTGCTCAAAAACCAAACACCCAGCGGGCAGTCCTTTGTGATAGCAGATGCCAGCACGCATGCTAACAACCAGGCCATTTATGCAGGATTAGTGAAGAGTACAAAACTGGCGCAGCAGCAACAAGAGCAACTCGCGCTGAGGCAAAAACAACAACAGCAGCAGGCCCAGGCCAGAAGCAGTGCAGAAGAGGCCAGGAGCAGGGAAGCAAGTCAGAATGCACACCGCATTGTAAATCTTGAACTGGCATTCAACAAGGCAGCAGAACAATACCTGCACTTATTTACAATTGCCAAATTTCTGGAGCGCTTCAAGGCAGCAAAAGATGATCTTCTCGCCAATGCAAAAGCTGCATGGGAAAGGGATACTCAGTTGTATAGGGGTTATATGGAAGGTCAACTAACTCCCCATGTAAAACAACTGGAGATAGAGAAAAATCAATTGGTGCAGGAACAAACCATCGAGGCCACCAGGGAACGTGCCGCCAGGTCAAGAGCAGAATTGGTGAAGGGACTGCTGGAAGAGTTAAATAAAACTACCAGCGAAGAGCGAAGCGTTTTGACAGAACGTTGGCAAAAAGATGAATTCGATAGAGGTGCACACAAGATTTTCAGTTTATACAAGCAATATTGGGAAGACCCAAAGAAAAGGTTTGATAAAAGCCAGCGCCAGGAGTTGCTGGACTCTGCACTGAGGAAAATAAAAGAATTGCTGGAAAGGGTAAAAGTACTTCCTCCTCCAACGGTACCCCAGGTAAAAGATGCACCGCAAACGGAACTCCTCAAACGCAAATTTGAGCCTTTACCTGAAAAGAAAGCAGACCCACGCAAAATGGAAGAAGAGGAAGAAGACTCCGGGGAAGGAAAGGAAAGTGAGCGGAAGAAATTTAAAAATGATACAAGCGCTTTTACACTTCAAACAAATGTGCCACTCCATTCACCTCAAATACCACCCCCTTTCCAGCCACAGCTAGCCCCGCCAATCAGCACCAGGCAGGCCATTGAAACTGCCAACACCGTCCTCGGCTGGATCGATAACCTGCATCAGCAGTTTAATGGAGATAGTGTAACGCAAGGACAGCTGGCAATGCTGCAAGTGTTCATACAACAATTTATAAGTCAGCCAGGCAATTCAGGCTGGAGAAAAGTATTCGAACTCTTAGAGAACCTTCAAACTATAGATCTCCTCACGGAACCACTGAAAAAGCCGATTTTATTATGGGATAGTATCAGACTACGTTAGATCGGTAAAAAATAAAGAGGCTGTATCATAAATAAATGGTACAGCCTCTTCTTTTTTGATGGTGCATTTTATCAATTTGAGATAATATCTTAAAAAATCAATATTCTT
>NZ_VIWO01000018.1 GCF_007829335.1 Chitinophaga polysaccharea
TTCATCGTTGATGTTTCTACTCGACAAGAAAGGAGAAGAAAGGCCCTACGGCCTCTGATTCTGGAAGTGGGGGCTGCTGCCGCCGAGCCACCCCCTCCCCATACCCACCCCTCCCGGCGGGGTTTCAAACAATGGGAGCCGGCAAGGCCGGTATAATTCCGTGACAATACCATGACAAACCCTTTTTTAAAGACCGCCTCACCATAACGGAATGCAAAAAATGCAAAAGTAGAAAAGTAGATTTCTATTTAAATGACATTATTATGACCAAAATACTGTCTACTTTAGTAGATTTCTACTTTTTTTTCGTACCTTTATATAACAAAATCAATTAGTTATGGAAAATAGCAATAAAAGGCAAAAAAACCTTAATATGATTTTAGCTACCCAAAAATTTAGAGGTACAGACCTTGTTTTCAAGCATGATTTAACCGGTCGAGTTATGACTGAGGGCATTTTAGAGATCCGGGATAACTATAAAGGCCAATGGTTAATCGATCATATATTATTTTTCACTAAATGTGTCGCCCTCGAAAGCAATATTCAAGTATGGAATCTTGTCCGTTGTTTTACAACGGATGATAGCTTCACGGAATCTTTTTATTTGACCTGCTCTAATGATCAAAACGAAATGGTTTATTGTACTAAGATTAACCGCGTAGATTTTCCGGCAGATTTCCTAACCCTTCATTATAAAGAAGGCGTATTGTATTTACCGGGGGATGATTTTTTTAAAAAGTAGAAAAGTAGATTTATACTTTAGTAGATTTATATATTTATAGATTTCTATTGCTGTATCGTACATTACAAACTTAATATCATGGCTATTACACATTATCAATTTAACACATTAGAGAATTTATTTTATTACTATAACATTGAATTGTTTGATGCCTCGTTACCTGATTGCCTAGTAAATATGAGCCGACATAGAGGGGCACACGGTTTTTTTGCACCTGACAGTTGGAAGGATGACAAGGATAAAATAATACACGAAATATCATTAAATCCGGATAGCATGACGCGTCCTGACCACTTATGGCATTCTACTTTTGTTCATGAAATGTGCCACCTATGGCAATTTGCGCTCGGCAGACCACCCCGGAAGGCATACCACGACTTACAATGGGCTGCTAAAATGGAGGAAGTAGGTTTGATGCCTTCTTCTACAGGTCAACCCGGAGGAAAGAAAATAGGTCAAAGTGTAACCCATTATATTATCGATGGCGGCCCCTTTGATATTTCTTTTAAAAAAATTACTGCTGACCAGCTGGCTACCCTTAAACTGCCGTACTTGCCCAATTATCAAATTAATGTAGCACCTACCACCTCTGGAATTGATCGTACACTGGCAAAGACGCAAACTGGATTTATTGCCCCTGTGACAAAAGGTAAAAATGGGGTAAAATCTGTATATACCTGCAGCTGTGGTGTTAAGGTTTGGGGTAAACCGGCCTTGCAAATCAAATGTGGTGTATGTGATGACTTGTTGAATGAAAGATAAATTTTTTCAAAGTAGAAAAGTAGATTTCTACTTTTCTACTTTTCTACTTTTCTACTTTCTTACCAGATAATATATATTTTATGAAAGAAAATATAGAAGAATTTATCACCCGGTATTATAGATTAATGCTTATCATTTCATTTTTCTTTGGCTTATTGCTAGGTGCATCACTGGCTTTATATTATGCAAACCTACAGTTATTGGATATTTTGGAAAAAGCATCTGCTGTTCTAATGAAACAATCGACTGCAGGTTTATAAACATAGAAAAGCCGCCCAGTGGCGGCTTTTCATCCCCTATGCGCACTCTTAACGTCAAAGTTTAGTGGCCCCGTTTTATATAATTCTACTTTTATATAATTCTACTTATCTACTTTAATTGGTAATGCTGGCAATGTGCCTAATTGATGGAGGAGTGAATGTGTTGTTTTTCAATATGATCGTTTTAATATTTTTCTGCGGTAGTTGTTTTTCGGTAATGATTAATAGGTTTTCTTCTGCAATATATCCGTTTAGTGAGGCTATCAAGTGGTAATTACCGATAGGGGCAAGAAGGGAAAATTTTCCCTCATTATCAGTTACTGTGTTTTTAATAGCGATGCCATCACCGCTATAGAGAGTAACCAACACTTTTGAAAGGTAAACAGCTTTACAATCCTTAACGGTTCCCTTTAAAAGGATTTGTTTTTGTGATTGACTGAAACCCACTGTAGTAAGCAGTATAAAGCAAAGCGATACTATAAAATGTTTCATAGAGAAGTTTTAAAATGGGGGCCACGATCCCTATAATCGGCCCCCCATACCATCAATTTATTACCAATGCTAAATAAACACATTACAGTTTTTCAACTGTTAATGATTGCACAAAATGAGCGTATTAACTAATTTTTTATTGCTTTACTTTTTCTACAGACCACAAACCGGAAATGTTCGCGAGGCCTCACGGACTGTATAACTCTATTATAATAGCAGCAATTGGGGAGATTATATTCAATCCCTCAACGCAGAAAAGTGGGAAGCCGTTTTATTGCAGATAGCAGCATACACTTTATTGTAAACTGGATTTACTGGCACTGGAGTAATGTTCATTACATCAGTGCCAGACATTGGGACCACAAGATCTTTAATCGGAAAGTGTTGTATTCATTGAATCATCTGTTAAAAATCCCCGGGCGGCCCTAACAAAAAGTTTTTCTAATCCAGTTAAACTCGGATCTGCTTCTAATTCTATTATTTTAGCCTCTAATTCCTCTTCCTTTAGATCGAGGAAATGCTTGATGAAGAAGTCAACACTCTTTTTCTCCCATATTTTTGTTGCTGCGTACTCCTTTACATTAAATCTCTTTCTTAACATTGGTGGTTTGTTCATACTGGCAGATTTTTGTTTATTGTTGATTTTAGAAGGAGCAATTTATTTTTTGCTGCACAGTAAACTTGAAATCTAAACGAAAAAATTATCTGCTTAACATATATAGTTTTTTACCTGTTTATGTTAAATTTCGTTAATACGCTCACAGTAAGATTTTGTAAATGATTGGCCGCACGGCAAAGTATACTATTGTGATATTCTTTGTATCCGTAGTTGGCGACTTCCGCTGCCCATTTTATTTAAAAAATTGTTCTCTGTGTTTAGATGTACGTTTTTATTAGTATGGCTGATAGCCTTAACAGGTGAGGCTAAAGCTCAAAAAATTAAGGCAATAGAGCTAAGACTTGTAAGTAGGGACTTATCGCGGGAAACAGCAGATCCGTTAAATATTTATATCGAAAATGATTCTCAGGTGCTGGCATCCAAACAACAGTATTTTGAATGGAAAACGTCATTTCCCCCCATAATCAAAATGCAGTTATTGCAGGGAATATCCTTAGAGAAATTTGAGCGTTGTAAATTAAAAGTGTTGCTCAAAAAAGGGAGGGAGGCGTATAAGTTTGATTGCGTTATTAGCGTTTACGTAGAAGGTCAGAAAAAGCCGATAAAACGGCGAGTTAATGATCTCAGTTTTCCGGGATCGGTTTTTCCCTCAAAGCAGCAAGATTCTATTATCTACCCGTTAGCGGTGAAACTATAACATCAAGAGGGGCAATACAACCACAGTCCTGTTATCTACTGGTAACAGGGCTTTTTGTCTAATTTTTGGGGAGCTGGGCTATAATAATTTCACCCAAAACAAATTTGTCCAAATCAGCTTTTGTTATCCGAATAAAAAACTAATATAATTAGTAAATAAATCCTAATTTTACTAAAAATATTAGTATAGTGAAAGAGGTTTGGCGAATAAACGATAGTAAAATTATACTACCTGTCATTGCGGGCAGCCTTCCTGCTGGCTTTCCGTCACCAGCAGCCGATTATATTGAAAATTCCATCGACCTCAATACACTACTGATCAGCAATCCAACAGCAACATTTTTTGCACAAGTTCATGGTGATAGCATGACGGGAGCATTCATACACCCTACAGCCACCCACCTGATCATTGATCGTTCACTTGCCCCCAAACACAGGGATATAGTGGTAGCAATAGTTTTGGGAGAATTTACCGTTAAGCGATATTTGATTTTGCCACAGGGTGTAATGCTTGCTGCAGAAAACCCAAAATTCAAGCCTATACCTATTTCAGAGGGGATTGATGCGGAAATTTGGGGGGTTGTTACCTACTTTATCACGGAAGCCCAAAAGGTATAGCCATGTACGCCCTCGTTGACTGTAATAACTTCTACGCCTCATGCCAGCGGGTTTTTGAGCCGCGCATCCGGCGCCTGCCGGTTGTTGTCCTTTCCAACAATGACGGGTGCATCATTGCGAGAAGCAATGAGGCAAAGGATCTCGGTATAAAAATGGGGGATCTGCCGTTTAAAATGTTGGATTTTTTGACCGCTAACAATGTTCAGATCTTCAGCAGTAATTACACCCTCTACGGTGATATGAGCGCCCGGGTTATGCAGGTGATTGCGGCAGCAGCACCGAAATATGAAGTTTATAGCATTGATGAAGCCTTTATCGACCTACAGGGGGTGGCTATTAATGAACTGGAAGCCTTTGCCAAACGTTTAAAACGGAATATACTGCAGGCAACAGGATTACCTGTTTCTGTGGGAATAGCCCCAACTAAGACACTTGCGAAACTTGCAAACAGATGGGCAAAAAAACATCCTGAAACAGACGGGATACATGTTTTAGGTACTGATCAGAAAGTATCAGTAGCCCTGCAGCAAACAATGGTAGGGGATGTTTGGGGTATTGGGCGCCAGTATGAGCAAATGTTGAATCGTCACAATATCACTACAGCCCTGCAGCTCTCGCTGACTTCTGAAAGCTGGATCCGAAAGAGCATGTCAGTAGTAGGCCTGCGTCTAGTGAAAGAGCTAAAAGGGCAATCCTGCATTTTACTAGAAGAAATGCAGCCACCCAAACAGAATATATGTACCAGTAGGTCATTTCCAGAGATTATTACGGAAAAAGAAGATGTGCGTAAATGGGTAATGACACACATGGCCAGCTGTGCGGAAAAACTGCGGCGCCAGAACAGCTGCGCCAGTGCAATACATGTATTTTTACAAACAAATCCATTCAGAATGCAGGATAAGCAGTATTATAGGAGTATTACTATACCATTGCTCACTCCTGCCAATAACACCCCTGAGCTGTTGTTCTATGCTGGAAAGGCGCTGAATGCTATTTATAGGCCCGGATACAATTATAAAAAGGCGGGGGCAATGGTGCTGGATCTGGTGCCAGCCTGCGAACGGCAGGGTAGTCTATTTGATTCAGTAGATCGGCTACGGGCTGAAAAATTGATGAATTGCATAGATAGCACCAATGCAATATTTGGGAGAAACATTGTACGGTACGCCTCACAGGGCTACGGGGAGAGATGGCAGCTAAGACAGGCCCGTAAATCACCCAGCTATACAACACGCTGGCAGGACGTGATTAAAATTCAAATCTGATCCGTAGGCTGACAGCCGCAATCCGCGTCAATCCTCACTTTAAACAATTTGAACATGAAAAAGGAAAACCTGCATATTCTTTTCATTTTCCGGATGCAGCAAATAGCGATAATTAAAAAAGCCAATACTATGGCTAATGCAGTACTCATTTTTTGGGTATATTTAGTAAGTTTTGGGAACAGACAGTACAAGGTCGGAGATAGTACCATCAAATTATATACAAATATATATAATATAATCGAGGTTCCCAAATTTATCATCAGATAAAATGATAAAAACCAACAACTTACACACTTAATATAGCATTAAATAACTAAAACCTGTTTTATGTGCTACCACGTGCGCCGGCCTACGGAAGAAGAACTGTATAACTATGTCAACAGTACTAATTTTGCTATGGAATACCGATGGGAGGCGGACTTCACGATCACACATGAATACCCCGGTTTATTGGACGCAAACGGCTTTGCTCATCCACATCTACCCGTTCTACTCAATACCGATTCGCACAACATCCAGTATGTGAAATGGGGCTTTTTGCCGGGAAAAGTGAAGGATGAAGCAGCAGTGAAGGATTTTTATATAAAATACACAGGAGGCCTGAACTGCAAAGGGGACGAGGCTTTTAATGGAAAACTGTATAAACAGGCCATCATCGGACAACGGTGTATCGTCCTTACTCCTAATTTCTATGAAAACCGCCACCAAGCCCCCTCCGGGAAGAAAACACCGATCAAGTATCCCTTTAAAATAGGGCAACGAGGCAAGACCATGAACGCGCTGGCTGCAGTATGGAACGACTGCTATATTGAAGCTACAGGGGAGGTCCGGCGGGTTTTATCAGTGGTCACCACTGTTGCCAATGAAGCAATGGCTATAGTTCATAATTCAAAATTACGTATGCCCGCATACGTTCGCGCTGAACACTTCGGGCTGTGGCTCTCGCCAGATCCACTGACGAAAGAGGAAGTCGATACGGTAATTGTGCCCGCTGAAAACAAGGAAATGAGTATAGTACCCATAGATAAGTCCTTTAATGCTCAAAAGAAGGATCCTAATCAGCCTATAATTGAATATGAATATCCAGAATTAAAAGAAGCGCTACAAGAGCTCCACGATCTGCAGGCGTAATGTAATGAACATTGCAAAAGTAGAAAAGTAGATTTCTACTACTCTGCAAAGTCAGGATATACGATGTTTAGGCAAAAAAAACTGCCTGATTTCTCAGACAGTAAGGAAGTTTGTTTTTAAAAGGATGGATCTGGTTTAAATGCTTTCTAGTAGCATGTTTCCGTCAATCTGGTAACGGAGGTGAACTTCTCTAAGAAGCTCAACATTAGGAGCTGTTTTTCGGTTTAAAATATTACTTAAAAAACCTGAGCTAATGCCTAATTCAGTAGCTAACTGGTTTTGTTTCAGTTTCCGGGATTCCATTAAATAAGATAGAATTGCAGGGAAATCTGGCTTTAAAGGCATGGGAAACGCAATATTTTCCCACGCCTCAATAGCATCTGATAACTCGTCAAGTTTGGCTTCTTCTTCCGCTGTGTGATTTGAAATCCCTTTTTC
The DNA here is from genome assembly GCF_007829335.1 of Chitinophaga polysaccharea. Taxonomy (GTDB): domain Bacteria; phylum Bacteroidota; class Bacteroidia; order Chitinophagales; family Chitinophagaceae; genus Chitinophaga; species Chitinophaga polysaccharea_B. The sequence goes on from NZ_VIWO01000018.1 coordinate 7,024, forward strand.
TAAAAGAGTTTCCAGCTCAGTCATTGCGCGATAGTATGCCAACTTGGTTTCGATTTTACTCATTTTTACATAAGGATCTAAATAAATTCACAATCGAAGTTTCATTACATTGTGATCAAAGTCCCATTCTTGTTGTGTGCATCATACTCTGTGTGTGTTAAAACCCCACGAACGTACAAACACCTATTCTTAAATTTTATTATCGCTACTAATCGGTAGTTATTACCTCCGATGTTAAAAACGTAGCGATCGTCTCCGATGTAGTCACAGGTCCTGTAAACTTCTTTCAATTCACTAAAATTACTGCACGTTGCCTGTAAAATTTTATTGTACCAATCGTTTAACGGGATAACGGCTGGCGGGTGCTTTGTCCCAAAATCAACTATGGGACCGCGAGAAATCACTCTCATGTCTGTCTGTTAAATAAATTTTTAAAATGCTCATATCGAAGGTTTGGTTTACCCCTGCGGACGCCGCAGTATTAGTTTAAATTACCCAGACATTTTACAGCAGCGCTGGGATTTCGCTTCTTTTGCTTTTATTAATACGAAGGTATGAAAATTAAGTTTTTAAACAAAAAAATATTTCCATTTGGAAATTAATTTCCAAATGGAAATATTTGAAGAATTTAGCAGCTGTAATTCTGCTATTTTTGATGAGTGCGCCGTGAAAAAGTTATGAGCAAACTCACGCATTTTAATGATAAAATTAGTATATTGATTATCAATGTATTAGATAGGTGATAAATCCATGGCTTAATTTTCCTTTAGTTATTATTTACTTTTTGCCCATTTTAAGGCTCATATTCAGCTTTTGTCCTGTTGCCTATCTGGGTTATCCACAATTTGTGTAAAACTGCGCAAATGGGGCTGTAAATCACTTTTTTTTGGTGGGTGAAAATCAAACTATTAACTTCGCAGTTATTCTGATGTTACAAGGATAAAGGCAACGGGAAAACAATATTTATAGCAGAGAGTGCTATACAAAGAAAAAGGCCGGACTTACTATTCCCCGGCCCTTGTAACAAAATGATAAATTCAGAAAAATGCCCGAAAGGGCATGAAATGGTAGTAATTTATTGCCGCAGTAGGCGGTTTAAAGGAAAAGTTTACTACCCATCAAATGGAAGAACACATTTTAGATTTTTCGTTTGCCCGATATGCAAAGGAAAAAAAAGCTAAAAATGTGTAGACAATTAAGCTCCTGTTTGCGCAGGGGCTTTTTTGTTTTATGAATGTAACGCAAAGGTCGTAAACTTTTGCAAATATTTTCGCAAAAATATTTAAATATTTTTTTACTAAACCCGTAACCACAGCGCAATTTGTCCTACGGCTGGTTCGCTTATACGAACCTTGTCTATAAGTACACTGGCTGGGGGTTCGCAGATTTTTATGTTTATTTTAATCAGCTATTCCTACAATAGAAATCAAATTTAGCAGCTTTAAGGGCTGCCGTATCATCCTTTAATGTAATGTTCATTACAGAAGTAGAAAAGTAGAAATCTATAAAAGTAGAAGGGTTTGTTTTGTCCAAACCCTTTTCCTGTCCTGTATCAGTAAACAACTGTATTTTTTTTATAGATCGATGAGAATTGCATTTCAGCTATTCTTTTAAGTATTAGTGATTGGCCAGTTCCAGCACGGAATATCCTGTCTATATCCTGAATGGTTGAAACGTGGATTAATGGCATATCTTTCAGGGGGTCTGTCGAAAGGAGCCATTGAGCATAAATGTATTTTACACCCAAATTCAAGAGGTTACAACTCAACCTGTAATAATTGCAGTGAGACACATAATTAAAACCATGAGATAACAGAATTTCAGAGTTAATCATAAAACATATATTTATTACAAATATATGACTTTTTTTATTAATGAATTTTGTATAGTGTGACTATCGCTACGTGTAATCACGTATCAAAAAACGACCATTTTAACATAGGCCGGAAACCTCACGGATCTTTACCCCTTATCCATTTTGCCACCATTTTATAAGCAACTCTACCCCCTGATCCAACAATTCCAGCTCCGAGTACCGATATTTCACCACTATTCAGAGCATAAATAACTACGCCACCGATAACCAAGCTTATAAGGAAATAAAATCCCAAAAGTATAAGTAAATTAAGCGTATTACGGCCACCGCCTCCTTCACCATTAAACTGCATCTTGCGGACGTCAACACTTAGACGCTCCTTCTTTGGTTGTGTATTCATTGTTTTTAATATTTTAAATAGGGTCATGAATAAAAAATTGAAATGCCCTACTGAGATTCTAGTGGTATCCCCGTTTGTATTTCGGATAAAAGACATTATGCTCTATAAAAAGAGGTGAGTAATACAAACCTGTTATGGGTTACAGAGAATTAATCAGTTCACGGCAATTAAGCATCAGAAAAATGCCCCCTTCAGATATTGTACTCAAAAAGTGAATTTCTGTTTCACGATTGCTAGATACGGGAAAGATAATTTTATGGGAAACCTGACTTTTTTACAAAACGTTAAAAAAGTATTGGGAAAGTGCCTTCTTATAGATTACATGAAACTGATCGGTTTTGTGTAATCTTTGAAAGGATTACTTCGGATAATCTGATGATAAAAAAAATATTACATTAAACCTTTACACTATTTCAAATTACACTATATTCGTTTGCGTAGAGTAAAATGTAATTATATGCAGTTTGGTTATGCGAGAGTATCAACGCGGGAGCAGGATTTAACAGTCCAATTAGAGGAACTGCAGAAGGCAGGGTGCGAGCGCGTATTTTCAGAGAAAAAAAGCGGGGTAGTAGACCGTGAAGAATTTAATAAGATGGTGGAGCAGCTGCGCGATGGCGATGCTGTTTGTGTAACTGAGATTTCCCGTTTAGGGAGAAAAACGGCTGATCTTATAAGGCTGCAGGATGATCTTCATAAAAAGGGGATTCATTTTGTAAGCATTCGTGAGGGTATTGATACTCGCACAGAAATGGGGAAGCTGTGGTATTATATCTGTGCAATCTTTGCAGAGAATGAAAGGAAGTATACTAAGAACAGAAGTGATAGGGCCAAAGATTCCGCAAGAGCAAGGGGGATAAAAGGAGGTAGACCCCGGGGACTATCTGATGAAGCCAAGAAAAAGGCGTTAATGGTACAGGTACTTTATAAAGAGGGTCAGCCTGTGGAAAGTATTAGAAAAGCACTGAAAATAGGCAGCAACGCTACTTTTTATAAGTACCTTGAATATGCAAAACAATCTCCTGAAACACCTATATCAAAGGGCATACGCGCTTTGCTGGATAAAAAATAATTCTCTAAACGTTCACTATATGGCAAAGAAAAAACAGCCCCAGAAACCAGTAGAGTACAATTTTCCTACTGATGAGGGAACCGGAAAAGTAAAGGCCATTGCCTTCAACCCTTATGATGATCCCAAAGGCGACGATTTTGCAGATAGATTTAAAGCTGTGGCCGAAAGTAAACCTTCTACTTTACAGGAGTTTATTCAACGGCTGGATAAAACAGGCAGGGAACCACTGTCGGCAAGGGATGCACGTATTACTAAACTTATCGCCAACCTGAAAGCCGCCGAAGAAGAAGGATTTCATTTTATTTACTGTAAAGAGGGGCAAGGTGTTCCTGATGCAATAGAAGATAAACAGTTTGCAGTAACAGGCACTGAAGCAGAAATGTTAGCTGACAACGACCATACACAGCTGATCGAAGACTGGATTAGGGATCTGGGAAATGACCTGCACAATTAATTCAATAAGTGTTCTTTATTACTATAAATGTAGAGGTAGTGTCAATTAGCCTTAATATATTAATATATTAAGGCTAATTGACACTACCCTTGTTAAAGGGCAAAAAACGTTCATATGAGCATTCCATCAACAAAAACTGTAATTATAAGTTTTCTTATCGCCTCTATTACTGTTTCAGTTGCGGTATTGTATACTAATGCGGGGAAGTTTACCGCTTTATATTATGTAGGGAGGATTCTTTCAACATTAGGTACTTTTCAATTTTTCGTAATCGCCCTATGGAGGATAATTGGCGGGGTTATAAATGGTGAACTGGATAAAAAGCGGCCCAAATAATAATTTCAAAAAACGTTCATTTAAATCATGCAAAAGAGGGAAGATATAAAACAGGAAAGCCTTATTCTAGCATTTGAATCCCGAATGGCGTCTATTAGCCAAAATCTTTTTTGCGCCCATTGGGAAAGCGGTATAGAAACAATTGTGTTCCATTACTCTCTTGCCCCGGATGTATTAAATGAAACGCTTAATTATTGGGCGCTGCCATCATCATGTGATAAAGAACAAGTAATACTTTTAATCGAAGAATTAAAATTGTTATGGGAGAGAACAAAACAGTGGTTTAACGGTGAAGCCATTATAAATGAAAAAGAATGGAAATCAATATATAATGAAGTAGCTGCGAAATCCGGATGGGTTATTCTAGTTTAAAAAAACGTTCATATTACATGATAGAACCAAAAGTTAAGGATGATGTTATCCGCTTATTATATGAGAGGAAGGGCACGGCAGAAATTGCCACGGCATTGGGTATTGAGCAAAATTATGTAGTTGCGGCTATACGCGAAATACAAAACAGATTTCCCGGAGGCTTTTCCGAGTATAAGCCTTATGGAGATAACATGATAGGGATTTCCTTACATCCAAAATACGCAGAAGAAATGTTCATCTTTGTAAAGACCGGCGGCGGCTTTCTAGCTGAACATGAAAAATATCAGGACAGTGTGAAGAAAGAGAACTATAAAAGTGAACTGGAAATATCGAATTTAGAATTGGCCGTTAGAGCGGCCCAAGAAGCAGAACTGAATGCAGATAAGGCGGAAAAGAGAGCAAAAAGGGCCGAGCTATATGCTGGGGGGGCTGTAATTGTTGCGATTGTGGTTTTTCTCTTCGAGATTTATAAATTTATTATTGCCAAATAGTAGTATCAAAAAACGTTCATATCCTGGTCGCCGGTCGGATTTCCGATAATTCCACTAATTCTAATAGACATGAAAAGCAAGCACCTAATGTATTTTAGTATAGCCAGTTTTCTTCTCACATGTGTATATTTTAGCTATGACAATTATGTCAGGTATGTCAGATTAAAGAAAAAAGCAGAACTTGATAAATTAATGGTGATAGCCAGAATCAATGCGTCAAGAGATGATATTCGGCCACCGGGGGTCTTTTCTCAGGAAATACGTTACAGCGGGCATGAGGCAATTAGTAGCGATGGTCGAACACTTGATCGATCAAAGCTCTCTGAAATGGATAAGAAGAAAGGAATAGATATCATAATGACCTATACGGACGATAAAGGAACAGAAATATCAATTCTAAAGCATTGGACACCCTTAATGCTGGGTATAGGGCTTCCGGAACTAATTCAAAAGCAAAAGGAGCTTATGAAACGTGATAGCTCTACCGTAATCTATAATCTCAAATAACGTTGGGTACTGGTTACAGATCTGGACACCTGTAATGAACATACACGCTGTTTGTCCAAATCAGCTTATTTTCATAAAACTAGGTACCCTTAACATTTGCTACACAGTAGCAAAGCCATTTAATTTGATATTCGCCACTGCTAATAGAACAATAGATTATGGCGACCGCCCCAATTTTTGGGGTGGTATAATCTCATAAAACAAAAAACAATGCTTAATCACTACTTTGATAACCTCGGATTTAAAGGATACGTTTTACTTGGGAGCGTAGCCCTTTTAGTCGCTGTTGGGTGCTTTTTTATTGGTGATCTTTCAATAGTAGTTAGAGCCGTTTTGTTTATGGCTCCGGCGGGTTTAGCTTATTTCTGTTTTCGCAGGGCGTACATTATTTCGGTTATCAGGGCCAGTGGTCAGGCAAAAAAAATATTATCTTTTTTTAAAAAGTATAATTTAGATGTGGATGATCTTTCGGAATCCGAAATTTCAAAAAAATTAAGAGAGATTGCAAGCAATAGCTTAATTAAAGTGGAAGATAGGAATTTTGCTCAGCAGTTGTTAAATATTGAAGAAAGTAATTCAAAAGGCGGCGATGCCTAATTTCAAAAAACATTCAATTATCTGCTATGACATATATCATCGGTTATTTTCAAAATAACAAACCCCGTGTATTGGTTAATCCTCAACCATTCAGGTCTATTACTGAATTACAGCCAGCAATCGAAATGATTATCAAACCTACAGCGGAGGATAAACTAAGCATTACGGAAATTATGGCGCAGGTAGCATCCGATGGCATTTGTCGTGTTCATAGGGAAGATATTTCATGGATGATAGGTGAGGACAGCATTATACAGGAGGAAACAGATTCTTTTACTCATATTCTTTCGAGCTGATCACCGAGCACAAGGTTCCCCTTTATTTCAAAAAACGTTTATATCCTGAAAACTGGGCGGATTTCCGGAAATTCCAGTAATTCCAATAATTCCGGTGTTATATACATCAAAAAAACGTTCTGTTATGAATAATGAAAACTCAAAGAGTTATTTAATTGTTTCAGCCTCAAAGAATTATGGAGCTGGTGTTCAGTTTTTTTGTTTTGGGCAATCTACGGGCGGATTTTCCTGTATTAAAGTGGAAAAAGGGAGAGGGATTACGGAAGTGGCAGAGTTAAAGGAAATTCAAAGTTTAGGAAGTCTGCAGCAGAAATCCAGACAGGAATTAATGGAGCTGCTTAATGATACTTTGTGTCCCACAGCAATTATCGACTAGTATATTAATGCAGCGATTGCTAGCGTCAGGGCCTTGATTGGAAATTGGGGTTATTAATGTTGGTACAAAGTTCGGTCGGATGGCCGAAACGCAAATCAACGAAGGCGCTTCTTAAAACGGCATCAAGGGGGTTGGGGGGCAAATCCTGCACTAGCTACAGTAAGTTGTCAGCTCTTCCATCCACGCATTTACGCGCCAACGAAGTTCGCTTATTCGTCCCTGCCGCCCGGAATGGGGTTCCATCATTAATTAAAAATAATTACTATGGAACTAAACAATCAGTATGAAGTATCTGAAATAGAAGTCATCATAAAACGTTCATACAACATCACAAAGCGTCCGAAAATCAACAGCAGTAGTGACGCAGCTGACATATTTAGAGAACTATGGGATAATGACAGAATCGAGTTACAAGAACAGTTTAAAGTGATGTATCTGAATCAACAAAATAGTATATTAGGTGTTTATCAGTTATCTACTGGTGGCATGACCAGCACAGTTGTCGATATTAGATTACTTTTCGGTGCAGCAGTGAAGTTGGCTGCCACGAAAATAATACTAGCGCATAATCATCCGAGTGAATCACTGAAGCCAAGTCAGGCAGACATAAGGGTAACACGTAAAATTAGAGATGCTGCCGCTGTTATGGATATTGAGTTAATGGATCACATTATTATCACCCCTAGCAATGGTTATTTTTCCTTAGCAGAAGATGGCCTATTGTAAAAGGCCATCTTTTTAGTATCATAAAATGTTGGGTACTTGTCCAAAATAGCTTTTTTTAATGTTCATATCAAGCGCACCGGTCGGATTTCCGGAAATTCCAGTAATTCCAATAATTCCGGTGTTATTTACATCAAAAAAAATCAACTGGCCACCGAGGCCCGCTACCTGACTAATCTTAAAAAACGTTCATTATGGCTACCATTGATAGCGTTCTCAGTATGACTTCTACTTCATTTCTAATATCTGTTAACGGACGTGATTATATCGTGTTACCTCATGAATCCGGGGACAGAATGATTTATAGGGTTCAGATTGATAGGAATGTTATAGTTTTTGTTCCTAATGAATCAGGATCACTTACTCCTGTCGGTCAAACTTCCAAGATTCTTTTAAATAGCATAGCTCAGGAAATCGAACGTTATTTTCTATAATACTTTCATGTTTCACGTAGAAATTTGACAAATGAACATAGTTGTGCAAAAACGCCCAGATCCGAACTCTGATAATAAGGCGCACGAATTAAAAGTTACAAATCAACTCAACATCGGTATTCAGAAATGCCTTCATGAGGCGCTGAAACCTTTAGAGCAGGAAATAAACAAGTATCCTGATCACAAGATCATTTTTACAAATGAAGATCAGTTAGGTATTGTGGGGCTACCGCCACAGGTAGTTTATCAAATTGAATATATTTTCACAAAAACAAATTGGCTAAAACTATAATATAAGAAGAACATAGGAGGTCGTGTAGTATCAAAAAACCTACCCTTATTATGTCAAAAACGTTCGGTACCCGGTAACGTTAAAAGGTGTATTAAATCCTAAAGGATCACTAAATAACAGTCTATGGAAAATCAAGACATTTCTAACTTTAACCATTCCCTTTTATTGGCAGGATTACCATTAGCATTAGGTATTGGCATATAAACGCTAGGCAAAAAACGTCAGGTACCTACTCACCTGCAGCTGGGGTACTTGTCCAAAACAGCTTTTTTTTTAAACATTCTTTATTTAGTATGATTGGACATAAGGAGGCTATTACGCAATCTATCAAGAATACAGAAGCTTATATCTATGATGCCTTACTACACTTTACTGAGAAAACGGGATCTTGTACCAGCATTCAAGTTTACTGGTATGTCCGAGAGAGAAGTATTTGCAAGTTGAGCGCGATAGATGCAGCAATACGAAGAATAAATAGGATCTTAAAGAATGCTGAGATTTTAGAAGTGTATAAACAAGGCCAATCTCCAGCTCGTTATGAAATTTTAGACAGGTCCCAGCTGTTGAAGCTAAAAGGGGGTATAAAATAATAAGGCTTAATTAAAAAAGTTCGGTACTTAAGGACGTTGGCTGGTGTATTAAACATAGAGTAATTACACAAGATCAAAGCGGAAAAAACTAATTTAAAAAATTACCATCAACATATTGCAATATGGATTTTCTAAACAACCTAAGCCCTAAAGGCATAATTGTTTTGGGTCTTACAAGTTTATTAATTTTGATTGGACATTTAATGTTTATTCATATTGATTCCCTTGATTGGGTTTTGCGGTTCTTTTTATTAGTCATTACTGTGTTATCCCTTATACGAGGGATTGCCATGCAACGTAGAGCAAAGCTAGATCATGAGGTTAAAACAATGATATTTTATAGGGATTTTAAGTTATTTAACTTACCTGAAAATCAGTTGCTCACTAGATTAGAAGAGATTGTTCATAATAATTCGCTATCGGATGAAGATAGGAGCTTTGCTGCCGATATTCTGAATGAAAAACAAAAGAATTGACTCGTCACCAACGCCGTAAACCGCTATGGTGCGGCATAATACTCCCTTGGTAGTAATAAAATAGTATAAAAGCCTTATTGCTTTTGAGATGTTTAGCAGGCACATTTGCTAAATCTCAATTCTTGTTTATGATGCCTGAAAAAGTCCCAGCAGCTGATGAAATGTCAAAAGCAGGTAATATAAAAATCAAACACTCAATAGGCATTTTGCTTTATTTCATCCCCTTTGTTTTGATGGCACAGGAAAAACAAATAGAGGGGGTGATGGTTAAAGCCCTACCAAGCGGTTATTTTCGCGTTAAACTGTTAAATGATAGTTTAGTACTCGGTTACCTCCCCGGACAAGTAAAAAGAGCCTTTATTCGCTTTTACAAGGGGGATACGGTGATCATTGCAATGGTTCCCAAGGGAAGGAGGTACAGAATTATTTACAGTAGAAAAACAGATGATCCTGCACCTTAAATTAAATCTCTCATTACAGTTGTAATCTACATTACGACCGTCAACTGAATATCACTATGTTACACTGGAAAAGAAAGGAGAAACCGATTAAAAAAAAACACCCCGGATTTTTAACATCCTACATGACAGATAAATTTTCAGACGATCCAACTGGAAAAAAAATGAAGTCACTATCAGGCCTCTTTACAGCATATGGCTCAAAGATGCTCATTTTCTTAGGAGTAATGCTAATATTTGCACTGGTCGGAGAAATGCGGATTACGAGAGTTTATCGGACAGTGGTTTTTGTTTTCTTAGCTATTATCGCCATCGCTTTTATAGTCGGTACTTCAATTATACGGCGCCGTATGAAAGAGTAGAGGGCCTGGCCCTCTACATCACCTCACATTCATATCCCATCTGCTCTACATACGCCACTACAGCATCAGTGGGGATTTTCCCCACAACACGTAAAACCTTGTCGCAGTCCTCCAAATCTACGGTACATGCTATATCAACATGATTTTGCTTTACCTTATTGATGATTGCCTTTGCCACCTCCGGGCTGTTAATGTTAGTTTTGAATATTAGGATCATTATTATGGGTTTATTGTATTTTCTTTTATGGTTTTATAGAGGATCTGCATATCAACGAATAGTTGCGAAAATATTTCCCTCACAGCTTTCATTTCCTTGTCTTTGATTGGTTTTTTTCTGATGTTTCGCCTTACTGCTTTGTCCATTGTCCATTTTAGGCGTTCACTAATGGATAATATGTATATTGGTGGCAAATCATGGAGCATCTGGTTTAACCCGCATAATTGAAACGTTTTATCCGGTAGTCTGCCTGTAACTGGCAACAGGACATATTTAAATTGTTGCTCGTAGTCTTTTAACAGCTCCCCCCATATCTCTATTAAATTGACCTTTTCCTTTTTGGTGAGAACGTTTTCTCTAAATTTTCGATAGTACGAAGATGTTGACCATTGATTTTTAAAAACGACTTTCTCCCTGAAAAGTGGCCCTAGCTGCAAAATGGCTTCATACATCGCAGTGTATATCACTATAGGACTGTTTTGGTCAGGGTGTAATTGGGTGAGAATGCGATTTTCCAACATGTTTATTTAAGAAGAAAGAAGAAAAGTAGAAATCTATAAAAGTAGAAATGTAAACCAGTCCCGATGAATCAGGACCGGGTATATCATTCATTGTTTGTTAACCCCAAAAAAAGGTAACCTGAAAGCGTATCAGTAGTAGCTGTTCAATATTTAATTTCATCATGAGGTATATATTTTAACAATACTCTGTTTGTCAGGCGTAACATCCAAAGTGTTAGGGTTATGCCCTGCTGGTCGAAACCTTCTTTTGCTGCTATCCCAAAAACATCTTCAAGTAACCTTTGCGCTACTGGTTCCGGGACATTTTTTAGTAACTGTCGGTAACAGATGGGAGAGTAGGTATCGTATAGTTCAGCATCAGATAAAATGCAGTTAATTATATCCATACAATCAAGGGAAAAATAAGTGTATGTGTAGTTCCGTGCTTTGAGCTAGTTGTTTCTAATGTACCATTCATTGCTGTAACGAGATCCTTTACAATTATTAGCCCCTGTCCATCAGTGTGTGGATCTGAAGGGAGCCCCGGGCCGTTGTCTGTAATGGTAATGCTATATTTTCCCGGGGGATGCTGCTGGGCTTTTAACTCAATTCTACCTCCCACATTGCCATGTTTTAGGCTGTTGTCTATAAAATTGATTAGAATACGCAGTAAAAATGTACTGTCAGTATGTATGGTAATAGGAAAGTCATTGTCTAAATAGCGATTTAGCCGCATCTGCTTTTTCCTTAGCGTGGGTCGAAATAGCAACTCTATATTTTTAAATAACTCATAAAGAGAAACTACATCGTCATTTTTGGCCGGACCATATTTTTCAACTTGGCTTGCAGCCTCATTGACACGGAAGATAATTGCTTTAAGCACCTCAACAGAGGTAAAGTAAGATTTAAGTAGGTCGAGCGCTGTATCCTGATCACCGGTTTTTATGGCTCTCAGTAGTTCCTGCTGTGCTGCAGACATATTATTGATAGGCTTACTTATATCGTGTATCAACGGTTTTAACAGGTCTAAAACCCTTTCTTTTACCAGCAGGTTTTGTTCGGTTATCTTTTCTGTTATCATCCTTTGAGGGGGTTTAGGTTTCGGATAACAGCCTTTTTTAATACAAAAAAGGCGTGAAGCTCAACGCTGCCTGTCCTGCGGGCCGTCCAAAGCCCTGAACCAAACAACGCGAGCCCACGCCTTAGCTGTGAGCTTCGCATTGCCTTGTGGTTCTATTGAATTTGGACGTTCGCAGGACCAAAGCAGATGCGTACACTAGTTTTTTACCTATGGGTCACAAAAATAGTGCATCGATATATAATGTACGAAAATTCAACTCATTGTTGATTTATTCAAGTATAATGATATTATTTCGCTTCTCCAAAAATTAAAGTATTTGTTTATAAAAGTCAATATAATTTAAATTATACCCTTATAGTTTAATATATTAAATTCATTTGATAAAACTAACTTATTTTCAATTTGTTAGCTTTGCAGTATGTCAGCAAGGCAAGTACGGGAACAAGGTAAAAAATTTAATCGCTTGAAGGCTGTTTTAGCCCTTCGGGACATGACTGCAAAGGATCTTGCTGCGAAAACGGGCTATTCAGCACAAACCATATCTAAATGGAATACGAATAGAGAACAGCCGCGCCTTGATGATCTATTTTTAATGGCCGAAGTTTTAAATGTTAATCCCTGTGAGCTTATCGAGTATACCCCCCTAAAGTAACTTTGCAAGATCTTCAGGGGATGGTAGGGCGTCCTTCAGATTATCTGGGAGATCCGTTGTTAATTCATAACTATATGTTGCAACTCCCATAGGTTTACTAATTGACCGGAACGCATACTCTACTACGGTTGCATTTTTTTCCTTACATAAGATTATACCAATGCTGGGGTTTTCATGGGGCATTTTGACCGTGGAATCCAATACTGATAGGTAAAAGTTCAGTTGTCCGGCATGTGATGGCTCAAACTTACCTGTTTTCAATTCAAAAGCGATAAGACACTGCAGGCGCCTATGATAAAAAAGTAGGTCTATGAAGTATTCCTGACTATCTACCACCAGTCTATACTGGTTGCCAATAAACAGAAATCCACTGCCAAGGCCTAATATAAAATCCTTAATATTATTTATGATCTCATTTTCTAATTGCCGTTCGTTGGCTGGCTGGATGTTTATGAAATCCAACAGATATTCATCTTTAAAGGCCTCAACAGCATGGGGGAGTATTTCGGTCGGCAGTGTAGCTGTAAAATTGTTTGCTATTTTCCCGCGTTGCTGGTAGAGATTGGTATCTATGTTATATTCCAATACCCTAAAGGACCAGCGCAGAGTAACCGCTTCCTGCATGTAATACCATCGTGCGGCTAAATCTTTTACACTAAGGAGCTTGTAATGATGAGAAAACCCCAGCTGTAAGAAAACAGACTTAAAGGCGTCTGCATTCACATAATCTAATATATTTGAGCTGCTGGCTGGTAATTCCCTCGACACTGTTGAGGGAATTAAAGTATCTGTTAAGGAAGCGTAGGCAAGGTAAAATGCACGCATCTTCTCTAAATTGCCCACAGAAAAACCCCGGAGGCCAGGCACTTGCTGTTGCAAATCCTCGGAAATACTCTGCAGAATTTTAGCCCCCCACTGAGCACCGGATATTTTGCCGTGTAGCGATAAACCTACAGAATAGTATAATAAGAGTTGCTCCCGGTTGGCCATTTTTGCGGCTTCAAATCGGCGCTGCAGGATATTTTCTTTTAGCTCAGTGATTAGCTTTATATATTCCTCTCCTTTATTCATAGTTTACAAACGTACAGAACTTACGCAAAGATGCAAGGCCCCTTTCTGTAATGTACATTACAATTAACCGGCCTTGCCGGCTCCCATTGTTTGAAACCCCCGCCGGGAGGGGTGGGTATGGGGAGGGGGTGGCTCGGCGGCAGCAGCCCCCACTTCCAGAATCAGAGGCCGTAGGGCCTTTCTCTTTTACAATATTGAAGGCTTTATTTTGAACCGAGCGTTATCTCTGGTTCTGCCCCCACACTGCACTATACTCCCATTTCAGTAGTAAAATAGTGCTTAGGCCTTATTGTTTCTTATGGAGTAAGCCGGCAAATTTACTGAGAGATTTGGCTGAGGGGCAAAGGGATAGTTCAACCGGGAGATTATCCGGCAGATTTATCCGGTGATCTACCAGAAGATCTACCAGTAGATCAAGGCGAATCCTCCCCGCCGAACTCCGTTCGGTGGGGGAATAAGGATGAGCAAGCAGAAACCGTACAGAGTACGGTTTGTAATTACATAAGTGATTGATAATTAGATTTATATGTTGTTTTGGGGGGTAGTTTAGGTAGTAATATAGGGGTAATGAACTGATTTAACATATTGATTATTATTAAATTAAACGATGTAATATCATGGCAGAATACACCACCACAAAGTTAGAAGTCACATTAAAAACTCGCTTAGATAAAGATCGGGGGAAGGTCGGCCTGAATGATTATATAGTCAGTATGGTAACTTTTTTTGACGTTACAGGGGCTAAGCCTACCGACTTTCAGACCCATCCGACTATACAATTGCGCAAAGATATTGACCGGGTTATAGCTATCCAGAAGGCACAAGAGAAAGACTACAAGGATTCTTTTAAAACGATACTTACAGAAATCCGGGAGGGTAAAAATGAGCGCTTTTCTTCTGCCGCACAGCTGAGTGTACCTATCGAGCAATCGGCAAATCTTCCTGCAACTGGTCAACCTATTGATGATGAAACCCTGCTGAAATTGGGGGAGAAGTTTGAGGAATTGCAGCAGCAATTACAAACCGAAAGATCTATTGGTTCGGATCTGCGCAGGGAAATAGAACAGTTGAGGAAGGAAAGGCAGGATTCACGGATCAATTCTGCAGGGGGAAATAATCGGACAGGCGAGGCTTTAGAATTATATAACTGGCTTAAAGCAACCATGAAAAAGAACACTTTTAATGACGACTATATTATTTCTAAAAGCGCATACCAAGCCTTTATAGAACGTATTGATAAGTTATTAAAATAATTAATATGTTTGTTAAGGTTCATAAAGCATCCAAGACCCCAGCGGCGAATAACAAGGGAAGCTGTAATACACTTGCTCAGTACCTTGAAAAAGAGAATATTGGAAAGGCGCCATCAGACAAAGTGCCGTTTTTCAACCATCAATATGATAGTGTTGCCAAAGGCACAGCTGTTGCTGCTATTGATAACAATAACCGCCATCTTACCCGGAAAGACAATAAATTTTTCATGATCTCCATAAATCCCACTCACCGGGAGATGCAGCATCTCATCCAGCGGGAAACCGGTCTGAAAAATGTAAATGATTTTTCTCAACTTAATACAGCGCAACAGGGAAAGGTATTTTCAGCAATGAGAGAGTATACCCGGTCAGTGATGGATATTTACGCCCGCAACTTCAACAGGCCCAATGTTCAAAGCGGGAAAGACCTTGTTTATTTCGCCAAGGTTGAAACCATGCGGAAGTGGAAACCGTGGGAAATGGCTGTTAAGGAAGGACGGGCAAAGGCTGGCCAGCTCAAAGATGGCCTTAATGTGCATGTACATGTGGTTGTAAGCAGGAATGACAAAACACAAACCACTAAGCTAAGCCCGGAAAGTCGTAGTCGCGGTGGCAAGCAACAGCTGAATGGAAAAGCAGTTGAACAGGGATTTAATCATGAAAAGTTTAAAGTTGATTGCGGGGATAAATTCAACAGCATGTTTAAATACAACTCGGTTGATAAGGAAAGCTACCGGGGAAAACAGGGAGAAATGGGGATTGGTGCCGGGGTAATACCAGATCCGGGTTCTATTACGAAGAAGGCCGCCCGAGCTGCTGTAAACAAAATGTTGCAGGGCAGTTTTAATACTGAAAGGCAGGTAGTCGGCAATATTATCACGGCTGCAAAGATTCTTACTAATCCTTCGTCCGCAATAGATGTAGTGAAACAGAAATTATTATCCATCATCAAAGGCGCTTCTACAGGCGCAGAATTATAAATTATGGTTATCCTGATTCTTGCCGCTGTTGCCTGTTTTTTGGTTCTGCTAATCATATACAGCATAAGGTATACTCAAAATTCAATGGTCAGCTTTTTTATAGCCTCGGTCCTGAGCGCAGTAGCACTGACAAGCTCGTATTACTTTGTGAATGGCCGCGTGAATCTTAATAATGCCTATTTATTACGCTTGTTTATTCCTGCGGTGGGGGGAGCGGTGCTTTATGGCTTTTTTTATGGGCAAAAGGGAAATACCAGCGGAAGTGGGCCTAAAGGCGATTTCATCGACCTAGAAACCGTTGGAGGTAAAAAGATCGTTTTCCGTAATCCCTTTGATAACTTCCTAGTTTATGGAGGGCAAGGCGCAGGAAAGACAAAATCAGTAGGTAAACATCTGCTGTATCACTATATCAGATTGCATTGGGCCGGGTTTATTTTTGATTTTAAAGACGGGGATTATACTAAAACAGCTTTTGAACTGGTAAAAAGGCACAACTATCCTCATTCCGTTTATCATGTCAACTTTATAAACCCCTCATGTTCCCACCGTGTTAATCTTATAAAACCCAGTGTAGTAAAAGACCCCAACTTTTTTATACAGCTCATGGCTGATATCCTCATTGCCAACATGGGAGAAAGTAAACAAGATGAGTGGTTTTTAGGGGCGTTAGGAATATGGCGGGGGGTAGCGGTTCGTTTTTATATGGATTATCCGCACATTTGCACCATCCCGCATATTGTCAATTTTATAGTGCAATCCAACAGCGATGCAAATAGAAGTCAAAGACTACAAACATTCCTACAGGCCCGCCCTGAATCCCGAGGTCTGGCATTCGCATATCTGGCGGCAGAAGGAAGTGAACGAACACAGGCCAGTATGAGAGCCACATTAGGGAATTATATCAGTGCCCTTTCTTTCAATAAGAATGTTCAGTATATATTATCCGGGGATGATTTTGATTACAACTTAATAGATCCGAAGGATCCGAAGTTGCTTATAGTTGCTAATTCATTTCAGCAGGAGGCAATTTTAGGCCCCATCATATCTTTGATGGTAACCCTCTCAGCCCGAGCGTTCACCATGCAAAACAGGATCAAGTTTTTTAACTTCCTTGATGAAGCCACCACGTTTAAGATACCAAATTTTGAGCGGATGCTTTCTCTATTGCGTGAGTATCTTGTCAGCTTTGTAATCCTTACACAAAGCCCCGCCAAAATTGAGAAACTATATGGTGAGCTAGATTTGAGAGCAATAGAGGCAAATTGTGGCAATAAATTTTTTGGTAGATCATTAGATGTAAAAGGGGCTGAATCATCATCTAAGCAGTTTTCCCGCCGGGATGAGGTAAAAGTAACCCGTACTACTGGCCAAAGTACTAATAATACCAGCTCATCTAAATCTATAAGTCAAACGAAGGAGCAGCGATATGATCCAGACTTCTTTATGCAACTAAAACCGGGGCAGTTCGTTGGTAGGGCGCAAAACTCTAACTATAAAGAATTTAATTTTATGTTTAAACAGTATGTACCCGGGGATGAAAAAGATCCTTCCGTAGTACGGCTCGTATTAGATAGTGATATTGATGATAATTACGATAAGATCATAAATGAAGTTATGAATCTTGAATAGTTGATACTTTTGAATTTTTTCCCCATTCCATTTTTTATGTGTAATTTAATTTTTGCGCAATAGGATCTAACCCAGCCTATTGATTATACGAATTAACCATATAACCAGAATAACCCGGCACCTGTTTTATGAAGAAAGCGACTTATTCAGACCGATCTATTGTAGTTGACATTCTCACTCAGGCTTTTTCCATGAATAAAAGCGTGAATTACACTGTAGGAGGGAAGGTGAAGCGGATCCGAAGATTAATGGAGTATTCATTTGATCTTTGTTATAGATCTGGTGAAGTATACCTATCAGACGAAAAAGCAGCTTGTATTCTCTTTTTAGATCCAGAAAAAAGGAAAAAAACAAGCCTTAAAACGATTCTTTGGGATGTAAAATTAGCTTTTGGTGCCATCGGTATACTTAATCTGAGAAAGGTTTTATATCGTGAAAATCTAGTACAAAAGCATCATCCTAAGCATCGGATGCGCTATCTCTGGTTTTTGGGTGTTCACCCATCTCAACAGGGGCAGGGTATCGGCTCTGCATTATTAGATCAGACCCTCAACCTGAGTAGCCTACCTGTATATTTAGAAACTTCGACATTAAAAAATCTTCCATTGTATGAGCGTTTTGATTTTAGCGTCTACCAAAAATTAGACCTTCCATCATATCAGCTCTATCTATTGAAGAAAGACCCAACACCCACTATATGTTGATTCCCGGGACAGAGATGCACATAGTTACCTTTATTTTTACAGCTGTTGAATGTATCCTGCTTTTGTTCCAGCTGACATTTTTTCTTTTACGCCCGAGAGATCCGAGCCGAAAGCGCTATCTTATATTGTTATTGTCTTTGATATGTTATAATGTAGCAGGAGGACTGTTTCCAGATCCGAACATACGGATTCCCGTAACAATTCAGAATATTATTGCTTACGGTTGCGGTTTTTTAATGGCTTCATATTTTCCTTTTTATTTATATAAGGCACAGGGATTGAAGAAATTGCGATTCCATGCGATTTATGGGATATTTCTATTTTTGCTACTTCCTTATTTTGCATTTTTCGTAATAGCCTACTCCATTACTCAAAATCTCCAGTGGGCCAAAGATTACGGCTTAATAATTCCATTTATCTATACTATATCACTTGTTTGGGCTATCACTAAATCTGTATGGGTAAAGTATAAGGAAACGCCAGCAGGCAGTGAACTTTCTGAAATATTGGGAGTGTATGCGGCTGTAATTCCTTGGGCATCGCTTCCTGTGGTAATATACTTTGATTTAGGACAGGCCACAGAGGCAACAGTAACTAACGTAGGTTTTTTGGTTGTTACTGTACTATATATCCGAAAAATGATTATGGAGCAAAGAGAGGAATATTTTCAACTGCAGCTGTTAAATAATAGCCTAGCTGATAAGGTGAAAGAAAGAACCCAACAGCTGGAAATGGCCAATGAACAACGAACTAATACTTTTGTGAACCTTGTACATGAAACAAAAACGCCACTAACACTTATCAACAACATCGTTGAAGAATTTTTTGGTCAGCACAGCGAGAAGGAAGAACTGACAATAGCCAGAAACAATATTGGTAAACTTATTCAAAATGTTAATAATCTGTTTGATCTGGAACGTTTTCAGAAAGGATTTGATAGATATGATCATGATAAGATTACAAATTTCACTCAGCTAGTAGGGGATCATCTGAGCTTTTTTTCTGAATGGTGCAGTAGTAGAGACATTACAATAGAGGGGCAGTTGCAACATGATGTATATCTAAAAGCCGATCCGGTTGCCTTACAGGGAGTAATTAATAATCTCATCCAAAATGCGGTAAAATTCACCGGAACAGGCGGAGCTATAAAAGTTATATTAAAGGCCGAAGGCAGTAAAGTGTTTTTTGAGGTATCCGATACAGGTATTGGCATTGCAGCTGGGCAACAAGACAAAATATTTGAACCCTATTATCAGATCGGCCGTAAGGGTAATAATGAAGGAATCGGATTAGGGCTGCCAATAGTAAAAAAAACTATCCTCGGGCTGGATGGCAGCATCTGTGTTGAAAGCCCTGTATCTGGTCAAAGCTCCGGCACCAAGTTTACTGTGTGTTTGCATTCTTACATTCTCGCAGATAATGAGCAGGCAGAGAAGCATATTTTTAAGCCAGTGTATAATTTAGATACTGTGAAGTTGCCAGATACGCTCCCATACAACAATACCAAGCAGACTGTATTACTTGTAGAGGATAATATTACAATGACAGACTACCTACGGAAGAAATTAATCGGGAAATACAATGTTCTTTGGGCGGGCAACGGTGCAGAGGCATTAGAAAAGCTGAGAACTTACACTGTACTACCGGATCTGATTGTATCTGATGTGATGATGGAACAACTCGATGGCCTAAAGTTTACCGAGATTATCGGAAAATCCTCTGAATATGCCCACATCCCCGTATTACTCATATCTGCTAAAAATTCCAATAATGATAAGGCCCGAGCGCTAAGGGCTGGGGCAGTGGAATTTATGTCTAAGCCCTTTAGAAGTGAGGAATTAATGCTAAAAGTAGACTCGATTATAAAAAAATCTGTCAATTTAAAGCGCATGCTCGTAGATAATGCTTTGAAGGGGCTGGGACGGCCGTCTGATAATCACACCGAGGATTTATTGAGTAGAATTGAGAAAAATTTCAAATCCTATAACCTTACAATCAGAGAAATCGAAATAGCAAAGGCAATCTGCGAAGGGCGCACCCACAAAGAAATAGCCGAATTACTCTACATCTCCACTCTAACAGTAAAAAAACATGCCCAAAATATTTATGACAAACTTTCAGTCAAAAATAAGCTGCAGTTAATCAAAAAACTTCAAGGATAAAGAGCGGCTTCTTCTCCTAATCTTTCCCACATAGATAACCCTACTCAATTTTACACAGTGCTGTAAACCGCTATGGTGCTGCACAATACTCCCTTGGTAGTAAGAAAATAGTACAATAGCCTTATTGTTTTTGGGATGTTTAGCAAGCACATTTGCTAAAATCTCAATTCTTGTTTATGACGGAAAAAGTCAGAGCAACTGATGAATTGCTTAAAGACATATTTCGCGGAGCATTACATGAATTTCGCGCCCCGATTAATGCAATTACAGCTGCTGTCCGATTGTTAAACGATAGTCCGGAAGGAAATCAGGAATTCCGTAAAGGCCTGCTCCAAATGATTAGTACTTCCGCAGACAACTTAGGCGCTATACAGGAGCGGGTAGATGAAGTAGTACAGTTAGAAAAAATTCAAAAATACCAGCTATGTGAATCCCATTTTGATTTTAGGGTCTGGTTACATGCTCTTATCTACTCTATGTATCCAATTGCTTCGGAAAAAGATATTAAGATCATAAAACAGGTATCACCAGATTTTCCTGTAGAAATTGAAGCCGACAAAACGTACCTGACACAAATATTATATAATATAATATATAATTCTATAAAATATAGTGATAAATCCACTATCGTCACTATATCATGTTCTGTGCAGGAAAAAATTTGCATAGAAATATCAGATCAGGGGGAAGGTATTCCCCCAGCAGAACTGCCTTTTATTTTCAACGAGTATTATCAGGTAGACGCTGGCCGGAAAAAAAAGGGGGTGGGGCTTGGCCTTTCCATTGCTAAAAAACTGGTAGAAATAATGGGGGGAGCAATCACGGTAAAAAGTGTGTTAAGTGAGGGAACCGCCTTTAGTATTCAGTTGCCGATACGCTAATGCCTTGTATTTAAAACCAATTCTATGATATTATTAGACGCCAAACAAATTATTACTCAGATTGCTGATAACTACATAGGCCCAACAGTAGGTATTTGCATGGTCATGGGCGTAGCATACGCGATTCTCCACAATTGGGACCGCTACAAGGATGATTTTAAAGCGGCAATTGTTGGCCTCAGCCTCTATGCACTGTATGGTCTGTTAGGTGCAGCTGTAATAGTGGCCGTAGTAGAAGCATATCGAAATTTAAAACTGTATTAAAAATCAATTCGGGTATGGAAAAGCGCAAAGTCCGTAAGGGCTTAGAGGCCCCGCTTGTGGTTTACGGGCTGCGGCAGCCTCATTTCTCACAGTTTTTATTAGCAGTAGCTATAGGGGTAGCCATAGTAATATCCAATTTCACAGCTGCACTTCATGCTGTGCCGCGACAATGGGGACGTGTGCTTTTAGGCCTGCTCGTTGTTGGTGGTGCGCTGATCGCGCTATATATGATTTTTTTGGCCCGATCCCAGCGTAAGAAGCATTCTTTTCCTAAGAAGGAAAGCATTATCTCAAACAGGGATTTAGACAGGTATCTGAAATTGTAATGATCATTACACAGGAGGTAACGACACATGATAGTTGATACTGCGGAAGCATATAGTATTCTTGGTTTTATAGGAGGGGCCGCCCTGTCAAAGTGCGGAGGGATAAGCCTATGTTATTACTTAATCAATCCTGAACCTTATTCTTTATCTCAGCAGGCAATTGAATACCGACAGACAGAGTTTGAAAGAGCTTTGCGCTTTATGCCGTCAGGCAGCTATTTTCATAAGCAGGACGTATACCTCAAAAAGGCCTATGATGCCCACGCAGAGCTTTTAGGAGATACTTTTCTACAAAAAGAAGAAAGAAGTCACTTTGACGGTCGTGAATATTTAGAACATCATTGCGTGCTTTCCTTTACACTGGCTGGGCTGGAATCGTTAGAACCAGCTTATATGAAAAACCCGCTGGCCTATCAGGACAATCTGGTAGAACGTGATAAGGCACGCCTTGCCGAATTTATCGAGGCAGTAGAGGGTGTGGTCATAATTTTAAAGAATCTGCCCAATACTACTATCAGAAGGTTAGAGGAGGGGGAGATTGTGCAGTTTGTTGATAGATATGTTAACGGTTTCGCTGCAGACAATGGAAAACGAGATCTATATTTTGGCCCACATATGACTATAGGGGAGGCCAGGGCCTCCGTTTTTGCCGTCTGTGATGAAACAGCCCTCCCTGATGAATTGCCGGTCTATATCGAAGATGATACCCTACCCAAAGCTAATGCTACATTGTTTATGGCCTGTCTGGAAAAGCTGGGGCTACATCTTCGGGCAAACCACATTATCAATCAAATAATATATTTTGAAGGTAATAACAAGCTGAAAGCTGAATTGGAGGCGAGGGCCGACCAATTTCATAAGCATCGTCATTTTAAAAAAGAACTGGAAATTACAGCAGCAAGGTTGCAGGAAATGCAGGTAGAGGTTATAGAATCTCAGGCCCACCTGTGCCGTGCCCATTTTTCTATTATCCTGTGGGACACAGACGAAAAACAGCTGACAAAGGCAAAAGATGCTGTCAAAGAGGCCTTAAAAATGCGTGATTTCGGCCATTATCAGCCTAGTTACATAGGACTGAGAAACATTTTTTTAGGCACAGTGATAGGCAGAGAAAACATTTTAGACCGGGACTTCTTTTTTTTGACGGAATTAAGCATAGCTACGGGTTTATTTGTAAATCACTCTCCATACGTTAGCGATATTGACGGGGTATTTTTTAATGACAGGATCTTCCAGATCCCCTATAAGTTGGATATATGGGACGAACAAAAAAAGCGGATACCAGCACGTAACAGCCTGTTTATAGCCAGTACAGGCGGTGGGAAATCCTCCACAGTACTCAATATTGTAGAACAAGAGATCCGCCAAGGCGTCAAAGTTGTGGCCGTAGAATTTGGTAAATCCTTCTTAGCTGTTAGTAGGCTTTATCCATCGATTAGCGCCCATATAGATTATGACGGTGTAACCCCCCTCGGTATTAACCCTTTTTATATCGAATCAAAAGAAGAGCTGACCACCGATAAAATCAAGACCCTAGCGGTTTTAGTGTTGAAATTCTGGCGTGAAAAAGTAATTGTTGAAGATACCAAGCAATATATTTCAGTAGTTAAGATTATCCGGGACTATTATAACTCAGACCCCGTGCGGCCCAGCTTCCCGGATTTTTATCTCTATGTCAAAAACAATATTGATGAGATCCTGACCCGTCAGGAAATTCCCCCGAATTATTTTACTGTCACCAGCTTTTTGCATATCTGTAGCGAATTTATGCCGGGTGGCTTATACGAAAATGTGTGCCGCACTGATGGGACAAATGCAGATCTGATCAGGGGTAAAGATTTTATTGTCTTTGAGCTGACACGGATAAAGAAAGATCCTTTTCTTGTCAGTATCATTATGACGATCATTTATGAAACCGTAGAAAATAAGATCCTTGCTGACAGATCAATTCGGGGGAAAATATACTTTGACGAGTATGCTGAAACAGCTACGATGAAAGATAATTTTTCCGGTGAGGACGTACATAGTACAGTGGCGTTCTTTTTTCAAAAGCTCCGTAAAGAGAATGGCGGCATATCCGCTGTTATTCAGTCCCCTGCTCAGTTGCCGGATAATAACCTCACTGATGGGGTAATTGCTAATACTCAGATTATTTATGTTTTACCAACCACCGAAACGGTGTATTCTGATATTTGCACCACGTTTAAGATTACAAACCCCGCCCATATCCAGCTGATGAAAAGCATACGGAACGATTTTGTCGCCCCTCGACCGTATGCGGAAGTGTTTATCCGTTTTCAAGATCTGTATGCTACGGTGGTGCGTTTGGAGTTCTCCCGGGCGAAATTTTATGCATATCAGACAGATGGCAAGGACTGGCAGCGTATATCAGACGATTTTAAAGAAACAGGTAGTATGGAAGCCGCTATCACTAACATTATTAATTCAAGATCTCATGAAAAAATTATGCTGTAGCCTGATTGTAATGTTCATTACAGTAGTATGTCATGCTCAACTGGTAGTATCTGATCCTACTATGGCAGGCCTTACGTTGGCTCAAAAAGCAACTACTGTAAAACAACTGGAAGAAGCAGCCCGCCAAACTATACAGCTCAGTAAGACTTACGAGCAGATAAAGAAAGGAGTTGAATTATACGAAAAGGTTAGTAACAAGCTCCAAGACGCTGAGCAGGTACAGGATCTTTTTAATAAGCAAACCAGCCTTATTATCCGGGCGGGCGATGCGATTAAATCAATAGGCAAGATGAAGAATCCCTCAGCATCTTCTGTATCCGATTACCGGCGTAATATAAATACGGTCATAGATAATAACCGGGCTAATCTAACCATGTTGACGAATCTTTTGACGGACGGGTTTTTCAAAATGAGCGATGAGGGAAGGCTAAAGCTGATTATGGAACTGAAGGATCGCACGGAGCGGGCAACACGAAGCATAAACAGCTACCAGTCAGCTTATGAGGCTACCAGTGGTGCTAAAAAACTATTACAAGGCTTATAATATGGCGGATATTCCTTTAAGTCAGTTTGGGATAGAAAATGTAACGAAAATCTATCTGCAGGTGAAAACCAGCTCCCTGATGTTAATTACATTGGGTGCTACATCTGCGTATGGCATTTTTCTCAGTACGTCTGTTTTTATCAAACAATGGCGGGCTAATATGAATGCCAGCGGAGGACCCGCAGTTTACAAAGGCATAATGGATCTGTTTTGGCAATATCTTTTTACGCTTGTCATGATTGGTATGATGCCTATTGCAATTTCGGGAATGGAGGAAGTGTTTGGCACCATTCAACAGTTAGCAATTGACGAGGTAAAGGGAGAGCCAAATGGTGCTATAGCAACGCTAATAGCGGAAACAGAAGAAATGCAACGCCGTTATCCAGACGGGCCTTCTATCTTCTATGATACACTACCAGACCTGTTTGCATACTTCAATATTGTTTATGTAAAACCTGCGCTGGCATTGGCTGTAAGGTGGCTTTATGCATTATTTCTGTGTGGCAGATTTCTTTACCTTCTTTTGCTTGAAATAGTCTACCCTATAGCATGGGTAAGCCTGCTGCATGAGGATACCTCCAAATGGTTTTGGGGATGGGCCAGTAATATGCTGGTATGTTTTCTACTGGTGCCAGCCTTCCTGATCGCAAACAAATTTGCTGATACTGCAGTCATTACAGTTTTCGATGATCCATACACCCTAATCGGGATTTTAGCCCAATTTTTTTTAAAGCTATATCTGCTAAAACGGGCAGGAGAGCTAGTTTTTAAGCTACTATGATCATGAAGGAAAAAATAATTAAAGAGTTTGATGGCTTTGCAGCAGCTAAGAAAAACAGCGCTATTACTGTGCGGCTTATCCTTTTTTTCTGCTTATGTATCATCATTGTGGTGGTTTTTTTCTCTTTTCAGTTTGCGATTACCGCAATACGCAAAATAATTGTCGTAGACCGCACCACGGGGGAAATCATGAAGGTATCCAGTGATTTTAGCGACAAATTATTTCGTACCCAAATGGAAACCCACTGCGGCGAGGTAGTTTACTACTGCAATAGTTTTGATCGACTAAAAATTACGGAATACCAAGCCCGGACGCTGTTTCTCGTCAGCAAATCTGACGCCTTCCGTATTTTTTCCCGGTATAAAGAGCAGCGGGCTTATGCCGATGCTATAGATAGAGGATTAGAGTATAAAGCGGAATTTATTAAGATAGACCAGCTGCAGGCAGATAAAGAGCCTTATCGGGTGCGCTTTACGTCCCGGTTGCAGATCTTCGATAATGACCGGCCAATAAAAGAATATCTCATAGAAAGTGAGGGAGAAGTACGCCGGCAAACACCGCAATTCCCTGAAAATAAGACCGGGTTTTATTTCACAAAGTATATTCAAACCTATAAAGCACAGGAGGTGAAAAATGAGTAGGATACAGATTATCATGCTATCGGTGCTGGGTCTAATGGTGGTAGCCGTAGTGTTTTGGTGTGTTCATGTATTTAGCAGCGATAAATCAACTCAGAATGGCGATACCATGACCGATGTACCTGAAAAATACACCTACGAAGATATGATCAAATCGGTAGGTGATAAGGGTTTTCCTATTGACGAAACGCCTGCAGCTACGGGGCCGACACCTTTTGCAGATCCGCAAAATAGTATCGCTGATCCCATTCCTTCACCGGCGGCAATAGGGGAAGGAGATAATACTAAACCTACAGGGCCGGCGGATCCGCCAGAAATAAGGGCAGCTCTGGCCGATATTCAAAAGGCCCGGAAGAATATTAAGGCTTCCGCGATAGCTTCCGAGCAGCAGGAATCTGCAGAAGATGAAGAAATAAAAAAAATTGTGTCTGAGCGTTCACAGACTGCACTGGTCCCCCGTCAGCTCCCGGCGCCGGAGCAACAACCGGCAGCAGGCACGGCGGCCACCGGCTTTAATACGATGAGCTTTGGAGGAGGTAGTAGTGGCACATCTGTCCATAGTGCAACATCCATTCGGGGGGTGATCCTCAATGAGGTGGAGGTGGCCACTGGTGGTAAGGTGCGGATCATGTTACTGGAAAATGTAACGCTGAACGGGGTACAACTACGGAAAACGCAAATGGTTACTGGTGCAATCGGAGTAGGGGACACCCGGGTACAGGTAAAGGTGGCTGGGGCTGCAGTCGATGGCCAGCTGGCAGCTATAGCCTTTTCTGTATTTAGTACCGATGGAATAGAAGGTCTGCCGATAGAGGGAAACCCGGGGACGGCTACCCAGCAGGCTGCTCGTGAAGAAACAGAAAGAAATATAGAAAATGTAGCAGGTGGCGGGGTACTCGGCAGTGTGGTCCGGGTTGCAAAAACGCTGGGAACCAGCCGGCAGAGATCCATGACAGTAAAAATCCCCGCTGGATATAAAGTAATCCTAAAAACTGATAACCGCTGATGATTAGAACAGTATTACTATTGGTTTTACTTTTATCATGCACCTATTCCCGGGCGCAGGATAACCCTATCATACCGGTATCCCGTAATAAAACAACCTTTATACTCATTTATAACACTAAGGTGGTTTCTGCCAATATCGGCGGCAGGAAAGGAGCTATCGACAATGAGCAGCAGATTACAGATACCGATACTTTAACTATTATCAAGCTGCAGGCGGCCATTGAAGATTTTACAGGTACTAACATGTTGGTTGTTTGCAAGGATACTGTGATGGAGTTCTCCCTCGTTTGGCAACGGGATCCGGTAAAAACACGCTACCCATACCGCTATAACGGATCGGTAATGAACATTACACCGCATAATATTATCAATACCACCGGTGCCGCCCCCGTTCCCGTAGCAGATTCTATTAGACAAAACGGGATAACGATACCTGCTGAAAGTATACAAAGAATGCAGGCCGCTGGCAGGCTGACCAAGCGTAGAATAAAAGATCAGGGTTTAGTTTTCATTTTGGATGATGTGGGAGTAGATGGTGGCGGTCACCATTTTTTCCGGCTACGGTTACGTAATACCACAGCTGTAGCCTACAGCATCGAGTACGTAAAATTTATTGTTGCCAGCCCCAAACGGTCAGGTATTGGCTCATCCAGTGCAGCTGTACAGGATGAGTACCCACCTTATCTATCGGCACCAGATAACTCTGCAGTGATCGGTGCGGGTGAAGAAAAGGAGTTGATTTATGCCGTAGCCAAGCTGCCGTTATCAGGACAGCAGCTAGAAATAATAATGAAGGAACAGGCCGAAAACAGCCGGGGGCGAACAATGACGCTGAAAGTTCCTGCCAGCGTGCTTACCAACAAACATACTGTAGTCCGTCTATGAAGTTGTTGCAACTGATCATATATGTATTGTGTTATTGCGCCGTATACGGCCAAAAAACAGCCGGTCTAACCTTTTGCGGGGGTATGGTGCCGGTAGATAAAGAAAGTGTGAAAAAAAGGCTGATTTTGGCCGTTAACAAGAATCGAAAGGAAGTAAGTAGCCCCTCTCTTAAAGCTCGTATTGATATGTATATCCCTTATATCGCTATAGTACTCCGGGATTATGGGCTGCCGGATGACTTAAAATATATAGCGCTGGCAGAAAGCAGGCTTAAAAAGCATGTACAAAGCCCCGTAGGGGCGGGCGGAATGTGGCAGTTTATGCCATCCACAGCCACCGGTGAAGGGTTGGCTGTAGAGGAACGAAATCAGGTAATAAAAAGCACCCATGCTGCATGTAGGTTACTACGAAAGTTATACAGTCAGCTGCATAGCTGGCCACTGGTTGTAGCAGCCTATAATTACGGTATTGGCAACGTTATGAAGGCTGTGAAAAAGCAACATACATCGGACTATTATGCTCTGCAGCTTAATGAAGAAACAGCAAATTATCTATTTCAAATACTGGCGTTTAAAATACTCTACCAGCAACAGTTTGAACCAGCTATACAGGATCCCTCTGCGGGGAAGGATTACACAACTGATTCACCTGTAATTGTAGAGCAGAAAGAAACATTTAACAGCATGGTATTTTCATCCGGAGGCAAAATAGCCCAACCTTCTGCTGACAGTGTTATAGTGGCTGCATTTGTGTTAAAAGATAGCTACGTGGCAAACAGCGGAAGGCTGGCGTTTAACACCGCAGCGGATCTGCATATCAACGGAGTTGTAATTCCTGCCGGTAGCGTTATGCGTGGTATGGCTTACAGTCAATCGGCTGGCCGGGTGTTAATAGCTGTAGAAGGCATTGAAGTGGCTGCAGGCCTGAATGACTATGCAGGCACCGTCTATGCAACAGACGGAAGGCCAGGTCTGTACAGCTCCGGCAAATCTTCCGTCATACCTGCAGGGGAACGTGTGACAATAAAATTTATCAGGCAATGAAATATCTCTTTATCACTATCTGCTGCCTTACACTTACAATGACGGCAGCAGCACAGGTCCACCAACAGGGAGGCACTGCCATCGACCTTACGCTGGGTAAAACCGGTATAGGAGTAATGGGGGGAGCTGGGTACATGAAAAATTTTTCCGATAACGCATATCTGCAGCTGCGCGGGGTTGGTGAGTTTGGGAGGATGTATAATTTTCGATATTCTCACTTCGGATTGGATGCGATGGCGTTTTATAATCCTTTTTATCTATCGGATTTTTTTCAATTCAACGCCGGGGCGGGCCTCACAATCGGATATGAAAAGATTTCAGGTATCACAAAAGAAAAGAGCAATGGCATCGGCTTTATGGCCGGTTTAAAAGCCGGCGCCAATATCGAAGCGTTCCTGAGTGATCAAATGAGCTTTTATATCTACGGTAATCAGGCCTATCTGGTCAAAAAATCTTTGGGTACCACTTACTATGAAGTGGGGCTCGGGATCCGCATATTTCTAAATAACTATTACTAAATAAACCATTCTAAAAATACCCACATATGAAGAACCAGTATATATTATTCCTGTTGTTTGTTTTTGTAGCCGCTTGTAAAAAAGATGATAAGCCCGGGGGCGGTACTGTAGAAGGACAGAAAATTGAGGCAGCTATGATCGGCCAGAAATATAAAATCTCAACTATCACAGATCAAAACGGCACTGATATACGCGCCAAGTTTGCCCCCTGCACTTTTGATGATATTTACCTCATCAAAGATCGCGGCACAGTAGAAATTACGCAGGGCGCCAACAAATGCGGAAAAGAATCTTTGGACTTAAAAAACGCCAGCTGGGGAGTGGCCTATAATGATAATGAAGTAGTGGCTATTCAATTTCCGCTTTTTAATCCGGGTACTGACTATTACCAAACCCGGGAATTTTTAAAGCCTGTTTTAAGTGACATAACCAGCGGCAATGTTAAACTCAGCCTCCGCGTAGGTACGGATACCTATACTATCCTACTTACAAAAACGATGTAATTATGCGAAAATTTCTTTCCCTTTTTTGCTGGTGGCTGCTGCCGGCAAGTATTGCCGCGCAGGTACAGTTCCCGAATGGATACGGAAACCGTGACGGATCCACAGTAGTTGATGTAATTGGCAGGCAGGCTGAATACCCCACCTACAGCGATAAAGTGTTTTATTGCGATCCTGTGGGAAATTCGCCCAGCTTCCTTTTCCCTGACTATGGAGAAGCTAATACTAGCATAGGCGGCTGTGGTATTGGTCGTAAGTACATGAACTGGTTTGTCGAATACAAGATCGACAACATGAATAATGTACGGACATTTACCGTGAGTCCTAACGCCGGCGAAATTACCAAAACGTTACTCATCGTTGCCCATAACCAGCGCAGGACACAGTGCATTGGCGGTGGGGAAAACAATGAATATATAACTGTCAGCAGTTTAACGCTAAAGTTTGAAACCCCACAATTTACCGGCCTTGATGAGGTTAAGACCGTATGTAACAGCGTTGACCACGACTACAATCTAACCGATAATTTCACGGTAAAAGATGGCGTTACCTTCTATCTGGATGATCCGGCAAGCGCTCCAATAACGAGGTTAAATCCTAAAGATCTTTCACCCGGTTTTCACCGCCTCATCGCCCAAAAGCAGTACGACAACGGCACCCCTGATATTCAGTTTGGAAGTAAGCGGGGAATTGTCAGTATACAATATGATTTTCAGGTATTAGAGGGCGTGAAAATCACAATAGGCGCCTATCCGATAAGTATATGTCAGAATGCGCAACCAGTGGTAATAAAAGCCACCCCTACCGGGGGAACATGGGAAGGGCGCAGCATAGATGCTGCCGGCAATATTACGCCTTCAAGCATGGCGGCCGGCCGCAATGTATATACTTACAAGATCAGCAATGCCGCCGGCTGTACCTCTGCGGAATCAATAGAAATTACAGGAAATGCGCCTCCCGTCATAAAGGTATCTGATATTGATGTTTGCCGTGGCGCTGAGCCGTTTTTAATAACTGTGGGGGAGCCGGTCGGCGGTTTTTACTCAGGGCGAGGGGTTTTGAATCTTAAAATATTCGATCCGGCACAGGGTGTAGTGGGGCGTAATCCCGTACGGTACACTTATATGGATCCGGGGACTACCTGCAGTAGCTCTGGTGATTTCCAGATCAATATCATTGATGCGAGTAACTTTAAAGTTGGGGACGATTTTACGACATGCAACACCAGCGCAGAAATAGACCTAAACCAGCGCAGTGGTGTTAGCCCCAATGATGGCTCTATCAGTTGGAGCGGGACGGGAATCATTAACAGCAAATATTTTTCTCCGGTCACTGCCGGAATAGGCTTACACACGATTACAGGCACTCTTTTCGTTCCCGAAACCGGGTGCACCTACACAAAAAGTTTTGTTATTAAGGTTGTTACTGGTCCGACAGTAAAGCCCGGAGCAGATCTTACTGTTTGCGGAAATGCCACACCCTTTCAGATTCCCGGCGGTAGCCCCACCGGTGGTATATGGACAGGTAGTTATATCAATACCAATGTTTTTTCGCCTAGCAACGCTGTAGCCGGTGACTATCTTGTAACCTACACTTATACAAACAGTGTTTGTGCTGTAGCGGTACAGAAAATTATCACAGTACAATCGCCGCCCGTCCTGAGTGTAGGGCCTGACTATGGCATCTGCCGTAATGCCGGCCCTGTGAGCCTGCCGGTGGCTACTCCTGCCGGGGGGACATGGGCAGCAGATGGCCCATATTATGACGTCACCACCGGCCAGCTGGATCCGCTGAAAATGGCCATAGGTAGAAATACGCTAACATATACCTACACTGATGCCGTCTGCACAGTAAGCAAACAACTGGTTATAACTGTAGTGATGCCGCCGGCTGTAGATGCCGGCGCTGATCAACGCACATGCTCAAATGCGGATCCCGTGACCCTACCGGGTACAGCTGACGGGTGGAGTGGTCCCGGTGTGGATCGAGGGCGCTTTTCGCCTGCCCGCGCCGGTGTAGGTGAACACCTGCTCACCTACACTGTGACCGATCCGGTAACGCTATGCAGCGCATCTGACCAAATGTATATGAAAGTATCCGCACCACCAGAGGTCAATGCTCATGGAGATAACATTGTTTGTAAAGCTGCAGGGGATTATTATTTGGGTACTGGATCTCCCATAGGCGCTACATGGAGTGGGGCATTTGTTCAAAACGGCTATTTTCAGGCGTCTATCGCACCGTTAGGAAATTATACCCTTTTCCTTACTTATACCGATCCGGCCACCGGCTGCACGGGTACTGATATAAAATTTATAAAACTGGTAGATGCTCCCGTTCTAAACGTAGGGCCTAACTATAGCATCTGCCGCAACGCTGGCCCCGTAAGCCTTCCGGTAGCTACCCCTGCAGGTGGGAGCTGGGCGGCAGATGGCCCATATTATGACGCTGCCACCGGTCAGTTGGATCCGCTGAAAATGGCCGTGGGTACTAACACACTCACATATACTTATGAGAGCGTCATATGCACGGTAAGCAAACAACTGGTTATAACAGTAGTGATGCCGCCGGCAGCAGACGCCGGCGCTGATCAGCGTACCTGCCTAAATGCGGATCCCGTGACCCTACCGGGTACAGCTGACGGGTGGAGCGGTCCCGGTGTGGATCTCGGGCGCTTTTTGCCGGCCCGCGCCGGTGTAGGTGAACATCTGCTCACCTACATTGTGACCGATCCGGTAACGCTGTGCAGCGCATCTGATCAGATGTACATGAAAGTATCCGCACCGCCGGCAGTGGACGCCGGCGCTGATGTAGTTATCTGCGCTGCTGCTGGTGACTATTTCTTACAGGGTGGTAAACCGCTGGGGGCAGTTTGGAGTGGACCGTTTGTTCAAAATAACTATTTTCAGGCGGGTAAGGCGCCGCTGGGTAGCTATACGCTTACACTTACTTATACCGATCCGGCCACCGGTTGCACGGGAACGGATACACGGGTCATTAAGTTAGTTGCTGCACCGGTGCTAAATGTAGGGGCTGACTATAACATCTGCCGTAATGCTAGCCCTGTGAGCCTTCCGGTAGCTACTCCTGTAGGTGGGAGCTGGGCGGCAGATGGCCCGTATTATGACGTTGCCACTGGCCATCTGGATCCGCTGAAAATGGCCATAGGTAGAAATACGCTAACATATACCTACACTGATGCTATCTGCACGGTAAGCAAACAACTGGTTATAACAATAGTGATGCCGCCCGCTGTAGATGCGGGCGCTGATCAGCGCACTTGTTTAAATGCTCCACCCGTTACCCTGCCGGGTACAGCTAACGGGTGGAGCGGTCCCGGGGTAGATCTCGGGCGCTTTTTGCCGGCCCGTGCCGGGGCAGGTGAACACCTGCTCACCTACACTGTGACCGATCCGGTAACGCTGTGCAGCGCATCTGACCAGATGTATATGAAAGTATCGGCACCGCCGGCAGTGGACGCCGGTGTTGATGTGGTTATCTGCGCTGCTGCTGGGGACTATTACTTACAGGGTGGCAAACCGCTGGGGGCAGTTTGGAGTGGGCCGTTTGTTCAAAATAGCTACTTTCAGGCGGGCAAGGCGCCACTGGGAAATTATACTCTCACGCTTACGTTTACCGATCCGGCCACCGGTTGCACGGGAACGGATACACGGGTCATTAAGTTAGTTGCTGCACCGGTGCTGGACGTAGGTGCGGATATAGGTACTTGCGTGAATAGCGATATGTTCGCCCCGCCATTGCCTTCTGTATCCGGCGGTACATGGAAACCTTTAGCCGGCAATTTTTATGATGGCACTACCGGATTACTGGATCCGAAAAAAATGCAGCTTGGCAAAAACTACCTTATCTACACCATCATTACAGATGCCGGCTGCAGTATAAGCGATACTTTAGGCATTATGCTACATGCCCTCCCGGTAGTTACAGGTATGCGTGACTTTAGCGCCTGCCTGAACGGCCCTACCATATCGTTGGTAGCAACACCACAGCCGGGGATATGGGCCGGGGACGGTATCGACAATAATGCCGGCAGCTTCTTTGTCCCGAAAGATGCCGGTGCAGGTGATCACACGATCACCTACAAATATACAGATCCTACCACCGGTTGCACCACCATAGATACTACGGCGGTAAAGGTTAATACGCTGCCGACTATCACAATGCCTGATGATACAGCTATATGTGTGTCATCAGGTGCGGTCACATTAAATGCGAAACCCGGAGGTGGCAGCTGGGCCGGATCTGCCGGCATTGTTGGGACGACCTTCACCCCGGTAATTGCTGGGGTAGGGACATATGCTATCAGCTATACTGTTACTGACCCGGCGACCCGTTGCACGAACACTGCCAGCTACAATATAACAGTACGAGGGCTTCCCGGGGCTATCAATTTGGCAGGGGATACCACAGCCTGTGAAAATACCATCGTCACCCTTACTGCAGTTGCAGACAATACCACAATGTTTGAATGGTACCGGGTAGGCGAAAACACACCGTTTGAAACGGCTACAACAATTAAATACACTGTAACAAAGGATGAGCAGCTGTTCATAAAGCCCAAACCGGTAAATACCGGTGAATGTGCCGGCAGCAGTCGTACTGTTTCGATTGTAAACAACAGTCCCCGTGGCACCGTGAAATATGAAGGGCTTAACGATACATTAGCGTTCGGCGCCCTGTATAGAGCCACCAGCATGGTAGAGAAGGCCGCTGTATATCGTTGGGACTTCGGAGATGGTGGATTTAGTACCCAAGGCGAAGGAAACCATTATTACTACACTCCGGGCAAACACGCTGTATCCCTGACAGCAACCGGTGTTACTGGTTGCATAGTGAAGTATCCATTACCAGACATCTTTATCCGCGATGAGAACGGAAAAGTACCGGATCCACAAAATGACAGAGGGGACGGGATGGATCCGGGCAGTAATGATCTCCTTATCTACCCTACAACTTTTAACCAGCTGCTTACTGCTGAATTTATGCTAAAAGCTCCGCAGGATATGGTAATTACATTCTTTGACTTCCGGGGAAACACTGTTTACGAAAGCAAACAGGCCGCTGTTAAGGGACGAAACCGCATACGCCTTGCTGCTGAGAAATTGCATGGTTCGGGCGTCTGGTATTTTATCAGACTACAGTGCAACGAATTTACCAAAACAGAAAAAATATTTAAGCTATGATGATTACGAGGAAAGCGTTACTACTATTAATCTTTAGCCTGTTTTTGTTGGCATGTGAAAACAGAAAAGACGGCCTGAAAGACTTTAACGATCCACCAGAAATTTTGCTGAAAGACCAGCGGGGCGGGCAGGCAACCCACCAGCTTACAGATAGCGTTAAGCTGTCCAAACCCGCATTTGCATTTATGCCGCTGATAATTCACGTCAATGATGCCAATATGAACATCCGGGGCATTACTATGGCAACACTCAGCGGAGATGGGTATCTGCAATACATAGATCAGAAGATCACGGATACCATTGCTGTAACCATTCCCGAAAGTGGAGAGGGTATTTACCGCTATTACCCGGCCCATACAGGAGCCGTAAAGGTGAAATTCACAGTAACGGATGTTTTTGGTCTGCAGGACGCTTCCACAATGCAGCTATATGTATTTAACAATCTGCCACCAGTTGCTGCATTGGAAGTACGGTATTTAGGTGTGGCAGATCGGTATGAGTACATCTTTGATGGGAGCGGCTCATACGATGCAGACCGCAGCTTTGGGGGAGTGATCAGCAGCTATATTTTCTATGTAAATAATGTGAAAGTCGCAGAAACCACCACACCAGCAAACCCCTATATTTTCAGCAGTGCTGGCACTTATACGGTCAAGCTACAGGTTAAAGATAATGACGGCGACCTGAGCAAAGAATTAAGCCTGCCTCCAGTTGTGGTACAATAAAATCTATCATCATGCGCACAGTCCTTTTTTATGTCATTTTATGTTTTTCGCTGACAGCGCAGGCGCAATCTCCGGCGCCAGCACTTGGTTTTCTTGAAATCGAGCCTGATGCCCGCAGTAGTGCTATGGGAGGCATCGGTGTAGCCACCAGCCCGGACAATTTTGTTTTTTATAATCCGGCAAAAGTGGCCATGCAAGCCGGTTATGAGTATGGAATATCTACTGGTTACGTGCCATATCTCCGGCGTCTGGTCAAAGGCGTTGGTATGGCCACTATGCAGGGCTTCCGGCGGCTGGATGATCAAACCTGTATCGGATTAGATCTGCGTTATTTTTCGCTGGGCGCCGTGTCTTTCAAAGATGTAACAGGTTACCCAATATATGAATATAACCCCACGGAATGGACTATAGGATTGACTTACAGCCGGCAGCTATCAGAATATAACAGCATAGGGATTACTGCACGATATATCAATAGCAGGCCTGCTGCTGGTATTCAGTATCAGGGACAGGAAATTAAGACTGCAAACGCTGCCGGCGTGGATATCGGGTATTATTACTGCTCCGTGGCTGCTTCCGAGCTAAACGGGTATACTGGTGGGATTTTCAGAGGCGGGCTTTCTTTTTCTAATCTCGGGACTAAAGTAGTCTACCATTCTGCAGGGGGCAGCGCCTTTCAGCCTATGAATTTCCGGGGGGGCGTGTCTTATACTTTCCCCAGCCCCGGGGATCACCTGTTTTCTTTATCTGGTGAAGTGATAAAAGGGCTGGTTCCCGCACCGGTGATAAGGGATGATAACGGTAATATTATATCTGGCAAGGATCCGGCGACTACAAATGTTCCAGCAGCATTTTTTTTAAGTTGGGCAGATATGAAAGGTTGGGGGGTAGGAGCCGGGGTTGAATATCTCTACCGACAACAGTTTTTCCTTCGTGGAGGAATCCACTATGAGAATCCCGACTATTCACCAAAGCAGCTTGCTACAGTTGGTGCGGGCTTCCAACTCGGCGCCTTCCATCTTGATTTAAGCTATTACACTGCTATCGCACAGAAAACGGGTGCCACTAACGCACAAGCTCAAACCTTTAAAATCAGCCTCGGGGTAATACTCGCTGCTGAATAAAACAGATAATTATGAAAAGATGCACATTAGTCTTTCTTTTTTTTATGCTTGTCTGGTTCATGATTTCCTGCACCAGTACACGACTTAACGCAAACTACCGGGCAAAAAAACAGGTTGGGTGTGCTAAATTTTAAATAGATTTCTATTTTTCTATTTTTCTACTTTTATATATTTCTACTTTTAGGTATCTTGCATCAAATCCTATTACATGCCTAGAATTATCGTAATTGCCAACCCGAAAGGGGGGGTCGGAAAGTCTACAATGGCTATTAATATAGCACAGAAAATTAAAAAGCACGTTAAAACAGTTTTGGTAGACATTGACCCGCAGGGTACTACTACCAAGCTGCAAAACACGTTTGCAGACTTAACAGTACTGAATTATGACGGTAAACCTTTAAAGGATTTACCCTATGATTTTATCGTAGTAGACACACCCCCGTATCGGACAGAGCATTTACAAGAGCTTTTTTTACAAGCAGACCTGATTGTAATTCCTACTAAAGCAGGAATAGCTGAACTGCTAGAAGTAACACCTATTCTACGTCTTATAGAAGAAGCAAGAATCAAAAATCCCAATTTACGCGCAAAAGCTTTTTTTAATCAGGTGATTTCGGGAGCATCTTTAACAGATGAAATTAAAAAGCAAGTCATTGATTTGAATATGGAATGCTTTGATACCCAAGTCATACACCGGCAAAATTATATCCGGTCTGTCGCTCTACCAAATGGCGTAGCTGATTTGAAAGATGCCAGAGCAAATGAAGAAATGGCGCAGCTGTTAAATGAAATCCTGCTGTTGATTCAAAAGTAGAAAAGTATTAAAGTAGAAATATATAAAAGTAGATTTATGAGTAAAACTATTAAAACTCAAAAAACCCAAGATGAAGCACTATTAAAAACCTTGCTGGCAGGGAGCTTGAAGGCAGACCCTCCTCCGGTACAAAAGGTTGTAATAGTTGAGCCTGTTGCTCAGAATAAGAAGAAAGAAGAGCCTTATATCTTCGCTGTTTCCCCAGCAAAAGTAGCTGTTAAAAGCACAACAGGGGTTACTGAGCCTGCAGAGCAAGCAGAAGAAAGGCAAATGAACCCTCCAGTCCCTAAGCAGTTAAAAAAAGATTTGACTGTGTGGTGCGCCAAAAATGAAAGATCTATGAGATCAGCTGTCATACAGGCTATCGATGAATTATTGGTCAAGCCAATAGATCCGTCAATGTTCATTGGGTTTACAAAGGACGCAAATGTAGAAGTAGAAAATCTGACTTTTTGGATTTCTGCTGAATTTAAAATGGCAATTGGTAATTACAGTAACCGCGCTCAAACAACTAAAAAGAACGTTGTTATCAAAGCAGTAGCGGATTTTCTAAAAAACAAAAAGGTACTGGATGAGTAAAAAAATCTCTGGCAAATCTTTAACTGTTTCGGAAAATTTAGA
The DNA here is from genome assembly GCF_007829335.1 of Chitinophaga polysaccharea. Classification (GTDB taxonomy): domain Bacteria; phylum Bacteroidota; class Bacteroidia; order Chitinophagales; family Chitinophagaceae; genus Chitinophaga; species Chitinophaga polysaccharea_B. The sequence goes on from NZ_VIWO01000018.1 coordinate 45,676, forward strand.
TCTCACCCCTTCTGAGGACAAACCAGTTAAGAAAAGCAAAGCGCTTCGTCCTGTTGACGACACCTACATTTATCAGTCCAACAAAGTAACGATGTCAAAGTATAATACATCGCTGTTACTAGAAAGACTGCTAACGATGATACAGTACCAATTACAGGATGCTGTACGGCTCTCCATGCGTGGGGAGCAGGATTATGCACAGTTAGAGCTTTTCGATCCTAAAAGTGCTTTATTGGAGATTAAAATCCCGTTGCGTAGTATCACTAAAGCAAACAGCCTAGATGATGTTATGCAAACGTGTTTTAGCATTATGGACCTTAAAATCAGTTTTCCTCAGTATGGAGCCTCGGGGAAAATGGAATACCTATCGTTACGTCAGGTAGTGCACGGTGTAGATATACCACAGCTAGGCGAGAGTCTGATCCAGAAAGGAAAACACACTGGCAAAGTCAGAAAATACAGAGAGCATGTAGTCATTACTATGACAAGAGATCAGGCGGACCGGTTTATTCAAGTCGATTATGACCCTGAAACCCAGCGGCCTAGACGTTTTACGAAGTTCTTGCTCCACACGGCCATGAATGCAAAGACGAAATACACAGCCCGGATGTATAAGCTCATCGCATCATGGAAGGTAAAACAGACCTTTACCATGAACGTTGATTGGCTTAAAGAGTATCTCGACATAAAAGGAATAGATGAGAAAGGTGAGCCGTTCGATCTCTACCCCTTCTACTCCGATTTTAAAAAGAGGGTACTGGATCCTGTAATGAAAGAGCTAACACCTGGCCCTGATAAGGCCAAAAACCATTCTGATTGTTGGTATAAGTACCAGCCAGCTCAGTATGCAGGGAAAAAAGTAATAAGCATAAGGTTTGATGTAATTACTCAGGAAATTGCTGATCAGCTTAAAACTAAACATGAGTATAATCAGCACTTACTACGTACGCATTTTGAATTTGATTCAACCGACTTTAAATCAGTGCATTGGCTATTTAGTGACAGCGTTGATCCCGATAAAGTAACCTTAAAGCTACAGAAGATGCATAGCAAGTACAATGAGGATAGAAGTGCAGTAACGAACAAAAAAGCATGGGCTTATACAAGTTTAAAAAACTTTATGGCTGAGAATGAATAAATATACTCTCCCTTTTTGCCGAGAGCAGATATCTATCTCCCTTTTTGCCGAGAAAATTAGTCCCCTAAAGTCGGGTAATTCTCCGTTAAAGTCGAGTTTATCTCCCTTTTTGCCGAGAAAATCCGTTGAAACAAGCCACTAGCCTATATTCTGGCGGCTTTACAAATCATAAATATTTTTATAAACACGAATCGAAAAAACCATTAAATCTGTCTTTAATTATCCTTTTCGGCTGCCAAAATGGCATGTTTTCCTGTGTTTTCAATAGTTTTTGATCGAAAAATCGAAGAAAAAGTCGTAAAACAAAAAATTTCACCCCGCGCCGGCATTTTTTCTCCTTTTTTGTCGAGATGTTTGTTTATTTAAATTCGTTTAGTTTCCCTTTTTGTCGAGAACATAGTTAACTTATTAATTATCAAATCATAATGAATTTTTCAAGTCGTCAGCAATTCTTGCTACTATTATTCCACCGTTGCGACGCTCCGTTCATCGTTGATGTTTCTACTCGACAAGAAAGGAGAAGAAAGGCCCTACGGCCTCTGATTCTGGAAGTGGGGGCTGCTGCCGCCGAGCCACCCCC
>NZ_VIWO01000019.1 GCF_007829335.1 Chitinophaga polysaccharea
AAGATGTGTAACCAAATGGGTTACTGAGATCAGCTCTCACACATCGGCAATAATCACACGAATGAAATCTTGAAAAAGAGGTCAGTGATTAAAAGTTCTTTGACATATTGGGAAATGCAAGTTGTATTCGAAATAGTAGTATTAGAATACTAAAGATTTTTAAAGCGAATAAGGGCGCATGGTGGATGCCTAGGATCTAAGAGGCGAAGAAGGACGTGGTAAGCTGCGATAAGCTACGGGGAGATGCAAACGATCGTTACATCCGTAGATTTCCGAATGGGACAACCCGGTACACTGAAGGTGTATCACTCGAAAGAGAGCCAACGCAGGGAACTGAAACATCTAAGTACCTGCAGGAAAAGAAAATAAATAATGATTCCCTAAGTAGTGGCGAGCGAACGGGGAAGAGCCCAAACCGGATCGAAGCAATTCTATCCGGGGTTGTAGGACTACTTTTAGAAAGTCAGATCAAGTTGAATCATCTGGAAAGATGAGCCGCAGCAGGTGATAGCCCTGTAGACAGAAATTCTGATGGACGTGTAGTATCCTGAGTAGCGCGGGACCGGAGGAATCCTGTGTGAAACTGCCAGCACCATCTGGTAAGGCTAAATACTCCTTAGATACCGATAGTGAACCAGTACCGTAAGGGAAAGGTGAAAAGTACTCCGAACAGGAGAGTGAAATAGTTCCTGAAACCGTGCGCTTACAAGCGGTCGGAGCTCGCAAGAGTGACGGCGTGCCTTTTGCATAATGAGCCTACGAGTTACTCCTCACTGGCAAGGTTAAGGTCTTCAGTACCGGAGCCGCAGCGAAAGCAAGTTCTAACAGAGCGAATCAGTCAGTGGGGGTAGACGCGAAACTTTGTGATCTATCCATGGGCAGGGTGAAGGTTAGGTAAAACTAACTGGAGGCCCGAACTCATTAGCGTTGAAAAGCTATGGGATGACCTGTGGATAGGGGTGAAAGGCCAATCAAACTGAGAGATAGCTCGTTCTCCCCGAAATGTTTTTAGGAACAGCCTTGGATATAGACGTGTTATAGAGGTAGAGCTACTAATTGGGCTAGGGGGCTTCACCGCCTACCAAACCCTAATAAACTCCGAATGCTATAACATAATCTCCAGGAGTGAGGCTGTGGGCGCTAAGGTCCATGGCCGAGAGGGAAATAACCCAGACTAACAGCTAAGGTCCCTAATGATATGTTAAGTTGAACAAACGCGGTTCAAATCCTAAAACAGCCAGGATGTTGGCTTGGAAGCAGCCATTCATTTAAAGAGTGCGTAACAGCTCACTGGTCGAGGGTTTGGGCACGGAAAATAATCGGGCATCAAACATATAACCGAAGCTTTAGGCCTAGTACGAAGGTACTAGACGGTAGGGGAGCATTCTAAACTGCATCGAAGGTGTGTTGCGAGACATGCTGGAGCGTTTAGAAAAGAAAATGTAGGCATAAGTAACGATAAATAAGATGAAAAATCTTATCGCCGTAAGACTAAGGGTTCCTGATCAACGCTAATCGGATCAGGGTTAGTCGGGTCCTTAGGCAAAGCCGAAAGGTGAAGCTGATGGCAAACTGGTGAATATTCCAGTACCTGCTATAAATTCGATGGAGTAACGGAGTAGTGAAAGGATCGCGCACTTACGGAATAGTGCGTTAAAGGGTGTAGTTATATTCTTGGTAGGAAAATCCGCCAGGGATGATGAACCTGACAGTACAGCAAAGCTTCGGCCGCGCTGATAGTATCCCTAATCAGACTTCCAAGAAAAACTTCTAAGGTTCGTTTATAGCAGCCCGTACCGCAAACCGACACAGGTAGTCGAGATGAGTATTCTCAGGCGCTCGAGTGATCCGTGGTAAAGGAACTAGGCAAATTGACGCTGTAACTTCGGGATAAGGCGTGCCGCAGTGATGCGGCCTCAGTAAAATGGTACAACCAACTGTTTAACAAAAACACAGGGCCCTGCAAAATCGAAAGATGACGTATAGAGCCTGATACCTGCCCGGTGCTGGAAGGTTAAGGAAGGATGTTCGGAGTAATCCAAAGCTTCTGACTGAAGCCCCAGTAAACGGCGGCCGTAACTATAACGGTCCTAAGGTAGCGAAATTCCTTGTCGGGTAAGTTCCGACCTGCACGAATGGTCTAATGAGTTGTACACTGTCTCTACCACGAGCTCGGTGAAATTGTAGTATCGGTGAAGATGCCGGTTAATCGCAACGGGACGGAAAGACCCCGTGAACCTTCACTACAACTTAACATTGATTTTGAATGCCAGATGTGTAGGATAGTTGGGAGACTATGAAGCAGGTTCGCCAGGATTTGTGGAGTCATCGTTGAAATACCAACCTTCTGTTATTTAGAGTCTAATCCGGCAACGGAGACATTGTTTGGTGGGTAGTTTGACTGGGGTGGTCGCCTCCTAAAAGGTAACGGAGGCTCGCAAAGGTACCCTCAGTACGGTTGGTAATCGTACGCAGAGCGCATTAGTATAAGGGTGCTTGACTGTGAGGCAAACAAGCCGAGCAGGTGCGAAAGCAGGCTAAAGTGATCCGGTGGTTCTGTATGGAAGGGCCATCGCTCAAAGGATAAAAGGTACTCCGGGGATAACAGGCTGATCTCACCCAAGAGCTCATATCGACGGTGAGGTTTGGCACCTCGATGTCGGTTCGTCACATCCTGGGGCTGGAGAAGGTCCCAAGGGTTCGGCTGTTCGCCGATTAAAGTGGCACGTGAACTGGGTTCAGAACGTCGCAAGACAGTTCGGTCCCTATCTGTTGTGATCGTTAGTAAATTGAGAGGACATGACCTTAGTACGAGAGGACCGGGTCGTACGTACCGCTGGTGTATCTGTTGTGCCGCCAGGTGCAGTGCAGAGTAGCTATGTACGGATAGGATAAACGCTGAAAGCATCTAAGCGTGAAACCTGCTTCAAGATGAGTTTACTTTTAAGGGCCGTCGCAGACTACGACGTTGATAGGTTACAGGTGTAAGGGTGGTAACATCGCAGCCGAGTAATACTAATTGCCCGTAAGCTTTAATTTTATTTTTATACTGCGCAAAAGAATTTTGAATACAACTTTCCCGATATGTTATCTTATTAGTTTGCTGTAATAGCAAAAAAGATCTTATGGTGGTTATGCCGAGGGTGTTCACCTCTTCCCATTCCGAACAGAGAAGTTAAGCCCCTCATGGCCGATGGTACTGCACTATCA
>NZ_VIWO01000020.1 GCF_007829335.1 Chitinophaga polysaccharea
ATACCCCGCTTTGTTTTTAACCGCTTTTCTACTTGTCGCTTTAAACGATTTAAATTGTGATTTACCTCTATTATCCGGTTCCCTTCTTGTCCATGGCACTCACTTCGTAATGGGCATCCATTGCATTTTGCTGCTCTGTACCTGGTAAGAGTTTGTTTAAAACCGGCCTTGGTAAGGCGATTGTAACTACCAATATTTTTCATCGTTTTTCCAGATGGGCATATATACCTGTCTTTTTCCTGGTCATAGGTAAGTTTGTCTACCCCATATGGTTTTTCATTTCGGCTTTTTTCATGCTGATCGCGATCAAAATAATTATACTTTACATAAGCGGTAATCCGTTTTTTTTCAAGCCACTGATAGTTTTGCTCGCTCCCATATCCTGCGTCAGCCGTGATATTGGAAGGCATCTTCCCGTACTGGCGTCTAAATATATTCAGATGTTGCCGAAGAGTGCCCGTGTCGGTCGTATTCTGATGAAGACTATAATTAACAATGTACTGGTTATTGGTGCTTATCTGTAGGTTATATGCGGGCTTTAATTGCCCATTTTTCATATGATCTTCCTTCATCCGCATGAAGGTCGCATCTTCATCTGTTTTGCTGTAGCTGCTCCTATTATCGCCAATTATGCTTTCCTGTTCAGCATAACGCGCTAATGCTGATGGCCAGTTTCTCTTAGCGTAGCTTAATTTCTGACGTATTTTCTTATCTATTGGTTTGTCTTTTAATGCCTCATTTATTGTGGCTATTGTTTGCTCTATTTTTTCGCTGTCAATTTTATCAAAACCCGATGGATCGTGATCGTCATCTAATTCGGCTGCTGCAATAGATTGAGCATATTTCCATAATTCATTCAGCTGTTGCTGCATTTTTGCCTTATTACTTTTTATCGAGTTGCCCCATACAAACGTGTATCTATTTGCATTTGCTTCGATTTTAGTGCCGTCAGTGTAAAGCTCCTTTAAGCTCAAAACTCCTTCTTCGCATAATAGCAATACTACCTGCGTAAAGATGGGCTGTAAGGATTGCTGAAGGCGTTTGCCCCGGAACCGGTTAATTGTATTGTGATCTGGCTTACTCATCCCACTTAACCACATGAAGTTGATATTCTGATGGAGGGCTTCCTCTATCTTTCGACTGCTATATATGTTATTTATATATGCAAAGACCAATACCTTCAGCAACATACGGGGATGATAATTACTTGCCCCTCCTGGTTTATACTGCTGCATTAGCTGCCCAATGTCTACTTTATCCAGAATGTCGCTGACTACCCTTACAGGGTGGTTCACTGCAACCAACTCACTTAGATCGGGAGGTAGAAGCATTCCCTGATGCTGGTGATTACTTTTAAAGGACACTACTAGTGATTTTCCTCTTGCCATAGAATAAAAATAGGCAATCATTCATCACCAAATACTCGAAAATCAATATATTTCTCCACCTGAAACGTGGATAAACGCCCGATAAATACCAAAAATAAAAAAAGGGCTGTACCATTTATTTATGATACAGCCTC
>NZ_VIWO01000021.1 GCF_007829335.1 Chitinophaga polysaccharea
TGACCTCCCCCCAATAAATCGGGCCATTGAAAAGTAGAGAAATCGGGCAATAATTCATAATTTAAACATGAAAAATTGCTCATGAAAAAAACAAAATTTACCGAAAGCCAGATTGTGTTTGCGCTTAAGCAGGCGGACAGTGGTGTAAAGGTCCAAGAAGTATGCCGGCAAATGGGTGTCAGCGAAGCTACTTTTTACAACTGGAAGAAAAAGTATGGAGGACTTGGAATGAGTGAGCTAAGGCAACTGAAGCAACTTCAGGACGAAAATGCGAAGCTGAAGCAGATTGTCGCAGATTTAAGCCTGGACAAACAGATGTTGCAGGATGTGCTAAAAAAAAATCTTTGAAAACCCGTCAACTACGGCAGTTGGTAACCCATTTAACTGCCGACTACCAGGTATCCCTTCGAAGAGCCTGCCGCGTAGTTTGCATGCCCTGGTCCAATTGGCATTACCGTTCGCGCCGTCGAGAAGATCGGCACCTTCGCCAACGAATGCGCGAGATTTCAGAGGCGAGGGTCAGATATGGGATGTGGCGGATTTACATACTGTTACGCAGAGAGGGGTTTAAGGACAATCATAAAAGGATTCATAGGATCTACAAAGAAGAAGGGCTTAACCTACGCAGCAAAAGACCACGAAGGAATAAATCAGCGGCACACCGTCTGGAAAGACCCAATATCACTAATTTACACCAATGTTGGAGCATGGATTTCGTAGCCGATGCTCTCTTCGACGGACGTAAATTCAGGTCGTTAACTATAGTCGATAATTTTAGTCGCTACTGCCATGCGATCCGGGTCGGGAAATCCATCAAGGGGATAGATGTAGTGGAGGCTCTGGAAACTCTTAAGCGGGAGAATGGCACCGTCCCAAAACGGATACAAGTCGATAATGGAAGTGAATTTATCTCGAAGGATTTTGATCGATGGGCATATGAAAACAAGGTTGTGCTGGACTATTCTAGACCAGGTAAACCTACAGACAACCCATTCATAGAATCCTTCAACGGTTCATTCAGGGATGAGTGCTTAAACGTAAACTGGTTCTTATCCTTGGATGATGCCTATGAGAAAATTAGCAACTGGGTACAAGAGTATAATACCTTTAGACCACATAGCTCATTAAACGAACTAACACCTGCTCAGTTTGTAGCCAATTGCAAACAGAACGAATATTGAGATGGTAGAAATAAAAATAAATCCTGATGATAAAAAGACGTCTTTTGCGGCAGTAGAATATAAACCAACGGCATCAGAAAAGACATCTTTTTCCCATCAGTTTTGTATCTTTAGATAGCCCGGCTTTCTCTATCTCACACTGACCCGACAAATGGGGGGACATCAATAGCCCGGCTTTCTCTATCTCACACTGACCCGACAAATGGGGGGACCTCAA